>NZ_CP094526.1:0-2669166 GCF_029910095.1 Bradyrhizobium sp. ISRA464 | reverse complement strand
CGTCGAGCGACCTGAGCCGATCCAGCAGGGTGCGCAATCCGTCGCCTGCCATCTGTTCGAGCCTGCGAAGGAGACGGCGGCATGAGCGCGGCGCTGATCGAGGTCAAGAACCTGCGCCGCGTCTTCGACGTCTCGAAGCCATGGCTCAACCGCGTGCTGGAAGGCGGCCATCTCGAGTTCCTGAAAGCCGTCGACGGCGTCAGCTTCGACATCAAGCGCGGCGAGACGCTGGCGCTGGTCGGCGAATCCGGCTCGGGCAAGACCACGGTCGCACGCATGGTCGTCGGCCTGTTGCCGCCGACCTCGGGCGAAGTCGTGATCGACGGCATCTCGATGACCGATCCGCGGCAGGCACAGGCGCGCCGCCGCTTGCGCCGGCGCATCCAGATGATCTTCCAGGATCCCTATGCGAGCCTCAATCCGCGCTTCCGGGTCGATGCCATCGTCGCAGAACCGATCCGCGCCTTCGAGCTGATCCAGGGCGAACGCGACATCAAGGCACGCGTCGGCGAACTACTCTCGCTGGTCGGGCTGCACCCCGACGACGGCCTGAAATTCCCGCATGAATTTTCCGGTGGCCAGCGTCAGCGCATCGCGATCGCCCGCGCGCTGGCCTCGGAGGCCGAATTCATCGTCTGCGACGAGCCGACCTCGGCGCTCGACGTCTCCGTGCAAGCGCAGATCCTCAACCTGATGCGCGACCTGCAGGACAAGTTCGGCCTGACCTATCTCTTCATCAGCCACAACCTCGCGGTTGTCCGTCACATGGCGAGCCGGATCGGCGTGATGTATCTAGGCCACATCGTCGAGATCGCCGACGGCCGCAAGCTGTTCGACAATCCGCGGATGCCCTACACCAGGATGCTGCTCGGCGCGGTTCCCGATCTTGCGATGTCGGGCCGCCAGCGCATCCCGGTCAAGGGCGAGATCCCCAACCCGATCGACCCGCCGCCGGGCTGCGCCTTCAACCCGCGCTGTCCCCTCGCCTTCGACCTGTGCCGCCAGAAGACGCCGGAACTGATCGACGGGGTCGCCTGCCACGCCGTCAACAGTCCGGCCGCAGCCGTTCCGGCATAATCACGTGGATGGGAGCGGTCATGTCAACCAACCGGTTGGCATCCCAGCCCGCCTGTGATCAAGTGCGCGCGCCACAAGACGCAGCTGGAAGTGAAGCCTCATGAGCAACATCAACCCCGATCCGTTCACGACAAGGCCCGAGATCGAAGGCACCTTCGGCGTCGTCACCTCTACGCACTGGATCGCCACCGCGGTCGGGATGGCCACGCTGGAGAAGGGCGGCAATGCGTTCGATGCCGGCGTCGCAACGGCCTTCACGCTGCAAGTCGTCGAGCCGCATCTGAACGGTCCGGGCGGCGACGTCCCGATCATCGTGCACGACGTCAAGCGCGGCAAGACCGAGGTGATCTGCGGCCAGGGTCCGGCGCCGGCCAAGGCGACGATCGCGCATTACCGCAGCGAAGGCCTGGAGATGGTGCCCGGCACCGGCCTGCTCGCCGCCTGCGTGCCCGGCACGTTCGAATCCTGGATGTTGCTGCTGCGCGACTACGGCACGTTGAAGCTGCGCGACGTGCTGGAGCCTGCAATCTCGTACGCCCGCGACGGCTATCCGCTGGTCGAGCGCGCATCGGCAACCATCAAGACCGTCGAACAATTGTTCCGGAAGCACTGGACCACGTCCGCCGACGTGTATTTGCCTGATGGCGCGGTGCCGAAGCCCGGCACCATCTTCACCAACAAGCGGCTGGCGGAAACCTATGCGCGCATCCTGCAGGAGGCCGAGAGCGCCGGCGGCGACCGCGTCGCCCAGATCGAGCGCGCCCGCCAGGCCTGGTCGAAGGGCTTCGTCGCCGAAGCGATCGAAAAGTTCTGCCGCACCCAGGAGGTCATGGACGTCTCCGGCTCGCCGCATCGCGGCGTGCTGAGCGCTGACGACATGGCGCGCTGGCAGCCGACCATCGAGGCGCCGCTAGCCTATGATTACGGCCGCTACACCGTGCAGAAGGCCGGCGTCTGGAGCCAGGGCCCGGTGATGCTGCAGCAGCTCGCGCTGCTGAAAGGCTTCGACCTCGACGGGCTCGATCCCGTCAGCCCCGACTTCATCCATCTGCAGATCGAATGCGCCAAGCTCGCCTATGCCGATCGCGAGACCTTCTACGGCGATCCCAAGTTCACGGACATCCCGATCGAGACGCTGCTGTCGGATGCGTATAATGACGAGCGGCGCAAGCTGATCTCGCGGGACAAGGCATCGCTCGACTTCAGGCCCGGTTCGGTTGAAGGTTTCGGCGCAGTTGTAAAACTGCGGCGCGCCGAAGGGCATCGCGAGGCCGTCGGCGCCATGGGCGCCGGTGAGCCCACGGTCGGCCGGTTCGGCGAGGTGCGCGGCGACACCGTGCATTTCGACATCATCGACAAGGCGGGAAACATGATCTCGGCGACGCCCTCCGGCGGCTGGCTGCAGTCCTCGCCGGTGATTCCCGAGCTCGGCTTCTGCCTCGGCAGCCGCGCCCAGATGTTCTGGCTGGAGGAGAACCATCCGGCCTCGCTCGCGCCGGGCAAGCGGCCGCGCACCACGCTGTCGCCGAGCATGGCGCTGCGCGACGGCGAGCCGTACCTCGCCTGGGGCTCGCCAGGCGGCGATCAGCAGGATCAGTGGATCACGCAGTTCTTCCTGCGCCATGTCCACGCCAAGCTCAATCTGCAGGAGGCGATCGACGCGCCGGCCTGGCACTCCGAGCATTTCCCGATCTCGTTCTGGCCGCGCACCGCGCGTCCCGGCGTGCTGGTGCTGGAGAACCGGGTTCCGAAGTCGACCATCGACGAATTGAAGCGCCGCGGCCATGTGGTGGAGATTGGCCCCGATTGGTCGGAAGGCCGGCTGACCGCGGCCTCGAAAGTCGGCCCTCGCCGCCGCGCCGCCGCCAACCCCCGCGGCATGCAGGGTTACGCCGCGGGCCGCTAAGACGAGATGACCGCCGCAGCATGATGATGTCGGATCGAACTGCAGCGCGAGCCTCAACCTCCACCTCGCCCCGCTTGCGGGGAGAGGTCGGAAGTCAAGCCCAGCTTGGCTTCCGGGTGAGGGGGAGCCCCCGCGAACTCGATTTGTACCATCCCTGCGGTATGAGCCCCTCACCCCAACCCTCTCAGAGCGAGCTCCGCTCGTCACGACCCCGCGAAGAGCGGGGGAGAGGGAGAGCACAACTGACATGACCTGGTCGATCATCGCCCGCGACAGCGCCACCAGCCAGTTCGGCATCGCCGTTGCGACGCGTTTCTTCGCGGCCGGCGCACGGGTGCCCTATATCGCCGCCGGCTTTGGCGCGATCGCGACGCAGGCAATGGTCAATCCCTACTACGGCATCGACGGCCTCGCGCTGCTGCGCGAGGGCAAGAACCCACACGACGTGCTCGCCGCGTTGCTCGCCGCCGACGCCGGCCGCGAGAGCCGGCAGGTGCACGTCATGGACGCCAGGGGCCGCATCGCGGCGCATTCCGGCAAAGACTGCATCGGCTGGTTCGGCAATATCGCGGGCGACGGTTTTTCGATCGCCGGCAACATGCTGACTGGCCCCACGGTGCTCGACGAGACCGCGCGGGCCTATGCCGCGCATGAGGCGCTGCCGTTCCCGCAACGGCTGATCAAGGCCATGCTCGCTGGTGAAGCGGCCGGCGGCGACAAGCGCGGCAAGCAATCGGCAGCGCTCCTGATCCACGGCGCGGAGGAATGGTCTGATCTCGACCTGCGGGTCGACGATCATGCCGATCCCCTCCACGAGCTGGAACGGCTCGAGGCCGTCAGCCGCGAGCACTGGGTGCATTTCCGCCGCTTCATGCCGACGCGCGACGATCCGGCGGGCATCACCGATCGCGCCATGATCGACGCCGAGATCCAAGCCGCGACAGCGAGCCGGCAATGACGGTGCGTCCGCTGATCGAGATCGAGGGCCTGCGCGTCATCTTCCAGGGCGACGACGGCCGCACCACGCATGCCGTCGACCGGGTCGATCTCAGCGTAGCCAATGGCGCCACGCTTGGCCTGGTCGGCGAATCCGGCTGTGGCAAGAGCGTGACCTCGCTGGCGATCATGGGGCTGTTGCCGAAGCAATCCGCCGCGGTCTCGGGCGCGATCCACTTCGACGGCCTCGACCTGCTCGACGTTCCGGACGACACGCTGCGCGACCTGCGCGGCAATCGCCTAGCGATGATCTTCCAGGAGCCTATGACCTCGCTCAACCCGAGTTTCACGATTGGCGACCAGATCATCGAGACCATCCTGCGCCACCGCGGCGGCTCGCGGCGCAGTGCGCGCGAACGTGCTGTCGAGCTGCTCCGCCGCGTCCACATCCCCTCGCCCGAGAAGCGCATCGACGAGTTTCCGCACAAGCTGTCGGGCGGCATGCGCCAGCGCGTGATGATCGCGATGGCGCTGGCCTGCGACCCGCAGCTTCTGATCGCGGACGAGCCGACGACGGCGCTCGATGTCACGCTGCAGGCGCAGATCCTCGACCTGATGCGCGAGCTCAAGGCTGCCAGCGGCGCGGCGATCATCCTGATCACCCATGATCTCGGCGTGGTCGCCGAAGTCTGCGACGAGGTGGCTGTGATGTATGCCGGCGAGATCGTCGAGCGCGCGCCCGTGGACGAGCTGTTTGCGAATCCACAGCACCCCTATACGGTCGGCCTGCTGGGCTCGATCCCGCGGCTCGACCGCCGCACCACCCATCTCGCCACCATCGAGGGCATGGTGCCGAACATGGCGAACCCGCCTGCGGGCTGCCGCTTCGCCGCGCGCTGCCCGTTCGTCGAGGACGCCTGCACCAAATCCCCGCCGCCGCTCGCGATGCTGAACGCAACCCACGCCTCACGCTGCATCAGGGCGCCGCTGGAACGGCTGCTGTCATGAGCGCGCTGCTCGAGGTCGAGGGACTGGTGAAGCATTTCGTCGCCGAGCGCTCGGTGTTCGGCCGGCCGACCGCGCATGTGAAGGCGGTCGACGGTGTCAGCTTCACGGTCGAGGCCGGCAAGACGCTGGCGCTGGTCGGCGAATCCGGCTGCGGCAAATCCACCGTGAGCCGGCTCGTGCTGCGGCTGATCGAGCCGGACGCCGGCACCGTCCGCTTCGAGGGCCGCGATCTCGGCGCGCTCAACGCCGAGCAGTTGCGCGCATTCCGCCGCGACGCGCAGATCATCTTCCAGGACCCTTACTCCTCGCTCAATCCGCGGATGACGGTCGCCCAGATCCTGACCGAGCCACTGGCGCTGCACGATCTGGTGCCGCCCGCGCGCCGCCGCGAGCGGGTCGAGGAGCTTTTGCGCCTCGTCGGTCTCGAGCCGCGCTTCGCCCGCCGCTATCCGCATGAGTTCTCCGGCGGCCAGCGCCAGCGCATCGCGATCGCCCGTGCGCTCGCAGTCGAGCCGAAGCTGATCATCTGCGACGAGCCGGTGTCGGCGCTCGACGTCTCGATCCGCTCGCAGATCCTGAACCTGTTGCGCGACCTGCAGGATCGGCTGAAGCTCGCCTACATCTTCGTCTCGCACGATCTGGCGGTCGTCAAACACATCGCCGACCGCGTCGCCGTGATGAATCTTGGCACCATCGTCGAGATCGCGGACGCGGAGGCGCTGTTCGCCGCGCCGCGCCATCCCTATAGCCGCGCGCTGTTGTCGGCAATCCCGGTGCCGAAACCGCGCGCCAAGCGCAGCCGCATCGTGCTGGAGGGCGAGCTGCCCAGCGCGCTCAATCCGCCGCAGGGTTGCCGCTTCCACACCCGCTGTCCTTTCGTGATCGCGCGCTGCCGCAGCGAGGTGCCGCATTTGCTGGCGGATGGCACTGGCCACGCCACGGCCTGTCACCGCGTCGCGGAGCTGCCGCCGCCGGAGAGCATCGTGCCCTCGGACGGTGCGCTCTCGCCCGTGCTGGAAAGATTGGTCGCCGCCTTTGGCGCCACGGCGGAAGGGACCGGACGTCCCGGGGTTGGTCAGGTCAGGACGACGCCACGGACATGAAGATAGGAGCTGTGTGATGAGGATGCTTCGTTTGGCGGCGACCGCCGCGGCCCTGTTGCTGTCGCTGGCCGCAAACGCCCATGCCCAAACCACGCTGCGGATCGGGCTTGCCGAGGACCCCGATGTCCTCGATCCGACCATGGCGCGCACCTATGTCGGCCGCATCGTGTTTGCCGCGCTCTGCGACAAGCTGTTCGACATCGACGAGAAGCTCAACATCGTGCCGCAGCTTGCGCTGTCGCACGAGACCTCCGCCGACGGCAAGGAGGTCACGATCAAGCTCCGCCCCGGCGTCAAGTTCCAGGACGGCGAGCCATTCGATGCGGAGGCCGCAAAATTCTCGCTGGAGCGCCACCTGACCTTCCCCGGCTCGTTCCGCAAGCCGGAGCTCGCCAGTGTCGATCATATCGACGTCGTCGATCCCCTCACCATCAAGCTGGTGCTGAAGGCGCCGTTCTCGCCGCTGATCGCGCAGCTGACTGATCGCGCGGGAATGATGGTGTCGCCCAAGGCCGCCAAGGCCGAAGGCAACAAGTTCGGCCTGCACCCGGTCTGCGCCGGCCCCTACAAGTTCGTCGAGCGCGTGCAGCAGGATCGCATCGTACTGGAAAAGTTCGCCGACTACTGGAACAAGGACAACGTCTTCATCGACCGCATCGTCTATCTGCCGATCGTCGACGCCACCGTGCGGCTCGCCAATCTGAAATCCGGCGGGCTCGATCTGATCGAGCGCGTGCTCGCGACCGACCTGAAGGATGTGCGCGCGGATTCCCGCCTGAAAGTGTCGAGCGCGATCGAGCTCGGCTATCAGGGCGTCACGCTCAACATCGGCAAGGACAAGGCCAAGGGGCCCCTAAGCCAGAGCGCCAAGGTGCGGCAGGCGCTCGACCTCTCGATCGATCGCGATGCCATCAACCAGGTGGTGTTCAACGGCGAGTTCAAGCCTGGAAACCAGTGGGTCAGCCCCGACCATCCCTACTACCAGAAGGACTTCCCGATCCGTCCGCGCGACGTCGAGAAGGCCAAGGCGCTGCTCAAGGAGGCCGGCGTCACGCCGCCCGTGACGGTCGACTTCATGGTGCCGAAGGGGCCCGAAACCGAAGGCACCGCGCAGGTCATTCAGTCGATGGCGGCCGAGGCCGGCTTCGACATGAAGATCAGGGTCACCGAGTTTGCGACCTCGCTGAAGCAGGCCGAGGCCGGCGACTACCAGGCCTTTATGCTGGCCTGGAGCGGCCGCATCGATCCGGACGGCAACTCCTATGTCTTCCTGCACAGCAACGCGCCGCAGAACTACAGCGCCTGGAGCAATTCCGAGGCCGACAAGGCGCTCGATGACGCCCGTCTCACCACCGACACGGCGCAGCGCAAGGCGATCTACGCGAAACTGACCAAGCTCGAACTCAATGACGAGGCCATTCTCTACCTCTACCACCGCCGCATCATCATCGCGCACACCACCAAGCTCGAGGGCTACAAGCAGATGCCCGATGGCCTGGTGCGCGTGGTCGGGCTGAAACTGAAGTGATCGCGGGGGCGGCCGGAGCACGAGCATCGCCATGCTGAACTTTCTCGCCAAGCGGCTGCTTCAGATCGTCCCGACGCTGTTCTTTGTCTCGATCCTGATCTTCTCCCTGCAACATTTGCTGCCGGGCGATCCGGCGCTGGTGATGGCCGGCGAGGAGCGCGATCCCGCCGTCATCGAGCAGATCCGCCAGCAGTACCATCTCGATCGGCCGATCCCGGTGCAATATGCCTACTGGATCAAGGGCGTGCTGTCGGGCGATTTCGGCGAATCCCTGCGCAACAAGATGCCGGTGCTGAGCCTGATCGCGCAGAAGCTGCCGGTGACGCTGCAACTCGCCGGCATGGCGATCGTGATCGCCTTCCTGATCGGGATTCCCGCCGGTATCATCTCGGCGGTGAAGAAAGGCAGCGCCTGGGACTATGGCGCCAATCTGTTCGCGCTGTGGGGCATCTCGACGCCGAACTTCTGGCTCGGCATCATGCTGATCTTCCTGTTCTCGATCGAACTGGGCTGGCTGCCCGCCTCCGGCTATGTGCCGCTGACCGAGGACTGGCGCGCCAGCCTCGCGGCCACCATCATGCCGGCCTTCGTGCTCGGCAACGCGATCGCCGCGATCCTGATGCGCCACACCCGCAGCGCCATGCTGCAGGTGCTGGAGAGCGACTATGTCCGCACCGCACGCGCCAAGGGGCTTTCCGAGCGCGCGGTGATCCTCAAGCACGCGATGCGCAACGCGCTGACCCCGATCATCACGCTCGGCGCGCTCGAGCTCGGCACGCTGCTGTCGGGCGCAGTCCTCACCGAGCAGATCTTCTCGATTCCCGGCTTCGGCAAGCTGATCGTCGACGCCGTGTTCAACCGCGATTACGCCGTGGTGCAGGGCGTGGTGCTGACGACAGCGACGATCTACATCACGCTCAACCTGATCGCCGACATCGCCTACATCCTCGTCAACCCGCGGCTGAGGAGCTGATCGGATGACAGCACTTGGGACAACCGCTTCGCTTGCCGCCGCCGAGACGCTGGAGAGCCCGGCGCGGCGCGCCTGGCGACGGCTCGTCAGACGCAAGGGCGCGGTGCTCGGCCTTGCCGTGATCGCGATCTTTATCCTGCTTGCCGTATTCGCGCCGCTGATCGTGCCCTACGATCCGATCGCGACGAGCTGGTCGCTGGTGCGCAAGGCGCCGTCAGCGCAGCACTGGTTCGGCACCGACGAGCTCGGCCGCGACGTGCTGGCGCGCGTCGTGTTCGGCGCCCGTGCCTCGCTACTCGCGGGCGTGATCTCGGTCGGCATTGCGCTGGTGATCGGCGTCCCGCTCGGGCTCGTCGCCGGCTATCGCGGCGGCTTCATCGATGCGCTGATCAGCCGCATCACCGACGCGATGCTGGCCTGCCCGTTCCTGATCCTGGCGATCGCGCTTGCGGCCTTCCTCGGGCCGAGCCTCGGCAATGCGATGATCGCGATCGGCGTCTCGGCCACGCCGATCTTCATCCGCCTGACCCGCGGCCAGGTGATGAGCGTCAAGGTCGAGGACTACGTCGAGGCGGCGCGCGCCATGGGCAATCCGCGCTGGCGCATCGCGCTGGTCCACATCCTGCCGAACATTCTGGCGGCGCTGCTGGTGCAGGCGACGCTGTCGATCGCGGCCGCGATCATCGCCGAGGCCGCGCTCTCCTTCCTCGGCCTCGGCCAGCAGCCGCCGGCGCCATCCTGGGGCAGCATGCTCAACGCCGCGCAGCGCTTCCTCACCAGCGCGCCATGGATGGCGATCTGGCCGGGGCTCGCGATCTTCCTGGTTGTGCTGTCGTTCAACCTGGTCGGCGACGGCCTGCGCGATGCGCTGGATCCGAAGGCGCGGTAGCGTCGCCGTTACGACCACTGGTCCTTCACCGTCATCCTGAGCCGGCTACCGGCGCGGGATGTCGCAGGACAAAGAAAAGGCGGCAGTGGCCTTCGCCAGTGCCGCCTCTCCTGCGAGCATGAGCTTGGAGGGCTCAGGTCGGTTTCAGTGCGCCGCGGCCTTCGAGATCGAAATCGGCGATCTGCTTGGCGCGTTCGGAGTTCAACTTGGCCTGGTGGTCGGTCGCGATCGTCATGTAGACGGCCGGCAGCACGAACAGCGTGAACAGCGTGCCGATCGTCATGCCGGCCACGACCACGAGACCGATCGAGAAGCGGCTGGCGGCACCGGCGCCCGAAGCGGTGAGCAGCGGCAGCAGGCCGGTGACCATCGCCGCCGTCGTCATCAGGATCGGACGCAGGCGGATACGGGCCGCCATCTCGATCGCCGAGCGGCGGTCGAGCCCCTCGTTGAGCTGCAGCTCGTTGGCGAACTCGACCATCAGGATGCCGTGCTTGGTGATCAGCCCGACCAGCGTCAGCAGACCCACCTGGGTGTAGATGTTCATGGTCGCGACGCCGAAGAACAGTGGGATCAGGGCACCGACGATCGCCATCGGCACGCTGATCATGATCACGAACGGATCGCGCAGGCTCTCGAACTGCGCCGCCAGCACCAGGAAGATGATGATGATGGCGAACGCGAAGGTGACCAGCAGCTGATTGCCTTCATGTACGTACTGCCGGGAGTCGGCCAGGAAATCGTAGCTGAAGCCGGACGGCAGCTTCTTGGCTTGACCCTGCAGGAACTCCACCGCCTGCCCCATCGAGACGCCGGGCATCGGCACGGCCTGGAAGGTCGCCGAGTTGAGCTGGTTGTAGTGGGTCAGCGCGTTCGGATCGACGCCTGTCTCGACCGAGACCACGGTCGACAGCCGTACCAGCTGCCCGGTCGCTGACGGGACATAGTAGTTGTCGAATGACTCCGGCGCCAACCGGTTGACGCGCGCCACCTGCGGAATCACCTGGTAGGAACGTCCCTCCAGATTGAAGCGGTTGACGTAATTGCCACCGAGCAGCGTCGCCAGCGCATTGCCAATCGACTGCATGGTGATGCCGAGGTCGCTCGCCTTGGTGCGGTCGACCTTCACGCGGACCACCGGCTGATTGAAGTTGAGGTCGCTGTCGGTGACGATGAACAGGCCGCTCTTGCGCGCGGCGTCCTTTAGCTTGTCCATCTGCTCGAACACCTGTTGGAACCCGGACGTCGAGCTGATCACCATCTGGACCGGCAGACCGCCCGGACCGCCGGGCAGCGGCGGCAGGCTGAACGCGAACGCGCTGACGCCCTCGATCTTCGACAACTCGTTCTGCACCAGCGGCTGAAGTGTCTGCGCGGAGCGCTTGCGCTCATTCCACGGCTTGAGCAGCATGCCGGCGAAGCCGCCCTGCGGACCGGTGATGCCGTTCAGCACGAACCGCAAGTCGGTCTCGGGAAACTTCTTGAACTCCTTGTCGATCTTGTCGCCGTAGTAGTCGATATAGTCGATGTTGGCGTATTTCGGCGCCTTGGTCACCGCGAACACGATGCCTTGGTCTTCCTGCGGCGCCAGCTCCTTCTGCGTATGCATATAAAGGAATCCGACCAGGCCGAGGATGGTCACCGCAAACAGGCCGGTGATCGGGCGATAGTCGAGTGAGCGGTCGAGCTGGCGGCCGTACCAGCGCGTCATCGCGCCGAACACGCGGTTGACGAGCCTGGCGAAACGCCCCTCGTCGGCACTCTTGAGAAACACCGAGCACATCATCGGCGATAGCGTCAGGGCGATCACGCCCGACACGATCACCGAGCCGGCCAACGTGAAGGCGAATTCGCGGAACAGCGCACCGGTCACGCCGCCGAGGAAGCCGATCGGCGCGTACACCGCCGCGAGCGTGATCGTCATCGAGATGACGGGGCCCACGATTTCGCGCGCCCCCTTCAGCGACGCCTGTACAGGTGGCATGCCTTCCTCGAGATGGCGATGGATGTTCTCCACCACCACGATCGCGTCGTCGACCACGAGGCCGATCGCCAGCACCATCGCCAGCAGCGTCAGCAGATTGAAGCTGAAACCGGCGGCAAGCATCAGGATACAGACGCCGATCAGCGACAGCGGAATCGTCACGACCGGGATGATCACCGAGCGGATCGACGCCAGGAACAGGAAGATGACGACGACGACGATGATGACCGCTTCGCCGAGCGTCTTCTGCACCTCGTCGATCGACGACTGGATGAACTTGGTGGAGTCATAGGCCACCTTCATCTTCATCGAAGGGGGCAGATTGCGCTCAAGCTCGGGGAACAGCGCACGCACGCCCTTCACCAGCGTCAGCGGGTTGCCCTGCGGCGTCGCCTTGATGCCGATGAAGATCGCATGCTCGCCATTGAAGGCGACGCTGGCGTCCGTGCTCTGGGCCGCGAGCTCCACCGTCGCGATGTCCTCGATGCGCACGAAGCCGCCGTCCTTGGACTTCACGATCATCCGCTTGAACTGATCGATGCTCTGAAGGTCGGTATTGGCCGAGACGTTGGAGACGATGAAGAAGCCCTTGGTCTGGCCGGCGGCCGCCTGGAAGTTGTTGGCGGCGATCGCGGCGGCGACGTCGTTCGGCGACACACCGCGGCCGGCCATGCGGATCGGATCGAGCCAGACGCGCATTGCGAAGGTCTGGCCGCCGAGAATGTCGGCGGATGCGACGCCGTCGACGGTTGACAGCACCGGCTGCACGACGCGCGTCAGATAGTCGGAAATCGCCGATCCGGTCAGCTCCTCGCTGGAGAAGCCGAGATACATCACCGCGATGGTATCACCGGTCGCCTTGGTCACGACCGGGTCGAAGGCTTCCTTCGGGATCAGGTATTTGACCGAGTTGACCTTGGCGAGGACCTCGGTCAGCGCCTGGTTCGGATCGTGATTGAGCTTAATGTAGACTTGGATGGTCGAGGTGCCGAGCACCGAGTTCGACGTCATGTAGTCGACGCCCTCGGCGGAGGCGACCGCCTGCTCGATCGGCGTGGTGATGAAGCCGTTGATCAGCTCCGGCGACGCACCGGGATACGAGGTGGTGATCGTCACCACTGTGTTCGACAGGTTCGGATATTGCCGGATCGGCAGCACCATCGCGGCGCGCAGGCCGATCAGCAGGATCAACATGCTGACGACGATCGACAGCACCGGCCGCTTGATGAAAATGTCAGTGAAGGCCATTGCCAACCCTACTCGTGTTCTCTGCCGATTGCGGCGACATGTGGCGGAGGGCCCAATGGCCCTCCGTATTCAGGTGATCGCCGTTAGTAGCGCGGCGGCTCGGCTGGAACCGGCGGTGGCGGATCGGTCGAAATCGCGACCGGCATCCCCGACTGCAGCTTGATCTGGCCGACGGCGACGACACGGTCGCGGGGCTTCAGGCCCTTCAGGATTTCGACACGGCCTTCGACGCGGTTGCCCGTCTTCACGAAGGTGCGGTCCGCGGTCAGCGTGGTCTTGCCGTCATCGCCCTTCTTTTCGTTGATCAGGAACACCGAGTCTCCGTACAGCGTGTAGTCGACCGCCGTTTCGGGAACGGTGACGACCGCCGGCTTCTCGGGCAGCACGATCGTGGTGGTCGCGAACATGCCGGGCTTGAGGATGCGGTCCGGGTTCTGGATCGTCGCCTGAACGCGGATGTTGCGGGTATCGGTCGCGATCTGCGGCTCGATCGTCGTGATCTTGCCGTCGAAGGTCCGGCCCGGATAGGCGTCGACCGAAACCCGCACGGTCTGGCCGACCTTGATCTGCGAGCTCTGCTTCTCGGTGACGGTCAGGTTCGCATAGAGCACCGACAGATCGGTCAACGACACGATCTGCGTCCCTGCCGTCAGGTACTGGCCGACTTCGACCTGGCGAACGCCGAGGTCACCATCGAACGGGGCGCGTACCAGCTTCTGCGAGATGATCGCCTCGGTCCTGGCAATGCCCGCCTTGGCCTGATCGAATGTCGCCTGTGCCTGATCGACGGTGGACTGCGGCCCGAACTGGCGCGCCGCGAGCTGCTTGGCGCGGTCGAGCTGAAGCTCCGCCACGGTTGCCTGCGCCTTGTAGTTGGCGAGGTCGCCCTGTTCAGGTGCATCGAACAATTGCACGAGCGGCGTACCCGCCTTCACATGGCTGCCGGCCGTGAACAGGATGTTGGTGATGCGGCCCGACACATCGCTGGTGACGTTGACCTGATGCACCGCGACGAGATCGCCGACCGCGGTCAGGAGATTCGGAATCACCTCGGACTTCGCCTCGACGGCGGAGACATTCGACGGCGGCGGTTTGTTGTTGGCAAAGAACTGCGCAATCATATGGCTGCGGAAGGCGTTGAAGCCGACCAAGCCACCGACCAGCACGGCCAGCAGCAGCCCCACGATGATGAACCAGCGCACCATGCGGACAGGGCGCTTGACGGTCTTTTCCTTAATCGGTTGCCCCGAGATATGGCTTTCGGTCTGAATATTCATGTCATGCACTTTCTGCAGTTACCGACTTTCCCTGACCCGGTGACGGCTGGCGGCCCAAATGTGTGGCAATTGCGGCTTCGGTAAGTCCGATACCGCGAAGGATGAACTGGCAAAGCTGCCGCTCGGCGGCGGCGGCCTCGCCGTAGGAGAGACATGGTGTCGCAGGGAGCTGCGTGAGCGCTCCCATCAGCACGGTGTGATGGGCGAACCAGAACAGGTTGAGCGGCTCGCCGCCGATCCGAGCCGCGTCGCCCGCGGCAATCGCGCGCTCGATCGAGGCGGCAAAGGTCGGCCCGATCAGCTTGCCGACCTTGTCATAGAGAAGGCGTGCGAACTCGCCATCGTCGAGATGGCTTGTCACCATCAGCCGCAGGCGCTGCGCCTCTTCCTGGTCTGGCGCGTTGCGAAGCTGCATGAAGTGGCCGACCATGCCCTCCACCAGCTCGACCAGCGTCGCGGTCGACGGTTCCTGCCCGAGCAGGTGCACAAGGTCCGGATCCGCCTCGCACTCCTCGGCGAGGATCTCGGCGTACAGCGCCGCCTTCGAGGGGAAGTGCTTGAACAACAGCCCTTCCGAAATGGCAGCCGCGGCCGCCACGCTCTTTGTCGTGGTGCCGGCGAAGCCGTTGCGGGCGAAACACCGCTTTGCGGCGCTCAGTATCAACTGACGCCGCAAGTCACTCGTCATGCGTAAGGTAGACATTTGGGTCGTGAGTAATCACTCACCTTACCAGATGTCAAGGTTCTATCGCACCGCGAAAGCCGTTTTATATCGGAGTGTGCCCGAGAGAGCCCCGGATGCGGTTAACGATGTAGGTGCCGTCGCGGCTGGACAGCACGCGCTCCAGATTGGCGCCGTCGATCTTCACGCTAGCGAACCGCGGCCCGGCCGTAACATCTTGTAAAGACGAGGCAAACGCCTCGACCTCGGCCAGGGTCGTGATGTTGCTCGTATCCTTGATTCCACACGCTTTGGCAACGCCGACCAGATCGGCCGTCGCTCCGGTATGGCTCGCCTGGCCGCCGGTCTCGCCATAGGCCTCATTGTCGAGCACGATGATCGAGAGGTTCTTGGGCTGCTGCAGGCCGACGGTGGCGAGGCTGCCCATGCCCATCAGCATCTCGCCGTCGCCGGTGATCACCACCACCGGCAGCGTCGGCTGCGCCAGCGCGAGCCCGAGCCCGATCATCACGGCGCCGCCCATGCCGCCCCACAGATAGAAGTTGCGGTCGTGGTCGCCGGCGGCGGCGATGTCGTAGGTGGAGGCGCCGAGGCCGCCGACGGCGATGGCGCCCTTGCGGTCCTTGAGCAGTTGCGAAACGACGGCCCGGCGGTCGAGGAGATTGGCTTTGCTCATTTGGTGAAGACCTTTGCCCCGATCAGGCGCTGTGACAGCAGGACGGCGGTTGGCGTGCAGGCGTTGTAGGCCTGGGCGGCGCCGGCCTCGACGACCTCCCGCACCTCATCCGGGTGCGAGGCGCGCAGGACCTTGATGCCGGACAGTTCGAGGACTGCCTGGGTGCTCGAGCCCATCGGCACCTGCCAGGGATTGAATTCGCCCCATTCGCCGCGCATCGTTACCAGGGTGAAGAAGGGCAAGCGGAAGATCTGCACCAAGGACAGCATGTTGATACAGTTGCCGACCCCGCTCGACTGCATCAGCAGCACGCCGCGCTGGCCGCCCGCCCAGGCGCCCGCGAGCAACGCGACGCCCTCCTCCTCGGTCGTCAGCGCGACACCGCGCATCGAGGACGAGCCGAGCACGCGCTCGATCAGCTGCGAATGGCCGGCATCCGGCACATAGGGCACCTGGCGCACGTCGAAGCGCTGCAATATCGAAAAGATCTCCTCGGGCCAGGAGGCCACGGTCTCGGCACGGGCATGCATCGGCGTTTCCGGTTTAAGACTGTTTGGCCGGGACTCTAGTGGGGCGCGCGCGCTTCATCAAAGCGCAAAACCGCATATGGCTCTGCGATTTACTCGCACCGCACGAGCGCTTTTCGGTTCTGATTGAAGCAACACCGAAGCTCTCCAATCTTGTTTGGACGCGTTTTTCTTCACGCAACCGGTATCCACTTCGCCTGAAAACGCTCTGGCGTGCGGCGAAGTGTCCCGGACGCACCGCAAATTGTGTTGCGCGGCGGCGGGACGCGGCTTACGATAGTTGCAACTGAAACTAATCAGATTGGGCATTCGGCATGGATGTGCAGGCGCGAGAGCTGTCCGATCGTTTCGACCTCGAAAGACTGACGCCGGACTTCTACGCGAACCCCTACCCGACCTATCGTGCGCTGCGGGAGAACGCGCCGGTGAAGCGGATGCCGAACGGCTGCTACTTCCTGACCCGCTACGACGACCTCGTCACCGCCTACAAGAACACCAAGGCCTTCTCTTCCGACAAGAAGAAGGAGTTCTTGCCGAAATACGGCGACTCTCTGCTCTACGAGCACCACACGACTAGCCTCGTCTTCAACGATCCGCCGGCGCACACCCGCGTGCGGAGACTGATCATGGGCGCGCTGTCGCCGCGGGCAATTGCCGGCATGGAGCCGGATTTGATCGCGCTGGTGGACAGCCTGCTAGACCGCATCGCCGCGAAGCAGCGCTTCGAGCTGATCGGCGATTTCGCCTCCGCGATCCCGGTCGAGGTGATCGGCAATCTGCTCGATGTGCCGCGCGACGAGCGCGAGCCGTTGCGCGACTGGTCGCTGGCGATTTTGGGCGCGCTGGAGCCGGTAATCGGCGAGGAGGCGTTCGACCGCGGCAACAGAGCCGTGAAGGATTTCCTCGCCTATCTCGAAACCCTCGTCGAACGCCGCCGCGCCAGGCCCGGCAATCCCGACCGCGACGTGCTGACACGGCTGATCCAGGGTGAAGACAATGGCGAGCGATTGACGGCAAAGGAGCTGCTGCACAACTGCATCTTCCTGCTCAACGCCGGCCACGAGACCACGACCAATCTGATCGGCAACGGGCTCGTGGCACTCCACGAACACCCCGACCAGAAGAAGCGCCTGATCGCACAGCCTGACCTGATCAAGACCGCGGTCGAGGAAATGCTGCGCTACGAGAGCTCGAACCAGCTCGGCAACCGCATGATCGTGGAAGAGATCGAGCTTGGCGGCATCAGGATGCCGGCCGGCACGCTTGTCACGCTGTGCATCGGCGCTGCCAACCGCGACCCCGCACAATTCCCCGATCCTGAACGCTTCGACGTCGCGCGCACGCCGAACCGCCATCTCGCCTTCGGCACCGGCGCGCATCAATGCGCCGGGATGGCGCTGGCGCGGCTCGAGGGCGCGATCGCGATCTCGCGCTTCCTTAAGCGCTTTCCGAACTATGGACTCGACGGCGAGCCGGTGCGCGGCGGCCGGGTGCGCTTCCGCGGCTTTCTCAGCGTGCCCTGCTGCATCAACGGCTAGGACATTTGCGGCCAAGCCCACTTCCCCGCGGGCGGGCTGATGCCCACATTACGGTCACGGGCGCACCGGCGTTCTGTCCAGTGCGCTGCAGCGGGAGTGACGCAGGATGAGCGCATCGGTCACCGACTTCCTCGCAACCGAAGCACGCTTTGGCACCTACAATTACGAGCCGATCGGGGTCGTGCTGTCCCGCGGCGAAGGCGTCTGGGTCTGGGACACCGACGGCAACCGCTATCTCGACTGTCTCTCCGCCTATTCGGCGGTGAGCCAGGGTCACTGCCATCCGAAGATCCTGGCAGCGATGGTCGAGCAGGCGCGCCGGCTGACGCTGACCTCGCGCGCCTTCCATAACGACCAGCTCGCTCCCTTCTACCGCGAGCTCGCGGAGCTGACCGGCTCGCACAAGGTGCTGCCGATGAACAGCGGCGCCGAGGCGGTGGAGAGCGCGATCAAGACGGTGCGCAAATGGGCCTATGAGGTCAAGGGCGTGCCGGACGGGCAGGCCGAGATCATCGTCTGCGCCAATAATTTCCACGGACGCACGCTCGGCATCGTCGGGTTCTCGACCGATCCGGCGACGCGCGACCATTTCGGCCCGTTCGCACCGGGCTTCAGGATCATCCCGTTCGGCGACGCCACAGCGCTCGAGCAGGCGATCACGCCGAACACCGCGGCCTTCCTGGTCGAGCCGATCCAGGGTGAGGCCGGCGTCATCATTCCCCCGCCGGGCTATTTCACCCGTGTGCGCGAACTGTGCACCGCGCACAATGTGATGCTCGTGCTCGACGAAATCCAGACCGGGCTCGGCCGCACCGGCAAGCTGCTCGCCGAGCAGCACGAAGGCATCGAGGCCGACGTGACGCTGCTCGGCAAGGCACTGTCGGGCGGCTTCTATCCGGTGTCTGCCGTGCTTTCCAACAACGCCGTGCTCGGCACGTTGCGGCCCGGCCAGCACGGCTCGACCTTCGGCGGCAACCCGTTGGCCTGCGCGGTGGCGCGCGCGGCGCTGCGCGTGCTGATCGAGGACGGGATGATCGAGAACGCTGCGCAACAGGGCTCGCGTTTTCTTGCAGGACTAGAGGACATCCGCGCCAACGTGATCCGCGAGGTGCGCGGGCGCGGCCTGATGCTCGCGATCGAGCTTCACCCGGAGGCCGGCGGTGCCCGCCGCTACTGCCTGGCGCTGCAGGCGCGCGGCATCCTCGCCAAGGACACCCACGAGCACACCATCCGCATCGCCCCGCCGCTGGTGATCACGGGCGAACAGGTCGACTGGGCACTGGAGCGGATCGCGGCTGCACTCACGCAGGATGTCTCCTGACGGTTCCCTGCGTCGGAAGACCGCAACGCTGGCTCTGACCAACAACGAACGATTCCGACGTCTGTGCGTTAAAGTGCTGCGGGCGACTGGTGAACGGAGAGCTACGCTCATGCTTCCCCGGAGCGTTCGCTTTGTCGTATTTTTGATTGGTGTTTCGATGCTGGTGGCGAGCGGCGGCGCATCCGCCCAGCCACATGGAAAGGGTGTGCCGCCGGGACTGGCGGCAAGACCGGCCGCACCGCCCGCGATGGCGCGTCCTGCCGCTCCGATGGCGCGCGCCGCCCCTCCCGCAATGGCTAGGCCGCCTGCAATGGCTAGACCGCCTGCAATGGCTCGGCCACCCGCAATGGCTCGGCCGGCCGCACCTGCGTTCCGTGCGCCGCAGCGACCGGCGATGGCGCCGCGCCCGGCACCGCGTTTCGCCGCCCCGTCGCCGCGCCGGGCTCCCCATATCGCCGCGCCGCGCGTCGCAATGCCTCGACCCGAATTCCGGCGTGGGGCACCGCCGCGGCGCCCGGCTCCCCATTTGGCCGCGCCGTCACGACCGAGCCCGCCGTCGCGCTTGAGCGAGCGGCCGTCGCCGACGGAGCGGATTCAACAGCGCGCGCAACAGCGTCAACAGTTGATCCAGCAGCGCCAGCAGACGGCGCAGCAGCGGCAGCGTGAGACGCTCTCGCGCCAGACCGCGGAGCGGCAGACCCGGATCGATCGGCTGCAGCAACGCGTGCAGCAGTTGCAGTCGCAAAAGGTCGAAGGCGTGCGCGCGCAACGCGTCCATGACCGGGCACTACAGGCGCAGAACCGCCTGCTGCAACGCGAGCAGCGCGCACAGCAAGCCGACCTTGCTCGCCAGCAGCGATTGGGTCTGGCGGCGACGACGGTCGGAGTCGCGGCCGCGACCACCGCCGCGACGCAGGCGGCTCAGCGCGAGCGATTTGCCGCACACTTCCGCGAGCAGGCGGGAGCGCAAGCCCAGGCGGCGCTTGTCGCGCGCCAAGGCGGCTGGGCACCCCGGCATTCCTGGCGACGCGGCCACCGCGCGGTGTTCGTGGCGTGGCTTGGCCCGGTGTTCTGGCCTTACGCTTATTCGGACATTTTTGACTACACGTTCTGGTCCTATGCCTACGAGCCCAGCTATTGGGCCTACGCCTACGACGACTTCGTCGACACCGTGTTCTGGGACACCAGCAGTCCCTACTCCGCCTATGCCAGCATCTATCCTGGCAACTATCCGGCGACCGCAGGCCGCTATCGGTCCCGCCAACGCGCCGAGACGAGCCCGCAGGCCATCAAGCAGCTCTGCGGAGAACCGGACAAGGGCGTCACGGCCTGGCCGCTTGCCGACATCGCGCGGGCGGTACGGCCGAACCAGGAGCAGCGCGCCCTGCTCGACGACTTGAAGACTGCCGCAGCGAAGGCTGCCGATGTCTTCAAGGACTCCTGCACGGACAGCTATGCCCTGACGCCACCCGGCCGGTTGCGGTCGATGCTGAACCGCATCAGCGCGACGCTCGAGGCGATCAAGATCGTGCGGCCCGCGCTGGAGAATTTCTACAACTCGCTCAGCGACGAGCAACAGGCCCGCTTCAATGCCCTCGGCCCGCATGTCGGCGAGCGTTCGCAGCAACAGCAGGAAGCGGCTGCGCAATCCGGGAATTGCGGCGATTCGAAATCCGACCTGGCCCAACTGCCGATCAACAGGATCGAGGCCTCGCTTCATCCGGCGGGCAAGCAGAAGGACGCGCTCGAGCGCCTGAGCGATGCGACCACAAAAGCCATCGCGGACCTGCAGGCGGCCTGCCCGAACGACGTGCCGCTGACGCCGGTCGGCCGGCTGGAGGCGATGCAGCACCGGCTCGAGGCCATGCAGAAGGCCGCCAGGCTGATCGAGCCTGCGCTGGACGAGTTCTACGCCACGCTGAGCAGCGAGCAGAAAGCACGCTTCAACACGCTGCAACAGGTCGCGAGCCACTGAGGCGGCCGGCATGCGCTGAGACCGCCGGCGGGCGTGCCCGCGCGATGCCAATCCTCCGCATTGCCTTTGCGGCCGCCGCGCAGCAATGTTTGGCACCGGCATCCTGATGTCATGCCGAATGACGGGGCAGGAATGAAGCGCGGTTGGATGAGCATCAGTGAGCTGCGCGAGCGCTGGGGCGATTCCCTGCTGACGGTGCTCACCGTCCTGATCCTGATCATGATGTTCGTGGTGGCGCCGCTGCAGGCGCTCGGCCTGTTCGAGTTCCAGATCTTCGAACTACTGCTGGCGCTGTTCCTGGTAGCGGGCGTGTTCGTGATGTCGGGCAGCGCGTTCGCGGTGGTCGCCATGCTCGTCGCGCTCGCGATGATCGTGGTCGGCGCGATCTTTCGGCTGCGCTCGCCTTCGATCCTCGACCTCAACCTGTTCGCCGGCTCCTGGCTGATCGTCGGCGTCACCATGGCGGTGACGGTGGCGCGCGCGACCTTCGCGCCGGGACGCGTGACCTATCACCGCGTGATCGGTGCGATCCTGCTCTACCTCATGGTCGCAGTGATCTTCTCGGCGCTCTACACCTTCATCGGCACGCTGGTACCGACCGCGTTTTCCGGAATGAAGATCGCCGACAGCCCGACGCTGGCAAGCCAGCTGATCTATTTCTCGTTCGCCACGCTCACGACGACAGGCTATGGCGACGTCGCGCCGCTTCACCCCATCGCGCGCAGCCTGTGCAATGTCGAGGCAATCTTCGGCCAGCTCTATCCCGCAACGCTGCTGGCGCGGCTCGTCACGCTGGAGCTCGCGCACCGCGATCAGGATCCGTGATACTCAACCCTCATTGTGAGGAGCCGCAAAGCGGCGTCTCGAACCATGAGGCCCGGTCTGTGGCCTCATCCTTCGAGACGCGGCGCGAACGCCGCTCCTCAGGATGAGGTCAGACCACCGCCCGGTGCCGTTCGATGCAGGTTCGCAGCACCTCGTCCATCGGACGGCCCCACCAGTCGTCGGAAAAGATCTCGATCTCCGAGTAACCGGCAAAGCCCTGCGCCTCGACCACAGCACGGACCGATTTGATGTCGATCACGCCATCGCCCATCATGCCGCGGTCGTTGAGCATGTCCCTGGTCGGCACCAGCCAGTCGCAGACATGGAATGCGAGCAGCCGGTCCTTGCCGGCGCGCACGATCTGGGCGTTCAGCTCCGGGTCCCACCAGATGTGATAGACGTCGAGCGCGACGCCGATCGCGCCGGTGCGGCCGGGATCCAGCGCATCGCAGATGTCGAGCGCCTGCTTCGTGGTGTTCACGCAGGCGCGGTCTGCGGCATAGGCCGGATGCAGCGGCTCGATCGCGAGCGGCAGCTTCGCCTGCTTTGCATACTCCAGCATCTCGGCGATGCCGTCATGCACCTGCGCCCGCGCCGCCGCGATGTCCTTCGACGCCGTGCTGCCCGGCCGTGAATATTGCGGCAGGCCGCCGACCACGAGCACGATGCAGCAGGCGCCGAGCGCCTTGGCCTCGTCGACCGCGCGGCGGTTGTCGTCGCGCACAGCGCTCTGGTGCGCGGCGTCCGCCGTGAACATGCCGCCGCGGCAATAGCCGGAAAGATCAAGCCCGGCGTCCTTCACCGCGCGCACTGCACGTTCGAGCCCGATGCTGGCGACCTGGTCGCGCCAGGGATCGATGGCGCGGATGCCGCGGCGCGCGCAGGCCTCGATGATGGCGACGAGATCGCCCTGCTTGCGGACGGTGGCCGTGTTCAGCGACAGCCAGCGATGATCGTTGGAAAAGTCGCGCATCAGGCTTCGATGCCGCGCGTGGCGAGGATCGTCGTCATCCGGCGCGTCGCTAATTCCGGATTGGCGAGCAGCCCGGCCTTGTCGGCGAGCCGGAACAGCTCGGCGAGATGCAGGGTCGAGCGCGCGCTCTCCTGTCCGCCGACCATCGTGAAATGATCCTGATGGCCGTTGAGATAGGCCATGAACACGATGCCGGTCTTGTAGAAGCGCGTCGGCGCCTTGAAGATGTGCCGCGACAGCGGCACCGTCGGCCCCAACACGTCGTGGAAGCCGGCCTCGTCGCCCACCGCGAGCCGCGACAGCGCGCAGGACGCGGCCGGTGCGATCGCATCGAAGATGCCGAGCAGCGCGTGGGAAAAGCCCTTGTCGTCGCCGGCGATCAGTTCGGCATAGTTGAAGTCGTCGCCGGTATACATCTTGACGCGCGGATCGAGCCACCGCCGCATGTTGATCTCGCGCTGCTTGTCGAGCAGCGACACCTTGACGCCGTCGACCTTGGCCGCGTTGGCGTTGATGATCGCAATGGCGGTATCCATCGCCCTGTCGAGCTCGGCGGCGCCCCAATAACCTGTCAGCGCCGGATCGAACATGTCGCCGAGCCAGTGGATGATCACGGGCTCGCGGACCTGCGACAGCACGCGGTCATAGACTTTGGCGTAATCCTCAGCGGTCTTGCCGAGTTTTGCCAATGCGCGCGAAGCCATCAGGATGATGCGGCCACCGGCCTTCTCGACTGCGGCGATCTGCTCCTCATAGGCGCGGATCACGTCGTCGATCGTCTTGGCATCCTCCACCACGAGATGATCAGTGCCCGCGCCGGAGAACACCAGCGCGTTGCCCCGCGCCTTCGCCGCTTTCACCGAACGTTGGATCAGCTCGAGCGAGGTCGCCCAATCGAGCCCCATGCCGCGTTGCGCGGTGTCCATCGCCTCGGCGACGCCGAGGCCCAAGTCCCAGACATGCTCACGGAATGCGATGGTGCGGTCCCAGTCGATTGCCGCGGTCAGCCACGGATCGACGTCGGCGCGCGGGTCGGCCACCACATGCGCGGCCGAGAACGCCACGCGGTTCAGCGTGCCCTCGAGCTTTGCCGGAAAGCTGCGGGATACTGCGAGGCGATAGGTCTCGAGGCCACCGCCTGCGGTCGGCAGCTTCAGCGACAGGGATGATTTCGGCAGGACCGGCTTGCTCATGACGAAGTCCTTTCTCAGACCACGATCGGTGCGACATCAATCCAGCGCCGCTCCTTCCAGCTCTTGAGCGCGCATTCGGCAAGCTGCACGCCCTTGGCGCCTTCGAGCAGCGTGTATTTGTAGGGCGCATCCTCGCAGACATGACGGATGAACATCTCCCACTGCTCCTTGAAGCCGTTGTCGTAGACGACGTTCTCAGGCAGCTTCTGCCAGTCGGCATAGAAGTTATGCAGCCGCTTCTCGTCGGGATTCCACACCGGCCGCGGCGTCGCCTGGCGCGCCTGGATCATGCAGTCGGTCAGGCCGGCGACCGCCGAACCATGGGTGCCGTCGACCTGGAAGGTGACGAGGTCGTCGCGATAGACCCGCGTCACCCAGCTCATGTTGATATGCGCGATCACGCCGCCCTTCAGCTTGAAGGTGGCGTAGGCGGAATCGTCGGCGGTCGCCTGGTACTTCTTGCCCTTCTCGTCGTAGCGCTCGGGAATGTCCGTCGTCCCGATGCACACCACGCTCTCGACCTCACCGAACAGATTGTCGAGCACGTAACGCCAGTGGCAGACCATGTCCAAAATGATGCCGCCGCCATCCTCGGCGCGGTAGTTCCACGACGGCCGCTGCGCTTCCTGCCAGCCGCCCTCGAACACCCAGTAGCCGAACTCGCCGCGCACCGAGAGCATGCGGCCGAAGAAACCGGAGTCGCGCAGGAAGGCGAGTTTCTTCAGTCCCGGCAGGAACAGCTTGTCCTGCACCGTGCCGTGCTTGAGGCCCTTCGCGTTGGCGAGCTTCACGACCTCGACCGCCTCTTCGAGCGTGGTCGCGATCGGCTTCTCGCAATAGACGTGCTTGCCGGCATTGATCGCCTTGGTCAGCAGCGAGGGCCGCGCCTGCGTGGTCGCGGCATCGAAGAACACGGTGTCGCCCTTGTCCGCCAGTGCGCGATCGAGATCGGTGGTAGAACGCTCGATGTTGAAGCGCTTGGCAAGGCTGGCGACCTTCTCGGCGTCGCGGCCTACCAGGATCGGATCTGGCATGATGCGGTCGCCGTTCGACAACAGCACGCCGCCCTGGTCGCGGATCGCGACGATCGAGCGGATCAGGTGCTGGTTGAGCCCCATTCGGCCGGTGACGCCGTTCATGATCAGGCCGAGGCGTTTGGTCGTCATAGTGCTTGCTCCTGCGAAACGCGTGGGGTTGGCCGCTGCAGCGGCTGCATGGTGGACCAGTCCGGATGAACGGAGCTGGCAAAGCCCGGTGCCGTCAGCGATCCCGTCAGGAGATCGCCGTCATGGATCGCGAGGCGCACCTTGCCGCCGTCGCGGGTGTAGAGATCCGGGTGCGCCGTGAGGAAGGCGTCGGCTTCTGCCGCCGGCGTCTCGGCAAAGCCATCGACATAATGGTGCCCGTTGCGCTCGGCATGAGTAACTCCGATCAGCGCGCCCAGCGCGAGATCCTGCTGCACGCCGAGCCCGGCCTGGCAGGTCAGATCCTCGCCGCTGATGAAGTACGGAGCGCCATCCGCGCTCCATACCGCCGCGCGCGTCGCGTTGATGATCGACTTGTAGATCCCCTTGCAGGACTTCGAGGAGATGCCGCGATAGCCGAGCGCCCGCGCCTGCGGGAATGCATCACAGGAATCGTCGGCCTCGTCGATGATGAAGTTGCGCGCGGCGAGCCCGCCGAGCGGCGCGGCCTTCGTGATGTCGCGCGGCATCGGCTGCTCGATATAGAGCAGGTTCGAGGAGATCGGCGCGAGGGCTGCGTCACGGTCGAGCCGGTCGACCAGCGCGTTCAGCGCGGCGAGATCGGCATATTGCTCATTGGCGTCGAGCGTGACCTTGGTGGCGTAAGGCAGCCGAGCCAGCTCCTTGCCGATCCGCGCCAGCCGTTCCGCGTCATGCGCGGGATCGCCGTTCAGCTTGAGCTTGAAGTAACGCGCGCCGGCGCTCTCGGTCCTATCAGCCACGCCGCCCTCGCCTTCGATCCTGTCGTCCATTCCGACCGTGTGCCTGACGGCAACACGGTCGAGCCGCCGGCGGCTCGCGAGGAAGCGCGCGATCGCACCATCATCGAGATCGGGCGTCAGCCGTGCATTGATGCCGGCAATATTGGCGGCCATGCCGTCGAAAAAGCTGACCCCAACGCCGTGCAACAGCGCATCCAGGATCGCCTTGTCGATCTCGGCCGGGCCATAGGCTGCGGCAAGCGGCGGGACGTCCTCCTTCGCGCAGGCCGCCACCTGCGCGCCAATGCATCTGGCGTGCAGGCCGAACGCGGTGTCGAAGTCTTTCTCCGAGAGATACAGCTCGCGCGCGATCAGGAGCGAGCGGCGGAGCACGTCCACCGTCTCGTCCGGCGCCAGATGCGGCCGCTTGTCGAACCATTTGGGCGCCATCATCTCGGCGCTGGCGCCGGTCGCGTGTCCCTTGCCCTCCACCTCGATCTCGACCCGCACGAACATCTGCGGCGCCGCATTGATGGTGACCGCGCCAAAGCGGAACGGCCGGGCGAAAGCGACCGGACGTTCGAAGAAGGCGATATCACGAACTGCGAGACGAAGCGGCATCACAATGTATCGTGGAGCGTTGCGAACATGGGTCGCGGCACGCTGGTCGCCTCTCCCTCGCCCCGCTCTTGCGGTGAGAGGGTTGGGGTGAGGGGCGTCTCCGCAAAGGCGGACTCGCGGATAGCCCCCCTCACCCGGAATTTGCGTGTCGCGCAAATTCCGACCTCTCCCCGCAAGCGGGGCGAGGTAATCGGAAAGCTCCTCGCGATCTGTATGCCCATCTTAATCCAGCGAGCCCTGCGTGAAGAAATGCTTCCGGATCTGCTGCACCAGCTCGGTGAAGACCGGATCGGACATCGAATCCAGCGAGCGCGGCCGCGGCAGCGGCACGTCGTAGATCGCGGCGATCGCGCCGGGCCGCTCGGTCATCACGAGCACGCGGTCGGCGAGGAACACGGCTTCCGGAATCGAGTGCGTGATCAAGAGCACCGTCTTGCCGGTCTCGCGCTGGATCCGCATCAGCTCCACGTTCATGCGCTCGCGCGTCATGGCGTCGAGCGCGCCGAACGGCTCGTCCATCAGCATGATCTTGGGATCGTGCACCAGCGCACGGCAGATCGAGGCCCGCTGCTGCATGCCGCCGGAGAGCTGCCAGGGCAGCTTCTTCTCGAAGCCTTCGAGCCCGACCAGCTTCAAGAGCTCCTTGGCGCGATCGAGATATTTGTTCCGCGGCAGCTGCTTCATGTCGATCGGCAGCATCACGTTGCAGAGGATGTTGCGCCACGGCAGCAGCAGCGCGTTCTGGAACACGATGCCGACATTGCCGTGCGGCTTGGTCACGGGCTCGCCGTCGACCAGCACCTCGCCGGTCGTCGGCGGCAGCAGGCCCGAGATCATCTTGAGCAGCGTGGACTTGCCGCAGCCGGACGGGCCGACCACGACGAAGAACTCGCCGTCATTGATGGTGAAGTCGAGCGGCCGTAGCGACGGCACGTCGCCGTCGCGCGACCGGTAGGTCTTCGAGACGCCGGAAAGCGTGATCCCCGGCGTGGCGCCGTCCACACGGTCCGACACCAGGCGCAGATGGGCGCCCGGCTGGTCGGTAGCACTGATTTTCATCGCCGATTTCATACAGCTGGATCCAATTGAAGTCGGTTATCAGTGGTCGTCATTGCGAGCGAAGCGAAGCAATCCACATTTCCGCGGGCGTAGAGATGGATTGCGTCGTCGCTTCAGCGCAAAATTGCTTGCAATTTTGTCGCGAGCTCCTCGCCATGACGCTCGAACGCGCGCTCACGAGTCGCCCTTCGGCAGGTAGTCGTTGGTGTAGAACGCCTTCGGATTGTCCTTGGCCTTGGCGTCGAGGCCGCCATACTCAACCATCAAATTGACCGAGTCGGTCATGTTCTGGTCGGTGACCTGGAACGGCCGCTTGGTCTTGGTCTCCGGCGTGCGGTAGAGCGGGATCGTGAGCTCGAAGCCCTGCGTCAGCGTGTCGATCTTGCCGCCCTTCGGGTTGGCGTCGAGGATCGATTGCGCTGCGGCCTTCGGATCCTTCTCGGCAGCTTCCACCGCCTTCGTGGTCGCCGACATGAAGCGGCGGACGAGATCGGGATTGGCCTTCACATAAGCGGTGTTGGCGATGATGCCCGACGACACCATGTTGATGCCGTAGTCGGCGAACTTGATCGGATAGACGTCTTTTCCGGTCGCGTCCTTGATCTTCATCGACTGGTCCATGACGTAGCCAAGCAGGAGATCCGCCTGGCCGTTGATCACGGCGTTGAGCTTGGTCTGACCGTCGCCGGCCACGGTGTGGAAATCGCTTTCCTTCAGGCCGGTCTTCTTCAGGAACAGCGGCCAGATCTGCGTCATCGAATCCGCCGGCGTGATCGCGACCGTCTTGCCCTTGATGTCCTCGGGCTTGCGGATGTTCTTGTCGGCAAATCCCATCGCCGACATCGGGCTGGTCTGCAGCAGCACGCCGGTGGCGATGACGGGCGCGCCCTTCACCGCCGCGCGCATCATGGTGGGGATATCGACATAGCCGAAATCGGCCGTCTTGGCGGCCACCGCCTGCGTAGTCGCCGCCGAGCCGCGGCCTTCCTGGATCTCGAGGTCGATGCCTTCGGCGGCATAGATGCCCTTGGCCTTGCCGTAATAGAACGGCGCGTGCTCGCCATAGACGTACCAGTTCAGCATCAGCACGACCTTGTCGGCGGCGGACGCCGGCACTACCCCTGATATAGTCCAGGCCAGCGCGGCAATGACAGCAATGATCAATCGCATCAGATAATCCTCCCGTTGTTTCTTGTCGTCACTGCGAGGGGCGCCAGCGACGACTTGTCCGCCGAAGCCTTTGGCGAAGGCGGAAGCAATCCATTCCTCTGCTTGTGGCGCCATGGATTGCTTCGCTTCGCTCGCAATGACGGCTGCTCGTCTCTTTGTGTAGCTCTGCGATAACCCTACGAAGCGAAGATGATGTCGTCGCGCTGGCTGACGTGCCAGGGGATCACCAGCCGTTCGATGCGGTCGACGATCCAGAACAGGATCACCCCAAGCAGCGCAAGGATCACCAGCGCAGCGAACATCGTCGGCAGGTCGAACGTGCCGATCGAGCGCTGCATCACATAGCCGATGCCGGAGTTGGAGCCGACGAACTCGCCGACGACGGCGCCGACCACGGCAAGCGTCACCGACACTTTCAGGCCGGAGAAGATCGCGGGCATCGCATGCGGCAGGTTGACGGCGCGGAACACCCGGAAGCGGCTGCCCTGCATCGCGCGTGCCAGATCGACCATATCGGGGTCGACCGACTTGAAGCCCTGCACCGCCGAGACCACCACCGGGAAGAAGCCGAGCAGGAACGCCGAGATCACCTTGGGAATGATGCCGAAGCCGAACCACACCACGAACAGCGGCGCGATCGCGATCTTCGGCACCGACTGCGAGAACACCAGCAGCGGATAGACGTAGCTCTCCACCGTCTTCGAGCCCGCGATCAGCATCGCGACGGGAATGCCGAACAGCGCCGAGAGCAGGAAGCCGCAGATCGTCGCATAGGTGGTCGGCCAGGATTGCTGCAACAGCTCCGGCCAGTCGCTCCAGAGCACCGCCACGACGTCGCCGGGTGACGGGATCTGGTAGGCCGGGATTTGGAACAGGCGGATCGAAAGGTCCCACGCCGCCACGATGACGACCAGGAACAGAAACGGGCGCACCCACGCCGCATTCAGCACCTTCGACACGCCTGAAGGGCTCCTCGCCTCCGCCACGTCACGCTCCCCTGGATCGCTATTCTTCGCATTGGAAATTAACCCGTTGGATAAATACTGTCCAGCCCCGGCGGACGGCGAAATCACGCCGAAACCTGCGACTTTCGTCATGTGAGAATTTTACCGCTGGTGATCCGTAGATGGGGTAAAGGGCCGACGGATATAGCCGCCCGGTCGCGACGGCGCGATGTGGAAGCGCGCTCGCGTGCGGCTTTTCGGGCAGGCGGTCGTCCCTCAAACTGATGGTGTTCAAACGGAGTCGGGCGAGCCCGCTCCAAGCATCATTAAGGGACGACCATGTACCACTATGCAGGAATCGACGTGTCTTTGGAAAGCTCGAGCGTTTGCGTTGTCGATGGCGCGGGCAAGATTTTGCGGGAGGCGAAGGTTGCCAGCGAGCCGGAAGCGCTGATCGCCTGGTTCCGATCGCTGGGCCAGGCGATGGAGCGGATCGGACTGGAGGCCGGTCCGTTGTCGCAATGGCTGTACGCGGCGCTGCGCGCGGCCGGGCTTGCCGTCGAGCTGCTGGAGACCCGGCACGTCCGCGATGCCTTCAAGGCGATGCCGGTGAAGTCGGACCGCAACGATGCCCGCGGCATCGCCCAACTGATGCGGCTCGGCTGGTTCCGGCCGGTCCACTGCAAGTCGATTGAAGCGCAGGAGACGCGGGCGGTTCTGACGGCCCGCAAGCTGCTGCAGTCGAAGCTGCGCGACATCGAGAACAGCGTACGTGGCGTGCTGCGGGGCTTTGGCCTGAAGGTCGGCAAGACCACCGAGCGCACGTTCGCCAACCGGATCCGGGAGCTCGTCGCCGGCCACCCCGGACTTGAGCTGGTGGCGCAGGCCCTGCTCGAAGCCCATGCCGTGTTGCTGCGCGAGTTCAATGGCCTGGACAGACACACCCAGAGGCTCGCCAGATCGCATCCCCCGGCCAGGCTTCTGATGACAACGCCGGCCGTCGGCCCGATCGTGGCGCTCACCTATGCCGCCGCGATCGACGATCCGAACAGGTTCCGTTCCTCGAAGGCGACCGGTGCGCATTTTGGGCTCACCCCGAAGAAGTATCAGTCGGGGCAAACCGACTACACTGGCCGCATCAGCAAGATCGGCGACGCGTCGGTGCGGGAGGCGCTGTACCAGGCCGCCCACGTCATGCTGACCAAGCCGGTCAGGAACTGCTCGGCGCTGAAGAGCTGGGCCATGCGGCTTGCCAAACGTGCGGGCATGCGCAAGGCCAAGGTGGCGCTGGCGCGCAAGCTCGCAGTCATCCTGCATCGGATGCTGGCTGATGCGAAACCCTTCAATCCGATGGCCCACGCAACCTAACCAAGGAGCCTCAACCGATCTGGGCAGGCCACGACACCAGGCCTTCCCCGAGCGAAGTCCCTTGCCGGGACGACGGATCCGGTCAGGCCGCCATCCGGGAAGTCGGTTCACAACCACGCTTCCGTAGATTGGCCGGCCGGCTCCTCAATGCACCCCATCAGGCGACGGCCACCGCGCCGATCCCATACAGAAGCAAGTGCCCGGCAAGCGGACCACGCAAAAAGGGATTGACTAACCAAGGCCCGTTACAGAAGCCCGGATGAAGCGCAGCGAAATCCGGGAGCGCGCTATCCGCGGATAGAGCTATCCCGGATTGCGCTTTGCTCCATCCGGGCTACGCGTTATCGCCCGGCGTCATGACATCACGCGCCAAGCCGGCGGCGTTCACACCACCTGATGGACCGGCTGCAGCGCAGACATCTTCGCCGCGCCGAACGTGGCCGTGGACTTGCCGGTCAGCGCCGCCAGCACCAGCGCGATCATATGCTCGAGGCGCTCGTCGCGCGCCTCCTTCCTGAGCAGGTCGCGGCCGAAGATCACGCTGAGCGTCGCGCTGTTGGAGAGGTAGAAAAACGCCAAGCCGGCGATCGAAATGTAGAGCTGCACCGGATCCACGGCGACGCGGAAGTCGCCGCTCTCCACCCCGCGCGTCACCACGGTACGGATCATTTCAACGAAGGGCGAATGCATCGACTTGACCTTGGTCGAGCGCTTCAAATGCTTGGCCTTCGAGAGGTTTTCCGTATTCAGCAGCGCCAGGAACTCCGGGTTACGCAGAAAATAGTTCCAGGTGAAATCGATCAGCCGCGCGATCCCCTCGGGCGGATCGAGATGTTCGAGATCGAGGGTGCGTTCCTCGGCGCGGATCTTCTCATAGGCGCCTTCCAGCACCTCGAGATAGAGATCCTCCTTGTTGCCGACATGGTAGTACAGCATGCGCTTGTTGGCGCCGGCCATCTCCGCGATGCGGTCGACGCGTGCGCCGGCGAGGCCATGGGCGGCGAATTCCTGCTTCGCGGCCTCGAGAATGCGCAACCGCATTCCTTCGGGGTCGCGCTGCCATTTCAATATTCGCTTTGCCTTGGCCAAAATCGATCGCTCAGTGATGCTGAGTGTATGAATGTAGCATGGCACGCAGCGTTTGAGAATGAATGTTGTGATGATCGTGAGGTGAAAGTCCGAGCGTCATCCTGGCGTTTGAAACGCCTGCTCTCTCCATCATTCCGGGGCGCGCCTCTTGGTGCGCCCCGGAATCCATCAAGCCACACGATTTGCGGATGAAATGGATTCCGGGTCCTCGCGGAGCCTGTCATCGGGCCGCACGTTGCGCGGACCCGTTGGCGAGCCCCGGAACGACGGATGGATGGAGACGCGCCCCTTGGCACTGAGTTGCCCGACGGCGCAAGGCCGCGCGCATAAAATATTTCTGTTTTACAGAAATGCAACTCAGTGTATGAATAGCCCGTCTCACCCGCCTGAGGGGCGCTTCGCGATCGTCACGAGTGTCGGGTCGAGATGCGGTGGACGCCGATTGCGTGACTGACGAGCACGTGTAACGCGGACGGTGAAGTCGTGCAGGCCTGACGCCCTAGTGGCAGGTGTCTCATCAGCAAGGGGCAAGATCTCTTGCTGATGACGGTGACAACAAAGCCCAGTCTCGCCGGGGAGAGCACGTATAAGCCGTAAAACCATCGCGCAGGGAAAGCCGGGATTGCTCCGGTTTCACCTGTGGTCCTACCCCCGGTGCTTTTTTGTTGCACCGGGCCCATGGGTGCGATCGGCACCGGCTTTCCCTGCGCCCTCTGCTCAAGAGAGGGCGGAAAGACAAGCAAACCTCGGACGCAGTGCGCCGCGAGACTGCGAACGTATGATTCAGGCACGACGCAACGAACTCGCCTTACTCGCTCCTGCCCGGCGAAGGCTGCACCAGAAGTGTCGGCACGCCACAGGTGCCACTGCGCACCGTCATCACCTTGGTGCCGGGCTTGCGGCCGGTGCGCACCTCGGAGACGTCGACGCCGGCGGCAACGAGCCGCGCATGCGTGGCGTCGATATCGGCGACACGCCAGCAGATGCCGCGCAGCCGGTCCGGCGCATCGGCATCGGCCTTGCCTGGCTTGTGCGTGACCTCGACGATCAGCTCGCCGCAGCGGAAGAACATCAGCCGGCCCCAATCCGGATGCGAGCGGTCGAGCGCCATGTCGAGCCCAAGCCGCGCGCCATACAGCGCGGCGGCGCGTTCCGGATCGGCGGTGGAGACCACCACATGATCCATCGCGGTGATCGAGGCCGGCGTGGTGCGCACAGACAGCGGCCGCTCCTTTTCCCGCTCGAGGAAGAACATGCGGATGCCTCGCGTCGCGTCGGTCGCGGCCCGCGTGCGTCGCCACGACAGCACGGCGCCGCTGATCTCGTCGCGGCTTTCGACCTCGGCGACGGGCTCGGGCTTCAGCGCCAGGCGGTCGAGCCGGCGATGCATCTTCGCAATATCATTGGTGCGGAAGCAGAGGCTCGCCAACCCTTCGCCCTGCGTGGCAAGTGCGCTGCGGACGCGCTGTGCGACAGCATCGTCGCCGCGCGGCGCCATCAGTTCCAGCGTCGTGTTGTCGAGCGTGAACAGCACACGGTCCGCGCCGTCGCCGCTGTTGCGCCAGGCGGGCGCGCGCGCAAACAGCGTCTCATAGGCGGCGCCGGCAGCGGCAATGTCGCCGGTCAGGACGACGACGTGATCGAGACCGCTGATCATGGCCGCCGCCGCCTCCCCGATTTTGCCGTCATTGTGTTCTCCTTACGCTGCAACCCGGAACCGCGGAGCGCGGCCGGCCGTTATGCCGAATGCCAGAACGGCCATCAATCCGTGCTCCCGCTTCATCTCTACCCGCAAATCAGGCAGGGTTGCGAATATTTTCAGCGATATCGCCCGACCAGCGGTACCAGAGCGTTTTCGAGCGAAGTGGACACCGCTTCACGTGAAGAAGACGAAGAATCTGGAGCTTTGGTTCTGATTTCAATCAGGACCGAAAATGCTCTAGTCTGGACCACCGGCCGGGACCACACCAAGCCACGACGGAAAGCGAATGCAGGCTCTCTTCATCGGACAGACCTATATTGACGTCACCTTCATCACCGACCACATGCCGACGGGCGACGACAAGCACGTCGCCGACGCCTACGCGGTGTCGTTCGGTGGCAACGCCGTGACCGCGGCATTTTGCTGCGCCAAGCTTGGCATAGAGCCGGACCTGATCGCCACCATGGCCAATGACTGGCTGGGGCGGATGTTCTGGGACATGGCCGACAGGTATGGCATCTCGTTCCATCCGCGCAAGGTCAACTCCTCCTCGCTCTCCTTCATCATGCCCAAGGACGGCAAGCGCGCGATCGTGCGCTGCCGCGACGACCGGCACATCCATCCGTTTCCGCTGCTCAACCTGAAGGGCTGCCGCGCGCTGCACATCGACGGCCACCAACCGGACGCCGCGATCCACTACGCAAAGCTCTGCCGCGAGGACGGCATTTTGACTTCGCTCGACGGCGGCGGGTTGCGCACCAACACCCACGAGCTGCTCGAGTTCATTGATGTCGCGATCGTCGCCGAACGCCTGTGCGAGCAGATGGACAAGACGCCGGAGCAGATGCTCGACTATCTCAGGGGCCGCGGCTGCCGCGTCGGCGGCGTCACCATGGGCGAGCGCGGCCTGCTCTGGTATGACGAGGCGGGCGCGGTACGCACCCTGCCGGCGCTGCCGATTTCGCGCGAGCGCGTGATCGACACCAACGGCGCCGGCGACGTCTTCCACGGCGCCTACATCTATTCCTATCTCGCAAATCCCGGCAAATCCTGGCGTGAGCATTTCGAGTTCGCCCGCGCCGCATCGACCTACAAGATCCAGAAGCTCGGCAACGAGGCCGGGCTGCCGTCGCTCGCCGACATCGAGGCGGTCAAGCGCGAGTTCGAGATCAAGGTCTGATCGATAGTTAGGGGAAACAGCAATGCGGCGCGTCTTCGTCGCAGGCAGCATCAACATGGATGTGGTGGCGACCGCGCAGCGCCATCCGCGGATCGGCGAAACCGTGGCCGGTGATGCCGTGCTCTACTTCCCAGGCGGCAAGGGCGCCAACCAGGCCGTGGCATCGGCCAAGCTCGGCGTGCCGACCACCCTGGTCGGCCGGCTCGGAGCAGATGCGTTCGGGCAGGAGTTGAGGACCTTCCTTGCCGCGCAAGGCGTCGACCTCGCCTTCGTCAAAGATACGCCCGGCACCCATTCCGGCACCGCGATCATCACCATCGCCAATGCCGACAACACCATCGTGGTGGTGCCCGGCGCCAACGCGAAGGTCGATACCGACGACGTCGCAGCGCCTATTCTCGCCAAGGGTGACGTCGCGGTGAGCCAGTTCGAGATTCCCCTACCGGCGATCGCGGCTTTCTTCGCACGCGCCCGCGCCGCCGGCGCCACCACGGTTCTCAATCCGGCGCCGGCGAAAAAGGCCGACGCCGTGCTGCTCGATCTCGTCGACATCCTGATCCTCAACGAGACCGAGCTCGGCTTCCTCAGCGGCATGGAGCTGCGCGACAGCGACGCGCCCGCGCGCTTCGCCGAAGCGGCAAGAGCCCTGGCGCCAGACAAGATCGTCTGCGTCACGCTCGGCAGGCGCGGCGTGCTGGCGCTGGTCGAGCGCCAGCCGCTGCTGATTCCGGGCCACGAGGTCAAGGCCGTCGACACCACAGGCGCCGGCGATTGTTTCGTCGGCGCGCTCGCCTCGCAGCTCGCTATCGGCAAGCCGCTGCGCGATGCGCTCGCCTATGCCAACGTCGCCGCCTCGATCTGCGTGCAGCGGATGGGCGCCGCGCCGTCGATGCCGACGGCGAAAGAGGTGGAGGACACTCTCTCCCCACGTCGTCCTGGCGAAGGCCGGGACCCGTAACCACGAATGTCAAATGTTGCGCAACGCTGGAACGACGATCCCGTTCACAACGCAGGCCGCGGAGTATCGGTCCGGGCCTTCGCCGGGACGAGGCTGTCAGGAAAGCGCGCTCTTCAGATCGAAACTCGTATCCGCCGCCTGCTCCGGCGTGATCGAACCGCCCGCGCCGAGCAGCCGGCGGCCGAACATGTGATCGCCGGCGCGGTTGACCGATTCGATGCCGAGCAGCGTATCGCCGCGGTAGCAGAACGCCGAGAACTGGCCCTGCGCGCGGTCGCCGCGCACCACGACGCGGTCGTAACCGGTGGTGAGGCCGGCCATCTGCAGCTTGTCGGGGCCCTGGTCGCTCCAGAACCACGGCAAGCCGTCATAGACCTCGTTCTTGCCGGTCAGCCGCGACGCCACACAGCGCGCATGGTCGGTCGCGTTCTGCACCGACTCCAGCCGCAGCGATCCGCCGAAGCGCTTGCTGGTGTAGAGCGCGCAATCGCCGATCGCGGAGATGTTGGGATCGGCAGTCGCCAGATACTCGTCGACGATGATGCCGGATGCCACCGGCAGCCCGGCCTCCGCGGCGAGCTCGACATTCGGCAGCACGCCGACGCCGACCACGACGAGATCGGCGGGGACGTGCGTGCCGTTGCTCAGGCTGACGCCGGTGACCTTGGCGCCATCGGCCTCGATGCCGGTCACCTGGACGCCGAGGTGGATGCGGATTCCGGCTGCCGTGTGCCGGGACTGCGAGAACTCGGAGATTTCCGCTGTCACGGCCCGCGCCATCACGCGCGAAGCCAGCTCTACCACGTCGACCTCGAGGCCCTTGCCGCGCGCGGTGGCGGCGAATTCGAGCCCGATGAAGCCTGCGCCGATGACGACAACGCGCATGCCCGGCGCGAGCAGATGGCGCAGCGCCTCGCTCTCGTCGAGCGTGCGCAGATATCGCACTGCGTCGAGCCTGGCGTTCGGAATGTCGAGCAGCCGGTTCCGCGCACCAGTCGCGAACACCAGATGGCCGTAGTCGAGCAAGCTGCCGGAGCCGAGCGTCACTTTCCGCACATGACGATCGACCGCATGGGCGCGATCGGTGACCAGCTCGATCCGGTTGTCCTGGTAGAACTTGTCGGGCCGGAACATCAGGCTGTCGGGCCCGCCGGTTCCCTTCAGATAGGCCTTCGACAGCGGCGGCCGCTGATACGGCAGATGCCCCTCATCGTTGAGCAGCACAATGCGCTCGGCGAAGCCGCCCTGGCGCAGCGACGCGGCGAGTTGGAAGCCGGCGTGCCCCGCGCCGACGATGATGACCGGACCCGTCGTCATCGGAACAACCCAGATACGAGCGAGCAGGAGTGACCCATGCCGTTTTCCTCTCTGTCGATGTTAGCTTGCTTGCCCCGTCCCCACAGCGCTCGTGTCTGCGTACCGAAGGCGGGCGCCATTTGGCCTCATGGCTCGCGCCGACGCAAGGGGGTCTCCGCCAAATCAGGGCGCCGAAACGCCCGACCCGGATTGCCACCTGTCCCGCCAGGGACTTAAATGGCCGGAAACAACAAGCCCAAGGTCTTCGATATGCCCGACCCCGCCGCCACCCCCGCCGCTGAACCCGCCCTGCTCCGGATCGACGGTCCCGTCGCCACCATTACGCTGAATCGGCCGGCCGCGTTCAATGCGATCGACATATCGATTGCGAAGAGACTCGAGCAGCTCGGCGCGCAAGTCGAGGCCAACAGGGACGTCCGCGTGCTGGTGATCGAGGGCGAAGGCCGCGCCTTCTGTGCCGGCGGCGACTTGCAGACCATCGGCGCGGCGGCCGAGGCCAACAACATTGCGCCCGTCGTCGGCGAGATGCTCAAGCACTACCATGCCTTCATCACCACGCTGCGGCGGATGCCCAAGCTGGTGCTCGCAAGCGTGCACGGCTCGGCCGCCGGCGCCGGCCTGTCGCTCGCCTTCGTCGCCGACCTCTGCATTGCCGCCGAGGACGCCCGCTTCACGCCGGCCTACGCCAAGATCGGTGTCTCGCCCGATGGCGGCGGCACCGTGGGCCTGGCCGCCAGCGTGGGACCGCGCCGCGCGCTGCAGATCTTGCTTGCCGAGGACAGCTTTAACGCGCAGCAGGCCCAGCAATGGGGGCTGGTCGCCAAGGTCGTGCCTGCCGTCGAGTTGAAGGCGGCCACGCGGGAATTCGCGCTGCGGCTGGCGCAGAACGCGCCCGCCGGGCTCGCCGCCACCAAGGCGCTGATCCATCAGGCGCCGACCACGCCGATCGAGGCGCAGCTCGACGCCGAGCGCGACGCGATCATCGGCTGCATGAACACGGAGGAGTTCCGCGTCGCGGTGAAGAAGTTCACCAGCAAGTCGAAGTAACAGGCCGGCTTACTTGCCCTTGGCGCGCATGAAGTCGAAATCGCAGCCTTCGTCGGCCTGCAGGATGGTCTCGTTGAAGAGATGCGCATAACCGCGCTTGGCCCAGCCCGGTGTCGCGGCCGGCGCCAGCGCGGCGCGGCGCTTTTGCAATTCGGCTTCATCAACCAGGAGGTCGATGCTGCGCCTGGCGACATCGAGCCTGATCATGTCGCCGTTCTTCACCAGCGCCAGCGGGCCGCCGACCGCGGCCTCCGGCGTGATGTGCAGTACGATGGTGCCGAACGCGGTGCCGCTCATGCGGGCATCGGAGATGCGGACCATGTCCTTGACGCCGGCCCGCGCGAGCTTCTTCGGGATCGGCAGGTAACCGGCCTCCGGCATGCCCGGCGCGCCCTTGGGACCGGCGTTGCGCAGCACCAGCACGTCGTCAGCCGTCACCTCCAGCGCGGGATCGTCGACCCGCAGCGTCATGTCCTCGACGGACTCGAACACCACCGCCTTGCCGGTATGTTGCAGCAGCTTCGGGCTCGCCGCCGACTGCTTGATCACGGCGCCGCGCGGCGCAAGGTTGCCGTGCAGGATCGCCATCGCGCCTTCGGACTTGATCGGATTGGCCTTGGGACGGATCGCATCCTGGCCCGGCACCTCCTCCGCTCCGGCAACGACCTCGCGCAAGGTCTGGCCGGTGATGGTCTTGGCATCGAGATCGATGAGATCACCGAGCTGCGCCATCAGCTTCGGCACGCCGCCGGCATGATGGAAATGCTCCATATAGTGCTCGCCAGAAGGCTTCAGGTCGACCAGCACCGGCACCTCGCGGCCGAGCTTGTCGAACGCCTCGAGATCGATCTTGTGGGGCGTACGGTTGGCGATGGCGGTCAGATGAATGAGCCCGTTGGTCGAGCCGCCGATCGCTTGCATGACGATCTGTGCATTACGGAACGAGGCCGGGGTCAGGATCTCGCTCGGCTTCGGTCCCTTGGATTTCGCCATCGCCGCCGCGACGCGGCCGCTGGCTTCCGCGGACCGGAAGCGTTCGGCGTGCGGCGCCGGGATCGTCGCGCTCATCGGCAGCGACAGGCCGAGCGCCTCCGTGATGCAGGCCATGGTGGAGGCCGTGCCCATCACCATGCAGGTGCCCACCGAGGGCGCGAGACGGCCGTTCACCGCCTCGATCTCGTTGTCGTCGATCTCGCCCGCACGATATTTGGCCCACAGCCTGCGGCAATCGGTGCAGGCGCCAAGTACCTCACCCTTGTGGTGGCCGACCACCATCGGCCCGACCGGAATCACGACGGTCGGCAGATCGGCGCTGACGGCCGCCATGATCTGCGCCGGCAAGGTCTTGTCGCAGCCGCCGATCACGACCACGGCATCCATCGGCTGCGCGCGGATCATTTCCTCGGTGTCCATCGCCATCAGATTGCGCAGATACATCGAGGTCGGATGCGCGAAGCTTTCGGCGATCGAAATCGTCGGGAACACGAACGGCATCGCGCCCGACAGCATCACGCCGCGCTTCACCGCTTCGATGATCTGCGGAACGTTGCCGTGGCAGGGATTGTAGTCACTGTACGTGTTGGTGATGCCGACGATCGGGCGATTGAGCGCATCGTCCGAATAGCCCATCGCCTTGATGAAGGCCTTGCGCAGGAACAGCGAGAAACCGGCGTCACCATAGCTTGTCAGTCCCTTGCGAAGTCCGTCAGCCATGTTGCAGTTTCCCTTGATTGTTTGCCGCACTAAAGGAGCCGAGGGAATTGTTGTCAATACGCGATCATGCAGCGCCGAATAGCGTCGCAAGAGCTTCGCCAACAGCGAAGAAAGCGGTGGTCTCGCCGGCATCGCCAACGAGAAAATGCCGCAATAGCTGGATACGTGCCCCGCTGATCGCAGAGGAGACGGGAATGCGCCACTGGCTTTTCTTGCTTGGGTCGTTCGCCGCGTCCCTCACATTTCCGGCGCTTGGCCAAGCGGCCGACGCGCGCGCGACGCAGCTGACCTATGAGCCCTGGGCCAAGGTTTGCCTGACGCAGACAAGTTGTTTCGTCGGCGTCAGCGCGCGAGGTCAATGCTCTCCGTCGGGCGGCACCATCAGCATCTCGCCGCAGAACAGCAAGCGCGTGCTTCTGACCGCGAATGTCGGAACCCGAACCATGCTGGAGGGCACGATCAGCCTCCGGATCGACCAGGATGAGCCGATCCAGATCGCCAAGCCGCATTGCTACAACTTGGGCTGCGGCGGCACGTACGAAGGCGACGGCGAGCTGGTCACGCGGCTGAAGCATGCGCAGGCGATCACGATGGAAGCAAAGACTTTGACAGGTCAGACGATCAACCTCTCCTTCCCACTTACACACTTCGCCCAGGCCTTTGACGGACCCGGAAGCCCGCAAAGCGCGAAGCAGACTCCCCACCAGCTCCCGTCGTGCGAAGACTGACTACGTCTTCCAGTCGATGACCCTTCCCGTGTCGCCGTCGAACTCCATGCTGCAGAACGAGCCGCCCTGGTAGAAGTCGCCGACCGGATCCGGCGGCAGCTTGGCCTGCTCGGCCATCGCATGCTCGCGGAAATCCTCGGCGCGGCCGGTCGGGCGATAGCCGAGATCATAGGCGCGGTGATTGTCCCACCATGCGCGCTCGTTGTAGGACGCACCGTAGAAGATCTCGAAATGGACGTCGGGATGCTCGAGCCCGATGCGGCAGAGCTGAACGAGATCGTCTGGCTTGAGCCAGATCGAGAGCCGCCGATGGTCGAGCGGCTGGTCGCCGAAATTGCCGATCCGCAGGCAAGTAACCTTGAGCCCGTGCTTGTCGGCGTAGAGCGCACCGACGGCTTCGCCGAATACCTTGCTGACGCCGTAACGGCTGTCCGGCCGCGCGGTGACGTCGGTGCCGATGCGGCGGTGCCGCGGGTAAAAGCCGACGGCGTGGTTGGAGGAGGCGAAGATCACCCGCTTGACGCCCTTCTTCCGCGCCGCCTCGAACAGATTGTAGCAGCCGACGATGTTGGACTGCAGGATCGAGTCCCAGGGGCCTTCGACCGAATAGCCGCCGAAATGCAGGATGCCGTCGACGCCCTCGCAGATCGCCTCGACCTGCGCGAGGTCGGCGAGATCTGCGGCCTTAAACTTTTCGTTCTTGCCGAGATCGGCCGGCGGCTTGATGTCGCTCAACAGCAGGTCAGGATAGATCGGCGGCAGCAGCTTGCGCAGGCTGGTGCCGATTCCACCCGACGCGCCGGTCATCAATATGCGTGGCATTCCGTCCCTCGTTCCTCGTGCTTGCCGCGGCCGAATTGCGGTCGCAGGCCGGCAATGATAGCAAACCAGCCGCCCGAGGAAACACCAAGCAAACACCGTCGAAACACAACAACGAGAACAGCAGATGTCCGATGCCCATTCCGCCGGCTGGGGTCCGGCGACCTACTATCCCGATCCGGCCATCCACGCGCTCGACCCGCGCTTCGAGAAATATTGGCTGAAACTGTCCGCGGTGGAGCGGCTCGCCACCGGCCTGCGCTGGGCCGAAGGCCCAGTGTGGTTCGGCGACGGACGCTATCTGTTGTGCAGCGACATTCCGAACCAGCGCATCATCAAATGGGAGGAAGAGACCGGCGCGGTCAGCATCTTCCGAAAACCCTCGAACTTCGCCAACGGCAACACCCGCGACCGCCAGGGACGGCTGATCACCTGCGAGCACGGCGGCCGCCGCGTGGTGCGCACCGAATATGACGGTTCGATCACGGTGCTGATCGACTCCTTCGACGGCAAGCGGCTGAACTCGCCGAACGACGTCGTGGTGAAATCCGACGGCTCGATCTGGTTCACCGATCCGACCTTCGGCCTGCTCGGGAACTACGAGGGCTACAAGGCCGAGCCCGAGATCGACCCTAATGTCTATCGGCTCGATCCCGCGACCGGCAAGGCCACCATCGTCGCGGAGGGCGTGCTGGGGCCGAACGGGCTCTGCTTCTCGCCGGACGAGAAGATCCTCTACGTCGTGGAATCCCGCGGAGTGCCGAACCGAAAGATCCTTGCCTATGACGTATCACCCGACGGCACGACGATTTCCAACAAGCGCGTGTTCATCGACGCCGGCCCGGGCACGCCCGATGGCATGCGCTGCGACATCGACGGGAATCTGTGGTGCGGTTGGGGCATGGGCGATCCCGAACTCGACGGCGTGGTCGTATTCGCGCCCGACGGCGTCATGATCGGCCGCATCGCGCTGCCGGAGCGCTGCGCCAACCTCTGCTTCGGCGGACTGAAGCGCAACCGCCTGTTCATGGCGGCGAGCCAGTCGATCTATGCGCTCTATGTAAACACCCAAGGCGCGCTCGGCGGTTGATCCGAACGTCATTGCGAGGAGCTCGCGACAAAATTGCAGAGCAATTTTGCGCTGAAGCGACGAAGCAACCATCTTTCCGCGCGTGAGGAGAGATGGATTGCTTCGCGGAGCCTGTCATCCGGCGGCGCTTCGCGCCGACCGGGTGGCTCGCAATGACGAAGAACCTGCGGTCTCGACCTTCGCAAGACTCGAACCCTTCAAAACCTTGCACCCAGAAAACCTGACGCCGGAGCAGTTACCTGCCCCGGCGTCAAAATCTCGTCTCTCGTGGACCAGCTTACGCCGCGTTGTAACCCGCGACGGCCTTGGCCTCGAGATACTCTTCAAGACCGTAACGGCCCCACTCGCGGCCGTTGCCGGACTGCTTGTAACCACCGAACGGCGCGGAGCGCTCGTTCGGCACGCCCTGCAGGTTGACGTTGCCGGCGCGGATCTGGCGGCCGACGCGGCGCGCGCTTTCCACGGTGTCGGCCGAGACATAACCGGCGAGACCATAGGGCGTGTCGTTGGCAATCCTGACGGCGTCGGCTTCGTCCTTGGCGCCGATGATGGTCAGCACCGGTCCGAAGATCTCTTCGCGGGCGATCGTCATCTCATTGGTGACGTCGGCGAAGATGGTCGGACGGACGTAGAAGCCCTTGTTGACGCCCTCGGGCAGGCCCGGACCACCGGCGACGAGCGTTGCGCCCTCGTCGATGCCCTTCTGGATCAGCGCCTGGATCTTGTCCCACTGACCGCGGTTGACCACGGGGCCAATCGTCGTGTCGGCAGCGCGCGGATCGCCGGCCTTGGTCTTGTCGGCGACGCCCTTCGCGATTGCGGCCACTTCCTTCATCTTGGAGAGCGGCACGATCATGCGCGACGGCGCGTTGCAGGACTGGCCCGAGTTGTTGAACATGTGCATCACGCCGCCGGTCACCGCCTTGGTCAGGTCGGCGCCCTCGAGGATGACGTTCGGCGACTTGCCACCGAGCTCCTGGCTGACGCGCTTCACGGTCGGGGCTGCACGCTTGGCGACGTCGACGCCGGCGCGGGTCGAGCCGGTGAACGAGATCATGTCGATGTCCGGATGCTCGCTCATCGCGGCACCCACCTCCGGACCGAGGCCATTGAGGAGGTTGAACACGCCCTTCGGCACGCCGGCCTCATGGAGGATCTCGGCGAAGATCAGCGCCGAGGTCGGGGTGAACTCCGACGGCTTCAGGATCATGGTGCAGCCGGCGGCGAGCGCGGGCGCCACCTTGCAGGCGATCTGGTTGAGCGGCCAGTTCCAGGGCGTGATCATGCCGACGACGCCGACCGGCTCGCGCACGATCACGGCGGTGCCCATGGTCTCCTCGAACTCGTACTTCTTGAGCACTTCAAGGGTGTTCATGAGATGGCCGAGGCCGGCGCCGGCCTGCAGCTTTTCGGCCATCGGCAACGGCGCGCCCATCTCGTCGGAGACGGCGGCGCCGATCTCCTTCATGCGGCCCTTGTAGACCTCGACGATCTTGGTGAGCAGCGCGACGCGCTCCTCGCGGCTGGTCCGGGAATAGGTCTCGAACGCGCGCTTGGCGGCGGCGACCGCCTTGTCGAGATCGGCCTTGGAGCCGAGCGCAACCTCATACATCGCCTCTTCGGTCGCCGGATTGACGACCGGGGTGGACTTCTTGACGACCGGGTCGACCCAGGCGCCATCGATGTAGAATTGCATGCGATTGACCATCGGAAACCTCTTGTAGGGGGCGTATGGAAAGGGAACGGAAGCGTTCGGCAGGCATCCTTGCACGAAAGCCAGGCGAATTGAACCCGCCATATGCGGGACGCGGCTCGTGCGCGCACCACGGATATAAGGTCGCTGCCGCTCGCGTGGCAAGCCTTGCCGCCCGCCCCTCACCCGTAGCGTCACACCGCCATCTTGCGATGCCGGACCGGGGCGCCGACGGAGAGGCTTTCCGCCGCATCGATGATCGCGTTGGCGTCGATGCCGTAGTGGCGGTAGAGGTCGCCGATCGTCCCGGTCTGGCCGAAATGCTCGACCCCGAGCGCCTCGACCCGATGGCCGCGCACGCTGCCGAGCCAGCCGAGCGAGGCCGGATGGCCGTCGATCACGGTCACTATGCTGCAGTCGCGGCCGAGCGGCGCCAGCAACCGCTCGATATGACTCAAATGCTGCACGCCGCGCCGGTCGCGGCGCAAATTCCGCGCCGCGGACCAACCCGCATAGAGCCGGTCGGCGGACGTGACCGCGAGTAAACCGACGTCGCGATGGCTTTCGCCGATCAGCCCGACCGCCTCGATCGCCTCGGGTGCGACCGTCCCAGTATAGGCGACCACCAGGTCGCAGTTCGGGCCCGGCTTGCGCAGCCAGTAGGCGCCGTCGGTGATGTCGCGCCGCAGGTCCGGCGTCATGATCCGCTGCGGCTGCTCGATCGTGCGCGTCGAGAGCCGCAAGTAGACCGACCCGCCCTCCGCGCCCTCGCGCTGCATGTGCTGGAATCCCCAGCCCATGATCACGGCAAGTTCATCGACGAAGGCCGGATCGAACGAGGCGAGCCCGTCCTGTCCGAGCCCGATCAGGGGCGTCTTGATCGACTGGTGCGCGCCGCCCTCCGGCGCCAGCGACACGCCGGACGGCGTCGCCGCCACCATGAAGCGGGCATCCTGGTAGCAGGCATAGTTCAGCGCATCGAGGCCGCGCTCGATGAAGGGATCGTAGAGCGTGCCGACCGGCAGCAGCCGCGTGCCGTTGATCTGGTGCGACAGACCGAGCGCCGAGAGCATGATGAACAGGTTCATCTCGGCGATGCCGAGCTCGATATGCTGTCCCTTCGGCGAATATTCCCAGGTGTAGGCGGACGGAATCTTCTCCTGCCGGAACAGGTCGTGGTTCTCCAGCTTCGCGAACAGGCCGCGGCGATTGACCCAGGCGCCGAGATTGGTCGACACGGTGACGTCGGGCGATGCGGTGACGATCCGCGAGGCCAGCGCGCTGTCGCCGCGCGCAAGCTCGTGCAACACGAGGCCGAAGCCCTGCTGCGTCGACATCTGCGCCGAGGCCTTGAAGGCGAGCTGCTCTGGCACGTCGATGTCAGGCGCCGACAGCCGGCGGCGTCCCTCGCGATTGAACGGCGCCTCCGCCAGGAAGGCCTCGAGCTTCGCGGGGTCTTGCGACAGGCCCTCGAACTTGTCCCACTCATGGCCGGCGCGGATGTTCTGCGCGGCGCGCCACTTCTCCATCTGCGCTACCGTCATCAGGCCGGCGTGGTTGTCCTTGTGGCCCTGCATCGGCAGGCCGACGCCCTTGATGGTGTAGGCGATGAAGCAGACCGGACGATCGTGATCAACGGCTTCGAACGCCTCGATCATGCTCGCCATGTCATGGCCGCCGAGGTTCGACATCAGCGCCAGCAGCTGCTCGTCGCTGCGGCGGTCGATCAGGGCCGACACCGGCCCCTGGTCGCCAATGTCGTCCTGCAAGTGCTTGCGGAAGGCCGCGCCGCCCTGGAAGCACAGCGCCGCGTACATCTGGTTCGGGCAATTGTCGATCCAGCGCCTGAGCGCCTCGCCGCCCGGCTCGGCAAACGCTTCCAGCATCAGTTTGCCGTACTTCACGATCATCACGTCCCAGCCGAAATTGCGGAACATGGTTTCGAACTTGGCCCACAACCCTTCGCGCACCACGGCGTCGAGCGACTGGCGGTTATAGTCGACCACCCACCAGGTGTTGCGCAGGCCGTGCTTCCAGCCCTCGAGCAGCGCCTCGAAAATGTTGCCCTCGTCCATCTCGGCGTCGCCGACCAGCGCGATCATGCGGCCCTCGGGGCGGTCCTTCATCCAGCCATGCGCCTTGACGTAATCCTGCACCAGCGAGGCGAACAACGTCTGCGCCACGCCCAATCCCACAGAGCCGGTGGAGAAGTCGACGTCGTCGGTGTCCTTGGTGCGCGACGGATAGGATTGCGCGCCCTTATAGCCGCGGAAATTCTCCAGCTTGTCGTGGGTCTGATGCCCGAACAGATACTGAATCGCGTGGAACACCGGGCTCGCATGCGGCTTCACCGCGACGCGGTCCTGCGGGCGCAGCACCGAGAAATACAGCGCCGACATGATGTTGGCGAGCGAAGCTGACGATGCCTGATGGCCGCCGACTTTCAAGCCGTCGGTGTTCGGCCTGACATGGTTGGCGTGATGGATGGTCCACGACGACAGCCACAGCACCTTGCGGGCCAGAGCGGACAGCATGTCGAGGCGTTCAGGCGCGATTCCCATGGCGGAGCTCCGAGGCGATCTAACGGATGTTACCGCCGCAGGGGGCAGCGAAAATCTCAATTCCACGCGACAGCACAGGAAAAATTGGGATAAATTCCCACGATCCGACCTCAACCTGCGAGTTCATCCCAATGCCTGCCCTCGATGCCATCGACCGCAAGATCCTCAGCCTGCTCCAGACCGACAGCCGCATGACCATGCAGGAGCTTGCCGACAAGGTCGGGCTGTCGGTGTCGCCATGCCATCGCCGGGTGAAGCTGCTCGAGGAGCGCGGCGTGATCAGCCGCTACATCGCAACCGTCGATCAGAAATCGATCGGGCTGCATGTCAGCGTCTTCATCTCGATCAAGCTCGCGCGGCAGAAGGAGGAGGACCTCAACCGCTTCGCGCGCGCGATCTCCAAATGGGACGAGGTGCTCGAATGCTATCTGATGACCGGCAATCGCGATTACCTGCTTCGCGTCGTCGCCGCCGACCTCTCCTCCTATGAGGCGTTCCTGAAGAACAAGCTGACCCGGCTCGACGGCATCGCCTCCATCGAGTCGAGCTTTGCCTTGAGCCAGGTGAAGTATTCGACCGCGCTGCCGGTGTGAGCGCGGCTTGTTTTGGGCCGCCTCGCAGTGGTGGGGACTGGCATCATCAACACACTCGGCCGTCATACCCCGCCCCCGCGCATGCGGGGTATCCAGTACGCCGCGGCCTTTAGGATCAGTCACGGCTGCCTCTGGAATACTGGATCGCCCGCCTTCGCGGGCGATGACAGTTGCTGATGAGGATATGGCATCGCATTCTCGCGACGTGAATCGTCCGAGTTTTGCCTCTCGTTTTCGCCCTCTCTTGAACAGAGGGCGCAGGGAAAGCCGGGTGCCGATCGCACCCATGGGTCCCGAGCAAATGGAAAGCTCGGGAGGTAGGACCACAGGTGAAACCGGAAACACTCCGGCTTTCCCTGCGCGATGGTTTTACGGCTTATACGTGCTCTCCCCGGCGAGATTGGGCTTGTTTGTCACCGTCATCCGCGAGACGCTTCCGCGTCCTGGGAGTCGACACCTGCCACTAGGGCGTCGGAACCACACGACTTCACCGTCCGCCTTGCATGTGCTCGTCAGTCACACGCTCGGCGTCCACCGCATCTCGACCCAACACTCGTGACGATCGCGAAGCGCCCCTCAAGCGGGTGAGACGGGCCATTCATACACTGAGTTGCACTTCTGATAAACAGAAATATTTTGTACGCGAGGGCTTGCGCCGTCGGGCAACTCAGTGATTGGCGCTCGATCGGCCTCGGTGGAGGCCTTGCCCGCAGCAACCATTGTCGCGGCGATAAAGCAGCATTAATGCACCGCCTCAATCGGCGGAGATGCAGCGCCGATCAGCCTTGCCCCGCCAGCTCGCAGGGGCATAGAGAGGCTCCGGCTGCGGAGACGTTTGCGTTCGTGACGACGGCTCGGCACGCGCCACAGATTGAGGCACCTCGCGCGAGCCTTGAGCCGATAACGCCGACGCCGACCGTTCCACTGCCGTCACTTGTTTGAGGCCGAATTGCCTTGGCATGGGCTCCTCCGAATCAAGGTCTCTGCGTCGTCGATCGCAGCGTGAGCGGTTTACAGCGCGAAGGGAAATGCTTTGTCCGGTTTCTCAACCTCTTTATGAAGGAACCTGCTCGGATATTTCCGAGGCTGTTCTTGGCTCGTCGCTACGGCAAGCATGCGTGGAGATGCAGCCCGGTCTCCTCGCAGGCTTCGCAGCCGTCAGCCCAGGACCGAATTCGACGTTGGCGATCCCTGCGGAGGGGCGCGCTCGCAAACAGTTGCTTGCGACGCACACCGCGGCGGGAACCGAGCGGCGACGTGGGGTGTTGATGTCAGGCCTTATTGAATTGAGTGCCTTGACGCGAAGTGAGAACCACCATGGCTGGAGCTGCTCGCAAACAGGTGTGGTTGACGCTGGTCGCAATTCTCGCAGCCGCAGCATCGGCGGCGCTGCTTGCGGATCCTGCCCAGGCGGCCCGTGGCGGCGGACCTGGCGGAGGTCACGGCGGTGGCGGTGGTGGCGGCGGATTTCACGGCGGCGGTGGCGGCGGTTTCCACGGTGGCGGTGGAGGTTTCCACGCCGGCGGTGGCGGCGCCTTCCATGGCGGTGGCGGCTTCCGTGGGGGCGGGGGTGGTTTCCACGGCGGCGGGCTTCGCGCTGGTGGCTTTCATGGCGGAGGCGCTCGCGGTGGCGGCTTTCACACCATTCATCCCGCGCCTCATGCCGCTCCACGAATCGGCCGCAGCACCGGCGCGCGACAATTCCACGCCACTCGCACTCCGGGCGCGACCCACAATCCAGCCATCACGCGCAATCCGGCCATCTCGAACGGCTTAGCCGCCGGCCGTCATGCGCCCTCCGCCGCGGTGATGCGGCGCAACGCCAGCGCTGTCGGTCGCACCCTGTCCTCGCGTCAGATTACGACCGCGCTGCACAGTCCCGGCGGCTTGCGAAACCCGATGGCGCGCGCGGCGATTACGACGGCCGCTGCGGGGGCCGCGTGGGGATATCAGGGCGGAGGCTGGTGGTGGCGCCACCCACATGGCGGCTTCGGCTGGGTCGGGCCGGTGTTCTGGCCCTACGCCTACTACGATCTTTATGACTACACTTGGTGGGGCTGGGGGTATGACCCGTACTTCTGGGACTATGGCTACGGCGATATCTATGCCGGCCTGTTCGGTCCCTATGACTACGACGCCTTGAGCGGCTACGCCGATTATCTGCCGGGCCGCGGCGGATCACGGCAGGCGACGCGTTCCGGCGGTCAGACAACAGCGACACTCGCCGACATGTGCGGCAGCGACAGCCGCGACATCGCGGGGTTCCCGATCGACCAGTTCCGCAGCGCGATCGACCCCAACGCCGAACAGAGCGCCGCGCTCGACGACCTCGCTGCCGCTTCGCAGCAGGCGTCCGAGATCATTCTCAATTCGTGCCCGAAGGACGTGCCGCTGACTGCGCCGAGCCGGCTGGCCGCGATGCAGCAGCGTCTCGAGGCCATGCGCAGCGCGGTGGAGACGCTAAGGCCGCCGCTCGACAAGTTCTATGGGCTATTGAGCGACGATCAGAAGGCCAAGGTGACCGCGTTGGTGGCAGAGCAGCAGCGCGCGCGGCGTGGACGCGCTCCACGCGAAAACACCGTGGACACCGCGACCTGCAATGCTGCGCAGCCCGCCGCCATCGAATGGCCCGGCGATCTCATCGAACGCAATGTGAAGCCGACCGACGCCCAGCGCGCGAGCCTCGACGCGCTGCGGGATGCGGCGACGAAGGCCGAGGACACCCTGAAGTCGTCCTGTCCGCCCACCGAGGCGCGAACGCCGCCGGCGCGGCTTGCGGCCGTGGAAGCAAGACTGGATACAATGCTGCAAGCGATCGGGACGGTGCGTCCGGCGCTCGACGCCTTCTACAACTCGCTGAGCGACGAGCAGAAGGCCGCGTTCGACGCGATCGGCCCCGAGCGCAATGGCAGCAGGACGGCGATGGCCGCTGATACCGACGAGCCACGGCGCAGTCATCATCGCCGCCACCACCATTACGGGCCCAATATCGGAGGCATGATCTTCCGGATGATGGGCTTGTGAGGCTCGCGCGGTCGGGCAGCAACCGCGGAGAAACTGTGCCCCCCGATTGCTTGCGGTGGAGGGCAATCGCGTATGCGGTTGTGTTGCGCGTTCGGTGCTTGTGGTTTGGTTATTGTACCCACAAACTCGTCATGCCCGGGCGTGTCCGAGCATCCACGTTTTTGTTCTCGATGTGAAGTTGAGACGTGGATGGCCGGGACAAGCCAGGACAAGCCCGGCCATGACGACGTGGAAACGTCAGCCCCGGACCCGTCTCACACCTTCCCGCGGTATCGCAGCGCCTCGACCAGCAGCGAGAACGCGGGTGAGGCCTGCCGGCGGCTCGGATAATAGAGGTGATAGCCGGAAAACGGCGGGCACCAGTCGGCCAGCACGCGCACCAGCCGGCCGGCCGCAAGATGCGGCTTCGCCTGCCCTTCGGTCAGATAGGCAAGGCCAAGCCCGTTCAGCGCGGCGCTCAGCAGCGTGCCGGAGCCGTTGAACACGAGCTGGCCCTCGACGCGCACATTGAGCTCGCGTCCGTTCTTCTCGAACTCCCACGCATAGAGGCGGCCGCCATGGGTCGGCAGGCGCAGGTTGAGGCAATTGTGCTCGGTCAATTCCTGCGGCGTGCGCGGCTTCTTGCGCGTCGCGAAGTAGTCGGGCGAGCCAACCACCGCCATGCGCAGGTCCGGACTGACCCGCACCGCGATCATGTCCTTCGCGACCAGCTCGCCCGGGCGGATGCCGGCGTCATATTGCTCGGCCACGATGTTGCTGAGGCCGTAATCGATCACGACCTCCACGTTGATGTCGGGGTATTTCGGAAGGATCGCGCGCAGCGCCGGCATCAGGATCGCCTCGGCGGCGTGCTCGGTCGCCGTCAGGCGGATGGTGCCCGCCGGCTTCTCGCGCAGCGCGCTGAGTGCCGCGAGCTCGCCGTCCATCTCGTCGAATTTCGGCCCGATGGTGCGCAGCAGCCGCTCGCCGGCCAGCGTCGGCGCGACACTGCGGGTGGTGCGGCTCAACAGCCGCACCCCGAGCCGCTCCTCCAGCGCCCGCACGATCTGGCTCAATGCCGATTGCGAGAGGCCGAGCTTGGCGGCGGCGCGCGTAAAGCTCCGCTCCCGCGCCACCGCAAGGAAGATCAGCAGGTCGCTCGCATTGTCCCGGTCCATTGATTAGCGAGCCTCATGAATGCATGCAGTTTTCATCATCTAATCCGCGAGGGGCGGAAGCGCTAGCTTCGGCGCAGCACAGAATTCAGCCACCCCCGCCCATGTCCGTTACGACGTCAGATATGCGAGGCGCCATACCCTCGGTCGCCGCGACCCTGTTGCCGGTCATCGCCGTGATCTTCACGGGCTATCTGGTGATCGGCATCGCCATGCCGGTGCTGCCGCTGCATGTGCATCGGGACCTTGGATTCGGCACCTTCGTCGTCGGCCTCGTCGCCGGCAGCCAGTTCGCCGCCTCGCTGATCTCGCGTTTCACGGCCGGCCATCTTGCCGACACCACTGGCACCAAGCGCGTCGTGGCGAGCGGCCTGATCGCGGCTGCGGCCGCGGGATTGCTCTACGGCCTTTCACTCGAATTCGTCGAGATGCCCACATTGTCGCTCGCCGTGCTCCTGCTCGGGCGGGCGGTCCTGGGTGGCGCCGAAAGCTTCATGGTCGCGGGCGCCCTGACCTGGGGTCTGGCGCTCGCCGGTCCCGCGAACACTGGACGCGTGATGTCGTGGGTCGGCACCGCGATGTACGTCGCCTTTGCCGCCGGCGCGCCAGCCGGCAGCGCTCTCTTTGCGCGTCACGGCTTCGCCGCGATCGCGTTTACGACCATGCTGATTCCGCTCGCGACGCTCGCGCTGGTGGCGCCGCTACGCGGCGTCGCGCCGCAGCACCATGCACGGCCCGCGGTGACGAAGGTGCTCGGCGCAGTTGCCGTGCCCGGCCTCGGCCTTGCACTCTCATGTGTCGGCTTCGGCGCGATCACCACCTTCGTGGCGCTGTTGTTCGCGCACAACGGCTGGACCGCGGCATGGATCGCGCTGACGGCGGTCAGCACGGCCTTCATTGCCGGGCGGGTCGCCTTCGGCCACTGCCTGACCGCATCGGCGGACCGCGCGTCGCGCTGGTCTGCATCCTGATCGAGGCGGCCGGGCTCGCCGTGATCTGGCTCGCCGCGACACGGCTTGCGGTGTTCGGCGGCGCGGCGCTCGCCGGGCTCGGCTACTCGCTGGTCTATCCGGGCTTCGGCGTCGAGGCGATCCGCCGCGCGCCGCCGGAAAGCCGCGGCCTCGCCATGGGCGCCTACACCGCGTGCCTCGACCTTGCGCTCCGAATCACTGCGCCGCTGCTCGGGCTGATCGCCGGAGGCGCCGGGCTCAACGCCGTATTTCTCGCCAGCGCGTTGATCGTGCTGAGCGGGGCTTGCATCGCGCTGCGCCTGATGCGGCCGGCGGCGTCAGACACGCGAGCCTGACAGGAGATGACCGTGAAACGGATAGCCGCCGTGATCGGCGCCTTTTGCCTGATCGCTTCATACCCTGCGCTGGGGGAACAGCCACCACAAGGATCAAGACCCATGCCCAATATCGACGACATCCGGGCGGTCGCGCCCGCGCTGGAGAAATACCGCCAGGACGTCCTGCTCGGCGATCTCTGGAAGCGTCCGGGCCTGTCGCCGCGCGACCGCAGCCTGGTCACGCTCGCCGCGCTGATCGCGCGCAACCAGACGATCGAGCTTGCCTTCTACCTCGATCGCGCGCTCGACAATGGCGTGACGCCGGCCGAGATCTCCGAGGCCATCACCCATCTCGCCTTCTACACGGGATGGGCCAATGCGATGTCGGCGGTTGCCATTGCCAAGGACGTGTTCGCGGCGCGCGGGATCGGCACGAACCAGCTTCCCGCGGCGTCGGGCCCGCAGCTTGCGCTCGACGAGGCGGCCGAGGCGCAGCGCGCGACACGCGTTGCGCAGCAATCCGGCGACGCGGCGCCCGGCCTCGTGCAGTACACGGCCGATGTCCTGTTCCGCGATCTCTGGCTGCGGCCTGGGCTCGCGCCGCGCGACCGCAGCCTCGTCACCGTCAGCGCGCTGGTCGCGACCGGACAGGTCGCGCAGATCACCTATCACCTCAACCGCGCAATGGATAACGGCCTGACGAAGGCCGAGGCCGGCGAGCTGCTCACCCAGCTCGCCTTCTACGCCGGATGGCCGAACGCGTTCTCGGCGCTGCCGGTCGTCAAGGACGTGATCGCGCAACGGCCGCGATGACCTCGGTGTCGAGACGCGGCCTGCTCGCCGGCACTGGCGGGGCGCTTGCTGCGTTGACATCGCTGCGGCCGGCCGGCGGCGCCGTGCCAATTCAGACAACAGACCACAGGAGCAAGAGCATGCAGATCACCCGAATTGGATCGCAACCGTCCCGCAAGGGACCGGACGACTATTTCACCGGCACCGTCCGCGTCGACCCGCTGTTCCAGGCCCCCGAGCCGGCGCGCGTCGGCGGCGCCAGCGTGACGTTCGAGCCCGGCGCGCGCACCGCCTGGCACACTCATCCGCTCGGCCAGACCCTGATCGTCGCCGCCGGCTGCGGCTGGGTGCAGCGCGAGGGCGGGCCGATCGAGGAGATCAGGCCCGGCGACGTCGTCTGGTTTCCGCCCGGCGTCAAGCATTGGCACGGCGCGACGCCGACCACGGCCATGACGCACATCGCGATCCAGGAAACGCTCGACGGCAGGAATGTCGACTGGCTGGAAAAGGTCAGCGACGCGCAGTATCGCAGGTGATCGGGATGCGATAGGCCGAAGCCGTGCTCATGATGCGCAGGGTAGGCAAAGGCGCGCCAGCGCCGTGCCCTCCACCCGCGCAATTGTAGGCACGCTGCGCTTTGCTCACCCTACGATTACATCCTTAAAGCACCTTGCGCTGCGCCAGGTTCCGCATCAGCGCGCCGACGCCGAACGTCCAGTGCTCGCATTCGTCGCTGCCGCGCATGCGGTTGACCAGCTTGCCGAGCTGGGGCGCGGCGATGGTGACGATGTCGTCGCGCTTGTGGGTAAAACCCTGGCCGGGGGCATCGCGGTCCTTGACCGGCGCGAACATCGTGCCGAGGAACAGCGCGAAGCCATCAGGGTATTGATGCACGGGACCGATGGTCTGCGCGACGAGGTCGGTCGGGTCGCGGCTGATCTTGCTGATCGAGGAGTGACCCTCGAGCACGAAGCCGTCGGTCCCCGTCACGGTCAGGCCGACATCCATCCTGCGCACGTCATCCAGCGAGAAGGTCTGGTCGAACAGCCGCAGCAGCGGGCCGATCGCGCAGGAGGCGTTGTTGTCCTTCGCCTTCGACAGCAGCAGCGCCGAGCGGCCTTCGAAGTCGCGCAGATTGACGTCGTTGCCGAGCGCCGCGCCGACGATCCGGCCTGTGCTGGAGACGACGAGCACGACCTCCGGCTCCGGATTATTCCAGGTCGATTTCGGATGCAGCCCGGCATCCATGCCCGTGCCCACCGACGACAGCGTCGGAGCCTTGGTGAACACCTCGGCATCGGGGCCGATGCCGACCTCGAGATACTGGCTCCAGGCGTTCTGCTCGATCAGCACCTGCTTCAGCCTCATCGCCTCCGCCGAGCCCGGCTTCAACTTGGAGAGGTCGTCGCCGACGAGCCGCACCACCTCCTTGCGGATCGCCTCCGCCGACGACGGATTGCCGCGCGCCCGCTCCTCGATCACGCGCTCCAGCATCGAGATCGCGAAGGTGACGCCGGCCGCCTTCAGCACCTGCAGGTCGACCGGCGCGAGCAGCCAGGGCTTCTGCCTGTCGCGGTTATCGGGCGGCGTGTTGGCGAGGATCGCCGCAAAGTCGCCGATCCGCTCGCCTTTGGTGGCGCGCAATGCGGCGGCCGGATCCTGTTCCTCGCACAGCGCGCTGACCGTGGGAAACCGCGCGGTGACGTCGAACACGCCGTCATCGCGGACCGCCACCACGGCCGGACCGCCGGCCTGCGGCAGCCAGACCCGCCCCACCAGCGTGCCGCGGGTGCCGTCCTCCGGCAGGACATCTTTTGGCGTGAGTGAAATCATCGGTTTCTCCCTTTTTGATCTTGGCGCTTCCTAGCACAGCCATGGCTGCGATGTGAGGTGGTCGTCATCGCGATGTCACACGATGATAACACGCCCCGTCAATGCTCCCGCGCGATCCACCTGACATGGAAAGACGGATGTCATGACTGCCTCCGCCCTCGCCGAAGAAGCCTCGCACGATCAAGCCTTGAACGAGCAAGCCTTGCACGACGAAGCCTTGCGCGCGCGCATCCACCAGGAGATGGCCGACAATCTCGACGAGGAACTCGAGCTCGAGCTCGACGATACCAGGCTCGACGACCTCGACCACGAGGCGAGGTCCGGCGAACCGGCGCTCGACCGCAAGCTCTATTTCCGCGAACTGCTGCGGCTGCAGGGCGAGCTGGTCAAACTGCAGGACTGGGTGCATCACGAGAAGAAGAAGGTCGTCATCCTGTTCGAGGGGCGCGATTCCGCCGGCAAGGGCGGCGTCATCAAGCGCATCACCCAGCGGCTCAACCCGCGCGTCTGCCGCATCGCGGCGCTGCCGGCGCCGAGCGAGCGCGAGCGCACGCAATGGTACTTTCAGCGTTACGTCGCGCATCTGCCGGCCGGCGGCGAGATCGTGCTGTTCGACCGCAGCTGGTACAACCGCGTCGGCGTCGAGCGGGTGATGGGATTCTGCACCGAGGAGCAGTATCAGGAGTTCTTCAAATCGGTCCCCGAGTTCGAGCGCATGCTGATCCGCTCCGGCATCATTCTGCTGAAATACTGGTTCTCGATCACCGACGAAGAACAGCAGTTCCGTTTCACGATGCGGATCCAGGATCCGCTGAAGCAGTGGAAGCTGAGCCCGATGGACGTCGAGGCCCGCAGTCGCTGGGAGCAGTACACCAAGGCCAAGGAGACGATGCTGGAGCACACGCATCTGCCCGACTCGCCGTGGTGGATCGTCGACGCCGTCGACAAGAAGCGCGCCCGGCTCAACTGCATCTCGCATCTGCTGAGCCAGATCCCCTATCAGCAGGTCGCGCACGATCCCGTCGTGCTGCCGCCGCGGGTGCGCAACCCGGACTATCACCGCGGCCCGATCCCGCCGGAGATGTACGTGCCGGCGAGGTACTGATCTATCCACACGCAACCTACGCCCCCTCTCCCGCTTGCGGGGGAGGGTTGGGGTGGGGGTCTCACCGCGAGTCGTACTGTGGAGAGAGCCCCCACCCGCAACGCATCTATCGATGCGTTGCGACCTCCCCCGCAAGCGGGAGAGGTGAAGATCAAGACATAGGCAATGACGCCACCTCGCCTACTAATGGCGCAGGCGGGCACTATTGCTGCAACCATAGGCCGACGCTAGGCTTCCCCGATTTGGTGCAGGGAGGCCCACGTGACTCAATCCGACGACCTGAAGATTTCCGAAGACCGCCGCGACGCGCTGCGCTATGCGCTCGGGATCGGCAGCGGCGCCGCGCTCGCGGCCGCGCTGGCAACCCCGGCTTCGGCTGATACCCAAGCCGACAACACGCTCGACCGTATCAGAGCCAACAAGGTGCTGCGCATCGCCGTGCTGCCGGGCGAGCTGCCCTACTTCAACAAGGATCTCGCCACCGGCACCTGGTCCGGCTTCTCGATCGAGATGGCGAACGACCTCGCCAAGCTGCTCGACGTCAAGCTGGAATATGTCGAATCGACCTACGGCAACTCGATCCTCGATTTGCAGGCCAACAAGATCGATCTCGGCTTCGCGCTCAATCCGACACCGCAGCGCGCGCTGGTGGTCGATTTCACCAATTTGGTGTTTCCACATCCGTTCGGCGCGATGCTGAAGAAGGGCCTGGAGGCCAAGACCTGGGCCGACATCAACAAGCCCGAGGTCAAGATTGCCGTCGACGTCGGCTCGGCCAACGAGGCGGTGGCCCGGCGCTTTGCCCCCAACGCCACCATCAAGTCGCTGAAGTCGCGCGACGAGGTGATGCTGGAGATGTCGTCCGGCCGCGTCGATTGCGTCGTCAACGCGCTGGTGCTGGGCCTGACCGCGATCGCCAAGAATCCGAACCTCGGCACCTACAAGATCCTGCAGTCGCCCTCGGTGACGATCGCGAGCGGCACCGCGGTGCGCCGCGAGCCCGACAAGCGCTGGCGCGATTTCCTGTCGGTGTGGATCGACTACAACCGCGGCATCGGCCAGATGCGCGAATGGTTCGTCAAGGGCCTCGGCCTCGCCGGCGTCAAGCCGGAGGACGTGCCGGTCGAGTTGAATATTTGAGGTGGGCTTGCCGCAAGTGATCCCCCTCTCCCGCTTGCGGGGGAGGGTCGGGGTGGGGGTGCCGCCGCGCGCGACGCTCTTTGTGTGGGGAAAGCCCCCACCCGGATCGCACCTTCGATGCGATCCGACCTCCCCCGCAAGCGGGAGAGGTGAACCACCGATGTGGCGACTCTGTAGGATCGCTCACACCTTGTCATAGGTCAGCCCGCGCTCCAGCCGCCGTGCCAGCAGCGTCGAGGGGAACAGGATCGCGAAGTAGATCAGCGCCACGATCGTGTAGACCTCGAGCGGCCGGTAGGTGTCGGCGTTGATCAGGGTCGCGTTGTAGACGAGATCGGGCACCGCGATGATCGAGACCAGCGAGGTGTTCTTCAGCTGCGTCACCGACTGGTTGACATAGGGCGCCATCATCGGCTTCAGCGCCTGCGGCAGGATCACGAGCCGCATCAGCGGCCAGCCGCGGAAGCCGAGCGCCTTCGCCGCATCCCACTGCCCGACCGGCACGCTCTCGATGCTGCCGCGCACGATCTCGGCATAGAACGCGCCGCCATAGAGCGAGAGCACGCTCATCGCCGCGACATGCGCCGGGATGTTGACGCCGATCACGACCGGAAAGGCGTAATAGAACCAGATGATCTGCACCAGCAGCGGCGTGCAGCGGAACGCTTCGATATAGGCGATCAGGAGCCAGTCGATCACCGGGATCCGCCGCAGGCGCAGCATGCCGACGATCAGGCCGATCAGCGTTCCCAGGATGATGGTGCCGAGCGTGTAGGCGATGGTCCAGCCAAGCCCGAGCCAGAACAGATGGCTGTATTTGGCAAGGATGCCGAAATCCCAAACGTAGTTCATCCTGCCCCTCGATTGCCGGGAGTCCCGCGCCCGTCGATCATCCGATGCTCCAGCATTGCAGGCGAACCGGCGGGAGTCACGCGATATAGCGGCTCGGCGCAAAGGCCTGTGTATCGAACGGCGGCGCACTGCCTGCGATCATCGCAGCGATCGCAGCGCCGGTGCCGGGGCCCGTCGTGAAACCGATGTGCTGGTTGCCGAAGGCGAGCCAGAGGCCGCGATGCCGCGGCGCCGGGCCGATCATCGGCAGGCTGTCGGGCAACGTCGGCCGCGCGCCGCGCCAGCGCTCGCCGACGGCGTCACCGAACTCGATCACGCTGCGCGCCAGCGGCACCACCGTGTCGAGCTGGGAGAAATTCGATGGCGCGTCGCGCGCCGCCAGTTCGACGCCGCAGGTCACGCGAATGCCCTGCTCCATAGGCGTCATCACGAAGCTGCCGTCCGCATCATGGATCGGCCGCAGCAATTTGCGTGCCGGGTTCGGCGCGAAATGCTGGTGATAGCCGCGCTCGAATGCCAGCGGCACGCGATAGCCGAGTGGCCGCAACAGCTCCGCCGACCACGGCCCGAGCGCGACCACGACATGGCGCGCCGCGATCTCGCCGTCCGCGAGTTGCACGCGCCAGCCGTTGCCTTGCGACGCGATCTGCCTGATCTGGGATTGCCGGATCACGCCGCCGCCACCCGCCAGCATCCTCGCGTAATCCTTGACCACCGCACCTGGCGAATCGACCGATGCCGTCTGCGTGTGCAGGAGGCCGACGCTGTAGGCAGGAATGATGTTGGGCTCGAGCGCGGAGATCGCCTGGCGATCCAGCACCTCGCTCTTGATGCCGTATTCGGCGAGCGCCGCCTGCTCCGCCCTGGCGTTCGCGAGCCCATCGCCGCGCCAGGCCTTCAGCCAGCCGGTCTCACGAATGCGGCTCCCCGCGCCCGCCTGCACGATCCAGTCGCGATGCAGCTGCAGCGACATCCCGATCAGCCCGCGCAGCGCGACCGCGCGCGGCTTGGTCTGCGACGGCGCGGTGCTGGCGAGGAAGCGCATCATCCAGCCGGCATTGGCAATGGCCCAGGGAATATTCCAGCGCAGCGCCGGATGCTGGTTGGTCAGGTATTTCGGCAGGTTCTTCCAGAGCGCGGGCGTGTTGAGCGGGAAGATCGAGCCCGACGAGAGAATCCCGGCGTTGCCGTAAGAGGTTTCGCTGCCGGGCTCGCGGCGGTCGACGACGATGACCGACAGTCCGCGCTGCCGCGCCGCGAGGCCCGCGGAGATGCCGACCATGCCGGCGCCAAGCACGGCGACATCAACCTGTTGTCCCGGGGCGTCCTCCGTCATGCCATCACATCAAGGTCAGGCCGCCATCGACCGGCAGCATAGCGCCGGTGACATGTCCCGCCTCCGGCGACAACAGGAACGCGACCACGGCTGCGACCTCGTCGGGCTGCCCCAGCCGCTGCATCGGATTGGCTTTCGCCACGCGTTCCCAGGCCGCAGGATCCAGCGCTCCGACCAGGCCGGGATCCTTCTGCGTATAGCCGGGCACCACGGCGTTGGCGGTGGCGCCCGAGGCGGCGAGCTCGATCGCCAGCGACTTCACCAGCACTTCGAGCGCGGCCTTGGCCGCGGCCGATCCGGGAAAGGTGCCGCCGGGCACGAAGCGATGCGCCCCGAAACTCGAGACCGCGACGACCCGCCCGCCTGCGCTGCGCACGAGATCCGGCAGCGCGGCGGCCGCCATTTCATGGAATGCCGCAGCCATCACCGCGAAGGCCCGCTCCAGCGATTCGCGCGGCAGGCTGGCGAAATCGCGCCGGTCGGCAAATCCCGCCGCGTGCACGATCGTATCGATCGGCCCGAATTCCGCGCGCGCCGCATTGACGAATTCGGCGCCCGTCCCGGCCTTGGCAAGATCACCGCCGCGGACAGTGACCTTTGCACCGGCGCGCCGGCACGTCTCGGCGACCGAATTCAGCCGTTCGCGCCCGGCCGCCTCGGCGCCCTGCCCGTGCAGCATCAGGCATTGATCGGGGCCGGCAAGACGGCGCGCAATCGCAGCACCAATGCCCGAGCCGCCTCCCGTGATGATTGAAACCCGCATGAACCGCTGCGCTTTCGAGGACAGCGAACTATAGGTTCGGTGTCACGAAATGCAAATCGGCACGCGCATCGCCGAAAGGTCTAACGCCAGGGCTCGACCAGGATCTTGGTGTGCGCTTCTGGATTGGCGAGATCGGCAAAGGCCTGCGCCACACCATCGATGCCGACGCAGCCGGTTACCAGCGAGGCGGCATCGACCTGCCCTTCCGCGATCAAACGCAGCGAAAAGGCGAACTCCTCCGGCGTGTAACCAAGCACATACTGGACGTTGAGCTCCTTCAGGATGCCGAGCATCGGCTCGGAGCGGTCGGTCTCCATGCAGACGCCGACCACGATAATGCGGGCATCGCGCGGCGCGCCTTCGAACACTTGCTGCAACACACCGGGCACACCGACGCATTCGAAGATCAGCGCGGGCTTCAGCGCCGGCAGCATCGCCTGCAGGGGCGGCCGCGCGGCCTTCTCCTCCGCCGTCATCTGGGCATGCTCGGCCCAGCTCGCATAGGGCTGCGTCTTCGCAGGATCGACGACGACGTCGGCGCCCATCTTTTCCGCGAGCCGGCGCCGCGCGGGCGAGTAGTCGGCGGCGACGATCGGACCGAGACCCTTGATCTTTAGCGCCGCGATCACCGCGAGCCCCACCGGGCCGCAACCGATCACCAGCGGCACCTCGCCGCCGCGAATGTCGGCCTTCGCCACCGCATGCACGCCGACCGCAAGCGGCTCGGTCAGCGCGGCATGTTCGGCGGCGAGCCCGTTCGGCACTTCAAGCAGCAGCGCCTCGCTGAGCAGCATCTGCTCGGCATAGCCGCCGACATTCTCGTTGGAATAGCCGACGCCCCGCGGGCCCTCTGGCGTGAGCAGCGCCGGCACGGAGCACACTTTCGTCCCGGGCTTCAGCTTGCGCGTGGTGTCGGCCCCGTAATCCAGGATCTCACAGCAGAACTCGTGGCCGAACACGACGTCGCGGGAGAGGTCCATCGGCTGGCGGCCGGGAAAGAATTTCGTCAGCTCCACCATGCGGTGGGCATGCTTGCGCGCGTGCAGATCGGAACCGCAGATGCCGCAGGCAAGCGATTTGACCAGCACCTGGCCGGCGCCCGGCTTCGGCTCGGGCAAGGTGTCGACGACGATCTCACCGTTCCTGAAGATGGCTGCGCGCATGATTCCTCCCATGTGGGCTTTTCCCACCTATAGAGCCTATCGGTTCTGATTGAATCAGAACCGAAGCTCCCGATTCTTGCGTTGAGGCGTTTCTTCCCGTCAGCCGGTCGCCATTCCGGATCAAGTTCGCGACAGGCTTTTCGCTCGAAAACGCGACCGAGGATCACTACGCACCGCGCCGTTGCCGGGATTCGTGCCCGGCACACTGTGGCGGTCAGGCGTTTGGCGACGGCTCGCCCGCGACGGCGAGCAATTGCGAGCGGCGGACGCGCTCGCGATGCGCAGTGTAGAGGCCGGAGGCGACGATGAAGGCGGCGCCGACGATGGTCCAGCCGTCGGGCACTTCACCGAAGATCAGGAAGCCGAGGATGCTGACCCACAGCAATTGCGTGTAGGAGAACGGCGCGAGCACCGAGGCGTCGCCGTACCGGAACGCCAGCACCACGATCCACTGCCCCGCGGTGGAGGCCACCCCGATCAGGATGCCGAACATGATGTCGTGCCAGGTCGGCGTGACCCAGACGAACGGCACCAGCGCGCTGACGATGGCAACTCCGACGATTGCCGAATAGGCCATGATGGTGACGGAGCGTTCGCCGCCGCTCATCATCCGCGTCATGATCAGCGTGACCGCCCACGCCAGCGCCGAGACGATCGGGAAGAACGCCGCCGGATGGAACGCGCTGGTGCCGGGCCGCAGGATGATGAACACGCCGACCAGACCGACCGCGGTTGCGATCCAGCGGCGCAGGCCGACCTTCTCGCCGAGGAAGGCGATCGACAGCGCGGTGACGAACAGCGGCGAGACGAAGCTCGTGGCTGACGCCTCCGCGATCGGCAGAAAGCCCAGCCCTGTGATGAAGATCAGCGAGGAACCAAGCAGCGCCGCACCGCGCAGCGCATGCAACCCGGGACGGCGGCTCTGCATCGCAAACAGCGGCGTGCCCGGCAGCATCGCCGGCGACATGATCAGCGCGAACACCAGAAAGCGGATCCAGGCGATCTCGATCGCGGGCAGCGTCGACGACAGATATTTCGCGGTGACGTCGGAGGTGCCCAGAAACACCGTCGACAGCAGGATCAGCGCGATGCCCCTAAACGGCCGGTCCGTGCGCGCCGGCGCCTTCGGCGCGGCGGACTTCTTTTCAGGCAATGGCAGAAGGGCGCTGTCCAGCCTGGCGGCTGCGGCGGGGGGCGGCGTCACGGCAATCTCGAAGACAAAATAAAGCGAATCTGCTGATGGCCAGAAAACGCCAATTCCGCCGCAAGGACAATGCCCGAAAACGGGACTCGGATATGCGCCAGCGTGCGCGGCGGCCTGTCACGGGCAACACGCAAGCGCGACTGAAACAGTTTGTTAAGAACTGTGTGCGCGCCGAGGCCTCGCATTCGCATTGAAGCAACGCGACTGCAGCTTCTGCTCACCTCTCCCCAACGGGGAGAGGTGATTTGCGCGGCAAATCGGGTGAGGGGGTTCAGGTCCCACGATAGGGCGCTACCCCTCACCCGCGCCTTCGGCGCGACCTCTCCCCTATCGGAGAGGTTTCACAGCGGCATTGCGGAGACAGCTCAACGCAATCTCACGCTCTACAGCATCGGCAGTGAACGCGGCTTCGGCCCGCGCGGAAACGCCTTGTCGAGCGCCGCGATCTCGCTGTCGCTGAGCTTCAGGTCTCCGGCTGCGGCATTCTCGGCCGCGTGGTCCGCGCTCGACGCCTTCGGAATCGCAAGCACCGATGGATTGCGGGTGAGGAAGCTCAGCGCGACCTGGCGCGCGGTCGCCTTGTGCGCCTGCGCGATCGATTGCAGCACCGCACCGCCCTTGCTGGATGGCGAGGGGAAATCGTCGTGGCCGAACGGCGAGTAGGCGACCACGGCGACGGCATGCTGCGCGCACCACGGGATCACGGCATGCTCGATCGCGCGCTCCTGCAGATGATAGAGCACCTGATTGCAGGCGATCCTGCCTTCGCCCGCGACATCGAGCAGCTCGTCGAGATCGTCGGCGTCGAAATTGCTGACGCCCCAGGAACGGATCTTGCCGGCCGCGATCAGATCGTCGAAGGCCGCAACCGTGTCGGCAAGCGGATAGGATCCGCGCCAGTGCAGCAGATAGCAGTCGAGCCGATCGGTCTTCAGCCGCTTCAGCGAGCGCTCGCAGGCGGTGATCGTGCCGCGCCGCGAGGCGTTGCTCGGCAGCACCTTGGACACCAGAAACAGCTCGTCGCGCCGGCCGGCAATGGCATCCGCGATCACAAGCTCGGCGTCGCCATACATCTCCGCGGTGTCGATATGAGTCATGCCGGCGTCGATGCCGCGCTTCAGCGCGGCGACGGCCGCCTTGCGGTCACCGTGATCGAGATACCAGGTGCCCTGCCCGATCGCCGAAACCTGCGGGCCGCCTTTGCCGAATGATCTTGTCTGCACGATCGCCTCGTCGCTCCATGGAACTGCGCGTCAACCATAGACCATACAGGCAAATGATGTCGCCACGTCGCAGCTCCCGCGAAAGCAAGGGGCACGATCACGCCAGTCGATGCATTCCGCGCGCCGATCAGTTACGCTCCCGGCGGCTGGACTCGCCGCAATCCGCTACGCTATATTTCAGATTATATAACGAAAGGACTGGACATCAGATGCGACCACGCCGCTCCGCCATCGCCATCCGCCACGTGGCGTTCGAGGATCTGGGACTGCTCGCCCCGATCATGGAGCGTGCGGGCTGGAGCGTGTCGTTCTGCGATGCGCCGGTCGACGACCTCACCGATCGCGCGATCAGGGATGCCGATCTGCTGATCGTGCTGGGCGGCCCGATCGGGGTCTATGAGACCGACAAATATCCGTTCCTCGCCACCGAGATCGCGCTGCTGGAGCACCGGCTGCGCCGCGACCTGCCGACGCTCGGCATCTGCCTCGGCGCCCAGTTGATGGCGCAGGCGCTGGGCGGTCGCGTCTTCCCCGGCGACGTCAAAGAAATCGGCTGGGGAACGATCGATCTGACGCGTGAGGGCGCGTCATCCTGCCTCAACAAGCTGGGAACCGACCCCAAGGTGCTGCATTGGCATGGCGACACCTTCGATCTGCCTGAGGACGCCGTACGGCTGGCATCGAACGCCAATTACGCGAACCAGGCGTTTGCCTATCGCCGCAACGCGCTCGCACTGCAATTCCATCTCGAGGCCGATCCGCGGCAGCTCGAGGAATGGTATGTCGGGCATGCCGTCGAACTGTCGGCCGCAAACATCTCGATTCCGGCGCTGCGCGCCACGACGCAGGCGCTCGCCAGGACAGTCGCCGTACAGGCCGAGCAGGTCTTCAGCTGTTGGCTTCAGACCACCGCGCAGACCGATGACGCACTTCGGCCCGGCGCAAGCACATAGGCGGGTTTGCGTCGTGATGCGCCTGCTTGCGAGCGCAGGACGCGCGTCTTGGGGCGGTTCCGCTACCGATCCAGCCTGCTGATATCAGCCACCAGCACCGAGCCCGTCACCGACTCCGTGATGTAGAGCCGGTCGCGGTTGGCGCCGCCGATCGCGACATTGGTGCAGCTCTGCCCGGCACAGGACTTGATCCGCGCGATGCACTCGCCGTTCGGCGCGAACACGAAGACGTGGCCGAGCGAGGCGTGCGCGACGAACAGCCGCCCGTCTTTGTCCATCGTCATGCCGTCGGGCCCGCTCGGGCCGAACAGCGAGCAGAAGCGCCCGACCTTGGAGATGCTGCCGTCCTTCATGAACGGCGCGCGCCACACCGCATTGTCGCGCGTCATGGCAACGAACAGCACCGTCTCGTGCGGATCGAGCACGAGACCATTCGGGCTGATCCCGGTATCGATCAGGCAATCGAGCTGCCCGTTAGTCCGCAAGCGATAGACGCGTCCGGTCGGATCGTGCAGGCCGGTCTGGCCCTGGTCGGTGAAATAGATGTCGCCGTTCGACGCGATGTGCAGGTCGTTGCAGCCGCGGAACGATTCCGAGTTGCGCGACCGCAGCACCGGCGCGACCTTGCCCGCTTTGGCGTCGAGCTCCATCAACCCGTGCCGGTAATCGGCGATCAGGATGCGGCCCCTGGCGTCGATCTTCAGCCCGTTCGGCCAACCGTCATACTCCGCGACCAGCGACCAGGTCTTGTCCGGCGCGATGCGCAAGATGCGGCCGAACGGGATATCGACGATGTAGAGATTGCCCGATGCATCGAATGACGGTCCCTCGATGAAGCAGTCGGTGATCGCGCCCGGCCGGTTGGCATCGGCCCATTCGGTCGATACCTTGCGGCGGAATTCGGCCGGCACGGCGGAGAAGATTTCGGTCGGGATCAGTTTTGGCGGCGTTTCCAGGTACATCATTATTGGTTCACCCGTTGGCGGAACGGGTGGACCATAGATCGATCCTTTCGTCATTGCGAGAAGCGATCGCGACGAAGCAATCAACACCTCCCAACGCATGGAGGTATGGATTGCTTTGCGGAGCCTATCATCCGGCGGCGCTTCGCGCCGACCGGGTGCCTCGCAATGACATGGAAAGGCGTTCAGTTCATCGCGGAACTATGCCGCGCGGCAAGCACCAAGACGATGACCGACCTGCTCCGCAGCCTGCGCGCTGCCACAGGCCTTGCTCAAGCCGTTGAATCAGGCGTCCTCGGCGACCTTCGTGCCCAGCGGCGCGGGCGCCATTCCGCCGCCCGGCTTCACGTGGAATTCGTAGGTCATCAGATGCCACGGACCGTCCGTGGTCTTGCCGTCCGGCATCACGGAATCGCTGCGCTGCTCGACCTTGGCGATCAACTCGTCCTTCACGCCGAACACGACGTCGGAGTCGATATATTTGTCGCCATCGATGAAGACGTGCGTGATCAGGGGCTCGTAGCCCTTCGCATTGACCAGGAAATGCACATGCGCCGGCCGCATCGGGTGGCGGTTGGTCTGCGTGATCATCTGCCCGACCGGACCGTCAGTCGGGATCGGATAGCTGCACGGCAGGATGGTGCGGAAATAGAAGCGGCCGTCGGCATCGGTGATGAAGCGCGCGCGCGATGATGGCCCTTCGGTGGCGTAGCTCGCCTTCTGCGAATCATAGAAGCCGTCGTCGTCCGCGTGCCAGACGTCGACCGGCACATTGGCCAGCGGCTTGCCGTTGAGGTCGGTGACGCGGCTCTGCACGAACATGCGCTCGCCGGGCAGGTTCGCGGAAATGTCGGTGCCATGCGGCGTCACCTTGTGCTCGCCGACATAGAACGGGCCGAGCACCGTGGTCTCGGTGGCGCCGTCGCGATCGCGGTGGTTGACCGCGTCGACCAGCATCGACACGCCGAGCACGTCCGAGAGCAGGATGAACTCCTGGCGGATGTCGGTGCACTTCTGGCCGGTGCGGGTGAGGAAATCGATCGCGTAGTCCCACTCCTCGAAGGTGAGATCGGTCTTGCGCACATAGTCGTGCAGCGACTTCACCAGTTCCTGCAGCAGGAACTTGGCCCGCGGACTGGGCGTCTGGTCGAAGCTGCGGATGACGGCGGCGGTGAGCTCGGTGTCGTTGAACTGGGTCATCTGGCGTTTCCCTGGCGATCCCTTTGGGGCGCGATTGCAGGTCCCAGCGTACACCACCAACCCTGGGCAGGTAAGCGGCGACCGATTGGTGCAGAACACACTTTTCGGCTATCAAGGCGCACTCGCCAGCCGGAGAAGAGCCTGATGTCAGCCCCTACCCTTGCCTCCCCCGAATCCGCGGGAATGTCGACCGCCGCGCTCAACCGCCTCGAAGCGCATCTGAAGAGCCGCTACATCGAGTCCGGCCGCTTTCCCGGGACGCAGCTCCTGATCCACCGCCGCGGCAAGCTCGTCCATTCCACGGTGCAGGGCTTTGCCGATCTCGAGCGCAAGGTGCCGGTCAAGGACGACACCATCTTCCGCATCTATTCGATGACCAAGCCGATCACATCGGTTGCCTTCATGATGCTGGTCGAGGAAGGCCGCGTCGCGATCGACGAGCCGGTCGCCAAGTACATCCCCGAATGGAAGAACCTCGGCGTGTTCGCCGCCGGCACCCCGCCGGCCTTCCTCACCCGCCCGCCGTCGCGGCCGATGCTGATCGTCGACCTGTTGCGCCACACCTCCGGCCTCACTTACGGCTTCCAGCAGCGCTCCAATGTGGACGCGGCCTATCGCGAAAAGAAGATCGGCGAGGTCGTCAAGGCCGGCACGCTCGACAGCATGATCGAGGATCTGGCGAAGATCCCGCTGGAGTTCTCGCCGGGCGAGGCCTGGAATTACTCCGTTTCGACCGACGTGCTCGGCTACCTCGTCGGCAAGATCTCGGGCCAGCCGTTCGCGCAGTTCCTCAAGGAGCGCATCTTCAAGCCGCTCGGCATGAACGACACCGACTTCTTCGTGCCGGCCGACAAGGCGCATCGTCTGGCCGCCTGTTACTCCGCCGATCCGCAGGGCGGCTTCAACCCGCTCGCCGCCGAGCGCAAGGGCACGCTCACGCTGCAGGACGACCCGGCCACCAGCTCATTCCTCTCGCCGCCCTCGCTGATCTCGGGCGGCGGCGGGCTGTGCTCGACCGCGGCCGACTACCTCACCTTCTGCCGGGCGCTGATCAACGGCGGCGAGCTCGGCGGCATCAGGCTGATCGGCCCGAAGACGCTGAAGCTGATGACCTCGAACCATCTGCCCGGTGGCGTCGACTTGCCGGCGATGTCGCGCTCGATGTTCAGCGAGGCGGCCTATAACGGCATCGGATTCGGCCTCGGCTTCGCCGTCACGATGAACCCGGCGCAGACGCTGATCGCGGGCAGCCCCGGCGAATTCAACTGGGGCGGCGCCGCAACGACGTCGTTCTTCATCGATCCGGCCGAAGAGCTCATCACCATCTTCATGACCCAGGTGCTGCCGTCGAGCGCCTATCCGCTGCGGCGCGAGCTGCGCACGATGGTCTACGCGGCGATCACCGAAAGCAATCTCTGAGACGACGCCATGCCGCGGCGCGCGCCGAGCGCCGCGGCGCTCTCCTGGCAGTCGGCCGCTCCCCGGCGGATTTTCCGCTTCTTTCCTGACTGAACTGATGCCATTCAACTACGGAATGGCTTGCGCGGCCTGCTGCGATGCAGCGGGCAGGTTTCGGGCAAAGCCGAAACGTCGGATCACGCGACATTCTGGCACGCAAGTTGCTAAGCTGGAGCGGGGTTCCGGGCCAGCCCAAATCGAGGGGGAAGACATGTCGACCATCGCAACCGCAGTCGCCGAGACGCGCAAGCCGCTTTACACCTCGCTTTTCGTTCAGGTGCTGGCCGCGCTCCTGCTCGGCATCATCATCGGCGTGGCCGCGCCCGATTTCGCCATCGGGTTGAAGATCTTCAGCGACGCCTTCCTGAAGCTGATCTCGATGATCGTGGCGCCGATCGTGTTCTGCGTCGTGGTGCACGGCATCGCGGGCGCCGGCGACCTGAAGAAGGTCGGACGCGTCGGTGTCAAGGCGCTGGTCTATTTCGAGGCGATGACGACGGTCGCGCTCGTGGTCGGGCTGCTGCTCGCCTATCTGTTCGGGCCCGGCCACGGCATGAACATCGACACCTCCACGCTCGATGCCAAGGCGCTCGGCAGCTATGCCGGCAATGCCCAGAAGCTGAAGGGCGAAGGCATCGGCAGCTTCCTGCTCAACATCATCCCGACCACCTCCTTCGATGCGCTGTCGCGCAACGACGTGCTACAGGTGCTGTTCTTCGCCATCATCTTCGGCGTCAGCCTGGCCCTGGTCGGCGGTGAAAAGGGCGAGAAGATCTCCTCCTTCATCGACGCGCTCTCGACCGTGCTGTTCCGCGCCATGGGCCTCATCGTGCGGTTCGCGCCGATCGGCGTGCTCGGCGCGGTCGCCTATACCGTCGGCAAATATGGCGTCGGCTCGCTGAAGCAGCTCCTGTCGCTGGTCGCGCTGTTCTACGTTTCGGTCGCGATTTTCGTGCTCGGCGTGCTCGGTGCCGTGATGGCGCTTGCCGGCGTGAACATCCTCAAATTCCTCGCCTACCTGCGCGAGGAGCTGATGATCGTGCTCGCGACCGCCTCCTCCGACGCGGTACTGCCGCAGGCCATGCGCAAGCTGGAACGGCTCGGCATCAAGGATTCGGTGGTCGGCCTCGTGATCCCGACCGGCTACTCCTTCAACCTCGACGCCTTCTCGATCTACCTGACGCTGGCCGTCGTGTTCATCGCACAGGCGACCAACACGCCGCTGTCATTCGGCGACCTGCTCCTGGTGCTCGGCGTGTCGCTGATCACCTCGAAAGGCGCGCATGGCGTGCCGGGCTCGGCGATCGTCATCCTGGCGGCAACGCTGAACGCGGTGCCGAGCATTCCCGCGATCGGCCTCGTGCTGGTGCTTTCGGTCGACTGGTTCATCGGCATGGCGCGCGCGGTCGGCAACCTGATCGGCAACTGCGTGGCGACCGTCGTGGTTGCCGCATGGGAGGGCGATCTGGACCGCGACCAGGCCCGCCGCGTGCTCGACGGCACCGAGACGGTGGATGTGACCGCGGGCTGAGGCGCGCGGCATGGCGCCCCCCGCGCGGGGCGCGCCACCGCCGATTGAGCGCTACTTGACGAGCTTCAGATATGGCGGGAACCGCCTGGCTGTGGCCGGCTCCTGCAACTGCCTCTCCGACGCCACCATGTCACACAAGGCCTTCAGCTCGGAGTCCGTGACCTTATGCAGTTCCATCCGAAGCTCAAGGATGGCAAGCGACAGCAGTCGCGCGGTCTCCGCGTTCGCCCGGTCGACCAGAAATGTCTGACATTCTTCCAAGGTCGCTAGCAGCGCCAGCAACCGTTCTTCCGTGCTTGCGACCGGCATATCGTCCACTCCCGAAGCCCTGAGGTCGAGCCAAGGTGGCTCCCTCTTTCGCTTCATTGCCTCTCCGCAAGAATTCGCCGGCTTGTGGTAGGCGTCCATCTCTTACCGATGATCGAGAACTTTTGGGCAATTGTCCAGCAACATTCCGAAAGCCTGACTTGCACTTACGTCAAACTCTGTCGAAGGGGGCCGTCCCGCGCAACTGCGCCGGCCTTCGTGATCCGCGACCGCACCAGCAGGGGTTGCATCCAATCCTCGATGCCCGTACAATAGTTTCGGCCCGTAGAAATACGGGTAACATATCATTGCCGCCCGGTAAGCATTCGCAAAATCTGTTACGATCAAACTCGCGCTAGTTGTGGTTCGGTCAATATTTTGCCAAATGTAGAGGGCGGGGTGTCGACAGACACCTTGGCGCAATCGACTTCAGGTAGTCGAGAGCGCCGTTACTAGGGTGTCTCCAAATGCGCGAATGCGTTTGGATACAATCCCGCGGTCTTCTTGGATTTTCGTGGTTCTCACGACGAACTGACGGTCCACACGAAACTTAACGCGGTACATCATGGACGAATCCCTGACCTATCCGGGCCAGGGCTTCCCGATTGAAGGACGGGTCACCAGAATGAACAGATCAGCAGCAAAGAAGATGAAGCAGCGCAGTGCCGGCAAACCTGACATCGAGTTGGGCAAGCGGATCCGCCTACGGCGTGTGGAGCAGAAGATTTCGCAGGCCGAACTCGGCGACAAGCTCGGCGTCAGCTTCCAGCAGGTCCAGAAGTACGAGAAGGGCGTCAATCGCGTGGGCGCTGCCCGCCTTCAGCAGATTGCGACCGCGCTCGATGTGCCTGTGACCTTCTTCTACGACGGTGACAACAAGGCTCGCGAAGTCGAGAGCCTCCTGTTCCTCGACAGCGCCTTCAGCCTGCGGTTGCTGCGCGCCTACAGCAAGATCAAGGATCAGACCGTTCAGCGCCAGCTGGTGTCGCTGATGGAATCGATCGCCGCCAACGAGGACTGAGCGACACTCAACGTCAGATCGCGGCGCCGTGGACGCGATCGACCAGCTTGAGCGGATTCGGCCGGCAACCGACCGCCGCGACACGCGATCCGCGGGCTGGGCTCGGAGACCATCGAAGCGCTGCCATCGTGAATGGCGGCGCTTTTTTCTTGCGCCGACGCTACTGGATCGGGGCGCCGGACCTCTGCACGATCATGGCCCAGCGCTCGGTCTCTGCCTTGATGTAGGCCGCAAAACCATCCGGCGTCGATGCCGGCAACACTGCAGCCCCAGCGCGGCGAGAAGATTACGGCAACGCAGGGGGCGGAAACCAAAACTTAATCAAGACGCAACGGTCTTGGGATAGATCATCGCCTCCGTACGAATGTGCCGCCCCAGCGTTCGTCGGGCCGGAGGCCAGGCTTTCCGATTTCGACGCACGCGCCGCGGTCCGGGGAAACGCGATATGCAGAGAGTGACACTCGTCGCCATGGCCACGATGCTCGCGGCTCTGCCGGCAGTTGCCCAAACCGCCGGCGCGCCCGGTCCGGCCGCGGCGGTCCCGCCTCATCACACTGCGCCGGCTGCGGCGACGGCGACCACGCCGTCAAACCAGGCCAAGCCGGCCGCACCCACTTCGGCTGCCGAAACGCGGTCGGCCGCCGCGCTCGCGCTGTCGCGCGAGCCGACCTACGACACGGGCAGCGCGCAACGGATTCGCGAAGCGCTGACGGCTTATTCCGATCTCGCCGCCCGTGGCGGTTGGCCCACGATCCCGGCGGACGCGAAATTCGCATTGGGCGTTCCGGGCGCCAACGACGATCTCTTGCGCAAGCGTCTGATCATCACCGGCGACCTCGCCGCCGACAGGGCCAGCGGCGCCTTTGACGAGGTGATGGCCGAGGCGGTGAAGCACTTCCAGGCACGCCACGGTCTGGCAGCGACCGGCACGGTGACGCCGCGGACGCTGGCCGCGCTCAACGTCCCCGTGCAGAAGCGGATCAAGCAGATCGAGGCCTCGCTGGAGCGGCTCGCCCAGATGGATTTCCAGTTCGGCCAGCGCTACGTCGTCGTCAACATTCCCGCCACCTTCGCCGAGGCGGTCGAGGACGACAAGGTCGTGCGACGCTATCGCGTCATCGTCGGCAAGACCGAGAAGCCTTCGCCGACTCTGACGTCCGAGATCACCGACATCATCCTCAATCCGACCTGGACGGTGCCGTCGTCGATCACGAAGACCGAGATCGCGGCGCATATGCGCAAGGACCCGACCTATCTGTCGCGCATGCACATGGACGTGCTCGACGCCCACGACAACCAGATCGATCCGCGTTCGGTGGACTGGTCGGCGCCGAACGTCACGGTGCGACAGCAGAGCGGTACGTGGAATGCGCTCGGCGCGGTCAAGATCGACATGCCGAACTCCTATTCAGTCTACATGCACGACACCAACCAGCGCAGCCTGTTCAGCGAGGACTATCGCTTCGATTCGCATGGCTGCTCGCGCGTCGACAATGTCCGCGATCTCGCGGCATGGCTGCTCAAGGACCAGCCGCAGTGGACGCGCGCCGCCATCGATGCGGCAATCGCCACCGGACAGCGGCAGGACATCCGCATGCTGAAGAAGGTTCCGGTGGCATGGATCTACCTCACGGCGTGGATGACGAAGGACCGGACCATCCAATTCCGCAACGACGTCTACGACCAGGACCAGCAGCTCCTCGAGGCCACCGCCGAGGAAGCCGCTTTCTTCAACAAGGCCGCCGACCATCCGCTGGCCGCGCATCTTGCCCAGTAGACGGATTCGTTCCGTCAATTGCACCGAAACGGGAATTGATCGCGCAACAACGCGGACGCTGACTCAGAGTCGCTTGCCGCGGCTGAACCGATGTTCAGGAAGATTAATTCCTTCAACCTGCATTTCGCCATAGCAACCAATTGATCTCACGGAAGTTCTCCAAGTCTGCAACCGAGGAGTGACTGCAATGAAACTAAAGCTTGCGGTTATGGGACTGGCCGCTCTGGGATGTGCGGTGCTCGTATCCGGCTCAGCTTCGGCAATGCCCAATGGACTCCCCCAGGCCAAGCTGATCACTGGCCAGGCTGCGAATGTCAACCAGGTGCGCTGGGTCTGCGGCCCCCGGGGCCACTGCTGGTGGCGTCCGAACTACTATGGCGCGTATGCCTATGGCGGGCCTCGCCCGGGCTGGCGATGGCGTCACCCGGGGTGGCGGTGGCGTCACCCGGGATGGCGGTGGGGTTACTGACGACCGGAAAAAGAGGAGGCTTCGGCCCCCTCCCTGATAAAGACTATAGCGCCGCCAGCACCGCCTTCGCGACATCGGCAGTGCCGTTGCGGCCGCCGAACTCGAACGGCTTGATGCCCTCGGCATAGACCTTGTCGACCGCGCGTTCGATCCGCTCGCCGGCGGCGGCCACGCTGTCCAGATCATGCCTGTCGGCAAGCCAATCCAGCATCATCGCCGCCGACAGGATCATCGCGGTCGGATTGGCCTTACCCTGCCCCATGATGTCGGGCGCGGTGCCGTGGCACGGCTGGAAGACCGCGTAGCGATCGCCGATGTCGGCCGACGGCGCCATGCCCATGCCGCCGATCAGGCCGGCGGCGAGGTCGGAGAGGATGTCGCCGAACATGTTTTCCGTGACCATGACGTCGAAGTCCCACGGGCGCTTCACCAACGCGGCAGCGGTCGCATCGATATAGAGGTGATCGGCCCGGACGTCGGGATGACGCTTCGCTGTCTCGTCGAAGATCTCGCGGAAGAAAGCGAACGCCTTGAACACGTTCGCCTTGTCGACGCAGGTCAGCCCGCCGCCCACGCGGCCGCGCGCCTTGCGGCGTTCGGCGAGCCGGAACGAGAATTCGAACAGCCGTTCCGAGGTCCGGCGCGTGATCACCATCGTCTCGCGCGCCTCGCTGTCGGTGACGACGCCCTTGCCCATCGAAGCGAACAGGCCTTCGGTGGATTCCCTGATCACGACGAGGTCGATTCCCTTCTGATCGGCGCCGACGATCGAGCTCGAGACGCCCGGGATCAACCGTGCCGGGCGCACGCCGGCATAGAGGTCGAAGATCATGCGCAGTTCTATCTGCGGCGCGATCTCGGTATTGTCGGGGTAGCGTACCGACGGCAGGCCGCAGGCGCCCAAGAGGATCGCGTCGGCCTCCTCGCACAGCCTGATCGTGCTGTCCGGCATCGACTTGCCGGTTTCCTTGTAATGGCCCGCGCCGGCCGGCGCCTCGGTGAAGCGGAATTTCAGACCGGTCGTCGCCTCGATCCTCCGCAGGACCTCGAGCGCGGGCGCCATCACCTCCGGGCCGATGCCGTCACCGCCGAGGACGGCGATATGGAATGCGTTGTTGGCGGACATGGGATTCCCTTGGGTTGAGCGGAGAAAGATGTTTTCGTCATTGCGAGCGAAGGGAAGCAATCCATATCACCGCACGGGAGAGATGGATTGCTTCGTCGCTGACGCTCCTCGCAATAACGGCGGAGAGTTACGGCGTCAGCACGGCGCGCCCGACGAGCTGGCCTTTCTGCAGGTTGACCAGCGCATCATTCGCCTTGGCGAGCGGCATCGGCGTGACCGGGATTGCCGGGATCTTCTTCTCGCGCACGAGATCAAGTAGCTCCTGCGTTTCGCGCAAGTTTCCGACATAGCTGCCCTGGATCGTGACGGCCTTGATCGGGATCAGCGGCAACGCCCAGGTCGCGCCGCCGCCGAACAGGCCGACGATCACGAGCTTGCCGCCCTTGGTCAGGCAGTCGAAGCCGAGCTGCGTGGTCTGGGCGTTGCCGACCAGATCGATCGCGGCGCGGATCGGCTGGCCGGCCTTCTTCATCAACTGCTCCAGCGCGTCCGGCGCCTTGCCGTCGACGGTGGCGAGCGCGCCGGCCGCCTCGGCGGCCTCGCGCTTCTTGGCATCGATATCGACCACGATCGCGCCCTTGCCGCCCATCGCCTTCAACAGCGAAAGCGCCATCAGGCCGAGGCCGCCGGCGCCGAAGATCACGATCGGGGTGTCAAGGTCCTTCTCGACCTTCTTCAGCGCACTGTAGGTCGTGACGCCGGAGCACGCATAGGGCGCGGCCGTGACCGGATCGAGCCCCTTGAGGTTCAGCAGATACTTCGGATGCGGCACCGTCATGTGATCGGCGTAGCCGCCGTCGCAATAAACGCCGAGCGCGTTCGGCTTGATCGCGCACATGTTCTCGTCGCCGCCTAGGCAGGTCGGGCATTTGCCGCAGCCGAGCCACGGATAGGCCAGCGCGACGTCACCGATCTTGAGGCCGCCCTTGTCGGCCTCCTTGACGTCGGGCCCGAAAGCGACGACTTCACCGACCGTTTCGTGGCCCATCGTGCGCGGCAGCGAGACACCGCGATCCTTCAGCGACAGCGGCTTGCGGCCGTGGCCGAGATCATAGCCGCCTTCCCAGATGTGCAGGTCGCTGTGGCAGACGCCAGCCGCCTTGACCTTGATCAGCACCTGCGTGCCCTCCGGCTGCGGCGTCGGACGGTCGACCTCCTTCAAGGGCGCGTTGAAATCGACAACTTGAAAGCTCTTCATCGCTGTTCTCCCGAGAGACTTGTTCGTTGCGGCCGACCTTGCCACGCCCGCGCGCCGAGGACAAACGTTACGGCGTGAGCTGGAACTGGCGCATGAAGGCGCGCGGCGGAATAGTGGCCTGATCGACCTGCTCGATCTCCATATTGGCGCCGATCCGCTTCCAGAACTGCTGCAACACCTGACCGCCGGTGCGGCCGCGCGGCGTCGCCGTGACCAGCATCTTGAACTCGACCGGTTTGCCGTAATCCTTGATCAAGGCCTTGGCCTTTTCGACATCGTAGGGCAACGCGCCGTCATCCTTGCACTTCACCCAGGAGCCGTCCCCGTAGGGATTGCTGGCCGGTCGCGCCAAGCCGTTGGTGGTCGCCTGCGACATCTTCTTGCGGTCCAGCGCCATCACCAGCGCCTGCCGCACACGCACGTCGTCAAACGGCGCCACCTTGGTGTTGAATGCGTAGACCGCAGCTCCCGAGCCTTGGTAGGTGTGCACGGTTAGACTCGCGTCTTTGCGCGCCTTGATAATGTTGTCGGCGTCGGCCTCGTCGTCCCAGATGATGTCGGCCTCGCCGGATTGCAGCGAGGCAAAGCGCGACTGCGCATCCGGCAGCGGCTTCAAGATGATGCGGTCGAGATAGGGCCTGCCCTTGTCCCAATAGTCCGGGTTCTTCTCCAACACCATGCGGTCGCCGGCGGTCCAGGACTTCAGGATGTAGGGGCCGGTGCCGACCGGATTGCGGTTGTAGTCGTCGCCCTTGGTCTTCCAGGCGGTCGGCGACTGCATGACGTTGTTGGAGCTTTGAATGGTCTGCGTTGCCGGGAAGTTCACTGCAGGATCAGTGAAATTGTAGCGCACCGTCAGGTCGTCGACAGCATCCACGCTCTTGATGTTGGTGATATAGAACGCGCGTGCGCGCGGTTGACCGGCCTCATATGCTCCCTCCCAAGGTGCAACGTCCGGTGTTCCGGATCGTCGTGTTATAGGCGGCAACATTGGCCGGAATCGCCGCGCGCGGCAAGACCGTAGCCAGGATGAAAGGCCGCAGGTTAACTCCGCGCCGCTTTCGGCCGCTGCGTGGCGAAGCCTGCGATCTCGTCCTCAGTGAGACCGATCTCCTTCAGGTAGGACAGCGTGTGCTCGCCAAGCGTCGACATGCACTTTGCGGCGGCAACCGTCGCCCCCGACAGGCGGAACGGCAGATTGAGCACCTTGAATGTGCCGCCGCCATCCTCGACCTCGGCAAGCCCGCCGCGATGCACGAGTTGCGGATCGGCGAGCGCTTCGCGCACGGTGCGATAGGCCGATGACGGCACGCCATATTCATTGAGCGCGGCAAGGCAATCCTGCGTGCTGACGGCGCGCGACCACGCCTCCACGCCCTCCATCAGGCTCGCCCAGTTTTCGCGCCGATCCGAATATTTCGCAAAGCGCGGATCGGTCACCCATTCGGGGTGGCCGATCACCTGCATCAGGCTCTGGAAGGTCTTTTCGCTGGCGATCGCCACCATCACGTAACTGTCAGTGGTCTCGATCGGTCCGAACATCGGCCGCTGCGCCGGCTTCACCTCGAATTGCGACCACTGCAACTCGTTCAGGGTCAGGCTCAGCATCGATTCCAGCATCGAGACGTCGATGTGCTGCCCCTTCCCGCTGGCGCTGCGCTGATAGAGCGCGGCCGAGATCGCACCGAAGGCGTAGACGCCGGTCAGCACATCGGCGTGGTAGATGCCGCAATAGTCCGGCCGGCTGCGGCCCGGCTGATAGGCGAGATGCGCCATCTCATAGCCCGAGGCGGCATGGATCACCGGCGCATAGGCCGGCAATTCCGCCGACGGCCCGGTCTGGCCGTAGCCGGAGATCGAGCAATAGATCAGCTTCGGGTTGATCTCGCTCACCGAGGCGTAATCGAGCTTCAGCCGCCGCATCACGCCGGGACGGAAATTCTCGACCAGCACGTCGGCGGTCGCGATCAGCCGGCGCACCGCCTCGATGCCAGCCGGCGACTTCAAATCGAGCACCAGGCTGTTCTTGCCGATGTTGAGCTGGCCGAAGGCGGTCGAGCAGTTGTTCCTGACCGGCGGGCGGGTCCGCATCGTCTCGCCTTCGGCGGGCTCGATCTTGATCACCTCCGCGCCCATGTCGGCCAGCATCCGCGTGCAATGAGGTCCGGCGATCGTGGTCGAAAAATCGAGCGCGCGAAGGCCGCCAAAGCTCCTTGTCAAATTCCCCTCATCGTTGTCGGCTATTGTCATTCCCAAGGCTTCCTCTGTCGCGCGGTGCATCATTGTTCGGCGCTGCGTGACCCTAAAGTGAGCCGTGCCGGCAGGAAAGCGTCTCGTCCAGATCAGGCCCGCGGGTCGTGTTGCATTTTACTCAACGGCAAACTGGACCCAATCTTGCATAGCCCAGTTATGGGCAGGAACGGGGGCGCTTGTTGAAGGTCTTGTTCGTCACGACGGAGATGGACGATTTCGTCCGTGTGGGCGGGCTCGCCGCCGTTTCCGCAGCGCTGCCCCGGGCGCTTCGCGCGTGGAGCGACGTCAGGATCATGCTTCCGGGCTACCGGAACGTGGTCGAACAGTTCACTCACATTGAAATCGTTGGCCAATGCCCCGCTCTCGCCGAGATGCCGGCATGCACGCTGGGGCGCGCATCGACCAAAGACGGGCTGCCGGTCTATGTGCTGTTGTGCCCGCAGCTCTATGATCGGCCCGGCAATCCCTATGGCGATGAGTCCGGCCGCGACTGGCCCGACAATGACATCCGCTTCGGCCGCTTCGCTTCCGCCGCTGCCGAACTTGCAGCAGGCATGCTGGACAAGGATTGGGCAGCGGATCTCGTGCACGCCAATGATTGGCAGGCCGCGCTCACACCGGCCTACCTCGCCTGGCGCAACTTGCGGATTCCATCGATCCTGACGATCCACAACCTCGCCTATCAGGGCCTGTTTCCAAAGGACTCGCTGCGGCGGATCGGCGCACCGGAGAGCTCCTTCCACATCGACGGGCTGGAATTCTACGACAAGTTGTCCTTCCTCAAGGGCGGTCTTGTCTATGCCTCGCACCTGACCACGGTCAGCGCGACCTATGCGAAGGAGATCACGACCGCGGAGCTCGGCTGCGGGCTCGAAGGCCTGCTGCGCATCCGCTCGGATGCCGACCAGCTCACCGGCATCCTGAACGGTATCGACGAGAGCTGGGACCCGCGCCATTGCGCGCAGCTTGCCCAGCCGTTCGGCGCCGGCGACTGGAAGGGCAAGCAGGCCAACGCCGACTATGTCCGCAGGCAGTTCGGACTTGCGGTCTCGCGCGGGCCGATCTTCGGCCTCGTCGCCCGTCTCGTGCATCAGAAGGGCGTCGACCTCGTGCTGTCGGCTGCCGACGAGATCGTCGCCGCCGGCGGACAGATCGTCGTTACCGGCAGCGGCGAGCCCGCCATCGAGGATGCGCTGGTGGCTGCGCACCGGCGCCGGCCCGATGCGATCGGCGTCATGATCGGCTTCAACGACGCGCAGGCGCGGCGGATTTTTGCCGCCAGCGATTTCACCCTGATGCCGTCTCGCTTCGAGCCCTGCGGCCTCAGCCAGATGTACGCGCAGCGCTTCGGCTCGCTGCCGATCGGTCACCAGACCGGCGGCCTTGCCGAGACCATCGCCGACGGCGAGACCGGGTTCCTGTTCCCGCGGCCCTCGGCGGAGTCCTTCCTCGGCGGTGTCAGGCGCGCCTTCGACACCTTCCGCGCCAAGGATCGGCTCGACACCATGCGCCGCAGCGCGATGGCGAAGTCCTATAGCTGGAGCCTGTCGGCCGCCTGCTACGGTGCCCTTTACAAGAAGCTGGTCATGCCACGGGCGGCCACCTAACGAGCACAATCCCGGCATTTCAGGCCGCTTTCTCCACGATGCACGCGGGAGAAGCGTCCGTCCGAGGATTGGCCTTCAGCGCGCCACAGATACTATCCAACATACCGCTCCGAACGCGACCCAGCGCTGCGCCGCAACATGTTGAAACAGAGGGCCAGCCGGCATAGAGGCACACGGCCAATTGTTTCCGTCGCCCGACCGCCATGTGATATAGTTGGAGCGTTGGGGATCATCAGTTTTCCTTGTCTTGCGATCCAAAGGGGGCACCCGATGAACGTCCTTGTCAAAACCTCGCCCACGAGCCTTGCGGACGAGCTGACCGCGCACGCCGTGGCGAGCATCGAGGCGGCCGACTATTTTGCGGCACCCTTCCCCCACATCGTGTTTCGCAATTTCTTTCCCGCCGACTTTTATCGGGATCTGACGAAAAGCATCCCCACCGAGGGCTATGATCCGATCACGGGCACGGGAACCCGCATGGCGCTTCGCCTCTACGGCGACAATGTCGACAAGATCGATGCAGATCTGCGCCCGCTCTGGGCCGCAGCGTCGACCATGTTGACCTCGAAGCCGGTCGAACAGGCGATCCGCACCAAGCTGCACGATGGGCTCGAAATTCGTGCCCGCGGCGACAAGGTGTCGGGCGTCGACGACGTCAAGCTTGTGGCGAAGCCGGTGCTCTATGTCGACCGTGACGGCTACCAGATCAAGCCGCATCCGGATACGCGCAAGAAGGTCGTGACGATGCAGCTTTATTGTCCCACCGATGCCAGCATGGAGGCGCTCGGGACGACGCTGTATCAGGCTTCGCTCAAGGGACTGTTTCACGTCGACTCCTACTGCCTCGAGCCGGTGAAGACCATTCCCTTCCTGCCCAACCTCGGATACGCGTTCGTGGTCCTGAAGGCCTATCATTCGCTCTCAAAGATGAGCTGGCATGGCCGCCCGCCGATCAAGACCGATCGGCAGCGGATATCCATCCTGAACACGTTCTACATGAACGAGACCGTCGGGTTCTGATTTTGGCAGTCGATCTGGCTGCGCAAATATCCATTCCCGGAGTTTGAGTGCGCGCTCTCGCCGTCACTCGGTCCGCCGCGTCTCCGGCATGATCAGCCAGATCAAGAGAAGCCCGAGCCCGGCGACGCCGGCGAGGCCCGTAAAGGCAACGCTGCTGCCGAGCTTGTCGCTGACATAGCCGGCCAGCACCGTGCTGAGCGATGCGCCGATGCCGACGGCCGTGCCGACAATGCCCTGCGCCAGGTTGAAATGGCCGCTGCCGAACGCGACATCGGCCACCACGAGCGGCACCATCACGCTGAAAACAGCTGCGGTGATGCCGTCAAGAACCTGCACCACCACCAACAGATAAGGATCGCGCACGGTTGCGAACAGCAGGCCGCGGACCACGAGCGCGCCGAACGCGATCAGCAGCAGCGGTCGCCGGCCCCATTCCTGCGCCTTGCGCCCGACCGATGGTGACGACAACGCCACGATCGCCTGAGGCACGATGATACAGGCCGCGATCAGGATCGGCGCCCATTGGCTCGACCGCGACGTGACCACACCCGCCATCAGCGGCAGCATCGCGGCGTTGGCGAGTTGGAACAGCATCATGCCGCCGGCAAAGATCAGGAGTGGCCGCTGCCCCACCAGGCTCCAGACGCTGGTCGCATTCTTGTCGGGGACTTCGCGCTTCACCTCGCCATGGGCCTGGGCGATATCGATCTCGCGTTCGCGGATCCGCGACAGCGACAACAGCGTCGGGACCGCAAGGATGAAGGTGACGAGGAACACCGCGCGGCTCGACAACAAATAACCGCAGGCGCCCATCAGCGCCGCGGCCGAGCCGTTGCCGAGCGAAGCGAAACGCGCGTTACGGCCCAGCCGCTCCCCGATCACGCGTGGCCCGACCAGGCCGAGGCTGATGGCGGCGATCGCGGGGCCGAGCACGCAGCTTGCCAGCGCGTGCATCGTCGCGGCCAGCGTCACCACGGGAAAGATCGGCCAGAGCGCATAGGCCAGCGCGCTGCTGCCGATGGTGGCAACCGCAAACCCCGCGACGATCCGCTCCGAACGCGCCGCATCGACGATCGCGCCGCCCGGCATCTGGCCAAGAAGGCCGATGATGCCGCCAATCGAGAGCACGAAGCCGATCTCGACCTGGGTCCATTTCTGCGTCGTCAGATAAACCGCGAGGAACGGACCGAAGCCGGTTTGCACGTCGGCCAGGAAGAAGATGAACCAGTCGAGGCCGCGCTGGCTTTCGCGCGAAGGCGTGCCCGGCTGCTCCGGCTTGGGCGAATTCGGAACCGGAGGCACAAGGTTGGTGCTGCCGGCTGATCGCTTGCCACGATCGTCGTCAACCGTCTCGAAGGAAGAATTCGGACGCGCGACCAGATCCATTCCCCTAGTGCTCGTTATCCCACGGTTGGAGGCTTCCGGCCGCACCCAATACGATCAGTGGCGCGTCTTCCTTGTATTCGGGCGCCGCGCTGACCTGCTGTTTCGTCAGATCAAGGGTGATGCTGTCGCTCTTGTTGCTGACGCCGGAAAAACGCAGCGCCTTCCAGTCGACCACAATCTTGCGGCTGCCGACACCCAGAAATCCGCCGAAATCGATCACGGCCGCGCGAACCTGGCCATCGCGGTCCACGATGACGTCGACGATGCGGCCCATGTCTTCATTGGCCGTGCTGCGGACGTCGCGTCCGAGAATGCCGTGCGCATCGCGGGCCCCGATCACGGTGACCGATGGCGGCGGCGACGGTTCCTTGGCCTGCTCCTTGGGGGTTGCCTGGGCTGCCGGCGGCGATGGCGACGGCGATGGTGACGGCGACTCGTCGGCAGCGCGAACGCCGGCGCAGGTGACCAATGCCATCGCGACGAGCGAGATGATGATCCTCGAACGCATGAAACTCTCCCACAATCTTTCTTTCCGGCCTCGCGCGAGGCGGTGGTGCGACGCCGCTCAATGCGTCAGCACGATCGACACCTGGATCTGCCCGCGCGTGCGCAGCACTTCGAGCGATACTTCATCGTCATGGCGGCGCAACCTCAAATCGACGCTGGACGCGCCGAGCCGGAGGTCGCGCACCACCACCTCGTTGAGGAAATCCGGCAGGCGCGGATTGCGCAGGCGAATCTCGCCGCGTGCCGTGTCGAACTCGAGCCCGAGTGCCGCTTCCAGCAGGGTGAAAGGTGTCGCGCTCGCCCAGGCCTGCGGCGCGCAGGCGACCGGATAGAGCACCGGACCGCGCCGGAGCTCGCGGCGGAAGCCGCAGAACAGTTCCGGCAACCGCCGCAGCTCCATATAGCTCGCGGCGTCGAACAGCCCCTTGAACAGCTGCGCCAGCGAATGCTTCAGGCCGTAGCGCGCAAAGCCGAGCGCGATCAGCGCGTTGTCATGCGGCCAGATCGAGCCGTCGTGATAGGACATCGGATTGTAGCGCGCTTCGCCGACCGCGACGGTGCGGATGCCCCAGCCCGAGAAGAACTTCTGGCTCATTAAGTCGGCGGCAACCCGGGCTGCCCGATCCTCGCGCACGATGCCGGAAAACAGCAGCTGGCCGGCATTGGACGTGCGCACCTTGCACGGCTCCTTGGCGCCGTCGAGGGCCAGGGCATAGGTGCCGAGCTCCTCGCACCAGAAGGCGTCCTCGAAGCGCTCGCACAGCCGCTCGGCCTCGGCTTCGAGCCTGGCGGCCTTTTCGGGCATGCCAAGCCGGCGCGCCGCATTCGCAGCAAGCCGCTTGCCGGCGAACACATAGCCCTGCACTTCGGACAGCGCGATGTATCCCTCGGCGAGCCTGCCGTCGGCGTGGAAGATGGCGTCGTAGGAGTCCTTCCAGCCTTGATTCTGCAGGCCCTGCTCGGTCGCGCGTTGATATTCGATGAAGCCGTCATGGTCCGGATCGCCCGGTCCGTCGATCCATTGCAGCCCGGCCTCAATCGCCGGCCACAATTCGCGCAGCGTCGCCTCGTCGCCGGTGCGCTCGAGATAGAGCCCGGCGAGCAGCACGAACAGCGGCGTCGAATCGACGCTGCCGTAATATTGCGCGAACGGCACCTCGCGCAGCGCCGCCATCTCGCCGCCGCGCATCTCGTGCAGGATCTTGCCCGGCGCGGCATCCGCCAGCGGATCAACCGCCTTTGCCTGGAAGACGGCGAGCCGCTTCAGGACGCCCTGCGCGATGCGCGGGTCGATCCACAGCATCTGCAGCGCGGTGACAAGGCCGTCGCGGCCGAATGTCGTCGAATACCAGGGGATGCCGGCATAGGGATAACGGCCCTGCGGCGTCTCCGTCATCAGCATGTTGAGGTCGGCCATCGCCTGGCACATCACCTCGTTGAAGATGTTGTTCGAGGTCTCGACGTTGGCCGCGCCGCCCGACAGCTTCCGCATCTCGCGGCGGTGGGCCAGCAGCCCGCGGAAGAACGGCGGCGGCTTGTGCATGATCGGCTTGTTGCAGGAGACCGCGACGAACAGCGACGTGACCTTGCCGGGCGTGAGGTCGAAATGATAGGTCGCAGCATTCACCGACAGCCGTGTCGGCCGCGGATCGAAATGCAGCGCCGTGACCCGCGACTGCTCGTCGAGGCCGCGATATTCGAGCACGACATCGGTCGGCCCCAACAGCTTGCTCGAGCCTGTGCCCCGCCGCGCCCGGCGCTCGCCGCGGACCTCGAACAGGTCGGCGAAGTCGTTGTCAAACAGCAGGGTGAGATCGAAGCTCGCGGGATGGTCGCCGTGGTTCTGCAGCCCGATGCGCTGGTAGGCGGTGCCGCGCCACAGGAAGATCGAGCGCACGATATGCAGCGTGTCTTTCTGCAGGGTGAGACGGTCGTTGCGATAGACGTCGGAATTGGTGAGGTCGACCGTCAACGCCGAATTGTCGTCGCGCAGATTGGAGCCGAGCAGCAGCGGTTGCACGTCCTCCAGCACCATTTCCAAGCGCGCAAGATAGCGCGTATCGGCGTTGAACAGACCGTCCGGCCCGCCGGCCGAGGCGCCGATATCGCCATGGCTGTCAAGCACGATGAAGGTGTCGTCATGCTTGAGCGAGCGCCGCGGCCGCGCCGCGGGCCCGGTCATTGGAATATAGAACGGCGATTCTGCGATCCGCTCGACGATGCGGGCGGTAATCATTTGCGTAACGACGTCGGTTGCCATCTGAACCTCGGGCGACCCTTATTGCTGCGACGAACGCACCGGAACGCAACAACACGTGATGACGCGCGGTCAGGCCGCGCTGGTGGAGAGGCGGCCCATCTCCCGTGTGACCAGGTCGCGATAGGGGCCCCTTCCCTTCACGAGGATATCGGGCGGGCCGTCCTCGACGATCCGGCCATCCTGCAGCACGACCACACGGTCGAAGCTGCGCAACGTCGCGAGTCGGTGCGCGATCGCCACCACCGTACGCCCGCGCATCAGCCGCGACAACGCCTCTCGGATCGCCTCCTCGGATTCCGCATCGAGCGCGGCGGTGGCCTCGTCGAGCAGCAGGATCGGCGCGTCCTTCAGGAAGGCGCGCGCGATCGCAATCCGCTGCCGCTGGCCTCCGGAGACCTTGACGCCGCGGTCGCCGACGATGGTGTTCATGCCTTCCGGCAGAGTTTCGATGAAGTCGCAGCGCGCCGCGATCGCCGCCCGCAGCACTTCGTCATCGGTGGCATCGGGACGACCGTAGCGGATGTTCTCCATGATCGAGCGATGGAACAGCGAGATGTCCTGCGGCACCACGGAGATCGCCGCGCGTAGGCTCTGCTGGGTGACGCGGGAAATGTCCTGGCCGTCGACCGTGATGCTGCCGCGGTCCACGTCGTAGAAGCGCTGCAGCAGCGTGAACAGAGTGGACTTGCCGCCGCCGGATTGGCCGACCAGGCCGAGCCTCTGGCCGGGCTGGATGCGCAGGCTGAAGCGCTCGAACACCTGCACCCCGCCAGGATAGCCGAACGAGACATTGTTGAACGCAACCGCCGCACCGCTCTTCACCAGCGGCTCGGCCTCCGGATGGTCCTTCAGCTCGTGCGGCTGCAGCAGCGTCGCAAGCGCTTCGGTCAGCCGTGCCAGATGCTGGGTGGCGTCGACCAGCGCCACCGCAAGATCACGGGTCGCGCTGAGAATCGAGATGCCGAGCGTGCAGACCAGCACGACATCGCCGGTGGTCGCCGCGCCCTGCTGCCAGAGATTGATGGCCCAGGCGAGCATCGCGACCGTCAGCACCACAGTCACGGCTGCGTGAGTGAGGCGCAGTTTCTCCAGATAACGAAGAGAACGGCCGCGGGCGACGAGTTCTCGGTTCACGGTCGCATCGAAGCGATCGTGCTCGTAGCCCAGACCGCAGAACGCCCGCACCAGCGGCAGGTTGTTGATGACATCGACCATTTCGCCGTCGACCGAGGCAGCCTTGTTGGCGTAGTCGTCATGCAGAGGCCTGCCGGCGGCGGCCATCCGGAACATCGCCACCACCATGGTTCCCGATATCACGATCAGGACGGAGGACATCGTCGCGCTGACGGTTCCAATCAGCGCGATTGCCGAGAAGGTCGCGATGCACGGCGGCAGAACGTTCCAAACGAACATGTTCTCGACGGTGAACACTGCGTTTGAGGTCGCGGTGATCCGGCTGGTCAGCATGCCCGGCAGCCGATCCGAGAAGTAGCTCGGCGCGTGGCCGGTAAGATGGCGAAACATGTCGCGACGAAGGTCGCCGGTGACGCCGACAAAGGTGAAGCTTGCTGTCCAACTTGCAATTCGCCACAGGAAATTGTCAGCCGCGATCAGCGACATGAGCAAAGCGAATGCCAGCCATACGCCACCTGCGTAGGACGGTCCGGCCGACAAGGCATCGACCAAGCTCTTCACGCCGTACTGCGTGCCCACGGAGCAGGCGACTGCCGCGACGACGGCCGACAAAATTACAACATGCGAGGCGAGCCGCCGGCGCAGATAGCGCAACACGAATGGAAAGGGGCGGTGCGCATATCCTGAGAGATGGTCCATGACGTCCTGCAAAACCTGTTGAGGGTGAACGAGAAACTTCTAATCGCTCCTCTCGTGCACGATGACGTGAAGGGCGGCGGTTGGATTCCTTGATGCAGCCATCACTGCGCAACAATTTTGCAACTCTGGCGTCGGCAAAAACCTGTTGGAGCGAGATGGCATCAGCAAGACCACAGTGTGATGGAAGAAAGAAGCGCCAGAACCTGCATACCTAAGGAACCTCGCACGTGCGAGAACGTTCCCGTCTTCGGCATGCCAGTGCCATCAGAGGGCTGAGGGTCTTGTTCATCCACATTACACAAAGGAGATGGAGAAATGCGCATCGCGCAGGTGGCCCCGCTGACGGAGGCTGTCCCCCCCAAGTTGTACGGCGGGACCGAACGGGTCGTGCACTGGTTGACCGAAGAACTTGTGGCTCTCGGCCATGACGTCACCCTGTTCGCCAGCGGCGACTCCAAGACGTCGGCGAAGCTCGATGCGACCTGGTCCAAGGCGTTGCGCCTCGACGGCTCCGTGCGCGATCCCAATGCGCTGCACATGGTCATGCTGGAACGCGTCCGGCAGAAGTGCGACGAGGACGAGTTCGATTTCCTGCACTTCCACCTCGACTATTACCCGTGGTCGCTGTTCGCGAGGCAGCCGACGCCGTTCGTCACCACCTTGCACGGACGGCTCGATCTCCCCGAACATCAGCCCGTGTTCAACACGTTCTCCAAAATTCCCGTCATCTCGATCTCCAACGCGCAACGGCGGCCGGTACCGCAGGCGCATTGGGTACGCACGATTCATCACGGGCTGCCGGAGAATCTGCTGACGCCGCAGCCGAGCAGTCCGTCCTATCTCGCCGTGCTCGGGCGCATCGCGCCGGAGAAGGGCGTCGATCGCGCCATCAAGATCGCGACCCGCTGCGGCATTCCGCTGAAGATCGCGGCGAAGGTCGATCGCGCCGACCAGGAATATTACGACGAGCTGATCAAGCCGCTCATCAAGGAGAATCCGCTGGTGGAGTTCATCGGCGAGATCAGCGACCGCGAGAAGCCGGATTTTCTCAGCGGCGCGGTCGGGCTCCTGGTTCCGATCGACTGGCCGGAGCCGTTCGGCCTTGTGATGATCGAGGCGATGGCCTGCGGCGCGCCGGTCATCGCCTATAACCGCGGCTCTGTGGCCGAGATCATCGAGGACGGCGTCACCGGCTTCATCGTCGAGGACGAGATCAGCGCCATCTCGTCCGTCGGCCGTCTCGCCACGCTCGACCGCAACGCGATCCGCAAGCAGTTCGAGACCCGCTTTACCGCACGCCGCATGGCGCTGGACTATCTCGCCACCTATCGCGGCCTGATGGAAGCCAAGCCGCGCTTCAAGCTGGTGGCGAGCGCCGAGTAACAGTTGCAGCGGTCGATCGAATGATCCGGCGGGCCGGGCGGCACTTCCGTGCCGGTCCGTCGGGTCGTTCGATTGTCACGTCAGCACTGTGCGCCTCGGCTCGACGATCTCGAACATCCGCGGAAATTCATCCATCAGCGCCATCAGCTCGCCGAGCCGCGCCGGATCGCCCGCGACCTTGATCTTGCCGGCGCTGACCGCGTCGGGGAACGTGGTCAGCTTGGCGATGACCTCATCGAGAGTGCCGCGCGCCAGCGTGAAGCCGGCATGGGCGTCGGACGCCTGCGCGCCTTTCATGTAGGTCAGCGCCGAATTTTCCAGGTTCAGGACGAAGGTCTCGCCTGTGTCGGTGAAATTCCAGTTCAGCACGATGTGCTTGCCCTCGGCCTTGGGACCGTTGAGGCGGACACCGAGCACGTCGAACATCTGCTCGGTGCGCAGCGCGGCCAGCGTCTCGCGCGGCATCGCCGACCGCGGCGGCGTCTTCGGCATGCCCTGCCGCAGCTCCTGGGCGCCGAACAGATAGGCGTTGCGCCAGGTCGAGCTCTCCGCGGCGTAGCCGAGCTGCTCGAAGGTGTCGGCCAGCATCGCGCGGGCGGCCGCATTGTCGGGCTCGGCAAACACGAGGTGGCTGACGGCCTGCGCCACGAAGCGGAATTCGCCCCTGGCAAAGTCCGCCGCCGCGCGTTTCAGGATCGCGTCCGCCCCGCCCATATACTCGACATATTTCTTGCCGGATGCGACCGGCGGCAGCGGATCGAGGTTGACCGGATTGGCGTCGTACCAGCCGAGATACTTCTGATAGATCGCCTTCACATTGTGCCTGATGTGGCCGTAATAGCCGCGGCCGTGCCAGGCGCCTTCGAGACTCTGCGGCAGGCGGATCGTCTCGGCGATCTCGGCGGCGTTGAGCCCATGATTCATCAGCCGGATGGTCTGATCGTGGGCGTATTTGTAGAGGTCGCGCTGCTGGCGGATCATGGTGTCGATCCGCTCCCGCCCCCACACCGGCCAGTGATGCTGGCCGCACATCGCCTCCGCCTTGCCGCCCCACATCTGCAATGCCTCGCCGAGATATTTCGACCAGGCCAGCGCATCGCGCACATCGGCGCCGCGGAACGGCAGCAGATTGTGGAAATTGTGCGTGCAGTTCTCGGCGAGGTTCAAAAGCTTGTAGCGCGGGATGAAGAAATGCATCTCCGCCGGCGCCTCGCTGTTCGGCGCCATCTGGAATTCGAACTCGACGCCGTCGATGATGCGCTTGTCGCCGGTCGCGATGATCAGGTCGGTCGGCCGCAACAACGCCACCCCGCCCGCGGCCATGGTCTTGCCGAGACCGCAATCGACGTGACCGCGCACGCCCTTGGCGAGGAACGGCCCGAACTGGTATTGCGCGCGACGCAGCATCGCCGGCCCGGCGATGATGTTCTCGGAGACCGCGTGCTCCATGAAGAAGTTCGGCGCGATGATCGGCACGCCGGCCGCCAGCATCGCGTCATCGACCACGCCCCGCGCGCCGCCCCAATGGTCGGTGTGGGTGTGAGTGAAGATGACGGCCGCGACCGGCCGCTTGCCGCGGTGCTGGAAGTACAGCTCCATCGCGGCGCGCGCGCCCTCGATCGAGGTCAGCGTGTCGACCACGATCACGCCGTTGTCGCCTTCGATCAGCGTCATGTTGGCGATGTCGAGCCCGCGCACCTGATAGACGCCTGATACCACCTCGAACAGGCCGTGATGCATGTTGAGCCGCGATTGCCGCCACAGGCTGGGATCGACGGTCGGCGGCGCGGTCTCCTCGGAGAGGAAGCCGTAGGGCTCGAGGCTCCAGACCACCCGGCCCTGCGCGGAGGTGATTTTCGCGTTCTCGATGGTGCCGAGGAAGCCGCGTGCGGCATCGTCGAAATCCCCGGTGTCGGAGAACGGCAGCGTCGTCAGCGTCGCCGCGTGCTGCGCGATGACGGAGGCGGACGCGGCCTTCGGGCTTTCCTGCGTCACGTCGGTTGTCTGGGTCATACTCGTGTACTCCCTCGCAGATGGAGATCGGATTGCGATCGCGCGTCGCTCAACGGAACTGCACACCTTCGAACCGGCCGCTGCGGCGCCATTCGTCGATATATTTGAAGTAGGCCGAGGCGCCGGCGGGATGGCCGACATTGAGGCGGGCGGCCGGCCCCGGCTCGCGACCCTCATTGTTGTAATAGCCGGGCGTGCAATCGGGCCCGCCGATCATCCGGCCGACTCCGGTGAGCAGCAGTTCGACCCAGCGATCCTCGGCTTCCCTGCTGACCTCGATGGCCTTGAAGCCGTTGTCCCGCGCGTGGCTGACCATCAGGGCGATGGTCCGCGCGGCCTCCGTCAGATTGTGCGGCACGTTGGAAATGAGATTGGCGCCCTGCGTCGGCTGCACGAAGAACACATTGGGGAAGCCGTGGACGTGGATGCCGTGCTTGGTGCGCATGCCCTGCCCCCAATAGTCCGACAGCTTGACGCCGTCGCGGCCGGTCAGGTCGAAGCCGGCGCGGCGCTTGTACTCGGTGCCGACCTCGAAGCCGGAGGCGTAGATGATGCAGTCGAGCTCATATTCCTTGCCGGCGACGACGACCCCGCGCTCGGTAATTAGCTCAACACCCTTGCCGTCGGTATCGACCAGATGCGTGCCCGGCGTGTTGAAGGCCTGAAGATAGGCGTCGTGGAAGCACGGCCGCTTGCAGAGCTGGCCGTACCAGGCCTTGAGGTTTTTGGCGGTCTCGCGATCGCGGACGATGGCGTCGACCCGGTTGCGGATCTCCTCCATCTTCTCGAAGTCGGAGTCCTCGAACGCGGCCCGCATGTTCTCCACGGTCCTTTGCTCACGCGGCAGCAGCACGATCTTGGCGCGGATCCGCTTCGACAGATCGGTCCAGCCGTCCTGCACCAGATCCTCTTCCGCCGAGCCGCCGGCCTGGTTGGCGGTGAAGTTCTCGAGCCAGCGCTGCTGCCAGCCGGGCGTCGCGATGCCTGCGAACCATTCAGGGTCGATCGGCGCATTGCCGCGCACATCGACCGATGACGGCGTGCGCTGGAACACGTAGAGCTCCTTGCAGGCGCGTGCGAGATGCGGCACGCACTGCACCGAGGTCGCGCCGGTCCCGATGATGCCGACGCGCTTGTTGGCGAGCTTCCGCATCGGCGCGCCATTGGGATCGCCGCCGGTGTAGTCGTAGTCCCAGCGGCTGGTGTGGAACGAATGCCCCTTGAAGTTCTCGATGCCGGGAATGCCGGGCAGTTTCGGCACATGCAGCGGGCCGGTACCGATGCCGACATACTGCGCGGTGAAGGCGTCGCCCCGGTTGGTGCGGATGAGCCAGCGCGACTGCGCCTCATCCCAATCGAGGCTCGTCACCTCGGTATGAAACAGCGCGTTGTCGTAGAGGCCGAAATGCCGGCCGATCCGCTGGCAGTGCGCGAGGATCTCAGGCGCATGCGCGTATTTCTCTGACGGCATGTGGCCGGTCTCTTCCAGCAGCGGCATGTAGACCATCGACGCCGTGTCGCACTGCGCGCCGGGATAGCGGTTCCAGTACCAGGTGCCGCCGAAATCGCCGCCCTTCTCGACGATGCGGACGTCCTTGACGCCGGCTTCGGTGAGCCGCGCCGCGGTGGCGAGCCCGGCGAAGCCGCCGCCGATGAAGGCGAAGGTGACGTGATCGGTCTTCGGCGCGCGCTCCGCGACCGGCGTGTAGGGATCATCGAGGTAATGCGCGAGCTGTCCCTTGATTTGCAGATATTGGTCGTTGCCGTCCGGACGCAGCCGCTTGTTGCGCTCCTCCACATACTTTTGCCGAAGCCGCTCCTTGTCGATCGCGGCGGGTTTTGCGTCCCGGACCTGGTCGGTCGTCGTCATCGGAAGGCGCCTCACTCCAGCGGTCATTTGTCGTTGTCCGCGGGACATAAGCCGATATTGGAACGATTGGCAAATATATTTCGATATATTGACAGAGACTGCTATCTAAGACCATTATTTTGCATGACAGCCTCCTCCTCGGCCGAAGTTCAAGCGAATCCCTCCTTTGCGACCACCCTGGCGCATGGGCTCGATGTGCTGGCGGCCTTCCGCAATCACCCCGGCTCGCTGTCGAATGCCGAGCTCGCGCTGCATACCGGCCTGTCGCGGCCGACGGTGTCGCGGCTGACCTATACGCTCGAGCAGCTCGGCTATCTCAGGCGCGACGCCAAGGGCCGCTTCGTGCTCGGGCTCGGCGTGCTCGCCGCCGCCTACCCCGTCCTGTCGTCGCTGAAGGTCCGCCAGCTCGCGCGCCCGCTGATGCGCGACTTCGCGGCCTATGCCGGCGGCACCGTGTCGATCGCGATGCCGTTCGGGCTCGACTTCATCTATGTCGAGACACTGCGCACGACGGATGCCGCGCCGCACGTGCCTGACGTCGGCTTCGTCTCTTCGCTGGCGCCGACCGCGGTCGGACGCGCGCTGCTGTCGCTGTTCACCAGGGACGAGCTCGACACCTATGTGGCGCGCGTGAAGGCCGAGCGGCCCGACGACCTCGACTACGTCCGGAAGCGGACCTTGCCCGACATCGAATTGTGCAGGGAGCGCGGCTTCGCCGTCTCGATCGGCGAATGGCGGCGCGAAATCTTCGGCGTCGCGGCACCGCTCTATCGCACGCCGACCGGCGAATGCCTGTCGGTCAATTGCGGCGTTCCCTCATTCCGCTTCAGCCCGGAGCAGATCGAGCGCGAATGCGGCCCGCGCATCCTCGGGCTCGCCCGTAGCATCCGCGCGCTGGTCGTGGAAGGCTAGAGTACACGTCGGCGACTAGGCACGGGCGCGACGCCGGCGATGCTGCTCGCGACGGCCCTTGAGGGCTCGTGAGATAGCTGCAACTGCCCAATGCCGCCCCAGAGCGGATTTGGGTGATGCATATGGCATTCCAGGGAACCTGAGCAAGGTTCCGGGCGTTAGTTCGCAGGGCGAGGAGTGACCCCAATGACCGCAACCTCACAAACCGATCCGCCCGTGGAGCGGGCTTCCGAAGCAACCCGTTGGAGCCAGCTCGTAATCGGCATCATCTGCATGGTGATGATCGCCAACCTCCAATATGGCTGGACACTCTTCACGATTCCCATCAGCCAGAAATTTGGTTGGAGCCTGGCGTCGATCCAGGTGGCGTTCACGCTCTTCGTGCTCTTTGAAACCTGGCTGGTACCCGCCGAGGGCTACCTCGTCGATCGCTTCGGGCCGCGGATCGTCGTCTTCGCGGGTGGGTGGCTCACCGGGCTCGCCTGGGTTCTCAACTCCTTCGCAGCCTCGCTTTGGATGTTATACATAGCCCAGATCATCGGCGGTCTCGGGGCAGGAGCTGTTTACGGCACCTGCATCGGCAACGCACTCAAATGGTTTCCGGACCGCCGCGGGCTCGCGGCCGGATTGACCGCCGCCGGCTTCGGCATCGGCTCGGCGCTTACGATCATTCCCATTCAAAGGATGATTTCAACGCATGGCTACGAGAATACGTTTTTGACCTTCGGCATCGGCCAAGGCGTCATCGTCGTTGTACTCTCGTTGTTGCTGTTTGCACCGCGGCGCGGACAAGCACCGGAAGCCTCGCGACTCGTGCAGCAAGGTCGCCTTCAATATCAACCGTTGCAGGTGCTCAGAGAACCGACCTTCTGGGTCATGTATCTGATGTTCATGCTGATGGCGGCGGGGGGATTGATGGCAACGGCGCAACTCAAGCCCATCGCCAAGGACTTTCATCTCGACACCACGCCAGTCGCGTTGATCGGCATCACCCTGCCGGCGCTGACGTTTGCGTTGACGATCGATCGAGTCCTCAATGGACTTACACGGCCGTTCTTCGGCTGGGTCTCCGATTTTCTCGGTCGGGAGAACACCATGTTCATTGCCTTCCTGTTGGAGGGCATCGGCATATGGGCCCTGTACGTGTATGGGCAAAACCCACTGGGATTTGTGCTTCTGAGCGGGGTCGTATTTTTCGCCTGGGGCGAGATTTACAGCCTCTTTCCCGCCTCCTGCACCGATTGCTTTGGCGTCAAGTACGCTACGACCAATGCGGGCTTGCTGTACACCGCGAAAGGAACAGCGTCACTGCTTGTGCCGCTCGCCAACGTGTTGGTGGTGGAGACCGGCGGCTGGAAGGGCGCCTTTATCATCGCCTCGCTCTTCAACATCATTGCCGCGCTGATGGCCATCTTTGTTCTCAAGCCGATGCGGCACAAGCTCCTGACGCGCTCAAGCGAAGAGCAAGCGTGGGTTGAGGGAACGCAGCCGACCTGACAAGAGCCTGGCCGTTTGGCGGCTTGGGTTGGGTTTGCCCGGATGGCAAAGGTGAAGCCGCGCATCAGATTCACGTTCGACTGCCGCGGCGCGCACGGGTGGCATGTCCCCTCGCCGATGGCGTCGATCTTGGCATGTCTGCTTCAAATTATCAGTACGCGGCTTGGACTCACTTCTTCACCTTGCTCGCATCCATCTTGATGCTGCCGTCGAGCATCCTGGTCGTGAACGCGGTGTTGACGTCGAACGGCTTCTCCATGCCGAGATAGGTCTGCACCAGCTCGTAGTCCTTCTTCATCCGCTCACCGTCGATCCAGCCGAGCGCCTTCGTTGTGGTGAACTCGTCGGTCATCAGGTGCTTGATGCGCTCCCACTGCCGCTCCTGGTTCTCCTTGTCGAGGCCGGAGGCCTGGTCGAGCAGCGCCTTCAGGCAGGGCGCGACGTCGGCGACGCAGGCGGCATAGGCCTTCTGGGTGATCCGCACGAAGTCTTCCACCAGCTTCGGGTGCTTCGCCATGTAGGCACCGTTGACGACAAGCGAATTGCCGTAGGGGTTGAGGCCGATGTCCTTCCAGTTGAGGAAGCCGAGGTCCTTGCCGAACTCGATCACCTTCAGGTCGTGCTCGTTGTAGAAGTCGCTGATGATATCGACGGTGTGGCTCTTCAGCGCGGCGATCTTGGCGGTCGGGCCGACATTCACGAACGTCACGGAGTCGGGCGCAATCCCCGCAGCCTTGGCGAAGGCCGGCCACATCACGCGCGAGGCGTCGCCGGGCGGGTTGCCGATCTTGTGGCCAGGAAAATCCTTCGGCCCGTTCACGCTGTAGCTCTTCAGCCAGTAGAAGGTCTGGCCAGTGTTGGCGTAGATGCTCATCAGCGCCACGACGTCGGCACCCTTGCCCTTGGCCACCAGCATGGTCGCGAGGTCGGCGATGCCGAATGGCGAGCCGCCCGAGCCGACCTTCAGCGCCGAGACGCCGGAGCCCTTGCCGACCTCGATGGTGAGATCGATGCCGGCCTTCTCGTACCAGCCCTGCGCCTTGGCATAATAGAACGGCGAGTGATCCGCGGTCGGCGTCCAGTTCAGGATCAGGTTGACAGCCTCGCCCGCAACGGACGGTGCCGCCGGCATCGCGAGCGCGATCGCCAAAGCCACCGCTCTCAAACCTCTCATCGCATCCTCCTCAAGCCACAAGGCTGGCCTTGTCGCCGCACCTCCCTGACGCTACCAATGCAACAGAGGACGAGACGAGTTGTCAACTGTTTGGTTGGAAATGCTCAAGAGACAATCGGACGACACCAAGCCGCAGCGCCGCGACCCCGTCGCCACAAGGAAGAAGCTCTTGACCGCGGCGCGGCGCGAGTTTGCGGAGAACGGGCTGGCCGGCGCCCGGGTCGACGAGATCGCGGCGCGCGCCGGTGTCAACAAGCAACTCGTCTATCACTATTTCGGCGACAAGGACGCGCTCTACCTCGCCGTGCTCGAATGGGTCTATGAGGAGATCCGCGAGCAGGAGCGCAAGCTCAATCTCGAAGGCTTGCCGCCCGACGCGGCGATCAAGACGCTGATCGAGGCCTCGTTCGACCATCTCGCCGCCCACCCCGACTTCATCGTGCTGCTGAACGACGAGAACCGCGGCGGCGCGCGCCATGTCCGCGGCTCCCGCAGGCTCGAGGCGATGCATTCGCCACTGGTCAGCATGGTCTCGAAGATCCTCGCCGAAGGCGTCCGCGCCGGGACCTTTCGCAAGGGCGTCAACCCCGTGCACCTCTACATCTCGATTGCGGGGCTGAGCTACTTCTTCTTCTCCAACACGCCGACGCTGTCGGCAATCTTCGGCAAGGACCTCTCCAGCCCGACCGAGAAACGCGCGCGGCGCAAGCATGTCGTCGATCTCGTGATGCAGTCGCTGCGGCCGTAGCGGGCGGTCACAACAGTAAGGTGAGCACGCGGCTCAGGCTCCCTCCCCCCTTGCGGCAGGGCAATCGCATATGCCGGTTATGCTGCGCGTTCGAACCCTTCCGCCGGTGCGTCCCTAACCTGCCAATCACTGAGTTGCCCGACGTGGCAAGCCCTCACAGCAAAAATATTTCTGTTTTCCAGAAGTACAACTCAGTCTATGATCCACCCGTCTCACCCGCTTGAGGGGCGCTTCGCGATCGTCACGAGTGCTGGGTCGAGATGCGGTGGACGCCGATGTCACGGCTGACGAGCGTGGCAGATAGCGGACGGCGAAGTCGTGCAGGCCTGACGCCCTAGTGGCAGGTGTCTCATCAGTTAGGGGGCAAAATCTCTCACTGATGACGGTGACAACAAAGCCCAGTCTCGCCGGGGAGAGCACGTATAAGCCGTAAACCATCGCGCAGGGAAAGCCGGGATTGCTCCGGTTTCACCTGTGGTCCTACCTCCCGTGCTTTCTATTCGCACGGGACCCATGGGTGCGATCGGCACCCGGCTTTCCCTGCGCCCTCTGATCGAAGAGCGGCGAAGATATAAGCAAACCTCGGACAGATCGTGTCGCGAGAACGGTGTTTTGTGTCTCCGTCATTGCGAGCGAAGCGACTTGTCCGCCGAAGCCTTTGGCGAAGGCGGAAGATGTGACGTTGCGCAACGCAACAAACTCGGCGTCGTCCTGGCGAAAGCCAGGACCCATTACCCCAAGTGCTCGTTGCTGCGCAACGCCAGGGCCACGATCCCCTTCACAATCAAATGCGGTGGTTATGGGTCCTGGCTTTCGCCAGGACGACGAATGCGCGCGGCACGTGCCCTCGCACAAATCGCGTCGGGAAGGACCTGAATATGCTTTCGGTGGGACGAACCTCTAATCAACCAGATGGTTGAAAGCTATCGAAGACCGCGATAGGTTGCCCGGGCGCCCGAAGGACATGCGCAACGACAGGGAGGAACCAGGTGTTCAACGGCGGAGGACGGTCGGCGCGGTCATTTGCGATCATCCTGATCGCGCATCTGGCCGTGATCGTGGTCTGGCAGATCGTGGTCGACGCCTTCCACATCCCGAAATTCATCCTGCCCTCGCCGCTGGAAACCATCGCGACGCTTGGCGCCGCCAAATATGCCTGGCTGCAAAATCTGCTGGTGACCGCGGCCGAGATCCTCGGCGGCTTCTGCCTGGGGGCATTGGTCGGCGTCGCGCTCGCCGTGGTGTTCACCTGGTCGCCGCTGGTCAGCCTGCTGCTGCTGCCGCTGTTCGTGACTATGAACATGATCCCGAAGGTCGCACTGGGGCCGCTGGTCATCGTGTGGTTCAGCTACGGCATCGTGCCCAACATGCTGATCGCGTTCTCGATCTGCTTCTTCCCGATCCTGCTGACCACCGCGCGCGGCCTGAGCGAGGTCGAGCCGGATCTGCTCGATCTGGTGAAATCGCTGCGCGGCTCGCGCTGGACGGTGTTCCGCAAGATCCAGCTGCCGGGGTCGCTGCCCTACGTGTTCTCCGGCATGAAGGTCGGCGCCATCCTCGCGGTCGCCGGCGCGATCGTCGGCGAATTCATCGCCTCCGAGCGCGGGCTCGGCTACCTGATGATCCAGGTGCAGTCCTCGCTCGATACGCCCGCGATGGTGATGGCCGTGGTGCTGCTCACCCTGCTCGGCGTGGCCCTCTACGGCCTCGTGCTCGGCCTCGAACGGCTGTTCGTGGTCCGCGACGTCAGGCTGCAATAACAACAGGAACGACCCATGCTGCTCACCCGCGACACCCTGCCTGACACGATCCCCGACGTCGCCGCGCTCGACGAGCTCTTGTGCCGGCCGAGCCAGGCGCTGATCGACGATCTCGGCAAGGTCGACGGCGACATCATGATCCTCGGCGTCGCCGGCAAGATGGGCCCGACCCTGGCCGGACTGGCCAAGCAGGCCCTGCCCGATCGCCGCGTGATCGGCGTCGCGCGCTTCAGCGACGCGAGCGTGAAGGACTGGCTGCAGGCCCGCGGCATCGAAACCATCAATTGCGATCTGCTCGACGAAGCCGCGATCAAGGCGTTGCCGAAGAGCCCGAACGTCATCTTCATGGCCGGCCGCAAGTTCGGTGCCGAAGGCGATCTCTCGCTGACCTGGGCGATGAACGCGCATGTCCCGGCGCTGGTCGCGCAGGCCTTCGCGGGATCGCGGATCGTGGCGTTCTCGACCGGTTGCGTCTATCCCTTCGTGCCGGTCGACGGCAAGGGCTCCGACGAAGACATGGCGCCGAACCCGCCCGGCGAATACGCGCAGTCCTGCGTCGGGCGCGAGCGCATGTTCGAGTATTTCTCCCGCAAGTTCTCGACGCCCGGCCGCCTGTTCCGCCTCAATTACGCGATCGACATGCGTTACGGCGTGCTGCACGATATCGCCAGCAAGGTGTATCTGGGCAAGCCGATCGACGTCAGCCTCGGCCATGTCAATTTCATCTGGCAGGGCGATGCGGCGGCGCAGGCGCTGCGCTGCCTCGCGCATTGCGACACGCCGACCTCGCCGATCAATGTCAGCGGTCACGAGATCCTCGCGGTGCGCGACCTCGCCGCCAAATTCGGCCAGCGTTTTGGCCGCGCGCCGGTGATCGTCGGCAAGGAGGAACCGACCGCCTGGCTCACCAATACCGCGCAGGCCGTGAAACTGTTCGGCCTGCCGATCGTCGATACCGACCAGCTCGTCGCCTGGACCGCCGACTGGGTTGCGCGGTCGATGCCGAGCTTCGGCAAGCCCACCAAATATGAGGTGCGCGATGGCCGGTACTGACGACCTCGCAATCGTCGAGCTGGGCGTCGATGACGCGCCGGCCGGCCTTGCGCTGTCGACGGAAGCGCACTGGAACCAGAACGAGGCCGACTGGCAATTTTTCCTGAGCCACGGCATCGTGTTCGGCGTGCGCGACGGAGATCATCTGATCGCGACCGCAGCGCTATTGCCCTACTCCGACGGCAACGCCTGGATCAGCATGGTGCTGGTCACCGCGAGCTGGCAGCGCCGCGGCCTCGCGACCCGGCTTGTGGATGCCTGCTTGGACGCGGCGCGGCAGCGGAAGCTGACGACATGGCTTGACGCGACGCCGGCGGGTACTGGGGTCTACGGCCCACTCGGCTTCACGCCGACGCTGGAGCTGCGCCGGCTTCGCCTGACCAATGCGACGGGAGGACGTGAAGGCACAAAAGCGTCGTTAGCTGGACAGGCTGACGATCTGATAAGGCGCGATCGCAGCGCATACGGCTTTGAACGCAAAACGTTGCTGCAGGAGTTTTGCGGTCGCTCCGGCTCGCGCCTCGCGTCGAATGACAAGGCGATTGCGCTTGTCCGCGACGGACGCGTCGCCCGCCATGTCGGGCCGCTGTTTGCGGATGATGCCGCGGGTGCCATCGCGCTGGTCGAAGCCATCGCGCAATCCGAGACGCGGCCGCTGATCATCGACGCCGTGCATTCGCAAACCGATTTCCTGAAGGGTCTCGTCGCCGCGGGCTGGACCATCGAACGGCCGTTCCAGCGGATGCGGTTCGGCCCGCGGACAACGCCGGGTGCGGAGCAACCCTTTGCCGTCGCGGGACCGGAATTTGGATAGGACAGGCCATGCACCATAGCGACATCAAGCCAGAGATCCGCAAGCTGATCGCCGATGGCACGGTGGTGCCTGCGCATCCGCTCGCGCTCGATGCCGATCGCCGGCTCGACGTCAGGCACCAGCGCGCGCTGACCCGCTACTACATCGACGCCGGCGCAGGCGGGCTCGCCGTCGGCGTCCACACCACGCAGTTCGCGATCCGTGACGTCGGCCTCTACAGACCGGTGCTGGAGCTTGCCGCCGAGACGGCCGCGGCCTGGAGCAAACGACCGCTCGCGTTGGTCGCCGGCTTCGCCGGCCCGACCAGCCAGGCGGTTGCGGAGGCGAAGGTCGCGCGCGGCATCGGCTATCACGCCGGCCTGCTCAGCCTTGCGGCGATGAAGTCCGCCTCCGAGGACGAGATCATCGCCCACTGCGAAGCGGTGGCAAACGAGATCCCGCTGGTCGGCTTCTACCTGCAGCCAGCGGTCGGCGGCGTGATCCTCAGCACCGATTTCTGGCGGCGCTTTGCCATGATCGACAACGTGATCGCGATCAAGATCGCGCCGTTCAACCGCTACCGCACCCTCGACGTGCTGCGCGGCGTCGCCGCCGCCGGCGCACTCGATCGCGTCGCGCTCTACACCGGCAATGACGACCACATCCTGCTCGACCTCACGCTGCCGTTCGACCTGCGCGAGCAGGGCGTCACCACGCGGACTTATTTCAAGGGCGGCCTGCTCGGCCACTGGTCGGTGTGGACCGCGAGCGCCATCAAGCAGTTCGAGGCCTGCAAGGCGGCGCGCCACAAGGAGACCGTGCCGGCAGACCTGCTTGCGCTCGACGCCCGCGTCACCGATTGCAACAGCGCCTTCTTCGACGTCGCCAACAATTTCCACGGCTGCATCGCCGGCTGCCACGAGATCCTGCGGCGCCAGGGACTGATGCAGGGCATCTGGTGCCTCGATCCGAATGAGGGCCTGAGCCCCGGCCAGATGGCCGAGATCGATCGCGTCTGCCGCGAGCATGCCGATCTCTCCGACGACGCCTTCGTCGCCGCCAACCTGGAGAAATGGCTGGCATGACGGCGGAGCCCTTCATCAGCCTGCGCAACGTCCGAAAGCTCTACCGGTCGAAGGGCGCCGAATTCCTCGCAGTGTCCGACGTCACCATGGACGTGCAGGAAGGCGAGCTGGTGTCGCTGGTCGGCCCCTCCGGCTGCGGCAAGACCACCGTGCTGAAGATCCTGGCCGGCCTGCATGCGGCCGACGGCGGCACGGTCAGAATCGGCAACGCAAAGACGCCATTCGATCCAGCCCGCGACATCGGCATGGTGTTCCAGCAGGCGCTGCTGCTGAAGTGGCGCACCATCCTCGACAATGTGCTGCTGCCGGCGGAGATCGTCGGTCTGCCCATCAAGGCGGCGCGCGAGCGGGCCCGCGACCTGCTCAACATGGTCGGCCTTGCCGGCTACGAGGACAAATATCCCCAGCAACTCTCCGGCGGCATGCAGCAGCGCACCGCGATCGCGCGCGCTTTCGTCCATGATCCCAAACTGATCCTGATGGACGAGCCGTTCGGCGCGCTGGATGCGCTGACCCGCGAGCAGATGAATCTGGAGATGCTGCGCATCTGGCGCGAGAGCGGCAAGACCATCATCTTCGTCACGCACAGCATCCAGGAAGCCGTATTCCTGGGCTCGCATTGCGCCGTGCTGACAGCGGGGCCGGCCCGCATGTCCGAGTATTTTCCGATCGACCTGCCCCTCCCGCGCGACCTGCCGATCAAGACGACGGATGCGTTCGGCGCCTATGCGCGGCGGATCTATGCGAGCCTGGGGCTCGGCGCACACAGCTAGTATTTTGGAGGACCAATCGTCCAGCCATCGCTAGTCATAGGACGTCGTGCCGCTGTCGCGATAGGCCCACAGGCATTCGCGCGGCAGCGAGACCGGCGCCTCGACGCCGACCTGATGGCGGGCGGCCGTGCCGAGCTCGATCGCCTCCAGCCGCTTGCCGAACAACTCGATGCTGTAGGCGGTCTGGGTGCCCTGATAGCGGCGGTCGAGCACCTTGGCCGCGAACGTGTTGGCGCCGTCGGGGCGGCCGATCGCGATGTTCTCGGGCCGCAACGCCACGCGCACCTTGTCGTCCGGTCCGAGCGCCTGCAGCAGCGCCACCTCGCCCTGCCTACCATCGCCGAAATCGACCACGCCGTAGCCGCCGTTGCATGCGACCAGCGTGCCCGCGAGTTCATTGGTGGCGCCGGTGAAGTTGGCGACGAACAGGTCGGCCGGACGATTGTAGATCCGATCAGGCGTATCCATCTGCAGCAGCCTGCCGTCACGCATCACCCCGATGCGGTCGCCGAGCACGACCGCCTCGGCCTGGTCGTGGGTGACGTAGAGCGCGGTCATGCCAGTCTGCTTGAGGATGACGCGCAGATCATCGCGCAGCCGCAGGCGCAGCTTGGCGTCGAGGTTCGACAGCGGCTCGTCGAGCAACAAGAGCTGCGGGCGGTAGACCATGCTGCGCGCCAGCGCCACGCGCTGCATCTGCCCGCCCGAGAGCGCCACCACCGGGCGGTCGGCATATTCGGACAACCCAACCAGCGCGAGCGCCTCCTCGACCATGCGGTTCGCCTCGGCGCGCCCGATGCTCCGGTGCTTCAGCGGATAGACCACGTTCTGCCGCACTGTCATGTGCGGCCACACCGCATAGGACTGGAACACCATGCCGAGGTCGCGCGATCGCGGCGGCACCAGGATGCCGCGCGCCGGCGACGACACCACGCGCCCGGAGATGCTGATCTCGCCGCCGGTCGGATGCTCGAGCCCGGCGACGCAGCGCAGGGTCGTGGTCTTGCCGCAGCCCGACGGGCCGAGCAGCACCACGATCTCGCCGGCCGGCACTGTGAAGCTGACGCCGTCGATGGCCGGGCGGCCAATCGCGAACTGCTTTCTGAGTTCGGTGACCTCGAGCGTCGCCGTCATCGCCGTACCCATCGCCTACTGCCGATAGCCGAACGTCTTGTCCCAGTCCGCCACCCACGCGGCATGCAGCTTCACATACTGGTCGAAGTTCGGATACCAGAGCTTGACCACCTTGGGATCGAACCCCTCGGGGAAGGCCGGCGGATCCTTCAACGAGGTGAGGTTGCCGAGTTCCTTGATCATGAAGGTCTGTCCCTCCTTCGACAGGCACCAGTTCAGGAACAGTTTCGCCGCATTCGGATGCGCGGCCGTCTTCGGAATGCCGGTGGCGTAGGGATTGACCGGCGCGCCCTCGGGCGGGAAGAAGATCTCGACCGGGGCGCCGTCCTTCTTCTTCTGGTAGATCACGTTGTAGAGCAGCGGCCCTATCGCAATCTCGCCGCGCACCAGCGCATCGGCCATCGGCGCGCCGGAGGGATAGAGCACCGGGTGTGTCGCGGCCTGCTTGGCCCAGTAGTCCTCGCCGAGCACCTGGCGCTCGAACATGATCCGCGTCCAGGTCGTGCCGCCGGACTGCGCGAACACCTGCCCGATCATCTTGTCATATTGCGGCTTGGTCAGATCCATCCAGGATTTCGGCGGGTCCTTCACCAGCTCGGTGTTGTAGGCGATCGACCAGGCGAGGGTCGCGCGCGGCCAGAGCTTTGGCGAGATCAGCGCGTCCTTGCTGTAGTCGGCCGCGTTTGGCGGCGCATAATCCTGGAACAGATTCTCCAGCGGCTGCATCAGCGCGCGGTCGGAATGATCAACCACGTCGGCGATCAGCTTGCCCGCTGCGGCCTCCGTCTTCACGCGAGTGATGAGCTGGCCGCCGGGCGCGCGGACCATCTCGATCTGGATTTCGGGGAAGCGCTTGTTGAAGGCCTTGATCACCTGCTGCTCGATCTCGGCGAAGTTCGCGGTGTAATAGACGAGCTTGCCCTCGGCCTTCGCAGCCTTGATCAGCTCGGGCGAGCCGAACTCCTCGGCTCGCGCAGCCGGCGGCAGCGCGAGCGCCGCGACACCAGCCAAGGCCATTGTGGTGAAGGTCCGTCTATCCATCGCCAATCCTCCCCTCGCTCGTTGTTATCCGGTTCGCGTCACGTTGCGCTGCGCGGCGCCGCGCGACAGCCAGTTGGCCCCGCCGATCAGGACGCCGAGCAGCACCGTCTGCACCAGGCTGAAGGCCGCGGTCTTTCCGACATTGCCGCCCTCGTAATAATCGAGCAGCAAGACCGACATCACCATGGTGTTGCTGGTGTAAAGGAACAGCGACGAGCCGAGCTCGCGGATCGCCAGCACGAACAGCAATGTCATCGCGGCCAGCACGCCCGGCCGCGCCAGCGGCAGCACGATCGTCCCGATCGTGCCGAGCATGCCCCGGCCGCAGACCCAGGCAGCCTCCTCGAGCTCGCGATGGATCTGCATGAACGAGGTCGAAAGCGCCTTCACGGTGTCGGGCATGAAGCGCGCGATGAAGGCGAGCGCGAGAATCCAGATCGTGCCGTAAAGTCCGCCGGGCACGCCGATCCAGGCCCAGAGATAGGCGACGCCGACCACGAGGCCGGGGATCGCGACCGGCAACGTCGAGATCAGGTCGATCGCGCGCCGTCCGCTCACTCGCGTCCGATGGATGGTGTAGCCGATCGCAAAGGCCAGCGCGCCGCCGGCGACCGCGGTGATGATGCCGACCTCGACGGCGTTGTAAATCGATCTCACCGTCAGCGGATTGTCGAAGATGCTCCGGAAATGCATCAGCGAGTACTGCCGCATGTCGAACAGGCTCGCGACGTCGCGGATGAACATGAACTTGCGGAAGGCGGCGACGATCAGCGCCAGCGACGGCAGCACTACGACGACAAGCAAGTAGACGACACCGAGCGCAAAGGTGAGCCAGCGCCAGGGACCAAGATCGAGGCTGCGCGGCCGGAACGCCTTGCCTGCGACGGTGGTGTAGCTGCGCCCGCTCAGCACCTTCTGCTGGAGATAGACCAGCAGCCCCGTCACCACCATCAGCAGGATCGCAACCGCGGCCGCGGTGTTGTAGAGCGGCGGCGACCAGTTGGTAAGCTTGAAGATATAGGTCGTCAGCACGTTGATGTTGCTCGGCGCGCCCAGCACCGCGGGAATGCCATAGATGCCGAGCATCACGATGAAGGACAGCAGCATGCCCGACACGATCGCGGGCATGATCAGCGGGAACGTCACCGTGAACAGTGTCGCGAACGCACTGGCGCCGGAGATTTCCGCGGCCTCCTCCAGGCTCGGATCCATGTTGCGCAGCGCGGACGAGGTGAACATGTAGACATAGGGCGCGTAGTAGATGCCGAACACGAACACCAGGCCCCACATCGAATAGAAATCGACCCGCAGGTCCGATCCCATCCACTTGAACACCGTGTTGATCAGCCCGGTCTTCGGCGAGCCGAGAATGACCCAGGCGACGCCCGCCACAAGAGGCGGCGCGAACAGCGGCAGGATGCTGGCCGCGGCGATGAAGCCCTTGAACGGCGTGTTGGTGCGAACGACGATCCAGGAAAACAAAAGCCCGATCGCGACGGCGATGGCCGTGCCCCCACCGCAGGCGATCAGCGTGTTGAGCAACGCCTCTCCGACATTCGGGTTGGCGAGCACGGTGAGAAAGTTGGTGATCGACAGGTGGCTGAGGCTGAGACGGATGCCGTCGACCACCGGATTGGTGTCGGTAAGCGCGCCGAGCAGCAGCATGAAGACGGGATAGATGACCAGGAAGGTCAGCAGCGCCAGCAGCGCCGTGACCCAGAGGCCGGAGAACGCACGGCGACGAGCGCCCTCGCTGGCGCCACGCTTGACTTCGCTGCGCCGGTCCGCCTGTCCGTGCAATGCGCTTCCCCTCTGCAGCCGCGTTCTGGACGCGCGGCGAGCTTGTATGCCAAGGGTAGTCGATCGCTCCGATGACGCAAGCTATCCGAAAGTCGCCACCGCGCGATTCTGTGACGCACCGGCGGACACAAGATGACATGCGGCGAAGCGGGATTGGCGGGCCCGTCAAGGGTGACGCCATCGAAGACCTGATCGTGATGTCCCGCGTCATGATGGATCATGCGCTCCAGAATGACCTGGCGCTCGGCGCGGCCGGCCGCCGGATCCTGCGCGCCATTGAGGGCACCGGAACGCGACGGCCTCCGGCAAGGCCGCTTCGCATACGCATCATGCAGTGGAACCGCTGTGGAACGAAGTGCTGGCGTAGTACATGGCGGGCGCGGAGACATCTAAGACATGCTCGAAAAGACCCCGACGGCCGGCGCACCCTCGGCGCCCAAGACCGATGGATTGCCCTGGGAACGCCGGCGCTGGGCGGTGGCCGCGATCTTCACGGCGCTGGCAATGGCCTCGCTCGATACGGCGATTGCCAACATCGCGCTGCCGGCGATCGCCAACGATCTCCAAGTCAGCCCCGCCGAGGTCGTCTGGGTCGTCAATGTCTACCAGATCGCCCTGGTCGCGACGCTGCTGCCGCTCGGCGCACTCGGCGAAATCGTCGGCCATCAGCGCATCTATCTGTGCGGCCTCCTGCTGTTCACAGTGGCGTCACTCGGCTGTGCGCTGGCGTGGTCCCTGCCAAGCCTTCTCGTCGCGCGAACCCTGCAGGGACTGGGTGCCAGCGGCCTGATGAGCGTGAACACCGCGCTGGTCCGCTTCGTCTATCCCAGCCGGATGCACGGCCGCGGTTTCGGCCACAATGCGCTCGTCGTCGCCACCGCCTTCACCCTGGGGCCGACGATCGCCTCCGGCATTCTTGCGCTCGGACCATGGCCTTGGCTGTTCGCCGTCAACATTCCGTTCGGCCTGATCGCCGTCGTGATCGGCCTGAAGACGCTGCCGCCGACGCCGCGCGCCACCCACGCCTTCGACTTCCTCGGTGCGGCGCTCGCCAGCGCCTGTCTCGGCCTCTTTATCACCGGCATCGGAAGCGCCGCCCACAAGGCGGCACCGGCGCTGGTGATCGCCGAACTCGTCGGCGCCCTGGCGTTCGGCTGGATCCTCACCCGGCGGCATGCCGATCATCCCGCGCCGATGCTGCCGATCGATTTGTTCCGCCGGCCCGTCTTTGCGCTCTCTGCCGCCACCGCGATCTGCTCATTTGCTGTGCAGGGGCTCGGCTTCGTGTCCTTGCCGTTCTACTTCGAAGACATATTGCACCGGTCTCAGGTCGAAACCGGCTTCTTTATGACGCCCTGGCCGCTGGTCGTCGCCATCATGGCGCCGATCGGCGGACGGCTCTCCGACCGCTACCCGGCCGGCATCCTCGGCGGCATCGGCCTGCTGCTGCTCGGCATTGGCATGATGCTGCTGTCGACGCTGCCGGCGGAGCCCAGCATCGCCAACATCGTCTGGCGCATGATGATCTGCGGCCTCGGCTTCGGTTTCTTCCAGACACCCAACATGAAGGCGATCATGTCGAGCGCCCCGACACATCGCAGCGGCAGCGCCAGCGGTATCGTCGCAACCGCGCGGCTGATCGGACAGACCACGGGCGCTGCGTTGGCCGCCCTATGCTTTGCGATAGCCGATCGCGAAGGCGCGACGCTCGCGCTTGCGCTGGGCGCAGGGTTTGCGGCGGTCGGCAGCGTCATGAGCTTCCTGCGGCTGGCAGTCACTTCACCGAAAAAAGCATGACAGCTATGTGGCGCGAGGAGTGCGGCTCAACACCGCGCCATCAACAATCTTCCCGCGCTGAAAACGAATTTTCTTGATTTGAACCGTTCAGGGTTCACGGCCAACATCGCGGCGAAGTTCAATCGGTGGATTGGACCAATCAGGTGGAAGCGATGGCAAACCTCAAAATAAACGGCAAGACAATCAATGTAGACGTCGAGGACGACACGCCGCTGCTCTGGGCAATCAGAGAGAATGTCGGGCTGACGGGGACGAAATACGGTTGCGGCATTGCGCAATGCGGCGCTTGCACCGTGCATATCGACGGCGTCGCGATGCGCTCCTGCGGCGTCACGGTCAGCGAAGCCGCAGGCAAGGAGATCATCACCATCGAGGGCCTCGGCGCCAACGGCGCGCTGCACAAGGTGCAGCAGGCCTGGATCGGCAATGACGTGCCGCAATGCGGCTATTGCCAGAGCGGGATGATCATGGCGGTGGCCGCACTGTTGAAGGAGAACCCCAAGCCGACCGATCAGGACATCGACGACGCCATCACCAATATCTGCCGCTGCGGCACCTTCCAGCAGGTGCGCGAGGCGATCCATGCTGCCGCGAACGCGTGAGGAGGCAGCCATGAACCAGCACGTCATGTCAAACCTCAACATGCCAAGGCTCAATCGCCGCGCCTTCGTGATCGGCACGGCCACCGCCGGTGCCGGTCTCGCGCTCGGCCTCGACCTTCCCTTCGGCGGGCCTTCCGCGGTGCGCGCCGCCGACGGCTCGCCCGAAGTCAACGCCTGGGTCGTGATCCAACCCGACGACACGGTGGTGATCCGCATTGCCCGCTCCGAGATGGGCCAGGGCACACTCACCGGCCTCGCCCAGCTTGTCGCCGAGGAGCTGGATTGCGACTGGTCGAAGGTCACGACCGAATATCCGACGCCCGGCCAAAGCGTCGCACGCAAGCGCGCCTGGGGCGATTTCTCCACCGGCGGCAGCCGCGGCATCCGCTCCTCGCAGGACTATGTCCGCAAGGGCGGCGCCACGGCACGCATGATGCTGATCCAGGCGGCAGCCAACGACTGGAAGGTACCTGCCTCGGAATGCAAGGCGTCCAACAGTGTCATCACGCACACGCCTTCGGGCAGAACGACTACTTACGGCAAGGTCGCGGAAGCGGCCGCCAAGCTCGAACCGCCGGCCGACGTCAAGCTGAAGGATCCGAAGGACTGGACCATCGCGGGCAAAGGCCTGAAGCGGCTCGACACCGTCGACAAGACCACCGGCGCGATGGTCTATGGCATCGACGTCAAGCTGCCGGGCATGCTGAACGCCGCGATCAAGGATTGCCCGGTGTTCGGCGGCAAGGTGAAGAGCTTCGATGAAGCCAAGATCGCCAACATGAAGGGTGTCAAGAAGGTGGTGCGCGTCGGCGACAGCGCGGTCGCTGTCGTTGCCGACACCTGGTGGCACGCCAAGACCGCGCTCGACGCACTGCCGATCGTCTGGGACGAAGGTGACAACGCGAAGGTCTCCAGCGAATCGATCGCGAAATGGCTTGCCGAAGGGTTGGATGACGGCCAGCCGGCCTATGTCGGCAACAAGAATGGCGACGCAAAGGCTGCGATCGCAGGCGCCGCCAAGAAGATCGAAGCGGTCTACAGCTATCCCTACCAGAACCACGCCACGATGGAGCCGATGAACGCCACCGCGCTCTACACGCCTGACAAATGCGAGGTGTGGTGCGGCACCCAGAACGGCGAGGCCGCCTTCGCGGCGGTGCTGGAGGTGTCCGGTTTGCCGGCCGAGAAATGCGACGTGCACAAGCTGATGCTCGGCGGCGGCTTCGGCCGGCGTGGCATGACCGACTATGTCCGCCAGGTGGTCGCGATCGCCAAGCAGATGCCGGGCACGCCGGTCAAGCTGCTGTGGTCGCGCGAAGAGGACATGCAGCACGGCAAGTATCACCCGATCACGCAGTGCAAGCTGACCGGCGCGTTCGATGTCGACAACAACCTGGTCGCGCTGCACTACCGCCTGTCCGGCCAATCGATCCTGTTCTCGGTGCGCCCGGAAGCGCTGCAGAACGGGATGGATCCGGCTGCGTTCCAGGGCGTCGCGCAATCCGGCGAGGCCGCGATCGGCTATTCGGTGCCGAACCTGCTGATCGAACATGCGATGCGCAACCCGCACGTTCCGCCGGGCTTCTGGCGCGGCGTCAACGTCAATCACAACGCGATCTACATGGAATGCTTCATGGACGAACTGGCCCAGGCCGCAGGCCAGGACCCGCTCGAGTTCCGCCGCAAGCTGATGGGGAAACATCCCAAGCATCTCGCCGTGCTCAATGCCGTGGCCGAGAAGATCGGCTGGGGCACGCCGGCGCCGCAGGGCGTGTATCGCGGCATCGCGCAGGTGATGGGTTATGGCAGCTATGTCGCCGGCGCCGCCGAGATCTCGGTGACCGACGGCAGCAAGATCAAGGTGCATCGCATCGTCGCCTCCACCGATCCCGGCTACATCGTCAACCTGGCGCAGGTGGAGCGGCAGATCGCCGGCTCCTTCGTCTACGGCCTGAGCGCGCTGTTCTATGGCGGCTGCACCGTCAAGGACGGCCGCATCGAGCAGACCAACTTCGACACCTACAGCTCGATGCGCATCAACGAAATGCCCAAGGTCGAGGCGGTGATGGTGCCGAGCGGCGGGTTCTGGGGCGGCGTCGGCGAGCCGACCATCGGCGTTGCGGCGCCCGCGGTGCTGAACGCTTATTTCGCGGCGACGGGAAAACGGATCCGCACATTCCCACTCCGCGACCAGAACATCACCTTCGCCTGAGCCACGAGGAGCGGTGGCCCCGACCCGCCGTCGCTCCCTTTTCCGGATTGTCATGATGGCCGTCACGCGTCGTCCGACGCGCAGGGATCTCGTCCGCGGCGCCGCTGTCGCAGCAGCGGCGGCACTGGCGCGTCCGTCATTCACGCAAGCCGCACCGCGCGTCGCCGTAATCGGCGGCGGCTTTGGCGGTGCGGCCTGCGCGCGGGCGCTGCGGCGGTTCGACGCCAGGATTCAAGTCACGCTGATCGAGCCGAACAGGACGTTCACCGCCTGCCCGTTCAGCAACGAGGTGATCGCCGGATTGCGCGAACTTCCCGTGCAGCAATTCACCTACGACAGGATCGCGGCCGATGGCATTGCGGTTGCGGCGCAGGCGGCCACAAAAATCGACGCGCAGGCACGCACGATCGGCCTCTCGGACGGCAGCACGCTGTCCTACGACCGGCTTGTGCTGGCGCCCGGCATCGACATGCGCTTCGACGCCCTGACTGGCTATGACGAGGGGGCGGCCGAGAAGATGCCGCATGCCTGGAAGGCCGGCGAACAGACCTTGCTGTTGCGCAGACAACTCGAAGCCATGGACGACGGCGGCCTTGTCGTGATCGCCATCCCTGCCGCGCCGCTACGCTGCCCGCCTGCACCTTACGAGCGCGCCAGCCTGATCGCGCATTACCTGAAGGCGAGGAAACCGCGCTCGAAGATCCTGGTGCTCGACGCCAGGGACAATTATTCGCAGCAGAAGCTGTTCGAGAATGCCTGGAAGGCGCTCTATCCCGACATGATCGAGCGGATCGCGCTGTCGCAAGGCGGACGAGTGACGTCGGTCAATCCGACAACGAAGGAGATCGTCACCGACTTCGGAAACTACACCGCTGCCGTCGCCAACGTGATCCCACCGCAGAGGGCCGGCCGCATCGCCGAGGTCGCCGGCGCCGCCGACCGCACCGGCTGGTGCCCAATCGATCCAATTACTTTCGCCTCGAAGCTCGTGCCCAATGTTCACGTCATCGGCGACGCCTGTATCGCCGGCGGGATTCCGAAATCGGCCTCGGCCGCAGGCGCGCAAGGCAAGGCGTGCGCGGCCGCAATCGTGCATGCGTTGGCCGGCAAGCCCATCGACACGCCGCGGCTCGATGGCGCCTGCTACAACATCGTGGCGCCGGGCTACGGGTTTTCGTTGAAGGGCATCTATCAGCCGAAGGACGACCAATATGCCGAGACTGACGTGACGACGAGCGCGCTCAACGCGCCGCCTGACGTCCGTCAGCGCGAGGCCGAACAGGCGGCAGACTGGTTCAAGACGCTCACGGTGGACACTTTTGGCTAGGGCCGCGTTGATAGCGCTGTGCGCGGCGATGCTGTTCGCGGTCTCCAGTCAGGCCGGGGCGCAGGCTCTGCGTCATTATACGGTCGTCGGCGACGCCATTCCGGAGCCGTTGACGGGAACCAAAGGCGACGCCGCGCGTGGCCGCGCCCTGATCGTTGACCGCTCCAACACTTGCATCCTCTGCCATAGCGGCCCATTTCCCGAGCAGGCGTTTCAGGGCGACCTCGTGCCGAACCTCGCCGGGAGCGGCAGCCGATGGTCCGAGGGACAATTGCGATTGCGGTTGGTGGACGCTTCGCGGCTCAATGCGGCGACGATCATGCCGTCTTACTATCGCGTGGACGGACTGACGCGCGTCGGCGCCTCGTGGCGCGGCAAGCCGATCCTGTCGGCGGAGCAGATCGAGGATATCGTCACCTATCTGGTGACGTTGCGGAACTAGCACATGATCCGGAAAAGTGGAAACCGGTTTTCCGATAAGATCATGCGCAGACAAAGGACAAGCCCGATGCCGGATTCGGATCAAACCACGCGCCGCACATTCCTGGGCCTCGCCGGCAGCGCCGCGGTGCTCGGAGCGGTTCCGATCGTCACCCTGGCCGAGGCGACGCCCGCCACGCAATCGGCGGCGATCCGCAATGTCGTCGGCGAAGCCAATGTGCGGACCGGCAAGGTCAAGCTCGAGATTCCGCAGCTGGTCGAGAACGGCAACACGGTGCCAATGACAGTCAGCGTCTCAAGCCCGATGACGCCGGATGACTACGTCAAAAGCATCCACATCTTCAACGAGAAGAACCCGCAGCCGAACATCGGCAATTTCTATCTCGGCTCGCGCGCCGGGCGTGCCCAGGTGTCGACGCGTATCCGCCTCGCCGACAGCCAGAAGGTCACGGCCATCGCCCGACTCTCCGACGACACGTTCTGGTCGGCGACTGCCGATGTCGTGGTGACGCTCGCGGCCTGCACCGAGGAGGCGATCTGATGCCGTCCGCCCTGATCAACGTGCCGAAGAAGGCCAAGCGCGGCGACGTGATCGAGATCAAGACACTGATGTCCCACATCATGGAGACCGGTTATCGTCACACCGCGTCCGGCGAGGCGGTGCCGCGCGACATCATCACGAGCTTCACCTGCCGCTACAATGGCGCGGAGATCTTCCGCGCCGACTTCTTTCCGGCGATTGCCGCCAATCCCTTCATCACCTTCTTCACGACGGCGACCGAGAGCGGCAAGCTCGAATTCGAGTGGATCGGCGACAAGGGGTTTTCGGAGACCGCGTCGGCTTCGATCACTGTCGAATGAAGATTGTCGGCTGCATCGCGGTTCTGGCTGTGATCGCGGGCACCGCGCTCGCCACCGAGTTTCCGCCGTCCGAACGCCGGTCCGGTACCAGCTTCATGGGCCCGGACACCAAGGCGATGCAGGACGAGGACACCGACAATCCCGGCATGCTCTGGATACTGGACGGTGAAGCGCTGTGGAAGCGCAAGGCCGGCGCCGCAAACAAGGCGTGCGCCGACTGCCACAATGATGCGCGCGTCAGCATGAAGGGTGTCGCGGCCCATTATCCGGCCTTCGAGAAAGCCCTTGGAAAACCGATCGACCTGGAACAGCGGATCAATCTCTGCCGCAGCAATCACCAGCAGGCGGCGCCGCTCGCCTATGAAAGCCGCGAGTTGCTCGCGATCACGGCCTATATCGCGCAGCAGTCACGCGGCATGCCGATCGAGACCGGCGATGACCCGAAGCTCGCGCCGTTCATCGAACAAGGACACGCGCTGTTCATGCAGCGGCAGGGCCAGCTCAATCTCGGCTGCGCCAACTGTCACAACGACAATTGGGACAAGAAGCTCGCCGGCGCGCCGATCACGCAAGGGCAGCCGACCGGCTATCCGCTCTACCGGCTGGAATGGCAATCGCTCGGATCATTGCAGCGGCGGCTGCGCGCCTGCATCACCGGGATCCGCGCGCAGGCGTATGATTACGGGTCGCCCGAGCTGGTCGCGCTCGAGCTGTACCTGATGACGCGGGCGCGGGGGATGACGATGGAAACGCCGGCGGTCAGGCCGTGATAGTAGGCCTCTACGGTGAGCAATGATTGCGCGTCGCTCTATCCCCGTCATTGCGAGCGTAGCGAAGCAATCCATCTCTCCACCCGGGTGGGGGATGGACTGCTTCGTCGCTATCGCTCCTCGCAATGACGGAGGGCGAGACCGCGCCGCGATCAGCGCTCGGCGAACGCCTTCTCGACCACGAACTGCGCGGGCTCGCCGTGATTGCCTTCGACGAAGCCGCGGCCGCCCAGCAGCGTGCGAGTGTCGGCGACCAGCGCCGGCGAGCCGCAGATCATGACGCGGTCATGGGCGGGATCGAGCGCCGGCAGGCCGATGTCGGTGAACAGCTTGCCCGACGTGATGAGGTCGGTGATGCGGCCGCGATTGCGGAACGGATCGCGCGTCACGGTCGGATAGTAGATCAGCTGCTCGCGCACGAGCTCGCCGATCAGTTCGTCGTTCGGCAGCTTCTCGGTGATCATCTCGCCATAGGCGAGTTCCTTGACGCGGCGGCAACCATGTAGCAGCACGACCTTCTCGAAGCGGTCGTAAGTCTCCGGATCCTTGATCACGCTGAGGAACGGAGCGAGGCCCGTGCCGGTGCCGACCAAGTAGAGGTTGCGGCCGTCCTCGAGGTTGTCGATGACCAGCGTGCCGGTGGCCTTGCGGCTGACGATGATCTCGTCGCCTTCCTTGAGATGCTGGAGGCGCGAGGTGAGCGGGCCGTCCGGCACCTTGATCGAGAAGAACTCCAGCGTGTCTTCGTAGTTCGCGCTGGCGACGCTGTAGGCCCGCAGCAGCGGCTTCTCGCCGACCTTGAGCCCGATCATGGTGAACTCGCCGTTGCGGAAGCGGAACGAGGGATTGCGGGTGGTGGTGAAGGAGAACAGCGTATCGGTCCAGTGGTGAACGCTGAGGACGCTTTCATGATTGAAATTGCTCATCGCGCCAATCCCTGATTTTTTGCTGGAGCGGGAAGGACTTGAACCCTGTTGACCAGCCAGATCGTTTGTATACGATCATTCGTATACAAACGAATAATCTGGCTTGATCGGAAAGTCAAGCCGGGCTCAAATTCACGAGCAATTTCAACAGAAGGAAACCACCCATGGCCCATGACGCGCCCCAGGCCACCGGCCCCAGCAAGCTGGTGATCCGCAATATCGGGCTTTTGCTGTCGGGGGCCCTGGAAAAGCCGATCCTCGATGCCGACACGATCGTCGCCGAGAACGGCAAGATCACCGCGATCGGCCGTCTCAAGGACGTCGATACCGAAGGCACCACCACGATCGTCGATGCCAACGGAACGACGGTGGCTCCCGGCCTGATCGACAGCCACGTTCACCCGGTCGCCGGCGACTGGACGCCGCGGCAGAACCAGATCAACTGGATCGACAGCTATCTGCACGGTGGCGTCACCACCATGATCTCCGCCGGTGAGGTGCACATGCCTGGCCGTCCCCGCGACGTGGTGGGGCTGAAGGCGATGGCGGTGTTCGCGCAGCGCGCGTTCTGGACGCTGCGGCCCGGCGGCGTCAAGGTGCATGCCGGTGCGCCCGTGATCGAATGCGAGATGGTGGAAGACGATTTCAAGGAGATGGCCGCCGCCGGCGTCAAGCTGCTCGGCGAGGTCGGGCTCGGCGGCGTCAAGGACGGCCCGACTGCGCGGAAGATGGTCGGCTGGGCGCGCAAATATGGCATCCAGAGCACGATCCATACCGGCGGTCCCTCGATTCCCGGCTCCGGCCTGATCGACAAGGACGTCGTGCTGGAAGCCGACACCGACGTCGTCGGCCATATCAATGGCGGCCACACGGCGCTGCCCGACGACCAGATCCGCTGCATCTGCGAGGGCTGCAAGCGCGGGCTCGAGCTGGTTCACAACGGCAATGAGCGCTCCGCCCTGTTCACGCTGCGCACCGCGCGCGAGATGGGCGATTTGCATCGCGTCATCCTCGGCACCGATGCGCCGGCCGGCTCCGGCGTGCAGCCGCTCGGCATCCTGCGGATGGTCTCGCTATTGTCCTCGCTCGGCGAGCTGCCCGCCGAACTCGCCTTCTGCCTTGCGACCGGCAACACCGCGCGGATGCGCGAGCTCGATTGCGGCCTGATCGAGGTCGGCCGCGCGGCGGACTTCGTGCTGATGGACAAGGCGCAGCACTCGCCGGGCAAGAACATCCTGGAGAGCGTGCAGCTCGGCGACCTCCCCGGCATCGGCATGACCATCATCGACGGCATCGTCCGCACCCAGCGCAGCCGCAACACGCCACCGGCGGGGAAAGTGCCGGAGATCGTGGCGAAGTAATCGATAGCCCGCAACCGACCCGTCACCCTGCCGGGCCGCCGCCCTTGAGACGGTCGCTTCGCGACCTCCTCAGGGGTGACGGCAACAGCGCGTCAGCGCAGCTTGCCGAGCAGTGCGATCAGCGTCTCGCACTCCTTGGCATCCAGAATTATAGGGTGGGCAAAGCGGAGCGCGCCCACCCTCTTGAGCAAGCCGTTAGATGGTGGGCACGGCGCAGCGCGCTTTTGCCTACCCTGTCCGGATCACCGCAGCCGAACCCTGCTTTCTCCGGACGCCGTGGAGGTGTATTGTCGTCGCCAGCGAACCTAGCCGGCGGAACTCGCAAGAGGCATTCGACGATCCGGATTAGATCTTGCTGCTGCATGCCGCCGCGCCGTGGTCCACACCAGGCAACCAGGAGGCAGCACGATGACGATGAGACCAGATCCCACGTTTCATGCATCGCCGAAGCTTGCGATGGAAGCTCCGGCCGAGAACTTCGCCTACACCCTGCTGCTGAGCCCGGACTTTTCAAAGCCCGACGCACTCGCCGTCATCGACGTCAAGGCGGGCTCCCCGACCTACAGCAAGATCGTACATACCGTGACGATGCCCAACAAGGGCGACGAGTTTCACCACTTCGGCTGGAACGCCTGCTCGTCGGCCCTGTCCCCGCTGGCAGGACACGCCTTCCTCGAGCGCCGCTATCTCATCATCCCCGGCCTGCGATCCTCGCGGGTCTACATCATCGACACCAAGCCGGATCCGACGCAGGCCAGGATCCACAAGATCATTGAACCCGAGGAGGTCTTCAAGAAGACCGGCTACTCGCGGCCGCACACGATTCACTGCGGTCCGGAAGGTATCTATGTCAGCACGCTCGGTGGTGGCGGCAAGGACGGCACCGAAGGGCCGCCCGGCGTCTTCATCATGGACTGCGAGACATTCGACGTGCTCGGACGTTGGGAGATCGATCGCGGCCCCCAAACCAAGCACTATGACTTCTGGTGGAATTTGCCGCGCGATTACATGGTGAGCAGCGAGTGGGCCTTGCCGCCGCAGTTCGAGAACGGAATCGTGCCTGAGGATCTGCTGTCGAACAAATATGGCCATCGGCTGCATTTCTGGGATCTGCGGGCGCGGCGCAATGTCCAGACCATCGACCTCGGCGCCAATCATCAGATGGCGCTGGAGGTGCGCCCCGCCCACGATCCGGTTCGCGAATACGGCTTCGTCGGCGTCGTGGTCGATACCACCAACCTCGAGGGTTCGATCTGGACCTGGTGGCGCGAAGGCGGCAAGTTTCACATCGAGAAGACGGTGACGATCCCGCCCGAGCCCGCGCCGAAGGATCAGTTGCCGCCGCTCCTGCAGGGCTTTGGCGCAGTGCCCCCGCTGGTCACCGACATCGACCTGTCGATGGATGACAAGTTCCTCTATGTCGCCTGCTGGGCCACCGGCGAGATGCGCCAATACGATGTCAGCGATCCCCGCAAGCCGAAGCTCGCCGGATCGGTCCGCATCGGCGGCATCGCCCGCCGTGCGCCACACCCGAACGGACAGGCCTTTGCAGGCGGTCCGCAAATGGTCGAGATCAGCCGCGACGGCAAGCGGGTGTACTGGACCAATTCGCTCTACTCGACATGGGACGACCAGTTCTATCCGCAAGGTATTCCCGGCGCCGAGGTGATGGCGAATGCAAGCCCGGGCGGCGGCCTCGAACTGGCAAAGGACTACTGGGTCAGCTTCCCCGACGGGTATCGGGCGCACCAGATCCGGCTCGACGGCGGCGACTGCTCGACCGACTCGTTCTGCTATCCGTCGGCCTGAATGTGAGTGCTGCCGACTGGACACCGGCTTGGCTGTGGGTGGCTGTCATCGCAAGCGGCCTCTACCATGGGATCAATCCCGGCATGGGGTGGCCGCTCGCCGTTTCGGCTGGATTGATGCAAAGGAGTTCGCGCGCGCTCGCGGCCGCGCTCGGGCCGCTCGCGATCGGTCACCTGCTCGCGATCCTGCTCGTGCTCCTTCCATTCGCGCTGCTGGTCGCCCTTGCCGAATGGCAACGCGCGATCCGGATCGGCGCCAGCCTTCTTGTCATCGCCTTCGGCATCTATCGGCTCGTGGACCGGCGCCACCCGAAGGCTTTAACGCGGATACCACCGACGCAACTGGGGCTTTGGTCCTTCGCGGTGGCCATCGCCCACGGGGCGGCGTTGATGCTGGTGCCGATCTATCTCGGGCTGTGCCAGGGGGCCGATCCCGCCCAAGGCCACGTGGCAGCGAGCGCCCTGATCAATGCCAACCTCACGATGGCCGTGCTGGTCTCCATCGTTCACGCCGGCGCGATGATCGCGGCCGGCGGGTGTGTGGCGTGGCTGGTGTACCGCTATCTTGGCCTCAAGTTCGTATCGCAAAGCTGGTTCAATCTGGATACCGTTTGGGCCGTCAGCCTCATGCTGGTGGGAGCCGTCGCGCTGGCGTTCGGCATCGCGGAATAGCCTGCCTGCCAGGCACGCGCCGGTCAGCGCAACTTGCCGAGCAGCGCGATCAGCGTGTCGCGCTCCCTGGCGTCGAGCGGGGCCAGCGTCTCCTTGGAGATCGCGAGCGCATTCGGCGCGATTTTTTCCGCCAATTGCTGGCCCATCCGCGTCAGGCTGACGAGCAAGCGCCGGCCGTCGTCCGGATCGGGTGAAGTCTCGGTCAGCCCGCGCGCGGTGAGCCGGTCGATCACACCCTTGATGGTTGCAACATCCATCGACGTCAGACGCCCGAGCTGGTTCTGCGAGCACGGCCCGACTTCCGACAGCTTCGACAGCGCCGCCCACTGCGTCGGCGTCAGGTTGATGCCGATGTCGCGCGCGAAGATCATGGCGTGACGCTGCCACACCTGGCGCAGGATGAAGCCGATCTGTTCGTCGAGCACATAGGCCGGCTTGGCCGCCTTCACGCTGCGCTTCTGGGCACTGGTCCTGGCCATCGTCCCGCACCGCCCCCTACAGCGACAAATGCGCGTCGCGGACATCGGGGCGCGCGTCGAGTTCAGCCATGGTGCCGCCGAAGCAGATCCGGCCGCGCTCGATGATATAGGCGCGATCCGATATCAACCGCGCGAAGTGCAAATTTTGCTCGGAGACGATGATGCTGACGCCCTCCTTCTTCATCGCGAGGATCGCATCGACCATCTGCTCGACGATCTTCGGCGACAGCCCTTCGGACGGCTCATCGAGCAGCACCAGCGACGGATTGCCCATCAGGGTGCGCGCAATCGTCAGCATCTGCTGCTCGCCGCCGCTCATGCGTCCGCCGGGCCGCCCGCGCATCTCGCCGAGATTGGGAAACAGCTTGAACAGCTTGTCGCGATCCCATTGCGGTGCGTTGGGCCGCTTCGGCTGGCGACCGACCTCGAGATTTTCCTCGACCGTCAAGTCGGTGAAGATGCGCCGCTCTTCCGGGACATAACCGAGGCCGCCGCGCACGATCGCGTGCGTCGGCTCGCGCGAGACGTCCTTGCCCTCAAACACGATCTGGCCCGTGCGGTTCTCGACCAGGCCGACGACGGAGCGGAAGGTCGTCGACTTCCCGGCGCCGTTGCGCCCGAGCAGCGCGACCACCTCACCCTCGCCGACCTCGAGCGAAATGTCGAACAGGATGTGCGCCGGACCGTAGAAGCTGTTGAGATCCTTGACCGCGAGCTTCATGCCGTCGCTCCCTCGCGATGCCGCGCGTCATAGACCAGGCCCTCGCCGAGATAGATCGCGCGGACCTGGGCATTGCCGCGAACCTCTTCCGGCGAGCCTTCGGCGATCAGGCTGCCGCGGTTGAGCACCAGGATGCGGTCGGCATGCTCGAACACCACGTCCATGTCGTGCTCGGTGAAGAGCACGCCGATCGACTGCTCGCGCGCGATCCGCGCGGTCAGCCGCATCAGCTCGATACGCTCGCGCGGCGCCATGCCGGCGGTCGGCTCGTCCATCAAGAGCAGCTTCGGCTGGTTGGCGAGCGCGATCGCAAGCTCCAGCCGCTTGAGATCGCCATAGGCGAGCTCACCGCAGGGCCGCTCGGCATAGGCGCCCATGCCGACCAGGTCGAGCAGGCGTCCGGCCTCGTCGCGCGCATGGTTCGCAGTCGAGGCCCAGAGATTGAACAATTGGCGTCCATACGACACCAGCGCGACCTGCACGTTCTCGCGCACCGTCATGGTCGGGAACGTCGCGGTGATCTGGAAGGTGCGCCCGACGCCCATCCGCCAGATCACCCGCGGCTTCTTGCCGGTGGTCTCCTCGCCGAGCACGCGGATCCGGCCGGAGTCCGGAATGTTCTGGCCGTTGAGCATATCGAAGCAGGTGCTCTTGCCCGCACCGTTCGGGCCGATCAGCGCCAGAATCTCGCCCGAGCGCAGTTCGAACGAGACGCCGCGCACGGCGTGCACGCCGCCATAGGATTTGGTCAGCCCTTCGACCGACAGCAATGTGGGAACAATGCTCATTCGGCGGTCTCGATGCGCGAGGTGAGAATTGATGACGCCGACGACGAGGATTTGCGGCGGCGACGCATGAACGCCTCCAGCGTGCCGACGATGCCCCTCGGGAAGGCGACGACGATCAGCACCACGAACGCGCCGAGCACGAGCTTGGAGAGATCGGTCTGGCTGACCAGCCAGATGTTCAAGGCCTTATAGACGATCGCGCCGATCACCGCGCCCGACACGGTCTCGACGCCGCCGAGCAGCACCATGACCAGCGCATCGACCGAGAGCGAGATCCCCATATTGTCAGGGAAGACGCTGCCCTTGAGATAGGCGAACAGCGCGCCGGCGAGCCCGGCGACGGTGCCCGCGATCACGAAGGCGGTCCACTGGATGCGCTTGCCGTTGATGCCGATCGCCTCGCTGCGCAGCGGGGAATCACGCGTGGCGCGCAGCGCGAAGCCGAACGGCGAGAACACCATGATGCGGAGGATCACGACCGCGAGCGCGGCGACGCCGAGCGACAGCCAGTAGAAATGCGACGGGCTCGCCGCCCATTTTTCCGGCCAGACCCCGAGGATGCCGTTGTCGCCACCGGTGACCGACACCCACTGGAACGCGATCGACCAGACGATCTGCGCGAACGCCAGCGTCAGCATCGCGAAATAGACGCCTGAGAGCTGTACGGCAAAGAAGCCGAACACGGCGGCACCAAGCAGCCCCAGCAAAGGCCCGAGCAGGAGGCACGCGATCATCGGCAGCCCAGCCATCTTGGCGAGCAACGCCACGCCATAGGCGCCGAGGCCGAAATAGGCCGCGTGACCAAAGGACGCCAGCCCGCCGACCGCCATCAGGAAATGCAGGCTGACCGCGAAGATCACGAAGATCGCGATTTCCGAGCCGACAGTGAGTGCGTAGTTGCCCGCGAAGAACGGCAACGCGGCGGCGATGACCAGCGCCGCGATCGCGGCGAACCGCTCGTTCGCCGTCAGCGGCCGCCACGGATTGACCGATAGCCCGGGCGTGCGCCGCGCCGGCGCCTCCGGCTTGCCGAACAGGCCCCAGGGACGCACGATCAGGACCACCGCCATCACCAGGAACACCAGGATGATGGAGATCTTCGGAAAGATCAGGATGCCGAACGCGTTGAGCTCCGACACCAGCACGGCGGCGACGAAGGCGCCGGTGATGCTGCCGAGGCCGCCGATCACGACCACGACGAACACCTCGACGATGACGCGCAGGTCCATCGCGTGGTTCACCGCATCGCGCGGAATCTGCAACGCGCCACCGAGGGCTGCAAGGAAGACGCCGAGGGCGAACACGCTGGTGAACAGCCATTTCTGATTGACGCCCAGCGCTGCGACCATGTCGCGGTCCTGCGTCGCCGCGCGAACCAGGATGCCCCAGCGGGTGCGCTGGAACAGGAGCCAGAGGACGCCGAGCACGACCGGTCCGAGCACGATCAGGAACAGGTCGTAGCTCGGAACGTTCTGGCCGAAGAAATCGATCGCGCCTCTGAAGCCCGGCGCGCGGCGGCCGACCAGATCATCCGGCCCCCAGATCAGCACCACGAGGTCCTCGACCATCAGCGTCAGTCCGAAGGTCGCGAGCAGCTGGAACAGCTCGGGCGAATGATAGATCCGCCGCAACAGCAGCATTTCCACCAGCACGCCCATCGCCGCGACGATCACCGCTGCCGCGACGATGCCGCCCCAGAAGCCCAGCGCGCCGTCGAGGCGTTCGGTCAGCGTGAAGGCGACATAGGCGCCCATCATGTAGAACGCGCCATGCGCGAAGTTCACGATCCGCGTTACGCCGAAGATGATCGACAGGCCCGAGGCGACCAGGAACAGCGACGCCGCGCTGGCAAGACCGGTCAGGAACTGGACGACGTAAAAGGCCATGGGCGGTCCGCGTTGGAGTTGTTGCGTCGATCGAGATCGCCGCGTGTGGTTTCTTCACCTCGCCCCGCTTGCGGGGAGAGGTCGAATTCAAGCGTGAGCTTGAATTCGGGTGAGGGGGACTCTCCGCATGCTCACTCGCCGAGAAAGCCCCTCACCCCGACCCTCTCCCCGCAAGAGCGGGGCGAGGGAGAAGTCGACTCAATCCTTCGGCCGCATCTTCTCGACTTCAGCGTCGCTTGGCAGATAGTCCGAGCCCTTGCGATAGGCGGTATCGACCATGATGCCCTTACCGTCCTTCAGCGCGGTCTTTCCGGTGAAGGCGCCGAGCGTCGACTGGTGATCGATCTTGCGGAAGGTGATCTCGCCGAACGGCGACGACACCGAGATCCCCTCGGCCGCGGCGATCAGCTTCTCCGGATCGGTCGAGTTGGCCTTCGCGAGGATCGCCGCCGCCGACTTGATGGTCTGGTAGCCGACGATCGAGCCGAGCCGCGGATAATCCTTGTACTTGGCCTGATAGGCCTTCAGGAACGTCTCATGCTCGGGCGTCTTGATCGAGTACCAGGGATAGCCGGTGACGATCCAGCCTTCCGGCGTCTCGTCCTTCAGCGGATCGAGATATTCCGGCTCGCCGGTCAGGAAGCTCACGACCTTGCGATCCTTGAACAAGCCACGGGTGTTGCCCTCGCGCACGAACTTCACGAGATCGGCGCCGAAGGTGACATTGAGGATCGCTTCCGGGTTGGCGGCGGCGACCGCCTGCACGACAGGGCCGGCGTCGATCTTGCCCTGCGGCGGCCACTGCTCGTCGACCCATTGGATGTCGGGCCGCTTCGCGGACATCAGCTTCTTGAACACCGCGACGGCGGACTGGCCATATTCGTAGTTCGGCGCGATCGTCGCCCAGCGCTTGGCGGGCAGCTTCGCCGCCTCCTCCACCAGCATCGCGGCCTGCATGTAGTTGGAGGGCCGCAGGCGGAAGGTGTAGCGGTTGCCCTTCGACCAGGTGATGGCGTCGGTCAGCGGCTCGGCCGCGAGGAAGAACACCTTCTTCTGGTTGGCGAAGTCGCTGACCGCAAGACCGATATTGGACAGGAATGTGCCCGCGATCATCGCCACGTTCTCGCTCGACACCAGCTCGTTCGCAGCGGTCTGCGCATCCGCCGGCTTGCCGCCGTCATCCTTGGAAATGACGACCAGTTTCTTGCCGTTGATCCCGCCCGCTGCATTGATCTCCTCCACCGCGAGCTGCCAGCCCTTGCGGTAGGGCTCGGTGAACGCCGGCAGCAGCGAGTAGCTGTTGATCTCACCGATCTTGATTTCGCTTTGCGCCATGGCGCTGCTCGCCATGGTCGCGACCGCGATGGCCAATCCCGCGCTTACCAAATACCCACGCATCCCATCCTCCAGTTTTTTCTTCAAACAGATTATCGCAATCCGTCTTCGCCCTTGATCTCAGAAACCGTGAGCCCGCCGACGCGCGGCAGCGGCCGTCCGCTGTCGGTCACGGCAACCGCGACCATGATCTCGTTGGCGCGCGGTGCGTCGTTGATCTGCACCTCCATGCCGTCGAAATGGCTGCGCACGAAGGCAGCGTCCTTGTGGCCGAGCGGAATATCCAGCGTCGTGCCCGGACCGGAGCGCTTCTTCGACGAAGGAATCAACGCCGCGCCCTTGGAAAGCACTTTCCGCACCGGCGCGCCCATCTTCGGATGCAAGATCGCAGCCGCATGCTCCAGCTCGCCATTTTCGCCGACGGCGGCGGCCTTTCCGTAGCTATGCGCCTTGGCCCCGTCGATGCCGAGCGCGGCCACTGCCCGCTTCGCGAGCATTTCGCCAAGCTCCTCGCCAATCGCGATCAGCGGCGACAGATCCTCGACATAGCGGCCGGCGAAGGGGTTCTCGATCACGGCGATCGCGGCCGCCCGCCGGGTCGGCGGTGCGATGGTCTTGCCCATCTCCAGATGGGTTTCCTCGACCACGGTGACGATCTTGCGAATGACGGCGCTCATCTTGTCAGCCTCGCTCCCGGTCATGCCTGCAGCATGTTTGCTATCGTTGGTTTTTGAAACGCGTGCGATGCCGGCGCCTCGCCCCCAGTTGCACCGACCAGCCGTGTTTCACCCAGTAGACGCAATGCCGCGCCCTCGATCAATCCCGACATCAGGAGGTCTTGCGCCTGCTTGACGCCTGCCTCCAGCGCCTGCTCGACCTCGGCCTCCGACAATTGTCCGACGTCACGGGTCACAAGCCGCGCACCCAGATCGCTGTCCGGCTGCAGTTCATTGGCAGGAACACGGACAATCGCGGGATGGCCAGGGAGATCGACGGCATTGGCGATCACGGTCGCGGCGGCATCGGCCTGCGACGCGCTTCGCGCCAACACCGTGACGGCGTCGGCAATGCCGAGCGAGAAGCTGCGGCCGTGGCGACCGCTGGTCGCGACACCGCGGACCGGCATGCCGGCATCGATGGTCATGGTGCGCATCACGCCATGACGGTCCGGCCGGTCCATCAGGCCGACGGTGAACTGTTCGCCACCGGTCAGATGCAGCGCGATGTCGCCGCCATTGTTGACATAGGCGCGGTCGAGCGGCGCCGCCCGCAGCATCGCACCGAGGATTTCTTCGGCGACGGAGCCAGCCACCGCCGCCATCGGCGTGATGAAGCAGTCGGCGGCAAACGGCGCGACTGCCGCATGCATGCGCCGCGCAACCACGCCCTTCGGCGCACAATGCCGGAGATCGGCTGCGCTACGCAGCAAGGCGAGCTCGGCACAGAGTTCGTCGAGCAAGCCTGTGAACCGCTGCGCCGCGGCCTGATAGGCGGCGCGGACGTTTGCATCGCCGCCCTTCGCCTCGATGATCAGATCAATGGGACCGTCCTGCAAATGCAGCCGCTTGCCGTCAGGAAGAAGCGCAATTTGCGGGAGCCGGGTCATGCGCGCCGCCCGGGAAGATAAGGCATCGGCCGAACCTCGGCGGTGTCCCTTAAAGAGGACAGCGGCCGGACATAATCCATGTGGCCGCCGAGTGCCGCATAGTCGGACAGTTTCATCGTGAACTCTATCGGCGCCACCAGCGCCGGCGTCGGCACATAGCCGAAGGCGCCGGCCGGCATCTGCGTGACGTCGACCATGAAGGTGATGCCGCCGCCCGGCCAGACGTACACCGGCGCGCCGCCGCTGGTCACCCGCGTCAGCGCGTCCTTCACCGAGCGTGTCAACCGCACCGGGTTATCGGTGACGCCGGCGCGCAGCGATCCGCCCGCGCCGCCCATGAACAGCACGGTGCACAGCGCCGGCTCGCAATTCTCCTGGATGCGCTCGACCGAAAACCGGAGGTCAGCGGGCATCTCGGTCTCGACCGGTCTCAGCGCTTCGTCGAGCACGTAGTAGGAGGCATGCTCGCCCGTGGTCGAGACCATCAGCATGGTCAGTCCGGGCCGCGCCTCCTTCGGGTTGAAGGGCCCGAGGATCGACAGCGGGTCGGAGATATTGGTGCCGCCCCACCCCGTGCCGGGCTCGGCGACCTGGAAGTAGCGGCCAGGCGTCGAACGCCGGCCTTTCATCTTGATGCCGGTGTCGGCGATGTCGAGCAGCTTGCCGGCCTGATGCTCGCTGAGCACGCCGGTGATGTGGTCGTCGACCACCACGACCTCGTCGACCTTGCCGTGCCACTGCTTGGCGAACATGCCGATCGTCGCCGAGCCGCAGCCGACCCGCATGCGCTCCTCGGCCACGCCGTTGACGATCGGTGGCTTGCCGGCCTGCACGACCACCGTGGCGCCGCCGTCGATCGTCAGCTCCACCGCCTTGCAATTGGAGAGGTCCATCAGCGTGTCGCAGGTGACGCGGCCTTCCTTCTTCGAGCCGCCGGTCAGATGATGCACGCCGCCGAGCGAGAGCATCTGCGAGCCATATTCGCTGGTCGTGACGTGCCCGACCGCCTCGCCGTCCGCGCGAACGGCCGCCGTTTCGGGGCCGAGATAGCGGTCGGTGTCGATCTTCACCTTGACGCCGCAATACGAGAAAATGCCCTCGGTCACGACGGTGACCATGTCGACGCCGTCGACCTCCGACGACACGATGAAGGGCGCCGGCTTGTAATCCGGATAGGTGGTTCCCGCGCCGATCGCGGTGACGAAGATATCGGGCTGGCGGACGATCTTGCCGTCCCAGTCGCCGCTCACCTGGAACGGCACCAGCTTGCCGCCATGCGACACGGTGCGCTCCAGCACGACATGCGGATCGACGCGAACCAACGTACCATCTTGGTTGGCATAGCGGTCGCAAGCCCCGGCCGCGCCCGGCTTGATGTAGCACATCACCGGGCAGGCATCGCAGCGGATCTTGTCGCCGGCAGTGACCGTCATTGTGTCAGCCATCGTGACCAAGCCTGGACCTCTGGCGGCGGTCGATCATACTGCGCTTCCGTCCGCCTGCTGATATCGTTCGTATACGAATGATCCTGCGCGTGGGCTCGACACCTGTCAAGCGGCCTTTGCGATCAAAGCCGCCGTTGCCGAATAATAATCCATTTGCCTAGGCGCCCTGTTCATTAAGCGGGCACACGCTGCAGCGCGGCATGCCGCCGCTTGCACGTTTGTATACAAACGTTATCCTCGCCCGCGATCTGAAGCTGACCTTGCTGCGCAAACATGAGGGGAGAACCGGGGCGATGCGCCTGACCGTGAACGGCAGGAATCATGATGTCGACGCTGCTCCCGACACCGCATTGCTCTACGTGCTGCGCAACGATCTCGAACTGAACGGACCGAAATACGGCTGCGGGCTCGGCGAGTGCGGGGCCTGCGCGGTGCTGATCGACGGTGTCGCCGCGCGCGCCTGCGTGATTCCGATCGAAGGCTGCGTGGGCCGCAACATCGTCACGCTCGAAGGCCTCGGCACGCGCGAGCATCCTGATCCCGTGCAGGATGCTTTCATTCGCGAACAGGCCGCGCAATGCGGCTACTGCCTCAACGGCATGATCATCACCACCAAGGCGCTGCTCACGCGCAATCCGCGCCCCTCCGAGCATGAGGTGCGGGAGGCGCTGCGTTACAATCTCTGCCGCTGCGGCGCGCACATCGAGATCATCCGTGCCGCGATGCACGCCGCCGGACATTCGCTCGAGGCGCGCGATTGATGACGGCGCCGAGGTCAACAGAGCAACGCCCGCGCGGCTCGCTGTCGGTCGTTCGTCCCTCGATACCGGACGCGGACGGCGCATTCGAGACCTTCATCACCATCACCGCCGACGGCGCGGTGAACGCATATAACGGTCACGTCGATCTCGGCACCGGCATCCGCACCGCGCTTGGGCAGATCGTCGCCGAAGAGCTCGACGTCTCCTTTGCCCGCGTCGTCGTTGTGCTCGGCGACACCGCCGTGGTTCCGAACCAGGGCGCGACGATCGCGAGCGAGACGATCCAGATCACGGCCATTCCCCTGCGCAAGGCCGCAGCTCAAGCGCGACATTTCCTGGTCTCGCGCGCAGCCGAGCGACTGGAATTGCCGGTCGATGATCTCTCGATCGAAGACGGCCTGATCCGCGGCAAGGACAATCGCAGCGTCAGCTACGGCGAGTTGATTGCGGATGAGACCATCCGGCTTGAGCTGGCAGACGACGTTCCCGTCAAGGCCGTGAGCGCTTATTCCATCGTCGGCAAGTCGGTGCCGCGCGTCGACCTGCCCGCGAAAGCCACCGGCGAATTGGTCTACGTCCACGACGTCCGCTTGCCCGGCATGCTGCACGGGCGCGTTGTCCGTCCGCCCTATGCCGGCGTCGATGCCGGCCCGTTCGTCGGCACCAGCCTGATCGCGGTCGACGAGGCTTCGGTGCGCGACATTCCTGGCATCGTCGCGGTGGTGCGGATCGGCGATTTCGTCGGCGTAGTCGCGGAGCGCGAGGAGAACGCGATCAAGGCGGCGGCTCAGCTCAAGGTGAGCTGGAAGCCGGGACCGGCGCTGACCGATCTCGGCGATGTCGAGAAAGCATTGCGCGCCAATCCGTCGACGCCGCGCCAGTTGATCGACAAGGGCGACGTCGACGCTGCGATCAAGGCGGCCGCCAAGCCGATGCAGCGGACCTATGTCTGGCCCTACCAGATGCACGGCTCGATCGGCCCCTCCTGCGCGGTCGCCGATTGCAGCGATGGCGCGATCCGCGTCTGGTCCGGCACGCAGAACCCGCACATCCTGCGCGGCGATCTCGCGCTGCTGATCGAGCGGCCCGAGGCCGAGATCGACGTGATCAGGATGGAGGCGGCCGGCTGCTACGGCCGCAACTGCGCCGACGACGTCTCCGCCGATGCGCTGCTGCTGTCGCGCGCGGTCGGTCGCCCCGTACGCGTCCAGCTCACCCGCGAGCAGGAGCACGCCTGGGAGCCGAAGGGCACGGCGCAGCTGATGGACGTCAATGGCGGGCTCAACGCCGACGGCAGCGTCGCCGGTTACGACTTTGCCACGCGCTATCCTTCGAACGGCGCGCCGACGCTGGCGCTGCTGCTGACCGGACGGATCGCGCCTGAAGCGGCCGTGTTCGAGATGGGCGACCGCACCGCGATTCCGCCCTACGACTACGAAAATATGCGCGTGGTCGCCAACGACATGCCGCCGATCGTCCGCGCGTCCTGGCTCCGCGGCGTCTCGGCGCTGCCCAACACGTTTGCCCATGAGTCCTATATCGACGAGCTTGCCGCCGAAGCCGAAGTCGATCCGATCGAGTACCGCCTGCGCTATCTGAAAGACAAACGCGCGATCGATCTCGTCAACGCGGTCGCCGAGCGCGCGGGCTGGACGCCGCGCCCGGTTCGCAAGGAGCCGGAGTCCGAAGGCGACATCGTTCGCGGCCGCGGCTTCGCCTATGCGCTCTATGTGCACAGCAAGTTTCCCGGCTACGGCGCGGCATGGTCGGCGTGGATCGCCGACGTTGCCGTCAACAAGGCGACCGGCGATGTCAGCGTGACGCGCGTCGTCGCCGGTCAGGACTCCGGATTGATGATCAATCCGGAAGGCGTGCGGCATCAGATCGAGGGCAACGTCATCCAGTCGACCAGCCGCGCGCTGATGGAGGAAGTCTCCTTTGAGCGCGGCGCGGTGACCGCGCGGGAATGGGGCGCCTACCCGATCATCAAATTCCCCGACGTACCCAAGATCGACGTGCTGATGCTGCCGCGGCAGGATCAGCCGCCGCTCGGCGTCGGCGAGTCAGCTTCCGTGCCGAGCGCCGCTGCGATCGCGAATGCGATCTATGACGCGACCGGGGTGCGCTTCCGCGAGTTGCCGTTCACGCAGGAACGCATCCTGAAGGGATTGCGCGGCGAGCAACCCGGTGATCCTGCTCCGCTCCCTCGGCCCGCGCCAACGACTCCCCTCGACCGATGGCGAAATCCGTTCGCCAAGCGGGGCGGCATCCTTGCCGGCATTGCGGCCGCCTGCGCCGCGGTCATCGGCATCGGCGCGGCCATGCTGCCCTGGCGTGCGATCGCGCCGATCGCCCGGCCCGACGCATCGGTTTATTCGGCGGCGACGATCGGCCGCGGCAAGGAGCTGGCGGCGCTCGGCGCCTGCGCGGTGTGCCACACCTCCGATGGCGGAGTTCTGAACGCCGGCGGTCGGCCTCTGGAGACGCCATTCGGCACGATCTACACCACCAACATCACGCCCGACGTCGACACCGGCATCGGCACCTGGTCCTATCCCGCCTTCGAGCGCGCGATGCGCGAGGGCATCCATCGCGACGGGCGGCACCTCTATCCCGCATTTCCCTACACGCATTTTGCCAGAGCTGATGATGCCGACCTGCAGGCGCTCTACGCCTACCTGATGGCGCAGGCGCCGGTCGGCGCCAAGACACCGAAGAACGAGCTGGCGTTTCCGTTCAACCTGCGTCCGTTGCTTGCCGGATGGAACGCGCTGTTCCATCAGACAGGCCCATTCCGGCCCGATCCCGCAAAGTCCAAGGCGTGGAATCGCGGCGCCTATCTGATCGAGGGGCTCGGCCATTGCAGCGCCTGCCACTCGCCACGCAATGCGCTCGGCGCAGAGCAGCAGGGCGCCTATCTCGCCGGCGGCTTTGCCGAGGGCTGGGAGGCGCCGGCGCTGACCTCACTGTCGAGGGCGCCGATCCCCTGGACCGAGGACGAGCTGTACGCCTATTTGCGCATAGGCGAGTCCCGCTTCCACGGCGTCGCCGCGGGGCCGATGGCACCGGTCGTGAAGGAGCTCGCCGCGCTGCCCGACAGGGACATCCGCGCGATGGCGGTCTACCTTGCCTCATTCAGCGAGAGAGCAACCGATCGGCCGGCCCATGAGGCCCTGGCCGCACGGCTCGAAGCCGCCACCGCGGTGACCACGGCCGCTTCGACCGGCGGGCGGATCTATCAGGGCGCCTGCGCAGTCTGCCACGAGGTCGGCGGACCGCCGCTGTTCGGCAGCCGGCCGTCGCTGGCGCTGAACAGCAATCTGCACAGCGACACGCCGGACAATTTGATCCAGGTGATCCTGCACGGCATCGCCAAGCCGGCGGTCACCGATCTCGGCTATATGCCGGCCTTCAAGGACAGCATGACCGACGGCCAGGTCGCCGAGCTTGTCTCCTTCCTCAGGCGGCAATTCGCCCCGGACAGGCCGGAATGGGCAGATATTGCCAAAACGGTCGGCCGTATCCGCCAGAACATAGCGCGCTGACCTGCCATGTTCCGGCCGAAACCCACTGGGCGGGCGGCGTCCGGCAGGCTAAAGTTCCCACATGACGGTCACAGATATTGCAACCCGGACCTACAATCACGGCTGGCGGCTCGACCCGATCGTGCGCAGCCTGCTCGACACCGATTTCTATAAGCTGTTGATGCAGCGCATGATCCGGGAATGCTACCCGGACACGCACACGACCTTTTCGGTGATCAACCGCTCGACCCATATCAAGCTGGCCGAGGTCATCGACGAGGGCGAGCTCCGCGCCCAGCTCGACCATGCCCGCACCATCCGTTTCACCAAGAAGGAGCTGATCTGGCTCGCCGGTAACACGTTCTACGGCAAGACCCAGATGTTCTCGCCCGATTTCATCAACTGGCTCTCGACCTTCCGCCTGCCCGAATACGAGCTGAGGAAGGTCGACGGCCAGTATGAGCTGCATTTCCACGGGCCGTGGACCCACACCACGATGTGGGAAATCCCGGCGCTCGCGATCCTCAACGAGCTGCGCTCCCGCGCGGCGACCAAGGTCTACGGCCGCTTCGCGCTGGACGTGCTCTACGCCCGCGCCAAGGCCAAGCTGTGGGCCAAGGTCGAGCGGCTGCGCAAGCTGGAGGGCCTGCGCCTGTCCGATTTCGGCACCCGCCGCCGCCATGGTTTCCTGTGGCAGCGCTGGTGCGTCGAGGCGGTGAAGGAAGGCCTGGGTCCGTGCTTCACCGGCACCTCGAACGTCCTGCTCGCGATGGACAACGACCTCGAGGCGATCGGCACCAACGCGCATGAGCTGCCGATGGTCGCCGCCGCGCTCGCCAATTCCGACGAGGAGCTGCGCTGGGCGCCCTATCGCATTCTCGACCAGTGGCGTCACACCTACGGCGGCAACCTCCTGATCGCCCTGCCCGACGCGTTCGGCACCAAGTCGTTCCTGCGCGATGCGCCGGAATGGGTCGCCGACTGGACCGGCTTTCGTCCCGACAGCGCACCGGCGATCACGGCGGGCGAAGAGATCATCAAGTGGTGGAAGCAGAAGGGCCGCGATCCAAAGAAGAAGCTCTTGGTCTTCTCCGACGCGATGGATGTCGGCTCGATCGAGGAGACGTTCCATCACTTCAAGGGACGCGTCCGCATCAGCTTCGGCTGGGGCACCAACCTCACCAACGATTTCGTCGGCTGCGCGCCCGACGGCTCCGCCGAGCTCGACCCGATCTCGATCGTCTGCAAGGTGACGTCGGTCGACGGCCGGCCCGCCGTGAAACTCTCCGACAACCCGGAGAAGGCGACCGGCATCCCCTCCGAGGTCGAGCGCTATTTGCGCGTGTTCGGCAATGCCGGCCGCGTTCGCACCGCAGTTCACGTCTAAACCGGCACGCACATCACTTTCATCGACTGACCTGACGAGTTTCGCATGCCCGCACCCAAGCCGCCTGCCTTCGAAACCCTGAGCCTGCATGCCGGCCAGCGGCCTGATCCCGCGACCGGCTCGCGCGCGGTTCCGATCTATCAGACCACGTCCTACGTGTTCCAGGATGCGGACCACGCCGCCGCACTGTTCAACCTGGAGCGCGCCGGCCACATCTACACGCGCATCTCCAATCCGACGACCGCCGTGCTGGAGGAGCGCATCGCCGCGCTCGAATGCGGCGTCGGCGCGATCTGCACAGCGAGCGGGATGGCCGCGATGCATCTCGCGATCGCAACGCTGCTCAATGCCGGCGACCACATCGTCGCCTCCGCCTCGCTCTATGGCGGCACCATCAACCTGCTCGCGCATACGTTGCCGCGGTTCGGCATAACCACGACCTTCGTGAAGCCCCGCGCGCTGGACGAGTTCCGCGCCGCGATCAAGCCGAACACGCGGCTCGTCATCGGCGAAACCATCGGCAATCCCGGCCTCGAAGTGCTCGATATCCCGGCAGTGGCTAGAATCGCGCATGATGCGAAGATTCCGCTGCTGATCGACAACACTTTCGCGACGCCCTATCTCAGCCAGCCGATCGAGCTCGGCGCCGACATCACGATGAACTCGGCGACCAAATGGATGGGCGGCCACGGCATCGCGATCGGCGGCGTGATCGTCGATGGCGGCCGCTTCGACTGGCGCGCCTCCGGCAAGTTCCCGCAGCTCACCGAACCCTATACCGGCTATCACGGCATCGTCTTCGACGAGCAGTTCGGCAAGGCCGCCTTCATCATGCGCGCCCGCACCGAGGGCCTGCGCGACTTCGGCGCCTGCCTGTCGCCGACCAACGCCTTCCAGCTCCTGCAGGGCATCGAGACACTCGGCGTCCGCATGGACCGCCACATGAGCAACACCCATGCCGTGCTCGACGCCCTCGCCGCGAACAAGGCGGTCGACTGGGTGCTGCATCCGGCGCTGGAGACCCATCCGGATCATGCATTGGCCAAGAAGCTCCTGCCGCGCGGTGCCGGCTCGATCGTCAGCTTCGGCATCAAGGGCGGCCGCGCCGCCGGCAAGAAGTTCATCGAGTCGCTGAAGCTGATCAGCCATCTCGCCAATGTCGGCGACGCCAAGACGCTGGTGATCCACCCGGCCAGCACCACGCATCAGCAGATGGACGCCGAGCAGCTCAAGGCCGCCGGCGTCGGCGAGGAGCTGGTGCGGCTGTCGGTCGGCATCGAAACCGCTGAGGACATCATCGACGATCTCGGCCAGGCGCTGCGCGCCTCGCAAAGGACCTGAGCCATGCAGCTTTCCGTCAACGGGTCGGACACCTTCATCGCCACCGGCGGCAAGCCGTTCGATCCGTCGCTGCCCGCGGTGGTGATGATCCACGGCGCCGGCTTCGATTCCTCGACCTGGGCGCTGCACAGCCGCTGGTTTGCCCATCACGGCTTCTCCGTGCTGGCGCCCGACCTGCCCGGCCATGGCCGCTCGTCCGGCAAGCCGCTGCCGACCATCGCCGAGATGGCCGACTGGACCGCAGCGCTGATCACGGCGGCCGGCGCGGCGAAGGCCCGGCTGATCGGCCACTCCATGGGCTCGCTGATCGCGCTCGAGACCTCCGCGCGGCATCCCGACAAGGTCTCCGGGCTTGCGCTGATCGGCACCGCCGCGACCATGACCGTCGGCCCCGATCTGCTGAAAGCCGCCGAAGCCAACGACGCCACCGCGATCGACATGGTCTCGATCTGGGGCCTCGGCTTCAAGGCCGAACTCGGCGGCAGCCTCGCGCCGGGCCTCTGGATGCACCAGGGCGCGCAACGGGTGCTGCAGGAGACCAAGCCCGGCGTACTGTACAACGACCTCAACGCCTGCAACGCCTACCAGAACGCGCTCGCTGCCGCGGCCGCGGTCAAGGTGCCCGCGACCTTCATCCTCGGCGAGCGCGACATGATGACTCCGGCCAAGGCCGGCAAGACGCTCGCCGCGGCGACGCCGAACGCCCGCACCGTGGTGCTGCGAGGTGCCGGCCACATGATGATGATCGAGCAGCCCGACGAGCTGCTGGCGGCGCTGCGGTAGCGGAGCCGCGGGCTCCTCTTCCCTTCCTGTGTGGGAGAAGGTCGCGCGGACGCAAGTCCGCGCCGGACGAGACGTCTGCGTCCGCGGATACAGCCCCCTCAGCCGGCTCCGATGCTTTTGCATTCGAACTGCCCTTTGCCGCCACAACTGCTGGCGATGTTGGAGAACTTGCTTCGAAGGTGAGCGCCCCCAAAATATCGAAAAACAACCCCATGCAAAGTAGCAGGGCGGCCGCCGGCACTCGGACCAGCAACTTGACGTGTCGAGACTGGGCAAGAATGGCAACTAAGGGGCTGGGGCGGCTCGGAAAGCACTGACGACGAGCGACAGCGAGATTTTGGCGCGGAAGGGCCGCAAAGCAAGCCGAATGGCGCGCAGAGTGGCCGCAAGGAGGTTTGCGCCGGCAATGCGCGTCTTTTCTGCAAGGTACGCGACGAAGCGGTCGAAGCCGAGAATGCTGAGCACGCGGGTGAAGTTGTAGCAAAGCGCCATCAGGCTCCATTCGCCGCGGACCTTGTCGAAGCCGCGCACGAGAAAGTGCTGATAGCCGGCGCGGCATTTGAGTGTTCCGAAAGGGTGCTCGACGATGGCGGAACGGCGGCGCATCAATGTGGCAGCCTCGGCGCTTTGCATCCTCATGCGGTGACGTTCGAGAACGTCCTCGTGTTCCCAGCGCGCGATGCTCCGGTAAGGCGCCTTCGGGGCAAGACACCGCGCGCTCAGGGGACATGCTGCGCAGGCCGCCTTGCGCGCCAGGTAGCGGATCTCGATGCGGCCGCTCGTGTTCGTCCAGCGCCCTTCCGTCGGGCGCAGCAGCTCGCCGGCCGGGCAACGGTAGGCATCGGCGTTCGCATCGTAACTGAAGTCCTTGCGGCTGAGGCGGCCTTCCTTGAGCTTGCCATTGCCCTCGTGCAGCGGCACATAGGCAACAATGCCGTCATCCTCGCAGGCCTTCAGGTCCTCGCTGGTGGAATAGCCGGCATCGGCCGCCACCTGCAGAGTCTCGACGTCGAGGGCCTCTTTTGCCGCCTTTGCCATCTCATGAAGATGGCCCGCGTCGTTGCGGTTGACGACCTCGCTGGCAACGATGAGCGTGTGCTTGTCGTCAACGACGCTCTGCACGTTGTAACCCGCAATGGTCTGGTCGCCCTTGCTCAGAAGCCTTGCGTCGGGATCGGTCTTCGAGAGTTGCCCCTTGTCGCTTGTCTCCAGGTTCTTGAGGTCGGCTTGCGCGCGCTCGCGCCGGGCCATCAGCTCCTTCACCTTCTCGCCGACATCGCCGCTGCCCTTGCTGCCATCTCCCGGACCGGCACATCGCTTGGCTTCCTCGGCATCGTTGGCTTCAAGGGCCTTGCCATAAGCCTCGATCTCCTTGTCCAACGCGGCGATCTGTTTGGCCAGCTTCCCTTGCGTGAAGATGCTGCCCTTGCTGGCGTTACCATGGAATAGCGCCCCGTCGATCGCAACGAAGGTCCCACCGATCAGGCCGAGGTCGCGCAGGAGCAGCACGAAACTGCGGTTCGCGGCCTTGAGCGCCGCCCAGTTCTCCTTGCGGAAGTTGGCGATCGTCCGATAGCCCGGCTTCATGTTCTTCAACAGCCAGATCAGCTCCAGATTGCGGCAGGCCTCCCGCTCCAACCGCCGCGACGACCTGATCTGGTTGATGTAGCCGTAAAGGTAGAGCTTCAGCAGATCGGCCGGATCGTAGGGCGGCTGCCCCACTTCGTCCGCGGCACGATCCGCATGGCGGAAGCCGAGCTTTGAAAGGTCGAGCGCGCCAACGAAACTGTCGATCGCCCGCACCGGATTCTGCTGTCCGACATAGTCCTCAATCCGGGGAGGAAGAAGACTGGGTTGCTCCCGGCTGTCGCCGGCCTTGAACGTCCGATTCGCCATGCGCCGAATCGTACATCAACTCCAAAAAATGCCGAGTTCTTGCCCAGCCTCGACGAGACTGGGCAAGAATGGCAACTAAGGGGCTGGGGCGGCTCGGAAAGCACTGACGACGAGCGACAGCGAGATTTTGGCGCGGAAGGGCCGCAAAGCAAGCCGAATGGCGCGCAGAGTGGCCGCAAGGAGGTTTGCGCCGGCAATGCGCGTCTTTTCTGCAAGGTACGCGACGAAGCGGTCGAAGCCGAGAATGCTGAGCACGCGGGTGAAGTTGTAGCAAAGCGCCATCAGGCTCCATTCGCCGCGGACCTTGTCGAAGCCGCGCACGAGAAAGTGCTGATAGCCGGCGCGGCATTTGAGTGTTCCGAAAGGGTGCTCGACGATGGCGGAACGGCGGCGCATCAATGTGGCAGCCTCGGCGCTTTGCATCCTCATGCGGTGACGTTCGAGAACGTCCTCGTGTTCCCAGCGCGCGATGCTCCGGTAAGGCGCCTTCGGGGCAAGACACCGCGCGCTCAGGGGACATGCTGCGCAGGCCGCCTTGCGCGCCAGGTAGCGGATCTCGATGCGGCCGCTCGTGTTCGTCCAGCGCCCTTCCGTCGGGCGCAGCAGCTCGCCGGCCGGGCAACGGTAGGCATCGGCGTTCGCATCGTAACTGAAGTCCTTGCGGCTGAGGCGGCCTTCCTTGAGCTTGCCATTGCCCTCGTGCAGCGGCACATAGGCAACAATGCCGTCATCCTCGCAGGCCTTCAGGTCCTCGCTGGTGGAATAGCCGGCATCGGCCGCCACCTGCAGAGTCTCGACGTCGAGGGCCTCTTTTGCCGCCTTTGCCATCTCATGAAGATGGCCCGCGTCGTTGCGGTTGACGACCTCGCTGGCAACGATGAGCGTGTGCTTGTCGTCAACGACGCTCTGCACGTTGTAACCCGCAATGGTCTGGTCGCCCTTGCTCAGAAGCCTTGCGTCGGGATCGGTCTTCGAGAGTTGCCCCTTGTCGCTTGTCTCCAGGTTCTTGAGGTCGGCTTGCGCGCGCTCGCGCCGGGCCATCAGCTCCTTCACCTTCTCGCCGACATCGCCGCTGCCCTTGCTGCCATCTCCCGGACCGGCACATCGCTTGGCTTCCTCGGCATCGTTGGCTTCAAGGGCCTTGCCATAAGCCTCGATCTCCTTGTCCAACGCGGCGATCTGTTTGGCCAGCTTCCCTTGCGTGAAGATGCTGCCCTTGCTGGCGTTACCATGGAATAGCGCCCCGTCGATCGCAACGAAGGTCCCACCGATCAGGCCGAGGTCGCGCAGGAGCAGCACGAAACTGCGGTTCGCGGCCTTGAGCGCCGCCCAGTTCTCCTTGCGGAAGTTGGCGATCGTCCGATAGCCCGGCTTCATGTTCTTCAACAGCCAGATCAGCTCCAGATTGCGGCAGGCCTCCCGCTCCAACCGCCGCGACGACCTGATCTGGTTGATGTAGCCGTAAAGGTAGAGCTTCAGCAGATCGGCCGGATCGTAGGGCGGCTGCCCCACTTCGTCCGCGGCACGATCCGCATGGCGGAAGCCGAGCTTTGAAAGGTCGAGCGCGCCAACGAAACTGTCGATCGCCCGCACCGGATTCTGCTGTCCGACATAGTCCTCAATCCGGGGAGGAAGAAGACTGGGTTGCTCCCGGCTGTCGCCGGCCTTGAACGTCCGATTCGCCATGCGCCGAATCGTACATCAACTCCAAAAAATGCCGAGTTCTTGCCCAGCCTCGACGGGCAAATCAGCGATATCTTCTATTATTCCGAAATTCCACGCCCCGGCGCCTACGCGACGCGTACGCGTCCGTCGCGATTGCGGCCGAAAATTCTCATGCCATTGCAAGGGCGACTTGGCGGGTAAGCACTCGATCCGTACCAATGGCGGGTCGTGTTCAGGTGGTCCGGGTCCGGAGGACGTGGAGATAATCGACTATCACGAGCCAGGGCGTGTACTCATAAATCGAGGCGGCTCGGATCACGCGCGTTGGATGTCTGCTATGGCCTTGACAGGAGCGCGAAAGCGGACATTGCCGTAAGTCCGAGAGGGGCCATGATGCGACAAAGACGGCCCTGGCGCCATTTCAAGCATGCATCAAAATGTGATCCGGTAGCAGGCCTGCCTGATATCTGTCGTACATTGATCGATACGCGGCTTCTATGTGATTTGCGTAGGACTCAGTATCAAACAGAGGCGCTGTAGCTCGACCACTCGCAAGCTTAGCCCTGATGCTCGCCGGCCTATCAGGATTTGTGGCTAGTTGGACCGCAAGTGATTCGTACTCTTCCGACGTTCGAGTGATGAGTTCCGGTAAGCCGACTGCAATCAATAAGCTCGCAGCAACTCGGCCCGCAAATGTCTTTCCATGCTGGGTCAGCACGGGCAAACCAGCCCAAAGCGCATCACTCGCCGTTGTGTGCGCATTGTATGGCAGCGTATCTAGAAAGAGATCCGCAAGGCGGTGTCGCGCAAGATGTTCCGCGGGCTTCATACGGCTTGCGAATACCAATCTGGTCGGCTCTACCCCCCGTGCCTCCGCTTCCTTCCGAAGATTCTGCATGGCTGTTTGATTGTCGGCCAACAACCAGAGCACGCTTCCTTCCACGGCTTTCAGGATGCGCATCCAGCGCGCAAACGTTGCGGGCAAAATCTTGAAGCCGTTATTAAAGCAGCAAAAGACAAATTGCTCTTCAGGAAGACCAAAATCGCTCCTTGCAATAGCGCTGCTGGCAATTTGCCGCATGCGATCGTTCGGTTGATAGCTATTCGGAAGAACAATCAGCTTCTCCGAGTAAGCCGCGTGATCGGCCGCAGTCAGAATGCTTGCATCGCCGACGATGTAGTCAATGTAGGGAGCTGCCATGGTCCCGGGATAGCCCAAATAGTTCACCTGTATCGGGGCCGGACGATGTGCAAGAATGTTTGTGCGCGCGCCTTTGGTGAATCCATTCAGATCGACAAGTATGTCAATCTCCGCGTCCGCGATGATGCGCGCAACATCGGCGTCAGTACGATCTTCACACGATACAAAGTGATTGAATGCACTTACTATCCGAGCGCGCACCTTCGAGCTATCGTCCGGGCCGAGGGAATAGGCAAATAGCTCGAATCGTGTCTTGTCATGCGACTCGAATAGTTCTGAAATGAGGTGTGCGGTAGCATGTTCGCGGAAATCCGTTGAGACATAAGCTAGACGAATCTTTTCGTGGTGAAGGGGGCCGCCGCGCGCCATCGGCTTAGATGCGCTAGGGTGCCGTTTTGTCGTCCACGCTCGGGCGCAACTGAGATGGTCTTCCGGAGAGTCCGTGAGTGAGAGCAATGCGAACGGGCCGCAAACTGGCTTGCCCGACCGGATCGACGCCGTCAGCCGATTGAGGTCCACTTCTAAGGCGTTCCAATCGCAAAGACGCATTTTCGTATGGAGCCGCGCACCTTCGACGTCGCTCAAGTGGGGATTGATTGAAAACGCACCATCATAGGCGTGGAAGGCTTCGTCATACCGATTGAGGTCGTAAAAGCTGTTCCCTAGGCCAAACAAGGCTTCTGCTAGGCGAGGGTTTATCGATAGCGCCTTCTGGTAAGCAACAACGGCATCCAAGGAACGCTTCAGCATTACAAGCGTGTTGCCCAGATTTGTATAAGCCTCCGCGTAAGCACGGTTCAGCGATATCGCTTTATCGAAATCCCTTAACGCAGCGTGGTGCTCGCCAAGGTCGTTATATGTGGCTCCTCTGTTGTTCCAGGTCGCGGCAACGTTTGGATTGAGAGCGAGGGCCTTGGTGAACTTTTCCAGCGCTTGTCTGGGACTGTTCAGGTGCTTCAAGATAATTCCGTAGTTGTAAAACGAGACGTCGGAACTCGGATTTATCGACGTTGCCCTCTCGATGTACGGCTGCGCTTCAGCAAAGCGCCCGGTGGCCATCATAGTGACAGTTATCAGATTGAGAGCCGCAGCATTCGATGGATCGGCCTTAATGACGCGCTTGAATAAGCGCTCCGCCGTAGTCAAATCCTTGTTGTTGAAAGCGGCAAGCCCATCCCTAAGAACTTTAGCAGCATCGGCCATTAGACACGACCCATGGTAGAGTGCTCCGATGACTACCTACATGTGTGGGACCGAGCCGTCCAGCGTCGAGATGACGAAGGATCTCACAATGAAGTGGGTCATCAAGGTGCGTGAGGACGTTGTCCGCTAGACTGTATGTCCCCTCCACAAAATGAGGCGACTCACCTTCGATGTTGCGACGAGGGTTGCCTGGATGGACCGGGCAGAGCCTCAAACAAGGAGGGCGAGTCGTGGGTCATCATACCGAGGTCTTTGTCGGAATCGATACGTCAAAATCGCGCAATGCAATAGCCATTGCCGAAGGCGGCCGTGGCGGCGAGGTACGATATCTCGGGGAGTTTTCTGCCACGGAGGCAACGATCCGAAAGCTGGTGGCAAAGCTTGCAGCGAAATGCTGTCATCTGACATTTTGCTACGAAGCAGGGCCGACAGGATATGGCCTCTACAGACTGCTCAAGAGCCTCGGCCATGACTGCCTGGTGGTGGCTCCCTCGCTCGTTCCGAAGAAGGCCGGCGATCGAGTGAAGACGAACCGGCGCGATGCGGTAAGCCTCGCCAAGCTGTTGCGCGCGGGCGAGCTCACCGCGGTGTGGGTGCCGGACGAGCGCCATGAGGCTATGCGCGATCTCTCGCGCGCCCGTCAGGCAGTAAAGAAGGACCTCCAGGGCAAGCGTCAACAGATCTCGTCATTGATGCTGCGGCTGGGACGCATCTATCCGGGCAAGACAACGTGGGGACCAGCCCACATGAGATGGCTGATGTCGCAGAAGCTCGAGCATCGCGAGCAGCGCATCGCATTCGAAGAGTTACTTGAGGGGATACGCCAGGAAAGTGAGCGGATGGAGCGTTTGGAGGATGCCATCCGCGAGGTGGTGGCCGAGTGGTCGCTTGCCGAGGTTGTCGCGGCCCTGCAGGCGATGCGGGGGATTGATCTCATTGCGGCTGTGGGGGTGCTGGCCGAGATCGGTGATCTCTCCCGCTTTCAAAATCCGCGCGAGCTGATGGGCTATCTGGGTCTGGTGCCCACGGAAAACTCGACTGGTGACAAGGTCAAGCGAGGCGGCATCACCAAAGCCGGTAATGGGCGGGCGCGACGTATTCTTGTGGAGGCGGCCTGGAGCTATCGATATCCGCCGCGCGTGAGCCGAGACAAGCAGCCAAAGGTGGAGGCCGCACCGAGACGCGCGCGAGAGATTGCGTGGAAAGCGCAAACCAGATTGTGCGGACGCTTCCGCTCACTCGAGCGGAAGGGCAAGCGGCGAACCGTAATCGTCACGGCGATTGCCCGAGAGCTATCCGCCTTCATTTGGGCAATCAATCGCGAGCTCATGCCACCTCGACAGGCGTAACGTCGTTGGGGGCTGTGGACCGCTCGAGTCGTGAGGTGCGCTCGACCGGCCCACAGCCCCCTTTTGTTGCAATCAGGATCAGGGGTAGTCGCAGACATCAATCGTGCAGAGGTGAAGGTGGGACCACGGCAGGGGAAATCCTGAAACCCATTATGTGGCCGATCATCCGATCGACGCCCGACGCTAGACCAGGACAGCCCCAGACGAAAAAACGGAAATGCGGTATCCAACCCGCGCATCAGAGCCTGTTCACCGACGTCTTTGGGTCCCGCCTTCTCCTCTGCACGATCCATCGGCGCAAGAACTTCACGATGAGTCCTCGTGGAGATGAGAAAACCGTGCGCTGTGTGCTTGACTGGGGACATCAGAATGGAATGGTCCGGCCGTGCTCCGGCCCCGCCAGTGCGAGAAGCTGGCAAGGGGCGCTCAGGTCAAGGAGCACGCCATGTCTCGGAACCTCAACACAGCGGTCGCCGTGATCGGCATCGATATCGGCAAGAACTCGTTCCACCTCGTAGGTCATGATCACCGCGGTGCCATCGTGCTGCGGCAGAAGTGGTCACGCAGCCAGGTGGAAAGACGGCTCGCCAACTTCCCGCCCTGCTTGATCGGGATGGAGGCTTGCGTCGGCGCGCATCACCTCAGTCGCAAGCTCCAAATGCTCGGCCACGACGCTCGCTTGATGCCGGCGAAAGACGTGCGCCCGTATTCGAAAGGACAGAAGAATGACTTCCGAGATGCGGAAGCCATCGCCGAGGCTGTCCAACGCCCGACCATGAAATTCGTCGCAACCAAGACAGCCGATCAGCTCGACCTTCAGGCGCTGCACCGCGTCCGCGATCGATTGGTCAGTCAGCGTACCGGCGTCATCAATCAGATCCGTGCGTTTCTGCTGGAGCGGGGCATCGCCGTACGCCAAGGCCTGCATTCCCTGCGATCCGAGTTGCCGGGTATCCTCGCGACGCGCACCGATGTGCTCTCGCCTCGCATGTTACGCATCATCGAGGATCTGGCGGGCGACTGGCGCCGGCTGGATGCGCGTATCGAGGGGCTGTCTAGCGAGATCGAAACGCTGGCTCGTCAAGATAAGGCTTGCGAGCGACTGATGACAGTGCCCGGCATTGGACCGCTTATCTCGAGTGCAATGGTCGCCGCGATTGGCAGTGGAGACGTGTTCTCGAAAGGCCGCGACTTCGGCGCCTGGCTTGGACTGGTGCCGAAGCAGATATCGACCGGCGACCGCACGATCCTCGGCAAGATATCAAGGCGCGGCAATCGCTACCTACGCGCGCTGTTCGTCCAAGCCGCATGGGTAGTGCTGGTCAGGGTGAAGTGCTGGGAGCGCTACGGCCTCAAATCTTGGATCGAAGCTGCCAAGAAGCGATTGCATCACAACGTGCTGGCGATTGCGCTCGCCAACAAGCTCGCCCGGATCGCCTGGGCGGTTCTCAACAAAGGACGTGCCTTCGAGTGCGTCAAGGCTGAGGAGACGGCGTCCTGACCTGGCCGATCCTCGCGCCGTGCTCGGGGCCGTCAAGGCGCAGCCTGGCAGCGTAGAGCAAGACGTCAGGACAGCACGACGGCCGGCCTTGACGGCCCCTTGCGCGCGGCGCGTCTGCGCGCGCAGGCCGGGACGAAGGAACGACCGCCAGGCACGAACAAAGGAACAGCGCGAAGTGAGGAGCTATCGAGATGATGTAACCAACATCCCTTACCCGCCGAGGTCTGCGAGAGGATGCGACGACGATGGAAGATCGGTCTTCCCGGCGCATGCGAACACTGGTGACCCGAATGGCCCGTTCGAGGCCTGTCCGCTAATCAGCTCGAATGCGTGCTGATATCCATGATGGCCCGGAGCACAGCACGCTCCAATCAGAGGCCGGATACATTGATGCAAGACCGCATCTGACAGGTTGCCGAAACCTCTTGCAACGCGCGGCCGGACCATACATATGGGTCATTCTCGACTGAGCCAGCCGGTTCTGCCCGCCATTCGATGTCCGCTCTGACCTAAAAGCGACCCAGTTGTTGCACGCCCGCGAAACGATGCGAAGGGCCAACAGCCGAACTACGCGGCCGCCCCGATCTTCCTTGTGCCGCCGACTTGCACTCTTGGTTGCGCGAAGCCGCCGCTGAGGGAAAGCAGCGACGGCTAATTCTCGTTGCGGGCTCACTTTAGCTTGTACGTGCCGGTTTGATGATTGCAGTCCTGAAACGTTCCGTCTTTCACGACCGGAAACGGACCCAAGGGATGGATTGTGCCGGTTACCATCATGCCCTCGTATTTGCCGGTGCCTGCAACAGTTTCTCGGGTGAGACTTCCATCACTCGCGAACGAAAATCTTGACAAGCGTTTATCGCCGTCCACATCCACGCTCTCGCATACGGCGCCCCCCGTGAACTTCCCGTCAAGCGAGGCATTCATCCCCACGCAGCGGAAGCTATTCTTATCAAACATGCCACCGGGAGGATTGCTGAGGATGCTACCCGTCATTTCGTAACTAGACGCGGTGTGGGTTTTGGAGAAAGTGATCGTGTTGTTAACGCCCGACCAGCACGCGGTGTAGTCGTAGCTGCCCTCCTTTGGCAACTCGGTCGCGAATGCAGAAGGTGTAGCGGAAATGGCGATCAGCAAGGCTATTGCATGGCTTCGCATGGCATTCCCCTCCTGAAAACATTCTCGAAAGTATCTGTCCCTCTTGAGCGAGACGCTGAAATAGTACCACAACAATCAGGGGTTCCCCGCAAGATTGGTCGCCTGAAGCGACAAGCCGGTTACATTGCCGCCCGGATTGGCTTCTATGACCGCTCTGGGTCACGAGCGTCGCCCTCTGCAACACTCAGCTGTCCGTGAACTTCCGCTATGCCCCGTTTGCGACCGAGGTCCTGTGGCGGCGCAACACGTCGCGAAGGGCCAACAGGCGACATTCCCGGCTTGGCCTGATATGAAAGAGGCCGCCAACTGAGGCGGCCACGGGGAATTAAATGACAGACGCACCGTTCGATGTAGGCGACCGAGTAAAGAAGCGATCAGGCTACGAATATCCGGGTTTCATCGTTTCTGTTTTTACGAATCGGGCGGGCGCAGTCCGCTATGTCGTTGAAGCGGATCATCCTGCCTTCTCGGGCATGTTGCACATTTTCAATGGCGATCAGCTAGAGCCCCGCTGAACTGAAACAGGCCAGCACCAACGATTCGTTCGCAATGGGAATGGGCACCATTGCTGTTCGCGCGATGTCCACACGCTTGATCTGAATCAAATTCGGCCACTTCGCTTTTCAAATCAGGCCACTGGGGGTCGAAACAGGCCAGCACCCTACCGCCCATAGGAACAGATCAGGAAAGACGAACATTTCCAGACCTATCGTTACGGTATCGTCTCTGGTCAGATGTCCGTTCGGGGTCATTCTCGACCGAGTCTGTGGGCCTCGCCTTCCATTTGATGTCTGCTTTACCCCAAAGGCAACCGGTGCCGGGCGAGGCCCCTCGGGTTCAACGGGCGGGGCGATGCCCCAGTGGCGATTGATCTACTGGAAATAAATTCAGACAGCATCTGGACCGGAGGTCGCGATGAACGTGCGCGGTGGAAGCTGCCTGCTGGTATTCGCCGTGCTGATTGTGCTGGCCGCCATAGGGGCTGGCCGCAGCGGTCTTCTGATATCGGCCGGCCCAAGCACGCCAAACAGGCGCGCCCATCATCGGCTCAAGCCCGACTAAAGCCGTCCACCGCCAGCGTGATCTTGTGCGCGGTATGGTCAATGGTGATGCAGTTTATCTTTGTCAGCGCGCCGCTGGTCCTGAAGAACAGTTTGTGGTGGAGCTTTAGCTCGGCGTCGATTTCGTAGTGCCCTTTGATAAGCGTGCCGTCGAGGTTGGTCTGGCCCACTTCATCGCCGGCTTCGTTCACGATTGTTCGGATCAATTCGCCTTTGATGGGTTTCATCTCCGCCTCCTACAACGTTGTGCCGGTCCCGGCGTTCGAACCAGACGTACCCAAACACGATACGATCGGCAGGCGCATCAAGCTCTATGTGCAGGAGAACTTCGCGGAGGCTTAGAGCCTGACGGCCTGCACCGCTCCGGACTCGCCTGACATGGCGCGCTGCGGACTACCGAACCGGTCTATCGTGATCCATTCGCGGTCAAATGTCGGCTCATACAGAGCGAAGCCGTCAGGACTGGACGTGACGACCAGCGTCTCCGGATCGAGCTTCTGCAGCTCATCTATCAGGTCTTTGACTTTCATGGCCTTGCTCGTTGCATGCGCCGCGGTGCCGGCGCGTTCGAGAACGTTGGCCATTATAGCCTCGCAGTCCTGCGCTGTCAGGACAGTGCCCCAGTCGCGCAGCTCCCGCTGGAGCGCAGCGGCCATGATGCTGGATGGCGTCCTCCAGCCGCCACCCGAAGTCGGTTAAGGGTCACGACCGGCAAAGCTCAGGACGAGCACAAGATTTCCGCTTCGCCTCCAAGACCCGACATTTTGCACGTTTATGAGTATACGCCCTAGCCTAGTCGGTCCACACAGATCGCGTAGCCAAAAGCGCTTACGAGCACGACCACGCAGGCGGTCGGAAAATAATTTCCACGCGGCTGCTAGCGGCACGCGTCAGACGGCGAAGGCGCAGTTTAGCGGACGATGCCGCGACGCCGAACGCCCGTTTTGTCGTGCTGCCGGTACCGGTCGCATGATGATGATCGAGCAGTCCGACGAGTTGGCGGCGCTGCAGTAGTGACGGCGTCGTCTCTTACTCCTCATCCTGAGCTTGTGAATCTGTTCACCCCGTCATTGCGAGGAGCGATAGCGACGAAGCAATCCATGTTACCGCGTATGCCGTGCTATGGATTGCTTCGCTTCGCTCGCAATGACGAGCATAGATCCGTCACCCCTGAGGAGCGCGGAACGCGCATCCCGAACCATGAGGCTACCAGCGGGGCCTCATGGTTCGGGGCGCTGCGGAGCCTGTCATCGGGACGCGCTTCGCGCGCACCCGTTGGCAGCTCCTCACCATGAGGTCTTAGCTTCCGGATGAGCCCTCACTGCTTCGCAGGCTTCCTTTCGATCGGGTGGATGTCGATCGCGCGCAGGCGGCCGAGGCGCAGCACGTCCATCGACAGGGTCCGGCCGATCCGGCTGTGATCGAGCGCGCGGATCAGATCGTCGACGCCGTTGATCTCGATGCCGTCAAGCCTGATCACCACATCGCCCGGCAACAGGCTTGCCCGCGCGGCCGGACTGTTCGGCTCGATCTGCATGAGCAGCGCGCCCATCTTGTTCTCGACCCCGGCGAGCACCGCATGCCGCCGCGGCACCGGCGCGGTCTGGCCGGCGACGCCGATATAGGCGCGGCGGACATAACCGTGGCGGATGATCTCCGACAGCACGAACTGCGCGGTGTTGCTGGCGACCGCAAAGCAGATGCCCTGCGCGCCGTTGATGATCGCGGTGTTGATGCCGATCACCTCCGCCTTCGACGACACCAGCGGCCCGCCGGAGTTGCCGGGATTGAGCGCCGCATCGGTCTGGATCACGTCCTCGATAGTCCGTCCGCTGACCGAACGGATCGAGCGGCCGAGCGCCGACACCACGCCGGCGGTAACGGTCGATTCAAAGCCGAGCGGATTGCCGATCGCGACCACGAGCTGGCCGCGCCGCAAGGTCTTGGAATTGCCGAGCGAGGCATAGGGCAGATCGCGCGCGCCGTCAGCCCGCAGCAATGCGAGATCGGTGTCGGGATCGACGCCGAGCACATGGGCGTCGGTGACGAAGCCTTCGGTGTCGCGCAGACGGATCTCCTTCGACGATCCGACCACGTGGCTGTTGGTCAGCACGAGCCCATCGGGTGAGATCACGATGCCCGAGCCGAGCCCGCTCCGCTCGCGGGCATTGCGTACCTTCGGTCCGGTTTCGACACGGACGACCGCCGGTCCGACGCGTTCGGTCACGTCGATCAGGGCATTGGAATAGGCATCCAGCAAAACCCGGTCATTGTCCCGGGTAGCGTCAGCCGTTCGCGATGACGGCCTGTCATCGGCGATATCTGAAGTATAATCCAACATGGCGAGAGTCCTTTGGTCTCCTCAGATGGTGACCGGTTCCCGCCGCCGCAAGTGGTTACATCTAGCGCAGGCCAGCCCTGCTAGGTCGCCCGCCGCAGCGTGCCGCCGCGCGCCCTGACCGGATCTAGCAGCGACCAGTCGCCTTCGGGCAAAACATGCCCCGTCGGGAACGGCGCGCGGAGCTCGAGGCCGAGCGAGCGCAGCACGCGATCGTCGCGGTAGTAGCACTGCAGCACCACGCGGACGAGCGTCGCGGCCGCGGCGCCGCCGCTGGCCCGAAACTCCTTCGCCACGGTGTCGCGCCTGGCATCGTCGAGCTCGGCGAGCGGCCTCCCGCCGAGCAACGCCAAATGGTCCAGCGCCTGCGCGACCAGCGCGGTGTCGCGCCCGAGCGTCTTGAGCATGTCCGCCTGGATCGCCGGATCGTCAGCACCCGGCACCTTGTACTCGTCGCTGGCGGGAATGATCATCGCGGCGATGGTGCGAAGATCGGCGCGCTGGGCTGCGGTCAGTTCATTGCTATCGGACATGGCGGTCTCAGTCGAACAGGTTGGCGAGGCGCTGCTTCATCTGGTCGGCGATGTAGAGCGCGAGGGCCTGGATGGTGGAGGTCGGGTTGACGCCGCCCGAGGTCACGAAAATGCTGCCGTCGACGATGAAGAGGTTCTTCACGTCGTGCGAGCGGCCCCATTCGTTGACGACAGAGCGTGACGGATCGGTGCCCATCCGCGCGGTGCCGAGCAAATGCCAGCCGCCCCACGGGATCGGATCGTTGATGCAGATGTCGGTGGCGCCGGCAACCTCAAGAATCTCCCGGCCGCGCGCCAGTGCGTGGTCCATCATCTTCCGGCTGTTCGCGCTGATCGTGTAGTCGATCTTCGGCGCCGGGATGCCATGGCTGTCCTTCAATACGGGATCGAGCGTGACGCGGTTGTGCTCTTCCGGCAGGTCCTCGCAGATCGCCGAGACCGCGAGACGATGGCCGTTGAGCTTGCGGAAGACGCGGTGGTGGTCCGCGCCCCACGGCAGGATCCCCTTCTGCTCGCTCGCGACGGCCTCGAACACCGGCCCGGCGCCGCGGCCGAACTGGATGCCGTAGCCGCGGACGAAGCCGCGCGACAGATCGGTGTCGTAGAACTCCTTGCTCCACAGGCAGGTCGGCGGCGCGCGGTTGCTATCGGTCGGCTCCTTCACGAAGCCGTAGATCTGCGCGTAAGGGTGGAACATCAGGTTCTTGCCGACCAGGCCGGACGAGTTGGCCAGGCCGTTCGGAAACTTGCTCGACGCCGAGTTGAGCAGCAGCCGCGGCGTGCCGACGCCGTTGCAGGCGATGATCACCACCTCGGCCGGCTGAAACTGCTCGACGCCATCCTTGTCGTAATACACGACGCCGGAGGCCATGCCGTGCTCATTGGTCAGGATCTCGCGCACCCGGCAATGCGTCTTGAGCTCGACGCCGGCGCGCATCGCATGCGGCCAATAGGTGATGTCGGTCGACGCCTTGGCACCCTGCGCGCAGGCCGGCGTGCAATGGCCGAGATTGATGCATCGCGCCCTGCCCTCGTAATCCATCGTCGCCACCGTGGTATCCGACGGCCACCAGTGCCAGCCGAGCTTGTTCATCGCCTTGCCGATCAGCGGACCGGAGAGCCCGAGCGGCTGCGGCGGCATTGGCGGATGGCTCAGGGGCGAAAGTGGATCGCCTGACAGGCCCGACGTGCCCATCATGCGATCGTTCTCCTCGAAGAACGGGGTCAGCGCGTCGTAATCGATCGGCCAGTCGTCGGCGACGCCGTCGAGCGTCTTCACCTTGAAATCGGAGGGATGCAGCCGCGGCCAGTGCGCGGTGTACATCACGGTCGAACCGCCGACGCCGTTGAAATTGACGACCTTGATCGGGGAATTGTCGTCGTTGATCGGATAGTCCTCGGGCCGGCCGCGGATATTCGGGCTGGTCGACCAGTCGCCGTAGAATTTCGCCTCCCAGTCCCGGCCCGTGCTCGGATATTCCGCCGGGTTCATCCAGCCGCCCTGATCGAGACAGAGGATATGCATCTTGGTGTCGGCGAGGCTCCAGGCCACCGCGGCACCGGAGGCGCCGGCGCCGATGATCAGGACGTCAACGGGATCGTTCATTCGGATTCCTTGTTCTTGATTGTCCCGTCATTCCGGGATGGTCCGAAGGACCAGACCACAGATGCGCACAGCACATCATAGCTCGATGCTTGGCATCGCCCCGGAATGACGTGCATAAAATCGCAGCGACGATAGAGGAAATCCCAAGGTCGAGTAAAGGCACCGGGCGTGCTGTCCGCCGCACGGAATGCCGCGCTCGAACAGCGCACCCGGCAAATCGCGATGGCTGCCCCGCTCTGCGCGGTTTGTCGGCCGCGGCAAGACCGGCTAGCCTTGCCGGCAATCAACGCATCAGGGAGCAACGACAGGTGGCCGCACCGCGCCAGGACCAACCCCCGTCGCAGACGGCTGCGCTCGACTACGACGTCATCATCATCGGCGCCGGCCTCTCCGGCATGTACCAGCTCTACCGGCTGCGCGAGATGGGCCTGCGCGTCCGCGTGTTCGAGACCGGCACCGGGGTCGGCGGCACCTGGTACTGGAACCGCTATCCGGGCGCGCGCTTCGATTCCGAGAGCTATTCCTACGGCTACTCCTTCTCCAAGGAGCTGTTGCAGGAATGGGAATGGTCGGAGCATTTCGCCGGCCAGCCGGAGACGCTGCGCTATTGCAACTACGTCGCCGACAAGTTCGATCTGCGCCGCGACATCCAGTTCGAGAGCCGCGTCACGGCGGCGATCTACCGGGATGACACGCGAGGCTGGCAGATCACGCTCGAGAGCGGCGCGCGCCATAGCTGCCGTTTCCTGATCACCGCGATCGGGCCGCTGTCGACGCCGACGCTGCCGCGCATCGAGGGCCGCGACAGTTTCAAGGGCCAATCCTTCCACACCGCGCGCTGGCCGAAGCAGAAGGTGGATTTCACCGGCAAGCGCGTCGCTGTCATCGGCACCGGCGCGACCGGCATCCAGACCATCCAGACCATCGCCGCCGAGGTCGGGCACCTCACCGTGTTCCAGCGCACCGCCAATTGGGCGGCGCCGCTGCACAACGGCAAGATCGATGCCGAGACGCAAGCGAAGATCAAGGCCGGCTACCCGGAAATCTTCGCGCGCTGCAAGGAGACCTTTGCCTGCTTCGTCCATACGCCCGATCCGCGCGGCGCGTTTCGAGGTCACCGACGAGGAGCGCGAGGCGTTCTATGAGAAGCTCTATGGCGAGCGCGGCTTCGGAATCTGGCAAGGCAATTTCAAGGACATCCTGATCGACCGCAAGGCGAATGCGACGATCAGCGATTTCGTGGCGCGGAAGATCCGCCAGCGCGTCAAGAACCAGGCGGTGGCGGAGAAGCTGATCCCGAAAAACCACGGCTTCGGGACGCGGCGGCTGCCACTCGAGACCTTCTATTACGAAGTCTACAACCGCGACAATGTCGAGCTCGTTGACCTCTCGGAGACGCCGATCGAGCGCATCACGCCCGTGGGCATCCGGACCAGCGAGAGGGACTACGCCTTCGACATCATCATCTATGCAACAGGCTTCGACGCCATCACCGGCAGCTTCGACAAGATCGATATCCGCGGCGCCGGCGGTGCGCTCTTGAAGGAGAAGTGGAGGCACGGGCCGGAGACCTATCTCGGGCTGATGATCGACGGCTTCCCCAATCTTATGATGCTGATGGGCCCGCACACCGCGCTCGGCAACATCCCGCGCAGCATCGAATACAGCGTCGACTGGGTCACCGGCCTGATCCGCTTCGCGGTCGAGAAGGGCCTGACCTTCCTCGACGCCACGGCCGAGGGCACCGCCGACTGGACCGATCATGTGAAGGCGCTGGGTGTCGGCCTGCTCTCCAACGAGGTCGATTCCTGGATGACCGGGATCAACCGCAACGTCGAGGGCAAGCAAACCCGCATCGTGGCCCGCTACAGCGGCAGCGCCCCGGCGTACCGCGCAAGGTGCGACGAGGTCGCGGCGAAGGGATATGTTGAGTTGAGGTTGGCCTGACTCTTTCGGTGAAGGGCAGCGACGACCTCATCCTCAACTGTCGTCCCGGCGAAAGCCGGGACCCATAACCACAGGGTTGCGTCGTTGAAGTGAGCTGTGGCTCCAGCACTGGACGGACAACCAGCATTGGTGATTATGGGTCCCGGGTCGCGCTACGCTTGCCCGGGACGACACCGATTTTATTGCAGCGCGTAGCGCGTAGGATGGGTATCGCTTCGCTCGACCATACGCGTCCGGCTCCCCTACCACGCATCGATACACGGGCGCTTGCGGTGGGTGCGCGGCTCCGGCTTCGGCACCGAGCGGAGGCCGGCCATGATCCAGTGCCTGGTATCGGCGGGGTCGATCACCTCGTCGATCTCGAGCACGGAAGCGATCGAGACCGCCTTGCCGTTGGCGTAGAGCTCGGCGACCTTGGTCTGGAAATACTTTTCGCGTTCGACGGGATCCTCGATCGCTTCCATCTCCTTGCGGAAGCCGAGGCGGACATAGCCTTCCAGCCCCATGCCGCCGAACTCGCCGGTCGGCCAGGCCACCGTGAAGAACGAGGCGTGGAAGCCGCCGCTGATCATCGATTGCGCCCCTAAACCGTACCCCTTGCGCAGCACGATGCCGAACAGCGGCACCGTGATGCTCGCGCCGGTGACGAATATCCGCGCGACGTGACGAACGATCGCGGTCTTCTCGGCCTCCGGGCCGACCATGAAGCCCGGCGTGTCGCACAGCGAGACGATCGGAACGTCGAAGGCGTCGCAGAGTTGCATGAAGCGCGCGGCCTTGTCGCCGGCTGGCGCGTCGATCGCGCCGCCAAGATGCTTGGGATTGTTGGCGATCAGGCCGAACGGCTTGCCTTCGATGCGGATGAAGGCCGTGATCATGCCGATGCCGAAATCGCGCCGGATCTCCAGCACCGAGCCCTCGTCGGCGATCAGATCGATCACGTTGCGGATGTCGTAGACCCGCAAGCGATTCTCCGGGATCGCGCGGCGCAGCAGCCGCTGATCCGGCGCCTTCCAGTCCTTCACCGCGCCCTGGAAATAGGACAGATATTTCTGCGCCGTGGTCGTCGCCTCGGCCTCATCCTCGACCAGGATGTCGATGACGCCGTTCGGCGACTGGAACGTAACCGGGCCGACCTCGGCCGGATGATAGACGCCGAGCCCGCCGCCCTCGATCATCGCGGGACCACCCATGCCGATCGAGGCGTTCCTGGTGGCGATGATGACGTCGCAAACGCCGAGCATCGCGGCGTTGCCGGCGAAGCAATAGCCCGACACGATGCCGACCACCGGCACGAGACCGGAGAGCCTTGCGAACTGCACGAAGGACGGGCCGTCGAGGCCGGTCATGCCGAGCCGGTCGGTATCGCCGGGACGGCCGCCGCCGCCTTCGGCATAGAACACCAGCGGAAGCCGCCACTGCTCGGTGAGCGTGAGCATGCGGTCGATCTTCTTGTGGTTCATGTGGCCCTGCGTGCCCGCCAGCACGGTGTAGTCATAGGCGATCACCATGCAGCGCGCGCCTTCGGGGCCGAAATCCTTGGCATTGACGGTGGCCACGCCGGCGATCAGGCCGTCGGCCGGCGTGTTCTTGATGAGGTCCTCGACCTTGCGGCGGCGGCGTTGTGCCGCGATCGCGAGCGATCCGTATTCGACGAAGGAGCCCTCGTCGACCAGATGCGCGACGTTCTCGCGCGCGGTGCGCTGGTTGGTCTTGCGGCGGCGCTCGACCGAGGCCGGGCGGTTCTCGTCCAGCGTGATCGCCTTGCGCGCGATCAGCTCGGCGAGATCAGGGCGGATGTGGTCGAGATCGATCGCCGCCTCTTCTTCCGTCTGGTGGCCGTCGACCTCGGCGGGTTCGAGGAACAGGATCGGCTCGCCATGCATCAGCGTGACGCCGGGACCGCCCGCGAGCTTCATCACCCGGCCGCCATGCGGCGCGGTGACGAGATGCTCCATCTTCATCGATTCCAGCACCGCGATCTGCTGGCCCGGACGGACAAGATCGCCTTCCGCGACATCGATCGCAACGATCGTGCCTTGCAAGGGTGCCGGCACGGGAAGCGACCCTTCCGGCGCGGCTTCGGTCGCGGCGGATTTGGCCGCCGCTGTCTGGTTCACCTCGACCAACGGCTCGGCAAGATCATTCGCCGCATCGACGAGCGCGGCGACATGGGTGTCGATGAAGTTCGTGCTGATCTTGTTCCGGACAAAACTCTGGTGCGTTAGCACGGCGCCGAGGAACGGGATGTTGGTGGCAACACCGCCGATCCGGAATTCGCGCAAGGCGCGGGCCGCCTTGTGCACGACATCAGGCCACTTTGGGCTCGGCGAATGCACGATGACCTTTGCGAGCAACGAGTCGAAGGCCGCGCTGGTCTTGTAGCCGGAATAGCCGAACGTATCGACGCGGACGCCGGGGCCGGACGGCAGGTCGAACACGGCAAGCGTGCCGCCGGTCGGCTTGGTCAACCCCCTCTCGTCCATCACCTCCATGTTGACGCGGAGCTGCATGGCGTAGCCGCGCGGCAGCGGGACCGCGGCCTGCGCGAGTCCGAGCGAGGCCAGCGTGGCGCCGGCCGCCACCGCGAGCTGCGAGCGCACGAGATCGATGCCGAGCACCTCCTCGGTGACCGTGTGCTCGACCTGCAGCCGCGGATTGGCCTCGATGAAGGCAAAGGCGCCCTCGCCTTCTCCGGCGTCGTCATCCACCAGGAATTCGAAGGTGCCGAGATTGTCGTAGCGCGCGGCGGAGGCGAGCTGCTTTGCCGCCTCGATGATGCGCGAGCGAAGGACCTCGCTCAGCGAGGGGCTCGGCGCCACCTCGATGAGCTTCTGGTTACGGCGCTGGATGGTGCATTCGCGCTCCCAGAGATGGCTGATCGTGCCATGGTGGTCGCCAATGATCTGCACCTCGATGTGGCGGGCTTTCCGGATCAGCCGCTCGACATAGACGTCGCCGCTGCCGAACGCCGCCTTGGCCTCCGACCGGCAGCGCGCATAGGCCTCATCGAGCTTCGCCGCGTCGTCGACCACGCGCATGCCGCGGCCGCCGCCGCCGGCGATCGCCTTGATCATGACCGCGGCGCCAGCGCCGAGCGAGGCGAAGAACGCCCTGGCCTCGTCGAGGGATGTTTCGCCCGAGGTGCCGGCAATGATCGGCACGCCGCATTTTTTCGCCAGCGCCTTGGCCTGGGCCTTGTCGCCGAACAGCTCAAGCGCCTCCGGCGACGGACCGACGAAGGTGATCTTCTCCTCCGCGCAGCGCCGCGCGAGCTGGACGTTCTCGCTGAGGAAGCCATAGCCGGGATGGAGCGCATCGCAGCCGGCCGCCTTGGCGGCCGCGATCACCGCCTCGATGTCGAGATAGGCCCGCGCGCCGCGGCCGGGAATCTCGCGGGCTTCGTCGGCGGAGCGGACATGCAGCGAGGCCGCATCGTCGGCTGGATAGATCGCGACGGTGGCAAGGCCGCTCTCACTCGCAGCACGGGCAATGCGGATCGCGATTTCACCGCGGTTGGCAATCAGCAATTTCTTGAAGGACATGACTATTCCACCAGAGGTCAACGATCCTTCATGGTCGGATCGAGCACGACACGCAAGGACTCCCCGAGCGCATTGAAGGCCAGGGAGACGACGAGAATGGCAAGGCCCGGCGCGTACATCTGCTCCGGCGCAATTTCCATATACTGATAGGCGCGTGCCAGCATGGCGCCCCAGCTCGGGTCCGGCGGCTGGATGCCGAGGCCGAGGAAGGAGAGGCTCGCCTCCGCCAGCAGCGCGGCGGCGAGCAAGAGCGTCACCTGCACGATCACCGGCTGCAGCGTGTTCGGCAGCACATGGCGCCAGAGCACATGCCAGGTCGGCGCGCCGAAGCCTCTCGCGGCGTCGACATAGAGCTCCTGCCGCACGATCAGCGTGCGGGCGCGGACGATGCGGGCCAGCGCCGGGAACATGGTGATGCCGACCGCGATCATGCCGTTGGTGAGGCCGATGCCGAGCGCGCCTGTGACCGCGATCGCGAGCACGATCGCCGGGAACGACAGGAAGGTATCGATGATGCGGCTGACGATGTCGTCGATCCAGCTGCCGAAATAGCCGGCGACGAGGCCGACCGGCAGCCCGATCGCAACCGCGACGCCGACCGCGAGCAGGCTGGCGTAGACGGTGGCCGGCGCGCCGTAGATCAGGCGGCTGAGAACATCGCGGCCGAGATCGTCGGTGCCGAGCCAATGCGCCGGGCCCGGCGGCGCCAGCATGTTGTTGACGTCCTGCGCGGTTGGCGCATAGGGCGCGAGCCACGGCGCGCCGATCGCGACGATAACGAGCACCAGCAGCACCAGGATCGACAGCGCGGCGCGGACATCGCCGGCGAGCCAGCGCAGGACGCGGCGCAGCCGGGTCGGCTTTGCGGGCGGCTTGAACTCGGCGAGCGCGAGGTCGGTCATTGCTCGATCCTCGGATCGATGGCGGCGCAGAGCAGATCGGTGATCAGGTTCACCGCGATCACGACGACCACCATGGTGAAGACGACGCCCTGCACGATCGGGAAATCGCGCTGGATCGCGCCGCGGACGATCAGGCTGCCGAGCCCGGGAATCGCGAACACGGCCTCGATCACGACAGTTGCCGCCAGCATGCGGTTGACCAAGAGGCTGATGATCGTGAGCAGGTTGACGCTGACATTCTTCAAGCCGTGCTGCCAGAGGATGCGGGACATCGACAGGCCCTTGGCGTGCAGCGTGCGGACATATTGCGACGACAGCACCTCCAGCAGCGCGCCGCGCAGCTGGCGCGCGACTTCGGCCATGCCATAGGCCGCGATCGCGATCCCCGGCAGCAACGCGTACCTGATCGCCTCGATCGGCGAGGCGCTGAAGGATTTTGCGCCGGTCGCCGGCAGCCAGTTCAGCTTCAGCGAGAACTCCGCCACCAGGATCATGGCGAGCCAGAATCCGGGAATCGCGACGCCGAGTGAGGCGATCAGGCTGACCAGCTTGTCGATCCAGCCGTTCGGCTTGATAGCCGCGATCACACCCATCGGGATGCCGGTGAGGAGCGCCAGCACCATGGCGATCACGACGATCAGCAGCGTGTTCGGAAAAGCGCGCCCGATCGAGGTCGCGACCTTCTCGCCGGTCAGCAATGATTGCGAGAGGTCGCCCTGCGCGACCTTGCCGAGCCAGGCGCCATATTGCACCAGGAACGGACGGTCGAGGCCGTAGATGCCCCTGATCTCGGCAATGCGCGCGTCGGTCGCATTGTCGCCCGCCAAGGTCACGGCGACGTCGCCGGGCACCAGCTTCAACAGCGCAAATACCATGAAGGTCGCGAGCAGGATCACGGGCAGCGCCTGCACCAGGCGGCTGCCGATGACCTTGACCGGTGACCGTCGCGCCATTGTTCTCAGCTCTCCAGCCAGACGTCGTCGTATTTCGGCTTGCCCAGAAGGTTGGGCTTGTAGCCCTGCACCTTCTTGTTCATGGCGACAAGCTCGAACTGAAACGCCAGCGGCACCACGAAGGCGTGCTCCATCACCAGGCGCTGCACGGTAGCGAAAGCCTTGCGCCTGACATCGATGGCCTCCGACGCCCGCGACTCCTTGATCGCGGCATCGAGTTCCGGTGGCACCGGCGCGCGGCCGCCATTGTAGTAAGCATCCTTGGTGAACATCAGCGAATAGGTCAGGCTCGGATCGGGCCGCCCGGTCCACGCCGCGAGCAGGCCGGAGCCCTTCTTCTCCGGGCCGAAGAACGCAGCCGAGGCTTCCGCGATCGGCGCGTTGACGAAGCGCACGTTCATGCCGGCCTTGCGGAGCTGCTCGATCAGGATTTCCTCGCGCTGGACCGAATCCTGGTCGGAATAGCCGCCGATCTCGATCTGGGTGCCCTCCTTGAATCCGGCCTCCGCGAGCAGCTTGCGCGCCTTGGCAGGATCGTAGGGATAGAGCTTCGCGACCTCGGCGTCATAGGCCCAATGCGACTTCGGCAGGTTCATGTAGGCCGGCTCGGCGAGACCGGCGAGCGCGGCCTTGACGAAGGATTGGCGATCGATGGCGAAATTGAGCGCCTGACGGACCTTGACGTTGTCGAACGGCGGCTTGGCCCAGTTCAGGAAGATCTGGAACACGTAGAGCGTCGGGCCGTGCACGACCTTGACGCTCGAGGCGCGCTCGATGATCGCCTTCTGCCGCGGCGGCAATTGGTAGATCAAATCGTTCTGGCCCACCGTGACCGAGCGCGCGCCGGTGGTGAGCTCAGGGATGATCGAGAACTCGATCCCGTCAGGATAGGGCCGGTTCGGCTTCCAGTATTTCTCGTTGCGCTTGACCACGATCTTCTCGCCGTCGGCCCAGCTCACGAACGCATAGGCCCCGGCGCCGACCGGCTTGCGCGTGACGACCCCGCCTTCGGCCGCCTTCAGCGCCGTCGGCGATACCATCATGCCGGCGCGATCGGACAGGATGCCGGGCAGCGCAGTATCCGGTGCGTTCAGCTTCAGCGTCACCTGCTGCGGTCCGGTCACCTCGACCGAGGCCACCGACAGCAGGTCGGCCTTGATGTTGGACTTCGGATCGCTCTTGTTGCGGTCGAGATTGAACTTCACAGCCTCCGCATCGAGCGGCGTGCCATCATGGAAGGTGACGCCGGAACGGATATTGAGCACGAGCGTGGTCGGATCGGTGAACTTCCAGCTCTCGGCCAATCCCGGGCTCGGCTTCAGCGTCTCGAACTCCCATTCAACCAGCGTATCGTACATCGTGAACAGGAAGGCGTGATCGGAGCCGGCGCCGCCGGTGGCGGGATCGAGGCTCGACGGATTCGCCGGCGCGGAGATGCGCAAGGTGCCGCCCTTCTTCGCCGCGCCTTGCGCGAAGGCAGGACCGCCGAAACTTGCGCTCGCGAGCGCGCTAGAGATCAGCGCAATGGCCTCGCGTCGTGTTGTCATTGTCATGGCAGATCCTCCGGTGGTCTAGTTCGGCGAAAAATTCGGGCGGTCGGCGAGATGGCACGCCACCCAATGATCGGGCTTCAGCTCGCGCCACTCCGGCGCCCGTTCAGCGCAGAGCGGCTGGGCGTGCGGGCAGCGGGTGCGGAAGCGGCAGCCGGTCGGCGGATCGATCGGGCTCGGGACCTCGCCCTGCAGCACGATCCGCGTCTCCTGCCGCAGCGACGACGGCAACGGCCGCGGCTCGGCCGAGAGCAGCGCCTGCGTATACGGATGCAGCGGCCGCTCGGACACCTGCTCGGTCGGGCCAAGCTCGACGAACTGGCCGAGATACATCACCGCGACACGTTCGCTGATATGCGAGACCACGGCGAGATCGTGGGTGATGAAGACGTAGGTCAGGCCGAGGTCGCGCTGCAGGTCGGCGAACAGATTGAGCACGTCGCCGCGGATCGACATGTCGAGTGCCGCCACCACCTCGTCGCAGACGATCAGTTTCGGCTTGAGCGTCAGCGCGCGGGCGATCACCACGCGCTGCTTCTGGCCGCCGGAGAGCTGGTGCGGATAGCGCTCGCCGATCTCGGCCGGCAGACCGACACGCTCCAGCGCCTCCCGCGCCTGCCGCTCGCGCGCCGCGCGGGTGCCGACGCGGGCAAGCTCCAGCGGCTCCAGCACCGAGGCCAGGATTGTCATCCGCGGGTTCAACGCGGCATTGGGATCCTGGAAGATGATCTGGTAGTCGCGGCGGTGGCTCTGGAATTGCTTGCGCGACAAAGCGAGCGGATCGATGCCGCCATGCAGGATGGCGCCGGCGCTGGGCTTTAAAAGGAACACCAGCGCGCGGCCGATCGTGGTCTTTCCTGATCCGGACTCGCCGATGATGCCGAAGGTCTCGCCGCGGCGGACGTCGAAATTGACGCCGTTGACCGCCTTCACGGTGGCGCGGCGGTCGGTGGTCTGGAAGCGCACCTGGAGGTCGCGCACCGAGACGATGGCGTCGCGGCTGGGCTCGGCCGAGGCTGCGGTCATTGCGTCGCGACCCTGGCTGCGACTGATGTCTCGGGCGGATGCAGCGCGCCGGGCAGATTGAGCTCGGCGAAGCGCCAGCAGCGTACCTTGCGGCCGCCGCCGGCATCCTGCAGCCTCTGCTCGGCCTCGCAGCCCTTGGTCGCATGCGCGCAGCGGGCGCGGAAGCGGCAGCCGTTCGGCATCTCCGCAATCGACGGCACGCGGCCCGGGATCGACGGCAGCCGGCCGTGGCGCGGACTCAAATGCGGCAGCGAACGCAACAAGCCCGACGTGTAGGGATGCAGCGACCGCACCAGCGCCTCGTCGACGGACGCGTCCTCGATCACCTCGCCGGCATACATCGTGATCATCCGCGTGCAGGTCTCGGCGACGACGCCGAGATCGTGGGTGATCAGCATCAGCGCGGTGCGTGAGGTCTCGCTGATGTCGCGCAAGAGTGCGAGGATCTGCGCCTGCACGGTGACATCGAGCGCGGTGGTCGGCTCGTCCGCGATCAGAAGCTGCGGCCCGCAGATCAGCGCAGCCGCGATCATCACGCGCTGGCGCATGCCGCCTGAGAGCTGGTGCGGATAATCGTCGATGCGCCGTTCGGGCGAGGCGATGCCGACCCGGCGGAGCATCTCCAGCGTTTTGGCGCGCGCCTCCTCGTATCCGATATTGGTGTAGACGCGCAGCGTCTCCGCGATCTGATGACCGACGGTGAAGACCGGGTCGAGCGCGCTCATCGGCTCCTGGAAGATCATCGCGATGCGCTTGCCTCTGATGTCGCGCATCTGCCGCGCGCTGCAGCTGGCGAGATCGATGCCGTCGAAGATGATCCTGCCGTCGAGGCCGGCGAAATTGCCCGGCAGCAGCCGCAGGATCGACAGCCCGGTGATGGTCTTGCCGCAACCGCTCTCGCCGACGATGCCGACCCGCTCGCCCGGCGCAATGTCGAAGTCGATCCGGCGCGTCGCCTGCCAGATGCCCTGCGACGTCTTGAAACGGATGCCAAGCCCGCGCACGGACATCAGCGGCCGCGCACGATCGCGCGCACCCTCCGCCTTGCGCTCTGCCGGCTGGCCTGCCTGCATCAACCCGCCGCCCGCTTCTTCTCTTTCACCAGTTGCTCCTCCATCAGCATCTCGGTGCCGATGATGCCCTCCCGCGCAAGCTCTTCAAGCTCGGCATCGGTGAGGCCGAGCATGCCCCCGAGGATCTCGCGGTTATGCTCGCCGAGCGTCGGCGGCACCGAGCGGATCGCAAAGGGTTCGGCGCCCTCGCGGAACGGCATCGACGGCTGCGGATGCTTGCCGACAAAGGCGCGGTCGACCTCCTGGATGAAGCCGCGAGCATGGAGCTGCGGGTCCTTCAGGAGATCGATCGGCAGTCGCGCGACGCCTGAGGCGACACCAGCCGCCTGCAGCGCGGCCATCGCCGCATCCGGATCGCGCATCGAGGTCCAGGCCGTGATCGCAGCCTCGATCTCGCCTTCGATGGCGCGGCGGCCTGCGGCCGTCTTGAACCTTGCATCGGCCGCCCAGTCCTCGCGGCCGAGCAGCCGCGCGAGCCTGGGCCACATCGCGTCGTCGGACACCGCGACCACGATCCAGTTATCCTCACCGGCGCAACGGAAGCAGCCATGCGGCACGAAATCCGGATGGCGATTGCCGTATTTGACCGGCGGCGTGCCGTCGATCGAATGCGCAACAATCCAAGGCGCCGCGAACGGCATCATGCATTCGATCTGGGCGAGATCGATGAACTGCCCCTGCCCGGTCAGCCTGGCATGGATCAGCGCGGTCAATACCGCGGCGCAGCCGTTGAGACCGCCGACGGCATCGCCGAACGCGGTGTGGCTCATCACCGGCGGCCCGCCGGCATCGCCGACCACGCTCGGCAGCCCCGAGCCCTGCTCCAGCGTCGAGCCATAGGCGCGGCAATCCCGATAAACACTGCCGGCGCCGAACGCCGACATCGACATCATCACGAGCTTTGGATTCATCTTGCTCAGCACGTCGTAGCCGAGACCGAGCTTCGGCAGCACCTCGACCGAATAATTGTCGACCACGAGGTCGGCATCGGCGAGCAGGCGTTTGGCCAGCGCCAGCCCCTTCGACCGGGTCAGATCGAGCGTGATGCCGCGCTTGTTGCGGTTCATGATGCAGTAGCGCACCGACTTCTCGTACATCTGCTCCAGCACGTAAGCCGGGCGGCGATCGACGCCGCGCCACCAGTCCGGATACTGGATCGCCTCGATCTTGATGACGTCAGCGCCGAGATCGGCGAGCGTGCGGGTGCAGATCGGGCCGGCCCAGCCCATCGAGAAATCGACGACGCGGATGCCTTCGAGCGGCAGGCGATTGGCCGCAACTGGCTTTGGTGCCGCTGCGCGCGGTGCCGTCTCGCGTTTTACCTGCTGCTCGCCGATGCTGGGAACCCGGCCACCGCGAAGCGGCGGCGTGCCCATCAGCCGCTGCATCGTGCCGGCGCTGAAGCCGGCCTCATCGCCGACAGTGATCGGCACGATGGCGCCGCGAGCGCGCTTCTCCTCATCGGCGATGAGATCCGAGATCTCAGGCACCGGCACGATCGGGATCTTGCGCTTGAGGCCCTCGGCGAACCATTCCTGCGCGGTCCGCTGTTTGAGCCTCGGCAATATTTTGCCCTCGATGTCGGCGACATGTTGCAGCCGGTCGACGCCGAGGAACAGCGTCGGATCGTCACGCAGGTCGGTGAGATCGAGCATCTCGCAGAAGCTGCGCCACTGCGCCGGTGTCACCGTGGTGACGCCGAGCCAGCCTTGCTTGGTCTCGTAGATGCCGACCGGAAAGGTGGGCCAGAAGCGGTTGACGCCGATCCGCCGCATGATGTCGCCGCGCGAGAACGCCTCGAACATGATGTATTCGGTGACGGCGATGCTGGCCTCGAACAGGCTCAGATGGCTAGAGCGGCCGCGCCCGTCCTGCATGCGCCCAATCACCGACGAGCTGGCGGCGATGAAACCCCAGAGCCCGCCGAGGATACCGGTCTGGAAATCCGGCGCGTGCATCGGCGGTCCTGCTTCCGGGCCGACCAGCTTCACCAGGCCGGACAGCGCGCGGATCGTGGCGTCGGTCGCGGCGAACTTGGCATACGGACCGCGATCGCCGAACCAGGAGAGGTCGAGATGGATCAGGCCGGGATTGTTCCGCTTGATCGCGTCGAGATCGATATCGGGACAATCCGCCGCATCAAGGCCGCGCCCATCGAGCAAGATGTCGCAAGCTCCGATCAGCTCGTTCAACAGCGACGCAGCATGCGCATCGCTCCTGTCGAGCACGACGCTGGATTTGTTGAAGTTCAGAAACGCGAACCACGCGCTCTGCCCGCTCCGCGTCAGCGGCGCGGTGCGGCGAAGTGGATCGCCCTGCGGCGGTTCGACCTTCTGCACGTCGGCCCCGAAGTCGGCGAACAGCCGCGCGCAATAGCTTGTCGCAGCCGCGCTTCCAATCTCGACAATCCGCAGATGCGACAACGCGCCCATCACGCTTCCCCGCGAGCAAAATGACCAGCCGATGACAGCGGCTGATTCAGTTTCTTGTTGTCTGAACTTGAAGCCGCGCCAGCGCGATGATGCAAGCGGAATTTTTTCTTCCGCTCGACGGAATTCATCAATGGCGACGGCACTTAGCGGCACGCGCAGCGTCATGCGACCGTCGCTCGACAATTCCTCGGCTGTGCGCGAGGCAAATCTGCGTTGGCGGGGTGCTGCCGTGCGATTGACGCATTGCTCGATCCGCTATTCTACTCCTCGAGAGAGAAACACACCGGGCAGGAAACCATGACCAAAGCAACAACAGTCAAAAGCGTCGAAACGCTCGCCTGCGATGCCGGCTGGCGGAATTATCACTTCGTCAAGGTGACGACCCAGGACGGGCTGGTCGGCTGGAGCGAATATGACGAGGGCTTTGGCGCGCCCGGCGTGACGGCGGCAATCGAGCGGCTGTCGGCGCGGGTGGTCGGCAGGAACGCGTTCCAGCATGAGCGGATCTATGCCGAGCTGTTTGCCGCGACGCGTCCGGCCGCCGGCGGCGTGGTCGCGCTGGCGCTGGGCGCGATCGAGAACGCGCTGCTCGACGTCAAGGCCAAGGCGCTCGGCGTGCCCTGCTACGACCTGCTCGGCGGCAAGATCCGCGACCGCGTACGAGTCTACTGGTCGCATTGCGCGACGTGGCGCATCAATCATCCCGACTGGTACAAGCCGGCGATCACTGATCTCGACGGCGTGAAGGCGATCGGCCGCGAGGTGCGCGAGAAGAAATTCTCGGCGATGAAGACCAACATCTTCGTCTACACCGACGGCAAGCCCCAGGGCTGGCGGCCCGGCTTCGGTTCGCCGTTCGAGCCCGAGATCAATGTCGACCGCACCGTGCTGCGCAATCTCTGCATGCATCTGGAAGCGATCCGCGACGGCGCGGGGCCGGACGTCGATCTGCTGCTCGACCTCAACTTCAACGCCAAGACCGAAGGCTATCTGAAGATCCTGCGCGCCATCGAGAAGATGGACATGTTCTGGGTGGAGATCGACACCTTCAACCCGCAGGCGCTGGGCTATATCCGCCGCCAGAGCCCGCATCCGATCTCGTCATGCGAGACGCTGCTGGGCCTGCGCGAGTTCCTGCCCTATTTCACCGAACAGGCGATGGATGTCGCGATCATCGACACGCCCTGGAACGGCGTCTGGCAGTCGATGAAGATCGCCAATGCCGCCGAGCATTTCGAGGTCAACGTCGCGCCGCATAATTTCTACGGCCACCTCTGCACCATGATGAACGCGCATTTCTGCGCGGCAGTGCCGAACTTGCGGATCATGGAGACCGACATCGACCGCCTCGCCTGGGACCACGAGCTGTTCACCCATGTGCCCGAGTTCGTCGACGGCCATCTCGTGATTCCGGATCGCCCGGGCTGGGGTACCGAGCCGAACGAGGAAGGCCTGCGCGCCCATCCGCCGAAGAACAAGGGCGGGTTGTTGAACTACGGGCTGAAGAAGTAGGTCTCTCCACACCGTCGTCCCGGCGAAAGCCGGGACCCATAGCCACCGCTGCGTGATGTGAACGGGACTATTGCCCCAGCGGCGTGCAACAACTGAGAGTTGGGGTAATGGGTCCCGGCCTTCGCCGGGACGACGCAATACTCAATCACCGTGCCTCAATTATCATCCCGCACCGTCGCGAATGCGCTGTCGATCACGTCGCCGATCGGCTGCCAGGCGTTGCCGTCGAACTGCACCAGCCGCATCTGCTTGATCGGGCGGAAATCCTGCGGGCCGGTGTTAATGACGATGCCCGGCAACGCGACCGGGGTGTGGTAGTTCCGCAGCGACGCCGCCTGCCGCATGATGTTCTCGCGCGACAGGTCGTCGCCGCATTGGCGCAGGACCTGGAGCAGCGTGTCCGCCGCGGCGTAGCCGAACACGGCATAGAGATCGTCCTTGTCGCCGTCGGGGAAATACTTGTCCATGAAAGCGAACCACGCCTTGATCTGCGGATCCTCCTTCCAAGAGGCATCGCTGGCGTCCTTCAGGAACGACGTCGAGATCACGCCGAGTGAATTCTGCAGGCCCGCCGGCCGCAACGCGCTGGCGATCGAGGCCGACGCATTGTCGAGGATGAACACCGGGTGCCAGTCGAGATCCGCGGCGCTGCGGATCGCACGCGCGGCGATCGCCGGCGCGCCGTCGAACACCAGGATGTCGGCGCCGGAGGCCTTCAATATTCCGAGCTGGTTTTCGATCCTGGTCTCCGACGCGTCGAAGGCAAGATCGGCCACGATCATGCCCGCGGTATCGCCGAGGCCCTCCTGCAACCCCTTGAACAGGTCGCGGCCGAACTGATCGTTCTGCCAGAGCACGGCGATCTTGCGATCGGGATAGGACGCCTGGATGTAATTGGCATAGATCCGCCCCTCGGCGCGGAAGGTCGGCTGCCATCCCATGGTCCACGGATAGGTTCTGGGATGCGCCCATGCCTCGTCGCCCGAGGCGACGAAGAGCTGCGGGACCTTCTTCTCGTTGAGATAGGTCCGCGTCGCCAGATTGTCCGGCGTGCCGAACGAGCCGAACATCAAAAGCACGTTCTGCTTCTCGACGAGATCGCGGGTCTGCTCCATCGCGGTCTTCGGATTGGAGCTGTCATCGACCGAGATGAACCTGATCTTGCGCCCGTTGATGCCACCACGCTCGTTGATCATGTCGAAATAGGCCGCTTCCGCCCGCCCGATGGTGGCGAACGCCGCAAGCGGCCCTGTGTAGGGCATGATGTTGCCGATGCGGATGTCGTTGTCGGCGGCGGTCGCCGGTGCCTGCTGTGCGCGTGACGGCGTGGCGGAGACCAGCGCTGCCGCCAGGACAAGGGACATCGACAATACGGTCTGTGTTCTTGTTTGTATCAACATCGCCACAAACGCCGGCAACGCGACCGGCGCTCCTCCCGAGCGAGCCAAGCTTATCGCCCTAGGCAACGGCGGAAAAATGAAATGTTGATGGCGGAGTTCCGCTCAGCGCAAAGTTATGTCGAGCCAGCCGAGCGCATTGACCACCACGCGATCGTCAGTGTCGACCAAAACCGTCGTGGTCTCGGCCTCGATGATCGCCGGCCCCATGAGCGACTGGCCAGGCTTGAGATCGTCAAGCGCATAGACCGGCACCTCGCGCCAGGCGCCGAACCAGGCCTGCCGCTTGCCACGCGGCGCGCACGGCGCGGTTGACGTCACCCGGCCGACGTCGCCGCCCGCTGGCGCGACCTTGCCGACGGCCGCGACGCGCGCGTTGACGAACACCACCTCCTGACCGCGCGAGGCGTAGGTGTAGAGTTCCTCGTGGCGGCGATGGAAGCGATCCTCGATCTGCGCGACCAGGTCGGCAGCACCGAGATCGAGGTCGCCGAGCGGCACGTCGATCTCGAACACCTGCTCGCCATAGCGCATCTCCGCCGAGCGCTCGATCGCGATATCGCCCTTGAACCAGGAACGCAGCCGACCTGCGGCCTGCGCCTCCAGCCCGGCGAACAACGCGCGCACCTCGTCCGCGGAAATCCGGCCCGTGCCGTAATGCGTGCGGCTGACCTCGTAGCGGAGGTCGCTGGTCAGCATGCCCCAGGCGGAGAGAACGGAGGCGACGGTCGGCACGATGATGCGTTTGATCTCGAGCTCGCGCGCCACCTCCGCGGCATGCATACCGGCCGCGCCGCCGAAGCTCAGCAATGCGAATTTCCGCGGATCGACGCCGCGACGCAGCGTCATCAGACGGATGCCGTCGGCCATCTTCAAATTGATCATCTTGTAGATGCCGGCCGCCGCCTCGAGCCGCGACAGCTCGAGCGCTTGCGCGATACGATCGACTGCGGCCTCGGCGGCTGCACGATCGAGCGGCCGCGCGCCGCCCATGAAGGCGGCGGCATCGAGATAACCGAGCACGACATTGGCGTCGGTGACGGTGGCGGCGGTGCCACCATTGCCGTAACAGGCCGGGCCCGGCACCGAGCCTGCGCTCTCCGGCCCCACCCGCAGCGTGCGGCTGCCGTCGACGCTCGCGATCGAGCCGCCGCCGGCCGCGATGCTGGCAATGTCGAGGCTGCGCAGCGCAATACGCTGGCCCGCGAGCATGCCGTCGGCGGACAGCGAGGCCTGGCCGTCTGATATCAGCGAGATGTCGGTCGAGGTGCCACCCATGTCGAACGGCACGAGATCGGGAATGCCGAGCATAGCCGCACAACGGCGGCTGCCGGAGATGCCGCCGGCCGGCCCCGACAGCACCGTGCCCGCGGCGAGACGCGAGGCCTCCTCCACCGGCGCCATGCCGCCATGCGACAGCACAACGAACAGCGAGCCCGCAAAGCCCGCTTCATGCAGGCGTTGCTCGAGATTGGTGAGATAGCGACGGACTGTCGGTTCGACATAGGCGTTCACGATCGTGGTCGAAACGCGCTCATATTCCTTGATCTGCGGCAGCACGTCGCTCGAGCGCGACACGGTGATATCAGGCAGTTCGTGCGCCAGACGTTCGACCGCGGCGAGCTCGTGCACCGGATTAAGATATGCGTGCAGGAAGCACACCGCGACCGAGGTCGCGCCCGACCGCTTCACGTCGGCGATCGCATCGTCGAGCGCGGCAGCATTCAGCGGGATCACCGCGCTGCCGTCCGCCTTCAGCCGCTCGCGTACGCCGAAGCGGCGCTCGCGCGGAACCAGCGGCTCGGGCGGCGGCGTGCGCAGATCGTAGCGGTCGGGCTTCAGACCTTCGCGCATCTCGACGACGTCGCGATGGCCCTCGGTGGTGAGCAGCGCGACCTTGGCGCCCTTGCGCTCCAGCAGCGCATTGGTGGCAACCGTCGTGCCGTGCACGAGGCGATCGGTCTCCGCCAGGATCGCCGCGCGCGTCACGCCGAGCCGTCGCGCGAGCTCTTCCAGCCCCGCCATGACGCCGATCGACTGGTCGGCCGGCGTGGATGGCGACTTCGCGAAAACGGTGCGTCCGGTTTCATCAGTGGCAACCAGGTCGGTGTAGGTGCCGCCGATGTCTATTCCGATCGTGAACATGCTCGCCTACACCGCTTTCGAAACCAGACCCTGGGCTGCGTCGCGCGCACGCGCCTCCGCCGATCGCTGCTCGGGCGGCCCCCAGCCGCCGCCGCCGGAGGAACGGACCTCGAGGCAGTCGCCGGGGCGCAGCTCGATGCCGACCTCCTTGGTCTTCAGCACGCGCGGCGCGCGGCCCTCCGACAGCAGGCGATAATGGTGCGGCTCGCCGTCCTTGCCGCCGAGCATGCCGCAGGGGCCGTGGCGCGCGCCGTCGCCGGCGGTGTTGCCCTTGGCGGGTTTTTGCGTCTCCAGCACCATGTCGAGCGCGACGCCGAGGCCGCCGCGATGCTGGCCGTCGCCGCCGGAATCCGGACGGAATTCGTGCCGGCGGAAATGCAGGGGAAAGCGCACCTCGGCGACCTCGATGCTGCCGAACTTCAAGCCTCCGACCGTGTGCCATTCGCCGATCGACGAATAGCCGTCGCCGCCGATCGAGGCCCCGCCGCCGGGCCGCGCCTGGAACATGTGCCAGATGAAGTTTCGTCCGTTGCGCGGGTCTTCGCCCTGGATCGCGATGCGGAAGCGGCGGCCCCAGCCGCCCATCACACGGTCCGGACAGGATGCCGACATCGCCTTGACGATCGCTTCGACAATCTCGTTCGAAGGATGGCTGGTGCACAGCGTGACGGGACGGCCGGGATCGGCCCAGACGATGGTGCCCTGCCTGGCCACCACCTTCAGCGGCCGCAGCGCGCCGGTGTTCTTGGGGATGTCGGCATCGATCAGATAGGCAAAGGCCATCGCGACCGCGGCCTGCATGTTGGCGTGCGACGAATTGACGAAACTCGTCGACTGCGGGTCCGAACCGGTGAGATCGACCTCGATATCGCTGCCCTTTTTCGTCACCTTGGCCGCGATCTTGATGTCAGTGCGGCCGTGGCCGTCGTCGTCCAGGAAAGCTTCGCCGTAGAACACGCCGTCCTTCCAGCTCGCGACTACGGCGCGGGTCTGCTGCTCGGTGGCATCGAGGATCGCCTCGATCGCGGCCTCGACAACCTCGGCACCGAACTCGCTGAACAGTTTCGACACCCGGCGCTCGCCGAGATGCGCGGCGCCCAGCATCGCCGCGAGGTCGCCACGGAATTCTCTGGGGTTGCGGATGTTCAGCGCCAGCAGGTCGAGCAGATCCTCGCGCGGCTTGCCGGCCTCGTAGAGCTTGATCGGCGGAATGCGGATGCCTTCCTGGTAGATCTCGGTCGCGCCGGGATTGTAGGCGCCATGGGTGGCGCCGCCGATATCGCTCTGATGCGCGCGCACGATGGTCCAGAGCAGCCGCTTGCCGCTGTCGAACACCGGAACGAAGGCCGTGAGATCGGGCAGATGGCTGCCGCCCTGATAGGGATCGTTGAGCAGGATGACATCGCCCGGTGCGACATCCTTGAAGCGTTCCTCGACCGCCAATGTCGCCCAAGGCAAGGCGCCGACATGGACCGGGATGTGATCAGCCTGCGCGATCAACCGGCCACGCGTGTCGCAGATCGCCAGCGAGAAATCGCGGCTGGAATTGAGGATCTGCGAATAGGAGGTGCGAAGCATGGCTTCGCCCATTTCCCTCACGATCGAAGACAGGCGATGCTGAACGACGGAGCGGGTGATCGGATCGATCTTGGCGGGCGCGGTCACGTGACTTCCGAAAGCGGTGGAACGAACCGCTATCTTATCGCCGCCGTCGCCGAGGTATAGACCCAAAACAGCACGGTCCCGATGAGCAGCGCGCCTGCCATGTACAAGAGCATCGCGGGCAGTCCGTACAGCGCCGCGACGCCGGCGGTGCTCGACTGCATCAGCGCAGCGCCAAGGAAGAAGGCGAGGTTGACGGCCGACAGTGCCTTGCCGGTGTTCTGGGGATCGACGAGCTGCCGCGTCATGCCGTAGAGCAGCGGCTGCGCCGAGGTGACAAAGCCGATCAGGATCAGCAGCACGAGGTCATATTGCGACGGCATCGCGGCGACGCCGAACAGGTTCGAGACCGGAAAATGCGGGGCGCCCGCGGCCATCAGCACGAACAGCAGCGCCGCCAGCGCATGACTGCCGCCAACCACGGCGCGGCGATGCCCGAACTTGCGATCGAACACGCCGATGCAAATCGGCCCGACCGTCATTGCCAGCGTGAACAGGCCGAGCACATTGCCGGCCTCGATGCGGCTCAGGCCCTTCACATCCATCAGCCACGGTCCGCCCCACAGCGCACGCAGCGCCAGCACGACGCCGAGCGAGACCAGCGACAACGCGATCACCCCGCGCAAGCCGCGCGAGACGCCGAGCCGCAACACCTCGACCATCTGATGCAGCGGCGACGAATCGTCCGCATGCGCGGCGGGCTGCTGCGGCACCAGCGCGAAGACCGCGATCAACACGGCGACGCCGAGACCGGCCGACCCCCAGAACCCGGCCCGCCAGCCGAACTGGTCGACGACGAAGGCAAGCGGACTCGACGACAGCAGCATGCCGGTGTTGCCGATCGAGAGGATCAGTCCGGACCACAGTCCGAACTTCGCCGCCGACATCTGCTTGGCCGCGAGCGTCATCGGGCACATCAGCATGCCCGAGGTGGCGACACCGAGCAGAATCTGCCCGAGCAGGAACGTCGCCGGCCCGACCGCGAGCGCCGACACCAGCGCGCCGACGATCGTTCCGATCAGAAGGCTGATCGACACCGGACGCACGCCGAAGCGGTCCATCGCGGCACCGACCGGAACCTGCGAGGCGGCGAAGGAGAAATGATAGATCGAGGTGAGGCTCGCCAGCACCTGCGGCGAGGTGCCGAAATCGGACGCCATCAGGTCGAGGCTGATCCCCGGAATTGTCCGCAGCAGGGTCGACAGCATATGGCCCGAGGCCAATGCCAGAAGTGCAAGAATCAGTGCGCGGAAACCGATCCCCGCCTCTTCCGTTGCCGCCGCGCCGTCCACGATTCGTCCAATCCCCAAACGTCTGGGGAGGGCGTAACATTATTGGGCAGCGGGTGCCAACTTTCGAGGCACCAGGATTTCAGTTCAGCCTATCGGGCGTACCTCACCTCTCCCGCTTGCGGGGGAGGTCGGATCGCATCGCCAGATGCGATCCGGGTGGGGGCTGTCTCCATTCCGGGATTGTCACTCGCGGTGAGATCCCCACCCCAGCCCTCCCCCGCAAGCGGGAGAGGGAGTGCACCTTCCACCTGGTTACTGCTTGTGGAACACCAACGTCCTCAGCTCGATGCTCTCGCGCAGCGGCGCGTCGGCCGGCGTGGTCGGATCGATGAACGCGGTGTGCGGCCCAAAGCGGGTGCGGCCGTCGGTTGCCGAGTCGTAGCATTTGAGCAGGATCGCCTCGTCCGGCGTCATCTCGGGGATGTAGAACCAGCGGTGGTTCGGATTGTACTTGACCGAGTAAGTTTCGCCGCTGCGGTTCGGATAGATCAGGTCGGAGGCGACGAGATCCTCGGGCGCAACCGTCGTGCCGTCAGCCATCGCGAGCGGTGAATCGCGCAACGGTCCGCGGATCGGACGCCACAGATTGATCACCTGCACGCGGCCCTTCACCAGCTCTTCGGCCTCGTTGGGCAGGTGTTCGAACACGCGGTTGCGGCCGGACACGGCGGTCTGGTCGACGTGGACGCGGGTCGCAGGCTGACGGGGTCCGGCGCCGCGGACATCGGCTGCGCCCTCGACGCGCTTGCGCACGGTGTGATCGAAGATGAGGACACGGTCCGCCTTCAGCGTCGCTTCAGGAAGGCCTCGACGGCGGGGTAGTAGACGTTGCGGACCTCGTTGTCGTCGTAGAAGTTCTTGACGACGGTCGGATGCTTGACCAGCGCAAATCCTTCGCGGTCGAGCGAGAAACTGTTGGCGATCAGGCGTCCGTCGAAGATCGGGACGTTGTGGGGTTCAGGCAGCGCGGTGGATTTGGGTTCGCCGGGCGGCGGATCGTAGGCGTAGGTCCGGGGCTTGCCCGGCGTCGGCGCGAGATAGTTGAGCTCAGCGGTAACGAACGGCAGCGACTCGATCTGAGTTTGTTGAAGGCCCATGGTGATCTCCCGAACTCTATTGTTCGTCTTTTTGATTTTGGCGGCGCGAGGAGGACCGGCAAGGCCGCGGCGAAAATAGCAACGTTGCTATTCCGAACTGTGAGGCATAGGGAAAATCCTTGTCGGCGCCTGACACCGGACGAACGGATATTCCTGGGATCACGGTTTCGTTAGCTTAGCGGCACGTCGCCTAGAAGCGCTTTGTACGCGGCTTCACTTCACCCCACGAGCGAGAACCTGAACCCGCGGCTCACCTTCACCTCCCCTTGCCTTGCGCTGATCGTCACGGTTCATCCGGCCCGTGAGACCTTGTTGGCGCTGGTTTCGGCTTGATACGGTGCTGTCCGGGATCATGCCCACGGAGACAACAAGGAGAACAACAATGAACCTATCAATGAAGGACCGCGTCGCCGTCGTGACCGGCGGCAGCAAGGGCATCGGGATCGCGGTGGCGCGCCGGTTTGCGGAATCGGGCGCCAAGGTGGCGATCCTCGCCCGCGGCGCGGCCGATCTCGCAACCGCGCGCGAGATGCTGGCCAAGGACGGGCTCGCGGTACGCGATTACGTCTGCGACGTCTCGAAGGCCGCCGACATTGCTAAAGCCCACGACCGGATCGTCGCAGATCTCGGCGGGATCGACGTGCTCGTCAACAACGCCGGGACGGCGCGCACCATGGCCTTCGAGAGCATCAGCGACGAGGCCTGGCAGGAAGATCTCGACCTGAAGCTGTTCGCCGCGATCCGCTTCAGCCGGCTGGTCTGGCCGGGGATGAAGCAGCGCAAATGGGGCCGCATCATCAACGTGCTCAACACCTTTGCCAAGGCGCCGGCGGGCCACTCCGCGCCGACCTCGGTGTCGCGCGCCGCTGGCATGGCGCTGACCAAGGTCATGGCCAATGAAGGCGGCGAGCACAATATCCTGGTGAATGCGCTGCTGGTCGGCCTGATCATGAGCGATCAGTGGGTCAAGCGCCACGCGGCGCAAGCGCCGAACACGGATTTCGAGGAGTTCGCGAAGGGCCTTGCCAAGGGCACGCCGCTCGGCCGCATCGGCACAGCGGAGGAGTTCGCCAACCTCGCCTGCTTCCTCGCTTCCGAGCAGGGCTCCTACATCACCGGCACCGCCATCAATGTCGACGGCGGTCGATCGCCGGTGGTCTAGGGCGCCGATCCCGATTCAATCAGGACCGGCGCTCCAGGTCTGCTTTGGCGCGTTTTCTCCACGCGAACCGGCGTCCGCTTCGCTCGAAAACGCTCTCGCGGGCAGGCAACCTACGGCAGAAGCTACGGCTCAAAAGCAAAAGGCCTCCGTCACCGGAGGCCTTCTATTCTTAAACCGCGTCCTTGGCGGCCTTGACCGGCCGTGCGCGGACGATCTTCCGGGCCGGCTTGGCCTTGAACATCATCTCTTCGCCCGTGAAGGGGTTGGTGCCCTTGCGCGCCTTGGTCGCAGGCTTCTTGACCACGACGAACTTCGCGAAGCCGGGAACGAGGAACACCCCGTTCTTCTTCAGCTCCTTGTGGCCGACATCGACGAGCGTGTCCAACACGTTCTTGACATCGCGCTTGGAGAGTTCGGTGGTGGTCGCGATCTTTTCGATCACTTGCGACTTCGACAATTGGGTAGCCATGGTTGCTCCATTGATTCTGGAGTGGGCACGATATGGCGGAAAATGCCGAAAAAGACAGGGTTTTCTGCACTCCCCACAGCAATATCGCTGTGGACAGCCCCCGAATCAGCGATTTTTTCGGGGTTTTTCCAAGTCAAGGCGCTTCAGACCCCTGAAAAAACAGGGTTTGCGCGCATCCCGGCACGCGCAAAACCGGCTCCTGAGAGAATCACTGCGCACGCTTCGCGCCGTCAATGCGCGGCATGACGCAGGGCAAATGCGAGTTGCGGAACGCCGTGGCGCGCGACTTCAGGTTTTTGGAAATGATCCTCCAAAAGGCCGAGGCTTTAGAAAATGACTCGCGTTCCCTTTCCATCGTAACATCGGCGAAGGCCCGCCGTGATCAGATGGCAGGCGATCCGACGTAGCCTTTATGTAAGCCTTGGAGACCCGCGTATGGACTTGACCCGCCTCGAGATCAACCGCCGCACCGCCCTTTTGACCTCGGCCGCCATCGCGGCCAATGTCATCAATCCGATGCGGGCCTTTGCGCAGGAGACCCCGCGCAAGGGGGGCGTGTTCAACGTCCATTACGGCGCCGAGCAGCGCCAGCTCAACCCGAGCATCCAGGCTTCGACCGGCGTCTACATCATCGGCGGCAAGATCCAGGAGAATCTGGTCGACCTCGACGCCAACGGCCAGCCGGTCGGCGTGCTCGCCGAGAGCTGGGAGGCCACGCCGGACGGCAAGACCATCACCTTCAAGCTGCGCAAGGGCGTCACCTGGCACGACGGCAAGCCATTCACCTCGGCCGATGTCCAATTCACCGCCATGAACATGTGGAAGAAGATCCTCAATTACGGATCGACGCTGCAGCTCTTCCTCACAGCGGTCGATACACCCGATCCGCAGACCGCGATCTTCCGCTACGAGCGGCCGATGCCGCTGAACCTGCTGCTGCGGGCGCTGCCCGACCTCGGCTATGTCTCCGCCAAGCATCTCTATGAGAGCGGCGACATCAGGCAGAACCCGGTCAATCTGGCGCCGGTCGGTACCGGTCCGTTCAAGTTTGTCAAATATGAGCGCGGTCAATATGTCATCGCCGACCGCAATCCGGACTACTGGCGCCCCAACGCCCCCTATCTCGACCGCATCGTCTGGAAGGTGATCACCGACCGCGCTGCCGCAGCCGCGCAGATGGAGGCCGGCGAGCTGCAGTACAGCCCGTTCTCCGGGCTGACGATCTCCGACATGGCGCGGCTCGGCAAGGACAAGCGCTTCATCGTCACGACCAAGGGCAATGAGGGCAACGCACGCACCAACACCATCGAGTTCAACTTCCGCCGCAAGGAACTGTCCGACATCCGCGTCCGCCGCGCCATCGCGCATGCGATCAACGTGCCGTTCTTCATCGAGAACTTCCTCGGCGACTTCGCCAAGCTCGGTACCGGGCCGATCCCCTCGACCTCGACCGACTTCTATCCCGGCCCCAACACGCCGCAATACCCCTACGACAAGGCCAAGGCGGTCGCGCTGCTCGACGAGGCCGGCTTCAAGGCGACCGGCGGCAATCGCTTCTCGCTGAAGCTGCTGCCGGCGCCGTGGGGCGAGGACATCTCGCTGTGGTCGACCTTCGTTCAACAGTCGCTCTCCGAGGTCGGCATCCAGGTCGACATCGTGCGCAATGACGGCGCCGGCTTCCTCAAGCAGGTCTATGACGACCACGCCTTCGATCTCGCCACCGGCTGGCACCAGTACCGCAACGACCCCGCGGTCTCGACCACGGTCTGGTACCGCTCGGGGCAGCCCAAGGGCGCGCCGTGGACCAACCAGTGGGGCTGGGAGGACAAGACCGTCGACACCACCATCGACAACGCCCTGACCGAGCTCGATCCGGTCAAGCGCAAGGCGCTCTATGCCGAGTTCGTCAAGGAGGTGAACACGGAACTGCCGGTCTGGATGCCGATCGAGCAGATCTTCGTCACCGTCATCACGGCGAAAGCGCGCAACCACTCCAACACGCCGCGCTGGGGTTCGACGAGCTGGCACGATCTTTGGCTTAGTGCATGAGGCGGCGCACCTTGCATCTCCCTCGCCCCGCTCTTGCGGGGTCGAGACGAGCGAAGCTCGCTCTTAGAGGGTTGGGGTGAGGGGCTCTCTCCGCGGGTGATGTGCGTGGATAGTCCTGTACCCCCTCACCCGGATCGCATCGTGCGATGCGACATAGCCGAAGCTTTGCTTCGGCGTCTCTTTGACGGCCGCCGGAGGCGGCCTATGCCTCTCCCCGCAAGCGGGGCGAGGTGACTATGGGGCCAGCACCAGCACTTCTCGACGCGCACCAGTGTCCACTCCGTTCGAAAGCGCTATACATAACCGATGCGTATCCTGAGCCTTGCGGGGCGGCGGCTCGCCGCCTCGATACCGACCCTTGTCCTGATCCTGATCGGCGTGTTCCTGCTGCTGCAGCTCGCGCCGGGCGACACCGTCGACGCGCTGATGGCGCAGATGGGCGGCGGCGACGCCGCGACCGCGGAGGCGCTGCGCAAGTTCTACGGGCTTGACGTCTCGGTCCCGGTGCAGCTTGCACAGTATCTGTGGCGGCTGGTGCGGCTCGATCTCGGCTTCTCCTCGATTTACGGCAAGCCGGTGGCGACCGTGATCCTGGAGCGGCTGCCGCCGACCATCCTTTTGATGACCGCGTCGCTGTCGTTCGCGTTCTTCTTCGGCCTGGTGTTCGGCGTGATCGCCGCGCGCGGCGTCAATCGCTGGCCTGATACGCTGATCTCGACGCTCGGCCTGATCTTCTACGCCACGCCCTCCTTCTGGTTCGGCCTGATGGCGATCGTGGTGTTCTCGGTCTACCTGCAATGGCTGCCACCGGGCGGTTTCGAGGACATCGGCACCGTGCAGACCGGGATCTGGCACCTGCTCGACATCGCCGCTCATCTCGTGCTGCCGACGCTGACGCTCGGGCTGATCTTCCTCGCGGTGTATCTGCGCATCATGCGCGCCTCGATGCTGGAGGTGCTGAACCTCGACTTCGTCCGCACCGCGCGCGCCAAGGGGCTGGACGAGACCCATGTCATCACCCGCCACGTGCTGCGCAACGCGCTGCTGCCGATGGTGACGCTGATCGGGCTGCAGGCCGGCACCATGCTCGGCGGCTCGGTCGTCGTGGAAAGCGTGTTTTCGCTGCCCGGGCTCGGGCGCCTCGCCTATGAGTCGGTGGTGCAGCGCGACCTCAACACCCTGCTCGGCATCGTGTTCGTCTCCGCCCTACTCGTCATCGTCGTGAACTTCGTCGTCGACCTGCTCTACGCGCGGCTCGATCCGCGCATCGCGGCGGAGGGCTAGCGATGGACGCCGTGAAACGCTACTTCCGCAGCCCCGCCGCCGTCGTCGGCCTGATCCTGCTCCTGCTGATCATCGCGATGGCGATCAGCGCGGGCTGGCTCTATCCGCGCGATCCGCTGGCGCTCGCGGGGCGGCCGCTGATCTGGCCGTTCTCCAACCCGCGCTTCCTGCTCGGCACCGACAATTCCGGACGCGACATCGCCGCGCAGATCTTCTACGGCGCGCGGATTTCGCTCTTGATCGGCGGCGTCGCCACCGTGATCGCGATCCTGATCGGCATCCTGGTCGGCGCCTTCGCGGGTTACTACGGCGGCTGGGTCGACAATGTGCTGATGCGGATCACCGAAGCGTTCCAGACCTTGCCGAATTTCGTGCTGCTCCTGGTGCTGGTCGCCGTGTTCGGCTCGACGCTGACGACGGTGACGATCGCGGTCGGCGTGGTCTCGTGGCCGGCGCCGGCGCGGCTGACCCGCGCCGAGTTCCTGTCGCTGCGCAATCGCGAATTCGTGCAGGCCGGCAGGACGCTCGGCATGCGGGATATTCAGCTCATCCTCGGCGAAATCCTGCCCAACGCGCTGCCGCCCGTGATCGTCTATGCCAGCGTGGTGATGGCGGTCGCGATCCTGCTGGAAAGCGCGCTCGCCTTCCTGAGGCTGTCCGACCCCAACGTCGCCTCCTGGGGCAACCTGATCGGGCTCGGCCGCGACGTGCTGCGGGTGCAGTGGTACGTCTCGGCGATCCCCGGCATCGCGATCCTCGTCACCGTGCTTGCGGTCTCGCTGGTCGGCCAGGGCCTCAACGACGCGCTCAATCCGAGGCTGAAGAGCCGATGAGTGACATTGTTCTTTCGCTCGACGGGCTGACGGTGCGCCTGCCGAAGGGCGCCGATCGGCCGCACGCGCTCGCCGATGTCTCGCTGTCGGTCGCCTCGAACGAGATCCTCTGCGTGGTCGGAGAATCCGGCTCCGGCAAGTCGATGATGGCCAACGCCATCATGCGGCTGCTGCCGAACGAGGTGACGATCGAGCAGGGCCGGATGATGTTCGACGGCCGCGACCTCTGCGCCGCAAGTCCCGCCGAGATGCGCGACGTGCGCGGCGCCGGGATCGCGATGATCTTCCAGGAGCCGATGACGGCGCTCAATCCGCTGCGCACCATCGGCGACCAGATCGGCGAGATGTTCTCGATCCACTCCCGCCTGTCGAAGGCCGAGATCAACGCGCGGGTGCTGGCGCTGCTCGACGACGTCCGCATTGCCGATCCGAAGGCTGCAGCGAGGGCCTATCCGCACGAGCTCTCGGGCGGCCAGCGCCAGCGCGCGATGATCGCGATGGCGCTGGCGCTCGACCCGAAGCTCCTGATCGCAGACGAGCCGACCACGGCGCTCGATGTCACCACGCAGGCGCAGATCCTGAAGCTGATCCGCGACCTGCAGCAGCGCAAGAAGACCGCGGTGCTGTTCATCACCCATGATTTCGGCGTGGTCGCCGAGATCGCCGATCGCGTGGTGGTGATGCAGCACGGCGCGATCGTCGAACAGGGCACAGCCGACGAGGCGCTGAACAATCCGCAGCACGCCTATACCAGGCAGCTGATCGCCGCGGTGCCGCCGCTCAAGGCGCCGCCGCCGCGCATCCTCTCGGGCAGGGACGTCCTGACCATCGACCGCGTCTCCAAGACCTACCGCACCGGCGGCTTCCTCGGCCGCGGTGCGCGGGTCACCGAGGCAGTGAAGAACGTCTCGCTGCATTTGCCGCGCGGTGCGACGCTCGGCATCGTCGGCGAATCCGGCTCGGGCAAATCGACGCTGGCCCGCTGCATCGTGCGGCTGATCGATCCCGACGCCGGATCGATCCTGCTCGACGGCAAGGATTGGGCGAAGCTCAGGCGCGACGAGGTCCGCCGCGAGACCCGCCACATCCAGATGGTGTTTCAGGATCCCTTCGCCTCGCTCAACCCGCGCCGCAAGGCGGCCGAGCTGGTGGCGCAGGGACCGATCGTGCATGGTGCGGATCCGGCCATGGCGATTGCGGAGGCGAGAAAGCTTTTCGAACTGGTCGGCCTCGACCCGTCCGCCGGCGACCGCTTTCCGCACGAATTCTCCGGCGGCCAGCGTCAGCGCATCGGGCTGGCGCGCGCGCTCGCGCTAAAACCGGATGTACTGGTCGCCGACGAGCCAGTGTCGGCGCTCGACGTCTCGGTGCAGGCGCAGGTCCTGAAGCTGCTCACCTCGCTGCGCCAGCAGCTCGGGCTTTCCATCATCTTCATCACGCACGACCTGCGCGTCGCCGCGCAGATCTGCGATCTCGTTGCCGTGATGAAGGATGGTGCCGTGGTCGAGCAAGGGCCGACCGCCGAGGTGTTCGGCAATCCGCAGACCCCCTACGCGCAGGCGCTGCTATCAGCGATCCCAGGCGGCGCGTTCGCTCGCGAGCACGACACGGCGGCCGTGTAGCCAGACACCCGCGGTCCGCAGCGCTCCCTACTCGGCCGCTTGTGGCTTACGCTCTTCGCGCAGCCGGAAACGCTTCAGCAAGCCGGACACCGTGTCGCGGAAGCCACCATACTCCAGCTCGGAATACGGCAGCATGGCGGCACCAGACCAGCCCTGGCTGCGCATCTCGATTGCCTTGCGCTGGGCGCGCTGGCGGACCTCGTCCCACGCAAGGTTGTCAAAGAAGTCGGTATAGGACTCCGAAAACTTCCCTTCCCTGTCGATCGAAAAGCCGACGCAGGAAACGATCGGCAGGCAGTACATCCCCGTCACCGGCGTGTTGAGAGGCACAGGCATGAGCGGCATCACATGCGAGCCGCGCGCATCGCCACCCACGAAGTGCGCCTTGGCGAACGGCGAGATGATTTCTTCAGGCGCCGCGAAAATCCCCTGGTTCCTGACGATCGCGACCGGATCATCCTTGCCGGTATACTTGCCCGCGATCGCGTGAAGGCGCTGCGCTGAAACGGCCACGGCGACCTCGCCATAGGTTTTCGAGACGATGCGATCGATGCCGAAGCGTTCGTTGTCGCGAAGCAGCGCGGCAATGTGGTAGCCGTCCGCGGGCGCGTCGAGTTCGATCACACTGTCGCCGGCCGTGTTGTCCATGTCGATGATATGGAAACGGAACCCCTTGATCATCGGGGGCAGCATCAGCCCCGCGCAATACATGGGATCGGCAAAGGCCAGATAGAGCGGCAGGTTGTAGGCGCCGGGACCGCATTTGTCGGCAGCGAACACCATGAAGGACTCTGCAGGTCTTGCGCCCGAGAGGCTGTGGTCGAAGCTGAGTTCGGCGACGGCCGGGCCGGCGCCGCGCACGTTTCCGGAAGGGGCGTCGACGAGAAGATCCTGGCCGGCGCCGTAGAGCCCGGAGGTCTTCGCAACCGCAGTGGCCGCGAGAAACGTCTTCCAGGCGAATTGATGGACTTCGGAGCTCCCTTCGCCCCGCGTGTGCGTCATGATGATCGCAATGTCGTCGCCGGTATGGCGAACGAAACTGTCGATCAAGAGACCGTTGTCGATCGCATTTGCGACCTCCCCCTCGACAGCCGCCATCATGCGTGCAGATGGCTTCGTATGACCCCCAACGGAGCCAATGTCAGCCTTGATGACCGAAATGGTGAGTCTCATGAGCATCCCTCCGACCACAGCTCAGCGCCTTCGCCTCGGCGCTCGCTGCGCCGGGGGCGACGGCGCTGCTTATTCGAGAAAGAACCTATACTGTTACGATAAGTTCCACTCTGGATTATGGCCCGTCTGGAATCCGTGTCGATACGCGCCAACGACGCATTTGGAATAATCAGTCATGCTCGATGGGGTTACCACCTCCCGCGCTATGACGCGCGGGTGAGAAAGATCGGCAACCCCCGCTTGTTGGAATAGAGAGGACGGTAGCGTTCCTTATTGTACGAGCTGGCCACATCCAGTTTGCGCGGTCCGAGCTTGGCGTCGGGGATGGGGACGAGGTCGTAGCGGCCCTCGACCAGCGCCGACATCAGGCCGGACTTGCCTTCCAGGATGGCATCGTAGGCCATGTTGCCAAACGTCAGCGCCACAAGCTTGTCGATGAAGTCCGGATCGCCCGATCGCAGGTCGTAGGTGAGGTCAGAGACGATGGTCTCCTCACCGGTGCGCCGCTTGATCTCGTCGGCGAACGCTTCAGCTACGCTCGCCTTCCTGCGGTGACCGTAGGCGTCAGGCTCGCCGTATTCCTGCACCTTGTAGTCCTCCCACTCGGCGCCCTCACTGAGCACGATCAGCGCGTAGTTGCTCGGATTGGCGTGCTTGTCCTCGAGGAGAAGCTGGATCAGTTTGTCGAGACTGACCTTGTACTCCGGTATGGCGCATCGGATCGAGGTCGCGTATGCGGTATAGAGCGCCGTAAATCCGGCATCGCGACCAAAGATGCGGAAAATGCCAATTCGCTCGTGCGAGCCAACGGTGGTGCGTTGCCGCTGGATGGCATCGCTCGCTCGCGTGATCGCGGTCGAGAAACCGATGCAGTATTCGGTGTTGCGGACGTCGTTATCCATCGTCTTGGGAATGGCAATGATCTTGACGCCGAGTCCATTGAGCTTGTCCGCATAGCTGAGCGTATCATCTCCGCCGATGGCGATCAGATGTTCGATGCCGAGCCCCGTGAGGTTTGCCAGCACCTGGCCGGTGAGGTCCCACGTCCTGGTCGCGATACCCCCCTTGGTGCTCTGGGAAACCGGAAAGCCCTCGCCCGCGAGATGATCAGGCAACTTCTTCATTTTAGAGGGATTGGTGCGGCTCGAGTGCAGCACGGTGCCGCCGCGCCGGTCGATGACGCGCGTGTTTTCGCGGTTCAGCGGGATCACGTAGTGGGACTTGCTCGCGGGGTCGTCGAGGTTCAGGTGGGTAAGGGCTTCCCAACCACGGCGGAGACCGACGACCTCGATGTCGTCCTCACTGCCGCGATAAGTCACGCTCTTGATCACTGCGTTGAGGCCGGGGACGTCGCCGCCGCCCGTGAGAATACCAATGCGCTTCCTCGCCATGCCCTCCTCCCAGGATCTGTATGTGGCAATAACGCCTGCGTCACGTCGTGGTTTCCATGAGACTGTCCACCAGCGGCGGAATCCTCGTGAACGCAGCGCTCGGCCGCACCTGATTGGCCTCCATTCTTCGGAGCGCGACGTTGTCTGACCAGTCTCCAACTCGGGCGGCCGGCCCTCCATTCTCTACATCACATCTCCCGCGCGTCGCGGCGGCGATAGACCAAGAGCATCAGCGGCGCGAGCTTGCGCATCAGGCCGTGCGCCGGGATCGTCACCGGCTCGGTGAAGGGCAGCGCGAGCTCGCCGTCGGGCACGCCCTGCACCGCCTTCGCCAGCTCCCGGCCGAGCGGCATGGTCAGCGCAACGGCGCGGCCGTTGCAGCCGGTCCAGCCAAAGGCATTGGGCCCAAGCCGGTGGATGCGCGGCAGGAAGTCGGAGGTCATGCCGACATAACCGTTCCAGACGTAGTCGAACGAAACGTCGCCGATCTGCGGCCACAGCCTCTGCAGCCGCTCCGTCACCCGCGCCTTCAGCCGCGCGGCCTTGTCGCCCGGACCGATCACCGCGCCGCCGGTGACGAGGCGGTTGCGGGCGTCGTAGCGCGCGAAATAGAGCTCGCCATGGGTGTCCGACATCGCAAGCCGGCCAGGGATAATGGTCTTGCGGACATTGTCCGACAGCGGCTGGGTCGCCATCTGCCAGGACAGCACCGGCATCACCTCATGGGCGATCTGCGGCACCAGCGATGTCGAAAACTCGCCGCTATAGGCGTTGGTCGCGACCACCAGAGCGCGGCCGGAGATTTCGCCTCTTTCCGTCTTCACCACCCATCGGTCGCCGCGTCGCTCGAAACTTGTCGCCGGCGAACGGGCGTAGATGCGCGCGCCGAGACCGAGCACGGTGCGCGCCAGGCCCCGCGCCAGCGCCAGCGGATTGATGTGGCCGCCGGTCCTGTTCCAGAACCCGCCATACCACGCATCCGACCCGAGCATGTCCCGGACGTGGTCGCGCGACAGCAATTCGACCGGCGCACCGAATTTCGACCATTGCCGCACCCGCCGCTCCGCGATCTTGATGCGGCCCGGCGAATGCACCGGCTGCACCCAGCCGGCCTGCTCGTGCTCGGCCTCGATATTGTAGCGCCTGACGATGTCGAACAGCGTGGCGGCGCTGTCGCGCAGCATCGCGACGAAGCGCTCGCCGGCCGCACCATGCCTGGCGACAATGTCCTCGGGATCCGGCCGCGACAGCGTCGGAATCACCTGGCCGTTGTTGCGGCCCGAGGCGCCCCAGCCCGGCTCGGCGGCCTCGACGATCGCAACATCGATATTGGCCTCGCGCAAGTGCAGTGCCGTCGAGAGGCCGGTGAAGCCACCGCCGATAATCACCACATCGGCCTGTTGCGCACCGGTCAGTTCGGGACAATCAGGACCGGACGGTGTCACCGCGGCCCAAAGCGAGTTGGGCCAACGCACGGCATTGCTGCTCATCATGATCCTTTCTTGCGGGCGCCCGATCGTTCTGGTTAGCTTTATTCCTTCATTCCAGCCGGGGAAAGACAAGAAGTGGCACTCAAGAACGTCATCGGAATCGATCACGCCGTGGTCATGGTGAAGGACCTCGACAAGGCCGCCGAGAACTACAAGCGGCTCGGCTTCACCGTGTCGCCGCGCGGCACCCACAGCGCGCATATGGGATCGGGCAACTACACCATCATGTTCGATCCCGACTATATGGAATTGCTCGGCGTGCTGACGCCGACAGAACATAATGCTCCGGCGCGTGCCTTCCTGGAGAAGCGCGGCGAAGGCATCGAGCGGATCGCGTTCACCGCGGTGGATTCGGCCGCCGGCGCCGAGGAGATCCGCGCCCGCGGCTATGCGCCGATCGGGCCGACCGATTTCGAGCGTCCGGTGACGCTGCCGAACGGCACGGTCTCTGCGGCAAAATTCCGCACCTTCCAGTGGCCGACCGCGGAGGCGCCCGGCGGCGTCCGCATCTTCGCCTGCCAGCACAAGACGCGGGAGACGGTGTGGATTCCCGAGCTGATGACGCACGCCAATGGGGCAAAACGCCTCAGGCAGGTGCTGATCGTCTCGCCGGACCCGACAACCGATGCGGCGCATCTCTCTGACATGATCGATGTCGCTGTGAGGAACGAGGCCGACGGCGCGGTTGCGGTGCCCTCCGGCGGGGATCGCGCCGACTTCGTCTTCCTGAGCAAGGACCAGCTCGGCAAGCGCTATCCCGGCGTCTCGCTGGACGGCCTCCCCGATCGCGGCGGCGCGGGCCTGGTGATCGCAGCCGATCTCGCGGCGACGAAGACGGCGCTGGGCGGGACCGGCGTGAGCAGCGGCAGCAGCATCTGCGTGCCGCCGGCTGCGGCCAACGGCACCCTGCTCGCCTTCGTCCAGGCGTAGCAACCGTGACATGCGCGACGCGGCGGTCATGCTGCCGCGTCGCGCATGTTGGGTCTAAGGCATCTTTCAAGCGAAATGCGCACCGGTTCGCGTGAAGAAAACGCATCAAAACAAGAACCTACAGCTTCGGTCCTGATCCAATCAAAACGGAAAATGCTCTAGGCAGACGACGCGCAGGCGCTAGTATCTCTCCTAAACAAGAATCGTCATTGGGGAGAGAAACATGACGCATCACCTGATCTCGCGCCGGCAAGTCCTGGCCGGCACGGCCGCCGTCGGTGCGGTTGGACTGACCGGCCGTCCGGCGCGTGCCGAGGTGAACTGGAAGAAATATGCCGGCACCAAGCTTGAGGTGATCCTCGCCAAGGGGCCACGCGGCGACAATCTCCAGAAGTACATCAAGGAATTCACTGAGCTCACCGGCATCGAGGTCGAGTCGGAGCAGATCCCCGAACAGCAGCAGCGCCAGAAATGCGTGATCGAGCTTTCATCCGGGAAGCCGAGCTTCGACGTCATTCACTTGAGCTATCACGTGCAGAAGCGGCAGTTCGAGAAGGCCGGCTGGCTCGCCGACATGTCCGGCTACATGAAGGACCCGACCCTGACCACGCCCGACCTGGTCGAGAGCGACTTCTCCGCGGCCGGGCTGCAATACGCCAAGAACGACAAGGGGCAGATGCTGTCGCTGCCGTGGTCGGTCGACTACTTCATCCTCTACTACAACAAGGAGCTGTTCCAGAAGAAAGGCATCGCCGTGCCGAAGACCCTCGACGAGATGGTCACGGCTGCGGAACAGCTCACCGACACCAAGAGCGGCATCTACGGCTTTGTCGGGCGCGGCTTGCGCAATGCCAACATGACGTTGTGGACCAACTTTTTCCTCAACTACGGCGGCGAGTTTCTGGACGGCAAGGGCAACATCCTGACCGACGGGCCCGAGGCGGTCGCCGCGACGAAACTCTATCAGACGCTGCTGACCAAGGTTGCGCCCCCCGGCGTCGCCGGCTTCAACTGGATGGAATCGATGGCTTCGTTCACGCAAGGGCGCTCGGCGATGTGGATCGACGGCGTCGGCTGGGCGCCGCCGCTGGAAGACCCCACGGCCTCGCGCATCGTCGGCAAGGTCGGCTACACCGTGGTGCCCGCCGGACCGAAGGGACAGTATTCGGCGACCTATGGCGACGGTATCGGCATTGCCGCGGCGAGCAAGAACAAGGAGGCGGCCTACCTGCTGTGCCAGTGGGTGGTCTCGAAGAAGCAGGGCGCGCGGCTCTTGCAGGCGGGCGGCGGCGTTCCGTTCCGCAACTCGATCCTGAATAATCCCGAGGTCCAGAAGGGCGTGAAGATGCCCAAGGAATGGCTCCAGTCGGTGATCGACTCCGCCAAGATCTCGAAGCTCGGCCTGCCCGTGGTGATCCCGGTCGCCGAATTCCGCGACATCGTCGGCGCCGCGCTGACCGCGACGCTGTCGGGCGCCGATCCGGCAACGGAGCTGAAGAAGGCACACGCGCAGTTCCGCCCCATCCTGGAGCGCAGCGAAAAAGCGTGAGCCTGGTGACACAAGCCTCTCCGGCTGCGGCTGAGGACGCCGCGCCGGAACGTGAATGGCGTCCGCCGTCCTATTGGCCGTTCGTGATCCCGGCACTGATCGTCGTGCTGGCGGTGATCATCTTCCCGTGGGTATTCACGATCTGGATGAGCATGCACGAATGGAAGGTCGGCTCGCCGACCACCTTCGTCGGGCTCGCGAATTACCTAAGGCTGCCGATCGACCCGCGCTTCGTCGAGGCGGTCGGGCACACATTGCTCTACACCGCGCTGTCGGTGCTGCTGCCGCTGATCTTCGGCACGCTGGCAGCAATCGTGTTTCACCAGAAGTTCGCCGCCCGCGGCTTCCTGCGCGGCATCTTCATCATGCCGATGATGGCGACCCCGGTGGCGATCGCGCTGGTCTGGACCATGATGTTCCACCCGCAGCTCGGCGTGCTCAATTATCTGCTGTCGCTGGTCGGCCTGCCGCCGCAGCTCTGGGTGTTCAACCCGACCACGGTGATCCCGTCGCTGGTGCTGGTCGAGACCTGGCAGTGGACGCCGCTGGTCATGCTGATCGTGCTCGGCGGCCTCGCCGCGATCCCGACCGAGCCTTACGAGAGCGCGCAGATCGACGGCGCCAGTTTCTGGCAGGTGTTCCGCTTCATCACCCTGCCCCTGATCATGCCGTTCCTGTTCATCGCCGGCATGATCCGCATGATCGATGCGGTAAAAAGCTTCGACATCATCTTCGCGATCACGCAAGGCGGACCGGGTTCGGCGTCGGAAACCATCAACGTCTATCTCTACAGCGTCGCCTTCGTCTATTACGACCTCGGCTACGGCTCTGCCATCGCCGTGGTGTTCTTCCTCCTGATCGTCGCGCTGGCTGCCCTCCTGCTCTATTTGCGCAAGCGCATGCTGTGGACAGCAGAGGTTGGAGGCGGCGCATGAACCCGCGTCAGCTCCTCGGGCGGATCGGGCTGTGGCTGTCGGTGCTCGTCATCGTCTCGCCGGCGATCCTGTTCTTCCTCTGGATGGCCTCGCTGTCGCTGAAATTCGAGATCGACAACGCCGCCTATCCGCCGGTGTTCATCCCGGAGAATTTCGCCTGGAAGAACTATGCCGACGTGCTCGCCTCCAACCGTTTCCTGACCTACTTCGTCAACAGCCTGATCGTCACCGGCTCTGCGACCGGGCTCGCCATGCTGGTCGGCGTGCCCGCCGGTTACGGCATCGCACGGATGGCCGCGCATAAATCCGCGATCGTGATCCTGATCGCGCGCATCACGCCGGGCCTGTCCTACCTGATCCCGCTGTTCCTGCTGTTCCAGTGGCTCGGCCTGCTCGGCACGCTGGTGCCGCAGATCATCATCCATCTCGTGGTCACGGTGCCGATCGTGATCTGGATCATGATCGGCTATTTCGAGACCACGCCGCTGGAGCTCGAGGAAGCCGCCCTGATCGACGGCGCCACGCGCTGGCAGGTGTTCCGCCATGTCGCGCTGCCGATCGCCAAGCCGGGGCTTGCGGTCGCCTTCATCCTTGCGGTGATCTTCTCCTGGAACAACTTCGTGTTCGGTATCGTGCTGGCCGGGCGCGAGACGCGCACGCTGCCGGTCGCTGTCTACAACATGATCTCGTTCGACCAGTTGAGCTGGGGCCCGCTCGCCGCCGCCGCGCTGATTGTGACGGCACCGGTTCTGCTGCTCACCGTGATGGCGCAGCGGCAGATCGTCGCCGGTCTCACCGCGGGTGCAGTGAAGGGCGGGTGATAACAGACGTCATCCGTCCCGGCCACCGACCGATCTCGACCATCGGTCAGTGCTTGAACAGGCTCCAGGCTATGATACCGCCGACGACCAATACGGCTGCGCCGAAGATGACGGCGAGCCAATCACCGAGCGTCCATCTGTCGGCTTCGACATATGCGTCGTAGCAGTCCTTGCAGAGAACGAGCGTACGCGTCGCATAGTAGGTCTGCCCGGTTGTATAGGACGCGGACGAGCCCGACGAATATGAGGCGCGACCGCCTGACGAGGACCTGCGGCGGGATGACGTGCCGAAGCGGCTCCGTCCAGACGAGCGGCCGACCTGCTCCTCATAGCGGTACTCATGCTTCTCGTAGAGCGGCATTCGCTTGCCACACTCCTCGCAATGCGTCTTCACGTACTCCGCTTCGTCGTGATCCTCCTCGATGTTGTCTTCGACGTCTCCCTCTTCATCGTCGGCATCAGGAAGTGACGGCACATATTTCACAAAGACCGGACTTTTATCCTCGCGATAGACCAGTCCAATTCCTCTCGTCTTTGGCGGAGAGCAGTTGAGATCATTCTGCATGTCGTTCCACCAGAACTCGATCGTCTCGTGCTTGTCTTCTCCATCGAGCCTGAACCGCGCCCATTCATAGATCGACACGCGCCGCGTCGAGTCTCGAGCCAGGTCCTTCGCGCGAGACAGGGCCGCGTCGTAATCGAAAAATTCGGTCCAGACCGGCTCATCGTCGTCGACCCTGTCCATGACCAGGAAATGCCCGACCGGATCGAGCGGCGGCTTGATCTCGTCATGATCGAAATCTTCGTCAGGTGGGCCTGCGCCGAGTTCCGGCTCATATTCGACCCATCGCTTCCTGCCGACTTCCGGCACATAGAAGCCGTAGCCGCGAGTCTTCAGTTCTCGCTCGTCATTCCACGCGGAATTCCACCATATCTCCAGGAATTCGGTTCGCGGCTTGTTGTTCGATCTGAAGGTCCCGCTCTCGGAGAGACAGATGGCCCGCTTGTGGCCGTACTTGCGATCCAACGCCTGCGCCGCCTTGATGGCCTCATGATAGTTATGGATCGGTGGAATATCGGCGTGCGCTGATCCTTGATCGGAGGCAACAAAGATCCAGAAAAGGCCGCGCGCATTGTTGAATGTTGACATCGACCAGTCTTTGAACGGAACCAAGAAAACGGACCGGACGCTATCAGGAGTCGATGTGGAGAGTCACGCCGACACGAGCTGTGCCTGCAGGACGATCAACAGAAAGGCCGACCGACCGCGAAGGCGATGGTGCACCGCATTTCTCAGGAGCGAGCTTACGCCGCCCGCAATGCCTCTAGCACCGCCTCGGAATGAGTGCCCCCAACCGAAAATGCCACCCTGAGCCTTGATCATCTTCAGGCCCATCTCATGGAATTCCGGAAAATAGGACGCGCAGCCGTTGGAGATGACGACGCAGCGAAACCCGCGGTCGTTGGCCTCGCGCACGGTGGTGTTGACGCAGATCTCGGTGGTGACGCCGCAGACCAGCAGGTTCTCGATGTCGTATTTCTGCAGGATATCGCCGAACTCGGCGGCGTAGAACGCACCCTTGCCGGGCTTGTCGATCACGATCTCGCTGTCGAACGGATAGAGCTCAGGAATGATGTCGTGCCCCGCCTCGCCGCGGACTAGGATTCGTCCCATCGGACCGGGATCGCCGATCCGCAGCGACGGCGCGCCGCGCTCGACCTTGGCCGGCGGCGCGTCGGACGGATCGGGCAGATGGCCCTTGCGCGTGTGGATCACGAGCAGTCCGGCATCGCGCGCGGCGCGCAGGACGGAGGCGATCGGCCACAATCCGGCGGCGGCATTGCCCGGCTACTTGAAGAAATGCACCAGCCCAATGCTCAGGCCGAGCAGCAACAGCAGCGACAGCGTGACCGCTGCCGTCACCCGCCCTCCGACAGTCGAGAGCGCGCGCACATCGACGCCGAGCCCGAGCGCTGCCATCGAGACGACGGTGAGGATCGCCGCGGTCTTCGTCACCGGCGCGATCACGATGTCGGGCACGAGCTGGAGCGAGCGCAGCGCGGCGAGCACCAGAAAGCCGATGATGAACCAGGGCACCAGCTTGAACGGGCTGATCGACACAGCCCTGGTGGCGTCCGCCTTGCGCCTGCGACGCCGCGCGACGAACAGCGAGAGGCCGACCACGATCGGGCCCAGCATCAGAACGCGCACCAGCTTCACCAGCGTGCCGAGCTGCGTGCTGACGATGCCGGCAGGAACCGTCGCCGCCAGCACCTGCGGCACGGCGTAGACCGTGAGCCCGGCCAGGATGCCGTATTGCGTGGCCGAGAGCTGCAAGAGCGGAATCAGCAGCGGCAGGCCCAGTACCATCAGCACGCCGAGAATGGCCGTGAACGAGATCGATGAGGCGATGTCGTCGCCGTCGGCCTCGATCACGGGGGCAACGGCCGCGATCGCGGAGTTGCCGCAGATCGAATTGCCGCAAGCGATCAGGACGGAGAGCTTTGCCTTGAGCCCGAGCATCCGGCTGAGGCCATAGCTCACCGCCAGCATGATGACGACGGTCACCGCGATCGCGCTGATCAGGAGATAGCCCGACGCCACGATGGCCGCGAAGCTGATGGAGGCGCCAAGCAGCATCACGGCGACCTCGAGCAACTGCTTGGCGCTGAAGGCGATGCCGGAGCGCCAGCCCTCCGATGGCTGCCAAACGGTGCGCACCGCCATGCCCAGAAGGATCGCAACGACCAGGGCCTCGATATAGGGATGGTCGAAGATGCGCTCCTCCGCGGCCTGGACGCCGAGCGAGATGACCGTGATCACTCCACAGAGGAGGATGCCTGGAATGAGGTGGAATGCCCGCTTGAGCGGGTCCTGCTTCTGCCCCTGATCGTTGGATGGTTCCGGCACGAGATCTCCTTTTCGGAGAAGATTTTATGCGCCATCGCGCGCTCTTTGGCTAATATCTTTTCGGATTGCCCCGATAGAGAGAAGTTATGTCCCTCAACCTGCATCTCCTCCGCCTGTTCGCGGCCGTGGCGAAGACCGGGAGTTTCTCCCGCGCCGCCGACCTGCTGCACATCAGCCAGCCGGCGATCTCCAAGGGTGTGCGCGATTTCGAGTTGCAGGTCGGCTGCCGCCTGCTCGACCGCACGCCCAAGGGAGTGCGCCCGACCCGGGAGGGCGCCGCGCTGGCCCGGCATGCGGAAACGCTGTTCGCGGCCGAGCGGGCCGCGGAGGACGAGTTGCAGGCGCTGCGCAACCTCGACAGCGGCTCGCTGCGGATCGGCGCCAGCACGACGATCGCGACCTACATGATCCCGGAATATCTCGGCATCTTTCACCGCGCCTTTCCCGGTATCGACCTGCACGTGGTCAGCGCCAACACCAGCGACATCGCCGCACTGATGCTGGGGCATGAAATCGAGATCGCCCTCGTCGAGGGTCCCGTGGAAGACGAGAACCTGACCAGCGCGGCCTGGCGCACCGACGTGATGGGCCTGATCGCAGGCCCCGACCACCGCTTCGCGGCAGCCGCAGGGCCGATCGACATCCGTCTGCTCAACGACGAGATCCTGATCGTGCGCGAGCCCGGCTCAGGGACGCGCGAGGTGGTCGCGCAGGCGTTTGCCGCCCACCGCGTCGAGCCGCAACGGACACTCGAAATCGGCAGCACCGAGGCGATCAAGCAGGCGGTGGCCGCAGGCGTCGGCGTGGCGATGGTATCGATGGCGACGATCGACGATCAGGTCAGGCTTGGAAAACTGAAGGTGATCCCGATCAAGGGCGTCCACATCGAGCGCACGCTGTGGCAGCTCAAATCGCCCGGCCGGCTGGAGGTGCCGGCGGCGGTTGCGTTCGAAGGGATCATTCGGGAGACGCAAGCCGCGAAGATGGCGCCGCGCAAGCCGGCGCTCAAAGTGCGGCGAACAGACCCTGCGCCCAGGCAACGGCATGCTCGAAGCTGAACACGCCGGGCTCGAAGTAGACGGCGCGCGCCAGCACGATGCCGACGACCAGCGCCCAAAACACGCTGGTGCCCGCCGTCTTCAGCCAATTCGACGTGCGACCGCTCGCGATCGAAGGATCGATTGCGGGGACCGGCTCGCCGAAGGGATCGAATGCGGATTGGCTCATTGTTGCGACCATCTGGGATACCCTGAAGATGTCGCGACAACGGGTGCGGAAGCAAGGGTAGCGCAATGCCTTTTGCGCGGGCGGGTTGGAAGGGTCTTTTGCGCGACGAGGCCGGAGGAGAGTTTCCTTCTCCGACGCCCGAAAATGCCCGATCCAGGCCCGGTCCTGCGGCTAGCAGCGAACGGCGTGGGACCACGTGCGTTGCCTTTCCGCCGTCATTGTGAGCCAACGGGTCGCGCGCCCGCGCGCCCGATGACAGGCTCCGCGAAGCAATCCATCTGTCCGCAAGCTTGGACAGATGTATTGCTTCGTCGCTATCGCGCCTCGCGATGACGAACTGCGACGGTGCACAACTTCTCAGGCCGGCTGCGGCCGGAAGTTCTCGATAAAGAGCAGCAGCACCCGCGCGCCGGTCTCGGCGTCGGCGAGTTCGACATGCTCGGCCGGGTTGTGACTGATCCCGCCGCGGCAGCGCACGAAGATCATGCCGATATCGGCGATATCGACCATCGCCATGCCGTCATGCCCTGCGCCGCTCGGCAGCTCGAACGCGGGAAAGCCTTCGGCCGTGACGGCGTCGGCGATCTGCGACGTCAGCCACGGCGCGCAGGGCACGCTGCGGTTATCATGGGTGACATCGACCTGCAGCGTCAGCTCGCGGCGTTTTGCGATCGCCTCGATCCGCTGCAAGATATCGGCCACCGCGCGCTCGCGATGCGCATCGCTTTGCGAGCGGATATCCATGGTGAAGGAGACTTTTCCGGGGATCACGTTGGTCGCGCCCGGCATCGCGCTGATACAGCCGACGGTGCCGACGAGGCCAGCCTTGTCGGCCTTGCAGAAGTCCTCGATCGCACCGATGCATTCCGCCGCACCGGTCAGTGCGTCGCGCCGCAACGCCATCGGCACGGTGCCGGCGTGGCCGGCGACACCGGTGAGGTTGGCCACGAGCCGGGTCGCGCCCGCGATCGCGGTGACGACGCCGACAGGTAATCCCTTCTCTTCCAGCACCGGCCCCTGCTCGATGTGCAACTCGACATAGCCGAGCAGCTCGCGGCGGGCGCGCGCCGCCTTGCCGATGTGATCGGGATCGAGCCCGAACTCGATCAGCGCATCACGTATCGATGTGCCGGCGCGGTCGCACGTGTTGAGCACGCTCTCGTCGAACGTGCCGGCTACCGCGCGGCTGCCGAGCAGGGTCGAGGCGAAGCGCACACCCTCCTCGTCCGCAAAGCCCACAACCTCGACCGCGAATGGCAGCCGCTTGCCACGCCGGTTCAGATTAGCGACGCAGGCGATCGCCGTGATGACGCCGAGCGGACCGTCCCATTTGCCGGCATCGCGCACCGTATCGTAATGCGAGCCGACCATCAGGCACGGCAGGTCCGGCCGCTCGCCCTCGTAGCGGCCGCAGACATTGCCGATCGCGTCGAGATGCGCGCTCATGCCGGCCTCACGCATCCACGACAGGATCAGATCGGCGGCCTTGCGGTGCTCTTCGGTCAGGAAGATCCGCGCCAGATGCTCAGGCGTTTCGGAGATCGCAGCGAGCGCATCGATCCGCGCCACGATCTCTTCGCCGAGCGATGACCGCTCGCTTCCGGCTGCTGTACTCATCTCGCTCATACTCGTCCTGTGCGTGACCGTGCCGATCCCGTTGGTCCGAACTCAGCGCCAATCGCCCGGCTCGCAAGGCCGCTACGCTGTCTCACCAAGCGGTACGCCCGGTTCGATTCACCGGCCGGCAATTCGCTGGTCTCGCGCCGTCCCGACAGAGGCCTCGCCCACACACCGCCGGCTGGTAGGCTGCTCAGCATTGCGTACGATGACGTTTCCCGGCTTGGAACACTCGCGACACACTGACGCGACCGCGCTCGCACCGATGGCATGCTATCCGATCTCAAACGCATTGTCCGCCAGATGCTTCAGATGGGCGTGCCAGTGCTCGGCGATCGCAAGCCGGGTCGGCACCCAGACCCGCTCGTGCTTCTGGATATAGTCAAGGAAGCGCATCAGCGCGGCAGCACGGCCGGGGCGGCCGACCACCCGGCAATGCAGGCCGATCGACATCATCTTCGGCGACGTCGCGCCCTCGGCATAGAGCACGTCGAAACTGTCCTTCAGATAGGTGTAGAACTCGTCGCCGCCGCCGAAGCCCTGCGGGTTGACGAAGCGCATGTCGTTGGCATCGAGCGTGTAGGGGATCACCAGATGCGGCTCGGTTTCCGGAGCCTTGATCCAGTACGGCAGATCGTCGGCGTAGGAGTCGCAGAGATAACGCAGGCCGCCGGCTTCCATCAGCAGCCGCAGCGTGTTGATCGAGGAGCGGCCGGTGTACCAGCCGAGCGGCCGCACGCCGGTCGCCTCGGTGTGGACGGCGATGGCGCGGGCGATCTCCTCGCGCTCCTCGGCCTCCGACATGTCCTTGTGCTCGACCCAGCGCAGGCTGTGGCTTGCGATATCCCAGCCCGCCTCCTGCATCGCTGCGACAACGTCCGGGTTGCGCTTCAGCGCCATCGCGACGCCGAACACCGTGACCGGCATCTTGCGCTCGGTGAATATCCGCCACAGCCGCCAGAAGCCCGCACGCGAGCCATATTCGAACATCGATTCGATATTGGCGTGGCGTTGCCCGACCCAGGGCTGCGCGCCGAGCACATCCGAGAGAAACGCCTCCGAGGCGCGGTCACCATGCAGGACGTTGTTTTCGCCGCCCTCCTCGAAATTGACCACGAACTGCACGGCAACCCGCGCCCCATCCGGCCACTTCGGATCGGGCGGATTGCGGCCATAGCCGCGGAGATCGCGCGGATAGCGGGGCTCGGTCACATCACACTTCCTCGAAGCGGATCGTCTGCGCGCCCTTCCAGAGCACGGTCTTGCCGAAGGCGGTGAGGTTCTCCAGCCCCGAGGTCAGGGTGATGAAATGGTTGCCGGCGAGCTGGCCCATCTTGCTGGCGAAATGCACGCCGCCATAGGCGAGCAGGATCTCGGTCTCGCTGATGCCGCCGGGGTAGAGGATGATCTGGCCCGGCGCCGGGTAGCTGGTATGGTTCTCGTAGGAGACACCGAAATCGAGATCGCCGAGCGGCATCCAGACGCCCTCGCCGCTCCAGCGGACATGGATCGCCTGGCTCTCGAACGGCATCGCCTTGCGGAAGGCGGCGACCGTCTTCGGCGCGAGCTGCTCCTCGAAACGGGCGTCAAAGGTGAACTCGCCGGCGCGGACAATCAGTTTGCTCATCGATCTCTCGTGGGTGGCCTTTGCGGGAATGATGTCTCCACCATTGCCGCCGGCCCGCGCCGGAAGCAAGGCCGATTCCGGCCGCCAGACCGGGTTTTTCGCGGCAGAACAGGCCTGCAACGCAGATTTGAGCAAGGTTGCATTGCGCCGCGCAGCGCGGTTTGCGAGCCTGAAAGCACACGCGAAGGAGGTGCCGCGATGACGACAAGCAGCCTGCACGGACATGTAGCGCTCGTGACCGGAGGGTCGCGCGGCATCGGCGCGGCGATCGTCAAGATGCTGGCAGAAGCCGGCGCCGCGGTCGCGATCAACTATCGCGAGCGTGCAACCGAGGCCGAGACGCTGGCGAAGGGCATCACCGCGGCCGGTGGCCGGGCTGTCGCGATCGGCGCCGACGTGTCGGAAGCCTCTGCCGTCGCCGACATGGTCGAGCGCGCGAGATCCGAGCTCGGCCCGATCGACATCCTCGTCAACAATGCCGGGATCGCGATCGTCAAGGGCGTCGACGATCTCACGGAAGAGGATTTCGACCGCACCATCACGGTGAACCTGAAATCGGTTTTCCTGTGCACGCAGGCCGTGCTGCCGATGATGCGGACCAAGAAGTGGGGCCGCATCGTCAACATCTCTTCCGGCGCGGCGCGCGGCGGAGGCTCGATCGGGCCGCATTACAACGCATCCAAGGCCGGCACCGAAGGCTTGACCCGCGGCTATGCCGCGCGGCTCGTCAAGGAAGGCATCACGGTGAACGCCGTCGCGCCGTCGCTGATCGAGACCGACATGATGAAGGGGCAGACCGCGCTGGTCAGCCGGATTCCGTTGGGACGTTTCGGCACCTCCGAAGAGGTCGCGCAGGCCGTGATGCTGCTGGTCAACAATCCCTATATGACCGGCCAGACGATTGCGATGAGCGGCGGCATGGCGTTCAACTAGCGCACGTCTCCTTGCCGTCTTGACCGCATCACCGGTTTGCCCTACGCGTTGCGGCATGAACAGTTCGATCCTGATCGCCAATTTCTGGTGGCACGCCTTCTGACAGGCGGGCCGAACGCGTTCATGCTTTTTCGGGGCCGCTGCATCGGGCGGCCTTTTTCATGTCATCCAGCCCGCAATGCGGCGTCCCATTCCAACCGAATGGAGATACCGTGACCAAGCCAGTCATTCTCACCGGCGACCGCACGACCGGCCCGCTGCATCTGGGCCACTACGCCGGCTCGCTGAAAAGCCGGCTCGCGTTTCAGGAAACGCACGAGCAATTCTTGCTGCTCGCCGACATGCAGGCGCTCACCGACAATGCCCATGACGTCGGCAAGGTTCGCAACAACGTCATCGAGGTCGCACTGGACTATCTTGCGGTCGGCATCGATCCGGCCCGAACATCGATCTGTCTGCAATCGCAGCTTCCCGCGCTCGCGGAACTGTCGATGCTCTATCTCAACCTCGTCACGGTCGCCCGGCTCGAGCGCAATCCAACCATCAAGGATGAAATCCGCGCGCGTGGTTTCGGGCGCGACATACCGGCCGGCTTCCTCTGCTATCCGGCGGCGCAGGCCGCCGACATCACCGCCTTCCGCGCAACCATCGTTCCGGTCGGCGAGGACCAGGCACCCTTGATCGAGCAGACCAACGAGATCGTTCGCCGTGTCAACGCGCTGGCCGGCCGCGAGCTGTTGCCCGAAGCGCAGGCGATCATCCCGCGCGCGGGGCGGCTGCCAGGAATTGATGGACGTTCAAAGATGAGCAAGTCCGCCGGCAACGCTATTCCTCTCTCGGCCTCGCCCGATGAGATCTCGGCCGCCGTGCGCGCGATGTTCACCGATCCCGATCATCTGCGCGTCACCGATCCCGGCAAGGTCGAGGGCAATGTCGTCTTCACCTATCTCGACGCGTTCGACGACGATCACGATGCCGTCGAGGATTTGAAGGCGCGCTATCGGCTCGGCGGCCTGGGCGATACCACCGTCAAGCGGCGTCTGGAGGGCATTCTGCAGGGGCTAATCGCTCCGATCCGGGCGCGGCGCGCCGAACTGGCAACAGATCCCGATCACGTCGTCGATATCATCAGGCGCGGAACCCTGAAGGGCAGAGGGATCACGGAGCGCACCAAGCGCGACGTGATGGAGGGGCTCGGCTTGTTCCAGCTGTGACGCAGCAAGGCTGTCATCAAACCGTGCGGGAACCGTGCTTGTCTGCAGTCGTTGATTGCCAGGCGAAACCGGATTTGGAGCTTGCCGTGATCGATCCGAAAGCGCTTCTCGAACGGGCCTCGCAATTGGCCGACCAGGCCAAGGACGAGAAGGACCAGAGCATCCGCGAACGGCTGCTGCGCATGGCTGACCACTACCGGGATCTGGCAGCGCATGAGGCATGGGCGCGCGAGAACCCACCGTCGGTCAGCGGGATCACGAGCGTGCTCGGAGGCCGCGCGCATTGATGATCCAGTGCAGCCGTGATCCGGCGCGGCGCGGCATTCAGCTGACGCGAATGCGATAGCTCAGCGACTGCCGCGTGCCCGGCGCGATATGCATCAGGCCGGGCTTGTCGGCGAACTCGCCGTCGAACTCCGCCGGGCTTGCGAAACCATGCCACGGCTCGATGCAGAGGAACGGCGCACCGCCCGGCTTTGACCAGACGCCGAGCTCGCGAAAGCCGTTCCAGGAGACGCCGATCGCCGGACCTTGCCCGGCCGCGAAGCGAACCGACGTGCTCGCGACCTGATCGAGGATCATGGCGTCGTCGTCGAACAGCCGTTCCGACAATGCGAGCGTCCTGCCCCTGATCGGACTGGGTTCGGATTGCGGCCGCATCAGCCCACCCTTCAGACGGCGGACCGGTGCGGGCTCGTCCTTCTCGAAGCTCAGCGTGTAGGCCTCCTTCGACAATCCCGGCAGCAGTGGCCAGTTGAAGGTCGATGACCACCGAGCGAGGCCGGCAGCATCACCTCGCCGGTGTTGGTGACCTCGAAGGCGACGTCGAGATCGGAGCCGTCGATCCGGTAGGTGACGTCGAGCCTGAAGGCGAAGGGATAGCGTGCGCGGGTTTCGGCGTCGTCGGTGAGCGCGAGCTTGCAGGACCGCGGCCCCTGCTCCAGCCATGTGAAGCGACGGTCCCGCGCAAAACCGTGCTGCGCCATCGGATAGGTCTTGCCGTCGTGACGCAGCGTGTCGTTCTTCAGCCGGCCGACGATCGGGAACAGCACGGGTGCGTGGCGTGGCCATTGCGGCCCCGCCTGCCACAGCAGCTCAGCCCCATCGGCCGCCTTCAACGACGACAACTCGGCACCCTGCGCCAGAATGGTCGCGGCGATCCTGTCGCCGCGCAGCGTGTGACTGTCGCTCATGCTTCGCCTCGCCGGACTACGATGTGCCGCGAAACGGGATGTTCGATCGTGGCGGCAGCGTCAACCCCGTTGACGCACACCGGCACGGCTTTGATCGGCGGCGCGAGCCAGCTCCGCCTACCCTGTGATCCTGGAAAAATCCGGCGGGCGACGCTCGGCAAAGGCGGCAAAGGCCTCGCGCGCGTCCGCGCTCATCAGCCGCTGCTGGAAAATCTCGCCTTCGCACGCCACTTGCGCTGATATCCTGGCGGTGTCGCGCATCAGTGCCTTGGTGTGCAGAAGCGAGCCGAGCGGCCGCTTGGCGAGCGCTTCGGCCGCCGCCCGCGCCCTGACGCGGAGATCGTCGAGCGGCACGACTGCGTTGGCAAGACCGACGGCGACCGCGGCCTCTGCCTCGACCGGCTCGCCGAGCGCGAACATCGCATAGGCGCGGGCGTAGCCGATGCGCTGCGGCAGGAGATAGGTCGAGGCGGCCTCCGGCACCAGCGCAAGATTGACGAATGGCGTGATCAGCCCTGCATTCGAAGCGAGATAGACGAGATCGCAATGCAACAGCATCGTGGTGCCGATGCCGACCGCATTGCCCTGCACGGCGGCAACCAGCGGCCGCGTTGCAGCCGTGAGCTTGGCGAGAAAGCGCGTCACGTGCCGCTCGCCCTGCGCGCCTTGCGAGGCCGCGGCGAAGTCTGCGAGATCGTTACCCGCGGTGAAGCTGTCGCCGTCGCCCTGGAACAGCACGGCGCGGATCGCGGAATCGCCTTCCGCGCGTTCCAGCGCGTCGGCCATCGCGCCATACATCGCGTTGGTGATCGCATTCTTCTTGTCCGGACGCGCCATCGTTACGGTAAGGACGCCCGCGTCCAGCGCCACGTTGACCAATTCACTCATGCCTCACTCCTGTTGCTTGCTAGGCGTCTTTGTCCTTCGGAAATTTCTCTTGCAGGCTGGTCAGCCAGCGCGACACAACGTCGATCTCGGCTTCCGAAAACCCCTCCATCAGGCGGTTGTTGATCAGCCTCGTCCGCGTCGCGGCGCGTTTGCCGAACTCCTGTCCCGCCGCGGTCAGATAGAGCCGCTGGCTGCGCCCATCCTCACCGTCGCGCCGGCGCTTCACGAGGCCCGCACGTTCCATCCGGTCGGCAAGTCCGGTCATCGCCGACGGCACGATGTCGAGCGCCTGCGAGACGTCGCCGATCAGCGCGCCATCGTTGCGCCCGAGAAAGAACAGCACGCCCGCCTGAGCCGACGTCAGGTCGTGCGCGGCCGTCTCCTGCTCGATCGCGCGCTGCAACCGTCGATAGGCCACGGTCAAAAGAAAGATCAGCCGGTGCTCTGCCCTCATGCGTATCGGTATATACTTCGTATGCGAAATATCAAGGTACTTCGTACACGAAATACCTTGCCTTCCGTCACGGAATCGCGCGCGCAAGACCGGTGGCCCGTCGCCGAGGAGACGGACACGCGCTCGCGGCGGGCGGGTTCGCGCAAAGCGCTCCCGCCTCAGTCGCATGTGTGCAATTCTTTTCGCTATGCAGCATCGTTGGATTGGCAGAAAACCCTTGATCGAAATCAATCAACCCGGAAAGCTTCGGGCCCAGGGTGCCGCTTTGTCGGGTTTTGCGGCTCCGACGGGGTCGCGAGAGAGTCCATGACGCCATCGGCAAGTCCGGCCAAGGGACGCGCTGTCCGCCCGAAGCGGCCGCGCCATCTCAGTCCAGCCATGCGTTGCGAGACCGCATTTCGTCTGATCCTGTCCGAATGTCTCGAGGAAGTCGCAACCAATCACGAAGCTGTCCTTGCCGGCGATCAGACAGCACTGCACCACACACGCGTCGCGCTGACGCGGCTGAAGGCCGCGATCGCATTTTACGGACGAATGGTCGCGGATCCCGAATGGTCACGGCTGAAGTCCGAGCTGAAATGGTTGAGCGGATATCTCGGCGCGACGCGTGATCTCGATGTCGCGATCGAGAACAGCAAGGGCGAGCCCGAAGAGCGTGTGTTCGTGGCTGCGCGGGGCGAGGCTTTCGAACGGCTCAAGGATGTGCTCGGCAGCGAGCGTTACCTGCAATGGTTCGAAGCGATGTGGAACTGGGTCGGCAGCGGCCCATGGACCGCAAGGCAGGATCGTCGCGCAGCGCAACGGCGCGCCGTTCCGGTGTCGGATTTTCATGCCGGACGCCTTGCGCGATGGCACAAACAGCTCGCGCAGAAGAGCCGCGGCTTGCAGGGCATGGGCAAGAATAAGCGGCACCGGGTGCGGCTCGCCAGCAAGCGGCTGCGCTACGCCATCGAGTTCTCCGAAGGAGGATTGCCGGAGGACGACTACGCGTCGTGGAGGGTCGTTCTGAAGTATCTGCGCAAGGGGCAGCAGGTCCTCGGCGAACTGAACGATGCGGAGGTCCGCCGCGCGCTTATCGGAAGTATTGACGATCAGGAACAGCGAGGCGGGAAAGCCGCGCACAAGAAACTGGACGAGCGAAAGAAGAAGAGCCGACTCTTGCGCCGGGCTGCGGCGATCTATCGAAAAATCTCCGGTTGAGCGCGTGTCGGCGCGCTTGCATCCGCACCCGGTGCGGGCCCGGCTGGCGGCTTGCCTGATGTTTAAAATATCATTTATTGCCCTTGTAACATCATTATTTGGCGTGCATAAATGACAACCAAACAGACCCGAATCTCAATCGACGGCCAGACCGATGATCACTGCGGCGCAGCTGCGAGCTGCGAGGGCCCTGCTCGGCATCGACCAGCGACAGCTCGCCGAACTATCCGGACTTTCGGTGCCGACCATCCAGCGCATGGAGGCAAGCGAGGGCACAATTCGGGGCAATGTCGACTCGCTCGTCAAACTGATCGACGCGCTCGGCGCCGCCGGCATCGAGGTCATCAACGAGGGAGCCGTCAGTAGCGGCGGCGGCCGCGGCGTACGACTGAAGGCCGGATCGAGTTCGCCGAAGGTGCAGATGTGATGCCGGCGGTCGATCAGCAGATCTGGTGTGTGGCCGCACTGCTGGGGACGACCCTTCTCGCGATCGGAACGAGCAGATCGCGCAAATCGACAATTATCGTCTACGGCGCAACGTTTGCGATTTCGTTGATCGCGTTCGCCGGCGCCCTGTTCTCCCTCATCGCCCACGCCGACGCGACGGAATTGGTGCTGCCGATCGGCTTGCCCTGGCTGGGATCACATTTCCGTCTCGACGCGCTCGCCGCATTCTTTCTTGCCGTGGTCAATCTCGGCGGTGCGGCGGCAAGTCTTTACGGCCTTGGCTATGGCAGCCACGAATCTGCGCCGCACCGCGTCCTTCCCTTCTTTCCAGCATTCCTGGCCGGGATGAACCTCGTCGTGCTTGCGGACGACGCGTTCACCTATCTGCTGTGCTGGGAGTTCATGTCGCTCGCGTCGTGGGCGCTCGTCATGGCGCACCATCGCGAAGCGGACAATGCGCGAGCGGGCTACGTCTATCTCGTGATGGCAAGCTTCGGCACGCTGGCCCTGCTGCTGGCCTTCGGCCTGTTGTCGGGAGCCGGCGTCGGCTACGGATTTGCCGCCATACGCAGCGCCCAGCACACGCCGTCCGAAGCGGCGCTGGTGCTTGCGCTGATGTTGCTCGGCGCCGGATCGAAGGCCGGCCTGGTCCCGTTGCATGTGTGGCTGCCGCTCGCCCACCCCGCGGCTCCGAGCCACGTCTCGGCGCTGATGAGCGGCGTTATGACGAAGGTCGCGATCTACGGATTTATTCGGGTCGTGTTTGATCTGCTCGGTCCACCAAGCTGGTCGGCAGGTGTCGTGGTGCTGGTCCTCGGCGGTGCGACCGCAGTGATGGGAATCCTCCATGCGCTGATGGAGAACGACCTCAAGCGCCTTCTCGCCTACAGCACGATCGAGAACGTCGGCGTCGTCTTCACGAGCCTCGGCCTTGCGCTCGCCTTCCAGGCGAACGGCCTTGGCCTGGCCGCAGCCCTCGCCTTCACGGCCGCGCTATTCCATGTCCTCAACCACTCGTTCTTCAAGAGCCTGCTGTTCTTCGGGGCCGGCGCCGTCCTGACGTCAAGCGGCGAACGCGACATGGAGAAACTGGGCGGCCTGATCCACCGCATGCCGCTCACGAGCTTCGCCTTTCTCGTCGGTTGTGTCGCGATCTCGGCGCTTCCGCCGTTCAACGGGTTCGTGTCGGAGTGGCTGGTCTTTCAGGCCGTTCTGCAAAGCCCCGATCTGCCGCAATGGAGCCTGAAGATCATGGTGCCCGCGGTCGGCGCCTCGCTGGCGCTGGCGGCAGCACTCGCGGCCGCATGTTTCGTCAAAGCCTTCGGCATCACATTCCTCGGACGCGCGCGAAGCCCCGTCGCGGCAGCCGCCGACGAAGTCGATCGTTATTCGCTAGCAGCAATGTACAGCCTCGCGGCGCTCTGCTTCCTGGCCGGAATTCTGCCGGGCCTGGTCATCGACGCCCTTTCACCCGTCGCGCAGGCCATCATCGGCCACCGGATGCCGGTCCAGGCGAACGACCCCTGGCTCTCGATCGTTCCGATCGCAGAGAGCCGCAGCTCCTACAACGGATTGCTCGTTTTCGTTTTCATAACGGCCGCGGCGTCGCTTGCGGTCTATTTCATCCATCGCTTTGCGTCGCGCGCGATCAGACGAGGTCCCGCCTGGGGTTGCGGCTTCGCCGATCCGACACCCGCGGCGCAGTATTCCGGAGCCAGTTTCGTGCAGCCGATCCGCCGCGTATTCGGCACGCTGATCTTCCAGGCCCGTGAACATGTCGACATGCCGCCGCCGGGCGACCTGCGGCCGGCCCACCTCAAGATCGACATGCACGATCTGGTTTGGGAAGGGCTGTACGTACCGCTGACGGAAGCGGTGCGGTTTCTCGCCGAACGGTTGAACCATCTCCAGTTCCTGACCATCCGCCGCTATCTCAGCCTCGTCTTTGCAACCCTCGTCACATTGCTGCTGGTGCTGGCGATATGGTCGTAATCTCTGACATGCTCGTGCAGTTGGGGCAGATGGCACTGGTGCTGCTGCTCGCGCCGCTGCTGACGGGCTTCGTTCGCAAGATCAAGGCCCGCCTGTTGCGGCGGAAAGGGCCATCGGTTTTCCAACCCTATCGCGACCTGCTGCGACTGCTGCGCAAGGAGGTCGTGCTCGCCGAGAACGCGTCCTGGCTGTTCCGCGTCACGCCCTATGTGACGTTTGCCGCCATCTGGGTCGCGGCGGCGCTGGTTCCGACGTTCGCGACCGGCCTGCAGTTCAGCTGGAGCGCCGACCTGATCGCGATCGTCGCCCTGCTCGGAAGCGCGCGCTTCTTCCTTGCGCTTGCCGGCATGGACGTCGGCACCAGCTTCGGCGGCATCGGCTCCAGCCGCGAGGTGATGATCGCCGCTCTCGCCGAGCCCGCGATGATGCTGATGGTATTCTGCGTGGCGCTCATTGCCGGCTCGACCCAGCTGTCGACCGTCGCAACCTTCATGGCGTCATCGGAGGTGGGACTGCGCGTCTCGCTCGGAATGGCGATGATCGCGCTCATAATGGTGGCGCTCGCTGAAAATGCCCGCATCCCGGTCGACAACCCGGCGACGCATCTGGAGCTCACCATGGTGCACGAAGCGATGATCCTGGAGTATTCCGGGCGCCATCTCGCCATGATCGAGTTCGGCGCCTTTCTCAAGCTCCTGCTCTACGTCTCCCTGATCATCTGCGTGTTCTTCCCGTGGCAAATCACGATCGTCGGCGCGGGCCCGCTGTCCTATGTTGTGAGCGTCGGCGCCTATCTGTTCAAGCTTGCTCTCGCAGGCTTTCTCCTCGCCGTGTTCGAGACCGCGACGGCAAAGATGCGCGTCTTCCGCGTTCCCGAGTTCCTCGGCGCGGCGCTGATGCTTGGTCTGCTCGGTACGCTTCTTCGTTTCGTGTCGGAGAGCTTCTGATGCCCAATCTCGCTTTTGACATCGCCCATCTGCTCGCCGGCGGCCTCGTCCTGATCAGCTTCATGATGCTGTACCAGGACCGCTTGTACGCCTTGCTGAACATCTTCGCGCTTCACGCATTGGTGCTCGCGTTTTCGGTCGCCTGGCAGGCGTTCGTCCAGAATGCACCACATCTCTACGTGACCGCGGTCATCGCCCTGGTGTTCAAGGCCATCGTCATCCCGGTGGCGCTGCATCGGATCATCAAGCAGCTCGGCATTCACCGCGATATCGAGACTGCAGTGGGCATCGGACCCACCATGCTGGCGGGGATGGGGCTCGTCGCACTCTCGATGGTGCTGATGCTGCGCGTGACCGGCGCGGCCGATCCCCTGGCCCGGGAAGACCTCGCCTTCGCGCTGTCGGTCGTGCTGCTGGGATTGCTGGTCATGGTGACGCGGCGCAACGCTGTCAGTCAGGTCGTCGGCTTCATGTCGCTGGAGAACGGGCTGGTGCTGGCCGCGACGGGCGCCAAGGGCATGCCGCTCGTCGTGGAGATCAGTGTGGCCTTTTCGATTCTCATCGCTTTCATCGTGATCGGCGTGTTCCTGTTCCGCATTCGGGAACGGTTCGACACCGTCGACATCGGCGCTCTGGACGAATTCAGGGGAGAGCGGCGATGACCGCCGCGTCGGATGCTGTCGCCTGGGTGCTTTTGATACCGGTCGGTGCCGCAGCGATGCTTGCGGCACTGCCGGGTTACCGGCTGACCGCCGCGATCAACATTCTTGCAAGCCTCGGCACCTTTCTGGCCGCACTTTCGCTGTTCGTCATCGCGCGCCCGCAACCTGGTCAGTACCTGCTGGTCGATGACCTGAACATCGTCTTCATCGTGCTCAATACCTTCGTGGGATTCACCACGAGCGTGTTCAGCGCGAGCTACATTGCCCACGAAATCGAGACCGGACGACTGACGCCGGGCTATTTGCGTTTCTACCACGCCATGTATCAGGTCATGATGTTCGGCATGAATCTCGCATTCGTGTCGAACAATATCGGCCTGATGTGGGTCGCGATCGAGGTCGCCACGCTCACCACCGTCCTGATGGTCGGCATCTATCGGACGCACGCCGCGCTCGAGGCGGCCTGGAAGTATTTCATCCTCGGCAGCGTCGGCATCGCGCTCGCGCTGTTCGGCACGATCCTGGTGTACATGGCCGCGCGGCCGGTTGTCGGCGAGGGGCAGGACGCCATGGTCTGGACCGTCTTGATCGACCGCGCCGCGACGTTCGACCCGGCGCTGCTCAACGTCGCCTTCGTCTTCCTGCTGTTCGGGTATGGCACCAAGGTCGGCCTGGCGCCGCTGCACGCCTGGCTTCCGGATGCGCATGCCGAGGGCCCGACCCCGATCTCGGCCGTACTCTCCGGCCTGCTGCTCAACGTTGCGCTTTATGCAGTGCTCCGCTTCAAGATCTTGCTGGCCGCCAATACCGACGCGATCTCGCCGGGCCCGCTGATGGTGACGATGGGACTGGCCTCGCTACTCTTCGCGGCCTTCATGCTGTACCGCCGTCGCGACATCAAACGGCTGTTTGCCTATTCCTCGATCGAGCACATGGGCATCATCGTGTTTGCGTTCGGGATGGGCGGTCCGCTCGCCAACTTCGCCGGCCTGCTGCACATGGTGATGCACAGCCTCACCAAGTCGGGGATCTTCTATGCCGTTGGCCACATTGCACAGGTGAAGGGCACGCAACAGATCGCCAACATCCGCGGCCTGACCGAAACGCATCCGGCGCTCGGCTGGGGCCTTGCGATCGGCGTGGTCGCGATCGCCGGTCTGCCGCCGCTCGGCATCTTCATGAGCGAGTTTCTCATCGTCAGCTCCACCTTCGCACGCCAGCCGCTGCTCGCTGTCCTGCTGGTTGTCGGCCTGCTGCTCGCTTTCGGCGCGCTCATGCTGCGGCTGACAAGCGTCGCCTTCGGCGAGCCGCGCGGCAGTACCGCCCCGGCGGACGCATCCTACCTGCCGATGTTCGCGCATTTTGCGCTTGTCCTGACTGCGGGCATTTACCTTCCGGGACCGCTCGTCGTCTGGTTCCAGCACGTCGCCAACCTGCTGGGTTAGCGCGAGGGAGAACGGGATATGCCGGCGTTGAGCGATTTGATCCGGGCGGGCCGCAGGGTGGAACGGCACCACCCATGGCCGCGCGCAGTCGTGGACGGCGAAGTCTGGCGCTCCGCCGCCAGCTCCCTTGCGGACGGCGCGTTGAGCCTGCTCGGGCTATGGGGCGAACCGTCATGCGTGAATATGGCCATTCTCGACGACCGCACTGCCGATATCGGCGTGATCAGCCTGGATTGTCCCGATCACCATTATCCTTCGGTCGCGGCCTATCATCGTCCGGCGCTTCGACTGGAACGCACCATCCACGACCTGTTCGGACTGGAGGCCGTGGGAACGCCGGATACACGCCGCTGGCTCGATCACGGTCGCTGGCAAATGCGCGCCCCGCTGGGCGAACGTCTTGAGGCATCGCCGGATGCTTCGCCTTATCCGTTCCTTCCGGCCGAGGGTAATAGCCTGCATCAGGTTGCGGTCGGCCCCGTGCATGCCGGCATCATCGAGCCCGGGCATTTCCGCTTCACCGCAAGCGGAGAGACCGTGGTCCGCCTGGAGGAGCGGCTCGGCTACACGCACAAGGGCGTCGAAGGACTGATGGCGGCGAGCACCGTCGAGCAGGCCGCGCGCCTCGCCGGCCGGGTATCCGGCGACAGCACGGTCGCCTACGGGCTGGCATTCTCGCAAGCCGTCGAAGCCGCGTTGCAGATCACGGTACCGTCCCGTGCGCTGTGGCTGCGCGCGCTGATGGCCGAGCTCGAGCGCCTCGCCAATCATCTCGGCGACATCGGAGCGATCTGCAACGATGCATCGTTTGCGCTGATGCACGCGCATTGCGGCGTGCTGCGCGAGCGCGTGCTGCGCGCTGCCGAGGCTGCGTTCGGCCACCGCCTGATGCGGGACCTCGTCGTCCCGGGCGGCCTGGCGCGCGACATCGCGGGCGACGGACCGGCGGCGATCCGCGCCGCGCTCGGCGAGATCCGCCGGCATTTTCCGGCGCTGGTCGATCTCTACGACAACACCGCCTCGCTCCAGGACCGCACCGTCGGCGCCGGTAGCCTCAATCCTGCGCTCGCCCGGCAATTCGCGGCCGGCGGTTATGTCGGGCGTGCGAGCGGCCGCAATTATGATGCCCGCAGCAAGCCCGGCTACCGCCCCTACGACGTGCTGCGCTTCGAGGTCCCTGTCCTCAACGACGGCGACGTCAATGCCCGCGTCTGGATCCGGATCCGCGAGGTCGAGCAAAGCCTCGCACTGGCCGATCAGATCATCGATGGGCTCGAGGCCGGACCGGTCAGGGTACCGCTGCAAGGTGGGGTTGCGGCTTCCGAAGGCATGGCGATCGTCGAGGGTTTCCGGGGTGACATCCTGGCATGGCTACGCCTGAGCGGTGACCGGGTCGAGCGATGCCATCTGCGCGATCCGTCATGGTTTCAATGGCCCCTGCTGGAGGCCGCCATCGAAGGCAACATCGTGGCGGATTTCCCCCTCTGCAACAAATCGTTCAACTGTTCCTATTCAGGGCAGGATCTCTGAGGACTGGACGAGATGCGTAAACTTCTGTTTCAGAGCCTGCTTCGACGGCCATTGACCGAACAGGCGCCGCGTCCTGACGACGCCGCGCTCGCGGAGCTCGCGGCAATGGTTGGCAGCACCGCAAGACGCCACCTCGGCCGCAGCCTCTCGATCCGAGAGGTTGATGCAGGCTCATGCAACGGATGCGAGCTGGAAATTCACGCCCTGAACAATGCGTATTACGACGTCGAACGGTTCGGAATCCGGTTCGTCGCCTCGCCCCGTCATGCCGACGTCCTGCTCGTCACAGGTCCCGTCACGAAGAACATGCGCGAAGCGCTGGAACGCACGTATAACGCGACCCCCGATCCCAAATGGGTTGTCGCAGTAGGCGATTGCGCCAGGGACGGCGGATGCTTTGCCCGCAGCTACGCGGTGGTTGGCGGGGTTTCCGCGGTCGTGCCGGTCGATCTTCACATTCCGGGCTGTCCTCCAAGCCCGATGGCCATTCTGCGTGGCCTTCTTGCTTTGCTCGCAGATGTGGGCTCAGGCATCGCGGCACGCTGAGAAAAGAGTTGGTGGCCTGTGATCACGCCGCACCGGCGAAGATCGCCAGAGCATGATCCGGAAAAGTGTGAAGCGGTTTTCCCTCGCGACAAACGCGGAACGCGTTTGCGCGGAGATCATGCTCAAAACAAAAAGCTAAAGCGCGATGACGATACAACGTAATCTCATCGCGCTTTTAGCCGCTGTCGCGCAGCACCAGCTCGAAGCCGAGGTCGACGCGGCGCTCGCCGCCTCGCTCCAGCGTCAGCGTCGCCGCGGTGCGGCCGATCGCGTCGCCATGCACGCTGATCGTGCTCAGCGCAGGCGAGATCAGCCGCCCCATTTCGAGATCGCCGAGACCGATGACGGCAACCGGCTGCTCTGACGCCGGCCCCTCGCGCAGCAGGCCCGCCCTGCGCAAGCCCGCCATGAAGCCGATCGCATGCGCGTCGTTGGCGGCGAACACCGCATCGACACCAGGCAGGCGCGCATGCGCCGCGACGCTCCCCGAGGCGTTGCGATCGAGGATCAGCCGGCGCGGCTCGGCAAGCCCGCTCGCCAGGATCTCGTCTCTGAAGCCGAGCCAGCGGCGCGTCGCGCGCGGATCGTCGCCCCCGATGAAGGCGAGTTGCTTGCGGCCCTGAGTGACCAGATGTTTCGCGACGGCCACGCCGGCCTTGTAATTGTCAAAGCCCGCGACCGCATCGATCGGCGTTGCCGGCAAATCCCAGGTCTCGACGATCGGGATGCGCGCGTTGTGGAGTAGACGGCTGCCCTCCTCCGTCGCCGGCGACCCGACCATGATGATCGCCTCCGGCCGCCGCGACAGCAGCGCCGCGAGCATGCGATCCTCGCGCGCCGCGTCATAGCGCGACTGCGCGAGGATCACGGAGAAGCCGAGCGGTTCAAGCTTGTCGGATAATCCCTGCACCGTGTCGGCGAAGATCGAGTTGGCGATGGTCGGCACCAGTACGCCGACCGAATTGGTCCGCGCGCTCGCCAGCGCGCCCGCGACCAGGTTCGGGATATAGCCGAGCTCGCGCATCGCCCGCTCGACCCGTGCGCGGGTCTCCGGGGCAACCAGGTCTGGCATTCGCACCACGCGGCTGACCGTGATCGAGGAGACGCCGGCGCGCTTGGCCACCGCGGAAAGTGTCGGGGCGGCATCGGCCGGGCCGGTCTCGGGGTCGGTCAGTTCGGAGCTCATGGGTGGAGCCTGCACGATTCCGGGTTGCCAAGCCATAATGTTAGCGCTAACATTACCGATGTTAGCGCTAACATAGCGCGTGAAAGGGAGGAACGGCATGATTTCGGACGAACTGGTTCAGGCCTACAGGCGCGACGGGGTGATCGTGGTCCCCGAGGTGCTCGACAAGGAGACCCTCGGGCGGGTGCGCTCGGTGCTTGCAGATCTGGTCGCGGGCGCGGCTGATGTCACCGGACACACCGACGTCTACGACCTCGAACCGGGTCATACCCGCGAGACCCCCCGCGTCCGCCGCATCAAGGCGCCGCACAAGGTGCACCCGATCTTCGACGAGATCGTCCGCAGCCCCGCCGTGATCTCGATCCTCACCAAGCTGATCGGCCCAGGGCTCCGCCTGCACGGATCCAAGCTCAACATGAAGTCGGCGCAGTACGGCTCGCCGGTCGAGTGGCACCAGGACTGGGCGTTCTATCCGCACACCAATGACGACATCCTCGCCATCGGCGTTTTGCTCGACGATTGCGACCTCGAGAACGGCCCGATGCTGGTGACGCCGGGATCGCACACCGGCAACACCATGTGGGACCATCATGGCGACGACGGCTGCTTCGCCGGCCTGATCGATCCCGACCTGATCCAGGACGACATCAAGCGCGCGGTGCCCTGCATGGGCAAGGCCGGCAGCATGTCGTTCCACCATGTGCGCGCGCTGCACGGGTCGGCGACCAACACCTCGGACAAGCCGCGCAACCTCTTGCTCTACGAAGTGGCCGCCAGCGATGCCTGGCCGCTGATGGGGGTCAAGGACTTCGACGAGTTCAACAGCCGGCTGCTCGCCGGGCCTCCGGTGGTCTCACCGCGGCTCACCGACGTACCGGTGCGGATGCCGTTGCCGCCGGCGAAACGGCAAGGATCGATCTACGAGACCCAATCGGCGGCGAAGAAATCCTACTTCACGCGCGCCGCCTAAGACCGACGACAATGCCCGCGGCCAGGCCGCGGGCATTGCTGCTTTCGATACATAAAACACACAAAACGGGGAAACGAATGACCAAGATGGCAGATGGCGCCAGCAAATCGCGCCTGCGTGTGATTCTGGCCGCAAGCGTCGGCTCCGCGCTCGAATGGTACGACTTCTTCCTCTACGGCACCGCCGCCGCGCTGGTGTTCGGCGAGCTGTTCTTTCCGAAGAGTGATCCCATCGTCGGCACGCTGTTGTCGTTCCTCACCTTCGGCGTCGGTTTCGTGGTGCGACCGCTCGGCGGCTTGCTGTTCGGCATCCTCGGCGACCGCTATGGCCGCAAGCCGGTGCTGGTTGCGACGCTGCTGATGATCGGCATCGGCACCACCGCGATCGGCGTTCTGCCGACCTATTCGCAGGTCGGGATCTGGGCGCCGCTCTTGCTGGTGGCGATGCGCGTGATCCAGGGTCTCGGCGCCGGCGCCGAATATGGCGGCGCGGTGATCTACCTCGTCGAGAACGCCCCGCCGAAGCACCGCGGTTTCTGGGGCGGCTTTGCGCCGCTCGGCGTCTCCGTCGGCAACCTGCTCGCCGCCGGCGCCTTCGCGCTGGTGACGATACTGCCGCGCGAAGACCTGATGAGCTGGGGCTGGCGCCTGCCCTTCCTGGCGAGCTTCCTGCTGATCGTCGTCGGCATCTTCGTCCGCATGCGCGTGACCGAGACGCCGGTCTATACCGAGGCCGTGGTCGAACGCGGCAAGGTCGAGAGCAATCCGGCAATGGAAGCGTTGCGACGTCATCCGCGCAACTTCCTCGTCGTGCTCGGCGCGCGGATGGCCGAGAACGGGCTCGGCTATTTCTTCCCGGTGTTCGGCCTGAGCTACGTGATCACCACCCTCGGCGTGCCAAAATCGGAGGCGCTGAGCGCACTGATGTTGGCCTTCACGGTCGAGCTATTCGCGATCCTGGGCTTTGCCGCCTGGTCTGATCGGATCGGGCGGCGGCCGGTCTACATGTTCGGCGCACTGGCCGGCGTGGCACTCGCCTTCCCGTTCTTCTGGATGGTCGGCACCAAGAGCTGGATCATGATTGCGCTCGCCTTCATCCTGGCACGCGCCGTCGTGACCGCCGCGATGTTCGGGCCGCAGGCCGCCTATTTCGCCGAACTGTTCCCGCCGCAGCGCCGTTTCGCCGGCTTCGCCTTCGCGCGCGAACTCGGCTCGCTGCTGTCGGGCGGCCCGGCGCCGTTCGTCGCGACCGCTTTGGTGGCGGCCTATGGCACCTGGTGGCCTGTTGCCTGCTACGCCATGTTCCTGTCCGCCTGCACGGTGGTCGCGATCTGGATCGGGCCTGAGACCTATCAGGAGAACATTGCGGCGGACGAGACCGCGCGGGAGGAACTGCCCGCGGCGATCCCGTCGCGGGCCTGATCCATGGCGCAACAGCTTCGCGTCCTGCAGTCGCTCTGGGCGATGGAGCGGCGGGTGGCCGATGAGCCGGAATGGCCGTTGCAGACCCAGCTCGCGATGATCCGCGACGCCGGGTTTGACGGCGCCGGCGTGCGTTTCATCGATCCGTCCTTCGCGCGTGAAGTCACGAGCTTCCTTCGCGCGCACGGCATGATCTGGCAGGCGCAGTGCTATCCGAAGACGGTCGATGATTTGAAGCCGGTGCTCGAGCTGGTGGCCCAGCTCGGCGCCGATCACGTCAACCTGCAGCCGGATGTCCGCCCGCGGCGGCTTGCGGATTGCATTCCCCTGCTCGAAGGCTGGCGGCGGCTTGGCGAGCGGGCGGACATTGCGGTGCATGTCGAAACCCACCGCGACCGCATGACGACCGATCTGTTCTTCACGCTCGACCTGCTCGACCGCTTTCCCGATCTGCGCCTGACCGCTGATCTTTCACACTACCTGGTCGGCCGCGAATTTGCTTGGCCGGTCGACGACGTCAACCACGCGCTGATCCATCGCATCCTCGACAACGCCTGGGGCATCCACGGCCGCATCGCGAGCCGCGAGCAGGTGCAGATCTCGCTTGGCTTTCCGCAACATCGGGGCTGGGTCTCCCTGTTCATGGGCTGGTGGGACTACGCCATCCGCTCCTGGCGGAAACGCGCCGGCCCCGATGCGACGCTGACCTTTCTCTGCGAGCTCGGTCCTCCGCCCTACGCGATCACCGGGCCGGACGGCCGGGAACTGTCCAACCGCTGGCAGGACGCGCTGGTCATGAAAGACATGATCCGCACGCTCTGGGATCGCATCGCGAACGAGCCACAGGACCAACGCTTACGTTGATTCCACGTCACCCCAGCGGCATCCTGACACGAACCGGAATTCCGGACGCTGCGAGGACCCTTGCGCGCGCATGGTCGAACCCAATCGCTCCGATGCTTCGCGTGCATCGTCGCCGCGATCACGGCGGTCTTCGCGTGCACAAGAGCACACGCAGCGGAGCTGACGCTGAATGTCGCGACCATGCCGCGCGTTGCGACCGTCGACGCGCGCTTCCAGTCCTACAACATCGAGATGGTCGAGGTAACCGGCGGACGGTTCTGGAGGCCCTACGCCGCAGCCGATGTGCAAACCCCCGCAAAGGCCGACCGGTTCGCCGCGCGCGCCCCGATTGATCTCCACGATGTCAGGCTGCGAAGGCTCGCCGCGGCGCTGGCTCCCGCCTATCTCCGCGTCAGCGGGACCTGGGCCAACAGCACGTTCTTTGCAGATACAGACACCCCACCATCCGCGCCGCCTGCGGGCTTCAAGGGCGTTCTCACACGGCAGCAATGGCGCGACGTCATCGACTTCTCACGCACTGTCGACGCGCCGATCGTCACGTCATTCGCGATCAGCGCCGGCACACGGGATGCCAACGGTCGCTGGACATCGCAGCAAGCCCGACAGCTGCTCGCCTTCACCCGATCCATCGGTGGACATCTCGCCGCGACTGAATTCATGAACGAGCCCGATCTTCCGGCGATCGGCGGCGCCCCTCGCGGCTACGATGCTGCGGCCTACGGCCGGGACTTCGCCACGTTCCACGCTTTCATGAAGAGCGCAGCGCCTGATGTCACCATCCTCGGCCCGGGCACGGCCGGCACCGGCGCCGACGCCGCGGCGCTTTTCGCGGCGGCGGCACCAGGCGTCGATGCGATTTCCTATCATCACTATGGTGCGCTGTCGGCCCGATGCGCCGGCGATCGCACACCGGAGGCCGCATTGTCGGACGAATGGCTGTCCAGAACCGGCAAGACGCTTGCCTTCTACAAGGCGCTGCGCGATCGCCTCGCACCGGGCAAGCCGATCTGGCTGACCGAGACCGGAGAGACGGCATGCGGCGGCAACCGCTGGGCCGCTACCTTCACCGATACGTTCCGCTACCTCGATCAGCTCGGGCGGCTGGCGAGGGCCGGCGTCCGGGTGGTGATGCACAACACGCTCGCCGCAAGCGATTATGGGCTGCTCGACGAGCATACCCATCTGCCGCGGCCGAACTATTGGGCCGCACTGCTGTGGCGGCGATTGATGGGAACGACCGTGCTGGATCCCGGTATCGCAGCGCGCCCCGGCTTCCATGTCTACGCCCATTGCGCGCGCGACACGCCGGGCGGCGTCGCCCTGCTCGTCATCAACAACGACCGCAACAAGCCGAGTGGACTGGTGTTGCCGGTGGCCGCGCAACGCTACACGCTGGCGAGCGACAATCTCGCTGCCGGCTCGGTTCGGCTCAATCGAACGACACTGGCGCTGGATGCCTCGGACCAGGTCCCGCCGCTCACCGGCGAAGCGACCGCCGCGGGAACGATCTTGTTCGCGCCGGCAACGATCACATTCCTGGTCGTAGCCAAGGCTGGGAATGCGGACTGTCCGTAGCGACCGGATGCCTTACGCGGCGCTGCGGTCGGCGTCGGAGGTCTCCGGCGGTCCCGCAATCCGATGGCTGAGCATGATCGCCGTCATCAGCCGCTCCATTTCGAGCCGCGCCGTGACATGCGACATCGTTGGACGCGCTCCGGGCGCGAGTTGGCTGATATCGTCGACCGCCGTCAATCCGCGCGGATAGAATTCGCGGAAGATCACCCGCTCGGCCAATCCATCGACGAGGCGGAAGTTCAGCGTCTTCGACAGTTCGCTCAGGGCGTCGCCGACCAGGCGCTTGTTGCGCGAGCCGAGCGTGGACAGGCGATTGCGCAACACCACCCACTCGAACGCCGGCTGATCATTGGCACTGCGCGCGCGCCGCGCCTCCTCCACCATCTTCGAATAATGGCTGATGCCGGTCACCCTGAAATCGTTCGGGTCGACAGTCCCGAGCACATCGAAATCGAGGAAGCTGTCATTCAGCGGCGTGATCAGCGTACTCGCCAGCGAATGTGTGAACGAGGTCAGGTAGGTGTCGTGACCGGGGCAGTCGACGACGACGAAATCATGCGACCTGCTGAGCCGCTCGACGATCTCGGCAAGCGCGCTGCGCCCGAGTGTCTCGACCTCGCTGGTCCTTCCGTTCACCGTCTCGAAGCACATATGCGTCGGACCGTCGAGGTCCAGCGACGCTTCCCGCGCCCAATCCCGCCGATTATCGACGTAGTGCGTAAGCGACTTCTGCTTGTTGTCGAGATCGATGGTGGCGACGCGCTGCCCCGCCTTGATCAGCGCGATGGCGACATGCATGGCAATCGTCGATTTGCCCGAGCCGCCTTTGTTGTTTCCTACGACAATTACACGTGCGTTTGTCATGCGAATCCATACCGGACGCTTGAGCCAAAGCAGGATGAAGTAGAATTTAAATAATGGATTCGAGTCTCCCTGATTCGATGAATCTCGACAAGAGTCGTCGCAATGCCGTCATGATCGAAAGGCGGCGGGTGCGACATCATTGCCACAACCACACTTTGTCGGGCACGTATCGTGAACGCAGCTAGCGGCCCTGGAACACGGCGGCGCGGCGCTCCACAAACGACCTGATACCCTCGGCCGCGTCGGCGGTGTTGAGCACGCGTTCGCGGACCTGCGGAATGATCGCAATCGCGGCCTGCTCGCCGGCCTCGATGAACTTGCGGCCCGCTTCCTTCGTCACCTGGATCCCGAGCGGCGCGTTCCGTGCGATGATTTCGGCTAGCGCCATCGCGCGCTCGACCTGCTGTCCCGCCGGCACGACTTCCTGCACGAGGCCGATCCGATGCGCTTCAGCCGCCGAGAACTCGTCGCACAGCAGGAGATGGTACATCGCATCACCTCACCCTGCGCGGCTGATGTAGCGGAAATGCGCGCCCGCCAGCGGTGCGATCCCGCGCTTTGCCTCCATCTGGCAGAAGCGACAATCATCGGCGGCGACAACGATGTCGCCCGCCAGCATCATCTCGATGCCCACCGTGAACACGATGCCCTGCACCGCGGTGACGATCGGCTTCCGGCATCGCTTCGAGAGCCCGAACGGATCGACATTGCCTTCCGGCAACGGCTTGCGCGTCGCGGTCGGACCGAAGAATTTCGGCATGTCGAGGCCGGCCGTGAAATTGTCTCCGGCCGCGCAGAGCACGCCGACCCAGAGACTTTCGTCGTTGTCGAGCAGCGTGAGCGCGTCCGACAGCTCCGCCATCATCTCCGGGCTGAACGCGTTCTTCTTCGCGGGATTGTCGATGACGATCTTCAGGATTCGGTCATGCCGTTCGTGACGGACCCGCCCTTCGCTCGCGCTGCCAGACATCGGTTCCTCCCATTCTTGTGACCCGCATAATTCTGGATGATGCTTGTCATCCAGATGTATGATGGTCATAATCTTGATGAAGAGTCAAATTGCCGAGGGTGACGCAAGATGGGCCATTCCCAGGCCGACAAGGCCAGGAGTCGCGAGCGGATACTGAACGAGGCCGCGACGCAGATCCGTGACAAGGGACTGGACGCCATCAGCATCGGCAGCCTGATGCAGAAGGTGAATCTCACCCACGGCGGCTTTTACGGGCACTTCGCTTCGCGCTCCGACCTGATCGCAGCAGCCCTGGAACAAGCACTGGCCGCCGGTGAAGCCGCGGCGCGCGCATCACGCGATCCCGACAGGCAGGTCAGCCTGAGTTCGATGGCCCGGAGCTACCTGAGCCGCACACATCGCGACGCCCGCAAATCCGGCTGCGCGATTGCCGCATTGATCTCGGACGTCGGCCGCGCCGACGAAGAGTGCCGCGCGGTGATGGAGCCGCATATCGAGGCGTTCATCGCCAAGGTCGCACAGGTGCTCGGCGACGACGACGATACCCGCGCGACGATGGCCGTCAGTGCGATGGTCGGCGCGCTCGCAATCTCGCGGGTGATCACGGACCAGAAGCGGTCCGATGCCGTCCTGCGCACGGTGCGCGACGGCGTCGTCGCGATGGCGTCGAACGAATGAACAGGCCCGCGACGCGGGCCGAGCCGGTGGAGTGAGCAATGAATGATCGATCCATCCTCGAGCCGGCCGCCGTGCAGGGCAGCGTGTTGATTGCAGGCGTCGGTGCGTCGAACGGGCTCGGCGCCGCGATTGCGCGTCGCTTTGCCGCCGGCGGTTATCCCGTTGCAATTGCCGGCCGTAATGCCGACAAGTTGGCCGCGACTGCGGCCGAGCTTGCCGCAACCGGGGCGAAGGTCGCTCACGTGGTTGGCGATGCATCCACGGCGACGGATGTTGCCCGCTTCGTCGAGGTGACCGAGCAGCTCGCACCGCTCGCCATGGCCGTGCACAATGCCGGCTCCAACCGGCCCGCGCCGTTCCTCAAGGTCAGCGCACAACGCTTCGAGGAGCATTGGCGCGAGCACACGCTCGGCGGTTTCCAGCTGGCACAGGCGGCAATCCCGGCGCTGCTGAAGCGCGGCGGCGGCACGCTGGTGTTCACCGGCGCAAGCGGCTCGCTGCGCGGCAAGGCCAACTACGCGCCGTTCGCCGCAGCCAAGGCCGCACTCCGCGCGCTGGCGCAGAGCGTGGCGCGCGAGTTCGGGCCGCAGGGCATCCATGTCGGCCACGTCGTCATCGATGGCGGCATCGAGGGTGATCGCTTGCTCAGCGTGCGGCCGCAGTTGAAGGAGGACCGTGGACCGGACGGGCTGCTCAACATCGCGGCCATCGCGGATGCGTATTGGGTGCTGCACCACCAGCATCGCAGCGCCTGGACGCTTGAGCTCGACCTGCGGCCATGGGCGGAGTCGTTCTGACGGCTGCCGGCGACGCCGATCCGGTCGTCCTGGACTGACGTAAGGCGGCCTGTCGCCGGCCACGCGCCTGCGACACGCGGAAACCCAGCATTTCGCGGCGCTGCCTTGTCCGGCGGCGAACTGCCATTAGCTGCTCCCCATCCCAACCGAAGCCGCCATCGCGCCGGGCTTGCGGACACGCTGCCGCAGGCCGATCTCCCCTACTCGTGCGCGGTTGGCGGCCCGTGGCGGATGCCCGCCACGCCGACAACTGGATTGACCGATGACCACCTCCCTCGAATTTGGGCTCGACACGTTCGGCGACGTCACCAAGGACGCGGCCGGCGCAGCGCTTCCGCATGCCCGGGTGATCCGCAACGTCGTCGACGAAGCTGTTCTCGCCGACGAGCTCGGGATCGATTTCATCGGGCTCGGCGAGCACCACCGGGCCGACTTCGCGATCTCCTCCCCCGAAACCGTGCTGGCGGCGATCGCTTCCCGCACCAAAAACATCCGGCTGGGTTCGGCGGTGACCGTGCTGAGCTCGGACGATCCGATCCGCGTGTTCCAGCGCTTTGCCACCGTCGATGCGGTCTCGAACGGCCGCGCCGAGGTAATCCTCGGCCGCGGCTCCTTCACCGAGTCGTTCCCTTTGTTCGGCTTCGACTTGCGGCAATACAACGACCTGTTCGAGGAGAAGCTCGACCTGTTCACTGAACTGCTCAAACAGGAGCCGGTGAGCTGGCAGGGCAAGCTGCGTCCGCCGCTCAATAACCAGTCGGTCTATCCGCCGATCGAGCACGGCCGGCTGAAGACCTGGATCGGTGTCGGCGGCAGCCCCGAATCCGTGGTGCGCGCCGCGCATTACGATCTGCCGCTGATGCTCGCCATCATCGGCGGCGATCCCAAACGTTTTGCGCCCTATGTCGAGTTGCACCAGCGCGCCTACAGCCAGTTCGGCCGTGAGCCGAAGCCGATCGGCGTGCACTCGCCGGGCTATGTCGCGGAGACCGACGCCCAGGCCAGGGAGGAGCTGTGGCCCGACTACAAAATCATGCGCGACCGGATCGGCAAGGAGCGCGGCTGGCCGCCGATGGGGCGTGACGAGTTCGTGCAGGAGGCCGAGCAGGGATCGCTCTATGTCGGCGGCCCGGAAACCGTTGCACGCAAGATCGCGGCAACCGTGAAGGCCCTCGGGCTGGCGCGCTTCCAGCTGAAATATTCGGCGGGGCCGCTGCCGCACGAGAAGCTGATGAAGAGCATCGAGCTGTATGGCCGCAAGGTGGTGCCGATGGTCCGCGACATGCTGGCGTCGTGACTCGTCGCCGGCGTGGCCAAAAAGCAAACCCCCGACGGTTTCCCGCCGGGGGCTCTGTTAGATCCTGATCAGATCAACCGGTATTACCAGTTGCGCTGAGCGCGGAGGAGCAGGAGCACAGTGTCCTGATCCTTCAGCTCATACAGAGCTGCCGGCTTGCCAACAGTAGCGTTGGGTGCCACGGCGACGCCGGTGTACTTCTGGTCGAGGTGAGTGTAGGTCACGTCGGCCGAGAAGGTCAGGTTCTTGACCGGAGTCCAGCGGGTGATCACACCAAGCTGCGCAATGTTGTAGTCGGGGTTGCAGTTGACGACGCCGGCACCGAGAGCCGTGCGGACCGTACCGCCGACACCGCCAACGCCGCAAAGCAGGGTCTTAGCCGTGTCGTTGTACATGACCTGCGCGTAAGCACCGTAGATAGCGGTGTTCCAGTAGGGATCCCAGTTGTGGGTGTAGGCACCACGGAAGCCCCAGGTCTTGACCGTCTGCTGCGAAATGCCGGGAGCGAAGACCGTGTCAGGCGCAAAGCCGATACCGACGCTCTGGTAGACGCCAGGGATGTTGGTGCCACCGTAGATCTGGTTCGCACCAGCCTGACCAGCGAGATCCTGGATGTTGTAACGGGTCGCTCCGTCCGTGTAGACACCCTGCATGTTGATGGTGTCGCCAGGCCCGGTCGGGATGTTCTTGATCGACAAGGCCAACTGACCCGCCCAGCCCCACTTGTCGTCCGGATGACCGCTCAGCTCTCCGAGGGCACCGTTATAGGCCGCGTGGTTGTCATGCGCCGCGAACGACGCCTGGAACAGGCCCCAAGCCTGGTCGACACGCAGCATGGCGACGAGATCCGGAGCGATCGTGCCGGCGTAGTCGCTGGTGCCGTAACCGAGGGCACCGGGAACGCCGAGGTTGTTCACACCAGCCTGATAGTACTGGGTCTGATCCTGAGCCGACAGAGACAGCGACACGCCGTTGCCGAACTGCGCGGTGTAGGTGAACTGGTTCACACCAGTGACCGTGCCGCCGCCGCCGACGAGACCGTCGTAGTTGTTGCCCGGATAGTTGGTCCACGGAGCCGAGAACTGCGACACCGCCTTACCGATGGTGAAGCCGGCGAACTGGATGAAGGCGTAGTAGACGCCGAGCGAACCGCCCGCGACAGCGTCAGCACCCGTCGCGTAAGCCGTCGACCCATTACCGGCGCCGACGTAGCTGCCCGAGGTCCAGGTGAAGGTCGCATCGAAGAAGGTACGCAGCACGCCGTACTCGGTCGCGGTGCGCGTATCGATGTTCAGGTCTTCACGGGAACGCCAAGTGTAGCCGTTCGTGAAGCGGTTGTTCGCGCTGGCCGGAAGACCCGTGTTGCCCGTGTCGTCCGAGTTGGTGTTCGCCAGCACGTCCACGCGCAGGTAGCCGCCCAGCTTGATACAGGTGTCGGTGCCCGGGATGTAGTAGAAGCCGGGACCGTACAGGGAGCAAACCTTCACGTATTCAATGGCCTTGGCCTTGACGGGAAGGTCAGCCGCCTGAGCTCCGCCGACCGCGACCAGAGCCGCCGCCGAGCCGAGGATAAGGCTCTTAACCATCTTCATGTTAAACCTCCAAGTTGCTCTATCTCAGGGAAGGTTCCGGATCCGCCGGGTAGAACACCCTCAGGTTGGTTCCCTTGTCCCCTAAATCCCCGCTTAGCCATTTCGCGCCTTCGGACACACCCGCATGAACGCGAGGGACTTAAGCGAACCACCTAGAACGGGACGACCTCGGGATGCCCCCCTCCGTCGCAGTTCCATATGAGACAGAAGGCCCCCGATCACGCAACAAAAGACCGCTCGGTTTTGGGCCGGTTGCGGCTGTTTTCGGGCAAATGTTGCACAAATATCACGGGCTTTTGAACTGCGACATCCTGGCAAGCGGTTGATATAAAAAGAAAATATCTGGGATCGGATCGACCGGCGCAAATTTGGGCAACACGACGGGGAACGGTGTGCAAAACGCGTCGTCCTGCGGAAAGCGCGGACATTTCGCGCCCGACCGAGCCACGCTGATTCCGGTTTCTGGCCAGACTTTCGTACGGAAAGTGCCGATATCTGAGCGACATAACGGGCGTCCGATACCGCCGACTCGTGCACCGAACGGTGCACAGCGACCGCTGAGGACGCAGAACGATCCGCCACGCGAGAGGCGGTTGCGGCAGGTCCGCTGGCATTGGCGGCACCGTTCCAGGCGGGCGATCGCCTAGACAAACCCATGCAGCGGCGCCCCCCATCCTGGACGTTTGGTTGATGGACCGGCGACGCGTCCAGCACGCGCGATCGATAGCTTTGTTCTTCGCAGATGATCGGCGATGGAAGATTCTCCGCTCCGACCAGAAATTCGCCGGGCAAGAGCAGTCTGTGGCTGGGGCGGGAGGGATCGAACCTCCGAATGGCGGAATCAAAATCCGCTGCCTTACCGCTTGGCTACGCCCCAACGCGCCGATCGAGAGCAACGCCGGTCTATAGAGTGAGGGCGGCCATTTCAACAGGGTGCCGATCGAAATCACGCCAAAGCCGCCGGATGATGTCCGCGCCACCAATATAATGGTGTGACACCACGACGGCCGAAGCCGCCCGCTCCCATCGCGCCGGACGGCGTCGAACAGTTGAGAGGCGCCGGGTTTCATGGGAAGACAATTCCCAAACGCCTCGTCGGGAGTAACGCCATGACCTACCGTGCGCCGATCAACGATATCCTGCTCTCGCTCAATCACGGTGCGGGGCTCGCTGCCGCCGTGAAGGCTGGCCACTACGGCGATTTCGACGGCGACATCACCGCCGCCGTGCTGGAAGAGGCCGGCAAGTTCGCGTCCGACGTGCTGGCGCCGCTCAACCGCGTCGGCGACGAGCATGGCATCAAGCTCGACAACGGCAAGGTCACGACCGCGCCCGGCTGGCCCGACGCCTATCAGCGCTGGACCGCCGCGGGCTGGAACGCGGTGTCGGGACCGGAAGCCTTCGGCGGCCAGGGCCTGCCGCTCGCGATCAACGCCGCCTGCACCGAAATCTGGAGCGCGTCGAACATCGCCTTCGGGCTCTGCCCGCTGCTCACCTTGTCCGCGATCGAGGCACTCGACGCCCATGGCAGCGAGGAGCTGAAGAAGATCTATCTGGCGAAGATGATCAGCGGCGAATGGACCGGCACGATGCAGCTCACCGAACCGAGCGCCGGCTCCGACGTCGGCGCGCTGCGCACCCGCGCCGAGCGCGCGGCAGACGGCACCTATCGCATCAAGGGCACCAAGATCTTCATCACCTATGGTGAGCACGACATGACCGACAACATCGTGCATTTCGTGCTCGCGCGATTGCCCGATGCGCCGGCCGGCACCAAGGGAATCTCGCTGTTTCTCGTGCCGAAATTCCTGGTCAACGCCGACGGCTCGCTCGGCGAACGCAACGACATCTACGCCTCCGGCGTCGAGCACAAGCTCGGCATCCACGCCTCGCCGACCTGCACCATGACCATGGGCGACAAGGGTGGCGCGATCGGCTACCTGATCGGCGAGGAAAACCAGGGCATGCGCTGCATGTTCACGATGATGAACCAGGCGCGGCTCGGCGTCGGCCTCGAAGGCGTCGGCATTGCCGACCGCGCCTACCAGCAGGCGCTGGCCTACGCGCAGGAGCGCCGCCAAGGCAAGGCTATCGACCACAAGGGCGACGGGATGGATCCGATCATCATGCATCCCGACATCAAGCGCATGCTGATGCAGATGCGCAGCATGACGGCGGCGGCCCGCTCGATCTGCTACGCCACTGCGGTCGCGCTCGACATCTCCGTGCGCGCCAAGGACGCCAAGGTGCGCGCCGATGCCGCCGCGCGCGGCGCGCTGCTGACGCCGATCGCGAAGGCGTTCTCCACCGACATCGGCAACGAGGTCGCCTATCTCGGCGTCCAGATCCATGGCGGCATGGGCTTCATCGAGGAGACCGGCGCCGCGCAGCACTATCGCGACGCCCGCATCACCTCGATCTATGAGGGCACCAACGGCATCCAGTCGATCGACCTCGTCACCCGCAAGCTCGGCGCCAATGGTGGCGCCTCGGTGTGGGCGCTGCTTGATGAGCTCGCCGCTGTTATCAAGCAGGTCGAGGTCTCCAACGATCCGGCGTTCGGCACGACCGGCGCAAAGCTGCGCGACGCGCACGCCGCGCTCGAGCGCACCAGCAAATGGCTGCTCGAGCGTCTCGCCTCCGCGCCGAACGATGCGCTCGCCGGCGCAACGCCTTACTTGCGGCTGTTCGGCGCCACCCTTGGCGGCTGCATGCTGGCCGGCGAAGCGCTGGCCGCGAAAGCCAACGGCGGGGCCGAGCCGCAACGCTACGTCGCGCTGGCGCGCTTCTTCGCCGAGAACATCGCGGTGCAGGCGCCGTCGCTGGAGAAGACGGTCACCGACAGCGCCGACGCCGTGAATGGCGCGGACGCGGTGCTGGCGGGGTAGCCGATCGCTCGAACAGGGCGGCAAGTTCATTGTCGTGCGGCGGGATAGCTCCACATGCACCGCCGTCGTCCCGGCCTAGTGCGCGATTGCGCACGGGGGCCGGGACCCATACGCCGCGGCCGGTGTTGTGAACGGGACTCGTCGTTCCAGCATCGCGCAACAATAATCATTCGTGAGTAATGGGTCCTGGCTTTCGCCAGGACGACAGCAAATATGTGGCGCGCGCCTGCACCAAACTCCGTCATTGCGAGGAGCTCGCGATAAAATTTGCAAAGCAATTTTGCGCTGAAGCGACGACTTGTCCGCCGAAGCCTCGGCGAAGGCGGAAGCAATCCATCTCTCCGCCGTCATACCCCGCGCATGCGGGGTATCCAGTACGCTGCGGCCTCTCGGATCAATCACTGCTGCCTCTGGAATACTGGATCGCCCGCTTTCGCGGGCGATGACAGTCGTGGAGATCCCCGTGCCATATGCGATTGCCCTGCCCCCGCAGGGGGGCCCTGCCACCGGGAGCGCCTCGGTATCCTCAGACCCGCCCGCTCCATTCATGGTCTCCGGGCATTTCCACCCCCAGTTCATTCGCCAGCTCGAGCGCTTCCTTGACGTCAGACATAAGCAGACCTTCCGTGAACGTTCGGACGACGGGTAGCAGCAGCTCAGCCGCTCGCGCGTGTTTGCCGGAATGTCGCCATAGGCGCGCCAGGCTAACAGCTGACCGCAATTCAAAGGACCGCGCGCTTTGCCTGCGCGCCAGCTCGATCGAGGCGAGGAACATTCGCTCGGCGGATTCGACGGACGATGATTTCGAGCAATTGAGTGTCATTTCGCCTTGCAGACGATAGATCTCGGCTTCGTAAAAATGCCCTCCCGTTCTTCTTCCGATCGCCGATGCGCTGTCGAGTTCGTGCAAGGCAGCATCCGGCGAGCCGGCACTTGCATAAGCCGTCGCGAGCAGGCTCCTGAACCAGCAACTGGCGAGCCAGGCGCTCATGCCCTCGTAGCCGTCGATGCCCATTCGCATCTGGTTCAATCCCTCATCGACATTCCCAAGCTCGGTCATCGCCCATCCTCGCAGGATGGTTGTCTGATGCTTCCAATGCAGGAAGCCGTGGTCCGATGAGAGGGCTAGTGCCCTGTTGGCGTAATCGCGGGTCCCTTCGACATCGCGGAGATGCTGGCAAACGTAAGCGCCGAAGGTCAAAGCAAACGACAGCGTGAAGGGGTGGCGAAGGTCTTCAGCCTCCGAAATGGCCTGCTGGCTATACTGGCGCGCCGCGTCAGGACGGCCCAGAAACCACAACAGATACCCGAGGTACGAGAGCGAGACGACGCCAGGATGGATGCCATGCGTTGCCGTCAGCGCGCCGTGCAGCTCCGGACTGTACAGGTTCCTGAAGCGCTGAAGATGATGTTCGGCGGCGACAAATCGCCCGCGGTACAGCATGGTCATCGCAATCGCCCGATGCGCCTCGATCAGATATCCCGTCTGTTGCGTCGCGGACGATCTTTGGTCCAATGCCTCGCGCCTTGCGAACTTCAGGAGCTCCGCGCTCAGCTCATGCGCCCGTGCGAGATCGCCGCGGATAAAGTGGCACACCCAAAGTCCGCGCGTCGCCGCAAAGACCTTCGCCATGTTGTCAAGATGCCGGCCGAGTTCGAGCGCGCGAACATAGTTCTCCTCGACTTCCTGCACGGCGTATCCCTTCGCCGCGATCAGGGCGGTGCCCAGGGCGATGCGAAGCTCAAGCTCGGACTCGTTTCGGCCCTGCCGGGTGAGGCTTGCAGAACCCCGAGCCCACGACGCAAATGACCGATCGCCTCCAGAGTCGCGCCTTTCATTGCGGCCTGCTTGCCGGCCTTGAGCCAGAAACTCGCAGCCGGCTCGCTTTGGCCGGACTCGGTCAGGTGGTAGGCGAGAAGCTCCGGTTCGCGCTCGGTCTTTTCCGGATATTTTTCGGCCAGCACACGTGCGATCTTGGCGTGCAGCGTCCTTCTTTCGCTGTGCAACAGGCTTTCATGCGCCGCATTCTGGATCATCACGTGCTTGAATGAGTACAGCGCCTCCGGCAGGAAGCCGAAGCGGACGATCAATCCGGCTGCCTCCAGATGGTTCAGGGCGGCTTCGATCTGGTCCGCCGGCGCGTCGGCAACCTCGCGAAGGACCTCATAAGAGAACTCGCGGCCGACGGTGGCGCCGATCTGCGCGATTTTCTTGAACGATCCCATCCGGTCGAGGCGGGCCATCAGGGAATCGTTCAGTGTCGCGGGAATAGCGAGCTGATGCCACGGACCGGACAAGACGTAGCGTCCATGTTGCTCAGTCAAGACGTCGGATTCGAGAACGGCCTTGGTCAGCTCTTCAAGGAAGAGCGGCACGCCATCGGTTTTGATAATGATGTCCTCAATCACCTCTCTGGGAAGCTCCTTGTCTCCCGCCACACGTTCGACCAATATCGTGCGGACCTGTCGACCGAGACGCATGAGGTTCGCCGTGATGGTGTGCGCGTGACCCTTCCAGCCCGGCTGAAACTCCGGACGACAGGTGATCACGACGAGGATCGACGTGTTGCGAACGTTCTCCACCAGGAGATCGAGCACCTCACGCGAGGTGGGATCGATCCAATGTGCGTCCTCAAAATCGATCAGGAGCGGTTGCTCGCGCGCTTGCGCGAGCAGATGGTTGACGAGCGTGGCAATGGTCGCATCCTTCAGCTGTTGCGGCGAGAGATCCAGGGCCGCGTAGCGGTCCCCGGTGGGAATTGAAAGCAACGCCGCAAGGATCGGAACCACTGTTTTCGCCTCGCCATTCGAGGCGGCGACACCAGCTTCAAGGCTGGTCAGCCACAGCGCGGACGCGTTTTCGCCGTCAAGGCCGAGCGCGAATTTGAGATGCTCGATGAAGGGATGAAAAGCGGTGCTGCTGTAATAGGGAGAGCACTGGAACGAAACCTGTCCGTGCTGATCGCTTGCGATCCGCTCCCGCAGTTCCTGAACGATCCTGGACTTTCCAATTCCCGGCTCGCCCGTCAGCAGCACGACCTGGCCCTCATGGGCTTTCGCCTGCTGCCAACGCGTGAGCAGCAACGCCACCTCTTCGGTGCGGTTGACCAGCGGCGTCAATCTGGAGCCCATGGCTGCGGCAAATCGCGTCTCCGCGCGGGAGGGCCGAACCACGAGCCAGGCCTGAGCCTTCGCGGATATCCCCTTCAGCGCGTGAAATCCGAGGTCCTGGTAGTCGAACTTTCCTTTCAGCAGGGATTGCGTCGAAGACGCTATGACGACGCCGTCTGGAGGCGCCAGGGCCTGCAGACGGGCAGCCAGATTTGGCGTCTCGCCGACTGCGGAATCGCGCTCCTCGGTGTCCTGTCCAACCAGATCTCCGACGACAACAAGGCCGGTCGCAATCCCGATGCGCACACTGGGCCCATGACTTGTAGCTTCGCGGGCGTCACTCGCTCTCGCCGACGACAAGCTCCGTACAATTTCGAGCGCCGCGCGCACCGACCGCTCGGCGTCATCCTCATGCGCATTCGGATAGCCGAAATAGACCAGAATGCCGTCCCCGAGGTAGCGGGCCGTGAAGCCTTCGTACCGCTTGACCACGCTGACGCACTTTTCCCTGAAGCTCGCGATCATATCGCGGACGTCTTCGGGGTCGAACTGTTCGGACAGCGAGGTCGATCCGACCATGTCGCAGAACATCACGGTCAGCTGGCGCCGCTCGGCGCTCGCTACGCTTTCTGCGACGCTCCTATCGCCGGCCGGACCTTTTGCCGAACGGGTCAGGGAAGCGACCGCGCGCTGCAAGCGCTTGCGATCTCCGAGCGGAAGCCCAAGTTCGATCAGATCCTGCTCGGTCAGATCGGGCAGGATGTCCAAACCGATACGATGCTGCACAAAGAGCTCGCCGTACTGGCCGAGATCAACGGTTTCGAGCCAGTGTTTGAGAGCAGCCTCCATATCCGCGCTTGGCTGTTTCTCCGGCATGGTGATCCGTCCGACTGCGGGCCATCGGCGACTATGGGCCTCGTTCGACGATGCCAGGGCTTGGTTTACCCCAGACTGGACGCGTTCACAAAGTGCGAAAACAATGACCCAAGCCGATCGAAGAGGCACTCTGCCCTCAGTCGCTCAAATATTCGAGATAGCGCGCGCGATTCTTGCAAGCTCATCGAGCGAGCTGGATGATCGACTGCATCGATAACAAGTGCGCATGTCCAATTGTGGCCGATCTCGACGCAGGCAAAGTTGTATTTGAGCAAGCGGAGTTATCCGACAGCCACTCTGTCCCAACGCCGCCAGCCGTCATCGGATCGTTTCAGAACCGCGAAACGAAAGTCCTACCGCTCAAACGGAGTACTTCCGCTTGTGGCCCTAGCCGAACTCGCTGGCACGAGCGCTTGACGCTTCCTGTTAGGAGAAACGCAGACATTCAGGCAGCCAATCCACGTTGGATTCGAAGCAGCAGCCCTCTGTGGCGGGACGAAGATCGGCTGTCGCCCGCGACGTCTGCTCTCCGCCAGAACGCCGTGCGCCGGCTCCGCGGAAGTAGGACGCGGTGTAGCTCGACAGTCATCACATGCGCTAGTGCGCGTCAGTTTGGGGAAGGCTAAATCTTACAGTCCGACCGAAGGGCTGCGCGCAAGGTCATGGAAATCGCACGCCCATTCGGGTGCACACTCAAGCGCATTGGCGCGAGTGGAGAAAGACCCACTCCCCGACCTGATAGACCTATCACCAAGACGTCATACGCCTCGGCTGGCGGGCCGAGCACATCGCATCACCAAGGATCAGCAGCGCCAGTGGACAATATCACCGCTTCGCAGGTGGGCCGCTCTTGTTGCCGGGCAAACCTTTAACTTTTGAAGAATCCTGCTGCTGGACATGCTGGTTGTGAGAGTTCGAGCCCACTGTGCTCTGTCCCGGCGCCGGTCCATTCTTACTTCCCTGCGCACCATGGATCCCGGTTCCAGAATTCTGGGCGCTCGGAGAACTCGTCGCGCCAGCGTGGTTTTGGGCAGCTGTTTGAGCCAACGTCGGGCCGGCTGTGATGACGCCAGCGATGAGCAGTGCGATCGTGGAGGTCCTCATCCGCTTCCTCCTCAAGGTTGCTCCAGCACACACAACGCGCGCCGCGATCATCATTTCCTTCGAAGCGAAAGAAAATCGCTGGAGCATCCATGAGACCGTGGGTTAAACACAGGTTAAGATGCTCCTTGTTCCGTTCTGTAAGGAACGATTGCCACCGTGCCAGTTTGGAAGAGAGCGGACATGCCGGCTGATCTTGTTCAGACCTATCGCGCATTCGCCTACAACAACGCGTGGGCCAACCACCGCCTTCTCACGGCGTGCGCCCAGCTCAGTCAGACGGAGTTTGCCGCCGAACGGACCGGCTTCTTCCCAAGCCTGCAGCGAACGCTGAACCATATCTACGTCATCGACCTGTTCTATGTCGACGCGCTGGAAGGCGGATGGCTCGGGCCAAAGGCCTGGGCGAATGACGTGCCCTGCCCGTCCGTCGCAGAGCTCAAGCAGGCGCAACGCGCGATCGATGAGCGCCTGATCGCCGTCTGCAATGCGCTGACATCAGACCTGCTGAACGATGTCGTTCGGATCAATCGCGACACCACGATCCAGATCGAGCGGCGCGACCGCTTGCTGATGCATCTCTTCCAGCACGCGATCCATCATCGCGGCCAGGCCCACGCCATGCTCTCCGCAACGAGCGTCGAGCCGCCTCAGCTCGACGAGTTCTTTGCAGCCGGCGAAGCTCCGCTCAGAGCAGGCGAATTCGTCGAACTGGGGTGGACCGAAGCCACCGTGTGGGGCGGCTGACCGCATCACGCGTGGATATGCCGTCCGGGCAAATCAGTGCGAAGGAGAGTTTACCGGCATTTCGGCAACGAGCAGGCTCTTGTCGAAGAAAGGGTCGGCACGGACGCAGCAAGCCTCTGCAATCTGCTGGATTCCCGAACTCGGGTTCGTAAGCGTGACCTCAGCGTGACGGCTGCAGTCGCGTCTTGCTGACATACCGCCTCACCGGTTTGCCGCCCCCTGACACTTCGGGCGTGTCTTCGACGGAAGTCTCGGGATGACCTATTTGCTGTTCGCGTCTTTCGGTCGCGAGAGCCATTTGCCAGAACGATCCATACGGAGCGAGCGAAACTCTTGGGGCCCTTCAAGCAAGTCGCGCCTGCGAGCGGCTTGATCGATCGGGCTGGCAGAACGATCTGCCACTTCATTGATGGCAGTACCTGCCAAATCGTACGCACGTTGCCGTCGCTCATCATCCTTTGATCGAACATCATGATGTTCCGCTCTCCGACGACAGATTTCGTCAGAGATGCGTTCTTGGAGACATCCACCGCCTCGATAGGGCCGCCGATTCATCCTGGGCGATCCTTCCAATGGAATAGTTGCACTTGTTAACTCTCCCGTGAGCCGTCCGTTTTCGGCAAGGCCTGATTTCGCGCCAGGAACTTGGCTTTCCGCGGCGGAGCCGCAATCAATCCGTCCCGTATTGCTTGCTTGCGAGCCAGCTTACGAGCTCTCCGCGCTGCATCGGATTTCTCTCGAATTCTCTTTTCGGACGGCTTTTCGAACGATCGGCGGCGCTTCATTTCTCTGAAGACGCCCTCGCGCTGCAACTTCTTCTTTAGAACGCGTAACGCCTGTTCGATATTGTTGTCCCTGACGAGAACCTGCAACGGATCACCTCTCGAGGTTAGTTAAAAGACACGTTCAACGAGCGAAATGCGAGACCCGCTCCATCAGATACAGAGCGGGCCGCGCTGCCATTCCAGTACATCCGTGAAACGGCAGTCGATCGACTTGGCGGAAGCTTCGACCGCAGTACTGCGACCACGCATCTCCACTTTCGATCCGACGATGTCTTTGGAAAAGGGTCCTTGGGACCGATCTACAAGGCTCAAGGCCAGTCGATACGAAAGAACTATACACTTATCTCTGTTGTGCAAGGCGCAATTCCGACGCCTGAGGAATTATCTTTGACGGCTGAAGCGCGATCAAGGCGACGACATGACAGAACAGCAGCGACGACAGCCAATGGACCAAGGGCTCAAACTGCCTGGTGAGCCATGACCGTCCAAGGCAGAGAGTTCCTCGACGATTGGATCGAGCACAGCGTCCACGCCGCCGAGCAACATGGAACGCCGGCAGCGTCGCAAAACGTTGCCGAGTTGGCGCGGCGATGCACGGAGCCGCTCACCCGATATCCGGCATTCCTCCGAGCAGCTTGTCGAGCGTGATCGGATAGTTGCGCACGCGCACACCGGTCGCGTTGTACACTGCATTGGCAACGGCAGCCGCCACGCCGCAGATGCCGAGCTCGGCGACACCCTTGGCCTTCATCGGCGACGATATCGGATCGGTCTCGTCGAGGAAGATCATATCCAGATGCGGGATGTCGGCATGGACGGGCACCTCGTAGGCGGCGAGGTCGTGATTGACGAAAAAGCCGTGACGCTTGTCGACCACCAGGTCCTCCATCAGTGCCGCGCCGACGCCCATGGTCATCGCGCCGATCACCTGGCTGCGCGCCGCCGTCGGATTCAGGATGCGACCCGCGGCGCATACCGCGAGCATCCGCCGCACACGCACCTCCGCCGTGTCGCTATCGACACCGACCTCGACGAAATGCGCGCCGAAGGTCGACTGCTGGTAGGTCTTGGCGAGGTCGCCGTACTCGATGGCGTCCTCCGCCGTGATGCCGTCATCACCCGCGGCCTGCGCCAGCGGCACGCTGCGATTGCCGGCGCGGACAACGCCGTCGGCAAAAACCGCCTCGGCGGAGTTGAAGCCGAGCTTCTGCGCGATGTTGTCGCGCAGCTTGACGCAGGCGGCGTAAACGCCGGCCGTAGAATTGTTGCCGCCCCACTGCCCGCCGGAGCCGCATGAGACCGGGAAATCGGAATCGCCGAGCCGGACCACCACCTTGTCCAGCGGCACGCCCATCATCTCGGCCGCGGTCTGCCCGATGATCGTGTAGGAGCCGGTGCCGATATCGGTCATATCGGTCTCGACCGTCACCCTGCCATCCTGATCGAGGCGCACGCGCGCCGCGGATTTGGTCAGGAGATTGTTGCGGAAGGCGGCGGCAACGCCGATGCCGACCAGCCAGCGTCCATCGCGGATCTTCGCGGTCTGCGGGTCGCGCCGGCTCCAGCCGAAACGGGCGGCTCCCTCGCGCAGGCATTCGACGAGCTGGCGCTTCGAGAACGGCCGCTCCGGATGCTCCGGATCGACCTGGGTGTCGTTCTTGATGCGCAGCTCGATCGGATCCATGCCGAGCTTCTCGGCGAGTTCGTCGATCGCGATCTCGAGCGCCATCATGCCGGAGGCCTCTCCGGGCGCGCGCATCGCGTTGCCTTCGGGCAGGTCGAGCTCCGCCAGCCGCATCGCGGTCATCCGGTTGGCGCCGGCATAGAGCAGCCGCGTCTGATTGACCGCGACCTCCGGCTCGCCGTCCTTCACGTTGCCCGACCAGCTCTCGTGTCCGATCGCGCTTATCTTGCCGTCGCGGTCGGCGCCGATGCGGATGCGCTGGACCGTCGCCGGCCGGTGCGTAGTGTTGTTGAACATCAGCGGACGTTGCAACGCCACCTTGACGGGACGGCCCGCGGCGCGGGCGCCGAGCGCGGCAAGCAGCACGTCGGCGCGCAGGAACAGCTTGCCGCCGAAGCCACCGCCGATATAGGGCGAGATCAGCCGGACATTCTCCTTCGGGAGACCGAGCGTCTTCGCCATGTCGGTCGCGCCCCAGGCGATCATCTGGTTGGAGGTCCAGACCGTCAGCTTGTCGCCCTCCCACACCGCGGTCGAGGCGTGCGGCTCCATCATGGCGTGTCCCTGATCGGGTGTGGTGTAGGTCGCGTCGAGCTGGACCGGGGCCTCGGCGAACGCCGCCGCAAAATCGCCCACCGCGGTGTCGGCCGGCCCGCCGATCTTGGGATGGGGGATAAAGGCGCTGGCCGTCGACGCCGCAAGATCGAACCGGCCATCGCCCGGCGCGTAATCGACCCGGACCAGCTGCGCGGCGGCGCGCGCCTGCTCGAAGGTCTCGGCGACGACCACGGCGATGGCCTGATGGTAGTGCGCGATCTCAGGGCCGCCGAGCAGCGGCGCCGCGTTGCGCTCGCCCTTGCCAAGCTTGCCGGCGTTCTCCGCGGTGACGATGGCGAGCACGCCCGGCGCCGCCTTGGCGGCGGCGAGATCGATCGCCTTGATCCGCCCCTTACCGATCGCCGACCCCACCACATAGCCATAAGCCTGGTTCGTCGCGACGTCATGCCGTTCATAGGCATAGGGCGCGGTGCCCGTAGTCTTCAACCGACCCTCGATCCGGCTGGTCGGCTGGCCGACCACCTTGAGCTGGTCGATCGGATTGAAGGTGGCGGGATGTTCGAATCGCATGCTCTAACCCCTTATCTAGCCCTTGGCCTCGCGCAGCACCGCCGACAGCGTCCGCTCGGCGAGCGGCAGCTTGAATGCGTTGTCCTGCGTCGGCTTCGCGTCGGCGAGCAGGCGCGCGGTGACGGCCCTGGCGCCACGCGGCAATTCCGCCTCCGCCGCCTCGACGCGCCATGGCTTGTGCGCGACGCCGCCGAGCGCAACGCGGCCCGAGCCGTCGGGCTGCACGATCGCCGCGACCGACACCAGCGCGAACGCATAAGACGCGCGGTCGCGAACCTTGCGATAGGCCTGCGCGCCGCCGACCGGTTTTGGCAGCACCACGGCGGTGATCAGCTCGCCCGGCTCAAGCGTGGTCTCGATCTCGGGGTGGTCGCCCGGCAGCCGATGCAGCTCGGCGATCGGGATCATCCGCGCGGTGCCGTCCGGCCGCACGGTCTCCACAACAGCGTCGAGCGCGCGCATCGCCACCGCCATGTCGCTTGGATGGGTCGCGATGCACGCATCGCTGGCACCGACCACCGCGTGCTGCCGGCTGAAGCCGCCGATCGCGGCGCAGCCGCTGCCGGGCTTGCGCTTGTTGCACGGCAGATTGCTGTCGTAGAAATACGGGCAGCGCGTCCGCTGCAGGAGATTGCCGGCGGTGGTCGCCTTGTTGCGCAACTGGCCGGAGGCGCCCGCCAGCAGCGCGCGCGACAGCACGGCGTAGTCGCGGCGCACGCGGCCGTCCGCCGCGAGGTCCGTGTTGCGGACCAGCGCGCCGATGCGCAGGCCGCCGTCCGGGGTCGCCTCGATCCGGTCCAGCGCCAGACCATTGACATCGATGAGATGCGCCGGCGTCTCGATCTCGAGCTTCATCAGGTCGAGCAGATTGGTGCCGCCGGCAATGAATTTCGCGTTCGCGGTTCGCGCGGCGGCCGCGGCCGCTGCGCCCGGCGACGCCGCGCGCTCATAGCTGAACGTTCTCATGCGCTCCTCCCGGCGACCTCACCGATCGCCTCGGCGATGTTGGAATAGGCGCCGCAGCGGCAGATGTTGCCGCTCATGCGCTCGCGCAGCTCGGCATTGCTCAGTCGCATCGGGGCATTGAGATCAGCAGTCACATGGCTCGGGATACCGGCCCGGATCTCGTCGATCACGGCCACCGCCGAGCAGATTTGCCCGGGCGTGCAATAGCCGCACTGGTAGCCGTCATGCTTGACGAACGCCGCCTGCATCGGATGCATATGCTCCGGCGAGCCCAGCCCCTCGATCGTGGTGATCTCGTCGCCCTGATGCATCACCGCGAGCGTCAGGCACGAATTGATGCGGCGGCCGTCGACGATGACGGTGCAGGCGCCGCACTGGCCGTGATCACAGCCCTTCTTGGTGCCCGTCAAATGCAGGTGCTCGCGTAACGCATCGAGCAGCGTGGTCCTGGTGTCCAGCTCGAGCTGATGGGGTTCGCCGTTCACGTCAAAGGACACTCTTGCCATCACGGGCGCTCCGGTCGGGGTTGTTCGGTCGGTCGCCGCCGGGGAGGCGCGCGTTGCGACGGACGACGCGGCAAACGAGGCGGCTCCCACAATCAACAGATGGCGTCGGGATAGTTCCAAATGGCCGGAAATTTGCACTTGGATCTCCTTTGGCTCTCCTGATGGATCTCCTGTTGCTCGGCCTCGATCGCGCACGGAACCGACAACAGGACTGAAGTCCGCACGTGCCTGTGGGCCGCATGGTGTGAATGCGATCGGCTGCGGAATGTTTCTCGCAACCCGCCAAACGAAATCGCGAGCGATTTGGCATCGCTGCGCGGAATACCGACCACCCGCCGGCGCTACGTGACAAAAGATCGCGCGACGGTGGTATCATCCGCATGCGCGCCGAAAGGGAAAAGCAGTACGAAACCCTTTGGGCTCGCAGAAGATCATGTAGGATGGCAGGCGCGAACTCGCGCCCGCCGACCCAGGACCGCCTGATGACTGCGCATGTGATAGTGACCGATGAAGCCGCAACGCGCGTGATCCGGCTGCGCCGGCCCGAGAAGAAGAACGCGATCACCCACGAGATGTTTCGTGCGATGAGCGAGGCGATCGACACGGCGCAGAACGATCCGAAAATCCGCTGTCTGATCGTCACCGGCGGCTCCGGCGTGTTCACCGCGGGCAACGACATCGAGGACTTGCTCGACCAGAGTACATCCTCAGGCGAGTTGCCGCCCGCCTCCGATTTGGTCAAGTTCCTTTATTCGCTGGCCCACAACGTCAAGCCGATCATCGCCGCTGTCGACGGCGTTGCGATGGGTATCGGCACCACTATGCTGTTCCACTGCGACTACGTGCTCGCCAGCACGACCGCGCTGTTCTCGACCCCATTCTCCAGGTTCGGCCTGGTGCCGGAGGGCGCGTCCAGCCTGCTGATGCCGCGTAGCATGGGCCACCAGCGCGCGTTCGCGATGCTGGTGATGGGACGCACCATGACGGCCGACGACGGCCGTGAGGCCGGCTTCGTCAACACGGTGGTGGCGCCGGGCCATGTCGAGGTTGAGGCGCGCAAGGTGGCGCGCGAGATCTGCGCGCTGCCGGCCGACGCGGTCGCGATCTCGCGCCGGCTGCTCAGGCTTCCGCCCGAGGACGTCACCCGCCGGATCGACCAGGAGAACCATGTGTTCAGCGAGCGCATGCGCTCCACGGAAGCGATCACAGCTTTCAAGACGTTCATGTCGCGCACGAAGGATTGAACGGCCGCGTCGCAAAAATGTAGTGGCGCCGCGTCATGATGGCGTGTTCCATGGACAGCTCATGAGACGTTCCCGCCGTTCGCTCCTCACCGCCGCCGTCTGCTCGTTTGTCGCCGTCGCGGCCGGCCCCGCGCCGGCGCAGACCGCGGCACCGGTGGATTTGCGCATTCTCGGCATCAACGATTTCCACGGCTATTTGCGGCCGCCGCCGGGCGGTATCCGCATCACCGATCCCGCCGACAACAGCAAGAAGATCATGGTGCCTGCCGGCGGCGCCGAGCGGATGGCAACCGCGGTCAAGCAGCTCCGCGAAGGGCACAAGAACAACATCTTCGTCGCGGCCGGCGACCTGATCGGCGCCAGCCCCTTCCTGTCGGCGATGTTTCACGACGAGCCGACCATCGAGTCGCTGTCGATGATGGGGCTCGCGATCTCCTCCGTCGGCAATCACGAGTTCGACGAGGGCAAGGCCGAGCTGCTGCGGATGCAGAATGGCGGCTGCCACCCGGTCGACCAGTGCCAGGGGCCGCATCCCTTCACCGGCGCCACATTCCACTATCTCGCCGCCAGCACGATCGACAAGACCACCGGCAAGCCGGTGTTTCCGCCTTACGAGATCAGGGAGTTCGACGGCATCCCGGTCGCCTTCATCGGGCTGACGCTGAAGAACACGCCGAACCTGGTGTCGCCGGCTGGCGTCGCAAGCCTCGAATTCCGCGACGAGGCCGAGACCGTCAACGCGCTGGTCCCGGAACTGAAGGCGAAGGGCGTCGAGGCCATCGTGGTCTTGATCCACGAGGGCGGCTTTCCGACCGGCGACTACAATGAATGCCCGGGCATTTCCGGGCCGATCGTCGACATCGTCAAGAAATTCGATTGCGCGGTCGACGTCGTGATCTCCGGCCACACCCATCAGGCCTACGTCTGCGAGATCGACGGGCGGCTCGTCACCTCCGGCGACAAATACGGCACGCTGGTCACCGCGATCGACCTGCAGCTCGATCCGAAGACCCATGACGTGATCAGCGCCAAGGCCGACAACACCATCGTTCGCCTCAACGCGTTCAAGCGCGATCCCGAGCAGAGCGCGCTGCTGGAAGCCTACGACCGGCTGGCGGCGCCGATCGCCAACCGCGCGGCGGGCGCGGTGACGGAAACGCTGTCGCGCACGCCGAACGACGCCGGCGAAAGCCCGCTCGGCGACATCGTCGCCGATGCGCAGCTCCTGGCGACCAGCGCGGAGCCGAACGGCGGCGCGGTGATCGCCTTCACCAATCCCGGCGGCGTGCGCACCGACATCACCAGACGCGAGGACGGCGCGGTGTCCTATGCCGACATCTTCGCGAGCCAGCCGTTCCGCAACCAGCTCGTGACCATGACGCTGACCGGCAGGCAGCTCAAGGACGTGCTGGAGCAGCAATGGGCCGATCCGAAGCGGCCGCGTCCGCTGCAGGTCTCCAAGGGCTTTTCCTATGCGTGGGATGCGGCCAAGCCGGACGGTGCGCGCATCATAGCCGAGCGGATGTCGCTCAACGGCAAGCCGATCGACCCGGCCGCGAGCTATCGCGTGACCGTGAACAATTATCTCGCCGAGGGCGCCGACGGCTTCACGGTGTTCAAGGACGGAACAGCGCAGCAGTTCGGCGTCTACGACGTCGACGCGCTCTATGCCTATTTCAAGGCCAACAGCCCGGTGGGGCCGACGGCGGGCTACCGCATCGAGCGGATCAATTGAGCCAGCCGGCGCGGATGGAACACTCGTCCATCCGTCATTGCGAGGAGCTCGCGACAAATTACAAAGCAATTTTGCGCTGAAGCGACGAAGCAATCCATGCTTCCGTACGCTCGGTGACAATGGATTGCTTCGCTCCGCTCGCAATGACGGGGAAGGAGTTCGGCCCTTTGCGGTGGCTTTTTGAAGGATGAGGTCGAGAGATAAAGCTGGCCCTTTCCGGGCGGCCGGTAACGGCCTACATTAGGGGTTCCTCGTACGCGCACCGGTTGCGCCGGGAATTTGCATGACACTGCTTCTGACGCATTCCGCCTGCCTCAACCATTTGACCCCTCCCGGACACCCCGAACGCCCTGATCGGCTGCGCGCGATCGACGAGGTGCTGGCCGAGGACCGCTTCAGGGCGCTGGTGCGTGACCAGGCGCCGGAAGGCGACCTGGATTCCGTGCTGCTCTGCCATGGCGAGCACTATGTCGGCGAGTTGCGCCACATCGCGCCGACCTCCGGCATGATCTATGTCGACGGCGACACCTCGATGTCGCCGGGCACCTGGGAAGCGGTGATGCGCGGCGTCGGCGGCGCGCTCGCCGCTACCGACGCCGTGGTGACGGGCCGGCATCAGAACGCCTTCGTGGCGGTGCGGCCGCCCGGCCATCACGCCGAGAAATCGACGCCGATGGGCTTCTGCTTCTTCGACAACGCCGCGATCGCCGCGCGCCACGCCCAGCGCAAGCACGGCATCGCGCGCGCCGCGGTGGTCGATTTCGACGTCCATCACGGCAACGGCACGCAGGACATCTTCTGGGCCGATCCGACCGTGATGTACTGCTCGACGCACCAGATGCCGCTGTTTCCGGGCACCGGCGCGATCGGCGAACGCGGCGAGCACGACACCATCGTCAACGCGCCGCTGGCGCCGGAAGACGGCAGCGCCAGGTTCCGCGCCGCCTTCGAGAATGTGATCCTGCCGCGGCTGCAGCAGTTCTCACCGGAACTCATCATCATCTCGGCCGGCTTCGACGCGCATCATCGCGATCCGCTGGCGTCCATCAACCTGAAGGCCGACGATTTCGGCTGGGTGACGCGCAAGCTGATGGACATCGCCGACAAGAGTGCCGGCGGCCGCGTGGTCTCGGTGCTGGAGGGCGGTTACGACCTGCAGGGCCTGAAAGAGTCGGTGGCTTCCCACGTTGGCGCATTGATGGGCGGGTAAATCCCCGCCACAATAAGCTCGCAAAAATTCGATTGATTCTGCGCAGGGACGAGCATGATCCCGAACGGCGGGAACCGGTTTTCCCTCGCGACAGACGCGTAGCGTTTTGCGCGGAGATCATGCTCAAACACGTCTGTGCAACCGGGAACACGAGATGGCCGAAAATGCTCAAGCCGACGTCAAGAAGCTGTCGTTCGAACGCGCGATCGAGGAACTCGAATCGATCGTCAAGCGGCTCGAGGACGGCAAGGTCCCGCTCGAGGAGTCGGTCGCGATCTACGAACGCGGCGAGGCGCTGAAGCGCCGTTGCGAGGAATTGCTGCGCCAGGCCGAAGCCCGGGTCGACAAGATCACCACCGACGCCTCGGGCCAGGTGAACGGCACCGAGCCGCTCGACGTGCAGTAGCACCGCGCGCGGCCGTCGCGACAATCCGGCTACTTGGGTGCCCAGCCGACGGCACCGGGGGGCAATTGTTGCTCCGCGTTTCCATGATCTCTGCGAGCCAGGGGATGGCGATCCCCTCCGCTGGCGGCTTTTTCGCGCGCCTGCCGGCCAGCTGACTCGGCTGATCCGGGTCCTCCGGCTTGCCGCCAAAATGAGCAGAATGGACCCCGTCACCAGCTCCACCCATTGAAAAGTCTAGCTTTTTTGGCGCAAAGCATGGGAACCCAGCGCGTCGAGCGGGTTGGCTTTGGTCACAACTTTGGTGTAATGCTTCCAGCTCTATGAGCATTTGAAGGTGACGGGCGGCCAGATTCGTCCTGGCGGCAAGCGCCTCAAATGGTTCGACAAAACTGAACCGGGACGGGTGAAGAGCGACCAACGTGATGCTTATCACGTGGTTCAATCCGGAGTGAATCTAGGCTTTCAAACCAGGCACCGGCCCTGCCGGGGCGGCACCCAGTGTCTGGCTTTCGCTGCGCGGAGCGCAACCCTTCTCGCGTCGGGCCGTTGGTCTCGACCTTCAAAAATTGGAACATCGCTGTGACCACATTTAGTAATACGCCGCTTCTTGACACCATTCGCACGCCGGAAGACCTGCGCAAGCTGAAGGTCGAGCAGGTGCGGCAGGTTGCCGACGAGCTGCGCCAGGAAACCATCGATGCGGTGTCGGTGACGGGCGGTCATTTCGGCGCCGGCCTCGGCGTGGTCGAGCTGACCACCGCCATCCACTACATCTTCGACACCCCGCGCGACCGCCTGATCTGGGACGTCGGCCACCAGGCCTACCCGCACAAGATCCTGACCGGACGCCGCGACCGCATCCGCACGCTGCGCACCGGCGGCGGCCTCTCCGGCTTCACCAAGCGCACCGAAAGCGACTACGACCCATTCGGCGCCGCGCACTCCTCGACCTCGATCTCGGCCGGTCTCGGCATGGCCGTGGCGCGCGACCTCTCCGGCGGCAAGAACAATGTGATCGCCGTGATCGGCGACGGCGCGATGTCGGCCGGCATGGCCTATGAGGCCATGAACAACGCCGGCGCCATGAACTCGCGCCTGATCGTGATCCTCAACGACAACGACATGTCGATCGCGCCGCCGGTCGGCGCGATGAGCGCCTATCTGTCGCGGCTCTATTCCGGCAAGACCTATCGCACGCTGCGCGAGGCCGCCAAGCAGATCAACCAGCGCCTTCCGAAGGTGCTCGCCAACCGCGCCAACCGCGTCGAGGAATATTCCCGCGGCTTCATGATGGACGGCGGCACGCTGTTCGAGGAGCTCGGCTTCTATTACGTCGGCCCGATCGACGGCCATAACCTCGACCATCTGCTGCCGGTGCTGAAGAACGTCCGCGACATGGAAACCGGGCCGATCCTGGTCCATGTCGTGACCCAGAAGGGCAAGGGCTACGGTCCGGCCGAGGCATCCGCCGACAAGTACCACGCCGTGGTCAAGTTCGACGTCGCTACCGGCACCCAGGCCAAGGCCAAGCCGAATGCGCCGGCCTACCAGAACGTGTTCGGCCAGAGCCTCGTCAAGGAAGCGCAGAAGGACGACAAGATCGTCGCGATCACCGCGGCGATGCCGTCCGGCACCGGCGTCGACATCTTCAACAAGGCGTTCCCCGATCGCACCTTCGACGTCGGCATCGCCGAGCAGCACGCGGTGACCTTCGCGGCGGGTCTCGCCACCGAAGGCTACAAGCCATTCTGCGCGATCTATTCGACCTTCCTGCAGCGCGGCTATGACCAGGTGGTGCATGACGTCGCGATCCAGGGCCTGCCGGTCCGCTTCGCGATCGACCGCGCCGGCCTGGTCGGCGCTGACGGCGCGACCCATGCCGGCTCGTTCGACAACGCCTATCTCGGCTGTCTGCCGAACTTCGTGATCATGGCGGCCTCCGACGAGGCCGAGCTCGTGCACATGGTGGCGACGCAGGTCGCGATCAACGATCGCCCGAGCGCGCTGCGCTATCCGCGCGGCGAAGGCCGCGGCGTCGATATGCCGGAAGTTGGCGTTCCGCTGCCGATCGGCAAGGGTCGCATCATCCGCGAGGGCAAGAAGGTCGCGCTGCTCTCCTTCGGTACCCGTCTCGCCGAATGCGAGAAGGCGGCCGACGAGCTCGCCGCCCATGGCCTCTCGGCGACCATCGCCGATGCGCGCTTCATGAAGCCGCTCGACGAGGACATGATCCTGAAGCTTGCGCGCGATCATGAGATCCTGATCACGATCGAGGAAGGCTCGATCGGCGGTTTCGGCTCGCATGTGGTGCAGTTCCTGTCCGAACACGGCATGCTCGACAGCGGAATGCTGAAGTTCCGCTCGATGATCCTGCCGGACGTGTTCCTCGACCACGACACGCCGGCGGCGATGTATGCCCGCGCCGGTCTCGACGCCAAGAGCATCGTCGCCAAGGTGTTCGACACCCTCGGCAAGGATTTCAAGACCGAGACCGTGAAGCTCGCGTAATCCACCCGGGCGGCGCTTTGGGCGCCGGCAAGTCCATGATCATCTATCTGGCAGGTCCTGACGTGTTCCTGCCGGATGCCGTGGAGATTGGCCGCCGCAAGGCGGAGATATGTGCGCTGCACGGACACACGGGGCTCTATCCGCTCGACAATGCGGTGACCCCCGTGGTCGCCGGTGCATCCCTCACCATCTTCAAGAGCAACGAAGCGATGATGGAGTCCGCCGACGCCATCATCGCCAATTTGACGCCGTTTCGCGGCCCCAGTGCCGACGCAGGCACTGTCTACGAACTCGGCTACATGGCGGGACGCGGCAAGCTGTGCCTCGCCTATTCGAACGATCCCGCGTCCTACGCCAATCGCGTGGCGCGGCTGCAGCAAGTGGCGGAGGCGCCCGACGGACGCCTGATCGACGCGGAGGGGCTCACGGTGGAAGAGTTTGGATTGCCCGACAATCTGATGATGATACATGCGCTCGATCTGCACGGCAGTCCGCTGGTGACGCCGAACGAAGCCCCGTCGGACATCTGGCGCGATCTTGCTTCCTTCGAGGCTTGCGTGCGGCTCGCCGCCGAGCGCGCGCGACGCTTGCCGGGCTTCATCAATTGACCGGGACAGGCGACAGCCATCGGCCGGCCGGGAAGCGCGTCGATGTGCTTCTGGTCGAGCGCGGCCTGTTCGAGAGCCGGGCGCGGGCGCGCGCGGCGATCGATGCAGGCCTTGTTACGGCGGACGGCAAACAAATCGCGAAAGCGTCCGAGATCGTGGCGCCCGACGCCGAATTGATCGCCGAGCCGGCGCACCCTTACGTCTCGCGCGGCGGCGTCAAGCTCGCCGGCGCATTGGAGCACTATCCAATCGACGTCGAGGGCCATGTCTGTCTCGACGTCGGCGCCTCGACCGGCGGCTTCACCGAGGTGCTGCTCGCCAACGGCGCGAGCCTCGTCTTTGCCGTCGATGTCGGCCACGGCCAGCTGCACCCCTCGCTGCAGGGACACCCGAAGATCGTCTGCATGGAGGAGACCGATATCAGGAGCTTTGAAGGCAAGCGCCTGCCGGCGCGGCCCGACATCGTCGTGATCGATGTCAGCTTCATCTCGCTCAAGGCGGTGCTGCCGGTGGCGCTGTCGCTCGCGGCCGCGCCGATGCATCTGCTCGCGCTGATCAAGCCGCAATTCGAGGCTGCGCGCAAACATTCCAAGCGCGGCATCATCCGCAACGCGATGGTGCACCAGGAGATCTGCGACGACATCGCCGCCTTCGCCGCCTCGCTCGGCTGCACCGACATCCAGGTGTTCCCGTCCTCGATCAAGGGCGGCGACGGCAACATCGAGTTCTTTCTCGGCGCGCGGCGTGGCTGAGCTGCTTACCATCGACCATGTCGGCCATCGCGGCGACGGCGTCGCGATCGATGGCGCGCAGTCGATTTACGTGCCTTACGCGCTGGCCGGCGAGACGATCGAGGTCGCCGACGTCGCCGGTCACCATCCCGACCGGCGCCGACTCGTGCGGGTCGCGCGCGCCAGCCCCGAGCGCATCACGCCGTTCTGCCCGCATTTCGGCGTCTGCGGTGGCTGCGCGATCCAGCACTGGAACGACGAAGGCTACCATGCCTGGAAGCGCAACATCGTCGTCGAGACGTTGGCGCAGGCCAAAGTTGCGGCCGAGGTGGCGCCGCTGATCGACGCCCACGGCGCCGGGCGCCGCCGCATGACGCTGCACGCGCGCGTGGGCACTCACGAGATCCTCAAGGTCGGCTTCGCCGCGGCGGGCTCGCATGACATCGTCCCGGTCGACCGCTGTCCGATTCTCGATCCCGCGCTTGACAGCGCGCTCGAGGCGGCCTGGGCCGTCGCCGAGCCGCTGACCTCCACGGGCAAGCCGCTCGACATCCAGGTGACCGCGACCCTCAACGGTCTCGACATCGACGTGCGCGGCTCCGGCGCGCTGCCGACCAGCATGATCACCGCCCTGTCTCGCGCCGCGGAGAAACACCGGCTGGCGCGGCTGACGCGGCACGGCGAACTGGTGCTGATGCGCGGCTCCCCGGAGATCGCGATCGGAAAGGCGAAGGTCGTGCTGCCGCCGGGCTCGTTCCTGCAGGCGACCGTCAAGGGCGAGGAAACCCTTGCCGCGCTCGTCGTCGAGCGTTGCGGACGCGCAAAACACATCGCCGATCTGTTTTGCGGCGTCGGCCCGTTCGCGCTTCGCCTGGCGGAGAGGGCCCGGGTCGCGGCTCTCGACAGCGATGCCGGTGCGATCACGGCCCTGCAAAAGGCCGCGAAGTCAACGCCGGGGCTAAAGCCGCTCAAGGCCGAGGCGCGCGATCTGTTTCGCCGCCCCCTGGTGCCGCAGGAGTTGCGCGACTACGACGCCGTCGTGTTCGATCCGCCCCGGCAGGGCGCGCAGGCGCAGGTCACGCAGCTTGCGGCGAGCAAAGTGCCCGTGGTCGTGGCGGTGTCCTGCAACGCGGCGACCTTCGCGCGCGACGCGAAGATCCTCATCGATGGCGGCTACCGGATCGAGGGCGTTACGCCCGTCGACCAGTTCCGCCATACCCCGCATGTCGAGCTGGTGGCACGGTTTGCGCGCTGAGGCCGTGTGACTGATATCGCAGAGCACGATATGGTCCCCATTCCATGCCGCACGATCGGCTACTCGCCCGCATCACTCCGATCCTCGCAAAGGTCCCGGGCGTTGCCGCTATCGTGCTCGGCGGCTCGCGGGCGCGTGGAACGGCGCACGATACATCCGACTACGACATCGGCCTCTACTACACAGAGACCGCAGCCCTGGACACCGACCGGCTGCGCGAGGCGATGACCGAGATCGTCGACGTTCCGGACGCGGTGCATGTGACGCCGATCGGTGAATGGGGCCGTGGATCGTCGGCGGCGCGTGGCTTGCGATCGGCGGCCGCAAGGTCGACCTGCTCTATCGCAGCATCGACAGAGTGAGCGCGACGCTCGACGCCTGCCGGAACGGCGATATCGCCATGCACTACCAGCCCGGCCATCCGCACGGATTCTGCCCGGCGATCTGGGTGGGCGAGGTTGCGCTGTGCCGTTCCCTGCATGACCCGAGCGGCCTCATCGCAGAGCTGAAGGCCAGGACCGTGCCCTACCCGCGCGCGTTGCGCGACGCGCTGATCCGGCGCTTTCAATGGGAGATCCTGTTCAGCATCGAGAACGCCGAGATCGCTTTGCCGCGCGGCGACAGCACGCATGTCGCCGGCTTCGCCTATCGCGCGCTCGCCTGCATGGGCCAAGTGCTGTTCGCCCTCAACGGGCAATACCTGATCAACGAAAAGGGCGCGCTGAGCGCGGCCGCCGGCTTTCCGGTGACGATTCATGGTCTGACCGAGCGCGTCGCGGAAGTCTGGCGGTCGATTGGATCAGGCCGGCATGCGGATGCATTGCAGACGCTGAGGATGCTGGAGCAGGACCTTCGGGAGATATCGTAGAAAGAAGCGTAACCGACGTGACCGCTCAGCGTCCCCACCTGTCCTGCCAGATCTTCTCGCCGATCATGCAGTTGACGCGCGGCTCCTTCTCGGCGGCCCGTACCACGGGCGGCTCGGGCGCGTTACCGGCGACCTCGAGCAGGAGCTTGGTGCGGATCGCCTCCTTGAACTTCTCGCGGTCCTTGATCGACACCACGAAGGAGCCTGGACCGCCGATCACGCAGTCCTCGTAGTACCAGTCGAGATTATCGATATCCATCGTCGAGTAGGACGGCTCCTTCACCATGATCGGCAGGCCGTTGATGACGATGCCCTTCTCCAGCGCCATGTCGCGCGCGGGCTGGATCGGCGCGCCGTTGTTGTTAGGGCCGTCGCCGGAAATATCGATCACGCGCCGCAGGCCGCGATGCGGGTTCTCGTCGAACAACGGAACCGCGAAATAGATCGCGCCCGAGATCGAGGTGCGCGAGGCCCGGCGGACCGGCGTCTTCATGATCTCGGCCGAGACGGCATCCGCGGATTCAGGACCGTCGATCACGCGCCAGGGGATGATGATCTTCTGATCGTTGGAGGCGGCCCATTCGATATAGGTGATCGAGATCTTGCCGTTCGGCCCGGCCTTCAGCGCCTGCAGGAACTCCTTGGAGACGAGCGCCTGCGCGTAGCCCTCACGCTGGACCGCGAGCTCTTCCAAGTCCATCGAATAGGAGACGTCGACCGCAAGAATCAGCTCGACATCGACGCTCGGTGTGGATTCCTTCTCGACAAGTCGCTCGTTGGGCTGTGTTCCCGGTCCGGGTGCGGCAACACCGGCCACATCGCCGCCGGCCAGCATGCCTGCGACAAGCACCGCTCCGATCGAGACATACCAGCGCATCGCTGCCCTCCCGTCGTGTGCCCATCATCGTGACATGCAAATCAGGCGGCGCAAAGCGCGAACATCATCCGCGCTTCACATTCAGGTTAAGCCCGTTCGCCTTGATTTGGGCGACGATGGCGTCGCGCGCCGTGCCGTGACCGCAATGAGCCCGTGCAAATCGACCGGTTCCAACGAAGCCCGGAAGGCATTATTCTTCAGACTGCAACCGTGAGGGAGGTGCCGGGCAATGCCCGATACCATCGTCAAGCCGAAAACCAAGGTAAAGACCAAGGTCGAGCGGCCGCGTCTGCACAAGGTCATCCTGATCAACGACGACTACACGCCGCGCGAATTCGTCGTGACCGTGCTGAAGGCGGAATTCCGCATGACCGACGACCAGGCCTACAAGGTGATGCTGACGGCACACCAGCGCGGCGTCTGCGTGGTCGCCGTCTTCACCAGGGACGTCGCCGAGACCAAGGCAACACGCGCCACCGATGCCGGCCGCGCCAAGGGCTATCCGCTGCTGTTCACCACCGAGCCGGAAGAGTAGCAGCCCTCACCGCTCCACCGGCTGCGCGACCTGTGCCCGTCTGGCCGCCGTGATGTCGGCGACGACGGCGCCCACCACCAGCGCGCCGCCGAGAAACGCTCGGACCGACGGCACCTCGGCGAAGGCGAGCCATCTAGGCGTGAGCGGCGCGCGGCGCCTCGTCGTGCAGGCCATAGACCCGTTCAGCCTTGGAGAATCCGGCAATCGGAAACTCGCCGAGATCGCTCCAGCCGCCGTCGCAAATGCCGGCGAAGCGCTCGGAGGCGACGACCGTGCGGCCGAGCCGGCCGGCGATCCTCTCCAGCCGCGCGGCGAGATTGACCGCGGGACCGATGCAGGTGAAGTCCAGCCGGTTGCCGCCGCCGATATTGCCGTAGAGCACGCGCCCAAGATGCAGGGCGACGCCGAAGCGGAAACGCTCGACGTCTTCGCCGTTGGGGAATTGCAGCGCTGCGACGCCGGCACGGGATTCACGCGCCGCCTCCAGCACACGCGAACAGACCTGCGCCTCGTCGCCGACATATTCGTCGACCGGAAACACCGCGAGCAGGCCGTCGCCCATGAATTTCAGAACCTCGCCGCCATGTGCGCGGATCGCGGACACCTGGCAATCGAAATAGAGGTTGAGGATCTCCACCACCGTCTCGGCCGGCAGGCGGTCGGACAGCGCGGTGAAGCCACGCAGATCGGACAGCCAGATCGCGGCATCCATCGTATCCGCGTGGCCACGCCTGATCTGGCCGCCCATGATGCGCTCGCCGGCGCGGTTGCCGACATAGGTGTCGAGCAGAAGCGCGGCGGTGCGTCGCAGGGTCACGATCTCGATGTAGCGCGCGAGCGGAACGGCGATCGAGCGGATCGCGCTCAGCTGCTCCTCGGTGAAGCCACCCGGCTGCTTGGTGGTCCAGCTCGAAGCATTGGGAAAGCCATCGGTATTGATCAGCGGCACGGCGATATAGTCGGTAATGCCTTCCGCGCGCAGGTCCTCGACGATCGGAAAACGCGCGCTAGTCGGATCGTCGAGCCGCGCCCTTACCTCGGCGCACTGCCTGAACACGATCGAAAGCGGGCTGGCGGCATATTCCGGAGAGTCCAGAATATCGTGATCGACGCTGCCGAGCTCGACCTCGGCGCCAGGCTTCCAGATGAAATTGCGTCCGTAGATCTCGGGGTGCAGCGTGCGAACGAAGACGCCGACGCGCCACAGCGGCAGGCCTGCACGGACCAGGCGTTCGCAGCATTCCGCCATCATCTGCGAGGCGGTGGGCGCCGAGCGCGCGCCGCCGATCATCCACGTGATGATGTCCCGCAACTCCGACGCGTTCATGGCAGCACCCCCGGCGAGCACCCGATCTGGCGACCGCCACTATATAGGGCTCAGCGGCCGGTCTGTCCGCGATGGCGCAGAAAATGATCCGCCAGCACGCAAGCCATCATGGCCTCGCCGACCGGCACCGCGCGGATGCCGACGCAGGGGTCGTGGCGGCCCTTGGTCAGGATGTCGGTGTCGGCGCCCTTGCGGTCCACGGTCCGGCGCGGGGTCAGGATCGAGGATGTCGGCTTGACCGCGAAGCGCACCACCACCGGCTGGCCGGTCGAGATGCCGCCCAAAATGCCGCCGGCATTGTTGGACAGGAACCTGGTGCCGTCATTGCCGGTCCGCATCTCGTCGGCATTCTCTTCGCCGGAGAGCTCGGCGGCACCGAAGCCTGCGCCGATCTCGACGCCCTTGACCGCGTTGATCGTCATCATCGCCGCCGCCAGCTCGCTGTCGAGCTTGGCATAGATCGGCGCACCGAGCCCGGCCGGCACGCCCTCGGCGACGACCTCGATCACGGCACCGATCGAGGAGCCGCTCTTCCTGATGCCGTCGAGATAGCTTTCGAAGAACGCCGCCTTGTCCTTGTCCGGGCAGAAGAACGGATTCTTGGCGATCTCGTCCCAGTCCCACTTGTCGCGATCGATCTTGTGCGGGCCCATCTGCACCAGCGCGCCGCGCACCTTCACGCCAGGCAGGACCTTGCGCGCGATCGCGCCGGCCGCGACGCGGGTCGCGGTCTCGCGCGCCGAGGAGCGACCGCCGCCGCGATAGTCGCGCAGGCCGTATTTCGCCTCATAGGTGAAGTCGGCGTGACCGGGGCGGAACTTGTCCTTGATCTCGGAATAATCCTTGGAACGCTGGTCGGTGTTCTCGATCAGCAGCGCGATCGGCGTGCCCGTCGTCACCTGCACGCCGGTCTCCGGGTGCGCCATCACGCCGGACAGGATCTTCACCGCATCCGGCTCCTGGCGCTGGGTGGTGAAGCGCGACTGGCCGGGGCGGCGGCGATCTAGGTCGTGCTGGATCTCCTCCACGCCAAGCGGGATCAGCGGCGGGCAGCCATCGACCACGCAGCCGATCGCGACCCCATGGCTTTCACCGAAGGTCGTGACGCGGAACATATGGCCGAAGGTGTTGAAGGACATCTGGTTGGTCCGGAAGTAAAGCGATGCCTGATGTTGGTAGCGCCACGCGTCACGTGGGTCAAACCTCCCCTTCGGGCTTGTCCCGGCCACGACGGGTGGCGTGGTGAGCGCCTACCTTAACTATATTTCCGCAAGCCGGCCTCATCGAACACATAGACCGCACCCTGCTCGATGGTGAGATCCGCCGCGCTGGCCGGGGTCTCGAAGCCGAGCGCCACCATCAGCGCCCGCGCAGTGCCGCCATGGGCAACAGTGACCATGTCCGAGGCCACCGAATGGTACCAGTCGGTCATCCGCGCCTGCACCTCGACATAGCTTTCACCGCCCGGTGCCGCCACCGTCCACTTCTCGACCAGGCGCCGGGCATAGAGCGCGGGGGCGGCGGCCTGCGCTTCCTTGAGCGTCGAGCCTTCCCATGTGCCGTAGCCGATCTCGCGCAGTCGATCGTCGAGCGCATAGCCGCCCGGCGGCACGCCGAGCTCCGCGCGCACCAGCTCCATGGTTGCTCGCGCCCGGATCAGGGGGCTTGCAACGAAGGCGAGCTGCGCCTGGTCGCGGCCGTCGCGCGCGAACAGGTCGGCGAGGATGCGCCCGGCATGCGCCGCCTGCCGGCGGCCGAGCTCGTTCAGTGCGATGTCCCGCACGCCCTGCAGCCGGCCTTCCGCATTCCAGGAGGTCTCGCCGTGGCGGATATAGTAGATCGTCGGCACCGGCATTGCGTGATGACTAATCCTTGCTGAGCGAGATGTGCTGCTTCATGCCGAACACGTGGTAGCCGGAATCGACACACCGGGTACAGCCCAAATCGGCTCTTGGCTGACGCGCCGTGCGGACAAATCCACGCAATCGGAATAGTCACGTCATTGGGGTGTTATGTTGCGCAAGGCGGCTGCCGCCGCAACCATCGAAGACAGGGATGCATGACCGCCTTTCGTCAAAGCGTCGAGGCCATGATACCGGCGCTCCGGCGCTACGCGCGCGCGCTCGCGCGTGACGCCGACATCGCCGACGATCTGGTGCAGGACACGCTGGTGCGGGCGCTGCGCTCGGAGCGGCTGTTCCTCGGCGGCGATATCAGGAGCTGGCTGTACACGATCCTGACCAACCTGAACAAGAACCGCCGGCGCTCGCTGGCGCGGCGGCCGCCGCTGATGCCGCTGCTCGACAACAATGCCGACGCCAGCGGCACCGAGGCCGAGGGACGCGATATCGAGCGCGCGCTGTCGACGTTGGTGGAGGAGCAGCGCTCGGTGCTGCTGCTGGTGATGCTGGAAGGCCTGAGCTACCGCGAGGTCGCCGACATCCAGGGGGTACCGATCGGCACGGTGATGTCCCGGCTCGCCCGCGCCCGCGCCCATGTGAGAGCCTCGCTGGACGGCGAGCGCCCGGCGCTCAGGCGGGTGAAATGACACTGTGCATGATGGACGGCGTTACGCGTGAACGATTTCCAATCAAGATTTGACAGAGACGACTGATATGACCGACCCGAAGATTCCCGTGACCGAAGATGAGCTGCATGCTTACGTCGACAACGAGCTGCCGGCCGAACGCCGCGGCGATGTCGAGGCGTGGCTCGCGGCGCATCCCGACGAAGCGGCGCGGGTGCAGTCGTGGCGTGCGATGGCGGATGCGCTGCATGTGCGCTACGACTCCGTGCTCGACGAGGCGGTGCCGAAGCGGCTCGAACTCGAGCGGCTGGTACGCCAGCCACGGCGCTGGATCTATGGCGCGGTTGCAGCAACGCTCGTCGCCTTCGTCGCCGGCGGCGGCCTCGGCTGGGTCGCGCGCGGCGTGGCGGCGGCGCCGTCGACCTTCCAGAGCTTCACGCTCGATGCCCTCGATGCACACCGGCTCTACGTCGTCGAGGTCCGCCATCCCGTCGAGGTGCCCGGCAGCGAGCGTGCGCATCTGCAGGCATGGCTGACCAAGCGCTGCGGCTGGGACGTCCGCGCGCCGGAGCTTGCCGGGCTGAAGCTGATCGGCGGCCGGCTGCTGCCCGGGCCGAGCGGGCCGGCGTCGTTCCTGATGTATGAGAGCGCCTCCGGCGAGCGCTACACGATCTACACCGCGAAGGCGAAGACCGAGGCGACGCAGATGCGATACGCCGTGCAGGGCAATGACGGCGCCCTGTTCTGGGCCGATCGCGGCGTCGCCTATGTCGTCAGCGGCGGCACCGACCGCTCCCGCCTGACCCAGGTCGCCCAGGCGGTCTACGACCAGATGGAAAAGAGCGGCGGGTAGCCCGCAATTCTACGGAGGAAGCCACGACGTGCCGACGTTGAATGAATCTTGCCTCATTCGACGTCCCAATTCGGACATTGAAAATTTCGAATCGTGTCATTGGCGCGTCTCAATATCGCACCGGATGATCACGCGAAGATGATCTGCGCTCGATCCGCCGATCGGCGCTCGCGGCCTCGATTGGGGTTTTGTACCGCGCTGGTCCCCCTCTCGAGGCCGCACTCCTTCATCCGCTGCCCGGACCGTCTGCTCGCCGCAGAACTGGACGGAGCGGCCTGCCATGCTTTAACGCGGTTGCGATGCACACCGTCTACCCCGGACGACTCCGGGGCAGTTCAGTTTCGCATCTCGAGCGCTGTCGGCTGTCAGCCGAGATCGCTGCGCGGATTGTAGGGGTGTCGATCCCGCCACGTCTGCATCAATGCCTCAAGATCGCCATCGTTGCCGTCGGGAAGGATGATGCGGGTGGTGACGTAGAGGTCGCCGGTCGCGCCCGCCTTCGGCAGACCCTTGCCCTTGAGGCGGAAGGTGCGGCCGCTGGAGGTATTCTTCGGGATCGACAGTTCGACTGCGCTGCCGAGCGTCGGCACGCGGACCTTGCTGCCGAGCACCGCCTCATACAGCGTGATCGGCAAGTCGATCCTGAGATCGTTGCCGTCGACCTTGAAGAACGGATGCGGCGCGATCGAGATCGTGATCAGGAGATCGCCGGGCGGATGGCCGCGCGCGGTCTCCCCCTGTCCCTTCAGCCGGATCTGCTGGCCGGCGGCGACGCCTGCGGGAATCTTGACATTGAGCTCGCGGCCGGTCGGCAGCCGAACGCGTTTCTCGCCGCCCTTGACAGATTCCTCCAGCGACACCGTCATGGCAACCGAAAGGTCGAGGTCGACCCCGACCCCGCCGCCGGCGTCGAATTCAAACGGGCTTGATCGCCCGGCGCGGCCAGCGCGGGTCGCGTTGCCGAACATGCTGTTGAGGATGTCCTCGAAGCTGCCGCCGCCCATGCCACCGCCCGGGCCGGTGCGGAAGCTGTACTCGAAGCCGCCCGGACCGGCACGGCCGCTGGCACCGGCGCCGCCGCCGGGGAATCCCTGGAAGCGCGGCTTGCCTTCGGCATCGATCTCGCCTCGGTCGAACTGCCGGCGCTTGTCCTCGTCGCCGATGATCTCGTTGGCGGAATTGATCTCGGCAAAGCGGGCGGCCGCCTTGGGATCACCCTTATTATTGTCGGGATGATGCTTCTTGGCGAGCTTGCGATAGGCGCTCTTGATCGTCGCAGCGCTGGCGCTCCGCTGCACCCCCAAGACTTCATAGGGGTCGCGCATCCGTCAGGTCTCCTTCACGGGAAAATCAGTCCAGAATCAGGAACCCGTCCGGGCCCACTTTGCCTTCATCTGGGGGTTCAGTGGCATTTTTGCAACTAGCCCGGCGCCGTCGCCACCTCAAAATACCGACGGCGCTCAGGACTTTCTCCACGGCGTCATGCTACGGATTTCCCACCGTCCTCGTCCAGTCTTGCAGGCAGCGCCCTGCAACCAACTCTCGGTAGTTCCGTTGACGTAGCTTGCGAGGAAGTCGCGGCAGACCCGGCCATCCTCGCCCGAATAGGCCTGAGCCAGCGGCGTCACCGATCCGCGCGCACCGGTCTGCGGATTCTCCCAGGGCTGGCTGGAATCCTTGTCGCCCTTGGTCAGCACGTCGGAGGCAGCGTTGCGAGCGAAGGCAAGGTCGCTGTCGGTCGGCGCCACCGCGTTAACCGGCGTCGCGCGGATCGAGCCCGTCACATCCTTGTCGTCCATCCGCGCGAAGGCATCGACCTGCGACAGGCTGCAGCCGCTTGCGCCGACACCGATGAGAATCAGTATAACCACCGTGCCTGCGGGACGGATCGCCGATAGGCCAATGCGCCCCCATGCCCTATATAGGGCGAGCAACGCGTTTTGTGACGCGGGCGGAAGCAAATCGGGACCCCTGACATGACCGACACGACCTCCATCAAACACCCGACACCGTTAACATCGGGTGATTTTACAGCGGCGGAGGAGCCGTTCGCGCTGTTCGGTGAATGGTTTGCGGAGGCTGCCAAGTCCGAGCCGAATGATCCGAATGCGATGGCGCTCGCCACCGTCGACGCCGACGGGCTGCCCGACGTACGGATGGTGCTGATGAAGGGCTTCGATGCCGATGGCTTCGTCTTCTACAGCCACATCGCCTCCGCCAAGGGCCGCGAATTGGCCGCAAACCCGAAGGCGGCTTTGCTGTTTCACTGGAAATCGCTGCGCCGTCAGGTGCGCATCCGCGGGCTGGTCGCGCCAGTGACCGATGCCGAGGCCGATGCTTATTTCGCCACGCGGCCGAAGCAGGCGCAGATCGGCGCATGGGCCAGCAAGCAATCGCAGCCGCTGGAGAGCCGCTTCGCCTTCGAGCAGGCGATCGCCAAGGTCGGTGCGAAATACCTCATCGGCGAGGTGCCGCGCCCGCCGGGCTGGAGCGGATGGCGGATCACGCCGGTGCGCATCGAGTTCTGGCATGACCGACCGTTCCGCCTGCACGACCGCATCGAATTCCGCCGCGACGGCGCCGGCAGCGCGTGGTCGAAAGTGCGGCTCTATCCCTGATGCCAACGGACGCTGACGCCGTTCAACGCTGAAAGGTCCCCATGCCTCCCACATCCAACGCGCCCCGCCGCACGCTGCTCCTGACCGGCGCCAGCCGCGGCATCGGCCATGCCACCGCGATCCGGTTCTCATCCGCCGGCTGGCGCGTCATCACCTGCTCGCGGCACGCCTTTCCCGAAGTCTGTCCGTGGGGCGCGGGGCCGGAAGACCATATCGAGGTCGACCTCGGCAGCCACGACGACACCGTGCGCGCGATCTCCGAAATCAGGCGACGGCTCGAAAACGACGAACTCCATGCGCTGGTGAACAATGCCGCGATCTCGCCGAAAGCTCCGGGCGGTGGACGGCTCGGCACCATGGATACCGATGTCGAAACCTGGAACCAGGTTTTTCACGTCAACTTCTTCGCGCCGATCATGATCGCGCGCGGGCTGATCGAGGAGTTGAAGCACGCGCGCGGCGCGGTGGTGAACGTCACCTCGATCGCGGGCTCCCGCGTGCATCCCTTTGCCGGCGCGGCCTATGCGACGTCGAAGGCGGCGCTGGCGGCTCTGACGCGCGAGATGGCATCGGACTTCGGCCGCGTCGGCGTCCGCGTCAACGCGATCGCGCCGGGCGAGATCGACACCGCGATCCTGTCGCCGGGCACCGAGAAGATCGTCGACCAGCAGATCCCGATGCATCGCCTCGGCACGCCGGACGAGGTCGCCAAGATCATCTACGTGCTATGCACGGAAACCAGCTCTTACGTGAACGGTGCGGAGATCCACATCAACGGTGGTCAGCACGTATAAGAGTGGGTTGGGACGTCATTACTGGGAGGGAGAGCGACGAAGCGATCCCCGGCCGCCGCCGCGGCCGTATTCCAGGGATTGCTTCGATTGCGGATGCAACGACGCAAGGAGGCTTCTGCCTCCGAGGCTTCTGCCTCTATTCCGCGTAGAACCTGCGCGGCTTCTTCTCAAGCGGCCGCAGCGCGACGTCATTCAACGCGCTGGAGCAGTCGTCTTCGTCTTCACCGTCCAGCAACGCAGCGCCACAGTATCGGCAAAGCCTCGGCGAGATCGCCTGCACCTTGCCTGCTGCGCGGTCTCGTTGATAGCGCGCAAAGTCGATGACGTTACGCCGTGGCGTTATGATTTTCTCAACCATTGCTGTCCTCCGGCTTCGAGACTGGCGTTATCGCAGACAAGTTTCGCCCAAACGTTCAGCGCAACACTCAAATTTTAGGAGAGGAAATAAGGCAGCCCGCCGCAATCCCAAAACGCGACGCACGCGCTGAAAACAGGCCTTACAGCCACTTCTTCCACTTGAAGATCCAGTACGGCACGATCGCCGCGGCGAGCATGGCGACGAGTGCCAGCGGATAGCCGTGCGTCCATTCGAGTTCCGGCATCACCTTGAAGTTCATGCCGTAGATCGAGGCGATCAGCGTCGGCGGCATCAACACCACCGCCATCACCGAGAACAGCTTGATGATGTTGTTCTGCTCGAGGTTGACGACGCCGAGCATGGCGTCGAGCACGAAGGTGATCTTGTTGGAGAGATAGGAGGCGTGGTCCGTCAGTGACGCCACGTCACGCTGCATGGTCTTGAGCTGCTCGCGCATATCCTTCGACCATTTCACCCCTTCCACGACAGCGGACAGGAAGGTGACGAGGCGGCCGATCGAGACCAGGCTCTCACGGACCTTCGAGGTCAGGTCACCCTTGCGGCCGATGGCGATCAGGATCTGCGAATATTGCTTGGCGTGGCCATGGCGCTCGCTTTCGGGCTCGAAAATGTCATGCGAGACCTGGTCGATATCGGCGCCGCAGCGCTCCAGAATGTCGGCGCAGCGGTCGATCACCGCGTCCAGAAGTTCCATCAGCACCTGCTCGCCGGTGATGCCGGGCGGGCAGGCGCGCGCCAGCTTGTTCTCAACCAGCGCGAATGGCTTGGGCAGGTCGTAGCGCACCGTGACAAGGCGATGGCCGGTCAGGATGAAAGTGACGGCCGTGGTCCGTGGCATATCAGTGTCGGACTGGCACATCAGCGTTGCGGTCATGTAGCGCGCGCCGTTCTCGATATAGAGCCGGCTGGAGATCTCGATCTCCTGCATGTCTTCCCGCGTCGGGACCGCGATCTTGGCCAGCCTCTCGACGGCCCGGTCCTCCTCCACGGTCGGGTTCACCAGATCGACCCAGACCGCGTTGTCGGGCAGCCCCGCGAGGTCGGTGGCGGCGGTCTTCTTGAGGGACGTATCGGAGGGAACGAACACCGACAGCATAAGGAACTCCGGGAAACGGCTGGCAGACTCGTGGACTTAGCCCGATTCTGGCTGGCGGTTCATGACCGGCACATGAATCGGCCGCCCCGATTTGTGGCGGCTAGGTGGCGGCGACGCGACGTCCCCCTTCCCGACCGTTGCCTGTTTGCACAGAAAGACGGCCCAGCGCCAGAAAACTTGCGGCAAAAAAGCCACAGATGGCGTCCCGCAACGCGGGAAGAGCATCTAAACGCTGGGAATGACGGAGGGGTTCGGCAATAATGCCATTAATGGAATCGTGGCGTTTGGGGCGCAATAATGGCGCTTTGGGGCGCGGATTTTCGATTGGACCGTATCATGTCGCTCAAAGTTACCTTCGGGATTCTGGCCGCGGGCCTGATGTTGTCGGGCTGCATGCAGGCCACGACCTACGAGGCAACAAACACCGCGAACTTCAAGCCGCGCGACAAGGAACTGCTGGCGAAGAGCACCTTCGTCAAGACGCCGGTCGCCGAGCCGTTCCGCCGCGCCATCGTCGAATATCACCGCAAGGAAGCCCCCGGCTCGATCGTGGTCGATTCCGACAACCACTACCTCTACTACGTGATGGACGGCGGCAAGGCGATCCGCTACGGCATCACCGTCGGCGAAGAGGCGATGGCATGGTCCGGCATTGCCAAGGTTGGCGCCATGACCGAATGGCCGGCCTGGCACCCGACCCCCGGCGAGATCTCCCGCCTTGGCGTTCCCAGCTACGTGGCCCCGGGCCCGGATAATCCGATGGGCTCGCGCGCGATGTATCTCTACTCGGGCGGCAAGGACACGCTGTTCCGCATCCACGGCACCAACCAGCCGGAATATATCGGCGCGTCGATCTCGTCGGGCTGCATCCGCATGACCAACGAAGACGTCATCGACCTCTACAACCGCGTCAAGCTCGGCACCATCGTGGTGGTGCTGGAGCCGAAGCATGGCGACTCGCCGTTCAACTCGCGGATGGCGCTGCAGGGCGGCGGCGGCAACACGACCTACTGATCCGCTCGACCATCGTGGACGACATCAAGGGCGCCGGCTTTGCCGGCGCTTTCTTGTTGGCTGCGGCTTGGCTGCCGCGGCGGCGGGTGCGGCCGCATCTTCTGCTTTCGTTGCGTCCGGTTTGCTGCCGTGAGCCTTTGACGTGTCACGCTTGGACGTGTCAGCGTCGGGCGCATCAGGCTTCGACCCATCAGATTTTGCCGCCACTTCGCGCGGCGGAGCATCCTCCGGGCGCGCGGCCGGCAGCAGCGGCGCGACCTGCGGCAGCGGGTCGTACACGTTCCACTGGCAGATCCGGTAGTTGTTGCGACGCTCCATCAGGTCGAGATGGATGTGGTCCTCATGGTACCAGTCTGAGCCCGGACCCAGCACGGTGGAGAAGCGGGCGCAGACCGAATGCAACACGGTCTCGCGCAAGCTGCGCGGCACCGTGCGGTCGGTCAGCGAGATCGATCTGCCGTTGGCGAGCTTGAAGGCGCGCACGTCGAGCGCATTGGCGCGGCCATGCTCGGAGAGTTGCGCGCCGACCACCCGGTTGCGGCCGCGGCACTCGAAGGAGTCGAAATTATCGAGATCGCTGACCGTGCTGCCGAGACCCTCGGCGAGCGGGGCGATGTCGGTGCGAACCCAATCAGCGATCGCGGTTGCCATCTTGCAGCGGAGGATCGCAGCCGGCTTCACCGCGACCTTCCGCTTGTCCGGCAGCACGATCGCCTCCAGCCGCACAAGGTCCTCGCCGCCGCAGCCGCCGGGCCCGTGGATGTCAGGGATGCTCGGCGCGATCGCGATCTCCTCGGTCAACGCCTGCCGGCAGGCCGAGGGCTGCGGTGCGGCGGGCTCCGGCGGCTTTGGGGGCTCCGCAGGCTTGGCGGGCTCCGTGGGCCGCGCCGTCTCAGCCGGGGGCTGCGTCACGACAGCGGGCTGCTCAGGCTCGGCCACAGCCGGCGCCTCGGCGGGGCGCGGCTTCGGCAATGGCACGGCGGCGCGGCGCTTGACCACGCGCGGCTTCACCGGGCGGGTGCGGAACAGGTCATCCCATGGAAAGCCTGCCGAATGCCGGGCGGCCTCTGCCGGACTAGCTTGCATGCCAAGCCAGAGCAACGCTGCAACGGCGGTAACTATTGCCGCGCCTCCGCGACGAAACGCGCCATCAGCCCATTTTCGGCTTGCTTTCTCCGCGCTAAAGTTCATGTCAATTCCATGATTTCACTGCCGGCCGCCCAAGATGCCGGCGGATCATGCGCGAGGATTGAGGAGGGATTTGCGTATGCTTGGCTTGATGCAAGATTGGCCCTTGCTGTGTCACAAGATTATTGAGCACGCCGCGAAATATCACGGCACCCAGGAAGTCGTGACACGGTCGGTCGAAGGACCCATTCATCGCACCACTTACGCCGAGATCCATGCCCGCGCGCTGAAGGTTTCGCAGAGCCTGGAACGCGACGGCATCAAGCTCGGCGACCGCATCGCCACCATCGCCTGGAACACCTGGCGCCATCTCGAGGTCTGGTACGGCATCATGGGGATCGGCGCGATCTGCCATACGGTGAATCCGCGCCTGTTTCCGGAACAGATTGCCTGGATCGTCAACCACGCCCAGGATCGCATCGTCGTCACCGATCTCACTTTCGTTCCGGTGCTGGAGAAAATTGCAGACCAGCTGCCGAGCGTCGAGCGCTACGTGGTGCTGACCGACAAGGCGCATATGCCGCAGACCACGCTGAAGAACGCGGTCGCCTATGAAGACTGGATCGCAGCGTCTGACGGCAAGTTCCAGTGGAAGACCTTCGACGAAAACACCGCGGCGGCGATGTGCTACACGTCCGGCACGACGGGCGATCCCAAGGGTGTGCTCTATTCGCACCGGTCCAACGTGTTGCATGCGCTGATGGCCAACTCGAAGGACGCGCTCGGCACCTCCGCCGCAGACACAATGCTTCCGGTCGTCCCGTTGTTCCATGCCAACAGCTGGGGCATCGCCTTCTCCGCCCCCTCGATGGGCACCAAGCTCGTGATGCCCGGCCCGAAGCTCGACGGCGCCTCGGTCTATGAATTGATGCAGACCGAGAAGGTCACGCATACGGCCGGCGTGCCGACGGTGTGGCTGATGCTGCTGCAATACATGGCGGCCAACAATCTCAAGCTGCCGGATCTGCAGATGGTGGTGTGCGGCGGTTCGGCGATGCCGCGCTCGATGATCCAGGCTTTCCTCGACATGGGGACGCAGGTGCGCCACGCCTGGGGCATGACCGAGATGAGCCCGCTCGGCACGCTCGCCACGCTCAAGCCGCCATTCTCCGAGCGCACCGGCGAGGAACGGCTCGACGTCCTGCAGACTCAGGGCTATCCGCCGTTCGGCGTGCAGATGAAGATCACCGACGATGCCGGCAAGGAGTTGCCGTGGGACGGCAGGACCTTCGGGCGGCTGAAGGTCTCCGGCCCTGCGATCGCAAAGGCCTATTTCAGGGTCGACAGCAACATCCTCGACGAGGAAGGCTATTTCGACACCGGCGACGTCTCCACGATCGACCCATACGGCTACATGCGGATCACAGACCGCTCCAAGGACGTGATCAAGTCCGGCGGCGAATGGATTTCGTCGATTGACCTCGAGAACCTCGCGGTCGGCCATCCTGCCGTCGCGGAAGCGGCCGTGATCGGCGTCCATCATCCGAAATGGGACGAGCGCCCGCTGCTGATCGTGCAGCTCAAGCAGGGCCAGAGCGCCACGCGCGACGACATCCTGAAATACATGGACGGCAAGATCGCGAAATGGTGGATGCCCGACGACGTCGCCTTCGTCGACGGCATTCCGCACACCGCAACCGGCAAGATCCTGAAAACGGCGCTGCGCGACCAGTTCAAGGACTACAGGCTCCCGACAGCAGCGGCGTGATGCGGGCTCCCATCCTCCCCTCCAAGGGGAGGGCTATCGCATATGACATCGGCGGGCTCCGGGGCTGACGTCCCCACGTCGTCATGGCCGGGCTTGTGGGTAGACCAACCAAACCGCATGCATCGAACGCGCAGTGTGATCAGCATATGCGATAGCCCTCCCCTGGAGGGGCCCTCCAGAGGGGTGAGAACACCGGCCAAATTCCCTTGAATTTGCCGCAGGTCCGTGGTCTCACACGGATCAGTCACGGCGGCATTGGTCGCCCCGGCGAATCTCAACCGGGAGATTTTTTCGACGATGGCCCGCAGGTTTTCCGCTCCCTACCAGCAGGAGCCCGTGTCCGGTCTCGCCACCTGGTCACGCAACCTCGCCATCTTCTCCGTCGTCGCGGTGCTGGTTTCGATCCTCATCGTCCGCTTCGGATTCCTGGAGGTGAAGCCGGCACTGGCGACCTTCTTCGGCGCGCTCGGCTGCGCCGGCCTCTCGATCCTGGTCGGCCTCGGCGCCTTCGCCGCAATCTGGCAGAACGGCACCCGCGGCATGGGCCGGATCCTGCTCGCCTTGCTGATCGACGCTGCCGTGCTCGCCTACCCCGCCTACCTCCTCTATCAGTACCGCAAGCTGCCGCGGATCTACGACGTCACCACCGATCCGATCGACCCGCCGAAATTCGAGGCGCTGGCGCGCCTACGCACTGGTGAAGGCACCAATCCTGCGGTCTATGCCGGCCTCTATTCGGCCGAGCAGCAGCGCCGGGCCTATCCTGACATCGAGACCGTCGAGCTCGAGGTGCCGGCCACCCGCGCCTTCGAGCTGACGCTGCGGCTGGTGAACCGCCGCAAATGGCTCGTCATCGACGAGCGCGCGCCGCAGCCGCCGCGCAACGTCGGCCGGATCGAGGCGGTGGCGCGCACCCCGATCATGGGGTTCCGCGAGGATGTCTCGATCCGGGTGACGCCCGATGGCGAGGACTCGCGCGTCGATATCCGCTCGGCCTCGCGTTACTTCGACGCCGATCTCGGCAGCAACGCCGCGCGGGTGACCAGGCTGATCGAGGACATCAACACCGCGGTCGACAACGACAACTCCAAGCCGGTGAAGAAGCCGCAGGCTCCACCGAAGGCGCCGGCGAAGACGGTGAAGAAGTAGCGTCTCCCCGCGTCACCGGTGCGCTCCCTCGCCCCGCTCTTGCGCGGTCGAGACGAGCGGAGCTCGCTCTTAGAGGGTTGGGGTGAGAGGCTTCTATCCGCGAGCGCAATGGCAGGACCGAGCTTGTGGCATGCCCCTCACCCGAAATTCGAGCTACGCTCGAATTTCGACCTCTCCCCGTGAAGAACAGGGCGAGGTTAAGAAGCCAGCCGATACGTCCCGCCGATCACGGGATCGCCATCGGTCACGACAATCCCGCGTCCGACGAGGTCCTCCAGATGCGCCAGCACGGAATAGCCGGCAGCGGTGGCGAGGCGCGGATCGAGCCCGATATAGATCGCACGCACCATCGTCGGGATGTCGGCCTCGCCCTTGCCGAGGCGATGCAGGATCGACGCCTCGCGCGCCCGGCGATGCCGCGCCAGGAAGCGGACGTAGCGCGGACCTTCGGTGATCTCCGGCCCATGGCCCGAGAAATAGAGCTGCTCGGGCCGCTGCTCCAGCCGCTCCAGTGAGGCCATGTAGTCGATCATCGAGCCGTCGGGCGGCGCCACGATCGAGGTCGACCAGCCCATCACGTGGTCGCCGACGAAATTGATGCTGCGCTCGGCCCATGCAAACGCCAGATGATTGGCGGTGTGGCCGGGAGTGGCGACCGCCTCCAGCGCAAAGCCCGCGCCTTCGATGACGTCGCCGTGTTTCACCTGCACGTCGGGACGGAAATCGCGGTCGGCGCCGGATTCCGGATTGTGCTTCTCGCTCTCGAAGCGCGGACGCGAGGCGCGATGCGGCCCCTCGGCATAGACAGGCGCGCCGGTCGCGGCCTTGATCCGCGGGGTGTTCGGCGAATGGTCGCGGTGGGTATGGGTGACCAGGATGTGGGTTACTGTCTCGCCCCTGACGGCATCGAGCAGCGCTTTCGCATGCGCCTCGTCATCCGGGCCGGGATCGATGATCGCGACCTTGCCTTTCCCCACGATGTAGCTGACCGTGCCGGTGAAGGTGAACGGGCTTGGATTGTTGCAGAGGACGCGGCGCACGCCCGGGCGAACCTCCTCGACCACGCCGGGCTTGAGCGGGAAGTTGCGGTTGAACGGGATGTCGTCGTTATCGGTCATGGTGACCTCCCTGCATTTCGATCGTCATGCCCGGGCTTGACCCGGGGCATCCATGTCTTTTCCGCAAGCCAAGACGTGGATGGCCGGGACGAGCCCGGCCATGTCGACATCTGTGGTTACTTCCGGTGGATCACAACCCAAGCGCCGTTACGAGAATGCCTGGATGCCGGTGATCGCGCGGCCAAGGATCAGGGCGTGGACGTCGTGGGTGCCCTCGTAGGTGTTCACGGTTTCCAGGTTCGCGGTGTGACGCATCACGTGATACTCGATCTGGATGCCGTTGCCGCCGTGCATGTCGCGCGCCATGCGGGCGATGTCGAGCGCCTTGCCGCAATTGTTGCGCTTGACGATCGAGATCATCTCCGGCGCCATCTTGCCTTCGTCCATCAGGCGGCCGACGCGCAAGGAGGCCTGCAGGCCGAGCGCGATCTCGGTCTCCATGTCGGCGAGCTTCTTCTGCACGAGCTGGGTGGCGGCGAGCGGCCGGTTGAACTGCTTGCGGTCGAGCGTGTACTGGCGCGCGCGGTGCATGCAGTCCTCGGCGGCGCCCATCGCGCCCCACGAGATGCCGTAGCGGGCGCGGTTGAGACAGCCGAACGGCCCCTTCAGGCCGGAAACGTTGGGCAGCAGCGCGCTGTCCGGCACCACCACATTGTCGAGCACGATCTCGCCGGTGATCGAGGCGCGCAAGCTGAGCTTGCCGCCGACCTTCGGCGCCGACAAGCCCTTCATGCCCTTCTCCAGGATGAAGCCGCGGATCTGATTGTCATGCGCGGCCGACTTGGCCCAGACCACGAAGACGTCGGCGATCGGCGCGTTCGAGATCCACATCTTGCTGCCGTTGAGCTTGTAGCCGTCGGACACCTTTTCCGCGCGGGTCTTCATGCCGCCGGGATCGGAACCGGCGTCCGGCTCGGTCAGGCCGAAGCAGCCGACCCACTCGCCGGTCGCGAGCTTGGGCAGATATTTCTTGCGCTGGTTTTCGTCGCCATAGGCGTAGATCGGATACATCACCAGCGACGACTGCACCGAGTTCATCGAACGATAGCCGCTGTCGACGCGCTCGATCTCGCGCGCCACGAGGCCGTAGGCCACATAGCTCGCATTGGCGCAGCCATATTCCTCCGGCAGCGTGACGCCGATCAGACCGAGCTCGCCCATCTCGTTGAAGATCTCGCGGTCGGTCTTCTCTTCGAGATAGGCTTTGGTGACGCGTGGCAGGAGCTTGTCCTGCGCATAGGCCCGCGCGGTGTCGCGGATCAGGCGCTCGTCTTCGGTGAGCTGGTCGTCAAGCAGGAACGGATCATCCCACTGGAAGCTGGCGGCAGCCGGCTTGTCCTTGGCCTGGGGGCGCACGCTCATGAAACATCCTTTCGCATAGGTCTTTCGGAATTTGGTGGCTAAATTAAAGCGCTATGCTGCAAAGCGCAATTGAATTGGGATCACGGTCGTTCCGGGGCACGCGGCAGCGTGAACCAGGGTACGCAATTGCGCCCCCGAAGTTCGATGCATGCGCATCGCCCGGAATGACAAGTGCTAATGCTCGAGCTTCTCGTTGGACACGATCTCGATGCCAAAGCCGGACAGGCCCTTGTAGTCGTGCACCGACGAGGTCAGGTTTCGGATCGAGGTGACGCCGAGATCGCGCAGGATCTGCGCGCCAACGCCGACCTCGCGCCACTGCCTGTTGCGATCGGCTTCCGCGCTGTTCGGCTCGCCGACCGGTTCGACCGGAACGCCCGCTGCACCATCGCGCAGATACACCAGCACGCCACGGCCCGCATTCTTGAACTGCCGCAGCACGGCTTCCATCCGCGCCTGTCCCGTGAACAGGTCCTTGACGATGTTGGGCTTGTGCAGCCGCGTCAGCACGTTCCTGCCGTCGCCGATGCCATTATAGACGAAGGCGGCATGCATGATCTCGTCGAATGGCGAGCGATAGGCATAGCCCTGGAGCGGCCCGATCGGGCTTTCCGTGGTGAAGGTCGCGACCCGCTCGATCAGCTTCTCGCGCGCCTGGCGGTAGGCGATGAGGTCCGCGATCGTGACGTGCTTGAGCTTGTGGGCGGCGGCGAATTTCGCGACCTGCTCACCCTTCATCACGGTTCCATCGTCATTCATCAACTCGCTGATGACACCGACCGGCGGCAGGCCGGTGAGCTTGCAGAGATCGACCGCGGCTTCGGTATGGCCGGAACGCATCAGCACGCCGCCGTCGCGGGCGATCAACGGGAAGATGTGACCGGGCCGCGCGAAGTCGTTGCCGCCGGCATTAGGGTTGGCGAGCGCGCGGCAGCAGGAGGCGCGCTCCTCCGCGGAGATGCCGGTGCCGCCGTCGGGCTTGTAGTCGATCGAGACCGTGAAGGCTGTGGTGTGGCTGGACTCGTTGTGCGCCACCATCGGGTCGAGCCGCAGCCGGCGCGCGTCGTCGGTGGTGATTGGCGCGCAGACGATGCCGGAGGTGTGGCGGATGATGAAGGCCATCTTTTCCGCCGTACAGAACGACGCCGCGACGATCAGGTCGCCCTCGCCCTCACGGTCGTCATCATCGGTGACGACGACGAGTTCTCCCCCCGCAAACGCCTGCAGCACTTCCTGGATCGTATCGGCCATTGTCCTAACATCTCGCTATGTGCAGGCAGTGGATTAGCCGGGTTCCGAAGCCCGCGCCAGTATCATTATGCAACCCGGTATGCGTTGAACAGGCATACCAGGAAAAGGTTGCCCCTGCGGGAGGTCCGGAGGAGACCGAGCGCTTTACGGCAAGACCTCGCGCCGATCGGCCAGCCGGGCATCCATCTCGGCGCGCTTGTCGTCGAGCAGGCCGGCGTCGGTGGCCTCGATCACGGCATAGAGCTCACCGGCGTCGCTGATCCGGGTCACCGTGACGTAGTCGGCGCCGGCCTTGTAGAGATCCTCGACGTCGGCCAGCAGGTCGGCGGTCGCGACGATCCTCGCGGTCGGGTTCAAGGTCCGGACGTGACGCACCAGCTTCTCGTTGTCGGCGCCGACGAGCAGGAAATCCGGCACGCTGAGGATGATAATCTCGGCCTTGCCGATACCGGCATGGACCAGCGTGTCGACATTGCTGATGTCGCCGTAGATCACGTGCAGCCCGCGGTCGGACAACGTGCGGAACACCAGCGGATTGAAGTCGATGACGCTGATCTGCTCGAGCAGCGACTGGTTCTGCCGCTCGATCTGGTTGAGCAGCGCGCTCGCCGCGCGGAAAAAGCCGAGGATGACGATGCGCCTGATCTCGCCATGGCCGCCCTCGCCCGCCCCCTCGGTTTCCTGGGCGTGGCCGAGGTCGCGCAGTCCGATCCGTTTCAACGGACCGATCAGGCCGCGCACGACCTGGTCGCTGCGCCCCATCGCAAAGGTCGAGAGCACCGCCAGCACCACGAACGCGAACGAGGCGGCGCTCGCGGTCTCGGTCGATATGTGGCTGGCGGCGGTTCCGGTCTGGATCACAACCAACGAGAACTCGGAGATCTGCGCCAGGTTGATCGCCGGCAGCAGGCTGGCACGCAGGCCCTGCTTCATCAGATAGAGCGGCGTGAACGTCGTCGCCAGGCGGCTCGCCACGGTGAATGCCGCGATGACAAGCGCCAGCCCGATCACCGAGAGGCCCGGAATCGGGATCGTCATGCCGAGCGCGACGAAGAACAGGGTGATGAAGAAATCCCTGAGCGTCGTGACCTTCGCGGTGACGTCGAGCGCATAGGGGAAGGTCGAGATCGAGACGCCGGCGACCAGCGAGCCCATCTCGCGCGACAGATGCAACCGTTCGGCGATCTCGCCGATCAGAAAGCACCAGGCGAGCGCGCCGAGCAGCACCAGTTCGGGCCGGCGCGCGATCTGGTGGAACAGCCGCGGCAGCACGTAGCGGCTCAACACCAGCGCGGTCGCGACCAGGACGGCGACGCGGGCGATCGACAGCAGCACCACACCGATCTGCAGGTTGTCGAGGCTCGGCTGGACCGCCAGGAACAGGATCGCGAAGATGTCCTGCAAGACCAGCACGCCGAGCGTGATCCGGCCCGGCAGCGTGTCGAGCTCGCGCTTCTCGTAGAGCACCTTGACGATGATCACGGTCGAGGACAGCGCGCAGGCGACGCAGAGATAGAGCGCATCGAACTTGCGGCCGCCGATCGCGAGCCCAATTCCCGCAAAGAACAGGATGCCGAGCAGGCAGCCGCCGAGAAGCTGGCCGGCGCCGGCGAACAGGATCACCTTGCCGGCGCGGACGATCTTCTTCAGGTCGATCTCCAGCCCGATCATGAACAGCATGAAGATCAGGCCGAGCTCGGAGATGACGCTGATCGACTCCTGCGACTCGACCCAGCCCATGCCGAATGGACCGATGAAAAAGCCGGCGATAAGGTAGGCCAGGATCAGCGGCTGCCGGGAGAAATGGGCCAACAGCCCGAGCCCCCAGGCGAACAGGATACAGAGCGTGATATCGCGGATAAGTTCGTGCATGCGTCAAAATTTCCCGATGCCGCAACCTAGAGGGCTGGGCGTGAGGATCAAACAAGCAATGTGTCACATCCGCGCAGGCGGCCTTTTGCTGGCGATTCTCGCCTGTCTGCTCACGTTGCACATGGGACGGGCGACTGCGCAAGCCGCCGGAAGCATTGAGCAAAATTTTGCGAATTCGCTCACCACGATGCCGACCGAAAATCTCGCGGTCTCCGGCGCGTTCTACGTGCCGGCCTATTCCAGCGTGTCGATGAGCCAGGGCAAGCTCAGGGCAGATTTCTCGGTGACGCTCAGCGTGCACAACGCCTCGGAGACGAGGCCGCTGGTGCTGAAGCGGATCGCCTATTTCGACACATCAGGCAAGATGGTGGAGAGCTACCTCAAATCGCCGGTGGCGCTAAAACCGTTCGCGACCGTCGAGGTCGTCATCGCCACCACCGATACCCGCGGCGGCACCGGCGCCAATTTCGTGGTCGACTGGGCGGCGACCGGCGAGATCGCTGAACCGGTGGTCGAGGCCCTGATGATCGGCAGCGTCGGCGCCGGACACTATGCCTTCATTACCCAGGGCCGGCCGATCAAGCTGGTCGGCAAGAACTAACCTCATGGAAGGCCGCGACACGGCCTTCTCAACGACAACAAGACGGAGCGAAGCACCCATGTCCACCTCAGCCCAGTTCGACTTTGCACCCCTGCTCCCGGCCGGACTGCCCGCGCCGGCCGCGCGGTGGACCGGTCTTGCCAAGTACAGCTTCGTCGGCGGCAACAACGATCCCGAGCAGGTCCCGGTCGACGGGCTGCTGGAGGCGGTCAATGCCGTGCTGAAGCGCGAGGGCCGCAATCTCGCGACCTACAACCTCGCCCACGGGCCGCAGGGTTACCTGCCCTTGCGTGAATTCCTGGCACAAAAGCTGAAGCGCGACGCCGCTATCGCCTGCACGCCGGACGAGATCATGATCGTGTCCGGCTCGCTGCAGGCGCTCGACCTCGTCAATCACACCCTGCTGGCCAAAGGCGACACCGTGCTGATCGAGCAGGAGACCTATCAGGGCTCGCTGAACCGGCTGACGCGGCTCGGCGTCAACGCGGTCGGGATTCCGCTTGATGGCGAAGGCATGCGGATGGATGCGCTGGCCGCAGCGCTCGCCGACCACAAGCGCCGGGGCATCACGCCGAAATACATCTACACCATCCCGACGGTGCAAAACCCGACCGGCTCGATCCTTCCCGAAGGCCGCCGTGCCGAGATGCTGAGGCTCTCGCAGGAATACGGCGTGCCGATCTTCGAGGACGATTGCTACGCCGACCTCATCTGGAGCGGCGAGCGGCCGCCCGCGGTCTACGCCATGAGCAAGCATGGCGGCGTGATCCATATCGGCTCGTTCTCGAAATCGATCGCGCCGGCGCTGCGCGTCGGCTTCATCGTGGCGCCCTGGGAGATGATGTCGCGGATGCTGGCGCTAAAGACAGATGCCGGCTCCGGCGCGCTGGAGCAGATGGTGCTCGCCGAATATTGCGCGCCGCATTTCGCGACCCACGTGCCGCGGCTGACGCGCGGCCTGCGCGCAAAACTCGACACGCTGATGGAGGCTTTGAACGAGCAGTTCGGCACCGCGGCCGAATTCGAAGCACCCAAGGGCGGCATCTTCCTGTGGGTCAAGCTGCCCGACAATGTCGATACGATGAAGCTGTATCAGGCGGCGCTCGCGGCCGGCGTCTCGATCAATCCGGGACCGGAATGGTCGACCAACAAGGCTCACTCGGGCAGCCGGCTCAGGCTCTGCTTCGCGAGCCCCTCGCATCAGCAGATCCGCGAGGGCATCGCCGTGCTTGCAGAGGTGTGCCGGAAGGAATTCGGCGTGCCGACGCGGAGCAGCAATGTGGAGAAGCGCGGTTAGCGATCGGCTCGCAGCACGATGGATCGATTCGTTCCGGTCGCAGTAGCGAATCGACGCGCACTTGCTGAACAAGCGTTCAGAAAACTCTCTGAGTTTCACAGGAACGTTTCAATAGGCTGCGCTGTTTCATTCTCGCTCAATTGAGGAGGATGAGATGAAGGAGTTTGGATATGTTGCTGCTGCAATCGGCGCACTCGCATTGGCGGTGCCGTCGATCGCGAGCGCCGAAACCGTTGTGGTGAAACGTGGCGGCCATTATTGGGACCATGGTTGGCACGCCCGCGCCGAAATGCGCGATCACGGCTGGCATCGCGGCTGGCACCATCATGATCGCGTCGTGGTGATCAAGCGACATCGCTATTGATCAAATAAGGCCGACACAAAGGGAAAATGGCTCCTCGCGGAGCCATTTTCTTTGTGGAGGCGCGACAAAGTCGCTGCGAGAGAGTAATGCCCGCTCATCAATCCCAGGCCGGCGCGAAGCCCGGATTGACGCAACGCATGTCCTTGGGCAATGAGGCAATTGCCTTGCGATCGTCATCGTCAAGCCTGACCTTCAGTGCGTCGAGATTGGCCCTCTGGCTTTCGGCGCGCGAGGCTTTCGGAATCGCCGCGACACCGTCCTGGTCGAGCAACCATCTCAGCGCCACTTGCGCCGCGGTCGCATCGTGCTTGCGGCCGATCCTGCCGAGCGTTTCGTCCTTGGCGATACGGCCCTGCGCCAGCGGACAGTAAGCGACCAGCGGGATGGATTTTGCGGCGAGATATCTCCGCACCGGCGTCTGGTCCAGCATCGCGTGATATTCGATCTGATTGCAGGCGATCGGCGCCCTGACGTCCTCGACCACCGTCTTGAGCAGCGCCGTCGTGAAGTTCGCAACGCCGATCGCGCGAGTGCGGCCTTCCTCCTTCAGCTGCATCAACGTCTCGAAGATCGCCGGCAGGTTCATGGAGCGCGACGGCCAATGCACCAAATAGAGATCGACGTGATCGAGGCGCAGTTTCTTCAGGCTGGCATCGAAGGCTTTGCGGATCGCATCGGGCGCCAGGTTCTCGTGCCAGACCTTCGTGGTCACGTGCAGGTCCTGGCGCGCGACCTTCGAGGTCGCGATTGCAGCTCCGATCGGCTCTTCATTGGCGTACATTTCGGCGGTGTCGATGTGCCGATAGCCGAGCCCGAGCGCACTCTCGACCGCCGCGCGGCACGCGTCGCCCTGCATGCGGAAGGTGCCGAGCCCGAGCCGGGGCAGGCTGATGCCCTGTGTCTGCAGATTGTCCATGGAGTGCTCCTGACGCGTGGAACGCCGATGCCATCGACGACGTCACGCCAGCAAATCGTTTGGTGGGAATGAAATTGGCAGGACTGCCGACGCGTAGTCTGCCTGCAAACCCGCCGCTTCCGCAAGACGTCGGCCATCAAGATGTCGCGACGCGCCTAGATGTGTTGCGCCATAATCTCGCCGGGCCGCGGCGAGATCGGTGCGGGCCCGGATCACCGCGCGGGAACAGCGAACCCGTCATCTGAGGAGCGCGTTCTCGCGCGCGTCTCGAAAGATGCACGGCCCTGATCTTGCAGCCTGGCCGTCGATCCTTCGAGACGGCGCTAATGCGCTTCCTCAGGATAACGGGTTTGGTATTGACGCGGGAATAAGAGAGCAGAGATGCGAGGAGTATCTCATCGCTTCCAGTTGCAGATGCCGCCGGAGCGGCACGGCCAGGTCTGGATCCGCGTGTCGCGGGCCTGGGCGTCGAGCGGGTTACTGTGGCGACGCGCCAGCTTGGCCCGTGCAGGAACGCGCCTGGCTTCCCGCTTCTTCTCGACCGGCGCCTTCTTCTCGACCCGCGTCGCCGTCACCCTGGCGGTGCGTACCGCCTTCTGCGGCGCAACCTTCGTGTCCTCAACCTTCGGTTCGGCATTGGCCTGCGGCGTCGGCCCGTTCGCGCTGCGGTCGGAATTGGCTTCGACGGGGACCGGCTCGAACTGGGCGGGCGGGCCGAGCCGCTTCGGCGACAGCACGGCCTTGGAGAGATCGAGGCTGAAGAACTCGTCCGGGCGGTACTCATCAGCCAACGCCACGCCACCCAACACCAGGGACGCGGTACAAACGGTGGCAACAAAAGCGCTTTTCAGGACCATCAAACGGCCTCCTGAAATCACTCAAATACTACCGTGATCATGTAGGAGCCCCGCCGCCCAAATCCAGCCGATGCTGCGGGCAGGGTTACCGCTCAACAATGCCGGCCGCGGAAAGTTCCCACCGCGGCCGGCCTCATCGGTCCTATTCGGCCGCCTGCGCCACCGGCTGGCCGATTGCGCTTTCCAGCCGCGCGCATTCGCCGCGGTAGCGGGCGACGTTGGCTTCCTTGATGTGGCCGTAGCCGCGCACCAGATCGGCTGCCTTGGCCAGCGCCACCAGCCGCGGCAGGTCGAGCGGCTGCTTGCCGTCGAGGTGACGCAGGATCATCGCGGAATACTCGCCCGGCAAGGCGCGCTCCATCCTGCGCTCGGCTGTGTAGCCGAAGATGTCGAACGCGGTGCCGCGCAGGCCCTTCAGCCGCGCCAGGATGCTGAAGGCCTGGAACACCCACGGGCCGAACTCGCGCTTCTGCAGACGGCCGGTAACGGGATCGCGCTGCGCGAGCAGCGGCGGCGCCAGCAGCACCTTCAGTTTCGGATTGCCGTCGAACTGTTCCCGCAAGGCCCTGGCGAACTCGCCGTCGGAATAGAGCCGCGCGACCTCATACTCGTCCTTGTAGGCCATCAGCTTGAACAGGCCCTTGGCGAAGGCCTCGGTCAGCTCCTGCGAGCCCGGCGCGGCCGCAACCTCGGCCGCACGCACGCGCGCGACATCGTCGAGATAGCGCCTGGCGTAAGCCTCGTCCTGATAATCGGTGAGGAACTTGGCGCGGTACGCGATCGCCTCGTCCAGCGTCCGCTTGGCGGGCGCAGCACCCGCGCTCTTGAACCGCGCGGCGCTGACCACGCGCTGCAGGTCGTGCGCGGCGAGCCGGCCCCATGAGAACGCCGTCTTGTTCATCTCGATCGCTGCACCGTTGAGCTCGATCGCCTTCAGGATCGCCTCCAGCGACAGCGGGATCGCGCCGCGCTGGAACGCGAAGCCGAGCATGAAGGCGTTGGTCGCGATGCTGTCGCCCATCAGCGCGGTGGCCAGGCCCGTGGCATCGAGGATGTCGAGATCAGCAGGTGTCACCGCGCCGCTCAGTGCATCGCGCATCGCGCCGGCCTCGAAATCGATGTCCGGATTGATCACGAAGCTCGCGGTCGGCAGCAGGTCGGCGTTGACGACGGCGCGGGTGACGCCGCGCTCGGCCCGGCTCAACGCCGGGGCGCTGGTCGCAACGACAAGGTCGCAGCCGAGGATCAGATTGGCATTGCCGGGCGCGATGCGCACCGTGGTCAGCATGTCAGCGGCCGGCGCGAGCCGGACATGGCTCATGACCGCGCCGTTCTTCTGCGACAGGCCGGTGAAGTCGAGCGTCGAGCAGGCCAGCCCCTGGACATGCGCGGCCATGCCGAGCAGCGCGCCGATAGTGATGACGCCGGTGCCGCCGATGCCGGTGATCAGGATGTTGTAGGGTCCGGCGAGCGCGGTCGCAGGCGGCGTCGGCAGGTCGGCGAACAGCGCCTTCGGATCGGCCGCGGTGCGGTCCGCCTTGCGCAGCTTGGGATCGAGCACGGTGACGAAGCTCGGGCAGAATCCCTCGATGCAGGAGAAATCCTTGTTGCAGTTCGACTGGTCGATGCGGCGCTTGCGGCCGAACTCGGTTTCCAGCGGCTGCACCGAGACGCAGTTCGAGGCCTGCGAACAGTCGCCGCACCCTTCACAGACCCGTTCGTTGATGAAGATGCGCTTCGCCGGATCGGGATAGAGCCCGCGCTTGCGGCGGCGGCGCTTCTCGGCGGCGCAGGTCTGGTCGTAGATCAGAACCGTCAGGCCCTTGATCTCGCGCAAGCTCCGCTGCACGGCATCGAGCTCGCGGCGATGATGCACGGTGGCACCGGCCGGGAAATAGTTGGCCGGGTACTTGTCGGGATCGTCGGAGACGATCGCAAGCCGCTTGGTGCCCTCGGCCGCGACCTGGTGTGCGATCTGCGACACGGTGAAGCCGCCTTCAGCGGGCTGGCCGCCAGTCATTGCGACCGCGTCGTTGTAGAGGATCTTGTAAGTGATGTTGACGCCGGCCGCGGCGGCCGCACGCAGCGCCAGCAGACCGGAATGGGTGTAGGTGCCGTCGCCGAGATTCTGGAACACATGCTCTTCGCTGGTGAACGGGGCCTGCCCGATCCAGCTCACGCCCTCCGCGCCCATATGCGAGATGGTCGCGGTGCGGCGGTTCGGCACCGACAGCGCCATGCCGTGACAGCCGATGCCGGCCATCGCGCGGCTGCCCTCGGGGATCTTGGTGGAGGTGTTGTGCGGGCAGCCCGAGCAGAAATACGGGGTGCGCGCCAGCTTGACGGCGCCGGTGCCTTCGGCCGGCCGATCGAACGCCTCGAGCTTCGCCAGCCGCTGCTCCAGCATCGGGCTGCGATGCCCGAGCTTGCGCAGGCGCGCGACCACGGCGGCCGCCACCATGGTCGGCGTCAGCTCGCCTTCGCTCGGCAGGAGCATCGCGCCGCTCTCGTCGCGCTTGCCGACCACCGAAGGCCGCTTCGAGGCATCCATGTTGTAGAGGATGCGGACGAGCTGATCCTCGATGAAGCCACGCTTCTCCTCGACCACGAGCACGTCCTGCAGCCCCTCGGCGAAGGCGCGCGCCCCGCGTTCCTCCAGCGGCCAGGTCAGCGCCACCTTGTAGATGCGCAGGCCGAGCGCCTGCGCGTCCGCATCCGTGAGGCCGAGATCGGCCAGCGCCTGGCGCAGATCGAGATAGGCCTTGCCGGTCGCCATGATGCCGAGCCGCGCCGGCTTCGAATCCAGCACGATGCGGTCGAAGCGGTTGACGCGGGTAAACGCAGCCACCGCCTCCATCTTCGGCCCATGCAGCCGCCGCTCCGCCTCGAGCGGCGGATCCGGCCAGCGGATCGACAGTCCGCCCGGCGGCATCTCGAAATCGTCGGGCATGATGATCTTGATGCGATCGGGATCGCTGACGATCGAGGCCGAGCTTTCCACCGTCTCCGAGATCGCCTTGAAGCCGACCCAGCAGCCGGAATAGCGCGACAACGCAAAGCCGAGGATACCGAGGTCAAGATAGTCCTGCAGCGTCGCCGGATTGACCACCGGCATCAGTGCCGAGGCGAACACCTGCTCGCTCTGATGGGCCAGGGTGGAGGACTGGCAGCCATGGTCGTCGCCGGCAAGCGCGATCACGCCGCCATTGGGCGAGGTGCCGGCGGAATTGGCGTGCTTGAGCGCGTCGAGCGAGCGGTCGACGCCGGGGCCCTTGCCGTACCAAATGCCGAACACGCCATCGACCTTGGCGCCCGGAAACATGCCGACTTGCTGGCTGCCCCATACCGCGGTGGCCGCCAGGTCCTCGTTGAGACCCGGCACGAATGCGATGTCATGTTCTTTCAGGAAAGACTTCGCGCGCCACAGCGCGTGGTCGTACATGCCGAGCGGCGAGCCGCGGTAGCCGGAGATGAAACCCGCGGTGTTCAGCCCGTGCGCACGATCGCGTTCGCGCTGCAACATGGGCAATCGGACCAGCGCCTGGGTACCGGAAAGGAAAATTCGTTTCGCGTCCAACCGGTACTTGTCGTCCAGTCCAACTTCCATCAACCCCATTCGTCAGGCTCCCCATCCCGTCTCTGCCGCGCCGGTCCGACCCGGTCTCGTTTCGCTTCGGACAGGATCATGCATCAGCATGCAGTGATTTTGTTATGCATGAACAGCCTTGTCCCCTTGCGGCAAGACATATCTCCTCTCCCTGCTGCATATGCGAGGCCTTGCCGAACCGCGCCTTCTTTGAAACGGTGGCGCGCAAAGGGAGACCAAGGATGATTACAGTCGAAACCGCGTTCACGACCGAAATCGTGGAGAACGGCAATCTGCTGGTGGGTCCCTGGCGCAGCCCGAAGCAGATGCTTCAGGCCCAGGTCTACGACTCTCACGCCTCGATCCACGACGATGCAACCGCGCAGAAGCTCGGCTTCCGCGGCGGCACGATCGAAGGACCAACCCACTTCAGCCAGTTCGCGCCACTGTGCGAGCGGATCTGGGGCCGAGCCTGGTTCATGACCGGATGCCTATCCGCGCATTACCGCAATCCCGCCTTCGAAGGCGAAGAGGTCCAGGCCCAGATCGAGAAGCCGAAACCGGGCCAGACCGTTTGCGCAATCGGGATGATCAAGCGCGACGGCACCGAGATCTTGCGCGGCACCGCCTCCATTGACGGCGACGGCACGGAGACGGCCCTTAGCCACCGGCTCGGCGAGTTGAAGCCGCTGACCGATCCCGTCATCCTCGCCGACATCAAGGTCGGCATGAAGACGCCCCGGCAGGCAATCAAGATGGATTTCGACCAGAACATGGGCGATCTCTACCCATTCTCGCTGACCGACAAGCTGAAGGTGATCACCGAACCGTCGGATTACTACTCGCTGGAGCACAATCCCTGGGGCCGGGCCATCATCCCGATGGAGATGCTGAGCGTGCTGTTTCAGTACCGCGCGCGCGAGGACCGGCTGCCGGTCCGCGGTCCCGCCGTCGGCCTGTTCGCGGACCAGGAGATCCGGCTGCTGCGCGGGCCGCTGTTCCCGGGCGAAACCTATTGGGCCGAGCGCGAAGTCGTCGCGCTCTCCGGCAGCAAGCGCACCGAGAGCATGTGGGTGCGGACAACCGTGTTCGACGCCGACAACACTCCGGTTGCGACCATGCTGCTCAACGGCGCCAGCATGAAGGATTCCTACGCCAACTATCAACGCGAGTACAAAGCACTCTACGGCTGAAACGACCGCCGCGCATGCCGCAAGCCGCCAAACCAAGGACAACAACAATGGCCCGCCTGCCCTATCTCGAAGCCGATCAGGTTGCGCCCGAATATCGGGACATGCTCAAGCGCAACACCAACCTGCACAAGCTCCTGGTCAACTCGCCGGACATGGCGCGCGCCTTCAACGGGATCGGCGGCTACATCCGCTTCAAGAGCAAGCTCGATCCGCGCTTACGCGAACTTGCAATCCTGCAGGTCGGTTGGCTCGAGAAGTCGGAATATGAGTTCACCCATCATGTGAAGATCGGCAAGGAGTTCGGCGTCACCGACGCTGATATCGAGGGCCTGATCGCGGAGACCGATGGCAAACCGTCGAAGCTCGAGCCGCTCGCCAGGGCGATCCTCAGAGGCGCCCGCGAGATGGTCCGCGAGCTCGCGATGTCGGATACGACCTTTGCCGAGATCAAGACGCAGCTGTCCGACGAGCACATGACCGACCTCGTGCTGACGATTGCGTTCTACTGCGCCGTGGTGCGCGTGCTCGCCACCATGAAGATCGACAACGAACCTACCTACAAAGAGGTACTGCAGCAGTACCCGTTACAGGGAGTGAAATGACATGCGCCTGCAAGATCGTGTCGCCATCGTCGTCGGGGCCGGACAAAGTCCCGGCGAAGGCATCGGCAACGGCCGCGCCACCGCACTGACCTTCGCCCGCGAGGGCGCGAAGGTGCTGTGCGTCGATCACAATCTGGCCTCGGCGCAGGAGACTGTCGACCTGATCGCGGCCAAGGGCGGCACCGCCGTCGCCTTCAAGGCCGACGTCACGCGAAATGCCGACATCAAGGCCATGGTGACGGACGCGCATACGCGCTGGGGCAGCGTCGACATCCTGCACAACAATGTCGGCGTCAGCCTGTCCGGCGGCGACGCCGAGCTGCTCGACATCACCGAAGAGGCGTTCGATCGCTGCGTGGCGATCAACCTGAAGAGTTGCGTTCTCGCCGCCAAGCACGTGATCCCGATCATGCGGCAACAGCAGCGCGGCGCGATCATCAACATCTCGTCGATGGCCGCGATCACGACCTATCCCTATGTCGCCTACAAGGCAACGAAATCGGCGATGATCGCCTTCACCGAGCAACTCGCCTACCAGAACGCGCAATACGGCATTCGCGCCAATGTGATCCTGCCCGGATTGATGAATACGCCGATGGCGGTCGACACTCGCGCCCGCGAATTCAAGAAGAGCCGCGCCGAAGTCGAGGCCGAACGCGACAGCAGGGTGCCGCTGCGCCACAAGATGGGTACCGGCTGGGACGTCGCCAACGCCACGCTGTTTCTCGCCTCCGACGAAGCCAACTTCATTACCGGTGTCACGTTGCCGGTCGACGGGGGCGCGAGCGTGCGGCGCGGTTAACCCTAGCAGGCTGTTGAAGAAGTTGGTGGCGGAGCGTTTCGGATCGTGATTCTCTGGGATCGGATTTTTATCTTGGGGGCGCGATGCGGGGGAGTGACGAACGGTCGGGCTCGCTGTTCAGTTATGTGGACCTGGAGGCTCGGGTTCGCGTGGACCACCCGTTACGGGTGATCCGGGACTTGGCGAATGCAGCGCTGAGCGATCTTTCTGGGGAGTTCGGCAAGCTCTATACGGACTTCGGTCGCCCCTCGGTCGCACCGGAGAAGCTGCTTCGGGCGATGCTCCTGCAAGCGTTCTATGGGGTTCGCTCGGAACGGCATTTGATGGAACGGATGGAGTTCGATCTTCTGTTCCGCTGGTTCGTCGGGCTTGGGGTGGATGATGCGGTTTGGGACCATTCAACCTTCTCGAAGAACCGCGACCGGCTGCTTGAGGGCGAGATTGCGGCCAAGTTCCTGAACGCGCTTTTGGCGCAGCCGAAGGTCAAGCGTCTGCTATCGAGCGATCACTTCTCGGTGGATGGCACGCTGATTGAAGCCTGGGCTTCGACCAAGAGCTTCCGGAGGAAGGATGGCAGCGACAAAGATCAGGACGGTCCGGGACGCAATGCCGAGCGCAGCTTCCACAAGGAGAAGCGATCGAACGAGACCCATGCGAGCACGACCGATCCCGAGGCACGGCTCTACAAGAAGGGTGACGGCCAGCCAGCCAAGCTGAGCTACATAGGCCATGCGCTGATGGAGAACCGCAATGGTTTAGCGGTTTTGGGCGGGGTCAGCCAAGCGACGGGCACCGCCGAACGGGAGATCGCGCTTGCCATGATCGATGCGCGCGGGTGCACGAAACGGATCACTCTGGGGGCGGACAAGGCCTATGACGTCACGCAGTTCGTGCACGACCTCAGAGATAGATTAGTTACCCCGCATATCGCGATCGACGGGCATCTGAGTAAGACCGGCAAGCGGCGCAAGACGGCGATCGACGCGCGTACCACGCGTCACAGCGGCTATGACATCAGCCAGCGCTGCCGCAAACGCATCGAAGAAGTCTTCGGCTGGATCAAGAGTTCCGCTGGCTTGGCCAAGGTCAAGCTGCGAGGCCGCGACCGCGTGGATGCCGTCTTCGTCCTGGCGCTTGCGGCCTACAATCTGATCCGGCTGCCCAAGCTTCTGGCGTCATCGGCATGAGCATCCGGGCAGATGGCGCGTCGTCGAGACGCCGGGCTACGACATGGCCGTGGCCGGCGCCTACATCCTGTTCGATAAGGACGGCGGTGAGTTCGCCTTCGATTGCCTCACAGGCTCCATTCATGGAGCCTGCCACGGCGATGCAGTCGAGTTCGGCTGGCAGGGAAACGACGAAATGGAGCCAGCCGAGGGTGACGGCTGGGCCGAACTAAAGGATGACGGCTCACTCGAAGGCGAGATCTGCCTCCTCAACGGCGCCAAACATCCCATTCATCGCACATCGTTCAAAGACTTCTTCAACAGCCTGCTAGCGGTTAACCTGTGTGACGACATCACGCGTCGCTGCGCATCACGATTCGAAAAAGTTGAAATAATCCAATGACACGATGATGTGACGGCGGGTCCACATAAATCGAAATCCTGACTCGTTGTGGTCGCACGAAATTCATCTGCGCTCTGTATCTCGCACTCCGTGAATTGCTGGAGTGCAAAGATCCATGAGCGAAGAACTCGAACTCAGACCTGATCAGTGGGACGCGTTGAAAGCGCTGCGGGCTCCCGCGGCAAACCCTTCAAAACTGAGCCGGTTTGCGGTCGAAAGCCTCATCACGCTCGGCTATGTTGCGGTGCGGGGTGATTCGTTTGTGTTGACGCCTGCGGGCCGCAAGGTGCTCGTCCGCGGTTCCTCGCAACTGCTGCTGGACATCGCAGCCTGACCTTTCAAAAAGTTCATGAATGCGCGCGGCATCATGCCGCGTGCGCCTTGTTCGGGATCGTCGCCTCGCCGTGCTGCGTCAACGGCTTCATCCCGGTGAGCCTGCGCAGCAGCACATAGAATACCGGCGTCAGGAACAGGCCGAAGATCGTGACGCCGATCATGCCGGAGAACACGGCGACGCCCATCGCGCGCCGCATCTCCGAGCCCGCGCCGGTCGAGAGCACCAGCGGCAACACGCCCATGATGAACGCCATCGACGTCATCAGGATCGGCCGCAGGCGCAGCCGGCTTGCCTCGATCGCGGCGCGGATCGGCGAACGCCCGGCGAATTCGAGCTCGCGCGCGAACTCGACGATCAGGATCGCGTTCTTGGCCGACAGCCCCACCAGCACGATCAGACCGATCTGCGTGAAGACGTTGTTGTCACCCTTCGAGAGCCAGACGCCGAACATCGCCGCCAACAGGCCCATCGGCACGATCATGATGATCGAGAGCGGCAGCGTCAGGCTCTCATAGAGTGCGGCCAGCACCAGGAACACCAAGAGGATCGCCAGCGGGAATACCCAGAGTCCCGAGTTGCCGGCGATGAACTCCTGATAGGTCAGGTCGGTCCATTCGAAGGCAAAACCGGGCGGCAGTACCTCGGCGGCGATCCGCGTCGCCGCCTCCTGCGCCTGGCCGGAGGAATAGCCGGGCGCCGCGGCGGCGTTGATGTCGGATGACAGGAAGCCGTTGTAGCGGATCGCCCGTTCCGGACCTGCGCTCTGGCGGACCTTCAACAGGGCCGACAGCGGCACCATGTCGCCTGAGGACGAGCGCACCTTCAACCGCCTGATATCGTCGGCCCGCGCGCGGAACGGAGCGTCGGCCTGGACATAGACAGAATAGGTGCGCCCGAACTTGTTGAAGTCGTTCACGTAGTACGACCCCAGATAGATTTGCAGCGTGTTGAACACATCCGTCACGGGCACGCCGAGTTGCAGCGCCTTGGTGCGATCGATGTCGGCAAACAGCTGCGGCACGTTGACCTGGAAGCTGGAGAACACGCCGGCGATTTCCGGCGCCTTCTGCATCGCCGCCATGAAGGCCTTGGTCGCATCGTTCAGCGCCTCATAGCCAAGGCCGGCGCGGTCCTCGATCTGCAGCTTGAAGCCGCCGATGGTGCCGAGACCGTTGACCGGCGGCGGCGGGAACATGGCGATGAAGGCCTCCTGGATGCCGGCATATTTCTTGTTCAGCTCGGCTGCGATCGCAGGACCGCTCAGCGAGGGATCCCTGCGTTCGTCAAAGGGCTTCAGCGTCGAGAACACGATGCCGGCGTTGGAGGAGTTGGTGAAGCCGGAGATCGACAATCCGGGGAACGCCACCGAGCTCTCGACGCCCGGCTGCGTCAGCGCGATGTCGCTCATCTTGCGGATCACTTCCTCGGTGCGGTCGAGCGTGGCGCCGTCGGGCAGTCGCGCAAAGCCGACCAGATATTGCTTGTCCTGGCCCGGGACGAAGCCGCTCGGCACCTGCTTGAACAGCACGACGGTGACACCGATCAGGAGCACGTAGAGGCCCATCACCGCGGCCTTGCCGAAGATCACCTTGGAGACGGTGCGGCCATAATTCTCCGAGGAGCGGGTGAAGACGCGGTTGAAGCCGCGGAAGAACCAGCCGAGCCCCTTCTCCATGATCAGCGTCAGCCGATCCTTCGGCTCGTGATGGCCTTTCAACAGCAGCGCCGACAGCGCGGGCGACAGAGTGAGCGAGTTGATCGCCGAGATCACGGTCGAGATCGCGATCGTGAGCGCGAACTGCTTGTAGAACTGCCCGGTGAGGCCGGAGATGAAGGCAAGCGGCACGAACACTGCGATCAGCACCAGCGCTATCGCGATGATCGGCCCCGACACCTCCCGCATCGCCTGATTGGTGGCGTCGCGCGGCGACAGGCCGGCCTCGATGTTGCGCTCGACATTCTCGACCACGACGATGGCGTCGTCGACCACGATGCCGATCGCCAGCACCAGGCCGAAAAGGCTGAGCGCGTTGATCGAGAATCCGAACACATGCATCACCGCGAAGGTGCCAACGATCGACACCGGCACGGCGAGCAGCGGAATGATGGATGCGCGCCAGGTCTGCAGGAACAGGATCACGACCAGCACCACCAGCACGATGGCTTCCAGCAGGGTATGGACCACTGCCTCGATCGAGGAGCGCACGAACTGCGTCGGGTCGTAGACGATCTGGTAGGACACGCCTTCCGGCATGTTCTTCTTGATCTCGGCCATCGTGGCGCGGACGTTGTCCGAGATCTGCAGCGCGTTGGAGCCGGGAGCCTGGAAGATCGGCAGCGCGACCGCCTGCTTGTTGTCGAGCAGCGAGCGCAGGCCATATTCGGAGGCGCCGAGCTCGATCCGCGCCACGTCCCGCAGCCGCACCACCTCGCCCCGCGAACCGGTCTTCACCACGATGTCGCCGAACTGCTCCTCGGTCGACAACCGCCCTTCGGCGTTAACGGAAAGCTGCAGGTCGATGCCCTTGACGCTGGGCGACGAGCCGACCACGCCGGCGGCGGCCTCGACGTTCTGCGCCTGGATCGCGCGCACGATGTCGCTCGCGGTCAGGCTGTGCTCGGCGGCCTTCTGCGGATCGACCCAGACCCGCATCGAATAGTCGCCAGCACCATAGATCTGCACATCGCCGACACCATCGATCCGCGCCAGCCGGTCCTTGACGTTGAGCACCGCGTAATTGCGCAGATAAGTCATGTCGTAGCGGTTGTTCGGCGACAGCAGATGCACGACCATGGTGAGGTCGGGCGAGCTCTTCTTGGTGATGATGCCGAGCTGGCGCACCACTGCCGGCAGGCGCGGTTCGGCCTGCTGCACGCGGTTCTGCACCAGCTGCGTCGCCTTGTCGGGATCGGTGCCGAGACGGAACGTTACCGTCAGCGTCATCGCGCCGTCGGTGGTCGCCTGGCTGCTCATGTAGAGCATGCCCTCAACGCCGTTGATCTGCTCCTCGATCGGGGTCGCGACCGTCTCGGCGATCACCTTCGGATTGGCGCCGGGATAGGTCGCGCGCACCACGACCGACGGCGGCACCACGTCGGGATATTCCGAGATCGGCATCGCCAAGAGTGAAATCAGGCCGGCCAGGAAGATCAGGATCGACAGCACGCCGGCAAAGATCGGCCGGTCGATGAAAAATTTTGAGAGATTCATGGTGATGCCCCCGGGCGCAGCAAATGCTTAGCGCTGCGCCGTGTGCTGGTTGTTCTCGGCAGATGCCTGCTGCATGTCCCGCGCGCCCATCTCGGCGACTTCGGTCTTCAGGAGTGCGCCGGGGCGCACGCGTTGCAGGCCGTTGACCACGATGCGGTCGCCCGATTTCAGGCCCGCCGTCACGACGCGCAGCCCGTCGACCGAGCCGCCGAGCGTGATCGAGCGGTAGACCGCGCGGTTGTCGTCGCCGACGACCATGACGAACTTCTTGTCCTGGTCGGTGCCGACCGCGCGCTCGTCGATCAGGACCAGCGTCTGCTGCTGCGGCTGCCCCATGCGCACGCGCGCGAACTGCCCGGGGATCAGCCGGCCGTCATCGTTGCGGAACACGGCGCGGACGCGGATGGTGCCGCTCTGGCCGTTGACCTGGTTGTCGATGAGCTGGATGCGCCCCTGGGCGCTGAGGCCGCCGGAGGTCGTCATGTCGACCGGGATCCGGCCGAGATCGCCGCGCTTACCGGAGGCGTCGGCGATCGAATTCAGCGCGCGCAGCACCACCTCTTCGTCCGCATCGAAGCTGGCGTAGATCGGATTGACCGAGACCAGCGTGGTCAGCACCGGCGACGCGGTGCCGGCGGCGACGAGATTGCCGACGGTGACCTCGATCCGGCCGACCCGGCCATCGACCGGCGCACGCACCTCGGTGTAGTCGAGGTTGAGCTTCGCCGTCTGCAGCGTGGCTTCGGCCGCCTTCACATTGGCGATCGCCTCGCGGTTGGCGTTGTCGCGCTGATCGAAATCACGCTTGGTCACGATGTTGTTGCCGACCAGCTGTGCGCCGCGCTCGACCTCGCTGGCAGTGAAGACCGCGCGGGCCTTCGCGGCTTCGAGCTGCGCCTGGGCCTTGTCGACCTCCGCGGCATAGGGCGCCGGATCGATCTTGAAGAGAACGTCGCCGGCCTTCACCAGGGCGCCCTCGGTGAAATTGGTCGCGAGGATCGCACCGGCGACCCGCGGCCGAACCTGGACGCGGTCGACGGCCTCGAGCCGGCCCGAGAAATCATCGAACAGCGTGGTCCGCCGCGGATCGACGACCGCGATCGTCACGGCGACCGCCTGCTCGGGAGGGGTCGCGGCGGTGGTCGCCTGCGCGGCATAGAAATAGCGGCCGGTGGCGATTGAACCAGCCACTGCGACGGCACCGAGGATCACGATACCGCCGACGGTGCGTCGGAAACGGCCGGAACGGGGATTTTGAGTTGACGAGGGCATTCGCGCGCTCCAGATAACTGTAGTGTTCGCTACAGATGTGGAGCTGGACGCTGATCCGCAAGATACTTATGTATCGGACGCTAGGAAATTCTTAGCAGACTGTTGGGGAAACTGGAAGTCAGGGGAAAGATCAAATTCAACAAGAGGATAGAGTGGGGAAAATCGTCACAGAAACGGCACCCGGCTCAGGGAGTAACGCAAGATGGCTATGGGACGTCCCCGCGCTTTCGACGCCGACGCGGCATTGGATCGGGCAATGGAGGTATTCTGGCGACACGGCTATGAGGGGGCGACCATCGCACAGCTCACCGAAGCCATGTGCATCAATCCGCCGAGCCTCTACGCCGCCTTCGGCAGCAAGGAGGGGCTCCTGAAAGCGGCCCTCGATCGATACACCGAAAAGCGCAACGCCTGGATGGAGAAGGTTCTCAGCGCGCCCACCGCCCGCGACGTGGCAGAGCGGATGCTGATGGAGACCGCCGACACCCAGACCGATCCGGCCAACCCGCCCGGCTGCCTGCTGGTCCAGGGCGGCCTCGCCTGCGGCACCGGCTCGGAAAACGTCCCGTTCGAACTGGCCGCACGGCGCGCGCAGACCGAGGACCAGTTGCGCGAGCGCTTCGTGCGCGCGAAGGCCGAGCATGATCTCGGCGAGGCCGCCGATCCCGCCGCGCTTGCGCGCTATCTCTCCGCCGTCACCGCGGGCATGGGCGTGATGGCCTCCTCCGGCGCCGACCGCGAGGCATTGCGTCAGGTCGCGGCGGTGTCGTTGAAGGCATTCGAAGGGCAAGCAAGCGGCCGCCTAGCACTACAGTTGCATTTATCTGACGGTTCTGAATCTATGGGCAACCATGATTCTGGATCAGATGAATGGTGGTGCTTCGGTTGAGGATGTGCTGTCGCTGTGGGCGGCGTCATTGCGGGAGGCCAAGCAGCGTATCCGACCTTTGTTCACGCAGGAGCGTGTAGCCGCTTCGGCGGCCCAGTTTCTCGACGCGTTGCTCGGCAACGAGCCGCGCAAGACAGGCTGGATGCGGGCCGAGGCAGCTGGCGACAGCGGACCGTGGCGACAGCAGGCCTTACTGGGTCGTGGGCGCTGGGATGCCGACGACTTGCGCGACATCGTTCGTGATCATGTCATCGAACATCTGGGCGACAACAACGCAGTCCTGGTGATCGACGAGACCGGCTTTCTCAAGCAGGGCAAGGCCTCGTGCGGCGTGGGGCGGCAATACACGGGTTCTGCCGGCAAGATCACCAACTGCCAGATCGGCGTGTTCGCCTCCTACGTATCCGTCAAGGGTCACGCCTTCATTGATCGTGCGCTCTATCTGCCGAAAGCCTGGACATCCGATCCCACCCGATTGAAAGCGACCCATGTGCCGGAGACGGTGGCATTTGCCACCAAGCCGCAGTTGGCCGTCAGCATGGTCAAGAGGGCGATCGCGGCCGACGTCCCCTTCGCTTGGGTGGCTGCCGACAGTGTGTATGGCGTCGGCGACCTCGAAGCGGCTCTGCGGCGTGCCGGCAAAGGCTACGTGCTGGGCGTCCACGCCAACCACTGGTTCAGCTCATGGCACCCGGATTACCTCGTGGCTGGTGAAGCAAAGGAGATTGCCGAGGCGCTCCCCGCCCAAAAGTGGAAGCGCCTGTCGGCAGGTCATGGAACCAAGGGCGAACGTCTCTACGATTGGGCCTATTGCCCGCTGGCCGATCTCGACGCTGCCGAATACGACATGCAGCTGCCAGGCATCTGGACCCGCGGGCTGCTGATCCGACGCGGCCTTGCCGACGGTGAACTCTCCTACTTCACCACATGGTGTCCCGAGGGCACCTCGATCGAGAGCCTCGTTCGTGTTGAAGGAACGCGATGGCGTGTCAAAGAAGATTTTGAGACGACAAAGGGCGAGCTCGGTCTCGACCACAATGAAAGTCGCTCTTGGCACGGCTGGCACCGGCATGTCTCCCTGGTCATGCTGGCTTACGCCGTCATGACCACCGTCCGATCTCAGGTGAACGCGATGATGCCGAAAAAAACGAAATCGACGCACCGGCAAGACTCATCCGCTGGTCGGTCCAGGAAATCCGACGCCTCATCTTAAAGCTTGCACAGCGCCGGATCCCAATCGTTCGCGTCCTGGCATGGTCCACATTCCGACGCGCCCATCAAGCCGCAGCTCGAAAGGCGCATCTCAAATCAAAAATGCAACTGTAGTGCTAGGCAGTGTGGACTCTAAGGATTCCCTTTTGAGAGCAAATCAGATTCAAGGCTGCTTTTGGGGAGGCAGTCTTGGGTGTGATGGATCGTTTGGTGTTGAGCGACGCGGCCTGGGAGCGCATGGCGCCGCTGATCATCGGCCGGCCCGACCAGAAGGGCTCGACCGGGCGAGACAACCGGATGTTCGTGGAAGGTGTGCTTTGGATCGTGCGGACCGGCTCTCCCTGGCGTGATCTTCCGGAGGTGTTCGGGGACTGGAACAGCGTGTTCCGGCGCTTCAGCCGATGGAGCACCAAGGGTGTTTGGTGGCGGATCTTCGAGGCGATGTCCGACGACCCAGACTTCGAATATCTAATCGTCGATTCCACCATCGTCCGGGCGCATCAGCACGCCGCTGGGGCGAAAAAAGGGGGCCTGAAGATCAGGCGCTTGGCCGCTCGCGCGGCGGCCTGAGCACGAAGATCCATATGGCCGTTCGCGGTCTTGGATGTCCTGTCCGGTTCACGCTCACCGCAGGCCAGAAGGGCGATGCACCGCAAGCCGCCGCATTGATCGAGGGACTGCCCGCCGAGGTCGTCATCGCCGACACAGCCTATGACGCCGACCATTTGCGCCAAGACATCGCCGCCAAAAAGGCGCTCGCCGTGATCCCCAACAACCCGTCACGCGCGCTCAAATATCCGCTCGACAAGCATCTCTATGCCCAGCGCCATCTCGTGGAATGCTGCTTCTCCAAACTCAAGCAGTTCCGTCGCGTCGCTACCCGCTTCGAAAAAACCGCCCGAAATTACCGCGCCGTCGTCACTCTCGCCGCCATCGTCCTATGGATGCGATAAGTGTCCACACCGCCTAGCATTACAGTTGCATCTTCCTGAAGGTTCTGAATCTATGGGCGACCATGATTCGGGATCTGATGATTGGTGGCGCGTCGGTTGAGGATACGCTGACGCTGTGGGCTTCGTCGTTGCGAGATGCCAAGCAACGCATCCGTCCGCTGTTTACGCAAGAGCGGGTCGCGGCCTCGGCGGGGCAATTTCTCGACGGACTGTTGGGCAACGAGCCGCGCAAGACGGGTTGGATGCGGGCGGAAGCGGCTGGCGATCCAGGCCCGTGGCGCCAGCAGGCGATTCTGGGTCGGGGGCAGTGGGATGCCGACGCGCTGCGCGATATTGTACGTGAGTACGCGCTGGAAACGCTGGGTGACGAGGACGCGGTTCTGGTCATCGATGAGACCGGCTTTTTGAAACAGGGCAAGGCCTCGTGTGGGGTCGCGCGCCAGTACACTGGCTCGGCGGGCAAGATCACCAATTGCCAGATCGGAGTGTTTGCCTCCTATGTGTCGCGGCATGGCCATGCCTTCATCGATCGGGCGCTCTACCTGCCAAAGGAATGGACGGACGAACCCGCTCGCCTGAAGGCCGCACATGTCCCGAGCGATGTGAGCTTTGCGACGAAGCCCCGGATCGCGCATCAAATGATCGCTCGCGCGATCGCCGCAAAGGTGCCGTTCTCGTTCGTAGCAGCGGACAGCGTGTATGGCACGGGAGCGATCGAAACCCTGCTGCGCAAGGCGGGCAAAGGCTATGTTCTGGGGGTTGCTTCCAATCACGTGTTCTATTCCTGGGGCAAGCAGCAGCCTGTCGCCGGCACTGCCTCTACGATCGCGCAGAGCCTTCCCAAGAAGGCCTGGCGCCGCCTGCCGTCCGGCGAAGGAACCAAAGGTCCGCGCTGGCACGACTGGGCCTATCTTGAGCTGGCCGATCTCGACGCCGGCGAATACAACGACGACCTTGCCGGGGAATGGACCCGAGGTCTTCTGATCCGCCGCAATATTGCCGACAACAGCTTAGCCTTCTTCTCCACATGGTGCCCCAAGGGCACGTCCATGCAGAAGCTGGTATCCGTGGAAGGCCATCGCTGGGCCATCGAAGACAGCTTCGAAACCGCCAAGAACGAGCTCGGTCTTGATCACAACGAAACCCGCTCCTGGCATGGCTGGCATCGCCATGTCTCACTGGTCATGCTTGCCTTCGCCACGATGGCCGTCATCCGTCATCGGGCCAACACCGGAGCATTGCTTAAAAAAACGCGACCGCGGCCCCGACCGAAGCATCGTTCTTGATCCGCTGGTCGATCCAGGAAATCCGCCGCATCGCCATGAAGCTCGCCCAGCGGCGCATCCCGCATGCCCACATCCTCGCATGGTCATCCTGGCGCAGGGCTCATCAAGCCAACGCGCGCAAAGCGCATCTCAAGCAAAAATTACAACTGTAATGCTAGCACTACAGTTGCATCTTCCTGAAGGTTCTGAATCTATGGGCGACCATGATTCGGGATCTGATGATTGGTGGCGCGTCGGTTGAGGATACGCTGACGCTGTGGGCTTCGTCGTTGCGAGATGCCAAGCAACGCATCCGTCCGCTGTTTACGCAAGAGCGGGTCGCGGCCTCGGCGGGGCAATTTCTCGACGGACTGTTGGGCAACGAGCCGCGCAAGACGGGTTGGATGCGGGCGGAAGCGGCTGGCGATCCAGGCCCGTGGCGCCAGCAGGCGATTCTGGGTCGGGGGCAGTGGGATGCCGACGCGCTGCGCGATATTGTACGTGAGTACGCGCTGGAAACGCTGGGTGACGAGGACGCGGTTCTGGTCATCGATGAGACCGGCTTTTTGAAACAGGGCAAGGCCTCGTGTGGGGTCGCGCGCCAGTACACTGGCTCGGCGGGCAAGATCACCAATTGCCAGATCGGAGTGTTTGCCTCCTATGTGTCGCGGCATGGCCATGCCTTCATCGATCGGGCGCTCTACCTGCCAAAGGAATGGACGGACGAACCCGCTCGCCTGAAGGCCGCACATGTCCCGAGCGATGTGAGCTTTGCGACGAAGCCCCGGATCGCGCATCAAATGATCGCTCGCGCGATCGCCGCAAAGGTGCCGTTCTCGTTCGTAGCAGCGGACAGCGTGTATGGCACGGGAGCGATCGAAACCCTGCTGCGCAAGGCGGGCAAAGGCTATGTTCTGGGGGTTGCTTCCAATCACGTGTTCTATTCCTGGGGCAAGCAGCAGCCTGTCGCCGGCACTGCCTCTACGATCGCGCAGAGCCTTCCCAAGAAGGCCTGGCGCCGCCTGCCGTCCGGCGAAGGAACCAAAGGTCCGCGCTGGCACGACTGGGCCTATCTTGAGCTGGCCGATCTCGACGCCGGCGAATACAACGACGACCTTGCCGGGGAATGGACCCGAGGTCTTCTGATCCGCCGCAATATTGCCGACAACAGCTTAGCCTTCTTCTCCACATGGTGCCCCAAGGGCACGTCCATGCAGAAGCTGGTATCCGTGGAAGGCCATCGCTGGGCCATCGAAGACAGCTTCGAAACCGCCAAGAACGAGCTCGGTCTTGATCACAACGAAACCCGCTCCTGGCATGGCTGGCATCGCCATGTCTCACTGGTCATGCTTGCCTTCGCCACGATGGCCGTCATCCGTCATCGGGCCAACACCGGAGCATTGCTTAAAAAAACGCGACCGCGGCCCCGACCGAAGCATCGTTCTTGATCCGCTGGTCGATCCCGGAAATCCGCCGCATCGCCATGAAGCTCGCCCAGCGGCGCATCCCGCATGCCCACATCCTCGCATGGTCATCCTGGCGCAGGGCTCATCAAGCCAACGCGCGCAAAGCGCATCTCAAGCAAAAATTACAACTGTAATGCTAGAGCGTTGTCGGTGCTGATTGAATCAGAACCGAAGCTCTGGATTCTTATTTTGACGCGTTTTCTTCACGCGAACCGGCGTCCACTTCGCTCGAAAACGCTTTCACCACATCGTCTGCCGCGCGCGCTCGGGCCATTCCCGATCGTATTTTTCGCCACCGACTGTGTTCTTGCTCATCTCGGCGAGGATCTGGCCGGGCGTCGGCAACGTCTTGGGATCAACCCGCTTCTCGGGATTCCAGAGGTCGGAACGCACGATCGCGCGGGCACACTGGAAATACATCTCCTCGACGGTCATCACGATGACCGTGCGCGGCGCCTTCCCCTCCATCTTGAACGAGGCAAGCAGCTCAGGCTCGGCTGTGACATAGGCGCGGCCGTTGACGCGCAGCGTGCTGCCCGAGCCCGGGATCAGGAACAACAGCCCGACGCGGGGATCGCGAACAATGTTGCGCAGCGAATCGCAGCGGTTGTTGCCGCGGCGATCCGGCATCATCAGCGTCTTCTCGTCGTGGACGCGAACGAATCCCGGCAGATCGCCGCGCGGCGAGCAATCGAGTCCCTCGGGTCCGGCGGTTGCAAGCGACACGAACGGCGATTTTTCGATGAGCGCGCGGTAGAGCGGCGTGACCCGGTCCGCGACCTTCACGGTCGAGGCGTCGTTTGGAAAGCCGTAGATCGCCTCGAGCTGCTCGATCGTTTCAATCACCGACATCAGTGCCCTTTCTCGTTTGGAAGTTGCCTAGCCGTCCCAGCGCTCGTCCTTGATGACGCGGACAAGCTGCCGCGCGTGATATTCGGCGGTACCCGAATTGACGATGGTGAAGTCCGGCGACGCGGTGGTCTCGTCGATCGTGCGCGCCAGCCGTTGCTCCAGCCGTCCGTCGCTGGCGCGTGCCCGCATCGCGAGCCGCGCAGCGAGGACATCCGGCGGCGCGGTGATCAAAACGACCACGACATTGGCATAGTTGCGGCGCGCGGCCGATATCACCGTGCGCGAGACGTTAGCGATCACGGTGCGGCCGGCACGGATCTCATCGTCAATCGCCCGCGACAGCGCATAGCGGTGCCCATGGGCTTCCCAGTGCATGGCATAGTCGCCGCCCGCCACCGCGCGCTGGAAGGCCTCCGCGCTGACCTCCTCGTTGTCTTCCGAAGCCGACGCCTCGCGGGTGATCAGGCGGCGCGGAAACACGATGTTGCGGTCGTCGGCGCAGGCCGTCTTCGCCAATCCCAGCAGCGTGTCCTTGCCGGCACCGCTCGGACCGACCACCAGCACCAGCCGTCCCGGGCCGATCGCGCCGGCACGCGGCTCGGTGAAGGCGGGAGCATTACTCATGCGACCCGCCCCCCTTCGCGCCAGACGCTGCGCACGACCGGCAGGTCGCGCGCGATGTGCACGCGGATCAAATCGGCACGCTTGCCGACCGCGATCTCGCCACGATCGGCGAGGCCGACCGCCTCTGCCGGTGTTTTCGTCACGGTGCGGACGGCGGATGCGAGATCGATCGTCGGCACGCGCTGCGGCAATTGCAGCGCCGCCATCAACAGGCTCGACGGGATATAGTCCGACGACAGAATGTCGAGCATGCCCTCGCGGGCCAGATCGACGGCCGCGATGTTGCCGGAATGCGAACCGCCGCGCACGACGTTCGGCGCTCCCATCAGGATGTCGATGCCGGCGGCGTGCAGCCCACGCGCGGCTTCCATCGTGGTCGGAAACTCCGCGACCGACACCTTGTCGTTGACGGCGTCGGCGACGTTCTCGTCCGTGGTGTCGTCGTGGCTCGCCAGCGGGATCTTGTACTCATGCGCCAGCGCCACGATCGCGCGCATATTGGTCGCGGCATATTCCTTCTGATAGGCGAAGCGCTTTGCGAAGAGCACGTCGAGCTGGGCGTCGGTCATGCCGCCGCCCTTGCCGCGGTAGTAGTCGCGCAGCTTCACCTCGTCGCGGAACTGGCGCTGGCCCGGCGTGTGGTCCATCAGCGACATCAGCCGCACATCCGGGCGATCGATCAGCTCCTTGGCTTCCGCGACCACATCGGGCATCGGGATTTCGCAGCGCAGATGCAGGAAATGGTCGGCGCGCAGCAGGTTCTCCTCGCGCGCCGCCGCGATCGCCTCGGCCAGCAGACCGGCGCGGCCATCGACACCCTCCGCGCCCTCCTCACGCCAGACGCGGAGCGAATCCAGCACCGTGGTGATGCCGGAGGTCGCGAGCTGCCCGTCATAGGAGATCACGGCCGCCACCGGATCCCAGTACACCTTGGGCCGCGGCACGTAGTGCATCTCGAGATGATCGGTGTGCAGCTCGATCATCCCGGGCATGATCAGGTCGCCGCCGGCGTCCTCAGTTGCCTCGGGCGCCCGGCCCTCGCCGTAACAGGCGATCTTGCCGTCGGCGATGGCGACCCAGCCCTGCTCGATCACGCGATCGGCGAGGACGACCCGGGCGTTGCCGATGATGGTGTCTTGCTTGGCAGTCATTTCAAACGGTCCTTCAGGCGGCAGCGGCAAACGAGGTCACGTCGACGATGCGGTCGGCAATCAAATGGCGGATCTCATCGTCATGAACGATCGCGACCATCGCGACGCCCTTTGTCTTCTTTTCGCCGATCAGCTCGACCACCACGGCACGATTCGCGGCATCGAGCGAGGCGGTCGGCTCGTCCAGCAGCAGTATCGGCAAATCCGAGATGAAGCCACGCGCGATGTTGACGCGCTGCTGCTCGCCGCCGGAGAAGGTCGAGGGCGGCAGCGGCCACAGCCGCTCCGGAATGTTGAGCCGGCGCAGCAGGCGGCCGGCACGCTCGCGAGCTTCCTCGCGCGCGACGCCGTTGGCGATCAGAGGTTCGGCGACGACGTCGATCGTCGCCACCCGCGGCACGGCGCGCAGGAACTGGCTGACATAGCCGATGGTCGAGCGGCGGATGCTCAGCACCTGGCGCGGCTCGGCCGTGGCGAGGTCGATCACCGTGCCATGGTGGCGGATGCCGATCCGGCCGCTGTCGCAGCGGTAGTTGCCGAAGATCATCTTCAGGATCGAGGATTTGCCGGCGCCCGAGGGGCCCGACAGCACCACGCATTCGCCCGGCTCGACGTGGAACGACACGCCGCGCACCACAGGCAGTTCGACACCGCCCTGCAGATGCATGGTGAAGGTCTTTTCGGCATTGGCAAGTTCGATCATCGCGGTCATTGGCGGGCTCATGGCGGCAGAATCGAGGAAACGAGCACTTGCGTATAGGGCTCGCGCGGATCGTCGAGCACCTGGTCGGTCAATCCGGTTTCGATGACGCGGCCGCCCTTCATCACCATCACACGGTGCGACAGCAACCGCGCGACGGCGAGATCGTGGGTGACGACGATGGCGGCGAGGCCGAGCTCGCTGACGAGGTTGCGCATCAGGTCGAGCAGGCGTGCCTGCACCGAGACGTCGAGGCCCCCGGTCGGCTCGTCCATGAACACCAGCCGCGGCTCGGTGACGAGATTGCGCGCGATCTGCAGCCGCTGCCGCATGCCGCCCGAATAGGTCTTGGGTGCATCGTCGATACGGCCGACATCGATCTCGACCCGCTCAAGCCAGTTTGACGCGGTGTCGCGGATCCGGCCGTAATGATTCCAGCCGACCGCCATCAGCCGCTCGCCGACATTGGCGCCGGCCGAGACCGCCATGCGCAATCCCTGCGCTGGATCCTGGTGCACGTAACCCCAATCGGTGCGGAACAGAAAGCGCCGCTCGGCTTCGCCGAGGCCGGCAAGATCGCGCAGCACGCCGTCGCGCATCCGGTAGGACACCCGTCCCGCGCTCGGCGCGAGTTGCGCCGACAGAAGCTGCAGCAGGGTCGACTTGCCCGAGCCGGATTCGCCGACGATCGCCAGCACCTCGCCGGCATAGAGCGAGAAGGAGACGTCGCGACAGGCCGCGAGCTGGCCATAGTTCTTGGCAAGCCCTTCGGCGACCAGCAGCGGCTGGTCGTTGTCGAGGCGGGACAGCTCAGACATGCGCCTTCTCCTTGTGCGGCGCTGCGCTCAGCGCGCCGTGATGTCCGGCCTCCTGGCGCTGCTCGCAGAAATCGGTGTCGGAGCAGACGAACATCCGCCCGCCCTTGTCGTCGGTCACGATCTCGTCGAGATAGGAATCGTCGGCGCCGCACAGCGCACACGGCGCATCGAAACGGTAGCGCGTGAACGGGTGATCCTCGAAATCGAGCGAGACCACCGTGGTGTGCGGCGGGATCGCGTAGATGCGCTTCTCGCGGCCAGCGCCGAACAATTGCAGCGCCGGGCAATTGTCCATCTTCGGATTGTCGAATTTCGGCGTCGGCGACGGATCCATCACGTAGCGCGCGTTCACCTTCACCGGATAGGCGTAGGCGGTCGCGATGTGGCCGAACCGCGCGATGTCCTCGTAGAGCTTCACATGCATCAGCCCGTATTCGGCGAGCGCGTGCATGCGCCGCGTCTCGGTCTCGCGCGGCTCGAGGAAGCGCAAGGGCTCCGGGATCGGCACCTGGTAGACCAGCACCTGGCCCGCATGCAGCGGCGCCTCCGGAATGCGATGCCGGGTCTGGATCACGGTCGCATCCGTGGTCGAGGTCGTGGTCGCCACACCCGCGGTCTTGCCGAAGAACTTGCGAATCGAGATCGCATTGGTGGTGTCGTCCGAGCCCTGGTCGATCACCTTCAGCACGTCGTTCGGGCCGAGGATCGCCGCGGTGACCTGCACGCCGCCGGTGCCCCAGCCATAGGGCATCGGCATCTCGCGGCTCGCGAACGGCACCTGATAGCCGGGAATCGCGATCGCCTTCAGGATCGCACGGCGGATCATCCGTTTGGTCTGCTCGTCGAGATAGGCGAAGTTGTAAGTCGGCGCGTTCATTCCGCGGCCTCCTGCATTTCGGGAGCCTCGTTCGCCTCGGCGAATTCCTGCCGCAGCTTGCGCAACAGGCCAAGCTCGGACTGGAAGTCGACGTAATGCGGCAGCTTCAGATGCTCGACGAAGCCGGTCGCCTGCACATTGTCGGAGTGCGACATCACGAACTCCTCGTCCTGCGCCGGCGAGGTCGCCTCCTCGTCGAGCTCGCGCGCGCGAAGAGCGCGATCGACCAGCGCCATCGACATGGTCTTGCGCTCGCTCTGCCCGAAGGCCAGGCCATAGCCGCGGGTAAAGCACGGCGCTTCGGTCGCCGAGCCCTTGAACTGGTTGACCATCTGGCACTCGGTCAGTTCGATCGAACCGAGCGGCACCGCGAAGCCGGCATCCTCGGCGAAGAACTCGACCTCGACATCGCCGAAGCGGATCTCCCCGGCGAAGGGGTGGTTGCGGCCATAGCCGCGCTGCGTCGAATAGCCGAGCGCAAGCAGGAAACCTTCGTCGCCACGCGCCAGGTTCTGCAGCCGCAGGTCGCGGTCGGCCGGAAAGTTCAGCGGCTCGCGCGTGAGGTCGCCGACCGGTGCATCGGCATCCGCCTGCGGCGAGCCTTCGATCAGGCCGTCACGGCCGAGAATGTCGGTCACGCGCGGCGTCGCGGCCTGCGACGCCTCCGCCGTCAGCGGCTGCTCCGGCACGAAACCCTCGGCAAGCTGCGGATCGAGCAGGCGATGGGTGTAGTCGAAGGTCGGCCCCAGGATCTGGCCGCCCGGAATGTCCTTGAAGGTCGAGGAGATGCGACGCCGCACCTGCATCTCGTCGGTATTCACCGGCTCGGTCGCGCCGAAGCGCGGCAGCGTGGCACGGAACGCGCGGACCAGGAAGATCGCCTCGATCATGTCGCCGCGCGCCTGCTTGATCGCCAGCGCCGCGAGCTCACGATCGTAGAGCGAGCCTTCGGTCATGACGCGATCGACGCCGAGCGAGAGCTGTTCGGCGATCTGCGCCAGCGATACCTCCGGCACATCGCGGTCGCCACGCCGTTCATGCGCGAGCAGGCGGTGGGCGTTCTCGATGGCGCGTTCACCTCCCTTGACGGCTACATACATCGCTTACACTCCGCTTGCGACCAACCGCGTGGTGCGGGGGATCGCGACAATGGCATCGTCATGGACCAGCACGACGTCGATGCCGCGCGGGAACAGAGTTTCGTTGATCGCGAGCCGTCCGAACAGGTCGCGCGGCTGGATCATCGCCTGCAGCAGCGCCGTGCCGTCGATGCCCGGCCCCTTCAGCTCAAAGGCCGGCCCCTGCGTCAGGCTGTCCACCTGCAGGATCAGCGCGGTCGAGCGATCCGGATATTCGCTGCTGCCGAACGCGAAGCGATCGAGCGCCGGCAGGCTCGCCGCATCGCCGATCAGCGCGAAACTGGCGACCGTAGAATCCGCAATCACCGGCGCGCTGGTGTGAAACTTCAGCCATCTCGCGACATCCGGCGTCGCCGACATCGCGCCATCGAGCCAAATCGGCGTGTCGTGATCGAACAGCGTCAGCGCAATCGCAGCCGTGCCGCGCATCATGCCGGCGGGCGTCCCCGCCTGCGCCGCGACGCGCTGGACGCTGCCCGGGCGCGCCATTGCGTCCATTACCGAGCGGAACGTCGACTGCGCCGACAACACCTTGTCGGAAAAATCTGCGGGCAATTCGGCAACCGTCGTCATCGTATCATCCTTCGCCGCGCACCATGGTGTAGAAATCGACCCGCGTCGCCGCGGTCTCGGCGGCCTTGCGGCTGCGTTCAGCGTCGACCGCCGCACGCAGCGGCGCGATCACCTTCGCCTCCACCTCGCCGGACAACTCCGCCGATTGCACCATAGCGTCACACAGCGCGATCATCTGCGCCTTTTGTGCATCGCGGCCGAGCGTGTAGCCGAAGCCCACCTCGCCGGTCGCAAGCCGCACTGCGGCGCGCGACACCGTCGCCTCGCCGAGATTGAACGGCGCGCCGTCGCCGCCGACCCGGCCGCGCAGCATCACGAGGCCATTCTCGGGCTCGCGGAGATTTTCATGCGCCGGCACCGCGATCTGCCGCATTCGCTCCGCGATCTCGGCGGCGCCGGAATGCGCCAGCACCGCCATTGCGGCCTTGCGCTGCGCCTCTTTGCTGTTCCGACCGGCCGAACTCATGAGCAACCTTGCCTGACTCAAGTTGTCTACGTTAATAGACAACTTGATAGCGAAGCGCCATGACTGTTTCGTGACAAACTGAAGATTTCTGATATCACGGCGTCATGAGCATGCAGGAAAGTTCCGGCGTCGCCTTGTGGCGGCAGGTCGCCGACGGCATCGAGCGCGGCATCGCTGACGGCCGCTTCGTCGCCGGCGAAAAGCTGCCCGGCGAGATGGAGATCGCGGAGACCTATCGCGTCAACCGCCACACCGTGCGGCGCGCGCTCGCGGCGCTGGCGGAACGCGGCCTGGTGCGCGCCGAGCGCGGCAGCGGCACCTATGTCGAAGCGCAGCGCCTCGCCTATCCCCTGCGCTCACGCACCCGATTTTCCGAGATCGTCGGCGCCGGCGGACACGAGCCGCGCGGCCAGCTGATCGAGGCCCGCGGCGACGTCGCCACCCGCGAGATCGCCCGCGAGCTGGGCCTGAAACTCGGCGCCCCGCTGATCCGGATCGAGTCGGTCCGCCTCGCCGACCGCACGCCGATCTGCGTCTCCACCACCTGGCTGTCGGCCGAACGCTTTCCCGATGCCGGCAACGTGTTCGCCAACGTCCGCTCCATGACGAAACTGCTGGCGCATTACGGCGTCAGGGACTACCGGCGCTCCTTGACCCGGATCACCGGAGCGATCGTCGATGCCACCGATGCCGTGCGGCTCAATCTCGCGCTGGGCCACGCGGTGCTCGTCGTCGATGCCACCGACGTCGACACTGCTGACAAACCGCTGGTCACCAAGCGCTCTCGCTTCGCCGCCGAGCGCGTGGAGTTTCTGGTGGAGAACAGTTGAGTATCCCTCCCTCTCCCCGTTCTTACGGGGTCGAGACGAGCGAAGCTCGCTCTTGGAGGGTCGGGGTGAGGGGCTGCTGCCGCGAACTGGACAGATATGAGTGCGGGGAGCTCCCCTCACCCGGATTGCTTCGCAATCCGACCTCTCCCCGCAAGAGCGGGGCGAGGTGACTTGCTAGGCCACCGCCCTTTGCCCGATGATGGCGAAGCGCAACCTGCTCGAGATGAAGTCGATCGCGGCGACCGCGATCAGGATCATCAGGATCAGGAACGACACCTTCTGCCACTCCAGCACGCGGATCTGCTCGGCGAGCTGCAGGCCGATGCCGCCGGCGCCGACGATGCCGATGATCGTAGCCGAACGAGTGTTGGACTCGATGAAATAGAGCACCTGCCCCGCGATGACCGGCAGCACCTGCGGCAACAGGCCGAAGCGGATTTCATGCAGCGCATTGCCGCCGGAGGCCCTGATGCCCTCGACCTGCTTGCGGTCGGCCGCCTCGATCGCCTCGGAGAACAGCTTTCCGAACGCACCGAAATCCGACACCGCGATCGCCAGCACGCCGGCAAACGGGCCGAGACCAACGACGTTGATCCAGACCAGCGCCCAGATCAGCGTATCGACGCCGCGGATCGAATCCAGGAAGCGACGCACCGGAAAGCGGATCAGGTTCGACGGGATGATGTTGCGTGCCGCCAGCAGGCTGACCGGCAGCGCCATCAACGCCGCAAGCGTGGTGCCAAGCAGCGCAATCGACAGCGTCTCGCCGAGCGCCTGCATGTAGAGCGGCAGCGACGAGCCGGGATTCGGCGGGATCATCATCATGGTGATCCAGCCGAGCTGACCGATCCCGGTAATCAGTTTCGTCGGCGAGAAATCGAGATCGACCAGGCCGAACACGAAGATCGCGAGCGCAGCTACGATCATCGCCGGCGTCGCCAGCCGCGCCGAGGCGGGCCGGTTGAAGACATCGGGATATTTCGCCCGCAGTTCGCCCGTATCCGGCTTCGGCAGCTGGCTCACCGGCGCGTCTCCTTGCCGAACAGCCGGCCGCGCAGCCAACCGGTCGAGATGTCGATGATGAAGACCGTGACGATGATCATCACGAGGATGGCGCTGACGTCGGAATAATAGAACTTGCGGATCGCGACCACGAGCTCCTGACCGATGCCGCCGGCGCCGACGAAGCCCATGACCGAGGCCTCGCGGACGTTGATCTCGAACCGCAGCAGCGCATAGCTGGCATAACCCGCCGCGACCTGGGGCAGCACGGCGAAGCGCATGCAGGACAGCCAGCTCGCGCCGGTGGAGCGAATGCCTTCGACCGGCTTCATGTCCGCGTTCTCGACGATCTCGGCGAACAATTTGCCGAGCGCGCCGGTGGAGTGAATCGCGATCGCCAGCACGCCGGCCATCGGTCCGAGGCCGAAGGCAATCACGAAGATCAGCGCGAACACGATGCCGGGCACCGTGCGGGCGAACTCCAGCAGGCGGCACACCGTGAAGCGGAGCCATGGCGACGGCGAGGTGTTCTGGGCGGCGAAGAAATTCAGCGCGAAGGCGAGCACGGCGCCGATCAGCGTGCCGACATAGCTGATCAGGAGCGTCTCGCCGAGCAACCGCAACCATTTCTTCCAGCCCCAGAACCACTCGGCCGGATTGGTCCAGACCCGTCCACCTGAATCGAGGGTGAGGATGCGATCGAAATAGCTGACGAAGTTGCCGAAATAGGCGAACAGCGTGCGCAGATTCACTTCCGCGCCGAGCGCTGCGATCAGAAGCGCCGCGCAAAAGACGGCGATCGCCAGCGTCGCCTTCAGCCGCTTGCGCGCGACCGCCTTGCGATAGGCGTCATTCAGCGCCGCCAGTTGCTGGGCTGGAAGGATGGATACGGCGGTCGCCATCGACGCGGGGCCCATCTGCTCGAGAAGTTAGACGGAGAAAGGGCCGGGTCATGGAACCCGGCCCAATTCAATGCGTGCGCGATCAGGACGCCTTCTTGCGCAGATTGTCCACGAACTTGATCAGCTCGATGGTCTTGTCGTAGTCGGCGTTGGTGATCGGCTGCCACGGACGGTTCTTGCCGTCGGACAGCTTCTTGAAGGCCTCCGGATCCTTCGTCGCCGCATCCAGGAACGCCTGCTTGATCGCGGCCTTCATGTCGTCGGGCAGGTCGCGGAGATAGGCATAGGGCGAGTTGATGATGAGGTCGGACTTCGAGATGATGCGGAAGTCCTCCTTCTTCAACGGCGTGCCGTCGCTCGACTTCACCATGTTCTTGTTGAGCATGCGAGTGAGGTTGGAGTCGTCGTCGGCGTTCCACCAGTTGGCGGCAACGTCGACGGTGCCCTGCGCGAGCGCCAGCACGGCGTTCTCGTGGCTGCCGGTGAAGATCACCTTGGAGAAGAAGCTGTCCGGATCGATGCCCATCTGGTTCAGCTTGAAGCGCGGCATGTTGTTGCCGGAGGTCGAGTTGGGATCGACCAGGCCGAGATTCTTGCCCTTGAGGTCTTCGACCTTCTGGTACGGGCTCTTGGCGAGCACGTAGAACACCGAATAGTAGCCCTTGGAGCCGTCGGCATTGACGTCGATCACGAAGGCGTCGGTCTTGACGCCGGTGAGAAGGGCGCGCGAGAACGATGCCGGACCGTAATAGCCGATCTGAATGTTGCCGGCGCGCTGGCCCTCGATCACGGCCGCGTAGTCGTTGGCGACGCGCAGGTTCACCTTGATGCCGAGCTCCTTCGACAAGTAGCTGATAAGCGGCCCGAAGCGCTCGGTGACGCCGGAACCGTTCTCGGCCGGGATCACGGCGAAGGTGATCTCCGGATATTTCGTCTTCCAGTCCGAGGCCGAAGCCGAGCCGGCGAACGCCAGCGAGGCAGCGCCGGCCAAAACGGTACGACGAGTGATCATGATAAACCCCCTTGTTGTGGTTACGCCTGTTTGGCCGGGCGAAATGCCCGTCCATCCTGATCGGAAAAATGCGCGCCGCTCAGGCCGCAGCTGCGGTGCCGAGCGCCGGAACGTTTGTACCCTCGGGCACGGACAACGGCGCCGCGCCGATGACGTCATTGGCCTCGAGGTCGTAGAGCTCTCGGGCGATGTGGTCGGTCAGCATCGATGGTTGACCGTCGAACACCACGCGGCCGGCCGCCATGCCGATCAGGCGGTCGCAATAGGTGCGCGCCAGATCGAGCGAATGCAGGTTGCAGAGCACGGTGATGCCGAAATGCTTGTTGATGCGCAGCAGCGCGTCCATCACGATCTTGGTATTGCGCGGATCGAGCGACGCGATCGGCTCGTCGGCCAGGATGATGTCGGGTTCCTGCACCAGCGCGCGGGCGATCGCGACGCGCTGCTGCTGGCCGCCGGAGAGCTGGTCGGCGCGCTGCGCGGCGAGTTGCGCAATGTCGAACTGCTCGAGCGCGGACATCGCAAGCGCCCGGTCGTGCTCCGGCCACATCTGCGCCAGCGAGCGCCACGACGGGATTTCGGCAAGCCGCCCCATCAGCACGTTGGTCAGAACATCGAGCCTGCCGACGAGATTGAATTGCTGAAAGATCATCGCCGAGCGCGCGCGCCACTGCCGCAGCGCCTTGCCGCGCAGCGCGGTGACGTCGGTGCCTTCGAACAGGATACGGCCGGAGGTCGGGGCGGCGAGGCGGTTGATCATCCGCAGCAGCGTCGACTTGCCGGCACCGGAGCGGCCGATCACGCCGACGAAGCTGCCCGGCGCAATCGAGAACGACGCGTTATCGACCGCGGCTTTTGCGCCGAAACGGCACGTCAGACCTTCCACCAACAGCATGCAATGCTCCACCCGCGTCTCGATGGGGCCATCGCTATCCCCGCTGTCTTACAGTTATGTGACGATGCTGCTGCGGTGCGGCGATCGTCCACACCACCTCTCTTGCCGCCATCGCAACGTCATGATCTTGTCATCAAGCACCGTGAAGACGAGCGCATCTCCCCGGAAGCCATGATTTGCGGAGGCCCCGATGCCCGGAAAGAAACTCTCGGTCGTACCGACGATCGATCCCAGTGCGTCGGTGCGCGAGAGCAAGCTCGGCACCTATACCGAGGTCGGCGCGCGCACGATCCTGCTCGAAGTGAGCATGGACGACTACTCTTACGTCGTGAATGACAGCCAGATCACCTATACGACGATCGGAAAGCTCTGCTCGATCGCAGCAATGACCCGGATCAATCCCGGGAATCATCCGATGCATCGCGCCACGCAAGCGCATTTCACCTACCGCGCCAGCGCCTATTTTCCCGGAGAGAGCGACGACACCGACTTCTTCAGCTGGCGACGTGCGCATCACGTGCATATCGGCCATGACGTTTGGATCGGTCACGGTGCGATCATATTACCGGGCCGGAACATCGGCACCGGCGCCGTCGTCGCCGCCGGCGCGATCGTCACCAAGGACGTGCCTGCCTACACGATCGTTGCCAGCAATCCGGCGCGGCCAATCAAGCCGCGTTTCTCCGCGGCAATCGCGAATCGTCTCATCGCACTGGCGTGGTGGGACTGGGACCATGAGACGCTCCGCCGCGCCCTGCCCGATTTTCGCAAGCTTCCGGTGGAAGGTTTCCTCGACAAGTACGAAGCTGAGAGCGCTTCCGAATTACAGGAAAACCAGCGGAGTGCCGCATCGTGACCGACATTTTCATCGAAGGCGGCCGCGCGCTGATCGACGGGGCGTTCGTCGAGACATCGCTTCGAACCACGGGACGCGACATCGCGTCGCTCGACGCCGAGCAGGGCCGCGCGGCCCTTCATCTTGACGCCAACGGGCTGTTGGTGCTGCCCGGCATCGTCGACCTGCACGGCGATGCCTTCGAGCGGCAGATGATGCCGCGCCCCGGCGTCGACTTCCCGACCGACGTCGCGCTTGTCGACAGCGACCGGCAGGCGATCGCCAACGGCATCACCACCGTGTTCCACGGCGCGACCTGGTCGTGGGAGCCCGGCCTGCGCAGCGCCGACAATGCGCGGAAACTGCTCGATACGATCGAGGCCTTGCGGCCGCAGCTTGCCGCCGATACACGCTTCCACCTGCGCCACGAGACCCACAATCTCGATGCCGAGGCCGAGATCACGCAATGGCTCGCCGAGGGCCGCATCGATCTGTTCGCCTTCAACGATCACAGCAACGTCAAGCCGAACAAGCGCAACCAGCTCGCCGAGCGCTCTGGGCTCTCGGTCGAGGCGATCAACGAGATGCTCGACCGGATCGTCGCCCGCCGCCCCGACGTACCCGCCTCGATCGCGCGTCTGGCCGCCGCGGCGCGCGCCGCCGGCATCCGCATGCTCTCACATGACGACAGCAGCCCCGCCATGCGCCAGGAGTTTCGTGCACGGGGCGCCGCGATCGCCGAATTCCCGATCAACGAGGAGACCGCGCGCGACGCAGCCGCAGCCGGTGACTTCATCGTGTTCGGCGCCCCGAATGTGGTGCGCGGCGGCAGCCACACCGGCTGGACCAAGGCATCCGACATGATCGCGAAGGGCCTCTGCTCGGTGCTGGCATCGGACTACTATTATCCAGCGCAGTTGCTCGCAGCGTTCCGCCTGGTGGCCGACGGCACCCTGCCACTCGCCAAGGCCTGGGACCTGATCTCCTCGGCGCCGGCGCGCGCCGCGGGGCTCGATGATCGCGGCGTGCTGGCCACGGGCCGCCGCGCCGACATCGTCATCGTCGACGACAAGGTGCCGCTGCGGCCACGCATCGTCGCAGTGATTGCCGCCGGACGATTGGTGCATCTAGCTGATGCAAGCTGCCTCGTTCATTCGCTCGCGCCGCGCAAGACGGTTGCGGCGGCGTAACCCCAATCTATTCTGCTGCCATGGCCAATCATCCGCGCTACGCAATCTACTATGCGCCGTCACCGGACAGCCCGCTGCACCGCTTCGGCGCGACGCTGCTCGGCTACGATGCCGCATCGGGCGACGACCTGCCCTTCCCCAATGGTGTCACACCCGACTGGCACGAGGTAACGCAGGACCCGCGCAAATATGGGTTTCACGCCACGCTGAAGGCGCCGTTCACGCTCGCCGACGGCAAGCGCGAGGGCGACCTCATTGAGGCCAGCGCCGCCTTCGCCGGCCGCGCGCGACGCATTCCGGTGATCGAGCCGGTCGTCGACGCGATCAGCGGCTTCATCGCCGTGATTCCGGCGCAGCGTTCCGACGATCTTCAACAGCTTGCCACCGACTGCGTCACCGATTTCGACGCCTTCCGCGCGCCGCTGACGCCGGAAGATCGCGCCCACCGCAAGCCCGAGAAGCTCTCGGCGCGGCAATGCGAGCATCTCGACCGCTGGGGCTACCCTTACGTCATGGAGGAGTTCCGCTTCCACATGACGCTGACGGGGCGGTTGAGCGACGAGCGACGCGGCCCGATCATGGCCTGGCTGCGCGAGCGATTCGCGACGCTCGGTCTCACGACGCTTGTGATCGACCGCCTGGCGCTGTTCAAGCAGGACGACGCCGCATCGCGCTTCCGGATCATCGCAAGCTGGCCGCTGCGCTCTGATCGAGATTGATCACACGGCAACTCTCGTCGTCCGGGCTCGCGCGACGCTTGCCGGAGACGAGGGAACGCCTATTCTTTCGGCCGGGTGCGCGCGATGATCTCGGCGGCGCCCTTCTCCAGCAGCTCCATCCCGACGGCACGGCCGAGCTCGCGCGGACGGCTCGCCGGGCCGCGGCGCGTCGCTTCGATGAAGCGGCCGGCTTCGTCGAGCACCGACGCCCGCAGCGTCATCTCGGCGCCGGCGAGCGTCGCGTGACCGGCGATCGGCGAATTGCAGTGACCGTTGAGCACCCACAGCACCTCGCGCTCGGCCTCGGCGCTGAGCCGCGACTGGACGTTGTCGATTGTCGCGAGCCGCGACCGCGTCGCCCAGTCGGTTTCGACACATTCGACCGTGACGATGCCCTGCCCCACCGCCGGCAGCATTTCATCGACGGAAAAATCATGCGCGATGCGCGCGGCCATGCCGATGCGCTCGAGGCCGGCGCGCGCCATCACCAGCGCATCCGCCGGCCCCACCGCGCCGCCATCCGGCAAGCGCTGCTTGTCGCCGCGATCGAGCTTGGCGATCCGCGTATCGGCGGCTCCGCGGAAATGGATCACGGTCGCTTCGGGGAACAACCGGCGCAGATAGGCGGCGCGCCGCACCGCGTTGGTGCCGATCATGAACCCCTTGCCGCGCGCGGCGCGGAGGGTCTCGAGCGACAGTCCCGGCCGCAGCACAAGCGAATCGTTGGCGGCATCCCGCGCCAGCATCGCGGCGAGAACCAGGCCCGGCGTCTCCTCGTTGCCCGGCACGTCCTTCAGCGAATGCATCGCGGCCTGCAGCGTGCCGGCGCGCATCGCTTCCCGGATCTCGGCGACGAAGGCGCCGCCCTTGCCACCATGTTGCAACAGCTTGCTGGTCTGATCCTGGTCGCCGCGGGTCTCGAACTTGACGACTTCGACGGCCAGATCCGGCACGGCGGCGCGCAGCAGGCGTGCGACATCGTCCGTCTGCGCCAGCGCCATCGCGCTCTTGCGCGTTCCGATCCGTAAAGCCTGTCCCGACACGGGATCTCCGTTGCAAATGACCGTCAGTGGCTGGGATTAAAGCAAAAGACCAGTCAAAACAACGGTTTTTGCCCCGAAGAGACACGCTCAGGCGATGTCATCGACCAGCACGACGCCGGCCGCAAGCATGGCCGCCGTGGCGGCCGCGAGCGAGCCCGCAAGATCGATGGCGCGGCAGCCCGACAGCACGACCGTGGCCTCGAAGCCGAGCCGCCGCGCATCCAGCGCCGAATAATGCACGCAGTAGTCCGTCGCGAGCCCCGCCATGACGATCCGCGTCAGGCCGCGCTCGCGCAGATAGCCGGCGAGCCCGGTCGGCGTGGTCCGGTCGTTCTCGAAGAACGCCGAATAGGAATCGATCGCCGCGCGGAAGCCCTTGCGGACCACAAGCTCGGCCCTGTCGGTGGCGAGCTGCGGATGGAAGGCGGCGCCCGGCGTGCCCTGGACGCAATGGTCCGGCCACAGCGTTTGCGGACCGTAGGGCATGGTCACGGAGGAGAACGGCGCCGCGCCGGGATGCGATGACGCAAAGGAGCTATGACCCGCCGGATGCCAGTCCTGGGTCAGCACCACATGGTCGAACCGCTCGGCGAGCCGATTGACGACGGGCACCACGGCATCGCCATCCGCGACCGCCAGCGCGCCACCGGGGCAGAAATCGTTCTGCACATCGATAACGAGAAGGAGATCGTCGGGCCGGATTGTCATCGTCACCTCACGTTCCAATCCGAAGCGGCGCGCGCAGCTTGCGCAGGCAGGCGATCACCGACAGCGCGGTGATGCGGCCGGTCTTCGGGTTCTCCGACGGGATGTTCTCGATCATCATCGAGAACCGCGCGGAATCGGAATCGACCTCGATGCGGTGGGTGTTGCGCGTCACCGTCGGGTCCGCCCAGATCTCGACCCGGGTGCGATCCGGGCCGATCCCGGCGAGCGACAGCGCCACCGCGACATTGAGATTGGCCGGAAAACCCTTCGCGGCCTCGCGCGCGCTGCCCTCGAACACCCGCAGCGGCTCGGCGATGCCTTCGATCCGGATGTCGTTCTCGACCAGATGTGGCGCGCCGAGCAGGCCCGCGACCGGCTTGCGTGTCACGATCCTCACCGAATGGATGGTTCCGATGGCCGCGGCGGTCACGGCGTCGAGCCCGATCAGCGCGCCGGTCGGCACGATGATCTGGCCGCCATGCGCGGCGGCAAGGCCGATCAGATCTTCGTTCTGCAGCAGCGCGCCGACGCTCAGCACCACGGCGGTCTTGCCGCGCTCGACCACCGGCGCCACGATCGAGCGCACCAGCTTGCTCGGCGCACATTCAACGACGATGTCGGCAACATCGGCGAGATCGGCGATCGGCAGCACCTTCGGCTGCGTCTTCAGTTCGGCAAGCCACGCGCGATGCTTCGCAGGATCCTGCGACGACACCGCCGCAAGCGCCAGCCCGTCGATACCCCGATCGAGCGCCTTGACGACGTCGGCCCCGATCGCGCCGAGGCCGGCCACCGCCACGCGGGTCCTGGTTCTGGAATCTGCCATTGCGTTACGACTTGCCTCCGGCGAGCATCTTGACCAGGCGATAGAGATAATCCTCGCCCTCGTAGAACGACTTTACGAGCACACGCTCGTCCTTGCCATGATTCCTGTTGTCTTTGATATCGGCGGCAAGCCCGGAATGGCCGTAGGTCGGGATCCCGGCATTACGCAGATAGCTGCCGTCCGTCGCGCCGGTGCTCATGACGGGGATGATCGCGGCATCCGGCCAGAACTCTTTCGACAGCTTGTCGATCGCCCCCATGACCTCCTCGTTCGGCGGCGACGGCGGGCTGAGCACCGCCTTGCCGGTCGGCGCCACCGCGATCTGCCTGTCATCGAGCACACGCTCGAGCGTCGCCTGCACGCCCTCGACCGGCTCACCTGGCATGATCCGGCAATTCACCTTGGCGGTCGCCAGCTGCGGCAGCGCGTTGATGGCATGGCCGCCTTGCAGCATGGTCGCGACGCAGGTGGTGCGGAGCTGCGCGTTGTAGCCGACATTCTCCGACAAACGCGCCAACGCCGCGGGATCGGGTTGCGGCGCCAGCACGGCCCGGATGTCATCCGCGGTCTGCTTGGTGTCCAGCTCCGCCATCCGCGTGAAATAAAGCCGCGTCGTCTCGTTGAAATTCGGCGGGAAGCTGAAATTGGAGAGCCTGACGAGCCCTGCCGCGAGACGATAGATCGCGTTGTCCTTGCGCGGCAATGAGCTGTGGCCGCCGCGATCCTTGACCGTGAGCTGATAGCCGATCGAGACCTTCTCGCTGGTCTGCACGGTGTTGCGGATCGCCTTGCCGTCCTTCAGGCCGACGCCGCCGCCTTCATTCAGCGCGAATTCGGCATCGATCAGGTCGCGGTGGTTCTTGATCAGCCACTGCATGCCCAGACCGTTGGCATCGAGGATCTCCTCATCGGTCTCCAGCGCCACGATGATGTCGCGGTCGGGCTTGTAGCCCTCCTTCTTGTAGCGGATCAGATTGGTGATGAAGGCGGAGGCCATGTACTTGTCGTCGCTGCTGCCGCGCCCGTAGAAATAGCCGTCCTGCTCGGTGAGCTTGAACGGATCGACCGACCAGTCCTCGCGGTTGGCGGGGACCACGTCGAGATGGGCGACGAGCAGGATCGGCTTGCGCGCACCGGAACCGTGCAGCCGCGCCACCAGATTGCCCTTGTGCGGCGCCGGCGAGAACACGTGCACGTCACTCTCGGGGAAGCCCGCCGCACGCAGCCGTGCGCCCATCGCCTCGGCCGCCTTCTGCGTATCGCCGGTCGCGGTGGTCGTATTGATCTCGACCAGCTCCTGGTAGATGCCGCGGGCGAACTGCTGCTGCTCGGTCAACCCTTGCGCCGCCGCGCCGGTTGCCAGCAGCGCCGAACCGAGGGCGGCCGACAACAGGAGCGATCGACTTGTTGTTTTGGCCTTGTGCGACATCGTGCTCTCCCGGAATTCCACAGCCTCACCGGCCGAATTCAGACAGGCGACACCTGCTTTGGCAAGACGCCGAGCCATTCAATTTGCGCGCGCATGCCACCGCTGTTTCGCGTGCATTACTTCGCAGCCGTATCCTTGGCCGCGACCACCTCGATCTCGACCAGGAAGCCGGGATTGGCGAGCGCGGCAACGCCGACCACGGAGCGTGCCGGCAGGTTCGGCTGGCTGCCGCCGAAGAACTGCGTGTAGCCTTCCATGAAGGCCTTGAAGTCCATCGGCGCCGACGGAGTGTGAACCAGGAACGCCTGCATCTTGACGACATCGCCCATGCCAAGCCCCTGGCCTTCGAGGATGCCCTTGATGCGATTGAGCACGCCGACGGTCTGGGTCTTGGTATCGCCATAGGCCTGCGGGGTCGCCGGATCGGCATCCTTGTTGACCACCGGCGGCACCTGGCCGCTGACATAGACGGTCGTGGCATTGCCGGTGACCGTGACAGACTGTGCAATCGGGAATGTCGAGTTCGGAATTGGATGCCTGATCACATCGGCAGAGGCTGCGGTCGCCACGGCCGACAATGCGGCGACCAGCACGATAGCGGCGAATTTCATCAGTCTCCCCCGAATCTGTCGCGTGGTTAGCGGCGGGCGTCCTGAACGTCCTTGGCCGTCACCACGTCCTGAAAGTTGTTGCCGAAATGCGTCCGCACATAATTCACAACGGCGGCGACCTGACCATCGGTCATCATGTCGCCGAATGCCGGCATGCCGCGGCGGCCGTTGAGGATGAGGAAGACCGGGTAGCTGCCGGTTTCGAGATTCTTGTTGCCGGCCAGCGAGGGATAGCTCCCGGCGCCGATCGCCCCCATAGCATCCGGCATGTGGCAACCTTGACACACATTGGCGAACAATTCCTCGCCGGTCATCTCCACGAAGCGATAGCCGGAAGAGAAGGTGCGCGGGTTCGCGGCGCTGTCCTGCCCGATGGCCGCAGTGGCCGACAGCAATGTCAGCGCGGCAACCGCCGATGTCCTTGCCAACCTCATCACGTCTTCACCACGCGTTCGTGCAGCCGCGTGACGGCGTCGAGCGAGGACAGGATCGCGCCCTCCTGCCATGCCGGCAGGTCGGACGCATGCTCGCCCGCCAGCAGGATGCGGCCGTCGATCTGACAGAGGTTGCGATAATGCTGCGCGCGTCCGGCGTCGCTCCATTCGCCGCTGCAGCCGAGCGTGAAGGGCACGCGATGCCAGGCCACCGCAATGCCGGTTTCGAACTCGTCCTTGTACTGTGGATGGATTATGGCGCCGAACTCGACCGCACTCTTGACCCGCTCGGCGGGCGTCATCGCGGTGAACTCGTAGGAATTGGCACCCTCGAACAGATAGCCGCCGAGCAGGATGCCGCGGCCGTTGCGGTTGAAGCCATAGTTCGGATAGGCGATCTGCCGGATCGGCAGGTCGGTGAAGCTGATGCCGCCATAGATCGCCTCGTCCTCCTCCCAGAAGCGGCGCTTGAACTGCAGCCCGATCTTCACCGAGGCAGCATAAGGCAGCGCATCGATCGCGTTTTTCATCGGTGTGCCGACATCGATCGGCAACTGGCTCAGGATCGACAGCGGGATGGTGCAGATGCACCAGTCGGCGATCGCCTGCTGCACGGCGGACGGGTTGGCCGTATCGACATAGCTCACGGTGACGCCGGTGCCGTTCTGCTGGACCTGGGTCACCTTGGCGTTGTAGCGAATGAGATCGCCGACTTCGCGCGCGAAGGCCTTGCCGATCATGTCCATGCCGCCGACCGGCTGAAACATCGTGGTCTGGAAATTGTAGCGCGCAAAGGCCTGCAGATAGCGCCACAGCCGCGAGCGCAGGATGTCCGACAGCGAGATCGGGTCGCTCGGCAGCGGATCGGCCGTAAGCCCGCCGCCGGGATCGCGCGCATAGCCGCGGAATGCCGCGGAGTCGAGACTGGCGCTGTACTTGTAGTCGCGATCGAGCGCGCCCCAGGCCCGCAGCGACTGCAGCAGGATCTCCTGGTCTTCCTTGGTCACGGTCTCGTCGAGCTTGCCTTGTTGCGTGACCTTGGCAAGCAGCTCCGACACCCGGCCCTGGAAATCCGCCTTGATGCTGCGGATGCGTTGCGGCCTGCCGTTGAATGCACGCGTCGCGTGCAGATACGCATTGTGATTGAGCTGGATGAAAGGCTCCAGCGCCACGTTGAGCCGTCGACAGTAATCGAGCAGCGCGCGGTGGTGATAGGGAATCCGCCACGGACCGGGATTGATGTACAAGCCTTGCTCGAACTCGCATGTCTGCCTGAAACCGCCGAGCTCGACAAAGCTGTCGCCGCCGCGGATCGTCCAGTTGCGGCCGCCAGGGCGGCTGTTGAATTCGAGGATCTGGACCTTGTAGCCGGCCTTGCGCAGCTCCAGCGCCGCCGTCATGCCCGCAAGCCCCGCGCCGAGTATCAGCACGGATGCCCCTTTCGGGTTACCTTCGAGCTTGAGCGGGCCCTTGTAGGCGGACTCCGACGCGAAGCCGAGGCTCGTCATCGCCTGATACATCACCGAACTGCCGGCGATGGTGCCGATCAGCGCGAGCAAATCGCGCCGCTTGATCACAGATCCGTTCTGCACCGGCGCTCACCCAGCCGCATTGATCGTTTGAGAAAGGAAACGGTTGATGCGACCGGTGTCAAGAAAGGGCGCACCCTTGCGCGCGCACCCACACGCGCTTTTGATGGGTCAGACCACGCGTTCGAGATGCACGCGACGGCAATCCATTTCGTAGTCGAGCCCGACCACCGGCGGCCGATTGAAATGCCAGGTGAGGCCGTTGCGGAATACGCCGCGGCGGCCGAGCTCGCTTTCGAGGATCGGATAAGCATCATGCACCGTGTAGAGTTGCACTGCGGTGGTGTCCTTCCAGGTGGCGCCGAATGCGCTCATCCGGCGCTCCATCTCATCCAGCACCCATTTTGCCTTGGCGAGCATGCCGGCCGGGCTGGTGTCGCCGGGCGCGACGATATAGTCGCGATAGTTGCCCTTGCCCTCGACCGACTCGCCGCTGCCGGCGACGACGAAGCTCGCCGGCGCGTCCTTCGGTGCCGGCACCGTGTACGAGAAGGCGTGGAAGCACGGCTCCTTCGGCGGATCGATTTTCGGACAGACATTGCTGCGCGCCACCGGATTGACGCCGTCCCGCATCACGCCCCATTCGATCAGGGTCTTGATGTAGATGTCGTTGAACGCCTTGAAGCCCTCCTCGGTGAACGGGGCCGGCGAGCGCAGCTCGCAGGCACCGAAGGCCGTGAGCGGACGCCCCGCCGCTTTCAGAATGTCCGCGATCCCAGCGAAGCCTGCCGCCAGCGGCACCGGCGCGCTGAACCTGACGCGCTCGATGGCAAAGCCGGGAAGCGCGCCGATGCCGCAGGAATACTGGCTGACGCCGGGCATGAAACGATAGCCGCTGTCGGGAGCCTCAAGGGTGCTGGTCATGTCGCCTCTTGACGTGAACGTGGTGAATGCAGTCGTTGCGATGACGTCCAGCACCGGAGGATACTCTCGAACAGCGCGATGTCATCACAGCTGTTGTCCCGGCGAAGGCCAAAGGCAATATCGCGCCCCATCCACCGCCGTCGTCGTGGCGAAAGCCAGGGGCCCCATAACCACCGCATTTAATTGTAGACTGGAACGTGGCCCCAGCGTCGCGCAACAATGAGCATCTGGGGTAATGGGTCCTGGCTTTCGCCAGGACGACATCGAGTTTGTTGCGCCGTTTGTGAGTCATACGTTCGCATTCTCGCGACGCGGTGCGCCCGAGGTTTGGTGCAATTCTCGCCGCTCTGAAGATCAGAGGGCGCAGGGAAAGCCGGGTGCCGATCGCACCCATGGGCCCGGTGCAACAAAAAAGCACCGGGGTAGGACCACAGGTGAAACCGGAGCAATCCCGGCTTTGCCTGCGCTTTGGGTTACGGCTTATACGTGCTCTCCCCGGCGAGACTGGGCTTTGTTGTCACCGTCATCAGCGAGAGGCTTGGCCTCCTGCTGATGAGACACCTGCCACTAGGGCGTCAGGCCTGCACGACTTCACCGTCCGCTGTCTGCCACGCTCGTCAGCCGTGACATCGGCGTCCACCGCATCCCAACCCAACACTCGTGACGATCGCGAAGCGCCCCTCAGGCGGGTGAGACGGGCGCATTCATACACTGAGTTACATTTCTGGAAAACAGAAATATTTTTGCTGCGAGGGCTTGCGCCGTCGGGCAACTCAGTGATTGGCAAATGAGGAAGGCACCGGCGGAAGGGTTCCCTCTCCCCTTGCGGGATCCGAGGCGAGCGAAGCTCGCACTCGAGGTTAGGGAGAGGGGTGCCACACGACGCGCACTCTCCGTATCCGCGACAGCGACACGCGAAAGCAATTTGCGAGGTCAACGCCCGCGTCGATCAGCTCAGTCCGCGGCTTACCCCTCTCCCCAACCTCCCCCGCAAGGGGGGAGGGAGCCTGGGCCGCGTGCTCACCTCACTGGCATTCCGCGGCATGCGAAGCATGAGCCCGCAATGACGAGAGCATCACTCAGCCGTGCCCGCGCTGCGCTTCGAGGCTGCGGCTGTAGCGCGACATCGCGAAGCAGAACAGGAAGTAGATCACGCCGACGAAGATATAGACCTCGACGCTGAAGGACTGCCATGCCGGATCGATGATCGCGGTCTTCGCGGTGGTCAAGAGGTCGAAGATGCCGATGATCAGGACGAGGCTGGTGTCCTTGAAGAAAGCGATGAAGGTGTTGACCAGCGGCGGGATCACGTGGCGGATCGCCTGCGGCAACACGATCAGCGCGTTCTTCTTCCAGTAGGACAGCCCGAGCGCGTCCGCCGCCTCATACTGCCCGCGCGGCACCGCTTGCAGCCCGCCGCGCACCACTTCCGCAAGGTAGGCGCCGGCATAGAGGATGAAGGCGATCTGCGCGCGCAGCAATTTGTCGATGTTGACGCCGTCGGGCATGAACAGCGGGAACATCACGCTCGCCATGAACAGCAGGCTGATCAGCGGCACGCCGCGGATCAGTTCGACATAGAGCACGCAGAGCGAGCGGATCGCGGGCAGCTTGGAGCGGCGGCCGAGCGCGACCAGGATCCCGAGCGGGAAACCGAAGGCCAGCCCGAAGGTGGCAAGGATCAGCGTCACCGGCAGCCCGCCCCAGCGCTCCTGCGAGACGAAGGACATGCCGAAAAAGCCGCCCCACATCAGAGACCCGATCACGACCAGCGCCGCGGCCCAGAGCAGGAACAACTCCTTACGCCAGAAGCTGCGACGGCTCGAGACGGCAAACAGCGCGATGAAGATCAGCACCGCGAGCGCCGGTCGCCATTGCTCGTCGAACGGATAGGTCCCGAACAGGATGAAGCGATACTTCTCGGGGATCACGGCCCAGCAGGCCCCCAAGCCGTGCGCCGCGCGGCACGCGCTGCTGTCGCTGCCGGGAACGTGCCAAATCGCGTTGGCGACGCCCCATTGCCAGAAGCCGACAGCGGCCTTGCCGATCACGAACACCAGCAGAAGCGTCACGATGGTCGAGGGAATCGATGGGAACAGGTTGGCGCGCAGCCAGGCGACGATCTGACCGCCGAGCGTCCGCCGCGCACGCGGCCGGCCGATCGGAAGCGGATCCTGCGGAACATGTGCGACCGAGCTCATGTCAGCGCTCCACCAGCGCGATCCGCGCATTGTACCAGTTCATGAACAGGCTGATGCCGAGACTGACGGTGAGGAACACCATCATGATCAGCGCGATCGACTCGATCGCCTGCCCGGTCTGGTTCAACGTGGTGTTGGCGATCGAGACGATATCCTGATAGCCGACGGCGACCGCAAGCGATGAATTCTTGGTCAGGTTGAGGTATTGGCTCGTCATCGGCGGAATGATCACGCGCAGCGCCTGCGGCAGCACGATGTGCTGCAGCGAGAAACTCGGCTTCAGCCCCAGCGCCTTGGCCGCATCCCATTGCCCGCGCGGCACCGCCTGGATGCCGCTGCGCACGATCTCGGCGATGAAGGCCGAGGTATAGGTGACGAGCGCGATCAGCAGCGCGAAATATTCCGGCGCGAGCGTCAGCCCGCCGACGAAATTGAAGCCGCGCAGCTCGGGCAGCGTGACGGTCCAGCTCGCGCCCGCCAGGAACGACACCAGCGCGGGCAAGGCGACCACGAGACCGAGCGCGTAAGGCCAGGCCGGCCGCGCCTTGCCATCGAGCATCTGCTGCGCGATCAGGCGCCGCCTGATGAAATGCAGCACGATCAGCCCGGCGACCAAAGCGAGGATCGTCCACCAATTGGCTTCGTGCAAGGGAACCGACGGCAGCACCAGCCCGCGGTTGGACAGGAACACGCCCTCGACCGGCTTCCAGGCCTGACGCGCCGCCGGCAGCCCCTGCATCAGCACGTACCAGAACAAGAGTTGCAGCAAGAGCGGCAGGTCGCGCAGCACCTCGACGTAAACGGCGGCGAGCCGCGACAACAGCCAGTTGGTCGACAGCCGCGCGATGCCGATCAAGGTGCCGAGCACGGTGGCGAGCACGATGCCGATCACCGCGACACGCAGCGTGTTGACGATGCCGACGATGAAGGCACGCAGATAGGTGTCTTTCGGTGTATAGTCGATCCAGCTGTCGGCGATCGGCATCCCGGCTTCACGGCCGAGGAAGGCAAAGCCGGTCGAGATACGGCGGACCGAGAGATTGTGAACGGCGTTCGACCACAGCCAGGCGACGATGGCGATGGCGATACCGACCACCAGGATCTGCCAGAACAGGCCGGCGACGCGCGGATCGCTCAGCGAAAGGCGCAGGGGCCGGGCGGGAGGGCGTTTCGGCGTCGTTGTCGTCACAGCACAAGGATCCTTATGAGAAACGATCTTCTGCCATGCGCGGTGTGCGCACTTCATATGTTGCACCAAATTGATATTCGTGCAACATATGTTTCATGGCGCAGGCTCAGGCGAAACCATCGCCCCTCAACGAATTGTGCAGCGCACTGCCGTCGCTGCCGATGCGGCTGCAGGAAGTCGGTCGTTTTGTCGCGGCCAACGACTACGACGCGACCACCCGCTCGATGCGCGAGCTCGCCTCCGTCGCCGGTGCCGATCCTGCCTCCTTCACCCGCCTTGCCAAGGCGCTCGGCTATTCCGGCTGGGACGAACTGCGCGCCGCGCTGACCGAGGCGAGACGGCCCGCGCAGGCCTCGCCCTTCTCCGGCCGCGCGAAGGGCCGCCGCGCGGGACCTAATGCCGATGTCACGCTGGTCAAGGAGAAGCTCGGCGCCGAAGCCGCGGGCCTTGCACGCATTTCCGCAAGCGCGATCGCCGAGGCCGCGCGTGCGCTGCACAGCGCTGACCGAATCTGGATATCTGGCTTTCGCAGCTGCCGCAGCGTCGCGGAACTCTTGAACTACCAGCTCCGCCTGTTCCGCCCCGACGCCGTACAACTGGTCGGCGGCTCGGGTCCGTTCGATCTGGATCATGGCGCCTTCCGTGCGGATGACGCTGTCGTCGTGATCGGATTTGCGCCCTACACGGCCGTCAGCGTCGAAACGGCCCGTGCAGCGCACAATGTCGGCGCCACGCTGATCGCCATCGCCGATACGATCGCCGCGCCGATGGCTGAAGGCGCCGATCATCTGCTGCTGTTCGAGGCCGCCTCCTCGCCCGGTTTCTTCCCGAGCCTCACCGGCGCGATCGCCGTTGCGCAGTCGCTGGCCGCCGTCACCTTCACGCTGGGCGGCGCGAGCGCCAAGCGCAAGCTGGAACAGACCGAGGGCCGGCTTGCCGAGATGTCGCAGTATTTTGTCGAGAAAGGTTGAGTGCCATGGCCGTCACCAGGACCCGCGTGATGCATCGAAGCCTGCGCGAAACGCCGCCGAAAGCGGTCGGGGGCGACGGTGTCTGGCTGATCGCGGAGGACGGCCGCCGCATTCTCGATTCCTCCGGCGGCGCCGCCGTCTCCTGCCTCGGCCATCAGCATCCGCGCGTCCTTGCCGCCATCGCCAAGCAGGCCTCCACGCTCGCCTATGCCCACACCGGCTTCTTCTCGTCCGAGCCCGCCGAGGAGCTCGCCGAGCGCCTGGTCGGCCATGAGCCCGGCGGCTTGGCCTACGCCTATTTCGTCAGCGGCGGGTCCGAGGCGATCGAGGCCTCGATCAAGCTGGCGCGGCAATATTTCATCGAGCGCGGCGAGCCGAAGCGCGCGCGCTTCATCGCGCGCCGGCAGAGCTATCACGGCAATACGCTGGGCGCGCTGTCCGCCGGCGGCAATGCCTGGCGCCGCGAGCCCTATGCGCCGCTGCTGTCGCCCTCGTTCAGCCATGTCACGCCGGCCTTCGCCTATCACGAGCAGCGCGACGATGAATCGGAGGCAGCCTTCGTCGGCCGCCTCGCGGCCGAGCTCGAGGCCGAATTCCAGCGGCTCGGCCCCGACACCGTTGCCGCCTTCATCGCCGAGCCCGTGGTCGGCGCCACCGCCGGCTGCGTGCCGGCGCCGGAGGGTTACTTCAAGACGGTACGCGAGATCTGCAACCGCCACGGCGCGCTTTTGATCCTTGACGAGGTGATGTGCGGCATGGGCCGCACCGGCACGCTGCACGCATGGGAACAGGAAGGCATCTCGCCCGACATTCAGGCGATCGCCAAGGGTCTGGGCGGCGGCTACCAGCCGATCGGCGCGATGCTGGCGAGCGGCACGATCGTCGACACCGTGCGCAACGGCTCCGGCGCGTTCCAGCACGGCCACACCTATCTCGCGCACCCGCTGGCCTGCGCCGCCGCGCTCGAAGTGCAGCGGACCATCAGCGAGGAAAAGCTGCTCGACCAGGTCAAGGAGCGCGGCAAGCAGCTCGAGCAGCGGCTGGTCGAACGCTTCGGCAATCACCGCCATGTCGGCGACATCAGGGGACGCGGCCTGTTCTGGGGAATCGAGCTGGTCGCCGATCGGGCTCAACGCCGGCCGTTCGATCCCAAGCTGAAATTGCACCAGCGGATCAAGTCCGCCGCCTTCGCGGGCGGGCTTGCCTGCTATCCATCGGGCGGCACGGCCGACGGCCAGCGCGGCGACCATGTGTTGCTGGCCCCGCCCTATATCGCAACTTCCGGCGACATTGACATGATCGTCGAAAGACTCGGCGCTGCAGTAGACAGCGCGTTGAAGGACGTTGGTCACTAGAGGAGGATGGAATGTACAGGGGTATCATCACTGCAACACTGCTCGCCGCAGGCATCACCAGCGCGGGCGCGGCGACGCTCGACACGGTCAAGCAGCGCGGCACGCTGGTGTGCGGCGTCAGCACCGGCTTTGCCGGTTTCTCGGCGCCGGACTCGCAGGGCAATTTCAAGGGCCTCGACGTCGACTATTGCCGCGCGCTGGCGGCCGGCGTGCTCGGCGATCCCAACAAGGTGCGCTACGTCGCGCTCACCGCGCAGAACCGCTTCACCGCGCTGCAGTCCGGCGAGATCGACGTGCTCTACCGCAACTCGACCGAGACCTATCTGCGCGGCGTCACGCTCGGCCTGCGCCAGGGACCGATCAATTTCTACGACGGCCAGGGCTTTGTGGTGAAGAAGGACCTCGCCGTGAAGGAGCTGAAGGATCTCAAGGGAGCCACCGTCTGCGTCGCGCAGGGCACCACGCATGAGGTGACGCTCGGCGACTACGGCCGCGCCAACGGCATCGACTGGAAGCCGCTGGTGTTCGACCGCGTCGACACCATGTACCAGACCTTCTTCGGCGGCCGCTGCGATGCCATGACCCAGGACGCGTCCGCGCTTGCCGGCGCGGTTGCGACCGCGGCGCCGAAGCCGGACGACTACGTCGTGCTGCCGCAGACCATCAGCAAGGAGCCGCTGGGCCCGTTCACCCGGAACGGCGACGAGGTCTGGAGCGACATCATCACCTGGCTGCATTACGGTCTCGTCGAGGCTGAGGAGCTCGGTGTCACGCAAGCCAATGTCGAGGAAATGGCAAAGTCGCAGACGCCCGCTATCCAGCGCCTGCTCGGCTCCTCCGGCGATCTCGGCTCGCGGCTCGGCCTAGCCAACAATTGGCTGGTCGGCGCGATCAAGGCCGGCGGCAATTACGGCGAGATCTTCGAGCGCAATGTCGGCAAGGCAAGCCCGCTGAAGCTCGAGCGCGGCCTCAACGCCACCTGGACCAAGGGCGGACTGATGTACGCCATTCCGTTCAAGTAATGCTTCTTACCTCGCCCCGCTTGCGGGGAGAGGTCGTCATTCAAGCGCAGCTTGAATGACGGGTGAGGGGGGAGCCTCCGCGATTCCTCCCCTCACCTGTTACGGCGATGGAGCCCCTCACCCCAACCCTCTAAGAGCGAGCTTCGCTCGTCTCGACCCCGCGAAGAGCGGGGAGAGGGAGCAGAATCAGCAGCGACCGCATGCGCATCACCCTCATCCATGCCCTGAAACACTCGATCGTTCCGATCGAAGCATCGTTCGCGCGACTGTGGCCGCAGGCGCGGCTGATGAACCTGCTCGACGACAGTCTGTCGGCGGATCTCGCGCAGGACGGCAAGCTCACCCCGCGCATGACCGAGCGCTTCCTGACCATCGGCCGATATGCGGCTGATACCGGCGCCAATGGCATCCTGTTCACCTGCTCGGCGTTCGGTCCCTGCATCGAGGCGGTCGCGCGCGAGCATGCGCCGATGCCGGTGTTGAAGCCGAACGAGGCGATGATCGAGCAGGCAGTCGCGAAGGGAAAGAAGATCGGCCTGCTCTCGACCTTTCCGCCGACGCTGGTCTCGATGCCGCCGGAATTTCCCTCCTCCGTCCAGCTCGTGCCGAAACTCGCCGAGGGCGCGCTGGCCGCGCTCGACCGTGGCGACCGCGCCGAGCACGATCGCATCGTGGTCGAGGCGTCGAAGGACTTGCGCGACTGCGACCTGATCGCGCTCGCGCAATACAGCATGGCGCCCGCGGCCGAGCGCGTCACTGATGTCACCGGCAGGCCGGTACTGACCACGCCCGACAGCGCCGTGCTGAAGCTGAAGGCGATGCTCGGGGTCGCAAGCTAGCCGCTGGCCTCGGCGCGGCACCGGTCGCGCCGAGACCGCGCGCATCGATCATGCGCCAGTGTCGTGAACGTTCAGATCGACGCCTTGCGGATCCCTGATCGTCGACACCGTGACGAGCGAGATCAACGACAGCACCGCGATGTAGACGCCGACGCGCCAGGATTGGCCGTAGGTGCCGATGATCCATTGCGCGATCATCGGCGCGAAGGCGCCGCCGAGAATGGCGCCGAGCGCGTAGCCGATCGAGACGCCGGAATAGCGCACCTTGGCCGGAAACAGCTCGGCATAAAGCGCCGCCTGCGGCCCGTAGGACAGCCCGAGCGCAACCGTGAGGCCGACGGCGCTGACGAAGAACAGCAGCAGGTTCTTGCTGTCGATCAGCCACCACATCGGCACCGCCCACAGCACCATCAGCCCGTAGCCGATCTGGAAGGTGCGCACGCGCCCGATCTTGTCGCCGAGGACGCCGCCGAGCAGGGTGAAGATGAACCAGCTCACCGCGGCGAGCGTGCCGATCAGGAGCAGCTGATCCGACGGCATCTTCAGCGTGTTGGCGCCGTAACTGATGATGAAGGCGATCAGGATGTAGCCGGCCGCGTTGTTGGCCATGAAGATCAGCGCCGTGCGCAGAATCTCCTTGCTGTGATTGCGCATAAGGTCCTTCAGGGGCGCCGAGGATTCCTTGCGGCGGCGGTGCATCGCCTGGAACACCGGCGATTCCTCGACGGTGCGGCGGATCAGGATGCCGACGACGATCAGGACGATCGACAGCAGGAACGGGATGCGCCAGCCCCACTCCATCATCGCCTGCTTACCGAGCGATGTGGTGAGCAGCCACAGCACGCCGGTCGCCAGGATCATGCCGAGCGGCGTGCCGATCTGCGGGAACGAGCCGAAGAAGCTGCGCTTGTTGCGAGGTGCCGATTCGACCGACATCAGCGCCGCGCCGCCCCACTCGCCGCCCGCCGAGAAGCCTTGCAGGATGCGGAGGAGAATAAGGAGTGCGGGGGCCCAGGCGCCGATCTGCACATAGGTCGGCAGCACGCCAACCAGCGCGGTCGCCGCGCCCATCAGCAGCAGCGTGACGACCAGCATGTTCTTGCGCCCGAACCGGTCGCCGAGATGGCCGCAGACGACGGCGCCGAGCGGGCGGAACAGGAACGAGAGGCCGAGCGTGGCAAACGAGACGATCTGCGCCAGCAGCGGATTGTTCTGGTTCATCGGCGCGAAGAACAGCGCGCCGAACACCAGGCCGGCCGCCTGCGCGTAGACGAAGAAGTCGTACCACTCGATGGTGGTGCCGACGAGCGTCGCGGTGAGGACCTTGCGTTCCTCATCCGACAGTTCAGCGCCGCGCGAGCGCGCGGACAGTTCGATGGACATGTAGCCTCCCCAATACCCCGTTTCTGTCTGTGCGGGGTTGCTCGATCTGCCGCGATGCGCCTGCCCCGCACGGTGCTGGTACCGGGATAGCAGAGCTTCACGCCCGGCACGAGCAAATAGTTGCAGAAGCAACGATATAGCGACGGCTACGCCCGTCGCGGCCGCGCCCATGACCCGGCTACCTAACCCGCCGCCGACGGGCACCCATCCCAAAACGCCGATTGTGCAGCGCAGCAAGACCGGTATGATCGCGACCCTCCAAGAGGTCGCTAAGTGTCTGACATCAATGCCGATGCCTGGGTTTCCTCAGGCCACCGCCCGATGGGCTTTCCGGAATTCGTCGTCGTTATCGCCTCCATCATGGCGCTGAATCCGCTGGCGATGGACATGATGCTGCCGGCGCTGCCCAACATCCGCTCCGCCTTCCACCTCGCTGACGCCAACCGGCCGCAGATGGTGCTGTCGATTTTCCTCGTCGGCTTCGGCGTCGGCCAATTCATCATGGGCCCGCTGTCGGACCGGTTCGGCCGCCGCCCGGTGCTGCTCGGCGGCATGACCGTCTACACCATCGCCGGCCTGCTCGCGATCATGGCGCCCTCGTTCGAGACGCTGCTGCTGGCGCGCGCGCTGCAGGGGCTCGGCACCGCGGCCACCCGCGTGATCGCGACCTCGATCGTGCGCGACTGCTACGCCGGGCGGCGCATGGCGAGCGTGATGTCGCTTGCAATGATGGTGTTCATCGCAGTCCCCGTGATCGCGCCGTCATTCGGCCAGGCCGTGATGCTGCTGACGCAGTGGCGCGGCATCTTCGTGCTGCTGATGATCTATGGCGTGGTCGCGCTCGCCTGGAGTGCGATGCGCATGCCGGAGACGCTGCCGGCCGAACTGCGCAAGTCGCTGGCGATCCCGGAGGTGCTCTCGGCGTTCCGCCAGACCGTCACCAACCGCCAGACGCTCGGCTACGCGCTCGCCGCCGGCGGCGTGCAGGGCTCGCTGTTCGCCTTCGTGTTCTGCTCGCAGCAGGTGTTCACCGAGATCTTCAAGCTCGGCCATTACTTTCCGGTCGCCTTCGCGGCGTGTGCGGTCGGCGTCGCGATCGCAGGCTTCCTCAATTCCCGCATCGTCGGGCGCATCGGCATGCGCGTGATCTCGCACGCCGCGCTGACCGGCTTTGCGGTCGTCGCCGGGGCGCTGCTCCTCGCCGTAAAGACCGGGATGCTGACGCTGCCGCTGTTCATGGTGCTGTCGGCGCTGATGATGTTCGCCTTCGGCCTGATGATGGCGAATTTCACTGCGCTCGCGATGGAGCCGCAGGGCAAGATTGCCGGCACCGCCTCATCGCTCTACGGCACGATCACCACCCTGCTCGGGATCGGCATCGGCACCACGATCGGCCAGGACTATGACGGCACGCTGTTGCCGTTCGCGACCGGCTTCTTCCTCTGCACGCTGGCCGCGCTCGCCGTCGTGCTGGTCACGGAAAAGGGCCGGATGTTCAGGGCCCATCATCACCCGGTTTGATGATGTAGCCCGCATGAGCGGAGCGACATGCGGGGCCGTGAGCAAGGTCCCGGATATCGCTTCGCTCATGCGGGCTACGATTCTGGAGATCGCGTCAGGCTTCACTAGTCCGCCCGGCGCTGCTCCGCGCCCGCACCGGAGCCATAGCTCGTCGCGACATCTCGAACCCGTGCATGCCGGTCTGCCATTGCAGGCCGACGATCGCGCCCTTCATCGGCTGCAGCATTGCAAGCGAACTGAACAATGTCACCGGCAGCCAGATCGCGAGTTGCAGCCAGGCCGGCGGTGCGTAGGTCATCTCCATCCACAGCAGCGCCGGCACCACGATGTGGCCGACCACCACGATCACGAGATAGGCCGGAAAATCGTCGGCGCGCTGCGGGGTGAAATCCTCGCCGCATACCTCGCAATGGTCAGCCACCTTCAGGAAGCGGCCGAACAGATGGCCACGCCCACAGTTCGGGCACTTCATCGCAAAGCCGCGCAACATCGCCTTTGGCAGGGAAACCGTGTCCGTCATTGCCGTGATCCTTGACCTGACCTGTTGATCCATACAATATGCATCTGGAAGCATACAATCAAAGACGAAGCGCCAGATTGCATGGATTGGATCCCTACAGTTTCGGAATGGCAGGGCCCGATGTTTCTGCGCATCGTCGACGCGCTGGCGGCCGATATCGCCAGCGGCCGGCTGGTGCGCGGCGAACGGCTGCCGACCCACCGCGCGCTGGCCTCCGCCCTCGGCATCGATCTCACCACGGTGACGCGTGCCTATGGCGAGGCGCGCCGGCGCGGATTGCTTGACGCCCGCGTCGGCCAGGGGACGTTCGTGTCGGAGACCACCGCGCGCGCCGCCTCCGACCTGCCCGCACCGGTCAACATCGACCTGTCGATGAACCTGCCGCCGCAGCCGGTTGAAGCCAATCTCGATCTCCGCATCGCGCAGGGGTTAGCCACCATCCGCGCCGACGCCGGCTTTTCCGCCTTTCTCGGCTATGCGCGTCCCGGCGGCACCGCCGATGAGCGCGAGGTCGCCGCCGCCTGGCTGCAGCCGCGCGTGCCGCAGGCCTCGGCCGACCGCATCGTGATCTATCCGGGATCGCAGGCCATCATCTTCAACGCCCTGCTCGCGCTGACCTCGCCGGGCGACACCGTGCTCACCGAAGCGTTGACATTTCCGGGCGCGAAGGCCGCCGCGGCGCGGCTCGACATTCGCCTCGTCGGCGTGGCGATGGACGCTGAGGGCGCCCGCCCCGACGCGTTCGACGAGGCCTGCCGCAAGCACAAGCCGAAGGCGATCTATCTGGTGCCGACGCAGAATAATCCCACCACGGCGACGATGAGCGCGCCCAGGCGCAAGGCGATCGCCGACATCATTCGCAAGCGGGGCTGCGTACTGATCGAGGACGATGTCTATGGCCCGCTCGAGCCGCAGATCGCGCCGATCGCGACGCTGATTCCGGAGCGCACCTATTTCGCCGCAAGCATTGCCAAATGCATCGCCCCGGCGCTGCGTGTCGCCTATCTGCTGGCGCCGGATACTGCCGCTGAGCAGCGCATGCGCGCGAGCCTGCAGGCCACGATGCAGATGCCGCCGTCGCTGATGGTCGCGCTGGTCACGCAGTGGCTGCGCTCCGGCGTCGCCGCCGAGATCATCCGCGCCATCCGCAACGAAGCCGCCGCGCGCCAGCAGCTCGCGACACGCTTTCTCAAGGGCGTGACCTATGCGGCGCGGCCGGCAAGCCATCATATCTGGATGCCATTGCCGAGACGTTTCGACGGCACAGACCTGCTGTCGCATCTGATGCGCAACGGCCTCGCCGTCGTCGGCGAAGATGCCTTTGCGGTGGGCGATTCCGCGCCGCGGGGCCTCCGCGTCTCGCTCGGCGCCGCGCGCAACCGCGCGGAGCTGAGCCAGGCGCTGCAGGTGCTGTCGCATGCCGTGCGCACTCCGGTCGGCGCGACACAAATCGTGTAAAGTTCGACGCGCGACGCAAAGCCAAACCGCAGGAAAATACTAGGTCGCGCGTGATGCTCGCGCTAAAGTCCTCGCGCCTGAAGGATTGCTTTGGGCAATCGGGGCTCACTCTTCAATGCCACGCAGATTTCATCCTGCATGCAATATCCTTTCAATGCCGAAGCGTTTCCTCGGCGTAGTGGCGCTCTCGGCTGTGCTTTTCACGAACGCCACCGCGTGTGCCTCCGAAATCCCAGCAGCGTCGCCCGAGGGGCTCGAACGCATCACCGCGTTCTTTAACAATGAAGTCGCAACCGGCAAGCTGCCCGGCGCGGTCATCCTGATCCAGCAGCACGGCAAGCCGGTCTATCTGAAGACCTTCGGCTACCGTGACCTCACGACCAAGTCGCCGATGCGGCCGGACACCATGTTCGCGCTGCATTCGATGACCAAGCCGATCACCAGCACCGCCGCGATGATGCTGGTCGACGAGGGCAAGCTCTCTCCGCAGGACTCGCTGTCGAAATACATTCCGGCGTTTGCCGACGTGAAGGTCGGCATCGAACCGGACGGCGGCAACGATCCGAACAAGCTGGAGCTGGTGCCGCCGATCCGTCCGGTCACCATCGAAGACCTGATGCGTCATACGTCGGGCATCACCTACGAATATATCGGCGCGGATTGGATCCAGAAGATCTACCGCGACGGGCATCTGTTCGACGGAAAATTCGACAACAAGGAGTTCGTCGCGCGGCTGGCCAAGCTGCCGCTGTCGCGGCAGCCCGGCACGCTGTGGCGCTATGGTCATTCCACCGACGTGCTCGGCCGGGTGATCGAAATCGTCTCGGGCAAGACGCTCTATCAGTTCGAGAAGCAGCGCATCTTCGATCCGATGAAGATGAACGACACCAAATACGTGCTCGATCCGCAGACCGAACGGACGCGCCTGGCCGAGCCGCTGCCGTCGGACACGATCCTGATCGAAGGGGAGCGCGACCGGCGCGCGCACCCGGAGTGGGAATCCGGTGGCGGCGGCCTGGTATCCACCGCGCTCGACTATGCCCGCTTCGCCCAGATGCTGCTCAACGGCGGCGAGCTCGACGGCAAACGCTATCTGAGCCCCGCTGCCTTCAAGGACATGACGACGGACCATGTCGGGCCGGGCTCCGGCGTCGGCCGCGACTACTGGTACTTCCCCGGCGACGGCTTCGGCTATGGCTACGGCATCGCCGTGCGCACCGATCCCGGCATCGCCAAGCCGCCACCGCCGGGCTCGATCGGCGAGTTAAAATGGGACAGCGGCAGCGGAACCTATTTCGGCGTCGATCCAAGACTCGACATGATCTACATCATGCTGGAGCAGACCCAGAACGAGCGCCAGCGCATCACGCCGGCATTCAGGAAGCTGGTCTACGACGCCTTCGGCACCAACTGAACGCCGCGATCGCGCGTCGGCCATTTCCGGTGAACCATCTCCCGCTTGCGTAGCGCTGCCGCCCGAATCAGGCTTGCGGTGCACGCATTGCAGACGAAGGCGCATTCGTCCGAGAACAAGCCGATCCGGGCCTCGATCCCGATCGCACCGTCATCGGTAAGACCGTCGATAACGCCGCCGCAGCACAAGCACCGGCGCGACGTCGTCAGTTCCATCACACAATCTCCGCCATCGCTTCTTTCCTAACGCTATATACTATCGTATATACCGATAACGACAAGGCAGGCGGGTGAACAATCCGGTCGGAAACCTGCGAGGACCAACAAGCCGCCGACCGGCGACGATCGCCTCAAGACCTCCTGCCGGGTCGCACCGGGTCTCATCAGGAAACGCGATCATGACAAAACAAAACGGCGGCGCGGAACGTGCGCACGCACAGGGAGAACTGCTCGAAGTCCGTCACGCGGTCGCGCTCGGCGCGGCGGCCATTTTCCTCAGCCTTGGCACCGTCGGCACCGCACGCGCCGAGACGGCGCCGATCAGCCTTCCCGCCAACAGCTTTCCGGAGAGCGTCACCTCGACCTCCGATGGCACGCTTTACGTCGGCAGCTTCAATCTCGGCGGCGTGACGAAGGTCGCGCCGGGCGGCAAGCCCGAGCAGCTCGTCAAGCCGGGCGCCGGTGGCAGCCGCTCCACGCTGGGCGTGCTCGCGGACGAGAAGAGCGGCACGCTCTATGTCTGCTCCAACGACCTCAGCGGCTCCGGCGTCGCCGGGCCAAGCGACACCAAGGGCGCCTGGCTGAAGACCTTCGATCTCAAGAGCGGTGCGCCCCAGGGCAGCTTTGCGCTGAGCACTCCAAAGTCGTTCTGCAACGATATCGTGGTCGGCAGCGACGGCACCGCCTATGTGACCGATTCCTTCGCCCCGATCATCTACAGCCTGAAACCCGGTGGCACGGCGCTTGCGACCTTTGCCACCGATCCGCAGCTTGCTCCGGCCAAGGACGGCGTCGGTCTCGACGGCATCGCGATCGGCGCCGACGGCGACCTCTATGTCACGACCTTCATCCCGGCAAAGCTGTTCAGGATCGCGGTCAAGGACGGCAAGCTGGGCGCAGTGACCGAGTTGAAACCGTCCCGCCCGCTCGATCACGCCGATGCGCTGCGCGCTTTCGGCAGCGGCTTCCTTCTGATCGAGGGCAACGGCAAGCTCGACAAGGTCACGGTCAAGGGCGATCAGGCCGAGATCGACACGATCAAGGACGGATTTACCGGGCCGGTATCCGTGATGCAGGTCCGCGATACCGGTTGGGTTGCCGAAGGCAAGCTGTCCTACATCATCGGCCCCAACAAGGGAAAGGATCCGGGCCCGTTCGCGCTGAAGCCCGTCACGCTGCCGAAGTGAGGACTAGCTGAACCGGCAGACTCGATGCACCTCTCCCGCTTGTGGGGGAGGTCGGATCGCATCGAAGATGCGATCCGGGTGGGGGTTCTCTCCACGATGCGATTCGTGGAGAGAGCCGCCACCCTAGCCCTCCCCCGCAAGCGGGAGAGGGGGCGTAACTCCCGTGCTGCTGCTACTCGGCCCAATCCGACATCTACTAGATCACATAAAACCCGTGCGTGCCGTCGCGGCGAAGCTGGTCGACGAGGCCGTACTCCCAGTCGAGATAGGCCCGCATCGCCTGCTCGGTGACGCTGGTGCCTTCATAGGGACGCCGGTAGCGATGCGCGGGATCGCCTTTCGGCAGGACTTGCGGCGGACCCGCCTCCAGCGCGCCGACATAGCCGCCGTCGAGCACGTAAACCTCCCACCCCATCTGAGCGAGCCAGGACGCCGTCATGTCGGCGCGGATGCTCCTGTCGTCGGTCAGCACGATGCGCGCGCCACGGACGGGAGCGGCCATATCGATCTCCTGGACGAGCTGGCCGCCCGCGTAATGGCGGAAGCCGGCGAGATGGCCGGCGGCATATTCGTCGGCCTCGCGGACGTCGAAGCGATAGAGCGTGCGCGGCGTTTCCTGCTGAAGCGCGGCGAGCTCGCTCGTGCCGATCCGGCGCACGCCGGCATGGTAAGCAACGTCGCGCGCATTGTCGCTTGCGCCGTCGAACGGCCCGATGCCGCCGCGCCTGTCGGCGCCGTGTTCGAGGCTGTGCCTGGCGAGCGTCCAGCCGATCGTGCCGTTGCGCAGCGCCCGCACCTTGTTGGGCAACCCGGCATTGATCAGCGACTGCGTGCCGATGATCGAGCGGGTGCGGCCGGCGCAATTGACGATGATCGTGGTGTCGGGATCGGGCGCCGCGCGCCCTGCGCGCAGCACGAGCTCGGCGCCGGGCACGCTGACCGAGCCCGGAATGTTCATGGTGGCATATTCGTCGAAGCGGCGGACATCGAGAATCGCGATATTGGCCTTCTCCGCGATCAGCGCGGCGACCTCGTCCGCGCTCAGCGACGGCGTGTGACGCCGCGCCTCGACCAATTCGCCAAACGCCTTGGCGTAGGAGTTGACGTCCTGGAAAACTTCGTAGCCGGCCGAACGCCAGGCCTGCAAGCCGCCGGCAAGCTCGCCAACGTTGCTGTAGCCCAGCGCCTGCAATTGATTGGCTGCGGCTGTAACCAGTCCTTCGCCACCATCATAGAGAACGATCGGCACGTCCTTGCGCGGCAGCCGCAGCTCGGCCTCGAGCGCGATCCGGTCGGCCGCCATGTTGGTGGCAAACAGCGGATGGCCGGTGGCGAATTCCGCTTCATGCCTGACATCGAGCAGCGCGATCTCCCGGCGCAGCAGCAGCGCGGCGCGGATCTCCTGGGGTGTGACAGAGGAAAGGGTCATGAGCTGGCCTGGGCAGGAACGACGGGCTGGCTTCCTGTAGGCCGAAATGACGCTTCGTCAATAGCCTTAACCAAGTCGCAACCCCGACCTTCACCGGCGGAAAGCCACGGAACGAAAATCCATCATGCCGCTTTGCTCAATCGGGTTGCGCTTGCTACGTTCGCAGTCGGCCCCGCTGGCGCCCGATCAGGCCTTCCGGACAAGAGAAGGCAGCGGGGCCATGCCCTGAAGCCCGGGAGGATGACCATGAGAACCGTTGGAAATGAGCCTCTGTCACGCTACGCCCTCGCCTTCGTACTGGCCGGCGGACGCGGCAGCAGACTTCAGGAGCTCACCGACAAGCGCGCCAAGCCGGCGGTCTATTTCGGAGGCAAATCCCGCATCATCGATTTCGCCCTCTCCAACGCGGTGAACTCCGGCATTCGCCGCATCGCGGTGGCGACCCAGTACAAGGCGCACAGCCTGATCCGGCATCTGCAGGGCGGCTGGAACTTCTTCCGCCCGGAACGAAACGAGAGTTTCGATATCCTGCCCGCGAGCCAGCGCGTCTCCGAAACGATGTGGTATGTCGGCACGGCGGATGCGGTCTATCAGAACATCGACATCCTCGAAGCGCACGGCACCAAGTACATCCTGGTGCTCGCCGGCGACCACATCTACAAGATGGATTATGAGATCATGCTGAAGCAGCATGTCGAAAGCGGCGCCGACGTCACGGTCGGCTGCCTCGAGATGCCGCGGGCGGAATCCAGCGGCTTCGGCATCATGCATATCGACGAGAGCGGCCTCATTCAGTCCTTCCTCGAGAAGCCGGCCGATCCGCCCCCGATGCCCGGCAAGCCCGACAAGTCGCTGGCCAGCATGGGTATCTATGCCTTCAATTCGGAATTCCTGTTCGACGAATTGCGCCGCGATGCCGCCGACCCGAACTCGGCCCACGATTTCGGCAAGGACATCATTCCCTATATTGTGAAGCACGGCCGGGCGATCGCGCATCAGTTCAACGATTCCTGCGTCCGCTCGGGCGACGATCCCCGCGCCTACTGGCGGGATGCCGGCACCGTCGACGCCTATTGGGGCGCCAATATCGATCTCACCGATGTGGTGCCCGAGCTCGATCTCTACGACCGGTCGTGGCCGATCTGGACCTATGCCGAGATCACCCCGCCAGCCAAGTTCGTCCATGACGAGGAAGGCCGGCGCGGACAGGCGGTGACCTCGCTGGTGTCGGGCGGATGCATCATCTCCGGCGCGGCGCTGCGGCGCTCGCTGCTGTTCACCGGCGTGCACGTCAATTCCTACGCCTATGTCGAGAATGCGGTCATCATGCCCTATGTCAATGTCGGACGCGGCGCGCGCCTAAGGAACGTCGTGATCGACCGCGGCGTGCGGATTCCGGAAGGCCTGGTGGTCGGCGAGGATCCCAACCTCGACGGCCAGCGCTTCCGCACGACCTCGCAAGGGATATCACTGATCACGCAGCCGATGATCGACAGGCTCGGGACATGACGCCGATCCGTGTCCTCGCGGTCGCCTCGGAGATCTACCCGATCGTCAAGACCGGTGGGCTTGCCGACGTGGTCGGCGCGCTGCCGGCGGCGCTCAACGAGCATGGCGTCGCAACGCGAACGCTGGTGCCTGGTTATCCCGCCGTTCTCGGGACGCTGTCATCAGCCGAGACGCTGCTGGAATGGCCGGAATTCTACGGCGGGCCGATCCGCGTGCTCGCCGGCACGCATGACGGCCTCGATCTCTACGCGCTCGACGCGCCGCATTTGTTCGCGCGCCCCGGCAATCCTTATGTCGGCCCCGACGGCACGAACTGGCCCGACAACGGCATCCGCTTTGCGGCGCTGTCACGGATCGCTGCCGAGATCGGCCAGGGCGCCATTGCATCATTCGTCCCCAACATCGTGCATGCGCATGATTGGCAGGCGGGACTCACGCCCGCCTATTTGCATTATGGCAGGCAGCCGCGACCTGCCACCGTGATGACGGTGCACAACCTCGCCTATCAGGGACAGTTTCCGCCGGACATGCTCGCAACCTTCGGACTGCCTGGTGAAGCCTACACGATCCACGGCGTCGAATATTACGGCACGATCAGTCTCCTGAAGGCCGGCCTGCAATTCGCCGACCGCATCACCACGGTCTCGCCGACCTATGCGCAGGAGATCCAGGGCGACGAAGGCGGCATGGGGCTCGGCGGCCTGCTGCGCGAACGATCCAATGTGCTGAGCGGCATCCTCAACGGCATCGATATTTCGGTCTGGAATCCGGCCACCGACCCGAATATCGCCGCCCGCTATGGTGTGGAGCAGTTGGCTGAGCGCGCCGCGAACAAGCTCGCGCTGCAGCAGCGCTTCGGCCTTCGACCCGATCCGGACGCGCTGCTGCTCGGCGTCATCAGCCGGCTGTCGTGGCAGAAGGGCCTCGACCTGCTGCTCGAGACTGCGCCGACGCTGCTCGGTGAAGGTATCCAGCTCGCGTTGCTCGGCAGCGGCGATCACGATTTGCAGGATCGCTATTCCGCGCTCGCGCGTGCCCATCCCGGACGGATCTCGGTCGTGATCGGCTATGACGAGGCGCTGGCGCATCTGATCCAGGCCGGCGCGGATGCGCTCGCCGTGCCGTCGCGCTTCGAGCCCTGCGGCCTCACCCAATTGTGCGCATTGCGCTATGGCGCGATCCCGATCGTTGCCGATGTCGGCGGTCTTGCCGACACCGTCCTCGACGTCGACGACGTCGCGGTCCGCGGCGGCGCGGCGACCGGGGTCAAGTTCGGCCCGGTCACTCCGGATGCGCTCGCCCATGCCCTGCGCAAGGCGAACCTGCTGTTCAACGACCAGGTGACCTGGCGCCGGCTGCAGCAGGCTGGCATGGCAACTGACGTCTCCTGGCAGAACCGCGCCGGCAGCTACGCGGCGCTCTATCGCGATTTGGTCGCGGCGCGCCGAGGCTAGAGCATGATGAGATTAGATTGAGTTGGCGCGGCAGCGAAAGTTCACCTCTCCCTTGGGAGAGGTCGGCGCATGGCGCCGGGTGAGGGGTTACGGTCTCTAATTCGATACGCAGCCCCTCACCCGATTTGCTGCGCAAATCGACCTCTCCCCAATGGGGAGAGGTGAACCCAAGGCCACCGTCAAACCGATTCAGTGAAGGCTCATCTCGCTCTGGCTGCCGACGCGATCAGTGCAGCAGATCGCAGGCCGCGATGCGGTTGATGTCGGCCAGCCGCCGGTCGGCATTTGCCGTGAGATCGAGGCTTGCGACGAGATCGAGCAGACGGCCATAGGCGCGGTCGGCGACCACGACCGGCAACGGCTCTTCGTCGAAGGCCTCGATATAGCTGCCGACGAGACCGCTCAGCAGCCGGCAGACGGCCCGTTGCTCGGGGTCGTGCCTGCTCAAGGTCTCGAGTTTTTGCTGGAAGGTTTTGAAGGTCCGCAGGCCGTGGTGCTGTTGCGAAAGCCACGTATGCAAATCGGACGCATTCGGATCGGTCATGTCAGCCTCTTCAAGGTGGAGAAGAAGCTACCGGCTTATACAGCCGATCAGGGAGCCGCGCCATCGCAATTTTCGCAAGGCTCCTCCCCGTTTGCGCCTCCGCCTCATCGCAACATGATCAGAGCCGCGCGAGCGCCGGAAGGATCCGGTAACGGGCGATCTCGTGCGGATATTCGCCGCGATTGGCGAGCAGCGCGATGCCGAGCTTCCGCGCCGGCACCAGGCCGATATAGGCCGAGGCGTTGTTGAGGCCACCGGGCTTGTCGACGACGGTGACGTCGGCAACACGCACATTCTCCCACGCCATCGCCTGCCCGAATTTTTCATCGACACGAAAACTCTCGCGTTCGGTCATATGCAATGCGGCACGCAGTTCGGGGTCGATCACCGCACCGTCGAGGCAAGCACGAAGCAGAATGCCGAGATCGCGGACCGAGGAAAACATCTGGCCTGCCCCCGGGAAGTCGTAGTAACCTTGCTGGTCGCCCGGCGGACCGATCGGCACGCCCTGATCGGAGTAGCCCTGAACCATGCGCTGCATGATCTCGGGGGTCATCGGCGCGCGATTGCCGTCGCCGCGCTCCGGAAGGAACGTCGATGTCATGCCGAGCGGCTTCAGAATGCGGCTTTCGATCAGCGTGCGGATCGGCATGCGGTAGCGCCGCTCCAGCACGAGCTGCAGCAGAACGTAGCCGGCATGCGTATAAATCCGCTGCTTGCCGGGCTGCTCTCCGGCCGGCGGCGTCCATGCATTGAGCATTGCAATGAACTGATCCCGGCTGAAGGTCGCGTTCGGCCAGGGCGGATGATCGGTCGGCAGCAGCAGTCCCGACGTATGGGTGACGAGCTCGCCGATGGTGACGCGGCTGATATAGTCGCCGTGCAGCTCGGGCAGATATTTGCCGACCGGATCATCCAGCCGCAATTCGCCACGATTGATGCCGAGCGCGACCAGCGTCGCCTCGAAGATCTTGCGTAGCGATGCGAGGTTGAACAGCGTGTCCTGCGTGACCCGTCGTTTGGCATCGGCGAAGCCGTAATTGAAGAACGCGAGCCGGCCGCCGGCATAGACGACTGCGGAAAGACCGCCGGGATCAGCCGCGGTCGCAGTCGGCGCGAGCTCGCGCGTCACGACGTCCCGGACCTCTGCAGACATGTCGGCGTCAGCCACAGCGCGCAGCACCAGGATGAAAGGCACCGCAAGCAGCAGCACCGCGATCCGGGCCGAGAACCACAGTCTCATGGAAGCGATCGTCCAGATGCAGAGGCTCCGTACAGGCTCGACGAAACAGTCGACATGCGGCGACCGATCGATCTTACCCGACGACCTCGGCGCCCGAAGTCACGATTGCGCGCGCCGTCATTGCCGATAGTGCCGACCGTCAGGCCGGGAAGGCATGAAAGCGCTCCGGCGCCTGATCGCACCCGATGACGCCGCGATCGCTTGCCGATTCCGGCCCGCGCTTCCGCAAAGTTCCACGTCGTGTTGAATCCCGGCAACACCACCGAACAAAATGCGCGATCTCGCAGATTGTAGGTTGTTGAACCACGACTGTGCCGCATCACGGTCCAATCCTGCCCGCGGGCGGGATGCAAACACGGCAATTGGGGAAGAGCCTTCATGCAGCATGGACCGTCGGGCGCACGGAGTGCGGAGTCATCTGGATTTGTTTTCCATTTCCAGCTCGCCAGCAATGGCGCGAGACGCGCGTGTAGCCTCACGATCCAGGCCGAAAGCGCGAACGAGGCGACGCGCATCTTCCGCGAGAACTGGAGCACAATCGAATCGATGGCGCGCGACGGTGTGAGCGCGGGGACGGTCAGTTCGACGCCCGTCTGCCTGGAGATGTCCTGACGCGCAGCGCGTGAGGATTTGCCGGGGCGCAACACGCGCGGTTCGAGAATTCACGGGACCCGGGACCGCCGGAGATGGCGTTCGGCGGCCCATGACCCATAATCCCGCTCAAACCGCCAGGAGCATCTTGTAACCCGCGACGGTTTGACGCAGGCTCACGCAACGTCGCTCCTCGTTCCGTCGACACGCCGACCAATGCAATTGATGCAGGCCCGCGCACGCAAGCTGACTTCAGGTGCATGAGCAACGCGCGCGACGTCTCACCTTAGAGAGATTCAAGTCCAGTCCAGTTCTTTTCATGCGCGGCGGCTGCTAGAGGCGCGTGCGCGAATGTGTTCTTGCTGACTGGAAGTATCGGAAGTGACTCTCAACGCTGATGGCCGGCTTGTCGGACACCATCGAAATCCCGCCGACAAAGGCCGCACCCATCTGCTCATCGGCGCAGTCATCCTGCTCGCCGATGTCTCGTCCTCGGTGACGCCAGCGAACGCGCAATCGAGCGTTGCGCTGCCGCCCGTCACGGTGGAATCGCCGACGCAAAAGCGCAAGCCCACTATAGCGGCGGCAAGATCGGCGCAGCGGCCACAAGCCGCGGCCGCCGCGCGCCAGCGCAACCGGAATGCCCAGCCGGCGCAACCGACGCCGTCCGAGCGTGCCGCCGCCGCGGCGGCCGTGCTGAACGAAGCCAAGCTCGGCTATCGCGCGATGCCAAGCGCGACGACGCTGCGCAGCGGCGCCTCGCCGCTCGACACCTCGCAGGCGGTCAACGTCGTGCCCGAGCAGGTGCTGAAGGACCAGCTGCCCCGGAACATCGACGACGCGCTGATCAATGTCAGCGGCGTCACCCAGACCAACACGCTGGCCGGCACCCAGGACGCCGTCATCCGCCGCGGCTTCGGCGACAACCGCGACGGCTCGATCATGCGCAACGGCATGCCGCTGGTGCAGGGACGCAGCTTCAATCCCGCGGTCGAAAGCGTCGAGGTGCTCAAGGGCCCGGCGTCGCTGCTCTACGGCATCATGGACCCCGGCGGCATCGTCAACACGATCAGCAAGCGCCCCGAGCTCTATCAGCACGGCTCGGTCACCCTGCTGGGCTCGACCTACGGCAACTCCAGGAGCGGCGCCGACGGAACCGTCGACATCACCGGCCCGATCGGCGATGGCGGCCTCGCCTATCGCTTCATCGGCTACGGTGTGAGCGAGGACTACTGGCGCAACTTCGGGCGCCACCGCGAGATGCTGGTCGCACCGTCGCTCGCATGGTACGGTGAGAACACGACGGTTCAGCTCAATTACGAGCACCGCGAGTTCATCACTCCGTTCGACCGCGGCACCGCCTTTGATCCGGTGACCAAGGCGCCGGTTGCGATCCCGGCGACGCGCCGGCTCGATGAACCCTTCAACAACATGTGGGGAACCTCCGACCTGATGCAGGCCTCGGTCGAGCACCGCCTGAACCAGGATTGGAAGCTGTTTGCCGGCTACAGCTACAACACCGAGACCTTCAGCGCCAACCAGCTCCGCATCACCGGCATCAATGCCAAGACCGGCGTCGAGGCGCGCAGCAATGACGGCACGCAGGGCTCGCTCAGCAATGTCAGCTACGGCACATCCTATCTGCAGGGCAACGTCTGGATCGGCAACATGCGCAACGAAGTGCTGTTCGGCGGCGACGGCCAGTATCGCACGATCTATCGGGACAATCTGATCCGGCAGGCGACGCCGAGCTTCAACTTCTACAATCCGGTCTATGGGCTGATCACGCCGGGCACGACGGTATCCGCCCGCGACAGCGCCCAGACCGACAAGCTCGGCCAGTGGTCGCTGTTCTTCCAGGACACGCTGCATCTGACCGAGCGGTTCGCGCTGGTCGGCGGCGTGCGCTACATGGATTACGACCAGATCGCAGGCAGAGGGCGGCCCTTCGTCACCAACACCAACGTATCTGCCGACAAGGTGCTCCCGCTCGGCGGGGTCATTCTCAAGCTCACCGACCAGGTTTCGCTCTATGCGAGCTACACGCAGTCGCTGAAGCCGAACTCGACGATCGCTCCGTTGAGCAACGGCGGCGGCGTCGTGCTCGGCTCGAACATCGCGCCCGAGGAAGGCGTGCAGTACGAGACCGGCGTCAAGTTCGACCTCAACAAGCGGCTCTCCGGAACGGTCGCGTTCTACGACATCGACAAGAGCAACGTGCTGGTCAGCCAGCTCGACACCACCACCGGCCTCAACGTCTACACGACCGCAGGCAAGGCGCGCTCGCGCGGCGTCGAGGTCGACGTCACGGGACGCCTCACCGACAACTGGAGCATGATCGGCAGCTACGGCTACACCGACGCGCGGGTGACCGAGGACCCGACCTACGCCGGCAAGCAATTGCAAAACGTCGCGATGAACACGGCCTCGCTCTATCTCGTCTACGACTTCGGCACGGCCCTGCCCGGCCGGCTTCGTCTCGGCGGCGGCGCGCGCTATGTCGGCGACCGGGCCGGCGATGCCGCGAATAGCTTCGTGCTGCCGTCGTACACGGTTGCGGACCTGTTTGCGACCTACGAGACGAGCTACCAGACCTTGCCGGTCATCTACCAGTTCAACGTCAAGAACCTGTTCGATACCGTCTACTATCCCTCCGCCGTCAGCAACCTGGCGGTGGCGATGGGCGACGCGCGGCGCTTCTCGCTATCGGCAACGGTGAAGTTCTGACATGCGCGCAGCGCGGACAGCGATCGGACTGCTCGCCGCGCTGGCGGCGGTCGCCGTCGGCAGCACCGCGGTCCGCGCCGACGAGATCACTCTTTACGCGACCCGCGAGGCCCATCTGCTCGAACCGGTGACGGCTGCCTTTACGAAGGCAAGCGGCATCGGCGTCAAGACCGTCTTCGTCGAGGACAGCCTGGTCAAGCGTCTGACGGCCGAAGGCGACGCATCGCCTGCCGATGTCCTGCTGACCATCGGGCTCGACAAGACCACCCAGCTCTCCAATCGCGGGCTGACGGAGGCCTTCGTATTCTCGGAGGTCGATCAGGCCGTGCCGTCGCACTTCCGCGGCGGCGGCTTTCAGTGGATCGCGCTTGTCCTTCGTCCGCGCGTGGTGATGGCGCGCAAGGATAACCCGCTTGCCGAGATCGACTATGAGGATCTCGCCGATCCCAGATGGCGCGGCAAACTCTGCATGCGCTCCGCGCTGCACCAGAACAACGTCGCGCTGGTCGCGGCCTACCTCGCGCATCACGGCGTCGAGGCGACGGAAGCCTGGCTCAACGCCCTGAACGCCAATCTCGCGCACAGGCCTGCCGGCAAGGACAACGACGTGATCCGCGAGATCGCGCAAGGAAGCTGCGAGATCGGCATCGGCAACACTGTCGCCCTCGCGCAGCTTCGCGACGGCCGTGAAGGCGGTGAGTGGCGTAGCCAGGCCGGGACCGTGAAGGCGGTGCCGACGGTGTTCAAGGGCGGCGGCACCCACGTCAACCTGACGGGCGTGGCCATCGCAAAGCACGCGCCCCATCCGGCGGCCGCCAAACGATTCATCGAGTTTCTCCTGACGCCGGCGGCCCAGCAGACATTTGCCGCCGCCGAGCTGGAATATCCGCTGCTGGCAGCGGCGCCGCCGCACCCGATCCTCGACGAGCTCGGGTCGTTCCCGGCCGATACGCTGCCGATCGACCAGATCGCCGCGCATCAGCAGGCCGCGATCGCGCTGATCAGAAAGGTCGGCTTCGATGAGTGACCTGCGACATCAGATCAAGGCTGCTTTGTTGCAGGTCCACTCCATCGCGGGCCTCGCGCTCGCGCTGCTGTGGGCCCTGGTCGGGCTCACCGGCGCGACGATGAGCTTCGAGGATGAGATCGAGGCAAGCCTGAACCGGGACATCATGAACGTCGATGCAAGCGCGACACAACGGCTGACGCCGGATGAGTTGGTCGCGCGGCTGCAGGCCGCCGGCGAGACCGGCAAGGTCTCGGCCGTGATGATGACGAGCGATCCGTCCGCCGCCGTGCGCATCCGCTTTGCGCGCAGCGAAGGCGGCGGGCGGCCGTCCTCGGTCTATGTCGATCCCTATAATGGACATGTGCTCGGCTCACCGCGCGGCGAGGCGTTCTTCGCCACCGTCCGCAAGCTGCATCGCTGGCTGCTGCTGCCCGGCGACGGCAACGGCTATGGTCGCAAGATCACCGGCACGGCCGCGATCTGCCTGATCGTGATGCTGATCTCCGGGCTCGTGCTGCGCTGGCCGCATCGCGCCGGCAGCGTGAGGATCTGGCTGAAGCCAAATCTGGCGCTGCGCGGCCGCGGGCTGCACCGCTCGCTACACGCCGTGACCGGCACCTGGGTGCTGCCGATCTATCTGGTGATGACGCTCACCGGCCTCTGGTATTCGTTCGAATGGTACAAGGCCGGCGCCAACTGGCTGCTCGCGCGCCCTTCAACGTCAGCCGCCGCCCAGCCCAAATCGCCGCGCGGCATGGTCGCGGCGGACGCCAAGGGCGAGGCCAAAGGTGACGCCAGGGGTGATGCCAAGACCGGCGTCACGCCGCTGACCTTCGATCGCGTCTGGTCCACCTTCCTGCACGAACAGGGCAGCCGCTATGCAAGGGCCCTGCTGACGCTGCCCGTCGGCGCCGGCACGGTGGTGCGCGTCAGGTCATGGGCGCGCGACTCAACGCTCGAAAGCGTCCGTGACGAACTTCACATCGATGCCGTCACCGGCCGCCTGGTGTCGTCGGACCTCTACGCGAACAAGACGTTCGGCGAGCGCATCCTCGCCGGCGTGCTCGACATCCACCGCGGCGCCATCCTGGGATGGCCCGGCAAGCTCGCCTTCATGCTGGCCGCGGCGCTGATGCCGCTCTTCACGGTGACGGGCCTCCTGCTCTATTTGTCGCGCCGCAGGCATCGCCGCCTCGCGCGGCCGCCGATCGGAAGCCTCGTTCCGGGCGAATGAGATTCACTTGCCCGGCGGCGGCTTCGGACCATCGCCGGCGGCGCGCAGGGCGGTCAATCCCTCGCGAAAGGTCGGATACCGCAGCGCGACGCCCAGCTCGTCGCGCAGAAGCGTGTTGCGGACCCGCTTGCATTCGCTGAAGAAGGTTCGCGACATCGGCGCCAACTCCGCGCGCTCGTACGGGATGTCCGGTGGCGGCAGCAGGCCGCAGAGCTCGGCGGCAAATGCCACCACATCCTGCGGCGGAGCCGGCTCGTTGTCGGCTCCGTTATAGATGGCGCCGGCGCGGGGCCGGCCGAGCGACGCCTCGACGATCTGGGCGATGTCCTCGACATGGATCCGGTTGAACACGTGCCCGGGCTTGACGATCCGTCGCGCCTTGCCTTCGGCGAGCTGAACGAGCTGGTTGCGACCGGGGCCATAAATCCCCGCCAGGCGGAAGATGTGGACGGGAATGCGGTGCGCGTCGCCGAAGTCCAGCCACTGCCGTTCCACGTCGAGCCGGCGGCGCGAGGCCTCGCTCATCGGCGTCGGCACCGTCGTTTCATCGACCCATCCGCCACCGTGATCGCCATAGACCCCGACCGTCGACAGATAGCCGATCCAGCGCAGGTGCGAGGCCGCCGCCAGATCGTCGCGATAGATCTGAAGCACAGGGTCCTGCTGTGCGCCCGGAGGCACCGAGACCAGCACCGCGTCGCTGTCCGCAAGCTCGCGAGCAATCGCCGCATCACGCTGGTCGGTTACGAACAACCGCATCGCATAGCCCGCGCCGGACAGCAAATCGGCCTTCGCCTGCGAGCGGACCGTTCCCGCGATTGCCACGCCACCGGCCGCGAGCCTCCGCGCGACGTATGTTGCCGAATATCCCAGCCCGAAAATGAAAAGCTTCATCCGCGATCCGCTTCACCCGTCCAGAGCCTCATCTGTCGACGAGGCTCGCGCCAACGTCCGGAGCCCCCCGCACACGAATATCGCGGTGAGCAGCCGGCGTCCCTCTATGGCATGGTTCATCGCCTCTCCCCAAGCCATGAACTGCGGCAAGCCTTTCGCCGGCGTCACCGCCTGATCGATCCTGCCGTTCCCCCTGGTTTTCACGCTGGCGGCTGTCAGTACACGCGCAGCGATTTGGTTGCACCCCGCACCAATGATGGCTCCACGATGAACCCACCGTCCGATAGCGGCTCATCAATGGCGTACGCCCGGCCATTTAGCGGCGCCAAGAAGGCCACACCGACCACACCGCTCACTTTGCGTCCGCGAAGCTGCAACCGTAAGGCTGATGTAAGTCTCGACGAGTAACATGATCGCAAGTTCTGGCGGCTCGCAAAAGGCGCAAATGGCAAATTCGAAAGCATATTCAGCCTTGCGGGGCCGTGCGTTTTGAACCGAAGGCAGTGGCTAGTCGGCGCGGCCGCTCTCCTTGTGAGCGAGCGAGGTCAAGCCTTCGGCATCGAGCAGCTCGAGCCGAGTGAAGACGACCTCGATTCCTCCGGGAAAGCGAAGAGCGGCAGCGGTCCCGTCGTCCTCCCGAACTTCGCGTTCGAGCCCGAGACCGAGGCGCTTGCTGCCGCGTGGGCTGCGGCCGGCACGACGATGACGCGCCGTCGCAAATGCACCTTCAACCGAGGCATCAGGCGGCTGAAGAACTTTCCGGTCAGCGATCCGGTCTGGCCGTGTCTTGTCCACCTGGGCAAGGCCGGACCGACGCTCGCCGCGTCAAGGATCAACATCAAGAACCCCGGCATGTATGACCTTACGCAGGTCGGCAACGTCACGCTTGTTGCCAACACCACTGTTGCGGCCTCCGGAGGCGGCTACTTCCGCATGACGGGTCTGAAATGCTCCAGCCTCCCTCAGACGAGTCACGCGGCTGGCGTCTTCTCTTGCTCGCCCGGGGCTGTTGCCGGCACGTCTTCTGAAATCGGTGCCAACGATTCCACGAACGGCATCACCGTTGGTATCTGGAATAGCGCTACAAACACAATGGCTGCGCGCTGCGGCGGCGCACTCGTTACCGCCATCGGAAACACCGCGGATTGGGACGGCCAGTTTTTCAACGCTGTCTCGCGAGGCAACTCTGACAACTTCCAAGCCTATCGCAACGGTTGCCTGGTCGCCGATGTCGCGTCCGTATCGGCGGCTTTGCCCGCGCACGAGATGTACCTGTTGGCAGCCAACAACAACGGGACCCCGTCCGGCAGCACCAGAGCGCTGTCCAGTTGGTTCGTTGCCGGCCGCAACCTCACCGCGGCACAGATGCGAGAGCTCAGCGCGGTCCTTGCAATGTGGCATCAGGTCATGTCCACCGCTGAACTGGACACCTACGAAGCGGGTTACCAACCACAGAACGTCACCACTTACGATGCGATCGTCTATGGTGCGACGGCGGCCGGCGTTCTCGCCGCGCGATCGCTGGCTCGAGAGGGACATTCCGTCTGTATCGTGGGCGGCTGGCGTGACTACAACGTGGGTGGAGTACCCGGCGTCGGTGGACTAGGGTGGACCGACAGCACGGCTCCGACCGCGATCACAGGGCTGCCGCGATATCTCATCAATCGCACCCAAACACTCGCCGGCGATTTGGGTTGGGCCGGCGGCACCGCTCCGACGGAGTTCTCGGGGGTGGCGCGATATCTCGGCAAGCGCATCAAGACGCTCCTCAAAGGCACGTCGAACATCTCTTTCGAGCCTCGCCATTTCGAGCAGGCCAACCGGGAGCTGCTTGACCCGTCGTTCACGGGCGGTGCCGATATCCCGGTCTATTGGTCAACCGGTGCGGTCAGCGCGGCCGTTGTGGATGGACAAATCGCCGGCTTCACGACGCGGGACGGCCGGACATTCAGCGGAAGAGTCTTCATCGATTGCTCATACGAGATGGACTTGGCCTATGTCAGCGGTTGCACCATGACGGTCGGTCGCGAGAAGGCCGGCGCTGGCGCGGAGGCGGCGAATGGCTTCCGGGGAGTTCAAACCACCTACGGTTCGCGGCCGAACCAGGCAACCAATCATTCGGGCGCGGCAGTCGACATCGATCCGTGGAACACGCCCGGAGACACGAATTCCGGATTGATTGCTGGCGTGCAGGGCGTCTTCGCCAACGGTACCCCCGCGAACGGTTCGGCGGACGGCAAGGTTCAATCGATGGCTTATCGCCTGACATTGACCACGACGCCTGCCTATATGATCCCGTTCCCATCGACTCCACCTGCCGGCTACTCGAAGTCGAAATATGAGATCCTGCTGCGCTTGTTCGCCGCGGACCCCACGCTGGTCCTGACCGACATCTTCAATATTCAGCCGCTGGCGGCTGACGTTTTCGATTTCAATACGAAGAACATCATGTCGAGCGACTTCGTGGACCCGACCTCGACCGAATACGCCACGGCCAGCTATGCTCGCCGCGAAGAGATCATCCAGCTCCACAAGAGCTACATCTTCGGGCTGTGGTATCTCCTGCAACACGAGGAGGACAGCCGCGTCCCCGCCGCGATCCGCGCTTCGGCGCTGACCTACGGTCTCTCGGCAAAGCACTATGTTTCTCCGAATTGGGGCGATCAGCCCAACTTCAATAGCCAGATTTATGTCCGCTCCGGTCGCCGTATCGTCGGGGACTACGTGCTTACGGCCGAGGACCTCAACGCGCCAGACGGTACCACGCCGCGCTCGACCAAGACGATTGCGGTTGCGGCCTACGACATGGACAGTCACGCCATCGAATATCGGGCGTATTTCGACGGCACGAGCTGGAAGGTCATCATCGAGGGCAACCTCTACATCACCCCGACCAGCGGCGCCGACAAGAAAGCTCCGATCCCTTACGAATATATGCTTCCCCGGAGGGGTGACCCGTCGAATCTTCTCTGCCTGTTCGGCGGTTCGGCAACCAACGTCGCGATCAGTGAAATCCGCATGGAGCCGCCGTTCTGGCAGATGGGCCAGTCAGCCGGAGTTGCAGCCGCGCTCGCTATCGAGAACGGCGACAACAACGTCAAGAACCTTGCGGCCAACTACCCCAGGCTGCGCGCACGGCTTCTCGAAGTTAAACCGCTGCTTTCCGGAGAGACGACGCTTTCGCTGCCAATGGTGAACTAGGACGCGGATTCACAAACTCGGGTCCGCCGACAAAGCGGCAGCAGCAGTGATCCCGGGAGAGACCGATCTCGCCACAGCATTTTTCGGGCAGATCGCATCCTCCGCGATCTTCGCCAAGTGCTGGCCGACTAGCGTGAGATGAACACTAGCATCAGGAGTGCACAGCACGCATCTGTGCTGCGAACTCGCCATACGTCTCGGCAAGCTCGTCGAGCACCTTACCGCGGAGCAGATGTAGCGTTGATGCGTCGGGCAATGCCGTTCGACCTGGCTGGTCAGCATGCTCGAATTTGAAACCGGTCGACGCCCTGATTTCATCGAGATCGTGCCCCGGATGAACGCTGTCGAGGACGAATCCAGGACGGGACTTGTCGAAGCGAAAGAGACCCTTGCCCGTTAGCAGCGCGATAGGTCCTCCAGTTCGGAATACGCCTTCTCCGCTCACTCCGGGAGCGCTCACAAAATCAACCTTGTCGACCAGAACGCGCGGGGAATGTTCCTCACGGAAAAGTATGACTCGCGGCACGACAAAATACAGATAGGCTGACCCAAAAGATCCGGACCAGCGCACGTTCGACTGCGGATAACCTCCCGCTCCTACAAGATTGACATTGCCGAGCCCGTCAATCTGTCCTCCGCCGAGAAAGAATGCGTCGATACGTCCCTGAGCAGCGCAATCGAAGAGCTCCGCCGAGCCGTTAGTAAAGAAGTTGTGCTCAACCGATCCGAGAATCGAGATGCGCGGGCCAGGTTCTCCCTTGGCAGCTTTCAACGCGCGCAGAAGCATAGCCCCTGCGGCAGGAATGGGTGACGAAGCGCCCACGGCCACATGTTTGACGCCGTCCAATAGCTGCGCGATCGCATGGATCAATATCTCGCGGGGAAGGACACCAGTCACGATACCTCCTCCGATCTGACGTTGGTCATGTATCTAGAAAATCCCTCGACCGTCCGCGCCGCCTGAGCATAGCGAGCGATCTCTGCCGTATCCGGGGGATATTCGCCCCAAAGGCCGTAGGGCCACGCGCCTCGCGGAGCTCGCCCGACGGCCGTGATGTAAAGGGCAGGAAGCACCCCTGCGGCCGTCAGCTCGTCCGCCAGCAGGTTCTTCTCCACGATGCGCTCTACGGTGACGATCGTGATACTTGAGGCATAGGCCATGGCCGCGAGTTCGCGTCGCCGCCCGATCCAGACGTTCCCGAAACGGTCAGCCATGGGGGCGTGGAAGATAGCCACATCCGGCTTGATGGCAGGAATCAGGACGATCGGATCGCCCCCATCGGCGAGAGGATTGTCGATTGCGCGCCAGTTTGCCCGGTGCCGAAGCAGGTCTGTTCCGATCAGCCCCCGCATCGGCATGAACGGAATGCCTTTCTGAGCCGCCATCAGGCCGGCATGAATGGCGGGACAAGTCGCATCCATCAATCGAATTGAGCCGTCCTTGACGGCGGCATTGAACCGAGGCGCGCCGCCCGCCTCGCCCAATGAGACCGCGCTCGTCTCGACTGTTCTGACCAAGCCGGCTCCAATAAGCTGATCGACCTGTAGGCCTCCAGTCGGCACGCAGACCAGGTGCAAATCATTCGCACCGTGCCTGATCATTTCGCGCGTCATGGCCATCGATACGCCAGCGTAATCTACCGGAAGCGCGACAGTCATCCCACGCTCGATGTACTTCGCCATTGCATTAGGTGAACTCATCGAGAATACCTCCACTTGCTCAGCGCGACAGAGCGGAGTTTCCTTGAACCGGCTCCAACGCACGAATGATCTGCGCGGCATCGCCGCATGCTATGCACGCGATGCCATCGATTTTCGCAACCTGGCCTGCTTGTATTCGCTCTCGTGGCTGCCTGGCTTCAAGAATCTGCGCTCCTGAAGTAGCTTCTGAGCGAGCGGAATCTTGTTCGCGCGGAGCGCGGCCTCAAGAAGATACTGATCGAAAATGTCGCGCTGTGCGTGGCTTGCGCCGACCGGGCCGGTGACGTGACGCAACGGCATAATTTCATTGACCACATCATCATATCGGCCTTGCTCGAAGGCGATGATGCTCTCGCAAAGCGGGATGCCAAGCTTTTGAATGACGCCACTTACGTATTTCGTCTCGTCGCTAGAGTAGGTCTTCATTGATTCGATCAACCGTCTAGCTGCGTGGAAGCGGCCTTCGCGCGCCAGCGACATAACGAAATGGATGTCAGTGAAGACTAACGCGTGATCATCGATGTGATTCTCGGCGTAATCGGCCAGCTTCTCCCAGCGAGTGTCGACATCAACGCCGCAGAATTCCAGGCGGGCCAAAAGGGACGCCGCATTTTGGATGTCGAGATAGAAATCCGATTTTTCGCCCATGACGGCCGAGTCATACAGCTCAAGGGCACCATCGAGCCTTCCCGCATCAATGTGGAAGAGTGCCTTGTGCCACCAAAGGTGCCGCCGGAACGGATTGCGATCGTTCCATTTGTCGAGTGGATGGTTAAGCCAATCCAGCCCATCCCTGTGCCGCCCCTGCATCTCGAGTACGTGCGCAACGGCATGCAACGCCCACAGGTCATCCGGACTGACCTCAGCCGCCTGCCGCCCGTAACGTTCGGCGTTCCCGTAGTCGCCGTTTTCTTCGCACCCAAAGGCGAGCATGCCGAGAAGATTCCCATACCCCGGCATGTCCTTTCGCCAGTCCGCCAGTACGGATGCGGGGATCGATCTCAGAGCGCGGGTTTGCCCCATCCAGAAGCTGCTGAAGTGGTGGAGACGCAAGGCCAGAAGATCGTGCGGATAGTCGGTGAGAATGCGCTCCCAACATGCGTTCGCCGCCATCAGATCGCCTTCGATCCAGAGGCGCAAGGCTTCGACATGCCTCCTTTCGCGATCTGTGGCTCCTTCGGAGGTCCGCTCGGCTTGTCCGAGGGCGGCCCTAGCTTTGTCGAGTACCGCGAGCGTTCCGAACATCATGAAGAAGTAGCCACGCAAGCAGTGCGCGAGGCAAAACTGCGGGTCCAGGTCCGCCGCCTGCTTCGCCAAGGGCATTGCTGTCGTCCGATACTCAAGGAAGCTCCTGATCGCCTCGTTATAGGCGGTCACTGCACCCTCATGCTTGGAGCTCAGCCCCAATCCTCTATCATCAAACATAGGATCTCCGTTCCGCGAATTTCGAGAGGAATGATCGTGACCTCAGATTGAAAGCAACGATCCGGCGAGTGTGGGCGCCGCGACTACCCGGACGCTATGCGGCCGTCTTCAATCATGTCAGCGATTGTCTGGTCCGCGTATCCAAGGACATGCGAAAGCACGTGACGGGTGTGTTCGCCCAGCTTTGGCGCGGGCCGTTGCCCATCGTCCTTGTCGGTAGCGAAGGGCAAAGCTCGCGGCATTCTCACCGCGCCCAGAACTGGATCACTTACCGGCTTCAAACCCCTGAAGTTGAGGTGCTCGTCGCTCGCCATATCCTCAATGGACTGAATCGGTCCCGCGCCGAGCGACTGCGCTTCGAAGGCAGCCAATGCCGTTGTCCGGTCCATGCTCCGTATCCATTTCGAAACCCAGGCCTCGATTTCACTACGATGCTCGGTCCTACCAGCAAGGGTCGTGAAGCGAGGATCTGAAACCCATTCCGGGCGCCCCACCAAGCCGGCGCAGCGGGCAAACTGCTCATCGTTCTGAACGGAGAGACATATCCACTTTTCGTCGGCAGTCATGAAGTGGCCTGTCGGAGCACCACCGAGGCTGTGATTTCCATCTCGCTGCCAGGCCTTTCCGGAGGCCTCGAAATATGCGACCAGCGGGGCGATCATCCTAAAGGCCACGTCGTATAGCGCGACGTCGACGGCAGGTATCGGGCTTAAACCAGCTTTCCGTTGCTGAAGTGCCAGCATGGCGCCGAATGCGCCGAGAAGCCCCGTCATGAAGTCACAGACCGGGACCGCGCCTCCTGCGCGCATCGGCGGGCCATCACGCTTTCCGGTCAGATAGCTGAGACCGCAGAAACCTTGCGCAACAGGATCGTATCCCCCTCGTTTCGACTTTGGCCCGATTCGACCAAAGGCAGACACGTGTACAACGACGATTGCGGGGTTCAGCACCCGAAGGGCCTCATCGCTCAAGCCTCGTTGCTCCAGCACGCCGGGCCTTAGGCTGTCGATCAGGATATCGCACTTCTTGATCAGGTTGCGCAGTACGACGAGCCCTCCGTCCCGGGTGATGTCGACGACTACGGATTTCTTGTTACGGCTGTTGACCTGCCAGAATGCGCTGGTGCCTTCGACGATCGGACCGAACTGGCGCAACACGTCGCCGCGCCCTGGTCGCTCGACCTTGATAACTTCCGCACCGTTGTCGGCGAGCAGTGTGCCCACAAAAGGGCCTGCGATCAGTTCACCCAGCTCGATCACCCGGATGCCAGCCAGTGGTTTTGTCAAGGGCACGTCCCTCACGAACTGGTCTTCTAAATGCCGGACAGACCCACGCGATGACCGGCGGCGGCGGAGAGCTCGAAAAAAGCCCAGCATGGCCGATGCTCACGCCGGGCCCAGTGAGCGAGATCTACAGTGAGAAACCTCAGATCCGATCGGGAGGCCGGCCGAGGCCGATAATCGTCGAAAGTTGGCTACCTGGATCGAGGCTCGCGTTCACTCGGCAGCATCGCGGAGTGAGGTGGTCGGCTTGTTGTAGCCACCTCGCGTTTGTGGAAGCTTCATGTCGAGCACCCGAGAGGCAACCAATGTCCTCAGTACTTGGGCTGTACCGCCGGCGATCGTGAACATACGAGCGTCCCTGACGGCGCGTTCCATCGGATAATCCCGCGAATATCCGCGTGCTCCGAAGAGCTGCAGCGCCTGATTCGTGACCGTGTTGGCTGTCTCCGACGCGATAATCTTCGCCTGAGCCGCCAAAAGAGCATCGGGAAACGGGTCGGCGCTCAACGCCGCCTGATGAAGAGAAAGCCGTGCTGCATTGATGGCGACAGCCATGTCAGCCACCATCCATTGGAGGCCTTGAAACTCGGCAATGGGCCGCCCGAATTGCTCGCGCTCCTTCACGAAGGCCACGGCCTTCTCGAACGCGCCTTGAGCGATCCCGAGCGCTACCGTGCCGGCACCGACGCGCTGACTGTTGTACGCATTGATCAGATCGGCGAAGCCGCGACGCAGGCCCCGCGGCGGCAAGACAAGCATGTCCTCTTTGATCTCGAGATCCCTAAAGATGATCTCCGTCTCGGGGATCCCGCGCAGCCCCATGGCTGGCTCGCGCTTACCTACGATCAATCCGGGAGCGCCGGCTACCGCGATGAACCCACCAATGCCCTGCTCGACTCCGCTCTGATCGAACACGCGGGCGAAGATCAAATGAAGCTTCGAGACGCCGCCTCCGGTAATCCAATGCTTCTTGCCATTGATAACATAGGTTCCGCCGCGCTTGTCCGCACGCGTCGTCATTTCAGTCGCGGCCGAGCCGGCATTCGGTTCAGTGATGCAGATCGCAGGTTTGTCACCGGCCAGAACCAACTCCGCAGCCAAGCGCTTCTGCTTTTCGGTGCCGTACTGCATCACGGCCGAAATGGCGCCCATGTTTGCTTCAACGGCAATTCGCCCCGTAGCACCGCATACGCGGGCCATTTCCTCGATGATCAGCGCCGCCTCAAAGAAGCTCCCACCGCGGCCGCCATACTCCTTCGGAATTGTGTATCCCATGAAGCCGGCCTGCTTTAGAGCGGTCACGTTGTCGAACGGATAGGCTTCCGTCCTATCGACTTCCGCCGCTTTTGGAGCGAACTCCGCCTCGGCAAGTTCGCGGGCGGCTGTTCGAAGCTTCAGTTGCTCGGGCGACAGCTTCATGTGCATGGGTTGGTCCTCTTTCGGTCGCTAGGACGTCCGTCGCAATTCGCCCCGAAGCCTGTCAAAACGCAAACGAATATTTTATGAGCCCGACTTCAAAATATGTTAAGTCGATGCTCATGAGCATCAGACAACTCCGAACGCTTGTGGCCATCGCCGACGGAGGCAGCTTCAACGTCGCCGCACAGCGACTCTACATGACTCAGTCTGCAGTCAGCATGCAGATGAAGGCTCTTGAAGTCGACATGAGAACGAAGCTCTTCGACCGGACGAGCAGGCCTCCTGTGCTTAATGCCAACGGCTGGCGGCTTGTCGACGAAGCGCGCCATATCATCGAGCGGTACGACGCGCTCCGGCTGCTCGCTTCGGCGCCCGCGACTGCGCTCACCGGATCGTTGAGGCTGGGCGTGATCCCATCGGTTGCGACGCACTTGCTTCCGCAGACCCTGTCGAAATTGCGAAGTGACCACTCAAGCTTACGAATTCAAGTGCAGAGCGGGCTTTCACCCGAGCTCGCATTCAAGGTCGAGGAGAAGCATCTGGACGTCGCCGTCGTCACAGAACTGGAAAGATTCGATCCAGCCGTTGTCTTCGAACAGATCTCCGAAGAGGAGCTGAAAGTCGTCATTCATAAGGACTTGGTCCGCGGCTCGACCGGCGATTTGCTACGGACTTATCCGTTCATTCGTTTCAATCCCGCAATGGGAGTTGGCCGAGTAATCGATGCTACTTTGCGCGAGAGACGTATCCTTGTGAACGATTTCATGGAGTTTGACAGCATCGAGACGATGGTCAGAATCGTGAAGTTGAAGCTTGGCGTCGCCATCATTCCAGTCGGTTTGTTCTCCTTTGAGCCGGCCGACAAACTCAAGTCCATATCGTTCGACCCGCCTGTCCATCGAAGGATAGGGGTTGTGGCTCGCCGGGGAATGATCGACGCTCCAACAGTTCGGGCCGTGACCGAAGCGTTCAAGTCCTTCGTAAAGGTGTCCCGCCCTACGCCTCAGTCTCGCACCAGGAAGAAGCGATAGGTCGGCCCGGCGCGACGCGCGCTGATCCCCGTGCGCCCGCGATTGTCGGCGGGTGCCATCGCGTCAGGGGAGCCCCTTCGCGACCTCGGCTAAAAATTATAGCCGATGGATGCCCGATCGACCTCATGGCAGTCGGCATACGTCCGGATGGAGAAGGGGTGCGTCCTTCAACCAGACCTTCGCGCCTTCCGCGCCGGCGACGGTGCTCAGCGCCTGCCCAGGCGGCAAGCGAGCCCAGCTTTGCGACGTCAACACCTGGTCGCCGATCGACAAGCGCCCCGCGAGAACAAGCATTTCGAGACCGCGTGGGTTCTCAACCATGATCATCCTGCCGGGCATCCAGCTCTCGAAACGTACATTTTCGAACCCATCGTCGAACAATTCGCTGGCGGTCGCCGCGCCCAATCTCGGCTCGAGCTGACGACCTTCCGCTGGCCGTCGTACGATCTGGTCGCAATCGCCATCCCGGAATTGCCAAAGCCGGACGAAGATCGTGCAACCGCCCTTCGATGCTGGAACGTGTGAGGTCCCGGGAGGGTTGCGGAAGTAGCTGCCCACCGGGTAATCGCCGTGCTCGTCCTCAAAGACGCCGTCGAGAACAACGATCTCCTCACCGCCGCCGTGCGTATGGCGAGGGAACGCGCTACGCGGTGCGTATCGCACAATCGACGTGGCCCGCGCCACCTCGTCGCCGACGCGAAACAGCATGCGCCGGTCGACGCCGGCCGCCGGGCTTGATGTCCACGGGAGCTGCGCGGCGTGAACGATCACCGGAACAGTCAGGTCGTCATTGATGCGCATCGCGCTCCTCCGTCATGGTCAGTACCATCCTGAAATTGACCTGCCCAGATCTCATCCGTGCAACCGCCTCCGCGGCTCTCTGCAATGGCATGGTCTCGATGCGCGGACGTACGCCCGTGAGCACGCTGAAATCGCGTCTCGCGTTCCGCAATTTCGAACGTACGCGGTTCTGAGACCTGCGCGACGCGATGGGATCGCTTCATGGTGGTGCCTCCGATAATCGTCCTCTCCAGATCTTTCCCTGGGACGAGGTTCCGTGTGACGACGTTTTTGCCGCGGGCGATCGAACCGGTCTCGACGACATCAGGCCGCATCGTCGCGGAGCGGTCCAGCCGACGCCAGCACCAGCGCTGCGACGGCGAATATGAGAGGCGGAAACGAAAGCCACAGAACCATGTCCCAGCCATATGCGGAGAGAAGCCCTCCCGACAGGAACGAGCCGAAAGTCATGGTGCCGAACACGACGAAGTCGTTCAGCGACTGGACGCGCGCCTTCTCTTCCGGCCTATGGCATTCGAAGACCATCGCGGACGCCCCTACGAAGCCGAAATTCCAGCCGACTCCCAGGAGGATCAACGTCGCCCAGAAGTGCGCGACTTGGATGCCGAGGAGGCCCACCGCCGACGAAGCAGCGGTCAGCAGCAGGCCTGTCGCCACGACTTTCGACGCACCGAACCGGCTGATCAGTCGTCCGGTCCAAAAGCTTGGTCCGTACATGGCGATCACGTGCCATTGCAGGCCAAGGTTCGCGGATTGCTGCGGGAGGTTGCAGAACTTCATCGCGAGCGGCGCCGCCGTCATGAGGAAATTCATCAGCAGGTAGGAGACGACGCCGCATACGACTGCGCCAATGAAGCGCGGTTGGCGCGCGATGACCGAGAGTGGACGGCCGTTGCCGGCCTCGGCAGCCGCCGGCAGGGGCAGACGTACACCGGCGAGAACCAGCAACGAAACCGCGGCGACCGCCGCCTGCCCGAGATAAGTGGCCGCGAAGAGATAGGGTTGCCAGAGGTCCATCGTGTACGTGACGAGCTGCGGCCCGATCACGCCGGCAAAGACTCCGCCCGCCATCACCGCCGACAACGCGCGAGGTCGCCGCTCCGGCGCCGCACAGTCGGCGGCGGCGAAACGGAAGGACAACACCACTGCGGCGTAGACGCCGCCGAAGAACGTCGCGACGCAGAACAGCCAGAACGATGCTTGCAGCACCGCCAACGTTCCGATCAGTCCGCCTAGGACGCCGCATCCCGTCCCGGCCATGAATGCCGCCCGGCGACCGTAACGCTGTGCGACCGCTCCGGCGGGCAAGGTGCAGGCGGCCATCCCGACGACGAAGATCGAGATCGGAAGCGTCGCCAACGCCTTCGCGGGCGCCAGCATGTCTCCAACCACCGCGCCGGTCGCGTAGATGACGGTCGAGTTCGCGCCAGCCAGCGCCTGAGCGATCGCCAGCCTAACGACGTTGGCGCGCTCGAAGCGGAACGCTGGCGGAGCGTCCACCAGACCCTGCACGACGACTTGAGACATTCAGACCTCGACTTGACGCATCCAGCGCGCGTCGCGCTGGGAAGGACGACGGTGAAGGCGACGATCGAGCAGATCGCGCGCCTTGGCGGACTGGCCGCTTCGCATCAAAGAGAGCAGCAGCATGTCCTCGATGACTTCCCTCTGCGCGCCGCTGCCGCCGACGCGAGCGACTTCTCCAGCCACGGGCTCGAGGATTCGCACGCATTCAGCGTGATCGGCGTTCGCAAAAGCGAGCGCGGCCGAACCGATCGCCGGGACGACGGAGCCGGCCGGCAGTGCGCCGTCCGCGACGCGCTGAGCGTTTGCGTCGATACGGTCGGTCGCAGCCACGTGTCGTCCGGTCGCCGCCGCCAAGAGTCCCATGTGGACTTCGACGAAAGCGAGGCCAGGGTTCGGATATCGCGATCGCGCGTAGCTCTCGGCCTCCTCCCACAAGCCGGGGGGCACGTCGTAGCCGTACGCCTGCAGCCGCCACAGCAGTGAGACGGTGTCGCTCACGACGTTGATCGGAAGGCCGAGCGAGACCGACGGCCGCACATGCTTCGAATAGATCGCGAGGACGTGCTGCGGATCGTCGCGCTCGAGCGCGGAGAGCGCCGCGTGCCAAGCCAAATGTCCGTGCAACAGGCCTGCCCGGTCGTACTCCGGCAGCCAGCCTTCGAGCAGCGTCTCCGCCTCCCGGGTCGCGCCCTGCTCGAACATGGCGTGCGCGACGGCGTGCGCGGCGTTCGCGTTGGCGCGGCGTTGTTCCAGACCGCGCTGCGCGAAGTCGCGGCCTTTGGCGACCGATCCGTTCTCGGCGTGGGACCAGCCGCGATAGGTCAGAAACCACCAGTCGTCCGCGTCGTAGCGGTCCGCGAGCGTTTCGCAGAGATCGACGCGCGCCTGATCGTGGTCGGTCATCCCCGAGAAAGCGAACAATCCGAAGGCTCCCAACGGCAGCGAGAGGATCAGGACGTCGCGGGGCCATTGATCGAGATGGGCGAGCGTGGTTTCCAACGCCTTGACCGATTGACCGGTCACCGCAAGCGCGACCACCGATACATGACCGATCTCCCGCGGCGAACCGTTCCGAGCGACGATCGCCTGCGCCGTCGCGATGCTCGCGCGCGCGTCCGCGGGCTGCCCCTTGATCGCGTACAGACGCGCGAGGGCGGCGTGCGCGAGCGCGAACTGCGGATCATGATCGATGGCCTGCCGCAGCGCGTCCTCCGCTCCCGGCCAGGCCGATAGAAGCAGGTCGACACCCGTGCGGTAGCTGCGCGCTGCTTGCGGCGAACCCGTTGAAATCGGAAGGCCGCGACTGTCGAACTCGGCCATACTCGGCTCCTGGTACGGAAGACGGGCTGGCGAGCTTTCGGAGGTGCCACCCCTTGATTTCGATCGCTACCAAAGCGAAAAGCGGCTGTCTTTCGACGTTTTGCCAATTTATGTAGAATATCAGCCAATCGGAGACGGCATGTCATGGACCCCGATATCGGCTCCGCCGGACGCCCCGCCCCCGCGCCCGATTACGATGCGAGCCCAGTCGATCCCGCCACGGCACGAATTCCCGGAGCATGCGCATGAATGGCATCAGGTCGTCTATGCGGTCGACGGCGTGCTTATGGCAATCGCGGAGAACCGGTCCTTCGTCATCTCGCCGGAGCAAGCTGTCTGGTTGCCGAGTGGCATCCGCCATCGGGTAGGTTCGCTGCTGGGTGCCGAATTCCGCAGCCTCTGGATAGCCGTCGACTCCGGACGAAATCTGCCGTCAACTCCGACGGTGCTGGCCGTCTCACCTCTGTTGAAGGAGCTGATCGTCGAAGCGGCTGCCATCGAAGGACACAAAGACGACGACGGCTACACGGACCGCGTCACGACGCTCATCCTCGATCAGCTCGGCAGGGCTCGGGCGCTGACGGGAGGATTGCCGTGGCCGCGCGGCGAACGCTTGCTGCGTCTTTGCGAAGCGCTTTACGTCGATCCGGCGGACGCGCGAAGTTTGGACGATTGGGCCAAGTTGCTCGGCATGTCGTCGCGGACGCTCACGCGTCAGTTCGAAGCGGAGATGGGCTCGAGCCTCCGATCGTGGCGACGACGGGTACGGCTGCTGCGTGCAATCGAGCTGTTGAGAAGCGGCATGGGAGTGACCGAAGCAGCGATGCAACTGGGCTACGGCTCCGCGTCAGCTTTCATCTTCGCCTTCCGGACGGAGATGGGGTCCAGCCCCCACGCCTACACGCGAAACGCGACGAGCGCGCATTATGATGGCAGGCGCGCCGCCACATAATTGCTCCCCCACACAGTACGGCCGTCGGCTACCAATGCAGCGACCGGCGTCATGCCGCCGCGCAGATCGTTCTGCACCATAGCACCTGCTCCGCCGAATAGCTTATCGACTCTGCGGCCGGTTCTGGTCATACAGCACCCGCGCGCGGATAGTGCCGCGAACGGCTTTCAGCTCGGCCAAGAGTTCCTCGCCCTCGCCGCCGACAACGTCGGTCTCGAGCACGACGTAGCCGACTTCCGGATCGGTCTGCAGGTATTGCGCCAGGATGTTGATCCCGTGCCGAGAGACCGCGTCGTTGACCTGACGCATTACGCCGGGATTGTTGCGGTGAACATGGATGAAGCGGGTGCCGGTCGGCCGCGCCGGCAATTGCACCTGCGGAAAATTGACCGCGCCGAAGGTCGAGCCGACATCGGAATAATCGATCAGCTTGCGGGCTACCTCGCCGCCGATGCGGTCCTGCGCTTCTTCCGTCGAACCGCCGACATGTGGCGTGAGAATCACATTGGACAAGCCTTGCAACGGCGATACGAAGCGGTCTTCGTTCGATGTCGGTTCGACTGGAAACACGTCGACCGCGGCTCCTGCCAGCCGGCCGTCACGCAAGGCGCTCGCCAGTGCATCGAGGTCGACCACGGTGCCGCGCGAGTTGTTGATCAGATAGGCCTCGGGCTTCATCAGCTGAAGCTGAGCCGCGCCAATCATATTGGCGGTAGCTGGCGTCTCCGGCACATGCAGCGATACGACGTCACTCGCCGCGAGCAAGTCGTCAAGCGTGTCGGTCGGCTCGGTATTACCGTGACGCAGCTTATCGGTCTGATCGAAATAGATCACGCGCATGCCCATGGCTTCCGCGAGGTTCGATAGTTGCGAGCCGATGTTACCGTAGCCGACGATGCCCAGCGTCTTGCCGCGCACCTCGCGGCTGCCTTCGGCAGACTTGTCCCAGCCGCCAGCATGTGCGGAGATCGAACGCGGAAATATCCGGCGGAACAGCATCACGACCTCGGCGATGGTCAGTTCAGCCACGCTGCGAGTGTTGGAGTATGGCGCGTTGAATACAGGAATCCCAAGTTTTCGCGCGGCGTCGAGATCGACTTGATTGGTGCCGACTGAAAAGCAGCCGACAACGAGCAGGCGATCGGCGGTTTCCAAGATTTCCGCGGTGAGCTGTGTCCGCGAGCGAATTCCCAACATGTGGATGCCAGAAAGAGCTCGCTTGAGTTCTCCAGGTCCCAGCGCCTTGGGCAGGCGTTGCAGCTCGGTATAGCCATTGGCTTCGAACATCCGGGCCGCAGAATCGTTCACGCCCTCCAGCAGCAGGACGCGAATCTTCGTTTTGGGAAGCGATAACATCATCGAGATCCACTTTTGTAAGCTCGGGGGTAGGCTCTCGCACGAGCGCAATTTCGACCAGTCACGTGATAATATAGAGGGCGATTGCGTCAGGCGCCTACGGAAAACGCCTCTTGTCGCGGCATATCTGACAAAATTAGTGGGAAGCGTGTGCCCCGCCCCCAGAAAAAGACAAAATCGGATACCTGGGCGGACTGAACGTATGTTTGCTAGTCAGGCCACCTTGGACGCCCCTGGACTGGTCCGTGATATCAAACCGGCCGGCCATCTGAATCACGACGCTTCCTCTCGAGTGCGCCCCTCTGACATATCTCCTACCCAATTTAATTGGCACGAGGTCCAGGGAACGCCGCCATTGATTGCAACGTTCAACAGCGCCTCTTTGCGGTGCACGAGCAGCAGGAACTATTTGAAGGCCTCGGCAAGTGATCGCGGACTGAGCTTCAGGCTGCGATTGGCGTCGTCCCTGTCCAGCGTGAGGAATTCGTCCCGCGCGGGCGCGTTGTAGTCGCGTGTCTTGCCGTTGAACAGCTTGACCGAAACGAGGTAGCTCTGAACCGCGTCGGGCAGCTGCATGACCTTGCTGTCGCCCCACGAGAGCTGCCCATCGAACAGAACTCCGGGCGTCGGCTTCGAGACTGACCTGGTCTCGTTCCACTCGACATGGCCATTGGCCCAGCCGCGAGCATCGTATGAGATGACCGTCCCCATGATCTTTTCGCAGTTGCCGCTGTTGTGCCCGACCGCGTAGACCTGAAAGCCCCTTGGCGTCACGCTCCGCAACTCGCTGCGCTCGCCGCTTTGTCGTACCTGGCGGTCCGGTGATTGATATCCCCCTGCTGGGGCAATCTGACCGCCGACGCCTTGACCGTGCCGAACGTGTCGCCGATGACTCCGATTGAGCTCAAGCCGTTGTCACGTCGGCTGTCAGGGGTAAACTGGACATCGGTCCGCGCTCGCCTCCACCGCCGCTTGTGAACCCATAGCGGTCCGCAGCCACAACGCGGCATCACGATGCGCGGTTTTGTCCCGGCGTTACGCTTCACCTCCGCGTCCGTCAGGGGACGATCACCACTTCCCCCGGAATGCGATCTGTTTGGCGTGACCGCTGTTCACCACCAGTATGGCCACCGCCACCCCTCATAGAGGCGCCACGACGACACCAGGGGCGGGCCGTATGGATCGACCCGGTCGTCTTCAGGGCGATAACGATATCGTGGAACAATATAATAATCCCACGGAGTTGGCCTTATCACGGGCACCGGGATAACAACCCTCCTTGGTTCATGAACGACCTGTGCCTTCCGCGCCCGGGCTTCAGCACCAGACGTCCCGAGGTTACACAGCACCAGGGCCGCTCCGAGAGCGCACGCGACGGTCATTATCCTCATGCATCGGCCTCCTTGCCTGAGAGTGCAAAAGGACTCAAAGCAAGGCAAGCTAATTCGCTCTCGATTGGCTTGAATGACCGCTTATGTGAAGGGTTTCGGATGCCGGCCGTTTGAGGGACAGCGCCGCGCATTCGGCGGCCGGCGTCCGAAAGCCTCCAAGGGAGGAAACCGCGGGTAAGGGAACGTAAGGCTGTGCGGCCGGGACTATGGGGATTTGAGCGCCGCGGGCGAGATGGCTGATTTGAATCGAGCCGATGCAGCGGGTTGTTCGACGGTTGAGCGGCTGACGAACGGGCCACGGGTGGCATCGAACTCCATAATTTGTCCGTCGATTTGCGACGGCTGGGGGAAATCTGAGCGCGCTCTGCCGTGGCCGGTCGAGAGCCAGCGGGCACGACGAGCAGATTTGCAGGATTGAGACGTGATCATGAGGTGTCGATCCTGATGCGGTTCATTGGAGCTGTCGGCCGATGCCGCGGCGTTGCACCGCGCGCGAAAACCTCGATGACGATCATGCAGCCGCCACAGCATGGACAGCTCGGCTTGCTGGGATCGGCGGTAGGCTGGCCTTCAGGTTTTGCAGCGGCGAGCAGCTCACGGGCGCGTGCGACGTTGGCGGCACAAGCGCCTTTGGCGAACAGGCCGTAGTGGCGGATGCGATGCAAGCCTTTTGGCAGCACGTGGATGAGGAAGCGGCGGATGAACTCATCTGTGGCGAGCGTCATCTGCTTGTATCGATCGCGGCCCTCGATGCGGTAGTCCTTCCACTTGAAGGTGACGCCGCCCTCGTCGCAGGCGATCAATCGGCTGTTGGCGATGGCCACGCGATGGGTGTAGCGCGACAGATAGGCCGGCACCGCCTCAGGGCCGCCGAACGGCCGCTTTGAATAGACGACCCACTCGGCCGTGCGCAGCGGGGCGAGATGAGTCGCGAAGGATTGCGCCTCGGCGAGATGGGCGTGGTCGCCGAAGAAGCTGAGGCGGCCGGCTTGGTGGGCGGCGACAAGCTTCTCCAGGAACAGTCGCCGGAACAGGCGGGAGAGCACGCGCACGGACAGGAAGAAGCCCGGCCGGCACGACACCCAGCGCTGGCCGTCGGACGAGATGCCGCCGCCCGGCACGATCATGTGCACGTGGGGGTGATGGGTCAGCGCCGAACCCCAGGTGTGCAGCACGGAGGTGACGCCGATCCGCCCACCCAGATGCTTCGGATCGGCGGCGATCGTCAGCATGGTCTCGGCCGAGACCTTGAACAGCAGATCGTAGACCACGGCCTTGTTCTGGTAGGCGATGTCGGCGATGGCCGCCGGCAGCGTGAACACGACGTGATAGTACGGCACCGGCAACAGCTCGGCCTCGCGGTCGGCAAGCCAGTCCTTCGCGGCGGCGCCCTGGCACTTCGGGCAGTGCCGGTTGCGGCAGGAGTTGTAGGCGATCGTGGTATAAGCGCAGTCCGCGCAGCGCGCGACGTGGCCCCCGAGGGCCGCCGTGCGGCAGCGCTCGATCGCCGACATCACCTTCATCTGGTCGAGGCTGATATGACCGGCATGGGCTTGACGCCATGCTAGGCCATGGCTGCGGAAGATATCCGCAACCTCCAAAGCCGGGCGCGACATGCGCGGCCTGCGCGTCAGGCAGGCGGCTCGTCTCGCTTGGCGCGGAGCGGGGTGAGGTGATCCAGCGGGCTCATGACCTCGCGGATGGTGTTGGTGGCGACGCGGGTATAGAGCGCCGTGGTCTCGAGCTTGGCGTGGCCCAACAGGACCTGGATCACCCGAATATCAATGTTCTGCTCGAGCAGGTGGGTCGCGAAGCTGTGGCGCAGGGTGTGCGGCGTCACCCGCTTGGCGATCTCGGCCATGTGGGCCGCCGCGTGGCAGGCGCGCGTGAGCTGGCGCGTCGTCATCGGGCTGGCCGGCTTCAGTCCCGGAAACAGCCAGCCCTGCGGGCGGGAAATGCGGTACCAATCGCGCAGAAGTTCGAGCAGCACAGGGGAAAGCATCGCGTGGCGATCCTTGCGGCCTTTGCCCTGCTCGACGCGCAGCATCATGCGTTCGGAATCGATGTCGGATACCTTCAACGCGACGACCTCAGAGACACGCAACCCTGCACCGTAAGCGACACTGAGCGCCGCCTTGTATTTGATGCTCGGCGCCGCCTCCAGAAAGCGCGCAACCTCTTCCGGGCTGAGAACAACCGGAACCTTGCGTGGCTCGTGCATGAACGACAGGTGCTTGGCAAGCTCGGGCCGATCGAGCGTCACATTGAAGAAGAACCGCAGCGCCGAGACGGTGGCGTTGATCTTTGGCGCGCCGGCGCCGTTCGACGCCAGATGCAGCCGAAAGCCGCGCACGTCCTCCGACTGGGCCAGGTCGGGCGAGCGGCCGAGGAATACCGCGAAGTCCTTGACCCTTTGCACGTAGTCGTGTTGGGTCTTGGGCGCGAACTTGCGGATCGCCATGTCTTCGATCATGCGCTGGCGCAACGGACTGATGGCCTGCTTGGTCATTGGGGATGCTCCTGTTTTGAGTGAAGGTTGCGAACCCCTCATCTCAAAACAGGACGCCCCGTCGCGCTATCGTCTTGGCTGCGTCGCCAGCCCCAGCGCCCTACCGCGCGAGCGGTTTAGTCCTGTGGCCCTTCGCGTCGTTTCGCGGGCGTGCAACAACTGGGTCGCTTTTAGGTCAGAGCGGACATCGAATGGCGGGCAGAACCGGCTGGCTCAGTCGAGAATGACCCATTGCTGGCATCCTCAATTTGGATCAAGTCCGCTCTCGTGCGTAATCGAGACGGTCTCGCCTGGACCGAGCACCCCTGGCATCGGAAGCCCGCGCACAAGGGGGTCCGGCGTCGAGACCGGCGCGATCTCCTTGGGGGCCGATCAGTGCGTCCCTTGAGTGTCGGGAACTTAGGGGTGAACTCGGAGTTTCCCATCAGTTTCCCAGCTGGAGGGTGCCATGCGAAGAACGATTTTGGTTCTGACAGTCATTTTTTGTGCGCCGACGACAGTGATGGCGTTGACAGCCGGGCGGGCGCTAGTCGGAGACTCTGAATTGGGAGCTGCAGGCGTTGCTATCCAGCAAGGCCAAATCGCTCCCGGCGGCATCGCCGGAAGTGGCCACCAGGGCTTCTCGGGACGAAATGTGATCCTCGCCAAGGGCGACAAATCTGGAACCGGGCCTGGTGCTGGCGGCCACAAGGGCGCCCACAAGGCTGAGCGCAAGGGCGGCCAGAAGCATGAAAAAAAATGAGCGTATCCGCGCAGCCACAAAGCATCGCGCAGCCCGCAAAGCATGAAACGGCACAGAGAAACGCTAGCGGCGGCTCCGAGCCTCGCACCTTCTGCGGTGCTTGACCCGTCGCGTTGCGGGTACCTGTTTGTACAGCTAATCTGCCTTTGAGAACGGCTGGCGAGGCGGGCCTGCGCAGCCTCGCGGTTAAGCTCCCGACCGACCTGCCCGAATTCAAAGCTCGCGCGAGCCCCTGTTACGCTCGCGCTCGTCTCTCTGGCTGCCGCGCCGGGCCTAGCCGATTGAAGCTTTCCATAACGCTGCCGTGTGGTCCAGCATTCCTTCAAATCATCGAAGGTGCGCTTGTCCGGCGTTTAATTAGAGCCGCAACCACCAACACAAGCGCCACAACAATCAATAGCCCGAACAAGCCCATGCCCCACATCATTCCGTTCATGTCATCATATCGTTCATCATTAGCTGCCCGAAGTTCTCTTCGACCATCGGCACGTCCGCTCGTCGGGCTAAAGGGGAAGCCGCCTAGTCGGTCGCTATAGGCGGCTTTTTGACCCTGAGCAGTCAATTGGCTTACTCAGGCGAACGTTAGTTCTTGATGAAAGAATCTAGCCCGCGTGAACAGCGCCCCCGCCAAGCATGGAAGTGCGCGCGCGACCACTGACTCATACCGAGACTGAACTCGCACATAGCCCGTCTTTTTGATGCTATACTGCTTGCGCCTTACATAGGAGGCGCCCATGAAAAACTGCAAAGTCGTTGCTGCGCTGGTTGGGTTAGGTTTGGCCTTACCCGTCGGTGCACTGGCGCAGGACCAGCCCCTCGCGGAACAGCTCGTCAATGCAATGAATAAGGTATTCGGGGTGCATCCCGGATTCCGTGCTAATCATGCCAAAGGCATTGCGGTCGAGGGTAGTTTCAAGGCATCCGCGGAAGCCGCTGGGCTAAGCCGAGCGGCCCTGTTCAGCGGTGCCACGATCCCGGTGACGGTGCGCTTCTCGGACTCGACGGGCGTACCGAACCTACCGGATGGGTCCGAAAATGCCAATCCGCACGGGATGGCAGTGAAGTTCCATCTGCCGGACGGCAGCGACACGGACATTGTGATCAATTCTTTCAAGTTCTTCCCTGTGTCTACGGGCGAAGAGTTTCGCGACCTGCTATTGGCGCTGGCGGACAGCCCGCCGAATGCTATCAAGCCGACGAAATTCGAACAGTTCGCGGCGAGCCATCCTTCGGTTCCTGCCGCTTTCAGCGCTGTGGCTACGCCAGACAGCTTCGCCGACGAAGAATACTACGGCATTGATGCGTTCGTTTTCGTCAACAAAGCGGGTGGGAGGCAGGCAGTCCGGTATCAGATGCTGCCTGAGAAGGTCGTTCATCTGGATAAATCTGACGCGGCCAAACGGACACCGGACTTCTTGATGGAGGAGTTGCCAGAACGTCTGAAGCGGGGGCCGGCTACGTTTCACTTCAAGGCACAACTCGCTGCGGCGGACGACTCCACGAAAGATCCGACAAAACGCTGGCCCGAGAATCGTAAGGTGGTAGAGCTTGGAGTGCTGACGATCGACAGGGCAGCGGAGAACAGTGCTGAGGTCCAGAAAAGATTGCTGTTTCTACCGGGTCAGCTCACCGATGGAATCGAGCAGTCCGATGATCCGCTGATCGATATCCGCGACGCTGCATATGCTGTTTCGTTCTCGCGGCGTAATCCTTGACCGTCGGGGTATGCCGCCGTCAGAACTGTGGAAATGATCGCCCGGCCGGGCCAGCACTCGCTCGCCGCTACGGTATTCCTGCCGTGCATCAATCGCGCGAATTCGCCCTCGCTGTCTCTTGAGCTATGAGGATAGCGTGATCGTATCACATACTCAGGCTGGCGCTTAGGCCGCCAAGGCTCTAGCATTACAGTTGCATCTTCCTGAAGGTTCTGAATCTATGGGCGACCATGATTCGGGATCTGATGATTGGTGGCGCGTCGGTTGAGGATACGCTGACGCTGTGGGCTTCGTCGTTGCGAGATGCCAAGCAACGCATCCGTCCGCTGTTTACGCAAGAGCGGGTCGCGGCCTCGGCGGGGCAATTTCTCGACGGACTGTTGGGCAACGAGCCGCGCAAGACGGGTTGGATGCGGGCGGAAGCGGCTGGCGATCCAGGCCCGTGGCGCCAGCAGGCGATTCTGGGTCGGGGGCAGTGGGATGCCGACGCGCTGCGCGATATTGTACGTGAGTACGCGCTGGAAACGCTGGGTGACGAGGACGCGGTTCTGGTCATCGATGAGACCGGCTTTTTGAAACAGGGCAAGGCCTCGTGTGGGGTCGCGCGCCAGTACACTGGCTCGGCGGGCAAGATCACCAATTGCCAGATCGGAGTGTTTGCCTCCTATGTGTCGCGGCATGGCCATGCCTTCATCGATCGGGCGCTCTACCTGCCAAAGGAATGGACGGACGAACCCGCTCGCCTGAAGGCCGCACATGTCCCGAGCGATGTGAGCTTTGCGACGAAGCCCCGGATCGCGCATCAAATGATCGCTCGCGCGATCGCCGCAAAGGTGCCGTTCTCGTTCGTAGCAGCGGACAGCGTGTATGGCACGGGAGCGATCGAAACCCTGCTGCGCAAGGCGGGCAAAGGCTATGTTCTGGGGGTTGCTTCCAATCACGTGTTCTATTCCTGGGGCAAGCAGCAGCCTGTCGCCGGCACTGCCTCTACGATCGCGCAGAGCCTTCCCAAGAAGGCCTGGCGCCGCCTGCCGTCCGGCGAAGGAACCAAAGGTCCGCGCTGGCACGACTGGGCCTATCTTGAGCTGGCCGATCTCGACGCCGGCGAATACAACGACGACCTTGCCGGGGAATGGACCCGAGGTCTTCTGATCCGCCGCAATATTGCCGACAACAGCTTAGCCTTCTTCTCCACATGGTGCCCCAAGGGCACGTCCATGCAGAAGCTGGTATCCGTGGAAGGCCATCGCTGGGCCATCGAAGACAGCTTCGAAACCGCCAAGAACGAGCTCGGTCTTGATCACAACGAAACCCGCTCCTGGCATGGCTGGCATCGCCATGTCTCACTGGTCATGCTTGCCTTCGCCACGATGGCCGTCATCCGTCATCGGGCCAACACCGGAGCATTGCTTAAAAAAACGCGACCGCGGCCCCGACCGAAGCATCGTTCTTGATCCGCTGGTCGATCCAGGAAATCCGCCGCATCGCCATGAAGCTCGCCCAGCGGCGCATCCCGCATGCCCACATCCTCGCATGGTCATCCTGGCGCAGGGCTCATCAAGCCAACGCGCGCAAAGCGCATCTCAAGCAAAAATTACAACTGTAATGCTAGGAATCGCGGTGCCGCTCTCATTGACCCGGCACGCCGACGAGGTGATCGAATAGGTAGAACGCACGTCGGCTTTTGTGAAGGGTTTCGGATGCCGGCCGTTTGAGGGACAGCGCCGCGCATTCGGCGGCCGGCGTCCGAAAGCCTCCAAGGGAGGAAACCGCGGGTAAGGGAACGTAAGGCTGTGCGGCCGGGACTATGGGGATTTGAGCGCCGCGGGCGAGATGGCTGATTTGAATCGAGCCGATGCAGCGGGTTGTTCGACGGTTGAGCGGCTGACGAACGGGCCACGGGTGGCATCGAACTCCATAATTTGTCCGTCGATTTGCGACGGCTGGGGGAAATCTGAGCGCGCTCTGCCGTGGCCGGTCGAGAGCCAGCGGGCACGACGAGCAGATTTGCAGGATTGAGACGTGATCATGAGGTGTCGATCCTGATGCGGTTCATTGGAGCTGTCGGCCGATGCCGCGGCGTTGCACCGCGCGCGAAAACCTCGATGACGATCATGCAGCCGCCACAGCATGGACAGCTCGGCTTGCTGGGATCGGCGGTAGGCTGGCCTTCAGGTTTTGCAGCGGCGAGCAGCTCACGGGCGCGTGCGACGTTGGCGGCACAAGCGCCTTTGGCGAACAGGCCGTAGTGGCGGATGCGATGCAAGCCTTTTGGCAGCACGTGGATGAGGAAGCGGCGGATGAACTCATCTGTGGCGAGCGTCATCTGCTTGTATCGATCGCGGCCCTCGATGCGGTAGTCCTTCCACTTGAAGGTGACGCCGCCCTCGTCGCAGGCGATCAATCGGCTGTTGGCGATGGCCACGCGATGGGTGTAGCGCGACAGATAGGCCGGCACCGCCTCAGGGCCGCCGAACGGCCGCTTTGAATAGACGACCCACTCGGCCGTGCGCAGCGGGGCGAGATGAGTCGCGAAGGATTGCGCCTCGGCGAGATGGGCGTGGTCGCCGAAGAAGCTGAGGCGGCCGGCTTGGTGGGCGGCGACAAGCTTCTCCAGGAACAGTCGCCGGAACAGGCGGGAGAGCACGCGCACGGACAGGAAGAAGCCCGGCCGGCACGACACCCAGCGCTGGCCGTCGGACGAGATGCCGCCGCCCGGCACGATCATGTGCACGTGGGGGTGATGGGTCAGCGCCGAACCCCAGGTGTGCAGCACGGAGGTGACGCCGATCCGCCCACCCAGATGCTTCGGATCGGCGGCGATCGTCAGCATGGTCTCGGCCGAGACCTTGAACAGCAGATCGTAGACCACGGCCTTGTTCTGGTAGGCGATGTCGGCGATGGCCGCCGGCAGCGTGAACACGACGTGATAGTACGGCACCGGCAACAGCTCGGCCTCGCGGTCGGCAAGCCAGTCCTTCGCGGCGGCGCCCTGGCACTTCGGGCAGTGCCGGTTGCGGCAGGAGTTGTAGGCGATCGTGGTATAAGCGCAGTCCGCGCAGCGCGCGACGTGGCCCCCGAGGGCCGCCGTGCGGCAGCGCTCGATCGCCGACATCACCTTCATCTGGTCGAGGCTGATATGACCGGCATGGGCTTGACGCCATGCTAGGCCATGGCTGCGGAAGATATCCGCAACCTCCAAAGCCGGGCGCGACATGCGCGGCCTGCGCGTCAGGCAGGCGGCTCGTCTCGCTTGGCGCGGAGCGGGGTGAGGTGATCCAGCGGGCTCATGACCTCGCGGATGGTGTTGGTGGCGACGCGGGTATAGAGCGCCGTGGTCTCGAGCTTGGCGTGGCCCAACAGGACCTGGATCACCCGAATATCAATGTTCTGCTCGAGCAGGTGGGTCGCGAAGCTGTGGCGCAGGGTGTGCGGCGTCACCCGCTTGGCGATCTCGGCCATGTGGGCCGCCGCGTGGCAGGCGCGCGTGAGCTGGCGCGTCGTCATCGGGCTGGCCGGCTTCAGTCCCGGAAACAGCCAGCCCTGCGGGCGGGAAATGCGGTACCAATCGCGCAGAAGTTCGAGCAGCACAGGGGAAAGCATCGCGTGGCGATCCTTGCGGCCTTTGCCCTGCTCGACGCGCAGCATCATGCGTTCGGAATCGATGTCGGATACCTTCAACGCGACGACCTCAGAGACACGCAACCCTGCACCGTAAGCGACACTGAGCGCCGCCTTGTATTTGATGCTCGGCGCCGCCTCCAGAAAGCGCGCAACCTCTTCCGGGCTGAGAACAACCGGAACCTTGCGTGGCTCGTGCATGAACGACAGGTGCTTGGCAAGCTCGGGCCGATCGAGCGTCACATTGAAGAAGAACCGCAGCGCCGAGACGGTGGCGTTGATCTTTGGCGCGCCGGCGCCGTTCGACGCCAGATGCAGCCGAAAGCCGCGCACGTCCTCCGACTGGGCCAGGTCGGGCGAGCGGCCGAGGAATACCGCGAAGTCCTTGACCCTTTGCACGTAGTCGTGTTGGGTCTTGGGCGCGAACTTGCGGATCGCCATGTCTTCGATCATGCGCTGGCGCAACGGACTGATGGCCTGCTTGGTCATTGGGGATGCTCCTGTTTTGAGTGAAGGTTGCGAACCCCTCATCTCAAAACAGGACGCCCCGTCGCGCTATCGTCTTGGCTGCGTCGCCAGCCCCAGCGCCCTACCGCGCGAGCGGTTTAGTCCTATGGCCCATCGCGTCATTTGGCTGCGCTGCGGAATTTGGACGCTATCGGGGGATAGCGGACTCTGGCGAGCCGTTCGCCTGGGAGATTTACGGGTCCACGGCCTGGGAAGCCCGTCCGGGCAACTCGGTCAAAAACCTGTCAAGGTCTGGCGGCAGAAATATTTCTGTTTTCCAGAAATGCAACTCAGTGTATGAATGCGCCCGTCTCACCCGCCTGAGGGGCGCTTCGCGATCGTCACGAGTGTTGGGTTGGGATGCGGTGGACGCTGACTGTGCAACTGACGAGTGCGCATGAGGCGGACGGTGAAGTCGTGCAGGCCTGACGCCCTAGTTGTGAGCTTTCAGGAGGTTGTCCATCTGGTCTGAACCGAGGAAGCTGAGGTTGCGAAGCTTCAGTGTTCCCCGGGGAGACCAGATGAACATCCACAAGAATGCGCCTCTGACGCCGAAAGGTCGAGAGGGGGCGAAACGAAGATGCAAACCTCGGACGATTCACGTCGCGAGAATGCAGGTGCATGCCCCACAAACAACGTCAGTCCCCCAGAGAGCTGCGCGCTCAACGCCATCCCGCGTCGACTGCCGCCTTGTATCTCGATGGCCGGCTAGGCACTGCTCACGATAAAGGAACCGAGCGGCCGCGATTCGCGCACGACCGCCGCCCCGGAAGCTGATATGACATTGGGGTGAAGCAGGCGTTGCCGGTTGACTTGGGAACCGCCAGCAATCAGAAAACGCCTGAAAAATGAATGGTCGGAGTGGCAGGATTCGAACCTGCGACCCCTGCGTCCCGAACGCAGTGAGTATCTTCTAAGGTATTGATATTTCTTGACGTGACAGTCGTTTCCGTCCCGTTTTGTTCACGGTCGTTTCACCCAATTCGTTGCGATTTCGTTGCGGCGTTCTTGAAGAAGAACGGAGCTCGGTGACGGTGGGCATCGTTGACTGAGCGGCGGGATCTACAGCCGAGGTTAACTGACCAGAAGGACCACCCTCGCGTGACTAATTGGTACGCTGGGGGCCGCGCGCCGTTTTCGCTGCTGTATCGGTGTTTGAGTCAGTGGTCCGCTGCACGCGCCACTATCGCCGGAGGCCTTCTTCGAAGCGGGCCTAACTTGCTCGGCACCCTTCATGGGCTTGCGAGGCCGCGGAGTAGGCAGCACCCGATTCATGCGACTAGTTGATTTGATAATTTTCAGGTAGCTGGGAAAAGCGTCGATTTCTTCTGCAGAGATCCTGGCTTTCGCAGCGCCAGTGCCGCATTGACCGAATGCGTTTGCATCAGTCGAAAAAACATCGGTGCGCGTGACGTCAACGCTCGTTCTCCCGAGTTCGGTTCGAGATCGCATAATGCGTCAATCTGCACGAAGCCGTGTCGCTGTTCCACCAGGGTCAATCGCGCCAGTAGTCGAAATATATCGCCCGGACGCACCGGATGGCGAAATCGAACCGCACGGAGAGCCGCCGCACGGCTTTGCGCAGCACCTATGACGACATATGCCTCCCGCAAAAGAGCCAGCACGAGCGCCAGGAGCAATTGGCCGGGCGCGATCGTCGCACCTCCGTCCAGTTCGCACCAGGCACGCTCCGTATCGGTATGAACCCGGTTCCGATCACCTGTCAGCGCGACGAAACGGTCGACCTCATCCTGCGTGATCGATCGCCAGCGGCGGGGAGCGAGTTCGGTGCCCACGAAGGCGGCAAGATCGATCGCCCGCGCAACGCGAAGTGCGGTCGCCTGCGTCGGAGATTCGGGGTCTGGCGGCATTTGAATCATCGCGGCCCGTCCTTCTCCTCAGATCGTCGCAAGTAGGGCGCTGCCGAGCCCGCCCGCGGCCGCGATCGCCGCCAGCCCAATCGCACCGGATGATTCCGATTGCATTTCATAGGCGCACGGCCAGGATCGCGCCCGATGCACCGATCGGTTGTCCGTGCGAGTCCGCCGCCGCCACGGTTGAGCGCCGATTCCTGCACCCCGATGCCTTCGACGCAGGCAATCGCTTGAGCGGCAAATGCCTCCATAACCTCGACCACCGCAATCTGCGTCGCCGCGATCCCTTGCGCTGCAAGGAGGCTCTTTGCCGCCGCAATCGGCGCCGCGCCGGGCATGGCCGAGTCGCCGCCGCAGCGGGTCACCGATATGATCCGCAATGGCCGACTCGCGTTGAGCCGTCGGGCCATCATCTCGGAGGCCACCAGCAGGGCCGCTGCCGCGTCGCTTCGACCGCCATCGTCGCGCGCGTCACGCCGAACGCATTGTCGCCCGCAAGCGGTGCAAGACGTGTGCAGGTCGCCCCGTCAGGGCGCGAGGAAAAGTATCCTGCGACAGGTCGGCGAGCGGCGTGATCTCCTTCCAGGCCTCCTCGCGCGCGCCACCGCGTCATCAGGACGGGCACGAAACGCAGAATACGCATCGTTTACCTACGTCTTTCGCAGCGTCCGCGCTGCTGCTTCTCATTGCTACTCGACGCTGCCCCGCAAAAAGCTGAACCCACCGGAGGCCTCCAGCGGGTTCGTTTGGCTCGATGATACTCCGGTCAGTGCACTAGAGCGTGCGCAATGATGGCCGCTGCTAATGCGAGATTACCAACGTCCACCCGGATATTGAGGGTGGTAGTCATTGAGTTCTATCCTTTCGATTTGTAGGGCCGCTGCAGTAGCCCGAAGTAATCGAAGGTGACATCACCTGGTTCAACGCGGAGCCGTTTTTCCCGATCTGCCGCTAGCGCATGCATTCGCCTGTGCGGCTCTGGCGCCCATTGTGCTCAGGGGCGGTCCGCCGCTTTATCACAAGCGAATTGGCCGCTCCACTCGAAAATGCGTCTGTAGACCTACCGTCACAGGGCCGACCATCGGCGACCTTCCCCCCAAGCCTGCCGGCCCTAATCCATGCGCTCCGCGATAAGGTCATTGGTTTTATTGACCCCAGTCGGCAGGCCAGTATACCGAGCCAGCGTCTCGGCGTCGCCTAGGTGGTCCCGCTCCCTTCCTTGTCCCCTGTCAAAAGAACAGCTTGTCGCAGCCTCGGCGATAGCCCCAAGCGGGAATAAACGCCGGCAATAGGCCGGTTCTCCCTTATCAAGGACATGTGCGCGTCGCGTCCGCAAAAGCCACAGTAAGGGACAACGATTTGTCCCTTAAAGCGCGACACCGCTTGAAGGCCGATCACCAGCGCGTCAAAGTCCCCAGCACAGCAGGGTCGAGCTTCGCCAGGACGACATCCGGTCGAAACGAAAAGTTCGGCGGACTGCAGAGAAGCGGCCGAGCAGGTCATCCACGATCCCGCTTACTTCTTAGTCGCCTTTGATCTGATCGACTCTCTTGGCTTTGAGAAGCGCCTTAACCAGCGCTCGCTTGCCGTTGCGGACCCTCAGCGTGTTCTCGCCTTGCGGCGTGACGGTGTAGAGAACATCGGCGATCGTTCTCGACTTTTTGTAGTCCATGCCGCGGAGTGGGGATCTTGGGCGGATTGTCGTCTATGAAAAGGCCCGACTTCAGCGGTTCGATTTCCTTTGTGAATCCGACATAGAGCTGTTCGTCATGGGCGCGTGCCACGGCGAATAGAGGTGCGACCGTTGGCACAGGTTGCTCGCTGGTCTCCCGCCGAGAAAGAGCGGCGCTAGCGCCCCGCTTCATTCAAGCAGGCCGGGGATGGGAGAACGGTACCGCAAGGGTGCCGCGTCCGGCTTGAACATTTCCGGATGCAACTTTAGACATTGCTTTTGACCGACATTTCGATTGGCTTGTAATGGCAAAACGGCCCGCATTTCTCAAGGACAGCTCGCAGTTCGACATTACGCGCACTCAATTCCGTAAGATGCGCAAGGCCGACAAGCGGCAGGCTATGATCGACTGGTTTCGCCAGAACTACGAGGACCCGGCCGAGCGCACGTCCTACGTATCTGCCGAGGGCGGGTACCTGTGGAATCGTGGCGGTCCATACGACGCGACCGAAGAACTCTATGAAAAGTTTGACGGCATTGCACCGCAGGCTCTTATCGAAGAAGTGATCTTCGAGGTGCAGAGGGACGGCATTCTCGAATGGGCTCCGAACCACGATGATCACCAAGACGACTACGATGGACCGGAGGAGGCGCGACCTTCATTCGAAGACTTCAGCGACGACCCGAACGATCGGTACGGCTCGCAGCAAGACCTCGAAGCACGAGAGCGGGCTCGCTACGTTCTCAAAGAACTACTCGACATGTTGGACCTGCCGAGGCCGGTCGGCATGGGCCACAACAACCCGCCTGAAACGCTCGATGATACGGAGATCGTCGAAAGTTTGCGCGAGCCCGTGGCAGCGCTGCACGCCGAATTAGGCGAGCCGAACCCGTCTATCTCATTGATCAAGAAGGCCGGCGAAGCGCTAGCGAAGACCGCGCTCGCATCAATCAAGTGGGGTGGCAAGAAGATCGATCTCGCAATTGACATCTCAATTAAGACCGGCATTCCGGCCGTTGGCGCTGTTGTCGCCGCGACCTACAACGATCAAATTCACAAAGCGATCGATGTTGTGATCTCTTGGTTAAAGATCGTCGCGCAGATGCACTGATGCTTATCCGCATGCGCATATCGAGCGATCGTGTTATAGTTCCAGGCATGTCTCAAACGGCCAACGCTCGGGCAGCAGCTTGCCGCTTTCTCATTGAAGAAGTGCCGTAAGACTCTCCGCTCTAAGAAGCACAGTGGAGCGAACACATGAAGCTGGTTCGCGCGGCCGCGCTTGACAAGCGCTCGTAGTCAGCGCCGAACTTATCCACGCATTGACGAGCGTTCGTCGCATGAGAGAATGACCGCAGGTGAAGTGAAGCGGTCTGACACGTCCCGACTCGGGCTATCAGCTAACGAAAATCACGCGCCTCTTCATTACTAGCTCTTCAAATCATTGACTTACGAATAGCTGATGGGTGTTAACGGGGGAGTGTCGTGGCAGAGCCATTTAATGCAAGTTGGAGTAGGAAGCGGTACCCATAGCTTCGCAGAACGTATACTCTGCGCAGTCTTCACGCAGCAACAGGGACGGTGACGAGCTCGGCGAGCTTGGCTGCGACATCGGACATCGGCATTTCCGCAGTGTCGAGGCCGTTTCGCGAGGCGAGCATAGGACTTACGTCGCGGAGAGCTTCGTACGTCGTGTTATGCACGATGGGAACGAGCTGGTCACGCGCCAGGAGTACCGAAAGCTCCTTGTCTGCCACGCCCGCTGCTGGAAGGCGCTTCAACAGTGCAGGCGTCACCAACACAATCCCCATGCGCGACTTGGCCAAGCCCTTGTCGATGGCGCGCATGAATGGCTCGCCGAGACCGATGTCCGTCTCGCTGAACCAGACCGAGATATTACGTGCCAACAGTAGATCGTACAGCTCCTTAGCGGCTCTTTGCCGATCGTCCCAAGCATGGCACAGAAAGATCTGCCGGAGGTCTAGCATTGTCGCGCGCTTCTCGACCGTTTCGCGGATTGGCGTGAGCGCACGAACCTCCTCAGGCGTGTAAAGCTGAGACGAACCGGCTCCCGACCAGTGAGGCTTTGTGTTGCGACTGGACCGGCCGCTACTGCTTCGCTCACCGCCACTGCTCCAGGACGAGGAGTAGGACGGAGAGGAATAGGATGAGGGTGAGTACGAGCTGTAGCCGCTATAGCGACCACCATACCGGCTACCACATGCGGGGCATTCTGCTGCCGCGCTCGCTGTGCGATGGCCTCTTACTGGTGCTGTGCATCTAGCCATGTCGGTCTCCACTTTTCTCCGCCAATCAGTCCATGGGTTCAAGAGCGGTTCTAGCCGCGCACCTGATTTGAAAATCCCTCGATCGCGTTGGGATCAAAATCTCTGCTGGTCATTCCAGCGATCTCACCGCCCAGAACCGACTCGTCTACCTCGGTGGCAGTGTGCTCGATCGGATACCCGCCAGCCCAATCAATCGCTTCTCGTGTAGCCCAACGGCGGGACTTCTGACTCGCATCGTCGAATGTCATATTTGGCCCACCGGTAGACGGTAACCTTCGCCATCACAGTCTCCTATTGTCCTTCTTGGACTTCTTCGGCTTCGCCGCTGCCGCCGACGCCGAATTCGCCTTGTTGATCATTGCCTCGCAGGAAAGGATCAATTGCCGGGCGTATGTTCGAGAAGCGTCAATCACGCTCTTTTTGCTCACACCAAGCCCCATGTAGAGCGAATGCACGACTGCTAGTGCCACGACGACGATGAGGCGCATGGTCGTATCGTCGTCGGTATCAATCGGCATCCGTCTGTCGAGCAGAACTCCACAGAGCAGGACGAGCGCAAGGTTCAGGGTGAGCGCAGGCCATTTCAACCCGAATAGATTGCGCCGAAAGCCATACGTTACGTTCTCGGCAAACAGCACAGCGAATTTCTTGGCATCGCGGGTATTCTCGCGCAGCCATGCTCCGCCTCGGTCATAGAATGCGTCGCCAGCTTTCACTTTGGCCTGTTCAGCTTCCTCGGTTGGAATGGGCAGATTGATCTTGGACGCATAAAACGCGCGGTACTGTTCTTTCGAGGCGGCATCGAACGTATCATCAGAGTAGCGGAGCATCGTGATCGACGGCTTCCCGCCAGTTTCCTCGTAAATGCGCTCTTCGATGCGCTTACCAATCCGCCGTGCAATGTCGGCAGACGCGAACACGAGGACAGGAATGGCGGTAGAGGCTACCACCGTCGTGAGGCCGAACCGGGACCAGGAAATCAGGATCGCCAGTGCAGCGAGGCCGGGAATGGTCGCGAGCAGCGCGGGATAGTAGCGAGCCCGTATGCTGTAGGCGTCAAGGTTCTTGAGCACTAATCGTCCTCTACGTCATGGGAGAACGGTTCGACGGAGAGCGGAACGCCTCGTGCGTCGAAGCCCCAGTGCAGGCGCATCCAGCCCGTGCGCCCCACTGAAACCGGGTACCCTCGCCGAATAAACGCGTTTGTGACCTTCTTGCGCGGGTGGTCTGGCTTCTTGGCCCCAACCATCACATAGGCACGCCCACGCGCTTGGGCGCCCCCGTTCGGCTCGCCTAGCAATGCATTCAAGACCGCAGGAGTGACATTACGGCGACTTCCTTGGTGTGGGATTTGGACGAGGTCGGGTGGGCTAAGCATCCCGAGAAGAGCCGCATAGTTCGCAGCTTCCGTAAGCGCCTCGGGGCCGGCGTCGGCAGTCAGAAGAACATTGTGGCTTTCATGGGAGACAAGCTGGACCACGCTCGTTTCGTTCGACGCCGAGGTTGCAGGAGGATTTTGGTCGAGAGTTTCGATGTAAAGCGTTTCTTTCAGCCGGTCGAGAACGCCCGTTGCGAGTTCAAACAGTCCCCGCGAGGCCGTGGCAGTGTCGCTCTTATAGGGCGGCGGCGTTTTGTCGAGATCGGGGATGAGCTTGATGTACCTTTCACGCGACGGCGCAAGCACCAGGCTAGGGCCGATCTGCGTGCCTCGGAAGACCTCTAGCGGCTCCATCCCACGGGCGCGGGCGAGGTTTTCCAGTTCAACGAGGTATTCGTGCTCGCCCCGAACGTAATCGATCCAGTTCTCCACTTTCCAATTTGGATGGAAGTCCCCGATGACCTCGTGAGCGTAGAGCCAGGGCCGGTTCATCCAAAGTTTGCCGACCTTGAAGCGCTCGAAGACCGGGATCAGGCCAGCCGCATGGTCATTATCCGCGTGGGAAACGATCATGTTGTGTATCGTGACATCTCGCCCGTAGTGGGCCTCGATATGGGCAATCACCTTGTCGCCAACGGAAGCATACCCGCCATCCGTGAGGTTCAGCCAGTACTCGTGGTTCTCGCCCCACTGGACAATAATCGCGTCCCCGTCGCTGTCGCCGACCGGCAGCAACTCAATTGCCAAAGACATACGTTCGCTCCCAAACTGAAGCTGAAAGTGGATTCGCCGTTCATGAATCCTAGGAGTATAGCCGCAACTGTTACGCGAGTCGCAACTTGAGGGAACCTATCCCCCGTTCGATTCCGACGCCCGGAATCTCATTCGCCACGTGTGCCGGTTCGACAGATGCGTAGCATTCTGTTTAGCGCCTTCTACCCAGGCACAGAAAGCAACGATATTTCAAGTGCTTGCCAGTTAGACAAGGCGACCGTCAGGGCACCGGCAGGTGGTCTTGCTCAACAAAGCCCCATGCCGATAAGCGGCGGTGTCAAGCATTCGATGCGGCCGCTCGTACCGCCGCGTCTCCCAACGCGGTCGTGTGGGCGGCATCGAGCAGGTTCACATTAGCCAGCAGCCCGCCATATCGGATTTGAGCTCGCCAAGGTATTTCCCTTCCGACACGAAGGACATGAAGACGCGTCTGACGGTCTCGACCTCTCGGTCCGGGCCGTGAATGATCTTAATGCGGTCAGTCTGGAGGTATTTCTTCTGGCCGTATTCAAGCTGGTTCTTACGATCCCGGTCTCATCAAGCAACTGGCGTCTTAGACCGTAACCGGGCATGCCGCCGTGCCAGAAGCCCATGCGGGTGACGCGCGATTGGCCGAGGAAGACTTTCTTGGAAAGCTGTCGGCTGAAATCGGCAGCATTGAACCGCTTGTTGTTCTTGAGCAAGGCTGCCATCATTCTCAAAGCCTTGAGACCGTCGCGGCAGTGAATGGCAAGGCCGCTAAGGCCTTCATCGGCATAGATGCGAACGATGGTGATGTTGCGTTCTCTGGCGAAGGCCGAGATCACGTCCGCTTGGTTTGCCGTCGAGTAGCGCTGGCTGTCCCGGGACATGCGTACATATTGTGCCGCCCGGGTGGGTAGTATGGAACGACCGGACGCAATCGGTATCTCGTAGGACACGACCGCACCTCGCCGCGGATCGAGCAGAGCCGCCCCAGCCGAGGATAAGCGCTAATACCGATCAAGCCGTTTACGCGACCGCCGCGAGTTGAAGCTTAGATGACTCAGAGTAAGGAGGACATGACAACCTGCGCTGTGCGCAAGTGGCCCAGCTCACATTTCGACACGCACAATCTATGATATAGGTTGGCCTTTTGGCGCACTTGGGGGATGGTGTGCAATGCCGAAGAATATCGTGATCTTTTCCGATGGTACAGGCCAGGCCGGCGGCATCAATTTCGACGAAGCCCGCACGAATGTTTACAAGCTCTACCGCGCCTGCCGGGTCGGCCCAGACACGAAGGTCGAACCGTCCCAACAGGTGGCCTTCTACGACGCCGGTCTTGGTTCGGCGTCCGACGGTGGCCACTTCAAGATCGGTTGGATGCGGTGGCTCTACAACCTTGCCAGTATGGCGACGGGCCTTGGGATCACCCGGAACATTGTTGACTGCTATGCCGCGATCATCGCCCTATATGAGGAAGGCGATCGGATATTTCTGATCGGCTTCAGCCGGGGCGCCTACACGGTCCGATCGGTTGCCGGCGTCATGACCTATTGCGGGGTCCCGCGTCATATGCCGGAGGGCTCGCCCCTGCGCCGTGACCCAGAGAGCATCCACAAGCTGGCCGAGCACGCCGTCAAGGATGTCTATCAATTTTGCCCATCGTACTCGCGCAACGTTGTTGGGTACCGTCAATTCCTGCTGGAGACGCGCGACGCCATCGCCTCCCAATTCAGACAGCGGTACGGCAGCACAATCACCGTCAACGGCGCCGAGCACGCGAACGTCTTTCCCTACTTCATCGGGGTGTTCGATACCGTCGCCGCCCTCGGCCACAAATATTTGGGCGCGGCGCTCGTGACCTCCGGCATTGCATTACTACTCGGGGTTCATCGGCTCGGTGACTCCCTTCAGCTGATCTTTCCATGGGCTGGATGGGGGGCCCGGCTTCTGAGTTACCTCGGCGTCGCGACAGCGCTGATCGTCTTTCTCATGAACTACCTTAAGATCGCTCCGGATCTGCCCGGCTATGGGTTCATGAAGCGCCTCCGGACGGTGCATTTCGCCCCGCCGAAGCACAAATTTTACGACACAACCCTCAATCCCAATGTCGGCTACGCCAAGCATGCGATCTCGATTGACGAGAACCGCGCCGACTTCAAGCGCGTCGGCTGGTCCCCGACAGCCGAGAAGCAGGACCAACGCGACGCGCACGGCAATCTTTACTTCGAACAGGTCTGGTTTCCGGGCGTGCACGCCGATGTCGGCGGCGGCTATATCGAGAATGAGGCTCGGCTCTCGGACGTCGCGCTGAACTGGCTGCTCGCCGGAGCTTCGCTCATTCCGGACGGGCTGAAACACGACGGCAGTGTGCTACGGCTGTCGCCCGATCCCGCGGGCCCCCAACACAATGAGCAGGCGGGAGGCTTCCTCAAGGCCGGAGTTCGTGACCTGCCGATCGATCCCGAGACGGAAGAATCGAGATCACCGATGCACAAATCAGTCTATCGGCGTTTCGAGGCCGCGTCCGTTCTCCTTTACGATCGCATGGCGGCCTACCGCCCAGACAACATGAGGGTTCACGTTGACTTCAAGCGCTATTTCGACGGAAGCACCGCGCAACCGAACCAATGCGTCGCCGATGACATTGAACAGAAGTGGGAAAATGTAGGTTATGTGGGACGGCTTTAAGCGAGTCGCCCGAGTCTCCGCCGCGCTGACGTAGATCACAATGCTGAGATTGGACTGGCCGACCGGCCGCTAAAAACACCGTTTGAAAAACCGTTTTAGTTCGGCTCTCTCAAACGGTTTCTCTTGCTAAGGTCTTGATTTATATGGTGGGCGCACCAGGGCTCGAACCTGGGACCCGCTGATTAAGAGTCAGCTGCTCTACCAACTGAGCTATGCGCCCGGAACTTGTCCGGAAGTGACCCTCGCAAGAGAGCCGCCGTTTAGCAAAGCGAACCCGGGATGTCCAGCAAGCTCAAGCGAGTTTTCCCGACTTTTGGCAATTTGCTCCGACGGACAAAAGCCGCCGGATTCCGGCGGCTTTTCCGTGGCTTGGCGCGGACGCCGCAACCGTTGCTCAGAGCCGGCCCGACCCCTCCTGGTCCGGACCGTCGTCGTGGCCGTAACGGTCATGGTCATAGCCGCGGCCGCTGCCGTGTTCCCAGCGGTCCATGCCGCGCTCGAAGCGGTGGCGGCGCCAGCCCTCGGCGCCGAACCCGTGCCCTTCCATATGGGTGAGCATGGTGAGCCGCCGCCTCTGGTTGTCGTCGAGGATCTTGTAGAGCGGATCGGCGGCATCGGCGATCTTCTTCAGCGACGTCGCGGTCGCCGCCATGTTGTCGGCGCGCTCGCGCAGGCGCGCCACGGGGTCGTCCGGCTTCTGCGCATTGTCGGCCTCGTTCTTCTCCGCGGTCATCCGCGCATTGGCGCGATCGATCCGCATCTTGGCGAAATCGCGCACCGCGGCCTCGACCGGCGGCCACAGCTTCTCCTGATCCGCGTTGAGCTTCAGCCCGGCGTGGACGGCGGCGATGCGCGCGTCGAGGAAGGCAGCGCGGTCCTCGGGGCTCATCCGCATCTGACCATGAAACCACGGACGATGCTGGGCATAGACCACGGTCGAACCGGCAATCGTGAGTGCCGCGACACCGGCGAGCAGGACTTTCTTCATGCGAACCTCCTTTGAAGGTTGTCTGAAGATGAGGCGCCCGGCCGCCGCCTTCAACTTACGGATTGGACAGAGAGACCTCTCTCACCAAGATGTAATCCGCTTTCGTTGCCCGCCAGAAATAAAAGCCGCGTTGATCCATGCTTTCGTTTCCCGTCCGAGCACGAACTTTTCGGAAGACCGCGCGACGCCCTGCGCCCACGCGGCCTTCCGGCTTGCGGATCGCGCGCTAGATCATTCCCAGCAATCGCGGCAGCCACAGCGAGATCTCGGGCACATAGGTGATGAGACCGAGGAACACCAGCATCGCGCACAGCCATGGCAGCACCGAGACCGTGATCTCGCTGATCCCCATCTTGGCGATACTGCTCGCGATGTAGAGATTGAGCCCGACCGGCGGATGGCACAATCCGACCTCGGTGTTGACGATCATCAGGATGCCGAGATGCACCGGATTGACGCCGAGTTTGGTCGCCAGCGGGTACAGGATCGGCGCCATGATCAGGAGGATCGACGACGGATCCATCACGTTGCCGGCGAGCAGCAGGATGACGTTGACGACCAGAAGGAACATCCAGACCGAGAAATTCTTGTCGATGATCCAGGCGGCCATCTCCTGCGGGATCTGCTCATGCGTCATCAGGAACGAGAACAGCACCGCGTTGGTGATGATGTAGAGCAGCATCGAGCTCATGCTCGCCGCCTGCAGCAGCACCTTCGGCACCTCGGAGAGCTTGAGCTCCTTGTAGACGAACACCGTGATGAAGAAGGCGTAGGTCGCGGCGACCGCGGCCGCCTCGGTCGGCGTGAAGATGCCGCCATAGATGCCGCCGAGCACGAGCACGATCAGCAGCAGGCCCCAGATGCTCTCGCGGAACGCCTTGAACTGCTGGGCGATCGTCGCGCGCGGCATCTTCGGATAGCCGTTGCGCTGCGCGACAAAGAAGGTCACGCCGGCCAGCATCAGCGCGAGCAGCACGCCCGGCACGATGCCCGCCATGAACAGCGCACCGATCGAGGTGTTGGTGGAGACGCCGTACAGCACCAGGATGATCGAGGGCGGCACCAGGATGCCGAGCGCGCCCGAGGTCGAGATCACGCCGACGCCGAAGCGGCGCGGATAGCCGTGATCGACCATCGCCGGCATCATGATCGAGCCGATCGCGACCACGGTGGCGACGCTCGAGCCGGAGATCGCCGCGAACATCGCGCAGGCCGCGACGCCGGCGAGCCCGAGGCCGCCGGGCAGATGGCCGACCAGCGAGGTCGTGAACGCGATCATGCGCCGCGCGACGCCGCCGCGGGTCAGGAAGGTGCCGGCGAGGATGAAGAACGGGATCGCCATGATGCCGAAATTGTCGAGGCCCGAAAACAGCTTCAGGCCGACGCTCTCGATCGGCACCTCCGTCATGGTGAACAGGAAGGTGAGCACGGTCAGGCCGAGCGAAATCGAGATCGGCATGCCCGTCAGCATCAGGGCAAACAGCAGTCCGAAGATCAGTGCGGCGCTCATCACGCTTCTCCAAGCGCGATCGGCGCGTTTTTGCTGGTCTCGACACCGTCGACATGGGAGGCGTCATGGTGCGGCAGGTCGTCGGTCCACCAGTAGTTCCAGCACACCTGCAGGAAGCGGAAGCACATCAGGTAGGAGCCGAGCGGGATGCAGGCGTAGACGATCCAGCTCGGGATCTCCATGTCCGGCGAGACCTGATCGGTGTGCATCAGCTCAATGACGAACTTGGCGCCCATCGTGCCGACGATGCCGGTGAACAGCGCACCGCCGAGCAGGCCGAAGGTGATGGTGCGCTTGCGCCAGTAATCGTTGAGGCGGTTGATCAGCACGTCGACGCCGACATGGACACCGGCGCGCACGCCGTAGGCGGCGCCGAACTTCGCCATCCAGATGAACATGTAGATGCAGAGTTCCTGCGACCAGGCGAGATTGATGCCGAACAGGTACGGATAGAGGAACGGCACGTCCACTAGGAAGCGGTGCATGACGGTGACGAAGGTGAGCACCGTCGCGGCGCCCATCAGGCTCGCGATGATGATTTCCTCAAGCCTGTCGAGAATTTTGAGCAGCATTGATCTCCCCAGTCATGGCCGGACACGGCAACCGGCCACGCCCCGTTGCCGCGGCCTGATCCAGCCGCGGCGCTCATTAGATTTGCGAGAGGGTTCTCGACTGAGAGGCCCATCTGCGAACTCGTTGCACCTCTCCCGCTTGCGGGGGAGGTCGTATCGCATCGAAGATGCGATACGGGTGGGGGCTCTCTCCAACGGAATGACTCGCGGAGATAGCCCCCACCCCAGCCCTCCCCCGCAAGCGGGAGAGCGAGCGCACCGCCTTCCTGGCGGCTATTAGGCGATTCGCCTCAGTTCATCGGGCCGCGGCCCGTCTCCTTCAGGAACTCGTCGATCAAGGGCTGGCCGACCCGCGACGCGACTTCCTTGTAGACCGGCAGCATCGCCTTGCGCATCGCCTCGTTCTGCTCCGGCGTCAGGCTGATGATCTCGGTCTTGCCGGCCTTCTTGATCGCTTCAAGCGCATCGTCGTTTTCCTTGGCGGACTGGCTGTTGCCGAATTCGGTCGCCTCCTTCATCGCCTTGGACAGCTCGTCGCGGATATCGGCCGGCAGGCCGTCCCAGAACTTCTTGTTCACGATCACGACGTAGCCGATATAACCGTGGTTGGTGACGGTGGCGTATTTCTGCACCTCGTGCATCTTCTGGGTGTAGATGTTCGACCAGGTGTTCTCCTGGCCGTCCACGACGCCGGTCTGCAGCGCCTGGTAGACGTCCGAGAACGCCATCACCTGCGGGATCGCGCCGAGCGAGCGGAACTGGGCTTCCAGCACCTTCGACGACTGGATGCGGAACTTGAGGCCCTTGTAGTCGGTGGGCGCGACGAGCTTCTTGTTGGCGCTCATCTGCTTGAAGCCGTTGTCCCAATAGGCGAGACCGGTCATGCCCTTGGAATCCAGTTTCTTGAGCAGCTTGGCGCCGAGCGGGCCGTCGGTCACTTTCCGCAGCGCTTTCAGGTCGGGCAGGATGTAGGGCAGATCGAACACCTCGAATTCCTTGATGCCGATCGGGCCGAACTTCGAGTTCGACGGCGCCAGCATCTGGACTGCGCCGAGCTGCAGCGCCTCGAGTTCTTCCTTGTCCTTGTAGAGCGTCGAGTTCGGATAGACCTCAACCTTGACCTTGCCGTTGGTGTACTTCTCGGCGAGTTCCTTGAACTTGTCCGCCGCCTTGCCCTTCGGCGTGTCCGAGGCGACCACGTGGCTGAACTTGATGATGATCGGCGATTGGGCCGACGCCGGCCCCACAAAAGTCACTGCCGCGATCGAAACCGCAGCCAAGATCAGTTTACGCATCTATCCTCCCGCGCAATTGCGGGGCACGAACCGCCGGCCCCGAGACATCCGGCCGCACCATTACAGAGAAGCTTCGGCGAATGCCATTGCCCCTTTAGCAGGGTTTGATTTTCATCATTGCTGCACTGCAAAAGCCTGCAGCGGTATCCACGTCTGCGCGCCGGTGTAAGCGAACGACGCCGAAACGCGTGGTCCGCTGTGCCCGGCGGAGGCGCTGCCGTCAATGTGGGGTTCGGAAATGGCGGGTTCGCGCGGCACGAACGCTGTCGCCGGTTCAGGGCCGGGATGACGCCGAGAATGTGCCGCATCTTGCCGGTCATACACCAGCATTCTCGCGACACGAACTGTCCGAGCTTTGCATCTCGTTCCGCCCTCTCAATCAGCAGAGGGCGCAGGGAAAGCCGGGTGCCGATCGCACCCATGGGTCCCGAGCAAATGGAAAGCTCGGGAGGTAGGACCACAGGTGAAACCGGAAAACACTCCGGCTTTCCCTGCGCGATGGTTTTACGGCTTATACGTGCTCTCCCCGGCGAGACTGGGCTTTGTTGTCACCGTCTTTGCAAAAGCGCTTCGCGCTTTGCAAGGAGACACCTGCCACTAGGGCGTCAGGCCTGCACGACTTCACCGTCCGCTATCTGCCACGCTCGTCAGCCGTGACATCGGCGTCCACCGCATCTCGACCCAACACTCGTGACGATCGCGAAGCGCCCCTCAGGCGGGTGAGACGGGTGGATCATAGACTGAGTTGTATTTCTGGAAAACGGAAATATTTCTCGCGCTAGGTCTTGACAGGTTTCTGACTGATTTGCCCGTCGTGTCCAATCGGCAACAGGCTTCCGGGCGAAAGCGGCGCCGTGCGGCGCGTGGGCGAGTTAGCGCCTGTGCTCACAAGTCCGGAAAGGCCGATAGGCTCAGCCGCGTTCTCGCACTCGCTCAAAAGCGGACCTTTCCGGCTGGCCATCAACACGGGGGACGCAACACTCGTCAGCAGAGATCCTCCGTGCATATCGCCCGTCAAGTTTTCCGATATAGTTAGATCCGCTTAGCTCAAGCAACAAATTCGACCGGCAGGCCTGCGGCCTTCCATTCGGGGTATCCATCCTCGAGCCGGCGGACGGAATAGCCTTGGGCCCTGAGCGCCGCGACGGCTTCAATCGAAAAGACGCAATAGGGACCACGGCAATAGGCGATCACTTCGCGGCTTTTTGGAATTTCCGCCAAGCGTCGCTCCAGTTCAGCGAGCGGTATGTTGAGCGCGCCAGGGAGATGACCAAGCGCGAACTCGTCCTCGGGGCGCACATCTAGCACCGTCACCAGATGGTCGTGCAACCTAGCGACCAAATCCTCTCGCGACACAGGTTCGAGCGCATCTCGGGCGTGAAAGTAATCAGCAACGACGCTGCTGATTTCGGCAATGTTCCGTTCACCCACGCGACCCAGGGCTCTGAGCAGCGTAACCACTTCAGTCTCGCCGGCTAGGCGATAGAGAACGTGTTTGCCGCGCCGCGTCGTCTCTACGAGGCGTGCTCGCCTGAGAATCTGCAAGTGTCTCGATGTATTGGCGAAGGTCAGATGCGCCCGGGCAGATAGCTCCTCGACGCTGCGCACGCCCTGCGCCAAATGTTCCAACAACTCCAGCCGGTGCGGATGGCCGAGCGCCTGCGCCACCTCGGCGAGGTTCTCATAGATCGCTTGTTTCGGCCCGATGCTTGACACGTCATCTCCTGGATATATCATTCAGCAGATCGATTGAATGTCAATCTACGTTCTCTGATAGAGGAGTGCAAGCCCATGATCCTGCGTCAATTCTTGCACAATAGCCCCGTCGGCATTTCGTACCTTTTCGGCTGCGGCGGCAAGGCCGCGGCTGCGGTGGTTGATCCGGTCGGTGACATCCAGCCCTATCTGCAAGCTGCCGACAACGCCGGGATGCGAATTCACTTCGTCGTCGACACGCATGTTCATGCCGACCATCTCTCGGCGGGTCGAGCCCTCGCCGGCGCGGCAGGGGCCGAATACGTGCTATCGGCAGAGGCAGGCGTATCATTCTCATACAAAGGCGTGCGGGACGGCGAGGTTCTCCCGCTCGGCAACGTCTCAGCGACGGTGCTGCACACCCCAGGCCACACACCCGAGCACATCTGCCTTCTCGTGACAGATCGAACGCGCGCCAACGAACCCTGGTTCGTCTTGACTGGCCACACGCTGATGGTCGGCGATCTCGGCCGCACCGAACTCGCCGCCAATGCCGAAGAAGGCGCAAGGCAACTGTTCCGCAGCGCGCGCAGACTGAAAGGCCTTCCCGACTATGTGGACGTCATGCCCGGCGCTTATGCGGGCTCGGTCTGTGGTCGCCGCCTCAGCGGAAAGCCGTGGTCCACCATCGGCTTCGAGAAGCGGCACAACCAGGCGCTCATGATCGAGGACGAGGCCGAGTTTGTCCGGTTCATGGTCGCGGAGATTCCGCCGGCGCCGCCAGAAGCCGCGCAGATCAGAGCCGCCAATGCAGGTGTCACGGCTGCTACGGCCTGATTCCATGAGCGAAGCAGTGTCCGCGCCGCAAGCGGCCCCATCGGTTCGGCTAGGGCTCCGGGAGAACTGGCCACAGTTCGCGCTGCTGCTCCTGATCAACGCGTTCGTCGGCGGGATGGTCGGGATCGAGCGAACCGTCGTGCCGCTGATCGGTGCCGAGGAATTCAGGATCGGCTCGACGACGCTTGTCGTCTCCTTCATCGTCAGCTTCGGCGTCGTGAAGGCGTGCGCCAATCTGATCTCCGGCCAGCTGGCCGACGCCTGGGGACGCAAGCGTGTTCTCATCCTCGGTTGGCTCGTCGGCCTGCCGGTGCCCTTCATGATCATCTCGGCGCCGAGTTGGAAATGGGTCGTCGCCGCCAACGCCCTTCTGGGCATCAACCAGGGTTTTGCCTGGTCGATGACCGTGATCATGAAGATCGATCTGGTTGGGCCCAGGTCGCGCGGTTTGGCGGTGGGCCTGAACGAGTTCGCCGGTTATCTCGCAGTCGGCGTGACCGCATATCTCACTGGATACATTGCGTCGGAATCGGGGCTGCGGCCGGCGCCGATCTATCTCGGTGTTGCCTATGCGATGCTCGGCTTCGCGCTCTCGATCTTGCTGGTACGCGACACCCGCGATCATGTTCGGCTCGAGACTGCGGGCCATGCGCGGCAGGTGGTTCCCATCAGTTTTAGGGAGATCTTCCTCCTCACCTCATTCAAGGATCGCAACCTGTTCGCCGCATGCCAGGCCGGACTCGTCAACAACCTGAATGACGGTATGAGCTGGGGCATCTTTCCGCTGTTCTTCGTGTCCTTTGGCCTCTCGGTCGAACGCATCGGTATTCTGAAAGCGATCTATCCGGCAACCTGGGGCATCCTGCAGACTGCAACAGGCCCGCTGTCGGACCGCTGGGGCCGCAAGGGGCTGATCACAGCCGGCATGTGGATCCAGGCTGCAGGCTTATTCCTGACCGCCGTGACCAGTCATTTCGAGTGGTGGCTGGTCGGCAGCCTGCTCCTCGGAATTGGCACGGCCATGGTTTACCCGAGCCTGATCGCTGCCGTCTCCGACGCATCGCATCCGAGTTGGCGCGCCCGCTCGCTCAGCGTCTACCGCTTCTGGCGCGATCTCGGCTACGCGATCGGCGCGCTGTCGGCGGGCATTGTCGCCGACCAATTCGGGCTTGCAGCGGCGATCATCGCGATCGCCGCGCTCACCTTCATCTCCGGCGTCGTCGTCGCGGTGCTCATGCGCGAACGTGCTGGTTCGGGAACTGCCACAGGCACCTAGGCAGCCGCAAAAGCGAATTAATGGAAGAAGTAGGCGTGGCGAGATGTTTCGCGGGAGCATCCTGATCGTCGCCCTCGTATCAGTACAGTAATGCCCCCCTCGCCCACGCGCGATGACGGCCGCTATGCACGCTCGCCATTGAGGACGCAGTTCGAGCATCTCTCGAGCAGAAAGAGTCCATGCCGTGCGTTGAATGCACGGAGAAGCGGGTAGCCTGCCGCGAAGACTTGACGGACTTTTGCTGAGTTGCTCGCCGTGTCCAATCGGCAACAGGCTTCCAGGCTAACCGCCGCTCCATCCCGCCCGGCGGAGGCACCAGCGCTCTTCCAGGGCACTTCTTAGGAAGCCCGTTCCCAAGATCTGCCACCCGATCCGTCTAAAGACTCAAGGTCCGCTTTTAGGGTTCTCGGCCCGTGAACGAAGTTCCGTGGTATAAGCGGAACCTACGTCATGGGTGGGGTCGGCCGATGCCAATCAACCGCGTGCTGAAAACCGGCAAATATACGCCTGAGGAAATTGAGATTTTGAACAAAGCTTTCGACCTTGCCTTACGCTCGATGGGCCTCGTTGATCGCAATGATCCGCTTTGCGAGATGGTGGCTCGCAAGGTTATCGAGGCTGGCGCAACCGGCATGAGTGAGCCGAAAGAGATAGCGGACACGGCCGTAGCCAGGATTGGCCTGCGATAACGCCGTTGGAGGCCCGCGCCTGTTGGAGTGCCGGCCAGCAAGCCCGCGCGCGGATGAAGCAAGATTTGAGTTGCCCGGTCGGGCTACGGGCGCGTCGCCCTAGTCTAGCCCGACGGGCGCAGATCGATCGCAAACGGATGACTGTCCTGCCATGTCCCCTTCAACGCCATCACTTCAAGCGGGACCGCTTCGGACAAGACGTGGACTTCGAAATCTTTGCGGCGAGAACAGTAGCTTCGATGGTAGCTAGTCACCGAGAGGTTGTGAGATTGACCAAGTGAGTGGCCGGATGCAAGGTTCCGAGCACCGCAACAATGACAAGGATGCCCAGTCCGAGCGCTGTCTCAATCGCACTGTTACGGATCAGGTAATGAAGCGCGCGAGACGGTTGTTCCTTTCCGGTAAAGGCGAGCTGTGGCGTCAAGCGAAACCGGTTGATAGCGGCGAAGGTGAGCATCACCACGAACATCGCAATTTTGAACATCAGCAGGCGCCCATATTCGGTGGCCACCAGCCCATAGAACGAGCCGACCAGAATGACGCCGTTGACAATGCCACTGAGCAGGATGATGGCCACGCAAACTACGCCCATCGTCGAAAATCGTCCGATGGCATGCCGGACGAGCGATATGTTTTCGCGTACCTGGATGGTCGTCAGGAAGGTGATCAGTGAGACCAGACCGCCGATCCAGGCTGCCGCAGCAACGACGTGCAGCGCGTCTGCTGTGAGATGCAGATAGCCCGTCACGCCAACAGTTGAGCCGGCATGGCCGGTCCAGGCAAGGCTGCCGGCAAGCCCGGTCGCCGCCGCAAGCCCTAGCCATTGTGCGGCTACCGCACGGTTATAGATGAGGCAGGCGGCCAGGCAGATCGCCAGACCTGCGCGAATGATCGTCACCCGACCGAACTGAGTTTCGTTGAGCACCGTCGACAGCATGTCTGCCGTCAGAGCCTCGTTGAAGGGCTTTCCACTCATCGACGACGTTTGCAGCAACAGCCACAACAGGCCCGAGATCACCGCCACGACAAGGCAGGCCCATGTTCCCCGCCGCGCTCGCTTCCGGAATGAAATCGCCACCGTCGCATGGTGCTGCAAGATGGGGCCAGCGATGAGCACCCCGAAGATAACGCTTCCAACCGCCACCGCGGTCGCCACGAAGTGCACGGCGCGCGTCGCGACCATCGGCGCTCCTGCTGCGGACCAATCCATCGCAACGGTGCTCTATCGACCGACCTGGAAGGTGAAGCTCCCGTCAGTCTTGTGGGTATCCACGGACAACACGTGCCAATTGACGTGGTAGGTCCCGACACCGCCGCCTTTTAACATGACGGACATCTGGCTGCCGTTCACACGCGCCTTTCCGGCATCGACACGCTGGCCGGAAGGACCGGTGACCGTGACCGAACTGAACGCCGGTTCGAGCTTCTGGGTGAAGTAGAGCGTCACCGCGCGCGGCGGGCTTGCCACCTTGTTGCCGACGCGCGGCTCGGCATGATCGAGAAGGGCATGGGCGTATGCTTTGCCGGTCGCCAATGACAGCAGCGCGATGATCCAGATCAGAGATGAGCGTCGCATGATCATTTCCTCGCAAAAGGACTGGCAGGCTGCATCGCCCCACCAAAGATTGGCCTGCCGATTCCGTGGGGATCGATATCGTCGAGATATAGGTGGAGCTGGGCGATCACGCCGACGCGGGTCCCGCTTTGCCGATTGACCGGGACAAGCGCCTCGACACCGAGCTGATAGGTGCTTCCGACCCAGAGAACGCCGGGGTTGATCGTGCCGGTCGTCACCGTCCCCGATGTCAATGTGTTTGCGACCGGCGTCTGCATTCTGGCCTCGACCAGGGGGATCAGGTGATTGAAGAAGTCCGGCAGCCCGAGATCGATGACCGCGGATTTCAGATAGGGCATGCTGTACTGGATCGTTCCGCCCCAGTTCAGCACCTGCGGATGAAACTCGGTGTCGGCGGTCGGTTCACCGGTGTCGGGATCGATCCCGAAGGTCGTGGTGGAATGCCGGCCTGGGATCGCATAGCCGACCTGTCCGGTGACCGCGACGGGCCGCAGCCATGACAGGGTGTCAGGCAGGTCACCGAAGCCTTTGCCGAAAAAGACGCTCGGCGTGTAAGTGTTGAACGGATCAGCTCCGACGCTATCCGAGCCGGTGCCGCCCCATTCGATATTCAAGCCGACCGACATCACGAATTCATGGGACGGGTCCTTGAAGACCCGATACTTGAACGTCGTCTCGAGGTTCTGGAACCCATGAGCACCAATCCCGGTAGGGCCGCCCGGCGGGCTGAAGACGCTGTAGGTCGAGCCGATCGAGATCGCGAACGCCTCGGTGATGCGCTTGGAAAATTCGCCGGAGAAGTCGCGCTCTCGAAATGATGGATCGTCGCCGGTGTTGAAGCTTGACACCGTCGGCAGTGATAGCTCGTCATTCACGCCTGGGTCGTCGATGCCGAGCGTAGCCGGAAAGAACCGGTTGCCGACGATTTCGTGGGCTGTGCTTCCGGAAAAAGGAATGAGCGCGATGGCAAGTCCTGGCAAGGCTGCACGCGCATGACGGATGAACATGGAAATCTCCGCGAGCGTTGATGTGTAAAGGGCTCAGCGGCCTTTTTGGCCGCGCAGCTTTACGACGGAAACGGCGGCGCGCGCGCCTGAGCCTCAGAAGCAATTCTCGAACCGAAGAGACCCGGCGCCCAGTCCTGCCAGGCTATCTGGCTTGTCAGGCGATCCACCGCGATCGAGGCTGATGCCTGCCGAGTGTCGATCAAGGCGCCAGTCTGCAGTACATTGCAGGCGACGCAGAAGTCATGGACATGCTGGCCGGTCTGATCGTCCTGCTCGGGTCCTTGTGCTGCACTCGCGTGGCAGATGACTGCGCCTGCAAGCGGATCGGAGGCCGCAAGACTGGCCGCCCAGCATGCGCTGATCGGTGCAAAGATCTGCACCAGCAGGGCAACCAGGACTATAGGCAAGAGATTGTTCGGCTGTCGGCGCATCGGTCTCCCCCGCGGCAATCTATCGCGAGGGAGAGCCCCCGTCGAGCCAAGGGACAATGCACAGGCGTTGGAGGGAGGGTGGCTGACGATTTGGTGGAGTGTGTTGCGCGCCAGCAACGGCGCGACCTCGATTTCAGAGACCCGCATCTCCGCCCAATCCACTTGGGCTCGACGCAGACGACTCCGCACGGCAGGTGCGCGCTGTACCTATCGCTCCTTCAACGCCTCGGATGCGATCTTGGCAAGCGGCGAAAGCAGATAGTCGATCACGCGGCGGCTGTCGGTCTTGATTTCGACAGTCACGGTCATGCCCGGCGTTAGAGCGACCGTCGCGCCGTCTATGTCCATCGCCTGCTCGTCGAGCGCGATGGTCACCGGAAAGACGAAGCTCTGCGGCTGCCCAGCCTGACTGGCAGGCGGGACGCCAGCCGTATTGGCGGTGGCGGGCGCGTTGGCGAGACCGCGCTTGGCCTCCTGTTCCTCGACCGCCTCGGAGGCGATGCGCACGACCTTTCCATGCAGAACGCCGAAACGGGTGAAGGGGAAGGCGTCGACCTTGATCGCCGCGGTCTGGCCGGGTTTGACGAAACCGATGTCGAGATTGGCGACCAGCGCATCGATTTGCAGCGCCCCTTCGGTCGGCGCCACGACCAGGAGCTGCTGCCCCGTGGTGACAACCTGGCCGACCGTGGTCACAGCGATCTGCTGGGCGACACCGTCGACCGGCGAATGGAGCCGGGTGCGCGCCAGGCGTGCCCAGGCCTTGACCACCGCCTGCTTGGCTTCGTCCGCCTTGCGCTCGGCCTCGGCCTGCTTGTTGCCATTATCCGCCACGAATTGCGAGAGCGTCTTGATCTTCTCGCTCGCGAGCTCCATCAGCGCGGCTTCGGTTTCGATCAACTCGCCTTCGTCGGAGGCCCGCGAGGATTGCGATTTCTCCAGCTCCCCCTTGGCGTCGTAGAGATTGATCTTGGTCCCGACCTTGAGATCGTACGACTGCTGGCGCACGCTGAGGAGCCCGGTCAGCGTTTCGATCAGCTTGTCCTGGTAGGCGATCCTCATTTCCAGGCGCTGACGTGTCGCCTCCTTCTGAGCCATCTGCTTGTCGAGGCTTTGCAAGGCGCCGATGAGCTGGTTGACGTCCGCGGTCAACACCGCAGCCTCGCGCAAGCGGATCGCCTCCGGCAGTTCGACACCCCAGACAATTCGCGGCGCAGGGTCGGCGGCAGCTTGCATGAGGTCGGCGATAACGGCTTCGCGTGCGCCCGCCTCCTTTGATTTCGCTGGACCGTCGAGCACGGCTCGCGCAGTTGCGATGGCGAAACGCCGGCGCGCGATTTCGGCGAGGTCCGCATGGAGCGCATCGCGCTGGGCATTGGCCTCCGCGGCCGCCTCCGCGGGATCGAGCTCCAGCAGCAGGTCGCCCGCACGGACGCGCTGCCCGTTCTCGACGTGGAGGGCAGCGATCTTGCCGGGGTCGAACGGTTGGATCACCTTGGCGCGCCCGGCCGTGTCGATTTTGCCCGGTGCCACCGCATGCACGTCGAGCCGCCCGTAGAACGACCAGGCAAGCGCTGCTGCGAAAAACACGCAAATCGTCAACATCGTAACGATGGGCAGAGGCGGCGCCGGCGTTTCCAGGATCTCGATCGCGGCCGGCAGGAATTCGCGGTCGCGGCCGGCGACGACCGCGGCAGGCAGGGGGACCGGCTGGAGAGGCGGCGGCGAAGGCGGAAGCGGTAACGCGGCTCTTTGGTTCATGCCCGGGCCCTCGCCTGATCCGACTGCAGCGCCCAGAGTCTTGCGTAGAGGCCGCCTCGACGCGCCAGGAGTTCCTCGTGAGTTCCGATCTCGACGATCTCGCCCTTGTCCATTCCGACGATGCGTGTACACGGACGCACCGCCGCCAAGCGATGGGCGATGATCAGCACCGTGCGGCCGCGCACGATCGCGCGCATGTTCTCCTGGATGACACGCTCGCTCTCGTAGTCCAGCGACGACGTCGCCTCGTCGAAGATGAGGATGCGCGGATTGGAGGCGAGCGCGCGAGCGATGGCGATGCGCTGGCGCTGGCCGCCCGAGAGATTGGCGCCGCGCTCCTCGATAATCGTGTCATAGCCCTGCGGCATCTGCGCGATGAACTCGTCGGCGCCGGCGAGCTTCGCCGCCTGGATCACCCAGGCCCGCGGTGCGGCGGGATCGCCGAGCGCGATGTTCTCGTGGATCGACCGATTGAACAGGATGTTCTCCTGCAGCACCACGCCGATCTGGCGGCGGAGCCAACCTGGGTCGAGCTGGGCGATGTCGACGCCGTCGAGCATCACCTGCCCTGCCTGCGGCGCATAAAGTCTCTGCACCAACTTGACGAGGGTCGACTTGCCCGAGCCCGACGCGCCGACGAAACCGATGACTTCGCCCGCGGCGATCGACAGGGTGACGTTGCGCAGCGCTTCGGCCGCATCCGCCCGATAGCGCAACGACACGCCGCGCAACTCGATCGCGCCCCTCGGTGGCGGCAGGGTCAACAGGTTCTGCGGCGTGGGTTCCGGCGGCGTGTTCAAGATGTCGCCGAGCCGCGCCACCGAAACCTGGACCTGCTGGAAGTCCTGCCAGAGCTGGGAGAGGCGCAGAATCGGCGCCACCACCTGGGAGGCGATCATGTTGAACGCGATCAGCTCGCCGACCGTCATCGCACCCTCGATCACCGCCTGCGCGCCGAACAGCAAGATCAGGGCCGTCGTGGCCTTGCTCACATACTGGACGAGATTCTGGCCGAGCGCGCCGGTGACGCCGGCATCGAATGACGTGCGAACATAGGACGCGAGCCGCTCTTCCCATTGGGCCTGCATCATCGGCTCGACGCTCGCCGCTTTCAACGTCGGCGCCCCGACGATCGACTCGACGAGAAACTGCTGCGATCGCGCTCCGCGGTTGAACTTTTCGTTGATCTGCTCACGCAGAACCGGCCTGATAAGCACTGCGATCAGCAGATAGACGGGGATCGTGCCGAGCACGACCAGCGTCAGTCTGGCCGAGTAGATGAACATCACCACGAAGAAGACGAGGGTGAAGACGAGGTCGAGCAGCGAGGTCAGCCCCTGCCCGGTCAGGAAGCTGCGGATCGTCTCGAGCTCGCGCACGCGCGCAACGGTCTGGCCGGCCGCGCGCGTCTCGAAATAGGCCAGCGGCAGGCGAAAGAGGTGATGGAACAGACGCCGGCCGAGCTCCACGTCTATCCGGTTGGTGGTGTGGCTCAGCGTATAGGCGCGCAGGAATTGCAGGACCGACTCGAACAGCCCGAGCGTGACCATGCCGACGATCAGAACGGCCAGTGTCGACAGGCCCTTGTGCACCAGCACCTTGTCGACGATGAGCTGGAAAAAGATCGGCGTGACGAGTGCGAACAGTTGCACGAAGAGGGACGCGACCGCGACCTGAGCCAGAGGCCGCCGGTAGCGCAGGATCGAGGGCAGGAACCAGTGGAATCCGAATGTGCGTGGGTCTGTCCCCGCCCCGCCCAGGCGGCGCGTGATCAGCACCACCTCACCCGATGATAGCGCCACGATCTGCTCGATCGGCAGCTCCCGCCCAATGCGGGCAATCGGATCGAGCAGCCGCGCCAGCCCTTTCGTCGGTGAGGCCGCCAGCACGCGGAAGCCGCCGTCCCTAAGGCCGATCAGCGCGGGATAGGGAATGGCGGCGAGGCGCTTGGCCGTGACGCCGCGCAGGATGCGCGAGCGCAATTTCAGTTGGTTGGCGCCGCGGATTATATCCTCGGCCTCGGCAAAGCGGCCCGTCAGCGCGAGCTGATGGCGCAATTGCGCCGGATCGGCGGCGATCCGGTAATATCCCGCGATCACGGCCAGCCCGGCCAGTCCAGAGTCCATTGCCGTGGCCGGCGCGGACAACGGCTCGACCTTGGGCGGCCCGGTCGGCACTCGCTTGACCGCAAGCGCTTCCTTGATCTGCGCGATTACATCGTTCACCTCGTGCACCGTATAGCCCGGTGCCGCGCCGGCGCTCAGGCCGGGCTCCTCGCCCGACCCAAGATCGCCGGCGTGTGCCGATCGCATGGCAGCCGTCATGCGTGCGTCGGCGCGGTCAGGTTGATGTTGAGCGTGCCTGTCCCGGCCTCCGTGAGGTTGCTGTTCGATCCGCTATGGAACGCGTCGTAGTCCTGCAGCGCGAGGTTGAAGGCCATATTGACGGGTTGGCCGGCGTTGAAGGTCGAGACCGACACCGCGCCCATGTCGAACGAGTCCTTGTTGCTGTAGACAGTGCCGATGTTGGTCGCCAGCAGGCGATCGAACCCGGTCGCCGTGCTGACCAGAATGAATTCTCCCGGCACCTGTTTAAGGCCTTGCAAGTCCACGCCATTACTGTCGCCTGTTGGTCCGAAGTCCGCAATCACGCTTTGGCTGACGCCGCCATTGGTGAACGTCGCCGTCCCATCTGCGGTGAAGTCCGCAAGCGTGCCGGTAATGTTGCCACTGCTGTCCTCGGTCACGATCTTGACCTCGGTGATCGCTTCATGCGTGGCGCTCGCATCGGTCGGGAACGTCCCTCCGGGGGAGAGCGACGTCGATTCCGGGACCTCGTAAGCGTCGAGGCGGATGTCGGCGGTCTTTCCGTTCGGATTGACTTGCGAGAGCGTGAAGCCGCTGTTGTTGACCTCGTAGTGATCGAGATAGCCGAGGGTGCTGAGCGACTTCAGGTCGGTGGTGGTGGTGATCGAATGGACGTTGTCGACGAAGTCGATGCGGATGGCTTCACCCGGGGCCACCGCCTGCTTGTCGGTGCCGACGCCGATATTGCTGGGGTTGACGGTGTCGACGCCGGGGCTGAGCCCGGTGAAGACCACCGACTTGCCGGGGCTGACGGGCTCTTTCGTCGTCGGGTTGAACGGCAGCGAGAACCACGCGTAGTTGCCGGCGGGCACGTCGGCGAAATCGCTGAACGTGAATCTCGAACCGTTGCCGATCGGCTGGAGCATGTCGAAGGTGTACTGACCGCTCGTGTGGTCGAGCGCGATCGTGAACACCTCATCCGCCGTAATGACGGATCCGCTCGCGCCGCCGGGAAGCCCGGCGCCGGTCGGATCGGTCGTCGCGGTCAGCGTGCCCGTGCCGAACCCGAACAGGTATATGTCGCTTCCGTTCGCTTGCAGGTTCTGGCTCGAGCCGCCGTCGAGCTGGCCCGTCAGCTTCGCGCCGTTCGTACCGGTGAAGATCAAAGCGCCGAAGCCGTCGGCACCGGCGTGCTGGTCGATGGTGAGCGACGAATTGGGATCGACCGTCCCGTCGGCCGAATCCGTGTTGACGAGCTTCCCGGTGAAGGTGGAGCCGGTGGCGTCCTGAACGTCGTCCCCGGCGACGATCGCCTCTGGGTTGAAGTTCACCGGCACGTCGTCGATGACCGTGACCGTCAGCGCGCCTGTGGCCGCGGTGGCCGTGTCGCCTGCGCCGAAGTTGCCGTCGGCGTCGGTCGCCTGGATCAGCGAGCTGAAGTCGATCGTGGTATTACTCGAGTCGTTGGCTCCCGGGGCCTGATCGACGGGCGCCGAAAGCGTGAAGGTCCAGGCTCCCGTCGCCTCGGTCAGCGCGAGCGTGAACACGGTCGTCGTCGTCAGGCCCACGGTGTAGCTGGCGGTCAGGGTGTCGACGCCGCCGCTGCTCGTAACGGCATAATTTAACGCATTCCCGCCGGACGTAAGGCCTTGGCTCGTCAGGCTGCTCGTGTCGGTCGCCAGCCTGTAAGTGAGCGGCGTGTCGACGCCCGGATTGAACAGCGTCGTCACCGAGCCGGTCGCCGTCGCGCTGCCGTCCTTGTCGGGAAGGAGATTGGTCGACAGCTGGTCTTCATCGACGGTCCCCGTCACCTTGCTCGCGCTCGCGCTCGGCACGCTGTCCTCGAAGATGATGTGCGAGCCGACTTCCGCGCTATCGGTGGTCGTATTCGTCTGTGTTTCCGTGACGTTGAGAATGTCGAAGCCTGGCGTGTTGCCCGGGGGCAGCGTGTTCTCGACAACGAACTGGTCGAACTGCGCGCCGTTCAGGGAGGTGAACTGGATCTTTTCACCCGCTGTGAGGCCATTGACGGTGCCGTCGGGGGCGCTCGTGGTGCCGCCGAAGGTGATGCCGTTGTTGCCGGTCGTCCGCGCCGACGACGCGATCAGGACCCCGCTGCTGTTGTAAACATCGATTTCGCCCAAGGCCACTGTGTTCGTGCCCGTGTTGGTGTTCGTGCTGCCGAACGTGGTGCTGGACTCGTTCTGGGCGATGATCTTCACGTTGATCAAGCTATGGGTGGGGGTCACTTGGCTGATGTCGAAGCTCGCCCCCGTGCCTTCGATATAGACGAGGCTGTTGAGTGAACCGTCGGTGAGGAAGGTCTTGTCCTTGGTGGAGCCACCCGTGAAGGTCGAGACGAAATCGAAGCGCAGGGCCTGGCCGGGGGTGACCGCCTGGCTGTCGCTGCCGTCGCCGACCGAGCTGGTGTTGACGGTGTCCGGGCTGGACGTGCTCGCGTCGAGCCCGGTCAGCAGGACAGTCGCGGTCCCGCTGCTGCTGGTGAACGGCAACCAGTAGTTCTGTCCGGGCTGCTTGGTGCCGATGTTGAACGACTGAGTGGAGGTGGACGAGCCGCTGACATAGACCAGATTGGAGAGATCGAGGGTGTTGGCGTCCTCCCCCACGGCCGGATTCGTATTGGTGAGCGCCTCGTACTGCACAACCCAGATTGTCGCGCCGCCGCTCGTCGGCTGCAGCAAGAGAGCGAAGGCGACAGCGCCCGTGCTGTTCGTCTCGCGGCCGAGCACGATATCGGGATTGCTCGGGTCGGAGAAGAGGAAGATCTCGTTGCCGTCGATGGCCTTGAAGCCGGTGTCGACGCCGTTCAGCGCGCCGCCGCTGCTGTTGGTGAACTGCAAGTTCTGGTCAGTGGTGCTGACGATCGCATTCTCGGCGATCCCGATCGCCTGGGTCGTGCCGTTGGCGGAGTTCGTCGTCGTATCGGGATAAATGCCCAGCGACTTGAGCTCGGCGCCGAGCGACGATGAGGTGGAAATACTGCTCTGGAAGCTGGAGAGAATGACGTTGTTGTCGGCATCAGTGGCGTCGCTGTCGGCGGCCAGGGTTGTCAGTCCGAGGTTCTCGTCCTCAATAACTTTACCGGTGATGGTGAGTGACATGGCAAGCTCCTCAGCAAATTGTGAAAACCTGAGATCAGGCTGATGGCTACTGCACGGCACAATCATTTGCGGCACGTCGCTCTCCGGGCGTGTCCGCACGGAGAGCCGTCAGTCCTGCACAATCAGAAGACCAAACGAACGCGGGGCCTGGCGGGGAGCTTGTTGCTACTCCTCGCCCGACCGACTGACCTTGCCCGGAGCGCCAGTGGAGACACGGAGCTCCGATAGGTGAATGATGAACTGCTGCTGCATGCTCCCTCCTATCCGCAGCAAATATCTGCCGCGAGGACGAGCAAATCGGGAAATCAAAACACTATAAGATGGTGTGACGATATTGCACGCGACCTGGCGCAGTCCAATCATCGCGCATGTAATCAACCTAGCTTGGTCAACTACAGCGCCTTGGTAAATACCAAAGACGGAGTACCACGTTTGGCGCGGAGGCAGCTGCATTGGCTCGCGCCCCGCGCACGCAGGTCGCATGCCGGCGCTTGAGGTTGCAGCAGCTGCCGTGGAACGGTCGGCCGGCTGATCGATTGATCGCCCAAGCCACTTCATCGCTCAGGCCACGTCAACCGACGTCGCAAAACAACCGGCGTAGGTTACTCAGCCCTCGTTCCGTGGTGATGAAAAAAACGCCCGTGATGTGGGGGCGCGAGCTGTTCGCGCGTCCTTGGCTATGAAGCAGCGAATGGAGACAGCGAATGGCCAACCTCATCCTGTACACCTTCGATTGGGTTCCCGAGATGCCGCGGGGTTATGTGCGTGACCTACGTGTGCGTTGGGCACTGGAAGAGGCCGCCTTGCCCTACCGGGTCAAGGGCGTGCCGTTTCGTGATCGGAATGCCGAGGATTTCGCGCACCAGCCCTTCGGCCAGGTGCCGTGGCTCACCGATGGAGACATCTCGATATTCGAGAGCGGCGCGATCCTGCTTCATCTCGGCGGGCGCAGCGAAGCGCTGATGCCCGCCGATCCGCGCGGACGCAGTGCGACCATGGAATGGGTGTTCGCAGCGCTCAATTCGGTCGAGATGGCGAGCCTGCCCTGGTCGATATTGGCGTTCTCCGGTGAGACCGGCGATACGCCGGCATGGAAGCGTCTGGACGCGTTCCTCAACGCCCGGCTGCAGCACATGGAGCCGGTTTTGGCAGGACGCGAATGGCTGGCGCAGTCCTTCTCCGTCGCCGACATCCTTATGGCGGACGTGCTGCGCCTGGTCGATCGTTTCGACGGGCTCAAGGCATATCCCGCCTGTCGTGACTATGTCGCGCGTGCTACGGCGCGCCCGTGCTTCCTGAAGGCACACGCAGACCAGATGGCGCATTTTGCTGCAGCAGACCGAGCACGCCGGCGCCAAAGAGCCGCCGGTCGCGCGCGCAAATTCGCCCCCCGGTCAGCTCAAAGCAAAAGCGCGGCGCCGAGGCGCCGCGTTTTCCCGCAACGAAGATGCAGGACGCCGGTCAGAGGGCTCCCGGGTAGCCAGCAACCAGCTTCACGAGATCGGCCTGTCGTTTCGTGGAGGTCTTTTCATAGATGCGATGCAGGTGGGTCTTGACTGTTTGCTCAGAAATGCCGAGCACCGGGGCGACCTCGGGGACGCCGCCGATCTCGACGATCGCAAACATGACCCGGACCTCCGCCGGCGTCAGCTTGAACTCGTCGGCGACAGCCTCTGGCAGCGACGGTAAGTCCAGCCCGGCCTTGCGGACGAACACCGCGGCGGCCGCCGAATATGAAATGCCGGCCTTTCGGCGCGCGCCTGAGGTCAAGGGCAGCACGTGGGCAACGTAGCGCTCGCCGGTTCGCGCGGTCAGCGGCATGGCGATCCCTTTCTTTCCGACGGCCGAATCGCCGGCCTGGGCCGCCGCGAATATCTCGAGCAGATGCCGGTTGCCCTCGGGATCAAGCGCCGCGATCCGACCTTTGGTGGCGCGCAGCACATTGGCCTCGGCCACCAGGCGATGCGCGCTGGCGTTGGCATGGATGATACGGCCGGTCTGGTCGACAATGAACATGCCCGAGGCGAGCTCGTCGAGACTGTCCGCCAACACCGCCGCCTCGACGCGATGCAGATCGATCACTTTGCCTATCAGCATGGCGCGCCGGACGTGTGGCGTGATCAGTTCGAACCGCTGGCGCATGCGGCCGTCGACCTGGCCCTGGCCGGCGTGACGCATGGCGGTGAACAGCGCGCAGCTCGTCGCCCCCTTCTCCAGGTTCGAAAACAGGCCGTCCATCAGGCTTTGCGGCGCGAGCCATTCGCGAAAGAAGCGCGTCCGAACGAACTCCTCGCAGGAAATCACGTCGGGGACGGCGACCGATTGCTCCACGTCGAAAAAGACGACGCCTGGAAAGATCGGATTGATCTTGCCGTAGCTGTCCAGATAGAGCTGGAAATAGTGCGGCGCATTGGGCTCGCGGCCCCACCAGAACAGCGCGTCGGTGGCCCTGCTGACCGCGTCCTGCGAATGCAGGCTGGCGGAGGCCGCGCCGATATAACTGCAGATGCTTTCGATCGCGCTCGGCCACAGTGCCGGATCGAGCGAGGCATCGTAGATGTCGCCTATGACCCGCGAAAGCTCGTCCGCTTCACGCATGTCGGTGGCTCCAGCCCGCCGGGCCCATCCCACCGTAGCACGCCCGGGGAGCCGGCAGCCAGCATCTCCATCGATCGGGTGACGCGGCCACTGCGCCGGCGTGCCAAGTTATCGCCGTCGGGCGAACCGGCAGAACGCCAGCAGGTGGCAGACCAAGCTCCCCATGGAAGGACGCAGGAGGCCGTAATCGGACAGCCCGACTGACCCGTGAGATCAGGAGAGCATCATGCGTGACGAAGCCAAGACCAAATTGCGCGAGAGCCTGCGTGGCACGGTGATCGAGCCTGGCGAGGCCGATTATGACGAGGCTCGCGCGCTCTATAACGGCATGATCGACAAGCGGCCATTGCTCATTGCGCGGTGCGCCGATGTTGCCGACGTCATCGCGGCGGTGAAGTTCGGCCGCGACAATGACCTGCGGATCGCGATCCGCGGCGGTGGCCATAATGGACCCGGTCTCGCCAGTGTCGATGACGGATTGGTCATCGACCTCTCGACCATGAAGGGCGTACGCGTCGACGCAATCGCCCGCACCGCGCGGGTCGGCGCGGGATGCACTCAGGGCGACGTCGATCATGCCACCCACGCGTTCGGCCTCGCCGTGCCCGCCGGCATCATCTCGACCACCGGAATCGCCGGCCTGACCTTGAGCGGCGGCCACGGCTATCTCACCCGCAAATACGGACTCACCATCGACAACCTGATCGAGGCCGACGTCGTGCTGGCCGACGGCAGCGTCGTGGTCGCCAGCAAGAACGAAAACCCCGACCTGTTCTGGGGGCTGCGTGGCGGCGGCGGCAATTTCGGCGTCGTCACCTCCTTTGTGTTCCAGCTCCACACCGTCTCCACGGTGTTTGCCGGGCCGGTCGCCTGGGACCAGAAGCACGCACGCACCATCATGCAGCGCTATCGCGACTTCCTCCCGGCGGCGCCGGAGGAACTCGGCATTTTCCTCGGACTCAAGACGGTTCTGTCCAGCCCGCCGTTCCCCGAGGAGCTCTGGGGAAAGCACATCTGCCTCCTGATGTGCTGCTACGATGGTCCCGAGGATGCGGCCAAGACGGCCCTGGCGCCGTTGCTCGACGCATTGCCGGAGCCATGGCTCAACTGGATGGGAACGATGCCGTATCCCGCGGTGCAGAGCATGTTCGACGGGCTCTACCCCAAGGGCATGCAGTGGTACTGGCGCGGCGACTTCGTCAAGACGCTGCCGGACGCCGCGATCGACATCCATCTCGAACAGGCTGCAAAAACCCCGAGCGAATTGTCGCTCATGCATCTCTACCCGATCGACGGCGCCGTCCACCGTGTCGGCATCGGCGAGACCGCCTGGAATTGCCGTGATGCGACCTGGTCAATGGTGATCGCCGGCATCGACCCGAATCCGCAAAAGGCAGGGCCGATCACCCGATGGACCAAGGCCTATTGGGAGGCGGTTCACCCATTCGACCTAGGCGGCGCCTACCCGAACTTCATGATGGACGATGAGGGTGACGCCCGCCTCAAGGCGACCTACGGATCCAATTATGCGCGACTGATCGAGGTGAAGCGCAAATATGACTCTGCCAATCTGTTCCGGGTCAACCAGAACATCAGACCGGCCGCCTGACGTGGTGGCCCGCGACGCCGCGAAGGTGATAGCTTCGTGAGATGATCGAAAGAAAACGCGGCGTCCACGACGCCGCGTTTTCGAAAGCGTCGGTCCAAGGTGATGTCGGCCTCCGACCCTGGCCGGCGCTTGCAATCATCTTCAGGCGGCCTAGCATGGATGGCATCTAGCTCATCCTGAAGGAGCGAAGCGATGGAACTCACCGTGGTGCCCATCGTCAAGCCGGATGACGTCAACTTCATCTTCGGCCAGTCGCATTTCATCAAGACCGTGGAGGATCTTCACGAGGCGCTGGTGGGCGCGGTTCCGCGCATCCGCTTCGGGGTGGCCTTCTGCGAAGCCTCCGGCAAGCGATTGGTGCGCTGGTCCGGCAACGACGAAGCCTCACTCGCCCTGGCACGCGACAACGCATTGGCCATCGGCGCCGGCCACACTTTCTTGATCTTCCTTGGTGAAGGGTTTTTTCCCGTCAACGTGCTGGCTGCGGTGCGCGCCGTGCCGGAGGTCTGCCGGATCTATTGCGCGACGGCCAACCCGACACAGGTGATTGTCGCGCAAACCGAGCTGGGGCGCGGCGTGCTCGGTGTGGTGGATGGCGCCTCGCCGCTGGACATCGAGACCGACGCCGACATTGCTTGGCGGAAAGACCTGCTGCGAAACATCGGCTACAAGCTGTAGCGGCTGGAGGAGGCGGCGAAGCGCGCGCCAGAAAGCAAAAACGCGGCGCCGATGACGCCGCGTTTCTTATTCTTCGGTCATTTCTCTGGACGTCAGCTCGCGGCCGCCGCCGGAACGTCGCGCTGGCGCTTCATCACGATCTTGTTCAGCGCACCGAGATAGGCTTTGGCCGAGGCAACCAGCGTGTCCGGATCGGCGGCGCGCGCGGTCATCGAGCGGCCCTCATGCGCCAGCCGCACCGAGACTTCGGCCTGCGCGTCGGTGCCTTCGGTCACCGCGTGCACCTGGTAAAGTTCGAGCTTGGCGTCGTGCGGCACCAGGCGCTTGATGCAGTTGAAGACGGCGTCGACCGGGCCGTTGCCCTCGGCCTCCTCGATCCTGGTCTGGCCGTCGACGTCGAGCTTCATGGTCGCGCGCTGCGGGCCATGGGTGCCGGCGATCACGGTCAGCGAGGTCAGCTTGATGCGGTCGTGCGCGGCCGCGATCTCCTCGTCCAGCAGCGCCTCGATGTCCTCGTCGTAGATGTCCTTCTTGCGGTCGGCCAGGGCCTTCATCCGCGTAAAGGCATCCTCCAGCTGGTTGGGACCGAGCTTGTAGCCCATCTCCTCCAGCTTGTGCACGAAGGCATGGCGGCCGGAATGCTTGCCGAGCACCAGCGACGACTGCTTCAGGCCGACCATCTCGGGCCGCATGATCTCGTAGGTCGAGGCGTCCTTCAGCACGCCATCCTGATGGATGCCGCTCTCATGGGCAAAGGCGTTCCGGCCGACGATCGCCTTGTTGTACTGGACGGGGAACGAGGTCGCGGCCGACACCAGCTTGGATGCGCGGGTGAGCTGCGTGGTGTCGATCTTGTTCCAGTATGGAAACTTGTCGTTCCGCACATTGATCGCCATCACGATCTCTTCCAGCGCGGCGTTGCCGGCGCGCTCGCCGATACCGTTGATGGTGCACTCGACCTGGCGCGCGCCGCCGACGATACCGGCCAGCGAGTTCGCGACCGCCATGCCGAGATCGTTATGGCAGTGAACCGAGAACACCGCCCTGTCCGAGTTCGGCACGCGCTCGATCAGCGTCTTCATGAAGTGGGTGTACTCTTCCGGCACCGTATAGCCGACGGTATCGGGGATGTTCACCGTGGTGGCGCCGGCCTTGATCACGGCTTCCACGATGCGGCAGAGGAAATCCATCTCGCTACGGGTGCCGTCTTCCGCCGACCACTCGACGTCGTCGATCTGGTTGCGGGCGCGCGCGACCATGGCAACCGAGGTCTCGATCACCTGCTCCGGGGTCTTGTTCAGCTTGACCCGCATGTGCAGCGGCGAGGTCGCTATCACGGTGTGGACGCGGCCGCGCTTGGCGAACTTCACGGCTTCGGCGCAGCGGTCGATGTCGGCCGGATGCGCGCGCGACAGGCCGGCGATGACAGCATTCTTGGAGCGGCGAGCGATCTCGCTAACCGCCTGGAAGTCGCCTTCCGAGGTGATCGGGAAACCGGCTTCGATAACGTCGACGCCCATGTCGTCCAGCAACTCGGCGACCTCGAGCTTTTCCTCGAAGGTCATGGTGGCGCCGGGGCACTGCTCGCCGTCGCGCAAGGTGGTGTCAAAAATGATGACGCGGTCCTTCTCGGACTTGTTCACGGTGGCCATGTCAGAAATTCCTTTGAGCTTGTGCGCCCGTCATGTTGCTGGGGCGATATCAGGGTCCGGTGATCTCGTACAAACCCCTGAGTGCCCAGGCGCAAACGCCCAGCCGGCCCTCAGGGGCAGGTAAGAAGGAGGCCGCCAATAAGCAGGGTGGGCAGCGCAGCCGGGATCGCGGCGGTGCGGGCGGCCAAGGCCACCTCCCCCGAAATCCCATCAATTTGGCCGCGAATCAGCATTGCCAGACCCTTAGGAGCGCCAGATCCTCGGTCAAAACCGTTGACAGTCGGTTGCCGGGCAGCGCCGTGGGCGTGGTTCTAGACGATTATGGCAAGCGGCCGCAATGGGGAAAGATGGTCAGGGTAGCTGACCTAATGTGCGGTATGGCATGGCGGTAAGCAACATGCGGTAAGGTCCCCTCCCCCGGCGGGGGTGGACCAGGGAGAGGGGTGGCCACACGGCGTGCTCTCTCGATGTCGACAACGACGCGCGATCGAGATTGCGATAGCCTCGCTTGCGACGATAATCTCGCCCGGAGCTCACCCCTCTCCCCACCCTCCCCCGCAAGGGGGGAGGGAGCCTGACTACTGTGCTCACCTCACGGAGCGACTGCGAGCACGATGCAGCGACAGTGTCGCCTCTACTTCTTCGCAACCGCCTTCGCCGCTCCGCCCTTGCCCTCCGCCTCGAGCGCCTCGCGGATGCGCTTGAACTCGCCCAGGTCCGCCTTGTCGACCTCAGGGAATTTCAGATTGAGCCGGTCGAGCGCGGCGACGATGGTCGAGCCGATCACGACGCGGGCGAACCATTTGTGGTCGGCGGGCACGACGTGCCACGGCGCGTCCCTGGTCGCGGTGTGGTGGATCATGTCCTGGTAGGCCGCCTGGTATCTCGCCCACAGCGCGCGCTCGGAGATGTCGGCCATCGAGAACTTCCAGTTCTTGGCCGGCTCCTCCAGCCGGGCGAGGAAGCGCTGGCGCTGCTCCTCCTTGGAGACGTGCAGGAAGAACTTCAGGATCACGGTGCCGTTGCGCGACAGATAGCGCTCGATCGCCGAGATATCCTCGAAGCGCTCGCGCCAGATATGCCTGGTCACCAGCCGCTTCGGCAGCTTCTGCTTCTGCAGCACCTCGGGATGCACGCGCACCACGAGGCATTCCTCGTAGTAGGAGCGGTTGAAGATACCGATGCGGCCGCGCTCCGGCAGCGCGATCATCGCGCGCCACATGAAGTCGTGATCGAGCTCCTTGGTCGAGGGCTGCTTGAAGGACGACACCTCGCAGCCCTGCGGATTGACGCCCTCGAACACGCTCTTGATCGCGCTATCCTTGCCGGCGGCGTCCATGCCCTGGAAGATCAGGAGCAGCGACCAGCGGTCCTGCGCGTAGAGCCTCTCCTGGAAGTCGCTGAGTCGCTTGCGGTTGGCTTCGATGATCTTGCCGCCCGCGTCCTTGTCGATGCCGCCCTTCTCGGCGGTCGGATACGATTTCAAATGGAATTGGCCCGTGCCGTCGAACCGGAACGGCGCGACGAAGGGTTTCAGTTCATCGGCGAGCGATGGGGACGGCTGCCTGCTCATGATCTCTCGGCGGCTTGCGTGGCGATTTGATCCAGTCGATGACGCTACCAAGAATGCCCTTGGGCAGGAAGATGATGAAGAGCACCAGCAGCACGCCGTAGACGAGATTGTCCCAGCCGACCGCCTCGGTCCCGAAGCTGACGCGCAGCACCTCCGCGAGCAGGATGGTGATGATGGCGCCGACGGTCGGCCCGAGCGCGACATAGACGCCGCCGACGATCACCGCGAACACCATCTGCAGCGAGACGGCGATGCCGCTGACCGTGTCAGGCGAGATAAACATCTGGTACTGGCAATACAGCGCGCCCGAGAGCGCGGTCATCAGCGCGCTGATCAGCGTGATCTTGAGCTTCTCGGCCGTGACGTTGACGCCGGCCGCGGCGGCCGCGTCCTCGTCCTCCGAGATCGCCTCCATGGCATGGCGGCTCATGCTGCGGTCGATCCAGTGCCAGATCACAATGCCGGCCAGCCACACCGCGAGTGCGATCAGATACCAGGTCGTCTTGTCGTCGAACTGCAGCGCCGCAATGCTGCTGCCGCCGGCGCGCCGTGGCGTGAAGCCGAGCGAGCCGCCGGTATAGTCGCGGGTCGCGGTGATGACCTGCAGCACGATGCCGGCCAGCGCCAGTGTCACCAGCACGAAGTAGTGGCCGGTGATGCGGAAGCGGAAGCAGGGATAGGCGACAACAAGCGCGAGCGCGCCCGCCGCCAGCATGCTGAGCGGAATGCCGATCCACGGCGACAGCCCGAAGTCATTCCAGAGCAGCGCGGTGACATAGGCGCCTGTTCCCATGAAGCCACCGTGGCCGAGCGACACCAGGCCGAAGCGGCCCATGATCGACCACGACGTGTAGGCGAACGACCAGATCAGGATCAGCACCAGGAGGTGCAGGTGGTAGGGATCGCTGTGCACGAAGGGTACTGCCACCAGCACGGCAAGCGCGACGATCCACCCTGCGACCCGCTTGTTCACGAGCGCCTCGCGAGCAGGCCCGCGGGCCGGATGAACATCATCACGATGAAGAAGGCGAAGGCCAGCACATAGCCCCATTCGAGATCGGAGAACAGGCCGCCGAGCGAGATGATCTCGGCGAACAGGAACGAGGCGATGAAGCCGCCGATGAAATTGCCGAGCCCTCCGAGCACGCAGATCAGGAAGGTGATCGGCCCGAACGACAGGCCGACGAAGGGATGCACGTCGTATTGCAGCACGAGCAGGCAGGCCGCGAGGCCGGCCAGCCCGCCGCCGATCGCCGAGGTGACCAGGTAGATGCGTTTCGCGTCGACGCCCATCAGCGGCATGATCTGGCGGTCCTGCGCGATGGCGCGGATCGCGGTGCCGGTGAAGGTGCGGGTCAGGAACAGGTAGACGCCGACCATGCCGAGCAGCGCCGCGGCAAACGAGAGGAGCCGCGCGTAGCTGAAATTCATATCGCCGAGCGACAGCACCGGCAGGCGGATACCGAGATTCTTGAAATCGATGCCGAAGGCGACGGTGGCAAAGCTCTGCAGGACGAACAGCACGCCGCCGGTCGCCAATAGCTGGTTGATCGGCGGCGCGGTCAGCAACGGCGCGATGACGAAGAAATGCAGCGCCGCGCCGAGCAGCGCGACCAGCATGATGACCAGTGGCGCCGCGGCCCAGTATGACAGGCCGAAATACTGCACCAGGTAGTACATCCCATACATGCCGATCATCACCAGCTCGGCGTAGCAGATCCAGGTCACGTCGATCACGCCGAAGATCAGGTTCAGGCCGAGCGCGAGCAGCGCCAGCACGCCGCCGAGCAGGATGCCGTTGATGACGGCCTCGAGAAAGTAGATGTCGAAGATGTCGAGGAAGGATTGCATGGTGTTTCCTCTCCTTACCTCTCCCGCTTGCGGGGGAGGTCGGCGCGCGCGAGCGCGCCGGGTGGGGGCTCTCTCCTCAATGCGATTCGCGGAGATACCCCCACCCCGCCCTTCCCCCGCAAGCGGGAGAGGGAGAACACTGATCGAGTGGACAGTGTCATCCTCACACCCCCAGATACGCCTGCTTGATGGTGTCGCTCGCGGCAAGGTCCGCCGACGTGCCGGCGGCGCGGATGGTGCCGGCCTCGAGCAGGTAGGCGCGGTCGACCACGCGCAGCACCTGCTGCACGTTCTGCTCGACGATCAGCACCGTGAGCCCGCTGGCGCGGATCCGCTTCACCAGCTCGAACACCTGCTGCACCACGACCGGCGCGAGCCCCGCGGAGGGCTCGTCGAGCAGCAGCAGCTTTGGGTTCGACATCAGCGCGCGGCCGATCGCGCACATCTGCTGCTCGCCGCCCGACATGGTGCCGGCCATCTGGTGGCGACGCTCCTTCATGCGCGGGAACAGCTCGAACACGAAGTCGAGCCGCTCGGCGTAATGGGCCCGCGCGCCGGGCATATAGGCGCCCATCTTCAGATTGTCGGCGACGGTGAGCCGCGGAAACAGCCGCCGGTTCTCCGGCACATGGGCAATGCCGAGGCTGACGATGCGATGCGGAGGCGTCGCCACGACGTCGGTGCCCTGCATTGCGATGGTGCCCCTGGCCGGGCGGATCAGGCCGGAGATCACGCGCATCAGCGTCGTCTTGCCGGCGCCGTTCGGGCCGATCACCCCGACGGCCTCGCCCGCCTTGACGTCGAGGCTGACGTCGAACAGCGCCTGGAAGCTGCCATAGCCCGCATCGATCGATCTGAGCTCGAGCATGCCGGTCACGCCTCGATCCGGCGGCGCGCCTGCGCGGCAGCGGCCGCCGCTAGGCTCGCATCGGCATCGGTGCCGAGATAGACCTCGATCACCCTGGCGTTCCCAGCGACATCGGCCGGCAGGCCTTCCGCGATCTTCTCGCCGTGATCGAGCACCATCACGCGATCGACGACGCGCATCAAGACACCCATGATGTGCTCGACCCAGATGATGGTGATGCCGAGCTCGTCGCGGATCCGGCGCAGCATGTCGGCGGCCTGGTCCATCTCCGCCTCGTCGAGGCCGCCGAGGCTTTCGTCGGCGAGCAGCAGCTTCGGCCCGGTGGCGAGCGCCTTGGCGAGCTCGAGCTTCTTCAACCCCGCGGCGCCAAGGCCCTCGACGCTGGCGTGACGGTCGGCCGGCAAGCCGACCATCGCGAGCGCGCGCTCGGCCGCCTCCTCCGCTTTGGCGCGGCTATAGCGGCCCTGGCCGTAGAAGCCGGCGAGTGTCACGTTCTCGAAAATGCTGAGCCGGTGAAACGGCCGCGGGATCTGGAAGGTGCGGCCGACGCCGCGATTGATGATCCGGTGCGGGGGAAGCCCTGCGATCTCGCGGCCGTCGAACAGGATGGAGCCCGCGGTCGGCGGCAGCGTGCCTGACAGCATGTTGAAGATCGTGCTCTTGCCCGAGCCGTTCGGACCGATCAGGCCAAGGATCTCGCCCTGCTCGACGCGGAACGACACGTTGTTGACGGCGCGGAAACCGCCAAACCGCTTGACGAGACCTTCGACGGCGAGCACGGCGGCCCCTTTCGAAACGCGGTCTATGTCTGGCTAGAGGTCATGCCGGCCGGCCGCAGCACGGTCGCGCGCCGCATCCGCGTCGCGGCACCGGCGCACAACGCCGTCAGCCTGCGTGGCGCCTTGGTGACCCGCATGAATCCCTCCCCGGAGATTGTGCACTGCTTCTTTGTTTCTTGGTGCCGCCTATCACAGGGGGACCAGCCGATGATGTCAAGCGCCATGGCCGCGTCGTACGGCGCAGTTCCTTCAGCACTTGGTTGCAGGCGCGCGGCACTAGACCGGAAGCTGCGCTTCGATGAACGCGGTCACGAAGCGCGGCATCGCGGTGCTGAAATCGTCACGGCTGCGCACCAGATGGATCGCGGCGAGCTCCGGATCGTCCTGCCGCGCCAGATTGGCCTCCAGCCGCGCACGCAGGGCCTCGCCCGGCATGTCGGCGCGCAGGATACGGATCATCGCAAGCGCAGGCCCGGTGTAGACGCAGTACCAGTCCGCGTCCGCGCGGCAGTCTGCGACGGAGAGACCGGTCTCCTCCTCGAGCTCCCGCATCACGCTGCCGGCGATATCGACCGTCTCGCCCCTGATGTCATCGAGGTCGGGCGTGCCGGACGGAAAATAGATCCGCCCGGGATTGGAGGTGTGCTGGCCCATCTCGCCGAGCACGAAGGCGCCGTCGCTCGCGAGCAGCGCGCCCATGCCGAAGCCGTTGAAGATCTCCCGGTCGGGAAAGCCCCAGTCGCGCCAGGCGAGGAAGCTGGCAAAATCGGTCTCGAAATAATTGGCGCTCAGGCGCCCGCCGGCAAACACGGGATCGCGGCCGAGCAGCACGCGGCCGTTCCACAGGCTCGGCTTCGCACGCTGCTGGGCGGTGAAATGCGCGTCGATCTCGGCGCGCCGTTCGTCGGCAAACGGCCAGGGCCGATTCCGCAACGTCAGATCAAGCGCGGTGACGCGATGAATGACCGGAGACTGCATGTCGTTCATCGCACCTTGATTCCCTTGGCAGCATGGTCTCACCGGAAAACCGCTACACGCTTTGTGTGACAGCAGCTCTCCGGATCCCGATCATGCTCCTTACTTCGCGTTCATTCCTGTCGTTTTCTTGACCTGCTCGACAAATTTGTTGGTGTAGGTCTTGGTCACGTCGACGCCGGCCTTCGCCACCTCCGGCGAGCCGGTGCTGAACACCGCAAGCACGGCCTCTGCGCCCTTCGGGTCCATCTTGCCGCTCTCCGAATACATCGGGATCGTATTCTTCAGCGCGGCGAGATAGAGGTCCTTGTTCTTGCCGACGATCTCGTCAGGCATTTTCGCCATGATCTCCTCGGCCGAATGCGAATGGATCCAGGACAGCGTCGCCATGATGGCGTTGGTCAGCGCCTGCGCCTCCTTCTCGTGCCCGTTCACCCAGGCCGCGGTCGAATAGAGCGCGCCGCCCGGATATTCGCCGCCGAACACCGCGAGCGTGTCGCGCTGGGTGCGGGTGTCGCTCAGGATCTTCAGGTCGGGATGGCTGCCCTGCAGCACGGTAACCGAGGGATCGAGCATCACGGCGGCGTCGATCTGGCCCTGCTCCATCGCCGCCACCGCGGTGGCGCCGAGGCCGACGCCGATCACCGACGTGCTCATCGGGTCGAGGCCGTTCTTCTTCAGCATGTACTTCAGGAAGAAATCGGTCGAGGAGCCCGGCGCGCTGACGCCCACCTTCTTGCCGGCGAGATCCTTGATCGAGTTGATCTCGCCGGTATGCTTCGGCGAGACCACCAGCACGAGGCCGGGATAGCGGTCATAGACCACGAAGGCCTGCAGCTCCTGCTTCTTGGTCGCGAGGTTGACGCAATGGTCGAAATAGCCGGAGACGACGTCGGCGCTGCCGCCGAGCACCGCTTTGAGCGCATCCGAGCCGCCCTTCAGATCGACCAGCTCGACCGAAAGCCCCGCCTTCTCATACTCGCCGAGCTGCTTGGCCAGCACCGTCGGCAGATAGCACAGGCAGGCGCCGCCGCCGACCGCGATGGTGATCTTGCTTTGCGCTGCGGCCAGGCCTGTGCTCATCACGAGCGCCAGCAACGCGCCCGCGACCTTGCCAAACATCGTCCTCATGACGTCCTCCACTCGAAATTTGGCAGCAAGATAAAGCAGTGCGGCAGGCTTGAGAAGGCAACTTTCCGATAGCTGGTCACGGCTGCGACGGCGGCATAGCAAGGAGATCACGGTGAAACCGTGCGATCTCGTCGTGATCCCGAAGGGCACGCCGCATGGCGGCACCAAGCCCAACGGTCGCCCGATCAAGGCGATCGCGATCAAGACGCCGCCGCGGGCGCAGGACGATACGAAACTGCTGGATTAACGACCACTCTCTCCAGGTCATTGCGAGACCTCATTATATTATGATTGACATACAATTACTTGCCTCACGTCCGGCCCGCCTCATAATATGATAATCATCATCTTGCGAGAGCTGAGCCCATGAGCTTGGACGATCACCCCACGGTCAGGGCTGTGCGCGCACGCCGCAGCCAAGATGTCCCCAACGTCCCGGTTTCTTCGGAGCTCATCAAAGATATCGCGCGAAAGTGCGGGGCCGATGATGCAGGCATCATCGAGATCGAACGGGCGGCCATCGCGCCGCAGCGGGACTACATTCGAAAGGTTTTTGGCCGCACACGCTCCCTGCTCGCGGTCGCTTGCAGCATGAACCGCGAGCCGGTGCGTTCTCCCGCGCGATCGGTAGCCAACGAGGAGTTCCACGGCACTTACGATCACGTGAACGAGACCGCGCGCGCGATCGTTCGCGCGCTTGGGGAACACGGCATTCCGTCATGCAATGCGGTCGCCGCCTTCCCGATGGAGATGGACTTGCCCAGGATCATGATGGTCCAGCACAAGCCGATCGCAGTGGAAGCGGGGCTCGGGCGCATGGGAATCCATCGCAGCATCATCCACCCGAAATTCGGAAGCTTCGTCCTGCTCGGCACGATCCTGCTTGGATGCGAGGTGGACGCGCACGACCACCCGATCGACTACAATCCTTGCCTGGAATGCAAACTGTGCGTCGCAGCCTGCCCGGTCGGAGCGATCAAGCCGGACGGAAGCTTTGATTTCTTGTCTTGCCACACCCACAACTATCACGATTTTCTCGGCAACTTCTCACAGTGGGTCGAGAAGGTCGCAGATTCGAAAGACGCAAGGGATTATCGCGCTCGCGTTCCCCGTACGGAAACGTTGAATGTCTGGCAATCCCTCTCGTTCAAGCCGGGTTACAAGGCTGCATACTGCATCTCAGCCTGTCCAGCCGGCGAGGATGTGATCGGACCTTTTCTGCAGCGCGGCAGGGCGCGAGGTCTGGATCTCGTGACTCATCTCAGCTTCACCGGGGCAAGCGCGCTTGATGCAACGGTCGTGATCAAGGGAAAGGACCTCCAGGTGGTGCCGGGACGTCATCTCGGTGATGCGGCCCTGAACATCACCGCCGACTCCCAGGCATGGCTGCGCGTCCAAAACCGCGACCTTGAACTTGCCGAAGCGATTGACTCAAAGCTGGTGAGCTATAGCGACGAGAAGCTGTTTACGGCCTATATGCGGTGCTTCCCGCTCTGAGCCGAATGCGTAGCTGCATAGGGTGGGTTAGCCGAAGGCGTAACCTACCTCTGATCGTTGCGCGGGGATCGGTGGGTTACGCTTCGCTAACCCACCTTACTGCCTTACTGCGCGAAATACGCCGGATGGTCGATATCGGCGAGCAATCCCGGCTGCTCCGGCTGCCAGGCGAGCCGCGACCTGGTGCGCGCGCTCGAGGTGGGGACGTCGAAGGCGACGAACCTGCCGAACCAGCCGAAATGCTCAGCGGCCTCCTCCGGCGACTTCGCGACCAAGGGGATGTCGAGGCGGCGCGCGATCACCGCGGCGATGTCCTTGAACGGCACGCCCTCGTCCGCCACGGCGTGGAAGGACCCGCCTTCGACGCCACGCTCGAGCGCCAACCGGTACACGCGCGCCGCGTCGAGACGGTGCACGCCGGGCCAGCGGTTGAGCCCTTCGCCGATATAGGCGGAGACGCCCCTCTCGCGCGCAAAGGCGACGAGGCGCGGCACGAAGCCGTGGTCGCCATGGCCGTGCACCGAGGGCGGCAGCCGCACGACGCCCGCACGCACGCCGCGTGACGCCACGGCCATCGTCGTCGCTTCCGATGCGCGCGGATAAGCGTCGGAGACCGGGATCGGCGCATCCTCTTCGGTCGCGACGCGGCCCTGCGCCACGCGCGCGACGCCCGATGTGGTGATCAGCGGGCGCTTCGAGCCTTCGAACACGGCGCCGAGCGTCTCGATCGCGCGCCGGTCATCCTCGCAGTTCTTGGCGAATTTCGAGAAGTCGTGGTTGAAGGCGCAGTGGATCACAGCATCGGACTGCGCGGCGCCGCGCCTCAGGCTATCCAGATCCTCGAGCGTCCCGTAATGCGGCTCGGCGCCGGCAGCGGTCAGGTCTCCCGCCCCCTTGTCCGAGCGGGTCATGCCGAGCACCTGATGGCCGGCGGCGATCAGATCCTTGGTGACGGCCGAGCCGACCCAGCCGGTGGCTCCAGTGACGAATATGCGCATAAGCAAATCTCCAGGTTTCGCTGGAGACAAATCTCGTCGCTCGGGTTATCCTGGTAAAGTAGTGGCGTTATCATGGTATAATAGCTAACAGGATGAGCGTTTCGGCCGTGCACGACAACCTGCTCGGGAGCTATCTGAAGGACCGGCGCAGCAAGCTCGATCCGGCCGCCTTCGGCCTTCCCGCAGGCCGGCGGCGCACGCCCGGCCTGCGCCGCGAGGAAGTGGCGCAGCGCGCCAATATCAGCCCGACCTGGTACACCTGGCTCGAACAAGGCCGCGGCGGCGCGCCGTCAGCCGACGTGCTGGATCGCATCGCGCGGGCGTTGATGCTGACCGATGTCGAGCGCGAGCATCTCTTTTTGCTCGGCCTCGGCCGCACGCCCGAGGTGTGTTACCAAAGAAGCGAAGGCGTCACGCCGCGGCTGCAGCGCGTGCTCGACGCACTATCGCCGAGTCCCTCTGTCATCCGCACCGCGACATGGGATGTCGTCGCCTGGAACAGGGCCGCGACGGTGATGCTGACCGACTATGGAGCGATGCCGCCGAGCCAGCGCAACATCCTGCGCTTCATCTTCCTCGATCCGCGCGTCCGCGCCGCGCAGCGCGACTGGGAGAGCGTGGCCCGCTTCGTGGTCGGCGCGTTCAGGGGGGATGCGGCGCGTGCCGGCGCTGCGGCAGCAGTGCAGCCTTTCGTCGACGAGCTCTGCCGGCTGAGCCCGGAGTTCGCGGCGATGTGGCGCGACAATGACGTCCGCACCCATGGCGAGGGCGTCAAGCATCTCCGGCACCCGATCCTCGGCCCGATCACGTTCGAATATTCAGCATTCGCGGTCGACGGCCGGCCCGATCTCAGCATGGTGGTCTACAACCCGACCGAGCCGGAGGTCGCGGACAAGATCCGAGCGCTGATTGACGCGGCACCGACAGCCGAACGGGCGTGATCCGGCATTGGCGGATGGCGGATCGCATCGCTCCTCCGTAATGACGATCGACCTACTGCCTGCCGCCCCCGACAGTCGGCCGCCAGACCAGCAGCCGCTTCTCCACGACGGTCACGCCCATGTCGATCAGGATGACGAACGCCGACAGCACGAACATGCCGGCGAACACGCCGGCGACGTCGAACACGCCTTCGGCCTGCTGGATCAGATAGCCGAGGCCGGCCGCGGCACCGAGATATTCGCCGACGACGGCACCGACCACCGCGAAGCCGACGGAGGTGTGCAGGGAGGAGAACATCCAGGACAGCGCCGAGGGCCAATAGACGTGCCGCATCAACTGCCGCTCGTTCATGCCGAGCATGCGGGCGTTGTCGAGCACGGTGGCCGAGACCTCCTTGACGCCCTGATACACGTTGAAGAACACGATGAAGAACACCAGCGTCACGCCGAGCGCGACCTTGGACCAGACGCCGAGCCCGAACCACAGCGCGAAGATCGGCGCCAGCACCACGCGGGGCAGCGCGTTGGCCATCTTCACATAGGGATCGAACACCGCGGCGACGCGTGGCTGCCGCGCGAACCAGAAGCCGACCAGGATGCCGCCGGCCGAGCCGATCACGAAGGCGAGGATCGATTCCCACAGGGTGATCGCCAGATGCTTCCAGATCACGCCGGTCGAGAACCATTTGACGATCTGGCTGAACACGTCGACCGGGTTGGAGAAGAAGAACGGTGGCAGCAGGATCTTGCCGAACACCGGCACGGTCGCGAACAGCTGCCACAGCGCCAGCGCGACGACGGCGACCAGAAGCTGCAGCGCCAACAGCGTCACGCGCGACATCAGGCCGCTCCCGCCTGCGAGGACTGCACGTAGCCCTTCATCACCTCGTCCTTCAGCACGCTCCAGATCTCCCGGTGCAGGGCGTGAAAGTCCTTCTCCATGCGGATCTCGGAAATGTCGCGCGGCCGCGGCAGTGCGATGCGCCAGTCGCCGATGATGCGGGCGGAAGGACCCGCCGACATGATCACGACGCGGTCGGCGAGCGCGATCGCCTCCTCGAGGTCGTGGGTGACGAACAGCACCGCCTTGCGATCGGCGGTCCACAGTTCCAGCAGCAGGTTGCCCATGATCTGCCGGGTCTGCGCGTCGAGCGGACCGAACGGCTCGTCCATCAGCAGGATCTTCGGATCGCGGATCAGCACCTGGGCGAGCCCGACGCGCTTGCGCTGGCCGCCGGACAGCATGTGCGGATAACGGTTGGCGAAGGCGCCGAGGCCGACCGACGCCAGCCATTTCTGCGCGCGCTCCAGCGCCTCGGCACGCGGCGTACCCCTGATCTCGAGCCCGATCGCGACATTGTCGATCGCGGTCTTCCACGGGAACAATGCATCGGCCTGGAACAGGTAACCGGCGTCGCGGTTCAGGCCGGTAAGCTGCTTGTCGAAGATCCGGGCCGCGCCCGACGCGGGCCTCAACAGGCCGGCGGCGACATTCAGCAGCGTCGATTTCCCGCACCCCGTCGGGCCGACGATGGCGACGAACTCGCCATGCGCCACTGCAAGATTTGCCTTCTCGACCGCGGTATAGACCCGTCCACCCGCCAACCGAAACGCCACCGTCGCGTTGTCAAGCGCGACCGCCGTCGGCTCTGTCATCTCCACCGCGTTGCCTCCCGAACTTCGCAGGAAGGCTTAGCCATTTAGGCCGGCAAGTTCAACGCAGGAAGATGGCGCCGATCGTCGAAGGCGACCGTGGGTTCACGCGGTTTTCAGGACGAGTGGGTTGAGAATTGGCCCGATATCGTCGAGGCTGCCGCACCGGCCACTGGGGCGGACCACAGGAGATACATCATGCGGATTGCAGTCGTTGGCGCAGGAGGCGTCGGGGGTGCTTTTGGCGCGGCGCTCGCCCATGCCGGAGCCGACGTCACTTTCATCGCGCGCGGCGCCCATCTGGCCGCCATGCGGGGCGAAGGGCTGAAGGTCCAGGGCGGCCGCGGCGAAACCCATCTGGTGCCGACCCGGGCGACCGACGATCCGGCCAGCGTCGGTCCCGTCGATGTCGTGCTGTTCTGCGTCAAGCTATGGGACGTCGAAAGCGCCGGTCAGCATATCAAGCCGATGGTCGGCTCCGAGACAGCGGTCATCCCGCTGCAGAACGGGATCGACGCGCCGGAGCGGCTGATCCCGATCCTGGGGCGGAAGGCGGTGATGGGCGGCGTGGCGCAGATCAGCGCATCGATCATCAAGCCCGGCGTGATCAACCAGGTCGGCACCTTCATGCGCATGATCTTCGGCGAGCTCGACGGCAGCATCACGCCGCGCGGCAAGGCCTTTCTCGAACTCTGCTTGAAGGCCGGCTTCGATGCGACGCTGAGCGAGGAGATCATCACCGAACTCTGGATGAAGTTCATCCTGCTCGCCAGCAATGCCGGCATGACGGCCGTCACAAGGCAACCGATCGGCAGACTGCGCGACGATCCCGATCTGCGCCCTCTGTTCGTGTCGACCTGCCAGGAAACCATCGCCGTCGGCCGCGCCAGCGGCATCAAGCTGCCGTCCGACGCACTCGAGAAGGTGCTCGATTTCATCGGCCATGCGCCGCCGGCCATGAAGGCGTCGATGGCGCTCGATCTCGAGCGCGGCAACCGGCTCGAACTGCCCTGGCTCAACGGCAAGGTGGTCGAACTCGGCCGCAAGCTCGGCGTCGCGACGCCGACGCACGACTTCCTCTATGCGGTGCTGAAGCCCTATGCGATGGGCACGCCGGCGTAGAAGCGCCGGATGCAGTACGTTGCCGGGATCGATCGGCGCGGCTGAGCAGGCGTCATCGCGCGGGATCTTCAGGACGATCGGAGGAGCCTCGGTGCATCGCGCTTCCCCGATCTTCTCGCACTGCTTGGTTCGCTGACCGAAATACAGCTGCACGGTATCGCCGGCTCGAGCATGCCGACGCTTGCCTTCCGCGCGGATCGTTTGCAGCTTCGGCCGCGGCCGGATTAGTCCTGGCTCTGGCTTGAGCAGCCCGAGCCCGACGCGGATCGGATCGACGAAGCGGCGCTTGAAGCTATAGGCAACCATCTCAATTGACCCCATCACTCCTTGCCCATGCCGGGCACCAGCCGCGGAGCCGGCATCAATCGGGGCGCGCTCGTTTCCTTGCGGGCTCGGTGTCCTGAAACCCCAGCAGCACCGAAATCCGCCGTCCGGCCTCGCGCACCAGCTTCGAGTATTCGAGCAGCTTCCGTTCATCGATGCGTGCGCTCGGTCCGTAAAGGCCGATCGAGCCGACAACGGTGCCGCGGTGATCGAAGCACGGTGCGGAGACCGCAACCGCACCGGCGAAGATCTCGCTGCGGCTCATCGCATAGCCGTGGCGTCTGGCGAATTTCAGGGCTTCCTCAAGCTCCGCGCGCTCGCCGCTCTTCCTGACTGTGGAGAGAAGCTCGGCCTGTCGCTCCGCCTCCATGAAGGCCAACATGGCCTTGCCCGTCGATCCTTGCGTCAGGCTCAAGCTGTCGCCGACGCCGCGACTGATCGAGAGCACATGACGGCTCTCGCATTCGAGAATGCAGATGCCGCGATCCTCCTGCACCCGGAACAGAGCGGCGGTCTCGCCGGTCACCTCGCGCAGGCCTTCGACGATCGGGCGTGCGGTCGCGACGATATCGAGTCCCTTCAGCCAGACATGCGACAACTTCATCACGCCATGGGCGAGGCGAAAGCGCTGCGGCTCGCCTTCGGTCTGGATGAGGTCGCGTTGCGCCAGCGTCTGCAACAGACGGTACAGCGTCGGCCGGCTTAGCCCGACGCGTTTCCGGATCTCGATCACGCTCAGCGCTGGCTGATCGGGCGTGAAGCATTGCAGGATCGCGATCGCGCGGTCCACCGCCCGCACCCCTGATGCCCCCTGCTCCGCGTCATGCGTTTCAGCCTTTGATTTCTTCGCCATCCACTACATCCGCGATTCCGGCAGGGGCGCATTGCGCGCCGCGCAACTTGACCGATTTGCCGCCGCCGATACTATTTCAAAATATGAGAATGATGTCCACTAGATGGACACACAGGGAGGACTAGAATTGCTTCAGACAGGTGGTCCGCGCAGGCGGCACACGGCTTGGGCGGCATCGACGATCGCCACGCTGATGCTTTCGATACAGCTGGCGCACGCCGCGCCCGACGGTTCAGGCATCTCCGACGGCGTGGTGCGCATTGCGGTATTGGGCGACTATGGCAGCGGCCGCGATCTCGGCGGCCCCGGCTCGGTGACCGCTGCGAAGCTTGCCGCGGAGGATTTTCACAACAAGGTGCTGGGCAAGCCGATCGAGATCATCTCGGCCGATCACCAGAACAAGCCCGACGTCGCGGTCGGGATCGCGCGGCAGTGGTTTGACGTCGAGCATGTCGACGCAGTCACCGACCTCGCCGTGAGTTCCGTCGGCCTTGCCGTCGCCGGGCTCGCGACGCAGAGCAACAGGACCGCGCTGGTGTCGGGCGCCGCGACATCGGAACTGACCGGTGACAAATGCTCGCCTGTCGTCACGCACTGGGCGGATGACACTTACGCGCTGTCGGCCGGGCTGGTCGGCGAACTCAGCCGCCGCGTCGGCAAGGACTGGTTCTTCGTCGCGGTCGACTATTCGTTCGGCACGGCCATGGTGAAGGATGCCTCGCGGGCGGTCACCGACGCCGGCGGCAAGGTGCTCGGCGCAGTGCGATATCCGTTCAACACAACCGACTTCTCCTCCTTCCTGCTCGCGGGCCAGAACTCCAACGCCAAGGTCGTGGCGCTGGCCGGAACCGGCGCGGATACCGTCAATGCGGTGAAGCAGACCCACGAGTTCGGCCTGCAACAGGGCGGCCAGACCATCGTCGGCATGCTGACCTTCATCTCCGACGTCCATTCGATCGGCCTGAAGGATGCACAAGGCATGTACATCGCTTCGCAGTACTACTGGGATGACGATGACGGCACCCGCGCGTTTGCCAAGCGGTTCTTTGCGATCGAAAAGCGTGAGCCGACCAAATTGCAGGCGGCGACCTATGCCGCCGTGCGCCACTATCTGAAGGCGATCGAGGCCGGCGGCACCGACGAGGCGAAAGCCGTAAATGCCGAGATGCGCAAGCTGCCGGTCGATTTCTTCGGCCGCCCCGGGCATATCCGCAAGGACGGCCGCGTCATCTACGACCTCTCGCTTTACCGCGTGAAGAAGCCGGACGAGAGCCAGCATCCCTGGGACTACTACCAGAAGATCTCGACCATTCCCGGCAACAAGGCATTCCGCCCCGAGAATGCGGGCGGCTGCAAGCTCAGCAACTAGGAACCAACCTCATCTGTCGCGACGCGCCGTCGCCCATTGCAACACAAGGAGGAGCCGATGTCCTTGCGGAATGATTTCGACCAGCTTGTTGACGTCAAGAACGGCTTCATCAGCCGCGAGATCTTCGTGGATGCCGATATCTACCGGCAGGAGCTCGACAAGGTCTTCACCCGGGCCTGGCTTCTGGTCGGCCATGAAAGCCTAGTCCCGAATCCCGGCGATTTCTACACGTCACGCATGGGCGAGGAGTCCGTCATCCTCTGTCGCGACAAGAAGGGCGAGATCCACATCTTCCTCAACTCGTGCCGGCACCGCGGCATGAAGGTGTGCCGTTACGAGCAGGGCAACACGTCGCTGTTCACCTGCCCCTACCATAGCTGGACCTATACCACCGACGGCAAGCTGCAGGGCGTTCCGCTGCACCGGACACTCTATGACGGCGTGCTCGATCGCGAGGCCAATTCGCTGGTTTCGGTTGCGAAGCTCTGCAACTACAAGGGCTCGATCTGGGCGACCTGGGACAAGGATGCGCCCGATTTCCTCACCTATCTGGGCGATGCCAAGATCCATCTCGACCAGGCGCTCGACTGTCGCGACGGCCGGGAGGGCGGCTCGGAGGTGATTGGCGTCCACAAATGGGTGTTCCCTGCCAACTGGAAATTCGCCGCCGAGAATTTCCTGGGCGACACCTATCACAATCCCAGTCACCGTTCCGTCGACCTGATCGGCATCGGACCGAGCGCTGCGGCCGGCAAGAAGGGCCGCCGCGACGACGAGCTGGAGAAGGCACAACACGTCTGGATCAGTTTTCCAGGCGGACACGGCGTGCACAGCGCCCTCCAGCCGGAGGCCAACGAATACGTCGAGTCCTTCCTCGACAATCCCATTCTCGAAAAATACTTCCGGCACTGTTTCGAGGAGCGCAAGCGACGGCTCGGCGAACAGGCGCGCCTCCTGCCCTTCGTCGGCACGATCTTCCCCAACACCTCCTACCATGGACGGCAGCCGCGTGGATTATGCGCTTGGCATCCGCACAGCCCGACCTCGACGGAAGGCTGGCGCTTCTTCCTGGTCGACAAGGACGCACCCCAGGAAGCCAAGGACTATCTGCGTCACTACTACATGCGTTACTCCGGCCCGGCCGGCATGACCGAGCAAGACGACATGGAGAACTGGCTCTATGCGACCGCGGCCAGCACGGGGACCATCGCGCGGCGCCACCCCTTCAACTATCAGCAATCCATGGGGGCCTACGTCACCGACCACCCGCTGGGCGGTGAGGTCAGCACCCAAGTCACCGAACAGATCGCGCGTGGCTTCTATCGTCGCTGGACCACCTACATGCGAGGCGGCGACTGGAACGAGCTGCTCGGATCGCCCGCGGGCAACAGCAGGCAGGCCGCAGAATGACCGCGCCGGGAAAAACCGTCCTCGTCAGCGGGGGCACTTTCGGCATCGGCCGCGCGATCACGCTCGGTCTTGCCAGGCGCGGCCATTCGGTCGTGGCATTTGGCCTCGAGACGCCGCAAGTCTCGAGCACAGCACAGAACGCCATTCCCAGCCTGCGCGAGGAGCTTGATCGCGAGGGACTCTCCGCCGAACTGATGGAAGCCGATGTGTCTGACGCAGCCGACGTCGCTCACGTGATCGAGCGGGCGCTGGCGCGCTTCGGCCGCATCGACGGCGTCGTCAACAACGCCGCGATCGGTCCGCTCGGAACGGTGCTCGATACCGACGAGGCACTGTTCGATCGCATCATCGCCGTCAACCTCAAGGGGCCGTATCTGACGAGCCGCGCCGCGATCCCGCACATGATCGCGCAAGGTGGCGGTTCGATCATCAACATCGGATCCGGCGCCGGCTGGGGCAAGCCGAACATGGCGGTCTATAGCGCGAGCAAGGGAGGCGTTGTGGCCTTGAGCGCGGCGATGGCCTACGACTTCTTCCATCAGCGGATCCGCGTGAACACCGTGATCCCCGGAGGCGGCGGCATCGTCAGCGGCATGAGTCTCGGCCGCGTCGGCGGCGATGCGGCCCGCTTCGGCAAGGGGGCGCCGGGCACCGCCGCCGGCCGCGTCGCCACTGGCGACGACATTGCCAATGTCGTCGCCTTTCTGCTGTCGCCGGAAGCCGAAACGCTGTCCGGCACCGTGATCGACGTCGGCTGCTTTGCGCAACAGGGTGGACCTGTGCCGTCCAAGCCGGCGCTTTGACTTTGCCATGCCTGATAAGGAGATGCCCATGACGACGACCGTCCAGGACAAGCAGCCGGCCGCTCCGGCGTCCAACGCGGCGATCGAACGATCCGCGGCCTACTACCGGCTGAAAGCCGATGTCGAGGATTTCTACTATCGCGAGGCTGACCTGATCGATGACCGGCGCTTTCGCGACTGGCTCGACCTCGTGGCCGACGACATCACCTATTTCATGCCGATCCGGCGCAACGTGAAATTCGGCCAGCAAGCCGCGCGCGAGAATACCCGGCGCGGCGAAGGCATGAGCTGGTTCGATGAAGACAAGTGGACGCTGACCAAGCGTGTCGAGCAGATCCTGACCGGCGTGCACTACGCGGAGGAACCGCTGTCGCGGATCACGCACATGGTGAGCAATGTGCAGATCAAGGGTGTGCGGCCGGATATCGACGCGCCGCGCGAGCTCGATGTCACCAGCCGCTTCCTAGTCTACCAGAACCGCGTCGAGTACGAGACCTACACCTTCGTGGGCCGCCGCAACGACACGCTTCGTCTGACCGAGGCGGGCTGGAAGATTGCCATGCGCGAGATATTGCTTGAACAGAACATCCTGATGGCCAAGAATCTGACCACGTTCTTCTGAGCAAGGCGGCCGTGCAATGATGGATGTCAGGACGATCAAGGTGGGGACGCGCCTGAAATTGCAGGAGGATGTCGTCGCCGAGGTGATCGAGAACATGGATGACGGCGAGTGGTTGCAGGTCCGATGCCTGGAGTCTCCTGCCCGGCCCGACGAGGTCGGCACGGTCGAGCTGTGTCATGCCCAGGACATCGTCAAGGTGCTCAGCGAGTAGTTCCGGCATTTGGACAGGCGAACATGCTGCGATTTGAATACATGCCGAGCGATTTCCATCCGCTGTTCCTGTTCCTCGGCGAAGCCGCAGACCTCACAGCACTGGCCAAGCTGTTGCGGCGATTTGCCCAGGATCCGCAAGCGATCACCGTGGCGGAGCGCATTCCCGGCGCCATCTCGCGGGACGAGCTGGTGCTGACGCCCGCCGACGATGAATTCGGAATGCGCGACCTCGGGGGCCGCTTCGCCTGGAGACTGACGGGCTGGCAGGCCGAGCGGATCGCCGAGCGCATCGAATTGCTGACACCACAGGACAGCAAGTCCGGTTCGGAGATCCTCGAGATCGGCAGCGAGGGCGAAATCCCAGTCAAGGTGTCGCGCGGGGAGTTCACCGACGACTTCCTGATCACGCGCAGGTAACGGCGGGCATTCGCGTGAGCGCACAGCGCAAGCCGCCGAAGGTCCTGGTCGCCGGCGCCGGGATCGGCGGGCTGGTCGCAGGATTGTCGCTGCTGCAGGCGGGATCGACGTCGAGATCTTCGAGCAGGCGTCCGAGCTGCGCGAACTCGGCGCCGGAGTCCAGCTCAGCGCCAACGGCACCCGCGTCCTGATCGCGCTCGGCCTCGAGCAGCAGATGCAGGTGATTGCCTGTGAGCCTTCGGGCAAGGAAATCAGGCTGTTCAGCACTGGGCGGACCTGGAAGCTGTTCGACCTCGGCGCCTCCTCGCGCGCCATCTATGGCGCGCCCTACTGGATGGTGCATCGCGGCGATTTTCACCGCGTGCTGGTCGAGGCGTTCAATACACTGGCGCCAGGCCGCTTGCATCTCGACCGTCGCTGCGCCGGCTTTGACGAGGCCGGCGACGGCATCTGGCTGCGGCTCGCCAACGGCGAGCGGCACCACGGCGAGGTCGTGGTCGGCGCCGACGGCGTCCATTCCGAGATTCGCCGGCAGATCGGCGGCTATTCAAAACCCTTCTTTTCGGGCGTGGCGGCTTGGCGCGGCCTGGTGCCGATGGCGCGGCTGCCGGCGAGCCAGCAGCGCGAAGTCGGCACCAATTGGGTCGGCCCCGGCGGCCATGTCATCACCTATCCGGTACGCCGCGGCGAACTCCTGAACTTCGTCGGCATCTTCGAAGGCGAGAGCTGGTCGGTCGAGTCATGGACCGAACACGCGGCACGCGGGAGGCGTGCAGCGCGGCCTTTGCCGGCTGGAACGCGGAGATCCACTCCATCATCGAAAACCTCGATGTGCCCTACAAATGGGCGCTGTTGGGGCGCGATCCGCTCGATCGCTTTGTCGCGGGGCGCGCCTGCGTGATCGGCGACGCCGCACATCCGACGCTTCCCTTCCTGGCCCAGGGCGCCAACATGGCGATCGAGGACGGCATGGTGCTGGCGCGCTGCCTTGAACGCTTTCCGCCCCCTGAGGCGTTGCAGCGTTATCAGGCTGCGCGACTGACACGGACAAATACGATCGTGGCGAAGTCGGCCGAGAATGCCAAACGCTTCCACAATCCGGCGCTCGCCGATGCCGAAGGCGCCGACGCCTATGTGTCGCGCGAATGGCAGCCCGACCTGGTCCGCGAACGCTATGATTGGCTGTTCACCTACGACGCTCTGACCGTGCCGGTCTGATCGCACTCGTTCGACGCACTTGCTCGACGCCTCCGCGCCAATGGACGGGATGGCGTCCGTGGCGCACCCGGCGCTTGGGGGGCTCCGGCGGCGCGTAAAAGGGATTCTCCGAGCACATCGCCGGGCGGCCCGATGCTGTCGCCTGGCATTGCGGGATCGAGGTGAAGCTGCAATCGATGTAGTTTCCGCCGATCCGGCCGCCGTAATAATGCATGCACACGGGATAGTTCGGATCATAGGCCTGCGCCACCGCAGGTCCGGTCAGAGCCGCCGCTGATGCGGAGATCGCACATGCGATCGCGAAGAGTTTCAGGCGCATAGGATTCTCGTTGTTATTTATTATTGTTCGGACCATTTCCTACAGCTGCGATGGGCGCGGTCCCCGCGGCGCTAGTCCATGTGGTGGCGGCGGCGGTGCGCCCGGCTCCTCGGCGCCTGTCGCGGCCCCGCATAGAAAGGATTGACCGAGCACGACGCCGATCGCCCCGAGGCTGTTGCCTGACACTGCGGGATCGAGGTGAAGCTGCAATCGATGTAGTCCTCCGTCAGCCGACCGCCGTAGACGTGCATGCACACGGGATAGTTCGGATCGTAGGCCTGTGCGAAGGCGGGGCCGGCAAGACAAACGCCCAAGGCGGCAATCGCGTAGATTCTCAGGCGCATCGAATTCTCCTTGATATTCGGACCGTTTCCTCACAACTGCCGGAGTTAGTCAACAGGCGGTCGCGCAAAGCCGCAAGGTGCGAACGCTCTGCGCCGCGAGCAACCCTGCTTCGACGATCGAGCCAAAGCGTGTGCAGCGCCGTTATTGCTGATCGCCCGGCGGCTTGCCGTCGTCCTCGCCAAGGCAACGGATGATGAAGGCGGTGGTATCGCGCGGCAGGACTCCCGCGGCACGGGCCTTGAGGCGGCACTCGAGCTGCGCGATCTGGCGCGCGCGCTGCCGCTCGCTCGGCAGCGACGACTGCCGCAACCGGCGCAGCGTCATGGGCGAGCCGTCCGACTCGAAGCTCAGCTCGTAGCTCTTGCCGTTGTGATCGGTGGCGGCGCAGGTGATGCTGGACACCTGCCGCGTGACGAAGCTTCCGACCTGCCGGCACGAGCCCGTCGACATTTCCACCAGCGGCACCGGCAGGCCGTCGACCCGCGGCCGGTCGCTCGACTTCAGCAGCATGCGGTCGACCGCGAGCTCGAACAGATTGTCCTGGGTTCGCGCCGCGCTCTCGCCGGAGAACGAGACGATGTGGCTCTTGTCGGCGGGATCGTCGAGCACGACGACGAATTCGGAACGGCCGCGCAGGGTGTGGAAATAGGCGACCGCCTTGCAGGTGTAACTGCGTCCGGCGATGTTGACGTTGCGGCAGGTGCCCGACATCAGCGCGTACAGATCGACATCATAGACCGGACCGGCCGCGGCGAGCACCGGCCAGCAGGCGATCGCGATCGCAATCAGCCGCGCAAAAAGGGATGTCATGCTGGATCGATCGAAAATACGGTCGACAGGCCGGTCCATGGCTCAGCGTCGCCGATTTGCATCATCAGTGCAACCGGTGAAACGGGTACAATATGGACGTTGCGGGACGAGGGAACGGGACGGAGTCGACCCGACAGCAGCCGATCGGCGGCGGCGTCAGATTTGCGGACCGGACAGCGTGACCTCGCGCTCGGCGCGGAAGACATTGCTGTAGAGATTGGCGATCCACTGCCGGCCGCTTGCGGTCATGTTGAGGCAGTTTATGGCGCCCTGGATGTGCGGGGCCACCATGCTCCAGTAGAACTGGGGATAGCGGTCCACGATGTCGGCCGGCGATTCATAGCCGAGCTGGCGATTGATGCCGACCTCCTCGAACTCGTGGTAGAGCGCGTTGGCCTTCCGGATGTAGTTAGGATCGCCGAGCTGGCCGATGAAATCGGCGGCGCGAACGATCGCCGCCTCGTCGTCATATTCCTGGCCTTCGGGTGCCGGAAAGCGGGTCCCCTCAATGTTGCGCGCGATCCGCTCGCGATCGATTGGAATGACGGCCTCGAGGCGATCGAGAACATAGAGCTTCGACCGGTCGACATGATAGGGCATCAGGCCTGCATCCGACGAACCGCGGGGCAGCGTCACCTTCTTGCCAGTCGCATCGATCACGTAACCGTCAGGCCCATCCCCCTTCAGGAGGCCGCGGACATAGCCGATATCGTGGGTCAGGCAGGCGATGATGGTATGCGTGTAATCCTCGGCGGTGACATGGGTGTGCAACGCACGGCCGCGGATGATGTCGTGGCCGGCCAGCGTAACGAGCATCGTGTGTTCGACATTGTGATAGAGCGCATCGCTGTTCCCGATGCATTCCAGCGCGATGCGGGCAGCGGCGGGAAGCAGCTCGCCGAAGCGCGCCTGCGAGGCCCCGAACGTGCGGCTCACATGCTTGGCAAGAAACTTCTCCAAGGCATTTGCTGCCAACTCAGGCAACGTCATCATCGATGCAGCCCCCGACCACGCAACGTTCCTCGCTCGCCCCGATCTCGCGTCGTAGTTGGGTGACAAGTATAGCGTATCCGCAGGCGGGCGGCTATGCGCCGCCTGATGTCGCGACCGATCCGGCCGTACTTTCCCGGTCTTGCTCATCGCGATGCCGCAGGCGCCGATAGTGGCATGAACCCTGCATGAGTCGGTTCAGACCGGGGTATCCTACCGACAAGGCCGTTATGCTCGTCACGCTCGTCGCTGTCCTCTGCAATGCCCAACTCTGCATGGAAAAGGTCGTCACCACCAGTGATCAATCCGGCATCACCATGAGCGCCTGCGTAGCCAATGCGCAGATCGGCCTCGCCGATTGGCTCGCCAAGGGCCCGTATCACGCGTGGCGCCTGCAAAGCTACAAATGCATTATGGGCAAATACGTACCCAAGAATGAAGTGTGATGTGCTCACAGGTCCGCTGATCCAGACCTGATTCTCAGGAACATCGAACCGGGAACACCGGCCCTGCGGCCCGGCTGCCCGAGGCCCGAGTCAAAGCCCGTTTTATGGGCTATCACTGTCATTGATGACCGTGAGACCTGAGGCCCCGGAATGCCCGCAACGCCGCTGATCGCCTACGCGCATGTCGGCAAGAGTTTTGACGACGGCCGCGTGGTGGCCGTCGACGATGTCTCGCTCGACGTGGCCGAGGGTGAATTCCTCGCCGTCGTCGGCAGCTCCGGCTCGGGCAAGAGCACGCTGCTCAGGCTTGCCAATCGGCTGATCGAAGCCGACCGCGGCCAGATCGCTGTCGAGGGCGAGGACGTCAGTCGCGCGGATCCGATCCTGCTGCGTCGCCGCATCGGCTATGTCTTCCAGAGCGGTGCATTGTTTCCGCACCTGACCGTCGCGGGCAATATCGGCATCACGCCAAGACTGTTTGGCTGGCCGGCGGCGGAGATCGCGGCGCGGGTCGACGAACTGCTCGACCTCGTGCGGCTCGAACGCGCGCAGTATCGCGACCGCATGCCGCATGAGCTTTCCGGCGGCCAGCGCCAGCGTGTCGGCGTGGCGCGTGCGCTCGCTGCGAAGCCGCGCATCGTGCTGATGGACGAGCCGTTCGGTTCGCTCGATCCCCTCACCCGCGACGCGCTGGGTGAAGATTATCGCACCCTGCATCGCAAGCTTGGCCTGACCACGATCATGATCACCCACGATATGACGGAGGCGATCCTGCTGGCGGATCGCGTCGCGGTGATGCGCGCCGGCCGGTTGCTGGCGCAGGGCACGCCGACCGAGCTTTCGGCCAGCACCGACGCCTATGTCGACGAGCTCCTGCATACACCGCGGCGGCAGGCCGAGCGGCTGGGCGCGCTGCTGCCGCGGGAAGGCACAGCATGAGCCTGCTCGCCGATCCACGCTGGAGCGAGGCGCTTGCACATCTGCCGGATTACCTCGGCAACCATGTGCGGGTCAGTGTCGCCGCGCTGGCGCTCGGGCTTATTGTCAGCCTGCCGCTGGCGATCGTGGCCCGCAACCGGCCGGTGCTGCGCGGCGCGCTGCTCGGGCTCGCGAGCATCGTGCAGACCGTGCCGGGTCTCGCCTTGCTCGCGCTGTTCTATCCGCTGCTGCTCGCCCTGGCCGCGCTGACCGCCGGATGGTTCGGCTTCAGCTTTTCCGCCTTCGGCTTCCTGCCGGCGGTGCTGGCGCTCGCGCTCTATTCGATGCTGCCGGTACTGCGCAACACCATTACGGGACTGTCGGGCGTCGATCCGGAAATCCTGGAGGCGGCGCAGGGCGTCGGCATGACGGAGCGACAATCGCTGCTGATGGTCCAGTTGCCGCTCGCGCTGCCGGTGATGATGGCGGGGATCCGCACCGCGGCGGTGTGGGTGATCGGCACCGCGACGCTGTCGACGCCGATCGGGCAGACCAGCCTCGGCAACTACATCTTCGCTGGGTTGCAGACGCAGAACTGGGTGTTCGTGCTGTTCGGCTGCGTCGCCGCGGCGGTGCTTGCGCTCGCCGTCGACCAGTTGCTTGCGCTGATCGAGAACGGCTTGCGCAACCGCAGCCGCACGCGGGCCGGGCTCGGCGGCCTCGGGATTGCCGCGCTGATCGCTGCGACGCTGGTGCCGGCGATCGTGCGGCCCCATGCGGGCTATGTCGTCGGCGCCAAGACCTTCGCCGAGCAATACGTGCTTTCGGCGCTGATCGCCGAGCGGCTGCGATCGGCCGGGCTGCCGGCCACGACGCGCGCCGGCCTCGGCTCCAACGTGATCTTCGATGCGCTGACGGCCGGCGATATCGACGTCTATGTCGATTATTCCGGCACGCTGTGGGCCAACCAGTTCCACCACACCGACATCAGGCCGCGTGCCAAGCTGCTGGCCGCGCTCAAGACCACGCTGGCGCAGCAAAACATCACCCTGCTCGGCGAGCTCGGTTTCGAGAATGCCTATGCGCTGGTGATGCCGCGCAAGCGTGCCCAGGCGCTCGGCATCCACTCGATCACTGACCTCGCGGCACGGGCACCGACCATGTCGATCGCCGGCGACTATGAATTCTTCTCGCGGCCGGAATGGGCCGGCATCCAGAAAGCCTATGGACTATCGTTCCGCACCCAGCGGCAGATGCAGCCCGACTTCATGTATGCGGCGGTCGCCTCCGGCGAGGTCGACGTGATCGCGGGCTACACCAGCGACGGCCTGATCGCGAAATACGACCTGGTCACGCTCGCGGACGACAAGCACGCGATCCCGCCCTATGACGCGATCGTGCTGCTGTCGCCAAAGAGACGCGACGACGAGACGCTGAAATCGGCGCTGCAGCCGCTACTCGGCAGGATCGACATTGCTGACATGCGCGAGGCAAACCTGCGTGCGTCGGGCAACGATGCTTCATCGTCGCCCGACGCCGTGGCGCGCTGGCTGAGGGAAAAGATCAGGGCGCGCTGAGTAGTCCGTGCTCCTCAGGCACGGACCTCTTGCCGCTGGAACAGGATGTAACCGGCGACGAACAGCACGATGGTGCAGGCGATCAGCCCCACCGTCTGCGGCCAGGCAATCATCACGCTTTCGCCGAAGGGCAGCGGCGCACCCATCACGGCGCCGCGCAGCTGATCGAGGAACACCGGGCCGAGCGTGCGTGTCGTCGGCGATAGCACCGCAAGCATCGCTTCTCCGAACAAATCGTTCGGCGAGAAGCGCTGCAGGAGCTGCGTCCAGATCGCAGTATCCGGCGTGTCGAGGCCGAGCGCGGCGAAGCGCGGATCGGGCGGTGAGATCACCTGCGCGAACGCCGGCGCCAGCATCGGCCACAGCACGGTCAAAAACAGCCAGATGCCGAGCGCCACCAATGCCGCGGTCGCCGGCGAACGAAACACGATCGAGAGCAGCATGGCGAGCGACAGCCAGACGCCGGCATAGAAGATCGCAATCACCAGGAACGCGAGCGAGCGGGCGATCTCCTCGCCGCCCGGCGGCACGCCGAGGAAGATCAGACCGAGCCCGATCACCATCAGCCACAGCGCCGTCAGGCTGATCGCGATCGTGGCGAGGCCGGCGAGATATTTGCCGAGCAATAGCGCATCGCGATAGATCGGCTGCGCCAGGATCCGCGACAGCGTGCGCCGGTTGTGCTCGCTGTTGACCAGGTCGAAGCCGAGCCCGATCGCCATCAACGGGATCAGGAAGCCGAGGATGGCGACAAAGGACGGCAGCGGCGCACGGCTCACCGTGAACAGGCGCAGCAGCAGGAACGGATCCTCCGCAGTGTTCTGGCGCAGCGTATCGATCGCCTCATAGAGCGCCGCCATCGCAGTGAGCACGATCAGAAGCTCGAGCATCAGCATGCGGACGCTCGAGATGTTGTCCGACAGCTCCTTGATGAAGACGGCGCCGACGCCCTGGAATGCAGAACCTTCACGCCGCATCACGCACGCCTCCGGACTGCGATGCCTGGAAATAATGGGCGTAGATCGCCTCGAGGCTCGGCTCGTCGACCGAGAGCCGCCGCAATGCGCCGTTGGCCGCGACCACGGCGCGCGCCGCATCCGGCCGCACGTCGCGGTCCGCGGTCATGCGGAAGCGGTCCTCCGCAAGCGTCTCGACATTGCTGACACCCGGGATTGCGGCGAGCCGGCGAGCGATGCCGGCGCCGTCGGCCTCCACCTCGACGACAAAGCCCGCGCCGAGCACCTGGACCGCCAGCTCGGCGACCGAGCCCATCATCACGATCCGCCCAGTACGGAACAGCGCGACGCGATCGCAGACGCGCTGGACCTGGTCGAGCATGTGCGACGACAGCAGTACAGTGACGCCCTCGGCCTTCAATTCCCTGATCAGATCGAGGAATTCGAGCGTCGCTTGGGGATCGAGACCCGAGGTCGGCTCGTCGAGGATCGCGATCTCGGCGCGCTTGACGATGATCTCGGCAAGCCCGAGCCGCTGGCGCATGCCGCGTGAGAAGGTTGAGACGCGCTTGTTGGCGACATCGAGCAGGCGCACGCGGGCGAGCGCCGCGGCGATCCGCTGCGACCGTTCGGCCACCGACAGGCCCATCAGCTTGGCGACGTAGGCAAGATTCTCCACCGCCGTCAGGTGGTCGTAGAAGCCGACGGCATCGGGCAGATAGCCGACGCGCCGCTTCACCTGCAGTGGCGAGCGCGCCGGATCGAAGCCGAGCACGCTGACCCGGCCGGCCGAAATCTCGGTGAGGCCGAGCATCATCAGGATGGTCGTGGTCTTGCCGGCGCCGTTCGGACCGAGCAGCCCGAACACCTCGCCCTTGGCGATGTCGAAGTTGATGGCGTCCACGACACTGGTCTTGCCGTAGCGCTTGGTGAGATCGCGCGCCGCGATGACGACGTTGGGCGACGCCGCACCGCCTTCGGGTTTCTGCTCGCTCATCGCCGTCCGAACCTTGCAACAGCACCAAGCATCAACAGCAGCGCGACACCGATCACGCCGGCTCCCGCCATGCCCCAGACCGTCGACGTATTGACCGTGACGCGGAACTGGCTCGACGCGGTCTCGCCACGCGAGGTGGCGCGCACCGAGAGCTGGTAGTCGCCGGCGAGCGACTTGTCGCTCGGCGTCACCAGCGCCTGGACCTCGGCATCCTTGCCGGGCACCAGCCGTTCGATGGTGGCGGGCTGGAACGTCACCTTCCAGCCGCTCGGCGCCGTCGCGGCGAGCGCAATGTTCTCGGCCGGCGCGGTGCCGCTGTTGGTGACGACGATCGGGATCGTGCTCTGTTCCGCCGCGACCGCGCGCGCGCTCAACAGCCCGTCACGCCCGGAGAGCTGAAGTTGCGGCTGGCCGGCGATATCGAGCGCCACCTCGGTCTGCGCCGATGCATCCTCGGCGTTGACCGTCACCTTGACCGGGAAATGCCCGGCATCGACCGTGCTCGGCGGCCGGACCTTGAGCTTGATGTCCTTGGATTGGCCGGCCTCGATCGGGATCGAGGACAATTCCTGGGTGCCATAGGCCTCGGTGAACGAGGTCTCGAAGTTCGAGGGCGCCGCGGCCGCGAAGCTCGCGACCAGGTTGCGGCCGCTGTCGTTCTTGATGGTCAGCGTATACTCGAAGTTCGATTTCGGACTGCCGCGCAGTTCCGGAAGCTTCGATGACACCGAGAGCTTCGCCGGCAATTCCTTGGCAAGTGCGACTGCGATCGGCAGCGTCGCCTCGCTGCCCTGCCCTTCGGCCCTGACGGTCAATGTCTGCTCGGCGAGCGAGCTGTTGGCGGGCACGTCAAGCCGAAGCTGCAGCGGCACGCTGGAGTCGGGCGCCGGCATCGCCGCCGCGACCGGCTGGCCGCCGCCGAGCAGCGTTGCGGTCCAACCGCTCGGCACACCTTCGACCGAGAGCTTGTAGCGCTGCGGACCGAGGCCGTAGTTCTGAAGGCGCAGCGAGATGTTGGACGTGGTGCCGGGCCTGATGGTGACGGCCGGATAATCCGTCATCATGTAGAGCCCCTTGATGTCGTGGGGCGGCTCTGCAGCATAGGCTGAGGGAATGACAAATCCGAAGGCTACAACAAGGCGCGCAAGGTCGAGCGCTCGCATGGGCAAACACTCCTGCAAGAGAAGCAAGATTGGCGGGGTTGACGCTGCGCGTTGATGAAGACCGTGGCAGCGGCGCGACAGATCATGGAAACAATCGTGACGAAATCTCGGCGAAGCAATTACAAATGAGTAATGCTGTCCGCGCGCCGGCGCGACCTTCGTCTAACGACGTTCGTCGAGTTCATGCCGCGATCACCTCGATGTGTAGTACCGCCATTGCGAGGAGCGTACGCGATGAAACAATCCATCTCGCCACACGATCGGTGAGAATGGATTGCGTTGCCTCGTTCGCAATGACGGGGACAGAGCTGCGCGTACGCCAACAACGCTCTGCGGCTTTGGATCTCGCTTAAAGCCCTTTGATCATGCCGGCATCGATCAACAATCGGTTGAAGCGCCGCGCCTCGGCGCCGTCCTTGCAGGAATAGAAGATGCCGCCGCAGCGGAGCATGATGGCCTTCTGCTCCTCGAACGACGGATCGAGCGGAATGCCGGCCGCTTCCTGGATCACCAGCGGCAGATAGGCCGCGTCGATCGTGTCCATGACGGCCGGGCTCTTGACCGGCTCGAAGTTGATGGCGTCGATCGCGTAATAGGTCGCGTAGTAGCGCGGGTCATAGTCCAACAGCTTCTTGCCGATGCCGGCTTCGTCGAGCTCGGGGTCGAGCAGTTGCGGCGAGAACTCCGGCTGATGGTCGCCATAGCGCACGATCAGGAACGGCTGCGCCGGAAACTTCTTCTTCAGCGCCGCCACGAACCCGGCATAGTCGATGGCGCTCATCGTCTGCCGGCGCAGATATTCGTCGACGAGCGGCGCATTGCCGGGCCGCTTCCATGACGGCAGCAGATCGGGACGGAATTTCGTCTCCCACGGAAAATGATTGGCGGCGAGATAGACGAAGGTGAACAGCGACGTGCCCGGCGTCTTCTGCTCCGCCATCAAGGTCAGCGCCTTGTCGTAGAAGAAGCTGTCGGGCTCGACATCCTTGGCGTGGAGGTCATGCGCGTCATAGAAATGCTGGATGCCGGTTGTCGTCTGAAAGCTGCGCGCGCTCATGAAGCCGCCATACGCCGGGTAGAGCGAGAGCGTGTCGTAGCCGCAGCGGCGCAGCGCCAGCGGCAGGCCGCGCGCGACACGGCCCGAGGCGATGCGAGTGACGAAATAGGCGAAGCGGCCGAACGAGCGCGACGACAACCCCGCGAGCACATTGTACTCGGTGAACCAGCTCGGTCCGCCATTGCTCTCGGCCAGGAATTTCCGCTCGACCCCATCATAGGATCTGAACTGACTGCCATAGCCCGGCGGCACCTTCACGCCGGCAGCCGCGCGAATGTCGAAGCTCGACTCGTCATGGATCATCACGATGTTCGGTCGCCGGCCGGCGGGATGACAGGCATCGACCAGCGGCACCTTGAGCTCTTCGCTCGCAGTCGGATCCGACTCCATGAAGCCGTCAGCGACGAAATCGGACACCGACGTTACGGCCGAGCGCGCGAATTTCGACAAATAGCCGTCGTCGTAATAACCGCGCCAGGCCTCGTCCGGCCAGGTGAAGGCATAGGCCGAAAGCGCCGCGGTGCAGGCAAGGCAGGCGGCCACGGCCGGCAGGCGGCGGATGCGGAACGGATCGAGCCACCACAGCGCGTACATCAGCGGCAGCGTGACAAGTCCGGCGCCGATGATCGACCAGCGCAGGGTGGGGAAGATGGTGAGCATGAACGTCGCGGTGTCGCGGTCGATCACCATCAGGTCGACGAAATTCGCGGTCATCTGGACCACGTCGTGCTTGAACCGCGACAGCAGCACCAGCACCACGACCAGCGTCAGCGAAAGTGCGCCCGACAGTGCCGGCCTGCGCAGCAGCGCGATGAACAGGAAGCTCAGGATCCCCCAGGTGAACAGGAAGCAGATCCGCGAGCCGAAATCGGTCTCGGTCTGCAACATCACGATCAGGGCGCCGAGATGCGGCGCGGCGACCGCCATCAAGCGCCAGATACCGATCGCGACGAGGCCGCCGGCGAGCGCGGCGGCAGAGGAATTCTGCTGTGGCGCGGGCGCCATGGGTGAGACGCAATACGAACCCGGCGCAATGCACAGCCTTGGCTGGCGAAGGCCAGGAGGCACACCGCACAGCCGGTACCTGCGCCGTGTCACAAAACCGTAATATAATCGTCATGAACGCGCAATGAATTTGCCCGCGCGACCGTGCGTCAGCCTGGCGCGCCCTAGACTTAGGCAGCAGGCGTCGCGCGTCTTACGATGCCCGCAATGAAGAGATTGATGATAGCGGCGGCCATCTGCTCGACCTCCGCATCGCTGACGCCCCAGCGCGGCAGATGGCCGTCGATGTGCATCCGCGCGAAGCCGTAGACCAGCGCGCGGCCGGCGATCTGAACCTGCTTCAGATCCCGTGCTTCGAGTTGGCCGGCCGAAAACGCATCCGCCAGCGTCCGCTCGGTCAGGGCGATCAGCCCGGCATTGTCGCTGGAGACTCCGGTCGACCGGTCGTGGTCGAAAAAGCGGCGGCTCGAGATGATCTCGAAATGGGTGGGGTTGCGCATCGCCCAGCGCAGATAGGCCATCCCGATGCAGCGGAAGCGGCCCAGCGGATCGCCGGGCGGTGCGGTCGCAAGGGCCGCCTCGATCTCAGCGCGGAAGCGGCGCTGCGCTTCCTCTGCCACCGCGTTGATCAAGGCGTCCCGGCTCGGGAAGTGCCGGAACGGCGCCCCCGGCGAGACTCCGGCGCGGCGTGCGGCCTCGCGGACACTGACAGCCTCCGGACCGCCCTCGCCGATCAGTTGCATCGCGGCCTCGATCAGGACGCGGCGGAGATCGCCATGGTGATACGGCGTTGCCGCGGCCACGCGCGGCGCTGCCGATCGCCGCTTGGTCGGTCGACGTCCGGACGGCGGGCTTTTGGCGGGGCGGCGCATCCAGCACATCTAGCATCACCCGCCTGTGAATGTAAGCGTTGATTACACCGGTTGACCACACGCTGGGGCGCCATGTAACTGCTGATTACATTAACACGGGAGGCGGATCTGCCGACGCGTCGAAACTGGTTCGAGGGCTGGCGGCTGTTTGCCCTGCTTTCACTGGCCCTGATCGGCCTGAGGTCTGGATCGCCGGGATGCGGCAGTTCGAGGTCGACGGCGTGCGGATGGTGATCCGCTTCACGGCGCGCACCTCGCTGCTGTTCTTCTGCCTTGCCTTTTCGGCGGCGGCGCTGGCGCGGCTCTGGCCGAACGCCTGGACACGGTGGCAGCGCCGTAACCGCCGCTATCTCGGCGTCACCTTCGCAGCCTCGCACGCCATCCATGCCGTCGCGATCGTCTGGTTCGCGCTGATCGATCCGCCCGGCTTCGCGGGCGCGATCTCGGCCGCGTCCTACATCTTCGGCGGCATCGGCTATGCGTTCATCATAGTATTGACCGCGACCTCATTCGATCGCACCGCGGCAATGCTGGGCCCGCGCGCCTAGCGCGCCTTGCATCTGACCGGCGGCTACTATCTGCTGCTGCAGTTCGCGGTGTCGTTCGGCAAGCGAATTCCCGAGATGCCGCTCTACGCGCTGTTCCTGGTCCCGCTCGCCGCGGTGTTCGCGCTGCGGATGGTGAGCATGGCCTCACTGTCCGCGCCGCGTCCGGCGCAGGCCGGTACGTGGGCAGCGCCGTTCACGTCAGATGGAACTTGCGGCCAAGCCGGCGATGAACCGACATGACGGCGCGATCGACGTCGCTGATCAGGCTGTCGCCCAGCACCACGTTCGGAATCTCCCAGTTGCGGCCGATCCGCACGTGCGGCAGCGCGGCGACTGTCGGCACGCGCGCTGTCTCGCATCCGGGATGAGCGCGCAGTGCCTCCTCCGCAAGCAAAGTCAATTCGTCCTGGTTCTTTCCGTCAGTCATGACGACGGGTGGTGACTCCGGAAAATGGCTCACTGATGGCCGAGATTTTCCAGTTCCCTGGCGCGTGCCTTGGTCATGCTGCGCATACTGTTCGGGCTACCTGTCGCCGGCATCCTTGAACATTTGGCACAATCGCAGGCTCGATCCTAAATCAATTCTTAAAACGTGTCGCCTCTCTGCGACGTCGTTCAAGCGATCAAGAACGGATGACGCGACCGATCGCGTCGAAAGCGCGAATTGAATCCGGTTCGGTCGCTGCCCGTTAAGGATGCGATGCACCTGTATTTGCGCGAGGTTCCCACTTAACGCAGGTGTAATACCACGCGCGGCATCGTGCGCGCGGGTGTCATCAACAACAACAGGCTGCCGATCAATGGCGCAACAGCCGGCACAATCGATCATTGCCGAACTCGAAGATGCTGTCCGGGACGGAACGACCGCAAAGCGCGTGCAGACGCTGCGGCGGGTCACCGATCTGTTCCTGAACGACGGCGACCACCTCAACGACGAACAGGTCAAGGTGTTCGACGACGTGCTCTGCCTCCTGGTCGCACGCGTCGAGACGCGCGCGCGGGCCGAGCTCAGCAAGCGGCTGGCGCCGCTCGACTACGCGCCCTTCGAGGTGATCCAGCACCTCGCCTGGGACGATGACATCAGCGTCGCCGGCGAGGTGCTGACGCATTCCAGCCGCCTCAGCTCCGAGGCGCTGCTCCAGATCGCCGGCACCAAGGGACAGGACCATCTGTTCGCGATCTCGGCGCGGGAGAACCTGCCCAAGCGCGTCACCGATGTGATCATCAACCGCGGCGAAGACAGGGTGATCCGACGCCTCGCCAAGAACGCCAGCGCGCAGTTCTCCGACGACGGCTATTCCAACATTGTCGCCCGCGCCGAGGGCGACGACGAGCTGATCGAGATCCTCGGCCTGCGTCTCGACCTTCCGGCCAAGCTCCTGCGCGACCTGCTGCGCCGCGCCAAGGATACGGTGCGCGCCCGCCTGCTGGCGATCGCGCCACCCGCGGTGCGGGACGAAATCCAGAAGGTGCTGAACGACATCGCCCAGGCGGGAGCGGCAGCGCCCCGTCGCAACTACGGCGTCGCCGAAGAGCTGGTCAAGCTGATGAAGCAGTTGAATGAGCTCGACGACGCCGCGGTCTACAACTTCGCCGAGACCGGCAAGTTCGACGAGGTTACCGTCGCGCTCGCCGTGCTCAACGACATGCCGATCGAGATGATCGAACGGCTGATGCTCGGTCCCCGCTCCGACCTGATCCTGATCCCTTGCCGCTCCGCGCGGCTGAACTGGCCGACGGTCGAATCCATCCTGTGCAAGCGGCCGATGACGCATCCGATCGACGAGGTGACGCTCAAGGTCGCCGAGCGGGATTACCGTCGGCTGTCGATGGAAACCGCGCAGCGCACGGTGCGCTTCTGGCAGCTGCACAACAGGCTCGAGAAGCAGCCGATGGCGGTCGGGTAGCCGGGGCTCAATTTCGCGACTTCACAAACGAAAAGGGTGGGCCAGGCGCCGCACGCCTCTGCCCACCGTTCTGCTCTTGGCGCGTCGGGTGGGCATGACGCCGCCCACCCTGCGATGTCGGCCTTAGTTCTTGGTCTTGTCGACCAGCGCGCCCTTCTTGATCCAGGGCATCATGTCGCGCAACTTGGCGCCGACTTCCTCGATCGGATGCGCAGCGAGCTTGGCGCGGGTCGCCTTGAACGAGGTCTGGTTGACCTTGTTCTCCAGCATCCAGTCGCGGGCGAACTTGCCGGACTGGATGTCGTTGAGCACGCGCTTCATCTCCTTCTTGGTCTCATCGGTGACGATCCGCGGACCGGTGACGTATTCGCCGTACTCGGCGGTGTTGGAGATCGAGTAGTTCATGTTGGCGATGCCGCCTTCGTAGATCAGGTCGACGATCAGCTTCACCTCGTGCAGGCACTCGAAATAGGCCATCTCCGGCGCGTATCCAGCCTCGACCAGCGTCTCGTAGCCGCCCTTGATCAGCTCGACCAGGCCGCCGCAAAGCACCACTTGCTCGCCGAACAGGTCGGTCTCGCACTCTTCCTTGAAGGTGGTCTCGATGATGCCGGCGCGGCCGCCGCCGATCGCCGAGGCGTAAGAGAGGCCGAGGTCATGGGCGTTGCCGGACGAATCCTTGGCGATCGCGATCAGGCAGGGCACGCCGCCGCCGCGCTGATATTCCGAGCGCACGGTGTGGCCGGGGCCCTTCGGCGCGATCATCAGCACGTCAAGGTCGGGACGCGGGTCGAGCAGGTTGAAGTGCACGTTGAGGCCGTGTGCGAACACAAGCGCGGCGCCCTTCTTCATGTTGTCGTGCAGGTGCTCGCGATAGATGTCGCCCTGCAGCTCGTCCGGGGTCAGCATCATCACGAGGTCGGCCCATTTGGCGGCCTCGGCGACTTCCATCACCTTGAAGCCGGCGTTCTCGGCCTTCTTGGCCGAGGCCGAGCCCTTGCGCAGCGCAATCGCGACTTCCTTGACGCCGGAATCCTTCAGGTTCAGCGCATGGGCGTGGCCCTGGCTGCCATAGCCGACGATGGCGACCTTCTTGCCCTTGATCAGGTTCAGGTCGGCATCGCGATCGTAGTAAACTCGCATCGTGGTTTTCCTCGTTTGCAAAAGGGGCCGAAATCGGCCGATGGATCAGGCTATCGGAAGGACAAAACCGCCGGCCGCCCGTGAATTTCCGGCGTTGTCTAGAGCATTTTTCCCCTCAGGGGAAACCCCCATCTCGCATGCCGCGGTGCGGCATCATGCGTCCATGAAGACCGGGTAGAGCGAGGCCAGGAGCAGGACGGCCATCACCACGTTGAAGACGCGGATCGCCATGGGCGAGGTCAGGATCGGCCGCAGCGCGGTACCGAACAGCGCCCAGACGGTGCAGGACACCGTCCCCAGGATCAGGCTCAGGCTGACCTGGATCGCGATGTTCCAGGGAAAGGCGGCAATCGCCGCATAGGCCGTGATGGTGCCGATCACCATCACCCAGCCCTTGGCATTGATCCACTGGAACATGGCCGCGCCCCAGAAGGTCATCGGGCCGCGGCCGGGCTTCTCGTCCTTGTCCGCCGAGGGCGGCTCGGCCATGGCGATGACCGCAGCGAGGTAGATCAGATAGGCGACGCCGCCGTATTTCAGGATCGTCTGCAGCACCGGATAGGCGATGAAGATGGCGCCGAGCCCGACGCCGACCGCGCCGACCATGAAGGCGAAGCCGACCGTGATGCCGGCGATATGCGGCAGCGTGCGGCGGAAGCCATAGGTCAGCCCCGACGACAGCAGCATGATGTTGTTCGGGCCCGGCGTGAAGAACATCGCGACGGCGAACACGACGAAGGCGAGCATCAACGAATTCGACATGATCTCCTCACACGACTTCCGGCAGAGGCTTGGGCCGCCTCGACAGCAGCATCACCGCGATGCCGCCGACGACCGTGATCATGCCCGCGAGCCGCAGCGGCCCGAACTGCTCGCCGAACACGATGCTTGAGGCCGCCGAGCCGACGAACGGCACCAGCAGCGCGAACGGCACCACCTGCGCCGCCGGATGGTCCCGCAGCAGCCGCCCCCAGAGCCAATAGGCGATGCTGGTCGAGATGGCGCCGACGAACAGCATCGAGACCATGCCGCGCGGCGACAGATGCGACAGCGCCTGCCACACCGGCTGCGCTCCCAGCGTCAGCAGCGACAGGACGAACAGTGGCACCGCCGCGCACAGGCACAGCCAGGCGAACAGGTCGAACATCCGCGCGCCCTGCGCCGGCCGCAGCAATAGGTTGCCGATCGCGAACGAGACCGGCGAGATCATCAGGATGGCGAAGGCCGTGACGCTGAAATCGTAACCGACGGTGCCGCAGATCATCAGCAGACCGATCGCGGCGACCGCGATGCCGATCGCCTGCATCCGCGACGGCAATTCGCCGAACAGAACCGCCGCAAATCCGATCGTAAACAGGGCCTGGCTCTGCACGATCACGCTGGTGAGCCCGACCGGCACGCCGTGTGCAATGGCGATGGACTGGGCCAGGAACTGGCCAAGGAACAGAGTGAAGCTGATGCCGATCAGGAGCGGCCACGAGACCTGCTTCGGCTTGGGCAGAAACAGGCACGGCACCGCCGCGATGCCGAAGCGCAACGCCGTCATCAGTTCGGGCGGCAGCTCATCGAGCGCAATCCGGCTTGCGACGAACGCAAGTCCCCAGATCACCGCGACCATGACGGCGACGCCAACATCGGCCGGCTTCATTGTTGTTCTTCTTTTGGTTCGGTTTCGCTCGGTTGGTCGGGATCTTTATCTGAGCATGATCTTTTCGGAAGACCGGTCTCCACTCTTCCGGATCATGCTCTAGATTTGTTCGTCTGGCTTCGGCTTGCGCAGCAGATAGGTGCCGTGCAACGGCGCGTGATAATCGGCGGAGACCATCGTGAAGCCAGTCTCGGTCAGCATCCGCTCCATCACCCAGCCGAAGGTCGAGTATTCGTCGCGCATGTGGGTCATCACGCTTTCGCGCTCGAAATCGTGGTTCTTGATCGAGAAGTCGGCCCAGCCCTCGACGTCGCGCTCGAGGCCGTCGGGCATGCTGACGAACACCATGTCACGCAGATAGAAGTTCGCGCCGGGTTTCAGTGCGTTGAAGATCCGCGACACCGCCACCGCCTTCCAGAAATCGGGCAGATGGTGCAGCGTGAACTCGCTGACGATCAAGTCATAGGAATTCGGCTGGTAGGCGAAGGAGAGCAGCCCAGCAGGCTGAGTTCGGATCCGCGCCTTGCGGTCGCGCGCGTAGATATCGGCGAGCCCGAGCATCGCGGGCGAGATGTCGATGGCGTCGACCTCGGCTCCCAGCAGCGCCGCCTCGGTCGCCAGCACGCCGTTGCCGCAGCCGATATCGGCGATCCGCCAGCCCGGCTTGACGCCCAGCATGGTCAGCGCCTGGCGGGCGCGGAGATCGGCGTCGTCATGCTGGCCATAAATCGAGGCGACCGCGGTATCGAGCCCGACCCGCCGCCGTTGCGTGTAGTACCAGTCGCGCGCCAACATGATTCACATTCCTTCCGGCCCGCGCGTGATGGCGGCCACCCCGGTTCGTGACACCTCGACCAGGCCCAGCGGACGCATCAGGTCGATGAACTGATTGATCTTGGACGAATTGCCCGTGATCTCGAACACAAAGCTCTCAGTCGTGGCGTCGATCACCCGTGCACGGAACGCATCGGCCAGCCGCAGCGCCTCGACGCGGTGATCGCCGGTGCCCCTGACCTTGACCATCGCGAGCTCCCGCTCGATCGAGTTGCCGGTCAGCGTCATGTCGACGACGCGGTAGACGGGGATCATGCGGTCGAGCTGATGCTTGATCTGCGTGATCACCATCGGTGTGCCGGTGGTGACGATCGTGATCCGCGAGAGGTGTTTCTGGTTCTCGGTCTCCGACACCGTGAGGCTGTCAATGTTGTAGCCGCGGCCCGAGAACAGGCCGATCACGCGCGCGAGCACGCCGGGCTCGTTCTGCACGAGCACGGACAGCGTGTGCGTCTCGTTGGGATCGTGGCGCTCTTCGAGGAAGTAGGCGGATGCGGGCTGGTTCATTTTGTGTGTCCCGAACTGATCAGACTCCCTCTCCCCGCCTGCGGGGAGAGGGTTGGGGTGAGGGTGAGCCTCCGCGAGGACGGTGTGAGATGAACCCGCGGAGAGTCCCCCTCACCCGCGCCTTCGGCGCGACCTCTCCCCGCAAGCGGGGCGAGGTGAAAAAAGCGATCGTCAACAAACTGCACATCACGCCACCGCCCGCTCGGCGGCCGGCGCCGTATCCGTCCCGATCCATGTCCGAAACAGATCGAAATCGATATTGCCGCCGCTCAGGATCAGGCCGACCCGCTTGCCGGCGAGCCTGCCCTTTTCCTGCAGTGCGGCCGCGAGCGCCGCAGCACCGGCGCCCTCGGCGAGGTTATGGGTGTCGGTCCAGTAGGCGCGGATCGCCTGTCGCACCTCGTCATCGGTGACCTGCACGATGCGGGATGCGCCGTTGCGGATCAGCGCGAACGCGTCCGGATCCGGAATCCGCGTCGCCATGCCGTCGGCGCGGGTGTTGCTGGTCTCGGTGGTCACGATCTTTCCGGCCGCGAAGGACAGCGCGTAGGACGGCGCTTCGGTCGACTGCACGCCGACGATCTCCGTCTTCAGGCCGAGCAGGTCGCGCGCCATGATGCAGCCGCAGATGCCGGAGCCCTGCCCGATCGGCACATAGAGAACATCGAGATCAGGCGCGGTGCGGAACAGTTCGAGCGCATAGGTCGCAACGCCGAGCACCAGGTCCGGATGAAACGACGGCACCATGTGGAGGCCGGCGAACTGCGCGCGGCGCTCGGCCTCCTCCCGCGCGGCCTGGAAATCCTCGCCGTGCTCGACCAGTTCGGCGCCGAAGGCACACATGGCGCGGTTCTTCTCCACCGAATTGCCCCGCGGCACGTAGATCACGGCCGGCACGCCGTGGCGGCTCGCGGCAAAGGCAAGGCTCTGGCCGTGATTGCCGCGCGTCGCCGAGATGATGCCCGGCACATCGGGTCGCTCGCGCTTCAGCCGCTCGAGGTAGACCAGCCCGCCGCGCACCTTGAAGGCGCCGATCGGCGTGTGATTCTCATGCTTGACCACGACGCGCGTGCCGAGCCGCTCGGCCAACAGCGGCCAGGCATGCACCGGCGTCGGCGGCACCGCGGTGCCGACGATCCGGTGCGCGCGCTCGAGTTGGCTGAGGTCAAACATCCTGGCTTCCCGTCTATCTTCCCTCTCTCGTGTCATCCCCGCGGAAGCGGGGATCCAGTATTCCAGAGGCGTCCGAAGAGACGCCGCGGCGTACTGGATCGCCCGGTCAAGCCGGGCGATGACAATGGAATTTGTGGCCTGCATCATCACACCAGCGCCTTGCCGCCCGCGAACGCGCTCGCGGTGGCTTCGCTGGTCGCCTCTTCCGGCAGCAGCATCTCGTTGTGCGCCTTGCCCGACGGGATCATCGGGAAGCAATTTTCCAGCGCCGCGACGCGGCAATCGAACAGCACCGGGCGCTTGATCGAGATCATCTCGCTGATCGCGCCGTCGAGATCGGACGGCTTCATCGCCTGCAGGCCGACGCAGCCATAGGCATCGGCAAGCTTGACGAAATCAGGCAGCGCCTCCGAGTAGGAGTGCGACAGGCGGTTGCCGTGCAGGAGCTGCTGCCACTGCCGCACCATGCCCATGTACTGGTTGTTCAGGATGAAGATCTTGATCGGCAACTCGTACTGGACCGCCGTCGACATCTCCTGGATCGTCATCTGCACCGAGGCGTCGCCGGCGATATCGATCACCAGGCTGTCGGGATGCGCCACCTGCACGCCGACCGCGGCCGGCAGGCCGTAACCCATGGTGCCGAGACCGCCCGAGGTCATCCAGCGGTACGGCTCCTCGAAGCCGAAGAACTGCGCCGCCCACATCTGGTGCTGACCGACCTCGGTCGTGATGTAGGTGTCCTTGCCGTGGGTCAGCTCGAACAGGCGCTGGATCGCGTATTGCGGCAGGATGATATCGTTGTTCTTCTTGTAGGACAGCGAGTTGCGCGCGCGCCATTGCGCGATCTGCTGCCACCACGCCTTGATGTCGGGCTTCTTCGCCTCCGTCTTGAACACCTGCAAGAGGTCGCCGAGCACGTTGGCGGCGTCGCCGATGATCGGCACGTCGACGCGGATGTTCTTGTTGATCGAGGACGGATCGATGTCGATGTGTATCTTCTTCGATCCCGGCGAGAACGCATCGACGCGGCCGGTGATGCGGTCGTCGAAGCGCGCGCCGACGCACAGCATGACGTCGCAATCATGCATGGTCATGTTGGCTTCGTAGGTGCCGTGCATGCCGAGCATGCCGAGCCAGTTCGGTCCCGACGCCGGATAAGCGCCCAAGCCCATCAGTGTCGAGGTGATCGGGAAGCCCGTCGCCTCGACCAGCTGGCGCAGCAGCTTGGCGGCTTCCGGCCCCGAATTGATGACGCCGCCGCCGCTGTAGATCACCGGACGCTTGGCGGAGGCCAGCATCGCCATCGCCTTGCGGATCTGCGTCGCGTCGCCCTTCACCTGCGGCGTGTAGGAGACGTGCACGTCCGATTTGCGCGGCGGATGATAGGTGCCGGTCGCGAACTGCACATCCTTCGGGACATCGACCAGCACCGGGCCGGGCCGGCCGGAGGTCGCCACGTAGAAGGCTTCGTGCAGCACCTTGGCGAGGTCGTTGACGTCGCGCACCAGCCAGTTGTGCTTGGTGGAGGGCCGGGTGATGCCGACCGTGTCGCATTCCTGGAAGGCGTCGTTGCCGATGAGATGGGTCGGCACCTGGCCGGTGATGCAGACCAGCGGGATCGAATCCATCAGCGCGTCGGTGAGCGGCGTCACCATGTTGGTAGCGCCGGGACCCGACGTCACCAGCACTACACCGGGCTTTCCGGTCGAGCGGGCATAGCCCTCGGCGGCGTGGCCGGCGCCCTGCTCGTGGCGCACCAGGATGTGCTCGACTTCACTCTGCTGGAAGATCTCGTCGTAGATCGGAAGCACCGCGCCACCCGGATAGCCGAAGACATGCTGCACGCCGTGATCGATGAGCGCGCGCACGATCATCGCGGCGCCGGTCATCTGATTGGGATCGTGGCTCTTGTCGGTCATGGTTCGCTCCGGATGCGCTTGTTTTTGCGCGACTTTTGTCGATTCTCTTGGTGCTGCTTCGGGAAATAAAAAAGGGCCCGAGAGGCCCCATGCACACCGCCCGTCTTTGGATGGCCGCTAGCCATCCCCGGCGGTGTGCCTGGGTACGACGGCGATAAGGAGTTTGGTAATAATGTTGCGCACTGGACTGCTCAGGCTTCCCAAAGGTTGCGCGAACATAACGGCCAAAGCCTGAATGTCAAGGCAAGGCAGACACTTTCGCGATCTTTGGAGTGTAACGAGGTTCCGCTCGTTCGGCGAGTATTTTTGCGCGGCGAAACACGCATGGCAGACGGGCGCCGGATCAAAAGGGAGAGAGCCATAGCCCGGATGAAGCGCAGCGCAATTCGGGGCAAGCACCTCCGGCGTAAGGTCCCCGGATTGCGCGGAGCCTGTCATCGGGTGCGCGTTCGCGCGACCCGTTGGCTCCTCCGGACTACGAAGTCCGGTTCTCCAGCCACTTCCGCGCCCTCTCCGGCGTCACCCAGGCGAATTCGGGAAGCTGGTGGCGGAACCAGGTGAACTGGCGCTTGGCGTAGTGGCGGGTATCCGCACGGCCGATCTCCGCGGCCTCCTCCCGGCTGATCTCCCCCTTCAGGTGTCGGATCAGCACCGGCACGCCATGGGCCTTCATGGCCGGCAACAGCGGATCGAGCCCGCGGGCGGCCAGAGCAGCGACCTCGTCGAGCGCGCCGGAATCGAGCATGACGTCGAACCTCGCGTCGATCCGCGCATAGAGGCTCTCCCGCTCCGGCGCGAGAAACAGCGCGCGGAATTCGCCCGGCGGCAGCAGTGGCGGCAGGCCCTCGCGATGCCAGTCGGGCAGCGGTCGCCCAGTCGCCTCGACCACTTCGAGCGCGCGCGCGATACGGGTGCGGTCGCGCGGCTTCAGGCGCGCGGCAGACACCGGATCGCGCTGCGCCAGCTCGGCATGCAACGCCTCGACGCCGTCGCGCTCCAGCCGCGCGCGGACATTTTCGCGCGCCGCGGCCGGGATCGGCGGCACCGCCGAGAGCCCCTGCGTCAAAGCCTTGAAATACAGCCCCGAGCCGCCGACGAAGATCGGCAAACGACCCTGCGCGCGCGCCTCGGCGAGCACCTTCGCCGCATCGCTGACCCAGGCGCCGGCGGAGAAATTCACACCGGCATCGACATGCCCGTAGAGCCTATGCGGAACCTGAGCCTCCTCCTCGGCGGTCGGCCGCGCCGTAATGATCCTGAGGTCGCGATAGACCTGCATGGAGTCGGCGTTGATCACGGCCCCGCCGGTTTTTTGCGCAAGCTCGAGGGCCAGCGCCGACTTGCCGCTGGCGGTCGGCCCTGCGATAAGCACGGCCTTGTCCAACAATCCCGAATGCGCCTGCATGTCCCTCGTTGCCACGCTGATCTGCAATCCCGCAAGCCCCGCACTCGACTCCACCATCGTTGACGGCGCGCGGGCCGTATTGCCCTCTCCGGGCCCGGCGCAATGGCTGTTCAACGAGGTCGCGGTCGACATTCCCTTCGAAAGCCAAGACACCGGCAAGGACGACATCAAGGCGATCGAAGCCCGCCTGCGCGAGGCGCGCGGCGACCTGCCGATCGACATTGTCGTGCAGCCTCGGATCGCCCGGCGCAAGAAGCTTTTTCTGGCCGACATGGATTCCACCATGATCGGGCAGGAATGCATCGACGAGCTCGCCGATTTCGCCGGGCTGAAGGCCCATGTGGCCGCCATCACCGAGCGCGCCATGCGCGGCGAGATCGAGTTCGAGTCGGCGCTGCGCGAGCGCGTGGCGCTGCTGAAGGGCCTGCCGGTCAGCGTGGTCGATGAGGTGCTGGAGAAGCGCATCACGTTGACGCCGGGCGGCCGCGCCCTCGTCATGACCATGCGCGCGCTTGGCGCCTACACCTGCCTGATCTCGGGCGGCTTCACGCTGTTCACGAGCGTGGTCGCCGCCAGGATCGGCTTCCAGGAGAACCGGGCCAACCAGCTACGGGTCGAGGATGGCAAGCTGACCGGCGAGGTGATCGAGCCGATCCTCGGCCGCGCCACCAAGCTCGCCACCCTGGTCCAGCTGATGGAATCCTTCGATCTCGACGACATCGACACGCTGGTGGTCGGCGACGGCGCCAACGATCTCGGCATGATCCAGGCCGCGGGCCTTGGCGTCGCCTACCACGCCAAGCCGGCGGTGGCAGCCGCCGCGGCGGCGCGGATCGATCATGGCGACCTCACCGCGCTGCTCTATGCGCAGGGGTATCGTCGCGACGAGTTCGTCGAGGGATAGCCTCTCAAGACACTGTCATGCCCGGGGCTTGACCCGCGCATCCACCTTCGTTTGCAGAGTCTTGTTCGCCGATGGATTGCCGGGTCAAGCCCGGCAATGACGCAGTGTGCGGAACAGCCCTACTGCACGCTCAGCGCGACGAAGCGCAGCTCGCCGTCGCCGTTGGAGACGAGCAGCAGCACCGACTTCTTGCCGTCTTTCTTCAGCTTCTCGATCCGGCTCTTGATGTCGGCAGCGCTGGAGACCGCTTCCTGCGCCACCTCGACGATGACGTCGCCGGCCGACAGGCGCTTGTCGGCGGCATCGGAGGCGCCGTCGACGCCGGTGATGATGACGCCCTTCACGCTATCCTTGATCTTGTACTTGCTGCGCAGGTCCTTGCTCAGCGCCGCCAGGTCGAGGCCCAGCGCCTTCTGCGTCACCGGCTTCTCGGCCGTGTCGTCCTTGGGCTTGGCATTCACCTGCTGAACCTTGTCGGTGTCCTCGAGGCGGCCGAGGGTGACCTTGCGGGTCTCCTCATTGCCCTTGCGGATGATGACGACGTCGACCTCCTTGCCGACCGTGGTGTCGGCAACGATGCGCGACAGATCCTTGGGATCCTTCACGTCCTTGCCGTCGAACTTGACGACGACGTCGCCCGGCTCGATGCCGGCCGGCTTGGCCGGGCCCTTGTCGTCGATGCCTGCGACCAGCGCGCCACGCGCCGGCTTGATGTTGAGGCTGTCGGCGATTTCGTCGGTGACCTGCTGGATGCGCACGCCGAGCCAGCCGCGACGCAACTCGCCGTATTTCTCCAGCTGATCGACGACGCCGGCCACCGTCTTCGACGGCACTGCGAAGCCGAGACCGATGGAACCGCCGGTCGGCGAGATGATCAGCGTGTTGACGCCGATCACTTCGCCATCGAGATTGAACAGCGGACCGCCGGAATTGCCGCGGTTGATGGCGGCGTCGGTCTGGATGTAGCTGTCATACGGCCCCTGGCTGATGTCGCGGTTCTTCGCCGAGACGATGCCCGCGGTCACCGTGCCGCCGAGGCTGAACGGGTTGCCGATCGCGACCACCCAGTCGCCGAGGCGGATCTTGTCGCTGTCGCCGAACTTGACTGCGGTGAGTGGCTTCGGCGGCTTGAACCTCAGGACCGCAAGGTCGGTCTTCTTGTCGACGCCGACTATCTCGGCCTTGACCTTGGTGCCGTCGTTAAGAATGACGTTGATCTCGTCGGCATCGGCGATGACGTGGTTGTTGGTGACGACGATGCCCGACGTATCGACGATGAAGCCGGAACCGAGCGAGTTGGTCTTGCGCGGCTGGAACTCGCCGCCCTTGTCGCCGCCCTTGCCGCCCGGTCCGCGGCGGTTCTTGAAGAAGTCGTCGAAGAACTCCTCGAACGGTGAGCCCGGCGGCAGTTGCGGCATCGCGCCGCCCTTGGCCTCGATCGTCTGCGAGGTCGAGATGTTGACGACGGCATCGATCACCTTCTCGGCGATGTCGGCAATGCCTTCGGGACCGCGCGCGAACGCCGGCACGGAGCTCAGCATGCTTGCAGCACCGATCGAGATCGCGGCCCCCATCAGGCGGAGGCGGCGGCTCAGGGCTGGTGTGGCAGCGGTCATGTCGGAAGTTCTCCAGGAAAACGGGTCAAAATCGTTGGCCACAGACTGCGCCTGAACGGGCGCGCGGCGCAAGCATCTCAGCTTGCCATTTCGGCGAAAAACCGGATGCAGGAGGCTCACGATTGCGTAGAGCCTTGGTTGTCATTCGTTGTCATTCCGGGACGGTCCGACGGGCGAGACCAGGCGCGCAATTGCGCTCATGAGGAGTCCCGAAGTTCCCCGATCCGCATTTGCGGTCGTGCTTCGGATATCCTGGAAGGATGGTTGACGCTTTATCGTCGCACCAGCCAGATCAGGATCAGCCCGCCGACCGCCGATCCGATGCCGACGGCACGCAGGATATTGTCGGGCGTGTCCAGCGCGCTCTTCATGGCCCGGCGCATCCAGGCCGGACTTGCGGCAAACAGGATGCCTTCAAGCACGAACAGGATTCCCAAGCCGATGAGGAAGTCGCCGAACGCTATGGACCTCATCGGATCGCAGCCTCCCGCTTCATGTTTGTTTTTCTATGATGGCGGCGACGCGTCAGTCGCATCACCGCCTTGTGGCGTTACTGTTTCGGCGCGGCGGCCGCCGCCTCAGGCGGCTTGCCGTTCGCGCTGCCGAAGTACTTGAAGAATTCCGAATCCGGCCGCAACAGGAAACGGGTGTCGCTGGAACGCAGGCCGTTCTCATAGGCCGTCATCGAGCGATAGAACGCGAAGAAGTCCCGATCCTTGCTGTAGGCTTCGGCGAACAGGCGGTTGCGCTCGGCATCGCCGGCGCCGCGCGTCTGCTCGGCGGTCGAATTGGCCTCGGCGACGATCACGGTTGCCTCGCGATCCGCCTTGGAGCGGATCTCCTGTCCCTTCTGCGCGCCCTGGGCGCGGAACTCGGCCGCCTCGCGCTGGCGCTCCGTCTGCATGCGCTGATAGACCGCCTGGCTGTTCTGCTCCGGCAGATCGGCGCGGCGGATGCGCACGTCGACAACCTGGATGCCGTAACCGTCGGCCTCCTTGTCCAGTTGCTCGCGGATCCGCGACATCAGCTTCTCACGCTCGTCGCGGACCACCGCGATGAAGTTGACTTCGCCGAGCACGCGGCGCAGCGACGCGTTCAACAGCGTGGTGAGCTGCAGATTGGCCGCCTGGATCGAGCCGACGCTGGTGTAGAAGCGCAGCGCGTCCTTGATGCGGTAGCGGGCGAAGGCATCGACCACCAGCCGCTTCTGGTCCGACGCGATGACTTCCTGCGACGGGTTTTCAAGATCGAGGATGCGCTTGTCGATCGAGATGACGCTGTCGGTGAACGGAACCTTGAAGTTCAGACCGGGCTCGGTGATGACGGCGACCGGCCTGCCGAACCGGACCACGAGAGCCTGCTCGGTCTGCTGCACGGTGAACATCGAGCTATAGGCAACGATGATCACGACGAACAGGACAATCAGGGCCACAATGCCCGCAACGGGGGACCTCATCGCGAGCCTCCCTGCTGCTGCCCGGTCGTGGCCGGCGCTGCCGGGCGCCGCGTCGTCAGTTCACCGAGGGGAAGATAGGGCACAATGTTCTGGCCCTTGCCGCCGTCGTAAACCAGCTTATCCGCGCCACCGAGCACGTGCTCCATGGTTTCCAGATAGATGCGTTCGCGCGTCACTTCGGGGGCCTTCTTGTACTCTTCATAGACTTTCAGGAAGCGCGCGCTCTGGCCTCTGGCCTCGGCGACCGCCTGCTCCTTGTAACCTTCGGCAGCCTGGATGATCTGCGCGGCACGGCCGCGTGCCTCGGGCACGACGCGGTTGGCGTAGGTTTGCGCCTCGTTCTGCGCGCGCTCGAGATCGGCGCGCGCCGCCTGCACATCGCGGAATGAATCGATGACCTGTGCCGGCGGATCAACCTTCTGCATCTGCACCTGTGCAATCTGGATGCCGGCGCCGTAGGTGTCGAGCGTCTTCTGCATCAGCTCCTGCACGGTTGTTTCGGTCTGAGTCCGCGCGCCGGTGAGGATCGGCTGAATCTCGGAGCGGCCGATCACCTCGCGCATCGCGCTTTCGGCAACCGCCTTCACGGTGCCCTCGGGGTTCTGGATGTTGAACAGGAATGCGCCGGCGCCGCCCGGCTTGATGCGCCACAGCACGGTGAAATCGACGTCGACGATGTTCTCGTCGCCGGTCAGCATCAGGCTCTCCTCCGGCACGTCGCGCATGGTGCGGCCGCGCCGGGCGGGATCGTCGATCAAGGTCATGCCGATCGAGGTCGTGTTCACGCGCAGCGCCTTCGGCAGCAGCACGGTCTCGATCGGATACGGCAGGTGATATCTAAGGCCCGGCTGTGCATCGCGCACATACTTGCCGAAACGCAGCACCACGCCGAGTTCTTCGGACTGAACACGGAAGATGCCGGTCGCGAACCAGATCGCCAGCACGGCAGCCAGGATCAGCGCGATGCCGACGCCGCTGAAATGCCCGCCGGGCAGCCATTGCTGCAGCCGGTCCTGGCCGCGGCGCAGCAGGTCCTCAAGATCCGGCGGCCTTGGCCCGACCGATTGCGGACCCGAGCCCCATGGCCCTTTCGGACCCGAGCCCCACGGACCCCCGCCCTGATTTTTCCACGGCATCAAACATCTCCTCGGCAAGTCCGGACGGCGACGCCCGGGCTCGAATGTCCGGCCCGGTTATAGGGGACCGTCGGGGCCCTTACAACGCAAGCTTCCTGGCGGCACGAGCTATGCCCCGGGGCATATTTGTCAATGCAAACATTGGTTAACGTCGGCCGCGCCGACGATATGTCACATAGGAGAAGTCGGCGCTGTCCTCCGGCCCTGCCGGATTTCGCACACGCGCGACCTCTTCCCACTCCTTCGCGTCAATGATGTCAAGCCGCGTGTCGCCCTCGGGCCTGGCGTGGACTTCGGTGATCTCGAGGCGATCGGCGACATCCATCCACTGCGCATAGATCTCGGCGCCGCCGATGACGGCCATCTCAGTGGCCGAACGCCGCAGCGCGTCGCCATGGGCAACGCCGCGGGCGTTCTCGAACGATGTCGTCACGACGGCCCCTCGTGCCTGGTAGTGGGCATCGCGCGTCACCACGATGTTGGTCCGTCCCGGAAGCGGCCTGCGCAACGATTCAAATGTCTTGCGCCCCATGACCACCGGCTTGTTCAGGGTCATCGCCTTGAAACGTTGCTGGTCGGATTTCAGCCGCCACGGAATTGCGTTGTCGCGCCCGATCACGCCGTTCTCGGCGACCGCAACGACGAGCACGATCTCCATCAACGTGCTCCCTTCGCCAGCGCCGCGAGCGCCGTATCGGAGACGCGGCAAATCGTCCATTCGTCCATCAGCTCGGCACCAAGCGATTTGTAGAATGCGATCGACGGCGCGTTCCAGTCGAGCACCGCCCATTGCAGGCGTGACCACCCGTTGGCGAGACACTCCTTCGCGAGGTGCACGAGCAATGCCTTGCCGATCCCCTTGCCGCGCAGCGCCGGCCGCACGAACAGATCCTCCAGATAGATGCCGTGGCTGCCGGCAAAGGTGGAGAAATTGACGAACCAGACCGCGAAGCCGGCGGGCTCGCCGTTCCATTGCGCGATGTCGCAAAACAACCGCGGATCGGGGCCGAACAGCGCGGCGGCAATGTCGGCCTCGCTGGCGCGAACCTCGTGCAGCAGCTTTTCGTACTCGGCGAGCTCGCGGACCAGCGAGAAGACTAGTCCGGCCTCATCGGGTCGCGCGCGGCGGATGGCGAGAGACATTCAATGCCTCACACCGCGACTTCGGCCTTGATGTGCGGGTGCGGGTCGTAACCCTCGAGTTTGAAGTCCTCGTAACGGAACGCGAAGATGTCCTTCACGTCGGGATTGATCCTCATCGTCGGCAGCGGCCGCGTCGGCCGCGTCAGCTGCAGGCGCGCCTGCTCGATATGGTTCGAGTAGAGGTGCGCATCGCCGAGCGAATGCACGAAGTCGCCGGGCTTCAGGCCGGTCACCTGCGCGACCATCATGGTCAGCAGCGCGTAGGAGGCGATGTTGAAGGGCACGCCGAGGAAGACGTCGCCGGAGCGCTGATAGAGCTGGCACGACAATTTGCCGCCCGCGACATAGAACTGGAACAGGCAGTGGCACGGCGGCAGCGCCATCTTGTCGACCTCGGCCGGATTCCAGGCGCTGACGATCAGCCGGCGCGAGTCCGGGTTGCGCTTGATCATCTCGATGACGTTGGCAATCTGGTCGATGCTGCGTCCGTCCGGCGCGGGCCACGACCGCCACTGCGAGCCATAGACCGGGCCGAGATCGCCATTGGCGTCGGCCCATTCGTCCCAGATGGTGACGCCATTGTCGTTGAGATATTTGATGTTGGTGTCGCCGGCGAGGAACCACAACAGCTCGTGCACGATCGCCTTCAGCGGGAGCCGCTTGGTCGTCAGCATCGGGAAGCCCGCCGACAGGTTGAAGCGCATCTGGTGGCCGAAGATCGACAGCGTGCCGGTGCCGGTGCGGTCGTGCTTCTGCGCGCCATCGGCGAGGATGCGTTCGAGCAGGTCGTGATACTGGTTCATGGCGTCTGTTCGGGCCCTTCAGAGCGTTTTCAAGCGAAGTGGATACCGGTTCGCGTAAAGAAAACGCGTCAAAGCTAGGATCTAAGAGCCCTGTTCCGATTCAATCGGAACGGAAAGGCTCTAGAGAGCGGCGAATTTAGCGGCCGAGGCCGCCGATCGACACGCCGATTCGGCTAATTGCACCGATTATACCCCGAAAAATGAGCACCTCCCCGGCAAACGACAAGGGGCGGAACCAGTGTTCCGCCCCACCCTATCCGTTTGATTGTGCTGGTTTAAGTTGCCGGCTTGAGGACCGGCGTCCACTTCGCGATCTCGCTCTTTACCAGGGTTGCCAGCGCCTCCGGCGTGCGGTTGGCGGGTGCCGGGATCACGCTGCCGAGCTCGAGCAGGCGCTTGCGGACCGCCTCGTCGTCGAGCGCCTTGGTGGCCGCCGCGCTCAGCGTGGCGATGACGGACGGCGGCGTCCCCTTCGGCGCGAAGATCGCGTTCCATGCCTGGGCCTGGTAGGCCGGCAGACCGGCTTCGGCCGTGGTCGGCACGTTAGGCAGCGACGGGTTGCGCTCGGGCGTGGCGATCGCATAGGCCTTGATGGTGCCGGCATTGATCTGCGGCACCGCGTTGACGATCTGGTCGCACATGTAGTCGACTTGGCCCGCCACCAGCGCGTTCATCGCCGGCCCGGTGCCGTTGAAGGGAACTCCGACCGGCTTAACGTCGAGGATCGAGTTCAGCAGTTCGCACGACGCGTGCGAGACCGAGCCGACGCCGGCATGTGCGGCGTTGATCTTCTCGGCATTGGCCTTCACGTAAGCCACGAATTCCTTGAGGTCCTTCGGCGGAAAATCCTTGCGCGCAAGGATCAGGATCGGCGTGCCGGCAAGCAGCGCGACCGGCTCGAAATCCTTTTCCGGATGATAGGCGAGTTTCGGATAGAGCGGCACCGAGGCGGCGTGCGTGCCCATGTGACCGGTGATCAGCGTGTAGCCGTCATTGGCGGCGCGCGCGGCGCGTGTCGTGGCCGTGGTGCCGCCGGCGCCGACGACGTTCTCGATGACGATGCTCTGTCCCAGCGTCTGCGCCATGTTGGCGGTGACGATGCGCGAGATGACGTCGGTCGGACCGCCGGCCGCGAAGGGCACGATCATGGTGATGGTGCGCGTCGGGTAATTCTGCGCCGAGGCGGGCGCGGCGACCACGCATAGCGAGGCGAACGCGGCAAGGCATGCGCCCGCGAGCGAGCGAATGGACATCATCTCGAATCCCCCTTGGAACGTCCAAGCAACAAAAATGCCGGCCCAATCGGGCCGGCATTTCCATTTCATAAAGCTGCAGCGAAAGTCTACTCGACTTCCGCCTGCGGCGCGCCGACGCAGGCCGACCTGCGATCAGCTCTCCGATTCCACGAACACCTCGTCGCGCTTGGCGCGCAGCGTCGGCAGCACCGCGAGCACCAGGAGACCGCCTGCGATCGCGAGCAGCACCGCCGACAGCGGCCGCGAGACGAATACGCTCCAGTCGCCGCGCGAGATCAGCAGTGCGCGGCGCAGGTTCTCCTCCATCAGCGGCCCGAGCACCATGCCGAGCAGAAGCGGCGCCGGCTCGAAATCGTGCTTGATCAGCCAGTAGCCCACCAGGCCGAACACGCCTGCCAGAATGACGTCGACCGGCGCGTTGTTCACGGAATAGATGCCGATCGAGCAGAAGATCACGATCGACGGGAACATCAGCCGATACGGCACGCGCAGCAGGCGGACCCAGATGCCGACCAGCGGCAGGTTGATGATGATCAGCATCAGATTGCCGATCCACATCGAGGCTATCATGCCCCAGACCAGATCGGGCTGCTTCTGCATCACCTGCGGGCCCGGCACGATGCCATGAATGGTCATCGCGCCGACCATCAGCGCCATCACCGCATTCGGCGGAATGCCGAGCGTGAGCAGCGGGATGAACGAGGTCTGCGCCGCGGCATTGTTGGCGCTCTCCGGCGCCGCCACGCCCTCGATCGCGCCGCGACCGAAGCGTAACGGATTCTTCGCAAGCTTCTTCTCCAGCGTATAGGCTGCGAACGAGGCGATCACGGCGCCGCCGCCCGGCAGAATGCCGAGGATCGACCCGAGCACGGTGCCGCGGAGGATTGCAGGCGTGGAATCCGAAATGTCCTTTCGCGTCGGCATCAACCCGGTGATCTTCTGCTGCACCAGATTGCGGTTCATCTCGGCGCCATGGTCGAGATTGCGGATGATCTCCGCGAAGCCGAACACGCCCATCGCCACCGTGGCGAAGCCGAGACCGTCGGCAAGCTCGGGAATGTTGAACGCCATCCGCGAGGCGCCGGTCTCGATGTCGGATCCCACCATCGAAAGCAGCAGACCGAACACAATCATGGCAATCGCCTTCAGCACAGAGCCCTTGGCGAGCACAACCGCGAAGATCAGGCCGAGCACCATCAGCGAGAAATATTCGGCCGGACCGAACGCCAGCGCGAGCTTGGTCAGCGGCGCGCCCAACACCGCGATCAGCACCGTGGCAACGCAGCCGGCAAAGAACGAGCCGATCGCGGCGATCGCGAGCGCCGGACCGGCGCGGCCCTGCTTGGCCATCTGATGGCCGTCGAGCGCGGTGACGACGGATGTCGCTTCACCGGGAATATTGACCAGGATCGAGGTGGTCGAACCGCCATATTGAGCGCCGTAATAAATGCCGGCGAGCATGATCAGCGCGCCGACCGGCGGCAAACCGAACGTGATCGGCAGCAGCATCGCGACGGTCGCGATAGTTCCGATGCCCGGCAGCACGCCGACGAGCGTGCCGACCAGCGCGCCGATCAGGCACATCAGGAGGTTGATCGGCGAGAAGGCGACGGCGAAGCCGTGTGCGAGATTGGCAAAGAGTTCCATCACGTCCTCACTGGATCAGGAAGCGCGGGAACATCGGCATCGGCAGTCCCAGCACGTAAGGGAAAAGGAGCGCGCAGCCGAGCGTCAGGCACGCGCCGACGATAATGGCCTCGAGCCACTTCGTCTCATGCGAGCCGAGCGCCGCGATCAGGAAGCTCGAGAAGGCGGAGACGACGAGCCCGAGCGGCCTGATCGCCATGGCGAAGAACAGGATCGACAGCGCCACGAACAGCGGGCCGCGCCAGGAATAGGCTGCGATGGCCGGACCATCCTTGAGGATTCCCATCACCGCAACGCCGGCCCCAAGCAGCAACAGCAGCACCGCGAAGATGCGCGGCGCGGTGCCTGCGCCGAACGAGAAGCCATGCATGCCCTGCAGATCGCTGGACGCCCACAGCGCAAACACGGCGAGCGCCAACAGGGCGATGCCGCCGACAAAGTCCTGCGGTCCACGCACCCATTTCGGCAAGATGGATTTGACTGGCGCCTGGCTCGGCGTGTCACTCATGATTTCGCTCCCCCGGCAGGGTTTTCCCGCCCGATCTGATTGGATGGCTTGTGTTGCTGACCCCGACGCCTTGCTAGCGATTTTCATCAGACAACGCCAGCAAAACCAAAAATGCCGCCGGCAAGCAATATCCAGAGCGGATTGATCCGTGTCGCGAAGGCAAGCGTAGCTGCGACAATCGTGATCAGGGCAGCGATCCAACTTTGGTCTGATGTCTGCGCCACGATCAGTCCGCTCGCCGCCATCAGCCCGATCGACAGCGGAACCAACGCCGCCTGCAGGATCGCGGGCCAGCTCGAATGACGCGATCGTTCGAGGAAACGGCTCACATAATAGGCAAGCAGTGCGGTCGGTCCGCACATCGCAACGGTGGCGGCTAATGCTCCGGCGACCCCTGCGACAGAATAGCCTATCAGCGTCACGATCAGCACGTTCGGTCCCGGCGACAATTGCGAGATCGCGAAGACATCGGCGAACTGCTTGTCGGTCATCCAGTGATGCACGTCGACCGCGACACGGTGCATTTCCGGAATTGCCGAATTGGCGCCGCCCACCGCAAACAGCGACATCAGGCCGAAGGTCCAGACCAGCGTTGCGGTCGGATTGGGATCTGCGCTCATGCCTTCACCTCGCGGCGTGTCAAGATCGTGATCGCAAGGCTGAGCGGAATCGCGACCAGCAGCACGCTCTGCAGCGGCCATCGAACCAGCCCGATCGCAGCGAACACCGCGGTCATGACGACGAGGCCGACGACGTCGCGCCGCTTGAGCAGCGGCATCATCATCTTGAAGACGACGGCGAACAGAAGGCCGACTGCCGCGCAGGACACGCCGGCCAGCGTGCGGCGCAGCGCATCGATCTCGCCGTAGCGCGCATAAAGTGCGGCGAGGACGGTCGCGATCACGAGCGGCGGGCCGACCAGGCCGGCGAAGGCGGCGAGCCCGCCCGCGATGCCGCGAAACCGTGAGCCGAACACCACCGACAGATTGACGATGTTCGGACCGGGTAGGAAATGGCACAGCGCGAAGGTCTCGTTGAACTCCTCCGCCGTCATCCAGCGGTGCTGCTCGACGATGCCCCGGCGGGCCCAGACCAGCACCCCGCCAAAGCCGGCGAGCGACATCTTGGCAAAAGCAAGGAACAGCTCGAGCAGGCTGGGCTGACATGGCAGAGGGGCGTCCGGCGCCGGGGCGGCAACCGGAGAGGAATCCGGAGGCATGGACAAAACCTAAAACAGCGTCCGGGCGCCGGCCAACCCCAATCTGACCGGTTTTCACACCTGAAAGGCCCGAATCGGCTCTGTTTTTCTCCGCCCTCGCCGCCTATATTGGGGGTGCCGGTTCGCCGGCTATGGAAATAAATGACCGTCGCAATAAACCATTCGGACCCGGGGGCGGTACCCGGCGCCTCCACCAGAATCCATCACGAGGTGGCTTTTGGCGGGGGCGAAATAGGATCGACGAGGGCGTAAAGGGCGTGTTTTTTCTCGGTATGGTTCCGCCGACATCGGGCCATTGCAATAGTTGCCAACGACAACTTTGCTCCGGTTGCTCAGGCTGCGTAACGCAGTTTGAAAGACCATCTTAAAGTCCTAGTGGGTTAAGCTCCGCTAGGCGGGGTCCGGAGGCACCTGGCAACAGAAGCCTCCACTTCATCTTTGGCCGCGCGCACCTGCGCGCATTTCCAAACTGCCCCCTGCTGATTTCCGGCTCCCGGCGGGGTAGCATGGCCCCAAGAGGGCGAGTCGGACGGCTCCACTCCCCTTGAGAGCGGCGATTTTCGAAAGCGACAGGATTACCATGGCGACCGATCACATCCGATATGACGTGCTGGCGCGGGATGCGCTGCGCGGGGTGCTGCGCCAGGTCCTGGCCGACGCCGCCGAACATGGCCTGCCGGGCGAGCACCATTTCTACATCACCTTCCTGTCGACCGCCGCCGGGGTGAAGCTCTCGCCGCGGCTGCTCGCGCAATATCCGGAGGAGATGACCATCATCCTGCAGCACCAGTTCTGGGACCTGGTGGTGACGGAGGATCGGTTCGAGGTCGGCCTGTCGTTCGGCGGAATCCCCGAGCGGCTGACCGTGCCCTTCGCCGCCGTGACACGCTTCCTCGATCCGTCCGCGCCGTTCGACCTGCAGTTCGACGCCTCGGATGCGGTGGCCGAAGCCGCTCCATCCCAGCTGCCGGCCGCGCCGCCGGTGAGCCCCGTTCCTGCACAACCTGCCCGCGTAGCGGCCGACACCAATGCGGCCGAGACCGAGGAAGAGCCGACGAAGCCCAGCGAAGGCGCCGAGGTGGTGCGGCTCGATCGTTTCCGCAAGAAATAATCTAGACACAGACCGATCCTCGACCTTGTAGGATGCTTGCGAAGACCGGGATGACGGATCGTCATCACGGATTATCTTCAGCATGAGCATGACCTCGCGCCGATGCTTCGCGTCATCGCGCGCGAAAGCCGGCGCCGACTGCCGGCTTATGCGCTGACGACGTAACGGAAAGCATCCATGGCCCGATCGACCACACAATCCAAGGCAACCACCCGCAGCGAGACCGACAGCTTCGGTTCGATCGATGTTCCTGCCGACCGCTACTGGGGCGCGCAGACCGAACGCTCGCGGCAGAATTTCAGGATCGGCCACGACCGGATGCCGATTGCGATCGTCCATGCGCTCGGCATCGTCAAGCTCGCGGCGGCGATGACCAATCGCGAGCTCGGCCTGCTCGATGCGCGCCGCGCCGGCGTCATCATCCGCGCCGCCAAGGAGGTCATCGAGAGCAAGCTCGACGATCATTTCCCGCTGGTGGTCTGGCAGACCGGCTCGGGCACGCAGACCAACATGAACCTCAACGAGGTGATCGCCAATCGCGCCAACCAGATGCTCGGCGGCGAGCTCGGCGCCAAGAAGCCGATCCATCCGAACGATCACGTCAACATGAGCCAGTCGTCGAATGATTCATTCCCGACCGCGATGCACATCGCGGCCGCGACGCGGATCGTCGCCGACCTGATTCCTGCGCTGACCGAACTGCATCGCGAGTTGCGCAAGAAGGAGAAGGCGTTCGCCAGGATCGTCAAGATCGGGCGCACGCACACCCAGGACGCAACGCCGCTGACGCTCGGCCAGGAATTCTCCGGCTACGCTGCGCAGGTCGAGAGCGGCATCGCGCGACTGCGCGTGGCGGTGAAGGATTTGTTTCCGCTGGCGCAGGGCGGCACCGCCGTCGGTACCGGGCTGAACTCGAAGCCGAAATTCGCCAGGACCTTTGCCGGGCATGTCGCCAAGATCACCAGGCTGCCGTTCACCAGTGCCGCTAACAAGTTCGAGGCGCTGGCCTCGAACGACGCTTATGTGCTGGTGCACGGCGCGATCAATTCGGTGGCGACCGGCCTGTTCAAGATCGCCAACGACATCCGCTTCCTCGGATCGGGCCCGCGCTCGGGTCTCGGCGAATTGATCCTTCCCGAGAACGAGCCGGGCTCGTCGATCATGCCGGGCAAGGTGAACCCGACCCAGTGCGAGGCGGTGACCATGGTCTGCTGCCAGGTGTTCGGCAATGAGACCGCGATCACGATCGCCGGCAGCCAGGGGCATTTCGAGCTAAACGTGTACAAGCCCGTTTTGGCATATTGTATGATGAATTCCATTCAATTGCTGTCCGACGTCGTTCGTTCGTTTACCGAGCATTGCGTTGTCGGCATACGCGCAGACGAAAAGCGCATCAGCGAATTGATGCAGCGTTCGCTGATGCTGGTGACGGCGCTCGCGCCGAAGATCGGCTACGACAACGCGGCCAAGGTCGCGAAGGCCGCGCATGCGCGCGGAACGACGTTGAAGGAAGAAGCCCTGCGGCTTGGCTTTGTATCTGCAGATGAATTTGATCGCCTCGTGCAGCCGGACAAAATGACACACCCGGGGTGAGTGGGCGGCGATGAGCCCGGGGAATTACGGTCGGCGCGCGTGATATAATTATGAATCATAACGCCTAAAGACTAAGGCGGGTGATCTATCAGCTCTGCGCTGACGCATGGTACAGCAGACAGACGTCAAGTTTTCGCAGAGCGAAACCGATTCTTTGGTGCTATCACGAAGCATCAAAACGGGGATTCTGGATGGATATCGAGCCAGGCGCACAGCGCGACCACTCTTGCTTTCGTCACGATGCATCACCAATTCGGATGAAGGGACGATGAGGACGAGCATGGGCGACGTGGTCAACTTGAAACGATTCAGGAAGCGCAACGAGCGCGAACAAGCAGCAAAGCAGGCCGACGCCAACCGTGCGCTATTTGGCCGCACCAAGGCCGAACGCGCGCGCGACGAGTTTCTCGCCGAGCGCAGTGCGCGCCTGCTCGATCAGCATCACATCGATGGCGGAGAAGCGTCATGAAATCTCCCGTCGTCAAGCGTTCGATCGTCGTTGCCGGACACAAGACCAGCGTTAGCCTCGAAGAGGCGTTCTGGAACGGCATGAAGGAGATTTCCGGTCTTCGAAACATGACGCTGTCGGAACTGGTCGGCGAGATCGACAGCAATCGCCAGCAGGGCAACCTTTCCTCGGCGATCCGTCTCTTCGTGCTGGATTATTTCCGCTCGCGCGCCACGCCGGCCGTGCCGGCCGATGTCAGGCCGCAACAGGTCGATACGCGCCAGCAGGCGTGATCATTTCGCTGGTCTCCGCGGCTGGATCGCTGCCATGTTATGAAACAGGCGATCCTGTCGCGGCGCGGACACCAGCATGAAAGTCAAACGCATCGTCGCCAACATTGCCGCCACCGACGTGGCGGCAGCGGGACGATTCTATCGGGATATCCTCGGGCTCGAGCCGCTGATGGATTTCGGTTGGATTGCGACCTACGGCTCATCCGAAACGATGCAGGCTCAAATCAGCATCGCATCCGAAGGCGGCTCCGGCACGCCGGTGCCCGATCTCTCGATCGAGGTCGACGATCTCGACGAGGCGCTTCGTCGCGTGACGGCGGCCCGCATCAGGATCGACTATGGGCCGGCGGACGAGCCATGGGGTGTGCGGCGCTTCTTCGTCCGCGATCCATTCGGCCGGCTGGTCAATATTCTCCAGCACCGTTGATAGGCCGGAGCGTTTTCGCGCCAGGCGGAGGCCGGGTCGCGTGATGAAACGCGTGAAGCTCCAGCGCTTCGCGTCGGATTCAAACCAGAACCGAAACCACCTACAGCATGATCCGGACCCGGAGGGCCGCGTTAGCGCAAACGAAGCGGTTTTCCCTCGCGACAAACGCGGAGCGTTTGCGCGGACACCATGCTCAAACAAAGAGATGAGATCGTGATGCGATTCAATCTAATCGCATCACGATCTAGTTCTGCATCGCTGGCCGCGGCGGCGGATTGGCGACCTGTGGCGTCAGCGACAATGGCGGCCGCAGCTTCGGCTTGACCGTGCCGGGCGGCGGCTTGACCTCGATTGGCGGCGGCAGCGGCGCGACCTGCGACTGGCTTGCGATCGGCGCTGGCGGCGCAACAGCAGGCGCCGTGGCGGCCGGCGGACGCGGCGGCGCCACGATCTTCGGCTTCGGGGCCAGCAGGCGGCGCGGATCGCGACCGGGCAGCGGCACATCCGCAGGGGACAACGCCGCCGGATTGGCATTCGGCGCATCGGGCGAAGGTATGGCAGGTTGCGGGATCGCCGACGGCACGGAATCCGGTGACGGTGGCGGGTCGCCGCGCTCGATTGCGTCGAGCCGCCGCGTCTCGCGATCGATCGCACGCACCGCAAGCCAGGAGGACAACGCCGCGATGTCGACGCTGCGCGTCAGTCCGTCGGGCGTGCCCACCGCGAGCAACTGGATTTCCGGACGGCTGTTGGCGGTGCCGATTTGCGTCGAAGCCAGCGCGGCGCGGATGTCGGCCTGATCGGCCGGAATGTCGTAGCCTCCCGATACGGTGGCATTGGCGCCACTGGCCGCAAGCGTGGTGGCGCCGACGCGGATGCGGCCGTCACGGATATTGAACGGAATTTGCGCTGACGCGATCGGCAGCGCGCCGCCCGCGAGCACCGGCTCGACGATCTGCTTCAGCCGCGCATCGTCGGTCGCCTGCCCGCTGTCGCTGGCGCGGATCGCGACATCGAACGCCCGCGGATCGAGGCCTGGGAGGCTCATCCCCTCCAGCGTCACGGTGCCGCTGCCGGAGAGCGCACCCATCAGCGCCGAGGTGCTGCGGCCCTGCGTCAACAGCGTCATCTGCATCGAGGCACGGCCCTTCGGCATCGCAAGATTGCGATAACGCAGCGCCGAGCCGTCGACGTTCGAAAGCTGAACGTTCGCGTTCAACGCCAGTCCGTTGACTCCCTGCCGCGCATCGATGCTGGCGGTCGCCTCGCCGCCGCCGATCTTGCCCTTGATGCGGTCGAAGGTCAGCGACTGTCCGTCGGACCTGAGCGTGCCGCTCACCGGCTGAAGCTCGGCGCCACCGGGCAGCACGCCGCGCAACGCCTCGAACGTCACCTTGCCGCGCCAGCCCTTGGTCGATACTGCGCCGAGCGGCGCCGTCGCATCATGCCCCGCGGCGCCGATTGCGGTCGCAAAGATCGGCGCCAGCGTGATCTGGTCGAGACCGAGCTCGCCCTCGACGCTCTTCTCGTCGGCGAGCGTCAATGCGAGATGCCCGCGCAACCGTGAACCCGCAACGATGCTGTCGAGATCGTCGAAGGTCAGCTTGTCGCCGACAAGGCTCACCCGCGACGACAGGCGGATGTTTGCGGTCTGATCTGATGATTTCAGATCGAGCAGCGGACTGATGTCGGCGCTGCGAACGCGGAGGCTGAGGTTCGATTTGGCATCCTTCGCCCACGGCTCCGCGGTCCCCTCCGCATCCGCATCGAGTCCCGCGCCCCACAGCCTGGCCTTCACCCGCAACGGCGCACGCCACGCGCCGCTCACCGTGCCCTCGAACTGCGCAGGGCCGGCGCCGGCCGCAATCGCATGGTCAAGTCCAAGCAGCGCCAGCAGGGCGCTACCCTCGCCGGCCGAAAATTTGGCCTCGGCGGCAATGTCGCTGCGACCGAGCGCATTGAGATCCAGCCCGCGGATCGCAGCGACCGGTGGCGTCGCCGATATCACCGTGCGCCCCTTGACCTGCGGCGCTTCGAGATCGAGCGTCGCCTGCGCGGTGGTGCGGTCGGCAGCCTGTCCTTTGCCCTTGCCGAGATCGAGCGCAAGCTTCGCGCGGACCGGCCCGGCATCCGCCCGGAGCATGCCGAGCCGCGCGGCAAGCGACGGCGCGAATGGCTGAACCATCGCGGCAATCCGGCCGAGCGACGCAGCCGTGGCATCGATCGCCAGCTTGCCGGTCGAATTGACCCGGTCGAAGTTGCCGCTGCTGTCCAGCGTGACGTTGTCGGCTTGGCCGATCTTCAGGCGTTCAAGCACGATGTCCTTGGGGCTGTAGGCGATCTTCGCCAGCAGCGGCCGGAATTCCTGGCCTGCGGAGATGGCGCGCCCGACGTCGAGCGACAACCGTGCCTCGTCGGGCCATTCGGCCTGCGGCCCGAGCAGCGAACGGACGAAGGCCGCGGTCGCATCGAAATCGAGCTGGTCCGCTTTCAACTGCGCCTCGACCTTCGATCCCTTGGTCGCTTCGCGATGCGAGACTGCAACGCGGCCTTCGAGGGTACCACCCTCGAGCTCCGCCCTCAGCGCATCGATCGCAAAGCCGGCCGGCGACACCGAGACGTCGCCGCGCAACCGCAACGGTTTCTGGCTGCGATAGGCGATGTCACCCCGCCCCTGCAGCCAGACCATCAGCGCATCGGGATCGGACGATTCGATATCGAGCGCGGTCTTGAAGCCGTTCGGCGTGCCGCTTTGCGCGCTGCCGCCGCTCATCGAGACCCGTGTCGATCCCGGCGCGCGGAACTCCAGCCGGCGCACCATCCAGGATTTTGCGTCCGACTGCAGCTCTGCCGAAACGTCCTGCAAGGGACGGCCGCCGAGCATGATCTGCTCGGATGCCAGCTCGATCTGCGCCGGAATCGGGCTTTGCGTAAGGCCCGAGAAGACCGCGCGCAACGTCGGCAACACGTGCGCCGGCTCGGCATTGCTGTCACTGGCGTCCTTGGCGACGAACTTGTCGGCGTCGAGTTGCCGCGCCGAGAGCGAGGCACGCAGCAGCGGCTCGGCGCCAAAGCGGACATCGCCGCTGCCTGCAAGCTTCAGCGCACGGTCTTCCGCGCCATAGCTCACCTCGACCTGATCGAGGCGTGCGGCCGAATGGTCGGCCTTCACCTTGCCCGCGATCCGCCACGGCGGCTCATCACTTCGGCCACGCTGGCTCGGCGCGCTCGCCAGCGCCACGGTCCCCTCGAACCGCGGTGCGCGCGCCTCGAAGGTGAGGACGCCATCGAGATCGGCCGACAGCGGCCGCTGGCCAGGATCGATGCCGACGTGCAGGCGGGTGCCGTTGCCGTCAGGCAACGGTCCCGAAGAAACCCGGAATGGATAGCGGTTTCCGCCGAACATGAAATTGCCGTCGCCGCGGATCGAACCGGCAAGCGAGCGGACATCGCCGCTGAAGGCAATATCGCTCAGCTCGAGCGTGCTGCGGCTCGCCGCATCATGCAGCGCAATGCGGCCAGTGAGGTTGAGACGGTCGATCGCGAGCGATGCCAGATTGAAGGTCCCGCTCGATACCGGCCAATCGATCCGCCCTTTCGGATCGAGCCCGAGATCGAGCGACACGCCGTTGATGGTGAGCTCGGTCGCGCGCCATTCGCCGCGCATCAGGGAGCTCAGGCTGAACTCGACGTCGAGCTTGCCGGCCCGGACCTTGCCGAGATCATTGGCGCCGCCGACGGTGACGTTGTTCAATCGCAGCGACGGCGCCGGCAGCAGGCGCGCGTCAAGGTCGCCGGCCACGCGAACCGGCGCGCCGATGATCTTCGTCGCCTCCTCCTCGAACTGCGGCCTGAACTGGTTCCAGTCGACGAAATATGGACCGACCAGCGCGGCCACCAGTGCAAGAATGAATGCGATTGCCAAGCCGAGCAGCGTCGTCTGCACGGTGTCTCCCTTTGAGCCCGCTCCGCTGGCAGCCTACCCATGCCGAACCTGACCCGGAGCAGCCCAATATATAGAGGCAAGTATGACGAAGTCACAGCGCCTTTGCTGCTGCGACTTCAAGCCGGAGGCGGTTCTCCGCTCAACAGCGCGTGCGCCCCCTGCGGTTGCGGCGGGACCGACACCCGCCGCAAAAAGCGAGAGATCACCAGCTCGCAGGCAGCCGCTTCAGCCCGCGCAGCACGAAGGTCGGCCGCCATTCCGGATTTTCCGCGTCATCGAGCCGCAGGTCCGGAATCCGGCGCAGCAGGGTCGAGATCGCGATCTCGGCCTCGATCCACGCCAGCTGAGCGCCGAGGCAAAAATGGATGCCGCCGCCGAACGACAGCGGCCTCACGTTCGGTCGCTGGATGTCGAGCCGTTCCGGATGGTCGGGATAGACCGCCGGATCGTGATTGGCCGAACCGAGCAGGCACAGCACGCTCTCGCCCTTCGGGATGCGCTTGCCGCCGAGATCCTCGATATCCTCGAGCGCGACGCGGCCGGTCAGCTGCACCGAGGAATCGTAGCGCAGGAACTCCTCGATCGCATTGGTGATCAGGCCCGGATTGGCCTTGAGCAGCGCGAGCTGGTCCGGGTTGCGATGCAGCGCCAGCAGGCCATTGCCGATCAGGTTCACCGTGGTCTCGTGGCCGGCGCCGAACAGCAGGATGATGTTGGCGGTGAGCTCTTCGTTGGTCAGCTTCTGGCCGTCCTCCTCGGCCTGCACGAGCTGCGTGATGAGGTCGTCGCCGGGCTGCTTGCGGCGCAGCTCGAAGAGCTGGTGGAAGTACATCGCCGCCATCGCGTTGCCGGCGTTGCCCTGCTTGATCTCCTCGGCCGAGAGTGGAACCGGATCCAGCAGGCGACCGCCGTCACGCGAGCTCTTGTAGAAGGTCTCGCGATGCTCCTCGGGAATTCCCAGCATGTCGCAGATGATCGTCACCGGCAGGCGGAAGGCGAAATCCTCGATCAGGTCCATCTTCCCCTGCGGGATGATGCGGTCGAGCGTCTCGTTGACGATTTGCTGGATGCGCGGCCGCATGTCCTCGACCCGGCGCGCAGTAAAGGCCTTCACGACGAGGCCGCGCAGGCGGGTGTGATCGGGCGGATCCTGCTGCAGCATCCAGTGGCTCATGCTGCGGAAGACCGGTTCCTCCATGATCTTGGGGCCATAGCGGCGGATCGTGCGGTCGACATAGTCCTTACCGAAGCGCTTGTCGCGCAGCACGAGGCTCACCTCGGCGTGACGGCTGGCGACGAAGGCGCCGTGCGCGTTGACGTGCATGGGGTCCATGGTCCGCAGCTGCTCGTAGTGCGGATAGGGATTGCGGATGAATTCGGGCGCCAGTGGATTGAAGAGCGGTTCGCTGCGCGCCGACTGAACGTGCTCGTTCATGGTGACCTCGTTCGCTTGCCGCGCCAGCGTCAGCAGCGTGGCGCGCCTTGGTGTCATCCTCCGGGCCGGACCATCGCGGCCTGGCAACTTGATGTTATCTTATTGAATGCAACTCGATGCACTCTTGTATCGAGTTGCATTCTGCCCTAAACTGCGCCGATGTCAAGGGTTCGAACCAGACCGACACGCGACAACACCTGCGAGAAGCTGTTCGAGGCAGCGGCGCAGGTGTTCGAGGAACAGGGAATTGGCGGCGCCAGCATCGAGGCGATCGCGGCGGCAGCCGGTTTCACGCGCGGCGCGTTTTATTCGAACTTCAAGAGCAAGGATGAATTGATCATCGCGATGCTCGAGGATCACGTCGAGCAATCGATCCGGCGCAATCTCGACCTGCTGACCAGGCACAGGACACTTCCGGATTTCCTCGAGGCGCTCAGGACGATGGATCGCAGCCGGCAGGATCCGCTCGGCCGTTCGCCGCTCCTGCACATGGAGATGATCCTGTTCGTGGCGCGCGCCGAAAAGCGCCGGCCCGAGCTCGCCAAGCGCCTGCGCGCGCGGCGCAAGCTGATCGCCGACATCGTCACGACCACGCTCAAGAACTCTGGGCGGAACGGCGCGATCAACCCGGAATGGACCGGCGCGATCGTGCTGGCGCTGGAAGATGGGTTCCGCCTGCACCGGTTGATCGATCCGGAGACCACGCCGGCAGACAGTTGCCTGCGCGCGATCATCGATCTGCAGCGCGCGATCGGCATCTCGCCTAGCTAATCCTGCTCAAGCCTTGCTTGCGATCTTGTGCATCTGTCCCGCGACGGCGCGCACCTTGCCGGGCGCAGCCTGCCAGATCGCGATCGCCGACAGCAGGCTCATCGCGATCCCGAGCGTGAAGCCGGCCGTATAGCTGCCCGAGAGATCGTAGAGCTGCCCGGTCGCCCACGGTCCCGCGGCCCCGCCGGCCAACGCGGCGAGCATGATGGTGCCGAAGATGCTGCCGTAATGCTTGCCCTGGAAGATCTCCAGCACCACCGGCCCCATCACGGAGGTGAGGCCGTAACCCAGTGCCCCCTGCGTGAAGACCATGAGATAGATCAGCGGCATGGCCGGCCAATATCGCAGCGCGACCAGCGCGGCAAAGCAGATCACGAAGCCGAAGCAGGAGATCGCCCACACCCATTCGCGCCCGATGCGATCGGACAAATGCCCGAGCCAGATCTGGCCGGGAATGCCGAGCAGGCTGACGACGCCGAGCGCCCAGACTCCGACGCTGGAGCTGAAGCCGATGTCGAGCAGGAACTTGGTCTGGTGTACCTGCACCGCGTACCAGATGTACAGGCCGCAGAAATAACCGACCGCGATCCACCAGAACCGCGCGGTGCGCAGTGCGCGAGGCAACGTCCAATCGGTGCCGGCCCAGACCGGATCGACGATGTTCGATGCCGGCTTGGCCGAGGTCGCGGTCGGCGCGGCATCGCCGTCCGGCCGCAGCCCGATATCCTCGGGCCGCTTGTGCAGCAACAGGTTGATCGGAGCGAGCACGACCAGCACCAGGATCCCCATCGCCGTACAGGCCGTGCGCCAGCTGGTCTGCTCGATCATGTGCTGCACCCATGGCAGCAGCGTCACCGAGCCGATGCCGACGCCGGCGAAGGCCAACCCGATCGCCAGCCCGCGGCGCCGGATGAACCAGTTCGGTACGAACAGCGACTGACCGGAATAGCCGAGGCAGACGCTGCCGGCACCGACCAGCACGCCAATCGTGAGATAGAGATGCCAGGGCTGCGTGGTCAGCGGCGCGAGCAACAACCCGGAGCCCATCAACGCGACGCCAAGCTCCATCACCGCGCGCGGCCCGCGACGGTCCATCATCCGCCCGATCAGCGGGCTCGCGATGCCGGACGCGACGAAGCCGAACGAAAACGCACCGGCCGTAACGCCGCGCTCCCAGCCGAACTCGCTGATGATCGGAGGATAGAACAGCGAGAACGCGGTGCGCGCGTTGACGCCGATCGCCATGGTGACGAAGGTCACCGCGACGATGATCCAGCCATAGAAGAAGGGAAGTCGCATGGGAACCTTGTGGCAGATTTGAACTGTCGATGCATCGGATTTTTCCACGGCGGACCTGGTGCGGATTCGGTGAAGCCCTGCCGCAAGCTTTCATCCGCTTCTGGGCGAGGGTGAAGAGCGCAGCAGCGCCCACTCGGCGTCATTGCGAGCGAAGCGAAGCATTCCATGCTTCGGCATACGCGGAACGATGGATTGCTTCGGCGCTTCGCTCCTCGCAATGACGGGATTGGCTTCTGATTCAATTGTTAAGCAGCGGTGAGGATGTGAGTCGATGATCTCGCAGCGCGATGCGCTCGAGTTTTGCGTCTCGTTTTCACCCTCTTCGAAAGCAGAGGGCGCAGGGAAAGCCGGGTGCCGATCGCACCCATGGGCCCCGTGCAACAAAAAAGCACGGGGGGTAGGACCACAGGTGAAACCGGAAAACACTCCGGCTTTCCCTGCGCGATGGTTTACGGCTTACTTCGTGCTCTCCTCGGCGAGACCGGGCTTTCTTGTCACCGTCATCCTCGAGAAGCGTTCGCTTCCTCAAGGAGTCAACACCTGCCACTGGGGCGTCAGGACCACACGACTTCGCCGTCCGCCTCTCGCGTGCTCGTCAGTCACACAATCAGCGTCCACCGCATCTCTACCCAACACTCGTGACGATCGCGAAGCGCCCCTCAAGCGGGTGAGACGGGCGGATTCAACATCTGAGTTGGGTGAAACACCAAGCGGAATATTTTCTTGCAGTGGGCTTGACAGGTTTTGCTGATTTGCCCGTCGAGGACGTCAATACTTCGGCCCTTTAGAGCTGACATTCTGTCGCACCCGCACGAATCCAGGCGCGGCCGTCTTGCCGCCGCATGCGCCGCTCGCTCGGGATCTTGGCTCAAGGTTGCATACCATCTAAGATGCGAGCGCCGGGATCGCGAAGTCGAGTCGCCTATGAGTGATGATGGGGCGGACAAGAGCGAAGGGCAGGCCGTCCGGAACGAGCAATCGGATCTTCGGGCCGCAGGCGGCGGACTCGTGCGACAAGAAGCCGTGGTGCTGCTCGTCGATCTCGTGGAGTCGGTGCGGCTCATGCGCCAACATGAGACGGACAGTGTACGCCGCTGGGCTGATTTTGTTCGGATCGTAACCACCCAAATTCTACCCCGCTATCGCGGCGTCCTGGTGAAGAGCCTGGGCGACGGATTGATGGCGCGTTTCGAGGCGGTGCCGGACGCCGTGGCCGCAGCAGCGGAGATGCACCGCACGCTTGCCACGCAGAATACCGATATCCCCGAGGACCGTCGATTCCACCTACGTGCGGGGATCAATTCCGCCATCGCCTGGAGCGACGGCACCGATATCTACGGGACAGGTGTGAACCTGGCAGCCCGGCTGGCGACGCTCGCTGGCCCGGGTGAAACGATTGCCAGCGCGTCCGCGCACGAACAATTGGCAGCCGCGCTGGCAAGCCTTGCCGATCCGGGCGAAACCATTGGCAGCGCCGCGGCGCGCGACGAGCTTACGCACGGGGTGGATGCGCTGTGCGAAGATCTGGGCGAATGCATTCTCAAGCACTTTGACAAGCCGGTGCGCGCGTATCGTGTTGGTCCAGCAAGTCCGCATCCCAGCCTTATCGCTCGGCGTGATTACGGGACACCCATGGAACCGACAATTGCCGTCATCCCCTTCAACGCGCGCAACAGCGCTCCCGCACATTTCGACGTAGGCAATCTTATTGCCGACAGCGTGATCTGGCGATTGTCGAAGTCACCGAATTTGAAGGTCATCTCACGCCTGTCGACCAATGTATTTCGCGGTCGGATGAGCGACGTCGCTGAGGTTTCGGCCCATCTCGGCGCGACGTATATCCTGAGCGGTGGCTATGTCGTGGACGCGGGCCGGATTCTGGTGACAGCGGAGCTTTCTGCCGCGCGCACCAACCAGGTGGTCTGGACCGATCGGATGAGAGGAGACATTGCGGACCTGTTGCAGCCCGAAAGCGAACTGGCCCAACGCATTGCAAGCGCGGTGCATCTGTCGGTCTTTGACGCCGAAGTCGAGCACGTTCTGACCCAGCCGCTGCCGACATTGGAAAGCTATTCGCTGTTACTCGGCAGCATCCGGCTGATGCATCGCTCCAGCAAGGAAGAGTTTCTTCACACCCGCAAGATCCTCGACGAACTGATCGATCGGCACAGTCGGATTGCAGCGCCGCGCGCCTGGCTTGCCAACTGGTATATCCTGCGTGTTACGCGCGGATGGTCGGAGGACCGCAAGCGCGAGGCGACCGAAGCCCTGAACGCTAGCCACGCGGCACTGGACCGCGACCCATCGGACGCCCTTGCGCTGGCGACCGAGGGGTTCGTCCACTGCCATCTGCTGAACGATCTCGATACGGCCCGCAAGCGATGCGATCAGGCCGTCGATGCGAACCCGAGCCATGCGCTTGGCTGGCTGTATCGCGGCACGGTGAACGCTTTCAATGGTGAGGGCGAGGCTGCCGTCGTGGCGACGCGACGAGCATTGGAGCTGTCGCCGCTTGATCCGCAGCGCTACTACTTCGAGTCGCTCGGCGCCACCGCCGAACTTTCCGCACATCACTATGAGGAAGCCGAGCGGCTTGCGCGGTCATCCCTGATACACAACCGCATGCACCCCTCTACCTGGCGGGTGCTCACGATCGCGCTCGTCTCACAAGGACGGATGGACGACGCACGCGCCGCACTGGCCAGCATGCGCAAGCTTGAGCCGGCATTGACCATCGAACGATACATCGCGCGCATCCCGAATGCGCAACTCGAGACAGGCAGGTGGTGGGCACGCTGCCTGGAAATGGCAGGTTTACCAACGACGAGCTGATTGCACCAAGACAGACTTTATCCATCAAGACAGACTTTATCCATAAGGAGGCGGCAATGGCACAGCCAATAACCTCCAGCAAAGCTGGAGGTTTGATTGGGAACCGCCAAAGGCGGTTTTAAGGGATGTTAGGACGATTGCTTGGATTTTGGGGCAGCTGAAATCTTTAGCTCAAACTGATCCAGTTGCTGGTCGGCCATTTCCTGATTCTTGATGTAGGCCCGGATCATTTCCTCATCGCGGCCGACGGTCGTGACAAAATATCCGCGTGCCCAGAATTTGTGGCCCAGGAAATTTCGCATCTTCCGTTCGACGTTCTGCGCGATCCAGATCGAACTCTTCCCCTTCATATACCCGATGATCTGCGCCACCGAATATTTCGGAGGTATCGATATCAGCATGTGGACATGATCCGGCATCAGGTGACCTTCCTCGATCCGGCACTCCTTCCGTCGTGCCAGATCGTGAAATACCTGGCCCAGATGTCGCTTGATCTTCCCGAACAGCAGCTTCTTGCGGTACTTCGGCGTAAACACGACGTGGTACTTGCACTCCCAAGTCGCGTGATTAAGATGATTGTACTCTGCTTCCATCATGGTCTCCTTGAGGGTTCTTGGCGGTTCCCCAAGGAGACTCCATGACTTCATTCCCGCAGCTGTAGAACTGCCGGTTTTCGCCCCGCCATAGGCGGGGGCTTAGCAGGCTTGGTTAGGCGGGGCAGGCGGCGCAGGTGGCGCGGGCGGAGCTGGCGGTGCGGGCGGAGCTGGTGGGGCTGGCGGAGCTGGTGGGGCCGGAGGAGCCGGCGGAGCTGGAGGATCGTTCCTTGGAACGATGGCCGACGCCTATGCCAATTCAATCATGGTCGATGCACTGATCCTGGGGCGCGAAGGTACGATCGTCCCCGAGCATCATTGCTACGCGCCGCCACTGCCGGGGATCGATGACAGACTGCAATTGGAGCGCTGGGAGCCGTGGGTTCGCGCTTACATCGCGATCGGCGAGATGATGCAAGGGATAACGCTTCGCAAAGCGCCGGCCGGTCACGCTTTCCAGGTCCTGTCGTCCGCATCCCTGATCGCGGAGGTCGGACGTCCGAAGCGGACGACCTTCGAGAAGCAGATCCCGCTGGTGCTGAGCTGGGCCGAACTACGCTCCGAGCGCGCCACCGAGATCATGGCGCAGATCGACCCGCAATACGCGTTCTGGTCCTCGATCGTCTACCTGCATCCCGACCGCACCCGACGCACCTTCGAACTCATCAACCTCGTGCTGCAATTCTGCGTCTACGTGGAAATGCGGTTCAAGCATGCGATGGGCTGTTACCGCCCGGTCGAATACAATGCTGAAGTGCAGCCGATGATCACGACCCCGGGTCACGGCAGCTTCCCGATGGGGCATGCAACGCAGGCTTACGCGGTGGTCCAGGTGCTGAAAGCGTTGCTGGAGCTCAATCCAGCGAAACACAAGATGGTCATCGACCAGCTCGAGCGCCAGGCGGCACGCATCACGACCAACCGCGTGATCGCCGGAGTCCACTTCCCCGTCGACAGCATGGCAGGACGGATGCTGGGTATTGCCCTTGGTGAATACTTCGTCGGGCGTTGCAAGTCAGGCCACAAATTTCGGCGCCGCAAATTCCTCGCCGCCGGAATCGACAACGCCCCGCACACAGATTTCAATCCGTTCAGTGGAAGCCAAAACATCCACGGCAGCGCATTTTATTCCGAAGCCGCGGGCGCGAATATCATGAAATCCAACTTGATGGAGCATCTTTGGGACGCTGCGCAATATGAGTGGATGGGCAGATTCCCATAGGCGAGGCAGCGTCCTGCAACCCGAAGCGGAGGATGTTCCATGCCCAAATACGACCTGCCGAAATGCTTTGGCCCGTATCTCCGGTACGCGCTCTCGGTGAATTTCAAGAATTTCGAATTCTTCGATGAAAATAAACGACACAGGCTGTTCTTCCTCGCGGAATTCAAACAGGCCGATATGACGGTTGCATTCCGGAGAAAGATGAGGAGGGCCGGATTCCACGTCGAGGTCGGCCCGGCCCTCGACAGCACGCGATATGCTACGCTTCGCACCGACAAGGCGGCGGTGCTCAACGCAATCGGGCTGTCGATCTGGGATGAGTACGTCTCCCGAGTGGAGCTCTCGCTACCGGTGAAGCCGTCGCCGGTGGCGGCACTCACCAAGCGGAGGATCATCAGTCGCGTGGGGCCAGGCAAGCGATTGGTGAGACCGCTCCTGATTGGCATGCTCGACGACGGCTGCCCGTTCGCTGCCGCGCAGTTTCTCAGGCAGACGGCAAATGCCGGCCTCACCACGCGGGTACGCGCCATCTGGGACCAGAACCAGGGCCGACAACCGGTCCAGGTCAGGGATGGCGCCGGCAACCAATGCCTGTTTGGGGAGCCGCTGCAGGATTTCAACTACGGCCTCGAATTCCAGCGCGCCTCGGACGCGCCCGGCGAGCCCGCGCGACAGGTCGGCCTCGACGAATGGATCCAGTTGCACTCGACGCCGTCCGGCAGCGTCGACGAAGACGGCTGCTACGCCGATGCCGGCTTCACCAGCCTGAAGGGCCGGTCGTCACACGGCGCACATGTGATGGATGTGCTCGCGGGTCGTATCCCGACCTCGTCACGGATCGGCCCTGCAAGCGACCGCCGCGATCCGCCGAGTTGGCACAGCGCCACGGATCCTGCGTCGAGCATCGATGTGGTGTTCGTGCAATTCCCCGAAATCTGCATCAAGGATGCGACCGGCGTTTGGCTCAAGGCTTACGTCCTTGACGGCATCCGGTACATCCTCTCGCATGCCGACCCGAACAAGACCGAGCGCGTCATCGTCAACCTCAGCTACGGTCCGACGACCGGCCCGCACGATGGCACATCGGAACTCGAGGCGGCGCTCGCTGCGATGGTCTCGGAATTCAATGGTGCCAACGGAAAGCCGCAGCTCGAGATCGTGCTGGCGGCGGGCAATTCCTATCTGAGTGAGGGCCACGTCGCCTTTACGCGAGACTACTCGCGCCCCAATCATATCGAATGGACTTGGCGGCTTCCGCCCGACAATTCAGTGTTGTGCTTTGCGGAAGTATGGATGAAGACGGCCGATGCCGGCGGTGTCGTCGTTACCCTTACCTCGCCCAGCGGCGTTGTCTATGCGCCGTCGCCTCCGCTTTCCTCCGGTCTCACCTCCGTCCCGGTTGCGCCTGCCGGGGTCGACGTCCCAATCGTCTGGGGCGATGATACGATGTGGCGGCTGCAGGTCGAACCAACCGTCGTCGCGCCGAAGATCGCCGCAGCCGAACATGGCGACTGGACTGTCAAGGTCACCGGCATCCGCGCTGCTGTGGAGCTTCACGCCTTTGTGGCACGTACTGACCCCAATATGGGCGTGATGTCGGGCGCCAAGGCTTCCTCTTTTGTCGACCCGAGCTGGGAACGAACTCGGTCGGCCGAAGCCAGTTGTATCCGCGCCGAGGGGGAGTTCGACAGGAGCGGATCGCTGGTCCGCCGCGACGGCACCCTCAACGGGATTGCGACCGCCGAAGACGCGGGGATACACGTGGCCGGCGGTTACATTCTGTCGAATGGACGCAAATCGACCTATTCCTCGGCCGGCCCCGCGCGCAGCGGACCACTCGCGCTTCGCCGCGGCCCGGATTTCGTGCTTCCCTGCGACGACTCGTACGCGCTCTCCGGCGTACGTGGTGGAGGCAACAGGAGCGGCTCGGTGTTCAGACTCGCAGGCACCAGCGCTGCAGCGCCTCAATTCGCGCGGGAGATCGCCGACGCGACTCCCCTGCAGCCAACCAACCCTCCCGGCACGCCGGCGGAAATTGGTAAACGCGGCGGAGGTAACCTGGACGCCCCATAGCGTTTGCATCGGCGGCCAATTCTCAAGCCGTCTGGCTCACCCTTTGTGCGGTGCGCCACCATAGCAGGTGCACCCCGACGGCGCTGACCACGATCGAGGTTCAGCACCGGGGCGGAAATGGCGCTGCGGATGCCAATGCGCATGGATCAGGTCCGTATCAGCGGTTTCTTTACCGCAATACGGAACATATCCGAGATTGTTTCGCCACCCGCCCCTAGCGCGGCGCCCGGACACGGGTCTGTGACCATAGTTGAAGAGGCATGCGACGAAACTTCTGGATTGTTGGCGGCGTACACGCCAAGACTGGACAACCACCTGCGAAGGTTCATTGATGCACGACGTCTCGATTCCGGCAGCCCTGATCGCCGGCCTTGTCAGCTTCTTGTCGCCCTGCGTGCTGCCGCTGGTGCCGCCCTATCTGATCTATCTGACCGGCGCGACCATCGAGCAGGTCAACCAGGACGGCGCGACCGCGACCTCCAAGCGCGCGGTGATGACGGCGGCGCTGATGTTCGTGCTCGGCTTCTCCACCGTGTTCGTCGCGCTCGGCGCCAGCGCCTCCTTCGTCGGCAGCCTGGTGCGCGCCTGGTCGGCGGAGCTGTCGATCCTGGCCGGCATCGTCATCATCGTCATGGGCCTGCACTTCCTGGGCGTGACCCGGATCGGCCTCCTGATGCGCGAGGGGCGGCTGACCGCGCCCAAACCGGTCGGGCTGTGGGGCGCCTATGTCATGGGCCTGGCCTTCGCCTTCGGCTGGACGCCGTGCATCGGACCGATCCTGGCGGCGATCCTCTCGATCGCGGCGTCCACAGCCACCGTGACCAAGGGCGCCGGGCTGCTCGCGGTCTATTCCGCCGGGCTCGGCATCCCCTTCCTGCTCGCAGCGTTCATGATCAAGCAGTTCTCGTCGCTGTTCGCGCGGATGAAGGGCCACCTCGACACCGTGGAGCGGGTGATGGGCGTCTTGATGGTGGTCACCGGCATCGGCTTCCTGACCGGTGCCGTCTCCAGCGTCAGCGTCTGGCTGCTCGAGACCTTCCCGGCGCTGCAAAATATCGGCTAGGCCGTCTCCCGAGAGGCTCGAACGCTTGCCGCTTCGTCATTGCGAGGGGCGATCGCGACGAAGCAATCCATGCTTCCGCGTGTCTGGCGCGGTGGATTGCTTGGCTCCGCTCGCAATGACGCGGACGTCCCTCCGTTGGGGCGACGCTTTCGCGACCGTTCACGCACAACTCCGCTGGCTTTTCGCCACACGATGTGGGCTATTTCCTAAGGGCATCACAGCCGAGGAGAGCGCGGACCGATGGGCCAGGATCACCCCACACACGCCAACTGGCCGATCTTCCGTTCGCTCGCCGCGTTCCGGCCGAGCGACCTGCCGGGCGACCTGATCGCCGGGCTGACCCTTGCCGCGATCGCGATCCCCGAGCAGATGGCGACCTCGCGGCTCGGCGGCTTCTCGCCGCAAATCGGCTTCTTCGCCTTCGTCGCGGGCTCGCTCGGCTTTGCGATGTTCGGCGCCAATCGCTTCCTGTCCTGCGGCGCCGATTCCACCATCACGCCGATCTTCGCCGGCGGCCTGGCGCTGATGGCAACATCGGGCTCGCCCGACTATCAGGCGCTCGCGATGGCGCTGGCGCTGATAGTCGGCGTGATCATGATCGCCGGCAGCCTGTTCCAGCTCGGCTGGATCGCCAACCTGCTGTCGACGCCGGTGACGGTCGGCTTCCTCGCCGGCATCTCGGTCCACATCCTGGTCTCGCAGCTGCCCGGCGTGCTCGGCCTGCGCACCCCCGACGGAGCGACGCTCTACAAGCTCGGGGTTCTCGCCCAGGAGCTCGGCCTGACCAATCCCTACACGCTGGCGATCGGCCTCGGCGTGCTGGCGCTCGTCGCCGGATCCGAGGCGATCAGCGCGCGCATTCCGGGTGCGCTGATCGGTCTCGTCGCCGCCACCGTCGCCGTGATCGCCGGCCATCTCGAAAGCAAGGGCGTCAGCGTGGTCGGCACTGTGCCGGGAACGCTGCCGAATCCGTCGTTTCCCGACCTCGCCCCGGAGCGCTGGGTGAAGCTGTTGTCGCTGGCGCTGCTGATCGCAATCGTCGTGATGGTGCAGACGGCGGCGACGACGCGCTCCTTCCTCTCCGACCCGGACAAGCCGGCCGATGTCGACCGCGACTTCCTCGGCGCTGGCGTCGGCAGCCTGCTGTCCGGGGTGTTCGGCGCCTTTCCCGTCAATGCCAGCCCGCCGCGCACCGGCATCGTGTCGGAGACCCGCGGACGCACCCAACTTGCCGGGCTGTTTGCCGCGGCGATCGTGCTCGCGCTGCTGGCGTTCGGCGCGACGCTGCTGCAGCACGTGCCGGATGCCGCGCTCGGCGGCGTGCTGCTGTTCGTCGCGCTACGCATCATCCGCGTCAAGCAGATCGTCACCATCTTCCGGCAGTCGTTCTACGAATTCCTGCTCGTGGTGGCGACCGCCGCCGCGATCATCGTGCTGCCGATCGAGCAAGGCGTCGCCGTCGGCATCGCGCTGTCGCTGCTGCACGGCATCTGGACCACGACGCGCGGCCGGCTCGTCGAGTTCGTTCACGTGCCCGGCACGACGATCTGGTGGCCGGCGAGCCGGGATGTCGCCGGCGGGCACCGGCCCGGAATTGTCGTCGTCGGCCAGCAGGCGCCGCTATCATTCCTCAACGCCGCGAACTTCCACAGCGACGTGATCAAGATGATCGGAGCATCGACACCGAAGCCGCGGCTGCTGGTGATCGAGGCCAGCGGCATCGTCGAGATCGACTTCACCGCCGCGCAGGCCCTGCACGATTTGTTCCGCGAATGCCGCGACGACGGCGTTACAGTGGCGATCGCCCGGCTGGAATCGACACGCGCGCAGGACGCGTTCGAACGCTTCAACCTCTACGATGTCCTGCCGAGGGATCACGTCTTCCACAGCGTCGACGAAGCCCTGCGTGCGCTTGGCGGCCAGGCATCGGCCGACGCGCGGTGACGGCCGAGCCGTCCGTGTATCTCAAGCCGCGCGCACCGCGTCCAGGAACCTGCTCACCTCGACCTTCAGCCGCGTGCTGTCGGACGACAGCGATTGCGCCGCGGACAGAACCTGCGACGAGGCGGAGCCCGTTTCGCCGGCGCCACGCTCCACATCGATGACGTCCGACGACACCTGCCTGGTCCCCTGCGCGGCCTGCTGCACGTTCCGCGAGATTTCTTGCGTGGCAGCGCCCTGCTCTTCGACCGCGGACGCGATCGTCGATGCGATCTCGGACATGCGGCCGATGGTGTCGCCGACCTGCTTGATCGCCTCCACCGACTCCTGCGTCGCCGCCTGAATGCCGGAGATCTGCACGCTGATCTCACCTGTCGCCCGGGCGGTCTGCTCGGCCAGAGCCTTCACTTCCGACGCGACCACAGCGAACCCTCGGCCGGCTTCCCCTGCGCGCGCGGCCTCGATGGTGGCGTTCAGTGCCAGAAGATTGGTCTGGCCGGCGATACTGGTGATCAGCTCGACCACATCGCCAATCCGGGCGGCGGCGCTGGCGAGTTCGCCGACGCGATCGTTGGTCTTGCGGGCCTGCCCGACGGCGTGACTGGCGATATCGGCGGATTCCTGCACCCGGCGACCGATCTCCGTGACCGACGCTGCCATCTCCTCGGTTGCCGACGCCACGGATTGCACATTGGTCGACGCCTGCTCCGAGGCGGCGGCAACGGAGGTTGCGAGATGCTGTGAGCGCTCGGCCGTCGCCGTCAACGTGACGGCGGATGCCTCCAGCTCGGTCGAAGCCGAGGAGACTGTCTCGACGATTTCGCCGATCATCGCCTCGAACTCGCGGGTGATCCGGTCGACGCGCTGACCGCGCTCAATCTTGGCTTCGGCGTCCGCCGCGGCGGCCTCGTCGGCTGCGCGCTTGTCGATCAACGCCTGCTTGAACACCTGCAACGCGTCGGCCATGGAGCCGATCTCGGTCCTCTCGCCCTGATGCGGCACGACGGCCGTCAAATCGCCCGCGCCAAGCGCCTGCATCGGTTTCACGATCGAGGCAATGCCGCTCGAGACCTCCCTCACCAGATAGATGCCGATGCCGGCGCCAACCACGGTCGCCACGCCGATGATGGAGATGATGATCATCAACGCCGAGTCATAGTTCTTCGCCGCCTCCGCTCCCGCGGTGTTGGCTCCTGCATTCATGAGCTCGACGCTCTTGGCGATCAGCGCGTCCGCCTTTTGTCCCTGCGGAATGGCCTGCGCCTCGTTCAGCTTAACCGCTTCGCGGGGCAGGCCACCGGCTTCATTGGCGCGCGAGAGCGCGATGACCTTCTCCGCGAGCTGCATGTAGACATCCCATTCGCGCGCCCATTCCGCATAGGCCGCCCGCTCTTCGGGCGAGGTGATCAGCTTCTCATATGCCTGTCGCGTCTTGTTGCTGAGCTCCACCTGCGCCCTCAGGCGCGTCTCGGCCTCCGCCTTCGCCTCGGCCGTCTCCGACAGCATGTGTCCGCGCAGGATGCTGCGATAATTGTTGGCGCCGGCGCGCAAATCGCCGAGCGTGCGCACGCCGGGCAGCCAGCCGTTCTGAATCTCGACAGTCTTGGAATTGATGTCGCGCATCTTCAGGATTGCAAGCAAGCCCATGCCGGTCATGCCGGCGAGAAGCAGCGAAATGACAATGGCGATCTTGTTGCGAATTGAAAGGCGGGAGAGCATACGTCTATTCCTTCGATCAATAATGTTTGGCATGAGCCCGAGGATGAATGGCTTAATTGGGCGGAGCGTCAGTATTGAGTTGTGTCGTCGCACGATCACTCGCCGGCCGCGATTGAATCGGCCCGAGGTTAAGAACACGTAGCGACTTCGGCCATGGCACGTCCGCGCCGTCAGATCGGCATGAGGTATTTTGTCGCGCGCCCGGATATTTACGGGGAGCACAGGCAGCGGCGCAAAGCCATCCGGCACGACAATCCGGTGTGATGACGCCACCGGCCTTGAGGCAGCATCCGACCGACGACACGCAGTGCCCGGTATCGAAGCTTGCGCCGGGCTACTCGCCTTGCAGCATCGGGTGCTCCTTCAGGACTTCGGCCTTGATCGAGCTGGCCTGGATCGCGCGGAACAATGTCCGCGACGTCTTGATGTTGTGCGCCTTCATGCAGAGGCCGACGATCTCGCGCACGGCGGCGTCGCGCACCAATCCGTCCGAGACCTTCATCGCGATCTCCATCGCGACCCTGGCGGCACGCTCATAGCGATCGCGTTCGGGCTGATCGTTGTGCGGCGAGTTGCCACTGGACGCGCCGACCTTCTCGGCGCTGTCGGCCGCCGCACGGCAGATGGTGCGGATCTTCTGCGCGGCCTCGATGTCGCCGAGTGGCTGCTCGACGGGATCGTCCCAGATATCCTTGGGCTTCGCCCTGCTGAACCACGACAACATCGCCACATCCTGTGGCCGGAAGGTCTAAAGATTTATGCGGCAGGAACGATCTTTCCGGGATTGAAGATGTTCTGCGGATCGAGTGCGCGCTTCAGCGCACGCATCGCGTCGAGTGCCTCGGGGCCGAGCTCCGCTTCGAGGTATTTCTGCTTGCCCTGGCCGATGCCGTGCTCGCCGGTGCAGGTGCCGCCCATCGATTGGGCACGCTCGACCAGGCGATGCATGAACTCCTCGCCGCGCGCCATCTCGTCCTTGTTGTCGACGTCGCAGACCAGCGAGCAGTGGAAATTGCCGTCGCCGACATGGCCGACGATCGGCGACAGCAGATTGAGCCGCTTCAGATCGTCCTCGGTCTCGGTGACGCAGTCGGCAAGCCGCGAGATCGGCACGCAAACGTCGGTTGCGACCACGCCGGCGCCGGGACGCAGCGCTTTCACCGACCAATAGGCGTCGTGCCGGGCCTGCCACAGCCTGGTGCGGTCCTCCGGCTTGGTGGTCCAGCTGAAGTCGCCGCCGCCGCATTCGGCGGCGATGTCGCGGAAATTCTTCGACTGCTCGGCGACCTCGACCTCGCTGCCGTGGAATTCCAAGAGCAGCAGCGGCGTCTCCGGCAAGGACAGCTTCGAATAGTTGTTGCAGGCCTTCACCTGCTCGGCGTTGAGCAGCTCGATGCGCGCGACCGGGATGCCGGTCTGGATCGCGAGGATGGTGGCCTGGCAGGCGCCGCGCACCGTTTCGAACGAGCAGGCGGCGGCCGCGATCGTCTCGGGAATGCCGCGCAGGCGGATGGTGAGCTCGGAGATGATGCCGAGCGTGCCCTCCGCGCCGACGAACAGATGCGTCAGATCGTAGCCGGCCGACGACTTCTTCGCTCGCGTGCCCGTGGTGATGATCTCGCCGTCGCCGCGCACCACCTTCAGCGCCAGCACGTTCTCGCGCATGGTGCCGTAGCGCACCGCGTTGGTGCCGGAGGCGCGGGTCGAGGTCATGCCGCCGAGCGAGGCGTCGGCGCCGGGATCAATCGGAAAGAACAGGCCCTGGTCGCGCAGATGCTCGTTCAGCGTCTTGCGGGTGACGCCGGGCTGGATCACGCAATCGAGGTCCTCGGCATGGACCTCCAGCACCTTGTTCATGTCGCGCAGATCGATGCAGATGCCGCCGGCCGGCGCGTTGACCTGGCCCTCGAGCGAAGTCCCGGTGCCGAACGCGATCACCGGCACGCGATGCTGCGAGCAGATCCGCACCACGTCCTGGATGTCTGATGTTTCCTGCGCCATCACCACGGCATCCGGCGGCTGGGTCGGCAGCCACGTGGTGGTATGCGCGTGCTGCTCGCGCACGGCCTGCGACGTCACGAGCCGGTTGCCGAACCGCGCCGCCAGCGCGTCGATCGCGCTCTTGAGGGCCTGCGGCTCAGGTCGCGTCACATTGCTCGAAATCGTTGTCGCCACGTCAAAATTCCTCCCGACTTTGGCCGACCGTGGCAAAGCTTGTATAAGGGGTCAAGAGAGCATGATCCAAAAAATGGCCGCCGATCGCTCGCCGAAAACCGTGCTCGAATGGGTCGAACAGACAGGGACGAATAATGACTTCAGTGACTGCCGCCAAGGGGATCTCGAACGGGATCTCGCTTCCGCCCGCCCCGTTCCTGTCCTCGGTGATGCAGATCGACCCGCAATGGATCGATTACAACGGCCATCTCAACATGGCCTATTACAATGTGATGTTCGACCGCGCGATCGACGAGATGTGGCTGCAGATCGGGATCGGCCCGGCCTACATGAAGGAGCGGCACTGCTCGACCTTCACCGCCGAATGCCATGTGCGCTATTTGCGGGAGATCCATCTCGGCGATCCCGTGCAGGTCTCGGTCTACCTGCTCGGCGCCGACGAGAAGCGGCTGCACACATTCGAGGAGCTGTGCCACGCCAGCGAAGGCTGGATCTCAGCGACCTCGGAGAACCTCACGCTCCACATCGACATGGAAGCGCGCAAGGTGGCGCCGTTTCCACCTGATATCCGCGCCCGCGCCCAGGCGATCGTGGACAGCTACGCAAGTGTTCCGCGTCCCGAAGGCATTGGCCGCAAGGTGGCGATGCCCTCGAAATAAATCCATCGCAGCTTCTTGTTTGAAGTGGTCTCGCCGCGAGTTCGTCACCTCTCCCCAACGGGGAGAGGTCGATTTGCGTAGCAAATCGGGTGGGGGAGGGGCAGGTCTCTCGATAGAACGTAAGCCCTCACCCGCGCCTTCGGCGCGACCTCTCCCTATGGGAGAGGTTTCGCACTGCCGTTGCGGCCGCCATAACTCCCTGTTCATACCCTTGTGCGGCCACGCGCCAGACCGATCACGGCCGACACCAGGAACAGGACGACGGCGATGAAGAAGATCGTCTTGGCGATCTCGATGGACGCGCCGGCGATACCGCCAAAGCCCAGAATGCCCGCGATCAGGGCGATAACCAGGAAGGTGACGACCCAGCTCAGCATGATCAAACCTCCGCCTCGTTTCGCTTGCCCGCACGGGCTCACGCCGGCGCATGACCTTAAGGAACAATCCGGCGGCGAAAGGCTGGTTCCTGCCGTCGAAACCGCGAAATTTTCGCCGATTTTTGGAACCAAACGGGCGAAAAGCCGTCAGCGAAGCCGTTCCGGCGCAGCCCGATAAAACCTGTCAAAACGGCCGATCAGGCCCTATATGACCCGCAATCCCTGCTAAGAAGGCTCCCTTTCACCGTCCCGCGGTGCCATCGTGGGGCCGAGACGATTCGCGTATGACCGAGCCGAGCAAACAGCCCCATCACGGCGTTCCCGAGCACCAGCCGGTGGCTGGCGGCATCGCCGCGCGTGCGCGTGCGGCCGCGGGCGGTCCGCAGTATCTCAGCGGCCTCAATCCGGAGCAGTGCGAGGCGGTCGAGACGCTCGACGGCCCAGTGCTGGTGCTCGCCGGCGCCGGCACTGGCAAGACGCGGGTACTGACCACTCGCATCGCGCATATCCTGAGCCAGGGCCGCGCGCGGCCGCACGAGATCCTGTCGGTGACCTTCACCAACAAGGCGGCGCGCGAGATGAAGCTGCGCCTCGGCCAGATGCTGGGCCAGGCGGTGGAAGGCATGCCGTGGCTCGGCACCTTCCACTCGATCGGCGGCCGCATCCTGCGCACCCATGCCGAGCTGGTGCAGCTCAAGTCCAACTTCACCGTGCTCGACGTCGACGACCAGGTGCGGCTGTTGAAGCAGCTCTTGCAGGCCGAGAACATCGACGACAAGCGCTGGCCGGCGCGGATGCTGGCCGGCCTGATCGACAGCTGGAAGAACCGCGGGCTCACGCCTTCGCAAGTGCCGTCTGGCGAGGCCGCTTCGTTCGGCAACGGCAAGGGCGGCAAGATCTACGCGACCTATCAGGAGCGGCTGAAGATCCTCAATGCCGCCGATTTCGGCGACCTCCTGCTGGAGAACATCCGGCTGTTCCGCGAGAACCCGGATGTGCTGCGGCAGTACCAGAACCGCTTCAAGTTCATCCTGGTCGACGAATATCAGGACACCAACGTCGCGCAGTATCTCTGGCTGCGGCTGCTGTCGCAGGCGCCGACGCGGCCGGGCCTTCCCCTTTCAGCAGTCATTCCGGGGCCCCTCGAAGGGGCGAACCCGGAATCTGGAGTCAATAAGGACTCATCTCGAGATTCCGGGTCTGCGCGTCCGGCGCATCCCGGAATGACGGAGTCTGCACCACCGGCAGCGCCGCCCAAAAACATCTGCTGCGTCGGCGACGACGACCAGTCGATCTACGGCTGGCGCGGCGCCGAGGTCGACAACATCCTGCGCTTCGAGCACGATTTTCCCGGCGCCAAGGTGATCCGGCTGGAGCGCAACTACCGCTCCACCGGCCACATCCTCGCCGCCGCCTCGCATCTGATCGCGCACAATGAAGGCCGGCTCGGCAAGACGCTGCGCACCGAGGATGTCGACGGCGAGAAGGTCACCGTCACCGGCTCCTGGGATTCGGAAGAGGAAGCGCGCGCGATCGGCGAGGAGATCGAGGAGCTGCAGCGCTCCGGCGAGAACCTCAACGACGTCGCCATTCTGGTGCGCGCCTCGTTCCAGATGCGCGAGTTCGAAGACCGCTTCGTCACGCTCGGTCTGCCCTATCGCGTGATCGGCGGCCCGCGCTTCTACGAGCGCGCCGAGATCCGCGATGCGCTGGCGTACTTACGCACCATCAATTCGCCCGCCGACGATCTCGCCTTCGAGCGCATCGTCAACGTGCCGAAGCGCGGGCTCGGCGATGCCACCGTGCAGATGCTGCACGATCACGCCCGCAAGCGCCGCATTCCGCTGTTCGAAGCGGCGCGCGCCGTGGTCGAGACCGACGAATTGAAGCCGAAGGCGCGCGGCAGCTTGCGCGATCTGGTCGCGCAGTTCGACCGCTGGCGCGTCCAGTCCGAGGTAACCGCGCATACCGAGCTCGCCGAGATCGTGCTCGACGAGAGCGGCTATACCGAGATGTGGCAGAAGGACCGCTCGGCGGATGCCGCCGGCCGGCTGGAGAACCTGAAGGAGCTCGTGCGCTCGATGGAGGAGTTCGAGAACCTTCAAGGTTTCCTCGAGCACATCTCGCTGGTGATGGACCGCGACGGGGACACCGGCGACGAGGCGGTGTCGCTGATGACGCTGCATTCGGCCAAGGGCCTCGAATTCGACAACGTGTTCCTGCCGGGCTGGGAGGAAGGCCTGTTCCCGAGCCAGCGTACGCTGGACGAACAGGGCCGCGCCGGGCTCGAGGAAGAGCGTCGCCTCGCCCATGTCGGACTGACCCGCGCGCGCCGCCGCGCGAAAATCTATTTCGCCACCAACCGCCGCATCCATGGCACCTGGTCAACCACGATCCCCTCGCGCTTCCTCGACGAGCTGCCGGCGCACAATGTCGAGATCACGGAATCGAAGGGCGGCTCAGGCTGGGGCGGCTCCGGGGGCTATGGCGCGTCGCGCTTCGACAACCTCGAATCATTCGGCTCGAGCTACACGACGCCGGGCTGGCAGCGCGCCCAGGCGAATCGCAACCGCGGCGGCGGGTTCGAGGAGCGGCAGTCGTCCTTCTCAGGCTCGCGCAGCGATGCTTCCGGCGCGCGCGGCAATGCCTCATCCGGCGGCTTCGGCCGCAACAAGCGCGGCCCGCTGGTGATTGAGGGCGAGCTGGTGGCGAAATCGACCGGCACGGTGTCGGAATTTTCGCTGGATGACCGCGTGTTTCACCAGAAATTCGGCTACGGCCACGTCGTGAAGATCGACGGCAACAAGCTGACCATCGCCTTCGAGAAGGCCGGCGAGAAGAAGGTGGTCGACAGCTTTGTGGAGCGGGTGTGACCGGAAGGCCTCCTCTCTTCGTACCCCTTGACCGTCGCTGAATTCATGGGTTGAGATGGCCGCATGGTCCGGGCAGGGTTTTTCCTTTTTGTCATCGCGCTCACTGCGCCGTCGCTGGCGGTTGCGGAGACGATGAGCTTTGGCGATGCGGCGGCGCAGCTAGCCAAGGCCTGCGGCGCAGACATCACCGCCAACTGCCGCGGCGTCAACCTCGACTCCAACCGGCTCAAGGAATGCCTGTCGCGCAATCGGGACGCGATCTCGGCCGATTGCAAGGCCACCTATTTCTCGACCTTCGACGCCATCCAGAAGCGCATCGCGGCGCGCATCACCGTCGCCGGCGCCTGCAGGCACGAGATCGTCAAGGTGTGCGGCGGCTCGACCAAGGAGACCAGCAAGTCGGTCGCCTGCCTCGTCACGGCAAAGGGCGTCAGCCGCAACTGCGCGCAAGCCATTTCCGACGCGGGGTATCAATGATGCGCGCGCTGAGGCGAGGCTTGCGCGACATCGGCATGCTCGGCGCGCTGATGCTGCTGGCGACGCCGCTCGCACCGGTGAGCGCGCAGACGGCGATCACGCGCGACGACGTCGTCGCCAAGCTCGACCATTTCGAGAACGCCGTGGTTATCGACGTCCCTGCACTGCGCCAGCAGGTGCTCGAACGGTCGCGCTCGCGGTCGAAGAACGAGCCGCCGCCGCAAAAGCGGCCGCCGATCGCACCCGAGCTGACCGGCCTGCCGGCCTTCAACGCCGACATCCAGTTCGACGTCGATACGCCGATCGTGCTGCCGGAATCCTACCAGACCGTCGGGCGCATCGCCGACGCGCTGGTGCACGCCTCGCTGCAGCCCTACAACTTCCTGATCGTCGGCCACATCGAGGCAACCGGCAAGCGCGAGAGCAACGCGATCCTGAGCCAGCGCCGCGCCGACGCGATCCGCGACATCCTCGTCAACACTTTCAAGATCTCGGCCAAGCGCCTGCAGTCCGTCGGACTCGGCGAGGAGCAACTGCTCGACCCCGCGCATCCCAACGCGCCGGTCAACAACCAGATCCAGATCGTGACCCTCTCCAAGGTCGCCGAACAGAACGAACCGCCCGCGCACCCGGCGCCGGCCGCCACCAAGAAGCCGGCGAAGAGGCGCTAGGAGAGGTCAGAAGTTTTCCATCACTTAACGCGGGACGGCCTGAACCGTAGTGTTCGAACACTTGCTTCCGAGAAGCGGGTGAGAAGCGGTGAAAGAAGTCGCAAGTTTCCCTCACTTAACGCGGGACGGCTTGAACCATAATGCTCGGATACTTGGTTCAAAGAAATCGTCATGCTGACCAACAGCCGCGACATTATCCGACGGTTGGAGCGGGAGGGATGGAGCCTCGTTCGGGTTACCGGCTCGCACCATGTCTTCAGGAACCTCGCGTCGGAGCAAATACTGGTCGTCCCGCACCCAAAGAAGGACTTGGAAAAGGCTTGGTGCGTGCCATTTATAAGGGGGCGGGCTGGAAACCCGATTGAGGCAAGCCTTGGCCCATTATGTCGCCATCGTCGAAGATGCCGGACCGGATTACGCCGTAGGCATGTGGTTTCCGGACCTGCCCGGCTGCACATCTGCTGGCGATGATATCGACGAAGCATTGCGGAACGCGCCTGAAGCGCTGGAGCTCTATGCAGAGGGCCTTGCCAAGGACGGCAGGGAGTTGCCGCACCCGAGAACGCTGACCGAGCTGAAGGCTGATCCTGACGTCGCCCCCGACCTGAAGACATACATGGTCGCGTTGGTCGAATTGCCGGTGCGGGCCCACGCCGCAGAATAAGTTTTCTGCCCAATCGGGTGATTGCAGAACGGATTGAGCGTCCCTATTTGCCGATAACCCTCGTTCCCCCGCCCCGTTCCGGGCGCCGCACTGCGCGCCCCCTCCCTTAACGCTCCCGACCGTCCATGTCGCCGATCATCTCCGTCTCCAACCTGTCGAAAACCTACGGCTCCGGCTTCAAGGCGCTGAACAACATCAATCTCGAGATCGCCAAGGGTGAGATCTTCGCGTTGCTCGGGCCGAACGGCGCCGGCAAGACCACGCTGATCAGCATCATCTGCGGCATCGCCAATCCGAGCCAGGGCAAGATCTCGGTCGGCGGCCACGAGATCATCAGCGACTATCGCGCGGCGCGGTCGATGATCGGACTGGTTCCGCAGGAGCTGCACACCGACGCCTTCGAGTCGGTGTGGGCCACCGTCAGCTTCAGCCGCGGCCTGTTCGGCAAGCCGAAGAACCCCGCCTACATCGAGAAGGTGCTGAAGGACCTGTCGCTCTGGGACAAGAAAGACAGCAAGATCGTCACCCTGTCCGGCGGCATGAAGCGCCGCGTGATGATCGCCAAGGCGCTGTCGCACGAGCCGCAGATCCTGTTCCTGGACGAGCCCACGGCCGGCGTCGACGTCGAGCTGCGCAAGGGCATGTGGGAGGTGGTGCGCGCGCTGCAGGCCTCGGGCGTCACCATCATCCTGACCACGCATTACATTGAGGAAGCCGAGGAGATGGCCGACCGCATCGGCGTCATCAACAAGGGCGAGATCATCCTGATCGAGAACAAGACGACGCTGATGGAAAAGCTCGGCAAGAAGCATCTCACGCTGCAACTGCAGAACAAGCTTGACGCCATTCCGCCGACACTAACCGCCTACAATCTCGAACTGTCCGACGACGGCCGCACCGTGACCTACGACTACGACACCAAGGGTGACCGCACGGGCATCACCAGCCTGCTCAACGATCTCCGCAATGCCGGCATCCGGATTTCCGATCTGGATACCAAGCAGTCTTCGCTCGAAGATATCTTCGTCAGCCTGGTGCGGCAAGTTTGAAGTTCCCATCAGTTTTGCTGCACCCCCGTCATAGGAACTTCAAACTCTAATGCCGCACCAGAATCCTAAATTTTCTAGCGCTCCTTCGATTTCGAAGTTCGCATCGGAGCCTCCCCAAGTGCATGCGAACTTCGAAATCAGAGCGCTACGGAGGGCGCCGTGAATTTCCGCGCCATCCGGGCCATCTACCTGTTCGAAATGGCGCGCACCTGGCGCACGCTGCTGCAAAGCATCGTCTCGCCCGTGGTGTCGACCTCGCTGTACTTCGTGGTGTTCGGCGCCGCGATCGGCTCGCGCATCACCCAGGTCGAAGGCGTCAGCTACGGCACCTTCATCGTGCCGGGGCTCGTGATGCTGTCGGTGCTGACGCAGAGCATCTCCAACGCCTCGTTCGGCATCTATTTTCCGAAATTCGTCGGCACCATCTACGAGATCCTGTCGGCGCCGATCTCCTTTTTCGAGATCGTGATCGGCTATGTTGGCGCCGCCGCCACCAAGTCAATCATCCTCGGCCTCATCATCCTGGCCACCGCCGGCCTGTTCGTGCCGCTGCATATCGCTCATCCAATCTGGATGCTGACCTTCCTGGTGCTGACGGCCGTCACCTTCAGCCTGTTCGGCTTCATCATCGGCATCTGGGCCGACGGCTTCGAGAAGCTGCAGATGATCCCGATGCTGGTGGTGACGCCGCTGACCTTCCTCGGCGGCAGCTTCTATTCGGTGAACATGCTGCCGGCGGGCTGGCGCACCGTCACGCTGCTCAATCCCGTGGTCTATCTGATCTCCGGCTTCCGCTGGAGCTTCTATGAGATCGCCGATGTCAGCGTGGCGCTGAGCCTCGGTATGACCGTGGGCTTCCTGGTCGTCTGCATGGCCATCGTGGCGTGGATCTTCAGGACCGGCTATCGGCTGAAGAACTGAGAATCGTAGCCCGGATGAAGCGAAGCGTAATCCGGGACAGCTCTGCGACCCGGCCATAGCGGTCCCGGATTTCGCGGAGCCTGTTATCGGGCGCGCGTTCGCGCGACCCGTTGGCTCCATCCGGGCTACAGGCGCTCGAATCTATGGTGCGATTCCGGGTTCACGCTTGGCGTGCCCCGGAATGACGACCCTGCCTACCGATAGCAATAGAAGTGGCCATGGCGATAATAGCCGCGGCAGCGGTGGCCGCGCCGCCAGCCACGATCGGGAATGCCGAAGACACCCTTGACCGCGCCCACGGCGCCGCCGACGCCGGCCCCGACGGCTCCGCCAACCACGCCGCCCACCGGCCCGGCGACCCGGTTACCTTCGTAGGCGCCCTCCTGGGCTCCGCGGACGATGCCTTGGGCATGGCCGGCACGGGGGATGGCCAGCAACGACAGGGCGAGGGCTGCGGCCGCAAACAGGAGCCACACGGATGGGCCGGCTGGGACGATGGCCGCGGTCTTAACCTTGCTGTTGTTCATCTCGATTCCTTAAAGCGCGACGCGAATGCGCCGCCGGGCGGGATTGTGAAACGCCGTTGCGGCCAAATAGTTGCGCGTTGGTGGCCAATTAGAGCGTTATCGAGCGAAGTGGAGACCGGTCCGCGTGAAGAAAACGCGTCAAAACAAGAATCTAGAGCTTCGGTTTTGATTCAATCAGAACCGAAATTGCTCTAAGCCCGATGTCGCGGCCTGCTCGCGAAAAAGTCAGGACGCCGTGACCGGCAAACCCGCTCTCGGCCTTGTTTACGCCGCGACCCCGATTAACGATGGGCTTGCCTGCCACTGGAACCAAAAACCGATTCCGGGCATATTGGTTGCCGGGGACGGAGAGCCACGGCGCTGCGATCAGGCCTGGAGGCCAAAGGTAAGATGCGTTCCTTCCTCGTTGCATTCACCACAGTGATGCTTTTCACCGCCGGCGCCGCACAGGCCAAGGTCGATATCACCATCGACAAGGACAATCAGCAGATGACCGTCGCGGTCGACGGCGTCGAGCGCTATCACTGGCCGGTCTCGACCGGCATCCCCTCCCGCGAAACGCCGAGCGGCACCTTCCGCGCCTTCCGCATGGAGGAGGATCACTTCTCCAAGGAGTTCGACGACGCACCGATGCCGCACTCCATTTTCTTCACCAAGATCGGGCATGCGATCCACGGCACCGACTCAGTCAGCCGGCTCGGCACGCCGGCGTCGCACGGCTGCGTGCGGCTGTCGCGCGAGAATGCCTCCACGCTCTACGCGCTGGTCGAGAGGGAAGGCGTGCTCAACACCACGGTGACGCTGACCGGCTCGGCCCAGGTCGCGCTGGCGCGCAACCCGCGTGGGCGCAATGGCATCGCGGTCGCCCGTCGCGCGCCGCAGGACCAGAACTATGGCCAGCAATACAGCGCCGCGGGCGAGCCGGTCGTCCTGACGCCGCAGCCGCGCGAATATCCGGCGGCACGCGCCGACGATGGCTATATCTATCCCGCCGACGGCAGCTCGACCGACCGCCGCTATCCGGCGCCGCCGTCAAGTCGCCGCGTCTACGACGCGCAGGGCTACGGCCAGTATTACGGCAACCAGGGCTACGCGCCGGCGCCGCAGGGCTACTACCAGCCACGGCCCTACTATCAGCAGCAGCGCGGGTTCTTCACCGATCAGGACTGAGACGACCGAGCCGCGCGTCCATCTGAACGCGCGCTCGCCGCGTTCTGACCTTTGCGCACAGCGTCGGCATTCACCTGCTTGTGACCCTTGCCTGGCGTCGCCACGTATCCGGGCGGCGGCCTGTCGTCTGATCGTCATCTCACTGTAAAGATTGCGCTCGATATTCCGCGGCCAGAACGCCCGCTCGGCCTTCGCATGCACTTCGCATGGAGTGCCGAACCATGTCCGAGCCAGAGCGCATCAGGTTCCGCAATCCCAGAGGTCGAAATGAAACGGGGCATCATTGTCCTTTGCCTGTGCGTGGTGGTGATCGCCGCCTATTACACGACGGACAGGTGGGCGATCCGCCACACGACAATGACGTTCCACGACATTCTGCGCGATGACCGCAACGTCGCGGTCGAGATCGCAATCCGTCGTGACCGCGAGATGCAGGCCCTGGCCGAGATGATCGACCTGCCGGTTGCGATCCTGAGTCACGGCAACACCGTCAGGAACACCGAATACTCGTTCCTGACCAATGTTTTTGCCTCTCGCGGCTACCTCGTGATCAGCGTTCAGCACGACCTCGATACCGATGCGCCGATGGTGACCAAGGTCGGCGAGGAATCTGTCGGCCGCCGCATGCAATACAATCGCGGCATCTCCAACATCATGTATGCGATCGAGGAGATGAAGAAGCTCTATCCGAGCGCGGATTTTCGCCACCTGACGCTGATCGGCCATTCCAACGGCGGCGACATCTCGATGTTCTTCGCCAAGCAGCATCCCGACCTGGTCAGGAAAATCATCACGCTGGACAATCTGCGCGTCCCCTTCATCACCAACGGCAAGATCAAGATCCTGTCGTTCCGCTCAAAGGATCCGCAGTTCAAGACCGACCCGGGCGTCGTTCCTGACGACGCGACTTGCAAAAGACTCGGTATCAAGGTGGTCAGAACCGAGTTCCAGCACAACGATCTCAGCGACCGCGGCCCCGACAACGTCAAATCGTCGATCCAGGCGTCGGTGAAGCAATTCCTCGACGAGGACGAGGGCGCGCCGACGATGCCGCTGCTCGCCGCGTCGGCGGCGAACCCGGAGAAGGCCTCGGCCGGCGACAAGAAGTGACTGACGAGCGGAGGAGCAGCTACTGCTCGCCGTCGCGCAGGCGACGGTAGACCGCTCCCAGCACGTTCGAATAGTCGTCGGTCCAGATCCGCTGGTTTTCGTTGGCAGGGGTCTCGGTCCAGACGTTTGACGAGGCGAGCTTGCCGATGTCGGCCTCGTCGCGCGCGGAGACCACCACCGAGGTCGCGAAAATATAATCGTTGTCGCGACCCGAATCCTCGCTGTACACCCAGCTCCTCATGTCGTTGGCGTCAGCGATGCCGACCACGACGCTGGCCAGCTCGAGATGCCGGTTGGAGACATGCATCACGACCGCACCGTGCGGCGCGAGCTTCGCCTTGTAGATCGCCATCGCCTGCTCGGTGGCGAGATGGATCGGGATCGCATCCGACGAATAGGCATCGACGATGATGAGATCGTAGACGCCATCGGGCTCCTTGGCGAAGGTCAGCCGTGCATCGCCGATCACCGGCTTCAGGTCGGGCTCGCAGTTCTGGATGTAGGTGAAATATCTGGGGTCGCGCGCGGTATCGACCATGCTCTGGTCGATCTCGAAGAACTTCCAGTCCTCGCCGGGCGCCGACGCACAGGTCAACGTCCCGGAGCCCAGCCCGATCACCGCCACCTTCAGCGGCGCACCCTTGCGCTCGCGCATCGCCGTGATCGCCTGCCCGATGCCGCCATCCCTGTGATAGTAGCTGATCGGCTCCGGCCGCCCGGTGACCGGCGTGCCGTTGTCGTTCTTGAACCTCTGGGCGCCGTGGATCGTCGTTCCGTGCATCAGCACGTGATACTGCCCGTTCGGCGTCACCACGATCTTGTGCACGCCGAAGAAGCTGCGCACCGTATCGACGCGGCCGTCATCGGACGGATAGGCGCGCAGCAGCACCAGCGCGACGACGACGGTGGCGAAGATCTTCCATCGGCTGGCGTTCACCGCGAAGGCCAGCAGCGCGGACAGCATGCCGACCCCGCCGATCATCCAGACCCGCCGCTCGTCGAGCCGATCGAACAACTCGCCGGTCGAATAGGACGGCGCAATCAGCGCGACCGCCAGCACGGCGAGGAACGGCCAATACCAGGCGCTCCAGCGCGGCAGCCGCTCGGCGCCGGAGGGACGACATAGCGCCGCCAGCGCCAGCAGGATCGGATATTCAGCGACCCATGAAAAGGTGAACGGCGCGATCAGCCCCGCAAACAGGCCGCCAACCATGCCGCCGAACGACAGCGCCACGTAGAAGCCGGTGAGGTATTTGGCGGCGGGGCGCGTGCGCGCAAGCTCGCCGTGACAGGCCATCGCGATAACGAAGAAGCAGAGCTGATGGCCGCCGAGCGTCAGCAGCAGATTCTGCTCGCCGCCGAACGCCAGCAGGACGACCACGCCTGATATCGCCAGCGGCTGGGCCAGCAGCATCCATTTGTGCGGCAGCAACGGGCGCGACTGGAACACCAGCACCCAGGTGAGGAGATACAGCGAGAGAGGCAGCACCCAGAGCAAGGGGGCGGCGGCGACGTCGGTCGAGATATGCGCAGTCACCGCGATCAGCAGGCCCGACGGCACGGCGGCGAGCAAGATCCAGCGCGCGCGCAGCAGCCATGACGGCTCTGTCGCCGCGACATCGTCAACCTGCATGTTGCGCGCAGCGGCGTTGGCCGGCGCGCGCAGCAGCAGCGCGCCGCAGCCTGCGATCAGCACGATCAGGAGGCCGTAGCCGCCGGTCCAGATCAGGTTCTGGGTCCGCAAGGTGAACATCGGCTCCAGCAGCACCGGGTACGACAGCAGCGCCAGGAAGCTGCCGATGTTCGAGGACGCGTAAAGGAAATACGGATCGGGACCGTTGGGATGGCCGGTACGCACGAACCAGGCCTGCAGCAACGGATTGTTGGCGGCGAGCGCGAAGAACGGCAAGCCGATCGAGACCGCGAACAGGCCGAGCAGCCAGAACGCATAGCCCGAATTCGGCGGCTCGCCCCAGCCGCTGCGGATCGCAAGCGGCAGCGTCAGCAGCGCGACCACCAGCAGCGCCAGATGCACCACGACCGGAACCGCGCGGTTGCTGAGCTTCATCAGGACATGCGCATAAGCGTAGCCGCCGAGCAGCAGCGACTGGAAAAACACCATCGCCACCGACCACACCGCCGGCGAGCCGCCGAGCCGCGGCAGCACCATCTTGGTGAACAACGGCTGCACCGAGAACAGCAACAGGGCGCTGACGAAGATCGCGGCGGTGTAGACAACCAGCACCAGCCGGTTTCGCGAGGCTGACGGCTCAGACGTCATGAAAGCTCCGGCATGAACCCGGCGAGCGCCGGAGGCGAGCGGTCCAGCGAGGCCGCACCAGGCAGCTTGAACTGAGCATATGGCAGCATCACAGGCAAGAAAGGCCGATAACGAGGACTTGACGAAGTGTCACAACGGCGCGCATTCGTCTTGAGCATGATCTCCGCGCAAATGCTTCGTGTTTGTCGCGAGAGAAAACCGGCTTCCACTTTGCGCTCACGCGGCCCTCCGGGTCCGGATCGTGCTCTATTCACTCCTTCTTGAAGCGGACATGAACGAAACGGACGTCGTCATCATCGGTGCGGGGCACAACGGCCTCACCTGCGCAGCCTATCTTGCGATGGCGGGCTTGCGGGTCAGGGTGGTTGAGCGCCGCAAGGTGGTCGGCGGCGCCGCCGTCACCGAGGAGTTCGCACCGGGCTTCCGCAATTCGGTCGCCTCTTACACGGTGAGCCTGCTCAACCCGCAGATCATTGCTGACCTGAAACTCGCGGATCACGGACTGAGAATCGTCGAGCGCCGCGCGCAGAACTTCCTGCCCGCACCCGACGGCAGCTATCTGCTGACTGGCGAAGGCCGCACCAGGGAGTCGGCGGCGAGACTGAGTCAGCGCGACGCCGTCGAGATCGATCCGTTCTCCAGGGAACTCGAGGCGATCGCCGACGTGCTGCGCCAGCTCGTGTTGCGCGCACCGCCGAACATCGTCAAGGGATTTGGTGTCGGCGCGATGCGCGAGGCGTTCAATGCGCTCGGCGCCGCGAACACCCTGCGGCGGCTGTCACTCGAGCAGCAGCGCGACCTGCTCGACCTGTTCACGCGCTCGGCCGGCGAGATGCTCGACGAGCGTTTCGAGAGCGACCTGGTCAAGGCGCTGTTCGGCTTCGACGCCATCGTCGGCAATTATGCAAGCCCCTACGCCGCGGGCTCGGCCTATGTGATGCTGCACCATGCCTTCGGCGAGGTGAACGGCAAGAAGGGCGTCTGGGGCCACGCCATCGGCGGCATGGGCGCGATCACGCAAGCGATGGCGCGCGCCGCGCGCGGCCATGGCGCCGAGATCGAGACCGAGGCCGGCGTGCGCGAGGTGATCATCGAGAAGGATCGCGCCTGCGGCGTCATCCTCGACAATGGCGAAACCATTCGCGCCAAATATGTCGCCTCGAACGTCAATCCGAAGCTGCTCTACACGCGGCTCGTGCCGGCGGGCGCGCTGACGCCCGAGTTCGTTGCGCGCATCTCGCGATGGCGGAACGGCTCCGGCACGTTCAGGATGAACGTCGCGCTCGATGCCCTGCCCTCGTTCACCGCACTGCCCGGCCCCGGCGATCACCTCACGGCCGGGATCATCATCGCCCCCAGCCTCGGCTACATGGATCGCGCCTGGCGCGATGCATGCGACCTCGGCTGGAGCCGCGCACCCGTCGTCGAGGTGCTGATCCCCTCGACGCTCGACGACACGCTGAGCCCGCCCGGGCAGCATGTCGCGAGCCTGTTCTGCCAGCATGTCGCGCCGCAATTGCCTGACGGCAAATCCTGGGACGACCATCGCGAGGAGGTCGCCGATCTCATGATCGCGACGGTCGATCAGTACGCTCCCGGCTTCGCGGGCAGCGTGGTCGGCCGCCAGATCCTGTCGCCGCTCGACCTGGAGCGGCAGTTCGGGCTGCTCGGCGGCGACATCTTCCACGGCGCATTGACGCTGAACCAGCTTTTCTCGGCGCGGCCGATGCTCGGCCATGCCGACTATCGCGGACCGCTGAAGGGGCTCTACCATTGCGGCTCCGGTGCTCATCCCGGCGGCGGCGTCACCGGCGCCCCCGGACACAATGCGGCGCGGGTCATCCTGGCGGACCACCGGAGGCTGTTTCCGTAAGGCGATAGCGCCCCTTTCAGGTGGCCACCGAGCCCCGGCAAACGGTGGACAGGCTGTGGAGAACCGGTGGATCAGCCGCGGACAGGGCTGTGCAGTCTGCCGGGAAAACGGGCGACACCGCTGTAGACACACTGTGGAACGCGGGGCCCGCAGGCCCGGCGTAACCTCCTGGATACCCTGTTGACAGCTTGGGGTTCGGTCTGTGGACGTCCGGACCCTGGGCGTCGCGGAACGCCTCAGGTGCCTGCCTCCCGGCCTGGGCTGTCCCAAAAGACAAGCACCGGGCGACAAGGTCGCCCGGTGTGCTGAGAACGCCGTACGGTAGTTTGACTTACTTCAACGAGGTGCTGATCGAGCTGAAGGTTGTGCTCAGCGCCGTGCCAACGCCATTCACCGCAGCGATGATGGCGATCGCGATGCCGGTCGCGATCAGGCCGTATTCGATGGCCGTGGCGCCGGATTCATTCCGCAAGAACTTTACGACAAATGCCTTCATAATAGCCCTGCCCTTGATGTGTGACCCTGTCGGAACAAGGGAATTGTTCCTGCCCACGTACTAATACGGGAAAATCTAAGGTTGTCTAAACGCGGCACGTGTAGAATCACGTGATAATCGAATGAAATCAAAGTTGAAATTTTAGCAAAAACCGCGCTACCGGCATTCGATGACCCCCTCCACGCACCGCGCCAGTGTCACCCTTCCCGATGAATCGACCGCAAAGCGCGTCGTCGACGCGCTTTCCGAAGTGTTTTTCGAGGATCAGGCCGCTTTCGCAGCATTCGAGCGGCCTGACGGACGCTGGGACGTCACGGTCCATTTTGCCGACGCGCCGGACGAGACGTTGTTGCGCGAGCTGGTCGGGCAGGCTGCGCGACAGGATGTCGCAGTTGCCATGACATTCGACACCGTGGAGGCGAAGGACTGGGTGAAGGCCAGCCTTGAGGATCTCGTTCCGGTTCCGGCCGGCCGCTTCGTCGTCCACGGCCAGCATGACCGGACAAAGATACCGCCGAACAAGCTCGGCATCGAGATCGAGGCGGCGCTTGCCTTCGGCACTGGCCACCACGGCACCACGCGCGGCTGCCTGCTGCTGCTCGACCACGTGCTGAAAGCGTATCAGCCACGCCGCGTGCTCGATCTCGGCACGGGGACCGGGGTGCTGGCGATCGCCGCCGCCAAGGCGCTGCACGGCCGGGTGCTGGCGAGCGATATCGATCCGCCGTCGGTGCGAGTGGCCGAGGAGAACGCCCGGCTCAACGAGGCGGGACACCTGGTGGACGTGATCCAGGCCACCGGCTTTGCTGCGCCGCGGTTCGCCGAGGATGGGCCGTTCGATCTCGTGCTCGCCAACATCCTCGCCAATCCGCTCAGGCAACTGGCCGGGCCGATGGCGCGGCACCTCGCCTCGTCGGCGCAGGTCATCCTCTCCGGCCTGTTGACCCACCAAGCGCCGGCCGTCATCGCCGCCTACCGCGCGCGCGGGCTGGTGCCGCTGCGCCATCTCAAGATCGAGGGCTGGAGCAGCCTTCTGCTGCGCGCCGTGCAATGACGGCACCGGGCAGACAGTGCGGCGACTGCACGCTCTGCTGCAAGGTGATGGCGATCGAGGAACTGGCCAAGCCCGTCAACGCGTGGTGCGCGCATTGCAGGCCGGGGCATGGATGCATGATCTACGCAAATCGGCCGGCGGAGTGCCGCACCTTCGCCTGCGTCTGGCTCGTCAATGAGCTCCTGGAGGAGCACTGGAAGCCGAGCAAATCAAAGCTGGTCCTGACGACGTCGGAAGACGGCCTCGAGGTCCGTTGCGATCCCGGCTTCCCCGATGCCTGGCGCAAGGAGCCATTCCGGAGCGAGTTGCGGGAATGGGCCGTGTCCGGCGAAGCGCCCGACATGACCGTCGTCGTGATCGTGGGTCAGCGGATGACGCTGGTGACATCAGAGCACGAGTTCGATCTCGGCATCGTCGGCCCGGATGAGCGGATCGAACTCGAAGGCACCAAGGTCGTCAACGCGACCGTGGTGAAGGCGTCCGACCTCGAACAGTAGTTGCCGATTATTCGGACGGCGCGGAATCGCGGCGAGCGATCGTCTCGGCCTTGTCCTGCTTCAGCGTGCACCTGACGCGCGCCTCGACGATGCGGTCCAGGATCTGGACGATGACGCCACGTTGCTTCTGTTCGACGGGGGCAACCGGGCCACTGTGGACCGGCGGGGTAATCTTCTCAAACGTGAACGCAGGCACGGTGCATCTCCTCGCCGTCGAGTTGAGACACTCCTGGACACTCCCGGTATTTTTGACGGACGACTTGCCCGGGAAACCGTTCCGTCTTTTCTAATGGCGATGCCACGATTCAAGCATAAGTTATGCCAAATTGTGGACATGCCTGGCCGCGTTGCGGAGCGGTCCAGGTGAACTTAGAGCATGACCGGCAGGCGCGGAAAGCGGTTTTCCCAACGTACCATGCTCGATCCAAAGAGAGTGCGAAGGCGATGTTCGAGGCTCATTTCCAGACGTTCGAAGAACCCGAAAGCGGCGTGGCGCTGACCGCCCGGCTGGGCGCCTTCCGCGAGGAGCTGGCGCGGCGCAAGCTGACGGGCTTCGTGATCCCCCGCGCCGACCAGCAGCAGAACGAATATGTCGCCCCGTCCGAGGAGCGGCTGGCCTGGCTGACCGGCTTCACCGGATCGGCGGGGCTCGCGGTCGTGCTGGCCAGGCAGGCCGCTTTGTTCGTCGACGGCCGCTACACCCTGCAGGCCGGCAAGCAGGTCGACCGCAAGGCCTGGGACATCGAGCCGCTGGTTGATCCGCCGCCGGAGCACTGGGTGACCCGGCATCTCGCCGCCGGCGACCGCCTCGGATTCGACCCGTGGCTGCACACATCGGCAGCAGCCGAACGGCTGGCGGCCGCCTGTGCCAAGGCCGGCGCGGAACTGGTCGCGGTCGACAGCAATCCCGTCGATTCGATCTGGCACGAACGGCCGGCGCCGCCGCTCGGTCCGGTTTCGATCCACGGTCCGCAATTCTCGGGCGAGATCGAGGCGGAGAAGCTCAAGCGCATCCGGATCGAGATCGACAAGCTCGGCGTCGATGCGCTGGTGCTCTCCGACAGCCACGCCGTGGCCTGGACCTTCAACATCCGCGGCGCCGACGTCTCGCACACGCCGCTGCCGCTGTCCTACGCGCTGGTGCCGAAGGAGGGCCGGCCGCTGGTGTTCATCGATCACCGCAAGCTGTCCAACTTGACGCGCGACCATCTCGAGCAATCCGCCGACGTCGAGGAGCCGGCGGCGCTGACGGCGAAGCTCACCGAGCTCGCCAAACGCGGCGCCTCGATCGCGCTCGATAGCGCGACCGCCGCCGACGCCTTGAGCCGGCTGATCGCGGGTGCCGGCGGCAAGCCGGTGCGCGGCAACGACCCGGTCAGCGCTTTGAAGGCGGTCAAGAACATGACCGAGATCGAGGGCACGCGCACCGCGCATCAGCGCGACGCCGTTGCATTGACGCGCTTCCTCGCCTGGATCGACCGCGAGGCCCCCTCGGGCGGGCTGACCGAGATCGACACCGTCGAGGCGCTGGAGACGTTCCGCCGCCAGACTGCGGCACTGAAGGACGTCTCGTTCCCGACCATCGCCGGCACCGGGCCGAACGGCGCCATCGTGCATTACCGCGTCACGCGCAAGAGCAACCGCCGGATCGAGCCCGGCGACCTGCTGCTGATCGATTCCGGGGCACAGTATGAGGACGGCACCACCGACGTCACCCGCACCATTGCGATCGGCCAGCCGACCGGCGAGATGCGCGACCGTTTCACCCGCGTGCTGCGCGGTCATATCGCGATCGCCCGCGCGATCTTTCCCGACGGCACCACCGGTGCGCAGCTCGACACCCTGGCGCGGCAATATCTGTGGCAGGCCGGCGTCGATTTCGAGCACGGCACCGGCCACGGCGTCGGCAGCTATCTCAGCGTGCACGAAGGGCCGGCGCGGATCTCCAAGCTCGGCACCACGCCGCTGAAGCGCGGCATGATCCTGTCCAACGAGCCCGGCTACTACAAGACCGACGCCTACGGCATCCGGATCGAGAACCTCGAGCTCGTGATCGGCACCGACATCAAGGGCGCGGAGAAGCCGGTCAACGCGTTCGAGACGCTGACGCTGGCGCCGATCGACCGCCGCCTGATCGAGGTGAGCATGCTGAGCGAGGACGAACTGACGTGGCTCAACGACTACCATGCCCGCGTCAATCGCGTGGTGCGCCCGCATCTCGACGACAACGCCACGAAACTGTGGCTCGATGAGGCGACGGCGGCACTGAGGTAGACGCACGTCCAAGTATCGACACACACCGGTGTCATCCCCCGCGCATGCGGGGGATCCAGGACGCCGCGGCCTCTCCTTCTCATACTGATGTCTCTGGAATACTGGTTCCCCCGCATTCGCAGGGGACGACAACGATGTTTGTTGCCACGGGGCGAAACGCCACCGACGCGCCTCCCGGAATCGGCATGGGCGTATGCCGAAACACACGTATTCCGCGCGCACGAGAACGCTACAGTCGATTCACAATGCTGGATCGGACCTGAATGCACGGCGTGATGGGCAAGCCGCCCGGCGCGGCCACGGACAACATCGCGACATCGAAGGTCATGCTGCTGATGCTCGTCGTCATGACGGGCGTGGCGCCGATCTCGCTCTACATGCTGGTTCCGGCGCTGCCGGTGCTGGCGACGACGTTCAGCCGCGACATCTCGATCGCGCAGATGACGGTGTCGCTCTACATGGTCGGCATCGCCCTCTCGCAGCTCATCATGGGACCGCTGTCCGACAAGTTCGGCCGGCGGCCGGTGCTGCTTGCCGGCCTCGGCCTGATGGTGGCAGCGGGCATCGGCTCGGTGTTCGCCGAAAACCTGCCGCAACTGATCGCCGCGCGTTTCTTCCAGGCGCTCGGCGGCGCCAGCGGCATGGTGATCAGCCGCGCCATCATCCGCGATCTCTATCCGCGCGAGCGTGTCGGCGCGATGATCAGCCTCGTGGTCGCCGCGCTGATGATCGCGCAGATGGTGAGCCCGCTGACTGGCGGCCTCCTGGAAACCGCGTTCGGCTGGCGCGCGATCCTTTATTTGATCACGGCAGCATCGCTCACGATCACGATCTTCATCGCGCTGGCCTTGCCGGAAACCCGTCGCGATCGCGCCGAGAGCTCCAGCTTTCGCGGCGATCTCGGCAAGCTGATGCGCAGTCGCGCCTTCGTCGGCTACATGCTGTGCCAGGTGCTTGCCTCGCAGATCATCTTCGCCTTCGCCGGCGGCGGCCCCTATATCGTGGTGATGCAGATGGGCCGCACCAGTGCCGAATATGGCGCGTGGTTCGCGACAACAGGCTTCGCCTACCTCGTCGGCAACCTGTTGTGCGTGCGCTTCGCGCCGCGCCATTCGCTGGAGAAGCTGATCTGGTTCGGCCTCGTGCTGCAGGTCGGCGGCAGCCTGCTGAACCTGATCTGGAGCTTGACCGGGGTGAACCAGGCGCCGCTCTGGCTGTTCGGCACCCAGATGATCGTGATGGTCGCCAATGCCTTCGTGATGGCCAATTCCGCCGCCGGCGCGATCAGCATCCGCCCCGAGGCCGCTGGCACCGCCTCCGGCGCCATGGGCTTCCTGCAGCAGGGAATCGGCTCGCTGATTTCGCAATTCGGCGCCTATCTCGGCGGCCACACCACCACCACACTGCCGCTGACATCGGCGATCTTCGCGATCTCGCTCGCCTGCACATGCACCATGATCTTCATCGTGCCGCGGCGGAATGTCGTGGTCAGCGAACGGCGGATCGAGCAGGCGGAAGAGGAAGGAAGCGGAATGATGTAAGTGGCGTGCTCACGCCACGCCCTCACCTCGTCATCCCCCCGCGCATGCGGGGAATCCGGTACGCCGCGACCTATCCGCTAACCAATCACTGTCTCTGGAATACTGGGTCACCCGCATGCGCGGGTGACGACAACAGAGAATGCGGCGACGCCGCGCCTCACTCCCCGATCAGCTTCAGCCACTCGTCTTCGGTGAGCACCTTGACGCCGTGCTTCTGCGCTTCGGCGAGCTTCGAGCCGGCGCCGGGTCCCGCGACGACATAATCGGTCTTCTTCGACACCGAGCCGGCCGCCTTGGCCCCTAACCGCTCGGCCGTCGCCTTGGCCTCGTCACGCGTCATCTTCTCGAGCGAGCCGGTGAACACCACCGTCTTGCCGGCCACCGCCGAATTGCTCTTCGGCTTCTCGGCGTCGACGATCTCGTCCAGCTCCCCGGTCAGCCGTTCGACGATGCCGCGATTGTGGCTCTCGCCGAAATAGTCCGCGATGCTCTTGATCACGGTATCGCCGATCTGATCGAGCGCATCCATCTCGGCAATGGTCTCCTCGTCGCCCTTGGCGACCTTGAGGCAGGCCTCGTGAAACGCGTCCCACGAGCCGTAGCCGCGGGCCAGCGCCAGCGCCGTGGTCTCGCCGACATGGCGCATGCCGAGCGCGTAGATGAAGCGCTCCAGCCCGATCCTGCGGCGGCTGTCGATCGCGGCGAACAAATTGCGTACCGAGGTTTCGCCGTAGCCCTCGATCTGCTCCAGCTTCAGCTTCGCATTGCGCTTGGGCAGCGTGAAGATGTCCGCGGGCTCCTTCACCCAGCCCTTGTCAAAGAAGTTTTGCAGCTGCTTCTCGCCGAGGCCGTCGATGTCGAAGGCGCGGCGGGAGACGAACAGCTTGAGATGCTCGATCTTCTGATAGGGACAGGCGAACTCGCCGGTGCAGCGGGCGCGCGAGCCTTCCTCGCCGGTCGCCGTCTCCTCGCGCACCACATCGGTGTGCAGCGGGCATGGACACTCCTTCGGGAAGTGGAATTCCCTGGCATTCTTCGGCCGCTTGTCGATCACGACATCGACGACCTGCGGGATCACGTCGCCGGCGCGCTGGACCACGACGGTGTCGCCGATCCTGATGTCGCGACCCTCGCGCAGCACCTCGCCCTTGTTGCCGATGCCCTTGATGTAGTCCTCGTTGTGCAGCGTGACGTTCTGCACGATCACGCCGCCGACGCCGACCGGCTCGAGCTTGCCGACCGGAGTGAACGAGCCGGTGCGGCCGACCTGGATCTCGATGTCGCGCAGCACCGTCATGGCACGCTCGGCCGGGAACTTGTGCGCGATCGCCCAGCGCGGCGTGCGCGACACGAAGCCGAGCCGCTCCTGCCAGTCGATGCGGTCGACCTTGTAGACGACGCCGTCGATATCGTAGTCGAGCTCGGCGCGCTGTTCCTCGATCTTGCGATGGAACGCGATCAGCTGCTCGACCGAGTGACACAGCTTGGCCAGCGGATTGGTCTTGAAGCCGCAGCGCTCGAACCAGTGGATCATGCCGGTCTGGGTATCCTCCGGCATCGCGCTCATCTGGCCCCAGGCATAGGCGAAGAAGCCGAGCGGGCGCGAGGCGGTGATGCCAGGATCCTTCTGCCGCAGCGAGCCGGCCGCCGAGTTGCGCGGATTGGCGAAGATGGTGTCGCCGGCGGCCTTCTGCCGCTCGTTGAGCGCCAGGAACGCCTTCTTGGTCATGTAGACCTCGCCGCGCACCTCGCAGATGTCGGGCACGTTGCGGCCCTTGAGCTGCTGCGGCACGTCCTCGAGAGTGCGGATATTGGCAGTGACATCCTCACCCTCCGCGCCGTCGCCGCGCGTCGCGGCGGTGACGAGCTCGCCGCCCTCGTAGCGCAGCGACATCGACAGACCGTCGATCTTCGGCTCGGCCGAGAAATCGATCTTGTCGTCCGGCAGCTTCAGGAAGCGCGCGATGCGCCCGACGAAGTCGACCACGTCAGCTTCCGCAAACGCATTGTCGAGCGACAGCATCGGCAGCGAATGGCGGACCTTCCTGAAGCGCCCGGACGGCGCCGCGCCAACCTTCTGCGAGGGCGACTCCGCGGTGACGAATTCGGGAAAGCGCTTTTCGATCGCGTTGTAGCGCTGCCGCAGCGCATCGTACTCGGCGTCGGTGATGCTGGGCGCATCCTCCTGGTAATAGCGCTTGTCATGGCCCTCGAGCTCGAGCGCCAGCCGCGTCAGCTCGACTCTGGCCTGGGCCTTGGTGAGCTTCTCGACGTCGGGAGGAGCGGTCTTCTTTGCTTTCGCCATAACGTAGTATCTACCAACACCGAACCAAGGCGGTCCCCGGCTTCACATCCAGATACAATATCACACGGCTCGTTTGGTTCGAAATCTGCGACGACCCGATCTCCGCGATATCACGCGAGAAGGAGCTCGGGAAACGCAGGTGGAGCTGGAAGACACAACTGATCGAAGCGACGAATCCACAATGGAATGACTTGTACGAGTCGATCTGCATCCAAGGTCGTCATTCCGGGGCATCGCGCAGCGATGAACCGGGAATCTCGTGATACTCAGGTGCGCATGTGCGCACCTGAGTTCGATGCTTCGCATCGCCCCGGAACGACGGCGAGGTTTAAGCCGTCGCCGCCCGGAGCAGGCGTTCCGCGGCCGCGCGGGCCTCGGCCGTGATCTCGGCGCCGGCCAGCATGCGCGCGATCTCCTCGCGGCGGTGGTCGGCGGCGAGCGCGTTGACGCGGGTGGCGACGCGCTTGCCCTTGTCGAGCGCATCCTTGGAGATCAGAAGATGCTGGCTGGCGCGGGCCGCGACCTGCGGCGCGTGGGTCACCGCCATCACCTGCACCTTGCCGGCAAGGCGCGACAGCCGCGAGCCGATCGCGTCCGCCACCGCGCCGCCGACCCCGGTGTCGATTTCGTCGAACACCAGCGTCGGCGCCGAACCGCGATCGGCGAGCACGACCTTGAGCGCGAGCAGGAAGCGCGACAGCTCGCCGCCGGAGGCGACCTTCATCATCGGTCCCGGCTTGGTCCCCGGATTGGTCTGGACCCAGAACTCGACGCGGTCGATGCCTTGCGGGCCCGGCGAGGCGGCATTGGTCCCGACCTGCGTCATGAATTTTGCGCGCTCGAGCTTGAGCGGCGCGAGCTCGGCATTGACGGCCTTGTTGAGCTTCTCGGCCGCCTTGGTGCGCGAAGCCGACAGTTTTGCCGCAGCCGCGGCGTAGCGCTTGTCGGCTTCGCCGGCGGCCGCCTCCAGCTTCTTGAGCTGGTCGGCGCCGGCATCGATCAGCGCGACGTCGTTGGCGTATTGCGTGGCCAGCGCGGCCAGCAAATCGACCGGCGTCGAATATTTGCGCGAGGCCGCGCGCAGCGCGAACAACCGCTCCTCGATGCGCTCGAGCTCGGCCGGATCGAAATCGGTCGCGGCCAGCGCGGCATTGAGATGCTGGTCGGCCTCCTCCAGCGCGTTGATCGCAACATCAATCGCCTTCACCGCGGGCTCGATGAGGTCGGGCGCATTGGCGGCACGCCGCTCCAGCCGCCGCACCGCGGCCGACAGGGCCGGCACGGGCGAATGCGCGCCGCCGATCGCCTCCTGCGCCTCGCGCAGGTCGGTCGCAATCTTCTCGCCCTGCATCATGGTGGTGCGGCGGTTGGCGAGCTCGGTCTCCTCGCCCTCCTTCGGCGCCAGCGTCTTCAGCTCCTGGGAGGCGTGGCGCAGATAATCCGCCTCGCGCGCGGCGCGCTCCATGCCGGCGCGATGTTCCTCGAGCGCCGTATTGGCGGTGCGCCGGGCATCCCACAACGCTTCCAGCCCCGTGACCTCCTTCTCGAGCCCGGCGAAGGCATCGAGCAGCTGGCGATGGGTGGAGGCGTCGACCAGCGCGCGCTCGTCATGCTGGCCGTGGATCTCGACCAGAACGGCGCCGACCGCCTTCAGGGTCTGCACGCTGATCGCCTGGTCGTTGATGAAGGCGCGGGTTCGGCCGTCGGCGAGCTGCACACGGCGCAGGATCATCTCGCCGGTGTCGTCGAGGCCGTTCTCGGCCAGGATCCTGGCCGCCGGATGCCCCTTCGGGACATCGAACATGGCGGTGACCTGTCCCTGCTCCGCGCCGTGGCGCACGAGGGTGGCGTCGCCGCGGCCGCCAAGCGCCAGCGCAAAAGCATCGAGCAGGATGGATTTACCCGCGCCGGTTTCGCCGGTCAGCACCGCGAGGCCACGGGAGAATTCGATATCGAGCCGTTCGATCAGGACGATGTCACGGATCGACAGACGCGCCAGCATGCGAGGACAATTCCTAGCCGAGGCCTATCTTCTTGAAGGTCCGGCTGATCCAGGACCCCTGATTCTCGCTCGGCTCGAGACCGCCGGACTTTACTAGATTGTAGGCGTCCTTGTACCAGCGGCTGTCCGGAAAATTGTGGCCGAGCACGGCGGCGGCGGTCTGCGCTTCGCCCGCGATGCCGATCGCCATATAGGCCTCGGTGAGCCGGTAGAGCGCCTCTTCGACATGGCGGGTGGTCTGGTACTGCGTCACCACCGTCTTGAAGCGGTTGATCGCGGCGGTGAAGTCGCGCTTCTCCATGTAGTAGCGGCCGACCGCCATTTCCTTGCCGGCGAGCTGGTCGCGCGCAGCCTGAAGTTTAGTCTTGGCCGAGGTGGCGTATTCCGAGGTCGGATACTTGCGCACCACCTCTTCCAGCGCCGCGATCGCCTTCTCGGTGCGGCCCTGGTCGCGGGAGATGTCCGGGATCTGATCATAATGCGATGCGGCGATCAGGTACTGGGCGTAGGCCGCGTCCGGGCTGCCCGGGTGCAGCGTGACGTAGCGGGTCGCAGAACCGATGCAGCTGTCGTAGTCGCCGGCCTGATAGTAGGAGTAGGCCGACATCAGGAGCGACTTGCGCGCCCACTCCGAGTAGGGATGCTGCCGGTCGACTTCCTCGAACTTCTTCGAGGCGGCCTTCAGATCCTTCTTCTCGTTCATCATGTACAAGCCCTCATTGTAGAGCTTGTCCGCGGGCTCATCGACGAACGTGTCGTCCTTGGCCATGAACTTGTCCCACAGCGCGCCCGTGCCGCAGCCGGCGAGCGGCAACGCCAGCACGACCAGGCCCGCCGCGAAACGCAGCGCGCGGGCGGCCCGCTTCAGGCCGGAGACGTCAGATGAATTGGGTTCGAGCGTCATACGCTTTGCCGACATGAAATATAGAACCTGACGCCTTTGATTGCGGTTAACGGCGAAGCCCACTTCATCCATGGACCGCGATCATGGACGCAATATACCCTCGACCATTGGCGCCGTGTCGTGCAGCCGCAGGCATTGTTTAGCCAAAAACTGGCCCCTCGACCAACCGGATACGCAGCCATTCCGCCCGGAATAAGGCGACTGGACACGCCCGCGACCCACTGTGGACACTACGGAAATTGGGGACGAAGGACGCCGGCCGCGGCGATCAGGACACGTCCGGGCCGTAGGCCGGGGCGATCAAGCCACCCACCGTGCCGGCACCGGCCTCGACGTGGCTGCGGGACGGCCGCCGCGCGGTCTCCGCTTCGACCACCCGCCAGCCGCTGCGGTCGGCGAGAAGCGCCGTGAGCACCGCGTGGTTGAGCTTGTGACCGCCGCGCTTCGAACGATAGATGCCGAGCAGCGGCAGGCCGGCCAGCGCGAGATCACCGATGACGTCCAAAACCTTGTGACGGACGCATTCGTCGCCGTAGCGCAGCCCCTCGGGGTTGAGCAGGCGGGTTTCGTCGAACACCACCGTATTCTCGAAGGATGCGCCAAGCGCGAAGCCTGCGCTCCAGAGCCGGGCCGTGTCAGCCACGCAGCCGAAGGTCCTGGCGCGCGACACGTCGCGGCGGAAGCCTTCCGGCGAAAGATCGAAGGAGAGGCTCTGGCGGCCGATCACCGAGTTGGCGAAATCGATCTCGACCTCGGCACGGAACCCGCCGGCAAACGGACGTAGCTCGCCGACCGATTCGCCGATCTTGACCTGCACCGGCTTCAACACCTGGATGAAGCGGCGCACGGCGGGCTGGGCGACGATGCCGGCCTGATCGATCGCTGCGACGAAAGCCGCGGCGCTGCCGTCCATGATCGGTACTTCGGGACCGTCGATCTCGATAACGGCGTTGTCGACCCCCATGCCGCGCAGCGCGGCAAGCACATGCTCGGCGGTGGAAACCAGCGGCCCTTCGCGGTCACCGAGCACCGTCGCAAATTCGGTCGCGATCACGGCATCGGCATTGGCCAGAATTTCGCGGTCGGCACCTTCAAGTCCGGTGCGGACGAAAATGAAACCCGCATCGACGGGCGCAGGACCCAAAGTCAGATTAACAGCTTGACCGGAGTGAACGCCGACGCCCGTCACGGTGGCTTGCGACCGAAGCGTCGTTTGGCGACTGAATTTCATTCGATAATGCCCACTACCCGACTTTCACTCAAATCAAGTGGCCCACTTTCCCCAAGGCCGACTCGCTTGAGCTCCCCAAGTCACGGCAGACCATAGTCACAGCCCCAAACCGCGCCAACTCACGCTTCTTTACCGATTGTTACCCCATCTCCGCCGCATTCACGCCCAAGGTTAACCAAATTGCGGCAGCGACAAGAGCCCTCCGGGATAGGCCATCTGACCACCGAAAGGATAATTAATCATTTAATTTCAGTTGCTTGGTCACCGGATTGCGACCCGATATCCGCTTAAACACGAAGGCCCCGGCGGTTCCCGCCGGGGCCTCTCTGGTCGCCAAGATTGTAACAACCTTCAGTTTGCCTGCCGGCGCAGGAAGGCCGGGATATCAAGATGGTCGTCGCCCTGTGGCGCCGGCGCAACAGGTGCCGGCCGTCCATGAGCGTCCAGCCCCTGCGGCGCGGGCCGCTTCGCATATTCAGATACCGGTGATTCGTTCGAGGCGATCTGCTGCGCAACGCTGCGGGCCGGCCGGCGCTCGGGCAGCGGCGGCATCGAGGGCATCGCCGGACCGGAGGAACGGGCCGCGATCGGCGGCTCGGTTTCTTCGTCGCGACGGCCGAGGCCGACATTGGCCAGGCGCTGCAGCAGCGACAGCCGGGTCTTCTGCGGATGTTCCTCCTCACCGCCGCCGTTGGCCTGGCGGATCTCGGCCTGCGCGGGCATCGGAAGATCCTCGAACTTCGGCATCCGCGGGGCACGGACCGGGGAACGCTCGGCGGCCTGCGGGATGAAGGTCTCGGGTGGCATCGGCTCGTGCTGCTCGACCTTGGCGACGTCGTGATCCGGGAACAGCGACGGCTTCTGGGCGATCGGGCGCACCGTGACGTCACCGTAGGACGCCGGCTGCATCGGCGCGTTGTCCGGGGCAACCGCGGCGGCGATCGCCGCGAGCGCGGCGCGCTCGACATTGCCGCCCTGACGCGGCTGGGCCGCGGCAGGCTGCGGCGCAGCAATCGGCGCAACGGTCACGCCGGTCGGCGGATCGAGCTTCTGCGCACGCTCGGCGAGCCGCTGATTGTCGGCGCGCAGGCGCGCGGTCAGGTCGGCCAGCCGGCTCTCCGGCGAGCCGTTGGACTGCTGCGCAGCGGGAGCCTGGGCGCGGGCGATCGCGGCCTGCTCGATGCCGGTCGCAACCACCGAGACGCGGATGACGCCGTCGAGCGACTCGTCAAAGGTGGCGCCGACGATGATGTTGGCATCGGGATCGACCTCCTCGCGGATGCGGGTGGCGGCTTCGTCGACCTCGAACAGGGTGAGGTCCTTGCCGCCGGTGATCGAGATCAGAAGGCCGCGGGCGCCCTTCATCGAGCTGTCATCGATCAGCGGGTTGGCGATCGCGGCTTCGGCGGCGGTCAGCGCGCGCTTCTCACCGGTGGCCTCGCCGGTGCCCATCATCGCCTTACCCATCTCGCGCATGACGGCGCGGACGTCGGCGAAGTCGAGGTTGATTAAACCTTCCTTGACCATCAGGTCGGTGATGCAGGCAACGCCCGAATAGAGCACCTGGTCGGCCATCGCGAAGGCGTCGGCGAAGGTGGTCTTCTCGTTGGCGACCCGGAACAGGTTCTGGTTCGGGATGATCAGGAGCGTGTCGACCACCTTGTGCAGCTCGGCAATGCCGGACTCGGCGGTGCGCATGCGGCGCTGGCCTTCGAAGTGGAACGGCTTGGTCACCACGCCGACCGTGAGGATGCCCATCTCGCGCGCGGCCTTGGCGATCACCGGTGCGGCGCCGGTGCCGGTGCCGCCGCCCATGCCGGCGGTGACGAACACCATGTTGGCGCCGGTGAGATGATCGCGCAGCTCGTCGATGACCTCCTGCGCGGCGGCGGCACCGACATCGGGCTGCGAACCGGCGCCGAGGCCCTGGGTGACCTGGGTGCCCATCTGGATGATGCGCTGCGCCTTCGACATGGTCAGCGCCTGCGCGTCGGTGTTGGCGACGACGAAGTCGACGCCCTGCAACCCGGCGGTGATCATGTTGTTGACGGCGTTACCGCCCGCGCCACCGACGCCGAAGACAGTGATCCGCGGTTTCAGCTCGCTGATGTCAGGGGGGGTCAGATTGAGTGCCATGGTTGCCTCTCTCAATTACGCGCGCGTGGGTTCGCCCCGGCCGGCGGCCGCGGGAGTTGGTGTAAATGCCTTAAGCCGGGATGCGGTCATCAGAAGCCCTCGCGAAGCCATCGTCCGACCTTTCCGAAGTAGCCGTAGCCGTCAGTCCCTGTCTTGAGCTGCCGCGTGCGCCGCGGTTCGACATGTTCAAGATGAGCGTATTGCGGATAGACCAGCAGGCCCGACGGCACCGAGAACGAGGCGCCCTTCGCCTCGCTCGGCAGCCGGCCGAAGCCGAGCGGGCGGCCGATGCGGACCTGCCGGTTCAGGATGCGGGTGGCAAGCTCGACGGTGCCGGTGAGTTGGGACGCGCCGCCGCTCAACACGACGCCCGCCCGCGGCTCAGCCGCAAAGGGGGAATCCGCGAGCCGGTCACGGACCATCTCAAAAATCTCCTCGGCGCGATGCCGGACTATGTTCGCGATCGTGGCGCGGGACACGATTTGCGGAGTCTCCCGATCATCGCCTGCAGTCGGAACGGACATCAGCTCACGCGAATCCGAGCCGCCGGTCAGCACCGTGCCGTATAAAGTCTTGATTCGCTCGGCATCCGCAATGCACGCTCCGATGCCGCGCGCAAGATCCATCGTGATGTGTTGCCCACCGAGCGCAAATCCGGATGCGTGCACGAAGCGTCCGCCGGAATAGGTCGCGATCGTCGTCGACCCCGCGCCCATCTCGACGACGGCTGCGCCGAGATCGAACTCGTCGTCCGTCAGGACCGAGAGCCCCGCGACATAGGGGCTCGCCGCCATGGCTTCGACATTGAGATGACACCGTTCGACCACGAGCATCAGATTCTTGGCGACCGTCGCGTCCGACGTGACAACATTCATGTCGACGCCGAACTGCCGCGCCACCATGCCGCGCGGATCGCGGATGCCCTTGACGCCGTCGAGCGCGTAGCCGACCGGCAGCGCATGCAGAACGGTGCGGCCGGCGGCGGTGGCGTGGCGCATGCCGGCCGAGGTGACGCGGCTGACATCGTCCGAGGTGACCGAGCCGCCGCGGATATCGGCAGCGGCTTCAACGAGTTGACCATGCAGCCGGCCGCCGGACACCGACAGCAGGACGGATTCGACCCGGACCTTGGCCATGCGCTCGGCCAGCGCCACGGCATGGCGCACCGACTTCTCGCATTCGGCCAGATCGACCACGGCGCCGGCCTTGACGCCGCGCGACTGGATCTGGCTGTAGCCGATCAATTCCACCGCGTGGCTGCGGCCGCGCAGCGCCTCGCTCGGCGGCGAAGGCTTCAGCCGCGCGATCATGCAGGCGATCTTGCTGGAGCCGACGTCGAGCGACGCCACCAGCGCCGTGCGCTTCTGCATCGGACGGGTCTTCGGGGTCAGGTTGCGGTCGAGGCCGGTCATGCGGAGTCACCGGCTTTCTTCTTGGACTTCTTGTCCTTGAACAGCTCTTCGCGCGCCTTGGCGGCGTCGTCGGACAATTGCACGACCAGGCGATCCGGCAGGCGCATGTCGACCGCGACGATGTCGCGCGAGAACAGCTTCTCGTCCTTGTCGAGTTTGGAGAGCGCGGCCAGCGCGTTGCCGACGTCGTTCTCGGGCAGGCGGATATCGAGGCCGTCCTTGAGGCGCAGGTTCCAGCGCCGCTCGCCGACATAGATCGCAGCCTTCGTCACCGAACGCACCTGCGGATAACGGTCGAGCAGCGCGAGGAAGTCGTGGGCGTGGGTTTCGGCGCCCTTGCCCACTACCAGCGGCAATTTGAGGAAGCGGCGCGTGACGTAGGGCTCGAGCACCGCGCCATCAGAGGCAATGACGGCGAGCCTGCCGTTCTCCTGCCACAAGGCGAAGGCCGAGCGCTCGACGATGTCGATCTGCAGCCGGCCCGGATAAAGCTTGAGGATGGTGGCGTCGGCAATCCAGGGATTGGCCTTGAGCCGGTCGCGCACGGTTTCGGCGTCGAGGAACAGCAGCGAGGAGCGGCCGTTGATGCCGCCGATCGCGAGGACCTCGTCCTGGGTCAGCTGCTTGCGGCCGTTGATACCGACCGTGGTGATGCGGAAGCCCGCGGCATTGGCGAGCGCGTTGCGGGTGTCGTCCATGACAGCGACGAACTCGTCGACATGGCCGCCTTTGACGATGCCGAAACCGGCGCTGCCGAACAGGATCGCGAGCGTGGCGGCAAGGCCGAGACGGCGCGGCAGGTAGCGCTCGATGGTCTGGATGAAACGGTTCGGCGGCTCGCGATCGATCACCGGCTCCCTGGCGGGACGCTTGCGCTTGCGGCGGGCGAGATAGGCGCCGGCATGCTCGCACAGCAGCACCGCCGCTCCAATAGCGGCTGCCCTCAGGTCAGCTTGAGGCCCCAGCGATCGCACCGATCGAGCGAGGCGTCCTGCACCATCCATTGCACGAGCTCGTCACATGTTGTGCCCGCAAACCTTGCGGGTCCCGGCACAGGTGACGTCTCGGCGGTACCGGTGGGATAGAGTGACCCCCTGTTCCCTGGTTGCGTTCCTCGAAGCGGTATTCCGCGACAGCTCACGCCCCGGCAGCCAAGCGCTACATGCGCCGCCAGCGTTAACCTTCGGGCTTCCTGGTAAACAAACGGTAAATGCGGCCCGCCTGATGCGTGTTTTGATCAACGCTGTGAGTACTTTGCCGCGAACTCGTTAGCATTTTAGCAACAGGGCGGTTCCAGTCCGCCTCCGCGGGCCAGGTTCCCTTCCCCCCACCTACTTCCGGACGCGGCCCCGGGCGAGCTCGATCTGATCGTGCAGGAAGTCGGCAAAGCCGATACCCTGCGCCTTCAGGGCTTTCGGGTACAGCGATGCCGCGGTGAGCCCGGGGAGCGTGTTGGTCTCGAGGTAGACCGGCCCCCCGGCCGACACGATGAAATCGCTGCGCGAATAGCCGGAGCAGGATAGCGCGCGATGCGCCTTGAGCGCGTGATCCATGATCGCGGCGCTGACCTCGGGCGCGAAGCGGCCGGGGCAGATCTCCTGGGTCGACTTCAGGAGGTATTTGGCTGTGTAGTCGAAGCCGCCCTCCGCCGGCACGATCTCGATCGGCGGCAGCGCGAACACCGCGCCATCGGATCGTTCGAGCACGCCGCAGGTCGCCTCCACGCCCGAGACGAACGGCTCGATCAGATAGTCCTCGGTCTTCGCGGCATTGCGGACGGTGACGAGATCCTGTTGCGCGTTGACGAAGATCAGTCCGTAGCTCGATCCGTCCTTCACGGGCTTTGCGATCAGCTTGCCATGCTCGGCGAAGGCTTCATCGATATGTTCGAGGGCAATGCCCTGCGGCGCATTCACGCCCGCGATCGCGGCAAAGCGCTTGGCCGACACCTTGTCGAAGGCAAGATGCGACGAGGCCGAACCGGAGCCGGTGAAGGCGATGCCGCGCATCTCGCACATCGCCTGCAACTCGCCGTTCTCGGCGCGCCCCCCATGCAGGCCGAGCACCAGCACGCGCGCGTCCGCTGCAGCCTTGTCGAGCGCCTGCGCGAGGCTGATGCCGCGACCATCCGGCTTGAAATCGACCTCGAACGGCCGCGTGTGATTGAGCAGCTTTTCGGAGGTGACGGCGTGCACGGTGTCGTCGACATCCCAGAACCACAGATCGGCGTCGGGCAGCGCGCGGTGCAACGCCTGTGCGCTCGCCACCGAGACCAAGCGTTCCTTGTTGGTGCCGCCGAAGAGAATGGTCGCCCGCATCAGCTCTTTCCGATTCCGATCCGCTTGATTTCCCAATGTAGCTCGATTCCGCTGGTCTGCTTCACGCGCTCGCGCACCGTCTCGCCCAGGGTCTCGATGTCGTGCCCGGTGGCGTTGCCGGTGTTGATCAGGAAATTGCAGTGCATCTCCGAGACCTGCGCGCCGCCGACCTTGAGACCACGGCAGCCGGCGGCATCGATCAGCTTCCAGGCGCTGTTGCCAGGTGGATTCTTGAAGGTCGAGCCGCCGGTCTTTTCGCGGATCGGCTGCGCGGTCTCGCGGTGGGCCTGCACCTCGTTCATGCGCGCACGGATCGCGTCTGCATCCGTCATCGTCCCGCGGAAGCGCGCCGAAGTGAAGATCACGGAAGGATCGACCCCGCTGTTGCGATAGACGAACTTCATGTCGGCATTGCCGAAGACGTGCCTGGTGCCATCGCGGCCGATGCCGGCCGCCTCCACCAGCACGTCCTTGGTCTCGCCGCCATTGGCGCCGGCATTCATGCGCAGCGCACCGCCGATGGTGCCGGGAATGCCGAAGAAGAATTCCATGCCGCCGATACCTGCGGCAGCCGCCGTCTCCGCGACGCGCTTGTCGAGCGCCGCGGCGCCGGCGGTGACGATGTCGCCCGTCGCGCTGGTCTCGCCGAAGGCGCGCGGCGCGAGGCGGATCACCACGCCCGGCATGCCGCCGTCGCGCACGATCAAGTTGGAGCCGACACCGATGACATGGACCGGCAGCTCCTTCGGCAGGTTCGCGAGAAAGTGGGCGAGGTCATCCTCGTCCGCCGGCGTGAACAGCACCTGCGCCGGACCACCGACGCGAAACCAGGTCAGCTCGGCGAGCGACTGGTTGGCGAGCAGCCGCCCGCGCAGCTCCGGCATCGCGGCTTTCAGGTCGGGCGTGATGTCGGGGAAGGTCATGCACGCCCTCTCAATCCGTCAACACAACATCAAGCATTGGCCGCGCGCATCGAAGGTTCGGACGATCGTTGCAGCGAACCCGAATTGGGACGATCTCTTCGACACGATAGTGCAATAAAGACGTGGATGGCCGGGACAAGCCCGGCCATGACGTGGTTGTAGAAGTGACTCCCATCACCCCAGCGCCTTCAATTCATCGGGCAGCGCGTAGGCCCATTGCGTGATGTTGCCGGCACCGAGGCAGACGACAAGGTCGCCGGACTTGGCGAGACCGTGGACGATCTTCGCGAGCTCACCGGCGTCAGGGAGCGGGATCACGTTGCGATGGCCGTGGGCACGCAGGCCGGCGGCGAAATGGTCGCGGTCGATGCCGGGGATCGGCGCCTCGCCCGCCGGATAGACCTCCGCGACCACGACCGTATCGGCGTCGTTGAAGCAGGTACAGAACTCCTCGAACAGCGACTGCAGGCGGGTGAAGCGATGCGGCTGCACCACCGCAATGATCTTGCCCTGGTAGGACTCGCGCGCCGCCTTGAGCACCGCCGCAATCTCGACCGGGTGATGGCCGTAATCGTCGATCACGGTGACGCCGTTCCATTCGCCGGTCTTGGTAAAGCGCCGTTTCACGCCGCCGAAACCCGCCATGGCCTTGCGGATAACGTCGTCGGACACGCCGAGCTGATGCGCGACTGCGATCGCGGCCGTGGCATTCGAGGCGTTGTGACGCCCCGGCATCGGCAAGACGATGTCGGCAATCTCGTGCGTCGCGCCTGCGTTGCGATCGCGGATCGCGACTGTGAATTTGGAGCCGCCGCCCATCGGCGTGAGATCCATCAGCCGCGCATCGGCCTGCGGGTTGTGGCCATAGGTGATGATGCGGCGATCCTCGATCTTGCCGACGAGACTCTGCACCACGGGATGATCGGTGCACATCACGGCAAAGCCGTAGAACGGCACGTTCTCGACGAAGTTGCGGAACGCGTCCTGGATCGCCTCAAAGGTCTTGAAGTGGTCGAGATGCTCGGGGTCGATATTGGTGACGATGACGACGTCGGACGGCAGCTTCAGGAAGGTGCCGTCGCTCTCGTCGGCCTCGACGACCATCCATTCGCCGGCCCCTAACCGCGCATTCGAGCCATAGGCATTGATGATACCGCCATTGACCACGGTCGGATCGAGCCCGCCGGCGTCGAGCAATGTCGCCACCATCGTGGTCGTCGTCGTCTTGCCATGGGTGCCGGCGATTGCGACGCAGCTCTTCAGCCGCATCAATTCCGCCAGCATCTCGGCGCGGCGCACCACGGGAATGTGCAGCGCGCGCGCCGCCATCAGCTCCGGATTGTCGCGCTTGATCGCGGTCGAGACTACGACCACATCGGCGCCGTCCACATTCTCGGCCGTGTGGCCGACCGAGACCTTCGCGCCCTTCTTGCGCAGCCTATCGAGGTTGTAATTGTCCGAGGCGTCCGAGCCCTGCACGGTATAGCCGAGATTGAGCAGCACCTCGGCAATGCCGCTCATGCCGATGCCGCCGATCCCGACGAAGTGAATGGGTCCGATCTCGCGCGGCAGTCTCATGGCAGGTCTCGCGGTTGCTCCATCAGGCCCGGGCTTGCCCAGGCGTCGATGCCCTTATGAAAGACGCGGATGGCCGGGACAAGACCGGCTACGACGTCGAAGAGTCGAAAAATCATCGCGGGCCGCCTAAATCCCGGCCACATTCGTCACCAGATCGGCGAGCCGTTCCGCGGCGTCGAGCCGGCCGGCGCCGCGCGCGGCTTGCGCCATCGCGGTCAGCTTGGCGGTATCAGCGGCGAAGGCCGAGATCTCGGCGGCCAGCCGCTCGGGCGTGAAGTCGGGCTGTGCGATGCGGATCGCGCCGCCGGCCTGCGCCAGCACGCCGGCATTGGCAAACTGGTCCTGGTCGATCGCGCCCGGCAGCGGCACCAGGATCGCGGGCCGGCCGATCGCGGCAAGCTCGGCGACGGTGCCGGCGCCGGCGCGCGAGATCACCAATTGGCTCGAGGCCAGCCGTGCCGGCAGGTCGGAGAAGAACGGTGCGAGCTCGGCATTGATCTTGAGCCGGTCGTAGACGGCGCGCACCCGCACCATGTCCTCTTCGCGCACCTGCTGGGTGACGATCAGCCGGCGCCACAGCGCGGGGTCGAGCTTCTCGATCGCTGATGGCACGATATCGCTCATCACCCGCGCGCCCTGGCTGCCGCCGACGACGAGCAGGCGCAGCGGCCCGCTCGCCTCGGGCGAGGCATAGTTCACCGCCGCGGCGGCAAGGATCGCCGGACGCATCGGCGTGCCGACGGTGGTCGCCTTGCCGGCGAGCGCGGGATCGCGATCGAGCACGCCGGGCAGCGATGTCGCGATCGCGTTGACGCGGCTGGACAGGAAGCGGTTGGCGCGGCCGAGCACCGCGTTGGCGTCATGGATGATGCCGGGCACGCCGAGCAGGCGCGCAGCCATCAGCGGCGGCAAGGTGGGATAGCCGCCGAAGCCGACGACCGCGGCGGGTTTCAGCCGCCGCACCACATTGGTCGCGACCAGCGTGCCATAGCCGAGCGTGAGCGCGGTCCGCGCCAGCGAGAGCGGATTGCGGCCACGCACCGTCGCGCTCGGCACCAGGTCGATGCTGTCCCGGGCGAACAGGCCGCTGTAGCGCAGCGCGCGGCCGTCGGTCGCCAGCCGGACGCGCAGGCCACGCCGCAGCAGTTCCACGGCGAGCGCTTCGGCCGGGAACAGATGGCCGCCGGTGCCGCCGGCCGCCAGCAGAATCAGGGGCGCATTGTCCATGGCTTCCAGATAGCCGAGGCTATCCTCGCAGTCACCTAAGCGTAGGCGCGCAGCGAACTGGCGCCTTCCATCGATTCGATTTCGGTGCGCGGCCGCTGCCGCGTCAATGCCAGCATCATGCCGACGCCATAAGCAAGCGACACGAACGAGGAACCGCCGTAGGAGATGAACGGTAGCGTCATGCCCTTGGCCGGGATCAATTGCAAATTGACCGCCATGTTGATCGCCGCCTGCACGCCGAACATGATCGCAAGCCCCGACGCCGCAAAGCGCGAGAACATGTCCTCGGTGGCATAGGCGCGGGTCAGCGTGCGGATCACGACGAAGCCGAACAGCGCAACCAGCATCAGGCAGAGGATGATGCCGAATTCCTCGGCGGCGACCGCGAACACGAAGTCGGTGTGGCTGTCCGGCAGGCTGCGCTTGGCGATGCCCTCGCCCGGCCCGAGGCCGAACCAGCCGCCGTTCCAGAACGCTTCCATCGCGGTGTCGACCTGAAACGTGTCGCCGGAGGCCGGGTTCATGAAGCGCTGGATGCGGCCGGCGACGTGCGGCACCAGCAGATAGGCGCCGAACAGACCGGCACCGGCCGCGCCGGCAAGCCCGAACACCCAGATCATCCGCATGCCCGCGATGAAGAACAGCGCGCCCCATACCGTCAGGATCAGCATAGTCTGACCGAAGTCGGGCTCCATTACGAGCAGCGTGACCAGCAGCAGCAGCAGCACCAGCGCCATCGAGGTCGCCGGCATCTCCGGCCGCTTCGTCGATTCCGCAAACAGCCAGGCTGCGACGATCACGAAGGCCGGCTTGGCACATTCGGAGGCCTGGATGTTGACGCCGAGCAGCGTGATCCAGCGCCGCGAGCCCTTGACCTCGGGCCCGACCAGAAGGGTCACCACGATCAGCGCGATCGAGATCGCGAACACGATCAGCGCAGTGCGACGGATCTGCCGCGGCGTCAGGAACGACACCCCGATCAGCACGATCAGCGACGGCACCAGGAACAGCACGTGGCGGTTGAAGAAATGGAAGGGATCGAGCCCGATGCGCGTCGCGACGGGCGGGCTCGCCGCCAGCGACAGGATCACGCCGGCCAGCATCAACGCAGCGATCGCCGCAAGCAGCAGCTTGTCGACGGTCCACCACCAGTCCGAGAACGGGGTGCGTTGGTCACGGGCGAGCATGGGTGTCCCCAATGGCGGAGGTAACGTCCATTCGTGGCGCAGGATGGTTTCCAAGGGGTTAACGGGATAGATCACTTTTGATGGAGGCCGGCCACGCAACTTGACAGCGGCCGTGGTCGGATAGGCGGCTCGCTCAGCCGTCATTGCGAGCGAAGCGAAGCAATCCATGTCTCAACATATGCGGGGCGATGGATTGCTTCGTCGCCTCGCTCCTCGCAATGACGGTCGCCGGCACCCGCACAGAAGTCCACGTTCTCGCGACACGATCTGTCCGAGGTTTGCATCTTCGTTGTCGCCCTCTTCAAGCAGAGGGCGCAGGGAAAGCCGGGTGCCGATCGCACCCATGGGTCCCGAGCAAATGGAAAGCTCGGGAGGTAGGACCACAGGTGAAACCGGAACGATCCCGGCTTTCCCTGCGCGGTGGTTTACGGCTTATACGTGCTCTCCCCGGCGAGACTGGGCTTTGTTGTCACCGTCATCGACAAGGCACTTGGCCTCCTGCCGATGAGACACCTGCCACTAGGGCGTCAGGCCTGCACGACTTCACCGTCCGCCTCATGCGCACTCGTCAGTTGCGCAATCGGCGTCCACCGCATCTCGACCCAACACTCGTGACGATCGCGAAGCGCCCCTCAGGCGGGCGAGACGGGCCATTCATACACTGAGTTGCTTTTCTGGAAAACAGAAATATTTTTCGCGCGGGACCTTGCGCCGTCGAGACTGGGCAAGAATGGCAACTAAGGGGCTGGGGCGGCTCGGAAAGCACTGACGACGAGCGACAGCGAGATTTTGGCGCGGAAGGGCCGCAAAGCAAGCCGAATGGCGCGCAGAGTGGCCGCAAGGAGGTTTGCGCCGGCAATGCGCGTCTTTTCTGCAAGGTACGCGACGAAGCGGTCGAAGCCGAGAATGCTGAGCACGCGGGTGAAGTTGTAGCAAAGCGCCATCAGGCTCCATTCGCCGCGGACCTTGTCGAAGCCGCGCACGAGAAAGTGCTGATAGCCGGCGCGGCATTTGAGTGTTCCGAAAGGGTGCTCGACGATGGCGGAACGGCGGCGCATCAATGTGGCAGCCTCGGCGCTTTGCATCCTCATGCGGTGACGTTCGAGAACGTCCTCGTGTTCCCAGCGCGCGATGCTCCGGTAAGGCGCCTTCGGGGCAAGACACCGCGCGCTCAGGGGACATGCTGCGCAGGCCGCCTTGCGCGCCAGGTAGCGGATCTCGATGCGGCCGCTCGTGTTCGTCCAGCGCCCTTCCGTCGGGCGCAGCAGCTCGCCGGCCGGGCAACGGTAGGCATCGGCGTTCGCATCGTAACTGAAGTCCTTGCGGCTGAGGCGGCCTTCCTTGAGCTTGCCATTGCCCTCGTGCAGCGGCACATAGGCAACAATGCCGTCATCCTCGCAGGCCTTCAGGTCCTCGCTGGTGGAATAGCCGGCATCGGCCGCCACCTGCAGAGTCTCGACGTCGAGGGCCTCTTTTGCCGCCTTTGCCATCTCATGAAGATGGCCCGCGTCGTTGCGGTTGACGACCTCGCTGGCAACGATGAGCGTGTGCTTGTCGTCAACGACGCTCTGCACGTTGTAACCCGCAATGGTCTGGTCGCCCTTGCTCAGAAGCCTTGCGTCGGGATCGGTCTTCGAGAGTTGCCCCTTGTCGCTTGTCTCCAGGTTCTTGAGGTCGGCTTGCGCGCGCTCGCGCCGGGCCATCAGCTCCTTCACCTTCTCGCCGACATCGCCGCTGCCCTTGCTGCCATCTCCCGGACCGGCACATCGCTTGGCTTCCTCGGCATCGTTGGCTTCAAGGGCCTTGCCATAAGCCTCGATCTCCTTGTCCAACGCGGCGATCTGTTTGGCCAGCTTCCCTTGCGTGAAGATGCTGCCCTTGCTGGCGTTACCATGGAATAGCGCCCCGTCGATCGCAACGAAGGTCCCACCGATCAGGCCGAGGTCGCGCAGGAGCAGCACGAAACTGCGGTTCGCGGCCTTGAGCGCCGCCCAGTTCTCCTTGCGGAAGTTGGCGATCGTCCGATAGCCCGGCTTCATGTTCTTCAACAGCCAGATCAGCTCCAGATTGCGGCAGGCCTCCCGCTCCAACCGCCGCGACGACCTGATCTGGTTGATGTAGCCGTAAAGGTAGAGCTTCAGCAGATCGGCCGGATCGTAGGGCGGCTGCCCCACTTCGTCCGCGGCACGATCCGCATGGCGGAAGCCGAGCTTTGAAAGGTCGAGCGCGCCAACGAAACTGTCGATCGCCCGCACCGGATTCTGCTGTCCGACATAGTCCTCAATCCGGGGAGGAAGAAGACTGGGTTGCTCCCGGCTGTCGCCGGCCTTGAACGTCCGATTCGCCATGCGCCGAATCGTACATCAACTCCAAAAAATGCCGAGTTCTTGCCCAGCCTCGTCGAGACTGGGCAAGAATGGCAACTAAGGGGCTGGGGCGGCTCGGAAAGCACTGACGACGAGCGACAGCGAGATTTTGGCGCGGAAGGGCCGCAAAGCAAGCCGAATGGCGCGCAGAGTGGCCGCAAGGAGGTTTGCGCCGGCAATGCGCGTCTTTTCTGCAAGGTACGCGACGAAGCGGTCGAAGCCGAGAATGCTGAGCACGCGGGTGAAGTTGTAGCAAAGCGCCATCAGGCTCCATTCGCCGCGGACCTTGTCGAAGCCGCGCACGAGAAAGTGCTGATAGCCGGCGCGGCATTTGAGTGTTCCGAAAGGGTGCTCGACGATGGCGGAACGGCGGCGCATCAATGTGGCAGCCTCGGCGCTTTGCATCCTCATGCGGTGACGTTCGAGAACGTCCTCGTGTTCCCAGCGCGCGATGCTCCGGTAAGGCGCCTTCGGGGCAAGACACCGCGCGCTCAGGGGACATGCTGCGCAGGCCGCCTTGCGCGCCAGGTAGCGGATCTCGATGCGGCCGCTCGTGTTCGTCCAGCGCCCTTCCGTCGGGCGCAGCAGCTCGCCGGCCGGGCAACGGTAGGCATCGGCGTTCGCATCGTAACTGAAGTCCTTGCGGCTGAGGCGGCCTTCCTTGAGCTTGCCATTGCCCTCGTGCAGCGGCACATAGGCAACAATGCCGTCATCCTCGCAGGCCTTCAGGTCCTCGCTGGTGGAATAGCCGGCATCGGCCGCCACCTGCAGAGTCTCGACGTCGAGGGCCTCTTTTGCCGCCTTTGCCATCTCATGAAGATGGCCCGCGTCGTTGCGGTTGACGACCTCGCTGGCAACGATGAGCGTGTGCTTGTCGTCAACGACGCTCTGCACGTTGTAACCCGCAATGGTCTGGTCGCCCTTGCTCAGAAGCCTTGCGTCGGGATCGGTCTTCGAGAGTTGCCCCTTGTCGCTTGTCTCCAGGTTCTTGAGGTCGGCTTGCGCGCGCTCGCGCCGGGCCATCAGCTCCTTCACCTTCTCGCCGACATCGCCGCTGCCCTTGCTGCCATCTCCCGGACCGGCACATCGCTTGGCTTCCTCGGCATCGTTGGCTTCAAGGGCCTTGCCATAAGCCTCGATCTCCTTGTCCAACGCGGCGATCTGTTTGGCCAGCTTCCCTTGCGTGAAGATGCTGCCCTTGCTGGCGTTACCATGGAATAGCGCCCCGTCGATCGCAACGAAGGTCCCACCGATCAGGCCGAGGTCGCGCAGGAGCAGCACGAAACTGCGGTTCGCGGCCTTGAGCGCCGCCCAGTTCTCCTTGCGGAAGTTGGCGATCGTCCGATAGCCCGGCTTCATGTTCTTCAACAGCCAGATCAGCTCCAGATTGCGGCAGGCCTCCCGCTCCAACCGCCGCGACGACCTGATCTGGTTGATGTAGCCGTAAAGGTAGAGCTTCAGCAGATCGGCCGGATCGTAGGGCGGCTGCCCCACTTCGTCCGCGGCACGATCCGCATGGCGGAAGCCGAGCTTTGAAAGGTCGAGCGCGCCAACGAAACTGTCGATCGCCCGCACCGGATTCTGCTGTCCGACATAGTCCTCAATCCGGGGAGGAAGAAGACTGGGTTGCTCCCGGCTGTCGCCGGCCTTGAACGTCCGATTCGCCATGCGCCGAATCGTACATCAACTCCAAAAAATGCCGAGTTCTTGCCCAGCCTCGTCGGGCAAATCAGTGCCAAGGGGCGACCTCCCCCGGCCCGTCTCCCGCAAGTGCTTTAAGGCTCGTCCTGACGCCTCCAAGTCAACGGCGAGGAAGGATCAGGCAAGGTCAACTTGGTCCCTCTCGCAGCGGTAAATGTGGTCACACCACTGGCTTCACACCCGGCAACGCGTTGACGAGATCCCGGAACGCGGCGCCGCGGATTTCGAAATTGCGGTACTGGTCGAACGACGCGCAGGCCGGCGACAGCAGCACGACGGCCTCAGCAAGCCCCGAGGCCTCGGCATCGCGCGCGGCGCTGGCGACTGCGACATCGAGCGTATCGGACATCTCGTGCGGCACGCGCTCGCCCAGCGTGCCGGAAAACTCCGGCGCGGCCTCGCCGATCAGATAGGCTTTGCGGATGCGCGGGAAATAGCCTGACAGGCTGGTGATGCCGCCGGCCTTCGGCTTGCCGCCGGCGATCCAGAAGATGTCAGCGAAGGACGACAGCGCATGCGCCGCCGCATCCGCATTGGTGCCCTTGGAATCATTGACGAACAGCACGTTGCCGCGGCGGCCGACCTGCTCCATGCGGTGCGCCAGGCCGGGAAAGCTGCGCAGCCCGTTCTGCAGCACGTCGGTGGAGATTCCCATCGCGAGCGCGCAGGCCGCGGCGCACGCCGCATTCTGCGCATTGTGCAGGCCGCGCAGCGAACCGATGCCGCCGAGCCGCGCCACCTCGCTGCGCGCCGCCCCCGATGCGCGCACGATGGTCTCGTGCTCGACATAGATGCCGTCGGGCAGCGGGTTCCGCACGGAGATGCGGACCACGCGCTTGCCGGAGCGATCGAGCCGGTCGGCGATGTCGCGGGACCAGCTGTCGTCGACACCGACGATCGACGTACCGCCCGGCTGCACGCCGGCCACCAGCCGCTCCTTCACCGCGGCGTAATGCTGCAGCGTGCCGTGACGGTCGATGTGGTCCTCGCTGACATTGAGCAGGATGCCGACGGAGGGATCGAGCGAAGGTGTGAGATCGATCTGGTAGGACGACATCTCGATCACGTGCACCCGCCCCATGCGCGGCGGCTCCAGCGACAGGATCGCGGTGCCGATATTGCCGCCCATCTGGGTGTCGTAGCCGGCAACCTTGGTCAGATGCGCGATCAGCGCTGTGGTGGTCGACTTGCCGTTGGTGCCGGTGATGGCGACGAACGGCGCATTCGGCGCATGACGCCGCCGCTCGCGGCAGAACAGTTCGATGTCGCCAATCACCTCGACGCCGGCCTCGCGCGCCTTCAGCACGCTCCAGTGCGGCGCCGGATGGGTCAGCGGCGCGCCGGGCGTGAGGATCAGCGCGGCGAAATTCGCCCAGGGCATGGTGCGCAAATCGGCGGTGACGAGGCCGGCCTGTGCTGCCTTCGCGACATTATCGGCATTGTCGTCGGCGGCGATCACGTCCGCGCCACCGGCCTTCAGCGCGTGGCAGCTCGCTAGGCCGGAGCCGCCGAGGCCGAATACCGCGACCGTCTTGCCTGCGAAGGAGGTGACGGGGATCATGGCCGAGGCTCAGCGCAGCTTGAGCGTGGAGAGGCCGGCGAGCGCCAGCATCACCGAGATGATCCAGAAGCGGATCACGATCTGCGGCTCGGTCCAGCCCTTCTGTTCGAAATGATGGTGCAGCGGCGCCATCCGGAACACGCGCTTGCCGGTCAGCTTGAACGACGCGACCTGCACGATCACGGAGACCGCCTCCAGCACGAACAGGCCGCCGATCACCGCGAGCACGATCTCGTGCTTCACCGCGACCGCGGTGGCACCCAGCATGCCGCCGAGCGCCAACGAGCCGGTATCGCCCATGAAAATCGAGGCCGGCGGTGCGTTGAACCACAGGAAGCCGAGGCCGGCCCCCAGCACCGCGCCGCATAGCACCGCGAGCTCGCCGGTGCCGGCGACATAATTGATCTGAAGATAATCCGAGAACACCGCGTTGCCGGTCAGATACGAGATCATGCCGAAGCTCGCCGCCGCGATCATGACCGGCACGATGGCGAGACCGTCGAGGCCGTCGGTCAGGTTCACCGCATTGCCGGCGCCGACCATGACGAAGGCGCCGAAGATCACAAAGAACGAGCCGAAATTGATTACGAGGTCCTTGAAGAAGGGAATGACAAGCGAGGTCGAGGACACGTCGCGCCCGAGCCGGACCAGCGCATAGCAGGCGGCGAGCCCGATCAGCGCCTCGATCAGCAGCCGCAGCCTGCCGGCGAAGCCGCTGTGTGACTGCTTCGTGACCTTCAAATAATCGTCATAGAAGCCGACGAAGCCGAAGCCGAGCGTCACCGCCAGCACGATCCAGACATAGGGGTTGAGCGGGTTGGCCCAGAGCAGCGTCGACACCACCAGCCCCGACAGGATCATCAGCCCGCCCATGGTGGGCGTGCCCTTCTTGGAGATCAGATGCGACTGCGGGCCGTCGGTGCGGATCGGCTGGCCCTTGCCCTGCCGCAGCCGCAAATGGTCGATGATCCAGGGCCCGAACAGGAACACGAACAGCGCGCCGGTCACGATCGCACCGCCGGTGCGGAACGTGATGTAGCGGAACACGTTCAGGGCGCTGCGAAACGGCGCAAAACCCGGGACGGTATTGGACAGATCGATCAACCAGTAGAACATTCAGAAGTCCTATACCGCTTCTTCGTGCGCGGCCTTGTCGGGAAAGCGCTTTTCCAGCGCGCTGACGATGACCTTCATCTTCGACCCCAGCGATCCCTTCACCATGATCGCGTCACCGGTGCGGACCGCGGCGACCGCCTGCGCTTCGAGGGCCGCCGAACTCTCCGCATAGCCTCCCCGCTTGCCGGTGGAAAGGGCATCCCACAAATTCCGCATCAGCGGGCCACAACAATATACGAGGTCGATCCGGTTGGCCGCGACCGCCTCGATCAGGCCGCGGTGCAGCTCAGGCGCCGTCGGCCCGAGTTCGAGCATGTCGCCGAGAACGGCGATGCGCCGCCCATGTGGCCCGACCGGAGCCTGGCCGAGCACGTTGAGCGCGGCCCCCATCGAGGCCGGGTTGGCGTTGTAGCTTTCGTCGATCAACGTGGCCTCGCCATGGCCGACCTCGAGCGTGCGCCGCACGCCGCGTCCCGAAGGCGCCTCGAGCTGCGCCAGCGACAGCGCCGCGCGCGCGATATCCGCACCGAGCAGCGACGCGGCGGCGAGCACCGCGAGCGAATTCATTGCCATGTGCCGGCCGGGCATGCCGATCTTGTAGGTGATGTCGTGATCGAGGATGTCGGCATGCACCGCCGAGCAGGTTGAGTGCAGCGAAAGGTCGATCAGCCGCGCGTCGGATCGCCCGTTGGTGCCGAACGACACGATGCGGGAGATGCCGGCCTTCTTCGCCCGCCGCTGCAGCCGCGCGAATTGCGAGTTGTCGCGGTTGAGCACGACGGCGCCGCCGGGCTCGACGCCGAGGAAGATCTCGGCCTTGGCATCGGCGATCGCCTCGATCCCCGCGAAGAATTCCAGATGCACCGGCTCGACGGTGGTGATGACGGCGACATGCGGCCGCGCCATCCTGACCAGCGGCGTGATCTCGCCGGCATGATTCATGCCGATCTCGAACACGGCAAAGCGCACGCCCGCCGGGCAGCGCGCCAGCGACAGCGGCACGCCCCAGTGATTGTTGAACGAGGCGGTCGAGGCATGGGTCTCGCCCTGCGCCGACAACACCCGGCGCAGCGCCTCCTTGGTCGAGGTTTTCCCGACCGAGCCGGTGATCGCGATGATCTGCGTGTTGATGAGCCGGGCGCGCGACGCATGCGCGAGCTCGACGAGACCGGCGAGGACGTCGTCGACCACGAGCAGCGGCGCATCGGCGGGAAATTTGTCGCGCTGTGCGGCTTCGACCACGGCAAGCCCCGCGCCGGCCTTCAGCGCCGCCGCGACGAAGCTGTGGCCGTCATGCACGTCGCCCTTGATCGCAAAGTAGGCTTCGCCCGGCGCAATCGTGCGGCTGTCGATGGAAAGGCCGGTGACGCCCTCCGGCAGCGCGCCCCGCGTCACGGCGCGCATCGCCTTCACCATCGCATCCGACGTCCACAACAATGTGCTCATGCGCTCCTCAGCTCTTTGGTTCCGCATGATCTTGCCGGAAAACCGCTGCACATTGTGCGCTAGCGCGGCCCTCCGGGTCCGGATCATGCGCCAGCGCCGCCGCCACCGCCTCATGATCGCTGAACGGCAAGGTCCTGTCGCCGACGATCTGCCCGATCTCGTGGCCCTTGCCTGCGACCAATAGCGCATCGCCGGGCTCCAGCTCCGCTATCCCGATGCGGATCGCCTCGGCGCGATCCTCGATCTCGCGCGCGCCTTTCGCGGTCGAAAGGATCGCGGCGCGGATCGCTTCCGGCCTCTCGCTGCGCGGATTGTCGTCGGTGACGATGACATGATCGGCGTTCCCGGCCGCGATCTCGCCCATGATCGGCCGCTTGCCCGCGTCGCGGTCGCCGCCGGCGCCGAAGATCACGACGAGCTTGCGCCTGGCATAGGGCCTGAGCGCCTGCAGCGCCTTGGCGAGCGCATCGGGCTTGTGCGCGTAGTCGACGAAGATCGGCGCGCCGTTGTGCTCGCCGACAAGCTCCAGCCTGCCCTTCGCGCCCTTGAGATATTCGAGGCTGCCGAACACCTCGTCCGCAGCGCCGCCGGTGCCGATCACGAGGCCCGCCGCGACCAGCGCGTTCTCGATCTGGAACTCGCCGACCAGCGGCAGCCTGATCGTATGGCTCCGGCCGCGATGCTCGATGACGAGCTTCTGCGCAAAGCCGTCGATCGCGGCATCGACGAGACGAATGCCCTCGCCCGCATCGGCCTTGCGCCCGACCGTGATGATCCGAAGCCCGCGCGCGCGCGCCGCACCGATCACCTGCGCCGAGCAGTCGTGATCGGCCGCGATCACCGCCGCGCCGCCACTGGTGACGAGGTTGCGGAACAGGCGCAGCTTGGCATTCAGGTAATGCGCGACGTCGGGATGATAGTCCATGTGGTCGCGCGAGAGATTGGTGAAGCCGCCGGCGGTGATCCGCACGCCGTCGAGGCGATACTGATCGAGGCCGTGCGACGAGGCTTCAAACGCCAGATGCGTCACGCCGTCGGCCGCGATCTCGTCGAGTTGCCGGTGCAGCGCGATCGGATCGGGCGTGGTCAGCGAGCCGTACACGGTGCGCTTGTCCGAGACCAGTCCGATGGTGCCGATGCTCGCGGAGACGTGGCCGAGCCGCCGCCAGATCTGGCGCGTGAACGCCGCAACCGAGGTCTTGCCGCTGGTGCCGGTCACCGCAGCGATCGTTTCGGGCTGCCGCGGATAGAATCTGGCCGCGGCCAGCGCCAGCGCCCGGCGCGCATTGGTCGTGACGAAGAACGGCACGCGCAGCGCGCCTTGCGGCGGATGGTCGCCTGCGACCGCGACCGCGCCGGCCGCGATCGCCGCATCGATGAAGCGCGCGCCGTCGGTCTTGAGGCCGGCCAGCGCGAAGAACAGGTCGCCCGGCTTCACAGCCCGGCTGTCGACCGCAAGTCCGCCGACCACGACAGCATCGGCACGCGGATCGATCGTGGCGGCGTCATCGCTGAAGAGGTCGCGAAGTCTCATGATGTTCCAGTTGGCTGGCGCAACAGGCGCCGCTGTTTGAGCATGATCCGACTGGAAAAACCGCTATGCACTCTTTCCGGATCATGCTGTCTGGTACGCCTTACTGGGTTGTTCTGGATGCCGCAAGAATAAGGCGGTCGGACGGCGGCAGGTCGAATCGCGGTTCTATCCCCAAAATCGGCGCAATTCGGGCAATCACCTTGCCGCCGGTGGGCACCGCGTTCCAGCCGGAAGTGATGAACCCGTAGGTTTCCTTCAGCGCCTGCGGCTCGTCGAGCATGATCAGGAGCTGATATTTCGGATTGTCGGCAGGCATGATCGCGGTGAAGGCGGTGAGCACGCGCTTCTTGGCGTAGCGGCCGTTGACCACCTTCTCGGCCGTGCCGGTCTTGCCGCCGATATAGTAACCCTTGACGTCGGCCTTGCGCGCGGTGCCGACCTCGGCGTTGAGGCGCATCAGATAGCGCATCTTCTCGGAGGTCTCGGGCTTGATCACTCGCTTCGCCAGCGCCATCGCTTCCGGCTCGGTCCGCTTCAGGAATGTCGGCGGAATCAAGTAGCCGCCATTGACCAGCGCATCGATCCCCATCACCGCCTGCAACGGCGCCACCGCGATGCCGTGACCGAAGGAGATGGTCACCGTGTTCAGCTCGCCCCAATGCTTCGGCACGATAGGAGACGCGCTTTCGGGGAGCTCGGTGCGCAGGCGGGTGAGCTGTCCCATCTTGCGCAGGAACGCCTTGTGAGCCTCGACTCCCTGCGCCAACGCGATGCGCGCCGCGCCGACGTTGGACGAGAAATAGAAGACTTCCTTCATGTTGAGGAAGCGTCCCTTCGGCTCGTCGTCGTGGATCGCGAACTTGCCATAATGCAGCGGACCGCGCGCATCCCACAGCGAGTTGAGGTCGTATTTTCCGGTGTCGAGCGCCATCGCCAGCGTGAACGCCTTGAAGGTCGAGCCCATCTCGTAGACGCCGGTGGTCAGGCGGTTGATGCGGTCGGGATCGTGCGCTTCCTTCGGATTGTTCGGGTCGAAGTCGGGCAGCGACACCATCGCCACGATCTCGCCGGTGCGCACGTTGGACACGAGGCCGGAGGCGGCCTTGGCCTTGAACTTCTCCTTGGCCTTGATCAATTCGTCGCGCAGCGCGTGCTCGACGCGCAGGTCGATCGACAGCTCCACCGGCTTCTGCAGCCGGTCGGTGGCGAAGCCTGCGCGGTGCAGATCGGCCAGACCGTTGCTGTCCAGCCACTTCTCCATGCCGGCGATGCCCTGGTTGTCGATGTTGACCAGGCCGATCAGATGGGCAACCTCGTTGCCGGTCGGATAGACGCGCTTGTTCTCGCGCAGGAAGCCGATGCCGGGGATGCCGAGGCGATGGATGTCGAGCTGCTGCTTCGGCGTGATCTCGCGCTTCAGCCAGACGAAGCCCTTGCGCGACGACAGGCGGTCGCGCACCTCGCCGGTGTCGAGATCGGGCAACGTCGCGGTCAGGAGCTCGATCGCCTCGTCCTTGTCGATGATGCGGCGCGGCTCGCCGAACAGGCTCGGCGCCTTGACGTCGGTGGCGAGAATCGCGCCGTTGCGGTCGATGATGTCGGGCCGCGCGGTCGCGATCGCGTCCTGCGAGGCGGTGCGCCGCGCGCCATGGCTGTCGGCGCCGATCGCGAACAGCACCAGACGGCCGGCAAGCACACAATAGACCACGGCAAAGGCGAGGATCGCGAAGCCGACGCGGGCGCGCGCCTTCGCGGTGCGGTCGACATTGCGCCCGTACAGCAGGTTACGGATCAGCCGCTGGCGCCAGGGCTCGGCCGGTTTGTTGGCGGGCGCCGGATCGGTCATGGCTGATCCAGTCATTGCTGATCTCCTGGGGCCTGCTCGGGCTCTGCCACGGGCGCCGCCTGGTCCGCGGCCGGCTGGTCGGCAGCGGGCTGGTCGGCAGCGGGCGCCGAGATCGACCCCGTTGTGCTGTCGGGTTCGGCGGCCGCCTCGATCGTGTCGATCATGGCGCCGATCGGGTCGCGCGCGCCGGGCCGCGTAAAGTTCGGCGGCCGCTCAGGAAGGTTCTTCAGGGAATCGTACTGGTTGGCGTTGATCGGCTTGAGCGGCAGATGCCGCTCGACAAGGCCCTGCAGCCGCAACGGCGCATCGAGCTTGGCCCATTCGGCGCGCAGCACCGCGATCGCGTCGCGCTGCTTGCGGATCTCCGCGTTGAGCTGCAGCACGCGTTCGACGCGCGCGGTCGATTCCATCTTGATGCGGTAGACGTAGGACGCCGCGAAGATCAGCATGCCGATGACGAGAAAGTGGAGGATGCGCATCGTCAGCCTCCCCGCATCACGTCGGCGAGCCGTGGCCAGGACGGCAAGGCATCGGCCTCGTGCACCGGCGCCGCGGTCCGTTCGGCGGCGCGCAGCTTCGCGGACCGCGCGCGCGGATTGGCCGCGACCTCGGCGTCATCGGGCGCGACCGGGCGCTTGGTCAGGATCTTGAAGCTCGGCGCTGATTGCGCGACCTCGGGCATATGCCGCGATCCGGCGCTGATCTTGCCGCGCAGGCTGAGGAAATTCTTGACGATGCGGTCTTCCAGCGAATGGAAGGAGACCACGACCAGCCGGCCGCCCGGCTTCAGCACGCGCTCGGCCGCCGCGAGCGCCTGATGCAGCTCGTCGAGCTCTTCATTGACGAAGATGCGCAGCGCCTGGAACGTCCGCGTCGCCGGGTGGATCTCGTTCGGCTTGGCGCGCACGACCCTGGCGACGATGTCGGCAAGCGCCTCGGTCGTCGTGATCGGTGCCTCCTTGCGGGCGGCGACGATCGCGCGCGCGACGCCGCGCGAGTGGCGCTCCTCGCCGAAGATATAGATGATGTCGGCGAGCTCGCGCTCGGATGCCTTCGCGACCACGTCGGCGGCGGTCGGGCCGCTCTGCCCCATCCGCATGTCGAGCGGGCCGCTGCTGCGGAACGAGAAGCCGCGCTCGGCCTGGTCGAGCTGCATCGAGGAGACGCCGACATCCATCACGACGCCGTCGACGGCATCCAGCCCCTGCGCCGCGCAAACCTCCGCAAGGTGGGAGAAGCGATCCTCGACCAGCGTCAGCCGGCCGCCGGAACGGTCGACCAGGTCGAAGCCGCCCAGGATCGCCGTGCGGTCGCGGTCGATGCCGATCACGCGGGTGTCGGCGACGTCGAGAAGCGCGCGGCTGTAGCCGCCGGCGCCGAAGGTGGCATCGACATAAATGCCGCCGGCGCGCGGCGCGAGATAGCCGACCGCCTCGCGGCCGAGCACGGAAATGTGACGGGAGGCATGGACGCTCATCCGCCGCCCCCGGGCGGGGCTGCGCACGTAACATGGAATATGGACGCGCGCCGACTCATTGCGCCTCGAATCCTCGCGCCTTGGCAGGCTGTTCCGATCGAAGAGCCGTTGCGAGATGCGCGCGCCCGTTCCCATTGTCGGCTGCAAATCCTGATGTCCGACCGGAATTCGCTGGGCTTCCATGGGATTTCGCGCAAAAGCGGACCTCGGCCGTCCCCAAAAGACCGGTTCGGCTCTTCACCTCTCAGTAACGGCACTTAGCGTTAAGAAACGGTTGATGATGTGTTAGCGGACTAGCAGGCCTTTTAGCCGCTTTCGACTGGTGCCCTCGGCACACATCCGGGGCAAAATGCGCCCGAGGGAACCGGCTGGTCGATTGCACCGGCCCGCAGGGTAAAGGAATAGTAAACGCCTGTTCTTTTATACTTATGTCAAATTGCCGTTCTCCCGCCGGGTTTGAGTGATTCGATGGCTTCTGGTTCGTCCACGTCTGCAAATGCTGATTCGAAGCGTCAACGGGCCCTTCCCGTTCCGAGGGCTGTTGCCGATATGACGACGTTCACGCCCGATTCCTCGATCGCCTCCGACGTGATTCCGTCGATGAACTTTGGCGAGCGCGCCAACAACCGCCAGCCCGACATGATCGTGCTGCACTATACCGGCATGCCCGACGTCGAGGGCGCGATCACGCAGCTCTGCACGCCCGGCACCGAGGTCTCGGCGCACTACATCGTGCTCGAGGACGGCCGCATCGTGCAATGCGTGCCCGAGAGCAAGCGCGCCTGGCATGCCGGCGTGTCGTTCTGGGCCGGCGAGGACGACATCAATTCCTGCTCGATCGGTGTCGAGATCGTCAATCGCGGCCATGACTGGGGCTATCCGGACTTTCCGCTGCGCCAGATCGCGGCGGTCATCGCGCTGTGCCGTGGCATCATGCTGCGCCGCAAGGTGCCCTCGCATCGCGTGCTCGGCCACTCCGACGTCGCGCCGGCACGCAAGAAGGATCCCGGTGAGAAATTCCCCTGGCATTCGCTGGCCAATTCCGGCGTCGGCCACTGGGTACAGCCGGCGCCGATCGTGCGCGGAGACGCGCTGATGCTTGGCGCGATCAGCGACAACGTCGCGAAGATGCAGGCGGCGTTCGCGCGCTACGGCTACAACATTCCGACCCACGGCAAATACGACGGCGCGACCATGGAAGCGGTCACCGCCTTCCAGCGCCACTTCCGCCCGGAACGCATCGACGGCATCGCCGACCGCTCGACCATGGCGACGCTTCACGCGCTGCTGGCGAGCCTGCCGGAGGACGCAACGACGGCGACGCCGGCGAGATAGCCGATCCACATCGCTAAGCTCACTGCGGTGCAGAGGCGCGGCCTCGCTTGCCCCTTGCGGAGCCTGCGCGACCTGCCTCGCAACGACGAAATCGGCAAAGGAATCCGATCCGATAATTTCCGGCCGGATGAGCGTGCCCGAACGGGAACTTTTCACCATCGCGCCGATTTTTTTGTTGGGGCAGTTTGACTGGAGATTGGTCCATGTTCAAAGCACTCATTGCAGGCGCTGTCGCCATCGGCCTCGCCGTCGCTCCGGCAGCCGCAGGCGCCATGACGATGCAGCACAAGACCCACAAGGTCCATCATGCGAAGAAGATGACACCCGGCACCACGACCGGCATGTCGAGCGGAAAATCGAGTGGAACAGCGACCCAAAAGCCGAGCGGAACGGCGAATCAAAAAACGAACGGCGGTGGAACGACAAAACAGGGCTATTGAGCACGTCGAACGTCGCGCGTCCGCTGGCGCTCGTTGATGGTTGATGCACGAAGATGAGGTGACGTCACCTCATCTCCGCTATGCGCCGTGCATAGAGTCGACGCAACGGCTCCAATTGCGTGGCATCGGTCGCGAGGAGATACGCTTTTCGCGCCTCCTCATTGCGGCCGAGCCGCCGTAACAGGTCGGCGCGCACCGCGGGGAGCAACTCGTATCCTTTCAGCCTACCGCGTGCCTCAAGCGCATCGATCAGGTCGAGCGCGCGCGCCGGACCGTCGACCATCGACACCGCGGCGGCGTGGTTGAGCTCGATCACCGGCGATGGACTGATCCGCAACAGCACCTGATAGAGGCCCGCGATCTGCGGCCAGTCGGTGTCATTATAATTGGGCGCCCGCGCGTGCAGCGCGGCGATCGCGGCCTGCACCGCATAGGATTGCGGCCGGCCCGGCATCCGCAGCGCCTGCTCGACCAGCCTCAGGCCTTCGGCGATCTGGTTGAAATCCCACAGCGTGCGGTCCTGCTCCTCGAGCAACACGATGTCGCCGCCCGTGGTCTGGCGGCCGGCGCGGCGCGCGTCGTGCAGCAGCATCAGCGCCAGCAATCCCTTGATCTCGCCGCGCGCGGGCATCAATGCATCGAGCAGCCGCGCCAGCCGGATCGCCTCCCGCGCCAGATCCGGCCGCATCAGGTCCTCGCCCGCGGTGGCGGCATAGCCTTCGGTGAAGACGAGATAGATCACCGCGAGCACGCCGTTGAGCCGCGGCTCGAGCGCTTCGCGCTCCGGCACCTCATAGGGAATGCCGGCGAGCCTGATCTTCTGCTTGGCGCGCAACAGCCGCTGCGCCATCGCGTCTTCGCTCACAAGGAACGCACGCGCGACCTGCGCCGTGGTCAACCCGCACACCGTGCGCAGCGTCAGTGCGACCTGAACCTCCTCGGCAAAGGCCGGATGGCAGCAGGTGAAGATCAGCCGCAGCATGTCGTCATCAAGCGTGGCATCGGCCGGTTCGGCCGATGGTTCCGCATCGAGATGCATCTGATGCGTCAGTTCCTGCTGCTTGCCGCGAAAGGTCGCGGCGCGGCGCACGCGGTCGATCGCCTTGTTGCGGCCGACATTGACGAGCCATGCGCGAGGATTGGACGGCGGCTCGCCGATCGGCCAGCGCTGCAGCGCCACCGCGAAGGCATCCTGCAGGGAATCCTCGGCAAGATCGAAATCGCCGACGAGGCGGATCAGCGTGGCCAGCGCCCGCCCCGCCTCGTCGCGAAAGATCTTCTCGATGTCGCCTGGGGTCATGACGTGCTCTCGGAGAAACGTCGTTCCGGGACGCACGCACCTTGCGCGAGCATCCCGGACATCACGGCTCCGTCGTCAATTGTCGTAGATCATCACCGGGCGGACCTCGATCGAGCCGGTCTTGGCGCCGGGAATTCGCGCGGCGAGGCCGAGCGCGGTGTCGAGGTCCTTGGCGTCGACCAGATAGTAGCCGGCGAGTTGCTCGCGGGTTTCCGCGAACGGGCCATCGGTGGTCAGGATCTTGCCGTCGCGGACCCGCACCGTGGTCGCGGTGGTCGTGGGCTGCAGGCCGTCGCCGGCCTTGAAATGACCGCTCTGGATGATGGACTGGGTGTAGGCGGCGTACTCCGCCGAGACTTTCTTGCGCTCGTCGGGGTTCGTATGGGCCAAGTCCGCTTCGTTCCGGTAGATCAACAGCAGGTACTGCATTTGAAATCTCCTCTTGGTCGGCTGGATCGCCGACACCCAGTCGAACGGGCGACACGCACAACGACATCGTAGTGGAGAATTTTTTAGCGCGGCGCAGAAACGTAACTGCGCGCCGCGCCCGCGGCAATTCGGTCCGGCCTCATGGATGGGTTTTGGCCTGCTCGGACTGCGCCAGCCGGCGTCTCAACTCCTTCATCTCCTCGAAGCGTTTGGTCACGTCACGCATGACGGCCGCCGTGCCGACGACCTGCTGCCCGGCGTCGTGCAGCATCACAATGGTGAATTCGACGGAGATACGCCGGCCATCCTTGGCGAGAGCGGGCACCGAAAGCAGGTCGCCATGACCGTAACGGCTGGTTCCCGTCTCCATGACGTGGCGATAGCCGGCCCAGTGGCGTGCGCGCAGGCCTTCGGGAACAATGAGGTCAAGCGATTGTCCGACGGCTTCCTCGGCCGAGAAGCCGAAGATCCTGACCGCGCCGGGATTCCAGAACGTGATGCGGCCTTCGCGATCGGTCGCAACGACCGCATCGGACGCACCGTTGAGTACCGCTTCTCCCACGGCTGCAGCAATATTCATCATTCATCTCCTGCTCATTCCGAACCTGCTCTGGGCCCGGATGCTCGCGCTGGCAAGCGCAGAAATGACAATGCGCAGCCGCCGCCGGCGTGGTTCCGGCGCTGTGCTCGACACCCGGCGCCGAAAATCACGGATGCGGCTGGATTAACCATCGCAACCGCTTGACGCGGCGGATCAAAACCCCCATGCCATAGGGCGTCAGTCGGCTGGACGGCCGCTCCCGCAAGTGCCGAAAGGCCGCGGGAGAGGAAAGTCCGGGCTCCATCGACATGCGGTGCCGGATAACATCCGGCGGGGGCAACCCCAGGGAAAGTGCCACAGAGAACGAACCGCTCCCTCCTCGGAGGAAGTAAGGGTGAAAAGGTGCGGTAAGAGCGCACCGCGTTTCCGGCAACGGCGACGGCATGGCAAACCCCACCGGGAGCAAAACCGAATAGGGACGGCAACGCGGTCAGTTCGCGACATCGCGATAACACTGCAGGGCGATGTCAGGCCCGCTGTCCGGGTAGGTTGCTTGAGGCGAGGTGCAAACCTTGTCCCAGAGGAATGGCCGTCACGTACCATTCGCGAGAATGGTGCCCTACAGAACCCGGCTTACAGGCCGGCTGATGCTCTGCAAATGAGGGGCTCGGCGCAGCACGCCGGGCCCCTCGCCATTTGGTGGTACCACTTCGCACGCGCTGTGATGGACCGGGGCTTTTTGATAGGGTGCCGAACCGGCGCTGCTGCATCAGGACAAACGGCATGACCTACTTTGATCTCGGGCCGTACAGCCGCAAAGTCACCACGTCCTCCCCCGACGCCCAGCTTTGGTTCGACCGCGGGCTCAACTGGGTGTTCGGCTTCAACCATGGCGAGGCCATCAAGTGCTTCCAGAAGGCGCTCCAGCATGACGGCGAATGCGCCATGGCGCATTGGGGCATCAGCTATGCCGCGGGGCCGAACTACAATCTGCCATGGGTTCGCTATGACCCGCAGGGGCGGCAGATGGCGCTGTCGGCCTCTTACGATGCCATGCAGCAGGCGCTCGCGCATGCTGGGAAGGCAAGTCCAGTCGAGCAGGCGATGATCAACGCCCTGCCCGCGCGTTATCCGCAGCGCGAGGCGATCGACGACATGACGCCGTGGGACAAGGCCTTCACGGCAAAGATGCGCAAAGTGTTCAAGGACTTTCCCGATGACATCGAGGTCCGCGCCGTCCTTGCCGAAGCGATCATGAACGAAACGCCGTGGCAGATGTGGGACCTAGCCTCCGGCAGGCCGACGGAAGGAGCCGGCACCGAGGAATGCAGAGCGCTCCTCGAAGGCGCGTTCGACAAAGTCCCGGCGTCGTGGAATCACCCGGGCCTGCTGCATCTCTACGTCCATCTGATGGAGATGTCGCCCTTCCCGCAGCTGGCGATGCGGGCCGGCGACCGGTTGCGCGCGATCGTGCCCGACGGCGGTCACCTGATCCACATGCCGACGCATCTCGATGTGTTGTGCGGTCAATACAACGACGTCCTGCTCTACAATCAAAAGGCGCTGAAGGCCGACCGGAGCTTCCTCGCCTATTCGGACGATCCGGGCGTCTATTTGATCTATGTCGTCCACAACTTCCACTTCGCGATCTACGGCGCGATGTTCCTTGGCCAGTACACACCCGCCATTGCGGCGGCCGAGCAGTTGATCGCTACGGTGCCGGAGCCGGTTCTGCGAATTCAATCGCCGCCGATGGCCGATTTCCTCGAAGGCTATCTGACGATGAAGCAGCACGTTCTCGTGCGCTTCGGAAAATGGCGCGAGATCATCGAACAAGAGCTGCCGGAGGATCGCCACCTCTACTGCTCGGTGACGGCCATGATCCACTACGCCAAGGCGGTCGCGCATTCCGCGCTTGGCAATGTCGCCAAGGCCGAAGCCGAGAAGGCCCTGTTTGCGGCAGCGAAGGCCCGCGTGCCGGAGAGCAGACTCGTGCACAACAACAAGGTCTCGAACCTGCTCAATGTCGCCGAGGCGATGCTCAATGGCGAGCTGGAATACCGCAAGGGCAATTACGACATTGCGTTCGCGCATCTGCGCGGCTCAGTCGAGCTCTCCGACGCGTTGCCCTACGATGAGCCATGGGGATGGATGCAGCCGCCCCGCCATGCGCTCGGCGCGTTGCTGCTCGAGCAAGGACGAATCGAGGAAGCCGAGGCGGTCTACCGCTCCGATCTCGGCCTTGATGGCAAGCTAAGTCGGGCCTGCCAGCATCCGGACAATCTGTGGTCGCTCCACGGGCTGCACGAATGCCTGGCTCGGCGCGGCGAGAAGGTCGAGAGCGCGCTGATCAAGCAGCGGCTCGATCTCGCGCAGGCGCGCGCGGAGATCCCTATCAAGGCATCCTGCTTCTGTCGACGAACGGCGCTAGCTGCCGCGTAAGGGATTCCAGATGGACCTGCGGAAGATCATCGAGGCTGCACGCGAAATCAACGATCGGACCGGCGCTGTCACCTCCGATCAGCTCAACGAGCTGTGCCCGAAAGAGCTCTCGCTTGAGGACGTCCAGGCCCTGCTCAAGGCGCTGAGAGATGAAGGGATTCAACTCGCAGACAAGGAGACCTGACCAACGGGCCCTGAGCAGGATGTCGATCGCTTCCAGCGGACGCGGTTCGCCGGGCGTCAGCACGACCCGACTGCAGTTCCGATTGCGATCACGGCGGCGAGCGCGATGGTCAAGCGGCCTGAAGCTGATCCCGTCAGCGCCGCCAGCAGGTGCATCGCGACGGCAAGCGACACCAGCGGGCCGCCGGGTCTTGGCCGATTGGTCAACGTTTTCGAAAATGCGACATGTGTCGTGTGATGCGCGCCGACCAGTTCCTATGCTGGCCGAGCCGCGATCTCGATCAACAGCGCCATCAGCGCCTCCGGCGCGGTGACGTTCGGCGCGTGGCTGGCGTCGATCTCGAAATAGCGCCAGCCGGCCTCGGCCTTCGTGCGCTTCGCAAATTGCCCGAAGGTATCGGCCGGCGTGATGCGGGTGGCGTAGATGTAGCTGCGCGGCAATGCTGGCTCGCCGTGCTGCAGCGTCAGCCTCTGCTCGAAACATTTGAGCGGCATGTCGGCGCGGCGCGCGGTCAGCCATTCGACGTCGGCGGGCGAGGTGTCCGGCGGCGTCGGCATCGGCGGGATGCGCCAGCCGTCACCGTTCCGCGCGGCGTCCCGCATCTTCTCGATCGCAACTTCGTTGAGGTCGAACAGCGATTGTCCGTCGCGCGGCACGAAGGCATCGAGATAGATCAGCTGCGCCACGCGCTCGCGCGCGCGATCGGCGACGCCGGTCGCGACCATGCCGCCATAGGAGTGGCCGAGCAGCACGATGTCGCGCAGGTCCTCATATCTGATGACGGCAAGCATGTCCGCGATGTGCGCTTCCAGGTCGATCGACGGATTGGCGAGATGCGCGCGCTCGCCGAGCCCGGTGTAGCTCGGGGTGACCAGCCGGTGCCCGGCGGCCTGCATCAGCGGATGCATCTTCTTCCACGCCCATCCCGCCGACCAGGCGCCGTGACAGACCAGAAAGGTTTTGGACGAACTCGTCATCATGGGGCACGCTTCCAGTTTCGATTATGGTTGAAGAGCCGAGATTTCGAATAGTACCCGCTGCTGTCGTCGTGTAAACGTCGCCGCAATGACCAAGAAAATGAGACGACGATGACCGCGGCGAGCTACGCGATCCTGTTCTCCGGCGCGCTGGCCGGCGGATTCGTATCCGGCCTCGCCGGCTTCGGCACCGCGCTGATGGCGCTCGGCATCTGGCTCTACGTTCTGCCGCCGACGCTGGCGGTGCCGCTGGTGCTGATCTGCTCGGTGATCGCGCAGGTCTCGACGCTGCCGTCGATCTGGAAGATAATCGATTTCCGCCTGATCTGGCCCTTCATCCTCGGCGGTCTCGCCGGTGTACCGATCGGCATCCTGCTGATCGCGCATGCCGATCCGATCGTGTTCAAGCGGACCATCGGCGTGTTCCTGGTGGTGTTTCCCGTCGTGCTTTATTTCCAGCGAACTCCGACGGCGATCCGCTTCGGCGGCAAATGGGCCGACACGGCGATCGGCTTTGCCGGCGGCATCCTCGGCGGCCTCGCCGGCCTGTCCGGTCCGCTTCCCATCCTGTGGGCCAGCCTTCGCGGCTGGGGCAAGGCGGAGCGGCGCGGCGTCTTCCAGACCTTCAATTTCACGATCCTTGCGACCGCGCTGTGCGTGCAGATTGCAAGCGGCCTGGTCAAGGCCGAGATCGTCTGGCTGGTGCTCTGCGCCTTTCCCGGCACGCTGCTCGGCGCCTGGCTCGGCTCCCGCGTCTATCACGCGATGAGCGACCGCAATTTTTCCGACGTCGTGCTGGGGTTGCTCGTCCTCTCCGGCATCGGGTTGCTGTGGAGCGGATTTGCGGCGAGATAGCGCGCGCGGAGCCCCCAGCGGCGCGCGAGTAACCGGACATCAGCCCGTCAGCCGCGCGCCGCCATTCACTCCGCCGCGTCGATCCGGTCGAACTCGGTCACCTGGCGCTCGAACAGGCCGCGGTAGATGCCGCCCGGTCGCGCTGTCAGCGCCTTGTGCGTGCCCTGCTCGACAATCTCGCCGCGATCGAACACCAAGATCCGGTCCATGCTGCGCACCGTCGACAGCCGGTGCGCGATCACGATCGAGGTCCGGCCCTTCATCAGCCGCTCCATCGCCTCCTGGATCAGCGCCTCCGATTCCGAATCGAGGCTCGAGGTCGCCTCGTCCAGGATCAGCACCGGCGCATCGGCCAGGAAGGCGCGTGCCAGCGCCACGCGCTGCCGCTCGCCGCCCGACAGCTTGACGCCGCGCTCGCCCACCAGCGTGCCGTAGCCTTTCGGCAGCCGCATGATGAAGTCGTGCGCATTGGCAAGCCGCGCGGCCTGCTCGATCACGTCCATGCCGGCGCCGGGACGGCCATAGGCGATGTTCTCCGCCAGCGTCCGGTGGAACAGGATCGGCTCCTGCTGCACGATCGCGATCTGGCTGCGCAGCGACTGCTGCGTCGCATCCGCGATGTCCTGACCGTCGATCAGGATCCGGCCGCCGGAGACATCGTAGAGCCGCTGCACCAGCTTGACGAAGGTGGTCTTGCCGGAGCCCGAGCGCCCGACCAGGCCGACGCGCTCGCCCGCGCGGATGTCGACCGACAGCCCGTCATAGAGCGGGCGGCGATGCCCGCCATAGTGGAACGTCACGTCGTCGAACACGATGCGGCCGCCCTGGATGTCGATCGGGCGCGCGTCGACGGCGTCGACAATGCCGAGCGGCTCGCCATGGATCTGCACCAGCTCCTCCATGTCGTTCACCGAACGCTGCAGGTTGTTGATGTGCATGCCGACATCACGCAAGTAAGCGTGGATGATGTAGTAGCTGGTCAGCACATAGGTGACGTCGCCCGGCGTAGCGTGGCCCGCCGCCCACAACAGGATCGCTCCGCCGATCACGGACGCGCGGAAGCACAACAGCACCACGAGCTGCGCGGTCGCGGTGTGGTTGTAACGGAACCAGGTCCGCCGCACCCGCCTGCGCCAGCGGCTGATGACGCCGGCAAGCCGTGCGTCCTCGCGCATCTCGGCGCCGAACGACTTCACCACCGCGTTGCAGGTCAAGGCATCCGCCAGCGTGCCGCCGACCTTGGTGTCCCACGCATTGGAGACGCGCGCGGCCGGAGCGACGTAGCTGACCTGGAACGCCATCGTCATGGCGACATAGATCACCGAGCCGACCGCGATCACCGCGCCGAGCTGTGGCCAGTGCATGCCGAGCAGGATCATCGAGCCGACCAGCACCACCAGCGACGGCAACAGCGCCATCAGGATGGTGTCGTTCAACAGGTCGAGCGCCCACATGCCGCGCGTTATCTTGCGCACGGTCGAACCCGCGAACGAGTTGGCGTGCCAATCCGTCGAGAAGCGTTGCACGCGCATGAACGCCTGCTGCCCGACATCGGACATCGTCTTCAGCGTGAACGGCACGATCGTCTCAATGCCCACGAGCCGCAGGATCACCGACAGCGCGCCGAGCGCGACAATCGCGCCGAACGCGATCATCGCGGCATGACGCGCGACAGGATCGGAGGCGCCCGCGGTCAGCGCATCAACCAGACGCCCGGAATAGACCGGCATGAACAGGTCGGCAGCGGTCGCGCCGAGGAATCCCGCCGTGACGACAGAGGCGCGCAACGGCTGTTCCAGCCAGTGGCAGAAGACGAATGGAAGCACGAACCGGATCGCGGCCGGTCGCTTGGTCTTTTCATTGATCATGGCACATTCCGGCCACGCTTTTGCCGCGCCGGCCGGCTCCATCTGGTGCGACGTGCGCACGGAATCCGGGCGCGACCGTCACTGATAACTATCGGTAACGTGTTGGGAAGTCTGAATGATCGGGGATCAGGCCCGATCAGCGCCGGGAGCTAACGCGCAAGCGCATCCAGCATCATCGAACGCGGGCGCGCGATCTGCGAATTAAACGACTTCATGCGCATCTCCCCGGTTCGAGTAAGGAAGTGCCGCTTATAAATGCATCACGCGTGATTTTCAAGATGACATCCGCGTGAGTGCGTCGATGTGTCGGCGATGCGACCATGTCCCGTCACCTACAGCGTACCCGCATGTCGCTTCGCTCATGCGGGCTACAAATGGCGACGTCACATTATTGCAAACGAATGCGTGCGCGCGTCAATGCGCGTCGCCGCCGCCGGCGGCCATCGACGGCGGCTTGCTGACCAGCAGCACCAGGAGACTGAGGCCGACATAGAACAGCGACAGCATGAAGAAGGCGTCGCCATAGCCCATCACCGCGGCCTGGCGGTGCACGATCTGCGAGAGCTGCTTCATCGCCATCAGCGCGGCATCGCCGGCACCCTGCATCCGCTGGGTCAGCATGTTCAGCGTCTCGACCGCGGTGGCGTTGCCCCAGGTCACGCGGTCGTGCAGCCGCGAGATGTGCAGGTCGGTGCGGTCGTTGAGCACCTCGTTGATGATGGCAAGCCCGACCGCGCCGCCGAGATTGCGCATCAGGTTGAACAGGCCGGAGGCGTTCTTGACGCGGTCCGGCGGCAGCGTGGCGAGCGCGATGTTGTTGGTCGGCACCATCGCGCACATCATGCCGATGCCGCGCAGGATCTGCGGCAGCAGCAGCTCGTAGAAATCGTAGTCGCGCGTGATCGAGGTCATCTGCCAGGAGCCGAGCGCGAAGGTGACGAGGCCGAAGGCGATGATGTAGCGCAGATCGACCTTGAGCATCAGCCGGCCGACCACCGGCGCCATCAGGAACATCGTCACGCCCGAGACGAACATGGTCTCGCCGATCATCAGTGCGCTGTAGCCGCGGATCTCGGCGAGATAGCGCGGATAGACGTAGGTCAGGCCGTAGAGCCCGATGCCGATGCAGAATTGCAGCACGCAGCCGACCGCGAAGTTGCGGTTGGCGAAGGCGTAGAGATCGACGATCGGCTCCTCGGCGGTCAATACCCGCCAGAAGAAGGCGATCGCCGAGACGAAGCCGATCGCGGCGCAGACCGCGACCGAGGTGTCCTGCAGCCACTCATATTGCGGACCTTCCTCCAGCACATATTCGAGCGAGCCGAGGAAGCCGCCCATGAAGATCAGGCCCCACCAGTCGAAGCGATCGAGCAGCGCAAAGTTCGGCTGGTCGAAATCGATCAGCGCCAGCACGCCGATGGTGATGCCGATGCCGGGCACGACGTTGATGAAGAACAGCCAGTGCCACGACATCAGGTCGGTGATGTAGCCGCCGACCGTCGGGCCGACCGTCGGCGCCAGCGTCGCGACGAGACCGATGATCGGCGCCACGATGTGGAACTTGGTGCGCGGGAAGATCGTGTAGGCCGACGCAAACACGGTCGGGATCATGCCGGCGCCGAGGAAGCCCTGCAGCGCGCGCCACAGGATCATCTGCTCGATCGAGGTGGCGAAGCCGCACAACAGGCTCGAGAAGGTGAAGCCGAATGCCGAGATCGCGAACAACAGCCGCGTGCCGAGCGCGCGCGACAGGAAGCCGGACAGCGGGATCGCGATCACCTCGGCGATCAGATAGGCGGTCTGCACCCACGACACTTCGGTCGAAGACGCCGACAGGCCGGCCTGGATCTCGGTGAGCGAGGCCGAGACGATCTGGATGTCCAGGATCGACATGAACATCCCGAACACCATGATGATGAACGCAAACAGCCGCCTCGGCTGGATACGATCGGCCGCCGGCGCTGCGGCCGTCATCAATGGGGGAGCAGTGGTCGCGTTCGCCATGGGCTAGCTCACGCTTAAGCAAGCCACGAATTCGGACGACCTCTCCCGCCTTGCGGGGGAGGTCGACGCGCTCGGCAGCGCTCTTGCGCGCCGGAGCGCGGCGGGTGGGGGCTCTCTCCACTCAGGCGGTCCGACTCGCGGAGACACCCCCACCCCAACCCTCCCCCGCAAGCGGGAGAGGGAGCGCGCCTTTACTCGGGGCAAGACTGGATCGAAGCTCATGGCAGTGGACCATCACTGCGGATGGATCATCATCGGCGAGTCGAGATCGGCATCGCTGTCGGCATCGGCCGCACCTTCGCGCGTGTCGACGGTGGTGTAGACCGACATGCCGGCGCGCAGCAGGCCCTGCCGGGCGACGCTGCCCGGCACGCGGATGCGGACCGGCAGGCGCTGCACGATCTTGGTGAAGTTGCCGGTGGCGTTGTCCGGCGGCAATAGCGTGAACACCGAGCCTGCCGCCGGCGAGATGCTGTCGACGATGCCAGTGAACTTGCGGAAGCCGTAGGCGTCCACCTTGATCGTCACCCGCTGGCCGGGACGGATACGCTTGAGCTGGGTCTCTTTATAGTTGGCGTCGATGAAGACGCCGTCGAGCGGCACCACATTGCCGAGCCGCTGGCCGACCGTGATGTAGTCGCCGGTATTGACCAGGCGATTGGAGAAGGTGCCGTCGACCGGCGCACGCACCTTGGTGAAATCGAGATCGCGCTCGGCCTTGGCGAGCTGGGTCTGCAATTCCGCGAGCTGGGCGCGCGCCTCGGCCTGCTGCGCCTTAGTCACCTCAACATTGTCCTTGGCGGCATCATAGGCCGCCTGCGCCGATCGCACCGCGGCAGCGCCCTGGTCGCGGCCGGCTTCGGAGACTTCGAAGGTGGCGCGCGAGGCAAAGCCCTTGTTGCTCAGCGCCTGCTGGCGGTCGAAGTCGAGGTCGGCACGCTTCAATCCGGCTTGCGCGGACACGAGCTGCGCCTCGGCCTGCTCGACCGCGCTCACCGCGGCCGCGACCTGGCGGCCGATGCGCTCGATCGTCGCCTGCTGGGTCGCAATCTTCGTGCGCGCGGCATCGACCGCGATCCGGTAGTCGCCGTCGTCGATCCGGAAGATCACGTCTCCCGCGCGTACCAGCGCGTTGTCGCCCGGCAGAATCGCGGCGATGTGACCGGCGACGCGTGCACCGAGCATGGTGTTGTTGGCGCGGACATAGGCGTCGTCGGTGGAGACGTAGAACCGTCCAACCATCAGGTAATAGGTCGCGTAGCTCGCAGCGGCGAGCGCGAGCGCGCCGACCACGCCGAACATCACGAATTTGCGCTTGCCGGGTTTCGCCGGCGCGCTGGCCGCGGGCGGCGCGGCTGGCTGCTCGGGCGCAGGCGCGGGCGGCGCCTCGGCCGGGCGGCGCCTGGCCTCCTCGGCAATATGCGTCCGGGCTTGCTCGCCGGAATTGGCGGCCACCTCGCGCATGTCCTGATCCGCGCCTGCCTCGGGCTCGGTGCGAACGATGCGCGCGGCCTGGTCTCTCGCTGCGGCCATAATTGGCCTCCCCACAAAAAAATCCCGACGCCCGCGGCGCCGCAATCTCGGCCCCGCGGGTCATCACGCGTCGAAATGTAGCATTGACCGAACGGTTCGGTCAATATATATCCGACACAGCGAGTTATAGTGCTTCGATTCCCGCCCCCGCGGATTTGGGTTGAGTTCTTTCCCAGCAAGCTGAACCAATGGCTGCATCGCCCCCAAAGCCCCTCCACATCGTCGCCGAGGAGGACTCATCGAAGCGCCGCCAGATCCTGGACGGCGCCCGCAAGGTCTTCATGGACCTCGGCTTTGACGGCGCCAGCATGGGCGAGATCGCCCGCGCCGCCGGGGTCTCCAAGGGCACGCTCTACGTCTATTTTCCCGACAAGGCCGGGCTGTTCGCGGCGATTGTCGAGGAGGAGAAGCTCGAGCAGGGCAAGACCGTCTTCAATTTCGACCCGGAGCGTGGCGTCGACATCACCCTCCCCGAATTCGGCCGCGCCTATGTCGGCTTGCTGTGCCGGCCCGGCGGCGGCTCGGCGATCCGCACGGTGATGGCGATTGCCGAGCGGATGCCCGAGCTCGGCAGCCGGTTCTACACTCATGTGATCGCCCACACGGTCGATCGCTTCGCCGCCTATCTCGAGGCACGCGCCGCGCTCGGCGAGCTCGTGATCGACAATTATCAGCTCGCCGCCTGGCAGTTCATGCAGATGTGCCAGGCGACGCTGTTCCAGGCGTTCATCTTCCAGGCCAAGCCGTCGCCCTCGCCCGAACAGATCGCCACCGTGGTCGACAGCGCCACGCGCGTGTTCTTCGCAGCGTATCGGCCGAAGCAGGCGAACTGATTTCACGGAGATCGTTGCGGATCAGCGGTGGCGCGAATGCGCGTCCCGACCGGAATGACGCGGCGAGCCTGGCGCGCTACGCTGGATCAACCGACGCCAGCTCGAGGTGATCATTCGCCATGAACGACTTCACCATCAGACACATGCGGCCGAACGAGATCGCGCTCGCAGTGGACTGGGCCGCGGCCGAGGGCTGGAATCCCGGTCTCGCCGATGCCAGCTGCTTTGCCGCCGAAGACCCGGAGGGATTCTTCATCGGCGAGCTCGACGGGCGGCCTGCCGCGGTGGTCTCCTGCGTCAACTACGGTGCGCGATTTGCCTTCCTGGGCTTCTACATCGTGCGTCCGGATCTGCGCGGCCGCGGTCTTGGCCTAAAGATATGGAATGCGGCAATGGCGCATGCGCATCCGCGCGTGATCGGACTCGATGGCGTGGTGGCGCAGCAGGCGAACTACCGGAAGTCCGGCTTTGAGCTCGCTTACGCCAATGTGCGCTATGGCGGCAGCGTCGCCGCACCGCCTGCGCCGAACGACGACATCATCGCGCTGACCGATGTGCCGGCCGCGCTGATCGAGGCCGAAGATGCCACGGTGTTTCCGGCACCGCGCCCGGCCTTCCTGCGCGCCTGGATCAACGCGCCCGCGCATGTCGGACGCGCGCTGATGCGCGACGGCAAGCTGGCCGGCTGGGGCGTGATCCGTCCATGCCGCACCGGCCGCAAGATCGGCCCGCTTGTCGCCAATGACCGCGCGAGCGCCGAGGCTGTCCTGTCCGCACTTCTGGCGAGCACAGGCGGCGGCGAAATCTTCCTCGACGTGCCCGCGGTCAATCGCGACGCCGTCGCACTGGCGCAAGGGCTCGGACTTTCCCCGGTGTTCGAGACTGCACGCATGTACACTGACGCGATCCCGCCATTGCGGATCGATCGCGTGTTCGGCGTCACGACGTTCGAACTCGGCTAGCGCACAAGGCCGAACGCCGCGAAACTGCCAGCTTACTCCGCGGCGGCGTTGACCTCGGGCGGCCGGACGTTGTCCTGCCCGACCTCCTCAGGCAGCCCGGCGAAGCGGCGCAGCGCCTGCGCCATCTTCGCACGACCGCTGACTCCGGTGATGATGACGTCGACCATCGTGAAGGACGAGTGGAACTGGCCGTGTGCCCTGAGCTGCTCGACCGGCACGCCGGCCTTCGCCATCGCTTCGGCATAGGCAATGCCCTCGTCGCGCAACGGATCGAACTCGCAGGTCACGACGAAGGCCGGCGGCAGGCCTTCGAGCTTGCCACGCAACGGCGCGACGCGCGGATCGGTGCGATCGGCGGGCGAGCAGTAGAGGTCCCAGAACCAGTACATCAGCCCGCGGGTCAGGAAATAGCCGGTTGCATTGTCGACATAGGACGGGCGGTCGAAGGTGCAGTCGGTGACTGGGCAGATCAGGAGCTGGCCCGCGATCTCGGGTCCGCCACGATCGCGCGCGAGCTGGCAGGTGACGGCCGCGATGTTGCCGCCGGCGCTCCAGCCGGCAACCAGCACCGGGCCAGCCCTGCCGCCGAGCTCGGCGGTGTGCGCAGCAATCCAGCGCGCCGCCGCATAGCCGTCTTCCGCCGCCGCCGGGAAGCGATGCTCGGGCGCGTGGCGATAGCCGACGCTGACGACGATCATGCCGGTGCGCCGGCACAGGTCGCGGCAGAACGGATCGTCCGATTGCTCGTCTCCGAGCACCCAGCCGCCGCCGTGGAAGTAGACCACGATCGGATGCGGGCCCGGCGTCGCCGGGCGGTACAGCTTGTAAGGCAGCGGCCCCTCGGCGCCCTGCAGCATGCCGGTGCCGACTTCGCCGACCGGCCGCCCGGCCGGACGGCCCTTGTTGAACTCGTTGAGGAAGTCGCGCGCCCCCTGCGCGCCCATCGTCTCGATCGGCGGCAGGTTCATCTCGCCAAGCAGGTTCAGCACCAGCCGCACATCGGGCTGCAGCCGTACCACTTCGCCGTCATTGCACTGCGCAGCAACGCCGGGGCCGGTGAGCTTGAAGCCGAGCATGCCGCGGCTGACGACCTCGTTGCAGATGCTGCGGTACGGGCCGACGCCGCCGGTATAGGGCATCACCCCCAGCGGCTTGCCGGGCACGTTGGCGCCCGTGTACCAGGTGTTGGCGAGCCGATGCAGCGTCAGCATCGCGCAGTCGGCCATGTGGCGCTGCCAGCCGGTTTGTGCTGCTTCGGTCGCCTCCATCGTGGTGAAGCCGGCGTCGCGCAGTTGCACCAGGCGGTCGACCACCCAGTCGACATGCTGCTCGATCGACACCGCCATGTTCGACAGCACCGAGGGGCTGCCGGGGCCGGTGATCATGAAGAGATTGGGGAAGCCCGCGACCGTGAGCCCAAGATAGGTCTGCGGCCCGTGCGCCCAGACCGCGGACAGCGACTTGCCGCCGCGCCCCGAGATCGGATGCACCGCCATGATCGCGCCGGTCATCGCGTCGAAGCCGGTGGCGAACACGATGACATCGACATCGAAGCTGCGCTTGTCGGTGGTGATGCCGCCGGCCGCGATCGCCTTGATCGGCTCCTGCCGCAGATTCACCAGCGTCACGTTCGGACGGTTGTAGGTCGCGTAGTAATTCGTATCGAGGCAGGGACGCTTGGCGCCGAACGGATGGTCGTGCGGGGTCAGCGCCGCGGCCGTCTCCGGATCCTCGACGACGTCGCGGATCTTCTCGCGGATCAGATCGGCGACCAGCGTGTTGCCGTCGACATCGACGCCCTGGTCGGCCCAGAGCTGGGTGAGGATGTGGACGAGATCACCCGCCGCCCACGCCTTCTCGAAACGCTCGCGACGTTCGACGTCGCTCAACTGCCAGCTCACCACCGTCTGCTGCGGATAGGGCACGCCGGCCATCGACCAGCGCGCCTGCTCGCGATAGGCGGCGCGATCGGTCTCGAAGAAGCTCTTGCGATCCTCCGGCGACGGACCGTTGCCGGCGGGCAGCGCGAAGTTCGGCGTGCGCTGGAATACGGTGAGCTGTGCGGCCTGCGCTGCGATCAGCGGGATCGACTGGATGCCCGACGATCCCGTGCCGATGACGGCGACGCGCTTGCCCTTGAGATCGACGCCCTGATGCGGCCAGCGGCCCGTGAAGTAAATCTCGCCCTTGAAATCCTTGACGCCATCGATCTCCGGCGGCTTCGGCGACGACAGGCAGCCGGTCGCCATGACGTAGTAGCGGCACGAAACCGGCGCGCCCTTGTCGGTCGCAAGCTGCCAGCGCTCGCTCGCGTCGTCCCATGTCGCCTGCGTGACCTTGGTGCCGAAGCGGATGTCGCTGCGCAGATCGTAGCGGTCGGCAACGAAGCCGAGATAGCGCAGGATTTCCGGCTGCGTCGCGTATTTCTCCGACCAGGTCCACGCGGTGTCGAGCTCCGGATCGAACGTGTAGCTGTAGTCGATGGTCTGGATGTCGCAACGCGCGCCGGGATAGCGGTTCCAGTACCAGGTGCCGCCGACGTCGCCGCCCTCTTCCAGCGCAACGACCGAGAAGCCCGCCTTGCGCAGGCGATGCAACAGATAAAGGCCGGCGAAGCCGGCACCGACGACCGCGACGTCGACCTGTTGCGATGTTGCGCTGCTGCTTGATTGCGAAGCACGTGCCGCGACTGATGCATCTGGCATGCCATTCCTCCCGTCCGTTATGTTTTACGGAAGGCTAGACCTGGGCTTTCAGTTTGTCATCAAGACAAATGCAATCTGAGGTGACCACACTTGTGGCGCGTCCGGTTTGGAACGCGCCATGCAGCGTGTAGACGCAACTGCTGGCGCGTGCGTCGCCCCCGCTCCTCATGGTGAGGAGCGCGGAACGCGCGTCTCTGGACGATGCTACGCATCGCCAGGCGAACCATGAAGCCCTCCTTTGGCCTACATCCTTCGAGACGCTTGCTTCGCAAGCTCCTCAGGATGAGGAGTTGGAATTCGCGATGAGGATGAATGCGTCAGATCGAGCGCATCAACCCACCGTCGACGCGGATGTTCTGGCCGGTGATATAGGCCGCGCCCTCGGACACAAGGAATGCGATCGTTGCCGCAATCTCTTCCGCCTTGCCGTAGCGCTTCATCGGCACGCTCTGCCGGCGCTCGTCGGTTGCCGGCAGGCTGTCGATCCAACCTGGCAGCACGTTGTTCATGCGCACATTGTCTGCGGCATAGCTGTCCGTGAACAGCTTGGCGAAGGCCGCGAGCCCTGCCCTAAACACCGCCGAGGTCGGAAACATCGCGCTCGGCTCGAATGCCCAGGCGGTGGAGATGTTGACGATCGCGCCCGCCTTCTGCGCCTGCATGACCGGCGCGACGAGCCGCGTCGGGCGGATCACGTTCATCAGATAGACGTCGAGGCCCGTGTGCCATTGCTCATCGGTCAATTCCAGCACCGGCGCGCGCCGGCCGTGGCCGGCGCTGTTGACCAGCGCATCGATGCGACCCCAGCGGGCCATCACGCCGTCGACCGCGCGCTTCAGATCGTCGTTCGAGCGGTTCGAGCCGGTGAAGCCGAGCCCTCCGAGTTCGTTCGCCAGCGCCTCGCCCTTGCCCGACGACGACAGGATCGCAACGCGGAATCCATCGGCGGCCAGCCGCCGCGCGGCCGCCGCTCCCATGCCACTGCCGCCTGCGGTGACGAGCGCGACTTTCTCTGCTGCCATGATGGATTCCCGTGATGATGAACCTGACGCAGCTCTTATCATCTGGGGTCACGCGGCGCGACACCACCGTGTCGGTGAGCTTGCGGGAATGCTCGCCCGAACGATCGGCGGGAGGCCGTAGGAATTCGAGGAGGAGCGCATCGGCACTTTATAAAGACGGAATAATAAAGACGGAATAAGTGCCGCCAGACCAATCGCTCCTGCCGCACGGTGGAGGGCGCCGTGCGCGACGCGGCCCGGTGCCTCAACTTGGCGCATCAATTTGGCGCATCAATCGGCACGACCGCGATCAGGCCTGTGGCGCCGTCTTGAGGAGCTTTGCAAGCGCCTCGACCAGTTGATCCGGCGAGAACGGCTTTTGCAGCAGGACGCTGTCCGGCACGCCCTTGGTCGGCCACTCGTCGCCCGAGCCGCCGGTGATGTAGAGCACCGGAAAGGACGGGTCGATCTCGCGGGCGCCGCGCGCCACGCGCCAGCCATCGAGCCGGCCAAGCAGTCGGATGTCGGTGACGAGCGCGCTGTATTTGGTCCGGAAGGCCTTGAGGAGCGTCAACGCCTCCTCGCCCGAGCCCGCGATCGCCGGCTCGTAGCCGCCGTCCTTGAGGGCGTCCTCCACCAGCGACTGCAGATCGCGATCGTCTTCAATGACCAGAATAATCGGCGCGTCTTGCAAAGGTGTCCCCTAGAATCAGCCGAGCGTGCCCGACTCGGCGAACATATGCAGCAAAAGATGGCTACCGTTTGCACGGCAACGGGCAAACATGAGCGCCTGACGCACTACTCGTCGGCGAGGTCGTCTTCTTCGTTGCTCCCGAGCCTACCCCGGGAGGCGGCGGGCTTTCTGCCCGCGATCGATCCTGTGACATAAGGATCGCGCGCTGCATAGGGGCTACGGCCGCCGGCGCGTGCAGCAACCTCCTCGCCCGACCGGGCAGCCGGCTCGCAGATGAAGCGGCGGCTGGCGCGGCGCATCAGGTCCACATGGATGTGGTCATAGTGGTACACATTGGAGCCCGGCGCCAGCACCGTAGTGAACTGCTGGCAGGCGGCGGCCTGCACGTCACGCAGGAAGCCCTGCTCCTCCGGCAGCCCCTTCCAGCCGTCCTTCACCGTGATGCGGCGGCCGTCGGCGAGCGTGAAGGCTGCAATATCGAGAGCGTTGCCAAAGGCATGCTCGGAAATATGCGCATGTGGATTGCCGTTCATGCCGCGGCAGGAATAGGCGGAAATCTGCTTGATCTCGACCACGCGCGCGCCGAACCAGCGCTGCGCCGCCGGCTGCACGGAATCGTTCAGCCAGCGCTCGAGCACCGAGACAATCGGGCATGCGAGCGTAGCGGCTGGCTTCACTGCGACCGGTCCAACCGCCGCGACCGGATTGCCACTCGAGGGGCCGAGCCGCGGCAGCGCTCCCCCGCCGGGCTGCTGACCATAGGGCGCCGGCGAATACGGTGCGGCCGCGCTGTCGCGCTGCGGATTGGCCGGCAAGCCCGGATAATAAGGTTTGTCGGCCCTTGCTTCGGGCGTCCCTTCGGGCGGCAAGTTGATTTCGTCCTGCTGCGGCGCAACGCCGGGTGCAGTCAGCGAGATCGGACCGTTCGGCTGGCCGCCATAGCTTGGCTGGCCGACGGCCTGGTTGGAATAAGGGGCCTGCGCGGACGGTGGGCTCGGCGGCGGCTGGTTGATCGGCCAGCGCGGCTGGTTGCCGATCGGTGCCGGCGGCCGCAGGTCATCGGCAAATCCGTATGCGGAGCTGCTCTCCCCGAGCGCTGCAACCTTGAGCGGAAACTCCGCGCCGCAGACGCCGGGACCGGAGATCGGATCGATGCGGACGAGGTCGGGACCTTCCTTGACCGCGCCGGATTTCAGGCATGCGACCTCCGCCTCGGCCCGCCACGGCTCGCGCTCGGCAGTCTGAAACAGACCGCGCCCGCAACCAGCCAGCGAAACGAGGACAAGGGAGCCGACGAGATACAAACGAACTCCACGCGTCATGCGTGCAGGTTCGACGAATTTATTTAAAGACTCTTCAACGCGTTGATTTCAGGTCTCTTTAACCATGCGCTGGAACCCGGCGCCTGCTGCCGGATGGACTGCAGGGGTGACTTTGATGGCCGGGAACCGACCGCCGGCTTCGGCGTTAGTGGGGGCCGCTGTGAACCGAGGGAGCATCCCAATGGATTCCGCGAGTCCGCTGCTAAGCAAGCTGAGCATGATCGCCGCGTACGTCGCGCTGGCCTTTGTCTGCGCCATCATCCTCGGCGTGTTCTGAACGCCGACCCAAGATTTCCCGACCTTGGATTTTCGCGCCCGGTGGCCGTCTCCACCGGGCGCTTTGCGCAGGCGATCCGCTCGGCTTTGTCTGGAGCATCGTCATGGTCGGGTTCGGCATAATATTGTTCGCGTTGCGCTTGAGATACGGCTCCCTCACTCCGTCCTGGCTCGTCCATTTTCTGTTCAACGGGCAACCATATCTAATCCTTCCTTTCATCGACCGGCTCGCCCCCGTGTTGCATCCCGGATATCTCTCTTGATGGCGAAACGGCGGCCAGATCGTCCGGCATTTCAACCGGGCAAATGATCCATGCATCGCGAGCGCGACATGCCCGTCGCGCAACCGGAAAGGCGGAGTTCAACGTCCGATGAAGAATTTCCTGCATGCGGCCAAGCTGCTGCTCCTCGACCTGGCGTCGACCGTGGTCTTTCTCGTGATCTTTCTGCTGACGCACAACACCGCCCTCGCGGTCGGTCTCGGGATCGCGGGGCACCGCGACGCTGCTCACTCATGACCCGCGCTTCGTGCTGTTCAAGCCGAGCGTGCTCTACGCGATCGTCGGCGTCCTGATGCTCAAGCCCGGCTGGCTCAACCGCTATCTGCCTGACATCGCAAAGACTGTCGTGCCCGATGTGGCCGCGATGGTTGGCCTCGCCTGGGCCGGCCTGATGTTCGTCTCCGCGGCCGTGAACGCGTTCGTTGCGCTCACCTGCAGCGCGGCGACGTGGGCCATGGTGATGCCGATCTTCGGCATCGTGAGCAAGATCGTGGTGTTCCTCGGCGGATTTGCCGCGATCCGGCTCACGGCCAGGCGCCGCATCCGCGCCATGCCCGACGCCGAACGCGAGGCCGTGCTCGCCCTCGATAGGGACACGGCAACGGCGGTGCCGTGACGTCCGGGATCACCCCGTGCGCGTGTAGCTAGCGAAACAAACGGGCGCGCGATGAAAATCACCCCGCACAAGCGCGGCTGACCGATCACGACGACCGACTGGCTGCGCCGCGCTCGATGACGGGGACGCGGCACTTGATCGTCGCGGCTTGCCACGACAACAAGGCACCGCCGTTCATTCGGCATTCAGCCAGACGCGGCTCAATTGCCGATCCGTCCAAGTGCTTCCCGGGAAATCGATGGTGATGCCGCGCAGAGTCTGTTTCGCGCTCCTGCTTGGCGCTGGCCTGATGCTGGGCTGGCATGCGCGCGCCGTCGCCGCACCGGAGCTGACGCAACTCGCGCAAGCGCAGTCAGCACCGACGCCTGCCCCCGCGCCCACTCCTGGTGCAGCTCCGGCAACGCCTGCACCTGCGACGCCGGCACCGGCGGCCAATCCACCGGCCGCCGCGCCCGAGCCGATCGGCAACGTCGCAACGCTGACCGGCACCGCGACCGTCACCCGCAACAACACCACGACGCCGCTGCAGATCCGCGACGACATCTTCGCCAATGACGAGGTCGCGACCGCGGCGACGTCGTCACTCGGCATCACCTTCACCGACGGCACCACCTTCAACCTGCGCGCCAACGCCAAGATCACGATCGACAACTACGTCTACGAGGACGGCGGCCAGCAGAACAACGCGCTGTTCAACGTCGCCAAGGGAACGGCGGCGTTCGTCGCCGCGGCCATCGCCAGGACGGGCAACATGAAGATCTCGACGCCGACGGCGACGCTCGGCATCCGCGGCACCACGGGACTCGTGGAGGTGCCTGATGGTGCGAATGCGACCGACAACAATGTCGGCATCAAGCTGTATCCCGACGCCGACGGGCATGTCGGACGGATCGAGATCAGCGACCGCAGCGGCGCCTCGCTTGGCGTGCTGACGCGCGCCGCGAGCGGCTTTGCCATTCGTCCCGGCACTAGCGGCGCGCGCTTCGCCGCGGTGCCGCTTACGATCTCGCCGCAACAGATGGCGCGCGACCAGGGCTTTGTGCGCCAGGTCCACACCACGCAAACGCTCGGCCGCCAGGTCGTGACCGAACAGCGCGACTTCCGCCGCGCCAATCCGGACTTCCGCCGCACCAATCCGACCGCGCCCTATCCGAACCGCGGCCAGCCGGTGCAGCGGCGGCAGAACGGATTGCCGGGCCAGAACCGCAATGCTCCGCAGCAGCCGGGGCAGCAGAACCGTCCGGGTCAATTGCAGCAGCCCGGTCAACCGAACCGTCCCGGCCAGCCGCAGCACCCGGGCACGCCCGGGCGGCAGGGCTCGCAGCAGCAGCCGGGCACGCAGCAGCAAGGTGCCGCGCAGCACAGCCTGCCCGGTCAGCCCGGCGGCGCGCCGCTACCGCGCGCGCCAGGCGTGCAGACCCCGGCAAGACAACAGCCAACCGGGCAACAACCTGCGCGCCAGGGCGGCTTGCAAAAGCCCGGCGTGCGTCAGCCGGGTCAGCCGGGCGCTCCGCGGCAGGGCGCCGTGCAGCCCGTGCCGCCGATGCAGGGCCCGCCCCGGCCGCCGGGCATTCAGCAGGCCGCCCCGGGCGCCCGCCCGCCCGGCATGCAACGGCCGGCGCAGGCCCGTCCCGGCTTCCAGCAACGGCGACCTCCGGCGCCAAGGGCTGCAAAGCCGCCGCCGAAGCCGAGGCGGCAAAACTGAGCGGGGATGCGCCGCCTCAGAGCGTTTTCGAGCAAAGTGGCCACCGGTTCGCGTGAAGAAAACGCGTCAAAACAGAAAATCCAGAGCTTCGGTTCTTATTCAATAAGAACCGAAGCTCTCTAGGCGGCGCGGTGCAGCCAGTCCCGCACGCGCTGGATCAGGTTCTTGCGCAGGGCGGGCTGAGGTGCCGTGGCGGCCGGCTCGATCTCGGGCGCAAACGACGGCGGCTCGACCGGTGGCGCAGGCTGGTCGACGGACTGCGCGATCGCCTCGCGAGCATCCATCTCGGCATCTTGTGGCACCTCGGTCGGCGCGTCCGGTTCGGTTTGCATTACGTCCGGGATCTCCACGACCGCGGGAGTCTCCGCAACCACCGGCGTCTCGACGGCTGGCTCCTCCTCGACGGCCGGCTGGACCGCGGCACGGCTGCGCCGCCGTTCGGCGGCTGCGGCCCGTGCACGCACGCGCCGCTCGCGCTCGGCGAGTGCCGCAGCCTGCAGCGCGATCGGCCCGACATTTTCCAGGAACGCGCGCTCGTAGCCGCGCGACAATCGTGCGAGCGCCAGCTCGAGCGGCAGCCAGTCGACCTCCCTGATGTCGCTCATCAACTCGCGCACCGGCCTGCCGCCGGCCTCCATGCGCCAGTAATGCACGACCTTGGAGCGGCCGCCGGAGTCATAGACCAGCGTGCCGAGGAATTCGTGCACGTCGACGGCGTGGCCAGTTTCCTCCAGCACCTCGCGCTCGGCGGCGGCGCGCGGCGTCTCGCCGTCATCGAGCTTGCCTTTCGGCAACACCCATTCATTGCGCTTGCGCAGCCGCACGACCGCGATGCGCGGCGGCGCCTCCCGCCGCAGCACAATGCCCCCCGCCGCCAGAACAGGCGTCCGTGCCATTTCGTGTCCTGAAAGTTTGCGATTTGGAATCGTCGCGCGACGATCGCGTGCATATTAGAGCATGATCCGGAAAAGTGGAAACCGGTTTTCCCTCGCAATGAACGCAAAGCGTTTGCGCGGAAGGCATGCCAAACAAGCACGCGACGGAACAAGCGAGATCACATCGCAGGCCTCCGCAGCAGCGGCTCACCGCATTTGATCCGCGTTCCCTCTGCGACATTGTCGCAGAACTCGAAATTGCCAGGCGCAAGCACGATGATGGTCGAGCCGTGCTCGAACCAGCCGAGCTCGTCGCCCTTCGTCACATGCGCGTCGCATGGAAAATCGACCGGCCCTCTCGTCTGCGCATTCAGCGTGACGTCGAGGAAGTGCAGGCGGAGGCTCGCCACCAGAATGGCGGCCACCGGAACCAGCGTCAGCGCCTCGCCGCTGGACAGCCGCGCGCGCAGCACCGCGCGCTCATTCTTGCAGAACAACCGCTCGATCCGCTTCAGCGCGATCGGATTGACGTTCCAAACGTCGCCATGAATGAACGTGACCTTGTCGATGGTGAGATCATAAGGCGCGTGGAAGCGGTGATACATGCTCGACGTCAGCCGCAGCGTGACGAAGCGGCCGTTCTTGTGCTGCTCGACCAGCGCGGGATCGCCGAGCAGATCGAGCAGCGAGTAAGGCGCGCCCTTGATCTGGAACAGCTCGGTGTCCTCGATCCGGCCATGCGCGCCGATGATCGCGTCCGAGGGGCTGGCGATGATGGCGGGATCCGCCACGACCGGGCGCAGACCGGGCTTGAGCTCGCGGGTGAAGCAGTCGTGCAGGCTCCTGAACTCGGTCTTCTTCGCCTCCGACAGGTCGAGATCGGAGAACAGCTTCCAGCAGGCGATCGAGGCGTCGCGCACCAGCGGGTTCTCGATCTTGGAGAACCAGCCCATGAATCGGGTCAGCGCGGCCCGCGGAATCCGGTTCGTTAGCAGGAAATTGAGGTCCTCCTGCTGGGTGAATGCCGAGATCAACCCCTTCACTGTCATGAATCTGTTAGGTGTGGAGGCTAGCGCTTCTGTCATGGATTCATCCCTTCCGATTCTCTCGCTGTCCGCCGCCGCGCTTGCCGGCGCCGCCGCAGCTTTCCCCAAAATTCAGGCCCGCATCGCGCTGTCGCGCGCCAAGCACCGCTCGCTGACCGGACATTCCAAGATGTCCAAGATGGTCGCGCGCATGGTCCCGAAATACGAATTCGATATCGACGATTTCTTCCGCTCCGACGGCGCGCCGTCTGAGATCGCGGTACAGCGCCAGGACGGCTTCTTCCGCCTCGCCGGCCTCTACCAGGACCGCTACCCCAAGGGCCGCGCGCTCACCGCCGAGGTGTCGGGCCGCATCTCCGACCTGCAGTTCACCGAAGCCTACCGCGTGCCGTTCCAGTACAGCCGCCTGGTGCGCGAGCACCTCAACACCTCGGCCTTCATGCAGGCCTCGAGCGGCGTCACCGTCACCGACCTCGACGGCAATGTGTTCTACGACCTGACCGGCTCCTACGGCGTCAACATCTTCGGCAACGACTTCTACAAGGAGTGCATTGCGGAAGGCGAGAAACGCGCCCATGCGCTGGGTCCGGTGCTCGGCCCCTACCACCCGATCATCGCCGACAACGTCAAGCGCCTCTGCGAGATCTCCGGCCTCGACGAGGTCTCGTTCCACATGTCCGGCACCGAAGCCGTGATGCAGGCGGTGCGGCTTGCGCGCTACCACACCAAGCGAACGCGTCTGGTCCGTTTCGCCGGCGCCTACCATGGCTGGTGGGGCGACGTGCAGCCCGGCGTCGGCAACCCGGTGTCGCCGCACGAGACCTTCACGCTCGCCGATATGTCGGAGAAGACGCTGCACGTGCTGCGAACCCGCAAGGACATCGCCTGCGTGCTGGTCAATCCGCTGCAGGCACTGCATCCGAACTCCAACGCGCCCGGCGATTCCGCGCTGGTCGACTCTTCGCGCTCCTCCAAATACGACCGCGCCGGCTACATCGAATGGCTGAAGCAGCTGCGCGAGGTCTGCACCGAGCGCGGCATCGTGCTGATCTTCGACGAGGTGTTCGTCGGCTTCCGTCTCGCCGCCGGCGGCGCCCAGGAATATTTCGGCGTCAAGGCCGACATGGTGACCTACGGCAAGAGCCTCGCCGGCGGACTTCCGATCGGCGTGGTCTGCGGCCGCAAGGACCTGATGCGGCGCTTCCGCGACGACCGTCCGGCCGACATCTGCTTTGCCCGCGGCACCTTCAACTCGCACCCTTATGTGATGACGGCGATGGACGAGTTCCTGAGCCGGCTCGCCAGCCCGAACTTCCGCTCGATCTACAACGGGCTCGAGGAGACCTGGAACGGCCGCGCCAAGGCGCTGAACGACCGCCTCGCCGCGCAGAACCTCCCGGTTCGCGTCGGCAACATCTCGTCGATCTGGACCGTCTACTACACTGAGCCGTCCCGCTATAACTGGATGCTGCAATATTATCTGCGGGCCGAGGGACTGGCGCTGAGCTGGGTCGGCACCGGCCGGCTGATCTTCACCCTCAACTACACCGACGCCGACTTCGCCGAGGTCGCCGACCGCCTCGTCGCCGCCTGCGAGAAGATGAAGCGCGACGGCTGGTGGTGGCACAAGGCCGGCCTCACCAACAAGAACATCAAGCGGCAGATCCTGAAGGAAATGGTCGCCGTGAAGTTCGGGCGCTGAGGCCGTACCACCTCCGAGTCCTTCGCTTTCCTTGGCCTCGCCCGCTTGCGGGGGAGGCCGGATCGCATCGTCAGATGCGATCCGGGTGGGGGCTCTCTCCTCACAAAGAGTGTCACAAGCGGCGACACCCCCACCCCAGCCCTCCCCCGCAAGCGGGAGAGGGAGCGCAGTCCCGTTGTGGCGAGCAGTTCGGCCTAGCCTGTTCACGGAAGCCCTGAGACGTAGATGCCCGGGACAAGCCCGGGCACGACGCAGTTTCAAAGACGTTTGGGGGAGCAACGATCAGGCAGCGTGCTTGACGTGCTTCTCGAGACCCGGATCGATCAGTTCGCCCTTCAAGAGAAACAGCGGCGCCTTGTGATAGAGCTTCAGGTCGTTGAAGGGGTCGGTGATGATCTTGGTCATCCAGACGAGGCCGGTCTCGACGTCGCGGATGAAGAACAGGTGGACGGTGCGGAACAGCAGACCACCGATGCCGACCACGAGCCAGATCTTGGCCACCTGGCGGGCGAAGTCGGTCATCGTGACCCACGGCTTGAACAGGCCGAACAGCGTCGGATCGAAGTACAGCACCATCGGCGAAGCCGCCCAGATCGCCATCAGCACGACCTTGCGCTGCAGATTGTAGCCGACCTTGATGTCTTCCTTGTGCTCGTGGGTCGCCTGGTTGACGTGGTCGTAGCCCTTCGGCTCGAAAAAGAAGTGACCGGCCTGGCGCGAGGTCATCGAGACCAGCCAGCCGACCAGCGCCGACACGACGGGATCGAAGAACAGCATCACATAGGCAAACAGAAAGCTCAGCGCGCTGACGAAGTGCAGGCTCTGGTTGATCCGGCTGTGATGATAGTAGCGGTGGTCATCCCAGCGCTGCGTACGCAGCTCTTGCAGGAAATTCTTGATCATTGGTTCCCCCAACATCTTTCGGAACTTGGTTTACAGGGATTCGATGTAGCGTATGTGACATCATCATAATGACATATGACAATGCGGAGCGACGCCTTGACGCAACAGGTGCGGCCTCGTCGCGAGGCGCCCGGACAAACCAGACGCCTCGAAGGATTAAGGATCGGCCGAAAGCCCTAGGCGGCATTGGCCACGTCCGCCTTGCGGAAGCGAACCAGCGAGAAGTGACCGAGCGGCGGGATCAGGCGGCGCTCGGCGAGTTCGATGCCGCGCGCCTCCGCCAGCCACTTGGTGTAGCGCGACCAGGCGAACTCGGCGGTGCGGAAGCCGAGCGGACGCACCACCGGCTGCAGCGTCTGCTCGATGAAGCGGCGCACGCCGGCATCGGCGCTGACGCGGGTCAGGATGATCAACTCGCCGCCCGGGCGCACCACGCGCGCGAACTCGTCGAGCGCGGCTTCCGGATTCGGCACCGCAGACAGCACATACTGCGCCATCACCACATCGAACGAATTGTCGGGGAATTCGAGCTTCTCGGCGTCCATCACCGCGAGCCCCTCGACATTCTTCAGGCCATACTCGGCGACGCGCTTCTTGGCCTTTTCAAGCATCGCTTCCGAGATGTCGGTGCCGAAGATGCGCACATTCTGACCATAGAGCGGCAGCGAGATGCCGGTGCCGACGCCGACCTCGAGCACTCGGCCGCCGATCTTGTTGGTGGCCTGGATCGCGGCCTGCCGGCCCTTGCTGAACACGCCGCCGAACACGAGGTCGTAGATCGGCGCCCAGCGGTCATAGGCCTGCTCGACCATCTCGCGGTCGAAGTCCAGGGTGCGGTTGGCGTCCAGCTTGATGATATCAGCCATAGATAGTCTCTCGTCTCTCGTTCGATTGAGCTGTTAATTCGGAACCGCGGTCCGGCCGGCGACGCGGCGGGCGGGCCGCGGCGCGCGGCTCGGCTGCAGCGTGGCCAGATTGCCGATGAACTGACGCGCACTGTTTTCCCAGGAGCGCTCCAGCGCGAAGTTGCGACAGGTCTCGCGCGACATGGTCAGCGCCCGCAGGCAGGCGCTGCGCAGGTCGTTGTCGATCGCCCCGATCGGATGATCGGCGATGACATCCTTCGGGCCGGTGACCGGGAACGCCGCCACCGGCGTGCCGCAGGCCAGCGCCTCCAGCTGCACCACACCGAACGTGTCGGTGAGGCTCGGAAACACGAAAACATCGGCGGCGGCGAGATGCGAGGTCAGGTCCTGGCCCTTCTTCTCGCCGAGGAAAACCGCGTCGGGATATTTCAGTTCCAGCGCCGCCTTCTGCGGGCCGTCGCCGACCACGACCTTGGTGCCGGGCAGGTCGAGCGAGAGGAAGGCGTCGAGGTTCTTCTCCACGGCGACGCGGCCCATGGTCATGAAGATCGGCCGCGGCAGTTCGAGCCTGGCCGGCTGGTCCGGATTGAACAGCTTGGTGTCGACACCGCGGGTCCAGAAGCCGAGCTTGCGGAAGCCGCGTTCGGTGAGCTCCTGCCGCAACGAGTCGGTCGCGACCATCGTCATCGATGCCGCGGCGTGGAAGTGGCGCAGCACGGCGTAGCCGACGCTGTCGGGAATCCCGGTGCGCACCGACACATATTCCGGGAAGCGCGTCGTGTACGATGTCGTGAAGGCGAGCTTGTTGCGGCGGCAATAGCCGCGCACCGCCCAGCCGATCGGCCCTTCGGTTGCGATGTGAATCGCCTCGGGCGCAGCCTCCTCGATCCGGCGCGCGATCTCGCGGCGGTTCGGCAGCGCCACGCGCAGGCCGGGATAGGTCGGCACGCCGACCGACCGAAAGCCGTCGGGGGTCAGGAAGCTGATCTCGGCGCCGAGCCCAGCCGCGCTGCGGGCCAGCGAGGTCAGCGTCCGGACAACGCCGTTGACTTGCGGATGCCAGGCATCGGTCGCCACGAGTATGCGCATAGCAAGAGATCCAGATCGTTAACTTGATTCTGCTCGCACGACGTTCTGACATTGATGTTTCAAACGTATGACGTCATCGAAATGTAAGGTTCTTTTTCAACCGCACGGCGCCGGTTTTCGTGTAACGTGACAGTAAGATGTCAGAGCAGAGCGGAAATCTCGGCGCGGCGCGCCGCAGGGTCAGGCGAAGAAACTCGTCGCTGCTGATCCTCGCGACCGGCATCTTCGTGTTCGGCCTCGCCGCCGGCGCGCTCTATTACGCCTTGCGTCCGGTGACGTTGCTGATCGCGGTCGGGCCGCCCGGCAGCGAAGACGTGAAGCTGATCCAGTCATTCGCGCAGACCTTTGCGCAGGACGGCAGCGCGGTGCGGCTGAAGCCGGTCACGACGCAGGGCGCTTCCGACAGCATCGCTCAGTTCGCCGCGAACAAGGTCGACCTCGCTGTGGCGCGCGGCGACCTCAACCTGCCGACGGCCGCCGAGTCGGTTGCGATCCTGCGCAAGAATCTCGTCGTGCTGTGGGCGCCGTCAGGCACGAAGGGCGGCAAGCGGTCGGCGAAGATCAAGAGCATCGACGACCTTGCCGGCCACAAGATCGGCGTGGTCGGCAGCACCCAGGCCAATGTCACGCTGCTCCGCGTGATCCTGACCGAATCCGGCGTCAACCCCGACAAGGTCACGGTCAGCCAGTTCCCTATCACCCGGATTTCCGAGCTTGCGCACGACGCCTCGCTCGATGCTTACATGACCGTCGGCCCGCTCGCCAGCAAGGTGACGGCAGACGCGATCGCGGCAACGGCGGCCGCGCGCGGCGAACCGAAATTCCTGCCGATCGAGGTCTCGGAGGCGATCGCGCAGAAACATCCGCTCTACGAGTCCGAGGAGATCGCCGGCAGCATCTTCTCGTCGTCGCCGGCGCGGCCCGCGGACAAGGTCGAGACAGTTGCGGTCAACCATCTGATCGTCGCGCAACACAAGTTGCATGAAGCCACCGTCGGCGCGCTGGTCCGCCAGCTCTTCACCCTGCGCTTCCAGGTCGCCCGCGACGTGCCGGCCGCCGCCAAGATCGAGAAGCCCGACACCGACAAGGATGCGGCGCTGCCGGCGCATCTGGGCGCCGCCGCCTATATCGACGGCACCGAGCGCACCTTCCTCGAGAAGTATTCGGACTACATCTGGGGCGCGATCCTCCTGCTCTCCGGCCTCGGGTCGGCCGGCGCCTGGCTGCGCCACTACGTCAAGCGCAACGAACGCGAGCAGTACATCACCCATCGCGACAACCTGCTTGAGCTGATCGCGAAGGTCCGCGGCGCCGAAACGGCGGAAGACCTCGCGACGATGCAGGCCACGGCCGATGCCCTGCTGCGTGAAGCGCTCGACTGCTACGACGACGGCGCGATCGAGGAAGGCGACCTTTCGGTGATCGGGCTGACGCTCGAACAGTTTCAACACGCCGTCGCCGACCGCCGCGCCGCGATCGGCGGCGACAAGCCGGGCCTGCCACGGATGCGCGCGTAAGCAGACCGCATCCAGAGCGCGCCTGCGACGTCGTCAGGATGCCGCAGATCGCTTGGCCGCAAGGCCGAGCGGGGTCATACTCTGGAGCGTCTCGACCGCATCCTCCGGCTCGAGCCGCTTGCGCGCCACGAAGGAGAAGCGGCTGCGCAGCTTCAGGATCGGCTTCTCGATCCAGTGCCAGGAGAATGCCGCGAACATCGTGATCAGCAGCAGCGCGACGGCAAACTGGACGATCAGCTGGGCGTGCGGCAGCCACACCTTCACCACCTGCTGCATCGGAAATCCATACAGATAGATCCCGTAGGAATAATCGCCCTTTGAGAACAGCGGCAGGCGGGGCAGTTTCGAGACGCCGAGAAACGCGGTGATGTAGACCAGCGCCGGACAAACCAGGGCATTGAGAACCGGCTGGGTCATCCAGTCCGCCGGCCCGAGAAGCGCGATCACCGCGCAGAGCGCGCAGCAGGCGGCGAGAATGCGCCCGTCATAGGGAATGCGGTCGCGATAGAGGTAGATCGCGATGCCGAGCATGAAGGCGACCGGCAGTTTCGCGCCGCGTCCGAGGAAGCGCGCCGTGCTGAAGACCTTGTCGTGCAGCGAGCCGGCGACGCCGGCGGGCAGTTGCGAGGGTTGCGCCGTGTGCCCCGTGACCTGGAGCGCAAGGCCGATCCCGGCGCGGGATTGCCGGCGAACACGCCCGGCAAAACGTAGTTCACGAGACCGACGACGTTCGTGAAATATTTGTAGGTGCCGGCGCTGGCGAAATAGTCCGACAGCGGCAGTGCAGCGAAGATCGGTCCAAGGATCAACGCCGAGAGCACGATCTCGACCGCGAGCGCGGGAACGATCCGCATTCCGCGATTGACCAGAAATTCCTTCAGGCTGAGCCGCAGGCCGCTTGCGGCGATGAGAAATCCGCTCAGCGCGAAGAACATCACGAGAATGGCGTATTGCGGAAACCAGACGATCCACATTTGCTCGGGCGCGCTGCCGCCCGTGGCGACATAGGGCGTATGGGCGGCAACGACCGAGATCGCCAGCGCGATACGCAGGAAATCGAACCCGGGACCAAAGCCTTTTTGCTGATCCAGCATGCTGCCGATCGAGGGGCCCTGCATTCTTTCGTCTCCGTCCTCAAACCACGCGTTGGGACAGCAAGGGCCGTGCCAAGGAAATTGTCCTGAGCTGGTACACCCCCGGCAAGCTTGCGTTAACCGCGCGATGAAACACGCGCGAAACAATTCCCTAACGCCACGAAACCATTTTGGCGATTTCGTGCAAACGTCCTGAAACGCCTCCCCTGTACTGATTTGCACCAACGACGCGCCGGAACCGGCGCGCAGGGAGCAAACAACGGGGGTCGACAATGTTCAATTCCGTGAAGCTGAACTCGCGTCTCGCTGCCGCTCTTGGTGCGCTGGCGATTGGCACCGTTGCCTTGTCCACTTCCGCGACAGCCGCTCCGCTGCCGATCTTCCCGTTCATCCTGATGCCGCCGACCGAGGCCGCGCCGCCGCCGGTGCAATCGGAGCCGCAGGTCCAAGATGAGGGCCGCACCGCCGAACTGCCGGCCCGGCTGCGACGCCGGATCGTCGACTATCCGACCCGCGAGGCGGCCGGCACCATCATCATCGATACCCCGCACACCTATCTTTACTATGTGCTCGGCGGCGGGCGCGCGATCCGCTACGGCATCGGCGTCGGCCGCGACGGCTTCACCTGGTCGGGCACCCAGACCATCACCAAGAAGGCGGAGTGGCCGGACTGGACCCCGCCGCCGGAGATGATCGCCCGCCAGCCCTACCTGCCGCGCCACATGGCCGGCGGCCCGGGCAACCCGCTCGGCGCCCGCGCCATGTATCTCGGCGGCACCGTCTACCGCATCCACGGCACCAACGCGCCGGAGACGATCGGCACCCACGTCTCCTCGGGCTGCCTGCGCCTCACCAATGCTGACGTCATCGACCTCTATTCGCGGGTCAGCGTCGGCACCAAGGTGATCGTGCTGCCGATGACCGACCGCCGCGCCGATCTCGGAACGGCCGTGCGCTGAACCGGACAGCTTAAGACTTCACCGACGGCCCCGGTATCGCGCCGGGGCCGTTGTCACATTGGTGATCGTTAACCGCATCGCCGCCGCAATGTTAACCCTTTCGCCGCATTGAAGGCAGGCAACGCGTTCCGCCCCCGAGAGAGCTTGATCCGGCCACACTGGCGCCCCGCTCGGCAGGCCTGTACAAGCGGCGTCAGAATTCATTTCATCCGGGGGGATGATGCGTCTGCCGATGCATCCAAGGACGATATTGCTCGGGATCGCGGTGCTGGCCGTCTCGTTCGTGGTCAGCCTGAAGGCCATGGACTGGCTCGCGCCGCTTGCCACGGTGCAGAAGCCGCAGCTCGCGCAATTGCCGCCGCTGCCGCCGGCGTCACGCTCGTCGACGATCGTGGCCAAGGTCGCCGTCGCGCTGTCGGCGATCCGCGACGCCGCCGAGCGGGGCGCCCCGAAGACGTTTGCCGGCAAGGCCAACAATCCGGTCTCGCAGATCCTGGAGAACGCCGACATCGGCTGGACCGCGTCGCGCGGGCCGATCGCGGTCACCGGCGCGCAGGACGTGCTGACGCTGGCGACCCCGATCAATGGAGCGCTCAAGGTCACCGGCTCGCTGTCGGCCAAGGCGAGCGGCGCGGTCGGCAACGCGCTCGGCAGCCTGCTCGGCGCCAATGTCGCCAAGCAGATCGGCGCGGTGAACATCAAGCAGATTAACGCCAACGCCGACATCAAGGGCAACGTCACCCTCACCTCGCGGCCGAAGCTCGGCGCATCGTGGCGGATCGAGCCGAACCTGCAGGCGCAGGTCAATCTCGACGACTCCAGCCTGTCGGCCGCAGGCGTCCGCGTCAGCGTGCCGGCCCAGGTGAAGCCGGTAATCGACAAGACAGTTGCCGATCAGATCGCCGCCGTGGAGGCGAAACTGCACAACGATCCCACCTTCGAGACCAACGCGCGCGCCCAGTGGACAAAGGCCTGCCGCTCGATCCCGCTGCAGGGCACCGGCGGAACCTCGTCGATGCCGCCCATGTGGCTCGAGCTGCGGCCGACCCGCGTGATCGCGGCCCAGCCGAAGATCGATGCATCGTCGATGACCCTCACCATGGGGGTCGAGGCCGAGACCCGGATCACGGAAACGCAGACCACCCCGAACTGTCCGTTCCCAGAAAAGCTCTCGATCGTGCCGCCGATGTCGAGCCAGGTCTCGATCGATCTGCCGGTCGACATGTCCTTCACCACACTGACCCAGCTCGTCGAGGAGCAGCTCAAGAACAAGACCTTTCCCGAGGATGGTTCCGGCCCGGTCGATGTCACCGTCAAGCACGCCAGCGTCGCCGCCTCCGGCGACCGCCTGCTGATCTCGCTCCTGGTGCACGCCAAGGAAAAGAAGAGCTACTTCGGCTTTGGCGCCGAGGCCACCGTGTATATCTGGGGCCGGCCCCGCCTCGACCAGCAGGCGCAGACGCTGCGGCTGACGGATGTCGAGCTGGCGGTCGAATCCGAAGCGGCCTTCGGCCTGCTCGGCGCGGCAGCGCGCGCGGTGATCCCGCACCTGCAACAGACGCTCGCCGACCGGCTGATCGTCGACCTCAAGCCGTTCGCAAGCAACGCGCAGCGAAAGATCGCCGCCGCCGTCGCCGACCTGCAGAAGAACGAGGAAGGTATCCGCGTCGACGCCGACATCACCAGCATCCGCCTGGCCGGCATCGATTTCGATTCGAAGACGCTACGCGTGCTCGTGGAAACCGAAGGCACCATCAACGCCGCGGTGAGCGCCCTGCCGGCACTGTAGGGCGCGAACCCGGAGGCCGTCCGATACCGGCATGCTCAAAAAGTCGCCTTTGCGACAGGTTGCCACACCGGATAGAACGGGGCCCCGCGAAACCAGTCCTCACCAAGAAGTCAGGGAGAAAAACACGATGAAATCGCTCTTGGCCGCAGCGGCGGCCGGCCTCGCACTTGCTGCTTCCGCCACCGCAGCCAACGCCCAGATCTCCGACGATGTCGTCAAGATCGGCGTGCTGACCGACATGTCGAGTCTCTACGCGGACGCCACCGGCAAGGGCTCGGTCGCCGCGGTCGAGATGGCGGTTGCCGATTACGGCGGCAAGGTGAAGGGCAAGCCGGTCGAGGTGATCGCGGCCGACCACCAGAACAAGCCCGACGTCGGCGTCAGCATCGCGCGCAACTGGTACGACAACGAGAAGGTCGACGCGATCCTCGACGTGCCGACCTCGTCGGTCGCGCTGCCGATTTCGGCGCTGACGCGCGAGAAGAACAAGATCAACATCAATTCCGGCGGCGGCTCCTCCGACATCACCGGCCCGGCCTGCTCACCCAACACGGTGCACTGGACCTACGACACCTACGCGCTGTCGAATGTCGCCGGCAAGGCGATGGTCAAGCGCGGCGAGGATACCTGGTTCTTCGTCACCGCCGACTACGCCTTCGGCCAGGCGCTGGAGCGCGACGCGGCCAACGTCGTGAAGGAGAGCGGAGGCAAGGTTCTTGGCGACGTGCGGCATCCGCTGAACTCGTCGGACTTCTCGTCCTTCCTGCTGCAGGCGCAGGCCTCCAAGGCCAAGGTCGTGGCGCTGGCGAATGCCGGCGGCGACACCACCAACGCGCTGAAGCAGGCCGCCGAGTTCGGCCTGACCCAGGGTGGCCAGAAGATGATCGCGTTGCTGATGGAGATCACCGACACGCATTCGCTCGGCATCAAGGCGACCCAGGGCCTGATCGTCACCGACGCCTTCTATTGGGACATGAACGACGAGACCCGCGCCTTCTCGAAGCGCTTCTACGACAAGGTCGGCCACATGCCGACCATGATCCAGGCCGGGCTCTATTCGGCAACCATGCATTACCTGAAGGCGATCGAGGCCATCGGCACCGACGAGGCGCCGAAGGTGATGGCGCAGATGCGCGCAACCCCGATCAACGACTTCTTCGCCAAGAATGGCCACATCCGGATCGACGGCCGCATGGTGCACGACATGTACCTGTTCGAGGTCAAGAAGCCCGAGGAATCCAAGGGAGAATGGGACCTCTACAAGCTGATCGCCACCGTGCCCGGCGACGAGGCCTTCCGCCCGCTCGACAAGGGCGGCTGCCCGCTGGTGAAGCAGTGAGGCAGCTCGCTTCTTCCCAAGGTTAAGTCCGGAGGGCGTGGATCTCTGATCGATCCACGCCCTCTTTCCGTTTCGACGACGGACTGAAAATCCCGGAGGACGATGAGATCAGGCTGGCCGCGGAGCCGGTTCACCTCTCCCCGGTCGGAGACCGCTTCAATCAGAATTCATCGTGACTGGAAGACCCGCAGCGTCGCGACCTGGAACGGACGCAGCAACAGGCGGCAAGTGCGGCCATCCATCGGCAGGGCCTCAATACGATCTTCCAGGATGTTGCTCAGCCACACCGACGAAACGTCGACGCCGAAATCGAGGACTGCGCGGGCCTGAACGCCTGCGCTCTCGTAGAGCCGCACCACCCAGCCATCGCCGTCCTCGGCCGGCTTGATCGTATCGACGGCCACGTTGGACGGAGATGCGCTCAACAACGACTGCCGCAGCGGCTCGTGTGGTCGCCCCTTGATCCAGAGCACCGGACGCGCAAAGCGCGAGGCCCTGCCGACCGTATCGGCAGCGCGCCAATCGCCCTCATGGGGATAGATCGCATAGCGCATGCGGTGATGGCCGATATCGGCCTTCGGATCGGGAGACACGGCGCCACGCAGCAGCGTGAGCGCGAGCTGGTTGCCGAATGTGGAGTAGCCGTGCTTGGACGCGCTGAACAGCGACACGCCAAAATCCGGCTCCGAAAGATCCGACCAGCGCTGGCCGGGGACCTCATACTTGGCGGCATCCGCATCCGTGTTGGCGTGCGTCGGCCGTTCGGTCGCTCCGAACATGGTTTCATACGTCGCGCGCGATGCACGACAGGCGACGGGAAACATCACCTTCAGAAGCGTTCTGCGCTCTTGCCAGTCGACCGTCGTTTCGAACTCGAGGTGCCGTGCGCCGGCATCCAGACGGATCACCTGGGATAGCCGGCTCGCGCTCCCGAGCGCGCGCTCGAAGCGAATCTCGCCGCGCAGCCCGCCGTCCGCCAGCACCTCGCAACTCACCTCGCCCGTCAGGTCGCGCGCGGTCTCCAGCGCAAACGGATCGATGTCCCAGGCCTCGAACTCGAGAGGTCTGTCGTCCAGCAGGAGAAAGCGGGCTCCCGCTGAAGCGAAGGTTTCTCGGCCGGTCGGCAAATGGATGAGCGATTGAACCAGGCCGGTGCGGTCCATGCGGGCCTTGAGCTGCAAATTCGACACTACGAATTCGTCCGGATCGGACGATATCGTCACGCGCTCGTCCGTCGTGATGGTCTCGCCTGCCGCGAACGGCGCGGCAACGACATAGCGGAGCGCACCGTCGGGATCGGACGCGACCTCGGCGCGCGAGCTGCCGAGCGTGTTGACCGGCGTCCAGCTGCCCGCCTCGGGGTCGCTGAGCGCCGCCAGCAGCGCATGTGTACGGCGTTTGGCCTCTTCGTCGACGGCGGCAAGATCGACCTCCGCCCGCTCGTAAACCTCGCGAATGCTGCTCCCGGGGATGATGTCGTGAAACTGGTTGACCAGCAGCGTGCGCCACAGGCTTTCGATGTCCTCCGCCGAGGGAGCCGGTTGCTGCCATGCCCCCGCCAGCGTGGCGACGAATTCGAGCGCCTGAAGGCTAGCCTCGCAGGCGCGATTGAGGCGCTTGGTCTCCGCCTGCGTGGTGTAGGTGCCACGATGATATTCGAGATAGAGCTCGCCCTCGATCGTGGCTAGATCCTCGGCGGACGTCGCCAGGCGATCAAAGAACTCGTCCACCGTGCTAATCCGGATCCTCGGCAGCCCCTGCAAATCCTTCGCACGCTGTAGCGTCTCGAGCATAGTTTCATCGGCACCGCCGCCGCCGTCGCCATATCCGAACAGATAGAGCGCGTCGGCCGAACGGTCCGCGTCCTTGTAGTTGGCGGCGTGATAGCGAAGCTCCGCGACCTGCGCCGATCCATTGTAGGTGTCGGCGGGCGGGAAATGGGTCAGCACCGTGCTGCCGTCGATGCCGCGCCAGTGGAAACTGTGATGCGGCGGCGAGGTGAACTTGTTCCAGGACAGCTTCTGGGTCAGGAAGCGCGACATTCCCGCCAGCCGCATGAGCTGGGGCACTGGCCGTCATAGCCGAACACATCCGGATTCCAGAACACGGTCGAGCGTCGTCCGAAGGTGCGCTCGAAGTAGCGCTGACCATAAAGGAACTGGCGGCAGATCGACTCGCCCCACGGCAGGTTGCAGTCCGGCTCGATCCAGCTGCCGCCCACGGGAATCCATTGTCCGGCGGCTGCCTTGGCGCGGATACGCGCGAACAGGTCGGGATCGTTCTGTTCGATGACGGCGTATTGATAGGCCTGCGAGCAGGCGAATTTGAAATCGGGATAACGCTCCATCAGCGCAACGGCGGTCGAGAAACTGCGTTGCGCCTTGCGCCGGGTTTCGTCCAGCGGCCATAACCAGGCGGTGTCGAGGTGGGCGTGGCCGACCGCCGACAATTCGTGGGCGACGGTGCCGTTGCGTGCAGCGAGCAGGTCGCGCAGAATCTCTCGCGCCGCGGGCCATGTCGCGCGATCATCGGGATCGGCAAGATTGCAGACGCGGTTGAGGTCGTGCAGCAACCGGCCGGCCCATGTCCGGTCCAATGCCGGTTGCGCGACCTCGCCGACGCCGCCGTACGACCTGGGCTTGCTCGAAGGATCGCGGTCGGCTTCGAGCTGGCGAAGGACGTCGTAATCGACATAGAACGCCCAGACCTCGGGATCAAAGCGACGCAGCTCGCAAGCCGCCAGCGCGTAGCCCTGCGGGTCGCCGCCGAAGGCGCCGAACAGGCCATTGCAGGCAACTTCGACGTAGAAGGTGAGACGCTCGCCGCCCTGCGCCGACTGTAACAGCGGCGCGGTGTGGCGGCCGGGATTGAGGCCCTGCGACGAGCGTCCGTCCAGCCAAAGCAGGGCTTCCGAGCGACTATCCCAATAGAGATCGACTCTTGCGCCGGTCCATGTCTCCGGCACCTCGGCCACGACCCGCACCCAATACGTCGCCCAAAGCGGCCCGAGCGGCTGGCCCAATGAGCTCGGCCGGTAGTCCAGCTCGAGCGCTTCCGCGAGACTGATCCGTTCGGTTGGACCGGCAAGCTCGAGTGACGTGACCGGCACGCGATCGGCGTGAGTCTTGTCCAGCAGCCGCTGGGCGAAGCGCTCCAGTCGGCCGCGTGTGTACCTGGGGTAGCGCCCGCGAATCCGGGCGACCGCGGCGCTGCTGCTATTGCGATCCATTTCGTCCATCGTGCTTCACCCGCATCAGGGACAAGATGCACGATCAACAACGGGCGGCGCAATCATCCCATGACCGTAGGCTCGGTTTCTGCAGACATTCGCCTCGGCCGACGGCCTGGTTGAGGAACTCGATCGCGCAGGTCAAGAGGCTATGCGGTATGGCCTAACCCGATTTGGTTGAAGCTTACAACTTTACGCACTTGTGCGAGCGAGCCGCATGCGCCGAAGGCCTCGTATTGCATCGCGCGCCGGCACCTCGATCGCAAAATAGACGCAGCTGAAGACGGCAAACGCAGTCCCAACCAAGAGGCATAAATGGACATGGACCAGGTATCAGGCGAGCCGAAAGCAGCAAGGAATCCTACAAAGAGGATGAGGTGCGTCATGTAGATCGAGTACGAAATGACGCCGAGAAAATGCAGCCCCTGTGACCCCAGCAGACGTGACGTGGCCGACGCCTGATCTGTTGCTGCAAGCACCACGAACGGAAAGAGGAACACCAAAGCCTGCGGATTGATGCGATCGCAGTACAACAATGAGAGCGACGCCCGCCCAAATCAATGCGGGGAATCTTGTGCAGAAGGTTTAAAGCCCGTCTCGCTTTTCAAAGCACACGAAGACGATCCACCCGGCCGCAAAGCCGAAAACTCCGCGAAACAAGCCAATCCACTCGCTCCACCGGCTCTTCGGCTCGTAGATCTGTGGGATAGACATGTCGGCGTCGAAATAACGTACGAACAGGGAGTAGGAAAGTGCCGACAGCACGACGATGCAGAGCAGCCTGATCGCGGTCGACCTCGGCCTCTTCTGGAATAGCAGCAAGGGAAACAGAAGGACGTAGCAAAACCACTCGACAGATATGGACCAGGCCGGAGTATTCCAATGAACGCCAGAGCCGATCACCGGCCACGAGTTCAACATGAGTCCCTGGAGCAGAAAGTCCGAGAGCGCGTTTCCGGTGGGGTAGGTCGTCGGATTGATCACCAGCGGCCAGACGATTGCCGCACCGGCAGTAACCAGGGTTACAAGGTACAACGGGTAAATTCGGGCGACGCGGGCTGTCAGATAGCTCGAAAACTGGAAGCTCTCGCGGCGATAGACATAGGAGAGCGTGAAGCCGCTGAGGCAAAAGAACAGGTCAACGGCATTGTGCCACATGAGAGGGGTGTTGGAGTAGCTGGGATAAAACTGCTGAAAATGTGCAAGGGCAACAGCCGTCGCTGCTATCCCCCGTAGCCCCGTTAGCGCCTTCAATTCTGGCCGCGGACCTTGAACAGGGCCTTTGTGCCCAATTCCGTGATTTTCCAAGTGGTCGCCCCCGCACGATCGTTCCCATCCGGAATTTATCGCCCCACAAATGCCTTCGATAGCCGCAGCGCAGGGAGAACCTGCTCCGTATTGTTCCGGATATCCAATTGTTTTTTCCGGCGAAGGCGAGCGCTCGTGCTCGGTCGATCGGGGGCGCCGCTCGCGCCTTTCCTCGCGTTCTCGTTGGCAGTCGCGCCTGCTGAACATGTTTCGCACCTCGTGCGAAACGGCGACTTGCTGATGAATATGACGCTGCGCAGGGATCGTGCCGTGAGGTTGAGCAGGACAATCAGATCGCCAGTTGCGGCAACCAGCGATGTGATTGGTTCAGTTCGTGCCCGCGATGACGATGAGGTTGTTGAGTACGGGCGTGGAGCAGAAAGCTACTACAAGAGCGATGTTGTAAAGGTTGTTGCTGCGCCAAAGCAGCCACGCCACGACAAACGTTAAACCTAGCTTGGGGATAAGCCACCATACACCCAACCATGCCTGAGCCAGCCGCATGAACGGGTTCAACTCGCCCAATCCGAGATGCAGGATCACATTCGTGGTCAAAAGGTCGGCGCATCCCAATAACAGGCAGGAGAGCACCAAGAGTGCCTTAACCCAATTCATTCCTAGTTTCTCCGTGCCGAGGGTACCGGACTGGCCAGATCACGCTATTTGAGAACGGACAAAAAGAAGAAAGCGATCAGTTGTCCCCCTATAAGCCAAAAACCCTTATTTTTTCTCAACCTTCGCGCGAACGCATTTGCCTGCGCGGCGTGCCGCCTCCGGCGGGACCTCGTGGGCCTCCGTTACCCGAAAGATGGGTATCCGGGGCCGGATTTACGAATCTGGAGCCGAAAGGAGGGACCCGTCGGGAAGGGCACGTCGCTAAGGAGGAACGGCTCTGATCACAGGGTGGGCTCGGCGCGAACCGAGGTTGGTTGGTCAGGACTCTTTATCGCGGCGAGCCAATAACCTCCAGCAAAGCTGGAGGTTTGATTGGGAACCGCCAAAGGCGGTTTTAAGGGATGTTAGGACGATTGCTTGGATTTTGGGGCAGCTGAAATCTTTAGCTCAAACTGATCCAGTTGCTGGTCGGCCATTTCCTGATTCTTGATGTAGGCCCGGATCATTTCCTCATCGCGGCCGACGGTCGTGACAAAATATCCGCGTGCCCAGAATTTGTGGCCCAGGAAATTTCGCATCTTCCGTTCGACGTTCTGCGCGATCCAGATCGAACTCTTCCCCTTCATATACCCGATGATCTGCGCCACCGAATATTTCGGAGGTATCGATATCAGCATGTGGACATGATCCGGCATCAGGTGACCTTCCTCGATCCGGCACTCCTTCCGTCGTGCCAGATCGTGAAATACCTGGCCCAGATGTCGCTTGATCTTCCCGAACAGCAGCTTCTTGCGGTACTTCGGCGTAAACACGACGTGGTACTTGCACTCCCAAGTCGCGTGATTAAGATGATTGTACTCTGCTTCCATCATGGTCTCCTTGAGGGTTCTTGGCGGTTCCCCAAGGAGACTCCATGACTTCATTCCCGCAGCTGTAGAACTGCCGGTTTTCGCCCCGCCATAGGCGGGGGCTTAGCAGGCTTGGTTAGGTTGAGGCGGTCGACGCGCTCATCAATCCGCCGGTTCAGTTCCTGATCCGCTCTCGCATTTCTCTTCTGGAGATGCGCGCGAACGCCAAATGCGCATGCGATTAGCACAATCGCGAAGAGCGCATAGTACCACCATTCCATACACTGATCTCACTTGGCATGACTAATCAGACGACAGATCCTTTCCGGCCTGCCGGCAGCCCGAACATGTACTCCGGAGATTTCGGGACCATGCTGGATATAAAGCGGGAGTCCCTGGGAGGGGCAATTCTCAATATGTGGGGGGCGCGGAACGGAGGCGGGCCACTGCCGGTCGCAGTTCGACCTCGCGGACCACCGACGTCTGACGTCATCGGACCGACATCAACGCGACTCGATGATGCCGGCGACAACTCATGGCAAAATCAGACTGAGATCCACAAGATGGCACAGGCGATAACTCGCCTGTGGGTATTTCGCTGCCTCGCAGTATCTCCCATCAGGGCTCTGCCTCGACTCTTACCCTTCCACTCAGGCCCTATGCACCTGAACAACAAAAACGCGCCCGGCACGCCGGGCGCGCTTCGCATTTCACGTGACGCGGTCGTGCGTTACTCGGTCGCGTACTTGAACTCGGGCATCGCCTTCAACTCGTCCTTGGACGCACTGAAGACCGCGTGATCCGGATACCAGGGGTTCGGCTTCGCCGTCTTCGCAGGCGCAGCGCCTGTCGTGGTGTTCGTCGACATCTTGTTGGGGCTACCGGTGTTCGACGCGCTGCCGCCGGAATTGGCAACCGGCTCGGTGGCGAACTTCACCTTGTCGAGCGGCACCGCGACCAGATGCTCGCCTACGCCAAGGAAGCCGCCGACGCCGATCACCACTCCCTTGATGGCACCCCCCTTGTCCATCAACAGGTCGTTGATCGAACCGACATTCTCGTTGCTGTCGTTATAGACACGGAGGCCGACAACCTTGGACGCGCGCCAGTCGCCCTGATACGAGGTCGACGACGTGCTTGTCGTCGCAGGAGCCATGCCTGCCTTGTCGCCCTTCTCCGTCGGCGCCTGCGCGAAAGCAACGCTCGCAAGCAGCACCGATCCGGCCACGCCGGCGACGATGGATCTGACTAGCATTGATGGGTTCTCCTCAATTCGCAGAATCGATACGAGAAAAACCCGTCACATCAGCGACCGTTCCTAATCAACCTGCGGTCAAAAGCCGCCCCAGTACGGAGGAACGCCGTAGAAGCGGTGCAACTCGACTTCCTGCGAACGGTCGCCCCAGTCGAAATCCTTGTCGGCGCGGAACGACGGCGCGCGCTTCAACTCCTCATCGTCGATGTCGAGCTCGTAGGCCTCGAAGTTCGGATTGTAGTGCAGCCGGCCCCACGGCAACGGGATGAGATTGGTCCCGATGCCCAGAAAGCCACCGAAGCTCAATACCGCGTACGACACCTTGCCCGAGATCTTGTCGATCATCAGCCGCTCGATGTGACCGATCATGTCGCCATTGGGCCGCCGCACCGCGGTCCCCTCGACGCGATCGCTTGCAATCAGTTGATGCGGCCTTGCCTTGGCCTCGACAGTCATCTCACCCTCCCATGCCTGAAAAAGAATCAACGCATCGTCCGGGGCCGGGTTCCGGCCGGATATGGCAGCCTTCCGTCCCTTTTGTGCGTCGCGTCGGCTGCGCCGGGCACCTGCACCACAAAGGGTTGACGGCCTTCCTCCCACAACCGCGCTCGTTTTGCGCACGTGCTCGGGCTGCCGGGGACCCAAAGCGCACCGGAAAACTACTGCCGGAATCTCAATGCATTACGCTTTGATGAAATAACGATAACTTTTCACCCCACCACCGACCTGTTAACTGTGATTGCCGGGCAAGATTTCAGAAACACACTGAAACAAAAATTCCTGCGCGCCTTCCCTGAATCACGGACAAGAGAACGGTATGACTCAGGCTACGCCCAACATCCTTGTCGTCGAGGACGACCGCGAGACGCGGGCCCTCATCGCGAAATATCTCCGCACCAATTCCTGCAACGTGACGACTGCCTCCGACGGCCGCGAGATGGCGCGGGCGATGGCCGACCATCGGGTCGATCTGTTGATCCTCGACGTCATGCTGCCGGGCGAGGACGGCCTCAGCCTGTGCCGCAAGGTGCGTGCGGAATCGCAGACGCCGATCATCATGCTGACCGCGCGCGGCGAGGACGTCGACCGCATCCTCGGCCTCGAGATGGGCGCCGACGATTACCTGCCGAAGCCGTTCAACCCGCGCGAGCTTTTGGCGCGGATCAACGCCGTGCTGCGCCGGCAGGCGGCCGCGCGCAACGCCAGCGCGATCGAGGGCGCGACCACGCTGTCGTTCCTCGGCTGGCGCATCGACATCCGCCTGCGCGAGCTGCGCAATCCCGAAGGCGCCCGCGTCGCCATGACCAGCGCCGAGTTCGACCTGTTGCGGACCTTCTGCGAGCGGCCCGGCCGCGTGCTGTCGCGTGACAGCCTGCTCGACCTGACGCAGGGCCGCAGCGCCGGCTCGTTCGAGCGCTCGATCGACGTGCTGGTGAGCCGCATCCGCCGCAAGATCGAGCCCGACCCGCAGGAAGCAACCATGATCAAGACGGTGCGCTCCGGCGGCTACATGTTCACCCCGAGGGTGGAGGCGGTCGCCGCCGCCAACAACTGACCATGAAACTGCTGCGCGTGCTGAGTCTGCGGGGAATCGGCGCGCAGATCGCGGCACTGGTGGTCGCGTCGATCGTCGCGCTGCATCTCATCATCACCGCGATCTTCCTGATCCATCGCCCGGACCAGCCTGAGCCGGTCGATCGCTGGCACACCCAGCTTGCGGCCTCTGCGCAATTGCTGGGGCATGCTCCGCCTTCGGAGCGGCCGCGGCTGAAGGAGGACATCGCACGCGCCTTCCCGCAGCTCGCAATCGGCGACCTGCCGGCAGACACGGTCCCGTTGAGCGAGCCCGCGCCGGGCCTGCACGCGCTGCGCCGGCTCGGACCCAGCTATCGCGTCTTCATGCTGCCGCGAGAGGCCGGCGCGCCGGATGACCGTCAGATCCGCCGCATCGGCATCCGACTGCCCGACGGCACCATGATCGCCGCGAACCTGGTGCCGGATCAGCACATGCGGCCGTTCTGGGGCGGTCCGTGGATGATGACGGTGCTGTTCGCCGTCATCAGCGTCACCCTGCTCGGCCTGTGGGCGGCCTGGGCGTTGACGGCGCCGCTATCGTCCTTCGTCAAGGCCGCGGAGACGTTCAGCCTGAGCGGCGCCGCCGAGCCGCTGCCGGAGCGCGGTCCCGAGGAAATCCGCTCGCTCGCCAAGGCGCTCAACCGGATGCGCGAGCGCATCACCACCCTGATCGACGACCGCACCAAGATGCTGGCCGCGATCAGCCACGATCTCAGGACGCCGATCACGCGGATGCGGCTGCGCGCGGAATTCATCGAGGACGAGACCCATCGCCACCGCATGCTGCGCGACCTCGACCAGATGCGCTCGATGCTGGAATCGGTGCTGTCGTTCCTGCGCAACGACCGCAAGCTCGAGGAGATGACACTGGTCGACATCGCCAGCACCCTGCACCTCGTCACCGATCAGTTCGCCGACATGGGCCACAAGGTCGTTTACGAGGGCCCGCAGCACGCGATGGCAATCGCGCGGCCCGCCGACCTGCATCGCAGCATCACCAATTTGGTGGAGAACGCCGTGCGCTTCGGCGGCGAGGTCGCCGTCCGCCTTGCCGCCAACTCCGACGGGCTCACCATCGACGTCGAGGACGACGGCCCCGGCATTTCGGATGCGCACAAGGCGAGCGTGCTGGAGCCGTTCGTGCGCGGCGACCACGCGCGCAACATGGACGAGGCCGAAGGCTTTGGCCTTGGCCTGTCGATCGCCAACGCCATCGTGCTCGCCCATGGCGGCACGCTGTCGCTGCACGACCGGAAGCCGCACGGGCTGGTGGTCCGCATCCAGTTGCCGGCGCGCCAGCAGCCGCCGCAGCCGGGGCCGCAGAAATCCGCCGCCTGATCAGACCACTCGTTTCAAGCTGCGAGCGGCCTGGTCAGTTGCTCATGCTCGTAGATTGCGATCGCCTCGAAGCGGTAATTGCAGGCGCGGCAATTCCACAGATAGGACGTGCGGCCTTCGCCGTGCTCCACCCAGTCCGGACGCGGGATCGGCTTGCCGCATTGTGCACAGGGATTTTCGCGAGGCAAAGAGCCGGAGTCCTGACGGGCCATGGCGCATCTCCCTTGTGATTGTTCGGATGTTTTTGAATGGACAATCGTGCTGCCTTGCTTGGACGGGTGCACGCTGTCGAATGTCATTGTAGACCCTTGTTGCGTCATTTGCACGACAATCTGCCGTGCACGGCGTGCGGCAAAACCGGCTCCAGACAATTTGAAGCGTTTGTCTTCCGACCTCCGCATCCGGTTCACCGCGGACAGGGAGGGCCACACGACCTTCGCTGTTGCGAAGGTTTTGCCACATTCCTGCCCGCTCACCGTACCAATCAGGACGCAGACAACCGACGCGAATTGAAGGGCCCCGGGCGATCCGACATGACAAAGCTGCAAACCCTTGCCTCGTTGGCCGCGATTGCGGTGCTGGCGTCGTGCGCGAACGCGAGTGCGCAATCGCGCGCGCAATACGAGGCGATGGTCGCCGCCGAGGCCCAGGCGAATCTGGTGCCGGAAGAGCTGGTGCATCGCGTCATCGTCCGCGAGAGCAAGTACCATCCGCAGCTGATCGGGCGTGGCGGCACCATCGGGCTGATGCAGATCAAGCTCGGGACCGCCCGCGGCCTCGGCTACACCGGTACCGCCGCGGGGCTGCGCGACCCCGCGACCAATCTCAAATACGGCGTAAAATACCTTGCCGGCGCCTATCGTGCCGCCAACGGCGATCACGATCGAGCCGTGCGTTATTTCGCGGGCGGGTATTACTATGCCGCAAAGCGTCAGCGCATCGAACATCTGAAAGAGGCGAAGCATGTCGGCGAGAGTGCACCGCCAAAGGCGCTCGCCCGGCAGGAACAGCCGCCCACCGAGGCCGCCGAGGCGAGCGAGGAACAGGCTTCAAGCGAGGAACAGGCTTCAAAATAAGGGCGATCGGGTCCGCGCGCGCCCTGGGTGCCATCCCCGCCCGGCCGATCCTCGACGTGCCGTTCCCCGCATCAACGACGTCATCGTTCGGCAGCGTACCCCGTCGCGCGCTGAAAGCGCCGCAGCACCTCAGCGCGGCGCGGTTCGTGGCATGGTTCCTGGCATAATGCGTTGACACACCCACCCATCCGCCTACATTAGAGCCGTTCCGAGGGGTGCTCCGAAGGAGGAGCTGAGATACCGCAAGCTTGGACCCGCCCGATGGCGGCCAGTCCGGGACCGCGGTGACCCTTTGAACCTGATCCGGGTCATGCCGGCGAAGGGACAGGGATGTACCAGACGTCAAGACCGCGGGGGGATTCCCCCGTCTCCATCATCGGCGCAGGCATAGCAGGTGCCTGGCATGCGCTGTTATTCGCGGAGGCCGGACACGCCGTCACCCTGCACGAGCGCAGTGACGCTGCGATGACGGAATCCACAAGCCACTGGGCCGGCGGCATGCTGGCACCGTGGTGCGAGGCCGAAGCCGCCGAACCCGTGATCTTCCGGCTCGGTGTCCGCTCGCTCAGCCTGTGGCACGACCATTTTCCGCAAACCCCGTTCAACGGCTCGCTGGTGGTGGCGCATCCCCGCGACCGCACCGATTTCGAGCGCTTCGCCCGGCTCACCACCGGCCACCGCCGGCTGGATGCGCAGGAGGTCAGCGCGCTCGAGCCGTCGCTCGAGGGCCGTTTCCGCGACGCCCTGTTCTATCCCGACGAGGGCCACGTCGAGCCGCGCCGCGTGCTGCCGCGGCTGCATGCCGCGATCGCCAGGGCCGGCGGCACCATCAAGTTCGGCAGCGACCCCGAGGCCACTGACCTCGACGGCCTCGTGATCGATTGCCGCGGGCTTGCCGCGCGCGACCGCGAGCCGACCTTGCGCGGCGTCAAGGGCGAGATGATCGTGATCGAGACCGCGGAGGTCGAGCTGGCGCGACCGGTGCGGCTGATCCATCCGCGCTGGCCGCTCTACGTGATCCCGCGCGGCGATGGCCGCTTCATGCTGGGCGCGACCTCGATCGAGGCCGAGGACACCGGCGTCAGCGTGCGCTCGGCGCTCGAGCTGTTGGGCGCGGCCTACGCGGTGCATCCGGCCTTCGCCGAGGCGCGCATCGTCGAATTCGGCTCGGGACTACGCCCCGCCTTTCCGGACAATCTGCCGAAAATCAGGATCGAGCAGGAACGCATCACGGTGAACGGACTCTATCGTCATGGCTTCCTGCTGGCGCCCGCGCTGGCCGAGCTGACGCTCGCCTATGTGGCGCGCGGCGAAATCGACAACGAGGTGATGCAGTGCGTGTGACCGTCAACGGCGAGCAGCGGGAGATCAATGCGGCGAGCGTCGGCGCGCTGCTGACCGAACTCGATTACGAAGGCACCCATTTCGCGATCGCGCTGAACTACGACGTGGTGCCGAAGAGCCGCTGGGCCGAGACCGCGCTGAAAGCCGGCGACGAGATCGAGATTATCACGCCGCGGCAGGGAGGGTGATGATGCAGGCAAGAATGGTCGAAGCTCTGCTCGTGAGACGCGATCCCGCGTCCCGCCCACCGCAGTCATCGCCCGGCTTGACCGGGCGATCCAGTACGCCGCGGCCTATCTGCTCAACGGCACGGCCTCTGGAATACTGGATCCCCGCCTTCGCGGGGATGACGAGTAGTGCTTGGGGCTGACGGCTAGAGGACGTTGATGCAATGGTCACCTTCTACGGCAAATCCTTCGCCTCCCGCCTCTTGATCGGCACGGCGCTCTACCCCTCGCCCGCGATCATGCAAGAAGCGATCCGGGCCGCGGGCGCCAACATCGTCACGGTGTCGCTGCGGCGCGAGGCGGCCGGCGGCAAGACCGGTGATGCGTTCTGGTCGCTGATCCGCGAGCTCGGCGTCACCGTGCTGCCGAACACCGCGGGCTGCCGCAGCGTGCGCGAGGCGGTCACCACGGCCAAGCTCGCGCGCGAATTGTTCGACACCCCCTGGATCAAGCTGGAGGTGATTGCCGACAACGATACGCTGCAGCCCGACGTGGTCGGCCTGGTCGAGGCCGCCACCATCCTCATCAAGGACGGTTTTGAAGTGTTCCCCTATTGCACCGAGGATCTCTCGGTCGCCTCGCGTCTCGTCGATGCCGGTTGCAAGGTGGTGATGCCGTGGGCCGCGCCGATCGGCAGCGCGAAGGGCATCATCAACCGCGACGCGCTGAAGCTGCTGCGCGACCGGCTATCAGACATCACGCTGGTGGTCGATGCCGGCCTGGGTGCGCCGTCGCACGCGGCCGAGGCGCTCGAGCTTGGTTACGACGCCGTGCTGCTCAACACCGCGGTCGCCAAGGCCGCCGATCCGGTCGGCATGGCCAATGCCTTCCGCCTCGGCGTCGAGGCCGGCCGCACCGCCTATGAGGCCGGGCTGATGGAAGCCCGCGACTTCGCCTCCCCCTCCACCCCTGTCGTTGGGACCCCGTTCTGGCATGCCGTATCCTGATCGCCGCGCGTATCCTGATCGCTTTTATCCCGTCGTCGACAGCATCAAGTGGGTCGAGCGCCTGACAAAACTCGGCGTCGGCACCATCCAGCTCCGCGCCAAGGACCTCGATGACGGCCAGGCGCTGCAGATCGTCAGCGACGCGCTCGCGGTGACCAAGGGCACGCCGACCAAGCTCGTCGTCAACGACTATTGGCGCGCGGCGATCGTCGCGGGTGCCGAGCATCTGCATCTCGGCCAGGAAGATCTCGCCGACGCCGACCTCGCCGAGATCCGCAAGGCCAGGCTGACGCTCGGCATCTCCACCCATGACGACGACGAGCTCGCCACCGCGCTTGCCGCCAAGCCCGATTATATCGCGCTGGGCCCGATCTTCTTCACCACGCTGAAGTCGATGCGGTTCGAACCGCAGGGCATTCCGAAGATCACGGAGTGGAAGAAGCGCGTCGGCTCCATCCCCCTTGTCGCGATCGGCGGCATCAAGTTCGAGCACGCGGCCGAGATCTTCGCCGCCGGCGCCGACTCGATCGCCGTCGTCTCCGACGTCACCCAGAACCCCGACCCCGACGCGCGGGTCAGACAATGGCTCGGCCAGAGCGCCGCGGCCGCCTAACCGGAATTCAACGGAGGATCCATTATGAACATCCGCTCCAATCCCGACACCACCCGGCCCGCCGTCACGACCGGCTCGCTGCCCGCCTCGCGCAAGATCTTCGCGACGCCGGAGGCCGCGCCCGATCTGCGCGTGCCGCTGCGCGAGATCATCCTCTCGGAAGGCGCCGGCGAACCGAACTTGCCGGTCTATGACACTTCGGGCCCCTACACCGATCCGCAGCTGACCATCGACGTCAATGCCGGCCTGCCGCGCAACCGTCTGGCCTGGGTCAAGGAGCGCGGCGGCGTCGAGGAATATGAGGGCCGCGAAATCAAGCCGGAGGACAACGGCAATGTCGGCGCCTCGCATGCCGCGAAAGCCTTCACCGCGCACCACAAGCCGCTGCGCGGGCTCGACGGCCACAAGATCACCCAGCTCGAATTCGCCCGCGCCGGCATCATCACAAAGGAGATGATCTACGTCGCCGAGCGCGAGAACCTCGGCCGCAAGCTTAAGCTCGAGCGCGCCGAAGCGGCGCTAGCCGACGGCGAGAGCTTCGGTGCTGCGGTGCCGGCCTTCATCACACCGGAATTCGTGCGCAGCGAGATCGCACGGGGACGGGCCATCATCCCCTCCAACATCAACCATGCCGAGCTCGAGCCGATGATCATCGGCCGCAACTTCCTGACCAAGATCAACGCCAATATCGGCAACTCGGCGGTGACCTCATCGGTGGAGGAAGAGGTCGACAAGATGGTGTGGGCGATCCGCTGGGGCGCCGACACCGTGATGGACCTCTCGACCGGGCGCAACATCCACACCACCCGCGAATGGATCCTGCGCAACTCGCCGGTGCCGATCGGTACCGTGCCGATCTACCAGGCGCTGGAGAAGTGCAACGGCGATCCCGTCCAGCTCACATGGGAACTCTACAAGGACACGCTGATCGAGCAGTGCGAACAGGGCGTCGACTACTTCACGATCCACGCCGGCGTGCGCCTGCCCTATATCCACCTCACTGCCAACCGCGTCACCGGCATCGTGTCGCGCGGCGGCTCGATCATGGCGAAGTGGTGCCTGGCGCATCACAAGGAGAGCTTCCTCTACACCCATTTCGAGGACATCTGCGACATCATGCGCAAGTATGACGTCTCGTTCTCGCTCGGCGACGGCCTGCGCCCGGGCTCGATCGCGGATGCCAACGACCGCGCGCAGTTCGCCGAGCTGGAGACCTTGGGCGAACTCACGAAGATCGCCTGGGACAAGGGCTGCCAGGTCATGATCGAGGGCCCCGGCCATATCCCGATGCACAAGATCAAGATCAACATGGACAAGCAGCTCCAGGAGTGCGGCGAGGCGCCGTTCTACACCCTCGGGCCGCTGACGACAGACATCGCGCCGGGCTATGACCACATCACCTCAGGGATTGGCGCCGCGATGATCGGCTGGTTCGGCTGTGCGATGCTCTGCTACGTCACGCCGAAGGAGCATCTCGGCCTGCCCGACCGCAACGACGTCAAGACCGGCGTCATCACCTACAAGATCGCAGCCCACGCCGCCGATCTCGCCAAGGGCCATCCCGCGGCGCAGCTCCGCGACGATGCGCTCTCTCGCGCGCGGTTCGACTTCCGCTGGGAGGACCAGTTCAACCTCGGCCTCGACCCCGAGACCGCGCGAGCCTTCCACGACGAGACCTTGCCGAAGGAAGCCCACAAGGTCGCGCATTTCTGCTCGATGTGCGGCCCGAAATTCTGCTCCATGAAGATCACCCAGGACGTCCGCGACTATGCCGCGACGCTCAACGACAAGGAACAGGGCATGGCGCAGATGAGTGCCAAGTTCAAGGAAATGGGGTCGGACGTTTATCTGGACGCGGAGAAGGTGAAGGAGAGCAATCGGGTGTTGTGAGGAACGATTTACCTACCAACAACGAGAACGTTCGACGAACATGAGCCGGGCCAAAGGCGCCCGGCTCATTCTGCGTCGTAACAAGGCCGGCCGCCTGCACTATACCAAAGATTGTACCGATTTGGCACTACGCGTGATAAACCTCAACTATTCGCCAAAGCTTCCTTTGCTCGAGGATCTATGAATTCGTATCTTGCTAAGATCTCGGATGAGATCAACAAGGGCAATACTCCGCCGCCGGTAACCACACGAGAGTTTCTATCTTGGTTTGGCGCTCAACGGCGAGGTTATTCGATAGTCGCTCAAATCCGGCGCGAACTGAAGGCGTACAAGCTGGAAACGGCTCCTGACTTCGAGTCCAACTACATTGATGCGCCACTTCAAATAGCTCCGGTAGTCGCCGACCGCTTCTCAACCAACGATCTTACTGATGTTAGAGATCCCAGTGATGGCTCTCGAACAATAAAGGGACCAGACGATTTAGCGTTCGGGGAGTATCTAAGGCTCTTGGAAAAACCGGATCGCTGGAAGCAATTTGGTCTTGCGATCGATCGCAGCAGCTTCTGCAATGATTTGGACAATATTCGAAGAATTCGCAATGACGTGATGCATTTTGATTCGGATGGCGTTCTTCCGAAAGAGTTGGACAATCTGAGAGACTTCAAGAGCTTCCTAAATCAAATACAAAGCATAATCTCGCCGAACAGAACGGAAGGCAAAGCTCGTATCTAACGAACTCCGAGACAATATAGCGGCAAGCGGCCCGAACGAGCGAAGCGCATCCAAGGGCTTGCATTCGATCTACGCCGACACGCCAACCGTCGCCCCCTGCACTTCGGCCGCCGGGGCCGCCCCAAACGCGATCTCCTCATACCCCCTCGCCGCCACCCCGTTGATGATCCCCAAAAACTTCGGCATGCCGCCGTTGTAGACGAAATACCGTACCGTCCCCGCTTCGTGGCCGGGCACGTTGGAGTTGTAGCCAGTGAACCAGCCCTTGGCTTTGCGCATCAGCATGATCTCGTACATCTTGACGACATGCGCGGTCCAGCGCTCCTGCGCCTCGAGCGTCGCGTCCGCGCGCGTGTAGCCGCGGTCCCACATGTATTGCAGCAGGTTGGTGCACCAGTTGACGCCATTCTCGATGCCGCGCGGGAAGTTGGTCGAGGCGGACGCGCTTTGCGGCCCGGTCGGCATCAGCAAATTCGGGAAGCCGTGCACGAGCATGCCGAGGAAGGTGGACGGCGCATGCTTCCATTTGTCCGCCAGCTTCTCGCCGCCGATGCCACGGATGTCGATCAGGTCATAGGCGCCGGTGATGGCATCGAATCCTGTGGCGTAGACGATGATGTCGAAGTCATAGTCGCGCGCCGATGTCCGCAAGCCCGTCTCGGTCACGCGCACCAGCGGCGTCTCGCTGAGATCGACGAGATGCACGTTGTCGCGGTTATAGACCTCGAAATAGTTCGTCTCCAGCGGCAGGCGCTGCACGCCGAAGCCGTGATCCCGCGGGATCAGTTTTTCGGCAACCTTGGGATCCCTGACGCGCTGGCGGATGCGACCGGCGATATACTCCGACAATTCGGCATTGGCGGCTTCATCCATGAAGATCTCGCGGAAATTCGCCAGCCAGATGCCGAAGCCGGGCTCGTCGTAGAGCTTGTCCCACAGCTTCAGCCGCTCCTCGCGCGTCACCTCGTAGAAGCCGCGGCGGTCGGGCCCGTGCAGAAAGCTGCCCGGCGTGAGCGCGCAGGCGGCGAAGATCTCGTCATAGCGGGCACGGATGTCGGCCATTTCCGCCTCAGAAATCGCGCTGTTGTTGAGCGGCGCGCTCCAGTTCGGCCGGCGCTGGAACACGGTGAGCTCGCCGACCTTGTCGGCGATCTCACCGATTAACTGGATGCCGGTGGCGCCGGTGCCGATCACGGCCACTCTCTTGCCGGCGAGATCGATCGGCTCGTGCGGCCAGTAATAGGTATGGAACGAGCGGCCCTTGAAGTCGTCGATGCCTTCCACGCGCGGCATGGTCGGCGCCGAGAGCAACCCGATCGCGAGCACCACGAAGCGGCAGGTCAGCTCGCGGCCGTCGGCGATCGTCAGGTGCCAGAGATCCCGCGCCTCGTCGAAACGCATGGTTTCGACCTTGCAGTTGAACTGCATATGCTTGCGGAGGTCGAACTTGTCGGCGACGTAGTTGAGGTAGCGCAAATTCTCGGGCTGGCCGGAGAAGCGCTCCTTCCAGTGCCACTCGTCGAGCAGCTCGCGCGAGAACGAGAAGCCGTAGGTGTAGCTCTCGGAATCGAAGCGGCAGCCGGGATAGCGGTTCCAGTACCAGGTGCCGCCGAGATCGGGGGCCGCTTCAAGCACGGTCGCGTCGATGCCGAGATCGACCAGCCGCTTGATCTGGTAGATGCCCGCCACGCCGGCGCCGACGACGATCACCTCGTAGTGGGTCTTGGCCGCTCCCGTCATGTCCGGCTCCGGAATTCTTCTTGATCTGTTTGGGTCGATTACAGACCGTTTTGCCTGATCAGGCAACCGCTCGCGGGCGCGCACAACTTGCGTTGAGGCGCTGCCTGCGCCACATCGTTCGCTGCGACATCAGGGATTTATATCCGTCCCGCATATCGCTACGCTCATGCGGGCCACAGTCGCCTACACTTCGCTAGGACCACAATGACCGACAATCTCACCGGAGTCTGGGACGGCACCTATGTTCAGCCGGGCGTCGGCGTGGTCACGTTTCTGGTGACGCTGATCGACGCCAGCGGCGCGCTCGGCGGAAGCGTGACCGAACCCTGCATGATGCCGGGTTGTCCGTTGAGCGCCCACAACGCGTCGATTGCGGGTCGTCGCTCCGGCAAGGCGGTCTCGCTCGTCAAACGCTACGAGCCGCCCGGCTACGGCTATGACACGGTCCAATATGAAGGCTCGGTCAATGCCGAGGCGACAGAGATCGACGGGCGCTGGAAGATAGCGGGCACATCGTCCTCGGGAACGTTCCTGATGGTGCGCTCGACGAGGCCGGCAGAGTCGGTCGCAACCGACGAACGAACCAAGGAGCCTGCGCGTTAGCGCACAGCAGCACACGTTCGAGATCAACCATGGCCAAACGAAGTGCCGGCTTGCTCATGTTTCGCTACGGGGGAAGCAGCCCGGAAGTTCTGCTTGTGCACCCCGGCGGTCCGTTCTGGGCGAAGAAGGACGATGGCGCGTGGTCGATCCCGAAAGGCCTGTACGAAGACGGCGAGGATCCCCTGGTTGCCGCGAAGCGGGAATTCGAGGAGGAAACGGGACAGCGGCCGGCCGGCTCGTTCGTCGAGCTCGGAGTCTTCAAGCAACCGGGCGGCAAGCAGGTCAGCGCGTGGGCGTTCGAAGGCGAGTTCGACCTGGCATCGTTCAAGAGCAACAGTTTCGCGATGGAGTGGCCGCCGAAGTCGGGGCGCCTTGCCGAGTTCCCCGAGGCGGATCGCGCAGACTGGTTTCCGGTGAAGGACGCATTTCGGAAGGTCACCGGGGGGCAGGTCGCCATTTTGAAAAGTCTGCTCGAGAATTTGGGGCTATCAGAAGACGATTTGGCGTGATGCTTGGGCCCCCGCATATCGCGGAGCCTGTCATCGGACGCGCGTTCGCGAGATCTGTTGGCTCATGCGGGCTACATCTTGCCACTGCGCCTCTTCTCCGCCCTTTTATCGAATGACCGACAACATCTCCCATCGCCTGCCCGACCAGCTCCGCGCCAATCTGCGCCTCGTCTTCGTCGGCACCGCGGCCAGCACGCGCTCAGCGGCCGTCGGGCATTACTACGCGCATCCCGGCAACCGCTTCTGGCGGGCGCTGCACGAGGCCGCCATCACGCCGCGGCGCTATCGGCCGGACGAGTTCGTGGCACTGCTTGAGCTCGGCATCGGCTTCACCGATCTCTCCAAGACCGGCGCCGGGATGGATCACGAGATCGCGAGGCAGTCATTCGACGTCATCGGCTTCAGGAGAAAGATCGAGACGTTCCGCCCGAGGACCATCGCATTCACCAGCAAGACAGCGGCGAGCCTGTTCTACCACCGGCCGACCAGCGCGATTGCGTTCGGCCGGCAACCGCCAACGAGCGGCTTTCCAGATGTGTTCGTGCTGCCGTCGCCGTCGGGCGCGGCGTCAGGACATTGGACGTTGCAGCCGTGGCGTGAGCTGGCTGAGTGGATCGCATAGATCGTAGTATGGGTAGAGCGCAGCGAAACCCATCGGCTTCGTGGTGCTGAGAGAGGTGGTTTCGCGGAGTTTATCATCGGGCCGCGCTCAGCGCGGACCCGTTGGCTCTACCCACCCTAAGAACTGCCATCTGAATCTTGCAGGCAGTTATTCCTTCAACGTAATCGCAAGCCCGCTGAGGTCGACATTGGCCATCAGTCCGACCTGCTTGCCGCCCAATTCCAGGATCGCGCCGTTCGGGTTGGTCAGCACGATGCCGCGCACGCCGGCGCCGAGCGCAACGCCCATGCCCGCCGCGGCGTAGACGCCGGCGATATCCTGAGCCCGGCGGATATTTCGGACCCGCCCCTGCAACGTGGTCTGGGAGCCACCGAAGACGAGCCCATAGTCCAGCCCGCCGGCCGTGAGCCCGTAGGTCTTGCCGTGGAAGGTCATGACGCCCTTGCCGATGGAGCCGCCGAAGATCCAGCCCCCCTTGAAGATGACGAGTGTCACGGCCGCCTCGTCAGCCCGGGCGGCGGACGATCCGGTGAGCAGCGCCAGCGCGAGCATCGCGGCGCGGGCGACGGATGACAATCTCATGGGGAGTTCTCCGAACGATGTGAGAGGCAGATCGAATCTGCGCCAATCTAACCGACTGATGGCACCGTTGAAATGCCTACAAGGCATGCCGGATTGCGCTTGTCCCAGCTAGCGCGGAGTTTATCATCTGACAGCGCTCAGCGCGGACCCGTTGGCCAACCCACCCTACGCATCTGAGCGCCGAGGCAACAGGTGCCGCCATGCATAACTTCGCTCCCCTCTCCGGCCTCCTCGGCGGCGTGCTGATCGGGCTCGCCGCGGCGCTGCTGATGCTGTTGACCGGGCGGATCGCCGGCGTCACCGGCATTGTCGGCGGCGCGCTGCTGGGCGGTTCCGCCGACCGCGGCTGGCGCATCGCCTTCGTCGCGGGGCTGATCGCGGCGCCATTGATCGCAGCGCTGTTCGGCGCGCCGCTGCCGCGGCCTCAGATGAATGCGAGCCTCGTGGTGATCGCGATCGCGGGGCTCCTGGTCGGGTTCGGCACCCGGATGGGCAATGGCTGCACCTCCGGCCACGGCGTCTGCGGCTTTGCCCGGCTGTCCGGCCGCTCGATCGCGGCGACTTGCATCTTCCTGCTGACGGCGATCGCGACGGTCGCGATCGTGAGGCACGGGCTGGGAGGCTAGCGATGCAGATTCTCGCCAGCTTCATATGCGGGCTGATCTTCGGCGCGGGCCTTTTGATCTCGGGCATGACCTATCCGCAGAAGGTGCTCGGCTTCCTCGACATCTTCGGCGCCTGGGATGCGACGCTCGCCTTCGTGATGGCGGGCGCCGTGGCTGTCACGGCGGCCGGCTTTGCAATCGCGCGGCACCGCGCCGCGCCCGCGCTCTCGGCCCGCTTTCTCTGGCCCGACCGCAGCGATATCGATGCACCGCTGGTCACAGGTGCGGTGCTGTTCGGCATCGGCTGGGGCCTTGTTGGCATCTGCCCCGGGCCGGCGCTGGTCAACCTTGCCGGCCTCACGCTGCCGATCGTGGTGTTCGTCGTGGCGATGATTTTGGGCATGATCGGCTACGAATTCTGGCGCCGGCGCCAGGCCACACCGCGTGCCGTGCAAAGCACTGCCCTTCCCTCTCGCGCAGACGGGTGACCCATGACAGTGATCAAGCACTTCCCACCTCCGCCCGGCATCAAGGCGCCGCCGCTCTCGTTCGGCGCCCGCGTCGGCGATTTGCTGTTCATCTCCGGCATTCCCGGCTTCGACGCCAACGGCAATTTGCCCGACGGCTTCGAGGCGCAGTTCGCCAACGTCGTCATCAATTTCAGGCGCGTGCTTGATGAAGCGGGCGCCACGATGCGCGACCTCGTCAAGGTCAACGTGCTGCTGACGCGCGCGTCCGACGTCGCGACGATGAACGCGCTCTATGCCGGCGCGTTCGGTCCGCCGCCCTATCCCGCGCGCACCACCTGCGTGGTGGTGGCGCTGCCCAATCCGAAGATGCTGATCGAGATCGAAGGCGTGGCGTCGGTGAAGGGGTGACAGTGCAATCACTGAGTTGCCCGACGGCGCAAGTCCCTTCTGCAAAAATATTTCTGTTTTCCAGAAGCACAACTCAGTGTATGAATGGCCCGTCTCACCCGCTTGAGGGGCGCTTCGCGATCGTCACGAGTGTTGGGTCGAGATGCGGTGGACGCCGAGTGCGCAACTGACGAGTGCGTATGAGGCGGACGGTGAAGTCGTGCAGGCCTGACGCCCTAGTGGCAGGTGTCTCATCAGCAAGAGACGAGTTCTCTCGCTGATGACGGTGACAACAAAGCCCAGTCTCGCCGGGGAGAGCACGTATAAGCCGTAAACCATCGCGCAGGGAAGGCCGGGATTGCTCCGGTTACACCTGTGGTCCTACCCCCGAGCTTCCTACTTTTGCTCGGGGCCCATGGTGCGATCGGCACCCGGCTTTCCCTGCGCCCTCTGTTCAAGAGAGGGCGAAGATCGACGAAAACCTCGGACGCATCGCGCCGCGAGAATGCTGGTGCGTGCCCTGATCGGCGCCTGATCCATGAAGCATGAATTTCATTCGTTGCTGAGGAGCGAAAGGTTTGTCGGCAAACTCGCTGCACCTCTCCCGCTTGCGGGGGAGGTCGCGTCGCATCGTCAGATGCGATGCGGGTGGGGGCTCTCCCCACACGAAGGGTCCGACTCGCGGCAACACCCTACCCCCGCCCTCCCCCGCAAGCGGGAGAGGGAGCGCAGCGTGCTCGTGGCTGCACTCGCGCCTCAGAACAACGACCCCTGCCCGTCGTCCTCGCGCACCGGTGTCTTGCGCGGCGCGGGCTTCTTCGGCGGCGGGGCTTCCTCGGCGGCGATCTCTTCCGCGGTCATCGGCAGCATGAGTTGTGCGTCGTCGTTCGCAAAGCTGTTCACGCGCGTCGTCACCTGGTGCCAGCCGAACTCACCGACCTCGGGTCCCCTCAGCATCGGCATCACGTCGTCGACGTCGTTGGCGCGGCAGTCGAGCCAGCGCTCGAAGGCGTCGGGCGCGATGGTGACGGGGACACGGTGATGCAGGCTCGCGAGGTCGCGGCTTGCCGGCGCGGTGACGATCGCGACGGTGTCCTGCTCCTCGCCGTTCGGGCCCATCCAGGTCTCGGCGAGCGCGGCGAACGCAATCGGATGGCCGTCGCGGCGATGGATGAAGAACGGACGCCTGCGGCCGCCGGCATCCTGCCATTCGTAATAGCCGTCGGCCGGCACCAGCGCGCGACGCCGCAGAAGCGCATTCTTGAACGCCGGCTTCTCGCGCACCGTCTCAGAGCGGGCGTTGATCAACAGCGAGAAGGTGCGAGGATCCTTGACCCAGGACGGGATCAGGCCCCAGCGCATCAATTGAAAATGCCGGCCGCCATTGTCCAGGATCACGACCGGGATCGGCTGGGTCGGCGCAACATTATACCGCGGCGGAAAATTCGGCTGCTCGATGTAGCCGAAGATCTGCCGCAAGGCCGCCGGCGGCGAGGTGATGACAAAGCGTCCGCACATATCCCATCCAAATAGGTATCCGTTTAATCCGCTTTAACCCCGACCGTTAAAGACTGCATCAGATGACCTCAACGGCCGCCATAGCGGGCTCATCCCCGCGACCGACGTATCCCGATGAGGCGCGGGCCGCGCAGTTGCGCGCCGCCAACATCAATCCCCGCACCGGGCTTGCGACCGACTACCTCAATCACTTCAACGAAGCCATCATGCTGCTGGAGATGATTCCGGATATGCCGGAATGCGCCAGCGATTTCCTGGAGTGGCGGCCGCTGTCCTATGCCGAGCATTTCACGGCTTCCAGCTTCAAGGCGCGCGATCTGGCGATCGAGGCCTATCAGATGGCGGACGGCGAGATCCGCGCCGAATTCGACCAACTCACCGCCAGCATGACGCGGATCCTGCTCGAGGTCGGCTCGGCGATGCGCCAGTTGCAGCAGGACACGAGCCGGGTCGCGCTCGCCGAGCAGGCGATCGTCTGGGTCAAGCCGCTGGTGATGCTGACCGCCGGCGTCATCAACGGCGCCGCGGAGGCCGATGTCGACAGCATCATGGCGAGCGCCTGATTTATCGGGCATGATGGTGTTTGAAACCGGTTGCCGATTGCCTTGACCTCTTCAGACCCCCCGATCCGTCCGCAGCTCGCCGTCTCCGGCGCGATCTTCCGCGAGGGCAAGGCGCTGCTGGTGCGCCGCGCCCGCTCGCCCGGCAAGGGCTTCTATTCGCTGCCCGGCGGTCGGGTCGAATTCGGCGAATCCCTGCACACCGCCCTGCACCGCGAGGTCGATGAAGAAACCGGCCTGCGCATCGAGATCCTGGGCCTGGCCGGCTGGCGCGAGGTGCTGCCGGCCGGACCCGGCGCCGGGCACTATCTGATCATGACCTTCGCGGCGCGCTGGGTGTCAGGGGAACCGGTGCTGAACGACGAGCATGACGATTTCAAATGGCTGCGGCCTGAGGAGATCGGCGACCTCAAGGTCACCGGCGGGCTCCACGAAGTGATCGCGGCCGCTAGGGGGCTGATTTGAGGCCCGATTCGGGGCTTTCGCTGCCTTGCCTCGGGCGCATTGCGGGGGCATACCACGGGCCGTCCCGGAACCCCTGATGCGCAAAGCCTGTTTCGCCGTTTTGATTGTGCTGTCGGCATGCCTCGTGACGCCCGCCCGGGCGCAGGACGCGGCTGCGCCGTTCGACGGCGACCTGCAGCGGCTGGCCGAGATCCTCGGCACCCTGCACTATTTGCGGGGCATCTGCGGCGCCAATGAAGGGGCCAAATGGCGAAACGAGATGCAGGCCCTGATCGACGCCGAAACCCCCTCCGGGGACCGCCGCGCCCGCATGATCGCAGGCTTCAACCGCGGCTATAACGGCTTCCAGCAGACCTACCGCACCTGCACGCCGGCGGCCGTGGTGGCGATTCGCCGCTACATCGAGGAGGGCTCGAAGATCTCGCGCGACCTGACGGCCCGGTATGCCAACTGACGGCGCGATCTTCTTCGACCTCGACGGCACACTGACCGACCCGAAGCCGGGCATCACCGGCTCGATTCAGTATGCGCTGCGCAAGCTCGGCCATCCGGTTCCCTCGCAGGACGAATTGACCTGGTGCATCGGGCCTCCCCTGCGAGGAAGCTTTGTGACGCTGCTCGGCGGCGAGGAACTCGCCGACCACGCGGTTGCCTTGTACCGCGAGCGGTTCGGCGATGTCGGGCTGTTCGAGAACGCCGTCTATCCCGATATCGCGCAGGTGCTGGCCGCGCTGCGGCAGGGGCCGCGCCGGATGTTCGTGGCGACCTCCAAGCCGCACATGTTCGCGACGCGGATCATCGCGCATTTTGGGCTGTCAGGTTATTTCGACCAGGTGTTCGGCTCCGAGCTCGACGGCACCCGCGTCAACAAGGTCGAGCTGCTTGCCTATGCGCTGGAGCAGACCGGGGCGGATCCGGCGCGGGCCGTGATGATCGGCGACCGCAGCCACGACGTGATCGGGGCGAACAAGAACGGCATCCGTGCGGTCGGCGTCACCTACGGCTATGGCACCGCCAAAGAGCTCGTCGAGGCCGGCGCCAGCCACCTCTGCGCCTCGCCGCGCGCGGTGCTGGACCATATCCACAGCTCATTTGGCTAAAGGGGCGGCCGACATCGGGAATTCCCCTTTAAATGCCGAGAGGCGCGTTAACCTTTCTTAAAGATATGGGCTAGGCGGTACCCGCATGCGTGCTACACCTCGCCGGTGTCGCCGTGGTTCGCTTCCGGACCGCGTACCTATTCCGATGAGTTTCATGCGCCATCCAGCGTCCTTTCCCCCTCACAACGACCCGCGGCCCGATCACGAGCAGAAGCAAGCCGCGCTGGGCTACCTGAACGAGGCCTGGGCGGAGGCGCGTCATGACGGCGTCGACGGCGACTGCCTGGCGCAGGCGAGCCTGTTTGCGGCGCTGGCCGAGCTCGTCTCCACCTATGGCGAGGATGCGGTCGCCAAGTTCGCCGAAGGGCTAGCCGCGCGCGTGCGCAACGGCGAGTTCTCGCTGGCGCTCGCCAGGCAATAACCAAAGCGTTTTCGAGCGAAGTGGGGCGCCGGTTCGCGTGAAGAAACCGCGTCAGGATTAGAATCTACGGCTTCAGCGTCTCGAGGAACCGGACCGGCTCGCCCGTCGACGGCGTCGTCAGCTCACCCTGCCACATCACGCGCTTGCCGCGCACGAAAGTGCCGACCGGCCAGCCCTGCACCCGCACCCCGTCATAGGGCGTCCAGCCCGCGCGCGAGGCGACCCATTTGTCGGTGATGGTCTCGCTGCGCTTGAGGTCGACGATGGTGAAGTCGGCGTCATAGCCCGCCGCGATGCGGCCCTTGCAGGCGATGTTGAACAGGCGCGCAGGACCGACGCTGGTGAGATCGACGAACCGCGCCAGCGACAGCCGGCCGGCGTTGACGTGGTCGAGCATCACGGGCACCAGCGTCTGCACGCCGGTCATGCCCGAGGGCGAGGCCGGATAGGTCTTCGCCTTCTCCTCCAGCGTATGCGGCGCGTGATCCGAGCCGAGCACGTCGATGATGCCCTGCTCGATGCCGTACCAGATGCCGGCGCGGTGATCGGCCGAGCGCACCGGCGGGTTCATCTGTGCGCGGGTGCCGAGCCGCTCGTAGCACTCCGGCGCTGCCATCGTAAGGTGGTGCGGCGTCGCCTCGCAGGACGCGACGTCCTTGTGGTCGCGCAGATATTCGATCTCCTGCTTGGTCGAGATATGCAGCACGTGGATGCGCTTGCCGGTCTCCCGCGCGAGCTTGACCAGCCGCTCGGTCGCCATCAGCGCCGCAGTCTCGTCGCGCCACACCGGATGCGAGCGCGGATCGCCCTCGACGCGCAGCGGCTTGCGCTCATTGAGGCGGTATTCGTCCTCGGCATGAAACGAGGCGCGGCGCCGGATCACCTGGAAGATCCGCCGCAGGCTCTCGTCGTCCTCGACCAACAGCGCGCCGGTGGAGGAGCCGATGAACACCTTGACGCCGGCGCAGCCCGGTGCGCGCTCGAGCTCCGGCAGGTCCTGCACGTTCTCGCGGGTGCCGCCGATGAAGAACGCGAAATCGCAATGCATGCGCTGGCGGCCGCGCTTGATCTTGTCGGTGAAGTTGGCCTCGGTCACCGTCAGCGGGTCGGTGTTCGGCATCTCGAACACGGCGGTGACGCCGCCCATCACGGCGCTGCGCGATCCCGTCTCCAGATCCTCCTTGTGGGTCTGGCCGGGCTCGCGGAAATGCACCTGGGTGTCGATCACGCCGGGCAGGATGTGCAGGCCCTTGCAGTCGATCACCTCGCCAGCCGAGGCCTGGCCGAGGGCGCCGATCGCGGCGATGCGGCCGTCGGCGATGCCGATATCGCGCACGCCCTCGCCGTCCTGATTGACCACGGTGCCGGATTTTAGAATGGTGTCAAAACGCTGATTCATCGGTCCTCGACGCCCGCTTTTCCGCTGTCGCGCGGGCCTTGTTCGGTGCACTCTAGCGTCTTAGCTTGGCAGGGGATATCCGCGAGCCGCGCGTTTCCCAAGGAACTTGGAAAAAGAGCCAATTTTGCGAATGAAAGCAGCGTTTCTTCCAGATCGGGGCGTGGTCAAGGTCTCCGGCGAGGACGCCCGCAACTTCCTCAACGGCCTCATCACGACCGACATCGCAGAGCTGCGCCCAGGGCAGGCCCGGTTCGGTGCACTGCTGACGCCGCAGGGCAAGATCATCGTCGATTTCTTGATCACCGAGGCGCCGACGGGCCACGGCGGCGGCTTCCTGATCGACGCGCCGCGCGCGCTCGCCAAGGCGCTCGCCGACAAGCTCGGCTTCTACAAGTTGCGCGCCAAGGTCGTGGTCGAGAATCTCACTGACAACCTTGGGGCGCTCGCAGCGTGGGATGGCGAGCCGGCGACGATGCCCGATCTCGCTTTCGCCGATCCGCGCAATGCTGCGCTCGGCTGGCGCATCCTGATCCCCGAAGAATTGAAGCAGAAGCTCGCCGATCTGGTCGGCGCCGACCTCGTCGACAGCAGTGCCTATGAGGCGCATCGCATCGCGACCGGCGTGCCGCGCGGCGGGCTCGACTTCATGTATGGCGATGCCTTCCCGCACGAGACCAACATGGACCGCCTGCACGGCGTCGATTTCGACAAGGGCTGCTATGTCGGCCAGGAAGTGGTGTCGCGCATGCAGCACCGCGGCACGGCGCGCACCCGCACGGTGAAGATCATCCTCGACGGCCCATCGCCCGAGGCCGGCACAACGATCCTGGCCGGCGACAAGCAGGTCGGCACGATGGGCTCGACCGCGGGCGAAAGGGGCCTCGCATTGGTCCGTATCGACCGCGTCGCCGACGCGCTCGATGCCGGTCAGCCGCTGACCGCGGGCGGGTTGTCGCTTCGCCTCGCCGAGCCCGATGTCGTCCGCACCACACCCAAGCAGACCGTCGCATGAGCCGTACCGCACAACTGCATCCGGACGGCAAGACGCGATGCCCCTGGCCGGGCGAGGATGCCTTCTATGTCGCCTATCACGACAACGAATGGGGCGTGCCGGAGTACGACGACCGTGCGCTCTACGAGAAGCTGATCCTCGACGGCTTCCAGGCCGGCCTCTCCTGGATCACGATCCTGCGCAAGCGCGACAATTTCCGCAAAGCCTTCGACGATTTCCAGCCCGAGAAGATCGCGCGCTACAGCGACAAGAAGGTCCACGCGCTGATGAACGATGCCGGCATCGTCCGCAACCGCGCCAAGATCGAAGGCGCGGTGGCGAGCGCGAAGTCGTATCTGGAGATCATGGAGAAAGGTCCGGGCTTCTCGAAATTCCTCTGGGACTTCGTCGACGGCAAGCCCAAGGTCAACCAGTTCAAGAGCACCGCGAGCGTGCCGGCCTCGACGCCGATCTCGATCAAGATCTCCAAGGAGCTCGGCGCACGCGGCTTCAAGTTCGTCGGGCCCACGATCGTCTACGCGTTCATGCAGGCGACCGGCATGGTCAACGATCATCTCGTCACCTGCTTTTGTCACGAGAACTGCAGCGGCAAGCACCGCGCACCGCGGCTCAAGACGAAATGACCGCACACAAATCGACGGAAACCGCCCGCGCCTGGCAGCGCATGTTGTCTGGGCGCCGGCTGGACCTGCTCGACCCCTCGCCGCTCGACATCGAGATCGTCGACATCGCGCACGGCTTGGCGCGGGTCGCACGCTGGAACGGACAGACCAGCGGCGCACATATCTTCTCGGTGGCCCAGCACACTCTTTTGGTCGAGGCGGTGATGCGCCAGCAGATGCCGCGCGTCGATGCCAGCTTCCGCCTGGCGGCGCTGCTGCATGACGCGCCGGAATACGTCATCGGCGATATGATCTCGCCGTTCAAGGCAGTGCTCGGCGGCGACTACAAGGTGGTCGAGAAGCGGCTGTTGTCTGCGATCCACATCCGCTTCGGCCTGCCTGCCGTGCTCGCGGACGAGATCACCCAACAGATCAAGGCCGCGGATCGCGGCGCGGCCTATCTCGAAGCGACGCATCTTGCAGGATTTTCCGAAAGCGAAGCAAAACGGCTGTTCGGCCGCGATCCCGGACTGCCCGAGGCGACCGAGCGCGACTATCTGACGCCATGGACCGCGGCCAGGGCTGAAAAGCAGTTCCTCGAGCGCTTCAAGGCGCTGCATAGCTGACCGGCCGCAGCGGCTTTCACCGGCCTCCACGCGGGCCTATAATTGCCGGTACAGAGCCTATCCAAGGATCATCATGCTTCACGTCTGCTCACTTGCCGCGCTTCTCGACACGGTCAGGACCACGGGCGCCAGCCATGTGCTCACCGTGATGGCCAATGTCGATCAGGTGCAGCGGCCGCCCTCCGTGCTTCCTGCCAATCATATGAAAGTGTCGATGGACGACATCACGGAAGCGATAGACGGGTTCGTCGTCCCCAACGAAGAGCATATCGAAAAAGTGCTGAGCTTCGTGCGCGGCTGGGACCGTCGTGCGCCGATGGTGGTCCACTGCTATGCCGGCATCAGCCGCTCGACCGCGAGCGCGTTCGCCGCCGTCTGCGCGCTCAATCCGCACCGTGATGAAATGGCAATCGCCCGGCTGATCCGCGAAGCCTCTCCGATCGCGGCTCCCAACAGATTGATCGTCAGCCTTGCCGACAAGGCGCTGGGACGCGAGGGCCGGATGTTGCGCGCACTCGATGCGATGGGTCCGGGCAGCATGAACGTCGAAGGCCGCCCGTTCCGCATCGATGTGGAATAGCACGAGCGTGCCGCGCCCTATCGCTTGAACTTCCAGCCCCTCAGGCTGCACATAATAGGTTGCGACGGGCCGCTGGCTGGCCAAAGGTCCGGCGCGCTTTGCCGGAGGCCCAATGTTCGATTCACCGTTCGACTTCCTGACGCTGGTCATCGCCATCGTCGCGATCATCTTCGCGCGCAAGGCGCTGAACCAGATTGCGGCGCTGCGGAGCCGGCTGGAAGCGATCGAGGCCGCGACAACGACCGCTGCGCGTCCGATCTCCCCGGCACCGCCAGAGGAATCCGAACAGACGCTGCCGGCCGCGCCATCAATTGCGCCTATGCCGCCGCCGTTGCCGGAGGCGGCACCCGTTGCGCCTGATGTGCAGGACCAGCCGGCCGCGAGCGCGCCGAGCGCCGCGCCGCCGCCCCTGCCACAACCGGCGCCCGGCCTGGAGGAGAAATTGGGCACGCGCTGGGTGGTGTGGATCGGCGGCCTGACGCTCGCGCTCGGCGGCTTCTTCATGGTGCGCTACTCGATCGAGGCCGGCCTGCTCGGCCCCGGCGTGCGCACGATGCTCGGCGGCCTGTTCGCGCTGGCGCTGCTTGCGGCCGGCGAGTGGACGCGGCGCAAGGAAAGCATCTCCACCATCGCTGCGCTGCCGATCGCCAACATCCCGGCGATCCTCACCGCCGCCGGCACCGCGGTGGCGTTCGCTACCGTCTACGCCGCCTACGCGCTCTATGACTTCCTCGCACCGGCGACCGCGTTCATCCTGCTCGGCCTGGTCGCGCTCGGCACGCTCGCAGCCGCGCTGCTGCATGGACCCGCGCTCGCCGGGCTCGGTATCGTCGGTGCCTTCGTCACGCCGATCCTTGTATCGTCCGACAAGCCCGACTTCTGGTCGCTTTATATCTATCTCGCGATCGTGACCGCGGCGTCGTTCGGGCTCGCGCGCATCCGCTTGTGGCGCTGGCTTGCGGTCACGACGATCGTGTTCGCGCTGCTGTGGACCTTCCCCTGCCTGCAATGCGGTCCGGAGATGATCGCGCCGCACGCCTTCCACGTGATCGCGGGGTTCGTGCTCGCCGCGCTGCTCGTAGTCTGCGGCTTCGTGTTCGGCCCTGAGGGCGGCGGCGAAGCGATCGAGCCGATCTCGTCCGTTTCGCTCGCGGCCTACCTGTTCGGCGCAATGATGATCGTGCTGAACAGCGCGCATGCCGACGCCGCCATGATCAGCTTCGCGCTGCTGGTGGCCGGCAGCCTCGTCGTCGGCTGGCGCGCCCCCGCGGCAGTTGGCGCGATCGGCGCCGCGTCAGCCTTCGCCTTCATCGTGTTCGGCGAATGGGCCGTCCGCCGCAACGTCGAGATGCTGGTGGCTCCGGGCGGAGCGATCCCGGGTATCGGCCCATCGGCGACCGATGGTTCGGTCTCGCTGCATCTCGTGACCGCGGCGGTGTTCGCGGCCGCGTTTGGTATCGCAGGATTTCTCGCCCAGATGCGGTTTGCCACGACGAAGATCACCGCGACCTGGGCCGCCGTGGCCGTGTTCACGCCGGTCTCGCTTTTGGTCGCGCTCTACGCACGCATCGCGCATCTGGATCGCTCGATCCCGTTTGCGATCCTCGCCGTGCTGCTCGCCGCGGCCTATGCCGCCGCGACCGAGGCGCTGACACGGCGCGGCGAGCGGCAGGAGCTGTCTCCCTCGATCGCACTGTTCGCCACCGGTGCGCTTGCATCGCTTGCCCTCGCGCTCACCTTCGCGCTCGACCGCGGCTGGCTCACCATCGCCCTCGCACTGGCCTCGATGGGCACCGCGTGGCTCTCGGTGCAGCGGCCGATCCCGTTCCTGCGCTGGCTCGCCGCGATCCTCGCCGCCATCGTGATGCTGCGCATCGGCTACGAGCCGCGGATTGCCGGCGATGCCGTCGGCACCACGCCGATCTTCAACTGGTTGTTGTGGGGCTATGGCATCCCGGCACTGTCGTTCTGGGCGGGAGGCCACTTCCTCCGCCGCAACGGCGACGATGTCCCGCTGCGGATGGTCGAGTCCGCCGCCATCCTGTTCACCGTGCTGCTCGCCTTCATGGAGATCCGCCACGCTGTCAACGGCGGCGACGTCTATCGCGATACCGCGGGGCTGACCGAGGTCGCATTGCAGGTCGGCGTGACGCTCGCGATGGCGATCGGGCTGGAACGCCTACGGCTGCGCAGCGGCAGCATTGTCCACAATGTCGGCGCGGTGCTGCTGACCGGCTTCGCCGGACTAGGCGCAGCGTTCGGACTGCTGGGGCTGGAAAACCCGATGCTGTGGTCCGAGAACGTCGGCGGCAGCTTCCTCAATCTGCTGCTGCTCGGCTACGCCCTGCCCGCCGTGCTGGCGCTGCTGTTGTCCTATGCCGTGGCGGGCCATCGCCCCGCGAGCTACGGCAACACCATCGCTGCGGGCGCGCTGATCCTTGCGCTCGCTTACGTGACCTTTGAAATCCGTCGGCTCTATAACGGACCGGTGCTGACCTACAGCGAGACCACGGACGCTGAGCAATACACCTATTCGATCGCCTGGCTGATGTTCGGCGTCGCGCTGCTTGGTATCGGTATTCTGGTGAACTCGCAGCGTGCACGGCTCGCATCCGCCGTCGTGATCGGCCTGACGATCCTGAAGGCGTTTCTGGTCGACATGTCGACGCTGACCGGCGTTTACCGCGCGCTGTCGTTCATGTGCTTGGGCATCGTGCTGGTCGCGATCGGCTGGCTGTACCAGCGCATCCTGTTCCGCAGGCAGGCCCCGCCGCCTGTCCCGCAAGCCGAGGGATAGGCGGAGTGGTGGAGAGCGGCGAACGTCAGTCGACCGATTCCGCGACAAGGCGAATCCTGAACACAGGCTTCCGGCCTTCGTCGAGCAACTCCATGTGCCACTCGCTGTTCTGCTTGAGATTGCGCGAGATACTGCCAAGGAAGTTGCCGCAGACTTTCGTCATCTCGGCCCAGGCCACGTCCCGGTTCTCGAACTCCGTCGCCTGATCGGAGGCGCCTGCGTATTCGCCGTGACTGATCCTGAAAAAATACTGCGCCATAAACTCTACTCAAATACGGGGGCCAACGTCCGGCCTTTCGGAGGACGTTGGACATTGAGTAGCTACCAACGCATGAAGGCCGCCATCCGTATGACTACGGCTTGGCGGCCGATATTCGTCCCGGCGCGAAGATTAACTTGTGGCGTTACTCGGTCGAGCGACGCAGCTCCGGCGGGCTCTCGCTCTTGGCCGGCTCCGCCTTGGCCTCGGATTTGACCGGCTCGAGCTTGTTGCTCTGGACGCGCGGCGTTTCCACGCGTGCCGTCACTTCGGTTTGCGACGCGTCGGCCGAGCGCGTCTGTTCGGACCGATGATGCGAACGCGGCCGCGCCACCGCGCGCGCCATCAGCATCTGATGGCCACCCTGGTGATGGAAATCGCAATAGGCAAAGCCCATTCCGGAGACCGAGCCGCGGAATGAACGGTCGTCCTGCTTGTCGAGATTGAAACAGGGCTCGAACGGTAGTCCCTTCAGCGAGGCACAGACGCTCTGGCCACGGATCTGCAGCGTGTTGCCCGGCAGTCGCACATGGCGGATCGGACCCGAGCCGGAGAACTGGATCGAGCCCGCCGCACCCATGTCGTCGAGAATGCGGCCGGCGCCGCGGGTGCCATCGAAACAGGTGAAGGCGAACACCTTGCCGGCGACGAACTTACGGGCCTCGTCGGCGTTCATCATGCCCGCGAATGCCGGCACGACCATTGCTCCGGCCGTGACGGCCCCCAACATCAAACGCGCAAGCATGCAGCTACTCCAACTTACGAGCGCGGGCTCCCGCTCCTTGTACCCACAAGGTCCCCACACAGGCGCTTTCGACATCTGCGCGAGCCCCCCCAGATCATGCTGTAGGTCTCTTTACCCGCTGCTTACCATACCAACAGTGGCAACATTGGAGCAGCTTGGTTGGTAAAGTCTGAACGCGCTCAGACTATTTTTACCACGATCCGGCCGCGGACCTGGCCGCCGAGGATTTTCGGACCGTACGCGGCGACCTCGTCTAAGACGATTTCGTGAGTAATATCAGCCAGTTTCGCCTTATCCAGATCGCTCGCAAGGCGACGCCAGGCAGTCCTTCGCAACTCGATCGGGCACATCACCGAATCGATGCCGAGAAGGCACACTCCCCGTAAAATGAAGGGCGCGACCGACGTCGGCAAGTCCATACCGGCCGCCAGACCGCAGGCCGCGACGGCGCCGCCATAACGGGTCATGGAGAGCAGATTCGCCAGCGTGGTCGATCCGACACTATCCACACCACCGGCCCAGCGCTCCTTCGCCAGCGGCTTCGCCGGGCCCGAGAGATCGGCGCGGTCGATCACCTCGGACGCGCCAAGACCCTTCAGATAATCGGCCTCGGACAGCCGTCCGGTTGACGCGATGACGTGGTAACCGAGCTTCGAGAGCACGGCGATCGCGACCGACCCGACGCCGCCGGCGGCGCCCGTCACTGCGATCGGACCGCTCTTCGGCGTCAGGCCATGCTCCTCCAGCGCCAGCACCGACAGCATTGCGGTATAGCCTGCGGTGCCGATCGCCATCGCATCCCGCGCCGAGATGCCGTCCGGCAGACGCACCAGCCAGTCGCCCTTGACGCGGGCCTTCTCAGCATAGGCGCCGAGATGGGTCTCGCCCATGCCCCAGCCGTTGCAGACCACCTTGTCGCCCGCCTTCCAGTCGGTATGGCTGGATTGCTCGACGGTGCCGGCGAAATCGATGCCGGCGATCATCGGGAACCGGCGCACCACCGGCGCCTTACCGGTCAGCGCGAGGCCGTCCTTGTAGTTCAACGTCGACCACTCGACCCGCACCGTGACGTCGCCGTCCATCAACTCGGCTTCGTCGAATTGCGTGAGCGCGGCAGTGGTACCTTTGTCCGCCTTGTCGATCCTGATTGCCTTGAACGTTGCCACGATGTGCACTCCCCGAGATCCTTAGGTTCGGGGCATGTTTAACCCATCAGGCAGGCTGCGCAACCGGGCGTGCGACCGGGGCTTCGACGATCGGCAGGTTGATCAGCGCCGACAGCACGCCGAACAGGATCGAAAGCCACCAGACCGGCGTGTAGGAACCGTACTGCTCGAATACCACGCCGCCGAGCCAGACGCCGAGGAAGCCGCCGACCTGATGGCTGACGAAGGCGAATCCGTAGAGCGTAGAGAACCAGCGCGTGCCGAACATCAACGCCACCAGCGCCGAGGTCGGCGGCACGGTGGACAGCCAGGTGACGCCCGAGACCGCGCCGAACGCGATCGCCGAGAATGTCGTGATCGGGAACGAGATGAAGGCGACGGTCGCAAGCGCGCGGGTGAAATAGATCGCCGACAGCAGGTAGCGCTTCGGGATGTAGTTCTGCAACCAGCCGACGCCGAGCGAGCCGACGATGTTGAACAGACCGATCGCCGCGACCACCCAGCCGCCTGTCGACGCCGGAATGCCGCGATCGGCGAGATAGGCCGGCAGATGAATCGTGACGAACGCAAGCTGGAAGCCGCAGGTAAAGAAGCCCAGCACCAGCAGCACGTAGGAGCGATGGCCGAAGGCTTCAGCCAGCGCGGTCTTGAACGATTGCTGGTCGGCGGCCGGAACGTTGTCGGCCTCGGCCGGCGGGGTGGCGAGCGCCAGCGACAGCGGCAGGATCAACAGCATCAGCGCGCCGAACACGACAAGCGCAGTCTGCCAGCCGAAATTGTCGATCAGGGCCACGCCGAATGGCGCAAACAGGAACTGGCCGAACGAGCCAGCGGCAGTGCCGGCGCCAAGCGCGATGCCGCGCCGCTCGGGCGGCAACAGCTTGCTGAAGGCCGCCAGCACCAGGTTGAACGACGAGCCCGACAGACCGAACCCGATCAGCACGCCGGCGCTCAAATCGAGCGACAACGGCGTGGTCGAATAGCGCATCAACAGCAGGCCCGCGGCATAGAGCAAGGCGCCGACGATCATGACGCGTAGCAGGCCGAAGCGATCGGCGATCGCGCCGGCCACCGGCTGGCCCAATCCCCACAGCAGGTTCTGGAACGCGATCGCAAGGCCGAAGATGTCGCGGCCCCAGCCGAATTCACGGCTCATCGGCTGCACGAAGAAACCGAGGCTGGAGCGCGGGCCGAAGCTGAGCAGCGCAATTGCGCAACCGCAGACGATGATCACGAGTGGCGTGCGCCACGTGTCGGATGCCGGACGAAGGTCTCCGGTGGTTACAGCCATCTGATCTCTCCCCCGGCAACTACCCATGCACGGCGCCGGCCGCGCGAAACGTTACAGGGAGTTAATGCAGATGCATGAAAACCCCAAGGGGGCCCGGAGAAAATTTTTCGGCTGCAGGACAGCTCTGCAAAATGAATAGAACCGCGGCCGTTCGTCCCGGCTCGCCAAGATGCCGTGCAATCAGCGTTTCGCGCTGGCCTGCTCGGCCGAGCTCTGCGCGGCTTCGGCAAGCTCGGCTGAGATCTCGGCGGTTTCCGCCGGATTGCCCCACTTCGGCGCGTCGCTGCCATCGCCCCAGGCGCGCGGGCGGTAGAAGGTGTGGACACCGAATTTGTACGTCTTCTTCATCTCGCTGACCCAGGACGGCCGCACCCAATAGGCATGGTAGTGCGTCGAACGGTTGACCTCCGGCAGCCACAGCTTGCCGTCAAGCATCGCCTTCGCGATCTTCTTCGCGCGATCCCACATGTCGGGCTCGCGAACGACGTCGGGAATGTTGTCGCAGGCGAAGGTGAACTGGCAGGCAAAATGACGGTTCTTGTTCTGGTAGACCACGCCGCACACGGTCTCCGGATATTTGCCGGAGAAGACGCGGTTCATCACCACCTGGGCGACCGCGATCTGGCCGCGCACGGCTTCGCCGCGGGCCTCGAAATAGACCGCTTCCGCCAGGCACTTCTCCGACTTGGCGCGTGACTTCGCGTCGAACAGACCGAGCCGCTCGGCTGGAGTCTTGGCGCGCTGGTTGTCGGCGTTGACCTGGCCTTTCGGCGCGATGCTTTCGCCCATCTCGGTGGCCTTGACCGGGCCGTCGGCGTCGACGGGCAATGATGCCATCACCTTCATGTCGGGATCCGGCTGGGCGGCCGGCGTCACGATCACAGGCTCCTCGCCCGGCAGCCAGCGCTCGATGCTCCCCGGCGACCCGAGCGACGAGCCGAAGAACAGGCTCGCTGTCTGGAACGAGAACGGATCGCCTGGCTGCGTCGTGTTGGTGGCGGATGATTGCGTGGCGGGCTCAGGCTTCAGGTCGTCGAGCGAGTCGGCCTCGAGCGACAGCGACACATCGTATTGCGGCAGCGACGACGTCGAATATTGCGGCAATGGCGGCGCACGCAATGCGTCCTGCAATTCGGGATCGAGCGGCGCGTTTTCGGCAGGCGCCTTATCTGCGGTCTTCATGCCTCTGACCGACGCATTCGACGTTGCCGGGTCCTCGTGCGACGAGCCTGCGTTGGAGGGCGCGGCGGGCGCGACCGGATCAGGCTTGGCGACGACGAGGCGATCACCCTTCAGCGTGCGATCGACCTTGGGAAAATCGGAAGCCTGGTAGCGCGGCGGCGGCGCGGCGATCGGATTGCGCGTCACCGCCCGTCTGACGTCGATGCCCTGATTGTCGAGCCTTGCGAGCAGGAAGTTCGGAGCCAGCGGCGCAGATGTGCCGATCGGACGGCCGAAGCTGTAGGTCGCGACCTGGATGGAGCCGACGGCGGATGCGAATACGCGCTTCTGCCAGCGCTCCGCGACGCCCGGCTGGCGGGCAAGCAGCGAGGCGATATCCTGATATCCGGTCTCGGTCGGCATCAAGGCGAAGATGCTGAGACCGAGACCGAAGAGCGCAAGCCGAGCGCTCTTCGGCTGGTTACGCAACACAAACATCGTACGCTCACGCAACGCTTACAGAGTGCGATCGGACGCGCGGATGCGCGCAATTCGATCCTTTTTGTAGCTAACCTGTTTAGGTTGCCGCGGAGTTAATCGGCGTTGCACGCGCGCTACACGCAAGTCATCGCGGACTTTTCGCAGGTCACATCGCGCGCCTTGGTAAATGCGTGGCGCATGAAAGGCGTAAATATCCCGTCAATGAAGATGGTGAAGAAGTCGTTGCGCGCGTCCGCTTGTGCGGTGACGCGGCACGCATGACAAATCGGGATAGGGGGACGCCTCGCGACGTCGCCCCTCCCACACCACCGGACATACGGGTCCGTATCCGGCGGTTCGGCGGATTATGCGGGTCGCTGTGTCGCGACAGAAGCCAAGCCGAGTGAGGCGAAGAAGCCGTTTGGCAGAGCGATGGTGAGTGCGGGGCTGTTCGCGAGCCGCCAGGGGCCATGTGGGTTGCCGACGGTTTGTGCCGCCAGATCCCGGCCGACGCCGCGGCGTCGCAGCTCGGCGAAGCGAGTGCTTCCACGCTTCCATTGCTTCCAGGCGATGGCGCGCAACCGCCGCCTGGTCCACTCATCAAGTGTCCGCAACACCGACGGCGTTTGACAGAAGCCAAAGTAGCCGCGCCATCCCTTGAGATAGACGGACAGCTCCTTGGCGGTCTGTGCCAGGCTTCGGCCGCACGTGCGTCGCGTCAGTTCCCGAACTCTCGCCTTGAAGCGGGCGAGCGCCTGCGGCGCGATGCGCCGCCGCGGTTCTGTCCCGCCGGTGAAGCTGAAGCCCAGGAATTTACGAACACTCGGTCTGGCAACCGCGCTCTTGGCCTTGTTGACCTTAAGCTTGAGGCGCTTTTCGAGGAACTTCTCGATGCCCGCCAGCGCCCGCTCACCCGCCCGATGACTGCGCACATAAATGTTGCAGTCATCGGCGTAGCGCACGAAGCGGTGGCCGCGCTTCTCCAATTCCTTGTCCAGCACATCCAGCATCAGATTCGACAACAGCGGCGAGAGCGGGCCGCCCTGCGGCGTGCCCTCTTCCGTCGGACTGACCAGCCCTCCCTCCAGAACGCCCGCGGTCAGAAAGCCGCGGATCAACTTCAGGAGGCGCTTGTCAGTGACCCGCTTGGCAACCAGCCCCATCAGGATGTCGTGGTTGACCCGGTCGAAGAACTTTTCCAGATCGATGTCCACGACGACGGCGTGCCCGGACGCAATGTAGATCTGCGCCCGTTCCACCGCCTGATGCGCCGAGCGGGTCGGCCGGAAGCCGAAGCTCGCCTCGGAGAACGTTCCGTCCCAATCTGCCTGCAACACCTGCATCACCGCTTGCTGGACAAAGCGGTCGAGTACCGTCGGGATGCCGAGCGGCCGCAGGCCGCCCGATGCCTTCGGTATCTCCACCCGCCTCACCGGCTGTGGCTTGTAGGTGCCGTCAAGCAACTGGGCGCGGATCGTGAGCCAGTGCTCCTTCAGGTGGGTCGGCAGCTCGCCGACGGTCATCCCGTCGACGCCCGCCGCCCCCTTGTTGCGCTTCACTTGCGCCAACGCTTTCTTCAGATTCTCACGCTCGACCACTGCTTCCATCGACGGCCCTGCGACCGCCGGGCGTTCAAGACTAGCCTTCGTCGCGCTTGCTTCGGTCTCTCGGGCGGCGGCGCTCGGGGCTTCACCCTCCGCTCCGGTGCCCGAGTTCAGCTCGATCTGATTCTTCTGCCGCATGGCTCGCGCGAGATGGACCGCTCTACTAACCACTTCCACCGTTCGGGCCTTCGGCGGCGCGCTGCCGCCTACTATGCCCTCGGCTGACTTCTGCGCTGCGGTCAGGCCACCTTGCGACGGCCTCAGTCCCGTTGCCGGGACACAGCGCAGACCTCCCGAGGTAAGACCAACCGCCTTCGCCGCACGCCCGCCGGATTTACCACCCCGACCCTTGATGACCATGGACTTCGCGATCACGTGCTCGCTCGTCCGGGCCGGGTAGGCCTCGTTATCCGGTTCTTGTCCATCAGGCCGCGGTTTTGCTCCACGCTTTCTTCAGACGCCTCCTCGCGGTCACGCCCTTGCGCTTCGCTAATCCTTCGCCGTCATCAGGCTGGATAGAGGACTTCCACCTCCAAGCTGTCGTTCATACTCGGCACACACAGAAAAGGCCGGGACATCGTCCCGGCCTTTGTCACGTCCGAATTGCCTGTCGTTTACGCCTGGCTCGCGATCGGCTTGCCGAGTGCGGCCTGCGCCGCGGCGAGGCGTGCGATCGGCACGCGATAGGGCGAGCACGAGACATAGTCGAGGCCGACCTCATGGCAGAATGCCACCGAGGCGGGATCGCCGCCATGCTCACCGCAGATGCCGACCTTCAGGCTCGGCCGTGTCTTGCGGCCGCGCGTGACGCCGATCCTGACGAGCTCACCGACGCCGTCGCGATCGACCGAGATGAACGGATCGATCTCGAGAATACCCTTGGCGACATAGGTACCGAGGAAGCTCGCCGCGTCGTCGCGGCTGATGCCGTAGGTGGTTTGCGTCAGGTCGTTAGTGCCGAAGGAGAAGAACTCCGCGGTCTCCGCCACCTGGCCTGCCATCAGACAGGCGCGCGGCAGCTCGATCATGGTGCCGACCTGGTAGCTCAGCTTGACGCCGGTCTCCTTCATCACCGCATTGGCGGTCGCATCGATGCGCGCCTTGACGAGATCGAACTCGGCCTTGGTCGCGATCAGCGGCACCATCACTTCAAGACCAACCGGCTTGCCGGTGCGCTTACCGGCTTCGACGGCGGCCTCGAAGATCGCGCGCGCCTGCATCTCGGCGATCTCCGGATAGGCGATCGCGAGACGACAGCCGCGGAAGCCGAGCATCGGGTTGAACTCCGACAGCTCACGGGCGCGGTCGGCGAGCTTGCGCGGATCAGTGTTCATGGCGCGCGCCACTTCCTCGATCTCGGCCTGCGTGTGCGGCAGGAACTCGTGCAGCGGCGGATCGAGCAGGCGGATCGTAACCGGGAGGCCCTTCATGATCTCGAACAGCTCGACAAAGTCGGCGCGCTGCATCGGCAGCAGCTTCGACAGCGCCGCGCGGCGCGACTGCTCGTCCTCGGAGAGGATCATCTCGCGCACGGTGCGGATCCGGGTCTCCTCGAAGAACATGTGCTCGGTGCGGCAGAGGCCGATGCCTTCGGCGCCGAACTTCACCGCGGTGCGCGCGTCATCGGGCGTATCGCCGTTGACGCGGACGCCGAGCTTGCGGACCTGGTCGGCCCAGCCCATCAGCGTGCCGAACTCGCCGGACAGCTCCGGCTCGATCATCGGCATGCGGCCGGCCAGCACCTGCCCCACCGAACCGTCGATGGTGATGACGTCGCCGGTCTTGAAGGTGCGCGAACCGACGCTCATGGTGCCGCGGCCGTAATCGACGCGGATGGTGCCGCAGCCGGAGACGCAGGGCTTGCCCATGCCGCGCGCGACCACCGCCGCGTGCGAGGTCATGCCGCCGCGCGTGGTCAGGATGCCTTCGGCGGCGTGCATGCCGTGGATGTCTTCCGGGCTGGTCTCGATGCGGACCAGGATGACCTTGTGGCCGTCGGCTTGCAGCTTGGCGGCTTCGTCGGACGAGAACACGATCTCGCCAGAGGCCGCGCCGGGAGATGCCGGCAGGCCGGTCGCGATCACGTCGCGCTTGGCGGCCGGATCGATGGTCGGATGCAGGAGCTGATCGAGCGAGGCCGGATCGATCCGCGTCACCGCGTCCTTCTTGGAGATCAGGCCCTCATTGGCGAGCTCGACGGCGATCCGCAGCGCCGCCTTCGCGGTCCGCTTGCCGCCGCGGGTCTGCAGCATCCACAGCTTGCCCTGCTCGACCGTGAACTCCATGTCCTGCATGTCGCGGTAGTGCTTCTCGAGCAGAGTGTAGATCCGCGTCAGTTCCTTGTACGCGTCGGGCATCGCGACTTCCATCGACGGCTTGTCTGAGCCGCTTTCCTGGCGCGCTTCCTCGGTGATGTCCTGCGGCGTGCGGATGCCGGCGACGACGTCCTCGCCCTGCGCGTTGATCAGGAATTCGCCGTAGAGCTTGCTCTCGCCGGTCGAGGGGTTGCGCGTGAAGGCGACGCCGGTCGCCGACGTCTCGCCCATGTTGCCGAACACCATCGCCTGTACGTTGACGGCGGTGCCCCAGGACTCCGGAATGTCGTGCAGCTTGCGGTAGGTCACCGCGCGCGCATTCATCCAGGACGAAAACACCGCGCCGATCGCGCCCCAGAGCTGATCATGCGGATCCTGCGGGAAGTCCTGCCCGGTCTCCTTCGCCACCGCTTCCTTGTACTTGCCGACCAGTTCGACCCAGTCGTCGCCGGTGAGGTCGGTGTCGAGCGAGTAGCCCTGGCTGTCCTTGAAGGTGTCGAGAATGTCCTCGAAGTGGTGATGCTCGAAGCCGAGCACCACGTCCGAATACATCGTGATGAAGCGGCGATAGCTGTCATAGGCGAAGCGACGGTCGCCGGAGAGCTCGGCGAGCGCTTCGACGGTCTGGTCGTTGAGCCCGAGGTTGAGCACGGTGTCCATCATGCCCGGCATCGAGGCGCGCGCGCCGGAACGGACCGAAACGAGCAGCGGGTTCTTCGAGTCGCCGAACGACTTGCCGGTCAGCTTGCCGACATAGTCGAGCGCCCTCTCGACCTGCGCCTTCAACTCCTTCGGATAGGTCTTGTCGTGTTCGTAGAAATAGGTGCAGACCGAGGTCGGGATGGTGAAGCCGGGGGGCACCGGCAGACCGAGATTGGCCATTTCCGCGAGATTGGCGCCCTTGCCGCCGAGCAGGTCGCGCAGGCCGGCCTGACCCTCGGCCTTGCCGTCGCCGAACGTATAGACCCACTTGCCCGCCTTGATTGCAGCAGGCGACGTCTTCGCGGATGCCGCCTTGCCGGCGGGCTTTGCCGCCGGCTTGGCGGCAGCTTTCGGCGCCGCCTTGGGGGCGCTCTTCTTCAGGACCTTGCGTGCCTGCGGCGCGGCCTTGCGGGCCGGTACAGAGGGCTTTGATTTCGCTGCTATTTTCTTGGACTTCGCGACGGCTTTGGCCATGTCAGACAACAATCCGAAAAGAGGGGTCGAAGATGCGCGCCTTACACCATTTTGAGGGGTCCCGCGCAAGCCGCGAAACCCCGCTTTCCCGCTACAAGTGGAGCCAGCGCAGGAGGCCCATTCCGACCAATCCGATGAAGATGAGGTAGATGGCTACAATGAAGTTCAGGAGCCGCGGCATGATCAGGATCAGTATGCCCGCGACCAAAGCCACGATGGCAGGCACATGCGCGGCGGTGATGACCATTGAAGTTTCTCCGGCTGGGTTTCGGAAGATCGAATCGAGGGTGGGGCCGTTTATCGGCTGGCGGTGTGCCGACATCAAGACGCCCAGCGCGCCAACAGGTTCCCGCAACTCACGAAATTTGCCCGAAAATACCGCGTATATGACCGTGATTTTTCCGGAACATCACCACAACAGATGCATTGGCTCCCTATGCGCGTCGGCGAAGGCCGGCGTGATGCAGCGTGAAAAATTGGAGCGAGCCCATGCGAAACAGAATACTGACCGTTGCAGCCGTTGCTGCTGCAATCACGGTGCCGCCTGTTGCCGCACAGGCCCAGACTGTCGGCATCGTCCGCGGTGGTCCTCCGGTGGCAGTCGAGGCTGACGAAGGGATCGCGGTCGAGCAGCGTCCGGCGTTCCGCGAATACATCGTGCGCGAGCGCGTGCCGAACTACACCATCCCTGATCGCGTCGTGGTCGGCACCGTCCTGCCGGAAGCCGGCGTGACCTATTACGATGTACCGCAGCGGTTCGGTGCGACGCCTTATCGCTACACCGTCGTGAACGGCGAGACCGTGCTGGTCGAGCCGCGCTCACGTCGCATCGTTCAGGTGATCGACTAAATGACATGATCCGGATCCGGAGGGCCGCGTCAGCAGAGAGTGGCGCGCGGCCTTCCGATCAGAAGCTTGTCCCGAAGGTAGCCTGAACGATCAGTCCGGGCGCCGCGCAGGCGCATGTGCGCGAAGATCGACCGGACCCGAAAGCCCCGCTTGGCCCTCCCCTCCAGGCGGGGCTTTTGTTCCCCTGCGGGGGTGTTCCGCTTTTTCTAATGATCAGTTGCCCCCTTCCTTCCGTACGACGATCCGCTGAACGACCTTGCCGGACGATGCGCTGACGACCTCCTGGTCGAGCAGCGTCTCGGCTGCCGCCAATTCCGCCCGCACCTCGGCCGCATCGAATGCCGCGTAGAGCCGGCCGTGCGCATCACGCAGGTCGTCGTTCTCGGTCACGCGCCAGCTCAGATAGAAGATGCCGCCGGGCTTCACGATGTCGAGCATGCGGCGGACCGACGGCGCGATCAGCGCGCGATCGAGATGCATGATCACGGTCTCGCACAGCACATTGTCAAAGCTGTTGGCCGCGATGCCGCGCACCTCAGGCAGTTCAGCGCGGGTAAAGCGCAATTGCGGATAGCGCGTGCGGGCTTCAGAGAGCAGACCCTCTGAGGCGTCGTAGCCTTGCGCCGGGAAGCCATTGGCATTCAGCCACGCCACCTCTCGACCGCTGCCGCAGCCGATATCGGCGGTTGAACCGCCCCTGATAAAGAAGCGCGCGACGATCTCTTGCAGGTCGACCGGCGCCGGCTGCTCGTGCCAGTCCTGCGCAAACGCCGCCGCCTCCTTGTCGTAAGCGGCAAGCGTCGCGCGATCCATCGATCAGCCCTCGATCCTGGAGAAGTCGGCAACCGCACGGGTCGCGGCGCGGATCTCATTGAGTAGCTTCAGGCGGTTTTCGCGGACTTTCGGGTCATCGTCATTGACCTTGACCTTGTCGAAGAACGCATCGACCGCCGGACGGAGTTTTGCCATCGCGCTCATCGCGGCGGCAAAATCCTCCTGCGCGACCGCGGCGGAGGCTTCGCTCTTCGCCTGGTCGATTGCCTTCGCCAGCGCCTTCTCCTCGTCGAGCTTGTACAACGCGGCATCGGGCGCGCCGTCGAAGGTCCGCTTGTCCCTCCTCTCCTCGATGGCGAGGATGTTGCTGGCGCGTTTGGTGCCGGCAAGCAGGTTCTTGCCGTCGTCGCTGTCGAGGAATTTTCCGAGCGCCTCGACGCGGCGGACGACGAGCAGGAGATCGTCCTGACCGCCGAGCGAGAACACGGCGTCGACGAGGTCGTGACGTGCGCCCTGGTCGCGGAGCTGCACCTTCAGACGGTCAGCGAAGAAGACGAGGAGATTTACGGTCCGTTCGTCCAAAAATCGTCCGCCGAATGAGATCTCTCGCCGGCCGACCGCGGCAGCCATTGCGCCACCAGTGATTCCGAGGGTCTTTGCAGCTTCTTTCTGCGCATTTGCTAGATCAATCCCCTCAAACTGATGGTCAAGTAGCGTACCGAAGGCGAGGCGAAGCTGATTGTCTACTACCAGCCTAATTACACCCAGTGCCGCACGGCGCAGCGCATAGGGGTCCTTCGACCCTGTCGGCTTCTCGTCGATCGCCCAAAACCCAACCAGCGTGTCGAGCTTGTCCGCCAGCGCCACCGCGACGCTCACTGCATCCGTCGGCACACGATCGGTGGGCCCCTGCGGCTTCCAGTGCTCTTCGCTTGCGGCGGCGACGGAGGCATCCTCGCCCTGCGCCAGCGCGTAGTACTTGCCCATCAGGCCCTGCAGCTCGGGGAATTCGCCGACCACCTCGGTCAACAGATCCGCCTTCGCCAGCCGCGCCGCGCGTTCGGTCTTCTCGACATCGGCGCCGACCAACGGCGCGATCTCGGCCGCGAGCCGCTCGATCCGCTTGATCCGCTCGGCCTGCGTGCCGAGCTTCTCGTGGAACACGATCTGTTCGAACTTCGGCAGCCGGCTCTCGAGCTTGGTCTTGAGGTCGGTCTCGTAGAAGAACTTTGCGTCCGACAGTCGCGCGCGGATCACGCGCTCGTTGCCGCCGATGATGGTCTTGCCGCCGTCGGTCGCCTCGATGTTGGCGGTCAGGATGAACTTGTTGGCGAGCTTCCCAGTCTTGGGATCGCGCACCACGAAGCATTTCTGGTTGTTGCGGATGGTGGCGCGGATCACCTCGTCGGGGATCGACAGGAACTCCTTGTCGAACGAGCCCATCAGCACGACCGGCCATTCGACGAGGCCGGAGACCTCGTCGAGCAGAACCTGGTCCTCGACCAGTTCATAGCCTTGCGCGAAGGCCAATTGCTTCGCATCGGTCAGAATGGCGTCCTTGCGCCGCTCGGGGTCGACCACGACCTTGGCGTCGAGCAGCTTGGCCTCATAGTCCGCGAAGCGGCGCACCGGGATCGGGCCCGGCGCCATGAAGCGATGACCGAAGGTGGTCTGCCCGGCCTCGATGCCGTCGACGGAGAATTTCACCACGTCGGGTTCTTCGGTCTCGAGCCCGAAGGTCGCGGTGATCGCATGCAGCGGGCGCACCCAGGTGAGCGAGCCCGATTTGGCCGAGCGCGTGCCCCAGCGCATCGATTTCGGCCAGGGGAAGGTGCGGATGATCACCGGCAGCATCTCCGCGATCACGTCGATCGCAGGACGGCCGGGCTTCTCGATCAGCGCGATGTAGAAGTCGCCCTTCTTGTCGTGTTGGATCTTGGCTTCGCTGATCGAAGACAGGCCGGTCGCCTTCAAAAATCCCTGGATCGCGGGCTCGGGGCCGCCGACGCGCGGGCCGCGGCGCTCTTCCTTCAGGTCGGGCTGGCGCGTGGGGACACCGTGCACTGTCAGCGCAAGCCGCCGCGGAGTCGCGAACGCCTTCGCGCCCTCGTAGACGAGGCCTTCGGCGACCAGCTTGTCGGTCACCATGCGGCGCAGATCGTCCGCCGCCTTGGCCTGCATGCGCGCGGGGATTTCTTCGGAAAACAGCTCGAGGAGAAGATCGGGCATCAGATCGCCCTGCCCGCTTCGGTGTGGACCCACGCCTCGCCGCAGGCCTTCGCCAGCTCGCGCACGCGCATGATGTAGCTCTGCCGCTCGGTCACCGAGATCACGCCACGGGCGTCGAGCAGGTTGAACACATGGCTCGCCTTGATGCACTGGTCATAGGCTGGCAAGGCCATCAGATGTTCCTTTTGATTGCTGCTCTCGCGCCAGCCGGCGGCGAGATATTTCTTGCAGGCGTCCTCCGCCATCCTGAACTGCTCGAATAGCATCGCAGTGTCGGCATATTCGAAATTGTGCCGCGAATATTCCTGCTCGGCCTGCAGGAACACGTCGCCATAGGTGACCTTCTCCGCGCCCTCGCGGCCGTTGAAGTTGAGGTCGTAGACGCGGTCGACGCCCTGCACATACATCGCGAGACGCTCGAGCCCGTAGGTGAGCTCGCCGGACACCGGCGCGCATTCGACACCGGCGACCTGCTGGAAATAGGTGAACTGGCTGACCTCCATGCCGTCGCACCAGCACTCCCACCCCAGGCCCCAGGCGCCCAGCGTCGGGCTCTCCCAGTCGTCCTCGACGAAGCGGATGTCATGGACGGCGGAATCGATGCCGATCGCGGCGAGCGACTTCAGGTACAGGTCCTGAAGGTTCGGCGGCGACGGCTTCATGATCACCTGGAACTGGTAATAGTGCTGCATCCGGTTGGGGTTTTCCCCGTAACGGCCGTCCTTGGGCCGCCGCGAGGGCTGCACATAGGCCGCGTTCCAGGGCTTCGGTCCCAGCGCGCGCAAGGTGGTGGCGGGATGGAAGGTGCCGGCGCCCATTTCCATGTCATAGGGCTGCAGGATGACGCACCCCTGCTCGGCCCAGAAACGCTGGAGAGCGAGGATGAAGCCCTGGAACGAACGTTCCGGGCGCATGTGGTCAGGCAGGGCGTCCATCGTCAGTAAAGGTCTCGCGAGGGGGGTGTGAAGCGCGCGGGACCGTATCGGCGGCGGCCAATGGAATCAAGGCGATGCCAGCTGTTTCGGTGGGCTCTCGTCACCTCTCCCCCTTGCGGGGGTCGAGACGAGCGAAACTCGCTCTTAGGCCGGATCGCATCCTGGATGCGATCCGGGTGGGGGCTCTCTTCACGATACGACCGTGGAGAGAGCCCCCACCCGACCCTCCCCCGCAAGCGGGAGAGGGAGAGCAATCCCTGTGTGACAAATTGGGGAGATCCAAGCCCTAGCCCGGGCGATAGGCCCCGGTCACGGGGTCGCGGCGCAGGGTCTTGATTTCGCTCGCGCGCGCGGCTTCGGCCACGCGGGCAAGCCGCGCCTCTTCCAGTTCCTGGTTGATCCGGACGGCCGTCCTGTAGGCCCAGCGGACCACGGCCAGGCCACCCAGGACGCCTGCAAATGCGATCAGCGGCGGCATCGGTCGATCCTTGTCGTTCACGTCGGTCAGGCCCCCAATGAACGGCATTCTCGCCCAAGCCGGCCTGCGCCGCAATCGCACTTTTGGGGCCAAATGGCGCGCTCAAATCCACGTGTTCAGAACCCGAATCGGGCCCAAATCGCCCTGGTTTCCAGCGCCGAGATCAGTTCCTCCGGCAAGCCGCCGAATCCGTCGAGCCCGGCCAGCGCCCCCGCCCCGGGGGCCCGGCGACCGAGCAGCCCTGACAGCATGCCGCTTGCGGGCGCGATCACCGGCGTCAGCACCTTGTCGCCGTAGCGGGCACGCAGCGTCGAGCGGAGATCGCCGATACCGTCCGCGAGCCCCAGGCCAACTGCGGTCTCGCCCGCCCAGTACTCGCCGGTGAACAGCACGTCGTCGGCGCCGTTCAGGCGGCCGCCGCGGCTCTGCCTGACCAGCGCGATGAAGATCGCGTGGATCTCGCGCTGGATCGCCTTGAGCCGGGCCACATCGTCGGGGTTCTCGGGCAGGAACGGATCGAGCATCGCCTTGTGGCTGCCCGCTGTGTAGAGCCGCCGCTCCACCCCGATCTTCTTGATCAATCCCTCCAGGCCGAAGCTGCCACCGACCACGCCGATCGAACCCAGGATCGAGGACGGGTCGCAATAGATCTCGTCGCCCGCGCAGGCGATCATGTAGCCGCCGGAAGCCGCGACATCCTCGACGAACACCAGCACCGGCAGCTTCTTCTCCGCGGCCAATTGGCGGATGCGCAGGTAGATCTGCCGGGACTGCACCGGCGAGCCGCCCGGCGAGTTAATCACCAGCGCCACCGCCTTGGCATTCCGAGTGCCGAAGGCGCGCTCCAGCAGCTTGGCGACGCCGGCGAGCGTCATGCCTGGCCGCAGCGGGGTCACCGCGCCGATCACGCCGGATAGCCGCACCACCGGCACGACGGCCACGCCGCGCCTGAACCGCGCCGGAAGGATGTCCTGCATCCGCTCGACCAGTCCCGGCTTCGCTGCGCGATCACTTGTTTGTTCACTCATGCCGTTACCTCGAATTAACCACTTCTTATCACGCCACTGTCATTGGAAAGCACGGAACGCGTTTTGCATTGTGTCCGTTGGGGCTGCAATGCGCAGCGGAGAGAGCGACATGAAGATCTATCTGCTGATTTTGCTGATCGGTACACTCCTCACCGCGATCCATTTCACGTCCAGGCCGGAGCGGCAGTCGGAAACGGCTCCGCAATAAGGCCGAGCCAATGAGGGCGCGGGTAGCGGACCTGCTCGTTACGGCCGCGCCATCGGCAATCCTTCCTTTCCAGCCAAAATTCCCTGCACCCATTTGTTGGGCATGCCTGATTGATCATTGAGCAGCAGCGCGGCATGGAGCCGCGTCGGTGCCCGTCCGCCCTTGGTGGCGCGAACCAGGATGCGGATCGCCGGTGACGTCGCGTCGGCGTGAACGGGCAGGATCTCGACGCTGCCAAAGCCGCGACCGAGCGCGCCCAAAACCTCGGCGATCCCGTCGGCCCGCCAGATCATCGCAAGCCGCCCGTTCGACTTGAGAATCCGCCGCGCGACATGAACCCAGCTCTCCAGCGTCGTCGTGGTCGCGACATGGGCGCGCTCCCGCACGCTGTCCGGCGAGGCGCGATGCCTGGCCGGATCGTTGAAGGGCGGATTCATCAGCACGACATCGGCACTATCGGGCCCGAGCCCGGCTGCGGCGAACGTCGACGCCTCGGCCTCGACATCGAGCACGACCACGTCGGCCATGATCGCGTTGGCGCTGGCATTATTCCGCGCGAGCTCAGCCAGGGTTGGGTCGATTTCGACCAGTGCGAGATCGATTCCGCTGATCCGTCGTGCCACGGCCAGCCCCGCCGCGCCGACGCCGGAACCGAGATCGACGACGCGATCGCCCGACCGCGCCGGCGTGGCCGCGGCGAGCAGGATCGCGTCATGGCCGGCGCGATGACCGCTGCGCGGCTGCCGCAACCGCAATTGCCCGCCGAGGAATCCATCCTCGGTGACATCAGTGGCCGGACTACTCATCGGTCCGCAATTCATGGCCAAGGCCGGCCTCGGTCAGAAGCTGGCGCGCCTGGTGGTTGTCGTCCTCATGCACCAGGATCCGGCGTGGCAGCACGCCGAGCGAGCCCTCGATGATGCTCATGTTCTGGTCGAGCACCAGGTGATGGATGTTAGCGCTGTCGAGCAGCGCGCCGACCGCGGAAACCAGCACCATGTCGTTGGTTCGAACCAATTCCCGCAAATCACGCTCTCCTCTGAACCCGGCTGTGCTGACGCGGCAACACATGTCAACAACTTCGTGGCCTTGCCGCTTCACCGCGCAGTTTCTAATGTTATAGCTGAGGATAGTGCGAATTCGGCAAAATTGGAGACCAGCGTGGCGGTTATTGTACCCTTTGAAAGCCCGTCCAATGCTTCGATCGACGGGCTGGTGGGGCTTGTCGCCGCCGACATGGAGCGCGTCAACGCGACGATCATTTCGCGGACCGGCTCCGAGGTCACCATGATCCCCGAGGTCGCCAATCATCTGATCTCCTCCGGGGGAAAACGGCTGCGCCCGATGCTCACCTTGGCGATGGCCCAGCTCTCCGACTATTCCGGCGACGGCCATATCAAGCTCGCCGCCGCAGTCGAATTCATGCACACCGCGACGCTGCTGCATGACGACGTGGTCGACGAGAGCGAACTGCGCCGCGGCAAGCTCTCGGCCCGCATGCTGTGGGGCAACGAGGCGAGCGTGCTGGTCGGCGACTTCCTGCTCGGCCAGGCCTTCCGCATGATGGTCGAGGTCGGCTCGCTGCGCGCGCTCGACATTCTGTCGGCCGCCGCCGCCACCATCGCCGAGGGCGAGGTGATGCAGCTTGCGGCGGCCAAGAACACCGCGACCACCGAGGACGAATATCTCGCCGTGATCAGGGGCAAGACCGCCGAGCTGTTCGCCGCGGCCTGCGAGGTCGGCCCCGTGATCGCCAACCGGCCCAAGGCAGAGCAGACCGCCTGCCGCTCGGTCGGCATGAATCTCGGCATCGCCTTCCAGCTCGTCGACGACGTGCTCGACTATGGCGGCAAGTCCGCCAAGCTCGGCAAGAATGTCGGCGACGATTTCCGCGAGGGCAAGATCACGCTGCCGGTGGTGTTCGCCTTCCGTCGCGGCAATGACTCCGAGCGCAAGTTCTGGATTCGCGCGCTCGAGCGCGGCGAGATCAGTGCGAACGATCTCGATCACGCGATCGGCCTGATGACCAAGCACCGCGCCCTCGAAGACACGATCAGCCGCGCCCAGCATTACGGCGCGATGGCCGTCGACGCGCTGGCGCTGTTCCCCTCCTCGCCGATGAAGACGGCGCTGGAAGGGGTGGTCGCGTTCTGCCTTGCGCGCTCGCATTGAGCATCCCTGTTGTCATGGCGACAGCCAGGACCCATAACCATCGGCGTTTGTTGTTAGAGGGATCGCGGCCCCAGCGTCGCGCAACGATCAGCGCTTGGGGTAATGGGTCCTGGCTTTCGCCAGGACGACACTGAATGTGTGGCACGGCTTGATTTCAAGCGACTCGCAGCCTCGCATTCTCGCGACACGAATTGCCCGAGGTTTGCTGTCATTTTCTCCGCCCTCTCTTGATCAGAGGGCGCAGGGAAAGCCGGGTGCCGATCGCACCCATGGGCCCGGTGCAACAAAAAAAGCACCGGGGGTAGGACCACAGGTGAAACCGGAGCAATCCGGCTTTCCCTGCACGATGGGTTACGGCTTACTTCGTGCTCTCCCCGGCGAGACTTGGCTTTTTTGTCACCGTCTTCGCAAAGACGCGTTCGCGTGCTTAGCGAGGAGACACCTGCCACTGGGGCGTCGAGACCACACGACTTCACCGTCCGCTTCATGCGCACTCGTCAGTTGCGCAATCCGCGTCCACCGCATCCCACACCACGTTCGTGACGATCGCGATCCGCCCCTCGTGTCGGGTGAGACGCGCGCATCATAGACTGAGTTGCAGTTCTGAAAAACAGAAATATTTTTGCTGCGGGGACTTGCGCCGTCGGGCAAATCAGTGATTGGCACGTCAGGAAGGCACCGGCGAAAGGGTTCCCTCTCCCCTTGCGGGGTCCGAGGCGCGCCTCTTGCCGCGAACCCGGAATCCATTGAACTGTGCGGACCCGTTGGCGAGCCCCGGAATGACGGATGGGGTGGCTACACAATGCCCTACTCCCTCACCGGCACCCAGATCTCCAATCCGCCATTGCCGGTCGACGCATCGAAGTTTTCGTCATAGCGCTCGAAGTTGGGCGCGTCCGCGACTTTCATGCCGGACTGCGGCAGCCAGCGATTCCAGATCGTGTTGACGGTGCGGCGGATGGTCGAGATGTGATCGCTGTGGGTGAACACGACATATTTCTGCTCGGGGATGCGGACATGCGCGAATTCGCGCGGCAGGTCGGAGAAATCCGCGACCTCGACACCGGCGATGTAGTCAAAATTTCCGGCATCGTCGCCGTTGCAGCAGACGCCATACGCCACCTTGCCGACCTGGCGGGGAATGTTGGCGGATTGCAGGTGAAACTCTTGCCACTGGTTCGGGATCCCGGCCGTGCTGCCGTTGGCGTGATTGTAGCGCTCGCCGATGCCGGCGACGAGGAACGCCTTGCCGGTCGCGATGCGCGGTGGATCGATGTGATCGAGGGCTGTCGAGATCATGGTGATCGGCTCCTGGAGCTTGAGCGTCTTCAGGCACGTCGCCGTGCGCACCGTCTCGGGCGTGACGCCGAAATGGTCGCGGAACGCGCGGGTGAATGCTTCGTGGGAGCCGTAATCCGCATCCAGCGCGAGGCTGAGGATATCGGGCGCACCGGCGGCGAGCTGGCGCGCGGCCTCGCTGAGACGGCGGGCCCGCACATAACGCATCACCGAGAACCCGGTCGCCTCCGCAAACGCCCGCACCAGATGGAAGCGCGACACGCCGGCGACGCCGGCAATCTCGTCGAGCGTCAGCGGCGCGCCGAGATGGCTTTCGATGTACCAGAGCGCCTTCTGGGCTGGATTCATGGACGACGGCTTTCCCTGGAGCGTGATCTCCGCGCAAACACGTTCCGCGTTTGTCGCGAGGAATGCTCAAACCAAAGCAGGCGCATCATGCACTGACGCTCTGCGCGGCATTTGACAGTCCTTGCTGCTCGGCGGACGAAATCGCGGTTCCGCTCCACGGAAATTTAGCGCAAAGGCGTCGCTGGTCACATGGTCGCAATCGTGCATACTCACCGCTGCATCGATCCGACGGCTCACCAAGCTGCCCGATAATCAAGACTGCATGAGCCGCGGCCAGCATGTCAGGGAGGACAATGATGCACCATCGACGCTTGAGCTATGCCCGAATCGCCGCGCTTGCGGGATGTCTCGTACTGGCCGCAAGCGCGGCCAACGCACAGAAGAAATACGATCCGGGCGTGACCGACACCGAGATCAAGATCGGCAATATCATGCCCTATTCCGGCCCGGCCTCGGCCTACGCCACCATCGGCAAGACCGAGGCGGCCTATTTCAAGAAGCTCAACAGCGAAGGCGGCATCAACGGCCGCAAGATCAACTTCATCTCTTACGACGACGGCTACAGCCCGCCGAAAATGGTCGAGCAGGCCCGCAAGCTCGTCGAGAGCGACGAGGCGCTGCTGATCTTCAATCCGCTGGGCACGCCGGGCAACACGGCGATCCAGAAATATATGAACGCCAAGAAGGTGCCGCAGCTGTTCGTCTCGACCGGCGCCGCCAAGTGGAACGACCCGAAGAACTTTCCGTGGACCATGGGCTGGCAGCCGAGCTACCAGGTGGAGGCGCGCATCTACGCCAAATACATCCTGCAGCATTACCCCGGCAAGACGATCGGGGTGCTCTACCAGAACGACGATTTCGGCAAGGACTACCTGATCGGCCTGCATGACGGTCTCGGCGATCAGGCCAAGAAGCTGATCGTGGTCGAATCCGCCTATGAGACGACGTCGCCGACGGTGGATTCCCAGGTGGTGCAGATCAAGGGCGCCAATCCCGACATCTTCGTCAACATCGCGACCCCGAAATTCGCGGCGCAGGCGATCAAGAAGGTCGCCGAGCTGGACTGGCATCCGGTGCAGTTCCTAACCAACGTGTCAGGCTCGATCGGCGGCGTAATGAAGCCGGCCGGCTATGAGGCGAGCCAGGGCGTGCTGTCCACGGCATATCTCAAGGATCCCAAGGACGCCGAGTGGAAGAACGATCCGGCGATGACCGAGTGGCGCGCCTTCATGGCCAAGTGGTACCCCGAAGGCGACCTCGACGATGCCGCGACCGTATTCGGCTACGGCGTCGCCAAGGGCCTCGAGCAGGTGCTGCGGCAATGCGGCGACAACCTCACGCGCGAGAACGTGATGAAGCAGGCCGCCAGCCTGAACTTCGAGATCGGCATCTATTTGCCTGGCACGAAGATCAAGACCGGGCCTGACGACTACGCTCCGATCGAGCAGCTTCAGATGATGCGCTTCAAGGGCGAGAGCTGGGAGCGGTTCGGCCCGATCATGAGCGGCGGGAAGGAGTCGTAAGTTCCAGCCGGCCGCCCCTCGTCATTACGAGGAGCTCGCGACAAAATTGCAAAGCAATTTTGCGCTGAAGCGACGAAGCAATCCATTTCTCCGCAAACTCGGATAGAATGGATTGCTTCGCGGAGCCTGTCATCCGGCGGCGCTCGCGCCGATCGGGTGGCTCGCAATCACGCGGCGGTGCCCCCCGCGCAAGAAAGGCAACGACAATGAAAATCACCGACGTCCGCGCCCACCATATCCGCATCCCCTATGACGCCGGCCCCGCGAGCTTCCGCCAGGGCGCTTCGGCGATCTCCGCGCTCGACATGGTGATCGTTGAGATTTCGACCGATGCCGGCCTCACCGGCTGGGGCGATGCCTTCGCCTATGTCTGCCCGCGGACGAGCTGCGCGGCGGTGACCGAGATGATCGCGCCGCAGGCGCGCGGCCTCGAGGTTCCCGACGCCGCGGGCATTCCCGCGGTCATGGAGCAGATCCAGCGCAACCTGCATCTGTTCGGCCGTTACGGCATCACGATGTTTGCGATCTCGGCGCTCGACATCGCGCTGTGGGATCTCGCCGGCAAGGTGCAGCGCGCGCCATTGCATCAACTGATCGGCGGCGCGAAGCGCAACGCGATTCCGGCCTATGCCAGCCTGATGCGGATCGGCAACGCCGGGCACATCGCATCCGAGTGCAAGAAGGCGATCAAATCAGGCTATTCGGCAATCAAGCTGCACGAGACCACGATCCCGGCCGTTACGGCCGCGCGTGAGGCGATCGGCCCCGACGTGCCGCTGATGGTCGACATGAACTGCCCGCTGGACGGACCGGCGGCGATTCAATTTGCCCGGGATTGCCAGCAGGCGGCGCCGATGTTCCTGGAGGAGCCGATCTGGCCGCCGGAGGATTTCGCGACGCTTGCGGAAGTGCGCAAGGAGGGCCGGCTCGATATCGCAGCCGGGGAGAATGCCTGCACGGTGTATCAATTCCGCCAGATGATGACGGCCGGCGCGGTCAGCCACGCGCAGCCGTCGGTGATCAAGGTCGGCGGCGTTACCGAATTCCTGAAGGTCGCGGTGCTCGCCGACGAGTTCGGCGTCAAGGTGATTCCGCATTCGCCCTATTTCGGGCCCGGCTTCCTCGCAACGTTGCATCTGATGGCGATCCGCGACGAAGGCCTGATCGAGGTGTTCTTCATGAAACGCGCCGCCTGCCTGTGGGGCGACCGCATCGATGTCGATACCAGCGGCCATGTCGCCGTGCCGCAAGACCCCGGGCTTGGCTACGAGCCGGATCGCGACGTGATGGAGAAGTATCGGGTGGCGTGAGACCTCCATGAGACAGGTTCGAGCAGTCCCCGCGAAATGACTGCGCCCCCTCTCCCGCTTGCGGGGGAGGCGAAGAGACCGCGCGGACGGACTCCGCCTACTTCGTTCCGTCCTTCGCCGCAGGCGCTGCATCCTTCGGCGGCAGCGCGTCGGCTTTCTTCTTCAAATCGTCAGCCATCTTGACCTGCGCGATCTGCAAGTCGGCGACGAGCTTCTGCAAGCTCGCGACCGAGCTCTTCAAGGTTTCGATCTGGCGGTTGGCGGCATCGAGCTTCTGCTGCTGATCGGCGGTGAGCTTGTTGATCGTCTTCTGCAGGAAATCGACATTGCTCTGCAGGCAGCTGGTGCGCCGTTCCATGGTTTTTTCCACGGTGCAGATTTCGATGCCGGGCACGTCCTGCGCATGCGCTGATCCGACGACGCCGAACGCAAGCGGCACGACAAAGGCAACAGCAAAGCGAGCGATCATCATCATCCCCAATCCGGCGCGCCGTTCACAGCTTTGTGCTTGTGACGTTGAAAGCGAGGCAGACATACCACACTGATACCGCATTCAAGCGGTGTGCTCTGGCTATTACGGGGAACTTCTCGTGGGGACGGGGGTCTTCGGAACTTGTTTGGTTCGACTCTGGAGACAAATCACATGGCGACACGCGAAAAACGGCTGGCGCAATTCGATGGCAACGGCGCACCTTCGCCAGACCAATGCGTGGAAGTGCTTTGCGAGGATCATAGCGGGACATATCAATTGCCGTTCGCCTGCCGTTTCGTCGACGGCCAGTGGCGCAATGACACAACCGGCGGCGCCTTGGAGGCCAATGTCATCGCCTGGCGCAAGCCGCGCGAGAAGCAGGCCGGCGCGACCTAGCAGGGTGCGGTTCTGCGAACCGCCCTCCGCTCTTTGCATTCGAGCATGATCACCCCGCGGCAAACGGCGTCGCATTTTGTCGCGGGGGAAAGCGTCTCTCCAGTTGGCGTATGGCCGGCCGCGCAGCCGGACGATGCGCGACGCGACGCGCGTTGTTCCAAAACGCGACGCGCTTCACCTCGTCTTAAGATTCGGAACGGGGATGGAACGAACCGCGTCCGAATCGCTGATCGGGCACCGTACTCCGTTGTTCACGGCTAGATGTGGTCATCAGGCCGAGCCAGCGCACCACATACAGAAGCATCACGATCGGCCGCAGCCAACGCCCGACGACGAAAGTTAATTCCTCCGCTGACGACATGGTGATCACGTCCAGGGCGTGATCGGCGGGACCGTTTCGGTCGCCGGCGCCACGTCCACGGTCTTGAAATCGGCAGGGCTGACGATTTCGAGATATTCCATGTCCTTCGAGTAATCGAACAGATAGTGGGTGATACCGGGCCGCTGATGCACGACGTCGCCGGCCTCAACCAGCGTCTCCTTGTCCTCGTACATGAAGCGCGCCCAGCCCTTGGTCATGATGACGATCTGAAAATCGCAGAGGTGCTTGTGCCAGCCGGTGCCCTGCTCCGGCGGCATGCCGGGATTGGCCTTGACCAGATGGCAGATCACCTGCCCGCCGGTGGCGTCGGCGATGCCGAGGTCGCGATACAGGAAGAAGTCGCGCAGACCGCCTCCCTTGAACTCGGTGTCACCGGGTTTGACGTGGGAGAATTTGCCGACGACGGCGTGCTGGTTCATGGAAGCCTCCACGGTTCTCGTGTTCGCGAGATCGCGGCGCAGCTCGGCGTCCAAATTTTCGGCAGCGTCGCATCGTCGCGGTCACAGCTTGACAATGGCCATGCGAAATCCTTGCCAGCCGCGTTTGCCTGCGGCGAAATGGCTCATCGCGCCGTCGCCGCCACGACGGAAGCATTTGCTGCTGGACACGAATTTGCGTTGCGCGAAGACCGCGCCGCGGCTGGCGCAGCCCCGATGCGACAACGGCAATGATCACAGGCGGCATGTCGATTGAGCAAACCCTGCCCGCCGCTTGAGCCGCCGATGCGGGCAGCGCCCGCGGCGCCTGCCTAATATTCGACCTCGAGCTCCTCGACGTCGGCCGGCTCGGCCTTCGCCGCCTCGATCCATTCGGCCATCTCGGGCATCGTCATGATGGTGCCGGCATAGGCCACAAGCCCACTGTCGAGCTTCACGTCATAGGTCATGAAGCGGGTGACGACGGGCGCATACATCGCATCCGCCATGGTGCGGCGCGCGCCGAACAGGAACGGCCCGCCGGATTGGCCAAGGCAATCGTGCCAGATGCTGCAGATCCGGTCGATGTCGGCCTGCGCACGCGACCAGATCTTGAAGCCGGGAAAGTGCCCCTTGAGATTGACCGGCAATGAGGATCTCAGCGTCGTGAACCCGGAATGGATCTCGCCCGAGATCGAGCGGCAATGCGCGCGCTGGATCCGATTCTCCGGCAATAGCCCGGCATCCGGCATGATCTCGTTGAGATATTCGGCGATCGCCAGCGTATCCCACACCGTCGCGCCCTCATGGCGCAGGCAGGGCACCAGGATCGAGGACGACAGCAACAGCAGTTCGGCCCGGGTCATGGGGTCGTCGGGCGCGGTGACGATCTCCTCGAAGTCCAGCCCCGCGAACTTCGCCAGCAGCCAGCCGCGCAGCGACCAGGACGAATAGTTCTTGCTGCTGATGGTGAGTGTCGCCTTCGCCATATCAGCTCCTCACGCCTGAACGCGGTCCCCGCCCGGCGCGGCCGCGACGCCGCGGCCCGAAGCCTGGGCTCCAATTTCTTCAGCAAGCCACAAGCAAGCCACGCGCCAATTGGCCGGGCCGTCCGCCCCGCTCTGGCGTCGATATTGCATGGCCGGTCAGGCCAGTGACGGACCGCGTATGATGTCGATGATGTACCAGGCCTATCAGAACCACATGGACCTCACTGCGCCGTGGCGGACCGGGGCCGCGGCGGCGCTGAAATATCTCAACATGGCGCCGCGGGGCGTCTCCGACCGGATGTTCGGCCGGCTCGCGGCGGCGCTCGAGCTGATCTCGCGCGCGAGCCTGACCTACACGCGGCCGCCTTACGGCATCGGCAGCGTGACCGTCGGCAACAGGGATTTGGAGGTGACCGAGGAGGTCGCCTACGCGACGCCGTTCGGCTCGCTGCTGCATTTTCGGAAGGTGGACGGGCCGGAGCAGCCGCGGCTGTTGCTGGTGGCGCCGATGTCCGGCCATTTCGCCACGCTCCTGCGCGGCACCGTGAAGACGCTGCTGCAGGATCACGACGTCTACATCACCGACTGGCACAATCCGCGCGATATCCCGCGCGACGAGGGCCGCTTCGGGCTGGAGGATTACACCGACCACCTGATCGATTTCCTCGGCCGGCTCGGCCCGCGTGCGCATATGGTCGCGATCTGCCAGCCGTCGGTATCGGCGCTGGCGGCGGCCGCGATCATGTCGGAGGACAACCACCCCGCACGCCCGGCGTCGCTGACGCTGATGGCCGGGCCGATCGACACGCGGATCCAGCCGACCAAGGTCAACCAGTTCGCCAAGAGCAAGCCGATCAAGTGGTTCGAGGACAATCTGATCAACTACGTGCCCGTGCAGTGCAAGGGTGCGTTCCGCCAGGTCTATCCCGGCTTCGTGCAACTCACCGCCTTCGTGTCGATGAACCTGGAGCGCCACATCAAGCAGCACATCGACCTCGCGCGCCATCTCGCCAAGGGCGAGACCGAGAAGGCCGCGGTGATCAAGACGTTCTATGACGAGTATTTCGCTGTGATGGACCTGCCGGCGGAGTTCTACATCGAGACGGTGCGCGACGTGTTCCAGGAGCACCTGCTGCCGCAGGGCAAGCTCAACCATCGCGGCCGTCCGGTGAACCCGGCCGCGATCCGGCGCATGGGTCTGATGACGGTGGAAGGCGAGAAGGATGACATCTGCTCGATCGGCCAGACGCTCGCAGCCCAGGACCTCTGCACCGGCGTGCGCACCTATCGCAAGGTGCACCATATGCAGGCCGGCGTCGGGCACTACGGCGTGTTCTCCGGCAAGCGCTGGACCAACGAGATCTACCCGCTGCTGCGGGATTTCGTGCACGTGAATTCGTGAGCGGATGGTAGCGGTCTCTCACCGTCATTGCGAGGAGCGGAGCGACGAAGCAATCCACGCCTCCGCGTACGCGGCGCGATGGATTGCTTCGCTTCGATCGCAATGACGGGGCGGCTAGTCACGCCTTCTTTCAGGCATTAGTCTCCCCCGCCACGACGACCCGCCTCAAGAATCGTCTCCGGGAGAAACCTCCATGCGTCCCTCCGCCGCCCTCCGCACGCTCGCGCTCGCCTTCGTCGGCGCGCTTGCCATCACCACCGCGGCCTCCGCCGTCGAAATCCATGTCATGATCTCGGGCGGGCTGACCGCGGCCTACAAGGCGCTGGTGCCGGAGTTCGAGCGCAAGACCGGGAACAAGGTGGTGACCGCCTTCGGGCCGTCGATGGGCACCACGACGAACGCGATTCCGGTGCGGCTTGCGCGCGGCGAGCCGGCGGACGTGCTGATCATGGTCGGCTATGCGCTCGGCGACCTCATCAAGCAGGGCAAGGCGGTCGCCGACAGCCGCGTCGACCTCGTGAAGTCGCCGATCGGGATCGCGGTGAAATCAGGCGCCCCGAAGCCGGACATCAGCTCGGCCGAGGCCGTCAAGCGGGCGTTGCTGGCGGCAAAATCGGTTGCCTATTCCGACAGCGCCAGCGGCGTCTATGTCTCGACCGAGATGTTCCAGAAGCTCGGCATCGCCGACCAGATGAAGGACAAGGCGCGGACGATCCCGGCAACGCCGGTCGGCGAGATCGTCGCCAAGGGCGAGGCCGAGATCGGCTTCCAGCAGATCGCCGAGCTCAGGCCAGTCGCCGGCATCGATATCGTCGGTCCGCTGCCGGAGCCGCTGCAGAGGATCACCGTGTTCTCCGCCGGCATTGCCACCGGATCGAAGGAGGCGGATGCCGGCAAGGCGCTGATCGGCTTCCTCGCCTCGCCGGACGCGCGCGACGCGCTGATCAAGAGCGGGCTGGACCCGATCGCGGCCGGCGCGACGCATTAGCCTGGGTGAACCTCGCCCCGCTTGCGGGGAGAGGTCGAAATTCAAGCGCAGCTTGAATTTCGGGTGAGAGGGAGCCTCCGCAAATTCGACTCTCACTTTGATCGCGGAGAGGGCCCCTCACCCCAACCCTCTCCCCGTAAGAACGGGGAGAGGGAGCTCAATCCCTTCGCGACGGCTATCCAACTACCGACCATGATGCGCGCCGTAGGCGAGCAGCAGGATCACGACCAACGCGAGCAGCAGCGTCGTCGACTTCCAGAACAGCACCGGATTGCGCTCGATCAGCGGCGTCGACGTCGTCGTGAGGTATTTTGCGTTGGGGTTGCGCAGGTCGAACAGGAATTCGGAAAAGCTGTCGTAACGCTTCAGCGGGTTGGGATGCACGGCGCGCTCCAGCGTGCGGTCGACCCAGGTCGGGATGTCCCGGCCGCCATGCGCGGCAGGGGCGTAGACCAGCCTGCTGAAATCGGAGCGGGTGCGGGCGCGCGCGATCTGCGCGCCATAGGGCAGCCGCCCGGTCAGCATCTGGTAGGTGATGACGCCGAGCGAGAACAGGTCCGATCGCGCCGAACCGCCCTCGCCCAGGAAATACTCCGGCGCGGTGTATTGCTGGGTGCCGAGGATACCCTCGGTGCCCGAGGGCGCCGCCTCGGCCACACCTGATATCCGCGTCGACCCGAAGTCGATGATCTTCACTGTCCCGGTCTTGTCGATCATGATGTTGTCGGGCCTGACGTCCTGGTGCAGCATCTCCTTGCGGTGGAAGGCGCGCAGCCCCTTGGCGATCTGCTCGGCGATGTCGCGCACCGTCTCGAGCGCCGGCGCGGGATGGTCGATCATCCACTGCTTCAGCGTCTGGCCGTCGACATATTCGGTCGCGACGTAGAGGAAATTGCGCCTGCGTGGCGGCAGCCAGGGTTTCAGCACATGCGGGCTGTCGATCCGGCGCGCGACCCACTCCTCCATCATGAGGCGCTTCAGATAGGCCGGATCGTCACGCAGGTCGACCGACGGGATCTTGATCGCAACCGTCGTGCCGCTGTCCTCATCGACCGCAAGATAGATATGGCTGCGGTATGATGCATGCAGCTCGCGCACGATGCGGTAGCCGTCGAAGCGCATCCGCGCCTCGAGCAGCGGCGGCAGCGGCAGCTCGGTCGGCTGGCCGAACACCTCGCTTGCCTCGCCGTCGGGGAGTTCGTCGATCCGGAGGATCTGCGCGGTGAGATTGTCCGGGCTGCCGCGCTCGAACGCCTGCTCCACGATCGCCCGCGCGGCCCGATCGAGGTCGGCGGCGCCGTCCTGGATGATCTTCGCGAGCTGGCGCGACGGCACATGCTCGTAGATCCCGTCGGTGACCAGCAGGAAGATGTCGCCCGGCTCGAGCCGCAGGTTCTGGTAGTCGATCTCGAGCTGCGGGTTCACGCCGAGCGCGCGGCCGAGATAGCTCTGCTGCGACGAGATCACGACACGGTGGTCGTTGGTCAACTGCTCGAGGCTGCCGCCGGACGCGCGGTAGATCCTGCTGTCGCCGACATGGAAGAGATGCGCTGATGTCGACTTGATGACGATGGCGCTCAGCGTGCAGACGTAGCCCTTGTCCCTGTCGTAAGGATTCTGGCTGCGTCGGGTCTGTGCGTGCAGCCAGGAATTGGTCGCCTCCAGCACCCGCTGCGCCGAGGTCTTCACCGACCAGGATTCCGAGGTGCAGTAATAGTCGGTCAGGAAGCCCTTGACCGCGGACTCGGCGGCGATGCGGCTGACGCTGCTCGAGGAGATGCCGTCGGCCAGCACCACCGCGATGCCCTTCAGGCCGAGCAGCGGCTCCTCGGGGATCAAGACGCCATGGAAATCCTGATTGGCGTCCTTGCGGCCCTTATCAGAGAATTGCCCGACCGATATTTTCAGCCCGCGCGGCATCGCCTGGTTCAAGCCCGATGGGTCCCTCCGCGTCAGGAGAGACCCATCTGCCTGCGGAGATCAAGCCGCGAGACGCTCGCGGTTCGGCGCCGTCTTCACATGCGTCGTGTAGAGCGTCAGCCCGGTGAAGGCGATGCCGCCGGCGAGGTTGCCGAGCACGGTGGGGATCTCGTTCCAGATCAGGTAGTCCATGATCGAGAACTTCGCATGGAGCATCAAGCCGGACGGGAACAGGAACATGTTCACCACGGAATGCTCGAATACCATGTAGAAAAACACCAGGATCGGCATCCACATCGCGATGACCTTGCCGGGGACCGTCGTGGAGATCATGGCGCCGACGACGCCGGTGGAAACCATCCAGTTGCACAGCATGCCGCGGATGAACAGCGTTGCCATGCCGGCCGCGCCGTGCGCGGCGTAGCCGAGCGTGCGGCCCTCGCCGATGTTTCCGATGACCGTGCCGACCTTGTCGGGCTCCTGCGTGAAGCCGAATGTCGTCACGAAGGCCATCATGAACGCCACCGTCAGCGCGCCGCCGAAATTGCCGATGAAGACGAGGCCCCAGTTGCGCAGCACGCCGCCGAGCGTGACGCCAGGGCGCTTGTCGAGCAGCGCGAGCGGCGACAGCACGAACACGCCGGTCAAGAGATCGAAGCCCAGCAGATAGAGCATGACGAAACCGACCGGGAACAACAATGCACCGATGACCGGCTGCCCCGTGTTCACGTTGATCGTCACCGCGAACCAGGCCGCCAGGGCGAGGATTGCGCCCGCCATGTAGGCGCGGATCACGGTGTCGCGCGTCGACATGAAGATCTTGGATTCGCCGGCGTCGACCATCTTGGTGACGAATTCCGAAGGTGCGAGATAAGCCATTTCGTCAAGTCCCCTTAAACAATCTGGTCGCGCCGATGCGACGCGGGTTGGTTGAAATGCTCGTCCGTCCGAGAACGCTCGTCGGGATCGGAAACGGCGAAGCGGCAGCTTCAACGCCGGCAGAACATCCGATGCACGATCAAGGCGGGGGATCGGCGGGCGATCGCAGAGACAGAATCGCGACGATTGCTCGAGGCGCCTGGGCAAGGCGCCTTGATCCCTTGGCCTCGGCCGGCACTGGCCTGGGCACTCCGGAGGACGGCAGTCGTCGTTGACTGGAGCAATCAAAAGCAATGCATATGCCAATCGGCGCCACCGCCGCCGGCGCGAAAAACACTTTTAATACAATAGCTTTGTGACCGCTCCGGAAGGCCGGGCGGCAGCTTGCTGCCTATTTATGCAGTTTGCACAGATGTCGCCCACGGCGACGCACACGCCGCGCGCCGGGGCTTGGTGCGACCAGCGCGGCTCGCGGATGTCCGCAGACGCGCGCTACTTCGCCCCGGTGTGGATCGGCGTGTCCTTCAGGCCGTTGCCGTCATAGGCCTTGCGCAGCGTGCCGTTGGCGGTCGCTTCCGTCATGAACTTGGTGACGAAGGCCGCGGCGAGCGGATGCTTGAGCGGCACCGCGACCGCGGTGACGGTCTGCTTGAAGGTCTCGTCCAGCACGCGCGCGCCCGGGATCTTCTTCGCCATCGCATTGAGCTGGTCGCGCGACAGCGCGAAGGCATCGATCCCGCCGCTCTTCAAGAGATTGAAGATCTCGTCGTAGGTTTGATAGCCCGTGACCTTGGCATGCTTGAGATGCGCGATCGCGCCGCGCATGGTTGTGCTCTTGTTGACGGCGGCAACCTTGACGCCGTCCAGATCGAGCTCGGCGAATGTCTTCACGGACAACACGGACTCGCAAAAGATCTCACGGCCAAACAGGTACGCCGTCCAGCCCTGCGGTTTCTGGCAGGCCGCAGATCAGGTTCGCATTCTGCACCGCCTGACCGGCCGCTCCCTTGCCGAGATTGTCGACCACGCCCATCGCGATCACCAAGTTGCGCTCTGGATCGGCCGCATAACTGACAAACGCGAGGTTCGAGCCGGTAGCCCATTTGGTCTGCGGCGGCTTGTCGGTCACGCGGACGAACGCCCGCCCGGCGTAGAAGCGCCGGGCCGCGTCCAAGCACTGGCCCGTGGTGGCGCGGCCGCGGCAGTAAATGGTGGCGAGTACGCCGCGGGTCATCGGCACCAAGTGTGGCGTGAACACCAGCCCGGCCGCGCTGCCGCCACTCAGCCGCTCGATCGTCTTGGCAATCTCGGGCATGTGGACGTGCTTGAGCAGACCGTAGGGCAGCAAGTTCTCGTTGCTCTCGGCGTAGCCGAACTTGCTGTCGGCGCCGCCCCGGCCGGCACCGGAGATGCCGGTCTTGACGTCGATCACGATGTTGCCAGGCTCGATCAGCTTGTTGACCAGCAGCGGCGCCAGCGCGTTCAGCGTCGCCGCGGGGAAGCAGCCGGGGTTGGCAACGCGGATCTGACCCTCGATCTGGGCTGGCCAGACGTCGGCTAGGCCGTACGCCCAACCCTCGACGTAGCGGTGGTCGCCGCCGATGTCGACGATCTTCACGTCCTTGGGGACGCGCGCCAGCGCTTCGGCCGAGGCGCCCGTGGGCAGTGACGCGAACAGCACGTCGAGCTTCGGCAGGGTCACAGGGTCCCACTTCTCGATCACCAGCTCGGCCAGCTTGGCCGGCACACCGGGGAAGCGGTCCACCAACCGGCTGCCGGCGCTGCCCTCGCCCGCGGCGTAGATTAGCTCGAAAGACGGGTGGCTCGCGACGAGGCGCATCGCCTCGCCGCCGCCAAAACCGCTGATCCCGACAATGCCGACGCGAATGCTCATGGTGGTGTCCTACTGCTGGAGTGAGCGAAGCACAAGTTCTCACCGAACAATGGCGCAACCACTATAATACGTTGCGGCTGCATTCGGCCTTAGGATACCGGCCACCGGCGCCGCAAACCGTGCGGCCAAATATAATCCACCTCGACTACGCCGCATGATCACGCTATCTCAATAACGCTGGTACAAAATATCCGGCAGGGCCGGCAACAAACCGCATGCGACGGGGGAGCGCAACCGCCAGTTTGCGCAACGCAGCCTTCGGTACCGGGCGGTCTAGCGGACCCTGATGGTGATCTTCTGAGAGACGACGGGCGGATTGAAGGGATAGTGCTTGGCATCGCCCAGCACCAGCTGCAGCGTATGCTTGCCCGGCGGCAGGTCGAGCCGGGTCTCGGTCTGGCCCGCACCGAAGTGCAGATGCGACTTGTCCGACGGGATAGGCTCGTTGGGGTTCAGCGGCTCATTCACGTCGACAAAGAGGTGGTGATGGCCGCTGTTCGGATAGTCGTCGCCGGCGTGGGTGACACCCATGTTGCGCAGGCCGAAGCGGCACCAGAACGCCCCTTTGATGGTCGCCCCGTTGTGCGGCCAGACGAAATACAGCACTGCATCCTTGGGCGCCGGCTTGCCTTGTGCGTAAGCGGGGCTTGCGAATAGCGCGACCGCCGTGAGCAGGATGGCACACAGACCTTTCATCGACCCCTCCCCCATTCAGCGTTTGAGCTGCATCTTACCGAAAACTGGTGTCCGCCTTGCGTTCAAGTGGCCCTCCGGGCTCGGATCGCGCTTTAAAGTGACCGCGCGACCCGGAAGCCGTGGGTCGGATAGCGGACGTTGGTGTCGTAATTGTCGCGATTGGCTGGTCGCATATAGCGTGCGTCGTTCTTCCAGGAGCCGGAGCGGATCACGTGGGAGAAGCAGTCGCCGTCATGCCGCGCCGTCCCGTCGGCCGGCGCGCCCTGGTAATTCCGGTGCCAGCAGTCTTCGACCCATTGATCGACCCCGCCGCCCATGTCGTAGAGGCCAAACGGATTGGGCCTGAAGCTGCCGACCTTGACCGGCTGTTCGGCCGCGGCGTCACCGCCGCAATCCTTGCAGCTCGCCACGCCCGGTTGCACCTGATCGCCCCACCAGTATTTGGTCTGCGTGCCGCCGCGGGCCGCGTATTCCCATTCGGCCTCGCTCGGAAGCCGGTACGGCTTCTTCGTGCTGTCCGCGAGCCACGTTACATATTGCTTCGCATCGCTCCAGCTCACATTGGTCACAGGCGCATCGTCATTGCCGGTCGCCGTAAAGCCGCAGCCCTTGGCGGCCGCGCAGGCATTCCATTCGCGCACGGTGACCGGATATTTGCCCATGGCAAAGGGCTTGACCGTCACCCGGTGGATCGGCCGTTCCGAAGCGTCATCATTGCTACCCATCGCAAAGCTGCCGCCGGTCAGCGAGACCATTTCGGGCTCGGGCGCGGCCGCGGCTTGCGCCGGTCCGGCAGGGCTGGCGGAGGGCGCAGGCTGTGGCTGAGCCGACGATTGCTGCGCGGTCGGCGCCGGAACCGGACTCTGCGCTTGATTTGGCGCGACCGGCCCGGCCGCAGGCGGCGGCTCGGCCGGCTTCGGCGCCGGCGCGGGGACGGGAGATGACGATGGCGCCAGCGCCATCTCGCGCGGATTGCCGCGCGGTTGCACCAGCAAGTACCAGAGCGCGCCGCCGGCGATGATCGCGATCGAAAGGCCGAGCAGGCTGATCAGGACGTTCTCGCGGCGCCTGCGCGTCCGGCTATACGCCGCCGCATCCGGCAGCACGCGATAGACCCGGACGGGATCGGTGATGTTCTTCACTCTGCGGTCGCCGAGCGACTCGTAGCCGCAAACCAGCTTGTGCTTGATCTGCTCGTAGATGCCGCCGGAGATGAAGACCTCGCCCGGATCGGCGATCCCCTCCAGACGCGCGGCGACATTGACGCCGTCACCATAGATGTCCTCGGGTTCGATGATGATGTCCCCGAGATTGACCCCGATCCGGTATTCGATCCAGAACTCCTTCGGCACCGCCGCATTGCGGCCGACCAGGTTCTGCTGAATGACAATGCTGAAGCGGACGGCCTCGACCGGACTGTCGAACATCGCGATGAAGCCGTCGCCGGTGGTCTTCACCAGCCGCCCGTGGTGCTCGGCGATGGTTGGCTCGATGAGATCGCGCAGGATTCGCTTGACGCGGTTATGCGTGCCCTCTTCGTCGAGCTGCATCAGCCGGCTGTAGCCGGCGATGTCGCCCGCGACGATCGCCGCCAGACGCCGCGGCACCGCGCCGTCGGACGGCGGCTTGCCTGATTTGAAATCGCGGATTTCACCCATGATTCCGGTTGCTCCACAAACCACAAATGGCAGTGTTTGAGGCGCAACCGGCGCCTCAGTCCCCGAAACCTGCGCAAAGCCTATCACACCATCGTGCCGGGACAAGCGAAGAACGGCCCCCCGCTTGCGGCGGATGCGCGCTCCCCGCGGGGTTAATCCTACTGGGTCACAATCCTCGTAACCCTCATGGTGAGGAGCGCGGAACGCGCGTCTCGAACCATGAGGCTGTGGCCTACATCCTTCGAGACGCCCGCTTCGCGGTCTCCTCAGGATGAGGGGATATGCCGCAGTAAGATTAAGCGGAACCGGCGCGGTAAAGCGTTCCCGCCGTCAATTCACCTGCGCGACAGGCGTCCTGATCTCGCGCGGCAGGATGATCGCGGCGGCGACCGCGAGCAAGCACAGCGCCGCAAACGCACGCAGCATCGTCGTGAAGCCGCCCTGATCGTAGAGCCAGGCGACAAGACCGACCGAGGCGCCGGCGGCGGTGAAGCCGACGAAGTAGCGCACCGCATAAGCACGCGAGCGCCATTCCTCGGTGGTGTATTTGCCGACCATAGCGTCATTGACGGTCACCTGGCCGAAGGCGCCCATCACGATGCCGATCGAGACCAGGATCAGCGGCAGGTTCGACAGGCTCGCCGCGAGATAGAGGAACGGCGCCAGCACTAAGGAAAGCGGCAGGGCTACCGCCTTCAGCGAATGTTTGTCCAGCAACTTGCCGATGGTGTACTGCGTCATCGCGCCGAACACGTAGACCCCGGCCGCGATCAGGCCGAGCAGCGCCGGGCTCTTGGTCAGGTCGGCGAGCCGTTCGGCGAACAGTTTTGGCAGCGCCACCGTCACCGCATTGAAGGTGGTCGAGATCGCAATCACGACGATGAGCAGCGCCAGCACCACACGCCACATGTCCTCCTTGGCGACGCGGACCTGGGCCGCGGCCTGCTTGGAGCCCTTGCGGTCCTCATGCACCACGGTCATCGCAAAGGCGATGCCGATCAAAACGGTGATCATGCCGGGCAGGATGAAGGCCCAGCGCCAGCCGAGATACTGGCCGATCACGCCGGTGACCAGCGCCGAGGAGGCGACACCGAGATTGCCCCAGACGCCGTTGATTCCCATCTGCGCGCCGAGCTTCTCGGCGTAGGACACGATCATGGCGGTGCCAACCGGATGGTAGATCGAGGCGAAGATGCCGATCGCAAGCAGCGCGGCGCCGAGCTGCAACGGCGTCTGCACGAAGCCGACCGAGATCATCGAAAGCCCGATCCCGACGAAGAAGATCACCATCATGTGGCGGCGGCTCCAGCGGTCGCCGAGCCACCCCGTGATCAGCGAGCCGGCGCCGAAGGCGATGAAGCCCGGCGTCGCATAGGGCAGAAGCTCCGAATAGGCCATGCCGAGCGCCGGGCCCATGATGATGACCGCGGCGGCGAAAATCAGCATCGAATAGTGGTCGATAAAGTGGGCGGCGTTGACGAAGGTAATCACCCGGCCGGGGCTGTTCATGGGGCAGTCCTGAATCTTCAATTGCTCGAAAATAGGTTATAGAAACTTGTCCTGACGGAATGTCGCCAATGACTATCGCCGAACCGCCAATCCGAGCGCTTCATGACGACCGGCGCGCCGCCGACGACGGCGTGCACCTCGTCGCGCGCACCTACAGGAAAGGCGTCCGGCTCGACCCGCACATGCACCGCGAGGCGCAACTGGTCTATGCCGCGAAGGGCACCATGCAGGTGACCACGCCGAAGGGCCGCTGGCTGGTGCCGCCGGACCGCGCGGTCTGGGTCCCTGCCCTGCTTGCGCATGCGATCGACGTGCTTGCCGACATCGAGATGCGGACGCTGTATTTCGACCAGGCGTGGCTTGCGCGCGAGAAACGCAGCGACAGCCTCGCCAATGAATTCGTGGTGCGGGTGTCGCCGCTGCTGCACCAGGCGATCCTTGCGCTGTTCGATAGCGCCAGCAGCCGCGAGCGCACCGAGCTCCTGGTCAGGCTGCTGATGCTGGAGCTGCACCGGGCCGAGGATCCCGCGACCTTCATTCCGTTGCCGCAGGAGCCGCGTTGCCGGCGCGCCGCCGACGTCGTGCTGGTGGATCCAACGCGCGACTACGAAATCGAGTCGCTGGCGCGCACCGTCGGCACCTCGGCACGGACGCTGTCGCGGCTGTTCTCGGCGGAGACGCAACTCTCCTTCAAGAGCTGGTGCCAGCGCGCCCGCATCGCGGCTGCGATCCAGCGTCTCTCGACCGATGCCAATGTTTCGGTCAAGCAGGTCGCATCCGACCTCGGCTATGCCAGCGTGCCGGCATTCTCGCACGCCTTCCGCCAGGTGACCGGCAAGACGCCGACGGAATTCGCGGAGAAAACGTGAACGCGATCCGTCATCAAGCGCCGACCAATTATACCATTGTTGTGCCGCGACATATTTCCGTACGATCCATGCGCTTGATTCCAGTGCTCCCGGCCTTAAATCCCGTGTAAGGTTCGGCTAAACTGGATACGACCCGCCAATGGCCAACGCCTTTTTCTCCGATCTGCTCGCGACGATTTCCGAACGCGGCCGCACCCTGCTCCGCCGCGCCGTCCCGACCGACGACAAGCAGGATCCTTCCGAGCTGCTGGAATTGTGCGAGGCGCTGCTATCTGGGCGCGGCGAGGCCTCCGGCACCGCAATGGCGCGCGAGGTGCTCGACCGCTACCACCACCTCGATGGCGACGGCCGCCTCTCCTTCTTCCACACGCTGGCCCGCGATTTCGGAGCCGACCAGGCCAGATTGTCGCAGGCGATCGACAGCTGGCGCGCGCAAGCCAATGGCGACGACGCCAGCGACCTGCATTTCGCCTCCGAACCGCGCCGGCAGGAATTGATTCGTCGGCTCAACCGCGCGCCGGGCGGCACCGGCGAGCTGGTGTCGATGCGATCCGATCTGCTTTCACTGATGAAGGGCAACAAGGACCTCGCCGTGCTCGACCGCGACGTGGTGCATCTGCTCTCATCCTGGTTCAACAGGGGATTTCTCGTGCTGCGCAGGATAGACTGGTCGTCGCCGGCCAATATTCTGGAAAAGATCATCCGCTACGAGGCCGTGCACGAAATCCGCGACTGGGACGATTTGCGCCGGCGCATCGACCCGGTCGACCGCCGCTGCTACGCCTTCTTCCACCCCGCCCTCGCAGACGAGCCATTGATCTTCGTCGAGGTGGCGCTGACCGAATCGATCCCGGGCGCGATCGCGCCGCTGCTCGCCGAGGAGCGCGAGCCGGTGCCGGTCGAGCGCGCCCGCACCGCCGTGTTCTATTCGATCTCGAACACGCAGCGCGGGCTCGGCGGCATCTCCTTCGGCAGCTTCCTGATCAAGCAGGTGGTCGAGGAGCTGCGCCGCGAATTGCCGAAGCTCGACAATTTCGTGACGCTGTCGCCGGTGCCGGGCTTCGTGCAATGGGTGAAGCAGGCGACCGACGTGCCGCTCACCGACGACGATCGCCAGTTGCTGGAAAGCCTCGACAAGCCCGACTGGTTCGAGAATGCCGAGCTTGCGACGCAGCTGCGTGCGGTGCTGGAGCCGCTTGCCGCCTACTATTTCCTGAAGGCGCGTACGTCGAAGGGCCGGCTGATCGACTCGGTCGCACGCTTCCATCTCGGCAACGGTGCGCGGCTGGAGCGGATCAACTGGCTCGGCGATCTCTCGCCGAAGGGCCTGCGCGAATCCGCCGGCATCATGGTCAACTATCTCTACCGCATCGAGGACATCGAGAAGAACCACGAGGCCTACGCCAACACCGGCGAAGTGATCGCCTCGAGCGCGGTGAAGAAGCTGCTCAAGGGCGAAGGCCGCCGCTTGCTGGACATGCGGCTGGGGCAGTAGCCGCAGAATTCTCCACGTCGTTGCGAGGAGCGAAAGCGACGACTTGTCCGCCGAAGCCTTGGCGAAGGCGGACAAGTCGCTTCGCGCGCAATGACGATCGGCGCGCGCTTTGCTACTCCGCCAGCGCCTTCATTTCCTTGTAGAGATCCGACTTGCCCTCGAAGCCGATGCCGGGAAGGTCGGGCATGACGATGTGGCCGTTCTCGACGCGCACCCCATCCGGGAAGCCGCCATACGGCTGGAACAGGTCGGGATAGCTCTCATTGCCGCCGAGCCCGAGGCCGGCCGCGATGTTGAGCGACATCTGGTGGCCACCATGCGGGATGCAACGGCTCGGCGACCAGCCATGGGTCTTCAGCACGGCGAGCGTGCGCTGATATTCGCAGAGCCCGTAGGACAGTGCGCAGTCGAATTGCAGCCAGTCGCGATCCGGCCGCATGCCGCCGTAGCGGATCAGGTTCCTCGCATCCTGGTGGCTGAACAGGTTCTCGCCGGTTGCCATCGCGCCCGGATAGAACTCGGCGAGCGCCGCCTGCAGCGCATAATCAAGCGGATCGCCGGCCTCCTCGTACCAGAACAGCGGATAGTCCCGCAGCATCTTGGCGTAGGCGATCGCGGTCTCCAGATCGAAGCGGCCGTTGGCATCGACCGCGAGCTGCGCGTCCTTGCCGATCTCCTTCAGCACCGCCTCGATGCGTTCGCGGTCCTCGGCCAGCGATGCGCCGCCGATCTTCATCTTCACGACGTTGTAGCCGCGGTCGAGATAGCCGCGCATTTCCTTGCGCAGGCCGCCGAGATCCTTACCCGGATAGTAATAGCCGCCGGCGGCGTAGACGAAGACGCGCGGATTGGCGGTCAGGCCGTGGCGTTCGGCGAGCAGGCGGAACAGCGGCTTGCCGGCGATCTTCGCCACCGCATCCCACACCGCCATGTCGATGGTGCCGACCGCGACCGAGCGCTCGCCGTGACCGCCCGGCTTCTCGTTCGACATCAAGGTCGACCAGACCTTGTCCGGATCGAGATTGTCGCCGCTGGCGTCAAGCAGCGACTTGGGATCGGCTTCCCTGAGCCGCGGCGCGAAGCGCTCGCGGATCAGGCCGCCCTGTCCGTAGCGGCCGTTGGAATTGAAGCCGTAACCGATCACCCGCCTGCCGCCGCGCACCACGTCAGTGACGACGGCGACCAGGCTCGAGGTCATCTTGGTGAAGTCGATATAGGCGTTGCGGATCGGCGAGGAGATCGGCTTGGTGACCTCGCGGACATCGACGATACGGACGGACATGGTGTTGTCGCTCTCTAAGTTGGATCCCCGCTTCTCTTGTCACCGTCATTGCGAGGAGCGAAGCGACGAAGCAATCCATTTCTCGACAAGCGGAGGGATGGATTGCTTCGCTTCGCTCGCAATGACGGCGCAGGGAGCGCCTCAGGACTTCTTATCCCGGAAATACGGTTCGACCGGACCGTGCACCTTGATGGTCAGCGGATTGCCGTAGCGGTCCTTGGCATTGCCGGCGGTGACGCGCACCCAGCCCTCGCTGACGCAGTATTCCTCGACATTGGTCTTCTCGACGCCCTTGAAGCGGATGCCGACGTCGCGCGCCAGAATCTCCGCGTTGTAATACGGGCTGTTCGGATCGACCGAGAGGCGGTCCGGCAATTGGTCGTTGGTGGTGTCGTTGTTCTCGCTCATAGCAGCGCCTCGATATCCTTCCTCAATCCTTCGGGCCGAGCGGTCGGCGCATGCCGCGCCACCACCTTGCCGGCGCGATCGACCAGGAATTTGGTGAAATTCCATTTGATCGATGCGCCGAGCAGGCCCGACTTCTCACGCTTCAGGTAGTCATACAGCGGGTGCGCATTGGTTCCGTTGACGTCGATCTTGGCGAACATCGGGAACGTCACGGCGTAATTGGTCTTGCAGAACTCCGCAATCTGCGCCGCCGTCCCCGGCTCCTGTGCGCCGAACTGGTTGCAGGGAAAGCCGAGCACCGCGAAACCGCGCGGCGACAGGTCGGCGTGCAGCTCCTGCAGGCCCTTGCATTGCGGCGTGAAGCCGCAGGCGCTCGCGGTGTTGACGATCAGCAGCACCTGCCCCTCGAACCGCTGCAACGGCACGTCCTCGCCGGCCAGCGACCTGGCGGTGAAATCATAGACGCTCGGCATCTTGTCTCTCGTCGTGACCTATGTCGCCGGATCGATCGCCGCCGACGGCGTGCCGCCGGCCTCGATCGCCTCGCCTGCGGCAAGGCAGAGATCTTCGCGATAGCGGCCGGCGACCAGCTGCACGCCGACCGGAATCCGCCCGACCAAGCCGGTGGAGACCGTTAGCCCGGGAAGCCCCATGAAGGGAATGGCAATCTGCGGCAGCTGTGCGTGCCATACCCGCGCAAACGACGCCTCATCCTTGCAGTCGAGCTGATCGGGGAACGGCAACTCGCCCGACACCGGCAGCAGCAGCACCGGATATTGCTCGAAGAACGCAAACCACTCGCGGGTCAGCGTGGCGCGGCGGGTGAGCGCCTGCGACAGGTCGAACGGATGTACCTTGGCGCGGTTGCCGCGCAGGCAGGCGAGCGCGCCGGGATCGCCCTCGCGCTCGGCGGTCGCGAGCTGTGCTTCGTAGCCGTCGCCGAGCCAGAGCTTGGTCTGGATCTCGGCGGCCTCGCGCAGGGGCGCCGTGTTGGCGATCTCCTCGACGATCCAGCCCGCCCGCTGCAGCCGCTTGCCGGCATCGGCCACCGCGGCGACCACCTCGGGCACCGGGTTGAGGCCATCGGGGTTGAGGCACATCGCGACGCGCGTCTCCCGCGGCGATCCCTCGAGCGGCACCGGCGCATACCAGGGATCGCGATAGTCCGGCGCCGACATCGCCGCCAGCGCGATGCGCAGGTCGTTGACGGTGCGCGCCAGCGGGCCGGACACCGCGCTGATCTGCGGGCCGATCGGACGTTCCGGCAGCGCCGGGTTGAAGGCCGGGATGCGGCCCATGCTCGGCCGCAGGCCGTGCACGCCGCAGGCATAGGCGGGATAACGGATCGAGCCGGCGATGTCGGTGCCGTGGGCGATGTGGCCGATGCCGGCCGCGACCGCCGCACCCGCGCCGCCCGAGGAACCGCCCGGCGTGATGCCGGGATCGCGCGGATTCTTGGTGTCGCCGTGAATGAGGTTGGTGGTAAACCAGCGATAGGAGAAGGCCGGGCAGTTGGTGCGGCCGAGCAGCACCGCGCCGGACTTGCGCAGATTGGCGACCACGGGATTGTCGACCTTGGCGATGGTGTCGCGCTGCAGCTTCAAGCCGTTGGTGGTGGCATAGCCTTCCTGGTCGACATTGACCTTGATCGTGACGGGCACGCCGGCAAGCGGCCCTGCCTCCTCGCCGCGCGCGATCGCCGCATCGATCGAAGCGGCCTGCGCCAGCACGTCGTCCGGCCGGTGATCGACCACCGCGTTGATCTTCGGGTTGACCGCATCGAGCCGGGCAAGCCCCGCCTGCGCCGCCTCCTTCGCCGAAACTTTCCTGGATTTGATGAGGCTGGCCAGCTCAGTGGCCGACAGACGCCAAAGATCCTGCATGTGCAACTCCGTGTGACGGGAGGCGTTTTAGCGCCGCACGAGGGACAAGGCCAGCGCTCCGCTGCCCAGGATGTCAGCGAACGCGGGCGATGTAATAGGCAAGATCGGCGATCTGGTCCTTGGTCACCCCGTCTGCATCACGTCGGCCATGGTGGCGTCGTAGCCGTGTCGGCTGTTGTCCTTGTATTCGGCGAGCGTCTTGGCGAGATAATCCTCGCGCTGGTTGGCGATGCGCGGGACGTTCTCCTTCCCCGAATAATCCGTGTTGTGGCAGGTGTTGCAATGGATCCGCTGCGCGAGCGCCTGGCCGCGCGCGATCCGCGCCGGATCGCCGGTATCCGCGGGCGGCGCGGGCTTCGGCAGGGTCGCGATGAAATCGGAGAAGGCCCTGAGATCGTCGTCGGTCAGCGGCTTCGCCATCTCGTTCATCGGCTCGAACACGCGCAGCTTCCCGCGAAACATGAAGAGCTGGATTAGCGCATACGGCGCCTGCTGGCCGCCGAGCGAGGGCGTGTTCTCGGTTTCCGATATGCCGTGATCGCCGTGGCAGGCAAAGCACGGCGCGGCGCGCTCTTGGATGGTTTCGGCGGTTGCGGAGGAGATGAAGGTGAATGCTAGGACTGCGGTGATGGTTTTGTGCATGGGTCGCTTCCGGCATGTGCCGTCATTGCGAGGAGCGAAGCGACGAAGCAATCCATCTCTCGGCAAGTGGCGAAATGGATTGCTTCGCGGAGCTTGACATCCGGCGGCGCTTCGCGCCGACCGGGTGGCTCGCAACGACGGTGACTGCGCTAATTCGACTTACCGGTCGGCGACTTTCGGCTTACCGTAGGTGACGCGGTAGACCGCGCCGTTCCAGTCGTCGGAAACGAGCAGCGAGCCGTCCTTCAACAGCATCACGTCGACGGGGCGGCCGACATACTTGTTGTCCTGGAGAAAGCCGGTCAGGAACGGCTCGACCGACTTTACGGTGCCGTCCTTGTTCAACTTGACGACGACGACGTCACCGCCCTGCTTCTGCGTCTTGTTCCAGGAGCCGTGGCGCGCGACGAAGATCGCGTTCTTGTAGGACTTCGGGAACATGCTGCCGGTGTAGAAGCGCATGCCGAGCGAGGCGGTATGCGGGCCCATCAGGCCGACCGGCGGCGTGTAGTCCTTGCAGGACTTACCCCAGCCGAGCTCCTGGTCGATGATGTTGCCCTGGTAGCAGTACGGCGCGCCGAAATCCTCGCCGGCCCTGGTGACGCGGTTGAGCTCGTCTTCCGGCACGGTCTCCGACAACCAGTCGCGCCCGTTGTCGGTGAAGTACATTTGCTTGGTCTCGGGATTCCAGTCGAAGCCGACCGAGTTGCGCACACCGAGCGCGTAGACCTCGGCGCCGGTGCCGTCGAGATTGATGCGGCGGATCTGGCCGTGATCGGCGTCGTGCAGCACGTTGTTGCCGGGTTGGCCGACCGGGACGTAGAGCTTGTTGTCAGGACCGATGGCGATGAACTTCCAGCCATGCGCCTCGTCCTTCGGCAGCTTGTCGTAGATTACGGTGGGCTTCGGCGGGTTGTCGAGGACGTCCTCGATCTTGTCGATCTTGGAGACCTGCGAGAGCTCGGCGATGTAGAGCGTGCCGTTCTTGAAGGCGACGCCGTTCGGGCGATAGAGGCCGGAGGCGAGCACCTTGACCGAGCGTTTGCCGTCCTTGTTGATGATCGCATAGATCTTGTCGACGAGGCGGCTGCCCACGAACACGGTGCCCTTGTCGCCGAGCGCCAGCGAGCGCGCATTGGCCATGCCGGCGGCATAGACCTCGACATTGAAGCCGGCCGGAACCTTGAGCTCCCAATTGTCCGGACAAATGCAATCGGAAAACAGAAAACAAATGCAATCGGAAACATGCCGGAAGCAGACGCGACCGGGAGGTGTCGCGCCACGCGGCCTTTCGACGCGTCAATGTCGGGTGATCGAGCGGTCCGGGCGATCGAGGATCGCCTCCGTGAACGGGAATTCCAGCACGATCTCGCCCTCGTCGTCGGTCACCTCGATCACCGCGCTCAGCAACGCACCGTCGGCGCCCTCCGTCTTGAGCAATTCGCGAATCATCGCCCGCGCCATTTCCCAGGCGCGATCGGGATCCCGCAGGATCTCGCCGTCGGGATCGGAAATCAGCTCGTCGCCGATACGGGTGTTGAAGAAATAGCGTGGCATCGGCTGAACTCGGCTCGGTTGGGCGCCCCTCGTCGGCGCGGGCGCAAGAATCGTCACCAGGACCTTGGGAGGAGGCTTACGGACCCACTCCGCCCCAACATCACTATTCGCCCGACCGCGAACAACAGGAAAAAGGTCTGATGCCACGGGCTTTTGACGGGAAGATGCGCAAAACTCCGTGAGCGGGGACGGATGGTTGCCGCGATGCAGCAAAACCCGCACAAGGCAACCTTGCGAAAAATTTAACTGGCGAACTTTTTCTGCCGCAGTACCTTAATCTCAGGGCGGAAGTTCGTCCGGTCGCAATAAGGAGAGCCAAATGGCCTGGAAAGCGCCGAAGATCGTCGAAGTGTCGGTCGGCATGGAAATCAACATGTATATGTGCGCGACCCGCAAGTAAGCGGCAGCGCCCCCATATACGTTTGGCAATTAACGCAGGTGGACGTCCGGGCGTAGCATGCTCCCGAGCGAGGGGGTGTGTTCGAAATCCGGGCTCCACCTCGTAATGTTTTTGATTTCGAGTCAAATTCCTCCAGGAGACGGATCATGCTTCGCGTCGTCGTCCTGGGTGCCGCGGCGGGTGGCGGCATTCCGCAATGGAACTGCGGATGTCCGGTGTGTAGGGCGGCGCGGAGCGATCATCCGGAATTGCAGAGCACGCAGGCCTCGATCGCATTCAGCAGCGACGGCGCGCACTGGTTCCTGGTCAACGCCTCTCCCGACCTCCGTCAGCAACTGATCGCGACGCCGCAGTTGCATCCGAAGCCAGGCGCGCTGCGCCATAGTCCGATCGCGGGTGTGATCCTCACCAATGGCGAGATCGATGCCGTCGCGGGACTGCTGTCGATGCGCGAGGGATCACCCTTTACGATCTACGCACACGAGCGCGTGCTGGCGATCCTGCGCTCCAACAGCGTCTTCAACGTGTTGAGCGAGAAGAACGTCGGGCGCCACGGCATTGCGGTCGACGCCGCCTTCGAGCCCGCCCTGCCCGATGGGGCGCCCTCCGGCATCGAGGTGCTGCCGTTCGAAGTTCCCGGCAAGGGCGCCTGGTATCTCGAAGGCAAGGTGCATCCGGCCGGCCGCGAGGGCGCGGGCGATACGCTGGGCCTGCGTATTGCGGACAAGCGGAGCGGCAAATATTTCTATTTTGTTGCAGCCTGCGCGCGGGTGACCGACAACCTCAAGGAACGGCTCAAGGGCGCGCCGCTGGTGTTCTTCGACGGCACGGTATGGCGCGACGACGAGCTGATCGCGGCGGGGCTCGGCAACAAGACCGGCCAAAGCATGGGACATATCGCGATGTCGGGCGAGCACGGCGCGATCAGGAGCCTCGACGGTCTCGACATCGGACGAAAAGTGTTTTTGCATATCAATAACTCCAACCCGGCACTGCTTGGGACCTCGGCCGAGCGCGAGACGGCCGAACAGGCGGGCTGGCAGATCCCCTCCGACGGAACGGAGATCGTGCTGTGAATGTGGTGCCTACCAGTGGAATGACCGCGCTTTCGATCGGCAAGGGCATCATGCTCGACAGCGCCGAGGCGATGGAGGCGACGCTACGCCAGATCGGCGCGACGCGTTACCACAGCCTGCATCCCTTCCACCGGTTGCTGCACGGCGGCAAGCTCAACAAGGGCCAGGTGCAGGCCTGGGCGCTGAACCGCTACTATTACCAGAGCACGATCCCGCTGAAGGACGCGATGGTGATCTCGCGCTTCCGCGACCGTGCGACACGGATCGAGTGGCGCCACCGCATCGAGGATCATGACGGCGACATCGGCAATGAGGGCGGCATCGAGCGCTGGCTCAAGCTGACCGACGGGCTCGGCCTCGACACCGCTTACGTGGAATCGACCGAAGGGATCTTGCCGGCGACACGCTTCGCGGTGGAGGCCTATGTGCATTTCTGCCGCGACCGCACTCCGCTGGAGGCGATCGCCTCCTCGCTGACCGAATTGTTCGCGCCGAACCTGCATGAGGAGCGCATCGCGGGAATGCTGAAGCACTACGACTTCGTCAACCCCGACATCATGAGCTATTTCAGCCGCCGCCTGAGGCAGGCGCCGCGCGACGCGAACTTCGCGCTGGACTATGTTAAGCAGCACGCCAGGACACCGGCCGAGCGCGAGGCGGTCTGCAACGCGCTGATCTTCAAGACCAACGTGCTGTGGGTGCAGCTCGACGCGCTCTATCACGCCTATGTCGACGGCCACATTCCGCCGGGTGCCTTCGTGCCGAAGGCGAGCTAGGGACAAGCCATGGCCAGCCGCAACATCAGCGTCAGCGAGACCAGCCGGCCGAAGCTGCCGCGCCATGCCAGGCTGAAATTCGATGAGACGCGGCAGGTCTGGGTGATCCTGGCGCCGGAGCGCGTGCTGGCGCCGGACGAAATCGCGGTCGAGGTGCTGCAGCTCTGCGACGGCGTGCGCAGCGTCTCCGAGATGGTCGACCAACTCGCGGTGAAATATGCCGCCCCGCGCGAGGCGATCTCGGGCGACGTGGTCGCGATGTTGCAGGATCTGGCCGACAAGGGCTTCCTCACCGAAGCGCGCGAGAAGACGCCATGAGTGACACGCTCGCCGACAACAAGATGACGCCCACGGGCCCGAGCGACGGGCTGGCGGTGCTGGAAAGCCGCCGCTCGGCGGCCGAGACCTACGGCATCCCGCTCGCCGTGCTGGCCGAGGTCACGCACCGCTGCCCGCTGCAATGCCCGTACTGCTCGAACCCGGTCGAGCTCGACCGCGGCAGCACCGAGCTCACCACGGACGAGTGGAAGAAGGTGCTGTACGAGCTTGCCGAGCTGGGCGTGCTGCAGATCCATTTCTCCGGCGGCGAGCCGACCGCGCGCAAGGACATTGTCGAGCTGGTGCAGCACGCGACCGATGTCGGGCTCTATTCCAACCTGATCACCTCGGCCGTGCTGCTGACGAAAGACAAGCTCGCGGCGCTGGCCAATGCCGGCCTGTGCCATGTGCAGATCAGCTTCCAGGGCAACGAGCCTGTTGTCGCCGACCGCGTCGCCGGGCTGAAGGACGCGCACAAGAAGAAGCTCGAAGTGGCGAAATGGACGCGCGAGGTCGAATTGCCGCTGACCGTGAATGCGGTGATGCACCGGCAGAACCTGCATCAGCTCCGCGACATCATCCAGATGGCGGTCGATCTCGACGCCGACCGGCTCGAGGTCGCCAATGTGCAGTACTACGGCTGGGCGCTGAAGAACCGCGCCGCGCTGATGCCGACGATTGCGCAGATCGAGGAGACCAGCCGCATCGTCGAGGAGGCGCAGGCGCGGCTGAAGGGCACGCTCGCGATCGACTACGTTGTGCCGGACTATTACGCGCTGCGGCCGAAGAAGTGCATGGGCGGCTGGGGCCGCCAGTTCTTCAACATCTCGCCGGCCGGCAAGGTGTTGCCGTGCCACGCTGCCGAAAGCATCACCGGGCTGCAATTTGAATCCGTACGCTCGAACCATTCGATCGCCTGGATCTGGCAGAATTCGGAGGCCTTCAACCGCTATCGCGGGACCGGGTGGATGCCCGAGCCATGCAAATCTTGCGAATTCCGCGAGGTCGATTTCGGCGGCTGCCGCTGCCAGGCTTTCGCGCTGACGGGCGATGCCGGCAACACCGACCCGGCCTGCGCGCTGTCGCCGCGGCATGAGGAGATCTTCAAGCAGGCCGAGCGCGAATCCGAAGCCGCGCAGAATCGCTTCCTCTACCGCAACTTCGCCGGCGGCACGCTGGAGACGGACGACCCCCATGGCGCCTGACGCCGAAGCCGGCAAAGCCGTCAGGCGTTCCGACCCCTTTGCACCCCTGACGTCGGAATTGCTGGATGTCGGCGACGGCCACGCGATCCATGTCGAGAGCGTCGGCCGCGAGGGCGGCGTTCCCGCCGTCTATCTGCATGGCGGACCCGGCAGCGGTTGCCAGCCGGACCATCGCCGCCTGTTCGATCCCGAGCGCTTCCACGCCGTGCTGTTCGACCAGCGCGGCTGCGGCCGCAGCCGGCCGAAGGGCAGCCGCGAGCACAACACGACGCCGCATCTGATTGCGGACATGGAAAGGGTCCGCGAGCGGTTCGGCTTCAAACGCTGGATGGTGGTCGGCGGCTCCTGGGGCGCGACGCTGGCGCTGGCCTATGCGCAAGCCCATCCCGACCGCGTCAGCGGTCTCATGCTGCGAGCAACCTTTCTCGGCACGAGCGAGGAATTAGTCGGCGCCTTCCTGCACACCTTGCCGCGCGTCTATCCCGCGCTCCATGAGGATTTCGTCGCGCTGCTGCCGGAGCACGAACGCGGCTCACCGCTCGCCGCCTATTATCGCCGCATCCTCGATCTGGACGCCGCCGTGCATGCCCCGGCCGTGCGCGCCTGGCACGACACCGAGCGCGCGCTCTCGGAGCACACGCCGAAGCAGACGCGGCTCGATCTCGCGTCCCTGAATGGATCAGGCGCCCTGCCCTCGACGCCGTTCATGGAGGCGCATTATTTCGCCAATGCCTGCTTCATGCGGCCGAACCAGCTCATGGACGAGGCCGGCAAGCTCGCCGGCATTCCCGGCATCATGGTGCAGGGCCGCTACGACCTGCTGTGCCCGCCCGCGACGTCGCACGCGCTCGCCGCGCGCTGGCCCGGCAGCGAGGTCCGCATCATCGACGGCGCCGGCCACATCCTCTACGACCCCGGCATCCGCAATGCCGTGATGAAGGCGATCGCGGATCTGGCGTCGAAGGCAGTTTGAGATTTAGTCGGATAGCGGTCGCGATGGAACTGCGCTCCCTCTCCCCGTTCTTAAGGGGGTCGAGACGAGCGGAGCTCGCTCTCAGAGGGTTGGGGTGAGGGGCCGTCTCCACACAAACGGCGAGAGGTGCGCGTGGAGACTCCCCCTCACCCGGATCGCATCTCGCGATGCGATCCGACCTCCCAGCCGCCACCTGGTGGCAAGCCACCAGCGCCGCAATCGCACCAAATAGGAACTTCAAAGCCGACCGGAATCCGAGAGATCCGATCTGCTCATGGATCCTGACCTGCCCGCCCTCCCTCTTACAAGATCAGTGTGGGCACTGTCCGGGCGGACACCGCGCCGGCGCGGGCCGCGCGGCAGCCGCGGGCCTCGGAGGTGCCGGCGGCGCCATCCGTGGTGGCGGCGGCGCGGCCATCCGTGGCGGCGGCGGGGCGGCGCGCTGCACCTGCATCGCCGGCCGCGGGGGCGGCGGAGCAGCGACACGCGGAGGCGGCGGAGCAGCGATGCGTGGAGGCGGCGCAGGCGCGACGCGCGCCGGCGGAGGAGGAGCAACGCGCGGGGGCGGAGCGACCGCGCGTTGCGGCGGCGGCACCGCCGCGGTGCGTCGAGGCGGCGGTGGCGGAGCGACCACGCGCGGCGGTGGCGTCGGCCGCGATGCTGGTGGCGGGGTCACGGCGGCACGCGCCGGTGCGCTACGCATCGCCGGCGCCGGCCGGGCCGGAGCCGCGCGCATCGCCGGCGTCTGAACCGGTGCGCCCGAAGGCCTCAACGTGCTGGTCGGCGCCGTCGCGGCGCGCGAGGGCGGTGGTGCCGTCGGCGGCTTGCCTGCGGCAGGCGCGTTCGTCCGGGCCCCCGGGGTCGGCCGTCCGATCACCCCTTGCGCCGGCGCATTGGCGGGCGCCAGGGCCGTCGCGGGCCTGCCCGGAGTGAGCGCATTCGGCCTTGCGCCCGGTTGTGCCGGATTCGCGGGTGCGGTCGCGGTCTGTGGCAATGGCGGGCCGTTCCTGGCACCGGGCAGCGTGTGGGCGCCCGGCGCAGCAGGGTTGTTGGGCGCGGTTGCGGCGTTCGTGCTCGGCGCTGCGCCCGGCTGGGTCGGCAGCATACCCGGCCGCGCACCGGGACCCGGCTGGCCGCCTTGCGGTCCGCCCGGCTGCACCAGATTGGCGCGCTGCAGGGCCGCTGGCGGCAGCGACGGTGCTCGCGAGATCGGCCTCACCCCGGCCGCAGCGAGTTGCGCGGGCGTGGGATTGGGATTGTTGATGACTGTGTTGATGATCGTCGTGTTGTGGATGTTGTTGAACACGATGTTGTTCGGCGGCGGCACGACATAGGGCGGCGGTGCCACATAGGCCGGCATCGCCACGAAGAACGGCGTCGGCAGCACGAACAGGCCGATCGGTGGCGGGGGCGGCGGCAGCACCACGAAGTCCGGCGGCGGCGGCGGCAGGAAGAACACCGGCGGCGGCGGTGGCGGTTCGAAGTCAAACACCGGATCGCCGTAGTAGAGCACCGGACGGTCGACATAGACCACCTCATCCGGCGGCGGCGGCGGCACGTCGTAGTCGATCGCGGTGAACTGCGGCGGCGGCTCGAGCGCAGCCGAGAGATAGGCAAGGCGCCGCCGTGCGTCGGCCGCATGCGGCCCGCGCGGATAGCGATTGAGATAGGACCAGTAGGCATCCGGCGTATCGGCGCTGTAGGTGCGCCGCCAGGTGATCGCCTCGCGCCGCGCCGCCACGATTGCGCGCACGCGCTTGGCGAGCGGATCGTTCGGATAGGCCTGCAGATAATCCTCGTAGCCCTGCATCGTGTCGCGCTCCAGCGCCGCTGCATAGGCATCCTGCGCCGAGTAGTCGCGGATCGGCTTGGTGCGCATTGCGGCATCGGCCTCGGCGGGCGGCGCGTCCGGCTTGCGATCGAAGAACACGAAAGAGGCGTCGATCTTCTGGGCGTCCCACGGGATCTGCGCGCCCTTGGTCATCTCGTTCACGCGGAGGCGGACGCGGTCGAACACGTCGGGCAGGCTGAGGCCGCCGGTGCGGATCATCTCGGCAAGCGCCTGGGCGTAGGGCCCGTAGGGCGGTGCGCCGTCGGGCGCGACGGTGCCGGGCGCCGAGTTGAAGGCGATCAGCATCTTCGGATCCGGATCGACCAGCGCAAGGCCGCCGGCCAGCGGCTGGCCTCCCTTGGCAAACGGATTGCTGCGCGCCGCATCGAGCACGATCACGCTCGCCTTGATCTGCAGCGCCGAGAGCTGATGGGTGTAGTCGGACAGGCGGATCGCCTCGACCGGCACGTCGGTGTCGCGGGCGATCTTGGCATCGACGGGCACGAAGTAGTTCTCGCCGGTCAGCTGCAAGCCATAGCCGGCGAGATAGACGAAGGCGACGGCGTTCGGTCCGGCCTCCTGGACCTTCTGGATGAAATCGCGGAACGACTTGCGCAGCGTCTCGCCGTCGAGGTCGCGCGCACCGATCACATCGAAGCCGGCCGCCTGCAGGGTCTGCGCGATCAGCCCGGCGTCATTGGCGGCGGTCTGCAGCGGAGCCGCCTCGTACGAGCCATTTCCAATGACGAGCGCGAGCCGCTTCTCCTGGTCCTGCGCCAGCGCGGGCAGCGACGCCAGCGACACCAGACCGACGATCAATGCCCACAGAATTCGCGCCATAGCGGTCGTCCTTTTCTTCTTTAAAGAAATTGGCGGTCCAAATGGAAATGCAATCTCCGTGAACCCGCGCTGAACAGGATTGCAGCAATTGTGGCAATCCTTGGTCTGGATCGATTTTCGCCGCAGGAACCCGCTTCCGTTGCATCGGCGGTTCGGCGATATTCGGCAATCAAAACAGGCACACAGGAGCAAAAAGATGCCGATCGCCGGACAGGGCATGCTGCTGACATCGATGGATGTCGACAGCTTACATGAAGCTGAATTCAACCGCTGGTACGACCGCGAGCACATCGAGGAGCGAGTCGCGATCGACGGTTTTGTCGAAGCCCGCCGCTACGTCGCCCATGACGGCAGGCCGAAATATCTGAGCCTCTACTCGACTGCGACCTTCGACGTGCTCGATAGCCCGACCTATCGCGCCGCCCTCGCCAACCAAACCGAATGGTCGAAGGCCAACATTGCGCGCTTCAAGAACATGATCCGCGGGGTCGCGCGCATCACGATCAGCCGCGGCACCGGCCGTGGCGCAGCGCTCGGCATCATCCGCCTGCGCCCGCCCGCCGACGGCGCGGACAAGCTTCGCGCGGCGCTAGAGGAGCAGATTGATCCATACGCGCTGGACGGGATCATCTCGATGCACCTGCTGGAGAACGATCCGGCGTTGTCGAGGCCGCTGACGCCGGATGCGAAGGCCGACCCCGGCGCCGGTGACTGGTTCGTGCTGATCGATGCGACCGATGTGGATGCGGTGCCGGCCGCCGCGGCGCGCATCATCGATAACGCCGCGCTGAAGCCGCTGGTCGTCACGAACGGCGTCTATCGGCTGCTGTGGGATCTCGCCAAGAGCGATCTTCCGCGCGGTTAAGCGCGTTATGCAGCGGCGGCGTTCCATGCTGCACCGCCACATAACGACATTGAGATTAACGCTGGGCGCACATCAGCCGCGCGAAAGCTGATGATCGCGCAAATTTGGCTTTGCCTTCTCTGGAACGGCTCTAATAAGATAAGCCTATGATCCAATTCAAAAACCAGAACAACGTCGCGTGAGCGTTCGTCGTCAACAATAAGGCCGCGCAAGCTCTGGCATTTTTCGCGCGGGTCAAAGGTAGGAATGAAACCGACTGATATCTCGGCGCCGGATTACTTCCACAAAGTAGTCGATTGCCAATGGGCCTGCCCCGCACACACCCCCGTTCCTGAGTACATCCGGTTGATTGCTGAGGGGCGTTACAGCGACGCCTACATGATTAATTGGAAGTCGAACGTGTTTCCCGGGATCTTGGGACGCACCTGCGACCGTCCATGCGAGCCGGCATGCCGCCGCGGGCGCGTCGAGGAAAATCCGGTCGCGATCTGCCGCCTGAAGCGCGTCGCCGCCGACTTCAAGGACGACATCAAGCACCGCCTGCCGAAGCCGGGTCCGAAGAACGGCCGCCGCATCGCGCTGGTCGGCGGTGGCCCTGCGTCGCTTACGGTGGCGCGCGACCTTGCGCCGCTCGGCTATCACTGCACCGTGTTCGACGGCGATCCCAAGGCCGGCGGCATGATGCGCAGCCAGATTCCGAAGTTCCGGCTGCCCGACAGCGTGATCGACGAGGAAACCGACTACATCCTCAACATCGGCGTCGAGTTCAAGGGCGGCCAGCGCGTCGACAGCCTGAAGCAGCTGCTGGCCGAGAATTATGACGCGATCTTCGTCGGCAGCGGCGCGCCGCGCGGCCGCGAGCTCGACATCCCCGGCCGCAAGGAAGCCGCCGCCAACATCCATATCGGCATCGAATGGCTGGCCTCGGTCTCCTTCGGCCATATCGACAAGATCGGCCGCCGCGTCATCGTGCTCGGCGGCGGCAACACCGCGATGGACTGCTGCCGCACTGCGCGCCGCCTCGGCGGCGAGAGCGTCAAGGTGATCGTCCGCTCCGGCTTCGAGGAGATGAAGGCCTCGCCGTGGGAGAAGGAAGACGCCATGCACGAGGACATCCCGATCCTCAACTTCATGGTGCCGGTCGCCTTCGTTCACGACAACGGCAAGCTCACTGGCGTCACCTTCCAGAAGGTGAAGGCGGAATACGACGCCAAGGGCCGCCGCAACCTGGTGCCGTCCGGCGAGCCGGACGAGACCGTGCCCTGCGATGACGTGCTCGTTGCGGTCGGCCAGGAGAACGCCTTCCCCTGGATCGAAGCGGATTGCGGCATCGAGTTCGACAAGTGGCACATGCCGAAGGTCGATCCCAAGACGTTCGTCTCGACCAATCCGAAGGTGTTCTTCGGCGGCGACGCGGCGTTCGGGCCGAAGAACATCATCTGGGCGGTGGCGCACGGCCACGACGCCGCGCTCTCCATCCACCGGATGCTGTCCGGCGAGGACATCAACGAGCGCCCGCTGCCCGAGGTGGAGGTCTCTTCGCAGAAGATGGGCATCCACGAGTGGAGCTACGACAACGACATCTCCGCCGACAAGCGCTTCAAGGTGCCGCATCGCGACAAGGTGATCGCGCTGAAGGACATCCGTGCCGAGGTCGAGCTCGGCTACGACCTCAAGCTCGCGCTCGGCGAGGCGCAGCGCTGCCTCAATTGCGACGTGCAGACGGTGTTTTCCGCGCCGCTCTGCATCGAATGCGACGCCTGCGCCGACATCTGTCCGATGGATTGCATCACCTTCACCCAGAACGGTGAAGAGGATGACCTGCGGCAGCGGCTGAAGGCGCCCTCGCCGCGTCACGACCAGGAGCTCTATGTCTCGGGCGACCTGAAGACCGGCCGCGTCATGGTGAAAGACGAAGACGTCTGCCTGCATTGCGGGCTGTGTGCCGAGCGCTGCCCGACCGGCGCCTGGGACATGCAGAAGTACCTCATCGATATGGTTCACGCAGGATCCACATGTCAGTCCAAAGCCCGATCAGCAGCGTAAACGACTTCGTCGTCCGCTTCGCCAACGTCAACGGTTCGGGCTCGGCGAGCGCTAACGAACTGTTCGCGCGCTCGATCCTGCGCCACGGCGTTCCGGTTTCGCCGCGCAACATCTTCCCCTCCAACATCCAGGGCCTGCCGACCTGGTACGAGGTGCGGGTCACCGAAGCCGGCCATCTCGGCGCCCGCGGTGGCGTCGACATGATGGTGGCGATGAACCCGCAGACCTGGGACAAGGACGTCGCCTCGATCGAGCCCGGCGGCTATCTGTTCTACGACTCGACCAAGCCGATGCCGTCGTCCAAGTTCCGCGAGGACATCACCGTCATCGGCGTGCCGCTGACCGCTATCACCAACTCGACCTACACCGATCCGCGGCAGCGCCAGCTGTTCAAGAACATCATCTATCTCGGCGCGCTCTGTGCGCTGCTCGACATGGATCCCAAGCTGGTCGAGCAGCTGATCGGCGAACAGTACAAGGGCAAGGAGAAGCTGTTGTCCTCCAACGTCCACGCGCTGCATCTCGGCCGCGACTGGGCACTGCAGAACCTGAAGTGCCCGATCGGACTGCGGGTGAAGAAGACCGACAAGGTCGGCGACCGCATCTTCCTCGAGGGCAACAGCGCGGCTGCGCTCGGCGCCGTCTATGGCGGCGCCACCGTCTGCGCCTGGTATCCGATCACGCCGTCATCCTCGGTCGCGGAAGCCTTCACCAGCCATTGCAAGAAGTATCGCCACGATCCCGAGACCGGAAAGGCGAAATACGCAATCGTGCAGGGCGAGGACGAACTCGCCTCGATCGGCATCGTGATCGGCGCCTCCTGGAACGGCGCGCGGGCCTTCACCGCAACCTCGGGCCCCGGCATCTCGCTGATGACCGAGTTCATCGGCTTGTCCTATTTCGCCGAGATCCCGGCCGTGATCATGAACATCCAGCGCGCCGGCCCCTCGACCGGCATGCCGACCCGCACACAGCAATGCGACGTCATCGCCTGCGCCTACGCCTCTCATGGCGATACCAAGCACGTGCTGCTGTTCCCGGAAGATCCGGCAGAGGCTTTCGAGTTCGCCGCGGCGGCCTTCGATCTCGCCGAGCGGCTGCAGACTACGATCTTCCTGATGCTCGATCTCGACATCGGCATGAATCACCGGCTGTGCCGTCCGCTGAAATGGGACGACGCCCGCCAGTACGACCGCGGCAAGGTGATGACCGCGGAGATGCTGGAGGAAGGCCGCGACTTCGGCCGCTACCTCGACGTCGACGGCGACGGCATCCCCTATCGCACCTATCCCGGCACGCATCCGACCAAGGGCTCCTACTTCACCCGCGGCACCTCGCGTGACCGTTACGCGCGCTATTCGGAGGAAGGCGCCGTCTACGCCGACAACATGCAGCGCCTGGTGCGCAAGTTCGAGACCGCCCAGGACATGGTGCCGCGGCCGCTGCAAGCCAATGCGGCGAAGCCGACCAAGTATGGCGTGATCTATTTCGGCTCGACCTCGCCGGCGATGGACGAGGCGATCGGCATCCTGGAGGCGCGCGGCCATCAGCTCGACCGTCTGCGCATTCGGGCCTTCCCGTTCCACTCCAGCGTCGCGAGCTTCATCGCCGACCATGATTTTGTGTATGTGGTCGAGCAGAACCGCGACGCCCAGCTCCGCCAACTCATCGTCAACGAGAACGGCATCGACCCGGTCCGGCTGGTGCCGATCCTGCACTATGACGGCACGCCGATCACCGCGCGCTTCATCGCCAACGCGATCGGCGACCACCAGGATCATCTCAAGGTGACCCCTCTCCGCAAGGCCGTGTCATGATCGATCATCCGATCTTTCCGGCGTCATGCCCGGCCTCGTGCCGGGCATCCACGACTTCCTTTTTCCCGGCCAAGACGTGGATGGCCGGGACAAGCCCGGCCATGACGTGGCGGGCAGCGCAGGTGCAGTCATGACCTACATTGCAAAGCCCAAATTCCATCATCCCGGCCTGAAGAAGAACGAGCTCGGCTACACCCATCGCGACTACGAGGGGAAGATCTCGACGCTGTGCGCCGGCTGCGGCCACGACTCGATCACCGCCTCGATCATCGAGGCCTGCTACGAGCTCTCGATCGAGCCGCATCGGGTGGCGAAGATCTCCGGCATCGGCTGCTCATCGAAGACGCCGGACTACTTCCTCGGCAACTCGCACGGCTTCAACTCGGTGCACGGCCGCATGCCGTCGGTCCTGACCGGCGCCAACCTCGCCAACCGCGATCTGATCTATCTCGGCGTCTCCGGCGACGGCGATTCCGCTTCGATCGGCTTCGGCCAGTTCGCGCATTCGATCCGGCGCGGCGTCAACATGACCTACATCGTCGAGAACAACGGCGTGTATGGCCTGACCAAGGGCCAGTTCTCGGCCACCGCCGACCGCGGCTCGAAGTCCAAGAAGGGCGTCACCAACACCGACAATGCGATCGACCTCGTCGCGATCGCGCTGCAGCTCGGTGCGACCTTCGTGGCGCGCAGCTTCTCCGGCGACAAGACCCAATTGGTGCCGCTGATCGCGGCCGCGATCCGCCACAAGGGCGCGTCCTTCATCGACGTGATCAGCCCCTGCATCGCCTTCAACAACCACGCCGGATCGACCAAGAGCTTCGACTATGTCCGCGAACACAACGACGCGGTGAACCGCCTCGACGTGCTGGTCGGCCGCGATCCGATCAGCGTCGATTACGCGCCGGGCACGGTGCAGGTGGTCGAGCAGCATGACGGCTCGCGGCTTGCGCTGCGCAAGCTCGACGCCGACTACGATCCGCATGATCGCCTGGGTGCGATGACCTTCCTGCAGAAGCACGCGGCCAAGGGCCAGATCGTCACCGGACTGCTCTATGTCGATCCGGACGCCGAGGATCTGCACACCCATCTCGACACCGTCGAGACGCCGCTCAACACGCTCGATGAGAAGGCGCTGTGCCCCGGCTCGGCTGTGCTGGACAAGATCAACGCCAGCCTGCGCTGAGTCCCAGCTTGGTTTCAACCCGGGCCTTCCGGACTTCGCCGGAAGGCCCGGTTCGCGTTTTGGCGATTAGTTGTCGCTCAGAACATCGCCGAACAGCGCCCAGGACTTGCCGTCGAACCGCGCCATCTGGATCTGCCGGATCGGCGTCACGTTGTCAGGCTCGGTCTGGATCTTGATGCCCGGCAACAGCATCGGCATGTCCAGCGCCTTCAGGTTGGTCGCCTGCTTGATGATGTTGTCGCGGCTGTAGTCGCCGTTGCAGTTCTTCAGCACAGCCGTCATGACCTGCGCGACGGTGTAGCCCTGCACGTTGAAGAGATCGCCCGGGCTGGCGTTCGGCTGGTACTTCTTCATCCAGGCCGAAAACTCCTTCTGCCCGGGATCGTCGGCCCAGCGGGGATCCGTCGGGTCCTTCAAATAAAGGCCGGTCACCACGCCGACCACGTTTTCAAGCCCGGCCGGTTCGAGCACCGCCGAGACCGAGTTGGACACCGACGGCAGGATGGTCAGCGGCTTCCAGCCCATGCCCGCCGCCTTGCGCAGCGCCTGCGCCGCGAATTTCGGCGTCGCCTCCGCGAAAAACACGTCCGCGCCCGACTCACGCATCGTCACCATCTGTGAATCGATGGTCGGGTCGGTCGTCAGATAGGTCGTCTCCGCGACGATCTGGCCGACATGCTCGCCGAGCCCTTCCTTGAAACCCTTCAGATAGTCCTTGCCGGCATCCTCGTTCGGCGTGATGACGGCGATCTTCGCATCCGGCTTGGTCTTCAGGATGTATTTTGCGTAAAGCTTGCCTTCGAGCTCGTAGGTCGGATTGAAGCCGACCGTCCAGGGGGAATGCTTCGGATCGTTCCACCGCGTCGCGCCCGACGAGACGAAGAGCTGGGGCACGTGCTTGATGTTGAGGTACTTCTGGACAGCGATGTTGGGCGCGGTGCCGACCGCGCTGAAGAGCGCGAGCACCTCATCCTGCTCGACCAGCTTGCGCGTCTGCTCGACCATCTTCGACGGCGAATAGGCGTCGTCGAGACTTTCGAAGTCGATCTTGCGGCCGTTGATGCCGCCCTGATCGTTGAGCATCTGGAAATACGCCGCCTCGGCACGCGCAATCGTGCCGTAGGCAGATGCCGGGCCGCTATAGGGTGCGGTGTTGCCGATCTTGATCGAAGTCTCGGCTGCAACAGACGGCGAGATCAGCGAGGCCGTTAGCGCGGCAATGGCGAGAGAGCCCGCCAGACATGTGCGAGTTGACAAGAGTAAAGTCCTCTTCTTGGTTTTCTTGACGCGGCGCACATTATCAATCGCGTCCGCGCAGGCAATCACCAAGAAATTTCCGCGCGCCGGCAATCACCTTGGCGCGCTCGGCGCGACGGCGCCATGTGAGCTGAATGTTTCTGTGATGTTCGCGATGCAGACCTTCGATGGTCACGAAGGTTCATCAAGCGAGAAATCCATTCCGTACGACGGTCGACGCAGCGGCGCTTGCGTCCGCTACGCCGCAATCGCCGCCGCGCGCGGGCTGATGACGTATTCCTTCAGCACCTTGTCGGCGGTGCCATCGACCTCGGTCAACGCAACGTCGTAGCTCCAGAGATCGGCGAGGTGCTGCAGCACGCGCCGCGTGTCGGTCTCGTTGAGTTGCGCGCCCTTCACCGTGGTGTGGCGCAGCAGCAGCCGGCGATCGCCGGCGAGATCGACATCGACCACCTCGATATTGGCATCGACGAAGCCGACGTCGTATTGCCGCGCCAGCTCGCGACGAACCCGGCGATAGCCGCGCTCGTCGTGGATCGCATCGACCCTGATCCCTGCGCTCTCGGCGGGATCGTCGTGCAGGTGGAACATGCGGAAGCGACGGATCAGCGCCGGGCTGAGGAACTGGCCGATGAAGCTTTCGTCGCGATAATTGCTCCAGATCTCGCGCAGCACACCCTCGACGTCGCCCTTGCCCGCGATATCGGGGAACCACTCGCGGTCTTCCTCCTCCGGATTGGTCACGATCCGCTCGATGTCCTGCATCATCGCAAAGCCGAGCGCATAAGGATTGAAGCCCGAGTAGCGGCGGTCGTCGAATTCGGGCTGGAACACCACATTGGTGTGCGACTGCAGGAACTCCAGGAAATTGCCGTCGGTGATCCGGCCCTGCCGGTGCAGGCGATTGATGATGCGATAATGGACGTAGGTGGCGGTGCCCTCGTTCATCACCTTGGTCTGGCTCTGCGGATAGAAGTACTGCGCGATGTGGCGAACGATACGGATGATCTCGCGCTGCCAGGGCTGCAGCCGGGGCGCGGACTTCTCCAGGAAATAAAGGATATTCTCCTGCGGCAGCCCGAGCAGCGCACGGCGGCGCTCGGCCGTGAGCGCAGCCTTGCTCTTGGTCTTGGTGTGCGGCACCGTCCGCCACAAATCGTTGAAGATGCTCTCCTCGTGCTGCCGGCGCTCTCCGGCGCGCTTTTCCTCAGTGCGGAGGTCGAGCGCCTTCTTGCCGGGATAGCGGTCGACGCCGTGCGACATCAGCGCATGCGCGGCATCGAGCGTCCGTTCCACCGCCTCGCTGCCGTGACGGTCCTCGCAAGCCGAGATGTAGGCCTTGGCGAACTCGAGATAGTCGAGGATGCCGTCGGCGTCGGTCCACTGCTTGAACAGGTAGTTGTTCTTGAAGAAATGATTGTGCCCGAAGGCCGCGTGCGCAATCACCAGCGTCTGCATTGTCGCGGTGTTCTCCTCCATCAAATAGGAGATGCACGGCGACGAGTTGATCACGATCTCATAGGCGAGGCCCATCAGGCCCTTGCGATAGGACGCCTCCTGGAAGGCGAACTGCTTGCCGAACGACCAGTGCTTGTAGAACAGCGGCATGCCGACTGACGAATAGGCGTCGAGCATCTGCTCGGCAGTGATGACCTCGATCTGGTTCGGATAGATATCCAGGCCGAGTTCGGTGCGCGCGATCTCCTCGCAGGCGTCGTGAACCCGCTGCAAGGTACGGAAGTCCCAGTCGGCGCCCTCGAACAGCAACTCGCCGGAAGATGCCATCACGCAACCCTTTCCTGCTTGCCGCGGCGCTTGAACAGGTCCTGGAACACCGGGAAGATTTCACCGCGCTCGCTCACCTTGCGCATCGACAGCGGCGCGCCATCGTTGCGCAGGCGCTCGTAGAGCGTCCAGAGCGAGGAATCTGGCATGTCGAAGGTGTAGTTGGCGGCCTCGCCGACCTCGAGATAGGCGAAGAACTGGCTCACCGGCAGGATCCTATCGGTCAGAAGCTGGCCCGTCAGCGCGCTGTCGGACGTCATGTTGTCGCCGTCGGAGGCCTGGGCGGCGTAGATGTTCCAGTCCGCCGGGCGGAAGCGCGTACGAACGATCTCGTCCATCGCGACCAGCGCGCTCGACACCAACGTGCCGCCGGAGGCCGGCCCGTGGAAAAAGGTCTCCTCGTCGACCTCCTCGGCGCGGTCGGTATGACGGATGAACACGATCTCGACATGACGATAACGCCGCTTCAGGAAGACGTAGAGCAGCATGTAGAACCGCTTTGCCAGATCCTTCATGTGCTCGGACATCGACCCCGAGACGTCCATCAGGCAGAACATCACAGCTTGCGCCACCGGTTTCGGCACCGCCTCGAAACGGCGGTAGCGGATGTCGATCGGATCGATGAACGGGATCCGCTTGGCCTTCGCCTTCAGCGCCTCGAGCAGCGCCAGCAGTTCGCGCCGGCGCGCCGCATCTTCACATTCCGCAAGTTCGGCCTCGAGGGCCTCGATGTCCTCCTTGCGCGGTCGGCGCAGCGCCACGCGGCGCGCCAGCGCCCGGCTCACGGTGCGGCTGATCGAGATGTTCGCCGGCGAGCCCGACGTGGCGTAGCCGGCGCGCTGGATGCCCTCGCTCTCGGTCTCCGCAAGCTTGCGCTTGGCAAGGTCCGGCAATTCCAAGTCATCGAGGAACAGGTCGACGAACTCGTCGCGGCTGAGCACGAAACGGAACGCGTCCTCGCTGTCGCCCTCGCCGGCTCCCGAGCCCTTGGCTCCGCTCTGGTTCGGACGCGGCAACCAGTCGCCTTCGACGAATTTCTTGTTGCCGGGCAGCACCATGTCACGCGTGCCGCCCTCGCGTCGGAACCGCGGCTCGTCCATGCCGTCCAGCGGGATCGTCACTTCGCCGCCTTCCAGGACATCCTTGATGTCCCGGTTCTGCGACGACTTCTTTACGGCTCCCTGAACCAGCGCCTTGGCGCGCCGCAGGAAGCGCTGGCGGTTCTCCAGGCTCTTGCTACCCGGATTGAGCCGCCGATCGACGATATGCATGACCACGTTGCATCTTCCCTCGGATCATGACGCGATCAGGAAAGATCACATCACAATCTCATCTGATTGAGCAAGGAAAACCGATGTGCACTGTTCGGATCATGCCTAACCGGCCTGCTTCACCCTCATGTACCACTCGACGAGGCGGCGGACCTGGCGCTCGGTATAACCGCGCTCCACCATCCGCGCGACGAACTCGCCGTGCTTCTTCTCGGTCTCGCCGTCCTTCTTGGAACCGAACGAGATGACCGGAAGCAGATCCTCGACCTGCGAAAAGATCCGCTTCTCGATCACGTCACGAACCTTTTCATAGGAGGTCCAGCTCGGATTCTTGCCGCCATTGTGCGCCCGCGACCGCAGCGAGAACTTGACGACCTCGTTGCGGAAATCCTTCGGGTTGGCAATGCCGGCGGGCTTCTCGATCTTGGTCAGCTCCTGGTTCAACAGCTCGCGGTTCATCAGCTGACCGGTGTCGGGATCCTTGAAGTCCTGATCTTCGATCCAGGCGTCGGCATAATCGACATAGCGGTCGAACAGATTCTGCCCGTAGTCGGCGTAGGATTCCAGATAGGCCTTCTGGATCTCGTTGCCGATGAACTCGGCATAGCGTGGCGCGAGATCGGCCTTGATGAATTCGAGATAGCGCTTCTCGACCTCGTCGGGCAGCTGCTCGCGCCGGATCGCCTGTTCCAGCACATACATCAGGTGCACCGCATCGGCGCCGACCTCGGTGGTGTCATGGTTGAAGGTCGAGGCCAGCACCTTGAAGGCAAAGCGGGTCGAGACGCCGTCCATGCCTTCGTCGACGCCGGCGGCGTCCCGGTACTCCTGCACGCTGCGCGCCTTCGGGTCGGACTCCTTCAGGCTCTCGCCGTCATAGACCCGCATCTTGCCAAACAGCGTCGAGTTCTCGTGCTTGCGCAGGCGCGACATGACGCAGAAGCGAGCCATCGTTTCGAGTGTCGCCGGTGCACAGGGCGCGGCGGCGAGCTCGGAGCTCTGGATCAGCTTCTCGTAGATCTTCTGCTCCTCGGTCACTCGCAGGACATACGGGACCTTGATGACACAGACGCGGTCGATAAAGGCCTCGTTGTTCTTGTTGGTCTTGAAGCTCTGCCACTCTGCTTCGTTGGAGTGCGCGAGGATGATGCCAGTGAAGGGGATCGCGCCGATATTCTCGGTGCCGATGTAGTTGCCTTCCTGCGTCGCCGTCAGCAGCGGATGCAGCATCTTGATCGGCGCCTTGAACATTTCGACGAACTCGAGCACGCCCTGGTTGGCGCGATTGAGGCCGCCGGAATAGCTGTAGGCGTCCGGATCGTTCTGCGCGTAGGTCTCAAGCTTGCGGATGTCGACCTTGCCGACCAGCGAGGAGATGTCCTGGTTGTTCTCGTCACCGGGCTCGGTCTTCGCAACCGCGATCTGGCGCAACCGAGAGGGCTGGATGCGCGCGACGCGGAACTGCGAGATATCGCCGCCGAAGGCTTCGAGCCGCTTGTAGGCCCATGGCGACATCGGTCCGCTCAGCCGGCGTCGCGGGATGCCGTACTTCTCCTCGATCATCGGCCCAAGCTGTTCCGGATCGAACAGGCCGAGCGGGCTCTCGAACACGGGCGAGAGCTCGTCACCGGCCTTCAGGACGTAGATGGGGTGAACCTCCATCAACGACTTGATGCGCTCGGCGAGCGACGACTTGCCGCCGCCGACCGGCCCGAGCAGGTAAAGGATCTGCTTGCGCTCTTCGAGGCCCTGTGCCGCATGGCGAAAGAAACCGACGAGGCGCTCGATCGTGTCTTCCATGCCGTAGAAGCCGGCGAAGGCGGGATAGGAACGTATCGTACGGTTCAAAAAGATACGGCCAAGGCGTGGGTCCTTGGCCGTGTCGATCATCTGGGGCTCACCGATCGCCGCCAATAACCGCTCGGCCGCATTTGCATATCGCATCGGATCGCTTCGACACGACTCCAAATACTCGGCCATCGACATGTCGGTCTGGCTTCGTGCTTCAAACGACCTGGCAAAGGCGTTGAACAAAGAATCGTTGTACATGATCCCTCTCTCCACGATATGTATCGCCGCACGACTGACACGAGTCGTAACCAGAGCATCCAAGGATCGAATCAGCGTCGGCACGCTGGGTCCATTGGACACTCGACCGACTCGGTTCGGCAATGCACGGCGCGTGCAGCCTCTGCCTTATCAACAGGCAGGAAGCTTAATAGTTCATCAAGATCCCCCTGTTTCTGGCCGTTGTCGCACTCTCGCAACATCCGTGGTTTAACGGGCCCGGCCTCCAAAGGCGGACATCCGAGCAGGGCAAACTTCCCTGCCTGTCGATGAACGTTGCCTCCTTGAAAAGGTGTGACTGTCCAGCCGTGGCGTCAAGATGCACACCTCCCAGACTGCATGAACAAATAGGTCCAGGCGCCGTTGAACGTGCCTTCTTGTCGCCGCGACTAAGGCAGCGAGCCCGCGCAGTTCCGCGCGGCACCATCGCCGCGCATCAATGGTGATGCCACGACGGCGCGACATATTCCCGAGGCCGGTCATGAAGCGGACATTCCTTGTCGTCGCTCTCGCAACTGCGGCATGCGCGGGCACCACGTTAGCCGTTCAGGCGCAGGAAGGCGTCGACAGGGCAAAGGCTGCCGCCTTCGACGACAGGGTGTTTGGAGGCCCTCCGGGCGCGAAAGCCTATGCCTGCTTTGTGCGACGATACGATGCAGATCATCTGGCGCAACATCCGCGGCAGAAGGTCAGCGCGATGAAGCTGCTGGTCACGGCGGAAGGCGGGCCGGAGGACAAGGCCCTCAACTACTCGTTCCGCCTCGGCATCCAGTACCGCCATCGCACCGGCAATTTCGATTCCAGCGGCTACTGCGATCACGCGATCGCGATCGCCGCCGGTAGTGAAGTGCGCTTCGACTGTGGCGTCGATTGTGAAGGCGGTGGCATCAATGTGGCGCTGTCGAAGGACGACAAGTCTGCGACCATCCGTCTCCAAAAAATCGTGGTCTGGAATCGCGACAAGCCGGACGACGAGGCCGGAGACGCGCTGGTCGCCGGTGCAGACGACAAGATCTTCCGGGTCGATCGCGCGGATACGAGCGAATGCGCCGAGCTTGTCACCGACCGCAAGGAACTCGCGGCACTCCGCCACAAGTGATAGGCTTCGCCCGGTCAACAACATCTGCGGGAGGGACGCCATGCATCGACGCGGCATCTTGTGGGGCGCCGTCTCGGCGGTCGGCGCGGTCTTCGCAGCGTCACGGGCGAGCGCGACCACGGAGGCGTCGCCGAAGAAGCTGAAAGTGGTCTATCACCTCGACGACCTCGACAAGGTCAACTTCGTGATCGGCAACATCCAGAACCATCTCGATGGTGTCGGCGGCCCCGACAATGTGACGATCGCGCTGGTGATACACGGCCAGGCATTGAAGGCGTTTCACTCGGCCGCGGCCAATCCCGACCTGGCGCGCCATGTCGGCCAGTTCGCGAAGGACGGGATCGAGCTCGCCGCCTGCGGCAACACCATGAAATCCCAGCACATCAGCCTGACCGACCTGCTCCCCGGCTTCGTCAGCGCCGAGAAGGGCGGCGTGGTCCGCCTCGCCGAGCTGCAGTCGCAGGGCTACCTCTATCTGCGGCCGTGAGGCGGCGGCGCGCCCCGCGACACGTCATAAAAATGTGCTGAGATCGGGCTCTCCTCGGGTCAGCATCCGGAAGGATCGAACTGATGTGAATGGCGTTATCCCTTGGAAATCCTGATATTCCGCCCGGGCCCCCACCCCATGTTGACAATCCGCTTCCGCCCCCGAAAGCTGCCCGGGAACCCAAAAACCGACCTCGATCGAACGAGAACAGGCACCCATGAATCCCGTCAAAGCACTCGAACACCATGGCCAGGCAGTCTGGCTGGACTTCCTGGCCCGCGGCTTCGTCGCCAAGGGCGACCTGAAGCGGCTGATCGAGACCGACGGCGTTAAGGGCGTAACGTCCAACCCCTCGATTTTCGAGAAGGCGATCGGCAGCTCGGACGAATATGACGGTGCGATCGGCCAGGCCCTCCAGAGGGGCGACCGCTCGGTCGCCGACCTGTTTGAGCATGTCGCGGTCGCGGACATCCAGCATGCCGCCGACGTGCTGCGCCCGGTGTACGACCGGACTGAGGGCGGCGATGGCTTCGTCAGCCTGGAAGTGTCCCCCTATCTCGCATTGGACACCAACGGCACGATCGCCGAAGCCGAGCGGCTGTGGAAGGACGTCCACCGCAAGAACCTGATGGTCAAGGTGCCTGCGACGCCGGAAGGCCTGCCTGCGATCGAACAGCTGATCGGCGAAGGCATCAGCATCAACATCACGCTGCTGTTCTCGCAGAAGGTCTACCGCCAGGTGGCGGAAGCCTATCTCAAGGGCATCGAAAAATATGTCGCCAAGGGCGGCGATCCCTCCCATATCGCAAGCGTCGCGAGCTTCTTCGTCAGCCGCATCGATACCGCGGTCGACAAGCAGCTCGACGAGAAGATCGCCAGGGCGAACGACCCGTCCGAAAAGGAGCGGCTCGCCGCATTGAAGGGCAAGGTCGCGATCGCCAACGCCAAGCTGGCCTACCAGGACTACAAGCGCCTGTTCGCGGGCCCCCGTTGGGACAAGCTCAAGGCCAAGGGCGCCAAGCCGCAGCGGCTGCTGTGGGCCTCGACCGGCACCAAGAACAAGGATTACAGCGACGTCCTCTACGTCGAGGAGCTGATCGGTCCCGACACCGTCAACACCATGCCACCGGCTACGCTCGAGGCCTTCCGCGACCACGGCAAACTGCGCGACAGCCTCGAGGAGGATATCGACAACGCCCGGCGCGTGCTGGACGAGCTGGAGAAATCCGGCATCTCGCTCGACGCGATCACCGCGGAACTGGTGAAGGACGGCGTCAAGCTGTTCGCCGACGCGGCCGACAAGCTCTACGGCGCGGTTGCCTACAAGCGCGCGACCTCGCTGGGCGGCATCGACCATCAGAAGCTTGTGCTCGGCCCGACCATCGAAAAGGCGGTCGAGAAGAGCACCGAGGAGTGGCGCGCCGCCGGCAAGATCCGCAGGCTTTGGCAGAAGGACAAGTCGGTCTGGACCGGCGACGACGAGAACAAATGGCTGGGCTGGCTCACCAGCGCCGCCTCGGCCAACGTCCCCGACTACGAGGATTTCGCCCGCCGCGTGCACGGGCAACAGTTCACGGACGCCGTCGTGCTCGGCATGGGCGGATCGAGCCTCGGTCCGGAGGTGCTGGCCGAAACCTTCCCGCACAAATCCGGCTTCCCGAAGCTGCGCGTGCTCGACTCCACCGATCCGGCGCAGGTGCGCGCGATGGAGGAGAGCGTCGACATCGCCAAGACGCTGTTCATTGTCTCCTCCAAGTCCGGCGGCACCACCGAGCCGAACGTGATGAAGGACTATTTCTTCGATCGCGTTGCCAAGGCGATCGGGAAGGACAAGGCTGGCCACCGCTTCATTGCCGTGACCGATCCCGGCTCGTCGCTGCAGAAGGTCGCTATCAAGCAGGGCTTTGCCCGCATCTTCTACGGCGATCCCACGATCGGCGGCCGCTATTCCGTGCTCTCGCCATTCGGGCTGGTGCCGGCGGCCGCTGCCGGCATCGACGTCCGCAGCCTGGTCCACCATGCGCTCGCCATGGTGCGCTCCTGCGGCGCCGACGTGCCGCCGCATGAGAACCCCGGCGCGCAGCTCGGCCTTGCCATGGGCCTTGCCGGCCTCGAGGGCCGCGACAAGGTGACGATCTTCGCCTCGCCAAAGGTCGCCGATTTCGGCGCCTGGGCCGAGCAGTTGATCGCGGAATCGACCGGCAAGGACGGCAAGGGCCTGATCCCGATCGACGGCGAAACGATCGGCGACCCCATCAGCTACGGCAACGACCGCTTCTTCATCGACCTGCGCACCGAGGGCGAGGACGATACCGCCCATGAGGCAAAGCTCGCCGCGCTCGCGGCCGCCGGCCATCCGGTCGTGCGGATCGTGATGAAATCGATCGACCATATCGGCCAGGAGTTCTTCCGCTTCGAGATCGCAACCGCGGTGGCAGGCTCGATCCTCGGCATCAACCCGTTCAACCAGCCCGACGTCGAGGCCGCGAAGGTCAAGACGCGCGAACTCACGGCGGCGTTCGAGAAGACCGGCGCGCTGCCCGAGGAGCAACCGGTGGTGTCGTCGGCGGAAGCCGATCTCTACACCGACGCGCAGAACGCCGAGGAGCTGCGCAAGGCCGGCGCCGACGGCGACCTCAACTCATGGATCAGAGCGCATCTTTCGCGCTGCGGCCGCGGCGACTATGTCGCCCTGCTCGCCTATATCGAGCGCGAGCACGACACCATCGACAGCATGCAGACGATGCGGCTGAAGGTGCGTGACGCCAAGCACCTTGCGACCTGTGCCGAGTTTGGCCCGCGCTTCCTGCACTCGACCGGGCAGGCCTACAAGGGCGGGCCCGACAGCGGCGTGTTCCTGCAGGTCACGGCGGACGACGCCAAGGACCTGCCGGTTCCCGGCCAAAAGGCGAGCTTCGGCGTGATCAAGGCAGCGCAGGCGCGCGGCGATTTCGACGTGCTCACGGAGCGCGGCCGACGGGCCCTGCGCGTGCATCTCAAGGGCGATCTCGCCTCCGGATTGGCGGCGCTCGATGCCGCGATCTCGGCGGCGCTGAACTGACGGAGGCCTGAGATGCAACTCGGCATGATCGGTCTGGGGCGGATGGGCGGCAATATCGTCCGCCGCCTGATGAAGCACGGTCACACGACCGTGGTCTACGACAAGGACGCCAAGGCGGTGGCGTCGCTCGCCGCCGACAATGCCGCGCCCTCCTCGTCGCTGGAGGACTTCGTGCTCAAGCTGCAGGCGCCGCGCACCGCCTGGGTGATGCTTCCGGCGGGCAAGATCACCGAGACCACCATCGACGCCCTGTCGAAATTGATGCAGCCGGGCGACGTCATCATCGACGGCGGCAACACGTTCTGGCAGGACGACGTCCGCCGCGGCAAGGCGCTGAAGCAGCGCGGGCTGCATTACGTCGATGTCGGCACCAGCGGCGGCATCTGGGGCATCGAGCGCGGCTACTGCATGATGATCGGCGGCGACAAGGCCGTGGTCGACCGGCTCGACCCGATCTTCAAGGCACTGGCGCCCGGCCTCGGCGACATCCCGCGCACGCCCGGCCGCGAGGGCCGGGATCCCCGCATCGAGCAGGGCTATATCCACGCTGGTCCCGTGGGCGCCGGACATTTCGTCAAGATGATCCATAACGGCATCGAATACGGGCTGATGCAGGCCTATGCCGAAGGTTTCGACATCCTCAAGAACGCCAACATCGAGGCGCTGCCGCCGGATCATCGCTTCGACCTCGACATTGCCGACATCGCCGAGGTGTGGCGGCGCGGCAGCGTGATCCCGTCATGGCTGCTCGATCTCACTGCGACCGCACTCGCGGAGAACCATACGCTCGACACCTACTCCGGGTTTGTCGAGGATTCCGGCGAGGGACGCTGGACCGTCAATGCGGCGGTCGACGAGGCCGTGCCGGCCGAGGTGCTGACCGCCGCGCTCTACACACGCTTCCGCTCACGCAAGGATCACACCTTCGCGGAGAAGATCCTCTCGGCGATGCGCGCAGGCTTCGGCGGCCACAAGGAGCCGCCCAAGAAGGGACAGTGAATGGCTGAAGGTCACGTACAGAAGAAACCCGACCCCTGCTCCTTCATCATCTTCGGCGCCACCGGTGATCTGACGCACCGGCTGGTGATCCCCGCCCTCTACAATCTCGCTGCCGGCAACCTGCTGCCGGACAAGTTCTGCGTCGTTGGCATTGCCCGCAAGGGCATGTCGGGCGACCAGATGACCGACAGCCTGATGCAGGGGCTGCGCAAATTCGCCACCCGTCCCGTGGACGATGCAATTGCCAAGCGGCTGTTCGAATGCGTCACCTCGATCGAAGCCGACCCGAGAGACCCTGCGTCCTTCGATGCGATGAGTGAACGGCTCGAAAAGCTCGAAAAGGCGCGCGGCACCGGCGGCAACCGGCTGTTCTATCTCGCGACCCCGCCCAACGCGTTCCTGCCGATCAGCGAGCAGCTTGGACGTACCGGAATGCTGGAAGAGAACGGCGCCTGGCGGCGATTGGTGGTGGAGAAGCCGTTCGGCACCGATCTCGCATCGGCCAAGGCGCTGAATGCCGCGCTGCTGAAGCTGATGGACGAGCATCAGATCTACCGGATCGACCACTATCTCGGCAAGGAAACCGTCCAGAACATCCTGGTATTGCGGTTTGCCAACGGCATGTTCGAGCCGATCTGGAACCGCACTCACATCGACCACGTCCAGATCACGGTCGACGAGAAGATCGGCGTCGGCCATCGCGGCAGCTTCTACGACGCCACCGGTGCGCTGCGCGACATGGTGCCGAACCACCTGTTTCAGTTGTTGTCGCTGGTGACGATGGAGCCGCCCGCGCGGTTCGATGCACATGCGGTGCGGTCGGAAAAGGCCGAAGTGCTCAGCGCGATTCAGATCCAGAGCGAGCATGACGCGCTATACAATTCGGTGCGCGGCCAGTACCGCGGCGGCAAGGTCGGCGACACCGAGATCGAGGATTATCTGAAGACACCCGACGTCAGGCCCGATAGCACGACCGAGACCTATGCCGCGCTGAAGCTGACGATCGACAACTGGCGCTGGGCCGGCGTGCCGTTCTATCTGCGCACCGGCAAGGCGCTCGGCATCAAGCGCACCGAGATCGCGATCAAGTTCAAGCAGGCGCCGTTCTCGATGTTCCGTAGCACGCCGGTCGACCGCCTGTCGCAGAACTATCTGGTCATCTCGACCGAGCCGACCGAGGGCATCGAGCTGCAGTTCAACACCAAGGTGCCGGGCCCGGTCATCGATATCGACGGCGTCGAAATGAAGTTCCGCTACAAGGACTACTTTAAGGCGGAGCCATCGACCGGCTACGAGACGCTGATCTACGACTGCATGATCGGCGACAACATCCTGTTCCAGCGCGCCGACAGCGTCGAGGCCGGCTGGCAGGCGGTGCAACCCTTCCTCGATGCCTGGAAGAACGCCGGCGGACGCGGCCTGCAGCCCTACAAGGCCGGCTGCGAAGGGCCGGAAGCCGCCAACGCGCTGTTGACGCGCGACGGCCGCAGCTGGCGGAAGCTCGGCTGACCATGGCAGCGGGCAGCGAGCGCAGGGTCATCGCCGTCGCCGATCCGGCGGCGCTGGCAAAGGCTGCGGCCGAGCGCGTGATCGCGCGGATCGCGGAGAACAACGGCCGGATCGCGATCTGCCTCACCGGCGGCTCCAGCCCCAAGGCGCTCTACCAGCTCTTGGCGACGCCGGAGTATCGCAGCAGGATCCCATGGGACCGCGTGGAGTGGTTCATCGGCGACGAACGCCTGGTGCCGCGCAAGGACCCGCTGCACAACATGAGCATGGCACGCCAGGCCTTTCTCGACCGTTGCGCGCCGGCCGCCAATGTCCATCCGATTGCCACTGACACGGCCGACCTCCTGGACCCGGACAAGAGTGCTGCGCTCTACGAGAACGAGCTGATGGCCTTCTACGGCGCCGAACAGCTCGATCCGGCGCGGCCGCTGTTCGACCTCGTGCTGATGGGCGTCGGCCCCGACGGCCACACCGCCTCGCTGTTTCCCGGCTACCCGGCGGTCGAGGAGACCGCGCGCTGGGTGGTCGGGGTGCCCAAAGCCAATGTCGAGCCGTTCGTGCCGCGCGTCTCGCTGACCCTGCCCGCGCTCGCCTCCTGCCGCGAGATGCTGTTCGAGATCGCGGGCCAAGGCAAGCGCGCGATCTTGACGCGACTGCTCGCGGGCGAGAACCTTCCGGCGAATCGCGCGCGATCGCAGCACGAGACCATCTGGCTCGTCGATCAGGCCGCGCTGCCGGAGGATTTTCGTGGGTGACAAGGACAGCCCCTGCGCACTGGTGGTGATGGGTGTTTCCGGCTCGGGCAAGAGCACTATCGCCGACCACCTCGCGATCAGGATCGGCTGGCGCTACGAGGACGGCGACACCTTCCACCCGCCGGGCAATGTCGCGAAGATGAGTGCGGGCCAGCCGCTGACCGACGAGGACCGCCGGCCGTGGCTGCAGGCGATCGCCGACGAGATCGACCGGACCTGCAAGGTGCGCGAACGCGCCGTGATCGCCTGCTCGGCGCTGAAGCGCACCTACCGCGACATCCTGGTGCATGGACGCGACGACGTCCGCCTCATTTTCCTCGAGGGCACGCAGGACCTGATCGCCGCACGCCTGGCCGCGCGCAAGGGCCATTTCATGCCGCCCGCTCTTCTCACCAGCCAGTTCAGGACGCTGGAACCGCCGACCGCCGATGAGCGCCCGATCGTGGTCGCGATCGACCGCACGGTCGACACCATTGTCGAAGACATTGTCAGCCAACTCAACCTGGACCGCCCATGACCCGTATCGACCTTGTCGTGTCCGACGTCGACGGCACGCTCCTGACCAAGGACAAGATCCTGACCGATGGCGCCAAGGCCGCCGTGCGCAGGCTGCACGATGCCGGGATCGGCTTCACCATCGTTTCCAGCCGGCCGACCATCGGGATGGACTTCCTGGTCGCGCCGCTCGCCATCACACTGCCGATCGGGGCCTTCAACGGCTCTTCGATCGTCGATGCGGAGCTCAAGCCGGTCGAGCAGCACCTGATCCCGCCTGCGATCGTCAAGCGCAGCATCGACCTGCTCCGCGACCGCGGCATCGACATCTGGCTGTTCACCAACGACCGCTGGCTGACGCGCAATCCCGACGGCGAATACGTCGCGCATGAGCAGCGCACGATCAAGCACGATCCGACCATCGTGCCGGATTTTGCGCCCTATCTCGAACGGACCTGCAAGATCGTCGGCGCGAGCTCGGACGCCGCCCTGCTTCAGCGTTGCGAGGCCGAGATGCAGCAGGCGGTCGGCAACCAGGCGCTGGCAGTCCGCTCGCAAACCTACTATCTCGACATCACGCCGCCCGGCCACGACAAGGGCACCTTCGTCGAGACCATCGCCAAACGCGTCGGCGTGCCGCTCGCGAACGTCGCGACGATCGGCGACATGCAGAACGATCTCGCCATGTTCGCAAAGAGCGGCGTCTCCTTCGCGATGGGCAATGCGAGCGACGACGTGAAGGCGCGCGCCACAAACGTCACCGACAGCAACGAGCATGACGGCTTCGCGCGCGCGATGGACGTCGTGCTGAGGACCGGCCGCTAGATCGATAGATCGATTCTATTTCGAGCGTTGCATCGCCGGCTTCCCCGCCTCCGCCATGGCCTCGCTGAGGTTGTGCGCGGTGTTGATCAGCGCGATATGGGTCAGAGCCTGCGGGAAGTTGCCGGTCTGCCGGCCGGCGCCGGAATCGAACTCCTCCGCGAGCAGGCCGAGGTCGTTGGCGACGGCCACCACCCGGTCGAACATGATCTGCGCCTTGTCAAGATCGCCCGCCAGCACATGGGCGTCGGCGAGCCACAGGCTGCAGGCAAGGAACGCCCCCTCGATCGGCTGCGTCTCGTCGGACACCTCGCGCGGATCATGGCGCAGCACAAAGCCGTCGCGCATCATGTATCTTTCGATCGCATCGATCGTGCCGCGGACACGCGGATCGGTCGGCGGTAGGAAGCCGACCGCCGGCAGCAGCAGAATGCTGGCATCGAGCAGCTTCGAGCCATAGCTTTCGACAAAGCTGTTGAGGTCGCGGTCAAAGCCGTTCTGGCAGACGTCGCGGTGGATGGCTTCGCGCAACACCCGCCACTTGACCAGAGGCGCCTTGAAGCCGAACCGCTCCGCGCTCTTGATGGCGCGATCGAAGGCGACCCAGGTCATGACCTTGGAGAAGACATAGTGCCTGGGTTCGCCGCGGCGCTCCCAGATGCCGTGATCCGGCTTGTCCCACACATCGGCGAGATGATCGATCACCGTGCATTCCAGCGACCAGTTCTCCTCGCCGAGCTTGAGCTGGGCCATGCGGGATTGGTGGAAGGCATCGATCAATTCGCCGTAGACATCAAGTTGCAGCTGCGCATGCGCGGCGTTGCCGATGCGCACCGGCTGGGCCCCTTCATAGCCCGGCAGCCATCCGGCCTCCCATTCAAGGAGCCGGCGCTGGCCCATGATGCCGTACATGATCTGCATGTCTGCCGGCGTTCCGGCCACCGCCCGCTGCAGCCAGCTGTGCCAGGCCGCCGCTTCCTCGGTATAGCCCGAGTTCATCAGCGCCAGCAGCGTGAAGGTGGCATCGCGCAGCCAGCAGAATCGGTAGTCCCAGTTGCGCGCGCCCGCGAGCTTTTCCGGCAATGAGGTGGTCGGCGCCGCGACGATGCCGCCGGTCGGCCGGAACGTCAGGGCCTTCAGCGTGATCAGCGAGCGGATGACGAGGGCGCGGTTGACACCGTGATAGCTGCACCGGTTGCACCATTCGGTCCAGTAGTCCTCGGCATCCTTCAGTGCCGCTTCCAGGTCGATCGGCTCCGGGACCGGAAGATGCGACGGGCCGTAGGTCAGCACGAAGGGGATCGTCTCCCCCTCACCGACCTCGAAGTCGGCCACCGTGGTGAGGTCCTCGCCGCGGGTTTCGACCTGAGTGCGCAGCACGATCATGTCCTGCCCGCAGATCGCGAGCAGCCCCGGCCCATCCGGATTCCTCCTCACCCAGGGCACATCGATCCCGAGGCCGAAGCGGATCACCAGGTCCAGGCGCATCTTGACCCGGCCGCTGATCCCGCGGACGAGGCGGACCACGTCGGAGGCCTTGCCGCGGGGCGGCATGAAATCGATCAGCACGACCACGCCACGATCCGTCTCGAACCGCGTCTCCAGGATCAGCGTATTGTCCCGGTAGCGGCGCGACGTCCCGGTGATCCCGCCTGCGGGCGATATCCGCCAGCGGCCATGCCTCGACGTACCGAGCAGCGCCGCGAAACAGGCATCGGAATCGAAGTTCGGCCAGCACAGCCAGTCGATCGATCCGTCGCGGCCGACCAGCGCCGCGGTCTCGCAGTCCCCGATCAGTCCATAATCTTCGATCCGCGAGGCCAAGTGCTGCGCTCCGCTTTAGCTTGCGCGCGACCGCTCGCGGGTCGCACGCTTGAGCGCTTCGAGGTCGATCGCCGACGACAGATGCTCGATCGAGACCGGAAGCCGCCGCCGCCAGTTCGGATGTTCGTAGACGGTGCCTGGAATATTGGGCTGCTCGACCAGGCCGAGCAGATCCTCCATCGAAACCGCCGTCATCCGCGATCGGGTCCGCGCCAGGAAGCTCACCACCGAATAGAAATCGTGGTTGTGGATGTCGTGCCGGCGCAGCACATCGTCGAACTGGCCGAGTGCGTGCCAGCGTCCCTCGTCGGTTTCCCCGGGATCGATCCCAAGCGCGCGCTTGGTCTTGAGATCGCTGAAGGAGCGCCAGCCGGCATAGGTCGAGAGGTCGTGGGTGTTGAAGGTGACGAGCGCATCGGCGAGGTAATAGTCGGCGTTACGGAAGGCACCCCGCTCGTCGGTTTCGAATATCATCACGAGGTAGGACCAGATGCCCCAGCCATTCATCTGCTCGCGAAACCCCTCCGGCACGGTGCCCAGATCCTCGCCGATCACGACGCAGCGATTGGCCACGCTCTCCTGTGCGGTCGCCGCCAGCAGCGCCTCGAACGGCATCAGCACATAGGCGCCGTTGGCGGGGCCGAAGCCCCGCGGCACGAGATAGAGCCGCTTCAGTCCGAACGCGTGGTCCAGCCTGACGGCGCCGGCATGCCGCATCGCGGCGCGCAGCATCTGCCTGAACGGCTCGAAGGAGCGCAGTTCGAGGCCTGCGGCATTGAAGCCGGCGAGCCCCCAGTCCTGACCGGCGGTGTTGAGCGGATCCGGCGGCGCACCGACGCCGAGGTGGCGCGAGATCGCGGTCTGCTCGTTCCATGCGTCGAAGCCGTCCGACTGCACGCCGACGGCGACGTCGAGATAGAGCCCGACGCGCATGCCGAGCTTGTGCGCGAGCGCCTGGCAGGCGCCGAGCTGGCGATCGGCGATCCACTGCACGAATTCGACGAACTCGACCTCGGCGGCGGTGTCATGTGCCCTGCACAACTTCGCGCATGCCGTGTCGTTGGGTTGCCGCCATTCATCCGGCCATTCCCACCACGGCGTTTTGAATTTGTGCCTGACGACCTCGAAGCAGGCGAAGTGCGACAGGAGCGCGCCCTGTTCGCTGCGATAGGTCTCGAAATCCTGCCAGCGGCCAAGGCCTGGATTGACCTTGAAGGTTGCGAAGGCCGCGCGCAGCGCGCGCCACTTCAGCGCAGCGACCGCAACATAATCGACCATGTCGCGGGTGCGGAGCTGCGCCAGTGCGGCCTGCGTCTCCGCATCGATCCGGAACTCGGGAATGGCTTCGACGTCAATGTACAGCGCGTTGAGGAACAGCCGGCTGTTCGGCGAGTAAGGGCTGCAATCGCCGGGCCGATCGTCGAACAATGCGTGCAGCGGATTGAGCCCGATACCGTCGGCGCCGACCTGATGGGCGAATTCGAGCAACTGATGCAGGTCGGTGAAGTCGCCGATGCCCCAGTTGCGCGCGGAGCGGACGCCATAGAGCTGCACGGCGATCACCCAGCAACGATCGAAGTCGCCGCCAAAGGCCCCTTCCGGCGCAACCAGCAGCGGCACCTCTTCGCTCGTGCCGGACGCATCCGACAGGTGCAGGCGATGCACGCCTCCGGGCAGATCGGCCGGCCAAGCCACGCTCCGGTCGCGCGCCTCGCCTTGCGCGAGCACGCCGGAGCCATTCGTGACCTTCCACTGCACCGGAAGCCGGGCGACTTCCGACAGCTCCGTTCGCGGGGCGCGACCGGCGCGAATGACCACCGGATCGGCGATGAGCCGGCGCGGTGTCTGGGGCGGCAGCGCATCGAGAATCGCCGAGAGCGCCGCAGGCGTCGTCACACGGCGGTGACCACTGCCATCGATATATTCAGTCTGGATTCCCAGGGTTCTGGCTTTGGCGTAAAGGTCCATTCGGCACGCTGCTTGCTTGCAACGACATTTCGCTCGTTGCTAAATTGTCCAGATAAAGGAAAGGGATAGACGATGCTCAACGCTCTACCCCGCCTCGCGTTCCCACCGGGAACCAATGCCCGGCGAGCGACTTTCTATATGGGTCTGGCGCGCCTCCTTCCCGCCGCCGGGACGTCATTTGCATGTTCGATGGCGGCATCACCGTGACCAAAACTGCCCGACCTGTCGAGAGTGCCAACGGCACTTTTCATATCACCGACGTCTATCCGTCGGTCGATTGCGGCCGTTTTCCGGTCAAGCGCATTGTGGGCGAACCCGTTGAGGTGTGGGCTGACATTTACCGCGACGAACATCACGTGATTGCCGCCACACTGGTGTGGCGGCATGACGGCGACGACGAATGGCAGCACGCGCCGATGACGCTGCACAGCGATGATCGCTGGGGCGGCGCCTTCGTTCCTGATCGGCCCGGCCGTTACACGTTCGCGATCGAGGCGTGGACCGACGAATTCGCCAGCTGGCGGCAGCGCTTCGAGCAGAAGCAGAAGAGCAACAGCGACCTCACGCTGGATGCGATCGAAGGCGCGGGCATGCTGACCCAGGCGCAGGCGGGGGGTCCGGCGGCAGCTGCCGTGATCATCAGGCAATGCGAAATCTACCTGCAGACCGGTGAGGCCGGCGCGCTGCTCGCGCCGGAATTGAAGGAGGCGATGGAAGGCAGCCAGTTTCGTTCCGATGTAACTCGATCTCAGCTATTTCCCCTGATCGCCGACCGGCCGCGGGCGCGCTATGGCGCCTGGTATCAGATGTTTCCGCGCAGCCAGGGCAAGGTGCCCGGCGCGCATGCGACCTTCCACGACTGTATCGCGCGACTGCCCGACATCGCCGCGATGGGTTTCGACGTCGTCCTGCTCGCGCCGATCCACCCCATTGGACGCGAGCACCGCAAGGGCCGCAACAATACGGCAACCGCGCAGCCCGGCGATCCCGGCAGCCCCTACGCGATCGGCACGGCGGATGGCGGCCACGACACCGTACACCCTGAACTCGGCACGTTAGAGGATTTTCGTGCCTTCGTCGCAGCCAGCCGGACGCATGACATGGAGGTCGCGCTCGACTTCACCGTGCAGTGCTCGCCTGAACACCCCTGGCTGAAGCAGCATCCGCAATGGTTCAAGCGACGCCCGGACGGATCGATGCGCCCTGCCGAGGACGGGCCGCGACGAGACGATGCCGTCGATCCCGACTTCGCAAGCGAGGACGCTGCTGCGTTGTGGCAGTCGCTGCGTGACGTAGTCCTGTTCTGGGTCGACCAGGGCGTCAGGATTTTCCGGGTCGACAATCCGCACACCAAGCCCCTGGGCTTCTGGGAATGGCTGATCCGCGAGGTGCAGCGTCACGATCCCGGGGTCATCTTCCTGGCGGGCGCCTTGGTGCGGCCGAAGCTGATGAAGGGCCTGGCAAAGCTCGGCTTCACGCAGTCCTATACGTACTTCGCCTGGCGCACGCTGCGCTGGGAGCTCGAGCGGTATCTCGGCGAATTGATCTCCCATCCCGAGCGCGACTTCTTTCGGCCGAATTTCTTCGTCAACACGCCCGACATCCTGCCCTTCCACCTGCAAAGCGGCGAATCCTGGATGTTCAAGTCGCGTCTCGCGCTCGCCGCGACGCTGTCGAGCAATTACGGCATCTACAGCGGCTTCGAGCTGCTGGAGCATGCCCCGGTCCCCGGCCGGGAAGAATATCTCAACGCCGAGACATACGAGATCAGGGTTCGGGACTGGGAACAGCCCGGGAACATCAGGCCGTATGTCGCGGCCCTCAACCGGATCAGGCGCGGCAATTCAGCGCTGCAACAGACGAGCAATTTGCGCTTTATCGGCGTCGAGGACGGCAATGTGATCGGCTTTGTCAAGGAGTCCGTCGATCAGACCAATGTGATCGCGGCCGTGATCGCATTGTCACCCGATGTGCACGACATCTGGCTTCCACTCGGGGACACCAGGGTCGGCCCTGGCGATGCGCGCCGTCCGGTCGCTGCCGTGGAAGACCTCGTCACCGGCGAGCGTCATACACTCGAATGGGGAGGTGTACGCCTGCATATTGATCCCGAGCGCGATCCCGCGCGGCTGCTGTGCTGCGTGGCCTGAAGGAGCCGTCATGAACGTATTCTCCACCGTCGATACCAAGGTGAAGATCGCGACCGAGACCGCGGACGAGCTCTGGTACAAGGACGCCATCATCTATCAGCTTCACGTCAAGGCGTTTGCCGACAGCAACAATGACGGCATCGGCGACTTCGCAGGCCTGACGGAAAAGCTGCCCTATCTGCAGGAACTCGGCGTCACCACGCTGTGGCTGCTGCCGTTCTATCCCTCGCCCGGCCGCGACGACGGTTACGACATCGCCGACTATGGCGACATCAACGCCGATTTCGGGACGATGAAGGATTTCAAGCGCTTCATCCAGGAGGCGAAAAAGCGCGGCCTCCGCGTCATCACCGAGCTCGTCGTCAATCACACCTCGGACCAGCACGCCTGGTTCAAGCGCGCGCGCCGCAGCCCGCCGAACTCGAGCGCGCGGAGCTGGTACGTCTGGAGCGATACCGACCAGAAATATCCGGGCACCCGGATCATCTTCACAGATACCGAGAAGTCCAACTGGACCTGGGATCCGGAGGCCGGCCAGTTCTACTGGCACCGTTTCTTCTCGCATCAGCCGGACCTGAATTTCGACAATCCGCGCGTGGTGCGCGCGATCGTGCAGGTGATGAAGCGCTGGCTCGACACCGGCGTCGACGGGTTCCGGCTCGATGCCATTCCCTATCTCTGCGAGCGCGACGGCACCAACAACGAGAACCTGCCGGAGACGCACGCCATCATCAAGCAGCTCCGGCAGGAGCTCGACGCCTACGCCAAGGGCAAGGTCCTGCTGGCCGAGGCCAATCAGTGGCCGGAGGACGTGCAGGAGTATTTCGGCCATGGCGACGAATGCCACATGGCCTATCACTTCCCGCTGATGCCGCGCATCTACATGGCGATCGCGCAGGAAGACCGCTTTCCGATCACCGACATCCTGCGGCAGACGCCCGACATCCCCGCCGCCTGCCAGTGGGCGCTGTTCCTGCGCAATCACGACGAGCTGACGCTGGAAATGGTGACCGACGTCGAGCGCGACTATCTGTGGTCGACCTATGCCAACGATCCGCGCGCGCGGATCAATGTCGGAATCCGCCGGCGGCTTGCGCCCTTGATGGACAATGACCGGCGCAAGATCGAGCTGATGAACTCGCTGCTGCTCTCCTTCCCGGGCACGCCGATCATCTACTACGGCGACGAGATCGGCATGGGCGACAACATCTATCTCGGCGACCGCAACGGCGTGCGCACGCCGATGCAGTGGTCGCCGGACCGCAACGGCGGCTTCTCGCGTGCCGACCCCGCGCGGCTCTACGCGCCGATGATCATGGATCCGGTCTACGGCTACGAGGCCGTCAACGTCGAGGCGCAGTCGCGCAGCCTGTCGTCCCTGCTCTCTGCGACCAAGCGGCTGATCGCGGTGCGCAAGTCGACGCTGGCGTTCGGGCGCGGCACCATGACATTCATCCGCCCGGAGAACCGCTCGGTGCTCGCCTATGTGCGCCAGTACCAGGGCGAGGCGATCCTGTGCGTTGCCAACCTGTCGCGCTCGGCGCAGGCGACCGAGCTTGACCTCTCCGCCTTCAAGGACCGCATTCCGCTGGAGATGCTCGGACGGACCCGCTTCCCGGCGATCGGCGAGCTGCCCTATATGATCACGCTCGCGCCCTACGGCTTCTACTGGTTCCAGCTGCAGGAACGCGACAAGTCCGAGCCGGTGCCCCCGCGCGCAGTGCCGGAGTTCGAGACGCTGGTGGTGCCGCTCAATTCCACCTGGACCTCCCTGGCACGCACTCGCGGCGTGTTCGAGCACGACGTGCTGCCCGGCCACCTCGCCCGCACGCGGTGGTACCCCGAGCATTCCGCCAGGGCGATCCAGCCAACGCTGACGTCCGCGATCCCGTTCTGCGACATCGGCGACAACCGGCCCTGGCTGATCTTCTTCGAAACCACGGAGCGCGGCACGACCAGTCGCTACGTTCTGCCGATGCAGATCGAATGGGTGCGCTTCGACCGCGAGCGCTACAACCCGCGCGCCTTCGCCGCCGTGCGGCAGGGCGCCCGCGAGGGCACGCTGCTCGACGTCGCCACCGACCAGATTTTCACCGGACTGTTCCTGCGCAATCTGCGGGAAAATCTGACCGTCGACGAAGGCCAGCAGGGCCTGAAGCTCGAATTCCGGCCGACCAGCCGTTTCGCCGACAGGCCGGTCCGGCAGCCGGAGCACATTCGCGTCTTCGAGAACGATCAGCCGCACTCAACCGCGCTGGTCGACAACGAATATGTCACCAAGATCTACCGGAAGCTCGAGGTCGGCATCAATCCGGAGATCGAAATGAGCCGCTTCCTCACCGAAGTGATCGGTTTCCCGAACACTCCCGCTTTGCTCGGCACGGCCGAACTGATCGAGGGCGACAAGCGCAGCGCCATCGCGGTTCTGCATGCCATGGTCGTCAATCAGGGCGACCTCTGGACGGTTGGGGTCGCGCATTTGGATCGCCTTGTCGAAAAGCAACGCTTGCTCGCGGCGAGCGAAGACCCGGTAGAGAACGGCGATCAAGCAACCTATCTGCGCCACATGTCGCAGGCCGGCAAGCGCCTCGCCGAGTTGCATCTCGCGCTCGCCAGCAACAGGGACCTGCCGGACTTCGCGCCCGAGCCGACCCGGCCCGAGGACCTGCAGCGCTGGAACGACGAGATCATGGCGCGCGCCGAGCGCGTGTTCGACACGCTGACGCAACGCCGCGACAGCCTGAAGGAGGCCGACCGGTTGCTGGCCGACCAGTTGCAGGCGCAGCACGATACGCTGCCCGATAGGCTCAAGGCCCTGCTGCCGCGCGAGACCGAAGGGCTCAACATCCGCCATCATGGCGACCTGCATCTTGGCCAGCTACTGGTCGTCAAGGACGACGTGTTCATCATCGATTTCGACGGTGGCCCGGGCCGCACGATCGCCGAGCGCCGCCGCAAGGCGCCGGCCGCACGCGACGTCGCGGGCCTGATCCGCTCGATCGATTATGCGATGACAGCCGCGCTGGAACGCGCGCTCAAGGTCGCGCCGGACGAGAGCGGCAGGTTGAGCATCGCGCTGGGCGAATGGCGCGATCGGGCAACGGACGCTTTCCTCGCAGGCTATCGCGAGGCGATGGCCGGCCAGCGCCTGTGGCCTGCCGACGCCAAGGCGGCTGACCGCCTGCTCAGCTTTTTCCTGCTTGAGAAAGCCCTCTACGAGATCGAATATGAGCTCGCCAATAGGCCGGATTGGCTGCGGATTCCGCTGGCCGGCTTGTTGAGAATCCTGGCGGAACAGCCGCATGAGGTTGCATGAGCAAACTGCCTGCCGAGGCCTATGCCATCATCGAGGGCCGCCACTCGGATCCCTTTCACTATCTCGGCCTCCACGTCGAGGGGGACCGCAACGTCGTGCGCGCCTTCCTGCCGGACGCCAGCAATGTCGAAGCGATCGGTGAGCATGGCGAGACGGCGCCGCTCACGCGGATTCATGACGCAGGGCTGTTCGCCGGCCCACTGCCCAACGGCTCCACGCGCTATCAGCTCCGTGCGCGCTTCGGCGACAAGGTCGTCGAGTTCGAGGACGCCTACAGGTTTCCGCCGATCCTGAGCGACTTCGATCTCTATCTGCTCGGCGAAGGCACGCATCTCCGCATCTACGATACGCTCGGCGCGCACCCGATGACGCTGGATGGCGTCGACGGCATCGGCTTCGTGCTGCTGGCGCCGAACGCGCGGCGCGTTAGCGTGGTCGGTGACTTCAACTTCTGGGATGGCCGGCGGCACCCGATGCGGGTCCGCGGCGTCGGCTATTGGGAGTTGTTCATCCCGCGTGCGCGCATCGGCGACCACTACAAGTTCGAGATCATCGGACAGAACGGCCAGCATCTGCCGTTAAAGTCGGATCCACTAGCCTTCGCGGCCGAGGTCCGCCCGAAGACCGCATCGATCGTGTTCGACGAACGCACCATCCCGCGTCCGCGCCCGGCCCCCGACGCCGTCAATGCGCTGCGATCGCCGGTCTCGATCTACGAGGTCCATCTCGGCTCCTGGCGGCGCAAGGGTCGCAACGAGTGGCTGACCTATCGCGACATGGCGGAACAGCTTCCCGGCTATATCAGGGATATGGGTTTCACGCATGTCGAGTTCCTGCCCGTCACCGAACATCCGTTCGACGGCTCCTGGGGCTACCAGCCGACCGGCCTGTTCGCGCCGACCAGCCGCTTCGGTTCGCCGGACGACTTCGCGGCGCTGGTGAATGCCTGCCATCGCGAGGGGCTGGGCGTGCTGCTCGACTGGGTCCCCGGGCATTTTCCCGACGACCCGCACGGGCTCGGCCGTTTCGACGGCACCGCCCTCTATGAGCACGCCAACCCGCTGCAGGGCCGCCATCTCGACTGGGGCACGCTGATCTACAATTACGGGCGCACCGAGATCACCAATTTCCTGGTGTCGAATGCGCTGTTCTGGCTCGACCGTTACGGCGTCGACGGGTTGCGCGTCGATGCGGTCGCCTCGATGCTCTACCTCGACTACAGCCGCCCCGCCGGCGGCTGGATCCCGAACAAGTATGGCGGCCGCGAGAACATTGAGGCCATCGACTTCCTGCGCCGCTTCAACACCGAGGTGTTCGCGCACTTCCCTCAGGCGACGACCGCGGCGGAAGAGTCGACCGCATGGCCGCAGGTATCGCGGCCGGTCGAATATGGCGGGCTCGGCTTCGGCTACAAGTGGAACATGGGCTGGATGCACGACACGCTGAAATACATCGGCAAGGATCCCATCCACCGCAAATATCATCACGGCGACATCCTGTTCGGTCTGCACTACGCTTTCTCGGAAAACTTCATCCTGCCGCTGTCGCATGACGAGGTCGTGCACGGCAAGCGTTCGATCCTGGGACGCATGCCCGGCGACGACTGGCAGCGCTTCGCCAATCTTCGCGTCTACTACAGCTTCATGTTCGGGCACCCCGGCAAGAAGCTGATGTTCATGGGCTGCGAATTCGGCCAGGAGCGCGAGTGGGACCACGATCACTCGCTGGACTGGCACCTGCTGGAACAGCCGCGACATTCCGGCGTCCAGAATCTGGTCCGCGACCTCAACCGCCTTTATCGCGCACTGCCGGCGCTGCACGAGCTCGACTGCGATCCGGCCGGCTTCGAATGGGTTGTTACCGACGACGCCGACAACAACGTGTTCGCCTGGATTCGCAAGGGCAGCGGCGAGCGGGCCCGCTGCCTTGTGGTCGCGAACTTCTCGCCCAACGTCTATCGCAACTACCGTGTCCGCGTGCCGTTCGCTGGCAAATGGCGCGAAGTGCTCAATTCGGACTCGGCGCATTACGGCGGCAGCAATGTCGGCAATGTCGGCGAGGTCCGTGCCTCGGAGGGCGACGCGCCCGAGCTGAGCCTGACCATTCCGCCGCTGGCTGCGATCTTTCTCGTACCGGAAAGCTGATCCATGCGACTGACCGAGGGGACGTCCTCGCGGCTTGGTGCAAGCTGGGACGGCAGGGGCACCAATTTTGCGCTGTTCTCCGCCAATGCGGAGAAGGTGGAGCTGTGCCTGTTCGACGGTCAGGGCCGCCGCGAGCTCGAGCGGATCGAACTGCCGGAGCGCACCGAGGACGTCTGGCACGGCTATCTCAACGATGTCTCGCCGGGCCAGCTCTACGGCTATCGTGTCTACGGGCCCTACGCGCCGGAGCGCGGCCACCGCTTCAATCCCAACAAGCTGCTGCTCGATCCCTATGCCAAGCGGCTCGCCGGGCGGCTGGTGTGGAGCGACGCGCACTTCGCCTACCGCACCGGCAGCGCGCGCGAGGACCTTTCCTTCGACCGGCGCGACAACGCCCGCGGCATGCCGAAGGCGGTGGTGGTCGACGAGACCTTCAACTGGGGCCGCCGCGAGATCCGGCCGCAGATTCCCTGGGAAGACACCATCATCTATGAAGCCCACGTCAAGGGCTTGACGCAGAGGCGCGAGGACGTGCCGCCGGGCCTGCGCGGCACCTATGGAGGGCTATCGTCGCCCGCGATGATCGACCACCTCAAGCGGCTCGGCGTCACCACGATCGAGCTGTTGCCGATCCACGGACTGATCGACGACCGCATCCTGATCGAGAAGAAGCTGGCGAATTACTGGGGCTACAACACAATCGCCTTCTTCGCGCCAGAGGCGCGCTACGCGCAGGACAATGCGCTCGACTCCTTCCGCACCACGGTGGCACGGCTGCACGACGCCGGCATCGAGGTGCTGCTCGACGTCGTCTACAACCACACTGCCGAGGGCAACCATATGGGCCCGACGCTGTGCTTCCGCGGCATCGACAACGCCTCCTATTACTGGCTGAACCGCGAGAACCCGCGCTACTACGATGACTTCACCGGCTGCGGCAGCTCAGTCAACCTCACCCATCCGCGCGTGATGCAGATGGTGATGGACTCGCTGCGCTACTGGGTCGAGGTCTGCCATGTCGACGGCTTTCGCTTCGACCTCGCCACCACGCTGGCGCGCGGGCCGAACGGTTTCGACCGCGGGCACCCGTTCCTGACCGCGGTGCGCCAGGACCCGGTGCTGGCGACCGTGAAGCTCGTCGCCGAGCCCTGGGATCTCGGCCTCGGCGGCTACCAGGTCGGCGCGTTTCCGTCGCAATGGTCGGAATGGAACGATCGCTATCGCAGCGCGATGCGACGCTACTGGAGCGGCGAAGGCAGTCTGATCGGCGATATCTCGAGCCGCATGACCGCCTCCTCGGACCTGTTTCACCACGATAACCGCGCGACCCGCGCCAGCGTCAACCACATCACCGTGCATGACGGCTTCACGCTCGCCGACCTGTTCAGCTACAACGAGAAGCACAACGAAGCCAACGGCGAGGATAATCGCGACGGCTCGAACGACAATCACAGCAACAATTGCGGCCATGAGGGCCCGACCGACGATCCCAAGATCAACGCGCTGCGCCGCCAGCTCAGGAAGAATGCGCTAGCCTGCCTGCTGCTCGCGCAGGGCACGCCGCTGATCCTGGCCGGCGACGAGGTCGCGAACACGCAAGCCGGCAACAACAACGCCTATTGCCAGGACAACGAGACCGGCTGGATCGGCTGGGTGAATCTCGGCAGCGAGGACGACTTCACCGGCTTCATCGCGCATCTGACCGGGCTACGCCGCCGCTTCAGGCAGATCCGCTGCCAGCGCTGGCTCGACGGCCGCCGCACCGACGGCAGCTACGGCGTGCTGTGGCTGACGCCCGCATCGGAAGATATGAAGGAGTCCGACTGGAAATTCCCCGAAGGCCGCTTCCTCTCCTATGTGCTCGGGCCGATGGAACCAGGACAGGCGCCGATCTTTATCGTGCTGAATGCCGCCCCCGAGGAGATCCTCTTCAAAATGCCGGTTATGAAAGACATCAGAGCCTGGGAGCAGGTTCTGAACACAACCGAGACGGTGCAGATGCCCGAGCAATTCGCCGGCGGCGCCGACACCAAGGCGCCGCCACGCTCGGTGCTCGCGTTTGCGGGGGTCGCATGAATGCGCAGCATTTCGGTCCGCAGCTGACATCCGACGGCGCGCGCTTTCGGCTGTGGGCGCCGGCGGCAAAGCGCGTCGACCTCCTGCTCGAGAAGCCCCATGCGCTCACACGTGACGCAGGCGGCTGGTACGTCGCCGAGATACCGGGCGCAGGGGTCGGCACGCGCTACAAATTTCGCATCGATGACGAGGTCGACGTCCCCGATCCGGCCTCCGCGTTCCAGCCGGATGACGTGTTCGGCCCGAGCGAGGTGATCGATCACGCGGCCTTCAAATGGCGCGCGACGGGATGGCGCGGGCGGCCCTGGCATGAAGCCGTCATTCTCGAGGCTCATGTCGGCACCTTCACGCCCGAGGGCACCTATCGTGCCATGATCGACAAGCTCGATCATCTTGTCGCGACCGGCATCACCACGCTGGAATTGATGCCGCTCGCGGATTTCGCAGGCCGCCGCAACTGGGGCTATGATGGCGTGTTGTGGTACGCCCCCGACAGCGCCTATGGACGCACCGACGACCTGAAGACGCTGATTGACGAGGCGCATCTGCGCGGCCTGATGGTGATGCTCGACGTGGTCTACAATCACTTCGGGCCCGAGGGGAATTACCTCGGCCGCTATGCACCCTCATTCTTCAGCGATGCACACACGCCATGGGGCAGCGCGATCGATTATCGCGTACCCGAAGTGCGCGCCTTCGCGATCGGCAACGCATTGAACTGGCTGCGCGACTATCGCTTCGACGGGCTGCGGCTCGATGCCGTCAACACCATTGTGGAAGCCGGCGAAGTCTCCGTCCTGCACGATCTCAGCGACGCGGCAGGACGCCTCGCCGCGGAGACCGGACGGCATATCAACCTCGTGCTCGAAAACGGCGATAACATCGCAAGCCTGCTGGACGCCACGGAGGACCCGCCGCGCGGCAAGTACCGCGGACAGTGGAACGACGATTATCACCACGCCTGGCACGTGATCCTGACCGGCGAAACGCAGGGCTATTACGGCGACTATCGGCGCGCGCCGAAGCAGGATCTGGCGCGTGCGCTGGCCTCCGGCTATGTCTATCAGGGCGAGGTCTCGACCTTCTGGGGCGGCAAGGCCCGCGGCGAGCCGAGCGGCGCGCTGTCGCCGACCTGCTTCATCAACTTCCTGCAGAACCACGACCAGATCGGCAACCGGCCGCTGGGCGATCGTCTCGTGAGCGTCGCAAAGCCGGAAGCGGTCGCGGCCGCGCTGGCGGTCACGCTGATCGCGCCAACGACGCCGATGCTGTTCATGGGCGAGGAATGGGGCGCGACGTCACCGTTTCCGTTCTTCTGCGATTTCAAGGGCGATCTGGCCAACGCGGTTCGCAAGGGCCGGCGCAAGGAGTTCGCCTGGGCCTACGCGAAATATGGCGACGACATTCCAGATCCGCTCGCCGACGACACCCTGCGATCGGCCGTGCTTGACTGGACGGCCCTCGACCACAGCCCGGGCCGCGCGCGGCTGGCACTGGTGCGCGACCTGCTCGCCGTCCGCCGCCGCGAGATCGCGCCGCGGCTCGCGGCCGCTCGCTTCGGCGATGCTCGCATCACGGGCGATCTGCTGACCGCACATTGGACGATGGGCGATGGGAGCACCCTGCAGCTTGCGGTCAACCTGTCGGACCGGGAGATCGCAAGCGCGGTTCAGCCGACGGGACGCCTGATCTGGGGTCATGCATCGTCGGACCGCATCGCGCCGTGGTCGGTGCGCTGGCACATCGGATAGCACAATGCCTCCGGCGATCCCGATCGCGACATACCGCCTGCAGCTCACCGCCGATTTCAATTTCGATGCCGCCGCGAACGTCGTGCCGTATCTGAAGGCGCTCGGCATCAGCCACCTCTATGCGTCGCCCTTCATGAAGGCACGCAAGGGGTCGACGCACGGCTATGACGTCGTCGACCACACCAAATTCAATCCGGAGCTCGGCGGTGAGGAGGGTTTTGCCCGGCTGAGCGACGCGCTGAAGCAGAACGGTCTCGGCCTGATCCTCGACTTCGTGCCGAACCATGTCGGCGTGCATTTCGCCGACAATCCATGGTGGCTCGACGTGCTGGAATGGGGTCCGCTGTCGCCGCACGCGGTCTCTTTCGACATCGACTGGGACCAGCTGCCCTTTCGCGCGCGCGGCGGCGTGTTGCTGCCGATCCTCGGCTCATCCTACGGGCAGGCGCTGGAGCGCGGCGAGATCGAGCTGCGCTATGACGAGCGCGAGGGCAGCTTCTCGGCGTGGTATTTTGAGCACCGGCTGCCGATCGCGCCGGACCGCTATGGCGATGTGTTGCGGACCATTGTCAGGGAAACCGCAGCCGAGGACAGCGCGGCCGGGCGGGCCATGCTCGCTCTCGCGGCACGCTACAGGGGGCTGCGTCATCCCAATCGCGCCGAGGCTCCGGCCTTCAAGGCGGAGCTGCGCGCGGTCGACGGCGGCGCCGAGATCATTACGCGCGGCCTTGCCGCCTATCGCGCCGGCGACGGCCCCACCCAGACGCTGGCGCTGCATCGGCTGATGGAACGCCAGCACTACCGGCTCGGTCACTGGCGGCTCGCCTCCAGCGACATCAATTACCGCCGCTTCTTCGACGTCAACACGCTGGCGGGCCTCAGGGTCGAGGATGCCGACACCTTCGAGGCGAGCCACAGCCTGGTGAGGCGGCTGATCGCGGAGGACCGGCTGCAGGGCCTGCGGCTCGACCATATCGACGGCCTGCGCGATCCCGCGCAATATTTCCAGCGGCTGCGCCGCCTGATCCGCTCCGCGCAAGGCGCCAAGGCAAGGCCGTTCTACATGGTGGTCGAGAAAATTCTCGGCGAGGGCGAGAAGCTGCCGAAATTCAGCGCCGTCCACGGCACCACCGGTTACGAGTGGATGAACGCGATCAGCCGGGTTCTGGTCGAAGGTAGCGGGCTTGATCCGCTCAGCGAGATCTGGCGCCAGATCAGCAACCAGTCGCCGAACCTGACCCCGGTACTGCGCGAGGCCAAGCAGCGCGTGCTCGAGACGCTGCTAACCAGTGAATTCACGGTGCTCGCGCGGCTGCTGGCGCGCATTGCCAGCGGTCACTATTCGACCCGCGACTTTTCAGCCGACAGCCTGCGGCAGGCGCTTGAGCTCTACGTGCTGCATTTCCCGGTCTATCGCACTTATCTCGCCGGTGCCGGCCCGACGGCGCACGACCGCGCGCTGATCAGCGCCGCGATCGCGCGCGCCCGTGCCGACTGGTTCGCCGCCGACGAAGGCATCTTCGACTTCTTGCGCGATGCGCTGACCATGGACCTGCTCAAGCCCGGCCGGCCGCCGCATGGCGCACCGCGGGTCCGCCGCTTCGCGCTGAAGGTGCAGCAATTCACCGGGCCGATGATGGCGAAGTCGCTGGAGGACACGACCTTCTACCGCTACCACCGCTTGCTCGCGCTCAACGAGGTCGGCGGCGATCCGGCAGCGAGCGTGCTCTCCGCCGAGCGCTTCCACGACATGATGAAGGCCCGCGCTCATGAGCTGCCGCACGGAATGACGGCGACCGCGACCCACGACACCAAGCGCGGCGAGGACGCACGCGCGCGGATCATAGCGCTCGCCGAAATTCCGGGCGAATGGACCAGCGCGGTGGCGCGCTGGAAGGTGCTGAACGCGCCGCATCTTGTGCTCGACGGCGACATGCGCGCCCCATCGGCGACGTTCGAATATATGCTGTATCAGGCTCTGCTCGGCGCCTGGGATCCGGACGACGCGTCGCTTGTCGCGCGCATCCAGGCCTATGCGCTGAAGGCGGCGCGCGAGGGCAAGCAGGAGACGAGCTGGCTCAATCCGCACGAATCCTACGAGGCCGGCGTCACGACCTTCATCGACCGGATCCTCGATCGCAAGCTTTCCCCTGAATTCCTCGATGCTCTTGATACGCTGGCGCAACGCACCGCGCTGATCGGCGCGCTGAACTCGCTCGGTCAGATCACGCTGAAGGCGACGATGCCTGGTGTGCCGGATTTCTATCAGGGCACGGAAACGTGGGACCTATCGCTGGTCGATCCCGACAACCGCCGTCCGGTCGACTTTGCCAGGCGCGCGAAGACGCTCGCGACGGTGGAACGGTCCGATTGGGACGCACTGGCGCAGAGCTGGCGCGACGGCCGCCTCAAGCTGGCATGGACACGTCACTTGCTGCGGCTGCGGAACGAGATGCCTGACGTCTTCACGAACGGCGACTACGAGCCGCTCGCGGTAAGTGGTCCGCATTGCGATCATGTCATCGCATTCGCGCGGCGCCACGGTCGCGATGCGGTCGTCGTCGCCGTCGGTCGGTGGTTCGCCCCGTTCACGCAGGGCGGGCGGGCATGGCCGCGCCCAGACTCTTTCGACGGCACAATCGATACCGCCGGACTTGCGACCGAACTTGGCAGGGACAAGCTTCCGCTCTCTGCACTGTTCGGTCACCTGCCTGTCGCGGTGCTGAAAGCGAAGGTCGCAACCAGAGCGAAGCGAGCGTCGAAGCGAGCGCACGCGGGGAGCCACTCCTAGAAGCGTAGCAGCCGGGAGCTAGCTTCGCTTGGTCAACAGCAGCTGTCCGCGCTTCTGGATGGCGACCTGCGCGGCCTCGGCGAAGCGCTGCAGCAGCCACGGCAACGTCACCTCCAGCCGCACATGCGCATCCTCGACGTCGAGGTATCCGGCAGCAACCTGACCGAGCGCGCGCACCCGGAAAGTCATCCGGTTGTCGTCCCAACGCTCTTCCTCGACGCTCAACACCGGCACGCTCGCCGCCGCACGCGACAGGCCCGTCTTCAGGCGACGCATGGCCTCGTCACGACCGAGATTGTGCGGAATTGAAACGATAAGCGGCGCCGACATCGCAAAGCTCTCCTCCACCGTTTTCGTTGATGTAATTCCGTTCCTCGCAAATGGAAGGTTCAAGCATCATATCACGCCCCTTCGCGAGTCCGATTGTTTGCTCAAGGAGCAACGCACAGGCAAATGAGCCCGCGATCTAAGGAGGAATCCGGATCTCACTTGTAGCGGTCGGGCGCATTGTTCCATCGGCACCAACGACTGTCATCACCCGCGAAAGCGGGCGATGACAGTATTCCAGAGACGTCAGTGCAGGACCGAACCCCCGCGGCGTACTGGATGCCCCGCCTCCGCGGGGCATGACGGCTGACGGTGCCGTGCCTCCCCAGCGTGGTCTACCGCACCGCCAGCTTCTTGATCGCCGCCTTGATCGACGCCGCCGCATCGTCGTAGCCGTCCCAGGCCTTGGTCTTGGCGAGCAGCGCCGGCACGGTTCGTATCGTATATTTCTTCGGATCGAGATCGCCACGCACCTGCGTCCAGGTCAGCGGCATCGAGACGGTGGCGCCCTCGCGTGCACGCGGCGACAGCACCGCGACCGCCGTCGACAGGCGATCGTTGCGCAGATAATCGAGGAAGATCTTTCCCGTGCGCTTGGCCTTTGACATGTTGAGCAAATAGCGCTCGGAATCATCCTGCGCCATCCACTGGCAGATGCCTTGCGCAAAGGTCTTGGCCTCCTTCCACGTCACCTTGTCTTTCGCACCGTGAAGCAGCGGCGTCACGACGTGCAGGCCCTTGCCGCCGGTGGTCTTGCAGAAGCTTTCGAGGCCGACCGCGGAGAGGCGCTTCCGCATCTCCTTGGCGGCGTCGATCAACTCGCTGAATTCAACATCGGGAGCCGGATCGAGATCGAACACCAGCCGGCCCGGCGTGTCGTATGCATCGGGCGCGCAATTCCAGGGATGCAGCTCGAGCCCACCAAGCTGCGCGACCGCAGCCAGTCCCTCGACCTGATCGATCTGCAGATAGGGTTTGCGGTCGCCGGAAACCTTGGCGAGCTTCAGGAGCTTCGAGGTGCCGGCCATCGCATGCCGCTGAAAGAATGTCTCGCCCTTGATACCATCCGGCCCCCGCACGATCGAGCAAGGCCGGCCCTTGAGATAGCCGATCATCCATTCGCCGACGGCCTCGAAATACCTGGCGAGATCGAGTTTCGTCACCGCCTCATCGTCGCCGGCGTTGGGCCACAGCGCCTTGTCCGGATGGGAGATGACGACGCCCATCACCTCGGCGGATGACTTCCCCGCACCCTTGGCCATCGGCTTCACCACTTTCGTCACGGCGGGCCGCTCGGCCTCCACCTCACGCGCCGGTTTGTCCTGACGCAGACCCTTGAACGCGGCCTGCCGGATATTGCCGCCCTCAGTCCAGCCGGCAAACTCGATCTCGGCAACCAGCTCCGGCTTCAGCCAATGCACGTCGCGGGTCTTGTTCGGCGCATCCTCGCCGCCGAACGGGCTCTTGTCGGACGCTGCCGCTTTAAGCGCCGGCATGATGCGACGAACGGTGTCCTGTCCAAAGCCAGTGCCGACAATGCCGACAAAGGCCAGATGATCGCCGCGATAGACGCCCGCCATCAACGAGCGGAATTTGCCGTTGGTGGTCTTCCAGCCGCCGATCACCACCTCGTGGCCGGCACGAACCTTCGCCTTTGTCCAGTCGTCGGACCGGCCGGACCGATAGGACGCCGCAAGCTTCTTGGAGACGATCCCCTCCAGCCCGAGCTTTCGCGCCGAGTCCAGCACGGTTTCGCCATCCTCCTCGAAGTGCTCGACATAGCGGATCAGCTTTTCCTTGCCCTTGCGCGCCTCGAGCAACTGCTTCAGCCGCGCCTTGCGCTCGCTCAACGGCAACCGGCGAAGATCCTCCTTGCCGGCAAACAGCAGGTCGAATGCATAGAAGATCAGCTTGTCCGTCTTGCCGTCCGACAGCGCTGCCTGCAGCGTCGAGAAGTGCGGCGTACCGTCCCGGTCGAGCGCGACGATCTCGCCGTCGATCAGGGCGTCGGGCAGCTTGCCGGCCTCCTTCGCGATCGCGCCGAACTTCTCGGTCCAGTCCAGCCCCTTGCGGGTCTTCAGCACGGCCTCGCCATCCTCGACGCGGAGCTGCACCCGGTAGCCGTCGAACTTGATTTCATGGCACCAGCCCGCACCGCCGGGCGGAGTTTCGACCGCCGCACAGAGTTGCGGCGCGACGAAATCCGGCATCGCCGACACCTGCTTCGGCTGCGCCTCAAGCCGGGCCTTCGGCGGCGCCTTGGTTCGAGCCCGCGCCTCGGCGACCTCGCCGCGATTGGAGTGCCAGACCGCGTCGGCCTTGGCCTTGCCGTTGCCCTTGGCCAGCATGAACGGCTTTGGCGCCCGCCCCTTGCCGGCTGCGATCTGCGCCATCGACCGGCCGGAGGCGACCGAGTGGTCGTCCTCGAGGATGCCAGCCCCGTCGCCATCCACGGCGTATTCGTCCCGATGCTTGATCAACAGCCAGTTGGTGCGCTTGCCGCCGTAGCGATCGCTCTTCATCCGCACCAGCACCCAGCTGCCATGCAGCCTCTCGCCGTCGAGCGTGAATTTCAGGTCACCCTTCTTGAAGCCGCGCTCGGGATCGTCAGACTCCCAATAGCCGCGGTCCCAGAGCTGCACCGTGCCGCCGCCGTACTGGCCTTCCGGGATGGTGCCTTCGAAATCACCGTAATCGAGCGGATGATCCTCCACCTCCACCGCCAACCGCTTGTCGTGCGGATCGAGCGAGGGGCCGCGCGTCACCGCCCAGGATTTGAAGACCCCGTCGAACTCGAGCCGGAAATCATAGTGCAGACGGGTCGCATCGTGCTTCTGGATGACAAAACGCCGCCGCTTCGCCGGCGCGACCCGGACATCGCCCGACGGCTCACTGGTCTTCTCGAAGTCGCGCTTCTTGCGATAGGTGGACAGATTTCTCGGCGACACGTGCGGGCCTCTGCGCAAGCGACGACCACCGCCCTTCGCGGCCATCAGGAACCAAAACCAACGGTATCCGTTCAAGTTCCAAACTCAAGCTGTTTGGAGACGATCATGGCCGCTCCCCGCGCCTACTGGAAAGGCACGCTCAAGCTCTCGCTGGTGTCATGTCCCGTGGCGCTCTATCCGGCCTCGACCGCAGTCGAGAAGACCCGCTTCCACATGATCAACAAGGAGACCGGCAACCGGCTGAGGCAGCAGATGGTCGACGCCGAGACCGGCGATGTCGTCGATGGCGACCAGAAAGGCCGCGGCTACGAGATCAGCAAGGGCAAATATGTCGAGATCGACACGGACGAGCTCGAGGCCGTGCAGATCGAGAGCAACCACACCATCGACATCGACAGCTTCGTGCCCGAGGGCGAGATCGACAAGCGCTATCTCGATCACCCCTATTACATCCGGCCCGACGGCAAGGCCGGCGCCGATGCATTCGCGGTGATCCGCGACGCCATGAAGGACCAGGATCGCGTCGCGCTGGCCCGCATCGTCCTGACCAACCGCGAGCACATGATTGCGATCGAGCCGCTCGACAAGGGCCTGCTCGGCACCACGCTGCGTTACCCCTACGAGGTCCGCGACGCGGACGATTATTTCGACGACATCAAGAGCCCGAAGGTGACAAAGGACATGATCGAGCTTGCCGGCCACATCCTCGACAGCAAGGCCGCGCACTTCGATCCATCGAAATTCAAGGACGAGTATGAGACCGCGCTGAAGGCGCTGGTCCGCCGCAAGGCCTCCGGCAAGTCGATCAAGACCGCCGAGCGCGAGGAAAAGTCGAGCAACGTCGTAAACCTGATGGATGCGTTGAAGCAGAGCCTCAAGGGCCGGGGCGGCGCACGGCGCTCGACGGCGCGTCGGCCGACCTCGCATCGCCGCGCCGCCAAGAAGTCCCATCGGTCGAGCGCGCGGTCACGCAAGGCGGGGTGAGCTTTCACCTATCGTCATTGCGAGGAGCGAAGCGACAACTTGTCCGCGAAGCATCGGCGAAGGCGGAAGCAATTCATCTTTCCGCGTATGCGGAGAGGTGGATTGCTTCCGCCTTCGCTCGCAATGACGGGTGGGTGGATTTTGCGCGCCCTACCGCTTCTTGGCGGACTTGCGCTTCTTCGTCGTCTTCCGCTTCTTCGAGCTCTTGCGCTTCTTCGTCGTCTTCCGCTTCTTGGCCAACCTCTTCTTCGGTACCTTCCTGCCCTTGGCCCGCGCCTCCGACAGGCCGATGGCGATCGCCTGCTTGCGGCTCTTCACCTTCTTCTTGGAGCGACCGCTGCGCAGCGTTCCGGCCCTGCGCTTCTTCATCGCGCGTCGAACGTCGCTCGATGTCTTCCTCGAATACTTTCTTGCCATAGTTCTTCTCCCGGTGAGAGAAAACAATCCTCGCCGGCTACGAAAGTTCCGAAGCTGTATGTTGTCGCGAGAGGCGGTAGCGTACTGATCGGCTCCGCATGAGGCAGGGTACTAATCCGCCGCGCGCAGCCGATAGCCGATGCCGGTCTCGGTCAACACGAATTGCGGACGCTCGGGATCAGCCTCGATCTTCTGGCGCAGCTGGCACACATAGACGCGCAGCAGACCGATCGACACGACGCCGACAAGCGAGTAATCGAAGATCATCGCGCGCGCTCCCCTAGAGCCGTTCGCGGCCAACCTCAATCACTGGGATGAAATGACCGCCTACGTCGCGCTGTGCGCGCTCGGCACCGGCATCGTCCAGCACCTCTGAAATCACCTGCGCACTCCTATGCCCCTCCTGTGAAGTCGGCCCTCATTCGCGCTCGATCTCATATCCGGCCCTCGCGACATTGAACGCGTGACCTGAACTTGAGGTCACTTGGACAAGGAATGACGTGAAACTCGTCAAACCTCCCTCGTGAGCGCAGCTCCCACCGTCGTCTTCATCGGCCGCGCACCGGCAGACAACCAACCTGCCCGCAAGCCGCGTCGCCGATCCAGCGATGACTCGCCACCGCATGCGACCGAATGGCTCACTGGTTACGCTCCCGATCTCCCGACGCCCTTCAACGACCAGGGCGGGATCGACGAGATCGCCCAGGCGACGGCTGGCTTCGCCGATGAATATCTGGCCGGAGCGCAGTGAAGGCTGCGGCGTGAGCCATCGCAACGCACAATGACCTGAGCGTACGTCGCCTGCGATCCCGTACCCATATTGAGGTTGCGGAACGGACCCCCATATGCTCGGCAAGGGAGTGCTTGCCGTGCAGACCGTAAGGGCGGCCCTCGTTGCGGCGACTGTGCTTGTCGCTCTGGTTCTCTCGATCCGCCCCGGTGCGGCGGAGGATAGCAGCCGCCTTGCCCTGACCATTTCGATCGATGGCGCGATCGGGCCGGCGACCGCCAGCTACGTGAAGGACGCCTTGGCCAAGGCGGCCGAACGGCGCGCCGAGGTCATCATTCTGCGAATGAATACGCCCGGCGGTCTCAGCAGCAGCATGCGCGAGATCATCACCGACGTGCTCGCCTCGCCCGTTCCTGTCATCGGCTACGTCGCCCCCTCCGGAGCTCATGCGGCAAGCGCCGGGACCTATATTCTCTACGCAACGCATATCGCAGCCATGGCGCCCGGCACCAATATCGGCGCCGCGACGCCGGTCCAGCTCGGCAGTCCGATACCGGGCCTGCCGAGCGGCACCCCGGAGAAGGGCGACAAGGACAAGAAGGGCAGCGACCACCCGTCCGAGACGGACACCATGACGATGAAGGTGACGAACGATGCCGTCGCCTTCATCCGCAGCCTGGCCGAATTGCGCGGCCGCAATGCCGATTGGGCCGAGAAGGCGGTCCGTGAGGCCGCCACCCTCTCCGCCAAGGGCGCCTTGCAAGCCAAGGTCATCGATCTCATCGCGCAAGACCAGGCCGACCTGCTGAAGCAGGTCGATGGTCGGGCGGTGGAGGTCGCTGGCGGCAAGGTGCAACATTTGGCGACGAAGGACGCCGTGATCGAAGCCATCGATCCCGGCTGGCTTGCGAAGTCGCTGGCGATCATTACCGACCCCAACGTCGCATTCGTTCTCCTGATGGTCGGCATTTACGGCCTGATCTTCGAATTCATGTCCCCCGGCGCCGTGGCGCCGGGGGTTGTCGGGACGATCTGCCTGCTGCTCGGCCTCTACGCCCTCAACATGTTGCCGATCAATTATGCCGGCTTCGCCCTGATGCTGGTCGGGATCGCGCTCCTGGCCTTCGAGGCCTTCAACCCGACCGTCGTGATCGGCATCGGAGGCGTGATCGCTTTTGTGTTGGGCGCGGCCATGCTGTTCAGGATCGAGGCGCCCGGATACCGGTTGTCATGGTCGGTCATCGGCATTGTCGCGGCGATGTTGGTCGGCCTGATTGTGGTCGTGCTCGGCGCACTCCGCCGGGCGCGCAAGGGTCCTGTCCGGCTCGGCGCGCAAGCCATGCGCGGACTGCCGGCCGAGGTGCTCGACTGGTCGGAGACGACGGGTCACGTCTTCACCAACGGTGAACGCTGGCAGGCGCGCGGCACAGAGACGTTCAAGTCCGGAGAGATGGTCGAAGTGGCCAACATCGTTGGCTTGACGCTGGTGGTTCGGCGCGCGCCGGCCGCCACCGGCGAAGGAGGTACAACATGATGCTCGATTATCTCACCTACGCTGCAATCGCGCTGCTAATCATCATATTTCTCTCGCAGGCGGTTCGCATCCTGCGCGAATACGAGCGCGGCGTCATCTTCACGCTCGGCCGCTTCACGGGTGTGAAGGGCCCGGGGCTCATCATCCTGATTCCGGTCGTGCAGCAACTCGTGAAGGTCGATCTCAGGGTGATGGTGCAAGTCGTGCCGCCGCAGGACGTGATTTCGCGCGACAACGTCTCTGTCAAGGTCAACGCCGTGCTCTACTTCCGCATCGTCGACGCGGAGCGCGCCATCATCAAGGTCGGCGACTACATGGCGGCGACCAGCCAGCTCGCGCAGACCACGCTGCGCTCGGTGCTCGGCAAGCACGATCTCGACGAGATGCTCGCGGAGCGCGACAAGCTGAACGCCGACATCCAGGAGATCCTCGACAAGCAGACCGACGTCTGGGGGATCAAGGTCACCTCGATCGAGATCAAGGATGTCGACATCAACGAAACGATGGTGCGGGCGATTGCCAAACAGGCCGAGGCGGAACGGTTGCGGCGCGCCAAGGTGATCAACGCGATGGGCGAGCAGCAGGCCGCCGAGAAGCTCGTCGAGGCCGGCCGGATGCTCGCCCAGGAGCCGCAGGCGATGCAGCTGCGCTATTTCGCGGCGCTGCACGACATCGCGGGCGAGCGCTCATCGACCGTGGTGTTCCCGCTGCCGATGAACCTGCTCGATCACCTCACACGACGAAGCGAGGCAACCTGACCCTGCTGATGCTTGGCGCGCCAGGCCGATCCCGGACCCACAGCGATGCCGAATATGCCCGGCATAAAGGGCGAGCCGCGCCCGGGGCCTGATAGGCATGCTGCAGATCGGGACATCGTGAGGGGTCCCCTCAGTTGACCCGCACTGGAGCCGGTTTACGGTCGGCAACAACATCGGTAACCTTGTGTCCCAATGCGACATGGAGAGCTGCCCATGCGGCCCAAGGATCCTATCAACTGGATGCTGTCGGATGCGATCGAGACGCTCGCCCGCGCCGAGCGCCTGCACCAGCGATTCCTGACCATCCACCCGCTCACGGAAAATCGCGAGCCGAGCTGGGAACCGCCGACCGACGTGATCGAAACGGACGATGAAATCCTGATCCTGGTCGCGCTGCCGGGGGTCGACCCCGACGACGTCGAGGCGGCGCTCGATGGCGGAACGCTTGTGATCAGCGGACGCCGCACCTTGCCCCCGGAACTGCGCAATGCGCGCATCCTGCGCCTCGAGCTGCCGCAAGGCCGGTTCGAGCGCCGCATTCAGCTACCGACCGGCCGCTACACCATCAGCCGCTTCGCCGCGCATGGTTGTGTCGGGCTGCGGCTTGGAAAATCGAGCTAAGGAGTTCGGCATGGCTGCTTCCGACGCATCAAGCTCGACGCCGGTCTCGTCGTCCGAACGTACGACGCCGATTCCGGGCGATGCCCTCATCATCGTCCCGGCACGCAACACCGTGCTGTTTCCGAACGTCATTGTCCCGATTACGATCGGGCGGGCGAAATCGATTGCTGCGGCCCAGCAGGCCGTCCGCGAACAGCGCCAGATCGGCATCCTGCTGCAGCGCGACGCTGAGGTGGACGATCCCGGCCCCGACGATCTGTACCGCATCGGCACCGTCGCCAATATCGTGCGCTATATCACCGGCCCCGATGAGACCCACCATCTGGTCTGCCAGGGTGTGCAGCGCATGCGTGTGCTCGACTACCTGCCGGGAACGCCGTTCCTGGCCGCGCGCGTGCTCCAGATTCCGGAGCCCACCACGACGTCCCCGGAGATCGAGGCGCGCTTCCTCAATCTGCAGCGGCAGGCGCTCGAGGCCGCGCAGCTCTTGCCGCAGGTGCCGCCGGAATTGATCGCTGCGCTACAGGGCACGAGCTCGCCGGCGACGCTGGCCGATCTTGCGACCTCCTACATGGACATCAAGCCGCAGGAGAGGCAGGACATCCTCGAGACGATCGACCTCGCGGCTCGGATGGACAAGGTGTCACGTCATCTCGCCGAGCGCATCGAGGTGCTGCGGCTCAGCCAGGAGATCGGGCAGAAGACCAAGGCCGCCTTCGACGAGCGGCAACGCGAGGCGATCCTGCGCGAACAGATGGCGACCATTCAGCGGCAGCTCGGCGAAGGCGACGGCAAGGCGGCCGAGGTCGCCGAGCTGACCAAGGCGATCGCCGCGGCCAAGATGCCGCCGGAGGCCGAAGGTCAGGCGCAGAAGGAGCTGCGCCGCTATGAACGGATGCCGGAGGCCGCGGCCGAATCCGGCATGGTCCGCAGCTACCTCGACTGGCTGATCGATTTGCCCTGGAGCCTTCCGGACGAGAAGCCGATCGACATTGCCGAAGCGCGGCGTATCCTCGACGCTGATCACTACGGCCTCGAGAAGATCAAGAGCCGCATCATCGAGTATCTGGCGGTGCGCAAGCTGGCACCCAGCGGCAAGGCCCCGATCCTCTGCTTCGTCGGGCCGCCCGGCGTCGGCAAGACCTCGCTCGGACAGTCGATCGCGCGCGCGATGGCGCGGCCGTTCGTCCGCGTCAGCCTCGGCGGCGTGCATGACGAGGCGGAGATCCGCGGCCACCGTCGCACCTATATCGGCGCGCTGCCGGGCAACATCATCCAGGCGATCAAGAAGGCCGGCGCGCGCAATTGCGTGATGATGCTCGACGAGATCGACAAGATGGGCCGCGGCATCCAGGGCGACCCCTCGGCGGCGATGCTCGAAGTGCTCGACCCCGAGCAGAACTCGACGTTCCGCGACAATTATCTCGGCGTGCCGTTCGATCTCTCGCGCGTCGTCTTCATCGCGACCGCTAACATGCTCGACGGCGTCCCGGGGCCGCTGCTCGACCGCATGGAGCTCATCAGCCTTGCGGGATATACCGAGGAGGAGAAGCTCGAGATCGCGAAGCGCTATCTGGTCCGCCGCCAGCTCGAGGCCAACGGCCTGAAGGCCGAGCAGGCCGAGATCGAGGCCGACGCGCTCAGGCTGATCATCCGCAGCTACACGCGCGAGGCCGGCGTGCGCAATCTGGAGCGCGAGATCGGCAAGGTGCTGCGCAACGTCGCGGTGCAGATCGCCGAAGGCAGCACAAGCCACGTCACCATCGCCCCGAAGGACATCGTGCCGCTGCTCGGCCAGCCGCGGTTCGAGAACGAGATCGCGATGCGCACCAGCATTCCGGGCGTCGCGACCGGGCTCGCCTGGACACCTGTCGGCGGCGACATCCTGTTCATCGAGGCGTCGCGCACGCCGGGCCGAGGCTCGCTGATCCTCACCGGCCAGCTCGGCGAGGTGATGCGCGAGAGCGTGCAGGCCGCGCTCACGCTGGTGAAGAGCCGGGCCTCGCAGCTCGGGATCGATGCTGGTGCCTTCGAGAAGAGCGACATCCACGTCCACGTGCCGGCGGGCGCGACGCCGAAGGACGGCCCGAGCGCGGGCGTTGCAATGTTCACCGCGCTGACCTCGCTGCTCACGGATCGCACCGTCCGCAGCGACACCGCGATGACCGGCGAGATCTCGCTGCGCGGGCTTGTGCTTCCGGTCGGCGGCATCAAGGAGAAGGTCGTCGCCGCCGCCGCGGCCGGCCTGACCCGCGTGATGCTGCCGGCGCGCAACAAGCGCGACTTCGACGACATTCCGGCGAGCGCGCGAGCCAAGCTGGAATTCATCTGGCTCGAGCGCGTCGACGACGCGATCGCCGCCGCACTGGAGACCGCCAAGACGACGCCCGCGGCCGCGGAATAATGGTCCAACACCTGGTTGTTTGAAGCACCCGCGACGGTCGCGCTTTTGCGGACATGATTTCCGTGTTCGATGGCCGGGTCAGGACAACGAGATGGAGGTTGATCATCTCTCTATCCGTTTCGCACTTGCGAAGAAATTGCCACACCTCGCTCGCGCACCAGCGGACGATTTTCCACTATGCAGGTACCGCGAAGTTGATAGTCTTCGACGATGACCGACGATGGACAGCAAGACCGCCAAAGAGCGCTGCTCGACAATATTCCAGACATGGCATGGCTGAAGGATCGCAAGTCGCGCTATCTTGCCGTCAACTCGGCGTATCTGAAGGTCATCGGCTTACCCGAACACGAGGTCATCGGAAATACCCCGTCCGCAATTTGGGCGCCTGAGATCGCCAATATCTATCTACGCACCGATCGCGCCGTCCTGAAAAGCGGCAGGCGTCGGCGCTACGAGGAATCCCGTCCCGACAGCAATGGCCAACCGCGTTGGTTCGAGACCATTAAAGCGCCCATCCGCAATGAAGCTGGGCGCATTGTCGGAACCGTTGGCATATCTCGCGACATCACCGAGCGAAGAGCGGCAGAAGACGAGCTTCTTCGTTCCAGGTCGCAGTTGCGCGAGCTCTCCTCCTACCTTCAGTCAGTTCGGGAGGAGGAGCGCGCGAGAATCTCACGGGAACTGCACGACGAGCTAGGGCAAACACTCACGGCGATGAAGATCCATTTGACCTGGATCCGGGACCATCTGTCCTCGTCGCCAGACGTCCTACGCCTCCACATCGATCGCCTGGTGTCCGTTGCAGATCATTCGGTGACGAACCTTCGACGCATCGCGGCCGACCTGAGGCCAATCATGCTGGACGAACTCGGCCTCGTCTCTGCCATCAAATGGTTGACCCAAAACTCCGCCGAGATGAGCGGACTTGATGTCTCCCTATCCTTTGATCGAGAGGACATCGCCTACAGCAAGGATGTGAGCACGGGCGTGTTCCGCATCGTCCAGGAGTCTCTTACGAACGCGCTGCGCCATGGGCACGCCAGGCAGGTTGGCATAAGCGCACGGCACGTCGCGAATGAGCTTCAGCTCGAGATCGTCGATGATGGTTGTGGCATCGACAACGTGATATTGCCGCGGGACGGACTAGGCCTCGTGGGCATGCGCGAGCGCGCCTTCTCCCTCGGAGGATCGATCGACGTTTCCGGTGCTACACACGGCGGAACGCGCGTCTCGGTTCGCATTCCGCTCGACGCGCCCGAAGAAGTTAGAACTCGACGATGACGCGCCTCATCATCACCGACGACCACACCATCTTCCGCGAGGGACTGAAGCAGATCCTCGCGGACCAAGCAGATATGGACATTGTCGGCGAGGCGCGAAGCGGCGACGAACTGCTGGGACTCCTGGAAACGACACCGTGCGAAATCGTGCTGCTGGACCTTTCCATGCCTGGACTTAGCGGGATTCCGCTTCTTCAGCTCCTCAAGGCAAGGCATCGCGAGATTCGTATCGTCGTCCTCAGCATGCATGAGGAGCATCAGTACGTCATCGAGTCGCTGAAGGCAGGCGCCGTGGGATACGTCACCAAGAATAGCGCAAGTCTTCAGCTGATCCAGGCCATTCGGACCGCAGCGCGGGACGAAATGTTTGTCAGCGCGGCGACGCGAGAAGCCACGCGGCACTCGCCTGCCGCAGCATTCCCGCATATCCGATTGACGAAGCGCGAACGCGAGGTGTTCGATATGCTCGTTCTCGGACGCAGGATCACTGACATTGCCCGCAGGCTCAATCTGAGCATCAAGACCGTGAGCACCCACAAGGCGAACCTGATGGAAAAGATGGGAGCTGCAACGGTTGTCGACCTGGTTCACTACGCGCTCCGAAATCAACTCGTCGAGTGACCCGCTCCGCATTCCGTCTCGCCAGGTCGCCGTATTCCGATCAGCGGCCGGCGGAATGATCGATCGAGGTTGCGAACCTCCAAGCATCATCATGCAGCCGCGCCTTCTCACGCGGCATTCCCGCCTTCCTGCGCGCCGGCAGGTATTTCACACAGCGGCATTCTAGGATTATTCCTAGCCGCCTCTTAGGAAGTCACTGATTATCCGGCGATACTTTATGCTTTAGGCTTCACAATCTCCACTCAAGTCTGGGCCGCCGGATTTGCGGCCGCACTCGACTTTTGACGGAGATGCTCGGAATCCTTTTCCGAAATTCATTCGTGTCGGAGAAACAAAAACCAAAGCTCCGACGAAGCCAAGGAGGAAACATTGATGGATATGGTCGTTCGCCAAGTTCGGCTTAGCGACGAACAGCCCCTCATGGACATCGGAATTCGCGGAGGACGAATTGCGGCGATTGAGGAGAACCTCGACAAGGCAGGCGAAGAGGAGATCGATGCACAGGGCCGCGTGGCCCTGCCTGGCTTCATCGAGCCGCACCTGCACCTCGAAAAGGCATTCGTTCATCGCCGACTGCCCGCTCGCTCCGGGACCTTGGAAGAAGCGATCAGGGTCACCGGAATCCTAAAGGCGAAGCAAGAGCGCCGTGACGTGCTGGAGCGATCGCGCAAGGTCCTGGACATGGCGGTTCGCAACGGAACGGTCTTCGTTCGCGCGCATCCGGACGTCGACCCGATCCAGGGACTTATCGGAGTCGAGACCGCCCTGGAACTGAAGGACGAGTACAAGGATCTGCTCGATCTGCAAATCGTCGCATTTCCGCAGGAGGGCCTGCTGAAGACCGCGGGCGTGATCGAACTCATGGAGCAGGCGGTGGCGATGGGTGCCGACGTGGTCGGCGGCTGCCCCTATAACGAACTGAGCTGGAACGATACGTGCGCACATATCGACAAGGTGTTCGATTTGGCCTTGAAGCACGATCTCGACATAGACATGCATGCCGACTTTGCCGACGACACCGATGACAAGCGCTTCGCTGCGGCCGAGTACATTGCTCGAAAGACTATCGATACGAATTATCGAGGTCGGGTCGCATTAGGCCACATGACGAGCCTCGGTGCGCTGACGCCTGAACATGCGAAGCCGGTGATTGATCTGCTGCGGGAAGCGGACATTACCGTTGTCACACTGCCCGCTACGGATACCTATCTCGGCGGCCGCAAGGACGATGCGCGGCCACGTCGTGGCCTGACCCCGGTGCGGGCGCTGCATGCAGCCGGCGTCAACGTGGCCTATTCGTCCAACAATATCCGCAATGCCTTCACACCTTTCGGCAAGGCCGATCCGCTTCAGATCGGAAATCTGCTGGCCCACCTTATCCAGTTTGGCACTCCCGAGAATCAGCTCGAGGTTATCAAGATGGGCACCTCGAACGCCGCACGTGCGGTGGGACTGTCTGATCAGTATGGTCTGGCGGTGGGCAAACCGGCGGACATCGTCATTCTCGATACGTTCGCTTTCGCGGACGTGTTGCTGGACATTCCGCCACGCTCGTGGGTTCTCAAGCGCGGGCGCGTCACGGTGATCACCCGGCACGAGAGTCGAATCTGCAGAGAATGCGGCCATGCTCATCCGTGATGAGCGGACCGTAGCGGAAGCAGAAGAACAAGCAAAAGCATCAAGCGAGGAAACCCCATGACAAAGCTGCCTGCGGAAGTTGTTGCATCACTTCTGGCCGTCACAACGATCTTCATCAGCATGACCTCTTTCCATTTCCCACCGTGGGCAATCTTCATCACATGGGCGGGAACATTCGCGGCCGGCGGGCCTTCCATCGGCTTGCTGAAGAAGTTCTGGCCCACCATGATTATCGGGGGCATTTTCGCCTACATCATTGTTGTTTGCTTCAAGTTCTCTGCGCAGCACTTGACGGGGAATGCCCAGATCCTCGCCGAGTGCGCCATCTTATTCGTATTCAACGGCACAATGATGTTGCTCGGACGCATTCCTGCGCTCAGCTTCGTCCCGGGAATGTTCTTCGGGTTCGCATCGTACTTCGCAACCGTGTTTGGGGGATTTGGACCGGTACCAGGCGATCCGCTCGCCGCACTGGCGGCCTCACTCTTGATGAACCTGCTGGGACCGATCTATGCTTGGCTCACGGCGCACCTTGGAGCTCACCACCAACATACCGAGACCGCAGATCGGCGCCTACCTGAGATCGCCTCCTAGAGTCTGATCCGAACCCGTCGGGCCGCGTTGGCGCAAAGTGAAAACTGGTCTTCGCTCCCGACAAGCACGAAGCGTTTGTGCGGAGATCCTGCTCAGACAAAGGGATGAAGTCATGATGCGATTCCATGAAATCGCATCATGATCCCGAGAGCGTCGGTCTCCTTTTTTGCAAATGAACCGAAAGGACACGATGAATCTCCATGTCGATGAAAGGTCGGGCGGCAATGTCGCCGGCCGATCTGATCGTGCAGCCGAGGCAGGACTTGGGTCACTGACACAAGCCCACTCGACCGAAGGCATGGTGACAAGCCCGCACACGCTGGCCACCGAAGCGGGTCTAAAGGTGCTGCGTGACGGCGGAAACGCTATGGAGGCGGCGATCGCCGTCGGAGCCGTGATCACGGTCACCTGTCCGCATTTCTGCGGGATTGGCGGCGATGCCATCTGGATCATCGCCGACCGCAGCGGTCGCAAGAATGTCCTTATGGGGCTCGGCCAGGCCGTGGAGCATCTGCCGAACTTCCAGGATGCGATTCCTTTCCGCGGTCCGGGCTCTACGATCGTCTCGGCAGGTGCCGTCGATAGCTGGGAAAAGGCCCACGCTTATTCGAGGGCACATTGGGGTGGGCAGCTCGGCTTCTCGTCTCTGCTGGATGCAGCGATCGGCTACGCCGAAAACGGCTTTCCGATCACCGCCTCACAGCTGTACTGGCTGGATTACCGAAAGACGGAGGTGGACTGTTGGCCGAACTTCCGTACGACGTTTATGCCGAATGGGCGTCGGCCCAGGGAGGGCGAAATGTTCGCTCAGCCGAATCTGGCGCGCAGTCTTAAGGCGATTGCTCGACACGGGGCGCGAGAATTTTACGAAGGAGAACTTGCCGCAAGGATTGCGAAAGGACTGGAGGCGGCAGGCTCCCCGGTGACTGCGATCGATCTTCGCAACACTAGGTCCACGCTTGAGCAGCCGGTCAGCCTCGACTACCGGGGCCTCACATTGCTCGCCCCGCCGCCGCCAACGCAGGGCATTTCGACCCTCGGGATCATGGGGATCTTGCGCGAATTCGACCTGAGCAACATTCCTGAAGGCAGTACGGATTACTACCACCTATGTGTGGAAGCCGTGAAGCAGTCCTTCCTGGACCGCACTCGCATTGCGGATCCGAATTTTGTTGCACAACCTCTTGACCAGTGGCTGGCTCCCGGTCACCTCGCGCGCAAGGCCCAATCGATCAAACTGGACCGCGCGATGAATTGGCCGCATCCGTTCAGGACCGGCGACACGGTCTACTTTGCGGTCACCGACCGATTCGGGCACAGCGTCAGTGTTCTGCAAAGCACTTATTACGACTGGGGCAGCGGGATCGTTGTCGGAGATACCGGCATCCTCTGGCAGAACCGGGGCGCCGCCTTCAGCCTCGATCCACACAGCCCGAACGTTGTTCGCACCGGGAAGCGCCCATTCTATACACTCAATCCAAGCATGGTGCTGAAGGGGGACGCGCCACACGTTCTTTGCGGCACGCAAGGAGCCGACGGGCAGCCGCAAACGTTGGCGGTGCTGCTCACCCGTCTTTTGGATTATCGCCTCGATCCATGCGAAGCGCTGTCGCGCCCACGTTTCTTGCTTGGCAAGACATTCTCGGACCAACGCGACAGCCTCAAGCTCGAGGCTAGCGTGAACGACGCGACGGTCGATGATTTGGCCAGACGTGGCCACAGCATTGCGGCAATTCCCGCGCTGAGCCCGCTGGCCGGCCAAGCTGGAGCCATCGTGATACATGACGACGGCGTGATCAAAGGCGCACACGATCCGCGTGGCGACGGTTGCGCCATGGGCCCTTAGGCGGATAGCCACGCCTCGCGACGGTGGCTACTCCGCCGCCGAGCGGAATTCGGCCTTTTCGGCGCGCACCGCGCAGAACTTGAATTCCGGAATCTTGCCGAACGGATCGAGCGCCGGATTGGTCAGCAGGTTGGCCGCCGCCTCGGCGTAGCAGAACGGCATGAACACCATGTTCTCGGGCACGTCGCGGTCGGAACGCACCTTGACCTCGACCGCGCCGCGGCGGGTCTGCAGGCGGATGAAATCGCCCGGCCAGAGCTCCAGGCGACGCATGTCCTTCGGCGCCATGAACGCGACCGCCTCCGGCTCGATCTGGTCGAGCACGGCGGCGCGGCGCGTCATCGAGCCGGTGTGCCAGTGCTCGAGCACGCGGCCGGTCGACAGCACCATCGGGTACTCGTCGTCGGGCAGCTCATCCGGCGGGATGACATGCGCCGGCACGATCTTGCCGCGCCCGCTCTCGGTCGGGAAGCCCGTGGTGAAGATGATCTCGTTGCCGGGCTGATGCGGATCGTCGACCGGATAAGTCACCGCGCCCTCGCGCACCAAGCGCTCCCAGGTGATGTTCTTGAGCGACGGCATCACCTCGGTCATTTCGGCGAACACATCGGCGGGGCCGCCGTAGTTCCACGGCAGGCCCATGCGCCTGGCGATCTCCTGGATGATCCAGAGATCCTGGCGCGCGTCGCCCGGCGGCCGGATCACCTCACGCGCGAGCTGCACGCGGCGGTCGGTGTTGGTGAAGGTGCCGGACTTCTCGGCGAACGCCGAGGCCGGCAGGATCACGTCGGCATGGAACGCGGTCTCGGTGACGAAGAGATCCTGCACCACCAGATGATCGAGCTTGGCCAATGCCTCGCGGGCATGCTGCAGATCGGGATCCGACATCGCGGGGTTTTCGCCCTCGACATACATGCCGTGGATCTCGCCGGCATGGATCGCGTTCATGATCTCGACCACGGTCAGGCCGCGCACCGGATCGAGCTGCTGCTGCCAGAGCTGTTCGAACGGCGCGCGCAGATCGGTGCGATCGACCGGCTGGTAATCCGGCAAAAACATCGGGATCAGGCCGGCGTCGGAGGCACCTTGCACGTTGTTCTGGCCGCGGAGCGGATGCAGCCCGGTGCCGGGACGGCCGACCTGGCCGGTGATCAGAGCGAGCGCGATCAAGCAGCGCGCATTGTCGGTGCCGTGGACATGCTGGCTGATGCCCATGCCCCAGAAGATAATCGACGACTTCGCTTTCGCGTAGGTCCGCGCCACCTCGCGCAGGGTCTCCGCCGGGATACCGCAAATCGGCGCCATCTTCTCCGGCGGGAAATCCTTGATCTTCTCCTTCAGCTCATCAAAGCCCTCGGTGTAGCCGGCGATGTACTGATCGTCCGTCAGGCCTTCGGTGATGATCGTATGGATCATCGCGTTCAGCATTGCGACGTCGCTGCCCGGCTTGAACTGCAAATGCTGCGTCGCGTGGCGCGACAGCGTCTGCCGGCGCGGATCCATCACGTAGAGCTTGGCGCCGTTCTTGGCCGCGTTCTTGATGAAGGTCGCCGCGACCGGATGGTTCACGGTCGGATTGGCGCCGATCACCCAGATCACTTCGGCGTCCATCGCCGCGGCGAACGGCGCCGACACCGCGCCGGAGTTGAGGCCTTCCGTCAGCGCCGCCACCGACGAGGCGTGGCAAAGCCGCGTGCAGTGATCGACATTGTTGGAGCCGAAGCCGGTGCGCACCAGCTTCTGGAACAGATAGGCCTCCTCGTTGGAGCCCTTGGCCGAGCCGAAGCCGGCGAGCGCCTTGACGCCCTTCTCGTCGCGGATCGTCTTCAAGCCCCGCGCCGCGATGTCCAGCGCCTCCTCCCACGAAGCTTCCCGGAAGTGGGTATAGGGATTGGCCGGATCGACCTGGTCGTTGGGGTCCTTCTTGACGTTGGGCAGCCGCACCAGCGGCTTGGTCAGGCGATTGGGGTGATGGATGTAATCGAAGCCGAAACGGCCCTTGACGCAGAGCCGATTGTGATTGGCCGGACCGTCGCGGCCTTCGGCGTAAATCACCTTCTCGTCCTTGACCTGGTAGGTGACCTGGCAGCCGACGCCGCAATACGGGCACAGCGAATCCACCTTGCGGTCGGGATAGGTGACGCGCTCCTGCCCGTCGTCGAGCATCACCGCCGGCATCAGCGCGCCCGTCGGGCAGGCCTGCACGCATTCGCCGCAGGCGACACAGGTCGACTCGCCCATCGGGTCGTCGAAGTCGAATACGACTTTTGAGCCGTGACTACGATAAGCCATGCCGATGACGTCGTTGACCTGCACCTCGCGGCAGGCGCGCACGCATAAGCCGCACTGGATGCAGGCGTCCAGATTGACGCGCATCGCCGGGTGGCTGGCATCGGTCGTCCAGCGTTCCGCGGCCGGAAACCGGCTTTCAGTGACGCCGGTCTTCTCCGCCCAGTGCCAGAACTTGGAGTCCGGATCGTGCGAGGTCTCGCGCGCCGGCTGGTCGGCGACCAGGAGCTCCATCACCATCTTCTGCGCGGCAACGGCGCGATCGCTTGCGGTCTTGACCTTCATGCCGACGCTCGGCGTGCGCTTGCAGGACGCCGCCAGCACGCGCTCGCCCTCGATCTCGACCATGCAGGCGCGGCAATTGCCGTCGGGCCGATAGTCCGGCGCCGGCGAGTAGCAGAGATGCGGAATCTCGTTGCCTTGGCGTTTTGCGACTTGCCAGATGGTTTCGCCGGGATTGGCCTCGACCTGCTTGCCGTCGAGCTCGAACGTGATCCTGGTCATTCGGCAGCTTCCTTGAACTCGTCGGGGAAGTATTTAATCACCGATGTCAGCGGATTGGAGGCAGCCTGCCCGAGGCCGCAGATCGATGCATCGCGCATCGCCTGGCTCAGCTCGTCGAGCAGCGCCCGGTCCCAGACCGGCCGTTCCATCAGCTGCGCCGCCTTCTGGGTGCCGACGCGGCACGGCGTGCACTGGCCGCAGCTCTCGTCCTCGAAGAAGCGCATCAGGTTCAATGCCGCCGCCTTCACGCTGTCCTGCTGCGACAGGATGATGATCGCGGCGGAGCCGATGAAGCAGCCATATTTCTCCAGCGTACCGAAATCGAGCGGAATGTCGTCCATCGCCGCCGGCAGGATGCCGCCCGACGCGCCGCCCGGCAGATAGGCGTGGAACGTATGGCCGTCAGCCATGCCGCCGCAATATTCGTCGATCAATTCGCGCACCGTGATGCCGGCCGGTGCCAGCTTCATGCCGGGGTTCTTCACCCGCCCCGAGACCGAGAAGCTGCGCAGGCCGAGCCGCTCGTGGCGGCCATGGCTTTTCCACCAGTCGGCGCCCTTCTCGACGATATCGCGCACCCACCACAGCGTCTCGACATTGTTGATCAGCGTCGGCAGGCCGAACAGGCCGACCTGGAACGGATAAGGCGGCTTGTGCCGCGGCAGCCCGCGCTTGCCCTCGATGCTCTCGAGCAGCGAGGATTCCTCGCCGCAGATATAGGCGCCGGCGCCGCGGCGCATGTGCAGCTTCGGGCCGCCGGCGGGCAGCTTCGCGATCTCGCGTTCGAGGATTTCGCGGCAGGCCGGATATTCGTCACGGATGTAGATGTAGACCTCAGACGCCTCCACCACATGCGCGCCGATCAGCGTGCCCTCGAGAAAGCGATGCGGATCGCTTTCGAGATAGACGCGGTCCTTGAAGGTGCCGGGCTCCCCCTCGTCACCGTTGACGGCCATCAGCCGCGGGCCGGGCTCGCCAAGCACCGCGCGCCATTTCCGGCCCGTCGGGAAGCCAGCGCCGCCGAGCCCACGCAGGCTGGCGTCGTCGAGCGCCTTCAGCAGGCCTTCTTTCGCGAGCTCGCCCGAACGCAATCGGTTGAGCAGCCTGTAGCCGCCATCGGCGACATAAGTGTCGTAGTCGATATAGGAGGGCAGATGCGCATGCGTGTCTTGGGCTTTCGCCGTCGCCAGCACATTGTCGACGGTGGCGTGATCGATGAAATTGTGCCCGACCTCGGCGGCGGGCGCGGTGTCGCAGCGGCCGACGCAGGGCGCGCGCACGACGCGGATGCCCGGGCCGGCTGCGCTCTGCAAATCCTGCAGGAGCTGCTCCGAGCCGAGCATCGCGCAGGTGAGAGAGTCGCAGACGCGGATGGTCAGCGGGGCGATATCGGGCTCTCCTTCCTTCACCACGTCGAAATGCGCGTAGAAGGTCGCGGTCTCGAACACCTCGGCAAACGACAGCTTCATCTCGTCGGCAAGGGCGGCGAGATGCGCCGCCGAGATTTGGTGGTAGCGGTCCTGGATCAGGTGCAGGAACTCGATCAGCATGTCGCGCTGCCGCGGCCGGTTGCCGAGCAGTTGCTCGACCTCGTGGGCCGCGGCCGGGTCGACCTGGCGACCCTTCGGGGTGGGTTTCGCGCGCTTCCGCCCCGCGCCGGGGTGCTCGAAGCTGCGAACCTGGTGCACGTCATGCGTCGTCATAGGCGTCTCGTTACCGCTGTCAGATCAATAGCCTAGCCCATTGGCATGCCAGATGCCAATTAAATTCGAAGCGTTCCAAACAGCATTAGGGGGCATGCAGCCGCCGCTGTCACGCCCCCTGATCCCAACGCATTTGCGAAGTGCCGGTTCTCACGTCTTCTCCATGCAATCCGCGATGTAGAACCAGCGGTCGTCGCCGGTCAGCCCCTTGGCCTTCACCTCCTTGCGACAGGCTTTCAGCTTCGGTTTGTCGGCTCTCCAGTGCGCCTTCATGCTCTTCAGCTTCTTCATCGTCAGCTTGATGTTCGACGATTTGGCCGTGGTCGAGGCCGGCGCAGGCGCGGCCGGCGAAGCGGTCTGGGCCGACGCCATATGCAGCGTGCCTGATACGAGCAGCATAGCGGCGAGACAGGTTCCGATGCGAAACATTGGGAATTCCCTTTTGGTCTATCCATTGAATTGAAAGACGAGGCAAGCCGCGGAACGAGCCTGCTCGTTCCGCGGACTGCGTGACATGAAATCAGAGGATCTTGACGGCGCTCTCCAGCGTCTTCCAGACGCCCCAGGCCAGCGGAATGCCGACGAACAGCCAGAACAGCGCCGCCTTGCCGTCCAGGCCGCCCTTGCCGATGCCGAACGACCCATGCTGGATCGCCGCGTCGCTCTTGGCGCTTGCCGCCTGCAACTTGGCGACCTCCTCCTCGCTCATGTGCCATTTCGGATCGACCGGCTTGATCAGATAGTTGCAGATCAGGCCCGCGATCAGCATGGCGCACAGGATGTACATCGTCGTGTTGTAGAGCTGGTCGCGCGGCACGCCGGCGGCGAGCTGGAATTCGCGGATGTAGTTCACCACCACCGGACCGATGATGCCGGCCGTCGACCATGCCGTCAGCAGCCGGCCATGGATGGCGCCGACGAACTGGGTGCCGAACATGTCGGCGAGATAAGCCGGCACCGTGGAGAAGCCACCGCCATACATCGACAGGATGATGCCGAAGCCGAGCACGAAGAGGAGCTTCGAGCCCATCGCCGCAAAGGTCGGCGCCAGCGCGTAGAGCGCGATGCCGAGGACGAAGAACGTGTAGTAGGTGTTCTTGCGGCCGATATAGTCCGACAGCGAGGCCCAGAAAAAGCGGCCACCGATGTTGAACAGCGACAGCAGGCCGGCAAAACCCGCGGCAATACCGGCGATGACGGTCTTCTGCTCGACCGAGAGCTGACCGAAAGCCAGCTCAGGATGTCCGATCAGCTTGCCCGCGAAGATCTCCTGGAGCATCGGCGAGGCCATGCCGATCACACCGATGCCGGCCGACACGTTCAAGCAGAGCACCCACCAGATCAGCCAGAACTGCGGCGTCTTGTGCGCATTATCCAGATGCACATTGTGCTCCGAGATCATCGACTTCTTCTCGCTCGGCGGCGTCCAGCCGTCCGGCTGCCAGCCCGGCGGGGTCACGCGATAAGCGAAGGCGCCGATCATCATGAATACGAAATAGATGACGCCCATCGCGACGAACGTCTCCCAGACGCCGACCGAGGTCGGCGTCTTGAAGTAGTTGATCAGCAGGTTGGCGAGTGGCGCACCGATCATCGCACCGCCGCCGAATCCCATGATCGCCATGCCGGTCGCCATGCCGCGGCGGTCGGGAAACCACTTGATCAGCGTCGAGACCGGCGAGATGTAGCCGAGGCCGAGACCGACGCCGCCGATCACGCCGGCACCGAGCCACATGATCCAGAGCTGATGCACGTAGATGCCGAATGCGGCGACGATCAGCCCGCCGCCCCAGCACAGTGCTGCGACCACGCCCGCCTTGCGCGGTCCGGCGCGCTCGAGCCATCCGCCCCAGATCGCAGCGGAAACGCCGAGCAGCACGAAGAACAATGTGAACATCCACCCGAGGCTCGCGACCTTCCAGTCGCAAGTGGTCGTGAACAATTCACCCAGCAGCGAAATGTCGGGACAGGCCTTCGGCGCGTTCAGCCCGATCGCACGCGACAGCGGCAGCCAGAACACCGAGAAGCCGTAGGCCATGCCGATGCAGAGATGAATGCAGAGCGCGGCGGGCGGCACCAGCCAACGGTTGAAGCCGGCGGTCGCAATCGTCCGCTCCCTATCAAGGATACCTGCGCCTGCTGCGGATACAGTTCCGGCGCTGCTCATCGTCATTGTAGCCTCCCCTGCAGCCGCCGCCCTTCGCAGCGCATCTGCCGTCATCGATCCCGCTTCCGCCTCGTTGCGGCACAACCTTGATGTCGTTGTTCCGCACAACTCCCCTCATGCGCCGGGACCACCACGCGCATTTTGGAATTTTAACCCCCGACGCGGCCGGATATGCCTGCGGTCGTGCGGCTGATCTGGAGGGAGGTCGGTCCTATGCCCACCCTCGCGCCGCTTCCCAGGCACGACTCCGTCTCCACACCCCAGTGGAGATTATCAATTCGCGCAGAAGGCGAAATGGGTGTCGATAGGCAAAAGGTAGATATCAAGCCGCGTCTAGCTGATACGCGGCGATGCAGCATTTGACTTGTCTATCGCTCCATTCGTCTTCTCGATCAGGAAGACGATGCGGACGTCGCTTCGTTCAGTGATCTCGACCTTGTCGCCGGTTTCGCGAATGAGGTTCGGGATGTCGATCACCGAAAGCGGATCGGTGCAATGCACCTCGAGAAAGTCTCCGGGTGTCACGCTCTTGAGCGCCTTGCGCGTCTTCAATGCGGGCAGCGGACATTTCAAGCCGGTGAGGTCGAGCTTTGTCGTGGTCATGGCTCGAACATGGCGAAGCGACTGCGCATCGTCAACGCTCACATCAGGTTTGCATAGGACAGGAAGCCGACCATCTGGCCCGGCTCGATGCGCGTCACCTGCTCGCCCAGTTCGACGAGCCCGTCGGTGTCGACCAGTGACGACAACAGCCCGGCGCCTTCGCGCGGAAACTTGATCGCCTCGCGCGCACCGTCATGCGTTTCGCGGAGATTGACGCGGACATATTCGCGCCGCCCGAGCTTCTTCTTGTAGGTGAAGGCCGCGCGCACCGGCAGCGGAACCAGCGGCTCCTGCCGCGCGCCCATCAGCGCCAGCACGGTCGGGCGCACCACGTGAACGAAGGTGACGAAGCTCGCCACCGGATTTCCCGGCAGCCCGATCAACGGCGTGCCCTCGATGATGCCCATCGCGACCGGCCGCCCCGGCTTGATCGCCATCCGCCACAGCACGAGCTTGCCGACCGCCTCGACACCGGCCTTGACGTGATCCTCCTCGCCGGTCGAGACACCGCCGGTGGTGAGGATCAGGTCATGCGCGCCGGCGACGTTGCGCAGCGCCGCCGCAAGTGCCGCGCGTTCATCGCGCAGGATTCCGAGATCGCTGATGTCGCAGCCGAGCCGGCGCAGCATCGCCATCAGCATGAAGCGGTTGGAGTCGAAAAGCTGTGGCGCCGCGCGCTGTTCGCCGGGCGAGACCAGCTCATTGCCGGTGGAGAACACCGCAACGCGCAGCCGCCTGACGACGGCAAGCTCGGTCAGGCCGAGCGCTGCCGCCAGCGCCACATCCTGCGGCCGCAGCCGCTGTCCGGCCTGCAATGCCATATGTCCGAGCGGAATGTCCTCGCCCGCCGGGCGGACATTGGCGCCGGGCTTCAGCCCGGCCGGCAGGATGACCTTGTCGTTCTCGAGGCGGACATCCTCCTGCATGAACACGGTGTCCGCGCCATCAGGCATCGGCGCCCCCGTGAAGATGCGCATCGCCTCGCCCGGTTTCAGCGCGGCCCGCGCCGAGGCGCCGGCTTGCACGCGGCCGGATAATGGAAAGGCTTGTGCATCGGCCTGCGGCAGGTCGCCGCTCGCCACCGCATAACCATCGACCGCAGAGTTCGTGAACGGCGGCAAGGGCACGGGCGCCGCGATGTCGCCGGCAAGCACGCGACCGTCGGCTGCCGCAAGCGTCACCGTCTCGACGTCAGCGACTGCGGTGACGCGCGCAGCGATCAGGCGCACCGCCTCGTCCACCGACATCATCGGTCCGCCAAAGGCAAAGCAATCGTCGGACAGTTGCGCCATTTCGCCTCGTCAGAGTGGAATGAGATGAGGTCGACCTGCAACCGCGGCGAGACTGCGCCCCCTCTCCCGCCTGCGGGGGAGGTGATGCGAACTCGCGGACAGACTGATCCAACCGAAGATCGTCATGTTTTCAGCTCCCGGCCGAAGCCATCGCCAGCACGTCGGCGACGGGAACCGCCGACCGCAGCATCAATTCAGCGACCTCCTCGATGTCGTCGAGATGAGCCACCGGCAGCGTGGTTTCAACCGCGACATCGCTTGCGATCCCGACCACGCTCGCATCGTGGGGAAACAGCAGCGGCTTGCCGTTGGCCGCGCGGTGCACCTCGATCTTGTTGATCGGCTCGCGCTTGAAGCCCTCGACCACGACCAGATCGACCCGCGCCATCTTGGCGAGCAATTCCGGCAGCCGCGGCTCGCTCGCGCCGCGCAGCTCGTGCATCAGCGCCCAGCGCCGTGTCGAGGACACCAGCACCTCGGTGGCGCCGGACTGCCGGTGCACCCAGGAATCCTTGCCGGGGACGTCGACGTCGAACTCGTGATGTGCGTGCTTGATCACGGAGACGCGCAAGCCGCGGCCGAGCAGATACGGGATCACCCGCGACAGCAAGGTGGTCTTGCCGGCGCCGCTCCATCCCGCGAGGCCTATCACTTTCATCTGACTTCGCTCTCCATGATGGAACCCGCTCGCCCCGTCATTGCGAGGAGCTCGCGACAAAATTGCAAAGCAATTTTGCGCTGGAGCGACGAAGCAATCCACGCCTCCACCGGGCGGATAGATGGATTGCTTCGCTGCGCTCGCAATGACGGAGCCGTATTTTACTTGGCTTCCCACATGCTTATATCGGCTGTAGGCCCTTGTCATGCTAGCCTGACCGACATGATGAAGATCGAGAAAGTGCCCGTTCCCCTGATCGTCCCCAATCCGGACGATCCGCGCCTGACCGAGCGCGTCAAGGGTACCGACCAGACCGGAGCTGCGGTCGAGATCAAGGTGCCGGTGGAGCGGCCGCTGACGCTGTACCTCAACGCGCAGGAGATCGTCACCATGATGACGATCGGCGACTATCCGGAATACCTGGCGCTCGGCTATCTCCTGAACCAGAACATGCTCAAATACGACGATGTCGTCACCGAGGTCGAATATCACGACGATCTCCAGGTGGTGGTCGTCCGCACCGAGCACCACACCAATTTCGAGCAGAAGCTGAAGAAGCGCACGCAGACCTCGGGCTGCGCGCAGGGCACCGCATTCGGCGATCTGCTGGAGGCGGTCGAAAGCGTCGTGCTGCCGAAATCCGAGCTGCGCACCTCCTGGCTCTACCAGATGACGCATACGATCAACACCATGCCCTCGCTGTATCTCGAAGCCGGCGCGATCCATGGCTGCGTGCTGTGCAAGGAAGGCACGCCGCTCTGCTACACCGAGGACGTCGGCCGTCACAACGCCGTCGACAAGATCGCCGGCTGGATCTACCGCCACGGGGTCGATCCCGGCGACAAGATCCTCTACACCACAGGAAGGCTGACCTCGGAGATGGTGATCAAGACGGTGCGGATGGGCATTCCGATCCTGGTGTCGCGGTCGGGCTTCACCGCCTGGGGCGTCGAGCTGGCGCGGCAGGTCGGGCTGACGCTGGTCGGCCGCACGCGCGGCAAACGCTTCATCGCATTGTCGGGGCAGGAGCGCCTCGTGTTCGACCAGAACCTCGACTATGTCGAGGAGGAATCGGCGCGGCACAAACGCAAGGGCGAAGCGCGTGACGACTAATATCCCTGGCGTTCTCCTCGCTGGCGGCCTGGCGCGGCGAATGGGCGGCGGTGACAAGCCGATGCGCACGATCGCCGGCCGCACCATCCTCGAGCGCGTGATCGCGCGGCTGGCGCCGCAATGCGGCGGCCTCGTCCTCAACGCCAACGGCGATCCCGCGCGCTTCGCCGCGTTCGGGTTGCCCGTGATTGCCGACACGGTTGCGGATTTCCCCGGCCCGCTCGCCGGCATTCTTGCCGCGCTCGACTGGGTCGCGGCGAACCGGCCTGATGTCTCGCTGGTGCTGAGCGCCGCCGCCGACTGTCCGTTCCTGCCGCGCGACCTGGTGGCGCGGCTTTACCGGGCGCTCGCCGAGCAGGACGCGGAGCTCGCGGTCGCCGCTTCCGGCGGCCAGTCGCATCCGGTGATCGGACTGTGGAGGGTCGCCTTGCGCGACGAACTGCGCCACGCGCTGGTCGTCGACGACGTGAGGAAGATCGACCGCTGGACCGCGGGTTACAAGCTTGCGACCGTCACCTGGCTGACCACCCCGCTCGACCCGTTCTTCAACGCCAACACGATGGACGACATCGCGGAAGCGGAGCGGCTGGCGGCGCTGGATGAGGCGGGTGCGCGGTAGGACCGCGCCTCGGCAATCAGGTCCCGCAGCCGTGCACGAACCTCCTTGGCGACCTCTGGGCGATAGCTGGCGCGCCGCCGCTATCCCGGAGGTCCCAACCCCATAGGGTCAGTCACTCCGTTGACTGACAGGCCGTCCTGACTTGGCAAGCCTTGCTGATCGGTGCTCTTTCGAGGTCTGGTAGCGCGCGCGGAACCGCTTCCGAAGGCGCTGCGGGTCGCCCGCCAGGACTTCTTCCAAGGTTGTGTTCCTGAAACGAAGTCGTCTTAACATGGCATTGCTCCCTGACACAGGCGGGAGCCCAATTGGTCTCTCAGCCACAGGCGCCTGCGATGGGCCCTGCCGGTGATAAACGATAACTTGCGACGGGGTGCTTTGCTTCAACCGGACGATCGCAACCTTTGTCGTGTTCCACCTCCTGTACCCGTTACCGGTTGAGACACCTCTTATCCGATTGATTTACCGCGAAATTTCCAGGAGGTTCCTACAGAAAGCGCCTGAAATGGAGTAAGGTTCCACGCATTCGTCGCAGCGGGAAGTTTCACATATGCCTCGCGCGCCTTCGATCGTGCCGCAGCAAGCGGACCATGATACCTATTTGGTGCTGAACGATTTCGGCAGACTTGGCCGCGCCTGGTGCGAAGCGGATGAAGAAGGCACCGATCGGAAGACTCTGATCCGACGTCTTATGGACGACCAGTATAGCCACCCGGTGCGTATTGTGGCCTTCAACACTGCCGAAGGATGGTCTCGCGATGTAACCAAGGATATTGCCGACGAGCTCCGGCGCTGCATTGCGGAGTACGATGAAGTCCCGCGCTCTGTACAGGAGTTCGTGGAGGCAACCCTCCGGCACTGAGCTCAACACGACGGCCAATGTCCTTCGCAATCGATGTCGCGTCCGAACCACTTGAGCCAACCAAGGGTTATCACGGCAATTAGGCACCGCCCTAAGCCCGATTTGTGGATTGGAACTCGACCTCCAAGGTGTAGGTTGTTCCCCATCACCAGTTTCGGCTCTTGCCCGTAGGCGCTGGTGGCTGAGAGACCGATCGCGCTCCCGCCTGCAAAGGAGAGGAGCGCATGTCCCACCAACGCATCCAACAAACGACCACCTTGGAAGAACGCCTCGAGGAAGAGGCACGGCGCTTTCGGAAGGAAGCCCGAGGCACCCCGCCGGGCGTTGAGCGCGAGCGCCTTATTTATTCGCAGAGCCCGCCAAGCCGAGACCGCTTCTGATCTGGCCAAGTGGCTGAACTCGCGCGGACTGCAAGCACCAAAGTGAGGCTATATGATTATCGACCGATTGTTGCACGGCTTCACGATAGAGACGGAAACGATTAGCCGCATCACAGCGGCTTACGAGCGAGCGTTGCATACGCTCTGCGTCAAGGACCGCGACGACCCCCTCACGGAAATGATCGCGAAGACGATCATCAAGGTCGCGCAAACCGGTATCGAAGACCCCGCAAAGATTTCGGCTCAGGCGATCAAGGAACTGGAAATCCGGTAGCCGCCGATGGCCTCCTTGCTATGCAGGACTTGCCGCCATCCGCTTGGACGACGCTGTGCATTTGGTTGCTTCAAAAAACGAGAAAGGCCCCGACGCGGGGCTGATTGCGTTGAGGCCCATTCCGGATAGCAGTGCCCGGTAAGAACGGCCGCGACTGGGCAGTCGTTCCCTCGGGTTACTCCAATTCCTCAATAACTCTACTGGGACGACATGGTGAAAGTTCTAGCCACAGCAATGTTTACGAGGCGGAAGGACTTCTCATTCAGCGCGGGATTTATTTCCGTAGTTCTCCGGCCGTGAACATAGTTCGCGCGCTTCAACTGTTACCCGGTGGAGCTTGGGAGGACGATCGCCGGATCGCAGAATTCAAGCCGGTGAACTAGAAGACGCGCACTCTAGAACGACTGTCTTTCCCGCAATCAGGAACGACATGCGCGAACCGGCATTGGCGACAATGGACGACAAAAACCTGCAAGCGCACAGTGAACAAGCCCTTGTCGTGATGGCCCTCAGCACCGCAACGCTGATCGCATCCGTCGCCCTTTTAGTAGCTGCATGGTAAGGCCGTCTCAGTTGGCGCCTCGATGCCAGATCAGGCGCTGTTCAATATTTGGACCGCGCTCTCGAGTGGAACGAGCGCGATAGCGCCGATCGCAGCATTCGCTCCCGCGTTCGGGAACCGAAACATTCCGACCCTCGGCGAATTAACGCTTGGAGGCTTCGGGGCTTCGCAAGATGCGAGGCATGTCATGACCCCACTTTCAGCGGGCAACGCCTTCCTCATAGTCGCGATTATGAGCGTCACTTTCCTGACTGAGGTCGCCTTTTTCATCTTGGTCGGGTTGTTCTGAAAGGAACGCGCGCGCTCTGGGCACCGCACAGCCAATGCGAGGATCTACCTCAACGGCGAGGCTTATCCCGGCGCTCAGCCGCTGGAATGATCGAGGGTGACCGCTCTTCCAATTCGCGGAGCCGGCCGATTTGCATTTTTAGTCTCGGCGGGAGTTCCGACTCTGGTTTCAGCGACGCTCGCAGCCTCTCGCCGATCTCTCGAACGATGGCCCGGCTGTGGACGTAGTTGATGTCGATGCGGTTGCGCATAACACAGCCTCCGGTCGGTATGAACAACGCCACCGGCAGGCCGACAGTACGCTCCCCCCGCAACTGATCGGGGCGCAGTTGGCGATTTTGAGTAAGACCGGAGACCGCCGCTTTTGGCTATCTTGCGCGAGCGCTTGTTTTGACAACAGCGGGTCTTTGGTAGCGACCTTTGGCTATCCGCGACATGCGCCGGGTGGTTCACCAGCGAGCGGCGGTCTCATGGCTTCTAAAGTCCTGGCAAGGCTCTTCGTTCCCAATTCTGATCGCGAACGGAATGAGGAACCTATGGAGCGCAGTGCCGAAGCATTGATCATGCAAAGGCCGGGCAGCGATCCCTGCCGGCGATGCCCATGGAACTCACTCGCGCTCGGGAACCAATTCTGAAAGTGTCCGGTTAATTCGTGGGACCGATGGGAGGGACCATCGCCATGAGGATCGAATATCTTGCTGCAATTGCGATCGCGGCCTTCACCGCTGGTGCTGCACTGGCGGTGCATCCCGTCGGCGCGCTTGCGCGGAAGCGCTTGACCCATTTGGCGACCGTCTTCGCCGTGACATTGAATTGCAGCGCGGCTGCGGCCTTCGTCAGGCCGCCCTCGATCACGCTCCGCACCATCGCCTCTCGACCTTTCGGCGTCAGAGGCGCATTCTTGTGGATGTTCATCTGGTCTCCCCGGGGAACACTGAAGCTTCGCAACCTCAGCTTGCTCGGTTCAGACCAGATGGACAACCTCCTGAAAGCTCACACCTAGTGGCAGGTGTCTCCTCGCAAAGCGCGAAGCGCTTTTGCGAAGACGGTGACAAAAAAGTCAGGTCTCGCCGGGGAGAGCACGTATAAGCCGTAAAACCATCGCGCAGGGAAAGCCGGGATTGCTCCGCTTACACCTGTGGTCCTACCTCCCGTGCTTTCCATTTGCACGGGACCCATGGGTGCGATCGGCACCCGGCTTTCCCTGCGCCCTCTGATCAATAGAGGGCGGAACGAGATGCAAAGCTCGGACAGATCGTGTCGCGAGAATGCGAAGCTGTGTCCCCATCCACTTCTGTCGTCGCCCGGCTCGACCGGGCGACCCGGTACGCCGCGGCCTCTCGGTTAAGCTCCGCGTCTCTGGAATACTGGATCACCCGCATGCGCGGGTGATGACACCGCGCTGTTTGACAATCGAATCCGAGCCTAACCCCAACGTTGTCCCGGCTTTTCGCCAGGACGACACCGGACTTGTTGCGCCACCCGCCCTACGCGGCCAGCGCGCGGTGGACTCGGGCCCAGCTATGCCGGTCTGAAGCCCGCTTTTGCCAACGCCGCACGGCTCTTCTCCGACGCCAATGCGTCGAGGAACGCCTGCACCGCGGGCCGTTGCTTGCGCGCCGTCACAAGCGCGAAATCATAATGCTCTTCGGCCAGCGGAATGAAACCGAGCCCGGACGCATGGGCGACCGGCGCGATGGTCATGCCCCAATCGGCGCGATGCTGCGCTACTGCGGCGGCGACCGCATTGTGCGAGCGCGGCTGATTCCAGTAGCCGTCCGGCCTGCTGCCGCCGAGCAGCCGGTCGATCAGGATACGCGTGCCCGCCCCCTGATTGCGGTTGACCATGATGCAGGCGGGATCGGCGAGCGCGGCGCGCACCGCCTCCTGCGCGCTCAAGCCCGCAAAGCGCTTATCGTCCTTGCGGAACACGATGCCCTGCATGCGCCGCCAGCCCGGCACGAGCTCGAGGCTGTCTGCAAGATACGGCGTGTTATAGGTCTCGGTCTTGTCGTCGAACAGATGGATTGGCGCAAGATCGCATTCGCCGCGCTTGGCCGCCGCGAGCCCGCCGAGGCTGCCCACCGCGATCGACCGCACAGTAAGGCCGGCACGCGCCAGCGGCGCGGTGACGAGATCGAGCCCGGTGCAATGGCTGCCGACGATGACGAGATCCGGTACCCGCACATGCGGCGTGAACAACGTCACCTCGGCTTCACTGCCTGCCGGCATCTGGTCGGCGAGCGCGTCGATCTTCAGGAAACCATCGGCCTGCGCAAAGGACGTGATTGCGCCCGAGCCCTTGCCGCTGGGATAGGCGATCAGGCCGTCGGCGCCTTCGACCAGCGACACCATCACGAACTCGGTGCGCCCGAGTTCGGATGCGATCCGCACCGGCACCTTGGCCGTCACCTTGGCATCCGAGCGCGGCGGCAGGCCGGCCATCCGCCGCAGCACCGGCACGATCATGTCGTGGAAGGTGAACATTGCGGAAGTCGGGAAGCCCGGCAGGATGATCACCGGCTTGCCGTCACAGACCGCGAGGCAGAGCGGCTTGCCCGGTTTCAGCGCCACGCCATGTGCGATGATGCCGGGCTTGCCGAGCCGGCCGATGATCCGGTGCGAGACGTCGCCCGCGCCCTTGGATGTGCCGCCCGACAGCACGAGCATGTCGCTTTCCGCCAGCGCCTGGCGCATCGCGGTCTCCAGCCTGGCCTCGTCGTCCGCGATCGCGCCAAGGAAATGCGCCCCGCCGCCGTTCTCGGCAATCGCCGCCGTGACGATCGCGCCGTTGGTGTCATAGATCGCGGCCGGCCGCAGCCTCTCGCCCGGCTGCACCAATTCGTCGCCGGTCGAGAGGATCGCAACGCGCGGACGACGCGCCACCTGAACCTCCGCGATGCCGCAGGCCGCGAGCATGCCAATCTCACGCGAGCCAACGATCGTGCCGGCGCGCAGCAGCGCCTCGCCGCGCGCGATATCGGAGCCGGCATAGGAGACGAATTGTCCGGGCGATGCGGCGCGCCGCACCTCGATCGCGCGATTGCCGGCGGGCTGGGTGTGCTCGACCATCACGATGGCGTCGGCGCCGCGTGGCACCGGGCCGCCGGTCGCGATCGCCGTCGCGGTGCCCGACAGCACCGGCCGCGTCGGCGCCGTGCCGCAGGCGACCGTCTCGTCGTTCAGGGTGAGTTGCACCGGCGCGGCTTCGCCCGCGCCTGCGAGATCGCCGGAGCGCACGGCAAAACCGTCGACATTGGAGCGATCGAACGGCGGCACGTCGATCGGCGCAACCACGTCCTCCGCCAGCGCGCAGCCAAGCGCATCGGCGAGCGGCCGCGCCTCGCTCGGTGCTCCGCGCGGAAACAGCGCGGCCTCGAAGCGCGCGAGTGCGGCCTCACGCGAGAGGATGGTCAGGAACTGGTCCTGATCGACGGACGGACTGGGCTTCAGCGTGGGCGTGCTGGTCATCTCGGGAACTCACTCCCTCACTCCCATAACATATAGGCATCGACGAGCGTGCCCGCAGCAAAACCCTCCGCGGCGCCGGGCACGATCAGCACGGCCCCAGCGCGCGCGAGCGCGTCGAGCGACAGTTCCCCGATCGCGAGCGTCGCCCAGGTACCCTGCTGACGCGCGAGCAGCGCGACCTCGGCAATGCCGACGCTGGACGCAATCTTGCGCGCAAGCGGCAGCGCGAGCATCTCATGCGGATGCCGGCCCGACAGGCGATCAAGCACGGGAACCGCAATCGCCCACCACGCCGCGAAGGCCTGATCGGGCGCGCCCGGCAACGCGACGACCGGCGTCGTACGGATCCGCCCCACCGCCATGGTGCGCCCGGGCTGCAAGGCGATACCGTGCGCGATCACCTCGCCACGACTGGCAAGCGCGGTCACCGTCGCATCGGTACGGCCGACGCCGCTGCCGCCGATCGTGATCAGCAGATCGCAACCATCCGCATCGAGTGCGCTTGCGATCGCTGCCGCATCACGCCCCGCTGCGTCGATGCAGACGACATCGGCGCCGGCGATGCGCGCGGCTTCCGCGATGAACGGTGCGGTCACATGGCCGCCGGGACTATTGACGATGCGAAGCCGCGGCCGCCGCACACACAACCTCTCCAGTCCGGCCGCCCGCGCGAGCAAGAGGTCGCGCGCCAGCACGGGCTGCCCTGCTTCCACCAGCGCTCGCCCCTCGGCGATATCGCCGCCGGCGCGCCGAACTCCCTGCCCCGGGATCGCTTCGGCAAGCACCTGCGCGAGCGGGCCGGAGATGTCGACCGCGTCGGCATCGACCACGCAGTCGGCGCCATCCGGCATGGCTTGGCCGGCCTCGACCCAGACCGGGGGCGTGGCCAGCAGCAAGGGCGCATAGGACGATGCTCCGACCAGATCGTTGGCGCGCATCGCCCAGCCGTCATGGACCGTGACGTCGCGCGGCGGATGCGCGCGCAGCGGCGGCATCTCGGCTGCGATGCAGCGCAAGGCGTCGGCCAGCGGCAGTTCGATCGGCGCCACCGGCGCGACGTCGCGCAACAGGGCAGTGAGCGCCACATCGAGCGGGGTAAGCGAAGCCGGCAGACATTGGGCTGTGACCATGGCCCGCTATGGACTGAATCGACGCCGAAAGAAACCGCCTTGGGCCGGTCTGCCCCCTCGCCATTAGACCGAAGGCGCGTTGACCGGCCTCCAAAATGGTTGCAAAAGAAACCAATATGGCCGGACGGCAAAGCCCCGGCACAAGCAATAACGGGCCAATGCGCCAATCCAGGGAGGGAAACAGGATGATCGCCAGAAGACTATCCATGTTCGGGACGCTCGCAGCCGCGCTGCTGGCCTCCTCGGCCGCGATGGCGCAGATTTCCGATGACGTGGTCAAGATCGGTGTGCTCACCGACATGAACGGCCCGGCCTCGACCCCGACGGGACAAGGCTCCGTCACCGCCGCGCAGATGGCGGTCGACGATTTCGGCGGCAAGGTGCTGGGCAAGCCTGTTACGGTGATCGTCGGCGACCATCAGCTCAAGCCCGACATCGGCGCGACCATCGCCCGGCGCTGGTACGATGTCGACCAGGTCGATCTCATCGTCGACGTGCCGGTGTCGGCGGTCGGGCTCGCGGTGCAGAACATCGCCAACGAGAAGAAGAAGCTGTTCATCGCGCACTCGACCGGCGCGACCGATTTCCACGGCAAGTTCTGCTCGCCCTACGCGATACAATGGGTGTTCGACACCAGGGCCCTCGCGGTCGGCACCGCCAGGGAAGTGGTGAAGCGCGGCGGCGACAGCTGGTTCTTCATCACCGACGACTACGCGTTCGGCCACTCGCTGGAGAAGGACGCTTCCGCCGTGGTGACGAAGAACGGCGGCAAGGTGCTGGGCGCGGTGCGGCCGCCCTTTGCCACCCCCGATCTGTCGTCCTTCATCCTGCAGGCGCAGGCGTCGAAGGCGAAGATCATCGGGATCGCCGGTGGGCCGCCGAACAACACCAACGAGATCAAGACCGCGGGCGAGTTCGGCGTCTTCGCCGGCGGGCAGCAGATGGCGGCGCTGCTGGCCCTGATCACCGACGTCCACTCGATCGGCCTCTCTGCCGCGCAGGGGCTGTTGCTGACCACCTCGTTCTATTGGGACATGGACGAAAAGACCCGCGAATGGTCGAAGCGCTACTTTGCCAAGATGAACCGGATGCCGACGATGTGGCAGGCCGGGGTCTACTCCTCGGTCATGCACTATCTCAACGCCATCAAGGAGAGCGGCACCGACGATCCGCTCAAGGTCGCCGCCAAGATGCGCGAGAAGCCGATCGAGGATTTCTTCGCCCGCAACGGCAAGCTGCGCGAGGACAATCTGATGGTGCACGACCTCTGGCTGGTGCAGGTCAAGACGCCCAAGGAATCGAAATATCCGTGGGACTATTACAAGATCCTGGCGAAGATTTCGGGCGACGACGCGTTCGGCCCGCCGGACCCGGCCTGCCCGCTGATCAAGAAGTGAGCGAATGGGGAGCAGCGGATAGATGTCGCCATTCGCTATTCGCCACTCACCATTCGCCGTCTATTTCACCAGCCCGACCTCGCGGAAATATCTGAGCACGCCGGGGTGGATCAGGTTAATATCAGGCGCGGCGGCGACGGTGTTCGCCGCCGTGGTCTCGCAGGCCTGCGCGAGCTTCTTGCAGAAGGTCGCCTCAACGCCGTGCAGCGTCTTCGCGAGGTGATAGGCGACATCATCGGGCAGGCTCTCGCGCGCGAGGATGTAGCTCCAGGACCCGACCGAGGCGATCGCCTCGGTCTGGTTCGGATAGCTGCCCGCCGGAACCGTCAGCGGCTTCAGGAAGGTGTGCTTGGCACGGATGCGCGCAATCTCGTCCGCACTTGGCGCGATGAAGCGAGCACCGCTCGCGCTCTCGGCCATTTTGGTGAAGCCGGGCCAGCCGATGCCGGCGCCCCACAGCGCGGCGGCGCGGCCGTCCTCCACCATCGCCGGGCCGTCGCCGGCGCGATCGAGATAGATCGACTTGAAGTCCTCGTCCTGCTTCAGCCCGATGCCGTCGAGGATGTAGCGCGACAGGATCGGCAGACCCGAGCCTCTGGCGCCGAAGGCGACGGGCTGACCGACTAGGTCGCGGATCGTTTTGTAGTGGCTGTCGGCGCGGACCACGAACATGCCCGGGCTCGAATACATCGCAGTGAGGATCTTGAGCTTCGTCGCCGGCGGCCGCCCGATTCCCATGAAGGCCTCATAGGACGGCTCGCCCGCAACGGTTGCAATATCGATTGTGCCGGCCTCGAGCAGCGGGATGTTTTCGTTGGAGCCCTTGGTATTTCGCGGCTCGATCGACAGCGTCGGGTCGTCCGCGTTCATCACCTCGGCGAAGGCGTTGCCATAGAGCGGGAAGCCACCGCCCGGCGTCGCGGTGCCGAAATGGATCGTGGTCTTCGACATGGCTTTGCCCCCTTCTTGCGCGCCCGCGCCGCCCGCGAACAGCAACACGGCGACGAAAATCATGACAGCGAATTTCATGTCAGGCCTCAAGCAGCATTCGATGCAGGGCCAACTATCGTCGCACGGCCGATGTCCGTAGGCAAAGGCAGCGTTTTGTGAAACCATGACGGCAACGCTCACAAGAAAATGACGGGAGAAACAATGATCCGGTTTGCGCGTGCCGCCCTGCTTGGTTTGACCTGCTGCCTTGCCTCTGTCGTCCCCTCCTCCGCCTCCGATTATCCGAACCGGCCGGTGCGCTGGCTGATCGGCTTTGCCGCCGGCGGCCCGGTGGACATCGTCGCGCGCATCATGGGCCAGTGGCTGTCGGATCATTTCGGCCAGCAATTCGTGGTCGAGAACCGCGCCGGCTCCGGCGGCAATATCGCAGCGGCGGCGGCGATCAACTCGCCGGCGGACGGCTACACGCTCTTGTTCGTCGCGCCCAACAACGCGATCTCGACCTCGCTCTACAAAAAGCTGCCCTACGACTTCCTGCGCGACACCACGCCGGTCGCGAGCATCATGCAGCTCACCAACATGCTGGTGGTCACCAACGCGCTGCCGGCGAAGACCGTCCAGGAGTTGATCGATTACTGCAAGGCCAATCCGGGCAAGCTCGCCTATGCCTCGTCCGGAAACGGCACCTCGGTGCACATGTCGGCCGAGCTATTCAAGGCGATGACCAAGTGCGACATGCAGCACGTGCCCTATCGCGGATCCGCGATCGCGTTTCCCGACATCATCTCCAACAAGGTGCAGCTGATCTTCGACAATTTGCCGTCGGCGCTGGAACAGTCGCGCGGCGGCAGCGTCCGCGCGCTCGGCGTCACTTCGCCGCAGCGCTGGCCCGGCGTGCCCGACGTGCCGGCGATCGCCGAGACGGTGCCGGGCTTCGAGGCGGTCGGCTTCTACGGCATTTCCGCGCCGAAAGGCACACCGCCGGAGATCGTCGATGTCATCAACAAGGCTGTGGGCGAAGCCTTGAAGGACCCGAAGCTCGTGGCGCGCCTCGCCGAGGCCGGCGGCATTCCGAAGCCGATGACCCCGGCCGAATTCGGCAAGCTGGTGGCCGACGAGACGGACAAATGGCGCAAGGTGGTGGAGTTCGCCGGCGTCTCGGTGGATTGAACCACGGTCTTTCGAGAAGAGAGCGGATTGCATCCGGTCGATCATCAGTCGGCCAGCACTCCGCGCTCCCGCGACATGATGTGTCCGAGCTTTGCATCGTCATTGTCCCTCGCTGCAAGGCAGAGGGCGCAGGGAAGACCGGGTGCCGATTGCACCCATGGGCCCTGTGCAACTAAAAAGCACAGGGGTAGGACCACAGGTGAAACCGGAAACAACCCGGCCTTCCCTGCGCGATGGTTTTACGGCTTACTTCGTGCTCTCCCCGGCGAGACTTGGCTTTTTTGTCACCGTCTTCGCAAAGACACGTTCCGCGTGCTTAGCGAGGAGACACCTGCCACTGGGGCGTCGGAACCACACGACTTCACCGTCCGCTTCATGCGCACTCGTCAGTTGCGCACTCCGCGTCCACCGCATCTCACCGCAACACTCGTGACGATCGCGACGCGCCCTCAATCGGGTGAGACGGGCGGATTCAAACCACTGATTTGCCCGTCGAGACTGGGCAAGAATGGCAACTAAGGGGCTGGGGCGGCTCGGAAAGCACTGACGACGAGCGACAGCGAGATTTTGGCGCGGAAGGGCCGCAAAGCAAGCCGAATGGCGCGCAGAGTGGCCGCAAGGAGGTTTGCGCCGGCAATGCGCGTCTTTTCTGCAAGGTACGCGACGAAGCGGTCGAAGCCGAGAATGCTGAGCACGCGGGTGAAGTTGTAGCAAAGCGCCATCAGGCTCCATTCGCCGCGGACCTTGTCGAAGCCGCGCACGAGAAAGTGCTGATAGCCGGCGCGGCATTTGAGTGTTCCGAAAGGGTGCTCGACGATGGCGGAACGGCGGCGCATCAATGTGGCAGCCTCGGCGCTTTGCATCCTCATGCGGTGACGTTCGAGAACGTCCTCGTGTTCCCAGCGCGCGATGCTCCGGTAAGGCGCCTTCGGGGCAAGACACCGCGCGCTCAGGGGACATGCTGCGCAGGCCGCCTTGCGCGCCAGGTAGCGGATCTCGATGCGGCCGCTCGTGTTCGTCCAGCGCCCTTCCGTCGGGCGCAGCAGCTCGCCGGCCGGGCAACGGTAGGCATCGGCGTTCGCATCGTAACTGAAGTCCTTGCGGCTGAGGCGGCCTTCCTTGAGCTTGCCATTGCCCTCGTGCAGCGGCACATAGGCAACAATGCCGTCATCCTCGCAGGCCTTCAGGTCCTCGCTGGTGGAATAGCCGGCATCGGCCGCCACCTGCAGAGTCTCGACGTCGAGGGCCTCTTTTGCCGCCTTTGCCATCTCATGAAGATGGCCCGCGTCGTTGCGGTTGACGACCTCGCTGGCAACGATGAGCGTGTGCTTGTCGTCAACGACGCTCTGCACGTTGTAACCCGCAATGGTCTGGTCGCCCTTGCTCAGAAGCCTTGCGTCGGGATCGGTCTTCGAGAGTTGCCCCTTGTCGCTTGTCTCCAGGTTCTTGAGGTCGGCTTGCGCGCGCTCGCGCCGGGCCATCAGCTCCTTCACCTTCTCGCCGACATCGCCGCTGCCCTTGCTGCCATCTCCCGGACCGGCACATCGCTTGGCTTCCTCGGCATCGTTGGCTTCAAGGGCCTTGCCATAAGCCTCGATCTCCTTGTCCAACGCGGCGATCTGTTTGGCCAGCTTCCCTTGCGTGAAGATGCTGCCCTTGCTGGCGTTACCATGGAATAGCGCCCCGTCGATCGCAACGAAGGTCCCACCGATCAGGCCGAGGTCGCGCAGGAGCAGCACGAAACTGCGGTTCGCGGCCTTGAGCGCCGCCCAGTTCTCCTTGCGGAAGTTGGCGATCGTCCGATAGCCCGGCTTCATGTTCTTCAACAGCCAGATCAGCTCCAGATTGCGGCAGGCCTCCCGCTCCAACCGCCGCGACGACCTGATCTGGTTGATGTAGCCGTAAAGGTAGAGCTTCAGCAGATCGGCCGGATCGTAGGGCGGCTGCCCCACTTCGTCCGCGGCACGATCCGCATGGCGGAAGCCGAGCTTTGAAAGGTCGAGCGCGCCAACGAAACTGTCGATCGCCCGCACCGGATTCTGCTGTCCGACATAGTCCTCAATCCGGGGAGGAAGAAGACTGGGTTGCTCCCGGCTGTCGCCGGCCTTGAACGTCCGATTCGCCATGCGCCGAATCGTACATCAACTCCAAAAAATGCCGAGTTCTTGCCCAGCCTCGACGAGGGAAGCGGAATATTTTCCGTCCAGGGACTGGACAGCCCAAATCGGCTTGAGATCATTTAGGAATTTCGATTTCTTGCGCATGGGTTTAAAGCCCGAAATTGAGGCTTCGACAATCAGGACGGGGTGGAAGCGGTGCAGTTGGCCGATACCTCAACGGCGGGCGGAGCGGCATTGCCGGAACGCCAGTCACCCTGTAAACGGAGCCCGCACCGTTGCCGGTCGCCCCGCGCGGCCTGCAGGCGGCGGGGCCTGTAGCTCAATGGTTAGAGCCGGCCGCTCATAACGGTCTGGTTGCAGGTTCGAGTCCTGCCGGGCCCACCAATGAAATCAACTCCTTATTGGATCTTGTTTGGCCGAAGCGGGATAACCGCACCAGAAACCGCACCAGATACGTGCGCATTTCGTTCGCTGTGCTCATGCATGGCGATCTTCTCGACGGCGTCGGAGAGATAATCTGGGTGATGATGACCGTAGGTGTTCAGCAGGACGTCAAGTGACATTCCGAGATAGCCAGCTGCCTGCCACGGATCTGCGCCCCTCTGCATCAGCCAAGTCGCCGCCGTGTGTCGCAAGGTATGAGGAGATATTCCGGGACCAAGCCCCGCAAGCTTGACGGCGCTCTTGAATGCGGTTTTGACCGAGGCCACCGGCCTGCCGTTGAACTCAACGAAGTGCCTTGCGTCTGGATCAATGCGGTGCCAACGCCGCAAGTGGGTGAGCAAGCGCGAGGGGATCGGGACCGTCGGTTGCCGCTTGTTGGTTTTCGCGCTGCCCTGCTTCTGACGGTAGTAGCGTCCGCGCTCCAGGTCGACATAAGAACGACCGACCGCTGGGATTGGTGATGCCGCGGCTATGGCTCCAGCCCGCGTCCCGCTGTAGATGCCCAAGAGTATGAAGCGAGCAAGATGTCGCAGCGGACGCTTGCGCGTCGGGGCCTTCACATCCTCCATCGGTCGGCGCGAATTCTTTTGCCGTTCGCGATAGCGCCAGCAAGTCCAAATCAGCTTGGCCGCGTCGCTGCGTGTCAACCACTTGTCGCGCGGCTCACCCTTCTCCGGCAACGAGACCTTGACGATTTCCCTGTGGTATCCTTCGGCTGCATGGTGACCAACAGCGGCACGCAGATCCTCAAGATCTCGGCGCGCGCCGCCCTTTCTGCGGCATTTCTTGTATGAGCGGCATGCCTCTCCGTTTACTTCGCCAAGCATTTTTGCGCCCCACCACTCGTTCAATCGCTCGATGCGCTTCTTGAACTTGCGGATAGCGGGAATGGAATCTTCGTTTTCGCCATCGACGTTAAAGCGATCGCGAAGCTTTTCAAGCTGCGCATCTAAGTAAATCGACAGAACATCCGCGACCGGAATATCGTCGATGTGCCGTATTCGTCGCTCCGGCGTGTACTTAGACGCTAAGTATTCCTCTAATTTCCTTTCCGCAGCCGCAATCTCATCTGCAGCGCAGCCTGTGCCGACATCCCGGCCGTTGTCTCTGATAATCCAGGTCGCTTGGTGGGTGATCTTTCCGCTTTTGTCTCGGCGGGCGGCCTTGAGCTGGAGCCTGGCGCCCTTGCTTCGTCGCGGCATAGCTCTCGCATCCGTTCAATGTGAGCCAGAGTGGTAAATTCCTTGCCGGCAATCTTCTCAACTAGCAGTCGGTTACGATCGCGCTCACGTCGCAGGCCGGCGACCGTCATTCCGCCCATAGGGAATGCGATCTTCACGGCATCAGCAAGGCGAAGCGGGGTATCTGGCGTAATTTCCGATTGCGTTCGATCTCTCATCGACGCCTGCGCGGTTCTTCAGCGGCAAAGCCGCACTTGTTGAATTATGGTCCTCCCAATCCTGCGAAGGAAGCCGACGTTCCCCATTATCGCACAGTGCCGTGTAACCTCGTACAATTGGCCAGATAGCTTCAAGACCACCGTCCGGGGAGTTGGCGCTTGGACACCCGAGCGGGTAGCCACGGCTTCGCGCGCTTCGGTGACACGACTGAGAAACGTTTTGTACGTTTCGGACGTTGCCATCGAGATTTCCCCATACATTTCGAAGTTACCGTCGTCGACCCTGATCGATGATTGCGCAAGATAAGCAATCTGCTGCGGCACGATCGAACATCGACACCGGTCGTGTCGTGCGTCTTGAGGACGCCCGCCGCTAATTTATGCCGCGAACGCGTCGATCCCTTATCAAATTGTCCGATTTGCACCTCGCAGCCGCCAATTGCCGCACTAGCCGAGGGAAAGGCTTCCCGAAACGCAGAATTCACATACACCTTGAACTAACGGCGGAGCCGAAGGGCTCGCTAATCCATGAGCACCCTGTCCAAGCATGCCGAAGCATAAAGTCGACAAGCTCGCCCGCGCAAAAGCGCGGCCCAATCCCGCCCAATGGGACGAGGACGAAGTGATGACGCTTGTGGAGGCTGTTGCCGTGTTCTTTCCAGACGGACCGTTGACGTTATCGTCCTTGCGCAAGGCCACGGCTGTAGGGACTCTTGAAATCGCCAAAGTAGCAGGGAAGGATCTGACGACCCCTCGTGCCATCCGCAAAATGGTCAAACCATCATGCCGGGCCGCAAAGCCAAACCGCCGCGACTCTGGCTGCGAGAAGACGAAGGATGCTGGGTCATCCTCGATCAATCGGGCGGAAAGCGACGGCAGATCCGCACAGGCTGCTGCCGCGATGACACTGATGGAGCAGCGCAAGCGCTGGAAAAATACATCGGCTCGCGCCACACGTTCGCAATTGGGGCGACCGACCCTCGTATCCTCTCGATAGCGGATATCCTGACCTTTTATGAGACGTTGAAACGACCCCGGTCGCAGGACTCCCGGAAACTCGCAGACCATGAGCTATTGCTCATTCGCTTGCTCGATCTGAACGCATTTTTCGGTGCGAAGAAGATCTCAGAGCTTAAGGCGCAGCTCTGCCGGGACTTTGTCGACTGGTCGACCGGCGCTCCGAACCAGAACAATAGAGCGGCCGGTATTACACCGCGCGCCGGAACTGTCTCGGATCAAACGGCGCGGCGGCGGCTAGAAGATCTGCGTGCCGCGATTAACGCCTACCATGCCGAGCACACGCTTAGCATCGTGCCAAAGGTTACGTTGCCGCCAAAGGCAGACGGCCGGCAGCGTTGGCTAACGCGAAACGAGGCCGCTCGTCTATTCGGTGCAGCGATGGGCTACGTTTGGGATGTCGCGCGTGGTCACTGGAAGAGCACTCTGAACGGGCGCCTGATCCGCCGTGAGCGCTGGATCATCAATCGGCGTCGGCCGGCAGCACGCTTTATTCTCATCGGGCTGTACAGCGCCAGGCGAGAGGAGACGATCCGCCGGACACAATGGATGGCGACCACTACGCATCCATGGTTGAACCTCAATGCCATGATCTATCAGGGTCGAGGCAGCGACGAACAAGCCACCAAGAAGCGGCGTCCTCCAACAAAAATTGCCAATCGACTACGACCACATTTGGTGCGCTGGCGTTCTATCGACGCGCGGCGTTCGGCCAAACTGCGCGCGGCGGGGCTGATGAAGGATGGCGAGGAAATCCGCTTCGTCGTCAACCGCATGCATGACGGCCAGCCTCTCGCTGGAAAGATCCGCTCCGCCTGGGAGGGAATCCTTGAGGATGCAGGGCTTGGCGATGAAGTCGTGCGGCACTCGCTCCGACATACCGCGGCTACGTGGCAAATGCAGGCAGGTACCGATCTGTGGGAAGCCGCTGGATGGCTTGGTATGACCGTCGAGCAGCTCGAGCAAAACTACGGCCATCATCATCCGGACTTCCAAGAGGAAGCGGCAGAGGCTTTCGGGGGACGCCGCTAGCTCAACATTCGAGCTTCGACCTCAAGCGTCGACGCGCGCGTCGCGGGCCTCCCGCCACCGAATGCCGATTATCACGACTAAGAGTTCCCGGACGTCGCCCCCACACCTCAAGGGGCGAGGACCGCCACCCTGATGATACTGCCAGCACCAGAAAGAATGGCATCAAATGGCCGCGCAACGGTGTAAGATGACCCAATTCGTTGCGCATTTCGTTGCGCCATCAGACCGGCGAAACTATAAGCCATTGAAAGAATGGTCGGAGTGGCAGGATTCGAACCTGCGACCCCTGCGTCCCGAACGCAGTGCTCTACCGGGCTGAGCCACACTCCGACTAAGAGGCCCGGCTTATAGCGTTGGGTTTCAGGGACTGCAAGGTACCCGATTGAGGATTTAGTCACGGTGGATACAGGCCTGAAAACGCTCGTTTTGCCCGCCGGCTCCGCCGCCACCGCGACGGCTGCGGGGGTCTTGGCCGAGGGCGGCCTGGTGGCCTTCCCGACCGAGACCGTCTACGGCCTTGGCGCCGATGCCGGCAACGCGGCCGCGATCGCATGCCTTTACCAGGCCAAGGGCCGGCCGGCCTTCAATCCGCTGATCGCCCACGTCGCCGATCTCGCTGCCGCCCGGCGGATCGCCCTGTTCGACGGGCAGGCCTTGCGGCTTGCGGAAGCCTTCTGGCCCGGCCCGCTGACTCTGGTGCTGCCGAAGGCCCTGTCCTGCCCGGTGGCGGAGCTGGCTACCGCCGGCCTCGAAACTGTCGCGATCCGTGTCCCGGCCCACAAGGTGGCGCGCGAGATCATCAAGACCTTCGGCGGCGCCGTGGTGGCCCCCTCGGCCAACCTCTCCGGCCATGTCTCGCCGACCACGGCCGAGCATGTGAACGCCGACCTCGCCGGCCGCATCGACCTGATCGTCGATGGCGGGCCGGTCGAGGTCGGCGTTGAATCGACCATCGTCGGCTGCTTCTCGGATCCGGTGCTGCTGCGGCCCGGCGGCCTGCCCCGCGCCGAGATCGAGCGCGTGCTCGGCCATCCCCTGCAATCGCCGCCGCCGAGCGCGGAGGGCGACGACGGCCAGCCGGTGGCGCCCGGCATGCTTGCCTCGCACTACGCGCCGCGCACGCCGGTCCGGCTCAATGCCAGCGACGTCCATGTCGGCGAAGCACTGCTCGCGTTCGGGTCCGCCAAGATCGCGCGGGCCGGATTCGCCTCCGTGGTGATGAACCTGTCCGAGCGCGGCGATCTCGCCGAGGCCGCCGCCAATCTTTTCGGCTACCTTCGCGCGCTCGACACAAAAAACGCCGATGCAATCGCGGTGATGCCGATTCCGGACGACGGCCTCGGCGAAGCCATCAACGACCGGCTGCGCCGCGCGGCCGTCGGCCGGGCATGATCCGAACAAGGAACCGCTTTTCGGACAGACCCCGCTCAGCCAAGGAGATCAGCGCGTGATGCGGTTGCCGCAATGGCATCATGCTCGACATCGGGAGTGAAAGACCAAGAACAATGAATATCGTCCAGCCTGCCATGCCCCCGCTTCCGCCCGACCTGATCCAGAAATTCCGCGCCATCGTCGGCGAGAAATATGCGGTGACCGATGCCGCCGATATCGCGCCCTACCTGACCGAGGAGCGCAACCTGTTCCAGGGCCGCTCGCCGCTGGTGCTGCGCCCGGGCTCGACCGCCGAGGTCTCCGCAATCTGCAAGCTCGCGACCGAGCACCGGATCGCGCTGGTGCCGCAGGGCGGCAACACCGGCCTGGTCGGCGGCCAGACGCCGCACAATGGCGAAGTGGTCGTCTCGATGCGGCGCATGGACAAGATCCGCGACATCGACACTGAATCCAACACCATGACCTGCGAGGCCGGCGTGGTGCTGCAAGTCGCGCAGCAGAAGGCCGGCGAGGTCGACCGGCTGTTTCCGCTCTCGCTCGGCGCCGAAGGCAGTTGCACGATCGGCGGCAACCTCTCGACCAATGCCGGCGGCACCGCGGCGCTGGCCTACGGCGTCGCGCGCGAGATGTCGCTCGGCCTCGAGGTCGTGCTGGCGGACGGCCGCGTGCTGAACGCGCTGTCCAAGCTGAAGAAGGACAACACCGGCTACGACCTGCGCAACCTCTTCATCGGCGCCGAAGGCACGCTCGGCATCATTACCGCGGCGACGCTGAAGCTGTTTCCGAGGCCGCGTGCAGTCGAGACCGCCTATGTTGGCTTGAAGTCGCCGGAAGCCGCATTGAAGCTGCTGTCGATCTCGCGCAACGAGGCGGCGGGCGCTCTGACCAGCTTCGAACTACTCGGCGACATCGCGGTCGATTTTTCGATCCGCCACGGCATCGACATCCGCGATCCCTTGACGAGCAAGCATCCCTGGTACGTGCTGATGGAGCTGTCGTCCTCGCGTGACGACGCCCGCGACACGCTGGAAGCGATCCTCACCAAAGGCATGGAAGACGGCATCGTCGACGACGCCGTCATCGCCGCGAATTTGAGCCAGCGCCAGGCCTTCTGGAAACTGCGCGACGAGATGTCGGCGGCGCAGAAGCCCGAGGGCGGCTCGATCAAGCACGACATCTCGGTGCCGGTCGCCGCCGTCCCCGCCTTCATCGAAGAGGCCAACGCCGCCGTGGTGAAGCTGATCCCGGGGTCGCGGCCGGTGCCGTTCGGCCATCTCGGCGACGGCAACATCCACTACAATGTCAGCCAGCCGATCGGCGGCAATGCCGCCGACTTCCTGGCGCGTTGGCACGACGTCAATGCCGTGGTGTTCGAGATCGTGTTGCGCATGGGCGGCTCGATCTCGGCCGAGCACGGCATCGGCGTGCTCAAGCGCGATGAACTCCCGGACGTGAAGGACAAGGTCGCGATCGAACTGATGCGTTCCATCAAGACGATGCTCGATCCGTTCGGCATCATGAACCCCGGCAAAGTGCTGTGACTGCATCTGCGACCATGCCCTCTCCCGCCCTTTCCATTGCTCCGATCACCGATCACGACGTCGCCGACGTCGTTGCGCTGTGGCAGGCTTGCGGCCTGACGCGGCCGTGGAACGATCCCACAGCCGACATCACATTGGCGCGGCGCGGACCGAATTCGGCCGTGCTGGTCGGCCGCGACGGCGGCGCGATCGCGGCGACCGCGATGGTCGGCCATGACGGTCATCGCGGCTGGGTCTATTACGTGGCGGTCGATCCCGGCCGGCAGGGCAAGGGCCTTGGCCGGACCATCATGGCGGCGGCGGAGGACTGGCTGCGTGAGGCCGGCGTGCCGAAGCTGCAACTGCTGGTCCGGCGCGAGAACACCAAGGCGAGCGGCTTCTACCAATCGATCGGCTACGAGGAATCCACATCGATGATGCTGGCCAAATGGCTCGACGGCCGCGAAGCGACGACGTGAGAGCCCCGTACTGATAATGAGATCGGCTCCTGTCACATCGATGGTTCACCTCTCCCCTTGTGGGAGAGGTGAAGTCCTCGCGCGAGGTGTACCGATGAGCATATCCGACCGGGTTCGCGTCAAAGATGTTCGCGTCCTCTCCAAGGCCCGCTACCTGCTCACGAGCACGACCTTCGACTACCGCCGCACCAATGGCGAGTGGCAGACGCAGGTTCGTGAGAGCTATGATCGCGGCAACGGCGCGGTGCTGCTGCCCTACAATCTGAAGACGCGCACTGTCGTGCTGGTGCGGCAATTCCGCTACCCCGCCTTCGCCAACGGCTATGACGACCTGCTGATCGAGGCCGCCGCAGGCATGCTCGACGACGCGGCGCCCGAGCTACGCATTCGCGCCGAGGCAGAGGAAGAAATCGGCTACCGGCTCGAGCACGTGCGCAAGGTGTTCGAGGCGTTCATGACTCCCGGCGCAGTGACCGAGAAGCTGCATTTCTTTGTCGCCGAATACGACGCCGCGATGCGTGTCGGCGATGGCGGCGGGGTCGCCGACGAGGGCGAGGACATCGAGGTGCTGGAGCTTCCGATCGACGAGGCGCTCGCCATGATCAGCGACGGCCGCATTGTCGATGCCAAGACCATCATGCTGCTGCAATACGCAGCGCTGCGTCTGTTCAGGTGAATGCCGAGCCGTCCCGTCGCGTGGCGGGACGACATCACGCAAGATGCGACGATAAGAGCAGCGCGCTATCGCATCGTGATCGCGAGGCCGCTCAGATCGGCGTTCGCCATCAGGCCCACTTGCTGGCCGGTCAGTTCGAGCACCGCGCCCTTCTGGTTGGTGAGCACGATCGCGCGGGCGCCGCGGCCGAGCGCCAGCCCCGCACCCGCCGCGCCATAGATGCCGGCGACGTCGGAGGGACGATTGATGTTGCTGACACGGCCGCGCAGCACGGTCTTGGAGCCGCCGAACACCAGACCGTAGTCGAGCCCGCCGGTGGAGAGCGCATAGGTGCGGCCGCGGAACGTCAAGGTACCGCTGCCGCCGGAGCCGCCGATGATCCATCCGGCCTTGTAGATCGTGAGTCTGATGAAGCCGCTATCGGCATGGGCGGCGGAGGACAAGGCGGCGCCTGCGAACGCCGTCAGTACGACCAGCGCGGCACGAAGGGCGGATGACAATCTCATTGTGCGGTCTCCCTGAAGTTCGCTCACGTCGCGACGCAGATACGAATCGCGGCGCGCCGACTGTAGCAAGCGCGCATCGCAGCGCAATTTGGCACGGCGCCCGAGAATGCACCGGGCGGGCGTACGGCAATGCCGCGACGCCCGCCCGTGTGCTGGCCGGCATGGCGATGCCGCGTCAATGATGCTTGATCAGCGCGTCGCGCGCGGCGGCCAGCTCGAGGAACGCCGCGCTGTTGCCACCGCCATCGGGATGCACCGTCTTGGCGGCGCGCTTGAAGGCCTGATGGATCTCGGTCGCTGCCAGGCGCCGGCCGAGCGGCAGGCCGAGCAGTTGCCGATACCGGTCTTCCAGCGTCAGCATCTTCGGTGCGAGGCCGCGCCGGCCGAACTGCGGCGCGGACAGCATATGCAGCGCATCGCTGATGATGCCAAGGCGGCGTCGCGCCATCTCCTTGGTGCGGCGATCGGCCGATCTTGCGGCCGCGTGGCGCAGGATCGGCAGCACCTGTGCGGCCGCCTGTCGCAGCGTCTCGTCGATGTCGGTTGCGGCGATCTCGGCCACCATCCGGGCCATCTCGCCGTAGTCGGGATCGGACGCCGCGCGGAAGCGCTCGATCGCAAGTCTCCACTGCCTGATATGCGGGTCCATGTTCGGGTCCGTGCTGTCATCCGAATCTGGATGACAGCAACGCGCAAACACGGCTTGGCGTTTCGATTGGCGCAGTTTTGAATAGTGTTGTCGACAACTCACAACAAACGAGGAACGCCATGCCCCTACTCGACAATCACATTGCCGTCGTCACCGGTGCGGGCTCCGGCATCGGGCGCGCGATCGCTCTAGGCTACGGACGCGAGGGCGCGCGCGTCGTGCTGCTCGACATGAATGGCGACGCCGCGGCCGAGGCGGCAAAGGAGATCCGCGGCGCCGGCGGCAAGGCGGAGAGCTTCGCGCTCGACGTCACCAATCGCGACGCCTGCATCGCGATGGCAAAGCAGGTGGCCGACAAGGTCGGGCCGGTCTCCATCCTGGTCAACAATGCCGGCATCGCCCGCCGCAACGGCATGCTTGGCGCAGAAGAGGCCGTGATCAAGGACTGGGAGGACATCATCTCGATCAATCTCACCGGCGTCTTCAACGTGACGCATGCCTTCCTTGCGCCGCTGCGCAAGAACAAGGGGCGCATCGTCAATATCGGCTCGATCCAGTCCTTCGTACATCTGCGCACGCCGAGCTCACCCGCCTATACCGCTTCCAAGCACGGCGTGCTCGGCTTCACCAAGGCGCTCGCCGCCGAGCTCGGCAAGGATGGCGTGCGCGTCAATGCGATCGGCCCGGGGTTCATCGAGACACCGCTGAACGAGAAGGTGCGCGCCACCAATCCGGATCTGGTGAAGGTCTTCATGGATCACACGCCGCTCGGCCGCGCCGGCAAGCCGGAAGACATTGTGGGGCCCGCGATCTTCCTGGCCTCCGATATGTCGGCTTACGTCTCCGGGTCGATCGTGATGGTGGATGGCGGCTATCGGACGCTGTGACGACGGGAACCCAATCGTGGCGATTTCGGGGTATTTGCGTTATAGCGCAGACGCTTAGTGGATATTAAGGAGTTGTTAACCAAACGGGCACAGCGTGAAACTACAGGTTTTGGGGTAGTTCGATTCTCGATGTTTCCGCTTCATCGGTGAGGCGGGCGTTGATCGGGAGGTGTCAATGTCCTACGCGTCCACCCTGCCTGCGCCGGAAGCTGTGCTGCTGCCGTCGCTGGCCCCAAATGAAATCGTGCCACTGCTGATCGGTGCGACCGTCGACGAGGTCGAACGGGAGCTCGTGCTGCAAACGCTGGCCCGCTGCGACGGCAACCGCACCCGCGCCGCGCGCGTGCTCGGGCTGTCGGTCCGGACCTTGCGGAACAAGATCCGCGAGTATTCCGCCGACGGCATCGACGTGCCGCCGCACGCCGATCACGGCAGCGGCTAGCGGCTCAGATCGGCAGGTCGATCGCAAGGCGCCGCCAGCGCGACAGCAGCGGGCTGTCGTCGGGACCGAGATAGCTTGCGAGGCTCATCTCGGTCGCCGCGGTCTGTTGCAGCGTCCGCGTGGTCAACGCGACCGCATAGTCCCAATAGTCGCGCCGGTCGCACGGGTCCTCCGCGACCAGCGACTTTGCGAGGATCTCGACATAGATCGCGGTCACGGCCTTCTGCCAGAGTTCGCGAGCGTTGGTCGCTGCGGGCGGCCCGTCGCTTCGCGCGTGCCACATCAGCCAGTAGTCCTCTTCCGCACCGGCCCAGGCCGACGGCGGCAACGATGGATCGAGACACGGCGAGCGGCACAGTAGGGGCTTCCTCATGCGCGCATCGCAGAAGAAGGAATAGCCGAGCTTGTGATACCAGCTCACGCGAAGAAATCTGCGGATCTCAGCCTGCTCATGCGCCTCCAGCGATCGACCGCCCGAACGTTCGAGATCGGCGATGATTGCCTCCACCCTGTCACGATCGAACGGTTCGACTTCCAGCACCACACCGACGTTGCGCGGAAACAATTCGTCGAGCATGTCGATCATCTCGCGATAGAACATCCGCGCCAGGCCGCCGCCCCGCCACGCCTTCTGTACGCCGACATAGTTGCAAAAGATCAGCTTGCTTGCGTGATCGCAGGTGAAGAAGCCGAGCCCGATCGCACGCTCGGCGGCGCGCAGAATGAAGAAGCGCGAGTCGAGGCAATACGACATCTCCCGACCGTCAAGAGTGAAGGTCCGCGGCTCGCCGACATCATCTGATAATACCCAGTGCACGATATCGTCCGAATCGTCGCGCTCGCTCGCGGGAAACAGCTCTTCATAGAGATCGAGGACGCCGGTGCCGCGAAAGGTCTCCTCGTCGAGCACGTCGTGCCGCGCGACCACGATATCGAGCGTCGGCAACCGTGCAGGTCCGCCTGCAGCCTCGCCGCGCGTGTCATTCAGAATCCGCAACGCGCCCTCCGTCGTCACCAACACATCGAATTATGACTGTTGATCGCTTGCATCAGCAGCATTGGCCGCCAGAATTGAAGCTGTCATCCAACCTCTGTTACAAGCAGCCTGAAATCTTGACGGAGCATATCAGTGGTTGACGACACAACTTCCCGCCAGGGGCTGCGAGGACCGCAGGGGCCGCAAGGCCGTCAGGGCGAGCCGGGACGTCCGGGTCCACAGGGCCATCCGGGGCGGCCGGGGCCGGAAGGCCCGCGCGGCAAGCCGGGTCCCCAGGGAAAGGCCGGACCGGTCGGCAAGGCAGGCCCGCAGGGCAAGCCCGGGACGCCGGGCAAGGCGGGTCCGCAAGGCGCCCGCGGCGAGCCTGGTCCGCAAGGCCCCCAGGGCCCCGCGGGTCCGCGCGGCGAAGCCGGACCGCCCGGGCAGCTGCCGTCAATCGACCAGGTGATGCCGTGGCTGCACATGATCTTCGACGCCTGGGAAGACTACAAGCGCACCAAGGAGCGCGAAGCGGCCGAGCAAGCCGCGCGCGACGCAGCCGAACGCGCAGCCGCGGAGGCGATCGCCCTTGACGTCGACCCCGGCGATTACGGCGAAGATGATGACGACGACGATGATCACAAGAAAAAGAAGAAGCACCGCAAGAAGGACAAGAAGTAACCCTTCTTGTCCTTAGCTGCGCGGGCACTCCTTGTAGCCGAACCGGTCGATGATCATCGCACCCGGGATCGCGTGGAATTCCAGCGTATCCATGTAGTGATGCGCAAGCACGTATTGCCGCAGCGCGGGCTTGTAGGCATTCAGCATTCGCTGGGTCGACGTCGCATTGATGTTGCGCTGGCGGTCGTGGCCGGCGTGAAACAACAGCGTCGCGCTGCGCTCGACACAGACATTGCGCAGCCCGAAGAACAGCGTGCAGTTCGACTGACAATGTCCCTTGATGCGGAATAGCTCGCCGGTGGCGTTGGCCCGGTCGATCTCGGGCTGGAATTTTCCGATCCAGCCGCCCATGCCGTAGCCTTCGGACGTGCCAGCGCAAGCGGCCGACGACGCCAGCGCAACGACAAGTGCAATGATGATGCGCATGGCGCGCCCCTCAGTTCGCAATAGACAACGCCGGTTGGAGCCGCTTTGCAAGCGCGCCCTGGCGCAAGGCCTGATACTCAGCGGTCCACACCCGGGTTGACCGGTCGATCGCAGGGCGAAACGAGGTGGATGAGCTGGAAGACCCAGCGCATCGCGTAGTACCAGGCAACGCCCGCGAACACCCCGCAGACCGACAGGATGATGACGTTGGCGAGATCAATCGCGCCGCTCGACCACAGCATGCCGCAGGTCCACAGGACAGCGAACGCGACCGAGCAGAGGGTGAGCAGGACGGCAGGCTTCATGGCGTTGCTCCGGGGAACGGGATGAGCGGCCAATCATGCCCGGGAGCGTCCAGCTATACCGTGACGTGCATCGCGGAATGTCGGGGCTTCAGCCGAACCGCAAACGGGAGCGCTCCCTCGCCTTTTCAGCCGCGACCTCGCGGTCGCGCGCCGGCGCCGTGGTCTGCAACGAGATCAGGAGTTTTCGCGCCGCCTCGGAGACCTCGGACACGGCACGGTTGAACGCGGCCTCATTGGCTTGCGACGGCTTGTTGAAGCCGGACAATTTGCGCACGAACTGCAGCGCCGAGGCGTGGATCTCCTCCTCCGTGGCAGGCGGCTCGAAGTTGAACAGTGTCTTGATGTTGCGGCACATGATGGTCTCCCTCGCCCCGGGATGAGGGGGCGGCTGCCCCAAGGACGATCGGCTGCTGCAAAATACGACATCGTGGTTTATTCTGGCACCCCTCATCGTCCAAAGCGGAGCGAGGTTCCCGATGAGCCACGTGATCTATAAGGTCGTTCAGCACGATGGTGGCTGGGCCTATACCGTCAACGGGGTGTTTTCGGAACCGTTTCCAACGCATGCCGCAGCGCTCGCCGCCGCGCGCCGGGCCGCGACGGAGCAACGCGTCCCCGGGCGCACCGAGGCGATCCAGTACGAAACCTCCGACGGCAAGTGGACGACCGAAACCGCCGCCGGCAACGATCGCCCCGAGACGGATGTCGATGACGGCCGCTAGCGTATTTGACGTAGTCAAAACGGAACCTGCACGCCTAGCCGATCGAAAAACGCCCGTCCCCGATCCGTGATCCGCAACGCACGCGGAATGCGATGCGGTGCGACACAGCGCGCCGCGAGCAGTCGCGCGAGCACCGCATTGGCAAAGGGACCGGCGAGATGCGGCACGCGCTCGGTCCAGTCGTTGCAGAGCCGCAGATGCGGCTGCCGCGCAGGGTCGAAATCGATCTTCTCGGCCCGGCACCAAGCCAGCCCCTGCTCGGTCACGTGACCGCTGCAGCCATCGACGACGACGAGCCGGCGGCGAACCAGCGCATTCGACAGCAGCACGCCGAGCTGACCCGCCAAATGATGGTAGCAGGTGCGAGATTGCCTGAGCTGTTCGGCCGGCATCGCATGCCTGCGCGTAGCATTGGTTCTGGCGGCCAGGTCGACCAGGGTCTCGATCAACGCCGCAACGTCGTCGTCCTTGATCCGATAATACCTGAACCTGCCCTGAGCCCAGACCGACAGCACGCGCGCATCGACCAGCTTCTGCAGATGCGCGCTCGCACTTTGCGGCGAGATCCCAGCGACGGCGGCAAGTTCGCCGGCGGGCAACGCCTTGCCGTCGGCGAGCGCGCTGACCATCGCCTCGCGCGCCGGATCGCCAAGCGCCTCCGCGATCCGCGAAAATCCTGTCTGCACGGACTGGGATGATCCCACCGCATCGTCCTCCACGTCGACAGCAACGTCCTAACCATATTCAGGACGTAGCGAAACTTATTTCAGATTTTCCTGAAACATCAGAGCCGCGTCTTCAGCTCAAATCGGTACAGGTCAACAGAAAGACAAGGGAACAGTCATGACATCCGACAGGAACGATGCGGAACGCATCTACAGGCTTTGGGACGAAGCCCTCGGCAACAAGGACCTGGAAGCGGCGCTGGCGCTCTATGCCCCCGACGCCTCGATCGAAAGCCCGCTGGTTCAGCACCTGATGCAGACAAGCGAGGGGATCGTCCGCGGAAAGGATATGCTGCGCGAGTTCGTCACGCGGGTGTTCCGCACCAACCCGCCGCAGCGCAGGCGCTTCAAGCAAGGCTTCTTCACCGACGGCCGGATCATCACCTGGGAATATCCGCGACAGTCTCCGGACGGCGATCAGATGGATCTCGTCGAGGTCATGGAGATCAAGGACGGCCTGATCCAGCGCCATCGCGTCTACTGGGGATGGTATGCGCTCAACATCTTGAGGGCGAGCTAGCGCGACAATTCTCCCCCGGTCGCGCGGCGGGCCACTCGGACAGCTCGCTCTGTCATGATAGGCTTGCGCCCATGCGGCTGGACAAATACGCCGCGCCCCGGGGAGAAGCACGATCATCCGTTTGTGCGCGGCGCTCACCGCCGCTGTCGTCTCGTTATCGGTACCGGCCATGGCTGCAGATTATCCCGCGCCGAAGGACGGCGAGTGGACCGCGAAGGACTTCAAATTCCACACCAGCGAGATCATGCCGGAGCTGCGGCTGCACTACACCACGATCGGCGCACCGAGCGGACAGCCGGTGCTGGTGCTGCACGGCTCCGGCGGCTCGGCCGCCAGCATGCTGACGCCGACCTTCGCCGGCGAACTGTTCGGACCCGGTCAGCCGCTCGACGCGTCAACGATGATTTCGCACTGCATCAAGTCCCGTGGCTTCGTTTCGCTGATTCTTTGAGCATGCATGTCAGCACTGTTCGTGCCCAATCGCGTCAACAACTGCTTCGCCACCGCGGACGCGGTTTAGATGACGTCGAGATGACGCGCCCGGCGCTCGGTGCTAATCTCAAATCTCATCCGACGGGGGAGCCGTGACCGATCTTGCCGCAACCGACCTCGCCACGATCTATCCGCAGCCAACCGCACGCGTGATCGCCAAAGCGCGTCCGGGGATCGACGCGCACGCACGAAAGTTCATCGAGATGTCGCCGTTCTGCGTGCTGGCAACCTCCGGCTCCGACGGCAGCGTCGATGCGTCGCCGCGCGGCGGCACGCCGGGCTTCGTCAGCGTGACAGGGCCAAACGAACTGTTGCTTCCGGACCGCTCCGGCAACAATCGCATTGACAGTTTCCACAACATCGTCGAAGGCACGGGCCTCCTGCAGCTGATCTTCTTCGTGCCTGGCATCGACGAGACGCTGCGGGTCGGCGGCAAGGGCCGGCTGTCGGCCGATCCGGATCTGCTTGCGGCGATGATCGAGTTCGGCAAGCCGCCACGCGCAGTGCTGCGCGTCGACGTCAAGGAAGCCTATTTCCACTGTGGCAAGGCGCTGATGCGCTCGAAATTGTGGGCGGCGGAGACGCGGGTCGAACGCAAGGTGTTTCCGAGCATCAGCCAAGTGATCCACGAGCAGACCGCGCTCGGCGAACCGGAGACCCAGGAGGCGGTCTACGAGCGCTACAAGACCCAGCTGTGACGCGGCGCGGCGGAGCCTCCCGAGGTTTTGAGACAAGTCTCCCTATTAAGATTACTTCTTAACTAATAATTAAGTATGAATTTGCGGACGCAGCGGGGCACGGCTTAGCGTCACTCACCGAGTCCGTAACGCAAGAATTGGTGCGTGCCATGGCGTGTAGAATCTATCGGACGCTTATTGCGTCCGCGGGCGTTGCCGCGCTGATATTTGCGGGCGCGACCGAGACTTTCGCAAGATCGGGCGCGGCGGCGCGCGGTGCATTCGCCGCACACCATCCGGCCTTCCGTCATCATGGACGTGTGCCCGGCACCTTCTGGCCGGCCACCGTCGGCTTTGATTACGGCCCGTTCGAAGAGCCGCTCGTCGAGGCCGCGCCGCCGATCTCGAACGACGTCCGCTACACCTACACCTATGACGTTCCCTGGGACTGGGCGCATCGCTATCCGCCGGCGGTCGTGCCGTCGGACCGTCCCTATGTGTCGAGCTGTCCGACCGAGAGTGTCACGGTTCCCGGACGCGGTGGAGACCGAACTGTCAACATCACCCGGTGCTACTGACGCGCCGGATCCAACCGATACCACAAGCGAAAGAGGCCGCCCGTATGGGCGGCCTCTCGCAATTTTGGGGATGATCCAGCGAACGCCGCTCAGGAATCCTCGCCCTTCAGATGGCCGACGTGCTTCTGGGTGTAGAGCTCAAGGCCGATACGCTTGATCAGGTCGAGCTGGGTCTCGAGGAAGTCGATGTGATCCTCCTCGTCCTTCATCAGCTCCTCGAACAGGTCGCGGCTGACATAGTCCTTGACGCCGTGGCAGTGAGTCGCCGCCTCCTCGTACAGCGCGCGTGCGGCAATTTCGGACGCGAGATCGCACTCGATGATTTCCTGGACGTTCTGGCCGATCTTCAGGGGATCAAGCACCTGCAGATTCGGAAAACCCTCAAGGAACAGGATGCGAGCGACGAACTTGTCGGCGTGCTCCATCTCCTCGATGGATTCCTTGCGCCAGACCTTGGCCATCTCCAACAGGCCCCAGTTGTCCAGCATCCGATAGTGGAGCCAGTACTGGTTGATGGCGGTCAGTTCGCTGCGCAGCCCCTTGTTGAGATAATCGATGACCTTCGGGTCGCCTTGCATGATCCACTCCACCTGTCGCGGCCAAATCGGCCAGATTCCAACTTTAGAACGCTTCTAAGTCAGATTGCTAGCAAGGGCAACCCTCCGCGGAAGCGCGTGGATAATCCTGATTGCAGTCGATTTGGGGAGGGATCAGCAGGCCGCGAGCGCGAATTCGGCGGGCTCGGCGTCCTCGTCGTTGGCCGCGTGGGGATGGCTGTGCGGGCAGCCGGCGCAGCAGGCCTTGGCGCAGGGACCCAGCGCCTCATCAATGATGGCCTTGATCGTGCGCGCGCAACGGCCGCATTCGGCGCTGCAGCCGAGACAGCCGTACATCTGCTTGGCATTTCGTGTCAGGGACCCGCCGGTGCTCACGGCATTGCGGACATCTTGGTCGCTGAGGACGTTACAGGAACAGACAATCACGGGCAGGTCCATCGGTGATGCTTGCTATTATCGATATTGTCGGGTCTCGCCGGATGCAAAAGGAAAAAGCGCTTTTTGAAGCAATTCCAAACTGATGCGGGATTCATATTGGAACGAGTCTAAACTGATCGGGCATCGAAGCCCATTCTGGCGCTCGCCAGGCGCGTGGCACTCAATCGCCGCTGCCGCCTCCCCCACCATCGCCGCCGCAGTCGCCACCACCGCCAGCATCGCTGCCGGCGCCGTCGGCCGTGCAGTGACCGGCATTTCTCCGTTGTCCACAGGCACGTCCTCGGTTTGTGCGGCGCGAGACATGGCGAAATCTACACGCATTCGTGGCCAAATGAGGCGGCTCCGTTCATTGATCGTTCAAGCGAAATATGGAACCTTCGGCGAGACAGATCACTTGCATGCTGTCCCCGCTCGCGAGAGAAAAGGTGAGGCCATGAAGAAGACATTGCTGGCGCTTTGCGCCGTCGCCGCCCTGGCGGTTTCGACCGTGGCGGTCCCCGCCCCTGCCCACGCACAACGCGGTGTCGCCGCTGGCGTCGCTGCAGGCTTGATTGGCGGCGCCATTGTCGGCGGCGCGATCGCATCGCAGAACCGCTATTACGGCCCCGGCTATTACGCGCCACCGGCTTATGTTGCAGGGCCCGGCTACTACGGCCCGGACTGCTATTGGCAGCGCCAGCGCTTCTGGGATGGCTACGGCTGGCGGATTCGCCGCGTCAGGGTCTGCGATTAATCGCCGTTCATCTCGATTAAATCGAACCAGACGTCCCGGAGAACCGACTGTTTTCCGGGACGTCCGCTTTATGTGGCCTGAAAAAACCGCTTTCTTGGCCGATAGAGCCGCCGACGTTTACTTTCGATTGACTGTTCTGCGCTGTTTAGCAAGACAGCAGTTCGAACCAGCGTGTGAGTCATCTCAAACCCGGCGTCGGACCACGGCGCCACCCCTTCCAGGAGAGCCAAAGACATGAAGAAGACTTTAGCTGCCCTTGTCGCCGTTACCACGATTGCCGGTTCGCTGGCCGTTGCTCCGGCCGCCAAGGCCGGTGACGGCGGCGCGATCGCGGCCGGCGTTGCCGGCGGCCTGATCGGCGGCGCCCTGCTCGGCGGCGCTATTGCGGGAGCCCGTCCCGCCCCGGTCTATGTTGCACCGGCGCCGGTCTACGTCGAAGAAGCCCCTTGCCGCTGGGTTCGTGAGCGGTTCTGGGACGGCTACGGTTGGCGTTTCCGCCGCGTCCAGGTTTGCGACTGATCCATCGACGCGACTTCCGCATTAGTTTTCGAAACCCGGCCTCCAGCGGCCGGGTTTTTCTTTGGTCACGGATGCGCCCCGGGAATTCCGTGCCGCAGCGTCAGCGCGCGCAGGATCGCGTCCTTGCCCTCAACGAACCGGCGGCCGTTTGCTCGACCGGTTTCGAGGCCGTGTTCAGCATCGTCGGCAAGCACGAGAACCGGCAGCGACTGGTTCTCGACACCGATGAGCGCCACAACCGCCTGCCTTGGCCGCGGCCACGCGATCCGCTCGACGTCGATCACCTCCTCAAGGTCAGGAAATGACGCAAGCACGCCTTCCAGCAACGCGCAGTGCCAGCAATAGAAGCGCTGGCCGGGGAAGGCCGGATCCTCGAAGCCGGGCTTGAGAAGAAACAGCCTGTCGCGCACCGCGCTTCCTCCCCCGGATCGACTGTCAGCGTTGGCCGCGCATCGCGCGCAGCACCGTGTCGCTCGGCCAACAATCGACCTTCAGCCCGGCCTGTTTCTGATAGGCACCGAGCGCGGCGCGGGTGAGCATTCCGGCCTTGCCGTCGAGCTTGTCCTTGTAGAGGCCGATCCGCGTCAATTCATGCTGCATGGCCTCGACGTCGGCGGAGCGAAGCTGCGTCGACGCCGACCACGGCGTCGCAAACGACAGCGGGCTTGTCATGCGGTCGGCGAGATGGCCGACGAACAGCACGTAGAGATCGGAGAAATTGTACTCCTTGATCACAAAGTAGTTCTTCGTGGTCAGGAAGGCAGGGCCGTAGATGCCCTCCGGCTGCAGCAGCGAGGCCGGCTGCGCCTGCTCGGCGACGCTGAGCTTCAGCCCGCGCACCGGCACGAAACCGGCGCGGAGCCACTGGCCGATCGGCCTGGTCACCTCAGGCACGCCCATCGTGCAATCGACATCGGCCGGCGCCTTCACCTCGTAGGCCCAGCGCACGCCGGGCTGCCAGCCCTTGTTGACGAGCTGTTGCGCCGCGGAGGCGAGCGCGTCCGGCACCGAGTGCCAGATGTCGACGCGGCCGTCGCCATCGAGATCGACGCCGTGCTTGTAATATTCGGACGGCAGGAACTGAGTGTAGCCGGTCGCGCCGGCCCAGGAGGAGGTCATTTCCTTGCGCTTCACCACCCCCTCGCCGAGGATCTTCAGCGCCAGGATGAATTCGGTGCGGTACTGATCCTTGCGGCGGCCGACATAGGCCTGCGTCGCGACCACGCGCAGCGTATCGTAGGGCAGCGCATAGCGGCCGTAATCGGTCTCGCGGCCCCAGATCGCCAGCACGACCGGGGCCGGGACGCCGAACCGCTTCTCGATCGCATCGAGCGCCGGACGATACTTCTGCAGCAGCTTCTGCCCTTCCGCCGCGAGCCGTGCGATGGAGGCCTCCTTGATGTAGTCGGCCGGCACCTGCACGAACTCGGCCTGCGCCGGCGCGCCGGTCTTGGGACGGCCGGGCAGGATGAGGTCGGGCAGCTTATAGTCGGGCTCGAGCCCGCGCGTCTCGCGCTCGAAGGTCGCGCGCGACACGCCGGCGGCCTGCGCTTCCGGCCACAGCGAGGCGATGAACTGGGTGAACGCGGCGTCCGCAGCGCGCGCGGGCGAGACGATCGGCCAGGAAAAAAGCAGAAGCCCGAAGGCAAGCGCGCGGAGGAAGGTCAAATCCAACAGCCTGTTCACGCAGCGGTCCAATGAGCGCACCATCCGGCGACGCCCCGTCATGTTCATGCCGTGAGCCTTATCACGACACCGGATTGGTGTGAACCGCGGCCGGCCCGAGGGCCGCGCTCAATGCGCGGCCTGCTGCTTGGCTCCCTCGATCGAGTCGTTCGACAGCTTGTCGACGATGGCGATGCCGATGGCCGACAGGATGAAGACGCAGTGGATGATGGTCTGCCACATCACGCCGGTCTCGGTGTAATTGCCTTTGCCCGACGTCAACGCGCCCGCCTCGATGAAGGTGCGCAGCAGATGGATCGAGGAAATGCCGATGATCGCCATCGCCAGCTTGATCTTCAGCACGCTGGCATTGACGTGGCTGAGCCATTCCGGCTCGTCGGGATGGCCCTGCAAATTGAGGCGCGACACGAAGGTCTCGTAGCCGCCGACGATCACCATCACCAGGAGGTTCGAGATCATCACGACGTCGATCAGGCCGAGGACGGCCAGCATGATCTGCTGCTCGCTGAAATCGAAGGCATGGGCGAACAGGTGCCAGAGCTCCTTCAGGAACAGCACCACATAGACGCCCTGGGCAATGATGAGGCCGACATAGAGCGGCAATTGCAGCCAGCGCGATCCGAAGATCAGCATGGGAACAGGACGCAGCGACCGGCCCTTCAGGGGCGCACGCGCGTCGGAAATGGCGGACATGCTGGATAGCTCGCGGGATTTGAATTGCGGAGCGCTCTATCTACGCAATCCCAGGCGCTTGAAAAGCGACAACTGGCCGCAGAGCGTGCCGTGATGCTGCCACGATCCTGCAAATGAGGAAACGGTCGAACACTCCATGCTCGTCATGCCCGGCCTTGTGCCGGGCATCCACGTCTTGATTTCCGCGAGCGCAGATGTGGATGGCCGGGACATAGGCGAGCGGAAGCGACGCCGTCCTTCGGGCGGCTATGCCGGCCATGACGGTGTCTCGACGATCTAGCGCGTCAGCTTCTTGTACTTCACGCGATGCGGAATGATGCTGTCCTGGCCGAGCCGGCGCATCTTGTCCTTCTCATAGTCCTGGAAATTGCCTTCGAACCATTCGACATGGCTGTCGCCCTCGAAGGCCAGGATGTGGGTCGCAATGCGGTCGAGGAACCAGCGATCGTGGCTGATGATGACAGCGCAGCCGGCGAAATCCTCCAGCGCCTCTTCCAGCGCGCGCAGCGTATCGACGTCGAGGTCGTTGGTCGGTTCGTCGAGCAGCAGCACGTTGGCGCCAGACCTCAGCATCTTCGCGAGATGCACGCGGTTGCGCTCACCGCCGGAGAGCGCGCCGACCTTCTTCTGCTGGTCCGCGCCCTTGAAGTTGAAGGCCGAGCAATAGCCGCGCGAATTGACTTCCTTCTTGCCGAGCAGGATCAGCTCGTTGCCACCGGAGATTTCCTCCCACACGGTCTTGCTGCCGTCGAGCGCGTCGCGCGACTGATCCACATAGCCGAGATGCACGGTCTCGCCGACCGTGATGGTGCCCTTGTCCGGCGTTTCCTGCTCGGTGATCATCTTGAACAGCGTGGTCTTGCCGGCGCCGTTCGCGCCGATCACGCCGACGATGCCGCCGGGCGGCAGCTTGAAGGTGAGATCATCGATCAGCAGGCGATCGCCAAAGCCCTTGCTGAGGCCTTCGAAGTCGACCACGTTGGCACCGAGCCGCTCGGCGACCGGAATGATGATCTGCGCGGTCTGGGTCTGCTTCTCGCTCGCCTTCTTGAGCAGCTCCTCGTAGCGCTGGTAGCGGGCCTTCGACTTGGCCTGACGCGCCTTCGGCGAGGAGGCGACCCATTCCTGCTCGCGGGCCAGCGTCTTCTGGTGCGCGGCCTCCTCGCGGCCCTCCTGCTCGAGCCGCTTCTGCTTCTGCACCAGCCAGGACGAGTAGTTGCCCTCGTAGGGAATGCCGCGGCCGCGGTCGAGCTCGAGAATCCACCCGGTGACGTTGTCGAGGAAGTAGCGGTCGTGGGTGACGATCAGGATCGCGCCCGGATAGTTCCGCAGATGGCTTTCCAGCCACGACACCGACTCGGCGTCGAGATGGTTGGTCGGCTCGTCGAGCAGCAGCAGGTCCGGCTGGTCGAGCAGCAGGCGGCACAGCGCGACGCGGCGGCGCTCACCACCCGAGAGCTTGGTGACATCGGCATCGTCCGGCGGGCAGCGCAGCGCGTCCATCGCCTGGTCGACCTTGCTGTCGAGATCCCACAGGCCCTGGGCCTCGATCTCGTCCTGCAGCTTGGTCATCTCGTCGGCGGTCTCGTCCGAATAGTTGACCGCGAGCTCGTTGTAGCGATCGAGGATCGCCTTCTGCTTGGCGACGCCCTGCATGACGTTTTCGCGAACGGAGAGATTGGGATCGAGGTGCGGCTCCTGCTCGAGATAACCGACGCGGGCGCCGTCGGCGACCCAGGCCTCGCCGGTATATTCCTTGTCGAGGCCGGCCATGATCTTGAGCAGCGTCGACTTGCCCGAGCCGTTGACGCCGAGCACGCCGATCTTGGCGTCCGGATAGAAGCTCAGATGGATGTTATCGAGCACCTTGCGGGTCGGGTAGCTCTTGGTCAGACCCTGCATGAAATAGATGAACTGGCGCGCCATCCGCTGTCCCTGGAATTGATCCGATTTGTGGAAATTTTTGCTGCCGCCGATGTAACGGCCAGCCCCCGAAAGCGCAACCGCGGGACCGGCGTTTTCCGGCCGCTCACCACGGGCGATTACCGGTTCGACACCATGTGTGCGCCGGACCACGACAATTGAAACCATCTTTTAATAAATCAGGCCAAAACTCGTTTTCAGGCGCCGAAAATGGCGTTTTTCGCGGCGAAACCGCGATCAAATGAGTAGAGGCCGCGTCATGGCTACCATCACTTCGGCATCTTTCCCGCGCCCGGCGACCAGAAGCGAGACCGGGCTGTTCAACGAATTCCGTGCCTACTGGCGCGCCTTCATTGCGAGGGCGTTCAACCCCTATCGGCCGGAACTGCACTATATGCGTGGCCCGGGCCCGGCCTGGCGCGCCAAGCACGTCGCCGTGTCACCCGCCGTGCAATCGATGCTCGCCGAAATCCGCACCGCGAAGGCGCACAAGTCCTCTCCGTCCGCATAACAGCCGTCACCACAGCCGCTTGCGCGCCCGCCGATTGCGCGCGACCATGACGACCCACGACGGTGCATGTTCGCCGTCGCCCTCGCCATGAACGGACCTGCCAATGACGCGGCTCAGCTGTGCAATCCTCGACGACTATTTTGATCTCGCGCTTTCGGTGGCCGACTGGCCTCGGATCAAGGACCGCGTCGACGTCACCGTCTTCGACAAGCCGTTCGCAGGCGAGGCCGATGCGGCGGCGAAGCTGAAAGATTTCGACATCATCTGCGCGATGCGCGAGCGTACCCCATTTCCGCGCTCGCTGCTCGAGGGCCTGCCCAGGCTGAAGCTCTTGATCACCTCGGGCATGCGCAACGCGTCGATCGACATGGAGGCGGTCAAGGATCGCAAGATCGTGCTGTGCGGCACGCAGTACGGCCGCGATCCCACCGCGGCCCTGGCCATGGGCCTGATCCTGGAACTCACCCGCGGCATCGGCCGCGAGAACGCACGGATGCATGCCGGCGAGCCCTGGCAGGCCTTTGCCGGCACCGAGATCGAGGGCAAGACGCTAGGCATCATCGGCCTCGGCAAGCTCGGCAGCAAGGTCGCCGGCATGGCCAAGCCATTCGGCATGAACGTCATCGCCTGGAGCCCCAACCTCACGCCCGAGAAGTGCAAGGAGGTCGGCGTCGGTTGCGCCAGCAAGGACGAGCTGTTCGCCACTGCAGACATCATCACCATCCATGTCGTGCTGAGCCCACGCTCGCGTGGGCTGGTCGGTGCCGCCGACCTCGCGCGGATGAAGCCGTCGGCCTATCTCATCAACACGGCGCGCGGACCGATCGTCGATGAGGATGCCCTCCTCGCGGTGCTCCGCGAGAGGAAGATCGCTGGTGCCGGCATCGATGTGTTCGCGGTCGAGCCGCTGCCATCAGACCATCCGTTGCGCAAGCTCGACAATGTCGTGATCACGCCGCATCTCGGCTACGCAACGCGCGAAGGCCTGCAGACGCATTACGGGCAGATGGTCGATTGCATCGACGCCTTCACCAAGGGCGGCGAGCTGCCGCGGCGTCTGGCCTGAGGCGGACGGAACCACGCTCAGCGCGACCGAACTGCGAGAGCGGCGACGCCTCTACGACTTCAATATCCAGCGAAATGCGCGTCGAAGCTCGGCGCCGCCGTCACGGTCGTACCAGCGGCCATGGGCGAGGATGATCCGTTCGGGATTCCATTCGATCATGGAGGCGACGGCGGCCTTCACCGTGGCACCGTTCTTCGCGAAGGTCAGCCGCATGTCGCGCGGCGTGCTGCCGTCGGGATCGCGCACGCCACCGATCCAGGTCAGAAATCGCATCAGCGATGAGTTGATCCGGCCCGCCTCGAAATTCTCGATCAGGTCGGTCAGCACCAGTGTCCGCGACGGGCGATGGAAGAACACGAACTCCGTCATGTACTTCCCTGCAACTGGCAACGTCGCGATCGCGTCGTCCCAGGGATAGCCCGATGGCCGGTCCAGCGCCTCGCCATCGCAAGCCAGCCGCGCGCCGGCCTGCTGCCTGATCCCGGGTGCGAGATAGACGCGTGCCTCGGGATAGGCAGCATGCCAATCCGGTATCCACCAGTAATGCAGCCGGTTTGGTCCGACGATCCAGCAAGGCTTGCCGAGGCGCGCAATCTCGGCCTTGAGCGCGTCATCCAGCGGCGTCGGCGAATGAACGAACAGCCTGTCCCCGGCGAGCCGAATGATCGTCGCACGTGTTGGAAACGGCATCCTGAGCCAGCGCGGACCGAACCGGATGACGGGGCCATCGACGATCCACACGTCGTCTGCGACCGGCTTCGGCGTGTTCAGCGGTGGGTAGGTCAGGCGGGCTTCGTGCATCGCATGCCTCGCGGCGGCAACGTCGAGATGCCCAGCTTGTTACAACAAAAAAGGCGCGCCGTTCGCGCGCCTTTTTCGATGAATTGTGAGCCAGCCTAGAGCGCAATGAATTTGGATCGAATCGGGTCGGCCACCTCTCCCCGACGGGGAGAGGTCGATTTGCGCAGCAAATCGGGTGAGGGGCCGCGGCTTTAACGAGAGACCGTAATCCCTCGCCCGGCGCTACGCGCCGACCTCTCCCAAGGGAGAGGTGAACCGCCGCCACTCCTCTCAACCTAATCTCATCGCGCTCTAGCATTACAGTTGTAATTTTTGCTTGAGATGCGCTTTGCGCGCGTTGGCTTGATGAGCCCTGCGCCAGGATGACCATGCGAGGATGTGGGCATGCGGGATGCGCCGCTGGGCGAGCTTCATGGCGATGCGGCGGATTTCCTGGATCGACCAGCGGATCAAGAACGATGCTTCGGTCGGGGCCGCGGTCGCGTTTTTTTAAGCAATGCTCCGGTGTTGGCCCGATGACGGATGACGGCCATCGTGGCGAAGGCAAGCATGACCAGTGAGACATGGCGATGCCAGCCATGCCAGGAGCGGGTTTCGTTGTGATCAAGACCGAGCTCGTTCTTGGCGGTTTCGAAGCTGTCTTCGATGGCCCAGCGATGGCCTTCCACGGATACCAGCTTCTGCATGGACGTGCCCTTGGGGCACCATGTGGAGAAGAAGGCTAAGCTGTTGTCGGCAATATTGCGGCGGATCAGAAGACCTCGGGTCCATTCCCCGGCAAGGTCGTCGTTGTATTCGCCGGCGTCGAGATCGGCCAGCTCAAGATAGGCCCAGTCGTGCCAGCGCGGACCTTTGGTTCCTTCGCCGGACGGCAGGCGGCGCCAGGCCTTCTTGGGAAGGCTCTGCGCGATCGTAGAGGCAGTGCCGGCGACAGGCTGCTGCTTGCCCCAGGAATAGAACACGTGATTGGAAGCAACCCCCAGAACAAGCCTTTGCCCGCCTTGCGCAGCAGGGTTTCGATCGCTCCCGTGCCATACACGCTGTCCGCTGCTACGAACGAGAACGGCACCTTTGCGGCGATCGCGCGAGCGATCATTTGATGCGCGATCCGGGGCTTCGTCGCAAAGCTCACATCGCTCGGGACATGTGCGGCCTTCAGGCGAGCGGGTTCGTCCGTCCATTCCTTTGGCAGGTAGAGCGCCCGATCGATGAAGGCATGGCCATGCCGCGACACATAGGAGGCAAACACTCCGATCTGGCAATTGGTGATCTTGCCCGCCGAGCCAGTGTACTGGCGCGCGACCCCACACGAGGCCTTGCCCTGTTTCAAAAAGCCGGTCTCATCGATGACCAGAACCGCGTCCTCGTCACCCAGCGTTTCCAGCGCGTACTCACGTACAATATCGCGCAGCGCGTCGGCATCCCACTGCCCCCGACCCAGAATCGCCTGCTGGCGCCACGGGCCTGGATCGCCAGCCGCTTCCGCCCGCATCCAACCCGTCTTGCGCGGCTCGTTGCCCAACAGTCCGTCGAGAAATTGCCCCGCCGAGGCCGCGACCCGCTCTTGCGTAAACAGCGGACGGATGCGTTGCTTGGCATCTCGCAACGACGAAGCCCACAGCGTCAGCGTATCCTCAACCGACGCGCCACCAATCATCAGATCCCGAATCATGGTCGCCCATAGATTCAGAACCTTCAGGAAGATGCAACTGTAATGCTAGGAGGCTGTCTGAGTAGTCGCTGGTCAAGAGGGTGCGAGTCTGATTCTTTGCGTGCGCATGAGCAAGGATTTTCGCCCCTGGAAGATCGATGAGGCGCAGCTTCTGCCGCCGAGCGTGCAGGATTATGTGGCGAAGGACCACCTGTCGCGGCTGATTGTGTCGCTGGTGCGAGAGAGCCTCGACCTATCTGCGATCACCGCCAGCTACCGGAGCGGGCTTGGACAGCCGCCGTTTGATCCGCGGATGATGACGGCGCTACTTCTGCACGGTTATGCGAGCGGCATCTACTCGTCGCGCCGGATCGCCAAGGCGGCCGTGGATCGGGCGGACTTTATGATGATTGTGGCGGGCGACCCGCCGGACTTCCGCACGATCTCGGAATTCCGCAAGCGGCACCTTGAGGCCTTGGCGGGTCTGTTTGTTCAGGTGTTGAAGCTTGCTGAGAAGGCTGGGTTGGTGAAGCTCGGGCACGTGGCGCTTGATGGCACCAAGATCAAGGCGAACGCATCGAAGCACAAGGCCATGAGCTACGAGCGCATGAAGAAGCGAGAAGCAGAGCTTCAAGCCGAGGTCGATCGCTGGCTTGAAGCGGCCGAGGCGGCGGATGCCGAGGAGGACCGGCTCTACGGCAACAAGCGCGGCGATGAGCTGCCGGACTGGGTGGCCGACAAGGAGAAGCGCCTGGCCAAGATCCGCGAGGCCAAGGCCGAGCTCGAGGCGGAAGCCAAAGCCGCCGCCGAGGAGGAACTGCGGCGCCGGGCCGAGGTGGAAAAGAAGCGCATTGCGGAAGGGCGGAAAAAGAACGGCAAGACGCCGGCACCGCCGAAAGCGGAGCCCGAGGGCAAAGCGCAGCGCAACTTCACGGATCCGGACAGCCGCATCCTGAAGACCAAGGACGGGTACATCCAAGGCTACAATGCCCAGGCCGCTGTCGATGGAACGGCCCAGATCATCGTTGCGCACGGGCTCACTGCGCGCATGAGCGATCATGGCCAACTCGTAGGGCTGATTGACGGCATTGAGGCCAATCTCGGCGTCACGCCGAAGGAAGCCTCGGCCGATAGCGGCTATCTGAGCGAGGCCAACCTGCAAACCCTCGCCGATCGCCACATCAGCGCTTACGTCGCGATCGGGCGCGCCAAGCATGCCGCCGAAGGCAAGCGAACCATGACCGGAGCGCTCACCAAAGCCATGCGGGCCAAGCTCAAGCGCGCCGGCTGGCGAAGCCGCTACCGGCTCAGGAAGCAAATCGTCGAACCGGTGTTCGGGCAGATCAAGCAGGCGCGCGGGTTCAGGCAGTTCCTGCTGCGTGGCATCGAGAAAGTGACGGCCGAGTGGGCGTTGATCTGCACCACCCACAACCTCACAAAGCTCGCAAGAGCCGCTTGAGCAAGCTATCGTTCATCAACAAGCCCGATACCAGCGCTATCTGGACGGGCTCCTAGCGGACCGTGACCGGCGCGGGCAGCGGCTGGACGGAGGTCGGCTGCGTGCCGGGCAGCGGCGCTGCCTGGGCCTGCGGGGCAGCAGCGGCCACCGAGGTGCTGTCGGGTGTCGGCGCGGCGGATGCCGTCGCCGTTCCCGCAGGCGGGTTGCCCGGCCAGACAACCACGCGGGTGCCGACCTTGACCCGATCGAACAGGTCCGAGACGTCTTCGTTCAGCATGCCGATGCAGCCCGACGACACGAACTTGCCGATGGTCGACGGCTGGTTGGTGCCGTGAATGCGGTACACGGTCGAGCCGAGATACATCGCACGGGCGCCAAGCGGGTTGCCGGGTCCGCCGGCCATGAAGCGCGGCAGATAGGGCTGACGCTCGATCATCTCCGGCGGCGGATGCCAATCCGGCCACTCGGCCTTGCGGGTGATCTTCTGCACGCCGGTCCAGGTGAAGCCGTCGCGGCCGACGCGGACGCCGTAACGGATGGCCCGGCCGTTGCCGAGAACGTAGTAGAGGTAGGTGTGCGGCGTATCGACCACGATGGTGCCCGGCGGCTCCTTGGTCTGGAACGCCACTTCCTGGCGACGCAGATTCGGCGCAAGTTGCGCCGGACCGTCTTCCGGCTGCTCATCCGGCGGCAGGGCAGCAATCTGCACCGGCTTGCCGTCGGCGCCGATCGGAGGCGACTGCGGCGGCACCGTTCCGGTGGCACCAGCCGCATTCACTGCGCCCGGCGGGCGCATGCCGTTGCGATCATCTCCGTTCGGATTGGCGGGATAGACCACGTTTGCGGCCGGAACGCCGCCGTCACCGTAGGCCTGTTGCTGCTGCGATCCACCCTGCGGGCGGTCGGCATAGATCACCGGCGGCGGACCCATCGGGCGGCCATAGCGCGGATCGTCCGGCGACATCACCGGGCCCGACGGCGCACGATCGGAGTAAGCCGGCTGGGCATTCATCGGACGGCCATAGCGCGGGTCATCCGGGGACATCACAGGGCCGGGCGGCGGCAACGAGGCCGAATTCTGCGGCGCATCGTCATCGTCGAGCGAGTCGAAGTTCGGCATGTTGCCCGGCGAATAGGGCTGGGGCGACGCCGAATAGGCGGGACCCTGGGGAGCCGGATAACCCTGCTGCGCATGCGCAAACGAGGTTCCTGCCACGCCAAGTGCCGCGGCAGCGCAAATCGTCAGAATGCGGTTGATCATCATTGCTCTTGTATAGTCCCCAAGCCACACCGGACCGTTAACGGCCCAATGACCGAAGATAGCGGCGCATTCAAGACAAATCCGCGAAACCCAGCCCAATTCGGGCATTTTGTGATCCCGTGTGACTACGGCCACAGTGTCTCATGACTTGGGAAAGTCTGTCTGCGTGCCCAAAGTCATCAATCACCCGCATTTTGTAACAAACAGTCTTCAAGCGTTGCGATATCCTCGAATCGGCCTGATTCGCGCTCGCGATGCGGGCTTCCTCGAGTGGTCACCGCGTTCCCTGTTTATCAAGACCTCCCGCAGAAGGGGGAACCCGCGCCCATGCTTCCCGGCCTCCGTTTCTTGTTCGCCGCGATCGTGCTGGCGACGTCGCTCTTGGTGTTCGGGTTAGGTGCCGCTGCGCTGTTCCGCGCCGCGCATGAGGAATTCGCCAGCATTCCCGCCCGCCAGGCTCCGCCCGAGCCGCAATTCGCCCACCCGCCGGAGACCCCGCCGGTGCTTGCGATGATGCGCGTCGACCCGCCGCCCGCGGGCACGCCGCTCATCGACAAGGTGACAGTGGATAGCCCATCGCCATCGATCCCCGCCGCGTCCGAACCAACCGCCCCGGCAGAGCCACCGCCTGCCACCGAACCGGAGAAGGTCGCCGCCGTGAAGACTGATGATCCGCCTCCCCCGGCAGCACCGACGCCTGAGGCGCAGGCCGTGGAAGGCGCCGCGCCGGTGCAGGCCGCCGAGGCCGCTCCGCAGGCCCCGGTCACGGACATCCCGCCACCGGCTGAGGCCGCGCCGCAAGCCACAGAGGCCGCGCCGGTGGCGCAGCCGGCTCCGGCGGCCGCCACCGAAGCTGCGCCCGCTCCCGCCGAGCCGAAGGTCGCGGCAGTGGCCGATCCGTCTGCCGCAGCCAGCGACCCCGCGCCCGCCCCATCAGCGCCAGCCATGGTTGCGCCGGAACCGGCGCCACCGCCATCGCCCGAAGCGATCGCGGCCGAGAGCAAGATCGCAACGTTGGGCGGACCGGAAGTCGTCGTCGAACAGCCTCCGGCCCGGAAATCTGCCGGGACGAAGCAAGCGACCGCCGAGACGAAGAAGAAGCCGGACCACAGCGCGAGCCGCAAGCCGGCGCATCGGAAGGAACGCCGCCGGATGGCCCGATCGCGACCAGCCCGGCAGGCGGTGGTTCAGCAGGTGCTGGATCCGTTCGGCCAGCCAGTGTCGGTGCCCCGGCGATAGCGCCGTCGTCAGGCCGGCCCGGTCGCGATCGGCGGGCCGCCGGCCTGCCCCCATTCCGACCACGAGCCGTCATACAGCGCAGTGTCGGTGATGCCGAGCCGGTAGAGTGCGAGTGTCAGCACGGCAGCCGAGACGCCCGAGCCGCAGCTCGTCACGATCGGCGCATCGAGCTTCACGCCAGCCCCCGTGAAGGCTGCGCGCAGATCGTCGAGCGGCTTCATGGCGCCGGTCGCGGCATCGAACAGGACGTTGTAAGGGACGTTACGGGCACCCGGGACGTGGCCTGCGCGGATGCCCGGCCGCGGCTCCGGCGCGCGGCCCTCGAAGCGATCGGCGGCGCGCGCGTCTATCACCTGCTCCTTGCTGTTTTCGACATTGGCGATCATCTGCTCGATGCTGCGCACGCGCTTCGGATCGTAGCTCGCCTTGAAGGTCGCAGGCTGCGGCGTCACCTCGCCGCTCTCGACGGGGCGACCCTCGGCGCGCCACTTCTTCAAGCCCCCGTTGAGGATGCGCACATCGCGATGGCCGTAGGAGAGGAACATCCACCAGGCGCGCGGTGCGGCCACCCAGCCGCCGGCATCATAGATCACGACGGTGTCGGCGTTGCTGACGCCGAGCACGCCGACGTCGCGGCCGAACTGCTCGGCGGTCGGAAACATGTGCGGCAGCGGATTGGAATGATCCGACACAGCGTCGACGTCGAAGAACACCGCGCCGGGAAGATGCGCGGCCAGGTAATCGTCCTTCGGCAGCGGCAGCACGCCCGGCAGCTTGAAGGTCGCGTCGAGCACCTTCACTTTGGCGTCGCCGAGATGCGCGGCCAGCCATTCTGTTGAGACAAGCGGATCGTCGGCAACGGTCATGATGCGCATTTCTCCAATCGTCATTGCCGGACTTGGTTCGGCAATCCATCTTTTGAAATGATGGACGCGCGGGCCAGGCCCGCGTGTGACACCTACTAACCCTTCTTCTTCGGCTCCCACGCCTCGATCGGCCCGCCGGCGTCGCGCCAGGCCGCGAAACCGCCGCCCATATGGGCGACCGGTTTCAGGCCCATGTCCTTTGCGGTCTTCGCGGCGAGCGCGGAGCGCAGGCCGCCGGCGCAGTGGAAGATGAACTTCTTGTCTTCCTGGAAGATCGGCTTGGCGTAGGGGCTCTTCGGATCGATCCAGAATTCCAGCATGCCGCGAGTGCAGGAGAACGCGCCGGGGATCCTGCCGTCGCGCTCGATCTCGCGGGGATCGCGGATGTCGACGATGACGACGTCGTCCTTGCCGATCAGCGTGATCGCATCGGCCGCGCTGATGGTCTGGATCTCGGCATTGGCCTCGTCGATCATCGCCTTGATGCCGCGGTGAATGGTCTGGGGCATGGGGCTCTCCCTCAATGTTGTTGGCGCGCCCTTGAGAGCGCGACGCCTTGTGCGCTTATCGCACCAGCTCCCTCATCGCATTCTCCAGACCCTCGATCGTGATCGGATACATGCGTTCGGAGAAGATGCGGCGGATGATGGTGGTCGATTCCGAATAATCCCAGTGCTTCTGCGCCACCGGATTGAGCCACACCGCATGCGGATAGGTGCGGATGATGCGGTCGAGCCAGACCGAGCCGGCCTCCTCGTTGACATGCTCGACCGAACCGCCGGGGACCATGATCTCGTAAGGCGACATCGACGCGTCGCCGACGAACACCACCTTGTAGTCGTGCGGATATTTGTGCAGCACGTCCCAGGTCGGCGTGCGGTCGGTGAAGCGCCGCTTGTTCTGCTTCCAGACGCCTTCATAGAGGCAGTTGTGGAAGTAGAAATACTCCATGTGCTTGAATTCGCTCTTGGCGGCCGAGAACAGCTCCTCGACCTGCTCGATATGCGAATCCATCGAGCCGCCGATATCGAAGAACACCAGCACCTTGACCGCGTTGCGCCGCTCGGGACGCATATGCACGTCGAGATAGCCGTGGTTGGCGGTCTCCTTGATCGTGGTGTCGAGATCGAGCTCGTCAGGCGCGCCGGTCCGCGCGAACTTCCGCAAGCGGCGCAGCGCGACCTTGATGTTGCGGATGCCGAGCTCGACATTGCCGTCGAGATCCTTGAACTCGCGCTTATCCCACACCTTCACGGCGCGGTTGTTGCGGTTCTTCTCCTGCCCGATGCGCACGCCTTCGGGATTGTAGCCATGGGCGCCGAACGGCGAGGTGCCGGCGGTGCCGATCCACTTGCTACCGCCCTGATGGCGGCCCTTCTGCTCCTCGAGCCGCTTCTTCAGCGTCTCCATGAGCTTGTCCCAGCCCATGGCCTCGATCTGCTTCTTCTCTTCCTCGGTGAGATATTTCTCGGCGAGCTTCTTCAGCCACTCCTCGGGGATCTCGGCCTTCTCCATGGCATCGAGCAGGCTCTCGAGCCCCTTGAACACGGAGCCGAACACGCGGTCGAACTTGTCGAGATTGCGCTCGTCCTTCACCAGGGCGGCGCGCGACAAATAATAGAAGTTCTCGACCGACTGTTCGGCGAGATCGGCGTCGAGCGCTTCCATCAACGTCAGATATTCCCGTAGCGTCACGGGGACCTGGGCGTCGCGCAGCGATGTGAAGAACTGCAGGAACATAGTTACCTAGATCGCCCGCTGGGCCGGTGCCGTCAAGGGGCCCCGGCCGTGCTCCATCCCGAGATCAGCCATTCATTTCCACCCGATGGCTGGCTGCGACCCTCGGTCCGGCAGAGGTGTTTGCACGGTGTAACAGCCGCGCACGAGCCGGCAGTCATTCCGCACAGCGGAAAGATGATGCCTGACATTCCATGCGGATCGCTTTCGACACCGCTGCGGTGCGGAATCCGCGCTAGACCGCCCCGCTTTTTCAACTACAATTGCGCGTGACAAGACATTGAGCAGGATATGCGACCGCTGTGAGGGCGGTCGTTTCGTGTGGGGGCCCGCGCCGCCGACGAACGAACCAAGGCAAACAAATTGATGAAATTCACGGGTACCAAGGACTACGTCGCAACCGATGACCTCAAGGTCGCCGTCAATGCCGCCATCGTGCTCGAGCGCCCGCTCCTGGTGAAGGGCGAGCCCGGCACCGGCAAGACGGTGCTGGCCGAGGAGGTCGCCAAGGCGCTCGACGCGCCGCTGCTCACCTGGCACATCAAGTCCACGACCAAGGCACAGCAGGGCCTCTACGAATACGATGCCGTCTCGCGCCTGCGCGACAGCCAGCTCGGCGACGCGCGCGTGTCCGATATCAAGAACTACATCAAGCGCGGCAAGCTGTGGGAGGCCTTCACCAACCAGAAGCGCCCGGTGCTGCTGATCGACGAGATCGACAAGGCCGACATCGAATTCCCCAACGACCTGCTGCTCGAGCTCGACCGCATGGAGTTCCATGTCTACGAGACCGGCGAGACCATCAGGGCGAAGCTGCGCCCGATCGTGATGATCACGTCGAACAACGAGAAGGAGCTGCCGGACGCCTTCCTGCGCCGCTGCTTCTTCCACTACATCAAGTTCCCGGACTCCGAGACGATGGGCAAGATCGTCGACGTGCACTTCCCCAGCATCAAGAAGCGGCTGGTCGAAGAGGCGCTGCGCATCTTCTTCGAGGTCCGCGAGGTACCCGGCCTGAAGAAGAAGCCCTCGACCTCCGAGCTGCTCGACTGGCTCAAGCTGCTCCTGAACGAGGACATCACGCCGGAGATGCTGCGTGAGCGCGATCCGCGCAAGCTGATCCCGCCGCTGCACGGCGCGCTCCTGAAGAACGAGCAGGACGTGCATCTGTTCGAGCGGCTGGCGTTCCTGAGCCGCCGCGAGGTCTAGTTCCGATATCGGCGAACGCCGGGGCCGAGGCTCCGGCGTTTTGCTTAACCGCCTCATCCAACAAAAAGACCAGGGAAGATGAACGTCCAGACCCAAATCCGCGCCGCCGAGCCCGTCACAACCGAACATTTCGACGTCCTGATCGCGGGCGCCGGCATCTCCGGCGTCGGCGCCGCCTATCATTTGACGACACAATGCCCGGGCACCAGCTTCGTGGTGCTGGAGACGCAGAAGACGTTCGGCGGCACCTGGTCCACCCATCGCTACCCCGGTATCCGCTCGGACAGCGACCTGCACACCTTCGGCTATCGCTTCAAGCCGTGGACCAGCGCGCCGATCGCGACCGCGGCCGAGATCCTCAAATACATGGGCGAGGTGATCGAGGAGAACCACCTCGCGCCGCACATCCGCTATCGCCACACCATCACCGCGGCGAAATGGTCGAACGAGACCAATCTCTGGACCATCGATGCGACGCGCATCGACACCGGCGAGAAGCTGCGCTTCACCACCAATTTCTTCTGGATGTGCCAGGGCTATTACCGCCACGCCGAGGGCTACACGCCCGAATGGACCGACATGGCGAAGTTCAAGGGCCCGATCGTGCATCCGCAGAAGTGGCCGGAGGACCTCGACTACAAGGGCAAGCGCGTGGTCGTGATCGGCTCCGGCGCCACCGCCGCGACGCTGATCCCGGCGATGGCCAAGGACGCCGGCCACGTCACCATGCTGCAGCGCTCGCCGACCTATTTCCGCACCGGCCGCAACGCGATCGAGATCGCCGAGGAGCTGCGCAAGCTGCAGGTCGACGAGCACTGGATCCACGAGATCACCCGCCGCAAGATCCTGTTCGACCAGGACGCCTTCACCCGCAAGACCTTCGCCGAGCCGGAGGCCGCCAAGAAGGATTTGCTGTCGGCGGTGGAAGCCTATCTCGGCAAGGACTACGACATCGCCACCCACTTCACGCCGCGCTACCGGCCGTGGCGGCAGCGCATCGCCTTCATTCCGGACGGCGACCTGTTCCAGGCCATCAAGGGCGGCAGGGCGTCCGTCGTCACCGACGAGATCGACCGCTTCACCGAGAAGGGCATCCTGCTCAAGTCCGGCAAGGAGCTCGAGGCCGACATCATCATCACCGCGACCGGCTTCCACCTCTCCGCCAACGGCGAGATCGATTTCGAGATCGACGGCAAGCCGCTCGATTTCGCCGACACGGTGACCTATCGCGGCATGATGTTCACCGGCGTGCCGAACCTGGTCTGGGTGTTCGGCTATTTCCGTGCCAGCTGGACGCTGCGCGTCGACCTCGTCGCCGACTTCGTCTGCCGCATGCTCAAGCACATGAAGGAGACCGGCGCGAACAAGGTGACGCCGGCGCTGCGCCCCGAGGATCACAACATGCCGCTGCTGCCGTGGATCGATCCGGAGAACTTCAACCCCGGCTACATGATGCGCGGCATGCATCTGCTGCCGAAGCGCGGCGACAAGCCGGAATGGCAGCACAACCAGGACTACTGGGCCGAGAAGGACGAATTCCCGGCGATCGACCTCAAGGACAAGGCGTTCGTCTACGGCTGAGCTCCTTCTCTGGTTCCGTCATCCTGGCGCTGTCCCGTCATCCCCGCGCAACGGCTTTGCCGTTGTCGCTGGAGGTGCTCGCGAAGCGAGCCTTGAGGATGCACGGCCCCAGTCGGGCCGTCGTGCTTCGAGACGGCCGCTGCGCGGCCTCCTCAGCATGACGGTGATAGATCAAGCGCGCTGATCGACGAGCATCATCGCGCACCGCCTCTCTTTCCTCACGCATATTCCGGCAGCTTCGCGGCGAGCTCAGGTGCCTTCCCGCGGATCATGTCGGAGGCCTTGTCGGCGATCATCAGCGTGGAGGCGTTGAGATTGGCCGAGATCATCCGCGGCATGATCGAGGCGTCGATCACGCGCAAGCCCTCCATGCCGTGGACACGAAGCTGGTCGTCGACCACGGCCCATGGCGCGTCCGCCGGGCCCATCCGGCAGGTGCAGCCGGGATGGAAAGTGGTGGTGCCGCGCTGGGTCGCGGCGGCGAGGAACTCATCGTCGCTCTGCACCTTGGGACCTGGAAAGTCCTCATAGGCGAAATACGGCTTGAGCGGCTCGGAGGCGAGCAGCCGGCGCGCCAGCTTCATGCCGGCGACGACGACGCGGCGGTCGATCTCCTCGGCGAGGTAGTTGGTCTGGATGATCGGCGCCTGGAACGGATCGGCGGAGCGGATCCGGACATAGCCGCGGCTCTCCGGCCGCTGCTGCCAGGACGCCACCGTCATGCCGGGCTCGTCCTCGAGCTGGCCCTGCACGCCCTCCTTGTAGCTCGCCGGCGTGAAGGTGAGCTGCAGGTCCGAGCTCTCCGTGGTCTCGCCGGAATGCCAGAAGCAGTAGACCATGGTCGGCGACAGCGACAGCAGGCCGCGCCGCGTCGTCGCCCATTTCAGCGCCTCGACCCACAGGCTCATGCCGCGACGAAGCTCGTTGATGGTCCTGATGTTCTTGACCCGCGCCACCGAGCGCGGCGCGTAGTGATCCTGCAGGCCCTCGCCGACACCCGGCAGCGCGTGGCGCACCTCGATGCCGTGCGACTTCAACAGATCTGGCGAGCCGACGCCGGAGAGCTGCAGGAGCTGCGGCGAGTTGTAGGCGCCGCCGGAGAGAATGACTTCCTTGGTGGCGCGGATCTCGAGCGGGTCGCCATACTTGCCGCCCCTGTTGTAGCGCACGCCGACCGCGCGCTTGCCCTCGAAGATGATGCCGGTGACATGCGCATGCGTGCGCACGTCGACATTCGGCCGCCGCCGCGCCGGATGCAGGAAGGCAGTCGCGGCACTGACGCGCCGGCCGTTCAGGATGGTGCGCTGGCAGTAGGAGACGCCCTCCTGGATCTTGCCGTTGTAGTCGGGATTGCGCGGAATGCCGAGGCTGACCGCACCATCCATGAAGGCCTCGCAGAGCGGGTCCTGCCAGTCCATCGTGGTGACGGTGAGGTTGCCGTCGCGGCCGCGATAGGTGTCGTCGCCCTCACCGATGCGCCGCTCCATGCGCCGGAAATAGGGCAGCACGTCGGGATAGCCCCAGCCGCGATTGCCGAGCTGCGCCCAGGTGTCGAAGTCCTGGCGTTGGCCGCGATTGTAGATGTGGCCGTTGATCGAGGACGAGCCGCCGAGCGTCTTGCCGCGCGGCGCATAGATGCTGCGTCCGCCGGTGTAGGGCCCCACCTCCTGCTGATAGGCCCAGTTCACGCTCTTCATATGGAAGGTCTTGATGAAGCCGGCCGGCAGATGGATGTAGGGGTGCCAGTCGCTCGGGCCCGCCTCGAGCACACAGACCCTGACGCCCGGATCTTCACTCAACCGGTTGGTCAGCACGCTCCCGGCGGAGCCTGCGCCGATAATCACATAATCGAACGTTTCCATCGTCTCGCTTCTCGCGCCGACTGCGGTGTCAGCGCGGCTTTTCGTTGAGTTGATAATTGAGATGCGCCTTCACCGTCGGCCATTCGCAGGCGATGATGCTGTAAACTACCGTGTCGCGCAACGTGCCGTTGGGCGAGATCTGGTGGCTGCGCAGGATGCCGTCCTGCTTGGCGCCGAGACGCTCGATGCCGCGGCGGCTCCGGTGATTGAAGAAATGCGTGCGGAACTCGACCGCGATGCAATCGAGCTTCTCGAAGGCATGGGAGAGCAGCAGCAGTTTGCACTGCGTATTGACCGCGCTGCGCTGCACACGCTTGGCGTACCAGGTCGAGCCGATCTCGACGCGGCGGTTCGGCGTATCGACATTCATGTAGGTCGTCATGCCGCTGATCTGGCCCGCGGCGTCGAACACCGTGAACGGCAGCATCGAACCGGCGGCCTGCAGGCCGAGCCGTCGATCGATCTCCTTGGTCATGTTCTCCGGCTTCGGAATGGCCGTGTACCAGAGCTTCCAGAGATCGCCGTCCTTCACGGCCTCGGTCAGTCCGGCGACATGATCATGCGACAGCGGCTCGAGCCGCGCATGCGTGCCGCGAAGGGTGACCGGTTCAAGCCAGGGCATTTTGCATCCTTTCCGTCATTGCGAGGAGCTCGCGACAAAATTGCAAAGCAATTTTGCGCTGAAGCGACGAAGCAATCCATTCTCTCTGCGTCCGCGGCTGCATGGATTGCTTCGCTTCGCTCGCAATGACGTTCTTACGTCACTTGTTCAGAAAATTCAGCGGCAATCCCGGCCGCGACCAGTCCATCGCGATCAGCTCGCCCTTGCCCGACAGCGTGATGTAGGCGGTCTTCAGCTCCGGGCCGCCGAAGGCGATGTTGGTGGTGACGCGATCGCCGGTCGGCACCTGCTCGACCAATGTGCCGTCGGGTGCGATCACCGAGATGCAGCCCGAGACCAGCGTCGCGACGCAGACATTGCCGTTGGCCTCCACCGCGAGCGAATCGAACATCTGGTAGCCGCCGAGGCCCGCGATCGGCTTGCCGCGCTCGCCGCGATAGATCACGTCGCGCGGCTTGACGATGCCGGGCTCGGAGAGTTCGTAGGCCCACAGCCGCGCGGTCGGCGTTTCAGCGATGTAGACGGTCTTCTCGTCAGGCGACAAGCCGATGCCGTTGGCCGGCAGGATACCGTGCACGGCCTCGACGATCTCGGTCATGCCCGGCTTCAGATAGTAGAATGCGCCGACATCCATGTCGCGGGCGCGGCGCTTGCCGAGGTCGGAGAACCACAGGCCGCCCTGCTTGTCGAACACCAGGTCGTTCGGCCCGCGCAGATCGTGCTCGCCGCATTTGGTGACGACGGTCTCGACCTTGCCGGATTGCAGATCGACGCGCTGGATCGAGCCGCCGAGATAATCCTCCGGCTGCGGCCCCGGCATGATCATGTTGCGGGTCGGGATCCAGGAAAAGCCGCCATTGTTGCAGACATACATTTTGCCGTCGGGACCGAGCGCGGCGCCGTTCGGGCCGCCCGGGACCTTCGCGACCACTTCCTTGCGCCCGTCGGGATAGACCCGGGTCAGGCGCTGGCCGCGGATTTCCACCAGCACGACCGAACCGTCGGGCATGACGACCGGACCTTCGGGAAACTCCAGATCGGTGGCGAGAACACGAATATTGGCCATGGCATCCTCCCGGCTCTTTGGCTGCAGGCGGATTCCCTTGCGGTCCCCCACGCGCAACATGTTGTTTCGTCCCGTTATGGCAAAGTGGATTTGGCTTGCCAAGCAATCGGGCCGCAACGCTGCCCGGCGTTGATGACGGATGGCTCGGCATATGATGCCGTCGCCCCTGCGAAAGTTATCAAACCGTCATCCTGAGGGAGCGCGGAACGCGCGTCTCGAAGGATCCACGGCCGAGGTGTTGCAGCGGGGCCGTCGTGCTTCGAGACGGCTGCTGCGCAGCCTCCTCAGCATGACGGATTGGGCATCTGATCCATATGTCAAACTGCGAGTTGTAGGGTCGGCAAAGGCGCAATGCGCCGTGCTCGCGATGGTGAGCACGCTTCGCTTTGCCCACCCTACGATCTGGATTTGCTTCACGAACTGTGAGTCAAACACCCGCATTCTCGCGGCACGATGTGTCCGAGGTTTGCCTGTCGCTTCGCCCCCTCTTGAGCAGAGGGCGCAGGGAAAGCCGGGCGCCGATCGCACCCATGGGCCCTGTGCAATGAAAAAGCACAGGGGGTAGGACCACAGGTGAAACCGGATCATCCCGGCTTTCCCTGCGCGATGGGTTACGGCTTACTTCGTGCTCTCCCCGGCGAGACTTGGCTTTTTTGTCACCGTCTTCGCAAAGACGCTTTCGCGTGCTTAGCGAGGAGACACCTGCCACTGGGGCGTCGAGACCACACGACTTCACCGTCCGCGTCACGCATGCTCGTCAGTCATGCGATCAGCGTCCACCGCATCTCACCGCAACACTCGTGACGATCGCGAAGCGCCCCTCAATCGGGTGAGACGGGCGGATTCAACATCTGAGTTGGGTGAATCGCGAAGCGAAAAATTGCCCGTCGGGTTGATTTGTCGCACCCTTCCCTGTCATTCCGGGGCTCGCGAAGCGAGAACCCGGACCAGAGTTTGAAGGTGGATAGAACTTATTCGTAGGGTGGGTTGGCGAAGCGTAACCCACCGCCTTCATCGCAGCGATTTTGGTGGATTACGCCTGCGGCTAACCTACCCTACGGATCATGCGAACTCCATCAGCTCAACGTGCCCGCGTGCACCCACCAGCCGGGATGCTCGGCACGCAGCCTCTCGCCGGCCGCCTGGGCGTCGGCGTCCTTGCCGAAGATCGCAAAACACGTCGCGCCGGAGCCCGACATGCGCACGAGGCGAACGTCCTTGGTCTCGCGCAGCGCAGACAGCACGTCGCTGATCACGGGTTCGATCCGCGCCGCAGGCGCTTCGAGATCGTTGGTGCCGCGCGCGAGCGCCTCGATCCAGTCGTCGATCGCGCACCCCGCCTCCGGCCAGGACGGCGCCTGGATCACGACGTCGGTGGCGCCGATCAGGAGCTCGCCGTGACGCAGACCGAGCGCATTGAACACGTCCTTGGTCGCGACCGGCACCCGCGGATTGACCATCACGCAAGGCAGCTTCGGCAAATTAAGCGGCAGCAGCGTCTCGCCGACACCGGTCATGTCGCAGGCGTGCGAGGCGACGCACACGGGCACGTCGGCGCCGGTCTGCAGCGCCACTTCCATGATTCTGGTGTCGTCGAGCGAGAGCTCGTTGAGCCGCGCCAGCAGCCGCAGCGCGGCCGCGGCATCCGCCGAGCCGCCGCCGATGCCGGCAGCGACGGGCAAGACCTTTTCCAGCGTGAAGTGGCCGACCCTGAGGTCCGCGACGCGCTCGCCGAGCAGGCGCGCCGCCTTGAGTACGAGATTGTCCGAGGTGTCGCCGCAGGCATCGGCCAGCGGTCCCTCCATCGTCAACGCGAGCTCGGAGCCCGGCTTGAGCGTGAGACGATCGGCGCAATCGGCAAACGCGACGACGCTCTCCAGGTCATGAAAACCATCGACGCGCCGCCCGACCACCTTCAGCGTCAGGTTGACCTTGGCACGCCCCTCTTCAACAAGCGCCGGCACGGCGACAAACCCCTAAAAAACAAAGATCGTGTGCGATTAGCGTAAATCGCATCATGATCCTATCCCTTTGTTCGAGCAGAAATTCCGGGCTGCTTACCTCTCCCGCTTGCGGGCAGGGCAATCGCATATGACACCCCGGGCTCTGGCGCTGACGTTTCCACATCGTCATGGCCGGGCTTGTCCCGGCATCCACGTCTTTCTTCACATGGAAAACCAAAGACGTGGATGCCCGGGACAAGCCCGGGCATGACGCATTTGTGGGTAGACCAACTAGGCCGCAGCAGCATGATCCGCATATGCGATCGCCCTGCGCTTGCGGGAGAGGGAAACGAAACCTCAGCGACGCAGCGTCCTGCCCGACTAGATCATGATGCGATTAGATCGAATCGCATCATGATCTCATCTCTTTGTTTGAGCATGATCTTTTCGGAAAACCGGTTTCCACTTTTCCGGATCATGCTCTAACCGCCCTTGTCGTTGTCCTTCTTCTTGTCGGCTGCCGCGGCGGCCGGCGCAGGTTCGTCGGGCAGGCCGTTCTCGATCTTGGCCAGGATCTTCGGCAGCTCTTCCGGCTCGGGCTTGAGGTCGCGCGCATGCGCCCACTGGAACTTGGCTTCCAGCTTGCGGCCGACGCGCCAATAGGCATCGCCGAGATGGTCGTTGATGGTCGGATCCTCGGGCTTCAGATCGATCGCGCGCTCGAGATTCTTCACCGCCTCGTCGTAATTGCCGATGCGGTAATAGGCCCAGCCGAGCGAGTCGACGATGTAGCCGTCGTCGGGGCGCTGATCGACGGCACGCTTGATCATCTTCATGCCTTCGTCGAGGTTGATGCCCTGGTCGATCCAGGAATAGCCGAGATAGTTCAGCACATGGGGCTGCTCGGGCTGCAGCTCGAGCGCCTTGCGCATGTCGACCTCGGCCTTGTTCCACTGCTTGGAGCGCTCCTCGCAGATGCCGCGGTAGTAATAGGTAACCCAGGCGTTCTTGTCGCCGCCGTCGACGGTCGGCAGCACGTCGATCGCCTGCGAATAGGTCCCGACGCAGTCGGCGAACTTCTTGCGGCCGCGCTCGATGTTGCCGAGCGCCATGATGGCCTCGATATCCTTCGGCGCGTCTGCCGTGACCCCCTTCAGGATCTTGATCGCCTCGTCGCTGCGGTCGGCGGCGTCGAGATCGGTCGCGAGCTGGATCTGCGCGTTGCGCTTCAGCGGCGAAGACGCCGGCATCCGCTCATAGACCTTGATCGCCATCTGCGGCTTCTTCACCGATTCATAGAGATCGGCAAGCGACAGCAGCGCCAGCGGATGGTTGGGCTGCAGGTACAGCGCAAGCTGCAGGTAGACCAGCGCAAGATCCTCGCCGCCGCGCCGCGTCAGCGTCGCGCCGATGCCGTAGAGCGCCTCGGCCGCGCCGGCCTGCGCCGACTCGACCAGCGGCGGCAGCTTCTTGCCGGCCTTGGTGTCCTTGATGCCTTCCAGCACCAGCGGATGCCGCGGCAGCTTCTTGTCGAAGGCCTCGTAAAGCGCGGTGGCGGCGGCCGCATCCTTGTTGCGCGAGGTCCAGCGCGCATATTCGTCGACCGTGCGCAGCATGGAATCGTCGAGCTTGTAGGCGCGCTCGAAGCGTGCGCCGGCATCCTTCTCCTTGTGGGCGAGCTCGAGGATCATGCCGGCGTGCAGGTCCTTGAAGATCGGGTACCAATCCGGCCCGGTCAGCTTGTCGATGCTGGCGACCGCGCCCTTCGCGTCGCCGGCGCCATAGGCCGCCCAGGCCGACAGCAGCGTCGCCACCAGGTCGGTGATCGGACCGCGCACCGACTGGTTGATGTTGGACTGCGCGGCTGCGTATCTCTTCAGCTTGAGGTCACGCACGCCGATGACCAGACGCGCGACGCGGTTGGCCTTGTCCTGGGACAGGATGCGGTCGGCGAGCTTGACCGCCTCGTCGATGTCGCCATCGGCGAGCGAGGAGATGAAGGCGCGGTCGAGCAGCTCGGAATTCTTCGGATCGGTGCGCAGCGCCGAGCGGTAGAACGCCGCGGCGGAGGCCGCATCGCGCTCGACGCTGGCATGGCGGGCCGCCAGATAGCTGCCGGCCGTCGTCAGCGACTTCAGCTCGTTCTTGGTCGGAAACTGCGCCGCGTTGTCGGCGGGGTGATCGGGCGTTTGCGCCGCAAGCTGCGCGGGCGCGGCGAGCGCGGCAGCGGCGATGAGGGCAATCGTCAGGCGGTTGAAACGGGTGGACAGCATCACGGTCGCCTTGCTCCAGGGATTTACGGCCACGATCTTGCGTTCAGTCTCAAATGCGAACCCAAGCGGCGGCATCGCGGCCAGCGACAATGCCGCTTTTGGCGCTCAACCGCAAGGATACGCATGACGAATCGATAGGCAGATTAAGCCTTTAGGCCCGCCGATCCAGCCAGGCCACCGCAAAACGCTTCCAGTGTGGCGGTATCGTGGCCGGCCCGGGCACAATCGCGTTGGGAAACAACTGTGTCGGCAAGTGGCCGCCACGGTACCGGTTCCCACCTCTTCTCCCCTCACGCAAATGTGGTCTGACCAGCCTCTTATTGCATCGCCTCTATTACATCGCCTCGTAGTTCGGGCCGCCGCCGCCCTCCGGGGGAACCCAGGTGATGTTGCCATTGGGATCCTTCACGTCGCAGGTTTTGCAGTGGACGCAGTTCTGGGCGTTGATCTGGAAACGCGGGCCGGAGGCTTCCTCGACCCATTCATAGACGCCGGCCGGGCAATAGCGGTTGGAGGGCCCGGCGAACACGTCGTGCTCCGACGTCTTCTGCAGGTTCATGTCGGCAACCTTGAGATGGACCGGCTGGTCCTCCTCGTGATTGGTGTTGGACAGGAACACCGACGACAGCTTGTCGAAGGAGATCTTGCCGTCCGGCTTCGGATACGCGATCGGCTGGTGCTGCTTGGCCGGATCGAGCGTCTTGCGATCGGGCTTGGCGTGCGACTGGGTGCCGAACAGCGAGAAGCCGAGCGTGTTGCACCACATGTCGAAGCCGCCGAGCACGACGCCGACGACGGTGCCGAATTTCGACCACAGCGGCTTGACGTTGCGGACCTTGTGCAGGTCCTGGCCGACGGCGGACAAGCGCCAGGCGTTTTCGTACTCGACGAGTTCGTCATTGGCGCGGCCGGCGGCGAGCGCGGCGGCGACGTGCTCGGCGGCGAGCATGCCGGTGCCCATGGCGTTGTGCACCCCCTTGATGCGCGGCACGTTGACGAAGCCCGCCGCGCAGCCGACCAGCGCGCCGCCCGGGAAGGTCAGCCGCGGCACCGACTGATAGCCGCCCTCGGTGATCGCGCGCGCGCCGTAGGCAAGACGCTTGCCGCCCTCGAACACGCCGCGGATCGAAGGATGGGTCTTGAAGCGCTGGAACTCGTCGAACGGCGACAGATAAGGATCGTCGTAGTTCAGATGCACCACGAAGCCGACCGCGACGCGATTGTCGTCGTAGTGGTAGAGGAACGAGCCGCCGCCGGTGGAATTGTTCAGCGGCCAGCCGAAGGAGTGCTGGATCATGCCCTTCTGATGCTTGGCCGGATCGATCTGCCAGACTTCCTTCAGACCGATGCCGAATTTCGGCGGCTCGCTCTTGGCGTCGAGCTGGTACCTCGCGATCAGCTGCTTGGACAGCGAGCCGCGCGCGCCTTCGGCGAACAGCGTGTACTTGCCGAGCAGTTCCATGCCGCGGGTGTAGGAATCCTTGTGGCTGCCGTCCTTGGCGATGCCCATGTCGCCGGTGGCGATGCCCCGCACCGCGCCCTTGTCGTCATAGAGCACCTCGGCCGCAGCGAAGCCCGGATAGATCTCGACGCCGAGCGCTTCCGCCTTCGGCGCCAGCCAGCGGCAGACATTGCCGAGCGAGCCGATGTAGCAGTGATGATTGTTCATCAACGGCGGCATCATGAAGTTCGGCAGCCGGATCGCGCCACCGCCGGTCATCCAGTAGAAGCGGTCGTCCTTCACCTGCGTCTTCAGCGGACAGTCGGCATCCTCGCGCCAGTCCGGGATCAGCCTGTCGAGCGACGCCGGATCGATCACCGCGCCCGACAGGATGTGCGCGCCGACCTCGGAGCCCTTCTCCACCACGACGATCGAGAGCTCGGGATTGAGCTGCTTGAGCCGGATCGCAGCCGACAGGCCCGAGGGGCCTGCGCCGACAATGACGACGTCGAATTCCATGGACTCGCGCGGGGGAAGGTCTTCAGCACTCATGATCTGGTCTCAGCCCGTTGAGAACGCTTCTAAGCTTTTCAGGGGTCGTTGTTTCCGATTTTTGGCGGAAGGACAACCATGGAATTGCAATCCGGGGCGTTTCGCGCGGCCGATCCGCGCTTGCGCATGAGCTTTTGCGGAAAACCGGTCTCCACTTTTCCCCATCATGCTCTAAATTGCCGTCCATCATGGCCCTGATGCCCGAACCCGCCCCCACGCTGCAGCAATTGCTGGCCTTTTACCTCGAGGCCGGGGTCGATTGCGCGCTCGGCGACGAGCCGATCAACCGGCTGGAGGAACCGGACGCTGTTCCCGCGCCCGCCGCAGCGCGGCCCGTCGCCGCGCCCAGTCTGCTGCGTCCCCTGCCTGCGGCAACGCCAGCCATTCCGCGTAGCGAAATCACCGTCGCACCGGACGCCGCGATCGCCTCCGCGCGCGAGGCCGCGCGCACCGCGCCGACGCTTGCAGCCTTGCGCGAGTTGATGGAGACGTTCGACGGCTGCGCGCTGAAGCACACCGCGACCAAGCTGGTGTTCGCCGACGGCAATCCGGAAGCGCGCGTGATGTTCGTCGGCGAGGCGCCGGGCCGCGACGAGGACATCGAGGGCCTGCCCTTCGTCGGGCGCTCGGGAAAGCTGCTCGACCGCATGATCGCGTCGATCGGCCTCGACCGCCGCTCAGCCTATATCGCCAACGTGATCCCGTGGCGGCCGCCCGGCAACCGCACGCCGACGCCGCAGGAGACGCAGGTCTGCCTGCCCTTCATCCAGCGCCAGATCGAACTGGTGAATCCCGACGTGCTGGTGACGCTCGGCAATCCCTCGACGCAGGCGCTGCTCGGCACCCGCGAGGGCATCATGCGCACGCGCGGCAAATGGCTCGACTTCGACACCGGCACCCGCACGATCCGCGCCGTCGCCACCTTCCACCCGGCCTATCTGCTGCGCTCGCCATCCTACAAGCGGCTGTCATGGCAGGACCTGCGCGCGATCGCGAAAGCGCTGCAACAGGCGGCGGCGTCTTAATTGGCCAACGGCGTAGGATGGGTAGAGCGAAGCGAAACCCATCGCGAATGGTGGGTTTCGCTTCGCTCTACCCACCCTACAGCTTCGCGGCTTACCCCTTCGGCCGCACGATCGCCCAGCCGATCCGCAACACGCCTTGCCTTCCGTTGACCAGCCGGTCGAACGAGCGCGGGACTTCCGGCACGAGGCCGGGAAAGCGCTGCGCGATCTCGGGCGGCGGCGTGCCGCCGGTATCCTGCGCGCGCCACACCACGACGCCGCCGGTCTCGTTGAACTTCGCGATCGACAGCCACGGCGTCCGCTGCGGCGTGGCGTCGAGCAGAAGATGCGCACGGCGCCCATCCATCGCGATCAGGCTGGCGAGTTCGGGATCGCCGGCCACCGCGCGCAGGCGCTGGTTGGTGCGGCGCTCATAGCTGTCGTCGAAGAAGCGGCCGATCGCGGCTGCCGGCAGCGAGGTCGGCACCTCCATGGTGCTGGTCCAGGGCATGAACAGCGCCATGGCCAACGCGACCACCGCCGGCGCGCCAACGGCGAGCGCCCAGGCCGTGCGCAACAGCCGCTGGCGCCGCAGGTGGATCAGATCGCCGGCGGCGACCACGACGGCGAGTCCCGACATCAGCAGCGCCACGCCGGCGCCGCCGAAGACGCTGTTAACATTGAACAGGCCCGAGACGAAGCTGCCGACGATCGCCGGCGCGAAGGCGAAGAAATAGACGAACTGCTGTGCGAGCGGCCCGACCGGCGGGCGGTGGATGACCGGCGCATCCTCGCTGTCGCGGGCGAACCAGCGCGAATTGAGAATCACCAGCACCACGATGGCGGCCATCGCCACGATCAGCCCACCGAGCACGACGCCCCAACGCAGCGCGCGGGCGTTGAGATCGGCGATAGCGGGCAACGGCGGCAGCGCAATCGCGTCGGCGCGGACCAGCCAGATCAGATAGGGCAGCGCCAGCACGATAACGACGAGCAGCGCGCAGAGCGGGTCGACCGACATTAATGTACGCCGTCCGCGCGGGCTGGTGACGGCAAAGACGGCGACCAAAAGGATCATGCCGATCGCCGCCGGCGTCGTCAGCAGCAACAGGCCGCAATCGATCGACCAGGCGAACCAGGCGCTGCGCCGATTCTGGCCGATCAACTGCCAGGAGTGCAGCAGCAGCAACGCCCATAGCGGGCGCGCCAGGATCAGCGGACCGAACTCGACGCTCGGCGACGAGAACACCACGACCGTCATCGACAGCAGCACAGCGAGCACCGCCTGCGGGCCACCAACGATGGCGCGCGCCAGATGGTAGAAGGCGATGAAGGTCGCGACCTCGCAGACCTGCGCCAACAGATAGACGCCGAACACGTGATTGCCGGCGGCGCGGAACGCGATGTCGGCGAGCCAGAACGACAGCGGCGGCCCCATGTCGGTGCCGACCTGATATTCGCGGCCGAACGCGAGCACGGTTGCGAGATTGCCGGGCGGGCTGCCGTAGAAGATCAGCGGCAGCAACAGCCAGATCGCCGCCTGCGCCAGCACCACGATCCAGACCACCAGCCGTGGCCGGGCGCGGATCAGTTCGACAACCAGGGAGGTAAACCGCATGAAACGCCTGAAATGCCCCAGCCACCGCGTCAGCGGCTCAATTTGATCCCGTGATAACGGGCGGCAGCGGGAGAGGCAACGGTGGTGAACCCACGCGACAAAGCCAATTTCCGCCGTCATGCCCCGCGAATGCGGGGCATCCGGTACGCCGCGCCCTCTCGGGCTGAAGACCATGGCCTCTGGAATACTGGATCGCCCGGTCAAGCCGGGCGATGACAGTCGAGATTTGGCTCGAGTCTTGCGCTCTACGCCGCCGCTGACGCCGCGGCTTCGCTCTCCGGATCCACCGTGAACAGGTCGGGCTCGGCGAGCGTCGGGAAATGCTTCGCGCGCGCCGCGACGACGGGGGCGAAGAAGCTGCGGTGATGGGCGCTGGGACCGAGCCGGTCAAGCGCCTCGAGATGCTCGGGCACGGCGTAGCCCTTGTGCTGCTCGAAGCCGTAGCCCGGGCAATCCAGCGCCAGCGCGCTCATCAGGCGGTCGCGCGTCACCTTGGCGATGATGGACGCCGCCGCGATCGACACCACGAGGCCGTCGCCGCCGATCACCGCTTCGCAGTCGCAGGCCGTGGCGAGCTTGTCACGGCCGTCGACGAAGACATGCTTCGGCATTTCCGGCAGCGCGTGGACGGCGCGGGCCAGCGCCCACAGCGAGGCGCGCAGGATGTTGTCACGGTCGATTCGCGCCGGCGAGGCCACCGCGACCGAGAAGGCGGCAGTCGCACAAATCTCCTCGAATAGCTCCTCGCGGCGCTCGGCGGTCAGCCGCTTGGAATCGTCGATGCCTTTCGGGATGCGATTGGGATCGAGCACCACTGCGGCCGCGACCACCGGCCCGGCCAGCGGACCGCGCCCCGCCTCGTCGCAGCCGGCGATCGGCCAGACGCCGCGTTTGATCAGCGCACGCTCGCGCCGGAAGCTCGGCCGCGTCACCGCGACCACGCGCTTCTCCGGCTTGGCCGGCTCGACCGGCTTCTTCTTCGCAGACTTGTCCCGAATCATGCGGGGATGGTGATCAAGCCCGGCCCGCGGCGCAACCGGGAACCTGCCGCCCGTCCCCGCTATTCATCATTGCTGGCGGGCAGTCCGCTAATCGGGCAGCGATACCCGCCCGTCATCACGGACCTCGAAGCCCGGCGCGCGGACCACCTCCCAGGCATGGCCGTCGGGATCGGCGAAATAGCCGCAATAGCCGCCATAGCTCGTCGGCTGTGCGGGCTTCAACAATTTGGCGCCTTTCGAGAGCGCGAAGGCCATGACGGCATCGACTTCCGCGTCGTTGCGGCAGTTCCACGCAATCGCGACCCCGCGAAACGCCGCCGGCCGCGGCTGATCGGGCAGTGAGGCGTCCGCGGCGAGCAGATGCCACGGGAACAGCCCGAGCACAGTGCCGCCGGTCTCGAAGAAGGTGACCTCCTCGCCCGTCGCGCGGAATTTCCTCGTAAAGCCGAGCGACTCGTAGAACGCGATGCTGCTGCGCATGTCGCTGACGCCGAGCGTCAGGACGGTGAAGCGCGGGGTCGGGACGGTTGCGGTGTTACTCATGATTATCCTTCTCCGTCATTGCGAGGAGCGAAAGCGACGAAGCAATCCATCTATCCCAGCGTTGCGACACGGATTGCTTCGCTTCGCTCGCAATGACGCCCTTGGTTCTTCTTGCCCCGCCTAGAACAAGCTCAACTGCTGCCCGTTGCACTTCGGCTTGGCGAAATGGTCTGTGGTCAGCTTGGTGCGCCGCTTGTTCATCCCGAGCTTTTCGCAGGCGATCTCGAAGCGGCGGCCGATCATCCAGGCCATCGGGCCGGTGCCCTTCATCCGGGTGCCCCATTGCGAATCGTAGTCGCGGCCGCCGCGCATGTCGCGGATCAACGTGAAGACGTGGCGATAGCGATCGGGATAGTTCGACATCAGCCATTCGCGGAAGAGGTCGCGAACCTCGAGCGGCAGGCGCAGCAGCACATAGCTCGCCTCCTTGGCGCCGGCATGCGCGGCGGCATCGAGGACGCGCTCGATCTCGGAGTCATTCAGCGCCGGGATCACGGGCGCCACCATCACCGTGGTCGGGATGCTGGCGTCGGCCAACCGCTTGATCGCCTCGAGCCGCTTCGGCGGGGTCGAGGCGCGCGGCTCCATGGTGCGGGCCAGCTTCGGATCGAGCGTCGTCACCGACAGCGCGACCTTGACCAGATTGCGCTTGGCCATTCGCGCCAGGATATCGATGTCGCGGGTCACCAGCGCTGACTTGGTCACGATGCCGACCGGATGGCCGGCGCGCTCCAAGACCTCCAGGATGCCGCGCATGATCTTCCGCTCGCGCTCGATCGGCTGGTAGGGATCGGTGTTGGTGCCGATCGCGATCATCCGCGCTTCGTAGTCCGGCGCCGCCAGCTCCTTCTCGAGCAGCTCGGGCGCATCCGGCTTGGCGAGCAGCTTGGATTCGAAGTCGAGCCCCGGCGACAGCCCGAGATAGGCGTGGGTCGGCCGCGCGAAGCAGTACACGCAGCCGTGCTCGCAGCCGCGATAGGGATTGATCGAGCGGTCGAAGCCGATGTCGGGCGAGTCATTGCGGGTGATCACCTTGCGCGAGGTATCGATCGCCACCGAGGTCTTGAACGGCGGCAGGTCGTCGAGGCTCTGCCAGCCGTCGTCGAAGGCGACCCGCGCCTCGGCCTCGTAGCGGCCGCTGGCGTTGGACTGCGCGCCGCGGCCGCGCCGCCGCTCGCGCTCGATCGCGACCGCAAGCTCGGGAAAAGGGGAAGATGCACCCGCCGGGTTATCGGAGGGCGCCGTTACCGGCGGGTGCTTGAGGGCATGAGAGGATGCTCGGCTCATGCTGTGAAGCTAACACAGCGCGAGAACAAATCAAGAACAAGCGTCGTAAAAATCCACAAAACCCTGCCGCAAGAATCCGCAGCCGCAAAGGCTGCGTTGAGTGTGACAAGGTGATAACACGGCTCAGCTTTTCAACCGTTTGAGCCATCGAAGCCTCAACTCATGCTGAGCGTGATCATTCCGACCGACGGGGTCGAGCGCACCGTGGTCGCGACATTGGCGGCGCTGGTGCCGGGCGCGGCCGCGGGAATCATCCGCGAAGTGCTGCTGGTCGATCGCACCAATACCGCTGTGATGGAGCGCGTCGCCGACGTGGCGGGCTGCCGGTTCCTGCGCTTCGAGGGCACCCGCGCCGCGGCGCTCGCCGCGGGCGCGAAGCAGGCCCGCTCACCCTGGCTGATGTTCCTGCATCCGGGCGCCGTGCTCGACGCGGGCTGGATCGACGAAACCACCCAGTTCATCCAGATGGTGGCCGCGAGCGGCAGGGACCGCGCCGGAATCTTCCGCTACGCCCGCGCGCCCTACACCGACCCCGGCCTGCGCGACGGCCTCAAATTCGTTGCCCGGATGATCGCCGGCCCCTCGGCCGAGCAGGGCCTTCTGATCGCGCGCGACCATTATGAGCGGATCGGCGGCTACCGGCCGGACGCCCGCCGCTCGGAGGCACGGCTGTTGCGCCGGCTCGGCCGCTCCTCCCGCACCATGCTGCGCAGCCGGATCATGGTGGCGTAGAAAGCCCTTGCGGATCGCTTGATTTCGTCAAATAATATATTTGATGAAATCAAATATATCGAACGACACCCTCGAGAGCCAGGTCGCCGCAGTGCGCGGCTTCAGCCGGTTCTACACCCGCAAGCTCGGCATCATCGAGCCGAAGCTCCTGCACAGCCCGTTCACGCTGCAGGAGGCACGGATCATCTACGAGATCGCGCATCACGACGGCTGCACCGCGACCGACTTGGTGCGCGAGCTCGACCTCGACGCCGGCTTCGTCAGCCGCACGCTGGCGGCCTTACAGCGCCGCCAGATCGTGACCCGCACGCCGTCGAAGGCCGACAAGCGCGTCAATGAGGTGACGTTGACCGCCAAGGGCCGCGCCGCGGCCTCCGACCTCGACAGCCGGTCGCGCAGCGAAGTCGCAGCACTCCTGAAGCAGATGGACGGCAATCGGCGCGCGGCCGTGGTGCGCGCGATGGGCACGATCGAGCAGTCTATGGAGCCTGCCGTGCCCAAGCCGGCCGGCTTCCTGCTGCGCAGCCATCGCGTCGGCGACATGGGCTGGGTGATCTCGCGGCACGGCGCCGTCTATGCGCAGGAATATGGCTGGGACATCTCGTTCGAGGCACTGGTCGCCGAGATCGCTGCGCAATTCCTCAAATCGTTCGATCCCGCTTGCGAGCATTGCTGGATCTCGGAGGTCGACGGCGAGCCGGTCGGCTCGATCTTCCTGGTCAACGGAGGCGATAAGGTCGCCAAGCTCAGGCTGTTATTGGTGGAAGAGAGGGCACGCGGGCTCGGCGTCGGCCGCGCCCTGGTCGAGCAGTGCATCCGCTTCGCCCGCGAGAAGGGCTACAGCAAGATCACGCTGTGGACGCAAAGCATTCTGGTCGCCGCACGCGGCATCTACGCCCGCGCCGGCTTCCAACGCGTCAAGGAAGAGAAGCACCACAGCTTCGGCGTCGATCTGGTCGGTGAGACCTGGGAGCTGGAGCTGTGAAGCCACGGCGCCGCGAATCCGGGCGGCGCGTGACTGCGGACCTCATCACATTCTATGCGCGCAGAGCCCGCGCGCTGTGTGCCGAGGCCTACCGCAACACCTTCAGGCGTTGGCACGCCTAGCATTACAGTTGTAATTTTTGCTTGAGATGCGCTTTGCGCGCGTTGGCTTGATGAGCCCTGCGCCAGGATGACCATGCGAGGATGTGGGCATGCGGGATGCGCCGCTGGGCGAGCTTCATGGCGATGCGGCGGATTTCCTGGATCGACCAGCGGATCAAGAACGATGCTTCGGTCGGGGCCGCGGTCGCGTTTTTTTAAGCAATGCTCCGGTGTTGGCCCGATGACGGATGACGGCCATCGTGGCGAAGGCAAGCATGACCAGTGAGACATGGCGATGCCAGCCATGCCAGGAGCGGGTTTCGTTGTGATCAAGACCGAGCTCGTTCTTGGCGGTTTCGAAGCTGTCTTCGATGGCCCAGCGATGGCCTTCCACGGATACCAGCTTCTGCATGGACGTGCCCTTGGGGCACCATGTGGAGAAGAAGGCTAAGCTGTTGTCGGCAATATTGCGGCGGATCAGAAGACCTCGGGTCCATTCCCCGGCAAGGTCGTCGTTGTATTCGCCGGCGTCGAGATCGGCCAGCTCAAGATAGGCCCAGTCGTGCCAGCGCGGACCTTTGGTTCCTTCGCCGGACGGCAGGCGGCGCCAGGCCTTCTTGGGAAGGCTCTGCGCGATCGTAGAGGCAGTGCCGGCGACAGGCTGCTGCTTGCCCCAGGAATAGAACACGTGATTGGAAGCAACCCCCAGAACATAGCCTTTGCCCGCCTTGCGCAGCAGGGTTTCGATCGCTCCCGTGCCATACACGCTGTCCGCTGCTACGAACGAGAACGGCACCTTTGCGGCGATCGCGCGAGCGATCATTTGATGCGCGATCCGGGGCTTCGTCGCAAAGCTCACATCGCTCGGGACATGTGCGGCCTTCAGGCGAGCGGGTTCGTCCGTCCATTCCTTTGGCAGGTAGAGCGCCCGATCGATGAAGGCATGGCCATGCCGCGACACATAGGAGGCAAACACTCCGATCTGGCAATTGGTGATCTTGCCCGCCGAGCCAGTGTACTGGCGCGCGACCCCACACGAGGCCTTGCCCTGTTTCAAAAAGCCGGTCTCATCGATGACCAGAACCGCGTCCTCGTCACCCAGCGTTTCCAGCGCGTACTCACGTACAATATCGCGCAGCGCGTCGGCATCCCACTGCCCCCGACCCAGAATCGCCTGCTGGCGCCACGGGCCTGGATCGCCAGCCGCTTCCGCCCGCATCCAACCCGTCTTGCGCGGCTCGTTGCCCAACAGTCCGTCGAGAAATTGCCCCGCCGAGGCCGCGACCCGCTCTTGCGTAAACAGCGGACGGATGCGTTGCTTGGCATCTCGCAACGACGAAGCCCACAGCGTCAGCGTATCCTCAACCGACGCGCCACCAATCATCAGATCCCGAATCATGGTCGCCCATAGATTCAGAACCTTCAGGAAGATGCAACTGTAATGCTAGATCAGAATCGTCAGCGGCGGTTGAAACACCTTCGCTTACCATTCTGGAACATCGCACCGGTGCGTAGCCCGGATGGAGCGCAGCGAAATCCGGGAACGTATCGCCTCAGGAGAAACTGCCCCGGATTTCGCTGCGCTTCATCCGGGCTACGGGAGCTCCACCTCCCCCGCAAGCGGGAGAGGGAGCGTAGTCCCTACGCGGTCCCGACGGGTCACGTCGAACAAGTATGCGCTACGCCGTCGTCCCCTGGGCCTTCGGGCGGCGCAAATGCTCGTCCAGCCGCGGCATGATCTCGACGAAATTGCAGGGGCGCGTGCGGTAATCGAGCTGCGCCGCCAGGATGCCGTCCCAACCGTCGCGGCAGGCGCCGGGTGAGCCGGGCAGACAGAAGATGAAGGTCGCGCCCGCGACACCAGCGGTGGCGCGGCTCTGGATCGTCGACGCCCCGATCTTGGCGTGGCTCAGCATGTGGAAGGCGATCGAAAAGCCGTCCATCCGCTTCTCGAACAGCGGCTCGATCGCCTCCGGCGTCACGTCGCGCCCGGTGAAGCCGGTGCCGCCGGTGGTGATGACCGCATCGACGCCAGGATCCGCGATCCAGCGTCTGACCACGGCGCGGATCGCCTCGACATCGTCGGTGACGATCTCGCGCGCCGCCAACTTGTGACCGGCCGCCGTGAGGCGATCGACCAGCGTGGTGCCCGACTTGTCATCGGCCAGCGTGCGGGTATCGGAAATCGTCAGCACCGCCATGTTGAGCGGAATGAATGATTTGGATTCGTCGATAGAGGACATGACTGCATCTTCTCGTCATGCCCGGGCATAGCCGTTCGAAGGACGGCGTCGCTTCCGCTCGCCTATGTCCCGGGCATCCACGCCTTCGCACTCTATCAGAGATAAAGACGTGGATGGCCGGGACAAGCCCGGCCATGACCGATCAAAACCTCCAACGTCTCGGTTCCTAACCGCTGCCAAACGTGTTGCAAGCCTGCACCGTGCCCTGCTTGTAGCCGGTCATGAACCATTGCTTGCGCTGCGCGGCGGAGCCGTGAGTGAAGGAATCAGGCACCACCCTGCCCGTCGCCTGCCGCTGCAGCGTGTCGTCGCCGATCGCGTTCGCGGTGGTGAGCGCGGCGTCGATGTCGCCGGCCTCAAGCAAGCCGGGCCGCTTTTTCTCTTCGCGGTTGACCCAGACGCCGGAGAGGCAGTCGGCCTGCAGCTCGACCCTGACCTGCAGCGCGTTGGCTTCCGCCTTGCTGCCGGCCTGCTGCTGCAGCCGCGTCACGCGCGGGATAATGCCGAGCAGGTTCTGGATGTGATGGCCGGCCTCATGCGCAATGATATAGGCGGCGGTGAACTTGCAGGCATTGCCCGAGCAGCCGCGGAAGCGCGTCTCGACCTCGCGGAAGAAGCCGGTGTCGAGGAAGATGGTCTTGTCCGGCGGGCAATAGAACGGTCCCATCGCCGACTGCGCCATGCCGCAGCGCCCGCCATTGGTGGCGTTGCGGAACAGCACGATCTTGGGTCCGGTGTAGGTCTGGCCGCTGGCCTGGAAGATCTCGCTCCAGCGGTCGTCGATCTCGCCGAGGATGCCGGAGATCATGCTGCCCATCTCGTCGGTCGGCGCGCCGCGCTTGGCTTGCCCGCCCGACGCCCGGCGATCGGTCTGGTAGGTCGGCGCCTGGCCGCCGCCGGTGAGAATCTCCGCGCCGCCGATCAGGATGCGCGGGTCGATGCCGAAGGCATAGCCGAGCAGGCCCAGCACGATGATGGTGCCGATGCCGAGACCGCCACCGCCGCCCATCGGAATGCCGAAACCGCCGCCGCCCCCGCCCATCCCGCCTTCGTCGCGACGGTCTTCGATGTCGTCGCTGCGGCGGAAATCATCGTAGCGCATGGCGGTTTTCCTTCATTCCAGTCGGCGACCCAACGTGGGCAGACACCAACGTAAAATTTCCATTCTGTTAATCAATAACCCGCCCGGCAAAAATTGCCTAGTCGGCGGACGCGCAGCCTCGCGGCGCATGCGGCTTGCCAAGCGACGGCCAATCTACCGCTTGAATCGTGCCGGTTTGATGATCGACAAATTTTTCGCAGAACGCGCTGATGTTGCAGCACAACGCCAATGACAACGCGCCACCTCGTTCAAAAGATGCTGCAATCTTTTGCATGAAGATTTCCAATTAAGTCGATTTTTACTTTGGCCGGTCAATGTGTCGCCAGTCGGTTGTTTAGTCCCGCGTCGCCGACAGCGTCGCCTGAGTCAGAGTTCTTGAGTCATGGTTGTGTCGCGTCGCGGGGCGTCTGCAAGGGCGCCCCGCACTAAATTTGAGAGTACTCCGTCGAGCCGAATCGTCATTGGCGATTGCGTGGCCGAGATGTCGAAGCTGCCGGCCGGTTCGGTCGACCTGGTCTTCGCGGATCCTCCCTATAATCTGCAGCTCAAGGGCGATCTCAAGCGTCCCGACGAATCGCATGTCGATGCCGTCGACGACGAATGGGACAAGTTCTCGTCCTTTGCCGCCTATGACGATTTCACCCGCGCCTGGCTGCTCGCGTGCCGCCGCGTGATGAAGCCGTCGGCGACGCTGTGGGTGATCGGCTCCTATCACAACATCTTCCGCGTCGGCGCGATCATGCAGGACCTCGGCTTCTGGCTCCTGAACGACATCGTGTGGCGCAAGTCGAACCCGATGCCGAATTTCCGCGGCCGCCGCTTCACCAACGCGCACGAAACCATGATCTGGGCCGCGCGCGACGAGAAGGCCAAGGGTTATACATTCAATTATGAAGCACTGAAGGCCGCCAATGAGGACGTGCAGGCACGTTCCGACTGGCTGATCCCGCTGTGCACCGGCGAAGAGCGCCTGAAGGACAATGACGGGAAGAAGGTGCACCCGACGCAGAAGCCCGAGCAGCTTCTCGCCCGCGTGCTGTTGTCGTCGTCGAAACCCGGCGATCTCGTGATAGATCCGTTCAATGGCACTGGCACCACCGGCGCCGTCGCCAAGCGCCTCGGCCGCAACTACATCGGCTTCGAGCGCGACCGGGCCTATGCTGCCGCGGCGGAAGCGCGCATTGCCGCGATCGAACCGCTGCCAAACGCAACGCTCGCACCGTTCATGACCGCCCGCGACGCGCCGCGGGTCGCGTTCTCCGAACTGATCGAACGCGGCATGATCGTGCCCGGCGCAAAACTGGTCGACGCCAAGAAGCGCCATGGCGCGCTGGTCCGCGCCGACGGCGCCATCATGCTCGGCGACAAGGTCGGCTCGATCCACCGCATCGGCGCGGTCGCGCAGGGCTCCGGCGCCTGCAACGGCTGGACATTCTGGCACGTCGAGACCAAGAACGGGCTGCGGCTGATCGACGAGCTGCGCGCCGAGATCCGTTCCGCGATGGCGCAGGCGAGCTGAGGTCTTCAAGAATTGCGGGGTGGGCAAAGGCGCGACGCGCCGTGCCCACCACGCTTCCGTGATCTTGCTTGCGAGTGCCGGGCACGTTGCGCTCTGCTCACCCCACAGCTTGCTGAATATCTCCCTCCCACCAGCAGGCGCCCTTTTTCACAAACTCGTCGCTTGCGCATCGCAATAAAGTTTGCACATGAAGGCCAGCGCGCGGCATTCCCCCGCTGCGTCCCGATCTCGTCGGTCACAACATCAAAGGGAGACTTTCATGCTCAAATTCTATTTCAACGGCGCGCCGAACCCGAACAAGGTCGCGTTGTTCCTGGAAGAGTCCGGCCTGCCTTTCGAGGCGATCCCGGTGGACACCCGGAAGGGCGAGCAGTTCGCGCCTGACTTCCTGAAGGTCAACCCGAACGGCAAGGTGCCGGCGATCGACGACAACGGCACCTTCGTGTTCGACTCTAACGCCATCCTGCTCTACCTCGCCGAGAAGACCGGCAAGTTCCTGCCCGCCAGCACGCCGGCCAATCGCGCCGCCATGCTGTCCTGGCTGATGTTCATCGCGACCGGGCTCGGCCCCTATTCCGGCCAGGCGGTGCACTTCAAGCATTTCGCGCCGAAGGATCTCGACTACGCCAACAACCGTTACCAGTACGAGGCGCATCGCCACTACAAGATCCTCGACGATCACCTCGCCAAGTCGCGCCACATGGTCGGCGACGCCTACTCGATCGTCGATATGGCGTTCTGGGGCTGGGCGCGGATGGCGCCGTTCGTGCTCGGCGAGGAAGGCTACGCGAAATATCCGAACGTGAAGCGGCTGGTCGATGAGATCTCGGCGCGGCCGGCGGCTGCGCGGGCGATCGCGCTGAAGGACAAGCACACCTTCAAGGCCGAGATGGACGACGAGGCCCGCAACATCATGTTCGGCCACCTCAAGAGCAAGGTGGCGTGATCCGATCCGCACGACAAGAAAACGGCGCCCGTACGGGCACCGTTTTCGCTTCTGCCACTCGCTGGTGGAGCGCGGCTATCTCGCCGGAAACGCACCGAGCGCCTTCTCGGTCAGCACCGAGTCGCAATACTCCCTGACCTCCTTGATCTTGCCGCCGTCGAACCGCAGCACCAGGCAATAGTCGTTGTCGTAGCGCTGACCGGTCTTGGTGAGGTTGTCGCCCTTGGCTTCGACCACGACGATGTCGCCGTCGGCGATGAAGCGATGGGCAACGGTGCGGCCGCGCTCGACCAGTTTCGAACGCACGTGGCCGTGCAGGTCGCCGAGGATCGATTGCTTGCCGGTGAAGGTGCGCGACCAAGAATATTGCCCTGTTACGGTCCAGGTCGCGTCGTCGGCGAGAACAGCCATGAACAGCGATTTCTCGCGCACCGCGGGATCGGGGTCGCCGGCGATCGCGAACATCTCCTGCACCAGTTTCTTGTTGTCGGCTGCGCTCATGGCGGCACTCCTTCGATTGATGGGCCTCTGATCTGAGGTGTCTTCGCGAAGCGAACCCACTCCATTCGAAAACGCCTTGCCCGCCAATCTTGCGGCGCCGGTGCTCATTCTTCCAATCGATAGGTGGCATGATATATATCCACCGCATGAATTTGAATTCGCTTGACCTCAATCTGCTGGTCGCGCTCGACGCGCTGCTGAGGGAAGCCAATGTCAGCCGCGCCGCGATGCGGCTGCATCTGTCGCAGCCGGCGACCAGCCACGCGCTGCAGCGGCTGCGCGACCTGATCGGCGATCCGCTGCTGGTACGCAACGGCGCGCGGATGGAGTTGACGCCGCGGGCGCAGGCGTTGCGCGGACCGCTGGCGCAGGCGCTCGAGCAGGTGCGCGCGCTGTTCGTGCCTGATGATTTCGACGCCGCGCGCAGCGAGCGGCACTTCCGGTTGATGATGCCGGACCTCGCGGTCGAGCTCATGATGCCGCGGCTGATGGAGAAGGTGACGCGGACCGCGCCCAACGTCACCATCGACGCGGTGCCGTGGCGGGGGCCTGCGATCTTCACGCCCGAATTCGCCCGCACCATCGACCTGGTGATCTCGATCGGCGACGCCTTCAAGGGTTTTCACCGCCAGCGGCTCTATACCGACAGCGATGCGCTGGCGGTGCGGCGCGGCCATCCCGTCGGCACCAAGCTCAGGAAGCGCGAGGCGTTCCTCGCCGCGCGCCATGTGGCCGTGGTGATCCGCGGCCAGAGCGAGGACCTGATCGACACCTGGCTGCGCCCGAAGGGCATCGAGCGGCGGATCGCCCTCGTCGTGCCGGGCTATATCGAGGCGCTGCACATCACCGCGCGCACCGACCTCGTCGCCTTCGTGCCCCGCCGGCTGATCTCGGCGCTGTCGAAGCAGCTGTCGCTGGTCACGGTGACGCCGCCGTTCGATCCCGGGATCGACGAGCAGCACATGTTCTATCCGACCCGCGCCCAGATGGATCCGGGCTCGATCTGGCTGCGCAGGCTGATGCTGGAAACCGGGCGGGAGATGGAGATGCGGAAGGCGTGAGCGCGCTCTATCCACGTCATTGCGAGGAGCGATAGCGACGAGGCAATCCATCTCTCCCCTTGCGGAGAGGTGGATTGCTTCGCTCCGCTCGCAATGACGCGCTTGCTTCGCCCTGCCTGCGCGGCTGGGTGAAGATACTACGCCTTCTGCCCGGCGAGTACCTTCTGCACGGCCGGGCGCTGCTCCATCGCCGCTCGATGCGCCTTCACCTTGGGCAGGGTCGCGATGTCGACGCCATCGCCGTCGAGCCACAGCGTCAGCGTGTAGAGATAGGCATCGCCGACGGTGTAGCTGTCGCCCATCACCCACGGCCCCTTCAGCATGTCGCGCTCGATCAGGTTGAAGCAGGCCCCCATGGTCTTGGGGATCATCTTCTTCATGTCGGCGAACGAGGTTTCTTCCGTCGCCCAGCGGGCGCCGCGCACCCTGTGCGCGTGGGCGACATGCACCGTCGAGCAGAGATAGGAGTTGAAGGCCTGCAGCTTTGCGAACTCGAGCGCGTCGTCGAGCGGCGCGAGCTTTGCCTGCGGGAAGCTCTGCGCGATATAGGCGAGGATCGCCGGCGTCTCGGTCAGCACGCCGCGATCGGTCACCAGCGTCGGCACGCGGCCCTTCGGATTGAGCTTCAGGTACTCCGGACTGTTTTGCTGGTTGGCCTTGAAGTCGAGCTTCTCGGTCGTGTAGGGCGCGCCGGCTTCGGCCAGCGCGATATGGGAGGCGAGCGCGCAGGTCCCGGGGGCGAAATAGAGCTTGAGCATGGTGCTGTCCTCTTCGGGCCTTATCGGTTCGGCAGAACCCGGCCCTCGCTTCTTGTTTTGACGCGGCAGAAATTAACGGCACCGCCGTTTGCCGTCCATCCCCACCCAACGCCGCAGCGCTTTCGCGGTTGCCCACAATGCCGCCGCCATGCCATGACCGGCCGGATCAAGAGGGCTTTTCATGACTGTACTCATTGCAGGTGGCGGAATTGGCGGGCTGACGCTGGCGCTCAGCCTGCACCAGATCGGCGTTCCCTGCCGCGTGTTCGAGAGCGTGCCCGAGCTGAGGCCGCTCGGCGTCGGCATCAACGTATTGCCGCATGCGGTGCGGGAACTGATCGAGCTCGGCCTGCATGACCGGCTCGACGCCGAGGCGGTGCGGACGCGGGAGCTCGCCTATTTCTCCAAGCACGGCAAGCCGATCTGGAGCGAGCCGCGCGGGCTGGAGGCCGGATACAAATGGCCGCAATTCTCGATCCATCGCGGCCGGCTGCAGCAACTCCTGCTCGATACCGCGACCGAGCGGCTGGGAGCAGCGAACATCCTGACCAGCCATCACCTCACCGGCTGGACCGAGACCGCAGACGGCATCCGCGCCGACTTCATCGACCGCGCGACCGGCAAGCCCGCCGGCAGTTATGACGGCGCGATCCTGATCGCGGCCGACGGCATCCATTCGGCGGTGCGCGAAAAGCTCTATCCAGACGAAGGGCCGCCGATCTGGAACGGTCGCATCCTGTGGCGTGGCATCACCCGCGCCAATGCCTTCCTCACCGGCCGCACCATGATCATGGCCGGCCACGAGACCCTGAAATTCGTCTGCTATCCGATCTCGAAGGAAGCTGGCCCCGACGGCAAATACGACATCAACTGGGTCGCGGAGCGGCACATGCCGCCGACCTATCAGTGGCGCCGCGAGGACTATAACCGCACCGCCAGGCTCGACGAGTTCCTGCCGTGGTTCGAGAGCTGGAATTTCGACTGGCTCGACGTGCCGGGCCTGATCCGGAACTGCCCCCACGCCTATGAATATCCGCTGGTCGATCGCGATCCGATTCCGCAATGGACGTTCGGCCGCGTCACACTGATGGGCGATGCCGCGCATCCGATGTACCCGATCGGCTCCAACGGCGCCTCGCAGGCAATTTTGGATGCGCGGGTGCTGACCCGCGAGATCCTGGCGCAGGGCCCGACCCATGCGGCGCTGATCGCCTACGAGGCCGAGCGGCGGCCGGCCACCACTGACCTGGTGATGCTGAACCGCCGCAACGGCCCGGAGCAGGTGATGCAGCTCGTCGAGGAGCGCGCGCCCAACGGGTTCGGCGTCGTCACCGAGGTGCTGTCGCAGCAGGAGCTCGAAGGCATCGCCGCCAACTACAAGCGCGTCGCCGGCTTCCAGGTCGAGGGCTTGAACGCCAAGCCGCCGATCGTGCAGCGGACGGGGTAAGAGGACCACAACACAGCTATCATGCCGTCATCCCCGCGCAACGGCTTCGCCGTTGTCGCTGGAGGAGCCGCGAAGCGGCGTCTCGAAGGGTGAGCGGCCCGGCTGGTGGCCGTCGATCCTTCGAGCCTCGCCCAGCAGCGCAAGTGCGCTGCACGGCTCGTGCCTCAGGATGACGGAACCGATTGTCGTGCGTGCGGCTCTACCGCAGCGCCCGCGCCGATTCCACCAGCCGAATGCTGTTCGTCGCGGTGGCGAGCAGCGTGCCGTCCTTGGCCGTCAGCCGGCCCTCGACGAAGGCAATGGTCTTGCCGAGCTGGGTCACTGTCGCTTCGCCCGTGATCGGCCCGGGCTTCGCGGGCGCCAGGAAGTTCACATTCATCGTGATCGTCGTGGTGTAAAGCCTGCCCTCGGTCATCACGAACACCGCAGGCCCCATCGTATCGTCGAGCATGGCCGAGAGGATGCCACCCTGGACGAAGCCGGCGGGATTGCAGAAGGCCTCCTTGCCGTCGAACAGGATCCTGATCCAGCCGTCCTGCGGGCGAGCATCGATCAGGCGCCAGCCGAGCAGTTTGGCACAGGGCGGCGTGGGGATGTGGTCGAGCGCGGTTGCGATCATGGCGGCCTCCATTTGCCCGAGGTCGTAACCGAGCCCTGCTGCCAGCATGGTGTCAGCAGGTTGAGCCGGTGCTAAAGCGCGATGAGATTGGGTTGAATCGTCATCGCGCTTTAGCCTCTTGTTTGAGCATGATCTCCGCGCAAACGCGTTCCGCGTTTGTCGCGAGGAAAACCGCTTCACACTTTTCCGGATCATGCTCAGAGATCGAGTCCGTGCGCGACGACCTTGCGCATGACGTTCGGGAACGCTTCGCCGTCGAGGGTTGTGACCGGCACCCAGCGCATGCCCGCAGGCGCGCGCGTTCGCGGCGGAACGCTGGCGGTGTAGACGACCAGCTCCAGCGGGAAATGCGTGAACACGTGAGTGACGACGCCGGCCCTGCGGTGCCAGCGGGTCACGCTCTTGAGCTGGGGCGCCTGCGCCAGCGCCGCCTTATCCTCCTGACCGGCAAGCCAGTCCGATCCCGGCACCTCGGTCATGCCGCCGAGCAGGCCCTTTTCGGGGCGCGAGCGCACCAGCAATTCGTCGCCCCGCGTCACCACGAAGGCCGCGCCACGGCGCAAGGTCCCGTTCTTCTTGGGCGCCTTGCGCGGGAACGTCTCCTGATCGCCGCGCGCGCGCGCCGCGCAGTCGTCGTTCAATGGGCACAGCGAACAGGCCGGCTTCTTTGGCGTGCAGATCGTGGCGCCCAAATCCATCAGCGCCTGCGCGCTATCGCCGGCGCGAGACTTCTCGTCGCCGGCCCGAGACGGGCCGAGCAACGTCGCGGCCAATTGCTGGATCAGCGGCTTTGACTGCGGCAGCGGCTCCTCAACCGCGTAGAGCCTGGTGACGACGCGCTCGATATTGCCGTCGACCGGCATGGTGCGGCGGTCGAACGCGATCGCGGCGATCGCCGCCGCCGTGTAGGGCCCGATCCCCGGCAGCTTGCGCAGGCCGGCTTCGGTATCGGGGAAGACCCCGCCATGCTCATTGCGCACGACGACCGCACAGGCATGCAGGTTGCGCGCCCGCGAATAATAGCCGAGCCCGGCCCACATCCGCAGCACGTCGTCGAGCGACGCGCGGCCGAGCGCCGTGACATCGGGCCAGCGCGACACGAACTTCTCGAAATAGGGCCCGACCGTCTTCACCGTGGTCTGCTGCAGCATGATCTCCGACAGCCACACCCGGTACGGGTCCGCCAGCTCGCCCGCCGCAGCCCGCCACGGCAGCCGCCGGCGATGCCGGTCATACCAGGCCAGCAGCCGCGCCGGACGGTCGGCACGATCTTCGGTCAGTTTCGTTTTGGCGGCGGCGCGCGAGCTCATGGATCTACTTTAAGGCGCCGATGCTGATCTCTCCACGTCATGCCCGGCGCTTGTCCCGTGCATCCACGTCTTTCTTCATGGACACAAAGACGGGGATGGCCGGGGCGAGCCCGTCCATGACGATTGACATGGTTTGGTTGCGTTGGCCACGCTGCTATAACCCTCCCATGTCCAAACCCGTCCCGGTCAGCGCAAAGCCCCTGTCGATCCTGCTCAGCGACGTCTTCACCGACGCCTATGCCAAGCAGGGCTTTGCCGCGCGCGAACTGGTGACGCGCTGGAGCGAGATCGCCGGCGAGCGGATCGCCGCCTATTGCGAGCCGCTCAAGATGCAATGGCCGCGGCCGGTGGAGCGGCAGCCCCAGGAGCCGGCGACGCTGGTGTTGCGGGTCGAGGGGCCGATGGCGCTGGAGATCCAGCACTCCTCCGACGTCATCCTGGAGCGGGTGAACCGCTTCTTCGGCTGGCATGCGGTCGGCCGGCTGACCATCCGGCAGGCGCCATTGTCGCGGCGCAATCGCCCGGCGCGCCCCCGCGCGCCGGATGCGAAGGCGGTCGCCAACGTGGCGGAAGACTTGGCGGCCGTCGAGGATGAGGACCTGCGCGCGGCGCTGGCGCGGCTGGGCGCCTCGATCAAGCGAAATTGACGCTTTTCGGCCATTCGGCCTATGGAACCCGCCATTGCCACAATAGTCGTTTCAAGCTAGCGAAAGCTGCTTCCCGGGACCCTTCGTTCATTCGGCGTGAATGCGCCAATCCAGGAGTCGACCTTGACCATCACGCGCCGCGCCTTCACCACCGCTCTCTCCCTGACCGGACTTGCCGCCCTCGCCGGCCTCTCGCCGCTGCGCCTGATCACGGGCGCCTTCGCGCAGACCGCCGCCGAGGTCGCCAAACCGCAGTCGCTGCCCGACATGGCGCTCGGCCCAAAGGACGCCAAGGTCACCATCACCGAATACGCCTCGATGACCTGCCCGCACTGCGCCAACTTCAACGAGACGGTGTTCCCGAAGCTCAAATCGGCCTACATCGACACCGGCAAGATCCGCTACGTGTTCCGCGAATTCCCGCTCGACATCAAGGCCGCCGCCGGCTCGATGCTGGCGCGCTGCATCGCCAAGGACGACGCGCCGAAATATTTCGCCGTGATCGATCTGCTGTTCCGCCAGCAGAATGACTGGGTGATGAAGAACACCACCGAGACGCTGACGCGGATCGGCAAGCAGGCCGGCCTCAGCCAACAGCAGGTCGAGGATTGCCTGAAGGACCAGAAGCTGCTCGACAAGATCGCGGCCGACCAGAAATACGCCAACGACGTGCTGAAGGTGAATTCGACGCCGACCTTCTTCATCAATGGCGAGATGCTGAAGGGCGAGACCTCGTTCGAGGAATTCAGCAAGCACATCGATCCGCTCCTCAAGAGCTGATCGGAACCGGCCGGATCGGACAGAATTTCGCCATCGACGTCCGAAAGATCGAGGGCGTTTCGCGCTTTTTCATCGACGACGCCGTGATCGTCGGTGAAATCGCGTTCGCGGAATTGAGCGAGCGCATCGATTCGCTGTTGAAAACTCGATTTGCTGAAATCGGATTGTTGCGGCCCGTCGAAGTCGCAAAACTGCTGCAAAACCCCTGCAAATCCCTTGGGAAAAGCCGCGTCAAGCGGTTGCTCTCCTGCGCGGGCCTCGCCATTGTCCCGCTCCATGAGAGCTGCACGCAGCGACTCACCCACACACCGACATTGCCTTCTATGGTATTGTCACGGCAGGGAGATTCGCGCCCGGCCAAGCGAGATTTGTGTACATGAAGCTCACGCGCCTCCGCCTCCACGGTTTCAAGTCGTTCGTTGATCCCACCGACTTCATGATCGAGCCGGGCCTGACCGGCGTCGTTGGACCGAACGGCTGCGGCAAGTCCAATCTGGTCGAAGCGCTGCGCTGGGCGATGGGCGAAACCTCGCACAAGTCGCTGCGTGCCGCCGACATGGATGCCGTGATCTTCGCCGGTTCCGGCAATCGTCCGGCGCGCAACCACGCCGAAGTGGTGATGACGATCGACAATGCCGATCGCTCGGCCCCGGCCGCCGTCAACGACAGCCAGATCCTGGAAATCTCCCGCCGCATCGAGCGCGAAGCGGGCTCGGTCTACCGCATCAACGGCCGCGACGTGCGCGCGCGCGACGTACAGATTCTGTTTGCCGATGCCGCCACCGGCGCGCGCTCGCCGGCCCTCGTCCACCAGGGCAAGATCGGCGAAATCATTCAGGCCAAGCCCGAGCAGCGCCGCCGCGTGCTCGAAGATGCCGCCGGCGTCGCCGGCCTGCACGCCCGCCGCCATGAAGCGGAACTGCGGCTCAAGGCGGCCGAAACCAACCTGACCCGCGTCGAGGACGTGATCGGCCAGCTCACCGGCCAGATGGATGGCCTGAAGAAGCAGGCCCGTCAGGCGATTCGCTACCGCGAGGTGGCGGCGAAGGTGCGCAAGTCCGAGGCCATGCTGTTCCACCTGCGCTGGATCGAGGCCAATGCCGACGTCAACGACGCCGCGCACACCCACGATCTCACCGTGCGCGAGATGGCCGAACGCACCCAGCATCAAGCCGAAGCCGCCCGCATCCAGGCGATCCGCGCCGCCGAGTTGCCGGCGCTGCGCGATGCCGAGGCACGCGCCGCCGCCGGCCTGCAGCGCCTGACCAATGCGCGCGAGATGCTCGACCGCGAGGAACAGCGCGCCAAGGAGCGCGTCGGCGAGCTCGATCGCCGCCTGACGCAATTTGCTGCCGACATCGCCCGCGAGCAGCAGCAGACCTCGGACGCCGACATCGCGCTGCAACGGCTCGACACCGAAGACGCCGAGCTGAAGGAAGAGATCAAGTCGCGCGTCGAGAAACGCTCCGGCGTCGACGAGCGCGTCGCGGAAGCCGAAGCCATTCTGGCGGCAACCGAGCGGCAGTTCGCCGAGCTCACCACGCAGCTCGCCGACCTCACCGCGAAGCGCAACCAGCTCGAGGCCGGCGTGCGCACCCATCGCGACCGGCTGGCGCGGCTCGATCAGGAGATCGCCAACGTCCAGGCCGAGGAGGAAAAGCTCGCGCAGGAAACCGGCAATCTCGGCGACATCGATGCGCTCGCAGCCGCCATGGAGATGGCGCAGCAGACGCTGGCCGAATCCGAGGCCGCCGTGCAGGCCAGCGAGGCGCATCACGTCGCGGCGCGGCAGACGCTGGAGTCCTCCCGCAACCCGCTTACGGAGGCCGAGAAGCGCGTGCAGCGGCTCGAGACCGAAGCGCGCACCATCTCGAAGCTGGTCAACAGCGAGACCAAGAATCTGTGGCCGCCGATCATCGACGGCATCACGGTCGCGAAGGGTTACGAGAAGGCGATCGGCGCCGTGCTCGGCGACGATCTCGACGCGCCGGTCGATCCGTCCGCGCCGATGCGCTGGACCAATGTCGGCGCCGACGGCAGCGATCCGGCCCTGCCCGATGGCGTCGTGCGGCTGGCCGACCATGTGCAGGCCCCGCCGGAACTGGCGCGGCGTCTGGCGCAGATCGGCGTCGTCGCCAAGGAACGCGGCGCTGCGCTGGTGTCGCAGCTCAAGACCGGCCAGCGGCTGGTGTCGCTGGAAGGCGACGTCTGGCGCTGGGACGGCTTCGTCGCCGATGCGCATGCGCCGACCGGCGCGGCACGCCGCCTGGCCGAACGCGCCCGCCTCGTTGATATCGAGCAGGATCTGGGACAGGCCCGCATCGATGCCACCGCCAAGCGCCAGGCGCTGGAGACCGCCGAAGCGGAACTGCGCTCTGCATCGGCAGCCGAAGCTGCTTCCCGCGAAGCGGTGCGGGCAGCCCGCCGCGAGACCGACGCCGCGCGCGAGCGTCATGCCGCGACCGAACGCGAGATCAACCGCCATGCCGCGCGCAAATCGGCACTGACCGAGGCCCACAGCCGCGTCGCCGCCGACCGCGCCGAGGCCGAAGCCGCGCATGAGAGCGCGGTCGCGGCCCTGTCCGAGCTGCCGCCGAGCGTCGAGACCGAGGCCCAACTCGCCGCGGTTCGCGCCGAGATCGACAACCAGCGCCGTGGCGCCGCGCAGGTCCGCGCCGAGGCCCAGGCGCTCGCCCGCGAGGCCGAGCTCGCCGACCGCCGCGTGCAGGCGATCCTCGCCGAGCGCAACGAATGGCAGAACCGCAAGACCAGCGCGGCCTCGCAGGTCGAGACCATCGAGGCCCGCATCGCCGAAGTCTCGGCCGAGCGCGAGGAACTCGCCAACGCGCCGGAGGTGTTTGCCGAGAAGCGCAGCGCGCTGATCTCCGAGATCGAGCACGCCGAAAGCGATCGTCGCATCGCCGCCGACGCGCTCGCGACCGCCGAAGCCGCGATGGCGGAAACCGACCGCGTCGCCAAGGCTACGCTCGAAGCCCTCTCCTCTTCCCGCGAGGCCACCGCACGCGCCGAGGAGCGCATGGAAGGCACCCGCCGCCGCCTCGCCGATATCGAGCGCGAGATCCACGACATGCTCGAGGTCGAACCCAACGCCGTGTCTGCCATGGCCGAGATCGAGCCCGGCGCGGAGCTGCCGCCGGTTGCCCAGATCGAGGAAGAGCTCGAAAAGCTGCGCCGCGACCGCGAGCGCCTTGGCGCCGTCAACCTGCGCGCCGAGGAGGAGCTCAAGGAGGTCGAGACCCAGCACACCGCGCTGACCACCGAACGCGACGACCTCGTCGAGGCGATCAAGCGGCTGCGCCAGGGCATCCAGAGCCTCAACCGCGAGGCGCGCGAGCGTCTCTTGACCTCGTTCGAGACCGTCAACAACCACTTCAAGCGGCTGTTCGTCGAGCTGTTCGGCGGCGGCGAAGCGGCGCTGCACCTGATCGAGAGCGACGATCCGCTCGAGGCCGGCCTCGAGATCATCGCCAAGCCTCCGGGCAAGAAGCCGCAGACGCTGTCGCTGCTCTCGGGCGGCGAACAGGCGCTGACAGCGCTGGCGCTGATCTTCGCGGTGTTCCTCACCAATCCGTCGCCGATCTGCGTGCTGGACGAGGTCGACGCGCCGCTCGACGACCACAACGTCGAACGGTTCTGCAACCTGCTGCACGAGATGACCGGCTCGACCGAGACGCGCTTCATCATCATCACGCACAATCCGATCACGATGGCGCGGATGAACCGGCTATTCGGCGTCACCATGGCAGAGCGCGGCGTGTCGCAGCTGGTCTCCGTGGACCTGCAGGGTGCGGTGGATATCCTCGACCAGAACGTGGCTTAGGGTTACGCCTACGCGTCGACGTTATTTTCGTGATACCTCAGCACCGTCATTGCGAGGAGCGATAGCGACGACTTGTCCGCCGTCGCTCGAAGAGCGAAGGCGGAAGCAATCCACGTCTCCACAAGTGGCGCTATGGATTGCTTCGCTGCGCTCGCAATGACGTGGGGAGAGTACGTCTTATGACATCGCCCGATCTCCCCGCCGAACTGAAAGCTGCGCTCAACGCCAGACTCGAAGGCCTGTCGCGCAACGATGCGGCGAGCCGGGCCGCGGTGATCTCGCAAACCTATCGCGAAGGCGGCGGCTCCGGGACGATCAGGTCCGAGACCGATGCGCTCGCCTACGCGCTGGCGCGGATGCCCGCGACCTATGCGGCAGTCGTCGCAAGCCTCAATGCGCTCGCCGAGGTCAGGCCGGACTTCGTCCCCACAACGTTGCTCGACGTCGGCGCCGGGCCGGGGACCGCGACCTGGGCGGCGACGGAAGCGTTCTCCTCGCTGCGACGCCTTACTCAGCTCGACGCCAATGGCGCGTTGCGAACGCTCGCGCAGCAGCTCGTTCGCAACGGCACGCGCCTGCACGCTGCCACCTATGAGCTCGGACAGGCTCAAGCCCTGCTCGCACAGGCCGAACCCGCCGACCTCGTGATCGCGAGCTACATGATCGGCGAGATCGGAGATGCCGAGCGCACGGCGCTGGCCGAGGCGCTGTGGTCCAGGACCAGGGATACGTTGCTGGTGGTCGAGCCCGGCACGCCCGCAGGCTATGCACGGATCGTCTCGCTCCGCGCGCAGTTGATCGCGGCGGGCGCCCATGTCGTCGCGCCCTGCCCACATGACGGCGCCTGCCCGCTGGTCGCACCCGACTGGTGCCATTTCTCCCAGCGCCTGCAGCGCTCGCGCGCGCACAAGCAGGTCAAGGGCGCCGAGGTGCCGTTCGAGGACGAACGCTTTGCCTATGTCGCGCTGACACGCGCGCCGGTGACCGCGCGTCCATCCCGGGTGCTGGCGCAGCCTGATGTCGGCAAGGTCGAGATTTCGGCCAAGCTGTGTACGGCTGATGGCGTCGTCGTCACCAGGATTCCCCGCCGCGCCAAGACCGATTACGCGCGCGCCCGCCGCTGGCGCTGGGGCGACGCGCTGGTCGGCGATCAAGCATCCGTTGCAGGTCGCCCCGGCGAAGGCCGGGACCCATGACCACCAACGCCAATTGTTGAGAACGGCGTTAGCCCCAGTGCCCAAGGAAAAGCCGCGGCGTATGGGTCCCGGCCTTCGCCGGGACGACTGAGCACTGTTGAACTAATTCGACACCATCGCCGACCAAAGCTTTGCCCACCTTTTCGCGGCGGGCTGTCGTGTGCCCTGATTTGGGCTACGCTGCCGCCGTGTCGTCCCATCAGGAGCTGTCCCGTCATGTCGACCAGCTGGATCGTTATCGGCGTCATCGTCCTTCTCGTGCTGTTTGCATTTGGCGCCTACAACCGCCTCGTCGCGCTCAGCCAGCGGGTCAACCAAGCCTTTGCCGACATCGACGTTCAGCTCAAGCAGCGCCACGACCTGATCCCGAACCTGGTCGAGACCGTGAAAGGCTATGCGGCGCACGAACGCGGCACGCTGGACGACGTGATCAAGGCGCGCAATTCGGCGATGTCGGCGCAGGGGCCGGCGCAGGTCTCGGCGGCAGAGAACCAGCTCTCCGGCGCGCTCGGCCGGCTGATCGCGCTGTCGGAGGCCTATCCGGATCTCAAGGCCAACGCCAACTTCCAGCAGCTCGCCGCGGAGCTCTCCGATCTCGAGAACAAGATCGCCGCCAGCCGCCGCTTCTTCAACAATGCGGTCCAGGAGTACAACACCGGCATCCAGCAGATGCCGGCCGCGCTGTTCGCCGGCATGTTCGGCTTCACCCGCAAGGATTTCTTCGACCTCGGCACCGGCCGCGCCGACGTCGAGACGGCGCCGAGCGTGAAGTTCTGAGGCGCGAAGCGCGCCGGCGAAAGGCAGCTTCCTGATGGCCGCCTACGGTCTCTACACGCATATCGCATCGAACAAGTTTCGTTCGCTGCTGCTGCTTGGCGGCCTGTTCCTGTTGATCTACGTGCTGGTCTATGCCGGCGCGCTGGTCGGCGAGGTGGTGATCGATAGCGGCCGCTCGGTCGACTATTACCTGACACGGGCCGCGCACGACCTGGTGTCCGCGTTCCCCTGGGCCACGATCGCGGCCGCGACCTGGATCGTGATCGCATATTTCTTCCACCAGGACATGATCGATGCCGTCACCGGCGGCGAACAGGTGACGCGGCAGCAGCAGCCGCGTCTCTACAATCTGCTGGAGAACCTCTGCATCTCGCGCGGCATCCGGATGCCGAAGCTGAAGGTGATGGACAGTCCGGCGCTGAACGCGTTCGCGACCGGGTTGAACCCGCGGCAATACGCCGTCACCGTCACCACGGGCCTGCTGAAGACGCTCAACGACCAGGAGATCGAGGCCGTGCTCGGCCACGAGCTCACCCACATCAGGAACGGCGACGTGCAGCTAATGGTGGTCGCCGTCATCATCGCCGGTGTGGTGGGCTTCTTCGGCGAGCTCTTCTTCCGCATCTTCACAAATCTGTCGTGGAACTCGACCGGCGGCGGCTGGTCGTCGTCCTCGTCATCCTCCTCGTCTTCATCGTCCTCCTCGTCGGATCGCGACGGCAAGGGCTCGCGCGGCGGCGCGATCGTCGTGATCATCATCGCGATCGTGCTGATCCTGCTGTCCTGGCTGCTGTCGCAGGTCGTGAAGCTGGCGCTGTCTCGGTCGCGCGAATTCCTGGCCGATGCCGGCTCGGTCGAACTGACGAAAAATCCCGATGCGATGATCTCGGCGCTGCGCAAGATCGAGAACCGCGGCGAGCTGCCGGGTGCGACGTCGGCGGTGATGGAACTCTGCGTCGACAATCCGCGCGAGGGCTTCGCCGACCTGTTCGCGACCCACCCGTCGATACAATCCCGGGTCGATGCGCTGGTGAAATATGCGGGCGGCCGCGATCCGGGGCCGCTGGCCCTGCCCCAGGACAATCCGGACGATGCCGGCACACCGGCCGAGCAGCCGGACACCACCGCCGATCAGCCACCGCACCGCGGCCCCTGGGGCGAGGCCACAACGCCCGATGGTACGCCGTCGCCGCTGCCAGCCCCCGGCCCAGCGCAAGATGCGCCTCGGGGCCCTTGAGGCCGACACGTCTAAAGTCCGGCACAGCCCTCTCATTCCATTAAGGAAATCCCCACCAAACCAAATGTGGGCTCGTTAAGGAATTGAATTCTCCCTCGATTCTGCCATGTTCGCGCCCAAAGCAGGCGTGGGGACTTGCCGATCGCCCTCGCGATCGGGAGCGCGCTTTTAAGGGACTTCCATGGCAAAGCCGGTTGTGATCGTGGTGGGCGCTGACAAGGGCGGGGTCGGCAAGACTACCGTTTCGCGGACGCTCCTGGACTATTTCAGCGCCAACAATGTGCAGACCCGGGCGTTCGACACCGAATCGCCGCGGGGAACGTTGAGGCGCTTCCATCCTGACATCACCGAGATCGTCGACATGACGACGACCGCGGACCAGATGAAGATCTTCGATACGCTGAGCTCGGGCCCCTCGGTGACCGTGATCGACGTCCGCGCCGGACTGCTCTCGCCCGCCTTGGCCTCGCTGCGCGACATCGGTTTCCTCGACGCGGCACGGTCCGGCCAGATCACCTTCGCCGTGTTCCATATACTGGGCCCGTCGATCGCCTCGCTCGATGAGATCGCCGAGACCGCCAACTTCATGACCGGCGCGAAGTACTTCCTGGTGAAGAACTTCATCAACGACACCCAGTTCTTCCAGTGGGACCAGTCGACCTACAACTCCTACTTCCACCGCATCAAGGATGCGACCGACCTCACGATCCCCAAGCTCAACGAAATGGCCTATGAGCAGGTCGAGGTCGCCTCCGTCCCGTTCCTGAAGTTCGTCGCCAATAAGCTCATCAACGACGACGCCGCGAACTACTCCTTCGTGCTGCGCGGCTATGTGCGGCACTGGCTGGCCAACGTCTGGAGCGAGTACGACCGGATCAAGCTGACCGATCTGGTCGGCGCCAAGTCGGCCACCCGCGGCGAAAAATAGTCGCGCTCGGGGCGGCGATGGGGCTGGATTAGGCGAAAATTTGGTCTGATATAGCGGGCGATGTCATCCACGCCCGTCTACATCATCTGCTCACCCCGCCCGCAGGTCGGCAAGACGCTGATCGCGCGGTTGTTGAGCGAATTTCTGCTGCTGAAGAACGGCGACGTGATCTCCTTCGACATCAATCTGAAGGAGCCGTCGCTGGTCGACTATCTGCCGCGGATCACGGAAACCGCCGACGTGATCGATACCTATGGCAAGATGCAGCTGATGGACCGCGTCATCATCAATGATGGCATCGCCAAGGTGATCGACCTCGGCTACCACGCCTTCGACGAATTCTTCAAAATGTGCGACGAGATCGGGCTGATGAAGGAGGCGCTGCGCCGCCGCGTCGCGCCGGTGATCCTGTTCGTCGCCGACATCGACCGCGTCTCGGCGCGCGCCTACGACACGCTGTACCGGCTGATCCCACCGAATGCGCTCGTCGTGATCGACAACGAGTTCGTGATGCGCGGCGAGTTGCCGCCGGCGATGTCCCGCAGCCGCGTGCTTCGCTGCCGCGCGCTGCCGGTATTCCTCAAGACCTATATCGACCGGCTGAACTTCTCCTTCACGGGATATCTGCGCCACGAGAAGGATTCATCGACCGAGCTGCATCAATGGATCCGCCGGAACTACACCATGTTCCGCGATCTCGAATTGAGCGTGCTGCTGCAGAGATCGTGATCGTCGTCCCGGCCAAGCGAAACGCGAGCCGGGCCCCATAACCACCGCTGCGTATCGAGCGAGGGCTGGGGCCACAGCTTGCTTCGGAACTGGCATTCGTGGTTATGGATCCCTGCTTTCGCCGGGACGACGCATGGAGGGCGGTGGCGTTCAATGCCCCTCGAACGCCATCAGCGTGCGCACCGGAACGTCCATCGCCCGCAGCTTGGCGGCGCCGCCGAGATCGGGCAGATCGATGATGAAGCAGGCGGCGACGACATTGGCACCGATCTGGCGCAGCAGCTTCACCGCGCCCTCCGCGGTGCCGCCGGTCGCGATGAGATCGTCGACCAGGATCACGCGCTCGCCGGGCTGCACGGCGTCGGCATGCATCTCCATCTCGTCGATGCCGTATTCGAGCGAATACGCTATCCGCACGGTGGTGTGCGGCAGCTTGCCCTTCTTGCGGATCGGCACGAAACCGGCCGAGAGCTGGTGCGCCACCGCGCCGCCGAGGATGAAGCCGCGCGCCTCGATGCCTGCGACCTTGTCGACCTTCGAGCCCGCCCAGGGATGCACCAGTTGGTCGACCGCCCGCCGGAACGCCTGGGCATCCGCCAGCAATGTCGTGATGTCGCGGAACAGGATGCCCTTCTTCGGGTAATCCGGGATGGTGCGAACGGTCGACTTGATGTCCTGGTCAAAGGTCATTGGTGTCTCAACCCCTACTCTGTCGCCCCGTCATTGCGAGGAGCGAAGCGACGAAGCAATCCACTTTTGTCTCGGTGCGGCGAAATGGATTGCTTCGCTTCGCTCGCAATGACGGTGCCGTCAGTTCGCATCCAGCCGGAATGCATTCTCCACGATGCGCAGCCCCACCTCGCCGCCGAGCGACATCAGTGATTCCGGATGGAACTGCACGCCGGCGACCGGCAGGGTCTTGTGCTCGATCACCATCGCGACGCCGTCTTCAGTGGTCGCGGTCACCGTCAGCACGTCGGGCACGCTGTCGCGCTCGACGAAGAGCGAGTGGTAGCGGCCGATCACGATCTCATTGGGCAGGTTCCGCATCAACCGCCCGCCACGCACCTGGACGCGCGAGGGACGGCCATGCGCAGGCTGCCCGAGCTGACCGAGCTGGCCGCCGAAATATTCGCCGATCGCCTGCACGCCGAGGCAGACGCCGAAGATCGGCAGCTTCTTCTCCAGCGCCGTGCCGATGGTTTTCGAGATGCCGAAATCCTCCGGACGCCCGGGCCCGGGGGACAGCACCAGGAGGTCCCAACCCTTCTGCTTCAGCATATCCTGGGCATGAATGTGCCTGACCACGGTGACATTGGCGCCGACCTGGCGGAAGTAATCCGCCAGCATGTGCACGAAGCTGTCGTCGTGGTCGATCAAGAGCACGTTCTTGCCCGAGCCGGTGGCGTCGGGCGCGAAGTCCGACAGCGGTTTCGGCGGATCGCCGCGCAGCGCCTGGAACAGCGCCGCCGCCTTGACCTGGCATTCGCGGTCCTCGGCGGCGGGATCGGAATCGAACAGGCAGGTCGCGCCGACACGTACTTCCGCCAAGCCATCCTTCATGCGGATGGTGCGGATGGTGAGGCCAGTGTTGATGCTGCCGTCGAAATTCACGCAGCCGATCGCGCCGGCATACCAGCGCCGCGGCGAGCGCTCATGGTCCTCGACGAACTGCATCGCCCACAATTTCGGCGCGCCGGTAACCGTCACCGCCCAAGCGTGGGTGAGGAAGGCATCGAGCGAGTCGAAGCCCTGCCGCAGCATGCCCTCGACGTGATCGACGGTGTGGAACAGCTTTGAGTAGGTCTCGATCTGACGCCGCGCCAGCACCTTGATGGTGCCGGGCACGCAGACGCGCGCCTTGTCGTTGCGGTCGACGTCGGTGCACATGTTGAGCTCGAACTCGTCCTTTTCCGAGTTCAGAAGCTTGCGGATCTGCTCGGCATCGCCGATCGAGTCCGAACCACGCGCGATGGTGCCCGAGATCGGGCAGGTCTCGACGCGGCGGCCGTCGGAGCGCACGAACATCTCCGGTGAGGCGGAGACGAGGAATTCGCCCTCGCCGAGGTTCATCAGCGCACCATAGGGCGACGGGTTGATGCGGCAGAGCCGCTGGAACACTTCCGCCGGCGAGCGCTCACAAGGCTCGGCGAACAGCTGGCCGGGCACGGCCTCGAACAGGTCGCCGCGGGCGAAGGCTGCGCGCGCGACCTCGACGGTTGCCTGGTATTCGCCCGGGGCGTGATCGGCAAAGCCTTGGCGCGGCGTCCTGGCGTAAACGCTCGCCCCTGTGTCGTGCGACAGGCCTGCGGTGGATTTTCCCTTCCAGGCGAACTCGTAAGTGAGCGCCACGCCGCGGCCGGTGGCGCGGTCATAGGCGAGCAGGCGGTCCGGCACATAGAGCACGATGTCGCGCTGGTCGGCCTCGCGGGCGCGCTTCTGCACGAGGTCCTCGACCTGGAACACGAGGTCGTAGGCGAAGGCGCCGAACAGGCCGAGCAGCGGATCGGCATTGGAGGCAAACGCCGCCACCATGTCGCGCACCAGCGACATCACGCTGGCGCGGCGGGTGCGCTGATCCTCCTCGACCGGCGCGGCGCCGCGGATGATGTGGCCCGACAGCTTCGTCGCGCTGCGCTCCGAGATCACGACGCAGGGCTCGCGCAGCACGTCGCCGAGGAAGGCGATCAGCACCTCGCCGCGCGGATTGAGCGCAGAAAGAGAGAAATCGGTGCCCGATGTCTCCAGCGCCAGCGGCGGATCGGCAAAGCCGAGGTCGAAGCTCTCGTAGCGGCCCGGCACCGTGGTACCCGAGGACAGCACCACGCCGCGGCGGCGGTCCAAGAGCGCGATCAGGTCGTCGAGGCGATTGGCGCCGCCGGTGAACTGCTCGACCACCCGCGCGACCGCAAGGCCGCCATTGGTGAGGTACTCGCTCTTGGCCGGCAGGGAGAAGACTGTCCTGTTCATGTGATCCTCTTACGAGACTTGCCGAGAGAGCGCCACACAGGACAAACGAAGGGACCGTCGCACTGCGATGGCGACCTTCGACGTTTCTGAGAAATGAAATCGCACCGGCCACCTATGAGAAGGTGGGCCACCAACGACGGGATGGACTGGCAACGGTGCTCATGGACCGTTACTCACCACCCGGCGCGGGCCGTGTCAAGGGATGGCCGCAACCCTGCCCCCTCCGGCCGTGCCGTTTCGGGGTTTGAAAGGACGGAAATCCGCGTAGGATTTGCCGAAATGGCGGCCGATCGACCGCCCAAAAACAGACAATGGCGGAGACGTACATGGCGATCTTGGGTCTCGGATATGCCGGCTTCGGCTCCGACGCGCTCGACGACTGGCGGCAGTTCGGCACTGGCCTGGTCGGGCTGCAGGCGATCGAGCGCGGCAATTCGCTGCTCGCCTTCCGGATGGATGATCGCAAGCAACGCATCGTGATCGACCGCGCGCTAGCCGAAGGCACAAGGTTCTTCGGCTGGGAGGTGGCGGATGCCGCTGCGCTCGATGGGCTGGCGGCGCGGCTGGAGCGGGCGGGCGTTGCGGTGACCGCCGAGCCGCAATCGCTGGCCGACACGCGGCGCGTCCGCGGCCTGATCTCGTTCCACGACCCGGCCGGCAACCGCCTCGAAGCGTTTCATGGCGCCGAGATCGACGACACACCGTTCAAGCCGGGACGATCGATCTCCGGCTTCCGCACCGGGCCGCTCGGCCTCGGCCACGCCGTGCTGACGGTCGAGCACATCGCTCCCGTCATGGCCTTCTATGTCGACGTGCTCGGCTTCGGCCTCAGCGACTACATCGAGACGCCGTTCCGCGCCTATTTCTTCCACGTCAATCCACGCCACCACTCTCTGGCGCTGATCGAGACAGGCACCAACGGCATGCATCACCTGATGATGGAGCTGTTCTCGCTCGACGATGTCGGCCAAGCCTACGACATCGCGCAGAAGGAAGACCGCGTCAACGTCACGCTCGGGCGCCACACCAACGATCTGATGACGTCGTTCTACGCCAGGTCGCCGTCGTCCTTCATGGTCGAGTGCGGCTGGGGCGGCCGCGAGATCGATCCGGCAAACTGGACGCCGGTCGAGATGCATGACGGCCCGAGCCTGTGGGGCCATGAGCGGGTCTGGCTGTCGCCGGAGGACCGCGCGGTGGCGCGCGAGATGCGCATGCGCGCCGCCGCCGAGGGTCGCCGCGCCCCGGTTCAGGTGATGGAAGGCAATTTCAAGCTGATGTCGGGCACCTGCCCGTGGTGGGACGGGGTGAAAGACGCATAGCAAACTGCGTCATCCCGGCGAAAGCCTGGAGCCATAACCACTGGGCGCAGTTATCGGGCGGGATGGCTGCCAGTGTGCCTATTGCCACGGCCGCGGCGTATGGGTCCCGGCCTTCGCCGGGACGACATCGCGCTTGTATCTCGCGCTCCGGCCAAAATATTGCGCAAGCGCGTGGCCAGGATCGAGCGTGGCGTAATCCGGGACCACCTTCTCCGCGGGGATACTGCCCCGGATTTCGCTGCGCTCCATCCGGGCTACAAATTTATCCCAAATGCTTCCTGAAGAAATCGGTGGCGCGGCCCCAGGCGAGCTCGGCGGCGTGGCGGTCGTGCACGGATTGGCGCTGCTCGTTGACGAAGGCGTGCTCGGCATCATAGCGGAACAGCTCGAGTGACTTGCCGGCGGCCTTCATCGCCTTCTCGAAATTGCTGACCAGCTCCGGCGTGCACCAGTCGTCCTTGTTAGCGAAATGCGCCTGCAGCGGGATCCTGACGTCGGCGGGCTTGGCGGCCTGCTCCGGCGGAATGCCGTAGAACACGACGCCTGCGGTCAGTTCCGGCACATGCACCGCGCCGATGATGGTCACCGCGCCGCCGAGACAGAAGCCGGTCAACCCGACCTTGGCGCCGTTCTTGGCGAGATACTGCGCGGCGCCGCGCACCGTCTGCGTGGTGGCATCCATGAAGTCGAGCGAGTTCATCTCTTTGCCGGCCGCGTCGGTGTCGTGATAGGGCACCACCTTGCCCTTGTAGAGATCGGGCGCCAGCGCATCGAAGCCGGCCGCCGCGAAGCGGTCGCACAGGCCCTTGATCTGATCCGACAGGCCCCACCATTCCTGGATCACGACCACGCCCGGGGCGTTGCCGCGCGCGGCGTTGGCGAGATAGCCCGATGCGTCCTTGCCGTCCGGGCGCTTGAAGCTGATGCTGGTACCCATGAGTTCCTCCGCAATGTTTGCCGGCCGATTGGCCGGCATTTTGTCCGCACTCGGCAAGGGACGCAATCGCCCTGCGGCAAGCTCGCACACTCGTCATCGCGCCTGCAGACCGAGGCGGTTTCGTCGCGCGGCAAAGCCGCCCCCTGTCATATCCCGGTCACGCGACAAATAAAAAAGCCCCCGCAGGGGCTTTTTCAATGTCGTGACAGCAGCCGCGCGTCAGTGCGCGTTGGCCCAGACCCGCTTCTTGGTGAAGTACATCAGGAAGGCGAAGATGATCAGGAACACGAAGACCTGCATGCCGATCCGCTTGCGCTCTTCCATGTGCGGCTCGGCGGCCCACATCAGGAAGGTCGTGACGTCGTGGGCGTACTGCGCGACCGTCGCCGGCGAGCCGTCGTCGAAGGTCACCTGACCGTCGGAGAGCGGCTTCGGCATCTTGATCGCGTGGCCGGGGAAGTACTTGTTGTAGTACGAGCCCTCCGGGATCGTGACGCCAGCCGGCGGCTTGTCCTCGAAGCCCTGCAGGATCGCCGAGACGTAGTCGGGTCCCTGCTCCTGGTACTGGGTGAAGAAGTCGATGATGAACTGCGGGAAGCCGCGGTCATAGGAGCGCGCCTTCGCGATCAGCGACAGATCCGGCGGAGCTGCGCCGCCATTGGCCGCGCGTGCAGCCTGCTCGTTCGGGAACGGCGACGGGAAGTAGTCCGCCGGGCGGCCCGGACGCTCGAACATCTCGCCCTGGTCGTTCGGACCGTCCTTGATCTTGTACTCGGACGCGAGCGCAGCCACCTGCGCCGCCGAGTAGCCGGGGCCACCGGGATCGGCGAGGTTGCGGAACGCCACATAGGACAGCGCGTGACAGGCCGAGCAGACTTCCTTGTAGACCTTCAGGCCACGCTGCAGCGAACCGCGGTCAAACTTGCCGAAAGGGCCGGAGAACGACCACTTCTGGGCCGGGGGCGCCTCATCGCCCTCGGCCTTGGCGTACTGGGTGCTGCCGGCAAACACGCCGCCTGCGACCACCAGCGCGAGCGCGACGGACGCCACGGTCGCGGCCTTGCCCCGGCTCTTCGACAGTACGTCATCGGCGATCGAGTTCGGCAGCGGGCGCGGCGTCTCGATCCGGGCGAGCAGCGGCAGCACGATCAGGAAGTACGCGAAATAGCAAGCCGTCAGGACGCGGCCGGCGACCACATAGATACCTTCCGGCGGCTTTGAGCCGAGATAGCCGAGCCCGATGCAGACCACCACGAAGATCCAGAAGAACTGCTTGGCTAGCGGACGGTACTTCGACGAACGGGTCCGCGCGCTGTCGAGCCAGGGCAGGAAGCACAGAATGATGATCGCCGAAAACATCACGACGACGCCGGCGAGCTTGTTCGGAATGCTGCGCAGCATCGCGTAGAACGGCAGGTAGTACCACTCCGGCACGATATGCGCCGGCGTCACGCCGGGATTGGCAGGGATATAGTTGTCCGCCTCCATCAGATAGTTCGGCATGTAGAAGATGAACCAGGCGAAGAAGATCATGAAGCAGGACACGCCGAACAGGTCCTTGATCGTCGCATACGGCGTGAACGCAACGGTGTCCTTCTCGGTCTTGGCCTCGACGCCGGCCGGATTGTTCTGGCCCGCGACATGCAGCGCCCAGATATGCAGCACGACCACGCCGGCGATCACGAACGGCAACAGGTAGTGCAGCGAGAAGAAGCGATTCAGCGTCGGGTTGCCGACCGAATAGCCGCCCCACAGCAGCGTCACGATGCTCTCGCCGACATAGGGAATCGCCGAGAACAGGTTGGTGATGACGGTGGCGCCCCAGAAGCTCATCTGGCCCCACGGCAACGCATAGCCCAGGAAACCTGTTGCCATCATCAGCAGGTAGATGATGACGCCGAGGATCCACAGCACCTCGCGCGGCTCCTTGTATGACCCGTAATAGATGCCGCGGAACATGTGGATGTAGACTGCGAAGAAGAACATCGACGCGCCGCTGGCGTGGATGTACCGCAGCAACCAACCGTAATTGACGTCGCGCATGATCAGTTCGACCGACCTAAAGGCGAGATCGGCGCTCGGCGTGTAGTGCATCGCCAGGATCACGCCAGTGATGATCTGCACCGCCAGCATCATCGAAAGGATGGCGCCGAAGGTCCACCAGTAGTTCAGGTTGCGCGGCGTCGGATAGGCCACGAAGGACGAGTGGACCAGGCCCATAATCGGAAGGCGCCGTTCGATCCACTTCAAGGCGGGGTTGGTCGGTTGATAATCGGATGGTCCGCTCATTGATGCGATCCTGAGAAGAAAAACGACGCGATGGGTCCAAGTTAAGGCCGAAGCCCGGAAGGGTCCGGGACTTAGCCGATCTGGATTTTAGTGTCGGAAACGAACGTATAGGGCGGCACCGCCAGGTTGGCGGGCGCCGGCCCCTGCCGGATGCGGCCGGAGGAATCGTACTGCGAACCGTGGCACGGGCAGAAGAAGCCGTCGTAATTGCCCTCATGAGCGATCGGGATACAACCAAGATGCGTGCAGATGCCGATCACCACCAACCACTGATCGTGGCCGGCCTTGACGCGCGCCGAGTCCGGCTGCGGGTCGGGCAGGCTCGAGAGCGCCACGCTCTGGGCTTCCTCGATCTGCTTCTTGGTGCGATGGCTGATGTAGATCGGCTTGCCGCGCCAGAAGACCTTGATGTCCTGGCCCTCGGCGATCGGCGTCAGGTCGACCTCGATCGGCGCACCGGCCGCGATCGTGGCGGCGTCCGGGTTCATCTGGGTCACCAGCGGCCAGACGGTAGCGACTGTGCCGACCGCGGCGGCCGCTCCGGTTGCAACAAAAAGGAAATCACGGCGTGTCGGATGGTCCGCCGAAGACGCTGTCGTCACGTTTCCAAGCCCTTTCATATCCGCAGCCGGTGGAACCGCCCCGGAGACGCGGAACGCGCCCAGGAAAGGCTGCCGGCGCCCGCGGCCCCCGCGGCGGCAGAAAACCGCCCTTCCGCACCCCAAACGGCGGAACAGCAGTCCAGAATCGTTCTATTGGCACCCTTGCCGGACGAGCGCAAGCCCGCTATCGGCTCGCAAGCGTGCAATGCACGAAATCCGCGCCAAGCGATGTTTTATTAAGACAATTTCATCCGGACTTCACAGGTCGCCAGCATCATGCAGATCGCGCTGTTCCAGCCCGATATCCCCCAGAATACAGGAACGATTCTGCGCCTCTGCGCCTGCCTGGACGTGGCTGCCCATATCATCGAACCGGCGGGCTTCGATACGTCGGATCGGCATTTCCGCCGGGCGGGCATGGACTATCTCGACCATGTCAGGTTGATGCGCCACGACTCATGGTCAAAATTCGAGGAATGGCGTACCGAGGCAGGGTGTCGGCTGATCCTGTTCACGACCAAGGCGGCGAAATCCTACCTTGATTTCCAGTATACCGCCTCCGATGTCCTGCTCTTCGGGCGCGAGACGGCAGGGGTCACCGACGCAGTGGTGGCCGCCGCGGATGCGCGGCTGGTGATTCCGATCAAGCCGAGTTTGCGCTCGCTCAATGTGGCGGTCACGGCGGCTATGGCACTCGGTGAGGCGCTGCGCCAGACCGGCTCGGCAACTTAAGGGATTTTCGGTGAGCTACGCAGTCAAGGAGATCTTTCTGACCCTGCAGGGCGAAGGCGCCCATGCGGGCCGGGCCTCCGTGTTCTGCCGCTTCGCCGGCTGCAATCTCTGGAGCGGCCGCGAGCAGGACCGCGCCGGCGCGGTCTGCCGATTCTGCGACACCGATTTTGTCGGCACCGACGGCACCCTGGGTGGCCGCTATGCGACCGCGGAAGAGCTCGCGGACACCATTGCCGCGCAATGGACCGGAGGGGACGCCGACCGCTATGTGGTGCTGACCGGCGGGGAGCCGCTGCTGCAGGTCGATACGCCCCTGATCGAGGCCCTGCACGGGCGCGGCTTCGCGATCGCGATCGAGACCAACGGCACCATCGCGCCACCCGATGGGCTCGACTGGATCTGCGTGAGCCCAAAGGCCGCGACTGACCTCGTGGTGCGCAAGGGACATGAGCTCAAGCTGGTCTATCCGCAGCCGGAAAACAGCCCGGAGGATTTCGCGGGCCTCTCCTTCGAGCGCTTCTCGCTGCAGCCGATGGACGGCCCCGACGTGATCGAGAACACCGCGCGTGCGATCGAGTACTGCCTGAAGCACCCGCAATGGCGGCTGAGCGTGCAGACGCACAAGACGCTTGGCATCAGATGAACTGGAATCTGACAGAACTGGATTGTTGAGAGAGATGTGGGAATTGACGAAAACGTTCCGCTTCGAGGCTGCGCATGCGCTGTCCGGAACGACCTTTGGCGCCGGCAGCGAGGAGATTCACGGCCACTCCTTTCGCGCCGAAGTCACCGTGCGCGGCACGCCGGATCCGAAGACCGGGATGGTGGTCGACCTCGGCCTGCTCGAACGCAGCATGGCCGAGGTGCAGAAGACGCTCGACCATAAGTTCCTCAACAAGATCGAGGCGATCGGGTTGCCGACGCTGGAGAACCTGTCGCGCTTCATTTGGGAGCGGTTGCAGCATGCCGGAAAGCTGACGCGCGTCAGCGTCCACCGCGACAGCTGCGGCGAGAGCTGCACCTATTACGGCCCGCAGGACTAGCCATGCGGCCGACAGACCCCGCCATCATCGAGGATCGCAAGGCGCGCGCGCGGCGCTGGTTCGAGGCGTTGCGCAACGACATCTGCGCGGCCTTCGAGCGGCTCGAGGATGACGCCCCCTCGGCGCTCTATCCCGGCAGCGCGGGCCGGTTCGTGCGCACGCCCTGGGACCGCACCGATCACACCGGCAAGCCCGGCGGCGGCGGCGTGATGTCGGTCATGAAGGGGCGGCTGTTCGAGAAGGTCGGCGTGCACTGCTCGACGGTGCATGGCGAATTCGCCCCCGAATTCCGCGCGCAGATTCCCGGCGCCGCCGACGATCCGCGCTTCTGGGCGTCCGGCATTTCGCTGATCGCGCATTTACGCAATCCCAACGTGCCCGCCGTGCACATGAACACCCGCTTCGTCGTCACCACCAAGGCCTGGTTCGGCGGCGGCGCCGACCTGACGCCGGTGCTGAACCGGCGACGCACCCAGGACGACCCCGACACGATCGCCTTCCACGCCGCGATGAAGGAGGCCTGCTCCGGTCCGAACGGCGTCGCCGACTACGACAAGTACAAGAAGTGGTGCGATGAATACTTCTACCTGCCGCATCGCAAGGAAGCCCGCGGCATCGGCGGCATCTTCTACGACTGGCACGACAGCGGCGACTGGGAGGCTGATCTCGTCTTCACCCAGGACGTCGGGCGCAGCTTCCTGAAGATCTATCCCGAACTGGTGCGGCGCAATTTCCAGCAGGCCTGGACCGCCGAGGATCGCGAGGAGCAATTGATCCGCCGCGGGCGCTATGTCGAATTCAACCTGCTCTACGACCGCGGCACCATCTTCGGCCTGAAGACCGGCGGCAACGTGGATTCGATCCTGTCGTCGCTGCCGCCGGAGGTGAAATGGCCGTAAGGAGCCTGCCGCGTGCGATGCTGATCGACATGGATGACACCATCCTGTCGGCCTATGGTCGCCCTGAGATCGCCTGGAACAAGATCGCCACCGAATTCGCCGATGAGCTGGCTCCCCTGCCCCCGGGCCAGGTCGCGACTGCGCTGCTGGCTTCCGCACGGCAATTCTGGTCGAAGGCGGAGCCGATCTGGCGGATCAGGCTCGGCGAGGCGCGACGGCTGACGGTGAAGGGCGGTTTCGCGGCGCTCGCGGCGGCCGGACACCGCGCGCTGCCGGACGATCTCGCCGACCGCATCGCCGATCGCTTCACCACGCTTCGCGAGGAGGAGATGTTCGTCTTCCCCGGCGCACACGAGGCGATCGATGCGCTGAAGGCGCTCGGCATCAAGCTCGCGCTGGTCACCAATGGCGCCGCCGACATGCAGCGCGCCAAGGTCGAGCGCTTTGCGCTCGGCCACCGCTTCGATCACATCCAGATCGAGGGCGAGCACGGCTTCGGCAAGCCGGAGGAGCGCGCCTATCTGCACGCGATGGAGGCGCTCGGCGTCACTGCCCCTGACACCTGGATGGTCGGCGACAATCTGGAGTGGGAGGTCGTGGCGCCGCAACGGCTCGGCATCTATGCGATCTGGATGGACGTGCATGGCGAGGGCCTGCCGTCGGGATCGACGGTCAAGCCCGACCGCATCATCCGCTCGCTGACCGAACTGGTGCCGGTCGCGCGCAAATAGCGCTTCGCTGGTTGTTCTTCACACCAAATCCACTGCGCTTTGCGTCGGCCGTGATCGGACTGTCATGACCGATCGATAGCCTGCCGTCCGCGTCATCAAGCGCGGAGGGAAATCATGGAACTGAAACCAGGCGATGTCGTCATGCTGAAATCCGGCGGCCATCCGTTGACGGTGGTTGAAGTCGAGGATGACAAGGTCGAGTGCCTCTGGATGGGGACGGACGGCGATCTGTTTCGCGAAACGCTGCCGCTCGTCGCGCTCGAATCGGCCGCACTCGATCCGGAAGACGACGAAGACGAGGATGACGAGGACGAGGAAGAGGACGACGAAGAAGACGACGACGAGGACGAAGACGACGACGGCCGCAAGAAGAAGCGCAAGGCTGCCTAGCACATCTGCTCTGCGCGCGATGCTGCCTGGCGCCCCGCCGGCAGCATCGTCTCGCCGGGCGTTCAGAGCGCGCGCAGCGCTGAGACAATCATCACCATTCCGCCGATGATCACCGCGACATCGCGCTGACCGCGTTGGTCATGTCGGCAAAGCCGGAGAGCAAGTTCACAGCCGGTGGTCACGGGTAAAACGGGAAACGGCCTGGTCGGCGATGCCAGACAGCACTTGCGGATCCAGCGGGAAATCCGCGGCAAGCCAGGCATCCTCGGCCAAGGTCAGGACATGCCCCAGCGCCGGTCCTTCGGCGATTCCGCGTGCGATGAAATCCGACGCCCGCAACGGAAAGTGAGGCGCGCGCCAGCGCTGCGGCAGCGTCGCAAGCGCGCGCCACTGCTCGACATTTCGGCCCGCGCCGGTTCGCGCCCAGGCGAGCAGCAGCCGGTCGCGATAGGGCTGCTCGTCGAGCCGATACAGCCGGCGCTTTGCATGCGCCTCGTCCATGCCGGGCAACCGCCACCAGCGATGGCCCATCGAGTCCAGCGCCTTGGCCTCGGCATTGGAGAGCCGCAGCCTGCTTGCGATGCGCCGCGCATCCTCGGTGACGGCGACCGTCAGCGCAGCGAGCCGGCGTACCGCGCTTGGCGCGAGACCCATCAGCTTCTCGATCTCGATCATCGCCACGAACGGCCCGGTATAGGCGACGCCGCCGAACAGCGGCAGCAGCAGACCGCCGTCCGCCATCGCGACGACCGCGGCGGCGGCACCGTCCGCGACCACGAGCTTGAGCATTTCCATGCGGATGCGCTCGGCCGAGAGACCGGCAAGTCCGGCGCGCCCGCCGATGCAGGCGAGATAGCCGGCGCGGTCGACCTCGCCGGCGCCATAGGCAGCGTGGAAGCGGAAGAAGCGCAGGATGCGCAAATAGTCCTCCGCGATCCGTTGCGCGGGATCGCCGATGAAGCGCACGCGCCTCGCCTCGATGTCGGCGAGCCCGCCGACGTGATCGTGTACGACGCCTTCGGCATCGACCGACAGGCCGTTGATGGTGAAGTCGCGCCGCTCGGCATCCCGCACCCAGTCGCGGCCGAACGCCACCTTCGCCTTGCGGCCATAGGTTTCGGTGTCCTCGCGCAGCGTCGTCACCTCGAAAGGATGACCCTCGACGACCAGCGTGACAGTGCCGTGCTCGATGCCGGTCGGCACGCTCTTGATACCGGCCTGCTTGGCGCGGCGGACCACTTCGTTCGGCAGTGCGGTGGTGGCGATGTCAATGTCGCCGAGCGGAATCCGCATCAGTGCGTTGCGGACGGCGCCGCCGATCACGCGCGCCTCCTCGCCGTCGGCATTGAGCAGGCCGAGCACGCGCGCCGCCGGACCGGAGGCGAGCCATGGCGCGTCGGACAACAGGCGCACCTCGCTCATTTGTCAACTCCGGTCTCAACTCCGGGCACCAGCCTGCCGTTCTCGATATGGGCAGGCACGTAGGTCGAGTTCGGCGGCGCGCCGGTATACTCCGCGAGCAGGACGAAGCTCACGATGACCAGCAGCAGCGCCGCCAGCGTCAGCTTCGCCAGCATGTCGAGCGGCCACGACGCCGGCAGCGCCACGCCGGCGCGCGTCGCGATCAGGAAGCTGGCATAGACCGCGAACGGGATCAGGAAGATTCCGACCTCGGTCAACACCGTGCGGATCATGACAGGTAAATCCGCTCATACAGCACGCGCAGGATACCCGCGGTCGCGCCCCAGATATAGCGCTCGGCGAACGGCATCGCGTAATAGGATCGATCCATGCCGCGGAATTCCTTGGTGTGGATCTGATGATTCTCGGGATTCATCAGGAAGGCGAGCGGCACCTCGAAGGCATCGACGACCTCGGCCTCGTTGATGTCAAGCGCGAACCCGGGCCGCACCTTGGCGACCGTCGGCAGGATGCGGAAGCCGAACGCGGTGCCGTAGAGGTCGAGATAGCCGACCGGGTCGATGAAGTCGCGCTTGAGCCCGACCTCCTCGCAGGCCTCGCGCAGCGCGGTATCGAGCGGCGAGGCGTCGGTGGCGTCGATCTTGCCGCCGGGAAACGAAATCTGGCCGGCGTGGCTCGACAGATTGGGCGAGCGCTGCGTCAGCAGCACTGTGGGCTCGGGACGATCGACCACTGGAATCAGCACGGCGGCCGGCCGCACCGGCTGCTCCTTCGCGACGATCTCGAGCATGCGATCGTTGCCGGAATCCCCGGTGCGCGGAATGATCCGAGGATCGATCAGGCCCGGCGGCACGTCGAAATTGAGCCGCGCGCGAGCCCGCGCAAAGAATTCCGTCGAACTGATCGTCGCCGGCCCCGCCTTCAGCAACGGCTCGTTCAAAGTGCGTCCCTCACCTGCTTCGCATCCGCCATCGCGAAGAACTCGCCCCCGGACTCGACGCCGAACATTTGACGACCATCGATCATCCGCTCCTCGCCCATGTCAACCAGATCGTAATAGAGCGCGCGGGTGACCTTGGCCCAGAGATCGGCGCGGACATGCAGATAGGGCGTCAGCCCGCCATCCTCGGCGACCTCGAAACGCAGGCCATGGCCCTTCTCACAATCGACCCAATCATCGACATTGGTGCGGAACCTGAGCAGGCGGCCGCGGTTGTCTTCCTGCTTTTGCATTTCGACCGCGAGGAACGGCGCATCGTCGACGCGAATGCCGACTTTCTCCACAGGTGTCACGAGAAAGTGCTTGCCGTCCTCGCGTTTCAGGATTGTGGAGAACAGCCGCACCAGCGCCGGACGGCCGATCGGCGTTCCCATGTAAAACCAGGTGCCGTCACCGGCGATTCGCATGTCGAGATCGCCGCAGAATGGAGGATTCCACAGATGCACCGGGGGCAGTCCCTTGCGCCCGGTCTGACCCGATGTCGCAGCTTGATTGGCCGCAGCGGTGAGGCCTTCGAGACCCTTGCTTTCGAGGCCCGTGGTTTCACGGCCCTGCTCGGTCTGCCCTTGCTTCGCCATTGTTTGCCTTAAGGTTTCCTACCTTCAATCTGGCACGATTGGTGCACATGTCTTGATGCACATATCTTGAGATGTGATCGGGATGCCATTCTCGCCACATCGTGATGCCGTTCATACCCTGAAATACCGATAAGGTGGGGATAGTTTAATTCAACGAATACATGGCCTTCGTGCAGGTTTAGCATGAGGGCCATGACATGACGACGCGGGAAGCGCGCATCGTCAAGAAGGAGCGGACAGAATGGCTGGTGCAGATAGCGTCGAGAAACTGGAGGATGTGATCGTCCGTTCGGCCGAACAGGTCGCCGGCCAGATCCGCGCCGCCAAGGAAGCGGTTTCCACCGTCATTTTCGGCCAGGATCGGGTGATCGAAAACACGCTGGTGACGATTCTGTCCGGCGGCCATGCGTTGCTGATCGGCGTGCCCGGCCTTGCGAAGACCAAGCTGGTCGAGACGCTCGGCATCACGCTCGGGCTCGACGCCAAGCGCATCCAGTTCACGCCCGACCTGATGCCGTCGGACATTCTCGGCGCCGAGGTGCTGGACGAGAGTTCGACCGGCAAGCGCTCGTTCCGTTTCATCTCCGGTCCGGTGTTCGCGCAGCTGCTGATGGCCGACGAGATCAACCGCGCCAGCCCACGCACCCAGTCGGCGCTGCTGCAAGCCATGCAGGAGCAGCACATCACCGTTGCCGGCGCACGGCATGACCTGCCGAAGCCGTTCCATGTGCTCGCGACGCAGAACCCGCTGGAGCAGGAAGGCACCTATCCACTGCCCGAGGCGCAGCTCGACCGCTTCCTGATGGAGATCGATGTCGACTATCCCGATCGCGACGCTGAGCGACGCATCCTGTTCGAGACCACCGGCGCCGACGAGACCGCCGCCAAGCCGTCGATGGACGCGGAAGCGCTGATCACCGCACAGCGGCTGGTGCGCCGCTTGCCGGTCGGCGATTCCGTGGTCGAGGCGATCCTGTCGCTGGTTCGCGCCGCACGCCCCGGCCCCGAGGGCGGCGAAGCCGGCAAGCTGATCGCCTGGGGACCGGGTCCCCGCGCCAGCCAGGCACTGATGCTGGCGGTCCGCGCTCGCGCGCTGCTCGACGGGCGGCTCGCGCCATCGATCGACGACGTGCTTGATCTCGCGGAACCCGTGCTCAAGCATCGTATGGCGCTCACCTTCTCGGCGCGCGCCGAGGGCCGCACCATTCCTGATGTGATCAGGCAATTGAAGACGCGGATCGGTTGATGGCGGCGGAGAACAGGCACCTGAACGAGGAGAAACTGGCGGTCCGACGTGCAGATGGCGAAAGCCGAACGCTCGCCGCATCGCTGCCGCGCCTGGTGCTTGAGGCCCGCCGCATCGCCGCCAACGTGATCCACGGCCTGCACGGCCGCCGCCGCGCCGGCGCGGGCGAAAGCTTCTGGCAGTACCGCCGCTTCGTCTCGGGCGAGCCGTCGCAGCGCGTCGACTGGCGACGCTCGGGCCGCGACGACCATCTCTATGTCCGCGAGCAGGAATGGGAAGCCGCGCACACCGTGTGGATCTGGCCCGATCGCTCGCCCTCGATGGTCTTTGCCTCACGCGGTGCTCGCGACAGCAAGCTTGAGCGCGGCCTGATCGTCGCCTTCGCGCTGGCCGAGCTGCTGGTCGCCGGCGGCGAGCGCGTCGGCATTCCCGGCCTGATGAACCCAACCGCGAGCCGTGCCGTGCTCGACAAGATGGCGGAGGCGATGCTGCACGACGACAAGACGCGCGCGAGCCTGCCGCCCTCCTTCGTGCCGTCGTCGCTCGCCGAGATCGTGGTGCTATCGGATTTCTGGTCGCCGCTGCAGGAGATCAAGACGATGCTGGCCGGGCTCGCCTCGTCCGGCGCGCATGGCAGCCTGATCCAGGTCGTCGATCCCGCGGAAGAGACCTTCCCCTATTCCGGCCGGGTCGAATTCGTCGAGCCCGAAGGCGGCGGCGTCATCACCGCGGGCCGCGCCGAAAGCTGGACGACCGATTATGTCGCGCGCGTCGCCTTGCATCGCGACCAGATCCGCGCTGAGACCAACCGGCTCGACTGGCTGTTCTCGACCCACACCACCAGTCGCTCCGCGGCCGAGTTGCTGCTGTTCCTGCACGCCGGCATGATGGCGAGCAAGAGCGGCGGGCGCTCGATCGTCAAGGCGGGACGAAGCGCATGATCGCGGGTCTGCCCCTCTCCTTCGCCGAACCGCTGCTGCTGCTGGGGCTGGTCAGCCTGCCGGTGCTGTGGTGGCTGCTGCGCGTGATGCCGCCGCGGCCACGGCGCGTCGAATTCCCGCCGACGCGGCTGTTGTTCGACATCACGCCGAGGGAGGAGACGCCGTCGCGCACGCCATGGTGGCTGACGCTGCTCAGGCTTGCCGCCGCCACGCTCGTCATCCTCGCCGCCGCCGGTCCGATCTGGAATCCGCAAACCGGCATTGCCGCGAGCAAATCGCCGCTCGTCATCCTGCTCGACGACGGCTGGAGCGCCGCCTCGAGCTGGGATGCCCGCATCAAGGCCGCCGACGAGCTGATCGCCGATGCCGAGAGCGACCGCCGCGGCGTCGCGCTGGTGCCGCTGTCGGAGCCCGCGCGGGACATTACGCTGATGCCGGCCGGCACCGCGCGCGTCGCGCTGCGCCAGCTCGCGCCAAAGCCCTACTCGATCGACCGGGTCGACACGCTTGCAACGCTCGGACGCTTCCTCAAGGCGACCGGCGATTGCGACATCGCCTGGCTGTCCGACGGCGTCGATACCGGTCGCGGCACCGAATTCGCCGAAGGCCTCGGCAAGGTGATCGAGGGCCGCAACCTGACGATCTTCGAGGGCGGCGCGCCGCCCGCGCACGCGCTGGTCGCGGCCGAGAACGCCGCCGCCAAGATGACGGTCAAGGTATTGCGCACCGACGGTGGGATCGCGAGCGGCACCGTGCGCGCGCTCGACGCCAAGAGCTCGCCGATTGGCGAGGCCCACTACACGTTCGCCGCGCAGGAACGCGAGACCGAAGCCTCGTTCGATCTTCCGGTGGAGCTGCGCAACGACATCGCCCGGCTCGAGATCGCCGGCGAACGATCGGCCGGCGCGGTCCAGCTGCTCGACAAGCGCTGGCGCCGCCGCGCGATCGGCGTGGTCTCGGGATCGAGCACGGATACCTCGCAGCCGCTGCTCGCCTCGACCTTCTATCTCTCCCGTGCGCTGCAGCCGTTCGCCGATGTGCGGTTGGGAGATCGCGGCGCGCCGCAGCAGGTGATCGCGCAATTCCTCGATCAGCGGCTGCCGATGATCGTGATGGCCGATGTCGGCACGCTGTCGCCCGAGATCCGCGACCGGCTCAACGCCTGGATCGAGCAAGGCGGCGTGCTGGTCCGCTTCGCAGGCCCGCGCCTCGCGCAGGCCGACGACGACCTCGTCCCCGTGAAGCTGCGTCGCGGCGGCCGCACCCTCGGCGGCAGCCTGACCTGGGAGAAGCCGCAGCATATGGCTTCGTTCGCCGCCGACGGCCCGTTCGCGGGATTGAGCGTGCCCAAGGATGTCACCGTGAGCCGCCAGGTGCTGGCGGAGCCTGACGCCGTGCTGGCAACCAAGAGCTGGGCGTCGCTTGAGGACGGCACGCCGCTCGTCACCGGCGAGCATCGCGGCAAGGGCGTGATCAGCCTGTTCCACGTCGGCGCCGACATGCGCTGGTCGGACTTGCCGATGTCCGGCACCTTCGTCGAGATGCTGCGGCGGCTGGTCGACATGTCCGGCTACACCTCGAAGCCCGGCCCCGGCGTCGCGGCCGATCCCAAGGCCGAGACGGTGGCGCCGCTGCGGACGCTCGACGGCTTCGGCGCGTTCGGCCCGCCGCCCTCGAGCGCCAAGCCGATCTCGGCAGACTATCACGATCGCGCCACGGCGGATCATCCGCCCGGCCTCTACGGCCCGGCCGACGGTCCGGTCGCCATCAACACGCTTGCCTCGTCCGACCGCATCGCGCCGCTCGATACCTCGAGCCTGCACGCGCGGCGCGCGAGCTATACCAACACCGAGCCGCGCGATCTGCGAGGCATCATGCTGTCGTCGGCACTCGCGCTGTTCCTGATCGATGCGATCGTGGTGGCGATGCTCGGTGCCGGACTTGCCGCAGTGCTGCGGCGGCGTGCGGCACCCGTCGTGCTTGCGTTCGCCTTCATGCTCGTCGCCCTGGCGCCCTCGGCGACGCGCGCCGAGAACGGTGACGACTTCGCCATCAAGGCGACGTCGCAGACCAGGCTCGCCTATGTCGTGACGGGCAATGCCGACGTCGATTCCATCGTCAAGGCCGGGATGTCCGGTCTGACGCTGTTCCTGGCGCAGCGCACCGCGCTGGAAGCCGGCGATCCCGTGGGCGTGGACCCGGCCCGCGACGAGCTCGCGTTCTTCCCGCTGATCTACTGGCCGATCGTGCCGGGCGCGCCGAAGCCGCCGCAGGACGCCATCAACAAGATCGACGCCTACATGAAGCAGGGCGGCACGGTCGTGTTCGACACCCGCGACGCCATCGAGGCGGGGCCGGGCGACAATGGCGCATCACAGACGCCGGGCATGCAGACGCTGCGCGAATTGCTGTCCACGCTCGACGTCCCCGAGCTCGAGCCGGTGCCGCGCGATCACGTGATGACCAAGACGTTCTACCTGCTGCGCGATTTCCCCGGCCGCTTCAACACCGGTCAAACCTGGGTCGAGGCGCTGCCGCGCGGGGACGACGACGAAGCCGCGCAGCGGCCGGCGCGCGGCGGCGACGGCGTCTCGCCGATCATCATCACCTCGAACGATCTCGCTGGCGCCTGGGCGATCCGGCCCGACGGCCAGCCGATGCTGCCGTTGACGCCGGGCGAGCCGCGCCAGCGCGAATTCGCCTTCCGCGCCGGCGTCAACATCGTGATGTACACGCTGACCGGCAACTACAAGGCCGATCAGGTGCACGCACCTGCCCTCATCGAGCGGCTGGGACAATAATATGAACTACGGTATTGCGTTCACACCGCTGGTTCCTTCGCTCGTGCTGTGGCTCGCGCTCGGCGCGATCGTCGTGATCGCAGCGCTGTTGCTCTTGTCGCGCGCGCGCGGCACCGCGGTGCGCGTCGGCGCGCTGGCGCTGATCCTGCTCGCGCTGGCGAATCCCTCGTTCACGCGCGAAGACCGCGAGCCGCTGTCCTCGGTGGCCGTCGTGGTGGTCGACAAGAGCCCGAGCCAGAACTTCGGCACGCGCAACCAGGAGACCGAGAAGGCCAGGGAAGCGCTGGTCGACAGCCTCAAGCAGATCAAGGGGCTCGAAGTCCGCGTCGTCGAGGCCGGCCAGGCCGACGGCGAGACCGACGGCACCAAGCTGTTCGGCGCGCTGTCGTCGGCGCTCTCGGACGTCCCGGTCGAGCGCGTCGCCGGCGCGTTCATGATCACCGACGGGCGCGTGCATGACATTCCCGCCAATGCACAGGCGCTTGGTTTCCAGGCCCCGGTGCATGCGCTGGTCACCGGCCGCAAGGACGAGCGCGACCGCCGTATCGCGATCACGGCAGCGCCGCGTTTCGGCATCGTCGGCCAGAGCCAGACCATCACCTTCCGGCTCGACGATCAGGGCGTCACCGGCGAGCGCGCCAAGGTCACGGTCCGCCGCGACGGCGAGGTGATCAGCGAGCGCACGATGACCAGCGGCCAGACCGCCAGCGTCGACGTCGACATCAAGCACGCCGGTCAAAACATCGTCGAGATCGAGGCCTCGCCGCTCGAGAACGAGCTGACGCCGGTCAACAACCGCGCCGTGGTCTCGATCGACGGCGTGCGCGACAAGCTGCGCGTGCTGCTGGTCTCGGGCGAGCCGCATTCCGGCGAACGCACCTGGCGCAACCTGCTGAAATCCGACCCCAGCGTCGATCTCGTGCACTTCACGATTCTGCGCCCGCCGGAGAAGCAGGACGGCACGCCGATCAACGAGCTGTCGCTGATCGCGTTTCCGACCCGCGAGCTGTTCCAGCAGAAGATCAACGAATTCCAGCTGATCATCTTCGACCGCTACGCCCGCCAGGGCGTGCTCCCGATCGCCTATTTCGACAACATCGCACGCTATGTCCGCGCCGGCGGCGCGGTGCTGGTGGCGGCCGGGCCCGACTACGCCTCGACCACCAGCATCTGGCGCACGCCGCTCGACTCGGTGCTGCCGGCCGAGCCGGTCGGCGTGAGCGAGAAGCCATTCTACGCGCATTTGAGCGATGCCGGGAAACGTCATCCGGTGACGCGCGGCTTGGAGGGCTCGGCCTTCGAGCCGCCGCATTGGAGCCGGTTCTTCCGCAGCGTCGACGCCCGCAACGCGGTCAATCCGCCGGTCATGACCGGCGCCGACGGCAAGCCGCTGCTGCTGCTGTCGCACTTCGGCGAGGGCCGCGTCGCGCTGCTGCTCTCCGACCATATCTGGCTGTGGGCTCGCGGCTACGAAGGCGGCGGCCCGCATCTGGATCTGTTGCGGCGGGTGTCGCACTGGCTGATGAAGCAACCCGACCTCGACGAAGAGGCGCTGCGCATGCAGGTGCACGGCAAGGACCTCACGGTGGTGCGCCAGACCATGGCCGACACCGTCTCGCCTGTCACCGTGACGTCGCCGAGCGGCACCACGCACGAGCTGACGCTGACCGCCGGCGATCCCGGCGAGTGGCGCGCGACGCTGCCGGCCAACGAGCTCGGCCTGTGGCAGGCGACCGATGGCACATTGAAAGCGCTGATCAATGTCGGACCGACCAATCCGAAGGAGTTTTCGGAAGTCACCTCGACCACGGACACGCTGAAACCGCTGGCGCAGGCGACCGGCGGCGACGCCCGGCGCATTGCCGACGGATCGAGCCTCAACATGCCGCGCATCGTACCGGTGCACGGCTCCTCGATCTTCCGCGGCGACGGCTGGCTCGGCGTCAAGATGCGAGATGCGAGCGTGGTCAAGGGCGTCGGCGTTTTGCCGATGTTCGCCGGGGTGGTCGGCCTGTTGCTGCTGCTCGGCGCCTTTGCAGCCACCTGGCTGCGCGAAGGACGCTGATCGGGTTCGACGGACACGTTGCGTCAATCCCACAAGGACGGCCGATCGAACGCAGATTGCCTCGACGGCGGTTGACATCGCGATGGCCATCCGATGTTATAATGTAACACTGGGCGGCACGGGGTCATGGTCATGATGCCGTCCCGAGGGCGGGCATCAATCGGATGAAGTGGTTCCGGAGACACATCAGAACTGGCTCGCGGCTGGCGTTGTTTGCGCTTGCCGTCCAGTTCGTGCTGTCGTTCGGTCATTTCCATCCCATCGCAGCTGCGAACGCGGCTCCGGCTGTCCAGACCGGCCTGTCGAAGCTCGACTTCGCCTATATCGGCACCTCTGCGACGCCGGATCTCGCAATTCAGGTCGTCCACAAGCAGCCGCCGGCCGATCAGGACAAGAACCGGCATCCCGCTGACAATTGCGCGATCTGCGCCGTCATCTCGATGGCCGGCAACCTGCTGGTCGCGGGCCCTCCGGTGCTGCTGCTGCCGGAAGCGGTGGAGTTTCTCCGCCGCACCACCGATGCCGAATTCCTCCACCTCAAGTCGGCCCCCACGGCGTTCCGTTCCCGCGCACCTCCGCTCTCCTGACATCGATTGCTGTCTGTGCCTCTGAGATCGGGCCGCGTTGAGTGGCGGGGTCTCGGAGAAATCGTTCAATCGGTCCGTCGCAAATGACGGCGAGGCCTGCCAGCTCCACCACAACAGATCAGCTGGCGGCCTTCAGGATCCCGACCATGAAGTCCCCGTTCAGAGCTTCCCTCCTCCTGTCCGCATCAGCCTCGGTGCTGCTCGGACTGGGCCATGTTGCCAGTGCGCAGACCCCTCCGCCTGGAGCCGAGGGCACCACCACCTTGCCAAAAATCGAGGTCATCGAACCCAAGCACGCGCAGCCGCCGCGGCGCCCGAAGAAGCGCGTCGTTACCACGCGACGCGCGGCGCCGCCGCCGGCGGCTCCCCCGCCTACCGAGGCGCAGGTGGTGACGAGCACCAACGAGAAGTTCGACGCGGCACGCCAAAACGTTGTCGCCCCGGTCGGCGCCAACGCGCATCGGGTCAATCACCAGGCGATCGAGGCGATGCCGCAAGGGGCGGACGCGCCGATCGACAAGGTGCTGCTGCAGTTCCCCGGCGTGACGCAGGACTCCGCGGCCAGCGGCGAACTGCATGTTCGCAACGAACACGCCAACGTTCAGTATCGCATCAACGGCATCATGCTGCCCGACGGCGTCGGCGCCTTCGGCCAGATCCTCGATACCGGGATCGTGGGCAGTCTTGCCTTGCTCACCGGCGCACTGCCGGCGCAGTTCGGCTTCCGCACCGCTGGCGTGGTCGACATCCAGACCAAGGCCGATGCCTTCAACAATACGGGCAAGGTCGGCGTCTATGGCGGCAGCCACGGCACGATCACACCGAGCTTCGAATATGGCGGGACGGTCGGGCAGACCCAGTATTTCGTCTCGGGACGCTATTTCCAAAGCAGTGTCGGCATCGAGAATCCAACGCCGTCCTACAACGCGATCCACGACAACACGTCGCAGGAGAAGGGATTCCTCTATCTCTCGACGGTGATCGACCCAACCAGCCGCCTGACCTATATGGGCGGCGTCTCCAACAGCACCTACCAGATCCCGAACAATCCGGGGCAGACGCCGAACTTCACGGCCTTCGGCACGTCGGATTTCGATTCCTCGAAGCTCAACGAACGCCAGACCGAGTTCAACCAGTTCAACGTCGTGGCGTATCAGAAGTCATTCGAGGACATCGACATGCAGCTGTCCTACTTCAACCGCTACAGCCAGCTGCACTTCTACCCCGACACGGTCGGCGATCTGGTGTTCAACGGCGTCGCCTCCGACGTCTATCGCCAGAGCTTCGTCAACGGCATCCAGGAAGATACCGCATGGCGCGTCGGCTACGCCCATACGCTGAGGTTCGGCTTCTCGGTCTCCTCCGAGCGGTCCCTGGTCAACAACTTCTCGACCATTCTGCCTTTGGTCGATCCGACGGATCCGAGCGCGGGCACGATCGACGCGCCGTACTCGATCTTCGATTCGAACGCCAAGACCGGCTGGCTGATCGGCACCTATCTGCAGGACGAATGGCGGATCACCAACCAGCTGACCCTCAATGCCGGCCTGCGCTTCGACCAGATGTATCAATATGTCGATGCCAACCAGCTCAGCCCGCGCATCAATCTGACCTGGAAGCCGTACGACGGAACGACGTTCCATGCCGGTTATGCGCGCAACTTCACGCCGCCAACCCAGGTCATCGCCGCTCCCGTCAATCTCGCCCTGGTGCAGGGTTCGTCGCAGCAGCCGGAGATCAACAAGAGCAGCCCGGTGCTGCCGGAGCGGTCCCATGTCTTCGACGTCGGCGTCGACCAGAAGATCTACGCAATCCCGGGCCTCGAGGTCGGCGTCGATGGCTACTACAAGATCGCGCGCGACCTGCTCGATGACGGCCAGTTCGGCGCCGCCTATGTGCTGACCGGATTCAACTACGATCGCGGCGAGAACGTCGGCGTCGAGCTCAAGGCCAAGTACACCAACGGCAATTTCAGCGCCTACGGCAACGTCGCATGGGCCAAGCAGATCGCCACCAACGTGGTGTCGAACCAATATCTGTTCGAGCAGGACGAGCTGAACTACATCGCCACACATTACATTTACACGGACCACGCCCAGACCTGGACGGCCTCCGCCGGCGCGTCATACCTGTGGAACGGCACGCGCTTCTCTGCCTCGATGATCTACGGCAGCGGCCTGCGCTCGGGCTTTGCCAACACCGATCACTTGCCGGGCTATACCCAGGTCAATCTCGGTCTGTCGCACGACTTCAACATCGTCGCGCCGAACAAGCCGACCACGATCCGCTTCGACGTCGTCAACCTGTTCGATACGATCTACCAGATCAGGGACGGCTCGGGCATCGGCGTGTTCGCCCCGCAATATGGGCCGCGTCGCGGCTTCTACGTCGGCATTTCACAGAAGCTGTGACGACAACACGGTGCGTGGCGCTGACGCGCCATGTGCCGGCCGGGGCGATGCAACGCGCTGAAGCAGCCAAATCCCTCCTGCCGTTCACGGCGGGAGAGAATGCCTTGGACGATGCGAGTCGTCAGTGACCGACGACGACTTCGCTGATCTGGATCACCGGCTGCAGATCGGTGTAGTTCGGGATGTCGCCCATGATCTCCTTCACATGCGGCCCGAAACCGGCCTGGAAGTCCTCGACCGAGTCGCAGAAGATGTGGCACATTCCGACATAGGTGGCTGGCGCGCCGGGCGCGCCGCCGGCGAGACCTTTGTCGATCGTATAGTACTTGCACTTGTCGCCGAGGCGCGCCTTCACCAGCGGCATGTGCTTGTCCCGATAGTAGTCGTGATCGAAACGCGCGCCGGGATTGTTTGGATACATCACACTGACCTTGATCATCGCGCGCTCCCTTTGACATGACATGTGCCGGCTATGGTCCGGCGCTTGACGTCAACTGTGCTTCAGTTCTGTCGGGTGCGCAACTGTTCCGGCGGCGACGCAAGGAGGCTAAAATGCCTTGCTCCAATCCGGCTGGATCGGCCCGGACACGCCCTCGAAGGCGCCATCGACCAGTTCCAGGACAAGCAGACGGCTGTAATCGACCGGGCCGGGCATGGTTGCCCGTCCCTTTGGGATCGGCTTGAAGCCGACACGTGCATAATAGGCCTCGTCGCCGACCAGCACGATGAGCCGGTGGCCTTTCGCGCGAGCATCGTTGATCGCGCGCTCGAGCAGCGCGCGGCCGACGCCGCGGCTGCGGAACGGCGGCTCGACGGTCAGCGGTCCGAGCATCAGCGCAGGCGTGTCGCCGATGCAGATCGGCAGCTGCCGCACCGACCCGACCAGCAGCGTGCCGATCCGCGCCGTGAAGGAGACATCGAGCAGATGATCGACATGTTCGCGCAGCCGGTAGGCGCTGAGAACGAAGCGGCCGGGCCCGAAGGTACGCTCATGCAGGCGCTCGATCGCCTGGGCGTCTTTCGGGGTCTCGGGCAGGATGGTCAGGGACAGCTCGGTCATTGTGGAGCGCGGGATAGCATCTGATGCGCGTGCGGTCCATCGCCCTGCCGGCGCGAGCCGCGGCTTTCTGGTCGCGGCAGGAGCGATATCCGCCTGCTTCCGGTCTCGCCGCAGTCACCGCCATGTGACCGTCAACGGCCTGCCCTCGAGCACCTCCGCGATCCGCAATCGTGTGCCGGGCGTGGTGCCGTCAGGCAGCGCAGCCGGATCGAAGAAACCGCAGGCCACGATCTCGCGATTCGGCTCCGGCAGCCGGTCCTGCCGATAATCTCTGATAACATAGACCGCGACGTGATCGCGGCGGGAGACGTGGCTGTTGAAGAAGATGCCGTGCAGCGCCGGCTCGCCGGCGAACTCGATCCGCCCCTCCTCGACCAGCTCGCGCCGCAGCGCCTCCAGGAAGCTCTCGCCGACCTCGACCCCGCCGCCCGGCAGATACCAGCCGTGAACGTAGCTGTGCTTGACCAGGAACACCTTGTTGTCGGCGTCCAGCACGACGGCGCGGACGCCCAGCGTCATGCCGCGGACCAGCCGCCAGTAGAAGTGAAACACCCGCCTGAGCTGCGGCTCGAAGCGCTTGCGTAGGCCCGGCAGGTCCGTCACTGAACCCTCGACATCATGGTGTTTGATCCTTGCGCGGACGCGGTCCGCTTGCCAATACAGAGCAGGATTTTCGGGATAGCACGACATGACCGGTTGCCGGCCACCTTTCACAGGCAATCCGAACGGGACCGAATGATGGCGGCGTTCCGGCTCGCGCACCTGTCCGACCCGCATCTGCCGCCATTGCCGGCGGCACGGCTGCGCGATCTCGCCGGCAAGCGCGCCTTCGGCTATCTCAACTGGACACGCAACCGTCACAAATATCACCGCCGCGACGTGCTCGACACGCTGGTGTCGGACATGCAGGCGCAGCAGCCGGACCATGTCGCCGTGACCGGCGACCTTGTCAACCTGGCGCTGGACGCCGAGTTCAATCCGGCGCGGGAATGGCTCGAGGGCGTCGGCCGCCCCGCCGACGTGACCGTGGTCCCCGGCAACCACGACGCCTATGTGCGCGCGACCCGGCATCGCTTCGCCCACATCTTCAGCGATTACCTTCGCGGCGATACCGCCGACGTACCGGTGAGCTTCCCCTTCGTGCGCCGGCGTGGACCAGTGGCGCTGATCGGCGTCTCCTCGGCGGTGCCGACGCCACCACTGATGGCGACTGGCTGGCTCGGCCACCCGCAGCTTGCCGCGCTGGACACGATCCTCGCGCAACTGTCGAGGGACGATGCCTTCCGCGTCCTGCTGGTGCATCACCCGCTGCACTCCGACGGACGCGCGAAGCGGTTGACCGACTCGCATCAGCTGCTGGCGCTGCTCAAGCGGCACGGCGTCGAGCTGGTCCTGCACGGCCACGACCACATTCATTCGACGATGTGGTTTGACGGTCCCGACTGGAAGATCCCGGCGATCGGCGTGCCCTCGGCATCGGCGCTGGCGCGCGCGCACTATCCGGCCGCGGCCTACAACCTGTTTTCGATCGAGCGCAACGGCAATGCGTGGCGCTGCGAGCAGACCGTGCGCGGCCTCGACGGCGAGCGGCGTGTCGTGGAACTCTCGACCGCGCGGCTGATCTAGAAGTCGCGCAGGCTCGAGAACAGCGCGAAACCGAACAGCGTGAGCGCGCCGATGATGAAGCCGAGCACGAACACGCCGAACCTGCCGCGCCGCTTCGGCGCCGGCAGGGGCGGCGGCGCCGGCGGCTTGGCAACGGGAAGCGGCGTTGCGACCATCGCGTGCTCGCGCTCGATCAGGCGCCGCGCCACATAGTCGGTGACAGCATCGACGATCGCGGGCACGTCGTGCGATTCGGCGAGCACGATGCGGCCAAACCTCGTGTCCTGCACGAAGCGGTAGATGCGCTTGTCGCGGCCCATCAGGATGTGCGCGACGACATCGATCCACAGCCGCGGCGTCTCGCCCTGGCTGATGCCGCGGTCGAACAGGTCGACCTTCTCCGGCACCTGGGCGAACAGCGGATCGAGTGCGTCGTTGAGAATCTCGAGCCGCGCCACCTCGGCATCGCGCAGCTCGACCACGACGCCGGTGCGGTCGGCCGCCTCGATCCGCGCCCGCCGCAAGGCCTCACGCAGCGTCGGCCGCAGCTCGCGCGCCTCATTGCCGGTGTTCTGGAGGTCAGACATGCCTCGCGGCCTCATGGTGACGGGTTTTCGTAACCGTTAACCTACCAGCAACCATGCCGTCCGCAAAGGCTGTTTGTTCCCAAGGGGTTACGCAGCCACTTATCCCCAGACCAAAGCCAAGACAGCTGTCCTGAAAGCGGACAACCCCACCCGGATGAACCGGATGGGGCCGCCGTCCTTGGACGTTTCTTGATTGGATAAGACGGCCGTCAGGCCGAGACCCGCGACGGCTCCTCGACGATCGAGAAGCGCACGCCGGCCTTGTGGCGATGCTCTTCGGAGACCTCGCGCCAGCAGTCCTCTGCTTCCTTGCGGGTCTTGAACGGGCCTTTGACCTGGGCGGAGCCTTCCACCAGCTTGTGGAAGTTCATCGAGCCGAACTCGCCGCCGATCACCCAGAAATTGCTGCCTTTGGTCATTGTCAGTCTCCTCTGAAAAATCCGGCCGTCTTTACTCGGCCGCCTGAACCGTGATCTTCGAACCGTGCGACTTGAACTGCGCGGCCTCGGTCGAATCGTGAAGCGCCGTGGTCGAGGACTGGCCACCGGAGATGGTGGTCGAGACCAGGTCGAAGTAGCCGGTGCCGACCTCGCGCTGGTGGCGCGTCGCCGAATAACCGTGCTGCTCCGAGGCGAACTCGGCCTGCTGCAACCGGGAATACGCCGCCATGCCTTCGGTCTTGTAGCCGCGGGCCAGCTCGAACATGCCGTGATTGAGCGAGTGGAAGCCCGCCAGCGTCACAAACTGGAATTTGTAGCCCATCGCGCCGATCTCGCGCTGGAACTTGGCGATCGTGTCCTTGTCGATGTTGGCTTCCCAGTTGAACGAGGGCGAGCAGTTATAGGCCAGCATCTTGTTCGGATACTCCTTGCGCACCGCTTCCGCGAAGCGCTTGGCGTCGTCGAGATTGGGCGTCGAGGTTTCCCACCACAACAGGTCGGCATATTTGGCGAACGACAGCCCGCGCTTGATGCAGTGATCGACGCCCGTGCCGGGCTTCAGGCGATAGAAACCTTCCGCGGTCCGCTCACCGGTGATGAACTCGCGATCGCGCTCGTCGACGTCGGAGGTGATCAACTTCGCGCTCTCGGCATCGGTGCGCGCCATCACGAAGGTCGGCGTGCCGCAGACGTCGGCGGCGAGACGCGCAGCGATCAGGTTGCGCTCATGCGCCGCGGTCGGGATCAGCACCTTGCCGCCCATGTGGCCGCACTTCTTTTCCGAGGCGAGTTGGTCCTCGAAGTGAACGCCGGCCGCGCCCGCCTCGATATAGGCCTTCATGATCTCGAACGAGTTCAACGGACCGCCGAAGCCCGCTTCCGCGTCGGCGACGATCGGCAGGAACCAGTCGATCTTGGCGCCGCCTTCGGCGTGCTCGATCTGGTCGGCGCGCTGCAGCGCGCGGTTGATGCGTCGGCAGAGCTCGGGGCCGGCATTGGCCGGATAGAGGCTCTGGTCCGGATACATCGCGCCCGCGGTGTTGGCGTCGGCCGCCACCTGCCAGCCTGAGAGATAGATCGCCGGCAGACCGGCACGGGCCTGCTGCATCGCCTGGTTGCCGGTCACGGCACCGAGCGAGTGCACATACGGCATCGTGTGCAGTGAATCCCACAGACGATTGGCGGCGCGCTCCGCGAGCGTATAGGCGATCGGGAAGGAGCCACGCAGCTTCTCCACCTCAGCCGGAGTGTAGGGACGCTGGATGCCGTCGAAACGGCCCTTCGGCGCATTCGGGACCAGCTGTTCAAAGGTCTTCGCCATCTGTCTTCTCCAATCGACATTCTTGACAGTGCATTGCGAAACGCGTCTCAGGAGATAAACGCGAAAAGAAGAAGTTCGTATATACTCCTTGTTTTTGAATGGTGATGTCATGTAACATATGAACTTGTAACAAATGTCGATTTGTAAATTTTGTCACAATAAGGGTCAGGAAGGCTGCCATGCCTGCGCTCTTTTCTCCCTCTCCCCGTACTTACGGGGCCGGGACGAGCGAAGCTCGCCCTGTGAGGGTTGGGGTGAGGGGCCTCCATCCGCGAGCGATAAACGCGGATGGACCTGTACCCCTCACCCGGATCGCATCTGGCGATGCCGATCCGACCTCTCCCCGCAGGCGGGGCGAGGTGATCCGAGTTCACCCCCACAGCCTGGGAGCCGTTGATGCCCGCTGAGTCCGGAAAGAAACTCTTCGTCGGCCCCCGCTTCCGGCGGATCCGCCAGCAACTCGGGCTGTCGCAGACCCAGATCGCCGAGGGGCTCGGCATTTCGCCCTCCTACATCAACCTGATCGAGCGCAATCAGCGTCCGGTCACGGCGCAGATCCTGCTGCGGCTGGCCGAGACCTACGACCTCGACCTGCGCGACCTCGCCACCGCCGACGAGGATCGCTTCTTCGCGGAACTGAACGAGATCTTCTCCGACCCCCTGTTCCGCCAGATCGACCTGCCGAAACAGGAACTGCGCGACCTCGCCGAGCTCTGCCCCGGCGTGACGCATGCGCTCCAGCGGCTCTATGCGGCCTACACCGAGGCGCGCCGCGGCGAGACGCTGGTCGCCGCGCAGATGGCCGACCGCGAGGGCTCGCAGTTCGAGGCCAACCCGATCGAGCGCATCCGCGACCTGATCGAGGCCAACCGCAATTATTTTCCGGAGCTCGAGACCGCGGCGGAAAACCTGCGCGACGAGATCAACGTGCCGGCCGAAGACCTGTTCGCCGCGCTCACCGCGCGCCTGCGCGAGAAGCATTCGATCGTCACCCGCATCATGCCGGTCGACGTGATGCGCGAGACGTTGCGCCGCTTCGATCGCCATCGCCGGCAGCTCTTGATCTCCGAGCTCGTCGACGGCCCGGGCCGCAGCTTCCAGCTCGCGCTGCAGCTCGGCTTTGCCGAATGCGGCGCGAGCATCGATGCGATCGTCGGCCGCGCCGGCCCGCTCGACGACACCGCGCGCAGGCTCTACCGCATTACCCTCGCCAATTATTTCGCGGCCGCCGCGATGATGCCGTATCAGGCGTTTCACTCCGCGGCCGAGGCGCTCAGCTACGACGTCCATGTGCTGGCGCAGCGCTTCAACGCCGGTTTCGAGCAGGTCTGCCACCGCCTCACCACCTTGCAGCGGCCGAACGCGCGCGGCGTGCCGTTCTTCATGCTGCGCGTCGACAATGCCGGCAATGTCTCGAAGCGCTTCTCCTCGGGCACCTTCCCGTTCTCGAAATTCGGCGGCACCTGCCCGCTCTGGAACGTGCATTCGACCTTCGACATGCCCGACCGCCTGCTGAGCCAGGTGATCGAATTGCCCGACGGCACGCGCTATTTCTCGATCGCGCAGATGGTGCGCCGGCCGGTCGCCCCCTATCCGCAGCCGCAGCCGCGCTTTGCGATCGGATTGGGATGCGAAATCCGCCATGCGTCGAAGCTCGTCTACGCCGCCGGCATGGATCTCGAGAAGGTCGAGGGCACGCCGATCGGCGTCAACTGCCGGCTCTGCGAGCGCGAGAACTGCAGCCAGCGCGCCGAGCCGCCGATCACGCGCAGCCTGATCCTGGACGAAACCACGCGACGGGTGTCGTCGTTCGCATTCTCGAACGCGCGGGAGCTCTAGTTTGATCCTCCCCTGGAGGGGTGAGATCAATCCACCGCCGCAAACGCCTTGCACCAGCCGTCCTTGCTGATCTCGCCGTCCACGACCTTGCAAGCATTCGGCGCCACGAACAGCGTGCACAGGCCGCAGGAGTAGATGCCGTTCGGCGTGTCCTGATAGGCGGCTTGCGGCTTGGTCATCTTGTCGGAGGCTGCGGCGGTTCGGCATAACATCGTCGTGGGGATCGCGACGATCGCCGCAACGATCTCGCGTCGAGAACGGCGCCCTTGTTGCTCGGTCATTGCGCCTCCATCTGCTGCCGCTCGCAATTGTAGCGGTCATTGCGCGCGAAGCGAAGCAATCCATTCCGCAACTTGCCGCGACAATGGATTGCCGCGGCGCTACGCGCCGCGCAATGACGGGGACAGCTCCGAGTTCACATTTCAAACACCGCGCTGTCATGCCCCGCACATGCGGCGTATCCAGTACGCCGCGCTCTCGGTTCAATCACCGGCATCTCTGGAATACTGGATCGCCCGCTTTCGCGGGCGATGACAACTGAAGGATACGGATTCGCATTCTCGCGACATGAAACTGTCCGAGCTTTGCATCTCGTTCCGCCCTCTCTTGATCAGAGGGCGCAGGGAAAGCCGGGTGCCGATCGCACCCATGGGTCCCGTGCAAATGGAAAGCACGGGAGGTAGGACCACAGGTGAAACCGGAAAACACTCCGGCTTTCCCTGCGCGATGGTTTTACGGCTTATACGTGCTCTCCCCGGCGAGACTGGGCTTTGTTGTCACCGTCACCAGCGAGAGAATTTGACTCTCCTGCTGATGAGACACCTGCCGCTAGGGCGTCAGGCCTGCACGACTTCACCGTCCGCCTTGCATGTGCTCGTCAGTCACACGCTCGGCGTCCACCGCATCCCGACCCAGCACTCGTGACGATCGCGAAGCGCCCCTCAAGCGGGTGAGACGGGCCATTCATACACTGAGTTGCATTTCTGGAAAACAGAAATATTTTTGCGTGAGGGGCTTGCGCCGTCGGGCAACTCAGTGATTGGCGCGTTAAGGACGCACTGGCAGATGAGTTCCCTCTCCCCTTGCGGGAGAGGGTTAGGGAGAGGGGTGCCACACGACGTGCGGTCTCCGTATTCGTCACAACGATAGCCAAAACGAAATTGCGCGGACGATGGCGCATCAATCAGCTCAGCTCGCGGCTTACCCCTCTCCCCGCCCCTCCCCCGCAAGGGGGGAGGGAGCCTGAGCAGTGTGCTCACCTTACCGTCAATCCGGGCTCGCGCTGCTTGCGCCACGGAAGGACGTGGAGAGAGACCCCGCAAACCGCCGGCTCACGCCGGAGTGGTGACGGTTTCCCTGCCCGCTTGACCTTGCCCCTGCGGCTGCCTCCATAAGGGCAGCGGTCAGACGATGCGAGGTGATTCGATGAATGCTGCCGCAAGATTCCTGAGCCCGTCCGAAGCTGCGAGGCAGCTCGGCATTTCCGCAAAGGCGCTGCGCCTCTACGAGGAGCGCGGCCTGATCGCCCCTCACCGCACGCCGGCGGGATGGCGCGCCTATGGCCCGGCCGAGATCGCCCGCTGCACCGAGATCGTCGAGTTGCGCGCGCTCGGTCTCAGCATCAGCGAGGTGGCGCGGATCCTGAAAGGCGATGCCGACATCCTCACGCGCGTGCTGACCGCGCACGAGGCCGCGCTGGAGGAGCGCATTCGTCAATCCGGCAGCAGCATCGTCAAGGTTCGCCGCCTGCGCGGCGAGCTTGGCCGCGGCAAGCTGCCGGCCACGCGCGACGTCATTGGCGCGGTCAGGGCGCGGCCGGCCGTCAGCGTTGCGTTCGATCTGCCCTGGCCGTGGGGCGGCGAACGCTTCGAGCTGCGCGACATCAGGCTGCTGAACTACATCGTCGGGCCGCTCGGCAGCGGCAAGACACGCTTCGCGCAGCGTCTGGCGGAAGCGCTGCCCGATGCCGCTTTCGTGGGACTGGACCGTGCGGCAGACGGCGGTGCCGCAATTGCCGCACGCCTCGATGCCGACGCGGCCCTGAAGGCGAAGGTCGACGAGATCCTGGCCTCGCTCGCGGATGACGGCGCCGTGACATCGCCGGCACTGACCGCCCTGCTCGTCATGCTGCTGGCGGACGGCCCTGCGATGTTCGTGATCGACTTGCTGGAACAGGGGCTCGACGCGCCCACCCAGGAAGCCCTGATCGCCTATCTGCGCCGCCGCGGGCCATGCGCGCGGCCGCTGTTCTTCCTCACGCGGTCCAACGCGATCCTGGATCTCGATGCGGTCGGCGCGGACGAGACGATCATCCTTTGCCCCGCCAATCACAGCCTGCCGACCTGCGTCACGCCGGTCGCCGGCGCCCCCGGCTGCGAAGCGGTCGCGACCTGCCTCGCCTCGCCGGAGGTCCGCGCACGCACCGAGGGGGTGATCGCATGGCGGCCGGCCTGACCACTTCAGGTTTCGTTTTCAACAATATGCGACCTTAACGCCAGGTTCCGGTCGGATATATCGCTGGAAGTGTGCTATAAACCCGCCAAATGAGCGAGCTCCCCCGCACCCAGGCCTTGCGCTGCTTCATCACCGTTGCCCGTGAAGGCACCGTGTCGCGCGCGGCGTCGGTGCTGAAGCTGACCCAGCCGGCCGTCAGCCTGCAACTGAAGGCGCTGGAGGAAAGCACCGGCCTGCAGCTTTTCAACCGCACCCCGGGCGGCTTCACCCTGACGGAAGCCGGCGTCGCGCTGCTGCCCCTGGCGCACAAGGCCGTGGCTGCGGCCTCCGACTTCAAGGCGACGGCGGACTCGCTGAAGGAGACCCAGCGCGGAACGCTCCGCGTCGGCACCATCCTCGATGCCGAATTCACCAGGCTCGGACCGTTCGTGCGCACCCTCGCCACCTCGGCGCAGCGGACCGAGGTGTTCTTGCGCCATGGCGTGAGCGACGACGTGCTGGCGCAGATCGGCCGCAGCGAGCTCGACGTCGGCTACTATGTCGACGCGACGCCGGCGGACCAGATCGCAGGCCACAGGTTCGCCGAGCGCACCATCGCCGATGGACGCTACCAGCTGGCGCCGCTGCTCTGCTACGACTACCGCGTCATCGCGCCGATCGGCTGGAGCGACCGGGTGATGGGCAAGGACTGGGCGGAGCTCGCCCGCCTGCCCTGGCTCGCGACACCGACGCATTCCGGCCACCGCCGGCTGCTCGACGACATCTTCCGCCCGCTCGGCGCATTGCCGAAACGTGTCGCCTATACCGATCAGGAAGAGGCGATGATCGACTTCGTCGAGTCAGGCATCTGCCTCAGCCTCGCGCGCGACAGCGTGCTCGCGCCGCGACTGTCGCGCCCACACAAGTTCGTGGTCGCAGACAAGGTGAAGCTCACCTGCGACTTGAGCTTCGCCTGCCTCGCCGCACGGCGCCAGGAACCCGCGATCGCGCGCGCCTTCACCGTCGTGCGGGCGCTGTGGAATATCAAGCCCACGATCGCGGGCGCCGGCCCGTCACGCTCGCGAAAGGTGGCGAAGAACGTGTAGCCGAGCGCGCCCGCGCCGATCCGGTCGTGGAACATTGCTGGACCCCTCCTTGCAGACCGGCTAGGCTAGGATCGGCTCGACCGCACCGGGACGCTAACGAAGCATGCCGGGTTTGAAGCTCAAGTATCTCTTGCTTCTCGCGCTATTGGCGTTCGCCGCCATCTCGTGGGCCCTCACATATTTTTTGCCAGCGCCGCCGTCGACGGTGACGATCGCCACCGCCTTCAAAGGCGGCAGCTTCGACTATTACGGCCGACGATACCGGGAAAGATTTGCGCTCGCCAACGTGGACCTGAAGCTGCGCGCGAGTGAAGGCGCGCTCGAGAACCTGAAGCTCCTGGAGGATCCCGGCTCTGGAGTTCAGATCGCTTTCGTCACGGGCGGCGTTGCGGAGCCCGACACGCTTTCCGGCATTCTCTCGCTCGGCACTATCGATTACCTGCCGATCTGGTTGTTCTACGTCTCCGGCGAGCGCCTTGAGAATCTGTCACAACTCAGGGGGAAGCGCATCGCCGTGGGGCCTGTCGGAAGCGGCACCCGGTTCAGCGCCGAGAAAATACTCGGCAAAGGCGGCGTCAGTGCGGAAAACGCGACTTTCCTTTCATTGGCAGGGGATAAAGCCGCGCAGGCGCTGCGGGTCGGCGAAGTTGACGTCGTGTGGATACTCGGTTCTCCGAACGCGTCGGCTGTGCAATCGATGCTGCGCGATCCGAACGTCCGGCTCATGAGCTTTCCCATGGCGGAAGCGTTCACCCGCGTAATTCCAAGCCTCGTACGACTGGACCTTCCGGAAGGCGTCATCGACCTCGCAGGGAATATTCCGGCTCATGACGTTCAGCTCGTCGCGACAACCATGAGTGTGCTGGTCCGCAGCGATCTGCATCCGGAAATAGTCGCTCTTCTTCTCAAGACCATGCAGGAGATACACAGAACGCCCGGCATATTTCAACGCGCCGACCAGTTTCCGATGCCGACTGACCCGGACTTTCCAGTTGCCGCGGCCGCCGTGGATTTTTACAAGAACGGACCCTCTTTTCTGCAGAGGCATCTGCCCCTCTGGCTGACCGTTCACGCGCAGAGAGCGATCGCTGTGCTCGTGACCGCAATCGCGATCGGGTTGCCTCTATTCCGATATCTGCCCGCCGCATATGACTGGCATATCCGGAGACGCCTGCTCTACTGGTACAGCCAGCTCAAGACGCTGGAAGCCTCCATCGAAGATGGAGACCAAAGCAGCAAGGACCTGGATGCCAAACGAGCGGCGATGGACAAGATCGAAGAAGCGGTTAGCCACACCCGTTTTCCCCTTGGCTTCGCAAACCAGGTCTATGATCTGCGGGGACACATCGACATTGTGCGGCGCCGATTGGCCGCACAAGCGGGCGCACCGAACAACCAACAGATGGGGAAGCCTGTCCGCGCGTCTCGGCTTTCCGATGCAGGCTGACGGTCGCCCACGGCTTCGGCAGGCCGGCCAACGTTTGCGAAGCTGTGGCTGGTCAGACCGAAAATCAACTCGTCGAGCTCGGAGCGCTCGACCTTGTGGTGTTCATGGATGAGCCGAGACCTAGGCTGCTTCTACCAGCGGCCTCGTTATCTCCGCCATTGTGGGCACCAGCGATGGAGCATCACAATCCTGCCCGGAGAACCGGTCCATGAGTTCTCGCAGCCTTGGCGGCAAATCGGCGTAATCGCCTCGCAAAGCATAGCGTAGCCTCTCGCCGATCTCTTCGCAGATGGTGCGGGCGTTCAGAAGGCAGGTATCGAGGCTGTCGATCAGCCAGCCCGATTAGGGCCAAAAGGCGACATCCAGTCCTCGCCCATCACGGGGAAGACCCTGCTGAAGAATTTTTTGACCGCTTGTTTGGCTTCTCGGGTCGCGACCGGGTCGTGGCCGATGTGCACGCCGTGAATGACGCAGGGCGAACGGCTGCCTGGTCTCTGTATTTATGAGAAGCCCATCAGCCTACTCTTGGATTTTGCAATTGCGCACGCTCTGGAAGTCGGATTGCATTGCTGCCGGCTGCGGGCCGAGCGGGTTGTCGAATGCGTGCGAGGCGTTTGGATATTCGGTTAGTTGAACATCTGCGCCGGCGGCTCGCAGCCGCTCGAGGTATGCCTTGCTGGCTGCAATCGGGTTAGAACCGCCGAACGAGTTAGCAATGTGTCGACCGAATGACCGCTTCGGGTCCAAAAGCCTCCGGTAGCGGGCGAACTGATAGACGCCGGCTCGACGCCGACGAGCCGACGTTGCAACGGTCGACCGTCCCCTCAGCAGCCGATTGGAATATGCCGGGTCCGGTCTACCCCTGGCGGCAGACACTAAAGCCCAACATCGAGGTTGAAGCTATGCTCAGAGGAATTCCAACCCCTCGCGGCCTCTAGGGCTTTGGAGAATTGCGGTTGGAAGCTGCGTCCACGTCATAGGGCGTCGCGCTATGCCGGAGCCCAAACTTTCTGATCACAGCCAGCCGATCAAGTAGCCCGTCACTGAGCCTAAGAGCGCCGAAAGAAGGTGGCGAGCCAGGGGTCGGCGATAAACTGCCTGAAGAGCTTTCCGGCAAGCATATCCATCAGGCCAAAGAAAATGAAGCCGATGCTTGCGAACAAAACCGTGACCGGAATCGTCGACCTTATGAAACTCACGTCCAGTCCGTTCATCTTCAGTACACTTCTCGCTTATGCAGTAAACTTACTAATAGATGATGGCCGTGGGGCTCTAAACTTTATCGAAGTCGGTGGTCCGAAAGTGGCGTGATTTGCGCGACGCCGCCAAGTAAGCGGCTTCATGGACTACCCCGGACGCGCAATCAGTTGATGGTGGGCGTCGATGCCGATCCGGCCACGTTCGAGACCGTGTGGCTGGCCGCCGCTGTTGTAGATCAGAAGGACGGCGTTGGCGTGCGTCGGCATGCTGGGCATCGTCACCGAAACGCTCGCACTGCCATCCGGTTTGGTCGTGAAGCTGTTCGTCTTTCCGGTCCCGTCAACCGGAGTGAAGGAGATCGGTGTCGTGTCGAAGTGGTTTTCGAACAGACTGTAACTCGCGTTCGGCTGCAATCCCTTGAAAGTCGCCTCGAGGGTCACTTTGCCGTCCTGATCAGCGATCGTGACGGTGCCGCTGGCCGAGAGCCAGGACTGCAGATCGAAACCGAGCGGCCTGTGATCAGCGCTGAACAGCTTGGACGTCTTGGCGTCCTGGTCGATCAGGGCCGGGCGGACCCCGGCATCATGCTTGATGCCCTGCGGGCCGGTGGCCGCTTGCGCGGAGGCGTCTTCGACGAAGACTTGCGGATCGATGGCCTTCGGTTGCTTGGTCTCGGCCGAGAAGAAGGCCGCATGCGTGACGAAGGTCATCTTCAAGGGCGACGCCGAGAACCCGTTCTCGACCGAGGTAAGGAGCAATCCGGCGACGGCCGCCAGGACCACGAGGCGTCGATTGAAGTGACTATCCATTTGAATATCCAGTTACCTGTTGCGTGTGGTGTTCGCGGCGCGGGCAGCGGACAACGCCGATCGGGCTCGGAATCCCGAACACAAGTTCGCTCGAACCTGGCTCGATGTTACGTTCGGGTGCCAAATTTAGAACATCGGACGCCTGGAAAGCAGGGCCGAAGCTCGCTTGGACGGTGCCGACGGCGGAAACGTGCCGTTCGCGCTCTAACCGCCCTTCTTGGCCGTCACGATCGCATAGCCGAGCTTGCCCGCCTTCGCCGCGGCAAGAGCGTGCCGCACGATGTCCTTGACGATCGACAGGTCGACGCCCGGCAATTCGACCTTCTTCAATCCGACCATGATTTCCGCCGCGAAGAGCCGTGAGCGGATCCGCTCGACGAATTCGATCAGTGCATGGTCGTGTTCTTCCGTGATGCCCGCGATCAGGCCGGCACCGGCGAGCAGAGCGAGATAGTCCTCGATCCGCCGCGCATCCGCGATGCAGGCGATCCAGGCCGCGAGCCCCTCGAGTTCGCTGGCCAGGGGACCTCGGCGCGTCAAGTCGCTCAGACCGACCCACCCGCCCGGTCTCAGCACGCGGGAGAATTCCGCGACCGCAGCCGGCTTGTCCGGAAACATGCACAACGCGCACTCACAGACGATCGCGTCGAACTGCCCGTCGGCGAACGGCAGCCTCTCGGCGTCGCCGCAGTAGAACGCGACCCTGTCGGCGAGCCCTCGTTCGGCGGCCTGATGTCGCGCCGATTCCACGTTTCTGCGCCCGGAGTCGAGGCCGACCACTTCGCACCCGAAGCGCGCAGCCAGCTCCAGCGCGCTGGTGCCCTGACCTGCGGCGACATCCAGGACGCGCGTGCCCGGTCCCAGGTTCAGGATCCGGCCCAGTCGCTCCGTAAGCCGGGCGCCGCCGGGGTGAAGCTGATCGCCGGCCAGGATCCTCACGGCGTCATGGTCATAGGCGGCTGCGCAGCACCGCTTGATGATCGTCGGCGAAGCTTCGGGGTCGTCCGCGCGCATCGGCTTGGTGTCTCTCATCGAGCCCGTCGGTCGCCGAATTCGAAGATGACAGGCTTCGGTTCGTAGGGCCGCCCCTCCCTCCAGGCCTGCCGCCGTTCCGGCTCCATGGCGTTGAGCTGCTCGCGCGCCTGCTCCCGGTAGCCGACCGAATTGTAGGCACAGAACGGGATCTGCTTGCCGCCCGGCAGCAAGAACTCCTTGCAACATTTCATGAGGTTCTTCTGGTTGAAGGTCCAGGGATCCATAAAATCCTGCAGCATGATCATGATCATGTTCTTCGCGATGCTCTTGATCGCCAGACCGTCCGGAAGCTCGCAAGCCTGGCATGAGATCGCGACCTGGCGCTGTGCCGCATCTGAGCCGGCCACGGAGGACGAGGACCAGAGGCCTTCCAGCGCGGCCCTGACCTCTCGGCTGAAATCCGGAACGATGCGGTTCGTGATGTAGTCGAGGTAGTCGCCGACATCGACGATGCGCGGCAAGGGGGTGACCTTGTCTCCCTCGATGAAGGCGTAGGTCACGGAATTGCACGTGGGAAAGCAGCACGGCACCGGCACGAAATCCGAGGCCACGAACTTGCCGCCGGTCTGTTGCTCGATCAGCCGCACAATCTCGGGGATCGTCATCCGCTTCATCGGGTCGTGAGAGAAGTGCCGGCCTGCGTGAAACGCCGGTTGGAATGTGATGCCACGGACGGCCGGATGCTCAATCGCGAATTCTACGATCCGCCCGATCTCATGTTCGTTAACGCCGCGTTCGATCGCCGGAACGATGGTCACGTCCAGGCCGATTTCGGCGAGGCGGTCCAGGGCGAAGAGCTTCTCTTCAAGAAGGTCGGGCTCGCCGCGGATCACCCGATAGGTCTCGCGTTCGAAACCGTCGAACTGGAAGTACAACGAAGGCCGCACCTGCTCAAGTTGCTTCAGGAACCCATCGTCGCGAGCGATGCGCTTGCCGTTGGTGTTGATCATCACGAAGCGGATATCGCGGGCGTGCGCGGCCCGGACGAAGTCGATGATCCGAGGATGCATCGTCGGTTCGCCGCCCGAGAACTGCACGACCTCGGGGCGCCCCTCAGTCCGGACGTAATCGTCGAGCATCTGCTCGACTTCCTCCATGCTCAGACTGAAGCCGGGCGCCGCGTCCGCGAAGCAAAGCGGGCAATCCATGTCGCACGCGCTGTTGACCTCGACGATGCCGAGGCAGGCGTGCTGTTCGTGGTCCGGGCAAAGGCCGCAATCGTGCGGGCAACCCCGATCGCGAGACGTGCCGTAAGCGAGAGGTATCGTGCCCGGCTTGTTGTAACGTGCGAACGACACGTAGGCCTGCGCATCGTCGTACACAAGCGACATGAACGTTCCGCATTGCGGGCAGCGCTTGCTCATGTAGACCTTGTTGTCGCGAAACAGGATCTTGGCGTCGATCACGGCCTTGCACGAGGGACAGATGCTGCGGGTGAGTTCGTGGAACACGTAGTCCGAGTCGGCGCGCCGGCGGCCGTCGGGTCCATCCAGAGCCACCTCGCGGCCGGACGCGGCAGGGCTTTTGGTATCCATACTCGACTCCTGCATCTCACCGGAGCTTCCAGACCGACCAAAGCAGCACCGGGGACAGTACCGCGGTCGTCAAGCAATAGAAGCAATAACCGCCGAAGTTCATCATGTCGCGGAGGCCGAGGACGTTCGCCACAGTCGCCACGCCGGCAAGGACGAGCAATGCGATCCAGATCCAGCGGGCGGGCGGCACGATCAACAGCACAAGGATCGTGATGTAGAGGACGGCGCCGATATAACCGTCGGGAATTCCGAAGGGACGCGCAAAGGGGGCGTCAGCGACCCCCTCGCACTCACGGCCGAAGAATGGGCAGATCAGGCGACCCACCAGGCGGCTCTGATAGAGCCCGACATAGATCATCGCGGCGGCGCTGGCCGCCGAGACGGCGAAGGCGAGGTAGCGAAAGGCATTCATCGTCGATGCGACCTTCTGGTACCCTCTATCGCCGCCGCGGTTCGACGGATGGCGCGGCATTATATCCGACCGCGAGTGCCTGCAAGCAACGCTTATGAACAGTTCGATCCGGCGGCGAAAAGGTTACGGTCGCCGGCCCCGATTTCGCTCGTCTTCGGGCAGGCATTCCGGATCGCGTAGCCGATCTCGTCCGCCGCAGCGTGCCGGAAGCGAAGCTGCAACCCTGCTCTCTCGCGCCTCAACCAGCCACAGATGGAAAAGGCCACCCTATGGGTGGCCCTCCTGTTTATTTCTTGAGGTCGGCGGCAAAGAACTTGGCAGCCTCGGCCTTCGATTCCTGATCAGCCTTGGCGTCGTATCTGAGCGGCAGGTTGAACTTCTTGCCGAGTTCGGTGGCCTCGGGGTTCGTGAACGCGTGCACGGCGCCGGGATACTTGATGATCCGGTAGTCGGCTTTCGCTGCGTCGAAATCCTTCTTGAGCGCATCGTACTGCTCGCGCTTCACGAAGGGGTCGTCCGCGCCGTTCAGAATGAGGATTTTCGCCTTGACCGTTCCCGGCGCCGGCGCGGGGGTGTTGAGACCGAGTGATGCGTGAAAGCCCGCAACGGCGGCGAGATCAGCGCCGGCGCGCGCCATGTTCAGCACCACCGCGCCGCCGAAGCAGTAGCCAACGGCGCCGATCCGCTGGGAATTGACCGAGGCCTGCTTGGCGAGTTGCTCCCGCGCCGCGTTGAAGCGCGACTCCATCACCTTGGGGTTCTTCATCACTGACCCCGAGAGCGCGCCGGCGTCCTTCGGGTTGTCGGCGGTCTTGGCGTCGCCGTACATGTCGGCAATGAAGGCCGTGTAGCCCTGCTCCGCGAACTTCCGCGCCTCGTTATGCATATGCTTGGTGATGCCCCACCATTCGTGCACCATCACGATGCCGGGGCGCTTGGCCTGGGTCGCATCGTCGTACACGACGAAGCCCTTCATCGTGGTCTCGCCGTCCGTATAGGTGACCGGCTCTTCCTTGACCGCTGCGTTTGCGCTCGCGACCATCGCGATGGCGCAAAGTGCTCCCACTATATTCGTTCGCATGCTGACCTCCTGCGGGTTTGGCACAACGCTACATTGGCATGCCGGTGGGTCCTGCGCTAGGCCGTGAAAGCGGTGCCGGTGCCCACGCAGACTGCGCGTCATCCATTCTTCAAGTGCTCGGGCGTCGAGCACCTTCGCCCCGACTGCCACCGTCCTTCGCAGTTGCTCGATGTCCCCAATCAGGGGGACAGACACATGGTCCACAATCAATATGATGCGAAAGCCGACCGTGTTCCGGCTATCGTCGGTTGCACATCATAAAAAGAGCTTTCCAGGGAGGGATTTGCGATGAAGCTGGCTCTTGCCGCACTTTGGATTTTCGCGGGCTCGGTTCTGATGGCCCCGGATGCCAACGCGGACATCAAGGTCGGGATCGTGGTCTCCGCGTCCGGACCTGGCTCGGCACTCGGCCAGCCGCAGATGCGGACGATCGCGGCGCTGCCGAAGGAGATCGACGGCGAGAAGGTCGTCTACATCGCGCTCGACGACGAATCGGACCCCACCAAGGGGACGCAGAACGCCCGGCGCCTCGTCATCCAGGACGGCGTCGACATCCTGATCGGCTCCTCGCTGACGCCCGTGACCATGCCGATGCTCGACGTCGCGCTGGAATCCAGGACGCCGATCATCTCGCTCGCGGCTGCAACCGCGATCGTGCAGCCGATCGACGACCGCCGCAGATGGGCGTTCAAGGTGGTGCCTAACGACGACCTGATGGCCGGAGCGATCCTCAAGCACATCGCGAAATCCGGGATCAAGACGCTCGGCTATATCGGCGTATCGGACGGCTATGGCGAAGGCTATTACAAAGAGATCAGCCGGCTCGCACCGACGCTGGGCTTGACCGTCACGACGCATGAGGTCTACGCGCGCGCCGACACCAGCGCCACTGGCCAGGCGCTGAAGGTGATCGCGACCAACCCGGAGGCCGTGTTCATCGCATCCGCCGGCACGCCCGCCGTGCTGCCGCAGGAGGCGCTGCGCGAGCGCGGCTATTCCGGCAAGATCTTCCAGACCCACGGCGTCGCGTCGGAGGAATTCATCAAGCTCGGCGGCGCCAATGTCGAGGGCGCGGTGTTTACCGGCGAGGCCTTCACCATTGCCGACGATCTGCCGGCGAACGATCCGTTCCGGCAGGTGCGTGACGCGTTCGTCTCGTCCTATGAGAAGGTGAACGGACAGAAGCCGAACATCTTCGGCGCGCATCTGTGGGACGCCATCGCCCTGTTCAAGCGGGCGGTGCCAAACGCATTGAAAGCAGCAAAACCCGGCACGCCGGAGTTTCGCGCCGCGCTGCGCGACGAGCTGGAGCGCGGCAAGGACGTCTACCTCAACAACGGCCTCTCGACCATGAGCGCGACCGACCACAATGGCTTTGACGAGCGGTCGGCGTTCCTCATCAAAGTGGAAGGCGGCAAATTCCGACTGATGAAGTAGGCGCGTCGGACCACGAGCCAGCCGTAGCGGGATTGACGCGCGGCCTCGTTCCTTTTGCCGGGACTGCGCGTCACGCAATGCGTGGCGTGCCGGCCCCGCTTATTCACCGCCCCATCGCCATCGCGGCGGCTCGCCCTTCCACCAGCACACGCCGAGGAGCAGGCCGCTCAACACCAGAACATAGGCAATGAAGCCCGGCGGCGAGTGCCGAGGTATCAACACGGCCCCGACGGCAATGAGAACCAGAAAGGCTGCGAAGGTCACCCAGCCTTGCCAGGTGATCGGGAGCCCCCAGCCCCAGCCGTAGCGCTTGGCGGGAAACCAGTATCTGGCATCACGCGGCATGGGGTTCCTCCAACAGCCGGTCTCGAAATGCTTGGCCTCAATGCTTGGCCTCAATCTTTGGCCTCACACCTTCCCCGCGCCGCAAATTCCCTTCAGTGCCTGCCATTCGGTCGCCGACAGCAGTGGCGCGCCGGTGACCGCGGCGCCGCCGTCCGCCTTGCTCATGCGCGCGAGGCGGTCCTCGGTGAGCGGATGGCTGGAAACAAGCGAGAGCCCCTTGCCGCCTTCCTTGCCGGTGACGCGCAGCATCAATTCGCCCATCGGCTGCGCCGGACGGCCGAGCCGGTGCATGGTCTCGATCGCGAACGTGTCGGCATTGCTCTCGGCGTCGCGCGAATAGGATGAGGTCACCAGCGTGCGCGAGGTGAAGATCAGCGCGCCGGAGCCGGTGATGTCGCCGAACAACAGCCCGATCAGGAACGAGGTGCCGCCATTGTGGATCAATTCGCGCATGCTGTCGCGATGCCTGACATGGCCGAGCTCGTGGGCCAGCACGCCGGCGACCTCGTCTGGGTTCTCGGCCTTCGCCAGCAATCCCTCGAACAGGTAGACCTTGCCGCCGGGTAGCGCGAAAGCGTTGGGGACCGACGTCGCCAGCACGGCGGACTGCACAGCATTGTCGAGGCCGGTAGAATGCCTGAGCGCGCCGACCAGCTTCTCGAACGCGGCCTGGCCCTCGGCATTGTCGCAGTGCTTGGCCTTGAAGATCACCTTGACCTGCGCGTCCGCGACGTCGCCAAGCCGCCGCTCGAAGGAATCCGGCACCAGCGGCGTCAGCCTTTCGGCGGCGAGCGGCACGCCGAACAGCACCACCAGCACGATCGACGCCGCGGCCGCGAGCGACCAGCCGACGATTGCGGCGACGCCCTTGCGGTTCGGCAGGTTCTCCTCCAGCCGGCCGCAGCGCGCGACGAGCTCGGCGGCGAGCTGCGGATCGCGGATCTCGAGCCGCGCCAGCGCCGGCGCGGCAAGGCAGCTCAGCCGCAACAAGCCCGACGGGCTGTCGGCACGGCGGATGTCGCCATAGGCCCAGGTTGCGAGTGCCGCGCCGTCCGCGACGAGTTCGAGTGCATCGCCGAGTCGAAGCGTCACGCTATGCCGCTTGCTCGACGTCCCGTCGAAATAGATCGCCGTGGCCCCCTGCGGGGGCCGCGCGGCGCCGGTTGCGTCATCGTTCATCGTCATGATCAGAAGCCCGCGACATCGAGACCGTCGGCGAAGCCTTCGCCGAGCGCATTGGCGAGCCCGCCGCGCGCCGTGACATTGGCCGCAGCCTCGACATTGTGCACGATCGTCGACGACAGCACGCGGACCCAGAGATCGTGCAACAGATAGACCCGCATCACCACGTTCATCGCCAGCGCGAAGGCCAGATAGCCGATGCCGGCGAAGACGATCAGCGGAATGCTCTTGGCGAATGCCTCGGTCTTGAAGAAAATCTCGATCGAGGAGCCGTCCATGCTGGCGACCAGGAACGTGCACAGCGCCAGATAGGCCGAAAATGCGACGCCGAGCAGCATGATCCAGCCGATCACCTTCCAGTACAGCCCGATCAGCGCGCTGCGCCGGAGGGTGGATTCCAGCCTGACATCGCCGAAGCGGATGCCGGACAGCCACCAGCGGCACTCGACGGCCTTGAACGCGCCATAGACGAACGGTGCGAAGATCACCAGATATAGCGCAAACGGCGTCAGCAACCACAGCCACCAGCCGCGCTTGAAGAACTCCCAGCCGCTGCCTTCGAAGCTGCCCGGCAAATCGCCGTAATAGGAATGGCGCATCTTGTAGCGCTCGAGCGCGGCCTCGCGCCACGGCAGCGCAAGGCCGAGCGTGATCATGACCAGAAGCCCCCACAGCGAGGCCTTGAGCGCGTAAATCCAGCCCGAGCCGCTCATCCAGAAGCGGACACCACGCCATACCGTGCGGGTCAGCCGATAGCGCCGCGCGCGGTAGATCGCGAACTGGCCGAAGACATAGAAGAAGGCAACCAGCGGCAGTGAGGCGAACGCCTTGACATGCTCGGCCTCGAGACCCGCGAGGAAATAGGCGAGATAGACCGGCACCAGGATCGCGAGCGCGATCAGGAAGCCGATCAGGAGCTCCTTGCCGCGGCCGGTATATTCCGCGCCGTCGCCGTCGACCAGCGTGTTGGACCAGAGATGGCGGCGGATGTCGGTCGCGAGCCAGAACCGGTAGAAGCCGACGGTGACGAACTCGAGCCCGGCGCCGCGGACGATCAAATGCAAGAACTCCTTGCGCTTCCCGGAGAACGCCACCGGCATCGGCGGCGGAACCGGCTCCGGTTGCGGCGGCCCGATCGGGGTCCAGCTCATGTCATTCACGGATCAACTCCCAGACGGCGACAATCTCTACGGATCAAAAGCACAGATTAGTCGCATCAAGTGTGATCCAGGTTTCACAGAACGTCGAGAGCGCGGCGCGACTTCGACCTGGCGGAGGGGAGCTTTGCATTAATGGGGATTGCCTGGAATGTGAAATCGGCGCGTGCAGCGCTCAAGACATTGATGTAGCCGCGCGTATCACGTCCGCCATCGCCCACGGTTTACCCTCTCCTTCCCCGCAATGCCGTCTTGACGAACACGCACGAGGCGATCTCGTTGCTGGCATCTTCGTCTCGCGGATCGCATCCGCGGTCTCTCCGAGGTCGAATTTGCGCATCCGCCCCGTTGGAGATCATGGCGGCGCCTTCCGAATTAAAACGTCGTTTCAAACGGATTTGCAGCGCCTCGACCTCCGCTTGCACCAGAACCGGCGCTAGCTTTTTGTTTTCACGCGCTTTCTTCGCGCGGATCCGGCAAACGGACCGGAGTCGGTCCGTTATCCTCAGCCGTCGACAATGCGGCCAAATGCGCGTCGAGAGCTCTTGCGTAAACGTCAGAATGGGAATGTAATTCGGTAAAACATCACCGCGCCGGCAATGCCCCGGCGCGAACCGGTTGAGGAGCCGCCCATGCACGGGACCATCGATCTCGTCGAAGACGTGAACCTGGATGCCGCGCGCGAGCGCGCTCAAACGCTTTCCCTGTCAGACTACGATCCCGGCCATCCCGAACTGTTCAAGACCGATACCTTCTGGCCGTATTTCGACCGGCTGCGCAAGGAAGACCCGGTGCACTACTGCAAGGACTCGATGTTCGGGCCGTACTGGTCGATCACCAGGTACAACGACATCATGGACATCGAGACCAACCATTCGGTGTTCTCCTCGGCCGCAGCGCTCGGCGGCATCACCATCCGCGACGTGCCGCCGGATCTGCGCCGCGAGAGCTTCATCGCAATGGATCAGCCGCGCCATTCGGCGCAGCGCAAGACCGTGGCGCCGATGTTCACGCCGACCCATCTCGACGAGCTCGCGATCAACATCCGCAAGCGCTCGACCGAATGCCTCGACAATCTGCCGCGCGGCGAGGTGTTCGACTGGGTCGACAAGGTCTCGATCGAACTGACCACGCAGATGCTCGCGGTGCTGTTCGACTTCCCCTGGGAAGACCGCCGCAAGCTGACGCGCTGGTCCGATGTTGCGACCACCCTGCCCGGCGCCGGTGGCCTCGTCGCCACCGAGGACGAGCGGCAGGCCGAACTGTTGGAATGCGCCAGCTATTTTGCGCATCTCTGGAAGGAGCGGAGCAACCAGCCGCCGAAGAGCGACCTGCTCTCGATGATGGCGCACAGCGACGCCACGCGGAACATGGACCCGAAGAACTTCCTCGGCAATCTGATCCTGCTGATCGTCGGCGGCAACGACACCACGCGCAACACGCTGTCGGGCAGCATCTATGCGCTGAACAAGCATCCGGAGCAGTACCGCAAGCTGAAGGAGAACCCGGCGCTGATCGACTCGTTCGTGCCCGAGGTGATCCGCTGGCAGACCCCGCTCGCCCACATGCGGCGCACCGCACTCGCCGATTACGAATTCCGCGGCCGGCAGATCAGGAAGGGCGACAAGGTCGTGATGTGGTACGTCTCGGGCAACCGCGACGAGGAGGCGATCGAGCGTCCTTACGAGTTCGACATCGAGCGTACCCGGCCGCGCACCCACATCTCGTTCGGCTTCGGCATCCATCGCTGCGTCGGCCTGCGCCTCGCCGAGCTGCAGCTCAAGATCATCTGGGAGGAGATCCTCAAGCGCTTCGACACGATCGAGGTGGTGGAGGAGCCGCAGCGGGTGTATTCAAGCTTCATCAAGGGCTACGAGACGCTGCCGGTGCGAATTGCGGCGTGAGGCACGATCAAAGCTGCGAGATGAATTTGAACTGCGACCACGACGGAGCTGTGCCCCCTCTCCCGCTTGCGGGGAGGGCTGGGGTGGGGGTGCCACCACAATACAGCCCTCGCGTGGAAAGAGCCCCCACCCGGATCGCATCATTCGATGCGTTGCGACCTAAGAGCGAGCTTCGCTCGTCTCGACCCCGCAAGCGGGAGAGGTGATGAACATTCGCTGGAGCGAGCTGAGATGAACGTCCAGAGCCCCATCCGTACCGACAAGGCCGAGCTGCTGCGTCAGGCGCGCGAGGAAGCCTATGCGACGCCGCTGAAGGATTTCCATCCGGGCGCGCCACGGCTATTCCAGAACGACACGCTGTGGCCGTGGTTCGAGCGGCTGCGCAAGGAAGAGCCGGTGCACTACTGCACCAACGCGCCGATCGAGCCCTACTGGTCGGTCGTCAAGTACAACGACATCATGCATGTCGACACCAGCCACGGCATCTTCTCCTCCGACTCCACGCTCGGCGGCATCTCGATCCGCGACGTGCCGCCGGGCTACGACTATCCGAGCTTCATCGCGATGGACCAGCCGAAGCACGCCCATCAGCGCAAGACCGTCTCGCCGATGTTCACGCCGACGCATCTCGACGAGCTGGCGAAGCTGATCCGCCAGCGCTCAGCCACCGTGCTCGGCAATTTGCCGCGCAACGAGCCCTTCAACTTCGTCGAGCGCGTCTCGATCGAATTGACCACGCAGATGCTGGCGACGCTGTTCGATTTCCCGTGGGAGGAGCGGCGCAAGCTGACGCGCTGGTCCGACGTCTCGACCGCGCTGCCGAAGAGCGGCATCGTCGAATCGCCGGAGCAGCGGCGGCGCGAGATGGACGAGTGCTACGCCTATTTCTCCAAGCTGTGGAACGAGCGCGTCAATGCGCCGCCGAAGAACGATCTGCTGTCGATGATGGCGCATAGCGACGCCACGCGGCACATGGACCCCGACAATCTGATGGGCAACATCATCCTGCTCATCGTCGGCGGCAACGACACCACCCGCAACACCATGAGCGGATCGGTGCTGGCACTCCACGAGCATCCGGATCAGTTCCGCAAGCTGAAGGAAAACCCGGCACTGATCGACACCATGGTGCCGGAGGTGATCCGGTGGCAGACGCCACTCGCTCATATGCGGCGCACCGCGCTTCAAGATACCGAGATCGGCGGCAAGAGGATCAAGAAGGGCGACCGCGTCGTGATGTGGTACGTCTCGGGCAACCGCGACGACGAGGTGATCGAGCGGCCCAACGAGTTCATCATCGATCGCGCCCGGCCGCGCATCCATCTGTCGTTCGGCTTCGGCATCCACCGCTGCGTCGGCATGCGCCTCGCCGAGCTGCAGCTCAGGATCGTCTGGGAGGAGATGCTGAAGCGCTTCGACCGCATCGAGGTGGTCGGCGAGCCGAAGCGGGTCTATTCCAGCTTCGTGCGCGGGATCGAAAACCTGCCGGTGCGGATCCCGGGCTAGCAGTCAACCCCTATTGGACATTTTGCAAATCCGACCAAAGCGAAGACGCGTGCTACAAGGTAGGCGCCTTGTCGCTCAACTCGTGATACAAGATTCCGTGGATATTATTCTAACTCATTTTCCAGGCCGGCCGCAGCTTGATCGCTCGCCTGACCAGGCTAGCCCGTGTCGCACCTTCCAAACCCCAACCCCGTTCGTCCCGGCCCAGGGCCCGAACAGCGGCTGCGTGACTTACAGCGTCGTTTTCGCGCGGTATCGACGCGCCTTGATCGCGCCAGCAAGCTGCGCAGCGTTTTGAAGGCGGCGATCGCAATCGTTGCCGCTACGGTTTCCTTCGCAATCGTGTGGGGCGTGGCTTCGAACCCTTGGCCCGCCGCGACAACGTTCCGGCATATCGCATCCGCTCCGAACTGCGATTTTGCCCGATTGGTCGGCTTGGCGCCCGCGAGACGGGGAGAGCCCGGCTATTGGAAACATCACGATGGCGATGGGGATGGCATTGCCTGCGAACAATGGCCGCGCCGCCGGTGAGATGTTTCGCGGTCACGCCGCGCAGCAGCAATGCCCAACTCGGACTGAGTGCGCCGGCCCTGAAGCCAATGCGTGGAAGCGCGTTGTCTTAACTGCGATTCCGAACCGATCGGTTTCTGCTGCGAAGCGCTTATCCAGCAACGATGGGGTTATAAAATTCCGGCATAGCTGCGCGAGCCAGATGCGAAGAGAATCAAGCCTCCGCCTGCCCTAAGCCTCTCGGTGTGACGACGCGCCACCGCGCGTCCCATAGCCGAGGCCATGATGGACCAGATTGCCGTTCACCAGGACAATGCGACCGGCCGAGATTGGCCGGTTGCGATCTACCGGACGCTGAAGAGCTTTGGCGTGGCGCAGGTGTCCTACGTCCCCGATGCGGGGCATTCCAAACTGATCAAGCTGTCGCACGCGGACACTGACATCAAGACCACGGTGCTGACGACCGAGGAGGAAGGCGTGGCGCTGGCCGCCGGCGCCTGGCTCGGCGGCGAGCGCGCGGTGCTCTTGATGCAATCGAGCGGCGTCGGCAACTGCATCAACATGCTGTCGCTGATGGCAAGCTGCCGCTTTCCGTTCCTGACGCTCGTGACCATGCGCGGCGAATGGGCCGAGTTCAATCCGTGGCAGATCCCCATGGGCAGGGCGACGCCGCAGACGCTCGAGGCCATGGGCGTCACCGTGCTGCGGCTGGACAACCCCGCTGACGCCGAGGAAGTGATCTCCGCCGCCGCCTCGCTCGCCTATGACAGCGACCAACAGGTCGCGGTGCTGATCTCGCAGCGGATGATCGGCCGCAAGAAGTGGACGAAGGAGACGCATTGATGTCAGCCCCTATCGGCACCCTCGATCGCCGCGCGGCGGTGAAGGCCCTGCTCACCGACCGCGGCGACCTGCTGGTGATCTCCGGACTCGGCTCCTCGACCTACGACGTGTTCGCTGCCGGCGAGCATCCCGGCAATTTCTATCTCTGGGGTGCGATGGGCGGCGCCGCGATGATCGGCCTCGGCCTCGCGCTGGCGCAGCCCAGGCGGCCCGTGCTTGTCGTCACCGGCGACGGCGAGCAACTGATGGGGATCGGCAGCCTGCTCACGATCGCGGCCGAGCAGCCGGGCAACCTTTCGATCGCCGTGCTCGACAACGGCCAATATGGCGAGACCGGGATGCAGCTCAGCCATTCCGGCCTGGGGGCGAAGCTCGACGTGATCGCGCGCGGCGCGGGGATCGCTGATATCACCGAGATCGCTGATATGGCCGGGATCGAAAGCTTCCGCGCGAGCCTGCGCGACCTCAAGGGCGGCCCGCGGCTGGCACGGATCAGGATCGCGGCCGGCGAGCTCGAACGCGCGCTGCCGCCGCGCGACGGCAGCTATCTCAAGAACCGCTTCCGCGGCCATCTCGGCTTCGCGGTGACTTGATGCGAAAGACGCGCTCAGGTGAGCTGGATATCCCAGAGCCCTTCGGCGCGGCATGCGGCGACCTCGTCGCGCAACAGCTTCGCGATCAGCGTGATCGCGTTCGAGCCGGGATGCTCCACCGGCGAAGCCAGCGTCAGCTCGCGCCGCGGCGCGGGCCGTGCGATCGGCGCGGTCTCGAGCCTTCCGTCGGCGACCTCGCCGCGCACCGAAGACGGCGGCAGCAGCGTGTATCCGAGCCCCTCCTCGACCAGGCTGGTCAGCACGCGGAACGAATCCGCCTCGAGTCTGACGTCGAGATCGAGCTTCTTCTTCGCCGCCGCATGCTCGATCAGCGCGCGGAGTCCGTGCGAATGACTTGGCAGCACCAGGCGCTGGCGCATCAGCCAGCCGAGCTCGACCTGCTTCTTCTGCTTCAGCCCGCTGCCGGGCGGACCGACTGCGACGATGCTATCGCGGCCGAGGCTTTGCACCGCCAGATGCAGATCGACCGACGGGCCGTAGATCACGGCGAGGTCCATCTCGCCGCGATGCAGCCACTCGATCAGATGGCCACTGTAGCTCTCGACGATGCAGAGCGAGATTCCGGGATAGCGTTCCATCGTGCGCCGCGCCAGCCGCGCCGACAGCACGCAGCTCACCGTCGGCACCAATCCAAGAACGACGCGCCCGGACGGCGCGCCGCCGGCGGACTGGATGTCATCGCGGATCTGGTCGATCTGCCTTACGATACCGCCGGTGCGCGCGAGCAGCAGGCGGCCGGCGTCGGTCAGCACCATGCCGCGGCCGTTGCGCGTGAACAGCTCGGTGCGCAGCTCGTGCTCAAGCAGCTTGATCTGCCGGCTCAGCGCCGGCTGCGCGACCCGCAAGGTATCGGATGCTTTGCTCAGGCTCCCGAGTTCCGCTACGCACGCAAAGGTCCTAAGCTGGCGGAAATCCATACTTGCCAATCCTGGAAGGCAGGTTCATACGCTATAACAAAACAGCATAGGGAGTTTACCGGGGCCCCACAACAGCGGGCGCTTTGCCCGCAGCTAGTGCCTTTTCCGCTCCGATGGAATCGGAACGGTGATCTAGATTCTTGTTCTGACGCGTTTTCTTCACGCGAACCGGTACCCACTTCGCTCGAAAACGCTCTGGCGCAACCTCTCGGCAAGACAACATCATGACCGCACACGACCCACAACTCGACGACCATTCCGACATCCGCGACGCGGTGGCAAAGCTCTGCGCGCAATTCCCCGGCGAATACTGGCGCAAGCTCGATCGCCGGATGGCCTATCCGAAGGAGTTCGTCGACGCGCTGACGGAAGCCGGCTACCTCTCGGTGTTGATCCCCGAGGAGTATGGCGGCGCCGGCCTGAAGCTCTCGGCGGCCGCAGCGATCCTGGAGGAGATCCAGCGCGCCGGCTGCAACGGCGGCGGCTGCCATGCCCAGATGTACACGATGGGCACGGTGCTGCGGCACGGCAACGACGCGCAGAAGGCGAAGTACCTGCCCAAGGTCGCGACCGGCGAGTTGCGGCTGCAGGCGTTCGGCGTCACCGAGCCGACCAGCGGCACCGACACCTCGTCGCTGAAAACCGTCGCGCGCCGCGAGGGCGACCACTATGTCGTCAACGGCCAGAAGATCTGGACCAGCCGCGCCGAATATTCCGACCTGATGATCCTGCTCGCGCGCACGACGCCGAAAGAGCAGTCCAGGAAGCGCACCGATGGGCTTTCGGTGTTCATCGTCGACATGCGCGAGGTGAAGGGCAAGGGGCTGGAGATCCGCCCTATCCGCACCATGATGAACCACGCCACGACCGAAGTGTTCTTCACCGACATGAAGGTGCCGGCGGAGAACCTGATCGGCGATGAAGGCAAGGGCTTCCGCTACATCCTGTCCGGCATGAATGCCGAGCGCATCCTGATCGCGGCCGAATGCATCGGCGACGCCAAGTGGTTCATCGCCAAGGCAACGAACTATGCGAAGGAGCGCAGCGTGTTCGGCCGACCGATCGGCCAGAACCAGGGCATCCAATTCCCGATCGCCAAGGCCTATGCCGCGATGCGCGCGGCCGAACTGATGGTGAAGGAAGCCACCCGCAAATATGAAGCCGGCCTCGACTGTGGCGCCGAGGCCAACATGGCCAAGATGCTGGCGGCGGACGCCTCGTGGGAAGCGGCGAACGCCTGCGTGCAGACCCATGGCGGCTTCGGCTTCGCGGAAGAGTACGACATCGAGCGCAAGTTCCGCGAGACGCGGCTTTATCAGGTGGCGCCGATCTCGACCAACCTGATCCTGTCCTATCTGGCCGAGCATGTGCTCGGCATGCCCCGCTCCTACTGAGTTCGCATCATGTTGCCGTTGGAAGGACTGACTGTCATCGCCGTCGAACAGGCGGTTGCCGCGCCGTTCTGCTCGTCGCGGCTGGCCGATGCCGGCGCCCTTGTCATCAAGGTGGAGCGGCCCGAGGGCGATTTCGCCCGCGGCTACGATGCCGCCGCCAAAGGTCAGAGCAGCTATTTCGTTTGGCTCAACCGCGGCAAGGACTCGGTGGTGATCGATCTCGCCACAAGGGAAGGCCGCGCGACGCTGGAAGAACTCATCGCGGGCGCCGACGTGCTGCTGCAGAACCTCAAGCCGGGCTCGATGGACAAGCTCGGGTTCTCGCGCGAGCGGTTGCGCAAGGACTATCCGAAGCTGATCATGTGCACGATATCAGGCTACGGCGACACCGGGCCGTACGCCGACCGCAAGGCCTATGATCTCCTGATCCAGGCCGAGAGCGGCCTTGCCTCGATCACCGGCGGGCCGGAAGGCGCCTCCCGCGTCGGCATGTCGATCGTCGATGTCGCGACCGGCGCCACCGCGCATGCCGCGATCCTGGAAGCGCTGATCGGCCGGGGCCGCACCGGCGAGGGCGCCGACATCCGCATCTCGATGTTCGACGTGATGGCCGACTGGCTCACGGTGCCGCTGCTCAATGCCGAGGACGGCAAGCCGCCGAAGCGCATCGGCCTCGCCCATCCCTCGATCGCGCCCTATGGCGTGTTCCGCTCCAAAGACGGCAAGGAAATCCTGATCTCGATCCAGAGCGAGCGCGAGTGGAAGAAGTTGTGCGCCGAGGTGCTCGACCAGCCCGGCCTGCCCGATGATCCGCGCTTTGCCAACATGGTCGAGCGCGTGCGCAACCGCGCGCTGACCGACCAGATCGTCGGCGACAGCTTTGGCAGGCTGACGCGCGAGGAGCTGCTGGCCAAGCTCGCGGCAGCCGACATCGCCTTTGCCGAGGTCAACAGCATGACCGACCTTGCAACCCACCCGCATCTCCGCCGCATCGAGGTCGACACGCCGAACGGCCGCGTCAGCTATCCGGCGCCGGCCGCGATCGTCGTCGGCGAGGACAGGCACTACGGCAAGGTGCCCGCGATCGGCGAGCGCACGAAGCGTAAAATGTGATGAGATCAGGACGAGGCGCAACCGCAAACGAGCCGCGCTCCCTCTCCCGCTTGCGGGGGAGGGCTGGGGTGGGGGTGTCGCCGCGAGTCGGACCGATGGGGTGGAGAGAGCCCCCACCCGTATCGCATCTATCGATGCGATGCGACCTAAGAGCGAGCTTCGCTCGTCTCGACCCCGCAAGCGGGAGAGGTGCAGCGAGCCTGCCCTCAGACCGAATCCATCGCGCTAAGATATATCTCACCCCGAGCAAAATCTCATGACCGATAAACTCGACCTCGATCATCTCCGCCAGTGGATCGGCCGCACCCAAGAGGCCTCCGACGTCGTCACCGCCCATCTGGTGATGGGCCTGCGCGCGACGCTGTTTCAGGAGATCGGCGAGCCGAAGACAGGCGACACCGCGCCGTGGACCACGCATTGGTGCCTGGCGCAGCCGGTGTTTCCGATGTCGCAGTTGAGCCAGGACGGCCATCCGACCCGCGGCGGCTTCCTGCCGCCGGTGCCGCTGCCGCGCCGGATGTGGGCCGGCGGCGAGCTGGAATTCTTCGACGCGCTGCGGGTCGGCGACGAACCGAAGCGGACATCGCGCATTGCAGACGTCACTGTAAAATCAGGCTCGACCGGCACGCTGTGCTTCGTCTCGGTCAATCATGAGGTGACGACGTCGCGCGGGCTGGCGATCCGCGAGCGGCAGGACATCGTCTATCGCGAGATGACGAGCACGCAATCCTCCGCGCCCGCCAAGGCGCCGCCGCCTCCCCCGGTCGCGCAGCATCGCGAGAGCCACGTTTCCGATCCGGTGCTGCTGTTCCGCTACTCGGCGCTGACCTTCAACGGCCACCGCATCCACTACGACCGCGACTACGTCACCAAGGTCGAGGGCTATCCCGGCCTGATCTTCCACGGCCCGCTGCAGGCCGCCTTCATCGTCGAATTCGCCGCCAAGCTGCGTGGCGGCAAGCCGCCGAAGAAGCTGGTCTATCGCGGCGTGCAGCCGCTGTTCGAGGGCAGCGAGTTCTCGATCAATGCCAGCGAGAAGGACGGCGGCCTGGAACTGTGGACCGCGAATGCCGAAGGGCAGCCGACCATGAAGGGCACGGCGACCTGGTAAGGCTCGGAGGAGGCCACGGCACCTCCGGCTTTCGCGAAGGCCGGACATCCCGTACTGTAGTGCGATCCATCCTGGAATATCGGTTCTGATTGAATCAGAACCGATGCTCCAGATTCCTGTCTTGACGCGTTTTCTTCGCGCGAACCGGTGTCCATCCCGGATCAGGTCCGGGACAGGCTTCGCTCGAAAACGCTTTGGGTCCGCAGATCATGAGTCGCTTCTGGAGTTCGGTCGTCCACAATCTGTCGCCATACGTGCCCGGCGAGCAGCCGAAGATCGATGGCCTGATCAAGCTCAACACCAACGAGAACCCCTACGCACCGTCGCCGCACGCCCTGGCGGCGATCGCCGCCGCGACGGATCGACTGCGGCTCTACCCCGATCCGCGCGCGACCGCACTGCGCGAGACGATCGCGGCCCGCTATGGCGTCGCGCCCGAGGAGGTGTTCGTCGGCAACGGCTCGGACGAGGTGCTGGCCCATACCTTCCAGGCCCTGCTGAAGCATGATGCGCCGCTGCTGTTCCCTGACATCACCTACAGCTTCTACCCGGTCTATTGCCGCCTCTACGGCATCCGGCACGAGGCGGTGCCGCTCGATGCCGCGATGCGGGTGCGGCTTGCCGACTACCGGCGCCCATGCAGCGCCATCCTGCTGTGCAACCCGAACGCCCCGACCGGCATCGCGCTGCCGCGCGACGCAATCGAAGCGTTCGTCACCGAACACCCCGACCAGCTCGTGGTGGTCGACGAGGCCTATGTCGACTTCGGCGCCGAGAGCGCCGTCCCGCTGGTGGCGCGCCACGACAATCTCCTTGTGATCCAGACCCTCTCCAAGTCGCGCGCGCTGGCAGGCTTGCGCGTCGGCTTCGCCATTGGCCAGCGTCCGCTGATCGAGGCGCTGGAGCGGGTGAAGGACAGCTTCAACTCCTATCCGCTGGATTGCTTTGCACTCGCCGGCGCGGCTGCCGCCATCAAGGACGACGGCTGGTTTCAGGAGACGCGCCAACGCATCATCGCCAGCCGCGAGACGCTGGTTCACGGCCTCGCCGAGCTGGGCTTCGAGGTGCTGCCGTCGCTCGCGAACTTCGTGTTCGCGCGCCATCCCGGCCATCGCGGTGCGGACCTTGCGGCCCCGCTGCGCGAGCGCGGCGTCCTCGTCCGGCATTTCCAGAAACCGCGGATCGAGGACTTCCTGCGCATCACGGTCGGAACCGACGAGCAATGCAACCGCTTGATTGCCCTGTTGCGTGACATCATCTGATTCCGCATTGGGCCTCCGCGACGACGTCGATTGCGATCGATGGCGACACCACGCATAGTGCCACCATCGAATAACAATAAGAACTGATAGGGAGGCAACCATGAGGACGCTCGCAGCCGCGCTGTGTGCGCTAACGCTGATCGCAACCGGCGCGCAGGCACAGACGCTCAAGGATTTCATGGCGACAGTCATGAAGAAGTGGACCGCGCCGTTCGAGCCGTTCCAGCTGATCGGCAACATCTATTACGTCGGCACCGACGGGATCGCGGTCTACATCATCAAGACCTCGCAGGGCCTGATCCTGATGGACACGGCGATGCAGCAGTCGACCGGCATGATCAAGGACAACATCAGCAAGCTCGGCTTCAAGGTCGGCGACATCAAATACATCCTCAACTCGCATGCCCATCTCGACCACACCGGCGGCTTCGCCGAGATCAAGAAGGAGACCGGCGCGCAATTGGTTGCCGGTGAGCGCGACAAGCCGTTGCTCGAGGGCGGCTACTATCCGGGCGACGAGAACAACGCCGATCTTGCCTTTGCGCCCGTAAAGGTGGACCGCACGGTCAAGGAAGGCGACAAGGTGACGCTTGGCGACGCCACTCTGACCGCGCATGCGACGCCCGGCCACTCGCCCGGCTGCACGAGCTGGGAGATGACGGTCAAGGACGGCGACCAGGACCGCAACGTGCTGTTCTTCTGCAGCGGAACGGTCGCGCTGAACCGGCTGGTCGGCCATCCGACCTATCCCGGCATCGTCGACGACTACCGGTCGACCTTCGCCAAGGTCAAGGCCATGAAGGTCGACGTGCTGCTCGGGCCGCATCCCGAGGTCTACGGCATGCAGGCCAAGCGCGCGCAAATGAAGGACGGCGCGCCGAACCCGTTCGTCAGGCCCGGTGAGAATGTGGTCTATGTGACAGGGCTCGAACAGGATTTCGACAAGCAGCTCGCCAAGCAGACCGCCGCATTGCAGAAAACCGACTAGCCGCCGCGCGCAATTTTAGCCGTTGCCTCGGCAACTATGAGTGCAGCGGCTTGACTTCACCGGGCAATCCATCGACAGGTGGATTGCCTTTCCGCTTTTGCCGCTCGCAATGACGGAACGTAACAGACTGGAAATGGGAGCCGCCCGATGTCATCCCGCAAGCCCGCCGCCACGAAAGGCAAGGCCGTCACCGTCAAGGACGCCACCTTCGGCCTCCTCCGCGCGTGGGGCATCGGACGCGTGTTCGGCAATCCCGGCTCGACCGAGCTGCCGTTCCTGAGCGACTGGCCCGACGACATCGACTATGTGCTCGGCCTGCAGGAGGCTTCGGTCGTCGGCATGGCCGACGGCTACGCGCTGGCAACGCGCAATGCCGGCTTCGTCAATCTGCATTCGGCGGCCGGCGTCGGCAACGCTCTCGGCAACATCTACAACGCCTATCGCAACCAGACCCCGCTCGTGATCACCGCGGGACAGCAGGCGCGCTCGATCATGCCGCTGCAGGCGTTCCTCTATGCCGAGCGTGCTTCGGAATTTCCGCGGCCTTATGTGAAGTTCGCGGTCGAACCGGCGCGCGCGGAGGACGTGCCGGCCGCGATCGCGCGCGCCTATTATGTCGCGATGCAGCCGCCGTGCGGGCCGACCTTCGTCTCGGTGCCGATCGACGACTGGAACCATGCGACGCAGCCGCTCGAGGCGCGCCAGGTCAGCCGCGAGATCGGCCCCGATCCCTCCGCGATGCAGGCCCTGGTGGCTGCGCTCGGCGACGCCAAGCGCCCTGCCCTCGTCGTCGGTCCCGCCGTCGATCGCGCGGAAGCCGTCGACCTGATGGTGAAGGTCGCCGAGAAGGCCAAGGCGGCGGTCTGGGTCAGCCCGTTTTCGGCGCGCTGCTCGTTCCCCGAGCACCATCCGCAGTTCGCCGGCTTCCTGCACGCCTCACCCGGCCAGCTGTCAGATGCGCTGCGCGACTATGATCTCGTCGTCGTGATCGGCGCGCCGGTGTTCACCTTCCATGTCGAGGGCCATGCCGCGATCTTCGACGGATCGACCACGATCTTCCAGATCACCGACGATCCCGACGCCGCCGCGATGACGCCCACGGGCCGCAGCATCATCGCCACCATGAAGCCGGCGCTGTCGACACTGCTCGACATGCTGCCCGAGACGAAGCGTGCCGCACCCGCGGGCCGCATCTTGCCGCCGGCGCCCGCCGGAAGCGACCCGATCCCCGCCGAATATGCGCTGCATGCGCTCTCGGCCGCGATGGGCCCTCAGGATGCGCTGGTCGAGGAAGTGCCGTCGCACCGTCCCCTGATGCAGAAGGTGATGCCGATGCGCGGTCAGGACAGCTTCTACACCATGGCGAGCGGCGGCCTCGGCTACAGCCTGCCCGCCGCGGTCGGCATGGCGCTCGGCCGCCGCGAGGGACGCACCGTCTGCCTGATCGGCGACGGCTCGGCGATGTATTCGATCCAGGCGCTGTGGACCGCAGCGCAACGCAAGCTGCCGCTGACGGTCGTGGTCATGAACAATTCCGGCTACGGCGCGATGCGCTCGTTCAGCCAGGTGATGCAGGTGCGCAACGTGCCGGGCCTGGAATTGCCCGGCATCGATTTCGTCAAGCTCGCGGACGGCATGGGCTGCGACGCGGTGCGGGTGACGAAATCGGCCGATCTCGCCAGCGCTTACAAGCGCGGCCTCTCGCACCAGGGCGCGAGCCTCATTGAGGTGATGGTGGATTCCGCGGTGCCGCTGCTCTACGCGCAGAAGAGCTGAGCGCAGTGGCGACGGCTGCCTTCGCTAAAGCGCAATGAGTTTGGGTCGAATGGCAACCGCGACGGCGCCGCGCTCCCTCGCCCCGTTCTTACGGGGAGAGGTTGGGGTGAGGGGCCCTCTCCGCGTATACGGCGATAGCTGCGTTTGCGGTGACTCCCCCTCACCCGGAACGCATCTAACGATGCGTTCCGACCTCTCCCCGCACGCGGGGCGAGGTGAAGCGGAGGCCGTTGCTCGATTCGAAGTAGACCGATCTTGTCTAGTGCGAGGGCACCGGCTCCCGCTCCAATGCCGGCGCGAATGGCTCCGGCACCTCGCAGCCGGTGGCGCAGCAGCGTCCCGGCTGCTTTGACACCCGGCGCCCCTCGTCGACGAGGCCGCGGCCGAGCAGGTTCTCAACCAATTCGGCCTTCTCCATGACTGGATAATTGCGCCAGATCTCGCGCTTCATCGCTTCCGGGGAGCCACCGCCGTGCAGCGAGATCACCGAATACCAGCCGGCCTCATGCGAGACGGTAAGGTCCTCGATCAGCCGCGCCACCTCGGCGCGCTGCTCGCTCGGGATGTCCGGACGTCCGCCCATGACCGCGGCGAGCGATGCGCGCGTCTCCGGATTGTGGTCCTCGTCCGGCCCCGGCAGCGCGACAATCAGTCCGCCGGAGACATAATGCGCCACACGGTGCATGTCGTAGATCTTCGTCGCCAGCAGCAGCTTGCCGATGTTCGAGAACACCGCATCCGGCATCACCGACCCGGCCGGGTCCTTCGTGCAGTAGACCGAGGACGCGACGCCGCAGGCGTAAAAGCTCTCGGTGATGGTGATGAGCTCGACCATCGCCTCGCGGATATGCGCATGCTTCTCCGCATCGAGCCCGTTCGCCTCGATCATCAGCGCACCCGCGCCGATCAGCAGATCGCCGAACCCGGCGCGCGCTCCGATGCAGGAATGCCGATGGTGCGTGGCATAGGAGGTGGTGAGAAAACCGCCCTCCTCGGTCTCGCCGGCGAGGAAGACGCGATCATGCGGCACGAACACGTCGTCGAAGACAACGACGCCGACCGACTGGCCATACCTTGCCGAGAATTTCGCGGACGCTTCGCCTGGACGGCCAGCCGGGCGCGCGATGATCGTGACGCCGGGCGCATCGACCGGCACCGCACAGCACACTGCAAAATCCTTGTCATCAGGCACATGGGTCCGGCACGGCATCACCAGGAATTCGTGCATATAAGGCGCGCCAGTGACGATCGCCTTGGTGCCGCGGATCACGATGCCGTCTTTCCGGCGTTCCTTGATGTGCACATAGACATCGGAATTGGCCTGCAGGCCCGGGCGTTTCGAGCGGTCACCCTTCGCGTCGGTCATCGCGACGCCGAGCGTCAGGTCGTTGTCCTGGACCTCGTGCAGATAATTGAGAAAGCGCTGGCTGTAGTCGGTGCCGTGGCGATCGTCGGTCAGCCTGGTCGCCTGGTAGAGGCCGTTGAGCGCATCGTGGGTGAGGTAGCGCTGCGCGCAACCCGACGTCTTGCAGACCAGCCGCACCGCCTCGAGCTTGTAGAGCAAGTCCTGCGAGCTCTCGTTGATGTGGAGCATGCGATTGACGGTCTTGCCCGAGGTGCCCTGCCGCGCCGTCATGATCGGCGCATACTCGGCGCGATGGGCAAAATCGTAGGTCACGCCGACGCCCGCGATGCCGGGCGCCAGCAACGGCTCGTCCGCGACGCTCGCAACGGCACTGCCGTTGACGAACACGCGCGGCTTGTAGCGGCGCAGGGACTCCCGGTAGTCGGCGGCCGTCATCAGCATGGCGCTCCTCCCTTGCTCATTTATTCTAACATTGTTAAATTATCTAACGACGTTAGAATCGAGTCAAGGATGGAATCGGCCGACGATGCAGACGCGCGAGAACAGGAAGGAAGCGGTCAGCCGGCACAAGCGGGAGCTGATTCTCGACGCGGCGCGCAGCGTGTTCGCGGAAGAAGGCCTCGAAGGCGCAAGCCTGCGGGCGATCGCGACGCGCGCCGGCTACACGCCGGCGGCGCTCTACTTCCACTTCGATTCCAAGGAAGCGATCTATGCCGAGGTGCTGCGGCAATCGCTGGCCTCGTTGGGCGAAGCGGTCAGCGCCGCTGTCGCGGCGACGCGCGGTGCCAGGCAACGGCTGCACTCCGCAGGCATGGCCTTCTTCCGCTATTATGCTGACAATCCGCGCGACCTCGACCTCGGCTTCTATTTGTTCCGGGGCGGCATGAAACCGGCCGGGCTCGGCCACAATCGCGACCGGGAGCTGAACGCCGCGCTCGAGGCTGCCTTGCATCCGATCGCGGAAGCGGCCGAAGCGCTTGGCGCATCGCGACAAAAGGCCAACACCGTGATGGTGGACTGCTTCGCCCACGCGACTGGCCTGCTGCTGTTGCTGCACACCGGCCGCATCAGGATGTTCGGCGCCTCGGCGCCCGATCTGATGGACGCCTATCTCCGCGACAAGATCGCGCAACTCGGCAAGGAGTGACGCCATGCTGACGATCGATCCACGACGATCGCTGCTCCTGATCGTCGACTTCCAATCCCGCCTGATGCCGGCGATCCATGAGGGCGCCACGGCGATCAGGAACGCCAGGCGGTTGATCGACATGGCGGAGCTGATGAACATTCCGACCGTCTTCACCGAGCAGAACGCGAAGGGTCTCGGCGCAACCGTCGCCGAACTGGCGGTCAGCGAGGCCCGCCTGATCCACAAGATGACGTTCGATGCGGTCCGCGAGCCTGAATTCCTCGAGGCAGTCGCCGGCGACAGGCATGTCATCGTCGCGGGCTGCGAGGCACACGTGTGCGTGCAGCAGACCGTGCTGGGTCTGCTCGACGCGAAGCGCAAGGTCTACGTCGTGCGCGACGCGCTCGGCTCGCGCCGCCTCGAGGACAAGGAAACCGCAATCCGCCGCATGGAGCGGCACGGCGCGGAGATCGTGACCACCGAGATGGTTGTGTTCGAATGGCTGGAAACCGCGGAGCACAAGCGGTTTCGCGAGGCGATCGCGCTGATCAAGTGACGGCAACAGACGCCGCGCGGCAGCCGCAAAGCGTTGCTTTCTCCGTGCCATGCAGCGAAGCGATCGACGCCTCCGCAAACACGTAAGGGACGCACCGGTGGCAGGGCTCCCTCCCCCCTTGCGGGGGAGGGAGCCTGACCTGTGTGCTCACCTTACACGAACGGCTAGCGACACCTTCGCCCTCGCAATCACGGTGAGGCTGCAACACACGCGCTCGCCACCCTTGCCTTCGATTACTTCCCGTGCGCCTCGCGCATCTTGGCCTGGATCTTGGCCATGCCGCCGATCCAGCGGTCGTAGTTCTCGGTCTTCTTGCGCATATAGCCGAGCACCTGCGGGTGCGGCAGGATCAGGAACGTCTCCTGCTCAATGCCTTTCAGCGCGTCCTGCGCGACCTGCTCCGGCGTCAGATCGCCGTCGCCGGATTGCGGGCCCTTCGGGATCGAGCGCAGCATGTTGGTGTCGACGCCCTGCGGGCAGAGAATCGAGACCTTGATGTTGTCGGCACGATGCGAGATTGCGAGGTTCTCGGCGAAACCGACCGCCGCGTGCTTGGTGGTCGAATAGGCCGGGCTGCCGACCTGCGACAGCAGGCCTGCGGCGGAAATCGTGTTCAGGAAATATCCGCCGCCGCGCGCCTTCATGCGTGGCACCAGATGCCGCGCGGCATAGACATGCGCCATGACGTGGATCGCCCAGCTCCGCGACCACGGCTCGTCCGAGGTGCCGCCGGCATTCACCGACAGCGGATCGAAGCCGCCGCCGATGCCGGCATTGGAGCAGAACAGCCCGATCGGGCCGAACATCCGCTCGGTCGCCTCGATCACATGCAGGACGTTCTTCTCCTGCCCGACATCGCATTTGAACGCGGCGCCGCCGACCGAGGCGGCGACCTTCTCGGCGGCCGCATGATCGAGATCGACCACCACGACCTTGGACGCGCCGGCGGCATGGAACGCCTCGCACAGCGCCTTGCCGATGCCATTGCCACCGCCGGTGACCACCACGATTTTACCCGCCACCTGCATGGCCATCCTCCCGATATCTTGATCCCAGAGCATGATCCGGAAAAGTGGAAGCCGGCTTTCCGAACAGATGCTCCAACAAAGAGGGATCATGATAACCCAACTTTTGCCGATGCATGATCTTTTCGAAAGAGAGCGGCCGCGATTTTGCACGGACCCGTCCGCCGGGTCCGGATGCCGATGTGGTCGGCCTGACGCTCAGCTCGCCAGCACGACGTCAACCACGGCCGTGTAGTGGCAGGCCGCGCCGAGCAGCACGAAGCAGTGCCAGATTGCGTTCTGGAAGCGCAGCCGCCGCCAGGTGTGGAAGATCACGCCAAGGCTGTACAGGATGCCGCCGGCGAGCACGAAGCCGAGCGCTATGCCCGGCAATGCCTTCACCACAGCGTCACGGAGCATGATGCCGCTCCAGCCCATCGCGAGATAGAGCCCGACCGAGAGGCGGTCGAAGCGGCCGGGATAGGCAAGCTTCAGCCAGATGCCGACGATCGCCACGCACCAGACGCCGACGAGCAGCGCGATCGCGAAATAGCTGTTCTTCAGTTCCACGATGAACGGCGTGTAGGTCGCCGCGATCAACAGATAGATCGCCGAGTGATCGAAGCGCCGCAGCACCCATTTCGCACGCGACACCGGCCAAAGATTATAGGTCGCCGACAGCCCCAGCATCGCGAGCAGGCCGGCGACATAGACCGACACCACGGCAATGTCGAAGCCGCTGGCATAGACCGCGGTCAGCACGATCAACGCGGTGGCGGCGACCAGCCCAAAGCAGACGCCGACGATATGAACGACGCCGTCCGCGATCAGCTCGGCGCGGTCATAGTTCCACAGCGCGGCGCCGGCCGCGTGGATCGAGGTCGATGCGAGTTGCTTCAGGCGGAAGATCGTCATTCCGGGACGCTTTCCTCAGTGCCAATTAAACATCGGTATCACCGGAGCGGCAGCGCGCTCAACCCCTCGCCTGCAAAGGCGCCGGAAATGTGAAGCTTGATTTTGGCCCGACAATCGCCACCTTGCGGGTTACCGCCCGCCTTATTTGGCCCCTCCCGCCGGGTTTCTCCAGTCCTTCATGGCCCCCAGTTTTTCTGACATCGTCGAGGAAGCGCGTCTCTCGGCGCGGGCGCTGCTCGACTATGGCGAGGGCTTCTTCAACCCGACGGTCCGGCTCGGCGTCACTGGCCTGTCGCGCGCCGGCAAGACGGTGTTCATCACGGCGCTGGTGCATGGGTTGACGCGCGGCGGCCGCCTCCCGGTGTTCGAGGCCTATGCCTCGGGGCGGATCGCCCGCGCGCGTCTCGCGCCGCAGCCCGACGACGCGGTGCCGCGCTTCGCCTATGAGAATCATGTCCGCACCCTGATCGAGGAACGGCGCTGGCCGAGCTCGACCACCGACATTTCCGAGCTCAGGCTCGTGATCGACTATCAGCGGCAAAATGGCGCGGACCGCACCCTCACCCTCGACATCGTCGATTATCCCGGCGAGTGGCTGCTCGATTTGCCGCTGTTGAACAAGAGCTATGAGCGATGGTCGGCGGAGAGCCTGGCGCTGTCGCGCGAGCCGCTGCGCGCCGCCCTCGCCGCGCCGTGGCATGCGCATCTCGCAACGCTCGCGCCCGAGGGTAAAGAGGACGAGCAGGCCGCGCTCGCCCAAGCAAGACTGTTCACCGACTATCTGCGCGCCTGCCGCGATGAACGCTTCGCGATGAGCCTGCTGCCGCCCGGCCGCTTCCTGATGCCCGGCAATCTCGCCGGCACGCCGGCGCTGACCTTCGCGCCGCTCGAGGTGCCCGTGGGCGGGAGCGCACCCGACGGCTCGCTCTGGGCGATGATGCGGCGGCGCTTTGAAGCCTACAAGGATGTCGTGGTGCGCCCGTTCTTCCGCGACCATTTCGCGCGGCTGGACCGCCAGATCGTGCTGGCCGATGCTCTCGCCGCGTTCAATGCGGGACCAGAGGCGCTGCACGACCTCGAGGCTGCGCTCGCCGGTATCCTCGATTGCTTCCGGATCGGCCGCAGCACGATTCTGAGCGCGCTGTTCCGGCCGCGCATCGACCGCATCCTGTTCGCGGCCACCAAGGCCGACCATCTGCATCATCAGAGCCACGACCGGCTGGAGGCCGTGCTGCGGCGGATCGTGGCCAAGGCCGCCGAGCGCGCCGAATATGCGGGTGCCGCGATCGACGTGGTGGCGCTCGCCGCGGTGCGCGCCACCCGCGAGGCGCAGGTGCAGCGCGGCCGCGACACGCTGCCCTCGATCCTCGGCGCGCCAGCGCCGGGCGAGGTCGCCAACGGCGAGACGCTGGACGGCGAGGCCGAGGTCGCGACCTTTCCGGGCGACTTGCCCGACAATCCCGAGGCCCTGTTCCGGGGCGAATTCCGCGGCCTCTCCAGCGCGGGTGCCGAGGCGGCCGATTACCGCTTCCTGCGTTTCCGCCCGCCGAAGCTGGAAAGAAACGGCGACGGAGAGCCCACGCTGCCTCACATCCGCCTTGACCGCGCCCTCCAGTTCCTGATCGGAGACAAACTGCGATGAACGAGAAGACGCCTTACCGGCGGCCGGCGACGTTCAAGCTCGACGATCCCGGCGTGGTCGTGATGGATCCGGAGGACCGCGGCCGCTTCGCCCGCGGCACGGTCCAGATCGTGCCCGAGGCCGAGCCGCCGCAACTGCCCGTTGCGATCGATGCACCGCTGCTGCCGGTGCGCCGCGGTTTCCGCTGGGGCGCACTGTTCTGGGGCGCCGTCGCAGGCCTCGTGCTGCTCGGCACCGGGCTCGGTGTCGTCAACCTGATCGAGGACCTGTTCGCACGCAATCAGGGCCTCGGCTTCCTCGGGCTGGCCTGTGCGATCGTCGCGGCGTTGGCGCTGGCGGTCGTGATCGCGCGCGAGGCGATCGGGCTGGCGCGGCTTGCGACCATCGAGAAGCTGCATCTGCGCGCGGCTGAGGTGCTCGCCAGCGACGACCGCGCCGCGAGCCGGACGATCGTCGCCGACCTGCTCAAGCTCGCGCACCAGACCCCGCAGCTCGCGCGCGCCCGCAACACGCTGCGGAGCCATACCGACGACATCATCGATGGCGCCGACATGATCCGACTGGCCGAGCGCGAACTGATGGCGCCGCTCGACGAGGAAGCGCGGCGGCTGGTCTCGGCGGCGGCGCAGCGCGTGTCCGTCGTCACCGCGGTCAGTCCGCGCGCTGCGATCGATGTGCTGTTCGTATTCGTATCCGCGTTGCGGATGATCCGGCAACTGGCGCGGCTCTATGGCGGCCGGCCCGGCACGCTCGGCATGATCAGCCTGATGCGTCGCGTGATCGCGCATCTGGCGATCACCGGCGGCATGGCCGCGAGCGACAGCCTGATCCAGCAGATGCTCGGCCACGGCATCGCCGCGAAGCTCTCGCAGCGGCTCGGCGAAGGCGTGCTCAACGGCCTGTTGACCGCGCGGCTCGGCCTTGCCGCGATCGACGTCACCCGCCCGCTTCCGTTCAGCGCGCTGCCGCGCCCGGCCCTCGCCGACCTTGCCAAGGACCTCCTGCGCAAGCGCGAGGGGGAGGAGTAGCTCTTCTCTTTTTCAACGCAGGAAGATGCCCATCGATGCGCGCTCTCCCCTTGTGGGAGAGGGCAATTCCGGCGCTCGACACAAGCTCGCCTGGGTGAGGGGTTTGCTTGCACGAACACCTCATCTGCGGAGCGAAACCCCTCATCCGGCGCGCATGACATGCGCGCCACCTTCTCCCACAAGGGGAGAAGGAAGAAGAAGCATCACCAGCACGCGCCAGCGGAAGAAAGTCGTGTCCGGCGGCGGCGACAAATCGGGGGTCCAGCCGCTGATCTTCTCCAGCGAATAGGTATCCATTACCGTGCCGCGCCAGCTCCGCACCACGCGCTCCAGCGGCTGCCGCACGGCGGTGGTCTCGTTCCACAGCGGCAGATTGTTCTCTGGCTCGCGCCCGACATAGAGGCCGACATGATCCCGGATCATGTTCATGCCGGGATCGGCAAAGCCCTGGTAGCGGCCGCGTTCGTTGATCTCGACCACGGGCACCCGCCCCCTCAGGAACCAGCGCAGCATCGCATAGGTGCGATAATCCGTGGTCGCAACCCAGGTCGCGCCGGTCGCCTGCAACTGCGCCTCGGTGCGCGCGGCCACCACGTCGTAGCCGGCCTCGGTGCCGATCGGATCGGTATGGCCGGTCAGATTCCACGGCACCACCATGTAATACAGGACCACGCAGACCACGAAGGCGATGCCCGACGTCACCGCGGTCCGCGCCCAGAACACGGTCGATTTGACCAAGCGGACCGACCAGCCCTCGAACGGCATCCGCGTGACGTTGATGGCGACGGCCGCAAAGCCGGCCGGCCACAGGAACATCGGCCAGGTGTCGCCGACCCGCAGCGTCAGCGACTTCCAGAAGAAGTACGCGAACGGCACCAGCACCGCCGTCGACAGCAGGATCGCGACCGGCTCGCGACCGCGATAGCCGCGCCATGCCGTCAATGCCGCGCCGAACAGCGTGACCGGCAACAGCACGAAGCCGACCAGGCCGAACTGCATGCCAATGAATTCGCCGACGGTGCGCAGCAGAAAGGAGCCCTCCGTCGTGGCGCGCACCGCCTGGAAACGGAACGAGGCCCAGTCGTGCTCGGCATTCCAGATCAGCACCGGTGAGAACACCGCGACCGCGATCACCGCGGCGAGATAGGGATACGAGCTGCGCAACCAGCGCCACCGCCAGTCCGGCACCAGCGCAAAGGCCAGCACCGCCGGCGCCAGCATGATCGCGGTGAATTTCGACAGCAGCGCCAGCCCGGCGAACAGCCCGGTGGCGAGCCACCAGCGCCCGTCATTGCTTTGCGCAAGCCGCACCAGCGACCACAGCATCGCCACCGCGAACGGGATCATCGCGGTGTCGGGCGCGACCTTGGCCATCAACAGTCCGTAATAGAGCGCGGCCTCCGGCAGCAGCAGCGCCAGAATGACGGCACGGATGTTGTTGCCGGTGACGCGGCGAACGATGTCGGCGAGCAGCAGCTGCATCACCAGCATCGCCACGATGCCGCTGAAGCGCACGCCGAGATTGGTGTCGCCGAAGATCGCCGTGCCGAAACGGATGAACCAGGCGATCATCGGGGGATGGTCGAGGAACGACAGCACGTGCTCTTTCGACCAGGTCCAGTAATAGGCCTCGTCGGTGCGCAGATCGAGCGCGGAGGCGTAGACCAGCCGCATCGCGGTCATGGCGATCATCACGGCGATGACGCCGCGCCACTGGGGCGCGCGCGAACGGGCCGGCTTAACGCTGATGTTATCGGCAGGGGCTATCGTCACGGCGCGCTTTTTGTTCGACTCTTGCGGGGGTGTCAACGTGTTGCAGCGCCGGATATCACCTCTCGCGCCGGCCCGCGGTGGTGTTCACCGCGGGAATTAAACACTAGACTTGCCAATCATGACTCACATGGCCTCCCGTTCGCGTGAACATTTGCAGGAGATGGTCCGCGGCGTCGGCCTGCGGCAGGTCCGCCTGGTCAGCGGCGCGATCATGTTCGCCTACCTGGTCAGCCATTTCCTCAACCACGCGCTCGGCAATATTTCGATGCAGGCGCTGGCGATCGGCGTCCATTACCACACCAAGTTCTGGCAGTTCCTGCCCGTCGCGATCGCGTTCTACGGCGCCTGCCTGGTGCATACCGCGCTCGGCATCTGGGCGTTGTACCAACGCCGCGAATTCCGCTGGAGAGCGATCGAACCGCTACAGCTCGTGCTTGGCCTGAGCATCCCGATGCTGATCATCGTCCACATCGTCGGTGTGCGACTCGCCCAGACCCTGTTTGCGCAAGAGAAGCTCTATCCGCAGGAACTGTACGCGTTCTTCGTCGCGTCTCCGAACCGGCTGTGGACGATGCTCGCGGTGCTGGTGATCGCCTGGGTGCATGGCTGCATCGGCCTGTATTTCTGGTTCAGGCTGCGCCCGTTCTTCAAGCGCGCCGCGCCGTTCCTGCTCGCCGCCGCCGTGCTGATCCCGACGCTGGCAATGCTCGGCATCTACCAGGGCGGCCGCGCCACGATCGCCGACGCCAACGATCCCGCCTGGCGGCAACGGGAGCTGTCGGTCCGGAGTCTCGGGACGGCGGCCGAGGGCGAGGTGCTCGATAAGATCACAAATGGCCTGACGATCGGCTATCTCGGGCTGCTCGGCCTCGTCGTGATCGCACGCGGGGTGCGTGCCCTGCTCGAGCGTCGCGGCGGCATGATCGCACTGTCCTATGGCAATGGCCGCACCGTCCGGGTGCCGAAAGGCTGGAGCGTGCTGGAAGCGAGCCTGCGCAACAATGTGCCGCATGCCAGCGTCTGCGGCGGCCGCGCCCGCTGCTCGACCTGCCGCATCCGCATCGTCGGTGACCACGCAAATCTCCCGGAGCCCTCGCCGCGCGAGGCCTTCGTGCTGCACCGGGTCGGCAGCGACGATCCGTCGATCCGGCTGGCCTGCCAGTTGCGGCCGACCGCCGACCTGACCTTCTTCCAGCTCTTTCTGCCGCACACGATGTCGGCGAATGCGCACGCGACCAACCCGGCGCGGATCGGCCAGGAGCGCTATCTCGTCAGCATGTTCGTGGACATGCGCGGCTCGACACAACTCGCCGAGAAGCGGCTGCCGTTCGACACCGTGTTCATCGTCAACCGCTTCCTCGGCGCGGTGTCGCAGGCGGTGCTGGAGGCGGGCGGGCGGCCGAACCAGTTCGTCGGCGACGGCATGCTGGCACTGTTCGGGCTCGCCGCCGGCCGACAGGAGGCCTGTCGCCAGGCGCTGCGCGCGGCGGCCCTGATCGCAACCCATGTCGACGAGCTGAACCAGTTCCTGAGCCACGATCTGCGTGAGCCGATCCGCTTCGGCATCGGCATCCATGGCGGCGAGGTGATCGTCGGCGACATCGGTTATCGCGACCACATGGTGTTCACGGCGCTCGGCGATGCCGTCAACGTCGCAGCAAGGCTGCAGGACATGACCAAGGCCCTCGCCTGCGAGGCCGTCATCTCCGACGAGGTGCGCATCACGGCGGGACTTGCCGACGATGCCCTGCCCGCGCAGCAGGTCGCGATCCGCGGCCGCAACGCGCCGATGGTCGTGCGCACCGTCGAGGCGACGGGCGTCTTGTCGGCACTTGTCGGCGATCAGCGTGCGGTTGCGGCCTGAAAGGTTCAATGCCGCAACACCGAATGTGATCTGCGGCACATCCGAATGTGCGTTCATCAAACCCTCTCGAACCCGCTCTTCGCAGGGCTCGACTGACAGGCGAGGGGCAACACTGCAACCCGCGCCGCGACGGAGTTCGGGGCGCACTTGAGGAGACCACCATGTTTCGCAAAGTGATACGATCGGCAACGATCGGGGCTTTTCGTTGCATCGCAACGCAGGTGGACGCTGCGAAAGCATCAATTGACTTCAGGTTCCCCGGTGCGACATTTGTTGCCTGTGCGCATTCCGCGAGATGGATGCGCTCAGGCAAGTTGAGCCTGGTGATGACCGGCTCACGACAGATGATGCTTCGGAGGAAGCGGAATGCTCGATCGACGAGACTTGATGAAGCGCGCCGGTATGGCCGCTTTGGTAACGGGGCTGGGATCACGGGGCGCGCTCGCGCTCGACACGGTGACGCTGCCCTTCGGCAATGGCGAACGGCCGCTGGTGCGCTATCCGCAGAAGCGTCCGATGATCGGTCTGACCAGCCGTCCACCGCAACTTGAGACGCCGTTCGCGATCTTCAATGACGGCCCGCTGACGCCGAACAACGCGTTCTTCGTGCGCTACCATCTCGCCGGCATCCCCTACAATCTCGATCCCGATACCTTCACGCTCGAGATCAAGGGCAAGGTCGACAAGCCGCTCAAATTGTCGCTGCAGGACATCAGGAAAATGAAGGCGACCGAGATCGTCGCCGTCAACCAGTGCTCCGGCAACAGCCGCGGCTTCTTCAACCCGCGGGTTGCCGGCGGCCAGCTCGCCAATGGCGCGATGGGCTGCGCGCGCTGGCGCGGCGTGCCGTTGAAGACCGTGCTCGACATGGCCGGCGTTCAGGCCGGCGCGAAGCAGGTGACCTTCAACGGCATGGACGGCCCGGTGATGCAGACGACGCCCGACTTCGTGAAGGCGCTCGACATCGACCACGCACGCGACGGCGAGGTGATGCTGGCCTACGGCATGAACGGCGAGGACCTGCCATTCCTCAACGGCTTCCCGCTCCGCCTCGTGGTGCCCGGCTACTACGGCACCTATTGGGTGAAGCACCTCAACGAGATCACCGTCATCGACAGCGTGTTCGACGGCTTCTGGATGAAATCCGCCTACCGGATTCCGGATACGCCGAACAATGCGGTCGAGCCCGGCACCACGCCGAAAGCCACGATCCCGATCAACCGCTTCACGGTGCGCTCGTTCATCACCAGCGTCGCCGACGGCGCCAAGCTGAAGGCCGGCCGCACGCTGCTGCGCGGCATCGCCTTCGACGGCGGCAAGGGCATCAAGGAGGTCGCGGTGTCGACCGACGGCGGCAAGACCTGGACGCCGGCCAAGCTCGGCAAGGATCTCGGCAAATACGCGTTCCGGGAATGGAAGCTGCGCGTGAGGCTCGCCGCCGGCTCCTACGATCTGAAGGTGCGCGCCACCAACAATGCCGGCGACACCCAGCCGATGGATCCGCTGTGGAATCCGGCCGGCTACCTGCGCAACGTCGTCGAAACCGTGCACGTCACCGCGGCGTGAGGAGAAGCATCATGAAGCGCAAGCTGCTCCCTGCCCTCGCCGCGATCGCGACGCTATCCATCGCCGCGGCGGCCGCCGCACCGGTCAACTACAGGGTCCCCGAGGAGACCGCGGCCTTCAAGCCCGGCCCCAACCTCGAGGTCGTGCAGAACAATTGCAGCGGCTGCCACTCGGCCGACTACGTCAACACGCAGCCGCCGCAAGCCGAGAAAAAGAAGGACTTCTGGAAGGCCGAGGTCACCAAGATGATCAAGGTCTACGGCGCGACGATCAACGACGCCGACGTCGGCAAGATCGTCGAATACCTCGCCGCGACCTATTGAGACGATCTCCGTTTGCCCCTCGGCGCGCAGGCCACGGCCTGCGCGCCGAGCATGCGTCTTTCGGCTCGGTCAGCTGGAACCGTTCGATTTTGCAGCGCATCAATTGATCGCAAAATAGGCGATTCGGCGTCAAACCTCCGAAAAGCGGGTTGTTTCGGGGCAAAAACACACCTTCGTTTGATCTACCCAGCTTTTCGCAAACTGCTATCCTGTACGGTACGGACGAGCCGGTTTGTGCGGGGACCGGCGGTCTGTTTTCGATCGATTCCGCGGAGACGACTGGAAATGCCCAAAGGTACAGTGAAGTGGTTCAATCCGACCAAGGGTTATGGATTCATCCAGCCCGCAACGGGCGGCAAGGACATTTTCGTGCATATTTCTGCAGTTCAGAAGGCTGGTCTTCAGACGCTCAATGAAGGCCAGACGGTGGAGTACGAAGAGATCGCAAATCGCGGCAAGACTTCGGCCGAAAACCTGAAGGTCTAGCGCAACCGCGCCAGGCGAAGCGGCGCACTCTCGGACCTCATCCGGGAGTGGGGGCCGATCCAGCACAACCAGACAACGTGACGTTCGGCGGGGCGGGCACGATGCCCGCGCGCCATGACGATGATCTCTCGCGACCTCATGCAGAGCGCGCAGATGCGCGCGATCGAGTCGGACAATGGCCGCCGTTGGCAGCGCCTGCCGCTGTTCCTGCATCTGCGCACACGCCGGCAACAAGCCTCAGAGGGCGGCTGACGCCCTGGCCGGAGCCGCACGGCACCTTCACGCGAACCTGTATCTGCTTCGCTCGAGAATGCTGCAGCCGTTCAATCCTCAGTCACCCACTGACTGACGGTCATAACGTCGGGCGGCTGCAGATAGCCGCGCGGCCAGAGATCGACGGCCCACTCCACCTTGGTCGCGCGCTCGACCAGCACGGCGGTGTTGTGCGGCGTCTGCATCAGGTGAAACCCGCGATAGTGGGGATCACCGACATCGTGAAACTTGAACAAATTCCACGCCTGCATCACCAACATCAGGCTCGTGGTGTTGCGGGTCGTGTCCCAGCAATCGTAATTGTGCTTGTCGTCATTGGCGCGGAAATCCGCTTTCGCCACGCGCTTGTTTGTGCCGAGGATCGGTCCCATGCGGCGGTCGAACCAGATCACCGCCTTCTGCACAGCCGCGCGCTCGGCGGCGGCATTGGCGTGACCGGCAGCCATGATCCTGGTCAGTGCGGCCCGGTCGGCCGCCGTGAAATCAAGCATCTCGCGGCGGCGGCAGACAAAGCCGTAGCAGACCGTCATCGATGTCGCCGACGGCGGATAGATCGAGACCGAGGAATAGAGTTGCGCGATGCCCGCGCTCAGCTCAGCGGCTTGCGCTGGCGCCGCTGAGAGTAACGACAGCGTGATCGCAGTCAGCGCGCCGGTGAACGCGGTGCGCCTCGCTGATATCGGCTGATCGACGTATTTCATGATTGCTGCCCCAATTGGCGGCAAGATACCCGCGGGCGGGTCGCGATGCCAATACGCCGGGAGCATGGCTGTGGATCGCATCGACACGAAATCAGCCGACCGGCAATGGCGCGTCGCGCTTGACTTCTTCCATCACGGCGTAGGTTCGCGTCTCGCGCACGCCCGGCAACGCCAGCAGGCTTTCGCCGAGGAACCGGCGATAGGCGGACATGTTGGCGACACGCGCCTTGACCAGATAGTCGAAGCCGCCGGCCACCATGTGGCACTCCAGCACTTCCGGTGCGGCCTGGACCGCCTTGGCAAACCGTTCGAAGACATCCGGCGTGGTCTTGTCGAGCAGCACCTCGACGAACACCAGCAATCCAAGGCCGAGCCGGTGCGGGTTGAGCCGGGCACCGTAGCCCTCGACAAAGCCGTCGCGCTGCAGCCGTTTCAGCCGTTCGCCGACCGAGGTCGGCGACAGGCCGATCCTCTCAGCCAGTTCCACATTGGCAATCCGGCCATCCCCTTGCAGGATCGAGAGGATTTTGCGGTCGATCTTATCTATCTCTGCCATATCTCTGGTAAATTTGATAATGCTCCTTATTTTGTAAGGCAAATCTGTTAATTTGTCTATCGAACTACGGTTCGCTACCGCGTAGGTGTTCCCGTGAAAGCCGAAGGAACCCGCCATGCCCGACCCCGACCCGTTTCCCCCGTTCAGCGCCCCCTACGCCCCCGACGATGCCGCTCTCGCCGCCCGCCTGCTGGCCGACAGCAGGCTCGGCGCAGGCCGGGAGGCGCGGATCGATCGCACCGCGACGCGCCTGATCGAGGCCATCCGCGCCAATGACGATCCGCTCGGCGGGGTCGAGGACATGCTGCGCGAGTTCGCGCTCTCGACCAAGGAAGGTTTGGCGCTGATGGTGCTGGCAGAGGCGCTGCTGCGCGTGCCTGACGCGCGCACCGCCGACCAGTTCATCGAGGACAAGCTCGGCCAGGGTGACTTCATCAACCACGAGACCAGGTCGAGCGCGTTCCTGGTCAACGCCTCGGCCTGGGCGCTGGGCGTGTCAGCGCGCGTGATCCAGCCTGGCGAGACGCCGCAGGGCTCGATCGGACGATTGACGAAACGGCTCGGCGCGCCGGCGGTGCGCGCGGCCACGCGGCAAGCGATGCGGCTGATGGGCAGCCATTTCGTGCTCGGTGAGACCATCGAGGCGGCGCTGTCGCGCGCGCAATCGCATTCGGCGCGCGGCTCGCGCTATTCCTTCGACATGCTCGGCGAGGGCGCGCGCACCGCCGACGATGCGCACCGCTACTTCGAATCCTATGCGCGCGCGATCGAGGCGATCGGCAAGACCGCCGGCGCGCGTCCCCTGCCCGACCGGCCCGGCATCTCCGTCAAGCTCTCCGCGCTGCATCCGCGCTTCGAGGCGGTAAGTCGCGCCCGCGTGATGACCGAGCTGGTGCCTCGGTTGGTCGAACTCGCACACCGCGCCAAGGCGTTCGACCTGAATTTCACCGTCGATGCCGAGGAGGCCGACCGGCTGGAACTGTCGCTCGACGTGATCGCCGCCGCGCTCGCGGATGCCTCGCTTGCGGGTTGGAACGGCTTCGGCCTCGCCATCCAGGCCTATCAGAAGCGTGCCGCCGACGTGATCGATTATGTCGACGCACTTGCACGCAGGCTCGACCGCAAGATGATGGTGCGCCTGGTCAAGGGCGCCTATTGGGACACCGAGATCAAGCGCGCGCAGGAGCGCGGACTCAACGGCTATCCGGTCTTCACCCGCAAGGCGATGACCGACCTGAACTACGTCGCCTGCGCGCGTAAGCTGCTGGCGCTGCGGCCGCGGCTGTTTCCGCAATTCGCCACCCACAACGCGCTCACGGTCGCGACCATCCTCGAACTCGCCGACGATCCCGAGAGCTTCGAATTCCAGCGGCTGCACGGCATGGGCGAAGCGCTGTATGCGCAGCTCGGCGAAGAGCGGCCCGAGATCGCCCATCGCACCTATGCTCCGGTCGGCAGCCACCGCGACCTGCTCGCCTATCTGGTGCGGCGACTGCTCGAGAACGGCGCCAACTCCTCCTTCGTCGCGCTGGCCGCCGACGACAAGGTGCCGGCCGCGAGCCTCTTGCGCCGTCCCGCCGAGATCATCGGTATCGCGAGCAATGCCAACCATCCGGAGATTCCGCGACCCGCCGATCTCTATCGGCCGCAGCGCGAGAATTCGCACGGCATCGAGTTCGGCGAGCGCACAGCGCTCGACCAGCTCACGTCGGCGGTTGCAGCCGAACAGAAGGGGCCGCCCGCCACGGTGAATTCGTTCACCGCGGAGCAGGCCAATGCGGCCGTCGTCGCCGCACGCCGCGGCTTCACGGCATGGAACGCCACGCCCGCACAAAAACGCGCCGATATCCTGGACAAGGCCGCAAACCTCCTGGAGCAGCGCCGCGCGCATTTCGTCGCTTTGTTGCAGAGCGAGGGCGGCAAGACGCTGGACGACGCGCTCTCCGAGGTGCGCGAGGCGACGGATTTCTGTCGGTACTATGCAGCGCTCGGGCGCAAGCTGTTCGGCGATGGCGAAGCGATGCCGGGGCCGACCGGCGAAAGCAACGTGCTGGTTTTGCGCGGCCGCGGCGCCTTCGTCGCGATCTCGCCGTGGAATTTTCCGCTGGCGATCTTCCTCGGCCAGGTGTCGGCGGCGCTGATGGCGGGCAACGCGGTGATCGCCAAGCCGGCCGAGCAGACGCCGCTGGTCGCGGCCGAAGCCGTCCGGCTGCTGCATGAGGCCGGCGTGCCGGCGTCCGCGTTGCATCTCGTTCAGGGTGACGGCGCGATCGGCGCCGCGCTGGTTGCCCATCCGCAGATCGCAGGCGTCGTCTTCACCGGCTCGACCGAGGTGGCGCGATCGATCAACCGGACGCTGGCGGCCAAGGACGGCCCGATCGTGCCGCTGATCGCGGAGACCGGCGGCATCAATGCGATGATCGTCGATGCCACCGCGCTGCCCGAGCAGGTCGCCGACGATGTCGTGACCTCGGCGTTCCGCTCCGCCGGCCAGCGCTGCTCGGCGCTGCGGCTGCTGTTCGTACAGGACGACGTCGCCGACCGCACGATCGAGATGATCGCGGGCGCGGCGCGTGAGTTGAAGATCGGCGATCCGTCCGATCCGTCAACGCATGTCGGGCCGGTGATCGATGCGGAGGCAAAGCAACGACTGGATGCGCATATCGCACGCATGAAAAGGCAGGCGCGCACCCATCTCGCCGGCGAGGCGCCCGCCGGCAATTTCGTGGCGCCCCATATCTTTGAACTGTCTGACGCCGGCCAGCTCACCGAGGAGGTGTTCGGCCCGATCCTGCATGTGGTGCGCTACCGTGCCGAGCGCCTCGGCGCGGTGTTGGCCGCGATTGAGGCGACGGGCTTCGGGCTGACGCTCGGCATCCATTCCCGCATCGAGGACACGGTCGAGGACGTGATCGATCGTCTTCAGGTTGGCAACATCTATGTCAACCGCAACATGATCGGCGCCGTGGTCGGCGTGCAGCCGTTCGGCGGCAGCGGGCTCTCCGGCACCGGCCCCAAAGCCGGCGGACCGCATTACCTCGCGCGCTTCGCGACTGAGCAGACAGTGACCATCAACACCGCCGCCGCGGGCGGCAATGCCGCGCTGATGGCAGGGATGGAGTAGGTTCACCGTCATTGCGAGGAGCGAAGCGACGAAGCAATCCATCTATCCCCGCGCCGAGGCATTGATTGCTTCGTGGAGCCTGTCGTCGGGCGCGCGTTCGCGCAACCCGTTGGCTTTGCTCACCCCGCGTTTTGCGCCGTATCGCCCTGAAATGACTTGGGTTGCAACGTGCCCCCGACATGGGTCAAATGGCGGCCCGATCGGGGATCATCGCATTCGATATTCCAGCCACCGGAAAAACATCAACAAGCGCCACGGGAGCGACGGCACGATGGAAAAAGGCATTTTTGACGGGCTCAAGGTTCTTGATTGCGCGAGCTTCATCGCCGCGCCCGCGGCCGCCACCGTGCTGTCCGACTTCGGCGCCGACGTCATCAAGATCGAGCCGCCGGGTGCCGGCGATCCCTACAGGAACCTGCCGAACCTGCCCGGCTATCCCGCGAGCGAACACAATTTCGCGTGGCTGCTTGAGGCCCGCAACAAGAAGAGCCTGGCGCTCGACCTCACCAAGCCGGAGGCGCAGCAGGTGCTCTACAAGCTCGTCGCGGAGGCCGACGTCTTCATCACCAACATGCCGCCGCAGGTCCGCGCGAAGCTCGGCATCACCTACGATCACCTCGCCCATCTCAACGACCGGCTGATCTATGCTTCCTTCACCGGCTATGGCGAGAAGGGCGAAGAGGCCAACAAGCCCGGCTTCGACTCCAATGCCTATTGGGCGCGATCCGGCCTGATGGACCTGGTGCGCGCCGACGAGGAGACCACCCCTGCCCGCTCGGTCGCAGGCATGGGCGACCACCCCTGCGCGATGGCCTTCTATGGCGCGATCGTGACCGCGCTGTTCAAGCGCGAGAAGACCGGCAAGGGCTCGCACGTCTCGACCAACCTGATGGCCAACGGCGTCTGGGCCAACGGCGTGCTGGCGCAGGCCAAGCTCTCGGGCGCCAAGTTCAAGAAGCGCAAGCCGCGCGAAGAGGCCCTGAACGCCGTCACCAACCACTACAAGTGTAAGGACGGCCGCTGGATCATCCTGTCGCTGCTCAACGAAGACCGGCAATGGCCGACGCTGGCGCGCTGCCTCGGCCGCGAGGATCTCGTCGCCGATCCGCGCTTCATCACCAAGGCGGACCGTCACGCGCGCTCGGTCGAGCTGATCAAGATCTTCGACGAGGTGTTCGCGACCAGGGACCTCGCCGAATGGCGCAAGGTCCTCGACGGCAACGGCCTGGTGTTCGGCGTCGTCGGAATTCTCGACGACATCCCGAACGACAAGCAGATGATCGAGAACGAGGTGCTGGTGCGCTTCGAGAACGACACCATGCTGACGGTCAACAGCCCGATCTTCATCGACGGCGCCAAGAAGGTGCAGCCGCGCAAGCCACCCGAGGTCGGCGAGCACTCCGACGAGATCCTGCGCCAGGCCGGCTACGACGAGGCGACGATCAAGCAGCTGCGCGCCTCCGGCGCGGTGGCGTAGAGAACGCGCTCATTCCGGATCGTCATTGCGAGCGGCGCGAAGCAATCCATAGCACCGCTGCGGAGGCATGGATTGCTTCGCCGCTGTCGCTTCCCGCAATGACGCAGTAGCCCGGATGGAGCGAAGCGAAATCCGGGACAAGTCTCGCAACCGGATCATGCAATCCCGGATTGCGCTTCGCTTCATCCGGGCTACGTAGTCCGCGAGTTTTCCATCATAGGAATGCCCCCGACATGCCCCGCTATCGCCTGCACTACTTCCCGGAATCCGGCAACAGCTACAAGCTCGCGCTGATGCTCACGCTCTGTGGCGAGAGCTTCGAGCCGGTGTGGACCGATTTCGGCGGCGGCGTCACGCGAACCCCAGAGTGGCGCGCGACAGTGAACGAGATGGGCGAGATCCCGGTGCTGGAGGTCGACGGCGAGCGCCGCACTCAGACCGCGCCGATCCTGCTGCAGCTCGCCGAGCAGTACGGCAAGTTCGGTGGCGAGACGCCGGCCGAGACGTTCGAGCTGCTACGTTGGCTGTTCTGGGACAACCAGAAGCTCTCCGGCTACATGGCGACCTACCGCTTCCTGCGTACCTTCACGCCGTCGGCCAACCCTGCGGTGCTGAAATATTTCCGCGCGCGGCTCGACGACTTCCTCGGCATCCTTGACCAGCATAGCGGCCGCAATGTCTTCATGATCGGAGCGCGGCCGACGGTGTCGGATTTCTCGATGATGGCCTATCTGCACTATCCAAGCGACGAGACCGGCTACGATTTCGCGACGAGCCATCCGAATATCAGCGCGTGGCTCGGCCGCATTGCGGCCCTGCCCGGCTGGAAGTCCGCCTATGATCTGCTGCCCGGCCCGCGCCTGAAGCACTACGCGTAGGAACGCGCCTGAGCCGGGCCCGGACCGCGCGCGCATCAATCCGATGGAAGCGACCGTTACCGCCCCTTCACGAAACACATGCCGATGCGCGACGCTTGGCCTGCAAGCTGGCAGGCGAGCCCCTCGGCGCAAGTCCAGCCCTGAAAACTGCGGTCGGCCTCGGCGGGCTTCGCCGCCGGCAGGTAGCAATGCGCGCCCCAGCCGTCGCTGTATTCGGTGCCGGCGAGCTCGGTGCTGCCGCGCGATTGCGGGCGGCTGGAGAAGCCGCGCGAAAAGTCCGGCGCCTTGCCGCCGCGGAAGCTGGCAAGGATGTCGCGGCGGCGGACCTGATCGCCGAAGAAATGCGGCGAGGCCGGCACCACAGTGGAATTTGACGGATTCGCCGCCATCCAGTCGACGCCGGGGAAGTGAAAACCGCCGATGCCGCGAGTCTGGTGGCAACCCGCGCAGGTCACGTCGTTGAGGCGCCGCTTGAAGCCGGCGACCGACTGAATGTTCTGCAACCTGGTCCCGTCAGCGGCGGCCCGCTTCAGGGCGCCGACCACATCACTCTCCGAGAACACGGCCTTGCCGGCCGCACCCTCGCCCTCCACCAGCCCGAATTCGGGCTGCAGATCGCTGACATCGAAACCGGTCGGGGTCGGCGCAACGGCGCGCCTCGCAAGGAAGCGCTCGGGGATCAGCAGCGTGCCCCGATCGAGCTCTGCGAAGTGCCCGGGATCAAGCAGCCATGCCTTGAAGTCGCGCTTGAGCCCCTCGTCGGCCAGAATGCGGTCGCGATCGATCTGGTTCTCCAGCGGCGCTTCCACAAAACGCTTCGCCTCGCCGTCATAATCGAACACCTTCAAAAGATAGTCGGTGCGGAAATCGCGCACTGCCGATTTCGGCGCGTGCGCGATCTGCAGGTTGGTCTCGATCCGATCGATGTTCCGGTCACCGATCAGGTCGAGCGGGCCATCCTTGCCGAATAGCCTGTCCATCGTCGGCGGCGCGCCGGCGGTCGCAAGCCAGCGTCGCGCGATCTCGCGACAAGTGAGCGACGCGTCGTTGCCGTCGCCCTTCGCCTTCAGCACCAGGTTCAAGGTCATTGGCAAGCGCTGCGAAACCGCGTTCTCGCCGATCAGCGGCACGTCGGTGCGGGTCAGGCGGTAGATTAGCCGGATCTCGCCGCAACTTGCCGGCGCCACATAGGCGCGGTCCATGCGGTTGACGATGCCCGACAGCACGAAGCGGACGTCTGGCGATTCAAACAGGTTGCGATCAAACAGCTGGAAGGCGAAGCCGTCGCCAACGCCGATGCTCTCGTTCGGCAGGCTCGCTTTGTGGTTCGTCACATAACGATCGAACTCACGCGCGAGCGCCTCGCGCACCGGCACCATCGACGGCAGGCTGAACAGCTCGCGGTTCGACAGCGGCGCGTCGGCCGATCGCTTCGGCGACAGCATGCGGCCGAGGTCGAAGCGGCCATGATCAAGCTCGCGCAGGATGGCGGGATCGATGACCGCGAGACCCCGCTCGAGTGGGCGATCCTCGCCTGCGCGCGCCTGTCCGGCGCCGCCGAGCAGAACAGACACGATCAGCAGGCATCGCAGCGCGCGGCTCATGCCTCCACTAACACCGCGCGGCGAAGCCTATTCAAGAAAAAAGACGCTTCACGTCGCGGTGAAGCGCCCTGGTTTTTGTCTGAGATCCGCGATCAGCGCGCGACGATCAGGCCTCTGCTGGTGACGACCACCCAGCGCCCGTCCTGCCTGCGGATGGCATCGACGCGTCCGAGACCCGGGACGGGATCGCCGGCATAGACCTCATAGATGCCCCCGCGGCCCTCGATCAGTGCACTGCCATTGCCGACATCGCGCAGCGCCCAGCCTTCGACGACCGGCAGCCGGCCGACCTCGACCTTGGGCGCGGAAGCGATTGCGGCCGCCGGCGGCGTGACCGTGCCGGTGACTTCCCTTGCCGCCGCGGGCGTCGCCCCGGTGGTGGCCTGCGGCGTGGTGCGAAGCTTCTCGACCGTCTCGCTGAGCTTGGCGAGCTTGGCCATCGGCTCGGCCTGCGCCTTCTCGACCTTTTCCAGGCGGTCGTTGGTCTTGTTGAGTTGAGCCGAGCCGTTCTTGGCGGTCTGGTCGATGCTGGACTTCAGGGCGGCGATTTCGCCGTCGATCCGGGCGATCGAGGCGTCGAGCGCTTCCTTCGTCGGCGTATCCTTTGCGGCCGCGACATCCGTGCGGGCGAAATGGCCGAGTGCCGTCGTCGCGAAGGCGCCACCGATGGCGCCGGCCACGGCGGCGAGCGCGATCACCGCGGCCATCGCCGCGACCCGGCGGGTGCCGGCCGGCTTGGCGGCCTGCTCCGAGGCCGGCTTCGAGGCCGATGCCTCGTGGTCCCAAGTCCGGTCATTCCAGGTCCGGTCGCCCGGCGCCATGATCATCATCTTGCCCGGGAAATGCGGCTCGTCGCGCTTTCCGGCCTCGACGCGGGGCGCGTCCATCTTCGGCGGCTCGACCCTGGCCGGCTCAATCTTCGGAGGTTCGATCTTGGGCGCTTCGATCTTGGGGGCGTCCGCCTTCGGCGACGTCTCTTCCTGGTCGGGCGAGAGCCTGACAGCCCCGGCATCGGCCGCGGCCAGCACCGGCTCGGTCTTCGCCGCCATTTCGGCGCCGGTTTCACCGCCAAGCGGCTCGCTCTGCTGCTCACTCACGTTCAAAATCTCCAGACTAGGTTGACAATTTGGTAACTTTTATTGCTTGCGAAATCGTTACCCAGGCTCGCCATTACCCAAATTTTAGGAACTCTTCCGGGCCGGATTTGGGCGATGCTGCCCTGCGGCAATCTGCGTCAGCTCCGTTTGCGCGCGGCGCTTTCCCGATTAACATACCGCCATCTTCCAGCCAGAAGGCAGGGGAGTGCCATGACGATCGAGAAATGCATCAATGAATTTGATGTCGATGACGTCATTTTTGAGGAAGGCTCGACCGGCCGCGAGCTCTTCGTCGTGCTCGATGGCAAGGTCGACATCACGAAGATCAACGGCGGAAACAGAACGACCATCGTCAGCCTCGGCAAGGGTGAGTTCTTCGGCGAAATGGCCGTGATCGACGGCTCGTCGCGCTCCGCGACAGCGGTCGCCTCCGCGCCCGGCACAAGGGTGATGCGGATCAACCATGCCCGCTTCGTCTATCTGGTCAGCCAGCAGCCGGCCTTCGCGCTGATGGTGATGGACGCGCTCTCGAAGCGCCTGCGCGCGTCCAACGCCGTCACCTACCAAGGAGCGGCCATCCCATGAGCGAGCGCCGGCCCAGTCCGTTCAAGACGCTGTTCGAAGCTGACGTGGCGACGCTGATCCAGGCCGCCGACGACGTCTACCAGATCCGATTCAAGAACCGCGCGGCGAACGCCTATCTCGTGCGCGGCAGCAAGCGGACCATCATGATCGACGTCGGACTGTCGACCAACTATCCGTCCCTCCTCGCCTGCCTCGACCACCTCGGGGTGACGCCCGAGATGATCGACATGGTGGTGCTGAGCCACGAGCATCTCGACCACATCGGCGCGGCCTATCATTTCCACGGCCTTGCCTATATCGCCGCGCACCGGCTCGCCGCCAACAAGATCATGCTGCGCGACGACTTCTCGATGCTGCGCAAGATGTTCAACGAGCCGAACGTGCCGATCGATATCGACCTCTGGCTCGAGGAAGGCAATCTGATCGACCTCGGCAATTTCCGCCTCAACGTGATGTACACGCCGGGCCATACCTCCGCTTGCATTACGCTGTTCGACCAGGACAAGGGCCTGCTGTTCGCGGCCGACACGCTGATGCCGGGCGGCGTGATGGGCGGCGTGTTCGGCTCCGGCTCGATCGCCGATTACATCCAGTCGCTGGAGCGGCTGAAGGGTCTCAATTCGAGGATCCTGCTGTCGGGTCATGGCCGCCTGTCCGACACGCCGCAGGATGACGTGCGGATCGCGCTGCAGCGCTCGCACGCCTTGCTCGAAGACACCGCGCAATTGTTCGACGCACTCGACGCGCGCGCGAATTTCGAGCCGATCATGCAGTCGGTGCGCGACCTCAACAAACTCGACGATTGACTGTGCTCCTTCACATTTGACAAATCCGCGCGCGGCCTGTTCAAGAGAAACAACAACGCCGAAAAACAGGAAGCGAGGACCATGAAGCTTTACGACTCGATCGGGCCGAACCCGCGCATTGTGCGCATGTTCATGGCCGAGAAGGGCATCGAGATGCCCAAGCAGACCGTCGATCTGCGCGGCGGCGAGAACCGCGAGGCGGCGCACCTGAAGCGCAATCCGCACGGCCAGATGCCGACGCTGGAGCTCGACGACGGTAGCTATCTCTCCGAAATCACGGCAATCTGCGAATATCTCGAGGAGAAGCACCCCTCTCCCGCGATGATCGGTGCGACGCCGGAACAACGCGCCGAGTGCCGGATGTGGACGCGCCGGCTCGATCTCAACATCGCCGAGCCGCTCGCCAATGGCTACCGTTTCGGCGAGGCGTTGAAGTTCTTCGAGAAGCGCATTCCGGTCGCGCCCGAGGCTTCGCCGGGGCTGAAGATGATCGCCGCCAACCGCATCAAATGGCTGAACGACCAGATGGCCGACGGACGCGAATACATCTGCGGCAAGCGCTTCACGCTCGCCGACATGCTGCTCTATTGCTGGCTCGATTTCGGCAACCAGGTCGGCCAGCCGCTGGACAAGTCGAACACCAACATCGTGGCTTGGTTCAACCGCGTGGGCGAACGGGCTTCGGTGAAGGCCTGAGCGCCGCCGCCGTCATTGCGGGAGCGACAGCGACGAAGCAAGCCATGCCTCCGCAAATCGTGGGATGGATTGCTTTGCGGAGTCTGTCATCGGGCGCGCATTGGCGCGACCCGTTGACTGGCAATGACGGGGCGAGAGCAGCGCTTCAAATCACCACCGGCTTGTCCGGCAGCTCATTCGGACCGCCGGCCACGTGCGGGAAGTGTTTTGCGAGCTCCCGCGACACGGCCTCGATCCCCTTGATCACGCCCTGCTCGAACCGGCCGGCCCGAAAATCCACCTCCATCGCGCGGCAGATGGCTTCCCAGCCCGCAGCGCCCACCTTTGCGTCGATGCCGCGGTCGGCGACGATCTCGACGTCGCGATCGGCCAGCAGGAGATAGATCAACACGCCGTTGTTGTGATGGGTGTCCCAGATCCGCAGGTGCGAGAATACGTCGAGGGCCCGCTCCCGCGCCGGCTGGTCGCGGAACAGCGGCACGCCGTCAAGCGCGCCCTCGACCACGAAACGGATCTGGCCTGAATGCGTGGCTTCGCCGGCCTTGATCGCCCGCTCGATGGCCTCGAGCACGCGCGGCGGAAAATCACGCCGCACCCGCCAGCGGTGTTCGAGCAGATGCTTGCCGATGCGCTTGATGCCCATGAGCGTGATGCCTCTTGCTTACCAGCTTCCCGACGCGCCGCCGCCGCCGAAGCTGCCGCCTCCACCGCTGAAGCCGCCGTCGCTCGAGCCCGAACCACCGCTCCAGCCACCGCCGCCGGACCAACCTCCCGGATAGCCGCCGCTTCGCCGGTACGGGCCTGAGCCGACCACCGGACCGCCGAAATTCAAGCCGCCGAAGATGAGCGCCGCGACGAAGGTAAACAGGCCGACCAGAATGGCCGTGGCAAGCGAGCCGGCCATCATCCAGACAAAGACACCGACGATGCCACCGGTCGCGGCCGAGCCGAGCAGCCGTCCCAAAATGCCGCGCAAGACACCCGCCACGATGATGACGAGGAAGATCGCGACTGGATTGGCGAAATCGACGACGCTTGGCGCCTGCCAATGTTCGGGCTCCGGTGCCGGCAGTTGCTCGCCATTGATCAGGCCGATCATCCGGTTGACGCCGGCCGAGATGCCGCCGGCGAAATCGCCGGTCTTGAATTTCGGCGTGATATCCTCGTCGATGATGCGGTGGGTGACGACGTCGCTCAGCACACCTTCGAGGCCGTAGCCGACCTCGATACGCAAATGCCGGTCGTTCTTGGCGACGACGAGCAACGTGCCGTCATCGATCTTCTTGCGCCCGATCTTCCAGGCTTCCGCAACGCGGATCGAGAACTGCTCGATGGTCTCCTCGCCCGTGGTCGGCACGATCAGGACCGCGATCTGGCTGCCCTTGCGGGTCTCGAGGTCCTTCAGCTTGTCGTTGAGCGACGCGATATCGCCCGACGACAGCGTTCCGGTCTGATCGACGACGCGGCCGGTGAGCTGCGGCACCACGACCTCGGCCAGCGCCGGGCAGACCCAGCCGAGCAGGAAGGCAAGCAGGATGACGCGTGCGGCGGCCATCGCGGTCGGATCGGCTGCCGCTACTTCGACGGCGCAGGAGCCGGCGATGGGTTGAAATCGACCTTCGGCGCGGTCGAGATCTCCTTCTCATTATCGACCGTGAAGTTGGGCTTGTCCTTGTAGCCGAACACCATGGCGGTCAGATTGTTCGGGAAGGTGCGGATGCCGACGTTGTAGCCCTGCACCGCCTTGATGTAGCGGTTGCGCGCCACGGTGATGCGGTTCTCGGTGCCTTCGAGCTGCGCCATCAGGTCGCGGAACAGTGCATCCGACTTGAGCTGCGGATAGTTTTCGGTCACAATCAGCAGCCGCGAGAGCGCGCTGGTGAGCTCACCCTGCGCCTGCGTGAACTTCTGGAATGCGTTGGGGTCATTGAGCACCTCGGGTGTCGCCTGGATGCTGCCGACCTTGGCGCGTGCATTGGTGACGCCGAGCAGAACATCCTTCTCTTGCTGCGCAAAGCCCTTCACCGAGTTGACCAGGTTCGGCACGAGGTCGGCCCGCCGCTGGTACTGGTTCACCACCTCCGACCAGGCCGACTTGACCTGTTCGTCATTGGTCTGGATCGCGTTGTAGCCGCAATTGGTCAGGCTCAATGTAGCCAGCGCTGCCAGCACGGTCCAAAACTTGCGCATGAAAGTTCTCCCGGTGGAATTCTCGATCACCGTAACAGATCGTTTTCGCCTGGTAATCCCGCGCGACGGCTTTCGCCCGCATTTTTGCGGCTGATGGCTCTTGCCTATCGATAGTCGAGCCGTTCATCATGCCGAAAAATCGATCCTGGGGAGGATCCATGACAACAACAGAACAATACGAGACAATTGTCGTCGAACGGCCGGAGCCCGCGATCGCGCGGGTGGTGATGAACCGCCCCGAGGCGCGCAACGCCCAGAACCTGCAGATGACCTACGACCTCAACACCGCCTTCGACCGGGCGGTGCAGGACGACGCGGTCAAGGTCATCATCCTCGCCGGCAATGGTCCGCATTTCTCGGCCGGCCACGACCTGCGGCCTGCGGGGAAGAATCAGGCGGGCGTGGATTTCCCGCCGGTCGGAAATTGGGGTGGCTTCGCCGAGCCGAACGCCCATGGCCGCTTCGCGCGCGAGCAGGAGATTTATCTGCAGATCACCCGGCGCTGGCGCAATCTCGCCAAGCCAACGATCGCGGAAGTCCACGGCAAGTGTATCGCCGGCGGGCTGATGCTGGCCTGGGCCTGCGATCTCATCGTCGCGAGCCACGACGCCGAGTTCTGCGATCCCGTGGTGACGATGGGCGTCTGCGGCGTCGAATGGTTCGTGCATCCCTGGGAGCTGGGTGCGCGCAAGGCCAAGGAGATGCTGTTCACCGCGGACGTCTGGAGCGCCGATGAGGCGCATCGCCTCGGCATGGTCAATCACGTGGTGCCGCGCGGCGATCTCTCGCCCTTCACGCTCGATCTGGCGCGCAGGATCGCGGCCAAGCCGACGTTTGCGCTGAAGCTTTCCAAGGAAGCGGTCAACCGCTCCGTCGACATCATGGGGCAGCCCGCCGCGATCGACCAGGCCTTCGCGCTGCATCAGCTCTGCCACGCGCACAACCTCCAGGAATTCGGAATGGTAGTGGACCCCGCCGGGCTTCACCCTTCCGTCAGAAAAAACGCCAATGTGAAGTAGACCGATGGACCTGACCTTAAGCGACGAGCAGCGCCTGCTGCGCGAGAGTGCCGACCGCTTCGTGGCGGAAACCTTTACGGCCGAGCATCGCAAGAAAAGCGCGAACGACCCGCTCGGCTTCTCGCCTGCAATCTGGAAGCAGTTCGCCGAGCTTGGCTGGCTGGCGTTACCGATCAGCGAAGCCCATGGCGGGCTTGGCGGCGGCGCGATCGAGATCGGAATCCTGATGGAAGCGTTCGGGCGCGGACTGGTGTCCGAGCCGTTTCTCTCGACGGTCGTGATCGGTGCCGCGCTGGTCGCCGAATGCGGCACCGAAGCGCAGAAGCAGGCAATCCTGCCCAAGGTTGCGGAAGGCGCGCTCACTCTCGCGTTCGCGCATTCGGAGCGCGCCGCGCGGTTCGATCTCGCGCATGTCGAGACGACGGCCACCAGGACCGCCGACGGATGGCGGTTGAACGGCCGCAAGATCGCCGTGCTTGATGGCGCCGCCGCCAACCAGATCATCGTCTCCGCCCGCGTGACCAACGCGAATGGCGCCTCCGGCAAGCTTGGCCTGTTCCTGGTGCAGGCAGGTGCGCCCGGCCTCGCTCTGCGCGATTACGCGCGGCTCGGCGGCGGCCGAGGCTGCAGCCTCGAGCTGGAAGACGCAGCGCTTCCCACCGGCGCCCTGCTCGGCGACGGCAGCGATGCTCTGCCCGCGATCGAAGCCGTGGTCGATCGCGCGATGGCCGCGCTCGGCGCGGAAGCCGTCGGCATCATGCAGACGCTGCTCGACACCACGCTCGAATACACCAAGATCCGCAAGCAGTTCGGGCGCCCGCTGTCGGCCAACCAGGTCATTCGCCATCGCCTCGCCGACATGGCGATGCAGTGCGACGAGGCACGCTCGATGGCGCTGCGCGCGGCGCTGATGACCGGTGCGGAGCCGGTTGAACGCGGCCGCGCGGCCTCGGGCGCCAAAGCCAAGATCGGCAAATGCGCGCGCTTCGTCGCCGAGCAATCGGTGCAGCTCCACGGTGCCATGGGCGTCACCGAGGAGCTTGACATCGGTTCCTATTTCAAGCGGCTGCTTGCCTTCGACACACTGTTCGGCGGCAGCGCCCATCATTATCGCCGTCACGCCGCCCTGAGCGGACGGGTGCAAGACTAACGGAGCGCGTCAGATGGACCTCACCTTCAACGCCCAGGAACGCGCTTTCGAACAGGACGTGCGCGACTTCATCGCCGCCAATCTGACGCCGGAGATGAAGCGCGCCACCGCGCTGACGCCGTCGGTGTTCTCCGATCCTGATATCGGCATGGCCTGGCAGCGCGCGCTGCACCGGAAAGGCTGGGGCGCGCCGGGCTGGCCGGTGGAACATGGCGGGCCGGACTGGACGCCGGCGCAGCGCTGGATCTTCGAGGCTGAATGCGCCCGCGCCGGCGTGCCCAATGTCAACGTGATGGGCGTCAAGATGGTCGGCCCCGTCATCATCGGCTTCGGCTCGCCCGAACAGAAAAACTTCTATCTGCCGCGGATCCTCTCCGGCGAGGATTACTGGTGCCAGGGCTATTCCGAACCGGGCTCGGGCTCCGATCTCGCGTCGTTGAGGACCCGCGCGGTGCGCGACGGCGACGACTACGTCATCAACGGCACAAAGATCTGGACCACGCATGCGCATCACGCCAACCGCATGTTCGCGCTGGTGCGCACCAACGAAGGCGAGCGGCAGCAGGACGGCATCAGCTTCATCCTGATCGACATGAAGACGCCGGGCATCACCACGCGCCCGATCCTGACGATCGGTGGCGATCACGAGGTCAACCAGGTATTCTTTGACGACGTCCGCGTTCCCATCGCCAACCGCGTCGGCGAAGAGGGGAAGGGCTGGACTTACGGCAAGTATCTGCTCGAATTCGAGCGCGGCTCCGGCATTGCGTCGGCCAAGCTGCGCGAGGCGCTGAAGACGATCTCCGATCTCGCATCATCCGACGTCACCGGGCGCGCCATCGACGACCCCGACATCGCACTGCGGATGTCGGAGGTCGAGGTCGATATCGATGCGCTTGAGATGACCGAGCTGCGCGTGCTGTCGGCGCTGCAGACCGGGCAGAATCCCGGTGCTGTGTCGTCGCTCATCAAGCTGCGGGTCAGCGAGATCCGCCAGGCGGTGACGCGGCTCGGCGTCGACGTGATCGGCAATGACGGTCTCGCAGTCGAGCCGGCGCGGCCGTTCTACAGGCTGAACCATGAGCCGGCGATCCCGGAAGAACTGCTGCCGGTGGTGCCGGAATATCTCAACGGCCGCGCCTACACGATCTTCGGCGGATCGTCGGAGATCCAGCGCGACATCATCGCGAAGATGGTGCTGGGGCTGTAGGGATCACCTCGTCATTCCGGGGCGCGCGTAAGCGCGAACCCGGAATCTCCCTCAACAACCTCGAGGTTCCCCGATGCGCAATTGCGCATCTGAGGTTCGACGCTGCGCATCGCCCCGCAACGACGGGGCTACGCAGCCTTTGCCTTGGCGTCCCGGATCGCCTGCCAGATTTTCGACGGCGTCAGCGGCGTGTTGAGCTGGGTAATGCCCAATTCGCTCAGCGCGTCCATCACGCCGTTGGTGATGCAGGGCGGGCCGCCGATCGCGCCCGACTCGCCGCAGCCCTTCGAGCCCAGCGGGTTGGTCTTGCAGGGCGCGGAGTCGTCGAGCGTGACCGTGATCGGCGGGATGTCGTCGGCGCGCGGCACGCAATAATCCTGATAGCTCGCGGTGAGCAGCTGGCCTTCCTCGCTGTAGGCCACGCCCTCGTACAGCGCCTGACCGATGCCCTGCGCGACGCCGCCATGGATCTGGCCCGTCACCAGCATTGGATTGACGGCGACGCCGACGTCATCGACCGTGGTGTAGCGCACCACCTTGCTGACGCCGGTCTCGGGATCGATCTCCACTTCGCAGATATGCGTGCCGTTCGGCCAGCTCGGCCCATCGACCTCGCCCTCGCTCTCGACCGAGAGCTTTGCACCGCCCTCCTTCTTGGCGATCTCGAACAGGCTGATGCGCTTGTCGGTGCCGACCACGGTGAGGAAGCCGTCGCGATACTCGATGTCCTCGACGCCCGCCTCCAGCATATTGGCGGCCTTCGCGCGCGCCTTGTTGATCATGTCGTTGGTGGACACCGCGACCGCGGTGCCGCCGACGAACAGCGAGCGCGAGCCGACGCTGCCGAAGCCGGTGGCGAGATCGGTGTCGCCCTGCACGACGTCGATCTTGTCCATGGGAATGCCGAGCGAATCGGACACCATCTGGGTGTAAGTGGTCTGCAGGCCCTGCCCCATCGCCATGGTGCCGGAATGGAGAATGACGCGGCCTTCGGCGGTCGCGTGCAGCGAGACCTTCTCGGTGTGGGCGCGTCCGCCGGTCCATTCGATATAGCTGGTCAGGCCGCGGCCATAGAGCAGGCCCTTCTTCTTCGCCGCCTTCTTGCGCGCGGCAAACCCGTTCCAGTCGGCGAGGTCGGAGGCACGCTCCAGCATGTGCGCAAAGGCGCCGGAGTCGTACACCTGGCCGACTGCGTTGGTGTAGGGCAGCTGCGCCGGCTTGATGTAGTTCACCTTGCGGATGGTGCGCGGGTCCATGCCGATCTGGCGCGCGGCGGCATCGAACAGCCGCTCAACGATGAACACCGCCTCGGGCCGGCCCGCGCCGCGATAGGCGCCGACCGGAGCGGTGTGGGTCATCACCGACTTCACCTCGAAATGCACCAGCGGCAGGTCATAGACGCCGGTCTGCACGAACGGCCCGAGCACCAGCGGGATGATGTTGGCGGTGCCGGACGAGTACGCTCCCGTCCCGCCGATCGAACGCACCCGATAGGCCAGCACGCGGCCCTTGGCGTCGAGCGCGAACTCGCCGGTCGAGGTGAGGTCGCGGCCATGGGTGCCGCCGACGAACTCATCGGTGCGGTCACCGCGCCAGCGGATCTTCTTGTTCAGCTTGGTCGCGGCGTAGGCGACGATGCCGTCTTCCGGATAGAGACTGGTCTTCTGGCCGAAGCCGCCGCCGATGTCGCCGACCAGCACGCGCACGCTATCCTTCGGCCGCTTCAGGATCGATTCCGCAAGCAGATCGCGGGTCGAGCCCGGCGTCTGCGATTGCACGTGCAGCAGCAGCCGCCCGGTCTTCTTATCGATCTCGGCGATGGTCGAGCGCGGCTCCATCGCCGACGGCACCAGGCGCTGGCTGACCAGGTCGAGCGACACAGTGTGCGCGGCGTTGGCAAAGGCCTCCTCGACCTTGGCGGCATCGCCATAGCTCATCGCGGCCACGATGTTGTCGGGCGCCTCCGGCCAGACCGCGGGCGCGCCGGGCTTGATCGCCTCGACCGGATCGACCACCGAGGGCAGTACCTCGTAATCGACCTCGATCGCCTCTGCCGCGGTCTGCGCCAGCACGCGCGAGGTCGCGACCACGGCGGCCACGCCCTCGCCGGCATAGCGCACCACCTCGTGAGCCAGAAGGCGGCGCGGCGGCACCGTCATCGGCGAGCCGTCCGGCCGCTTGAAGATTGCCAGCGTCGGCAGCGTGCCGATATCGTCCCTGACCAGGTCGGCTCCGGTATAGACCGCCTCGACACCAGGCATTTCCAGCGCCGCCTTGGTGTCGATCGACTTGATATTCGCGTGAGCATGCGGCGAACGCAGCACGTGCAGCCAGAGCGCACCGTCCTCGGGCTTGTCGTCGATGAAATGCCCCTTCCCGGTGAGCAGCCGCTGGTCTTCCAGACGCTTGACTGGCTGTCCCGCACCAAAACGCATATTGCCGGGAAGAATGTTCATCAGCTTATCCTTCGAGCTTCCAAGAATTTGGCGGGGGTTTTAGCGGATTTTGGCGCGCTGACAACCGAGCGCGCATCAAGGCAGATGCCCATACCGCGGCGCGCGAGCGGTTAGATTTGGTGCCATTCAGCCTGCCGGGGAGAATATTATTGCGTGCGGCCGATATCGACGACGGCGACCTCGACGTCGCGCGTCGCCCCGTCCCGTTGCACGCTGAGGCGGACCTTGCTGCCGACCCCGACCTGCTCGACCTCATCGCTCAGGTCGGAAAGCCGGTGAACCGTCTTGCCGTCGACTGCGGTGATCACGTCGCCAAGCTCGCCGGTGGAAAGGTTTACCCCGCGGAGTCCGGCCTTCTCGGCGGGTGATCCCGGCGTCGTGCGCACGACGATCAATCCCTCGGTGCCCAAACGCGTGGCCACCGCCTCGGTCGCGGTCACGATGCCGATCCCCGGGGTCGGCACGCGGCCGTTGCGGATCAGCTCGGGGACCACGCGATTCACGATATCGACCGGGATCGCAAAGCCGATGCCGGCATTCGAGCCCGACGGCGACAGGATTGCCGTCGTCACGCCGATCAGCCGGCCGGCGGAGTCAAGCAACGGCCCGCCCGAATTGCCCGGATTGATCGCCGTATCGGTCTGGATCACGTTCGAAATTTCTCGTCCGCTCGAGGTCGGCAGTCTGCGCTTCAGCGCACTGATGATGCCGCTGGACATGGATTGGTCCAGCCCGAAAGGGTTGCCGATCGCAAATGCAAACTGCCCGACCTTGAGATCGGCCGAACTGCCGATTGCCACCGGCGGCGGCAGCGTACGCGCGTTGCGGATCCGCAGTACGGCCAGATCGTAGTTCGGCGCCGTACCGACGATCTCCGCGCGCACCGCTTCGCCAGAGGCAAATCGGATCGCGACCTGGCTTGCGTTCTGCACCACATGGTTGTTGGTGACGACGTGGCCATCATTGTCCCAGACGATGCCGGTGCCGGAAGCTTCCCCGCCTTCCTGCTCCTCGCTGAGCGGATTGGAGGCGGTTTGTGCGACGACCTGCACGACCGACGGCGAGACCTTCTCGAATATCTCGATATTGGCCTTTTCGACGTCCGACAACGCGCCGCGCTCCGTGACTGCGCGCGCAACCGAGCCGGTCCACGGAGCCTGACGTATGTTGCTGGCGGCGAAGACCAGCAGAACGGCTGCGACAACGGCAAGTACTGCAATGTGGCGTCGATACATGGGCCTTGACTCTCCCCGCGTCGATAAACGCGCCGGACGGGCGGAAGTTGCCGGGCGCATGTCGGGACAAATGCCGCAGTTTCCGCCGTTCACGGGTCGCCGCGGTTTGTCCCGCAAGTCCCCGATTGAAACCGGGACGCCGGTCTTTCGTTGTCCCAGGGATGCGTTGCGGCTCTCAGCGGCCTTTGCGGGATCGTCCCAATCCGACGCCAGAGACGTCCCGCATTTGATCGGAGCTTTCGGCATGACCGAACGGACGCGGTTCAATATTGGCTATGCCATTGCTGCGATTATCGCGGTTTTCCTGATCCAGTACATGGTGTCGACCGCGAGCAAGACCGCGGTGATCCCCTACAGCCAGTACCAGCAATTGCTCCGGGACGGGAAGGTCGATTCCGTCGGCATTTCCGACCGCACGGTGCAAGGCACGCTGAAGCAGCCGCTGCCCGGCGGCCAAAAGCAGTTCGTGACCACGCGGGTCGACCAGGACGTGGCCCAGGAGCTCGAGAAATACCATGTGCGCTTCACCGGTCAGATCGAGAACACTTTCTTGCGCGACCTGCTGTCGTGGGTGATGCCCGTACTGTTGTTCTTCGGTATCTGGTGGTACATCGGCAGGCGCGCCGCCGCCGGCGGAGGCCTGGGCGGCGGACTGATGGCGATCGGCAAGAGCAAAGCCAAGATCTATGTCGAATCCAACACGGGCGTGACCTTCGGCGACGTCGCCGGCGTAGACGAGGCCAAGGACGAGCTGCGCGAGGTCGTCGATTTCCTGAAGAACCCGACCGACTATGGCCGGCTCGGCGGGCGCATGCCGAAGGGCGTGCTCCTGGTTGGCCCGCCAGGCACCGGCAAGACCCTACTCGCGAAGGCCGTCGCCGGCGAAGCCCGCGTGCCATTCTTCTCGATTTCGGGATCGGAATTCGTCGAGATGTTCGTCGGCGTGGGTGCAGCACGGGTCCGCGACCTGTTTCAGCAGGCGCACAAGAAGGCGCCGGCGATCATCTTCATCGATGAACTCGACGCGCTCGGCCGGGCACGCGGTATCGGCCCGTATGCCGGCGGCCACGACGAGAAGGAGCAGACGCTGAACCAGCTCCTGGTCGAACTTGACGGCTTTGACTCACGTTCCGGCCTCGTCATTCTCGCCGCGACGAACCGGCCGGAAATTCTCGATCCTGCGCTCCTGCGGGCCGGTCGTTTCGACCGCCAGGTGCTTGTCGATCGTCCTGACAAGAAAGGCCGTATCGAAATTCTCGAGGTGCACATGAAGAAGGTGCGGCTCGCGGCCGACGTCGCCTCCGAAGCCGTGGCGGCGCTGACGCCGGGATTTACTGGCGCCGATCTTGCCAATCTCGTCAATGAAGCGGCGCTGCTCGCGACACGCCGCGGAGCCACTGCCGTCGCCATGATTGACTTCAACCGCGCGGTCGAGCGCATGGTGGCCGGTCTCGAGAAACGCAACCGCCTGCTCAATCCCAAGGAGCGCGAGATCGTCGCCTATCACGAGATGGGCCATACGCTGGTCGCCTTGTCGCTGCCGGGCGTCGACCCCGTGCACAAGGTCTCGATCATCCCACGCGGCGTCGGCGCGCTCGGCTACACCATCCAGCGTCCGATCGAGGACCGTTTCCTGATGACCAAGGAGGAACTGGAGAACAAGATGGCGGTGCTGCTCGGCGGTCGTGCGGCCGAATTGATCGTGTTCGGGCATCTCTCGACCGGTGCCGCGGACGACCTGCGGCGCGTGACCGATATCGCCCGCAGCATGGTGACGCGTTACGGCATGTCCGAAAGTCTCGGCGGCGTTACCTACGATCGCGAGCCCGGCAGCAACCCCCTCGCCGACGCGGGTGGGCCCTATTCCCTGCGCCAACGCGACTATGGGGAGGACACGGCCGCCGCCATCGACCACGAGGTCCGCGCGATTGTCGATAGCGTCTTCCAGCGTGCCGAAGGCATCCTCAGCGCGCGCCGCGCAATCCTCGACAGCGCAGCGAAGAAGCTCTTGGAAAAGGAGACGCTTGAAGAAGCAGACCTGAAGAGTCTGGTGCGCGAGATGCCGCAGGAGGGCCTGAGAGCGGTATAGGGAGGCGAAAGCGCGGGGCATACAAAGCGTGCCCGGCAAGCCGCGGTCGTGACGGCAAGCGCAGCGCACCCGCCCACCCTACGACATCCCCTCACGCTAGATCGCGCAGAGCTGCCTCGACCACCTTGCGCTGCTCGGCCGACAGCGGCGCCTGCGGCGGCACGGGGTCGCCGACGTCATAGCCCTGGATCGCGAGCCCCGCCTTGATGCAGGCGGCGAGATTGAAGCGGGCAAAGGCCTCGTTGATGCGCCACAGTTTCCGCTGCAGCGCCATCGCCTCGTCCCAGCGGGTGCGGCGGCAGAGGTTGTAGAGCTCGACGCTCTGCCGCGGGATGATGCAGGCGGGCCCCGCCATCCAGCCGTGGCCGCCGATCAGCATCACCGCGGCCGGAATATGGGCAGAGGCCGAGAACACTTTGATGCCGTCGCCGCAGCGATTCATGATCGACAGCAACCGCCCGGTGTTGGTCGAGGCGTCCTTGATGTAGCCGATGCGCGGATGGACCGCGAGGCGTGCGATGACGCCGAGCGTGAGGTCGGAGCGCTGGAAATTCGGATTGGTGTATATGACGACGGGAATGTCGACGGCATCAGCAATGGCGCGGAAATAGGCTTCGACCTGGGCGTCACTGAGCGGGAAATACGCCTCCAGGATCGCCAGGATGCCGTTCGCGCCGCGCTTCTGATAGGCCTTGGCCTGCGCCACGGCGTCCGCCGTCGAGGTCGAGGCGACGCCGGCGACCACGGGCACGCGGCTCTGCGCGGCCTCGATCGTGGTCTGCACCACCTGCATGCGCTGGGCATTGTTGAGATAGGCGAACTCGCCGGTCGAACCGAGCGGTGTCAGTCCATGGACACCAGCCTTGATCAGATCGTCGCACAGCCGGCCAAGCACCTCGGTGCGGATATGGCCGGCGGGATCGACCGGAGACACCAGATACGGGAAGACGCCGTGAAAATCAGCCATTTGCGAGCCTCGTTGACGGCGAGACATAGTCGGGATCGTGCGCGAAGGGAAGCGGCCTTCCCTCACGCAGAGCGTCCAGCACGGCCGCAAAGTCGGTTACCGCGCGGAAACCGAGCAGCCGTTCGGCCTTGCCGGCATCGTAGATCCGGCCGATCGACGTCGGCAGGCGCCAGCCGCGCTTGGCAAACAGCCTCGGCGCATCGGGGAAATATCGTGCAATTACGCTTGCCGCATCCGATTTCAGCGCCGCGAGGTCATTGCGCGAAAACGGCGTCGGTGCGCTGATCACAAAGACCTCGAAGCCGCCAGCCTTTTCGAGCGTCACCACATGGGCGTCAGCCGCATCCTCGACGGTCAGACGGCGGTACAGCAACTCGGTCGCCTTCAGGCTTTCGCCGCGGATGTCACGGATCGTGTCGTCATCTTCGGGGAAGAAGCGGCTGGTGCGCAGCACCGCGCAATTCAGCCCATGCTCGCGGCTGAACAGCCGGCACAACCCCTCTGCAGCGAGCTTCGTGATGCCGTAGATGTTGCGCGGTTCGAGCGGGCCTGCGCTCTCATCGAGCCACACCGCAGCAGTGCCCTCGCCGTCGTGGATCGCCTGCGAGATCATCAGCGACGTCGTCGAGGTGAAGACGAAGCGGTCATGGCCCGCGGCTACCGCTGCCTGCAGCAGATTCAACGTGCCGGTCACGTTGACGTCCACGAAGGCCTGCGGCGAAAACCGCTCGATATCCGGCTTGTGCAGGGCGCCGCCATGGATGATCGCCTCGATGCCGTGATCGGCGAAGGCTCGGTCTACCACCGAGCGCTCGGCGATCGAGCCGACGATATCGGTGGCCTCGCCCGGGACCACGTCGAGGCCGACGACGCTGTGGCCGGCTTGCCGCAGCTTCGGCGCGAGAAAACGCCCGAGCCAGCCGGAAGAGCCCGTCAACAGCACCCGCATGACGTCAGCCCCCGCCCGATCTCAAAACACCTTGGCGATCGCGGCCTGCGCGTCGCTCTGGATCTGCTTGAGATGATCGGGCCCCCGGAAGCTCTCGGCGTAGATCTTGTAGACGTCCTCGGTGCCGGACGGGCGCGCGGCGAACCAGCCGGACTCGCTCTCGACCTTGATGCCGCCGAACGGCTGGTCGTTGCCCGGCGCTTTCGTCCTGACCGCACGCACGGCATCGCCGGCCAGTTGCGTCATGTTGAGTTGCTCAGGCCCGAGCGCCTTCAGCGCGCTTTTCTGCTTCGGCGTCGCTGCCACGTCGATGCGCTCGTAATAGGGAACGCCGAATTCGGCGGTAAGCTCATTGAACAATTCGCTCGGGTCGCGACCGGTCTTCGCGATGATTTCCGCCGCCAGCAGACCCAGAATGATGCCGTCCTTATCCGTGGTCCAGACCGAGCCGTCGCGCTTGATGAACGAGGCGCCGGCGCTCTCCTCGCCGGCAAAGCCGAACGCGCCGCTGCCGAGTCCCTCCACGAACCATTTGAAGCCGACCGGTGTCTCGACCAGCTTGCGGTTCAGCTTCTTGGCGACGCGATCGATGATCGAGCTCGACACGATGGTCTTGCCGATCGCCGCGTCCTTGCTCCATTGCGGCCGGTGCGCGAACAGATAGGCGATCGCGGTGGCCAGGAAATGGTTCGGGTTCATCAACCCGTTCGAGCGGGTGACGATGCCGTGGCGGTCGGCGTCGGTGTCGTTGGCGAAGGCGACATCGAACTTATCGCGCATCCCGATCAGGCTTGCCATCGCGTAGGGCGACGAGCAGTCCATCCGGATCTTGCCGTCCCAATCCACGGTCATGAAGCGGAAGGTCGGGTCGACCGCGTCGTTGACGACGGTCGCATTGATCCCGTAACGCGCGATGATCGGCTGCCAATAATGCACCGCGGCGCCGCCGAGCGGATCGATGCCGATCCTGACGCCGGCGGACTTGATCAGGGCAAGATCGACGGTGTTGCCGAGGTCGGCGACGTAAGGGGTGATGTAATCGTGAAGGTGCGTGGTCGCGGCCTTGCGCGCGCGCTCATACGGAATCCGCGCCACGCCGTTGAGGCCGGCCTCGATATAGCGGTTGGCGTTCTTCTCGACCACCGCGGTGACGTCGGTGTCAGCCGGGCCGCCATGCGGCGGATTGTACTTGTAGCCGCCATCCTCCGGCGGGTTGTGCGACGGCGTGATGACGACGCCGTCGGCAAGCCCCGTGTTGCGGCCCTTATTGTAGCTCAGGATCGCGTGCGAGACCACCGGTGTCGGCGTGTAGCCGCCCTGCGCATCGATCATGATCTCGACGCCGTTCGCGGCGAACACCTCGACCGCGCTGACCAGCGCCGGCTCGGCCAGCGCATGGGTGTCGATGCCGATGAACAGCGGGCCGGTCAGCCCGGCCTCGCGGCGATAATCGCAGATCGCCTGCGTGGTGGCGAGGATGTGGTCCTCGTTGAAGGAATTCTTCAGCGACGAGCCGCGGTGGCCCGAGGTGCCGAAGGCAACTCGCTGGGCGGGATCATGGGCGTCAGGCTTGCCGGCGAAATAGGCCGTGACCAGCCGTGGCACATTGGCGAGCGAAGCGGGATCGACGGGTTTGCCGGCCGCGGGATGTGGTGCCGTCACGTGACCTCTCAGAGCTGAATTCGCCGACCATCAGCGCAATCGGGTGATGCCTCGGCGTGCTACCATGCTGGCTTACCCCCAATCAAGCCAGGGGCATTTCGTTCCTTGCTGGCCGCAGCGAGGCATTACGACACATCGATCTGCTGCACCTTTTCACGCAACTCGTCGACCAGCACCCGCTTGTTCTCGGTGTAATCGACGGGAACCACGACGAGATGCACGCCGCCGCCGGCGAAGGCTCGCTCCAGCGTCGGGACGATCGCCTCGGTGTTCTCGATCCGCGAACCCTTCGCGCCGTAGCTCTCGGCATATTTGACGAAATCCGGATTGTCGAAGGTGAGACCGAAATCGGGGAAATGGTCGACCGCCTGCTTCCAGCGGATCATGCCGTAGGCGGAATCTTCCAGGATCAGGATCACGAGGTTGAGCTTGAGCCGCACGGCGGTCTCCAGCTCCTGCGAATTCATCATGAAGCCGCCATCGCCGCAGACCGCGAGCACCCGGGTCTTCGGATAGAGCATCGCCGCCATCATCGCCGACGGCAGGCCGGCGCCCATGGTCGCGAGCGCATTGTCGAGCAGCAGCGAGTTCGCCAGCAGCGTGCGGTAATTGCGGGCGAACCAGATCTTGTACATGCCGTTGTCGAGCGCGACGATGCCGTCTTCGGGAATGACCTGACGGACGTCATGCACGATGCGTTGCGGCGTCGGCGGCCAGCGGCCCTCGGTGGCGCGGTCGGTGATTTTCGCCAGAATGCCCTCGCGAAGGCTGTGCAGCGCGCTGGCGTGCGGGAGCCGTCCCTCGACCCGGTCGGCCAACAGCTCGAGGCTCGGACCGACATCGCCGATCACTTCACACTGCGGGAAATAGACCTGCTCGACATTCGCCGGCGTATAGCTGACATGGATCACCTGCGGTCCCTTGGGACCCATGATGAAGGGCGGCTTCTCGATCGTGTCATGCCCGATTGCGATGATGAGATCGGCGCGGTCGATCGCCTCATGCACATAGTCGCGTTCGCTCAGCGCGGCGGTGCCCATGTAGAGATTGGTCCCGCCGGACACCGTGCCCTTGCCCATCTGCGTGGTGAAGAACGGAATCTTGGTGCGTCGGACGAAGTCGCCGATGCCGGCCGTGCTGCGCGGGCGCGAGGCCGCGGCACCCAGCATGATCAACGGGCGCTGCGCCTTCAGGATCATGTCTGCGGCGCGGTCGAGCGCCGCGGCATGCGCGATGGGGATTTCGATCGGATGCGGCGGCACCATGGCCACCGGTTCCGCCTCCTCGCCTGCGATATCCTCCGGGAGTTCGAGCAGCACGGGGCCCGGGCGCTCCTGCATCGCGATCCGGAAGGCGTCCCGGACCAGCGTCGGAATGGTCGCGGTGCTGACGATCTGCAGTGACAGTTTGGTCAGTGGACGGAACGTGTTGACGATATCGACGATCTGGAACTTGGCCTGGCGGCTGCTCATGATGCCTTTCTGGCCCGTGAGCATCACCATCGGCATCGCGCCGAGCAGCGCATAGGCAGCGCCGGTGGTGAGATTGAGCGCACCGGGTCCGAGCGTCGTCATGCACACGCCGGGCCTTCCGGTCAGCCGGCCATAGGTCGCCGCCATGAAGGCCGCGGCCTGCTCGTGACGTGTGACGATCAGCTTGATCGAGGATGTGCGCAGGCTCTCGACAACGTCGAGATTCTCCTCGCCGGGAACACCGAACACACGTTCCACACCCTCGTTCTCGAGGGCGGCGACCAGCAAATCGGAGCCTTTAACCATGTCAGCCTCGCGCGTTTGATTGCATGCGACCGGTCGAGCATAGCGGCATCGTACGGCGTCGGGGAGTCCCTCGCGACCTCACTGCTTGTGCGCCCTGATCCAGGCACCGACCACCGGCAACATGCGCGCCTGCAGATCGCCGGAGATCGCGATCGATTCCAGCGCCCGCGCCACCATCATCCGCCCGCCGCTGGTCGATTGCGACGGCGCGAAGGCAGCGAGCTCGGCCGCGTGGGCCGCATCGGTGAAGTTGGCCATCAAGTTGGGCACGAACTGATCGCGAAAATTCGGTCCCTGCTTCGCCAGCAGCGCATCGAAATTGTTCCGAACGAAATCCCAGGCGAGCTGCGGCTGCTCGCCTGCGGACGCGACCGCGCCGATCATGCCCGGGACGATCGTGTCGGGCAGTTCGTTGGTCAACGTCAATGCCAGCGTCGCTTGCGCTAGGGCGGGATCGTGGCTGCTGGCGGCGGCAAAATAATAACGCAGGCGCTCGTTGGTGACGGTGCTCTTGCGCGCCAGCGCGAGCAGCGTGTCGTAGGTTGAGCGGTCGGCCGTGATGCCGACGAGATGGGTCACGGGGTCGCGCAACGCGTTGGGGAGCGCGTCGGAATCCACCAGGAACGCTGCGAACCGCCGCTTCGCCTCGGCGACGATGGCCTTGTCGCCGAAATCGCCGAGCGTACGGATCAGGCTGGCGCGCAACAGCGCGGTGTCGTCATCGGCCGGGCCGCCTTCCCATCCGAGCCTGTCGAACACCGGGCGGAGCTTCGCGCGCGCATAGGCCTGGATGACCGGCCGTTCGTCGCGAGCGCGCGCCAGGCGGTCGAGCATGGCAAACGACGAGATCACCTGGTCCCACACGGCGCGATGATCGCCGATGTCGAGCGCATCGAGCAGCGCGAGGTAGGACGACGCAGCCACGCCCGCGATCCGCTTGCCGGCGGCGCTCTCCAGCGCCTGCCAGAGATCGGCGGTCGTGCTGTTGCTATAGGCGTGCACAGCCATGTATTTGCGAATGCCGTCGCGGAAGGCCTGCGCGCCGAGATAGTTCTCCAGCATCCGGATCAGCGCCTGGCCCTTGTTGTAGGTGATGGCATCGAAGGCCGTGACCGCTTCGCTGTGATCGGCGATCGGCTGCTGGATCGGATGCGAGGTGCGGCGCGCATCGAGCGCCATGGCGAATTGCTTGGCGCCATAGCCGTTCAGCCAGTTCTGCCATTGCGGGTAGAAATGCTCCGAGGCCTTGGTCGCCATCCAGCTTGCGAAACCTTCGTTGAGCCAGAGATTGTCCCACCAGGCCATCGTGACGAGGTCGCCGAACCACATATGCGCCATTTCATGCGCGATGATAGCAAAGATGCCGCGCCGCGCAGACTCCGCATTGGTCGCGGGATCGAACAGCAGCCGGCTCTCGAAGAAGGTGATGCCGCCCCAATTCTCCATCGCTCCGCCAAACCCGCCGGGCACCGCGATCAGGTCGAGCTTGGGCAGCGGATATTTCACCCCGAAATAGTCGTTGTAGTAGGCGAGCAGCTTGACCGCGCTGTCGAGCGCGAACCGCCCCTGCTCGGTCTTGCCTTGCGTCGTCACCACACCGAGCGTGACGCCGCCGGCGTCCGCCGTGACACGCGCCAGTTCGCCCACGGTGAGCACGAAGAGATAGCTCGACATCCTCGGTGTCGGCGCGAAGGTCACTCTCTTGAGGTTGTCGGAGACCTGCGCTTCGCTTGCCACCGGCATGTTGCCGACCGCCAGCAGATTGCGCGGGATCACGACGCTGAGGGCAAAGGTTGCCTTGAACGCCGGCTCGTCCCAGCACGGAAATATCCGCCGTGCATTCGCCGGCTCGAGCTTGCTCGAGATCAGCCGCTTCATGCCGGTCCGGGTCGGATAATCGACCGAGAACAGGCCGCTGCCGAACTTGTTGATCTGCGCGGTGAAAGCGATACGCAGCTTGTGCCGGCCCGCCGCAAGCGGCTGGGCGAAGGTCAGCGTCGCCGTCTGCGCAGCGGCATCGGTCGTGACCGCGGCGCGCTGCGCCCCGTCATCGGCGGAGACATCGCCGAACGTCGTGCTGATCGTGTTCAGCGTCACCTGAGCGGTCGGCTCGCGCACCTCGATGTCGACAGTCTCGACGCCGGGCAGCACGAGATTAGCGAAATCGAGCGTCAGCTCGATCGCGTAATTCACGGGAACGACGACCTTCGGCAACCCTCCCAGCGTGCTGTCGAAGGAAAAGGTCTGCTCGGCGCGCGCGCCAGCCGCCACTGACAGCAGGACAGTCGCCGCGGCAACGCGACGCAGAAACGCCCATCGGTGATGGCTTGCAGGCTTGCTCATTGCGCGGCTCAACGAGACCTCGGAGGGATTTTCGGACGCTATTTTCGGGGAGGGTAGCCGTGAATCTAAAGGAGATAATGTCACCACGAAATTGACAACTCTGCGACCGCGACATTGCAACCGCGCTTGTTGCCCGGCAGGACGGTCAGAGGATAACTTGCCGACGCACTTCCTGCTGCAGCCGGTGATGAGGTCGAGGCTTTTCCCCGGTATCGGCCGGGCACCACCACCGGACCGACACGAACCCGACGGGAGCCAATAATGTTCGATAAATTCTCGCGCCGGCAGTTTGCGGGCCTTGCAGGCCTCTCGGCGCTTGGGCTGTCGGCCCCCGCCCAAGCTGCGAAGGAGCCGCCGCGGCCGGACGGAGCGAGCTTTCCCGTCGGCTTCGTCTGGGGCACCGCGACGTCGTCCTACCAGGTCGAGGGCGCGGTCAACGAGGATGGCCGCGGCCGTTCGATCTGGGACACCTTCACCCACACGCCGGGCAAGATCGAGGACGGCACCAGCGGCGATCGCGCCAATGATCACTATCACCGCTACAAGGAGGACGTCCGCCTGATCCGGGACCTCGGCGCCAGGGCCTATCGCTTCTCGATCGCCTGGCCACGGGTGTTTCCGGACGGCACCGGCGCGCCGAACCCGAAGGGCCTCGACTTCTACCACCGCCTGGTCGACGAACTGCTGGCAAACGGCATCGAGCCCTACGCCACGCTTTATCACTGGGACCTGCCGCAGGCGCTGCAGGACCGCGTCGGCGGCTGGCAATCCCGCGAGACGTCGAAGGCGTTCGGCGACTATGCCGGCTATGTCGCGCAGCGGCTCACCGACCGCGTCAAGAACATCTTCACCCTCAACGAGGTCGGGCGCTTCATCCCCTTCGGTTACGGCCTCGGCATCGACGCACCCGGGTTGAAGCTTCCGCAGGCGCAGGTGAACCAGGCGCGCCACCACGTCGCGCTGGCGCATGGGCTCGCAGTGCAGGCAATCCGCGCCAAGGGGCGTGCCGGCACGCGGGTCGGCCCGGCCGAGAACATCACTGCCTGCGTGCCCGCGATCAACACGCCGGAGAACATCCACGCCACCGAGATCGCGACGCGTGAACTCAATGCTGGCTTTCTCGGCGTCGTCCTCGAAGGCAAGTACACCGAGGGCTTCCTGCAATGGGCTGGTGCGGACGCGCCCAAATTCACTGCGGACGAATTGAAGATCATTTCGCAGCCCAACGATTTCGTCGGCTTGAACATCTACGCGCCGCAAGTCTACGTCGTCGCCACCGACCATGCGCCGGGCTGGCGACCGCTGCCGATGCCGGCGTCGTTCCCGCATATGAACTCGGAATGGCTGCGGATCGCGCCGGAAGTGATCTACTGGGCGCCGCGGATTGCCGCCAAGCTGTGGAACATCAAGAGCATCTATATCAGCGAGAACGGAACGTCCGGCGAGGACAAACTGCATCCGGACGGCCAGATCTACGACGTCGACCGCATCATGTTCCTGCGCAACTATCTCGCGCAGCTGCAGCGCGCCACCGCCGAAGGCGTCCCGGTTCACGGCTATTTCCTGTGGAGCCTGATGGACAATTTCGAATGGATCTTCGGCTACGCGAAACGCTTCGGCCTGTACCGGGTGGATTTCGAGACCCAGGCGCGCGTGCCGAAGCTGAGCGCGGCATTCTATCGTGACGTGATCGCGCGCAACGCGATCGGAGTGTGACGACAGCCCTACCCTTCCTGCGGCCGCTCGCCGGCCCATGCCCGCTTCAGCAGATCGCGAATGCCTTCTTGCTCGATCGGCCGCGGATTCCAGTAGGGATTCTTGGTGGCGAGCTCGGCGGCCCTTGCGATACCGTCTTCGGGCATGCCGATCTCCGCAAGCGCGCGCGGTGCGCCAAGCCGCGCCGACAGGTCGAACAGGCCACTGGCCGCGTTGGCCACACCAAGCGCCCTCGCGGCGCGGCCGATCGCATCAGGTGCCGCCGGCGTGTTGTAGGCGATGGTGTGTGGCAGCAGCACCGCGTGGGTCTCGGCATGCGGCAGGTCGAACAATGCACCGACCGTGTGACAGAGCTTGTGATGCAGCGCCATGCCGACCGTGCCGAGGCAGACGGCGCACAGCCATGCGCCGTAAAGCGCGTCCGAACGCGCCTCGAGATCGCGCGGCCGCGCAATCACCTCCGGCAGCGACGATGCGAGCTTCGCAATTGCCTCTTCCGCCATCAGCGAGGTGATCGGATTGCCGTCGCGCGCATAGAGCGCCTCGGCCGCGTGCGCGATCGCGTTGAGGCCGGAGATCGCGGAGAATTTTGCCGGCATCGAGACGGTCAGGTTGACGTCATAGATCACGGCCTCGGGTAGGATCTTTGGCGACGACTGCGTGGTCTTGACGCCTTCGACCGTCTCTCCCAGCACCGGCGTCATTTCGGACCCGGCGTAGCTGGTCGGCAGGATCAGTTGCGGCAGGTCGGTGCGCAGTGCGATCGCCTTGCTCAGGCCGGTCGCGGCGCCCGCGCCGATCGCAACGACCCCGTCGGGCTTCAGATCGTGCACGGCCTGCATCGCCCGCTCAGTGACCGCGACCGGCGTGTGCACCACGGCCCCCTCAAACAGCCCGGCCATGCGGCCGCCGGTCAATGCCGCGAGATCGCCGAGCTCGGCCTGCTGCCGGCGGCTTGCCAGCACCAGCGCGCGCTTGACGCCGAGACGCTCGAGCTCGTCCCCCAATTTCGCGATGGTGCCGACCCCGAACACCACCCGCATCGGGCTGACCTGATAGGTGAAGGACTGCGACATGATGCTTCCCTCGCTGACATCAGGCGTATCATGCCCGGACGGCACGAGTGTTTCACCTACCTCACCAATCCAGTCAACCGTGACGTTCTCACGCCGCCGCCTTGTAATCCGGCGCGGTGGCAAGAAAGCGCGCATAGGCGTCGGCGTCGGGCGGCGTGAACTTTTCGACGAGCGGGTTGCGGCGCCAGGTTTTGGCGCCGATATCGGCCAACAGCTCGTCGAAATGCTTGAAATGATAGGGCGCGACGCACAGCCCGCCATAGACGCCCGCCGCCGGCCGTTCGACGCGCCTGAAATTCAGCATCATCGCGATGTTGTCGTTCATCTCGGCCGCGCTCGGCTGGCGCGCGAGCTGGCCATCAGCGTAACGCACCAGCCAGTTCGCGGCGAGGTCGGCGCACAGCAACGTACAGAAGCTCGAGTTGAAGCCGACGAAGCCCATGTCGGGCAGATCGGGATTGGCGATCAGGCGATACAGCCGGTACTGCCCGTCGGGCTCGACCAGTTTCGCCCGATAGGCCTCCGGCAGGAACGGCACGCCGAGCTTGTAGCCGATCGCGAGCACCGCGACATCGGCCGCGATGCGCTGGCCGCCGCTCGTGACGATGGTCTTGCCGTCATAATGGTCGAAGGTGCCGCGCACCGCCTTGATGCGGCCGTCGGCGACCATCGGATAGAAGCCGGGGGTTGCGATCGGCACCGAGCAGTTGACGCCATCCTCGATCCGCTCCTTGGGCACCATGTTGCACTGCTTGAGCTTGAGCTGCATCTTCAGCATGCTCTCGAGCCCGCGCCAGTTCGCCCAGACGAATGGTTTCGCAATCGCATGCTTGAGCCGGCCCATCGGGCCGATGCCCCAGCTTGCGAACATCTGCTCCTGCGCGCGGATGTAGAGGATGCGCTTGAAGTTCACGAGCCCGCCGACAAAATAGGGGATCCGCCAGACCGGCTCGCGAAACACGATCGTCACCTCGCTGGCGCTGGAATTGACCGCGTTCACCGCGATGTCGGTGGCCGATTTCGAGCCGCCGAGCACGACGACCTTGCGTCCCTTCGCGAGGGTCGGATCGCCATATTGCGAGGAATGCAGGATCTGGCCGCCCTGCGCCTTGAAGCCGTCCTCGCCCGGCAGCGACAATGTCTGCGGCTCGTTGAACTGCCCGGTGCAGACGGCGACGAAGTCGAAATCCTCGTGGCCGGTGGCGCCGTCGGTCGAGCGCAGCTCGAGCCTCCAGCCCGGTTTGCCGTCGGCCCGGCGGTTCATCGCCTCCACCTTCGTATCGTAGCGGATTGCGCCGTCGATCCCGTGGCTGCGGGCATATTCGCTGAGATAGGCATAGACCTGCGGTCCCTTCGGCCACTCCGGATAGGACTCAGGCATCGCTTTGTCGGTGTAGCGATAGAGGTCCTTCGGGCTTTGGGTCTGGACCTCGGGATAGGAGCGCGCCGGCTCCCAGACCCCGCCGAGATCGCCGCTGCGCTCGATGATGGTCACCTTGTGGCCGCGCGTGGCGAACGCCTTGCCTGCGGCGAGCCCCGACACGCCGGCACCGATAACGCACACATGCTTCTGCTTGACCATGAAACCGCTCCGCGATGAATGAACAGGTCCATTCCCTAGGCGCACGCATCCCCGTATCGCCGGGACGTCTACTCCGGCGATCGTCGCGTCGCGCGTGCTGTCTGCTTTGGCTGCGCGCCTAGTCGTTGGCTTCCGGCGGCAGGAAATCCACCTCGTGCTGCGCGGAGATGCGCACCACCTCGGCGGGGTCCTGCAGATTGTGCAGCTTGTCGAACAGCGCTTCGAGCTTCTGCATCGGCGACACCCAAAACAGCGCCCGCGCCGGCTTGTCCGACTTGTTGAAGTAGCCGTGCGGAATGCCGCGCGGCATGCGCACGAGGTCGCCGGCCTTGGCCTGCACCCAGACCCCATCGAGCTTGAGGTCGAGCATGCCCTCCTGCACCAGGATGAACTCGTCCTGGGTTGGGTGGATATGCACCGGCACGAACTGGCCGGGATCGCTGTTGGTTTCGAACGCGAAGGTCGAGTCGGTGACCGCCTTGGGATAATAGACCTGGCCCAGGATATTCCAGGTCTTGCCGCCGTAGCCGGTGCCGTTTCGGGTGATGCCTTTTTCGAGCGTGCCCATATCAGCCTCTCCAGGGGTTGGTGCGCATTGCGGGCACGGAGCCTGTCGCCGGCCGGCAGGGCTGTCTAGCCGATAAACGAATCCGCATCCGACCGGATCATGCTGCAATGCGGGAGCGATCGGCACGTCCTCTCCTGCCCGAGGCCCCCACCCGCCTGCGCAACGATCAGGCAGATTGCCGATGAAACTGCGTTCCACTTTGCCGAGGGATGCACTAGGCTGCATGATGTTTTAGACCTCAAACAACTGCGGACGGCCGGCGTGATTGCGGCGAGCAACGAGGTTTCGGCAAGGGCAAGGCTGAAGGATTTCGCGCGGGTCGCGACGACGCGCGTCGACGACGCTGCCGAGGCGATCGGACGCATCTTCTGTCCGCACGATCTGACGCCGGTCGATCGCTCCGAAGGAGATTTCTTCGCGTTCCACAATTGTGCGGGCTTTGACGGCTTCTCCGTCAACTATGTCGCCTATGGCGGATCGGTGTCGATCAATCCCGGTTGCCTTGACCGCTTCTTCCTGCTGCAGGTGCCGCTGCATGGCTCGGCCGCGATCCGCACCGCGGCACGCGAGGTGATGACGGGACCGGCCTTCTGCGCATCGCTGCTGTCGCCGACCATTGCGACCGACATGACGTGGCGCAGCGATTGCGCCCAGCTCATCCTGCTGCTCGATCGCAAGCTGGTGGAGCATCGCGCCGCAGCGCTTGGCGGCGTGGCTGTACGGCCGGTCGAGTTTGATCCAGATGTCGCGCTGACCGGGCCGCTCGGGCACGCAATCGCCGCGAGGATCGAACATCTGGTCGCGCTGGCCGATCAGCTCGGCCCGCACAAGACGTTGCCCGGATTGGCGGCGGCCGAGTGGCGCGAGGCGTTGCTCAACGCCCTGCTCAACGGCCAGCCGCACAGCCTGCGCTCGGCCATCGATGTCTTCAACGGCCGCGCCGAGACCCAGCCGGCGCCGCTGAAACGGGCGCGCGCCTATCTGGAGACACGCGCGACCGAGCCCCTGGATCTTGTCGAGCTTGCCGACGTCGCGGGCACCGGCATTCGCGCGCTGCAGCTCGGCTTCCGCCGCCACTTCGGCACCACGGTCAGCGAGATGCTGCTCGACATCCGCCTCGCCCAGCTCAACGCGCGCCTGAAGACGGCTCGTCCAGGCGAGCGCATCGTCGATATTGCATTCGACCTCGGCTTCACCCATTTGAGCCGTATGGCAAGCGCCTACCGGGCCAAGTTCGGCGAGAGTCCGAAGGCAACCCTGCACCGGCTGAGCTGACCTTCCGCTCCGAACGACCCATGCCGGCGCGCGGTCGAGCCCTGCCCATCCGGCCAGTTTCGCCGTCTGCCGCAACATCCCAGACTGAGGGAAGCCAACGGAGTTTCCCATGACCGACCCGACCACCCTCTCCTCACTGTCATCTGCCCTTTCGGAGACCATCGCGCGCACCGCACCCGCCATCGTCTCCGTGCATTCGCACCGTCTGCGGGCGTCCGGCTTCGTCTGGAAGTCGGGTCTCGTCATCACCGCCGACGAGGCACTGGCCGACGACGGCGAGATCGAGATCCAGCTTTCCGACGGCAGCCGGCGGCAGGCGACCATCGCCGGACGCGACCACACCACCGACATCGCGCTGCTGCGGTTCGATGCCGACGTCGCGCCGGTCAAGCTGTCGGCCACTGTTCCCGCGCTGGGATCGCTCGCGGTGGTCGTCGCGGCGGACCGTGGCGCGCCGACCGCGCGGCTCGGCATGGTCTCGCTGTCAGGCCCGGCCTGGCGCAGCCTGCGCGGCGGCGACATCGACGCGCGGATCGAGCTGGACGTCCGGCTGCGGCACAGCCAGCAGGGCGGGCTGGCACTGAATGCATCGGGAGAGCCGTTCGGCATGGCCGTGCTGGGTCCCCGCCGCGTGCTGACGATTCCGGCCGCGACCATCGAGCGTGTCGCACCGCAGCTCGAGAGCTCTGGCCGCATCGCGCGCGGATATCTTGGCCTCGGCCTGCAGCCGGTCCGTGTCGACGACGGCATCGGCGCGATGGTGATGAGCGTCGACAAGAACGGCCCCTCGGCGGCCGCCGGCATCCGGCAAGGCGATGTGATCATTGCGGTCAACGATGAGCGGCTGTCCGGCGTGCGGGCGCTGCTGCGAACCCTGGGGCCGCAGAGCGTCGGCAGGGTCGTCGACCTCACCGTCCGTCGCGGCGGCGAGCCGCTGCATGTCAGGGTGACGATCGGCGAGAGGCCGGAGACGTGAGCAGTGAGAGTGCACCTGAAATCGTGATCTCGCTCGAGATCGACGATCCCGTCCTTGCAGACCGGCTGGCGACGCTGCTTGGCGGCGTCGCCGGCCTGCGGCTCGCAACGCCCGGCGAACCGGTCGCGGCAGCGATCGTCTCCCGCGATCAGGACAGGGCGGGATCGCCCGGCGACTTCGAGCTGACGCCGCGCGAACTCGACGTGCTGGCGCTGCTCGCCGAGGGCGCCTCGAACAAGATGATCGCAAAGCGCCTCGGCATCTCCGTCCACACCGCCAAGTTTCACGTCGGCTCCCTGCTCGACAAGCTCGACGCCACCGGTCGCACCGACGCGGTCGCGCATGCCGCAAGGCGTGGGGTGATCAATCTGTGAATGCCGCAGCGCATATCGCTGTCATTGCGAGGAGCGACAGCGACGACGCAATCCATCGGCCCATGGGCCGGAAAGGTGAATTGCTTCGCTCGCAATGACAATGACAACGGTGCATTTCCGATTCACGTTTCAGGAGCCAAACCGTCGATGTCATCGCCCGGCTCGACCGGGCGATCCAGTATTCCAGCGACATTGGTTCACGAGCCGATAAGCCGCGGCGTACTGGATCGCCCGCCTTCGCGGGCGATGACGGCGCTAGACATGGCTTGACTTTCCCGCGACACGATCTGTCCGAGTTTTGCGTCTTGGTGTCCCTTTCCGTTATTCAGAGGGCGCAGGGAAAGCCGGGTGCCGATCGCACCCATGGGCCCGGTGCAACAAAAAAAGCACCCGGGGGTAGGACCACAGGTGAAACCGGATCAAACCCGGCTTTCCCTGCGCGATGGGTTACGGCTTACTTCGTGCTCTTCCCGGCGAGACTTGGCTTTTTTGTCACCGTCTTCAGCAAGAGACGCGTTCGCGTGCTTAGCGAGGAGACACCTGCCACTGGGGCGTCGGAACCACACGACTTCACCGTCCGCCTCGTGTGCGCTCGTCAGTCGCACAGTTGGCGTCCACCGCATCCCACACCACGTTGAGCAACCCGCTCTACGCTACCGCTGCCGCGGGGAAGCAGAGTACGACCAACAGGCCCGGCGAATTGTCGCGCAGCTCGATCGTCGCACCGTGCAGGCTGGCGACGGCCGCGACAAGGCTGAGGCCCAGGCCGTTTCCCGGCGTGTAGCGGCTCTGCTCGAGCCGATAGAAGCGCTTGAAGACGTGATCGTGCTGGTCGGCGGGAATGCCGGAACCGTCGTCGGCGACGGAGATCACCGCGCCGCTCTCGCCGTTGCGGCAGGTCACGGTCACCCGCCCCCCGGCGCGACCGTGCTTGATGGCATTGTCCACGAGATTGGCGATCGCATCGAACAGGAGGTCGCGATCGCCGGTCATCGGCACCTCGGCGTCGCCGGCCAGCTCGAGGCGGGTCGTGTCCCGCTCGGCCGCGGCATCGTAGAGCTCGACCACCTCGCCTGCGATCTCAACGAGATTGACGATGCGAAAGGCGTCCTTGCGGGCGCGTGTCTCGATCTCCGAAATCCGCGTGATGGACGCGAACATCGCAAGCACGGTATCGAGATCGGCAATGGTGTCGCCGATCAGCGCCGCATCGTTCTCGCCGTTGCGTGGACAATGATAGGCCTTCTCGAGCCGTCCGCGCATGCGCGTCAGCGGCGTGCGCAGATCATGCGCGATGTTGTCGCTGGCCTGCTTCACCTCGCCCATCAAGGTCTGGATGCGGTCGAGCATCTGATTAAGATTTTCGGCGACGCGGTCCCATTCGTCATGACTGCCGTGGAGCGGGATGCGCTGGTCGAGACCGGAGAGCATGATGGCGCGGCTGGTCGCATTGATCGACTCGATCCGGCCGACCGTCCGCCGCGTGACCCCGATGCTGGCGACGGCCGCCAGCACGACAATCAGCACGACGACAGCGATACCGGCCGCCCTGATCTGCGCGGTGAAGCCGTCGAGATCGCCGATGTCGCGACCGACCAGCAGCCGATCGCCGTTCGGCAGGGTCTCGGTCACGCCCCGCACCAGCGGGGCCACCGAGGCGGGCGACCGCGCCGGCGCGCGAAACTCGGCCCAGCCCTGATCTGCGGCGTCCACCGGCCAGCGCGCGAGGTTTCCGGCGAGCACCGCCGATGCATGGTCGACGAGGAGGTAGACGTGATCGGCAAAGCTCTTGTCGGCGATGCGCTGTCCGATCAGCGCGACCAGACCGTCGCGTCCGGACCGCGCATAGGCGTCATGGAGGTTCGCCTGCTCGGTCATGATCGCGCGATCGGACCGGCTGCGCACATAGGAGACCGTCGACCAGTAGACATAGGCGAAGATCGCGCAGACGATCAGACCGAAGGCCCCGATGGCCATCAATGCCAGACGGAACGTCGATGACCTGAGGGTCTTAGCCAGGAGCACGGAGGCAGTACCCGATGCCGCGGATCGTATGGATCAGCGGATAGGCTTGCTGGTCGTCGACCTTGCGCCGCACCCGGCCGACATAGACATCGATGATGTTCGTCGAGGGGTCGAAATGCAGATCCCACACATGCTGCAGCAGCATGGCGCGGGACACCACGCGGCCCTCGTTGCGCACGAGATATTCAAGCAGCTGGAACTCCTTCGGCAGCAGCGGGATCCTCCGGTTGCGACGGCTCGCTGTCCGCGAGATCAGATCGACCGCGAGATCGTCGACCCGCAGGATTGTCTCCTTGGCGATGGTCTCGCTGCGCCGGCCCAGCGCCTCCAGGCGCGCCAGCAACTCGACGAAGGAGAACGGCTTGACCAGATAGTCGTCGCCGCCGGCGCGCAAGCCCCGCACGCGGTCGTCCACCTCGCCGAGCGCGCTGATGATCAGGAAGGGCACCACGATCCCGTCGTCACGCATCTGACGCATGACCGCGATGCCGTCGATATCCGGAAGCATGCGATCGATCGTGATCACGGCATAATCGCGCGCCGCGCCCTGGTTCAGCGCCTCGCCGCCGTTCGCGGCCAGATCGACATCATAGCCGCTGGTGGTGAGTTGCTCGACGAGTTGACCCGCAGTCTCCGGATCATCCTCGACGACGAGAATACGGCGGTGAGCTCCGGGCATCGTGTTGAACTCTCCGAGTGCCCCGCGCGACGGCCGCCACCAGACTATCCCATTCCGGGGCAGGATGGAACGGCCGGCGACGACCGCGCGTCAACTGTGCGGTTCGTAGCGCTAGTACCAGTAGTCCCCGCACACGTTGACCCACTGCCATCCGTAAGGCGTCCGTGCCCTGCGCCAGCAGCCGTCGTAGTAATCAGCATACAGGTAAGGCACGCCGACGTCGAAGAAGGCGAAGTGGCGGAAGCGGTGACGGAAGAAGCCGCGATGATGGAAGAAATGCGAGCCGCGGAATCCGGCGCCGGCAAACCGCGGTCCAGGTGCAAATGCCGCACGGGTCATCGGTGCACCCGCAAAACGCGGACCGCCAAAGCCCGGGCCACCGAAACGAGCGCCACCGAAACGGGCGCCGCCGAAATGCGTGCCACCCGTGCCGGCAAAGGCCATTCCGCCGCCGCGCATGCCGCCGGCGAAACCTCCTCCATGCATTCCGCCAGCGAAACCGCCGCCGTGCATTCCGCCGCCGCCGAAGCCGCCAGCAAAACCGCCGCCACGGCCACCGCCGAAGCCACCACCACCGAAGCCGCCGCCATGACCGCCGCCGCCACCACCGAAGCCGCCGCCGTGACCGCCACCGCCGCCGCCACCGAAGCCACCGCCTCCGCCGCGGGCAAGGACAGGCGGCGCAAGCGCGACCGCCGCGGCGAACGTCGCCGCCACGAGACCAGTGAAGAGCTTGTGCTTCATCGAAAGATCCTCCCTCGTTGGGCTGCGACGAAGGACCTTCGCCGCAGGAAGAGGAGGATCAGGAGACGCAAACCGGCGGCCTCCTTCAACTTACAAATGCGCCAGATTCTGACGCGGAAGTTAGTTTCGGCGAGACGCCTTGCGTTCCGTTGGGCAGCCTTCGAGTCCAGATCACGCTTTACGAAGCGTAGCCTCGCCAATAGCCGCCTTAGGCCCAGGTTCGGACATCGGAGCTGACCTTCCATACGTCCGCCTTGGGCCAACAGGCAACCTCGTCATTCGGTCTTATACACGGAAAGTTCAACGTCGATCCCTGCCTCGCCGGTCTCCGCAGCCAGAGCAGCCGGGACGATAAGAGACTTGGATAGAGTCGAATGGGGGAAAGCTATAGCCACGTCCAAGCTCGGCGTCCCAATTGCTCCTTCGGAAACCAGCCGCGGAATGGCGGCGCGAATTGATCGAATATAGTCGAGAGCGGCCGCCCATTGATCTCCGACACCTGCGACGTCGATCTGAGCGTATGCCAGCCCAGACGACGCTTCATAACGGTCGACTTCTAGTCCTAACGATGCGTTCAAATCGGAACGAGAGAGCGAAACGTCGGGTATTCGAATTACGATGCTTAGCGGCTGCGAGCTTGTCATGCTCCATTATATCGCGGTTCTCGGGACATTCGCTATGGGTCAAAGGACTAAACCGCTCGCGCGGTAGGGCGCTGGGGCTGGCGACGCAGCCAAGACGATAGCGCGACGGGGCGTCCTGTTTTGAGATGAGGGGTTCGCAACCTTCACTCAAAACAGGAGCATCCCCAATGACCAAGCAGGCCATCAGTCCGTTGCGCCAGCGCATGATCGAAGACATGGCGATCCGCAAGTTCGCGCCCAAGACCCAACACGACTACGTGCAAAGGGTCAAGGACTTCGCGGTATTCCTCGGCCGCTCGCCCGACCTGGCCCAGTCGGAGGACGTGCGCGGCTTTCGGCTGCATCTGGCGTCGAACGGCGCCGGCGCGCCAAAGATCAACGCCACCGTCTCGGCGCTGCGGTTCTTCTTCAATGTGACGCTCGATCGGCCCGAGCTTGCCAAGCACCTGTCGTTCATGCACGAGCCACGCAAGGTTCCGGTTGTTCTCAGCCCGGAAGAGGTTGCGCGCTTTCTGGAGGCGGCGCCGAGCATCAAATACAAGGCGGCGCTCAGTGTCGCTTACGGTGCAGGGTTGCGTGTCTCTGAGGTCGTCGCGTTGAAGGTATCCGACATCGATTCCGAACGCATGATGCTGCGCGTCGAGCAGGGCAAAGGCCGCAAGGATCGCCACGCGATGCTTTCCCCTGTGCTGCTCGAACTTCTGCGCGATTGGTACCGCATTTCCCGCCCGCAGGGCTGGCTGTTTCCGGGACTGAAGCCGGCCAGCCCGATGACGACGCGCCAGCTCACGCGCGCCTGCCACGCGGCGGCCCACATGGCCGAGATCGCCAAGCGGGTGACGCCGCACACCCTGCGCCACAGCTTCGCGACCCACCTGCTCGAGCAGAACATTGATATTCGGGTGATCCAGGTCCTGTTGGGCCACGCCAAGCTCGAGACCACGGCGCTCTATACCCGCGTCGCCACCAACACCATCCGCGAGGTCATGAGCCCGCTGGATCACCTCACCCCGCTCCGCGCCAAGCGAGACGAGCCGCCTGCCTGACGCGCAGGCCGCGCATGTCGCGCCCGGCTTTGGAGGTTGCGGATATCTTCCGCAGCCATGGCCTAGCATGGCGTCAAGCCCATGCCGGTCATATCAGCCTCGACCAGATGAAGGTGATGTCGGCGATCGAGCGCTGCCGCACGGCGGCCCTCGGGGGCCACGTCGCGCGCTGCGCGGACTGCGCTTATACCACGATCGCCTACAACTCCTGCCGCAACCGGCACTGCCCGAAGTGCCAGGGCGCCGCCGCGAAGGACTGGCTTGCCGACCGCGAGGCCGAGCTGTTGCCGGTGCCGTACTATCACGTCGTGTTCACGCTGCCGGCGGCCATCGCCGACATCGCCTACCAGAACAAGGCCGTGGTCTACGATCTGCTGTTCAAGGTCTCGGCCGAGACCATGCTGACGATCGCCGCCGATCCGAAGCATCTGGGTGGGCGGATCGGCGTCACCTCCGTGCTGCACACCTGGGGTTCGGCGCTGACCCATCACCCCCACGTGCACATGATCGTGCCGGGCGGCGGCATCTCGTCCGACGGCCAGCGCTGGGTGTCGTGCCGGCCGGGCTTCTTCCTGTCCGTGCGCGTGCTCTCCCGCCTGTTCCGGCGACTGTTCCTGGAGAAGCTTGTCGCCGCCCACCAAGCCGGCCGCCTCAGCTTCTTCGGCGACCACGCCCATCTCGCCGAGGCGCAATCCTTCGCGACTCATCTCGCCCCGCTGCGCACGGCCGAGTGGGTCGTCTATTCAAAGCGGCCGTTCGGCGGCCCTGAGGCGGTGCCGGCCTATCTGTCGCGCTACACCCATCGCGTGGCCATCGCCAACAGCCGATTGATCGCCTGCGACGAGGGCGGCGTCACCTTCAAGTGGAAGGACTACCGCATCGAGGGCCGCGATCGATACAAGCAGATGACGCTCGCCACAGATGAGTTCATCCGCCGCTTCCTCATCCACGTGCTGCCAAAAGGCTTGCATCGCATCCGCCACTACGGCCTGTTCGCCAAAGGCGCTTGTGCCGCCAACGTCGCACGCGCCCGTGAGCTGCTCGCCGCTGCAAAACCTGAAGGCCAGCCTACCGCCGATCCCAGCAAGCCGAGCTGTCCATGCTGTGGCGGCTGCATGATCGTCATCGAGGTTTTCGCGCGCGGTGCAACGCCGCGGCATCGGCCGACAGCTCCAATGAACCGCATCAGGATCGACACCTCATGATCACGTCTCAATCCTGCAAATCTGCTCGTCGTGCCCGCTGGCTCTCGACCGGCCACGGCAGAGCGCGCTCAGATTTCCCCCAGCCGTCGCAAATCGACGGACAAATTATGGAGTTCGATGCCACCCGTGGCCCGTTCGTCAGCCGCTCAACCGTCGAACAACCCGCTGCATCGGCTCGATTCAAATCAGCCATCTCGCCCGCGGCGCTCAAATCCCCATAGTCCCGGCCGCACAGCCTTACGTTCCCTTACCCGCGGTTTCCTCCCTTGGAGGCTTTCGGACGCCGGCCGCCGAATGCGCGGCGCTGTCCCTCAAACGGCCGGCATCCGAAACCCTTCACAGAAGGCGTCGTTACGAGGTCGTCAGAGCATGTCCGCTTTCATCGAGAAGGCGGACACCCTCGTTCTATGAGCACACCCCTCAGGTCGGCTTGCCGCGCCCGCTCTTCTCGGCGGCGCGGCGCAGGGCTTCGGCGAGCGCACCACCGCCGGACTGCTCCTGCGGTCGGCGCGGCGCCGATGACGACATCTTGCCGCGCGAAAAATCGCGCGACGATCCGCCGGTGTCCTTCTTCGGTCCGATCTCGTCGTCGAGGCGCAGCGTCAATGCGATGCGCTTGCGCGCGACCTCGACGTCCAGCACCTTCACCTTGACGATGTCGCCCGGCTTCACCACCTCGCGCGGGTCCTTGATGAAGTTCCTGGACATCGCCGAGATGTGCACGAGGCCGTCCTGGTGCACGCCGATATCGACGAAGGCGCCGAACGCCGCAACGTTGGTCACCGTGCCCTCGAGGATCATGCCCTTCTTGAGGTCCTTGACCTCCTCGACGCCTTCCTTGAACACCGCGGCCTTGAACGCCGGACGCGGATCGCGGCCGGGCTTTTCCAGTTCGCGCAGGATGTCGGTGACGGTCGGAAGACCAAACGTGTCGTCGACGAAGGCCTGCGGCTTGAGCTGGCGCACGACGTCGGCGTTGCCGATCAGCGCCTTGATGTCGCTCTTGGTTGCTTCCAGGATGCGCCGGACCACCGGATAGGATTCCGGATGCACGCCCGACGTATCGAGCGGGTCCTCGCCATTGTTGATGCGCAGGAAGCCCGCGCATTGCTCGAACGCCTTCGGCCCGAGCCGCGGCACGTCCTTCAGCGCCTTGCGGGACTTGAACGGGCCGTTGGCGTCGCGGTGCTGCACGATGCTCTGCGCCAGCCCCTGGCCGATGCCCGACACGCGCGCGAGCAGCGGCACGGAGGCGGTGTTGGCATCGACGCCGACCGCGTTCACGCAGTCTTCCACCACGGCATCGAGCGAGCGCGCCAGCTTGGCCTCGCCGAGGTCGTGCTGATACTGGCCGACGCCGATCGCCTTCGGATCGATCTTGACGAGCTCGGCCAGCGGATCCTGCAGGCGGCGCGCGATTGAGACCGCGCCGCGCATGGTGACGTCGAGCTCCGGCAGTTCCTGCGAGGCAAAGGCCGAGGCCGAATAGACCGAGGCGCCGGCTTCGGAGACGACGATCTTGGTCATCTTGCGCTCCGGCAGCCGCTTCACCAATTCGGTCGCGAGCTTGTCGGTCTCGCGCGAGGCGGTGCCGTTGCCGATCGCGATCAACTCGACGCCATGCTCGATCGCAAGCTTGCCGAGAATGGCGAGCGCCTCGTCCCAGCGCCGCTGCGGCTCGTGTGGGAAGATCGCGGTCGTCGCCAGCACCTTGCCGGTGGCATCGACCACCGCGACCTTGACGCCGGTGCGATAGCCGGGATCGAGCCCCATGGTGGCGCGTGCGCCGGCCGGCGCCGCCAGCAGGAGGTCGCGCAGGTTGGAGGCGAACACGCGCACCGCCTCAGTCTCGGCCGCGGTCCACAGCCGCATGCGCAGATCGATGTTGAGATGGATCTGGATCTTGGTGCGCCAGGCCCAGCGCACGGTCTCCGCCAGCCACTTGTCGCCCTTGCGACCCTGGTTGGAGACGCCGAAGCGGTGCATGATCTTCAATTCGTAGGCGCTGGGCACGCCGGCCGCGGGGGCCTGCGCCTCCGGCTTGATCTGAAGGTCGAGGATCTCTTCCTTCTCGCCGCGAAACAGCGCCAGGATGCGGTGCGACGGCAGCTTCGGCAGCGGCTCGCTGAAGTCGAAATAGTCCTTGAACTTCTCGCCCTCGGTCTTCTTGCCGTCGCGCACGGTGGAGGCCATCACGCCGTTCGACCACATCTCCTCGCGGAGCGCGCCGATCAAATCGGCATCCTCGGCAAAGCGCTCGACCAGGATCGCGCGCGCGCCTTCGAGCGCGGCGGCGGCATCGGCGACCTGCTTCTCGGCATCGACGAAGGGTGCGGCGGCCTCGTTCGGGTCGCTCTCGGGGTGCGCCAGCAGCAGGTCGGCGAGCGGCTCGAGCCCCGCCTCCTTGGCGATCTCGGCCTTGGTGCGGCGCTTCGGCTTGTACGGCAGGTAGATGTCCTCGAGGCGGCCCTTGCTGTCGGCGGCCATGATCTGGGCTTCGAGGGCCGCATCGAGCTTGCCCTGCTCGCGAATCGAATTGAGCACCGCGGTGCGGCGCTCCTCGAGCTCGCGCAAGTAAGTCAGGCGCTCTTCCAGCGTGCGCAGCTGTGCGTCGTCGAGCGCGCCGGTGAGCTCCTTGCGGTATCGCGCGATGAACGGCACCGTGGCGCCACCGTCGAGCAGCGTCACCGCCGCCTCGACCTGCTCGTCGCGAACCCCCAGCTCCTGCGCAATCTGATGATGAATTTTGGCCACGCTCGTCTCTCTGAACCCGTGACGCCGACGGACGTCCGACGGCGCGGAGGCCGCTTATGGACCATCCCGGATTGATTCATCAAGGCGCGCTGTGGATCAAATTTGGCGTCCTGCCGCGCGTTATGTCCGGGATGTGTGTCTTCCGCGACTTGACAAATAGATGCGCGCCGCATTGCCGCCGTAGATCGCGGCCTTCTCATCCGCCGACAGATCGGCCAACAGGGACTCGCTGGCCGCGAACCAGCTCGCATAACCGCCGGCCAGATTGACCACCGGCCAGTCGCTGCCCCACAACATCCGCCGCGGCCCGAAGCAGCCGAGCACGTGGTCGACCGCCTCGCGCAGGTCGTCAACTTTCCAGTTCGGCGCCGCCTCCGTGACCAGGCCCGAGAGCTTGCAGACCACATTGGCGCGCGCGGCGAGCCGCGTGACATCGTCCTTCCAGCCCGCGATCTCGCCGCTGGCAAGCTGCGGCTTGCCGAAATGGTCGAGCACGAATTGCAGGTCGGGATGGCGGTCGACCACCTGCACCAGCCTCGGCAAATGCCGCGGCAGCACCAGCGCGTCGAACACGAGGTCATGCCGTGCCATGGCTTCGCACTGCGCGGTCAGGGCCGGACGCAGCAGCCAGTCGTCGTCGGCGATGTCCTGCACCATCGGCCGCAGGCCGACGAGCAGCTCGCGCGCCGCGATCGCATCGATCCGCGCCACCGCATCGTCTGCATCGAAGTCGATCCAGCCGACCACGCCGCGCACCAGCTCCGCTCCTTTGGCGATATCCAGCATGAACGCCGTCTCCGCCTCGGTCGGCGCGGCCTGCACCAGGATCGTGCCCTCGATCCCGGCCGCGGCGAGATGCGGCGCCAGGTCGGCGAGGCCGAAGTCGCGATAAATCGGCGCGAGCTCGGGCGTCAGCCAGCCGTAATCGGCGCGCGCCAGCGTCCAGACATGGTGATGCGCGTCGATCCGCATCATGCCGGCACCGGCGCGTCGTCGTCGAGCAGACGCTCGGCCTTGAGGTCGCGCCACAGCACAGCAGGCACGGAGGACGACAGCGCGGCGACGTTGCGCTCGACCTCCTGCGGCGTCTGCGCGCCGAGTACGAGGCTGGCGACGGCCGGATGGCCCAATGCGAAATGCAGCGCTACGGTCGGCAGCGCCACATGATGGGCGCGGCAGACCCGCTCGATCGCGGCCACCTTCTGCATCACGTCCGGCGGCGCGTCCTTGTAATTGTACTTGGCGCCGGCAACGGCGCCGGTGGCCAGAATACCGGAATTGAACACGCCGCCGAGCATCACGCCGATGCCTTGCGTCTGCGCAAGCGGCAGGAATTCGGCGAGCGCCGGCTGCTCGAGCAGCGAGTAGCGACCGGCGAGCAGCATGGTGTCGAACGTGCCGGCCCTGGCGAAGCGCACGCACATCTCGGCCTCGTTGACGCCGATCCCGATGCCCTTGACGACGCGCTCGGACCGCAGCTTGTCGAGCGCGACATAGGCGCCGTCCATCGCCTCGCGAAAACGCTGCTCGATCGCGTCCACGCCGTGGGTCCAGACGTCGACATCGTGGATCAGCAACAGGTCGATCCGGTCGGTGCCGAGTCGCAGCAGCGACTGCTCCACCGAACGCATCGTGCCGTCGTAGGAATAATCCACCACGGCGCGGTGCGGCTGCCCGCCGACGAAATTGGAGCCGTCGCCGCGCCCGTGGAACGGATCCATCCAGCGCCCGACCTTGGTGCAGACGACGATGTCGTCGCGCGCCACGCGCCGCAGCGCGGTTCCGCTGCGATGCTCGGCGAGGCCGTGCCCATAGAGCGGCGAGGAATCCAGCAGGTTGACGCCAAGCGCGAACGCCCGCTCCGCCGCTGCTATCGCTGTGGCATCGTCCAACAGCGCAAACAGGTCGCCGAGCGGCGCGGTTCCGAAACCGAGGATCGAGACGTCGAGCCCGGTCCGCCCGAGCCTGCGGCGCGGCAATGCTGGCGCAGAGCCCGGACGTGAGGATTGATGTTGGTTCATCGCGACGCCTCCCCTGCAGTCTTCTTGCTTGCAGGCAGACTAGCCTCGCAGCCGTGCCGAGCACAAGCCGCAGCGCGGTCGGCACGGCTGCCGTTCCCCACGGCGTGGTGCAGGCACTCGAAAGAAACGCGGGGCTCTGCGCGGCGTCACCACGCATATCTCAGGGCGCCGCCCGAGAGCGCCTAATGGCCAGAGGGATGCCGGTTCATGTTCTCGAGAGGCTCACGCAAGGCATCGAACTGCTCGCCAAAACCCCTCCAGTCTCCGGACTTCAACCGCTCCATGGCCTGGTTGTAGTGATCAAGCGCCTCCCGCGCCGGGCTCCTCGCCGGACCACCGAGGGACAGATCCTCCGTCGGTCCCGTTTCCCGCCGCGGCGTACCAGGCTCGGTGAACAGCGCCGACAGGGCCTCGCCGAGCGTCTCCTTCATCACCACATGCTCGTCATAGGCTGCGATCACCCGCTTGAGCTCCGGCAGATGTCCCTGCTCGGCGCGCAGATAGAGCGGCGTGACATAAAGGATCGAGTTCTCGATCGGGATCACGAGCAGGTTCGCCCCGCGTATCACCCGCGAGCCCATCTGATTCCACAACGTCAGTTGCTGCGAGATCTCGGTGTTCTGATTGATCCGCGCCTCGATCTGGAACGGCCCGTAGACAAGCTTGTCCTTCGGGAATTCGTAGACGATCAGCTTGCCGTAGTCGGGCGCGTCACAACGCGCGGCAAGCCACGCGATCATGTTGTCGCGGCGGCTCGGCACCATGGGAACCATCAAGAAGAACTCGGCCCGTGGCTCACCCGGCAACCGCATGATGATATAATAAGGGCTCATCACCGACGTCCCGCTACCGCCCGGCTGGCGCGGGAACTGCCAGAGATCCTCGCGGTTGTAGAACACCTCGGCGGCTTCCATGTGGTAGACCTGATAGAGCTGCGCCTGGATCAAGAACAGGTCCTCCGGATAGCGAATGTGCTTCTGCAGATCCGCGGGCATCGCCGCGAACGGCTTGAACAAGTGCGGGAAGATCCGCCCATAGGTCGCGGCAACCGGATCGGCCGGATCCATCAGATAGAAATCGACGGTCCCGTTATAGGCATCGACGACGATCTTCACCGAATTTCTGATGTAGTTGAGATCGAAACCCTGTGCAGCCGGCGTCGACGGAAAATAGGAGCTCGTCGTGTAAGCGTCCTGCATCCAGAACATCCGCCCGCCGCTGATGACCAGATAGGGATCGTGATCGAGGCTCAGGAACGGCGCGATCGTGGCGACCCGCTTCCGGATGTTGCGCCGGATCATGATCCGGCTCTGCGGCGTGATGTAATCTGAGAGCAGCAGGTTCGGATCGTCGAAGTAGTAGGCGAACAGCGTTCGCCATGCCATTGACCCGATCGGAATTCCGCCGACGCCATCATACTCCGCATAGACGTTGCCCTTGCCCTTGGGATAGTCAAACTCCGGCGTGCTTGTCTTGACGACGACGTAGTCGTCGCTCTCCTCACTGAAGTAGATGCGCGGCTCGCGGATCTCGGGACCACCGCCCGCCACCGGAGGAATATTCCGCAGGTAGAACAGCGGCAGTCCTTCTGGGCTCTTGCGGGTGACTGGGCTCATCACCGCGCCGTTGCCGTGGGTGAACAGCACGTGATGGTTGACCCATGTCTGTGCGTTCGGCGGCAGCAAGGAGGGCCGCAGCTCGCGGGCCGACAGCATCACGCTCTGGTAGGAGCCGTCGAGCCAGTAGCGGTCAACGTCGAGATCGTGGAATTTGTAGTAGGTGCGGATCTCCTGCAATTGCGCGTAGGTGTCCGACAGAGGCAGCCAGTCCCACAGCCTGATATTGTCGATGGTCGCCTTATTGGCTTCCAGCACCTCGGGGGAGAGCTTCTGTTCGGCGGCAAAGGGCTTGGCTGCGATCTTGTCGAGATTGTAGGCCTGCCGGGTCAGCGCGATGTTGCGGTCGATATAGGGCTTTTCGAGCTGCAACTCGCTCGGTCTGACGAGGAAGTGCCGGAACAGCACAGGGACCGCACCGGTCAGCACGAAGGAACCGGTGACGACAAGAAGGAACGCGGCCGCAGGAAGCCAGTAGGTGCGCATCCGGAGGTTCGCCCATGCGGCGGCCGCCGCGATGATCGAGAACCCGATCAACAGCCAAAGACCCGGCAGCGTGACATGGATATCGGTGTAGCTTGCGCCAACGACGACCCCGTTGTCGCCATAGAGCAGCAGGTAGCGGTCGAGACCGTAGGACCACGCCTTCACCATGAAGAGAAGACCGAGCAGCGCCGAGCCGTGGGCGATCGCCGCCGAGGACATTGATCGGCGTTGCGCGCTGTACTCGATCTCGCCCTGCACCCAGTAGATCGTGCCGGCGAGCAGCGCGCCCAGAACGAGCGTGAGAATCACCCAGTTCTTGATGAGGATGTAGGCGGGCAGCGAGAACAGGTAGAAGCCGAGATCCTTGCTGTAGAGTGGATCGTCCGCGCCGAACGGCACCTGATAGAGAAACCGCAGGAAGACGCTCCAATTGCCGACCTCCGCTGCCGCGACGAGCAGCGCGAGCAAGGCCGCCGCGCCGGCGACTATCGGAGGCCACCGTAGTCGATCGCGCAACGGCGCAAGCGGATCCGGCGGCGCGCTACCGGCGGTCTGCGACATCCACACCGCGGCAAGATGTGCCGACCGCTTGCCGGCAAGACGCACCGCGAGCCATCCATTCACCCAAAGGATGAGCGCAGTTGCCGTCCAGATCGCAGCAAGGACGACGGCTTGGGCACCGATCGTTATCCAGAAGACCTGCAAATAGCCGATCGACGCAAACCACAGCCAGTCGACCAGGAAGTCGCTCGCGAGCGAGAGCAGGATCAGGCTGCTCACGATGACGATGGCCGCAATGATCAGCCCGACCACGGCATTTTGCCGTGGTGCCTTCCGTCCGGGTCCGGCGATCCCGATCGTCATGGCCTCATCATAGCGGAAAGCAGGGACGCTTGCCGCCAGATTCCTGCGCGGGCCTCAAGCCTCGCCCGATCCGGCGGAGCCGGGGCGCAGTTGCCCCTCCTCCATCAGCCCGGCCGCAGCACGCTCGGCTGGATCGGCACCCGTCCGATCGCGGTCCAAACCTTGTGGCTGGCGCCAAGGCCGCCGTGCTCGCCGCCCGGCTCAGCGCCGGCGCCGCATGGACTTCACGCGTCGCAGGCCACTGCCCGGAACGACCAGCGCGCGCATGTCCGACGATCATCGTCGATCAGGCATGCTCCTCGGAAATGTCGCAGTTGGTATAGTCCGGCAGCATCGCGGTCGCGATGATGCTGACGACCGCGCAGAACAGGATATAGGCCGCGATCGCGTAGCCCGTTCCGTAGGTTGCCAGCAGTGCGGTCGCGATCAACGGAGCGGGACCGCCTGAGATCACCGAGGAGAGCTGGTAGCCGATCGACGCACCGCTGTAGCGCAGGCGCGGCGTGAAACATTCGGCGATCAGGGCTGCCTGCGGTCCGTACAGGAGGTCGTGGGGAACGAACGACAGCACGATGGCGATGAAGATCCAGATTGGCACCGTCGTATCCAGCAGCGCGAAGTAGATGAAGCCGTAGATCCCGGTCACGACCGCGCCGATCAGGTACATGCGCTTGCGTCCGATGACGTCCGAAAAGTGCCCGGCGAGCGGGATCGTCGCCATTGAAACGATGCCGGCTGAGATCAGCGAGGTGAGCAGGAAATCACGCGGCGTGTGCAACACATTGACGCCGTACGCGAACACGAAGGCGAGATAGATGTAGGCCGGCGCCTGCTCGGCCATCCGCGCCAGCGCGGTGAGGATGATCGCGCCCGGCTGGCGCTTGATCACTTCGAGGACCGGGACCCGCTCAACGCGATTCTCGGCAACGATGCGCCGGAAGGCCGGGGTCTCGAGAATCCCGAGCCGGATATAGAGCCCGATTGCCACCATCACGATGCTGAGCAGGAAGGGGATACGCCAGCCCCAGACCAGGAACTGGTCGCCGGAGATGCGGCTGAACACCAGGACCGCGATGTTCGCAAGCAGCAGGCCGCCCGGGCCGCCAAGCTGCGGCCATGAGGTAATGAAGCCGCGGTGGTTGTTGGTGCGCGCCCATTCCATCGCGAGCAGCACCGAGCCTCCCCACTCGCCGCCGACGCCGACCCCCTGGATGAAGCGAATGATCGTGAGGATAACGGCGCCCCAGATACCGACTGTCTCGTATGTCGGGACGAGGCCGACGGCGAAGGTCGCGATCCCCGTCATGAGCAAGGTCGCGATCAGTGTTGCCTTGCGGCCGATGCGATCGCCGTAATGGCCGAAGATCATTGCTCCGATCGGGCGTGCGATGAAGCCCACCGTGTAGATGGCAAACGCCTCCAGCACACCAACCAGGGGATCGGATTTCGGGAAAAACAGCTTTCCGAAGACGAGGCCGGTTACCGTGCTGTAGAGCAGGAAATCGTACCACTCGATCGTCGTCCCCACCGTGCTCGCGATAACGGCACGACGCAGCTGGGTGCGGTGGTCGGTCTCGGACAAGGCATCGGATATCACGTGGATCGTCGTCATAGGGCTCCTCCTCACAGGCCCTTGCTTGACGATTGCTTCACGGATCTTGCGTCGCTATCCCTAATTCCCGTTTCTAATTACGCGGCGTATGACCACGAAATCGCAAGAAAGGGTTTGACTCCTCGACATGTCGCCGACGGCGATGTCTCGGGGAGATTTGACAGAACAAGCTTGGTCCCGCGGCCCAATGCGAGCAATGCGCACTTAGTAGCAGGACGGTGTGGAGCGGCTGCCTTGCGTCGCTGTCCGACGAGCGCATGCACGCATCACCGGTGATGGGTGTTGCGATGCAGCGCCCGATGATGGCCGCAGGCATTCCGCCGCCGCATGGCGCGCGCGATCTCGCCTGCAACAAGAGCGCGACGGGAAGCTTGCGCCTCCCCGTCCCCGCTAGATCGGATCGAAGGCGCGGATCGGCGGCAGATTGCCGTTGAAGCGCTCCACCTCGACCGTGGTGAGCTGACCGGTGCAGCCTTGCGCGAAGGACGACGTGCCGATGTCGCGCGTCAGCACATTCGGATTGCCGTGCACGCAGAGCGGCGCCTCTTCCTCGGGATCCATCGGGTCGTACCAGGCGCCGGTCGGAAGCTGGACGATCCCGGGGGCGATTGCGTCCGTGACGCGGACCGCCGCAAGGCATGCGCCGCGCGCATTGAACAGGCGGATGATGTCGCCGTCAGCGATCCCGCGAGGATCCGCGTCGCGCGGGTTCATGCGCGCGACCTCGCGGCCGCGATGCTTGGCGTCGGTCGAATGCCCGCCGAAGTCGAGCTGACTGTGCAGGCGCGTCGACGGCTGGTTGGCAATGAGGAAGAGCGGCGCGTCCTGCCGAGGGACATCCGTCTTCTCGAGCCAGACCGGATGCCCTGGACAATCGGCATCGCCGTGGCCGGCGATCTTCGCCGAGAAGATCTCGATACGCCCGCTCGGCGTCGGCAGGGGCCGCTCAACCGGATCCTCGCGGAAGCGGCGCAGCGAACCGCCGTCGTCGAGGTGCTGCGGTACGACCAGGCTGCCGCTTTCCCAGAATTCTTCGAAGCTCGGTGCGGCAAGCCCGCGCGCGGCGAGCGAGGCGCGGGTCGGCTCATAGAGATGCATCAGCCATTGCCGCGACGTGCGCCCTTCGGTGAAGGCCTCGCGAGCCCCGAGGCGCTCGGCGAGATCGGAGAAAATCTCGTAATCATCGCGCGCAAGGCCGTAGGGCTCGGCGATCCGGTGCATGGCCACCATCAGCGGATCGTTGCTGGAATAGCCGATGTCCTCGCGCTCGAGCGTCATAGTGCAGGGCAGGACAATGTCGGCGTGCCGAGCCGTCGCGGTCCAGGCAAGCTCATGCACCACCAGGGTGTCGAGCCGGGCGAAGGCCTTGCGCAGGCGGTTGAGATCCTGGTGATGGTGGAAGGGATTGCCGCCGGCCCAGTAGACGAGACGGATGTCGGGATAGGTTCGCGTCTCGCCGTTGTAGCGATAGGTCGTGCCGGGATGGAGCAGCATATCGGCGATGCGCGCCACCGGAATGAAGTCGGCGACGCCGTTGCGGCCCTGCCCGAGGGTCGGCCCCGGCACCGCGTTCACGCGGCGGCCGTAATAGCCGATCGCACCGAGCGAATAGGCATAGCCGCCGCCTGGCAGGCCGATCTGGCCGAGCGCAGCAGCCAGCACCATGCCCATCCACACCGGCTGCTCACCATGCTCGGCGCGCTGCAGGGAATGGGACACGGTGATGAGCGCCCGCCGCCCGGCAAGGCGACGAGCGAGCTTTCGGATAGTGTCGGCGTCGATGCCGCAAATCGCTGCGGCCCATGCGGCATCCTTCGGTTGGCCGTCCGCCTCGCCGTTCAGATAGCGCAGGAACACCGGCCAGCCTTCGGTGTAGCGGTCGAGGAACGCCTGATCGTGCAGACCCTCGCTGACCAGCGTGTGGACGATGCCGATCATCAGGGCGGCATCGGTACCGGGCGCGGCGGTCATCCATTCCGCGCCGGCCTCCGCGGGCAGATCGTCGCGCAGCGGGCTGACGAGGATGAACTCGCAGCCGCGCCGGCGCGCCGCTTCCATGGCGCCGCGCTCGACATGCTTGCTGATCGAGCCGCCGGCGACCATGGAGTTCTTCAACGCCATGCCGCCGAACGCCAGCACGATCTCGCTCTCGGCGGCGATCTGCTCCCACGTCACGTTGCGCTTGGTGACGTCCTCGTAACCCGACAGGATCTGCGGCAGCAGCACCGAGGACGCGCCGGAAGAATAGGTGTTCACCGAACGCACATAGCCGCCCATCGCGATGTTGAGGAAACGATGAACCTGGCTCTGCGCGTGATGGAAGCGCCCCGCGCTGGACCAGCCATAGGAACCGCCGAAGACTGCGCCTGGGCCGCGCGTGTCGCGGACGCGCTTGAGCTCACCGCCGAGAAGATCCAGTGCCTTCTCCCAGCTGACCGAGACGAATTCGTCGCGGCCGCGGCGGTCGTCGGGTCCTGGACCGCGCTCGAGCCAGCCGCGGCGGATCGCCGGCTGGGCGATGCGAGCACCGTGCCGCAAGGCCGCGGGAAAGTTGTCGATGATGCCGTTCGGGTCGGGATCTCCCTTATACGGCCTGACTTCGAGAAGATTGTTCTCGCGGAGACGCGCCGAGAAGACGCCCCAATGCGACGTATGCGGTTTGAACCCCTCGGAGAGGTCGAGGCCGGGATCGGGGTAGCCAATTGTCTCGTTCATCACGTCGTCCTCAATCGCTGAGCGGGCCGCTTCTGCACGCCACTGTCCCAACTATATCGCCAGTTTACTCATCCGCCTTCTCATATCATCAAGTTCAGGTCGGTCGAAAACGCAAGGGCGCGCCGCGCAAATGGTGCGAAGAACGTGTCAGGTACGAGGTCTGGCTGAGATGGGCGGTGGTGAACTGCATCGCGCGAGCGCGCATAGAACGCCATGCTCTATGCGTTGGAATGGCGCGATCGCGGACACGTATTCCCACAGAGACCGCACCTCGGTTCTTCATCCGGGTGCGCGACCTCAACTCGAGTGAGGCCGACAGGACTGCGTCGGCTCGCAGGCAGCCCTGGGTCACGCAGATTTGTAACTCGTCCCGGTCTAGCGCGCGGATCACGCGCAAAGGCTACCGATCTTCTGGTGCCGTCTGCGTTGTCATGCACGAGGATTTGCCGCATTTGCGGCCCAGACTCGAACCGCATGAACGATTGCAGGATGCACAATGCAAAACGAAGACGAGATCCTGAGCAAAGTCCCCGAGGTGACACTCGGCTTCTGGGTGATCAAGATCCTTGCCACGACGCTCGGGGAAACGGGCGGCGACGCCGTGACCATGAGCTGGCTGCATGCGGACTTGCATCCCGGCAACGGCGGCTATCTGATCGGCACCGGAATATTCCTTGCCGTGTTCGTTGCGGCCGTGATCGCCCAGATCGTGACGAGACAATTCAACGCCTGGGTCTACTGGCTGGCGATCATAGCCTCCACGACCGTGGGCACCGCCATGGCCGACTTCTTCGATCGCTCATTGGGCATCGGCTATACGGGAGGCTCGTCGATCTTGCTGGCGTGCGTCCTGGGCTCGCTCGCGATCTGGTACCTCACTCTCGGCTCGGTAAATGTCCAGACGGTGGCCACGCCGAAAGTCGAAATCTTCTATTGGGTGACAATCACGTTTTCGCAGACCCTGGGGACCGCGCTCGGAGACTGGATCGCCGACGACACCGGACTGGGATATGACGGAGGCGCGCTCGTGTTCTGTGCAGGACTCGCGCTGCTGGCAGGCTTGTACTACTGGACCGCAATCTCGCGCGTGTTCCTGTTCTGGGCCGCCTTCATATTGACGCGACCGCTCGGTGCGACGGTCGGAGATTTTCTGGACAAGCCAACGCACGATGGTGGGTTGGCCCTAAGTCGTCCCTTGGCATCCGCGGTGATCCTCGCCGCGATTGTTGGGCTCATTCTGGTCTTGCCGCAGAGGCCGGGACGGCATCCCGGATCCGACATGGCAGCTCAGACGCAGTGACCCTCGGCCGGGCTCGCCGCACTCGGCTGCGGACTTCGCTGGCGATGCCGCAAGGAGACCGGCAGCTGCGCCCCGTCAGGCGGGAAAGCAAGCTGTCGCAGTCAGCGTCAGCGGGGCCATATTGAGGATTTGGGGAAACTGGAACTGATAGCTCGCGTTCACCTGGTTGCCGCAGGCGGGGGCGGCGTAGGTGAACGTTGAAGCCGGGAGGTTGAGGCCAAACGCCTGCTGGCTCGCGTATGTGGCGATCACATCAGGCTTGTTCGTGGGACAGAGCGTAGTGTTCACGGTTGCGCATCGCGCGGCAATCTCGACACCATGCTGCAACCCCGCCTGGGTCCACAGCAACAGACCGATCTCGACGATACCGAACACGAAAGCGAAGAACAGCGGTGCGATCAGGCCAAACTCGAGCGCGGACGCACCACGATGATCACGCCACAATGCCCCGGCAATCTTCATTGCAACCTCACCGTCGATTGCATGCTGAGCGAGTAGCCGCTTGGAACGACCTGGTAGTTGATGATAGTCCAGTAGGACCCCTGCGCGGATACGGTGGTGTAGGTACCCGCCTGCGCGCCTCCCGGGCACGTGCTTCCGCAGGTCGTGCTGGTCACTCCCGACGTCGTCGCACATCCGCAAAATTTGACCGGAGCAGGCGAAGCGCTGATCGCCGTGGAATTCGTCGCGTTGACGACCGCGGCCGACATCGCGTTGCTGTCGAAGCCGTGCGCGATCGCATATTCGACGCCCGCCTGCGCCGCGCTCTCCACCTGCATCTTGCGATAGACCGCAAGCCCGGTGTCAATCACCGACACCACCATCAGCGCAAGGAGCGGCACCAGAATGCCGAACTCGATCGCAGCGGCGCCGCGCGTGTTCTTGCGGAAACGCCCGAGCAGACGCCGCGGGCCGCGACGCCGATGGGACCGGCACTCACCACATGCATTGCCCATTTTCATCTCAAAACTCCGACTTGATCAATATATTAAATATTAAGGCTTACTCGACGAGTTGCGCCGTCGTCGTGCCGATGGTGCTGCCGCCCAAGGCAGCGCAATTGACCTGAAGATTCGAACTGCCGGTAAGGGCGATCGTATCGGCGATGACCTGCGTGCACGAGGAGGTCGTGCCGTTGCCGCCGCTGAACTGCAGGTTCGCCTTCGGCAGGTAGATGGCGCCACTGAAATTCTGGGAGCCGCCGCCCTGCAGCGAAAAGGTCGAACCTGTCGTCATGTTGCGGTCGCCATACATCACGATGCCCTGGGTCGGTCCGGAGGCCGGAGCCGTCAAGTTGACAATGGCGTTGCTGCCGATGTTGGCGGTGGCCCAGCCATTGCTGGCCGAACCAGTGAAGACGAGCGTCACTCCCGAGGTGCCTGTGCCGGTGCAGGAGCTGCAAGTGACCGTTGCGTTGCCTTGCACCGACAAGCCCCCGCCGGAGCCGTAAAAATAGTAGATGCCGGGGGTCAGATCCAACGTGTATCCGGATTGGACCGAAACAAGACCACTATAGCACACGCCCGGGGAGATCGAGTTGACCTTCCCACTGCTGTTGATTTTTTGGTTACTAGGGTCGCACGGGGTCGGCGTCGTGGGGGGAGAGACAGTCGCATAAGGATCGGCGGTCGGCCTGATGCCGCTCCGAATGCCGTTCGGGGCCGTGATGTTGCTCGCGCCGGAGATGGTCCCGACCGCTCCGACCAGGTTGGCGGACACCCTTGCAGTGCCACTCACGTTCAGCGAGGGAGAACCGCTGGAGTTGCTGTAGAGATTGCAGTTGATCAGATTGAGATTGTTACTGCCGCTCACGTTCACAGCCGAGTTGGCCGTGGGATCGAGCGCAAGCACGCAGCCCGTTCCGACATTGGGGAGCGCGACGGCGCGGGCCGTGACGGGGACCGTGCCGGAGCCGAACAACGCCGACAGGAGCCGCGGTTGCGGCTGGCTGATGATGACTTCGACGGCCTGAGAGTTCGAGGTGTAGCTTCCCGTGGTCGGCGGCTGGTTCACCGTGACGGTGACGTTGTTGGTCCCGTTCGTGTAGCCGTAGAATGCCGTGATGGCGCCGGCCTCGGTGACGAGATTGGTGCCGGCGGTGGCTGCGCTGACGGCCGCCGAGTCAGCGGCGCTGAGCATGTTCTTCTGCTTGTAGAACCACCAGGCGACCTCGGTGCCGAGGCCCGCAGTCCCGACCAGAACGGGGAGCAGCAGCGCGACGAGGATGGCGTAGCTGCCGGACTCGTCGCGCACAAAGCGACTAAAAAGACGATTTAAACGGGAGCGCCGCATCACCGGCGCCGACCTCATTTGCGAGGGTGCCTCCGCCTTCCAACTCATGAAGGCCGTCATGTTGTCCTCAATGTTCAAGTGGCCAATGCAAACCTTATACGCCGCGGCGATTTAACGCGGGCTATCCTTCGCCGAAAAAACTGCGAGCCAGCGCGTAACCCTTCGTTATCCAATTGGGGCTGCTCCGGGGATACGGATCACCCGGGGGCCAAGGCAAGCGATAGAGCCACTGTCACGTGTCCTGCACTGCACCCCGCAAAACTACGGATACGCAGCATCAAGCTCACGCCGACACAGGCCGGACCAGTTGTGGGGTTAATGTAAGCTGCCCCCGATGATCGGGGGACCGAAGCTATCGGGGCGGCGGGACCCATCAAACCACGCGGTCGGTGTCGTGACGCGCGCGAAGGCGGCGCACGTCCACGAGGCCGAGCGCGACTTGCGCTCCAACGATTGGTCGCGTGTTGACGGGCCCTCAGCACGGCCAGCTGATGCCGCGTTCACGACCGACGTCCGTCGTGGACAACACCAGATGCTTTCATGCTGACGCACATGGTTGCGTACCGAGAAATAAGCCGGAGCAGGTCAGCACCAGCCTTTCTTCCATTGACCGGGCGGGCAGGCGCGGCCCCTCCAGCCAACCTTCCGTCCGCGACTCCAGCCATAGGGATAATAGCCGGCGCCACGTCCCCATCCGTATCCGTGACCGTACCCGTGCCCGCCTCGCACTTGAACCAAACCGCGAGGCATCGCGGAATTAGGCAGTGGCGGATATGCCGGCGGGGCTGCCGCTGCCGCCGAAACTCCGATCGCGAGCGTGAGCGCTGTCAAGACAATCAATCTTCGCATCAGCATTCCTTCCTTTGATGTCCGCGCGGATCGGATCAGGACAGGATGGCGAGCATGCCCGCGCGTCCCGCCCAAGCACAGTGCGATCCCGGCGACAATGACTGAGACAACGCGGCCCACCGGCTTGGCGGCGGGCCGCTTCGCTTGAGCTTACCTGGACCTCGTCGAACCGCCCATGCGACGGCTCGAACCGGTTGTCTGGCCGGGAGCGTAACCAGAGGCGCCCGGGCTCCCGCGCTTTGATCCCCTCGCTTGCATCTCTCGTCCCGGAGCATAGCCGGAAGCGCCAGGGCTGCCTTTCTTGGAGCCCTTCGACTGCATCTCGTGGCCCGGTGTCTTGCTTGATACGCCCTGCGCGAAAGCGACGGGGGCGGAAGCAAGAAGACAAGCTGCAGAAAGTGCGATGATTGCGTGCTTCATTTTGTTCTCCGCGAACCAAGCCCCGCCAACTAACGGCTTGAAATCCATGCCGTTCCATGAACGGTCGTTCATCCAGGGGCGTAGCCGCTCCTGGAGCTGGTCAAACGACGACGAATTGCAGCTTGCGGATTCAAGACGTATGTTGGGTCTATAATCAGGCAGCCGCCTATCGTACGGCGAGAGTCTGACGGCCTCACGGTGGACGGTTTGCATTTTGCATCGGAGGTGATGTCATGACCATTGCTCCCACGCTCCAGAAATACCTAGCTGCTGAAAACATCCAATACGAGGTGATCCCGCACGAACTCAGCATGACGTCCGCTCGCACGGCTGAGGCATGCCATATCTCGGGCGATCGCCTCGCCAAGGGCATCGTGTTGCGGCGCGACGGCGAATACATGCTGGCCATCTTGCCCGCATCGCATCACCTGCGCCTGTCGGAACTGAGGACAAAACTCGGCGACAATGTCCATATGGCCGATGAAACCGAGATCAATCGGCTGTTCGGCGACTGTGCACACGGTGCAGTCCCTGCCGTCGGCAAATGCTACGGGCTGGATATCATCGTCGACGACAGCATCGAGGCACAGCCGGAGATCTATATGGAAGCGGGCGATCACGAGACGCTGCTCCATATGGGTCACGCGCAGTTTGCCCGCCTGACGGCCGACGCACTGCACGGGCGCTTCAGCGCGCACGACTGAGGATTTGCGCGCCGCCCAATGCCTTTGCGATCTTGGGCGGAAACCCGGGCCGCGAAGTCGTAGTTAATTTGTTCGGAGGGTGGCGGCTACTGCGTCGGCGTCTGTCTGGTCGAATCGCCCAGGAGTGATGCTTGCTGCAGTGACCTCGCACCTGATCGGTTGTACAGTATAGGAAATGGGGCGCTGCTGCATTGCAATCAATGCACCTGAAACCCGGGAACGGAGGCTCCACCATGAAAGTCAAAGACGTAATGCACAAGGGTGTCGACTGGGTCAACCCCAACACCCCTATCACCGAGCTCGCCAAATTGATGCAGGCGCAAGACATCGGCTGCATTCCGATTGGCGCGGACGACAAACTGATCGGGATGGTGACCGACCGCGACATCGTCTGCAAAGGACTCGCGAGCAACAACTTCGATGCCGGCCGCACGACGGCGCGCGATGTGATGACTGAAGGCATCCATTGCTGCCGAGAGGACGATGACCTCGCAAAGGCGATGCATCATATGGAGAAGCTGCAGGTCCGCAGGCTGCCGGTGATCAACAAGAGCAAGCGGATGGTCGGCATCATTAGTCTGGGTGACGTGAGCCGTTCCGCGTCGGCTGATTTGCTGACCGAGACTGTCAGGAACGTTTCGGCGCATCATTGAATGCGGCCAGCCTCCTCTCGCGATCGCCGCTCGATCAGACGTCGAGCCAAGCCCGAGCCATGCGTTGGTCGTGGAGCCATCGCGCGGCGCGAAAGGCTGCGGCCCGAAGCGCTTGACTTTGCGTCGGTGCGAACGCAAGACGATGCGGATTAGCGTCGATTTGCCAGTGCGGTCGGGTCGCCCGCCCGACCGCGAAGTGGCAAGTCGGCACGCGGCAGCGTGACGACGCTGGTGCCCGGCAGCTCCGGCGTCACACCTCGGATGGACCGCCGTCTCACCGCGCTGCACCGACGAGGGTGCGGACCATCCTCGATCTATTTCATAGCTGCCAGCCAGGCAGCCTGCGACCCCGTGGCCGTTCGCCGAGCGGAACAGTTCGGCTTCGGATGCGTTTTTCCAACTGAAGAACGCCATTGGGCGGAACGCATGTGCTGATGCGCAACGACCGACCTGCGGTTACGCTGAAATGTCCCGCGTGCAGTCGCGCGACGCTCCATCGGCTTCTTTACGTCAAGAACGGTTGCGACATCCTCCAATGTCCTGACTGCGGACTGGGACGCACCGAGGCATCGAGCTTCGACCCCCTCGCCTATTATGACGATGGCTACTTTTCCGGCCATCAGTCCGACGGCTACGCCGACTATCGCGGCGCCGAACCCGTGCTACGGCGCGAGTTCGCCCGCACGGTCGAGTTCATCCGGCGCCGCAAGGCACGGGGTTTCCTGCTCGAGATCGGCTGCGCCTACGGCTTCTTTCTCGATGAAGCGCGCCGCGCTGGATTTGAGGTGAGCGGCATCGAGCCCGCGGAAGCGGCTGCAGCGCATGCTGGCGATCTCGGCTTGAACGTCGTCCGCGGCCCGCTGAGCGAAGCGACTCTCAAGTCGCTTGGCACCCTGGATGTCATCGTCCTCCTCGACGTCGTCGAGCATCTGCCCGACCCGAGGGAAGCCCTCGCGCTACTCGCGGACCATCTCCGGCCGGACGGAATCATCGTGCTGACGACCGGAGACTTCGGTTCCTTGGCAGCGCGATCGACCGGCGCGCACTGGCGCCTGATGACGCCGCCGCAGCACCTCTGGTTCTTCAACCGCGACAGCATCGCGTCTCTGGCCCATTCGATCGGTCTTCGCATAGAGAGTTCCGATCACCCCTGGAAATTCGTGCCGTTCTCGCTGATCGCCTTCCAAATCGGTCGCATGCTCGGCCGTAAGATCGCGGCCAGCCCGACCGGCAACCGGTTCGCCATTCCGGTAAACCTGTTCGACGCGATGCGCGTGGTCTTGAGCAAGGCGCCCCCACATCCGGATACGAGCTTCCCATGACCGGCCGGGTTCGCAATCCCTGGGTTGTTGTCGCGGCGTACAATGAAGCACCGGTGGTCGGCAGCGTCGTGTCCGGCATTCGCCGCGCCGGATACGCGGTCATCGTGGTCGATGACGGCTCCGCCGACCGCACCGGCGACGTCGCGTTGCTCGCAGGGGCGGTCGTGGTCCGGCATCCGATCAACCTCGGACAGGGCGCCGCACTACAGACCGGCATCGACTTCGCCCTCGAGCAGCATGCGGATGCACTCGTCACGTTCGACGCCGACGGTCAGCATTCCCCCGCGGCCATCGCGGCGCTGCTCGCGGCCATCGAGCAGCCCGGGATCGATTTCGCGCTTGGCAGCCGCTTTCTCGCCGGCGCGACGGCAAATCTGCCGGTGCCGCGCCGCATCTTGCTCGGCGCCGCGATCTGGTTTACGCGCGCGAGCACCGGACTGCCTGTCACCGATACCCACAATGGCCTACGGGCGATGACCGCGCGCGGCGCCCGCGCGATCGCCTTGCGACAGAACCGAATGGCACACGCGTCCGAGATCCTGCACCAGATCGCGCAGAGCCGCCTGCGCTTTGTCGAGGTGCCGGTGAATATCGAGTACAGCGCCTATTCGCTGGGCAAGGGTCAACGCATCACCGATGCTCTGACCATCCTGATCGATCTGTTTGCGCGGAGACTCTACCGATGATCGCGCAGCTGTTTCTGACCGCCCTTCTCGCGTTGGTTCTGGTCTACGCATGGTCGGCGCATCGAACGGTGCCGATCATCGGGCTGTTCGCGAGCGGCGCCGCGCTCGCCGGCCTCTACTTCGTCTGGGTGCCGGAGCATGCCACGGCGCTTGCGGCCTTCGCGGGAATCGGCCGCGGGTCAGACCTGATCGTCTACACCTGGGTCGTGATCAGCCTGCTCATCATGCTCCACTTGCATCTCAAGCTGCGGCTCCAGCTCGACATGATCACGCGGCTGACGCGCGCCGTGGCGATCGATCGCGCCAAGGAGAGCCGGCGTGAGGCAGGCCCCCCGCGAAAACGTCGCCCGGTCAAGTTGGCCCGCAAGGTCGAGGCGCCCCCGATCGAATTGCAGGCGAAGAAGTAGATGCCATTGCCAAGTCGCGCGGGGCAAGTTTGTGCCGGGGACGTCACTCACCGAGCCCGCGACGAATTGGCGTAGATCCAGGCGAAGGGGCGGCCAAATCGTTTGACCTCATCAACCAGTACGGCCGTCGTGCCCTCGGCACAAGGCCAGCGCTCGGTGGCGATCAGGTAGTCGGCCTTGTCCAGATCTGTCTCGGCAATCCAGTTGCGATGGAACATCACGCCTGCCAGTTGCTCGCGCCAGGCCAGGCAGAGCAGCACGCGCGGTGAATCGCCCGCGAACCGACCTTCGGCGTCAATTCGCGCCTCGAGGCGGCGCAGCGCCTCGGGAGCCGCCATGCTCCAATAGTCGAGGTCGAAGCGGCCGTAAGCGCCGGCGACGCCGCCTGCCAGACCGTTCATCGCGATATATTCAAGCGGATGCAGGATGATGAGCGTCGCCAGGATGGTGGCCGTGTGCGCGACCCCGAGGGCCACGGGCACGATCGGGAGGCGTCGCAAGAAGGGCAAGAGGCTCGTGAGCCCACGCGCGGCGACGATGGCGAGCATAGGGATCACGAACAATACGTGGCGGACACCGTCATAGAGCGTCAAGCCCTGCAGGATGAGCACCGCGATAGGTCCGAACGCCGCAACGCTGACGACCAGCACCGCGCGCGCACCTGCGAGCTCGGCCGCGACCGGTCGCAGTCCTGCGACGCCGGACCGACGCAGGGCGCTGAAGGTGGCGCGCGTCCACGCCGCTGCAGCACCGATCCAGACCGCCATGCCGAGCAACAGCAATGCCAGAAAGCCCTCAGGCAAACGCGCCAGAAGCTGTCCCGGGATGTACCAGGCGGGCAGTTTATCGGTGAAGGTGAGCTGGCCCCAGTTCTGGAATTCGAACGAGGTGTCGAGCGTGGCAAAGTGCCGATAGGCTTCGCGGAATTGCATGAGCGGATTTCCAATCTGCAACCACGGCCACAGCGCCATCGCCGTCAGCCAGGCGATGAGGATGACAAGCAACGTATGCAAGGCGATCTGGCGCAAAGGGCCATAGCCGGCGCGGCCATGGCGCAGCAGCGCCTCGAGCGCGCACAGGCTCATGCCGCCGACGAGGTAGGCGTGCGTAATCACCCCGCCGGTGCGCGTCGCGATGGCGAGGCCAGTGGCAAGGCCCGCCGCAAGGGTCGGACGCCAGCTTGGCACCTCCCGCCGCACCATCAGGACGATCGAGAGCGTCGACCAGCTCATGGCGAACAGGAACGGCACGTCGATCGGGGCGAAGAACAGGTTGCCGTAGAGGTAACCGGTCAGCAGGCACAGGGCGAGCGCCGTGAGCCCAGCCCAGGCCCCGACCGTGAGCCGTGCGATCGGCACGACGGCGGCGAGCCCAGCGAGGCCGAACAGGAAGGTCATGGCGTGCCGGACCGTGATCGGGCTCGCGAGATCAAGCGACTGCACGGCCGCGACGAGCATCTGAAACCACGGTCCATACATCCACAGATACTCTTCGACCGTCTCGAACTGAGACCGGTCCGCAAAAGCGCTCGTGTACCAGGCAAGCGCCTTGGGGCCGTACTCGTCGGTGTTGAATTCGTCGGTGGACAGCCCGTAATCCGCGGCGGTCGCAAGCCCGATGACCAAGGCCACGCCGAGCACAAGGAGCACGAGCAACGTCTCGGCATGGCGAGCAGCAAATGCGAGGCCGAGTTGCGGCCTCACAAACCCAGAGCTGTCGCGATCCACCCGTTCAAGCGCCATGCAATGTCCTTAACCGGTTGCATGGCCGCGCACTGGCACCGTCCGGAATGCGGTGGGAATTTGCGCCGCGGAAGCGCCCTCCACTTGAAGCTATCATCTCGCTCAACCGCTTGATCGGGAACGAACCCAGCGCACCTCAAGTGTTGTACTTGGCTGGGCTTCGATAACACGCCTGACGGGAACTTTGTTCCCGAGGTTGGGCGTCAGCGAACTGAGGCGATGAACGAAACGGGCAAGTGGTTGCTGCGCCATTTGTCGATCTGGGAGTTGCTCGGCTCACCGAGCTGATCCATATTGCCTCTTCGCTTTAGAAGATAATTTCTCAACTGTCGCCGGCGCTCTCATGTTGAATAGGTACAAAGGAGTGGGAAGAAACGACCCCTGCCCCTGCGGCAGCGGCAAGAAGTTCAAGAAGTGCTGTCTCAACTCAGAAAGCCTGAGCAACCCATCATCCGGATTGCACCAAGTCGATCCGCAGGCGCGGGAAGTCGCCCGATCAGCGCTTGAGCAAGCAAAAGGTGCGATCCGGGAGTATGATCCATTCACGGAGCCACACCCGGAGCAGTGGCTTGCGCTAGACGAACAAGCACGGATCGATCTCGTATTGGGTTATCATCGACGTGCGGGGATCCGCCTCCCGCGCGAGAAATTGCATGCTGTTGTTCACGTCGTGGTCGAGAGCCAGATTGCTGATGCCGAGCTGCCAGTGCGACGCACGGCGCAGCGACTGATGTCCGAAGGGCTGGATCGTCACGAAGCTGTTCATGCGATCGGCTCGGTGCTTGCCGGACACCTCAACGATCTGATGCGCGAGATCAAATCGGGTGGCCATTGCGTTGACACGAAGTCCGACCGGGATTCGAACGAGGATTATTTCGCTGAGCTGGAAGCTTTGACCGCGGAAGGATGGCTTCGGTCCGCCTGATGATCGCGCCGACGCTTCCACTCGAACTCGTATGTTATTGAAATAACAACGTGATTAAACGGAACTGCGGCCCGCTCTCCTCGCCTGTCGCGCCGGGTCCTGGCCGGCGCGGTAGCCGAAAAGCTAACGGAACCTAGCAATAGGCAATGCGTTCCCTCCTAATCGAAGGCGCGCACGAGAAGGCCGCACGAGTAGCTACCCGGGCCGGCGTTCCCCGCCAGAATCACCTGGGGTAGCGAAGTTTCAAGTCAGCAAATCGACCGACATCGGCGCACCTCAAAGGAGGTTCCCATGTCAACTATGATCACTTCAGAACGTACCTTCCAAGAGGCTGCAACTTACGGCGGCGTGGTTGATGCGATCGGCGGAGCAGCGACCGTCATTCTGGCGATCGTCGCACTGGCGGGCGTCGGCCAATCCATGCTGGCCGCCATTGCGACGATCGTCTTCGGAGCCGCGCTACTGATCCAGGGGGGCACCATGCTCACCGAGTTCACAAAGCTGATAGCCCCACCGAGTGCCGCCGGCACGGCCGACGAGGTCATGGCAGGCGGTGGACTTTCGTCTCTGTTCGTGGTGGGAGCAGCCGGCATCGTGCTTGGCGTGCTTGCTCTTGTCGGTATCGCTGCACAGACGCTGACGGCCGCAGCAGTCATTGCGTTCGGTGGCGCACTGCTGTTGAGCAGCAATTCGGTTTGGCGTCTTTACCGGGCGAAGCGGGCTTCGTACCGAGCCGGGGCCGGGACGTCTTCGGGGGCCGAGTTCCTCGCAGGTGAAATGGCCTCCGGCTCGGCGGCTCTGCAGTGCCTTTCGGGTCTTGCCGCGATTGTTCTTGGCATTCTCGCGGTAACCGGAACAAATGCGAGCGTCCTTACACTCGTTGGCCTGCTGGTGCTTGGCGCTACCGTGCTGTTGACCGGCAGCACCCTGAGCGGGGCGGTCATGGGCTTCATGGAGCCGACTGTCACGGGTCGAGGGGAAGCTTTGGCGCAGCAGCCGGGTGCAGCGGAATAAACTTGAGCCCGGCATGATTGCCCAACGGAGCAGCGGGGCTGCCCGCTGCTCCGCATGAGCGCGCCGGCGGCGCTGTCGTTCCAACTACGCCGCATCGCAGAACCGGCCTTTGCCGGCATAGCTGCGGGTGACGTTGGAGAACGCCCCTTCGAAGGTGTGCGCTGCCAAAATATCGAAAACAACCCCATGCAAAGTAACCGGCGGCTGCCGGCATTCGACAAGGCGACTTGACACGTCGGGCAAATCAGGGGCACACTTCTAATATTCCGAAATCGTGCAAACGCTCGTCGACCCGCCATGGCGGGCTCGTCGGTTTGCGATTGCGGTCGAAAATCCTCACCCACCATTGAAAAAGCGCACCGGCTCCCCGCGGCGACGATCGCCGGCGCGTGGCCGAACCGCGCGCCGGCCAGGGAGATCGACATGAACACCGCTCCGGACCCCGCGATGACGACGGCGATCGCCGCACCTGATCCGACCAAAGCTGCCGCAGCCCCAGGGATAAAATTCTCATCGCACGGCTTCTGCATCGACCATCCTGATCCGGAGCTCGGCGAACAGCTCATGGTGAACGCACTGGGGGTCGCCGACCGCGAGGCGATGGACGGCATCCTCCGGCAATTGGTCAAGGCCAGCGTGAGCGGCGGAAGTCCCGACCAGGTCAACCTCTCCTTCATGATCTCGATGGTGAAGAGCATTCGCCCCCGGGATTCCGTCGAGGCGATGCTGGTGGCCCAGATGGTTTCGGTTCATGTGATGGCGATGCGCTGCGCCCAGCACCTCGCCTATGCAAAAGACCTCGCCCAGCACGACAGCGCCGCGCGCGCCTTGGGCCGGCTCGCCCGCACCTTTCCCGCCCAGATCGAGGCGCTCAACCGCTACCGCAGCCGTGGCGAGCCCGCCATCACCGTGCAGAACGTGAAGGTGGAGGACGGCGGCAAGGCCATTGTCGGCAACGTCACGCAGCATGCGAGCGTGATCGTGTCCGACAAGACCCCGGCATCCGTGGCGCGGAAAGCGCCGAAGACCGCGGGCCCCAGGCGACGGCGCGATGCCAAGCCGGAAGCCCAGGCATGAGCGATCACATCAGAAACACCGGCCCGATGCTGGCGAGCCCGCGCTGTGGCGCGAAAACCCGTTGCGGCGGCGCCTGCCGTTCGCCGGCGGTGCACGGCAAGACGCGCTGCCGCATGCACGGCGGCGCAAAGGGATCCGGCGCACCAAGGGCAAACCAGAACGCGCGCAAGCACGGCCTATTCAGCAGGGATGCGATCGCCGAGCGAAGGGAGATACGGGCGTTGTTGGGGGAGGCGCGGAAGATGCTGGAGGGGATCAAGTGATAGTTGCGGCGACTAGCTATGGGCGCGATTGAGAAGTTCATCCGAGCGTGATCCGCCCCGCAAATGTTGAACCGAAACGACAACGACTCGAACATCCCGGCAGCCTAGTCTGTCGGGATCTCGTCTGTTAGAATCCATTCCTGATCGTAGCCGGAAACGTTCATCTGCATGAATTCAGTCGTCATGCCCGCGTCGGCTACGTTTTGCATCAGTTGTCGCTTGTGATCTTTTGCTATCCTCGATCCCAAGAATATCCTCGTGATCGTCAATGGACCGATCATGTTCGGACCCAAATTCGCCAACAGGCGCCACTCCCTTTCGTAAGACCAGCACTGCTTCTTCTGCCTGAGTATCCTATCAACCGCCTCCTCGGCATCAATCAAATCACGGTCATCTATCGTTATCAAATCGCTCGAATAGATAACGGGGAAAAGATTGGCGGCCTCAAGTTCTCGGATCGAAGCGCTTAGTTCGGAATAGTCGTACTCGATGCAGATACCGCTCCAATTGCTGGCGTAGTGCGCCCATAGAAGGTCATTATCGTGGGTCTCGCTGAAGCAGGCCAAACCACGACCCCGCTTCTTCTCCTGCATGAGGCTCGCGGCATAGCGGTGACGGTCGGCAGAGAAGGCAGCCAAGTAGTATCCTTCCATCGGATCATTCATGGCTTTGTAGTTCGAACAGTAAATATGCCAAGCATCTTCAGTGGATTCTTTTGCAGTCCTGAGGATTTGCTTTACGAGCAAACCACCCAAGCTATGGCAAACGAAGACGATTGGGCGAGATCCAAAACCGTACGCTGCCAACAGCTCAAGTACGTTCTTCGCGCGCTGGAAGAGGTTCATTTCCTTTTTGGCCCACTGCGCAAAGAGGCTCGCGGGAAAACCCAAGGTATAAAAATTCAGATGCGGCAGATCGGTGACCAGCCATCTGGGCCAATATGGGCCTTCCTGCTCGGTTACTCCGTCGGATGACCAAGTGTCGACCGGATCGCCAGTCAAGCCGTGAACGAAAATCACATCCGCGCATCCGTCGCCGTGCGCAGAAATGGTTGCAAAAAAGGTTGCTTCAGAAGGCAAGCAAGACTCACTTGATAGGAGGCCTTGCAACCTAAATGATATCTATGCAATTTCAAGGCGGTAGGCATTACTCACTTCTAATACTTGAGTGGAAGCGTGCAGATACCTACGGTACCGGGTCATGTGAGATGTCCTCCAACAGACACGGTCGACAACGAGCAGTAGAAGCCGTGACCCAGCGTTCCGTCAAAGCAAACGAGATCGCCAGACCAAAAACCCGATCGCTGCCAATAAGGCGCCAGCCGACACCACAACGGTCACCCAATAAAAGATCTGGAGTATCACAGCGCCCCAAGCATCATTTGGATCTTCATGAATCATCAGCGCACCTCGGACAATATTTCGAGCAATGAACACGATGGCGTAATTGATGATCGCGGAAATCAGCCCCGTTCCTAGAATGATAAAGAGTACGCCTATCCCTTGGTACTGCGGCGTACTTGCATAATCCTTCCAAACGGTCGCACACGTCGCTAGACCCGCCCCATGAGCGCCGGCTAAGAGGAGAGCCACCTTGAAGTGCTGCTGGTGCTCCTCCTCCATAAATTTGAGGATTTCATCCCTGTTTTTTATCCGTCTCACCGGCCTCTCCCGTTTCACAATTTGTACGTGAAACATCGGCGAGATACCACAGGCGGCGCGCAGATTCATCCGTAGGCATTGCTTGCGAGTGCCTGCTTCAAGGATTGACGTTGCGTTGTGTATGACTGTCCCGCCGCAAGGTCAGTAATCTTCAGGGACCACGCTCGCATCGATCAGCAGCTTCGCCACCGTGACCGCCGACTGCGCCGGGCCATCTTCCGATTGCTGGCCCGTGCTGTAGATGCCTTCGATGAGCAGCAGCAGGGCGTCGCCGAGCACGGCGGGGTGACGCGCGCCCATGCTGGCTGCGAGCTCGCGCAGGCGCTTGCGAAAGACCTTCTTGTGCGCTTCGGCGACCTGCCGCGCGGGATTGTCGCGCGCCGGATATTCGACCGTCGCGTTGCTGAGGCCGCAGCCGCGATAGCCCTTGCGCACGGCGCGCGTGGAGAGGATACGAATATAGGCGAGCACGTGCTCGCGCGCATCGCTGTAAGATTTCCCGCCGGGATTTTCGAACTTCTCCCAGAAATCCAGGTCGTAGTCGCGCATATAGGCGGCCGCGAGCTCGTCCTTGGAGGCGAAGCTGCGATAGAGGCTCGGCTTGGTGACGCCGGCCCGCTCGACCACCTCATCGACGCCGACGGCGCGAATGCCCTCGCGATAGAACAGTTCGCTCGCGGAGGCGCGGATCCGGTCGGCGGCGCGCACGGGGCGCTCCGCAGATGGTTCGGCGGTCTTGGTCATGACGGTTCTTTCGGCTCCTCCACGGCACTTGACAATGTTACTGACCGGTACGTATACACGCCGCACCTCAATACGTACCGGTAAGTAACATGACCAGCACCCCGCTTCAACCCGCCCCCGTGCCGAGACGGCCGTTCGGCCAGAACTACGCGTTTGTCGTCGTCGCCGTGATCTTCCTTGCGCTGCTTGCTTCGGCGGGCCTGCGCGCGACGCCGGGCGTGCTGATGCTGCCGCTGCAACAGGCGTTCGGCTGGAATGTCGGCGTGATCTCGTCGTCCGCTGCGATCGGCATCTTCCTCTACGGCCTCGCGGGCCCATTCGCTGCGGCCGTGATGCAGCGCTTCGGCATCCGCCGCACGGTGCTGGGCGCACTCATGCTGATGGCGGCGTCGACCGGCGCCAGCACTTTCATGACCGCGCCGTGGCAACTGTTCCTGACATGGGGGCTGCTCTCCGGCATCGGCTCGGGCGCGGTCGCCAACGTGCTCGGCGCCACCATCGTCAATCGCTGGTTCACCACCAATCGGGGCCTCGTGATGGGGCTTTTGACGGCGAGCACCGCGACCGGCACGCTGATCTTCATGCCGGGCCTTGCGGCGCTGGTGGCATGGGGCGGCTGGAGGCCGGTGGTGCTGACGGTGGCGGCGTGCTGCGCGGTGCTGATTCCGCTGGTCTATTTCCTGGTGCCCGAGCGGCCGGCGTCGGTCGGCCTGCGCTCGTTCGGCAGCCTCAATGACGATCAGCCGGCGTCGCCCGCGCAAGGCAATCCGTTCACCGCCGCATTCAGCAACCTCGCGCGCGCCGCGACGACGCGGGCGTTCTGGTTCCTGTTCGCCACCTTCTTCATCTGCGGCTTCACCACCAACGGTCTGGTCGGCACCCACCTGATCGCGTTCTGCGGCGACCATGGCATCGTTGAGGTGCAGGCGGCGAGCCTGCTGGCGCTGATGGGGTTCTTCGACCTGTTCGGCACCACGCTCTCCGGCTGGCTCACCGACCGTTTCGATCCGCGAAAGTTGCTGTTCTTCTATTACGGACTGCGCGGCCTGTCGCTGATCTACCTGCCCTACTCGGATTTCTCGCTTGTCAGCCTGTCGGTGTTCGCGGTGTTCTATGGTCTCGACTGGATCGCGACCGTGCCGCCCACGGTGCGCATCGCCAATGAAGCATTCGGCGACAAGAACGCGCCGCTGGTGTTCGGCTGGGTGGTCGCCGGCCATCAGCTCGGCGCCGCTAGCGCTGCGTTCTTCGCCGGCTTCATGCGCTCCGCGCAGGGCGATTATCTGCAAGCCTTCATGATCGCAGGCTTGACCGGCATCGTCGCGGCCGTCCTGTCGCTGATGATCGCCCGGCGGCCGGCGCAGCCGGTGCTCGCCGCGGCGTGAGGACGCGCAGGCGGCGGTGCGGGACACCAGCATTTTGGGATGAAGTGGCGCTCCCTAGGGAACTGCGGAATGCTACTTGTGTCAATAACTTAACTGAAAGTTTGGGGAAATCGACCTCCATTGATTTCCAATGCTTTTCAGCAAAGTACCCCAAACCGCCTTTAATAGTGCCGATTGCGGTGCCGCTCGTCTACTGAGACGAGGTGTCAGAGCCCGCGCTGCGCAAATTTTCAACGGCCTTCTTTCTCAATTCTATCAAGTCAGGATGATTGATGGTCTCCACAATTTTTTCGACAGGAATAACGATAGCAATGCCGGTATGTACCCCGTCTCTCAACCGGTCGTCTTCGGTAACCACATCTTCGTTTAAATTCTTCACATCGAAATGGCCGTGAACCATCCCGAGCAGCGCCATCGGCTGCAAACACACCGTCCTTTTTGAGAGGGCATTCGACAATTCAAACCCTTGATCCGCGTTCGCAAAAACGGGAGAGCCACTTAGACCTCCCACAGAACGGGCCTCTACTAGGTAGGCTTTGATATCGCCGGCGCGGGTGGACACAGGCTCGCCAGGCAGCATTGAGATGTTCCCGACACGCACAATTGGCACATTACGCTTTTGTCCAAAATGACTGCGAAACAGACCGATTATAGATATCTGCCCGCCGCGCCCCATATGGCGTCTTTTGAATTCTTCTTGGGGTAAAAACCCATCTTCTTTTTCGTTCAGTGCAATAGAAACAGTATCGATGCCGACCACATTGCCTTGATCATCTTGAAGCGCGTTCGCTCTGAAAGGCATTACGGCAACATCTGCGGCTTCCTGTGCATTGTTTGGATGAAATCGAAACTCGGTCGCATCTACCTGAAACTCAGCAACTCCATCACTTAGTAGATTGACGCGCACGAAGATATCGTTGTTGGTCCTAACTAACCCGGCTATGACGTGCTCGGCAGTAACCAGATGCGTGAGGCTGATCTGGTCCTCAATCCAGTCGACAAAAAATCCGGTGGCGCGCGGTTGAAACCGCCCATCCTTCATTACGCCTATGAAGGCAACACATTTCAAAGCAGCATCAGAAATGTTCATATTGGTGCACCATTCAACTTTGGGTGCGCTTCGGCGCCCCAGAACTGTTGCCCTACGTCTAGAGACGATCAAGCGCGCTTGCGCGCTGGGTGCCGAGCAGACCGAGTTGCGACTGCACGGCAAACGCGTGTTGAAGCGCCAGCGGATCAAGATCAGGCGTTTAAGAGAGCGGAGTGAACGTATTGTAAGGCGTGAGCAGCGCTCGTTGTTGCGTAGCACGGCGGTTCGCGTATTTGCTGCTTACGTAGCCCTACGGAAAAAGAGCAGGCGGTCAGCAAGCCGCAGCCAAAGGTCTGCGTCTCCATCTTTTGAACGAGTATGGCAAGTTGCCAACCGACTGGCGTGCCTGAGTGTGCCAGCTACAGCCGTTCGGCTGTATCGGCCCAAGGCCAGAGGCGGCTTTAGAATTGTCTACGATTTCGATGAGTTTGGTGCTGCGAAACAGGAAATTGTTTTGTATGCCCTCCAGCCCTTTGCAGGCATCCGCCCGTTAGGTTTCGATCTGACGCGCGGACAACTGGCTGCCTGCGAAGAACTCCTCAAAGGTATGAACTCCGCTCCAGCCGGAACGCGGTTCATACAATTCGACGTCAGAGATTGCTATGGCTCTATCTCGGTCGAATGGTTGAGGAGCAGATTGCCTCTGTCCCGGGCGATAATAGATGGCGTTGTATTACAACAGGGCTATCGTATCATTGATCGGAGTAGGGTGCCAGTTCGCCCGTCTGTTTCTAGCTGTACAGAAACAATAGCGGGCGAAGCAAACGTTGACGACCAGCGCGGCGTTCTCCAACGGGGAATTCTGCAAGGCTCGGCGGTCTCTCCTGTGATTGCCGACATGACGATGATCGATGTGCTTCGCAGCGCAGCCAGAGATCACCATTTCGCGCCAAAGTAAAACTAATTCCGAAAGAGTGGGCTGTCGCGGAAGGATCTCTAGCAACACGGTGGAGAAGGCGTCGTAGCCGGCGTTCAAGCGATGCGCCAGTTTCTCCCAAATTAGCGAAGGTCCTTTTTCCAAATTGCATCGTTTACAACAACAACGCAGATTGTCGGGGTCATTCGTCCCTAAGTGACGGGGCACAACGTGGTCAACACTGGGGCCATTGGGCACATAACCCAAGCTGCGCAATTGTTGAGGGGTTTCCTGACCGCACAGATAGCAGCGATATCCATCTCGTTCGAAAATAGCGGTTCGGTCCACCTCGACTGGACGCAAGCCAGCAATTGTATAATCGCAGTACTTCGAACAATGCGCCCGCCGATGTGCGAAGACTACGGATGGCGGCGCTCCGGGCATTGCGATCTCCCGCGAAACGTCAGGCACGAACCTAGTTCCGCAGTATTGGCATTCACGCGGCTGCTCATCGGGCATGCCGTCATGCCACACCACACGTCGATGGGGCGCCTTTTTGAAGCGCTGGAAATTCGGCACCAAACAGCGCGCGGCCTACGAGCTGATGCTGAATGTCGGCACAGCACGCGGCGATACGCACCTGACCACTTGGGTGCAGGCCGATGCCGATGACTTTGAATACACCCGGCGCAAGACTGGCGTCCCCGTTGTCGTTGAGAAGGCGATGTCGCTTAAGGAGGCGCTGGACGCACTGCCACGAAAACACGTTTGCATTCTCACGACGGAATACGGCAAGCCATTCACCGTCGACGGCTTCAGCGGCTGGATGCGCGACGCGATGGATGAGGCTGGCCTGCCGCTCGACTGCCGACCGCACGGTCTACGCAAGACGTTTGGACGCCTCCTCGCCGATGCTGGCGCGACTGCACACGAGATCATGGCAGCGATGGGCCATCTCACTCTTGCTGAAGCTGAACGCTACACGCGTGAGGCCGATCGGCGTCGCGGTGGACGCCGCGCGATCCTGAAACTTGAGGACCACAAGGCGAACAGAATGCCCCAAACCCGTTCTGCAGGTTTGGGGAAACCGCCAAAAAGCTGAGAGAGATCAACGCGCGGAGAGCCCGGCTGGCGCTCCCTAGGGGAATCGAACCCCTGTTTCAGCCTTGAGAGGGCCGCGTCCTAACCGCTAGACGAAGGGAGCGTTGAGAGGCAAGGCAATAGCCTTGAAATCGGCCTGCCGCAAGATGCCTTGTGCATTGCGGCGGGGGTTTTGTCGCCATGCTTTGCGGCCCGCTGGGGCCATTTCGGCGCCGAAGGCCCCTTCCCGGCCTCCCGCCCCCTTGCCTCTCCCCGGGTACCGCCGGAATACCGCCCGGCCGATCCGAGCGTAGTTGTATCGATGAAACAACACACGTCATCTGGCGCGGCCCCGGTTTTGACAAACGGCCAATGCAAAATGCCCGTCTGTGAAGTCACGCAACGTCTGATAGCGTTGCCGCCTTCACCATGCTGCGCCGGCAAGGCGCCGACAAGCGAGAGGAGTGCTTGGGACACAGCGCAGACCTTGGCGCATCACAGTTTGGCTCATCAACATCTTGGCAAAACAAACATCAGCGCGGCCGCGGGCGAATGGAAGACGTTCCGCGCCTCACGCCGCTTCGGTCAATAGCTTAAGCAGAGCGAGGACAGACCATGATCAAACTAAAAATCAATGGCCAGGAACAGAACTGGGACGGCGACCCCGATCTCCCGCTACTCTGGTATCTCCGCGACGAAGCCGGCCTGACCGGCACCAAATTCGGCTGCGGCCAGGCACTGTGCGGCGCCTGCACCGTGATCGTCGACAAGCAGGCGGTGCGCTCCTGCATCACCTCGGTCTCCGACGTGGTCGGCCGCGAGGTTACCACCATCGAAGGCCTGCATCCCACCGGCGATCATCCGGTGCAGAAGGCCTGGCGCCAGGTCAATGTTCCCCAATGCGGCTATTGCCAGGCCGGCCAGATCATGCAGGCCGCGGCGCTGCTGAACGACAACCCGAAACCCTCGCACGACCAGATTCGCGAAGCCATGTCGGGCAACATCTGCCGCTGTGGCTGCTATCAGCGCATCGAGAATGCCGTGCACCTCGCTTCGACGGGGGTGTGACATGAATATCTTCACCAATCCCGGCAAGCTTCGTGGCTTCGAGAAGCACGTCAAGGTCGAGAACGTCTCGCGCCGCAGCATCCTGAAGGGCCTCGGCATCGCCGGCAGCTTCGTGCTCGCCGCACCCGTGATGTCGCGCCAGGCCTTCGCCTATGAGACCGGCGCCGGCAAGATGCCGCACGGCGTCGTGGTCGATCCCCGCGTGTTCGTCGCGATCGCGCCGAACGGCGTCGTCACCATCCTGGCGCACCGCTCCGAGATGGGAACCGGCGTCCGCACCAGCCTGCCCCTGATCGTCGCCGAGGAGATGGAGGCCGACTGGTCGCGCGTCCACGTCCAGCAGGCGCATGGCGACGAGGTCAAATACGGCAACCAGGACACCGACGGCTCGCGCAGCACGCGGCACTATCTGATGCCGATGCGCCAGATCGGCGCCTCGGCACGCACGATGCTGGAAGCGGCCGCCGCCAGGAAATGGGGCGTGCCGGCGAGCGAGGTGAAGGCGCAGAACCACGAGGTCGTCCATGGCGCGAGCGGGCGCAAGATCGGCTTCGGCGATCTCGCCGCCGATGCCGCCAAGGAATCGGTGCCTGATATCAACAGCCTCAAGTTGAAGGACCCGAAGGACTTCCGTTACCTCGGCAAGGGCGAGGTCAGCATCGTCGACCTTCACGACATCACCACCGGCAAGGCGCATTACGGCGCCGACATCCGCCTGCCCGGGATGAAATACGCCGTGATCGCGCGCCCGCCGGTGACCGGCGGCAAGGTCAAGTCGTTCGACGACAGCGCCGCGACGAAGGTGCCCGGCGTCGAGAAGGTGATGGAGGTGAAGGGCTGGCCGTGGCCGTCCAAGTTCCAGCCGCTCGGCGGCGTGGCCGTGATCGCGCGCAACACCGGCGCGGCGATCAAGGGGCGCGACGCGCTGAAGGTGGTCTGGGACGACGGCGCCAACGCCAAGTATGACTCGGTCGCCTACCGCGCCACGCTCGAGGAAGCCGCGCGCAAGCCGGGCCTTGTCGTGCGCAAGGAAGGCGATGTCGATGCGGCCCTGAAGAGCGCCGACAAGGTCATCGTCGGCGAGTACTACCTGCCGCATCTCGCCCATGTCAGCATGGAGCCGCCGGTCGCGGTCGCCGACGTCAAGGGCGACAAGGCCGAGATCTGGGCGCCGGTGCAGAGCCCGGGCGGCACGCGCGAGGACGTCGCCAAGACGCTCGGCATCCCCGAGGACAATGTCACCGTCAACGTGACGCTGCTCGGCGGCGGCTTCGGACGCAAATCGAAATGCGATTACGCGATCGAGGCGGCGCTGCTCTCGAAGGAGCTCGGGGCGCCGGTCAAGGTGCAGTGGACCCGTGAGGACGACGTTCATCATGACTTCCTGCACACCGTCTCGGTCGAGCGCATCGAGGCAGGCCTCGACAAGAGCGGCAAGGTGATCGCGTGGCGGCACCGCAGCGTGGCACCGACCATCGCCTCGACCTTCGCGGCCGGCGCCAATCACGAAGCGCCGTTCGAGCTCGGCATGGGCCTGATCGACAACCCGTTCGAGATCGCCAACCTGCAGTGCGAGAATCCGGAAGCCGCCGCATACACGCGCATCGGCTGGTTCCGCTCGGTGTCTAACATCCCGCGGGCGTTCGCGGTGCAATCGATGGTCGGGGAGATCGCGCATGCGACGGGCCGCGACCAGAAGGACATGCTGCTGGAGCTGATCGGAAGCCCGCGGATCGTCAACCTGTCCTCGGTGAAGGATCCCTGGAACTACGGCGAGCCCTATGACAGCTACCCGATCGACACCGCGCGGCTGCGCAAGGTGGTCGAGCTGGTCGCCGAAAAGGGCGAATGGGGACGGTCGTTGCCGAAAGGCCATGGCCTCGGCATCGCCGCGCACCGCTCTTTCGTCAGCTACATCGCGACCATCGTCGAGGTGGCCGTGGACGAGAAAGGCAAGCTCACCGTGCCACGGGTCGACACCGCGATCGATTGCGGCACTTACGTCAATCCGGAACGGATCCAGTCGCAGATCGAGGGCGCCGCGATCATGGGCCTGAGCCTCGCCAAATATGGCGAGATCAGCTTCAAGGACGGCAAGGTGCAGCAGAGCAATTTCGACGATTTCCCGGTGATCCGGATCGACGAGTCGCCTGTGATCACCAACGTCCACATCGTGCCGCCGGCAGCGGGCACGCCGCCAAGCGGCGTCGGCGAGCCCGGCGTGCCGCCGTTCGCACCGGCGCTGATCAACGCGATCTTTGCCGCCACCGGAAAGCGCATCCGCGCACTTCCGATCGGCAAGCAGCTGGAGACGTGAGGGCGGTCGTAGCCGCAATGCAATTGCATCCCCTCTCCCGCTTGCGGGGGAGGGCAATCGCATATGCGGACTATGCGCGCGTTCGCTGCATACAGCTTGGTTAGTCTACCCACCAACTCGTCATGCCCGGGCTTGTGACGGGCATCCACGTCTTTGGTTTCCCACGTGAAGAAAGACGTGGATGGCCGGGACATAGGCGAGCGGAAGCGACGCCGTCCTTCGGACGGCTATGCCCGGCCATGACGACGTGGAAAGAGTCCACTGATGTCAAATGCGATTGCGAGCACGCGGACCGGGAAGCGGCGGTCTCCCCATCCGCCGCTTCCCGCTCGCATCGCCCCCTATCTGCAACGCCCGCGTCGTTACTTCTTGTCGAGGGCAAAGACCCAGACGACGCCGCCTTGCGGCACGTTGTTCTCGAAGCCTGCAACCTTGCCGGCCAGTGCATCCTGGATGCGCTGCGCGTCGACGCCCCAGCCCGACTGGACCGCTATGTATTGCGTGCCGTCGACTTCATAGGTGATCGGCATCGCCATGATGCCGGAGTTGGTCTTCTGCTCCCACAACAGCTCGCCGGTCTTGGCATTGAAGATGCGGAAGAAGCGGTCGTTGGTGCCACCGGCGAGGACGAGGTCGCCGGCTGTCGCAGTCACCGCGCCGAACAGCTGCGAGGTCTTGAAGTCGTGCTGCCAGACCTTCTTGCCGGTCGCCGGGTCCCAGGCCTGCAACTCGCCGAAATGATCGGCGTTGGGCGCCGGCGTCAGCCCGATGTCCTCCGGCTTGGTGCCGAGCCAGAGCTGTCCGGCAACCAGCGGCGTCTTTTCGCCGGTGAATCCGCCGCAGAAATTCTCGTTGGCGGGAACGTAGACGAGCTTGGTGTTCTGGCTGTAGGCCGCCGACGGCCAGTCCTTGCCGCCCCACAGTGACGGACAGAACTCGACCCGCTTGCCAAGCACGGGCTTATGGTCGGGATCGAGGATCGGGCGGCCGGTCTCGGCCTCGATCCCCTTCCACACATTGGTCTTCACGAACGGCCAGCCGGCGACATAGTTGATCTTGTCCGGCTTGCGCTCGAGCACCCAGAAGATCGCGTCACGTCCAGGATGGATCAGGCTCTTGAACGAGCGCCCGTCGCGCTGCAGGTCGACCAGCATCGGCGCGTCGACCTCGTCCCAATCCCAGGAATCGTTCTGGTGATACTGGAAGTGCGTCTTGATCTTTCCGGTCTCGGGGTCGAGCGCGAGCACGGAGCTGGTGTAGAGATTGTCGCCGGGATGCATGCTGCCCGGCCAAGGCGCTGCGTTGCCGACGCCCCAGTAGATCGTCTTGCTGTCCTTGTCGTAGGTGCCGGTCATCCAGGCCGATCCGCCGCCCGACTTCCAGTCGTCGCCGCTCCAGGTGTCGTGGCCCGGCTCGCCCTCGCCGGGAATGGTGAAGGTGCGCCACAGCTCCTTGCCGCTGTTGGCATCGTAGGCGGCGACATAGCCGCGCACGCCGAACTCGCCGCCGGAGCCGCCGACGATCACCTTGCCGTCGACCACGAGCGGCATCAGGGTCATGTACTGACCCTTCCTGTAGTCCTGCACCTTGGTGTCCCAGACCGCCTTGCCGGTCTTGGCATCGAGCGCGACGACGTGATCGTCCGTCGTGGCGAGATAGATCTTGTCTTGCCACAGGCCGACGCCGCGGCTGGTCGGATGCAGCTGGAACAGATCGTCGGGAAGCTGGCGCTTGTAGCGCCAGTATTCCTCTCCGGTCTTGGCGTTGAGCGCGATCACCTGCCCCATCGGGGTCGCGACGAACATCACGCCATTGTTGACGATCGGCGGAGCCTCGTGGCCCTCGAGAACGCCCGTGGAGAAGGTCCAGACCGGCTTGAGGTTCTTGACGTTGGAGGTGTTGATCTGATCGAGCGGACTGTAACCCTGTCCGTCATAGGTCCGGCGATAGAGCATCCAGTTGCCGGGTTCGGGTTTTTCGAGACGCGCTGACGTCACCGGACTGTAGTTTGCGATCGGCCCTGCGACGGCGCAAGTCGAGACGAGACACGTGAACGCGACACAGCCCGACAGTAACCACTGCTTCCTTGTCATGAGATGCTACCTCCCTGCTCCGTTTTATTTTTTCAGTTTAGGTCGTGCAGAAATCCCGGATTCGGCCTCATCCTCCCTGTTGGACACCCACCTTTCCAATGAACGGTGCTGCGACCGTGATGGCGCCGTCGGCGACCGTCACCGGCAACGCCGCAAGGCGCCGTGGCGCCGGCCCGAACACCACCTGCGCATTCTGCCGCGGATCATATTCGGAGTTGTGACAGAGACATTTGAGGACGTTCTTGTCGCCCTGCTCTTGCTTCACCCAGGCGGTGATCGGACATCCGGCATGCGAGCAGATGATGGAGTAGCAGACGATGCCATCGGAAGCGCGGGCGCGCGTGGCGTCGTCCAGTTCATTCGGATCGAGCTTGACGAGCACGACCTCGTTCAGCCGCGAGCCGTTGCGGACGACGGAGCTTTTTGGATCCTTCGGCCAGGCGCGGACCGGCGGTCCGCCGAGCGTCAAATCATCCGCCTTGATGATTTCACCCGCCTTGTCGCCTTCGGCGCGCACCAGCACGTCGGCCTTTTGCGGTCGTTCACTGGCACCGGGCTGCTCATCGTCCGCCGCGGCAGGTTCGATCGCCGCAAGACAGGTGCAACTCGCCAGTGCCGTCAGGAGCAGCGAGCGACGTGTCCGGTCTACGCAACAAGCGGCCGGTTCGGAATCACCGATTTGCTCGACGGAAGCGTTGGGATTGGACTCCGACATGACACAAGCTGAACGTGCAACTCGGCCGAAAAGATGGCGGCACACGTTCTAGATGTGACAACGCAGGTGCAAAAATTCTATGCAGCTTCTGGTTGATCGATTGCCGGCCGCTCGCGAACGCCTCGCTCAAGGTTCGGCGACGAAGGTCAGCCTGCCGACAGGTTTCAGCGTCTTTGCATCAAATGTGCGGATCTCGGTGGTGCCGCCTATATCAAGCGTCACGACCAACCGTTCGCCGGCAACGCCGGTGGAGACGATCCGGGCGCCTTTCGGCAGCGCAGCGGTGACATCGGATACGGATACGGGGCTTCCCTCGCCGCGATAAAGGCGGTAGCCGATGGCAATCAACACGACGGCCACGGCCAGTGCCGAGGTCAGGCCCGCGATCAGCATCATCCGCCGCACCCGCGCAATCAGTGCGGCCTGCTCGGGGGTCGGTTCAGTCACGGCGGTGTCGGTCATCACAAGGCTCTTCTTTGCAACAGGTCTCTTCGAATGGCGGTCGGAAGCTGGAGGTCATCGTCGCGGGCGACGAGGGCTCGGCGCGGCTTGACCGCGTGCTGGCGCAGCGCACCCCCGAGCTGTCGCGGTCCCGGCTGAAGGCGCTGATCCTCGCCGGTTCTGTGACCGTCAAGGACGCCGCCGTCCGCGACCCTGCTTATCATGTCGCCAAGGGCGATACGATCATAATCGACGTTCCGGAGGCGGTCCCGGCCGAGCCTCAGGCCGAGGACATCGCGCTCGACATCGTGTTCGAGGACGACGACATCATCGTCATCGACAAGCCGAAGGGCCTCGTCGTGCACCCCGCAGCCGGCCACGCCACGGGAACGCTGGTCAATGCGCTGATCGCCCATTGCGGCACCAGCCTGTCCGGTATCGGCGGCGTCAAGCGACCGGGCATCGTGCACCGCCTCGACAAGGACACGACGGGGCTGATGGTCGTCGCCAAGAACGACCAGGCGCATCAATCGTTGACCGCGCAGTTCGCCGACCACGGTCGCACCGGGCCGATGCGGCGCGGCTACATGGCGTTCGCCTGGGGCGTGCCGAGCCGGCCTCACGGCACCATCGACGCTCCGATCGACCGTCACCCGCATGCCCGCGAGAAAATGGCAGTGCGCCAGGGCGGCCGCGAGGCGATTACCCATTTCGAGCTGCAGCAGAGCTTCGCGGGGCGCGACGGCAAGCCGGTCGCTTCGCTGCTGGCCTGCCAGCTCGAGACCGGACGAACCCATCAGATCCGGGTACACCTCGCCCATATCGGGCACCCCCTGCTGGGGGACGCGGTTTACGGCCCCCATTTCAAGACCAAGGCCGGACACCTCGGTCCCGAGGCGCGGGCGGCGCTGACCGCCCTGGACCGGCAGGCGCTGCATGCCTATCTCTTGGCTTTGGAACACCCGCGAACCGGGGAATTTTTGCATTGGGAGACGCCTCTGCCGGAGGACATGCTTCTCCTGCGGCGGGCGCTGGAAGCGGCGGTATGACGCACCCTCTGCAAAAAAATCCAGTCATGACAGCAGGTTATAGCTGGCACACGGGGACGTGACGTCAGCAATCCTTCCCTATCACGGACAATTTGGTGTATGTTGCACCTGCGTTGAATATCCAACGCGGAACATCGCAGCATGGCCGGCTTTAACCCAGCGGCCACCTGCCGGGCTCGCCGCTATCGGGGGCCTGAACCACTGGAGGGCGCAAGTAATGGCCCGTACAGCTACGTTACCGGTTCTCAACGGAGAATCCGGTCTTTCTCGATACCTTGCCGAGATCCGCAAGTTCCCCATGCTGGAACCCCAGCAGGAGTACATGCTCGCCAAGCGTTGGCGCGAGCATGACGATCGCGACGCGGCGCATAAGCTTGTCACCAGCCACCTCAGGCTCGTGGCCAAGATCGCCATGGGCTATCGCGGCTACGGTCTGCCGATCTCCGAGGTCGTCTCGGAAGGCAATGTCGGCCTGATGCAGGCGGTGAAGCGATTCGAGCCCGAGAAGGGCTTCCGTCTCGCCACCTACGCCATGTGGTGGATCAAGGCGTCGATACAAGAGTACATCCTGCGATCCTGGTCGCTCGTGAAGATGGGCACCACCGCAAACCAGAAGAAGCTGTTCTTCAACCTGCGCAAGGCGAAGAGCAAGATCTCCGCTCTGGAAGAGGGTGACCTCCACCCCGACCAGGTGAAGCTGATTGCCAAGCGCCTCGGCGTGACCGATCAGGACGTGATCGAGATGAACCGCCGCCTCGGCGGCGACGCCTCGCTCAACGCCCCGATCCGCGACGACGGCGAAGCCGGCGAATGGCAGGACTGGCTGGTCGACAACTCACCCAACGCCGAGGCCATGATGGCCGAGAGCGAGGAGTTCGATCATCGCCGGCAGGCCCTGAACGGTGCGATCGGCGTGCTCAACCCGCGCGAACGCCGCATCTTCGAGGCGCGGCGCCTGGCGGACGAGCCGATGACGCTGGAAGACCTTGCCGCCGAGTTCGGCGTGTCGCGCGAGCGGGTGCGGCAGATCGAGGTCCGCGCCTTTGAAAAGGTGCAGTCGGCCGTCAAGGGCACGATCGCCAAGCAGGAAGCAGCTCTGGAGGCCGCGCACTAAGCGCGCCGCCACAAGCCAACAGATACGAAAGCCGGCGGCAACGCCGGCTTTTTGTTTTTGCAAAGTGATGCCGAGGAATGTCCCGCATTAGCCTCTGGAAGCGGACAAAAGAGGCGTTCTTGGTCATGTCGGCTAAGGGCCATAGGACTAAACCGCTCACGCGGTAGGGCGCTGGGGCTGGCGACGCAGCCAAGACGATAGCGCGACGGGGCGTCCTGTTTTGAGATGAGGGGTTCGCAACCTTCACTCAAAACAGGAGCATCCCCAATGACCAAGCAGGCCATCAGTCCGTTGCGCCAGCGCATGATCGAAGACATGGCGATCCGCAAGTTCGCGCCCAAGACCCAACACGACTACGTGCAAAGGGTCAAGGACTTCGCGGTATTCCTCGGCCGCTCGCCCGACCTGGCCCAGTCGGAGGACGTGCGCGGCTTTCGGCTGCATCTGGCGTCGAACGGCGCCGGCGCGCCAAAGATCAACGCCACCGTCTCGGCGCTGCGGTTCTTCTTCAATGTGACGCTCGATCGGCCCGAGCTTGCCAAGCACCTGTCGTTCATGCACGAGCCACGCAAGGTTCCGGTTGTTCTCAGCCCGGAAGAGGTTGCGCGCTTTCTGGAGGCGGCGCCGAGCATCAAATACAAGGCGGCGCTCAGTGTCGCTTACGGTGCAGGGTTGCGTGTCTCTGAGGTCGTCGCGTTGAAGGTATCCGACATCGATTCCGAACGCATGATGCTGCGCGTCGAGCAGGGCAAAGGCCGCAAGGATCGCCACGCGATGCTTTCCCCTGTGCTGCTCGAACTTCTGCGCGATTGGTACCGCATTTCCCGCCCGCAGGGCTGGCTGTTTCCGGGACTGAAGCCGGCCAGCCCGATGACGACGCGCCAGCTCACGCGCGCCTGCCACGCGGCGGCCCACATGGCCGAGATCGCCAAGCGGGTGACGCCGCACACCCTGCGCCACAGCTTCGCGACCCACCTGCTCGAGCAGAACATTGATATTCGGGTGATCCAGGTCCTGTTGGGCCACGCCAAGCTCGAGACCACGGCGCTCTATACCCGCGTCGCCACCAACACCATCCGCGAGGTCATGAGCCCGCTGGATCACCTCACCCCGCTCCGCGCCAAGCGAGACGAGCCGCCTGCCTGACGCGCAGGCCGCGCATGTCGCGCCCGGCTTTGGAGGTTGCGGATATCTTCCGCAGCCATGGCCTAGCATGGCGTCAAGCCCATGCCGGTCATATCAGCCTCGACCAGATGAAGGTGATGTCGGCGATCGAGCGCTGCCGCACGGCGGCCCTCGGGGGCCACGTCGCGCGCTGCGCGGACTGCGCTTATACCACGATCGCCTACAACTCCTGCCGCAACCGGCACTGCCCGAAGTGCCAGGGCGCCGCCGCGAAGGACTGGCTTGCCGACCGCGAGGCCGAGCTGTTGCCGGTGCCGTACTATCACGTCGTGTTCACGCTGCCGGCGGCCATCGCCGACATCGCCTACCAGAACAAGGCCGTGGTCTACGATCTGCTGTTCAAGGTCTCGGCCGAGACCATGCTGACGATCGCCGCCGATCCGAAGCATCTGGGTGGGCGGATCGGCGTCACCTCCGTGCTGCACACCTGGGGTTCGGCGCTGACCCATCACCCCCACGTGCACATGATCGTGCCGGGCGGCGGCATCTCGTCCGACGGCCAGCGCTGGGTGTCGTGCCGGCCGGGCTTCTTCCTGTCCGTGCGCGTGCTCTCCCGCCTGTTCCGGCGACTGTTCCTGGAGAAGCTTGTCGCCGCCCACCAAGCCGGCCGCCTCAGCTTCTTCGGCGACCACGCCCATCTCGCCGAGGCGCAATCCTTCGCGACTCATCTCGCCCCGCTGCGCACGGCCGAGTGGGTCGTCTATTCAAAGCGGCCGTTCGGCGGCCCTGAGGCGGTGCCGGCCTATCTGTCGCGCTACACCCATCGCGTGGCCATCGCCAACAGCCGATTGATCGCCTGCGACGAGGGCGGCGTCACCTTCAAGTGGAAGGACTACCGCATCGAGGGCCGCGATCGATACAAGCAGATGACGCTCGCCACAGATGAGTTCATCCGCCGCTTCCTCATCCACGTGCTGCCAAAAGGCTTGCATCGCATCCGCCACTACGGCCTGTTCGCCAAAGGCGCTTGTGCCGCCAACGTCGCACGCGCCCGTGAGCTGCTCGCCGCTGCAAAACCTGAAGGCCAGCCTACCGCCGATCCCAGCAAGCCGAGCTGTCCATGCTGTGGCGGCTGCATGATCGTCATCGAGGTTTTCGCGCGCGGTGCAACGCCGCGGCATCGGCCGACAGCTCCAATGAACCGCATCAGGATCGACACCTCATGATCACGTCTCAATCCTGCAAATCTGCTCGTCGTGCCCGCTGGCTCTCGACCGGCCACGGCAGAGCGCGCTCAGATTTCCCCCAGCCGTCGCAAATCGACGGACAAATTATGGAGTTCGATGCCACCCGTGGCCCGTTCGTCAGCCGCTCAACCGTCGAACAACCCGCTGCATCGGCTCGATTCAAATCAGCCATCTCGCCCGCGGCGCTCAAATCCCCATAGTCCCGGCCGCACAGCCTTACGTTCCCTTACCCGCGGTTTCCTCCCTTGGAGGCTTTCGGACGCCGGCCGCCGAATGCGCGGCGCTGTCCCTCAAACGGCCGGCATCCGAAACCCTTCACACATGCAGACACTTGAAGTGCGGTCAACATGATACTCAGTTTGAAGTTAGACGGTAAAGCTTCGCCCAACGTCAGTATCGCCAAGTGAGAACCCGCGTCACCTTGCCATCCTTTAAATAAAGAAAGCCCTGTCGATAGTTCCACTGACTTTCACCGGCTGGGTTTACACCTGCGATCATTTTGGGCTTACCCCAACATGACACCAGCACCTCCGCCTCGGTCATGCCAACGCTAGGCGCGGCAGTCTTCTGACAAGACTTAAATAGTTCGATTTGCCAGTCCGCAATCATATCTTCACGGGCGCTTGCGTTAAATCCGCAAAAGAACAATCCGACTATGGCAATCAGCAACGACCTTTCGCTTTTCGTCATACTGTCTTGCCTTGTCGAGGACTGATCGCAGAAGGTGATCGTAGCTACCACTACGAGAAGGTCAAATGTGGGCTAGACTGTATGTCCCCTCCACAAAATGAGGCGACTCACCTTCGATGTTGCGACGAGGGTTGCCTGGATGGACCGGGCAGAGCCTCAAACAAGGAGGGCGAGTCGTGGGTCATCATACCGAGGTCTTTGTCGGAATCGATACGTCAAAATCGCGCAATGCAATAGCCATTGCCGAAGGCGGCCGTGGCGGCGAGGTACGATATCTCGGGGAGTTTTCTGCCACGGAGGCAACGATCCGAAAGCTGGTGGCAAAGCTTGCAGCGAAATGCTGTCATCTGACATTTTGCTACGAAGCAGGGCCGACAGGATATGGCCTCTACAGACTGCTCAAGAGCCTCGGCCATGACTGCCTGGTGGTGGCTCCCTCGCTCGTTCCGAAGAAGGCCGGCGATCGAGTGAAGACGAACCGGCGCGATGCGGTAAGCCTCGCCAAGCTGTTGCGCGCGGGCGAGCTCACCGCGGTGTGGGTGCCGGACGAGCGCCATGAGGCTATGCGCGATCTCTCGCGCGCCCGTCAGGCAGTAAAGAAGGACCTCCAGGGCAAGCGTCAACAGATCTCGTCATTGATGCTGCGGCTGGGACGCATCTATCCGGGCAAGACAACGTGGGGACCAGCCCACATGAGATGGCTGATGTCGCAGAAGCTCGAGCATCGCGAGCAGCGCATCGCATTCGAAGAGTTACTTGAGGGGATACGCCAGGAAAGTGAGCGGATGGAGCGTTTGGAGGATGCCATCCGCGAGGTGGTGGCCGAGTGGTCGCTTGCCGAGGTTGTCGCGGCCCTGCAGGCGATGCGGGGGATTGATCTCATTGCGGCTGTGGGGGTGCTGGCCGAGATCGGTGATCTCTCCCGCTTTCAAAATCCGCGCGAGCTGATGGGCTATCTGGGTCTGGTGCCCACGGAAAACTCGACTGGTGACAAGGTCAAGCGAGGCGGCATCACCAAAGCCGGTAATGGGCGGGCGCGACGTATTCTTGTGGAGGCGGCCTGGAGCTATCGATATCCGCCGCGCGTGAGCCGAGACAAGCAGCCAAAGGTGGAGGCCGCACCGAGACGCGCGCGAGAGATTGCGTGGAAAGCGCAAACCAGATTGTGCGGACGCTTCCGCTCACTCGAGCGGAAGGGCAAGCGGCGAACCGTAATCGTCACGGCGATTGCCCGAGAGCTATCCGCCTTCATTTGGGCAATCAATCGCGAGCTCATGCCACCTCGACAGGCGTAACGTCGTTGGGGGCTGTGGACCGCTCGAGTCGTGAGGTGCGCTCGACCGGCCCACAGCCCCCTTTTGTTGCAATCAGGATCAGGGGTAGTCGCAGACATCAATCGTGCAGAGGTGAAGGTGGGACCACGGCAGGGGAAATCCTGAAACCCATTATGTGGCCGATCATCCGATCGACGCCCGACGCTAGACCAGGACAGCCCCAGACGAAAAAACGGAAATGCGGTATCCAACCCGCGCATCAGAGCCTGTTCACCGACGTCTTTGGGTCCCGCCTTCTCCTCTGCACGATCCATCGGCGCAAGAACTTCACGATGAGTCCTCGTGGAGATGAGAAAACCGTGCGCTGTGTGCTTGACTGGGGACATCAGGGATGGTCCGGCCGTGCTCCAGCCCCGCCAGTGATCGAAGCTGGCTCGGGGCACCGAAAAGGAGCACGCCATGTCCCAGAAATCTAGCAGCGCAATCGCCGTGGTCGGCATTGATATCGGCAAGAACTCGTTCCACGTTGTAGGGCACGATCAGCGTGGTGCGATCGTACTCCGGCAGAAATGGTCGCGCGGCCAGGTCGAGGCGCGACTTGCCAACCTGCCGCCGTGTCTGATCGGCATGGAGGCCTGCGTCGGCGCGCATGATCTCAGCCGCAAGCTACAGGTACTCGGCCACAATGCCCGGCTGATGCCAGCCAAATACGTGCGGCCGTATAGCAAGGGACAGAAGAACGACTTCCGCGATGCGGAGGCAATCGCTGAGGCGGTGCAACGCCCGACCATGAAGTTCGTGGCGACCAAGACCGCCGACCAACTTGACCTGCAGGCGCTGCATCGCGTCCGCGAGCGCTTGGTCAGTCAGCGTACCGGTATCATCAATCAGATCCGCGCCTTCCTGCTGGAACGCGGCATTGCGGTGCGGCAAGGGCTGCGTTTCCTGCGCGCCGAGCTGCCAAGCATCCTGGCGACGCGAACCGATGTCCTCTCTTCCCGCATATTGCGCCTGGTCGAGGACCTCGCGGGAGACTGGCGCCGGCTGGATGCGCGTATCGAGGTCCTCTCCTGCGAAATTGAGACGTTCGCCCGTCAAGATCAGCACTGCGATCGGTTGATGACGGTGCCCGGCATTGGCCCGATCATCTCGAGCGCGATGGTGGTCGCGATCGGCACCGGCGACGTGTTCTCCAAGGGCCGCGACTTCGGCGCCTGGCTCGGACTGGTCCCAAAACAGATCTCGACGGGAGACCGCACAATCCTCGGCAGCATATCAAGGCGCGGCAATCGCTATCTGCGCTCCCTGTTCGTTCAGGCGGCCTGGGTCGTGCTGGTCAAGCTCGGGCCGAAGCATTGGGAACACTATGGGCTCAAATCCTGGATTGAAGCGGCGAAGAAGCGACTACACCACAATGTGCTCGCTATTGCGCTCGCCAACAAGCTCGCCCGGATCGCGTGGGCGGTTCTCAACAAGGGGCGCGCCTTCGCGTGCATCAACACCGATGCGACCCGTCCATCGTGATCCTCGCGCCGTGCTCGGGGCCATCAAGGCGTGGCCTGGCAGCATGGAAGCGAGGGGGCAAGGCCTGTGCGCCGGCCAACCTTGACGGTCCCCTTGCGCGCGGCCCGTCGGCACGCGCAGGCCGGGACGAAGGAACGGCCGCCAGGCACGAACAAAGGAACAGCCTAAATGAGGAGCTATCGATGATGTAGCTTAGTTTGCCCGCCAAGGTCTGCGAGAGGATGAGACGACGATGGAGATCGGTCTTCCCGGCGCATGCGAACACTGGTGACCCAAATGGCTCGGTCGAGGCCTGTCCGCTAATCAGATCGCATGCGCGCTGATATCCATGATGGCCCGGAGCACAAGGCGCTCCAACCAAAGGCCGGATACATTGATGCAAGACCGAATCTGCCGATGGACGAAACCTCTTGCAACGCACGGCCGGACCATACATTTGGGTCAGAAGGCGATATCCTTGAGGTCGGATCGGATTTCCGCTTCGTCCTCGAAAGCGGGCGTCCCGGATTTCGATGAGTACGCGCCCTACTCCCCCCTGCCGCACCACCGTTACGCGCAGCCTTCGCGGTAGGACTGGTGAGTAGGGCCGCCTTCCAGTCAATCGCTCCCAGGTCGTCACGCTTGTCGCAGGACCTTTGCTGGTGTATGTCCTGCCGCCCCGGGCGCGATGTCGCGCCCTTTCTGTTCAGCGCTCATCAGGGAGGCGGCATGAAGTATAGATCGATACGTTCCGACCGCCGCCGCCCATCCGTGATCGACTAGCGGCCACGCGCCGAACGCCGCTTAGCGGCTGTTCCTCCATTCATCGTATCCGACTACGAGGGGCGTGACGCAACACGGCGTCGCGCCGTGTCGTCATGTATTTGCGGTTCGTTACACCGCTCATCCACCCGCACAGCCGCGTGGAGAGCGGCTTCTTTCGTGCGTCCTGGTGCATCCACCAGAACGACTGCCCGGATTGGATTCGGCAGGAGCTTTCCGACCAGTTCACCTGGTTCGGACAGCATCTGCCGATTCCCGGGCGTATCGCGCGGCACTTCAAGCGGCGCGATTCGATCTGGGGCATTTGCTGGTTCGATCCCGAAGCCCGTGAAGCGATCAGCCGCGCGCGCTACTGCGCCTGGCTGCTTGAAGAGGGTGGCCTGCCGGTGCGAGCGATCACGACCTCGCGCCAGCGTGAAGTGATCTGGCGCGACGCGCACCAGATCGTGACGAAGCCGTCGCCCGATCTTCCCAAGGCATTTCGCTGAAGGGGAACGTCCGGGCCAACAGACACGAAAGCCGGCGGCAACGCCGGCTTTTTTGTTTTTGGGTAGCTTTCTCACCAACTCCACTGTCGTCCTCCGCGAAAGCGGGGGACCCAGTACGCCGCGACGGTCAAGAGAGGGCGCGCAATATAACCGCTCCTCTGGAATACTGGATCGCCCGGTCAAGCCGGGCGATGACGGCTGTTGCTGGGCCGAGCGTCCTCGTCCAAGCATGACGACTACCCGCCCCTACTTGCCCCACTGCCGCGCCATCGTCGCGAGCGCGCAGCCTTCGCAGTAGCGGGCATCCTTGAAGTCGATCCAGTTGTGCGCATAGACGCGGTCGAGCGGGATGCCGTAGCGCGCACGCAGCACCTTCACCAGCACCCGCCATGCCGCGATCTGGGCATCGGTCGGCCCGCGCGTGACATCGGGATAATTGCCGGCGAACTCGACACCGATGGAATTGCTACCGACGACCTGATGATAGGTCTTGCCGTTGTCGATGTATTTGTTGTCGTTGCGATCGGCGCCGTCGCCGTGGGTCGGCACGAGATTGTCGGCGACCGCCCAATAGACCGTGCCGTCGGTTTCGACCCAGACCATGACGCCGCGCCGGGTCGGATTCCTGTGCTGCTCGAGCGCGCCGAAGCGCGCCGAGCCGGCCGGGCCCTCGGTCTGGTGCACGATGATATTGCGCCAGGGATGGGATTTGGCGACGTCGCCCCAGGGCGACAGCCAGACCATCTTGAGGCCGGGAATCTCGGGCGTGCCCGCGGATCGCGCGATCGTCGCGAGGTCGGGCGTTTCGGCAAGGGCAACGGAAGGAAGCGCAAGCAGCGCAGCGAGCAGGCGAAGCATCATGCGGAGCGGTCCGGTGTCGCTGCTCGATAGCATGCTCAGGCCGACTCTCGGAGGGCAGCCTCCAGCAACTCGACCTGCTCGGGCGCCGGGGCCGGCCTGGGCTCGTAGGTCGCGTAGCCGTTCTTGCCGCCCTTCTTGGCATCGTAGAGCGCGTGGTCGGCGGCAGCGATCAGCCGGTCGGAATGCATGCCGATCTCGCGGGTCCATTGCGCGACCCCGATCGAGACCGCGATCGGGATGTCCTTGCCGGTGCACTGTTCGGCATCGGCGCGGCACACCTCCAGCACGCGGCGCGCGATCATCGCGCCTTCGCGCAGCGTCGAGGACGGCAGCACGATGCAGAACTCGTCGCCGCCGGTGCGGGCGAGCATATCGCCCGGCCGAAGCCGGGTCTGCGCCATCAACGTGAAGTGCTGCAGGCAGGCGTCGCCGGCCGCGTGGCCGAAGGTGTCGTTGATGGCCTTGAAGCCGTCGAGGTCGATCACCAGCAGCGCGAACGGTTCGCCGCTGCGGTCGGACCGCGCGCATTCCTCGGTCAGCCGTCGCGCCAGGTGACGGCGGTTGCCGACACCGGTGAGATCGTCGAGCAGCGCGAGATCGGCGACCTCGTTGCGCAAGCGGTCCATTGCCATCAACAGGAAGCCGAAATTGAGCGCCATCGACAGGAAGACCAGCACGAGGACCAGGAGCGATTGGGACGCGTTGAAGCGCACGAAGGAGAATTCACCAGGGTGCACCAAGGCGCCGACAAGGCGCAGCGTATAGATGCCGATGATGACGATGGCGACGATGCCGGCGAGTCGTGCACCGGGGCTGACGCGGCCATTTTCCGGCGAAAGCAGCAACTTCAACGTCAGCGCGAAGGGCGCGATCTGCGCGATCGTATAGACGAAAATGCGCATCGGCATGCTGTCATAGGCGAAGATGAAGACGCCGAGGCCTGCAAAGGCGAGCGAAGTGGTCAACGCGGTGATGCGCCAGGTCACGGGCTTGCTGTAGAACCGCTCGATCCCCATTGCGGCAAGACACGCGGCGAAAACCATCAGCGTGCCGGCCGCAAGCAGCGGCAGCAGCGAATCCGTCATCACCACGCGGAGCATTGCGCAGCTGGCGCCGAAGGCCGCGACGAACGAGGAAGCGGTCCAGAACCGGGCCGCGCCGAATGCCGGATAGCTGTGCGTCACATAGGCCCAGATCAGGCCGAGCGCGAGAAAATTGATGACGAACACTGTCCAAAGCGTCGGAACGCTCAGCATCGCCTTGTCCGAGACCGCATAAGGTACCGCCTCCCCTCTGTTCGAACCCCCGCCCTTGAGGCGCTCCCCCCGAACGACAATCCCCGTTGTCTTACGGAGAGGATGCAGCGGCGCCGCTTAACGGACTCTCACTCGCAAGCCACCAACCGATGCTGTGGTTTTGAATTGATGAAGGCGTACGCGACCGCCATTTGCGCAACGTTAAGCATGCGGACGACGACGCGGTTGCTGATGGCGCGAACAATGCAGTGAAAAGTTGCCGAAAACGCATAACAGCTGTGGATAACGTGATGACAGCGCCGTGACAGCACGCGGCAGTCGGCTGCGAATCTGCTGAGTTTGTGACCGAGGATGTTGCGAGGCCGGCCCTCCGCCAAGCATGCCTCGGAGTCGCGTTCAATCCATGAAACCCTGAGAGGATACTATGGCTAAGAAAGCGAAGAAGGCGAAGAAGGCGAAAAAGGCCACCAAGAAGAAGGCCAAGGCCAAGAAGTAAACCGTTTCTCGCCCGGGTAGCGGCTCGTGCCCTGCCCGGGCTCCCAGAGCGGGAAACCGGTTTGAAGAGCAGCGGGCGCAAGGCCCGCTTTTTTATTTGATACATCCGCGCTCAGATAGGTGCGCGGTCAGCGATCTGCAAATGCGAGCTTCGCGCCGAGCAGGGCAAAGCCCGCGGCGAAGCTCCCCCTGAGCCAGGCCATCACCTTCGGACGGGTGACGACGCGATCGCGCACCGAGGCCGCGAACAGCCCGTAGAGCGCGAACACCGCAAAGGTCATCGCCATGAACACACCGGAAAGCTCGACCATCCGCGCCAGCGGATGCGGCTCGTCGATCGCGATGAACTGCGGCAGGAAGGCGAGGAAGAAGATCGACAGCTTCGGATTGAGGATGTTGATCAGGATGGCGGTCACGATCACCCGCCCGCGCGAGCGCGGCTTGAGCTCGGTGTCGACGGAAAGCGCACCGTGCTCGCGCAGCGCCTGCCAGGCCATGTAGAGCAGGTAGACGACGCCGCACCATTTCAGCACCGCGAACGCCGCCGCGCTGGTGTGCAGGATCGCGGCAAGCCCGAGCATCGCCGCGAGCATCTGCGGCACGATCCCGAGCGTGCAGCCGAAGGCGGCGGCGACGCTCGAGCGTGAGCCCCGCGTCAGCGCCACGGCCAGCGTGTAGAGCACGCCGGTGCCGGGCGATGCGACCACGATCAGCGAGGTCAGCAGGAAGGACAGCGTCATTTGGTCGGCCACGGGCTGGACATGCGCCCGCAATTAGCACGTCATCCGCACAGGCGGAAGCGGCGTACCGGCTCCTGCTATTTGCCCGCGCTGACAACTTCGTTATGAGGACCTGCTCGGGCCGCCCTCGCCGGCGAGTGCCGACGCTTTCATTTCGGCGACGCGGATCACGTCCAGCGGCGCCCACGGCTTGGCCCAGAACATCGCGCCGTCGGGCAGCGATTGCTGCAACGGCTTGCCCGACATGACGACCACGTCGAGGTCGGGATTGTATCGCTTCGCGGCATGCGCAAGCTCGACGCCGGTCATGTGGCCGGCCAGCTCGACATCCGTCATCATCAGCACCACGCTGTCGGGGCTTCCCTGCAGCACCAGCTCGGCGGCTTCCGCACTCTCGCAAGCGATCACGTCGAAATCACTTTCTTCCAGCAACAGACCAATCATCGCGCGCTGCATCGGATCATCCTCGACCACCAATGCACGGTAGGGTTTTGACTGTCCCATGGGTGTGCCTTCCTTGAGTGATCGGGTTGAAAGCGCTCACAGAACAAATGCCTCAACTCCCTTTATGGTTCAGTTCCAATCCGGGAAAAGCGATGGGAACCCGCGCCCTGCCTCAGATGGAGTCTGCCCGTGACTGCGATCCGTGGATCCGCCGCCGCCGTGACCGGAGCCGCCAGCGGCATCGGCCGCGCGTGATGGCGAACAGTCCGGTCAGGCTCTCGGTCGTGCATCCCGGCGGCGAGCCAGGCTGGCGTCGAGCGGCAGCGCCCCTCAAGTGGGTGAGACGCGCGCATTAGACCGCTGAGTTGGGTGAATCGCGAAGCGGAAATTTGCCCGTCACGGGCAACTCAGTGATTGGCCTGTTAGGAAGCCACCGGCGAAAGGGTTCCCTCCCCCCTTGCGGGGGAGGGCTAGGGAGAGGGGTGTCACACGACGTGCACTCCCCGCATCCGTCACAGCCACAAGCAAACGCAACTGCGTGGATGATGCCCGTATCGATCCGCTCAGCCCGCGGTTCACCCCCACAAGGGCAGGGCAATCGCATATGTCACCAGCGGGCTCTGCGGTTGACGTTTCCACGTCGTCATGACCGGGCTTGTCCGGCCATCCACGTCTTTCTTCACATGGAAAACCAAAGACGTGGATGCCCGGACAAGCCCGGGCATGACGAGTTTGTGGGTACCAAACCGCATGCATCGAACGCGCAACGTGATCAGCAGATGCGATTGCCCTGGGAATAACGGGGAAGATAATCATCCGCCCAGCTGCTTCTTCACGCCGAGGGCCAGCCGGTACAGCGGATCGCTGCGCTCCGACGGATAGAGCGCGCTTCGCGCCACTTGCGGAAAATTGTCGCTCTTCCAGAACGCCGCCGGACTGAACGAGAACTTCGCGACCAGCCGGCGGCCGAAATCCATCTCGTAAGCGAAATAGTTTTCCTTCTGCTCGTAGCCCATCACATCAGGATATTCGCCGAGGAGGTAGCCCTCCTGGATATGCGGCCGCACCGCCGAAGGCGGGCAGACGCTGGAGAGCCGGACGATCTGGATGCCGGCCTCGGCGCTCGCGGTGATCGCGCCGCTCACATTGGGCACGCCGAGCACATAGAGGAAGGCGGTATCGGTCCCGGCGAGCGAGGCAAAGGATGCGGCGATCCGGATCGAATGCGTGACGTCGAGCAGCGGCGTAGCGCAGACCTCGTAATGCTGCAGGATCGACCAGCGCAGCAAATGATGGCGCTTCAGCCGCTCGAGGCCGAGCAGCTTCGCTCGTGTATAGTCGCCGACCAGAAGCTGCCCGGCGCGCTGCAGCGCCTCGAACCGCGTGACCAGCGTGGCGCGATCCGGATTGCCGCGGCCGCCGCGAAACAGCGTCGGCTTCAGCGAGCTGTTGCCCTTGACGTTCCTGTGGTCGGCACCCTGGCCGCGAAACATCAGCACATGATCGCGGTTGAGGAATTGCAGTTCGGCGATCTTGGTCGCGAGCTCCAGATAGGAGCCGACGCGATGCCCGGGCCCCTCCCGGACCGCCGAGTTCTTCGCGACCTGGCAGCCCTTGCGATCGAAGAACGACCAGATCTTCTGGCTGCCGATGGTTTCCATGGGAAGGCCTGATAATGCGAGGCGTCATTGCGAGGAGCGAAGCGACGAAGCAATCCATCGTTCCGCATATGCCGAAATATGGATTGCTTCGCGGAGCCTGTCATCGGGCGCGCATTCGCGCGACCCGTTGGCTCGCAACGACGATCGAGGCGAGGCTGGGTGTCACCGCCCCATCAGCCGATCCGCGAAGTAGCCGATGGTCTTGCGATAGATCACCGCCCTGTTCCACTCGCGCATCGCCTCGAAATTCGCGCTGCCCTCGTCATAGGGCGCGCCCATCTTGAAGCCGCTGCTGTGCAAGAGGTTCGCGGTCGAGGCCAGCACGTCTGCTACGGAGTGGCGGAGATCGACCCGGCCGTCGCCGTCGAAATCGACGCCATACTTGATGTAGGACGACGGCAGGAACTGGGTCTGGCCGATCTCGCCGGCATAGGCGCCGATCAGGTCATTGAGACGAAGGTCGCCGCGCTGCACGATCTTGAGCGCCGCGAGCAGCTCGCCCTGGAACAGATCGGAGCGGCGGCAATCATGCGCCAAGGTCGCGAGCGTGCGGATCACCGGCAGCTTGCCCATGTCGCCCTTGCCGAAATCGCTCTCCAGCCCCCAGATCGCGACCAGGATCTGGCGCGGCACGCCATACTGCTGCTCGATTCGCGACAGCAGCGCCGCGTGACGCTGCAACAGCGCGCGGCCGCCATTGATGCGCCCGGGGCCGACGCGGGTCGCGACATACTGCTCGAACGTCTTGTTGAAGGTGTAGCGCTGCCGCCGGTCGAAGGCGAGCACGCCGCCATCCTGCCGCACAGTGCCGAGCGCCGCCGAGATCACATCCTGCGAGATGCCGGCGCCGGCGGCGTCCTGCGAGAACGACTGGACGAAGGTGTTGAAATTGCCGCCACAGTGGGCGGCGTAGGAAGGAGCGGCCAATACAAGCGCGCAAAAGAAAACGACCAAACGAAGTCTGAGCATGTTGATGTCCTGGAAAAGCCGCCCGCCGTGGATGATGCCATGCGTTTGACGTTGTGGTCAAAACGGACCTCACCCCCTGAGCTGCCGCTCCAGCCCCGCGAAATCGATCTCCGCCCAGCGCTCGGAAATCTTGCCGTCCTGAATCCGCCAGAACGTCATGCCGCGGAATTCGACGCGGTGGCCGGTCGGGGCGATGCCGCGCCATGGGCCGCGATGCCGGCCGCGCCAGACGAAGCGGCCGGCGACGATATCGCGCTCGGCCACCAGGCATTCGGCCACCGCCGACAGGTCGGCGAAGGTCGCGTGCATGGCCGCCGAGTATGCGATCACCTCGTCGGCGCTCATCCGCTTGCCCGCCGCGTGGTCGAAGAAGTCGGGCGCGAGCTGCGCGCGGATCGCATCGGGATCGTGGCCGTTGGTCACGGCGTCGTAATGCGCGAGCACAAGCGCCTTGTTGGCGTCGAGGGTGGCGTTGGACATCGGAATATCGCTTCCCGAAGGGGCTGGTTGCAGAAACGGCAGAGTGCGCCTCATACGCGAATCGCCCGCAAGGGCGCAAGCGACGAAGGTCAAAAAATCAGCGGCTTGCGTCGCGACAAAGTGAAGGCGCGAAATTTTCGCGGACGGCTTCGTTTCGCCCCGATATGAAAGCCGCTCGGGTAGGCAATGTTCGCGGCTCGCGCAGGGCAGCCCAGCGTGAGCACACGCGGGATTTGCTTTGACAGCACTGCGGCGATCGGGGACAAGCCGCGCATGCCGAAGAAACCCGGGACCAATCCCAAAGGCGAATTCGCCTTCTTCAACGTCTTCTATGAGGACGGCTCGCAGCGCTCCAACCGCCGCGTGCCCTCGGAGCTGCTTGGCGGCCTCGACGGCGACGAACCGGCGCGCGCCTTCCTCCGCGACCAGGATCGCGAGATCGCCGAAAAGAGTGGCCGCCCGCCGCTCGAGATCAAGAGCATCGAGCGGGTCGGGGTGAAGAAGAAGTAGCGGCGCGCGAGGCGGGTCACTAATAACCAACCAACGCATCTGTTGAGCGCATTGTCGTTGCGCCCAATCAGCAGCTGGCGCCCGAGTTATGATCCGGACCAGCCCAAACGAAAACGGCGGGCTTTTGCCCGCCGCTTTTGTTGCGATGGATTGCCGGGTCAAGCCCGGCAACGACAGTCAATACTGACTTACAAAATCAGTTATCCAGGAAGCTCCGCAGCTTCCGGCTGCGCGACGGGTGCTTCAGCTTGCGCAGCGCCTTGGCTTCGATCTGGCGGATGCGTTCGCGGGTGACCGAGAACTGCTGGCCGACCTCTTCCAGCGTGTGGTCGGTGTTCATGCCAATGCCGAAGCGCATGCGCAGCACGCGCTCCTCGCGCGGGGTGAGCGAGGCCAAGACGCGCGTGGTGGTCTCGCGCAGGTTGGACTGGATCGCCGCGTCGATCGGCAGGATCGCGTTCTTGTCCTCGATGAAATCGCCGAGGTGCGAATCCTCTTCGTCACCCACCGGCGTCTCCAGCGACAGCGGCTCCTTGGCGATCTTGAGGACCTTGCGGACCTTCTCCAGGGGCATGCCGAGCTTCTCGGCGAGCTCTTCCGGGGTCGGCTCGCGGCCGATCTCGTTCAGCATCTGGCGCGAGGTGCGGACGATCTTGTTGATCGTCTCGATCATGTGCACGGGGATGCGGATGGTGCGGGCCTGGTCGGCGATCGAACGGGTGATCGCCTGCCGGATCCACCAGGTGGCGTAGGTCGAGAACTTGTAGCCGCGGCGGTACTCGAACTTATCGACCGCCTTCATCAGGCCGATATTGCCTTCCTGGATCAGGTCGAGGAACTGCAGGCCACGGTTGGTGTACTTCTTGGCGATCGAGATCACGAGGCGAAGGTTGGCTTCCACCATCTCCTTCTTGGCCTGACGGGCCTCGCGCTCGCCCTTCTGCACGCCATGCACGATCTTGCGGAATTCACCGATCTCGAGCCCGGTCAGCGCGGCCAGCGACTGGATCTCGTGGCGCAGGTCCTTGATGCGGTCCTTCTCGTGATGGACGAAGTTCTTCCAGCCCTTGGCCGAGAGCTTCGAGACACGGTTGAGCCAGCGCGGATCGAGCTCCGAGCCCTGGTAGTTGCGCAGGAAGTCGTCGCGCGCGACGCCGTGGCTGTCGCCGAGGCGCAGCAGGCGGCCTTCGAAGGAGACCAGCTTCTTGTTGATGTCGTAGAGCTGCTCGACGAGCGAATCGATGCGGGCCTGGTTGAGGCGCAGCGACTTCACCTCGACGATGATCTCGTCCTTCAGCTTCTTGTACTTGCGCTCCTGCGAGGGCGACAGCGACTCGCTCTGCAGCTGGTTGGCGATATCCTGCTCCTGCAGGCGGCGCAGCTTCTTGTACTCGGACGCGATCTTGTCGAAGGTCTCCACCACCTTCGGCTTCAGCTCGGCCTCGATGGCGGCAAGCGACATCTGGTTCTCGAACTCGTCGTCGTCCATGTCGGCTTCGGCGGCGGCCTCGCCCGGATCCTTCTCCTCGCCCTCGGCTTCGCCGGCAGGCGCGGCACGGAACGGGGTCGGCGACGGCGGCGCTGCCGGCGGCGCGACATGCGCGGGCGCGCCCGCTTCGCCGCCGCTGCCATTGGCCTCGGCGCCAGCGCCGTCACCGCTGTTGTTGGCGATCAGGTTCGGGTTGATGCCGCCCTTGGACTCCGGACCGGCATAGGTGGCTTCGAGATCGATGATGTCGCGAAGGAAGATCTTTCCTTCGTTGAGCTCGTCGCGCCAGATGATGATGGCCTGGAAGGTCAGCGGGCTTTCGCAGAGGCCCGCGATCATCGCCTCGCGGCCGGCCTCGATGCGCTTGGCGATCGCGATTTCGCCCTCGCGCGACAAAAGCTCGACGGTGCCCATCTCGCGCAGATACATCCGCACCGGATCGTCGGTGCGCTCGCCGGGCTCGCTCTTCTTGACCTCGGTGACGGCCTTCTGCGTGACCTCGACAAGCTCGTTGTCGGTGTCGTCGTCGCCGTCGTCCTTCTCGTCCTCGCCTTCGGAGTCCTCGGCCTCGGTGACGTTGATGCCCATGTCCGAGAGCATCGACATGATGTCTTCGATCTGTTCGGGCGAGGTGGTGTCGGAGGGAAGCACTTCGTTGAGCTGATCAAAGGTCACGAAGCCGCGCTTCTTGGCCTGCTTGATCATCTTCTTCACCGCGGCATCCGACAGGTCGAGCAACGGCGACGGCGCGTCGGCGGAATCCTTCTCGGGAGCATCCGCCGCCTTGTCGTCTTTTTCCTTGTCCTTAACCTGCAGCGTCTTTGCCTTGGTGGCCATTCACTAAGCTCCCGAAAACGCGGTCATGCAAAATGGCGCCACGCACGCACATCCGCACGATATCTAGAATTGCTCTCGACGCACAAAGGGCGGCGCACATGATCGCCACCCCTGCCATCCGTTTCGACGGTTTCCATCTGCAATAGCCCGGCGCGTCTTCCGCAAAAAGTGGTTACCGGTTTTACGATCAGAAGACGCGCCAAACGTTAATCTGGCGGATTTTCTTCACGACGAACCGGCGGCACCACTTCGCCCGAAAATGCTACGGTGCTATTAAAGTTTCGCTTAACCCTGTTTTTGCAGCCAAACCATGGATTTGGCGAGTCTTTTTGCGAGTTCGGCCAACGCCGTCCGCATCATTTTTCGTCACACGTTACGCTGGAACCGGCCCGATAATTCGCCGAACCCCTCGATCAGGGCCTCGGTCCCGTCGGCTTCCGCCATCCGGGCCTGGATATCCCGCAGCCATGCCAGATTGGCCTCGCTTCCGTCTTCAGCCAAAGCCGCCTCAGCATCCTTTTTTTCCCTAAGTAAGGCGTGGGTTTTCTGATGCAAGGCAACGAGTTGCCGCCAGGTCGATAAAACATCCTCCCGCGCCGCGCCGACCTTGGCGCCCCACACCGCCTGGGTCGTCAGCGCGCTCTCAACCCTTTGAAGCGCTTGCGAAAATCCGCCCGCCTCGAGGTCAGACCGCATTTTCTCGGCCTGCTCCTCCGCGTCCGGGGAATGGTGGTGGTCGTTGGCGAAAGCCGCAATGATGCCGGCGCGGAGCTTGTGGGCCTCGGGGTGGGCGAGCTCGAGCGCCGCGACCTCCTCCAGATGGTCGTGCAGCAGCCAGGGGTGGTTGATCAGGCACTCAAGGATCAGGGCCTCGCGCCGGGAGATCGCGCTGCGCTGGCCGCGCATGATCGAGCTGTTGGCCAACTGCGGGCTGGCCGCCTGGTAGGGACCGCGGCCAAGGCCGGGAACCGGGCCCTTGGGGCCGAATCGGCCGCCCTGGGCCGGGCCGCGGGGCACAAACTGCCGGGGTGATTCGCTGCCGCGGCCGCCCCGGAAATTGCCGCGGCCGTAGCCGCCGCGCCCGCCCTCGGGCGCAAAGGTGCGCTGCAGACGCTCCTGCAAATCCTGCCGATAGTAGCGGCGCACCACCTCGTCGCGGATGCCATTGGTGAGTTCGCCGATGCGGGCTTCCAGCGCGGCGCGGCGTTCCGGCGTGCCGAAGCTGCCGCCCTCGATCTCGCGCGACCAGATCATGTCGGCGAGCGGGCGCGCGGCGGAGATCACGTCCTCGATCGCGCCGCGGCCGCCGGAACGGACGAGATCGTCGGGGTCCTGCCCTTCCGGCAACAGCGCGATGCGCAGGCTCTTGCCGGGCTTCAGATTCGGCAGCGCGATATCCGCGGCGCGATAGGCCGCCTTCTGTCCGGCACGGTCGCCGTCGAAACAGAGGATCGGCTCGTCCGCCATCTTCCAGAGCAGCGCGAGCTGGTTCTCGGTCAGCGCAGTGCCGAGCGGCGCCACGGCGCCGGGAAAGCCCGCGGTCACCATCGCGATGACGTCGACATAGCCCTCGACCACGATGAGCTGCGCACCGTCATGCGCGGCCTGGCGCGCGGTGAACAGGTTGTAGAGATTGTCGCCCTTGTGAAACAGCGTGGTTTCCGGCGAGTTCAGGTATTTGGCCGGAACGTCCTTCTCCAGCGCGCGACCGCCGAACGCGATGACGCGGCCGCGGGCATCCGTGATCGGAAACATCACGCGGTCGCGGAAGCGATCGAACGGCACCGGCTTGTCCTCGCCGGCCACCAAGAGCCCCGCCTCCACCATGTCCTCGGTGGAGATGCCCTGCGCGCCCAGATGCTCCTTCAGTGCGAAGCGGTCCGGCGGCGCATAGCCCATGCGAAACTGGAGCTGGGTCGCCGGCGAGATGCCGCGATCAGCGAGATAGCCGCGCGCCTTCGCGCCGTTGCGCGAGGCCAGCGTGTCGGCGAAGAACTTTGTCGCGAGTTCCATCACGTCGTGCAGCGTGCGGCGGCGCTGCTCGTGGCGCGCGGCGTCCGGCGTCGCCGCCGGGATCGCCATGCCGGCCATCGCCGCCAGCCGCTCGACCGCCTCCGGGAAGGTGACGCCCTCGGTCTCCATCACGAAGTCGAAGATGTTGCCGTGCCGCCCCGAGGAGAAGTCGTGGTAAAAGCCCTTCTGGTCGTTGACGGTGAAGGACGGCGTCTTCTCTTGCTGGAACGGCGACAGCCCCTTCCATTCGCGCCCTGCCCTCTTGAGCTTGACGCGCTTGCCCACGACTTCCGAGACCGGAAGCCGGGCGCGCAGCTCGTCGAGAAATTGGGGCGTGAAGCGCATTGATGAGGTCGGGTTGGCGGGAATGCGTGGATAACCGATTAGCCATATAGGGGCGGCGACTGAAATACTAAGCTTGTGGCGGCTTTTCCGAGCAATTCACAGGCTGTCATCCCGCTGCTTGTCCCGTCGGACTACCCCGGAATCTGCGGTGGAGAGACGTTGCGGCCAACTTGAACCTGCTCCGGTTCCGCGCTTGGATAGGGGCATGTTCACGACATTCCGAGGCGGACAGAGTGGCGGCTGGAAGGTGACTTCCATCGTGCGGGTGAAGGGCGAAACGCTGCCGAAGGTCGCGGCGCTGTCGGTGATTTCGAGCGAGGCGATCGCGCTGCCGCTGTTGCCGTCATCGACCGCGTGGCGGCTCGCCGGCGTCGCGAGCAATCTGCGCTACACCGAGCGGGCGGAGAAGGACAAGCTCGCCGCCATCGAGCCCAAGCTCGGCCGGAGCGAGGCGACGCATGCAGCGCTGATCCCGATCAGGAAATCCGCCGCATGGTGGGAGCTGACGCAGGAAGAGCGGCGCAAGATCATCGAGGACAAGTCGCACCATATCTCCGGCACGCTGAAATACCTGCCGGCGATCGCCCGCCAGCTGTTTCATTCTCGCGATCTCGGCGTCCCCTTCGACTTCCTGACCTGGTTCGAATTCGCGCCCGAACATGCAGACCTGTTCGACGAGCTGGTCGGCATGCTGCGCGCGACCGAAGAGTGGACCTATGTCGAGCGCGAGGTCGACATACGCGTGGTGCGCGAGAACTGAGGCCTCTCTTCGTCATGGCCGGGCTTGTCCCGGCCATCTACGTCTTGTTGCAAGGCAGCCGGAAAAGACGTGAATGCCCGGGACGAGCCCGGGCATGACGGAGCAACTCTAATGTCCGAGAAATCTGCCTGACGCGATCCGCGGCAGGTGCGTCACCGGCCAGTTGTAGAGATAGGTCCACGCCTCGCTCATGCGTCCATTGGCGAGCGTGACCGGCAGCATCTTGCGGACATATTCGGTCGGCGGCGGGAAACCCTCGCCGCAGGCTTCATACATGTCGAACTCGCGCAGCATCGCGTCGCGCTCGCGCAGGCGGAACAATTCGCCGTGCACGATGTCGGCGGGGTCGTCCGATGTCAGCAACCCCGGATAATGCTTCACGAGATAGAGCCGGCCGCGGCAGTGCGCCGCGCCGAGGAAGTCGGCGTTGGCCGACAGCAGCTTCGCCATCGGATGGTCGAAGCCGCGCATCAGCGTGCCGTAGACGAATAGAAGGTCGGAGATCATGGCCCTCTATGTCATTGCGAGCGCAGCGAAGCAATCCGTGCCGCCGCAAAGATGGATTGCTTCGGCCTTCGCCGAAAGCTTCGGCGGACAGATCGTCGCTATCGCTCCCTGCACTGACGCGGATCGATCGCAAGCTCGCTGCCGAGCACGCGCAGATCATGGCCGTCGCGCGGACGCAGCATGATGCGGTGCTCGCCGAACGCTACCGGCTGCGCGCAGCGATAAACGGTCTTGTGATGAATAGTGAGCAGCGGCATCGTCGAACAATCATCGTGATTTTGGGCGGCTTAATCTATAGAGAATACTGCTCGTTTCCAGATCCGCTTGCTCCCTGAATAGGCAAAATTGAGGAAAACACCTTGAATCGCGTCGGTGGCCTGTCATTTCTGCTCGCTAACACCGACGTTTCGCCAATTCTGGAACGCAACACGGACAGCCGCTCTCCATTCCTGTTCACCTGCGATCACTATGGCCGGCTGATTCCCAAGCCGCTCGGCGATCTCGGCCTGCCGGAAAGCGAGCTTGCACGCCACATCGCCTGGGACATCGGCATCGCCGGCGTCGCCGAACAGCTCGCCGACCAGCTCAACGTGCACCTGATCGCGCAACGCTATTCGCGGCTTGTGATCGACTGCAATCGGCCGCCGCATGCCGCAAGCTCGATTCCGCTGATCAGCGAAGCGACCACCGTCCCGGGCAATGAAGGCCTGTCGCGCGGCGATGCCGAAATGCGCCGCGCGCAGATCTTCGATCCCTATCACAGGCGGATCGACGAGATCATCGACGAACGGACCCGGCGCGGCATGCCGACGGTGCTGGTGTCGCTGCACAGCTTCACGCCCGTTTACGCCGGCATCGCGCGGCCCTGGCACATCGGCACGCTCTATCACCGCGACAAGGTGCTGCCGCCGCTGCTGCTGAAACAGCTGCGCAGCGAGGGCGACCTCGTGGTCGGCGACAACGAGCCTTATGCGGTCAGCGACGAGACCGACTATACGATCCCCATACATGGAGAGATGCGTGGGCTAATGAATTCGGGTATCGAGATCCGTCAGGACCTGATCGCCGACCAGGCCGGCGAGACAGCCTGGGCCGATCGCCTGGCACGCATCCTCAGCGAGATCGAGGCGATGCTGTGGGCGGAGGCGCTGATCGCGTGAAGTCACGCAGCACGGCTGCCGGCGCTGCGCACGCCGCGCGGCGAATCGCCGAAGCGGGCCCGGAACAGCCGGTTGAAGTGCGATATGTCCGAAAAGCCGGCCTCCAGCGCAATGTCGGAAATTCGCTGCGCGCCCTCGTGCGGCGCGGTCAGCAGTGTGAACGCCTTTTGCAACCGCAATTCGTTGACGCGCTCCGTGAAAGACGCACCCGACGACGCCATCAGGCGCTGCAGGTAGCGCGGAGAGATGCCCTGGCGACGGGCCACGATCTCCAGGCTGAGATCCGGATCCTGAAAGTGCGCCGCGATGTGGTCGAGGGCGGCGCTGTGGCGCGCCGCGATCACCGCGCTCGCGCTGCTCTCGCCCAAGGGAGCGCATTCATCGATTGTGAGTGCCACGAGGTCGTGGATATGGGTCACGATGGTATCGCGCAGCTTGGGCGCAGCCAGCGCGCCCTGCCCCAATGCCGACTTCAGGTAAGTCATGAGAAGCCGGAGCGCCTCGGTTCGGCGGGAAATCCGCCGCATCACAAGGCTGTCGAGATCGGTCACGCGCGGCACCAGTGCGTCGCGCGGCACCGCCAGACCGAGTTGAAGTCCTTCGACATAGCTGACAATAGCCGGCTCCGAGTGCAGAAGCGCGATGGCATCGCCGGCGCGGAATTCGATCTCCCGGCCGCGCTGCGATAGCAGGCTCGTACTCGGAGAGCTGACGATGAAGCCGATCGAGTCATCGCCATCGACGATATTCCTTCGCATGCGCTTGAAGCGCATGGCCGATCCCGTCCATGCGAGCACGCGCAGTCCCTGAAGCGCCTGCAGCGTTGCTTCGGCGTGAAACGGAGCGTCGGACACAGTCTCGATATCGGCGTGGACGATGCGCCGTCCGAACTCTTCCCGCCACATCGGGATGCGCATCCGCTCCGGGAGCTCGCGGGTGGAAAATCGAATCGACTTGAAATCGGCAGTGTCCGCGGACATGCGGAATCTCCAAGCCTCACGCAACAACCGGAGTTATTCCGACAATCGACTGCCGATATCCGCAATTTGCTATCTGCAATTTGCGCTTCGCGCACCCGACCGTCCAATCCGAGGTGCGCAGAAGTCCAAGACACGGCGCTGTCTGCTCACTAGTGTCACTCATCGCAATCGACACTGCAAGTGAGCTAGTTCACGTCGAAGCGAGGAACTCTGGACTAAAGTAATTGCGAAAGTCGTGGTGAAAATATCTCTCTAAAGAGGAGAGAGCCATGATGAGGCTATTTCAGGTTGCCGCCATCACGTCCGTTTTGGACATCGTCGGTGCAGCGGCCGCAAGCATTGCTCGAATTTGCGACATTATTCGCAATCTATTGCATTCAGTGATCCGGGCCGCGATCCGCCTTCCCGGACATCCGCTTCCCCGATGATGACGTCGTGCCGCGCGCTGGGCGCGAGATGGCAATCCTCGTCAGAAGGCAACCTTCGTCAGAACATTACCCGCCGGCTCTGCTCGTCCTCAGCCCGGGTGAAATAACCGAAAATAATTGCATGGGGCGCCAACCAGTGCTGATCAAGCGAGGATTTGAACATGTCCATACTCGACTTGCTCTATCGGGAATATTGCCGTGCCCGCCTCGCTGAGATGCGCAAGCAGTTCCTGGTCCCCACCGTCGGTGATGACGTCCTCGACATGAATTGGGATGCCACTAATCCTGCCAACCCGGGAGATCGTGGCAATGGCCTGGAGAACGGCGTCACAACAAGCGAACCCTCAACTGTCCGATAGCGCGTAACCGCATCCGCTCGGTCGGCCCGCACACGCCGGAACATCGCGCGCAACGCGAACTGCAAAGTCGTTCCGGAGAAGTATCTCATCGATCCAGGCCCGACCGAGAGTGCGGTGGCACGTCGGTCAGGGCAACCAAATGCACAATCGCATGCACATCTCAAAGCCATTGGTCGGCGAGCCTCCGCCGGAGCTCGAGGGATCCGGCCGCGACCTGCGCATCGACGCCTGCCGCGGCATCGCGCTGTGGTGCATCTTCCTTGACCATGTCCCCAACAACATCGGAAGCTGGCTGACGCTCAAGAACTACGGTTTCAGCGATGCCGCGGAAGTCTTCATGTTCATGTCCGGCGTCACTTGCGCGCTGGCCTACGGCAGGGCGCGCCGCTATGAGGGCTGGAACGGCGTGATCAGCCGCTCGCTGCGGCGAGGATGGGATATCTATGCGGCGTTTCTGCTGCTCACGCTCGCTTACGCCATCATGACCTACCTTGCAGGCGGCGACGACCTGGCCGACGAGAGCAATACGCGCGTTCTGCTGGAAGATCCGGGCGCGACGCTCGCGCATGCGGTGATCCTGCAATACCGCCCGGTCAATGCCGACGTATTGCCCATTTTCGTGTTGCTTCACCTGTTGTTCGCGCCGCTGTTGTGGCTGTTGCTGCGCTGGCCGAACGCGACGCTGGGCAGTTCCTTCGCACTTTATGTGCTGGTGCACGTGTTCGGCTGGATGGTGCCGGCATGGCCGAGCAGTCATTGGGCCTTCAATCCGATGGCCTGGCAGCTCCTGGTCGTGCTCGGCGCGTGGTGGATGATCGCGGGCGACCCCGTCCGGCCCTGGATAACGTCACGCGTAGTGCTGGTCGTTGCCGTGCTGTATCTGCTCGTCAGCCTCTTCATTGCCCTGAGCTGGCACATCGAGCCGCTGGGAACCTTGGTCCCGGAGGCGCTGGCGAAGCTGCTTCACCCGGTGGACAAATCGAATCTCGATCCCGTGCGGCTGCTGCATTTTCTGGCGATCGCGGTCGTGGCGGTGCGGCTGGTGCCGCATGATTGGCCGGCGCTGCAGACGCCGGCGCTGCGCAGCATGATCTGCTGTGGCCAGAACTCGCTGCCGATCTATTGCCTCGGCGTGCTGCTGGCCTGTGGCAGCCACCTGGCGCTGCTCGAGATCTCGAATGGAATAGCCATGCAGATCGCACTCAGCGTCGGCGGCATTCTGGTGATGATCGCCGCTGCGACGCTGCTCAACTCGATCTCGATCAAGCCCGCTCGGCAGCCGCGCCTGATGCAGCCGACCTAGCCCGCAACCGCGACAATCCCGGCCAGCTTTCCCGCTTCGCGTCAATAAGTCCGGACCGCCGGCAACGGACCTCGGGGATGGCCACCCTCAGCCAAGATCGCGCAGATCCTTGCCAAGCGGCGGCGTCAGGCAAAACGCTGAGAAGACGACCTTCAGGCCGGCCCGCTCGGGCGTGCAGGCCATCGGCCCACAAGAGCAATCCCGTCCTCAAGCGTTCTCCCGCTGCGGGCTCAATCTCGGAAACGTGCAGACTGCGCTGTACCCGGTTTGACCAACGATCAAGTTACCGTGCCCGGGTCAGCGCCAGCCAGATGCCGCCGCCGATCATGAAGCCGCCGGAGATGCGCGACATCAGCCGCGTCCGCTCCTTGGAGAAGAATTTGCGGGCGCGGCCGGCGAGCAGCGCATAGGCGCCGTCGGTCATCACCGCTGTCACCATGAAGGTGACGCCGAGCAAGGCCACCTGCGGGATGTGAGGTTTGCTCATGTCCATGAACTGCGGAATGAAGGCACCGAAGAACACCAGCACCTTCGGGTTCGACAGCAGCACCAGGAAGCCTTGCAGGAAGAAGCCGCCGCGCGGCGGCGGCGGCGTCTCATCGGTGCTGATGCCCTCGACCGGCGCGCGGATCAGCTTGACGCCGAGCCAGACCAGATAGGCGGCGCCGGCGAAGCGCACCCAGTCGAACCAGTAGCCCATGGTCGCCATCAGCGAGGTCAAGCCGACCGCGACGGTGCCGATCACGATCGCGAGCCCCACCTGCGCGCCCAGTACGTTGGTGAGCGCCGCGCGGGTGCCGTAGCGCAGGCCATTGGCGATGACCATCGTGACGATCGGGCCGGGCAACAGCGCCAGCGCAATGCAGGCGGCGACGAAGGCGAGATAGGCTTGCAAGGACATGATCGAAATCCGGCTTGAACGTTCGTCATGGCCGGGCTTGTCCCGGCCATCCACGTCTTATTGGCGCAGCTGAGATCATAGAGACGTGGATGCCCGGGACAAGCCTGGACAAGCCCGGGCGTGACGTATCTATCGATCATTTAGAGCTGACCTCATCCACCGCTCGATCTCTCGAGACTGCAGAAAGGTCACCGCAGCACGCTGCACCCGTGCCGGATCGCCCCTGCCTTGCGCGGCCGCCACCAGCAAATCGCAGCGCTGCGACACGGCGATGCCGATCGCGCTGCGCTTGCCGCCAGGCATGTCGATGTCGTATGCCCTGATCCGTCCACGCATGTCGGCGACGTACACGACGTCGCCCGCCTTCAGCGGCGTGAAGCGCGGGGTGATCATGTCGACATCGGCGACACGATCGACCTCGCCGTCATCGGCGACGCCGCTGTCACAGTTGCAGAAGCCGAGCTTGGGCCGGATATAGACCTCGACATCGGCGCCGCAATCCGCCGCGCGACAACGGAAGGCGCGGCCGGCGGGCCAGCCGTCGCGCGAGAACGGCCAGGCGATCTCATGCCAGTCGCCGCCACGCGACGGCGCCATCTCGTAACCCGCGACGGCCGAGACGCCGCCGAGCGCAAGGAACATCGCCACGATTACAAGCCGCGGACGCGTCACGATGCGCTCATGGCAGGCCGGCGACGGCGCGTGCCGGGCCGGTCAATTCGAGAATATGCAGGCCGGTATTGGCGCGGTCGACCGCATAGATGTAGCCGCGGTCGTCGGTCTCGACATTGTTGGTCTGGATCGCGACCTTGCAGCGCTGCTTGCCGTCGACGGTGATGCAACGCTTGTCGGTCGCGGACGTGATCGAGGGAATGAAGTAGCCGACCTCCTTCGGGTGATAGGGATCGCGGATGTCGAGCGCGCGGACGCCAGCGTTGAAGAAGGCGATGAACGCCATCTTCTTGTAGTAGACCGGCGCCATGCTCTCGTTCGACGAATGCGAGCCGAACCGGCCGCCCCGCTCGCAGAACGACCCGCTTTCCTCCGGCACCGTGTAGCTCGAGATCACCATCGGCCGCACCTCCGTGGTGACGTCGGCGAACCACACCATCTGCCGCGCCTCGCCGCATTCGTTCTGGATCGCCTCGTCGACGATCATCACGATGTCGCGGGTCTGACCGTCCTTGTCGCGCGCGAATTCCGTGATTGGCATGCCCGGCATCGGAAACGTCGTATGCGCGCCGTTCAGCGCCGACAGCGGCATCCGCGCGATCTCCGGGAATTTCAGATTCTCCGGCGTCAGCGCCTTCGGCCCGTTCAACAACTTGTCGCGATCGACGATCTGCAGGAAGCCGTTCTTGTTGGTGCCGTAGCCGAAATAGACGCGGTTGCCCTTCGGACCGGTCGAGATCGGCCCGTGCAGTTCGGTCGGCACCGCGCCGGTCGCCCCCGGCTCCTGCCCGGGCAGGCCGAAATCCCTGATCTTCACAGGATGCGCGGGATCGGAGAGGTCATAGACCTGTGTCATGCGCCGCGTGCGCCAGCCCGGCGCGCCCGAGACAAGGAACGCGATGCCGGTGTCGCATTCCCACCAGCTCTTGTGCGTGTCCTTCAGCCCTTCGCCGATCCGCGTGACCAGCACGGGATTGGCGGGATCGGCGACGTTCCAGATTTCATGCGCCTCGCTGCCGAAGGTGCGCAGCATGTAAACCGCGTTGCGATCGCGCTTCGGCAGATCCTTGCCGTCGCAGACGCGCACCATCTGTGCGCCGCCGGATTCATATTTGCCTTCCTGCCCCGGAATGTGCCGCAGATATTTCGGGTGCGCGGGATCGGTGACGTCGACGATCGAGGTGCCGTTCGGCTCGGCCTTGCCGGTTATTGGATTGACGGGATCGGGAATGTCGTCGGTGCCGCCGTGATGGCCGATATAGGCAATCCAACGATCGCCTTGATGATGGATGGTCGGCTGATAGGCGCTGCGCGCCTGCAGGTCGTTATATCCGACCAGCTTCATGTTGGAAGCTTCAGGCGGAGCGCCGATCTTCTGCTGCTGGGCGCCGGCGCCGCACGTCAACAGAATCCACAAGACCGTGCAGCAAACCGCAGTAACGCGACCACCCATGCGCACCACCCTTGTTCGAAACCAATCTGCTTCCAAACCAATCTGCGTTGGCTGACGGCACGATAACACGAGGAATCAAGGGTCCAAACACACGCTCTTGACATGCAACCATTTGGTTGCCTATTATCCGACCCATGGATGAAGTCTTCAAAGCTCTGGCGGATGCCTCTCGGCGTACGCTGCTGGACCGGCTTCACGCCCGAAACGGACAAACCCTCAATGAACTCTGCGACGGCCTCGACATGACGCGTCAGGCCGTGACGAAGCACCTTGTGATTCTCGAAGACGCCAACCTCGTCACGTCAGTCAGGCATGGCCGCGAGAAGCTGCACTACCTCAACCCGGTTCCGATCCATCAGATCGGCGAGCGGTGGATCAGCAAGTTCGAGCGCGGGAAGCTCACAGCACTCAGCGAATTGAAACGGCAATTGGAGAAGCGTGATGAGTAAGCCGGAATTTGTCTATGTCACCTACATCGAGACCACGGCGGACAAGCTGTGGCATGCGCTCACCGACAGCGAGTTCACCGAACGCTACTGGTTCGGCTATCGCGTCACGTCCGACTGGAAAGTCGGCTCGTCCTATCATTTCGCGAAGAACGGCATCCGCAGCGTGCAGGGCGAGGTGCTGATCGCGGACCCGCCTAAAAGGCTCGCCTATAGCTGGGACGTGGTGAAAGAAGGCGTCGAGCGCGAGCAGGTCTCGCGCGTGACCTTCGATATCGAGCCGCGCGGCCGTGTCGTCAAGCTGACGGTGACGCACGACAATCTCGGCAGCAAGACGCTGCGCGACGTCTCCGGCGGCTGGCCGATGGTCATGGCGAGCCTGAAGAGCTTCCTGGAGACGGGACGCGAACTGCCACCCGACCTGCCTGCGTGCGGAACGAAGGAGGCAACCAATGCCCAAGCCTGAATTCGTCTACGTCACCTATATCGCGACCACGCCGGAGAAGCTGTGGGACGCGCTGACCAAGAGCGAGTTCACGCGGCAATACTGGTTCGACACCGAGCTCAAGTCCGACTGGAAGGTCGGTTCGCCGCTGGCTCTGGTGATGGGCGGCAAGACCACCGACACCGGCGAGATCCTGGTGGCTGACCGGCCGCGGCGGCTCGCCTACACGTTCAAGCACGAGCTCGATGAGGAGATGCGGAAGGAGCCTGCGACCAAGGTCGTCTTCACGCTTGAACCCTTCGACAATGTCGTCAAGCTGACCGTGACGCATGAGGGCTTCAGTGTCGGCAGCAAGCTGCTCGACGGCATTTCCAAGGGCTGGCCCGCGATCCTGTCCGGGCTCAAGAGCCTGCTCGAAACCGGCAGGGCGTCGCCGGTTCCGCCGCGGGCACTTGGGATCGAAGGCTTCGAACGACAATGAAGATCTATCGAAGGGTGCGCACAGACGTGAACATCGAATCGTTCAAACCGGCGATCGTCTACACGATCTACATCGCGTCCACGCCGGAGAAGGTGTGGCAGGCGCTGACCCAGGCCGAGTTCAGCCGAAAGTACTTTTCCGGCAACGCTATCGAAGTCGACCTGAAAGTCGGCGGCGCCTACATCGTCCGCACGCCGGACGGCGCGCTGCACATCTCCGGCGAGGTGATCGAATGCGATCCGTTGAGGCGGCTGACCGTCACCTTCAACGTCAACTGGCCGCAGCTGATCGAGAAGCTCGGGCCGACGCTCGTCACCTACGAGATCGAGCCCGCAGGCGACGGCGTGAAGCTGACGCTGCTGCAGTCGCATGACCGCCCGATCAGCGACGACATTCTCTCCGACGGCCGCGCCGGCTGGCCGGCGATCCTCTCCAGCCTGAAGAGCCTGCTGGAAACCGGCCAGGCCATGGTGATCCCCATGCAGCCGCCGCAGCGCATGCTGGCCGCGCTCAAGGAATTGGGAATCCCGATGCCGACATAGTGATACTGTCGACGGCGCGAAAGCAGCAGAACAACGGAGATCGTGTCGCAGCGAGCATAACCGCGCTCCCTCGCCCCGCTCCTGCGGGGTCGAGACGAGCGAAGCTCGCTCTTAGAGGGTTGGGGTGAGGGGCTGCTTCCGCAAAGACGGTGAGAGACGATCTCGTGGAGAGCCCCCTCACCCGGATCGCCTCTCTCGATGCGATCCGGCCTCTCCCCGCAAGCGGGGCGAGGCTAAGGAGCGTCACCCCAGCGCCCTCAACTCGCGCCGCAGCACCTTGCCCGTTGCCGTCATCGGCAGGCTCTCCGCAAACTGCACGAAGCGCGGATACTCATGGGCGGCGAGTTGCACCTTGACGAATTCCTGGATCTCACGCGCCAGCGCGTCGCTCGGCGCATGGCCGGGGCGCAGCACGATCCAGGCCTTGATCGATTCCGGCCTGATGGGATCGGGAATGCCGACCACGGCAGACATCGCGACCGCCGGGTGCTTCATCAGCGTGTGCTCGATCTCGGACGGACCGACCCGATAGCCGGCGGTGGTGATGACGTCGTCCTCACGACTGACGTACCAGAAATAGCCGTCCTCATCCTGCACGCCGAGATCGCCGGTCAAAAGGAATTCGCCGGCATATTTCTTCGCGGTCGCTTCCGGATTGCGCCAGTATTCGATCATGGTGCAGGGGCATGGCTGGCGGATGCCGATGATGCCGCGCGTGCTCCGCGGCAATTCCTCGCCCTTGTCGTTGACGATGCGAACGTCGAAACCCGGCGTGGCGCGGCCCATCGAGCCCGGGCGGATCGGAAACAGATTGGAATTGCTGCCGATCACGAGATTGCATTCGGTCTGGCCGAACACCTCGTGGGCATCGATGCCGAAGGTGTCGCGTACCCAGCCGAGCAGCTCGCCGCCGAGCGATTCCCCTCCGGTGAAGATGCTGCGCAGCTTCACGCCCGGATTCTTCACATTGGCCTGCCGCATCAGCTTCAGCGCGGTCGGCGGCAGGAACACGTTGCGGATGCCGAGCTCGGCCATCATCTGCATCGCCGCCTGCGGCTCGAACTTGCGCGCGCGGTGACCGACCAGCGGGATGCCGTGATACCAGAACGCGAACAGCCCGTTGACCAACCCGCCGATCCAGGCCCAGTCGGCCGGCGTCCACATCAGGTCGCCCGGCCTCGGCAGGAAGTTGTGGCACATCTCGACATTGGGCAAATGGCCGAGCACGACGCGATGCGCATGCAGCGCGCCCTTGGGATTTCCTGTCGTGCCCGAGGTGTAGATGATCAGGCCGGGATCGTCGGGCGAGGTGTCGACGGTGGTGAATTCAGGCGAGGCGGATTGGATCGCGCCCCAGAATGATGTCGTGCCGGCCGGCGCGCGGTCGCCGACAATATAGATGGTCTTCAGGTCGGGCAGGCGGTCGCGGATCCTGGCGATCTTCTCCCAGCCGGCCTCGTCGGTGATGATGGCCTTGGCGGCCGAATTCGACAGGCGGAATTCGAGCGCATCCTCGCCGAACAGCGCGAACAGCGGGATCGAGATGACCGCGGAACGAAACGCCGCGAGATGGGCGACCGGCAGCTCGAGGGATTGCGACAGGAACACCGCGACCCGGTCGCCGCGGACGAGGCCGTCGGCATCAAGCACATTGGCGAAGCGGCGCGAGGCCTCCGCGATCTCGTCGAACGAGGTGCGCGTAGTGCCGCCATCCTCATCGACATAGACCAGCGCGAGCCGCCCGGTGCCGTCGGCATAACGGTCGCAGCAGGCGGTCGCGATGTTGAAGCGCTCGGGGACCTCCCAACGGAAGTTGCGATAGAGCTCGTCGTAGGTGGCAGCTTCCTTGAGCATGGCGTGTGTCGTTTCCGTCCCTCGTCATGGCCGGACTTGACCCGGCCATCGATGTTCTTGCTTACGCCGGATTGTAAAGACGTGGATGCCCGGGACAAGCCCGGGCACGACGAAGGAAGAATGGTAGCCCGGATCAAGCATGCGTAGCCCGGATGGAGCGAAGCGCAATCCGGGCACTTTCCAAGCGGATGACGTCGACCCGGATTTCGCTTCGCTCCATCCGGGCTACGACATCAGGACGAGAGCGCGGCCTTCACGAGGCCGCTGGCCTTGGCGAAATCCATCTGGCCGGCGTATTTCGCCTTCAGCGCGCCGATCACCTTGCCCATGTCCTTGACACCGCCGGCGCCGGTCTCGGCGATGATGGCCGATATCGCGGCCTTCACCTCGTCGTCGGACATCTGCTTCGGCAGATAGGCGGAGATCACGGCGATCTCCGCGCGCTCCTGGGCGGCGAGTTCGGCGCGGCCGCCCTTGTCGTAGAGCTCGACCGATTCCTGGCGCTGCTTGATCATCTTCTGCAGCAGGCTGAGCAGCTCGGTGTCGGAAAGTGGCGGCTTGCCCTGCCCGCGCGCGTCGATGTCGGCGTTCTTGATGGTCGAATTGACCATGCGCAGCGTGGAGAGCTTGCGCTCGTCCTTCGCCCTCATCGCCTCCTTGACCGCATTGTTGATGTCGTCACGCAGCATCTTGGTGTCCCTGAACTAGCAATCCCTTCATGTAGGCAGTTTGCAACGACAGAACAACTCTCGTTTGACGCGTTTTCTTCACGCAAAGCGGCATCCCCCCGCATCGAGTGCGGGGCAAGCTTCGCTTGAAAACGTTAGTTCCGCAGCCATTCGACCAGCGCGTTCGCGCAAGCCTGCGGCTGCTCGGGCTGCGGCAGGTGCCCGCAATTTTCCAGGATCACGAGCTTCGCACCGGGGATGCCGCTGGCCATCTCCGACGACAGCGCATTCGGGATGGTGTTGTCCTCATCGCCCGAAAGCACCAGCGTCGGGCACTTGATCCAGGCGAGCGTCGGCCGCGAGTCCGGCCGGTTGATCACCGCCGTCTGCTGGCGAAGGAAGGCGTCGGCGCCGACATCCTCGCCCATATCGTAAACAAGCCGGCGCAGGCTCGCATCGTCGCGCCGCGACGGGTGCACGAAGCCGGGAAACAGCTCGTCCAGCACCGCGCGATATTGCCCGCTCTTGGCGCGCTCCATCATGCCGCGGCGGCGCGCGCTCGCCTCCGGCGTATCAGGCCGCGCCTGGGTGTTGATCAGCGCCAGTCTTGCCACACGCTCCGGTGCCTGGCGCATGATCTCGAAGGCGATGTAGCCGCCCATCGAGTGCCCGGCGAGGGCAAAGCGCGGCGGCGCCTCGACGAGGATCCGGCGGGCGATCGCGCCCATATTGTCGTCGCGGATGTGGTTGGCGACCGTGACCGGCCCGAACCGCCACAGCGCCGGGATCACGGGGGCAAAGATCCGGGGCGATGAGACGAGCCCCGGGACGAGCAGGATCGGCATCGTGTTGTCCATGCGGGGCTCCGAACCGGGTTATTTTCGGCAAGCAAACGGCCTGCTTGGGGAACTTTAGATTAAAAGGCCGTTCTGGCCTGTCAATTCGGCCGGCAACGCGGTGTGAATCCGCGCCCTTTCGCTTTGACGCCGCAGGGTGCGGCGTCTATTTAAAGGGCTCATGACAACATCCGAAAACGCTCCCGCTTGGCCGGATCACAAACCGACCGCGCTCCTTGTGCTTGCCGATGGCACCGTGCTGGAAGGCTTTGGCCTCGGCGCGGAGGGCCACGCCGTCGGCGAGGTCTGCTTCAACACCGCGATGACCGGCTATGAGGAGATCCTGACCGATCCGTCCTATGCCGGGCAAATCATCACCTTCACCTTCCCGCATATCGGGAATGTCGGCACCAACGAGGACGACATCGAGACGGTGAACATGGCCGCGACGCCCGGCGCGCGCGGCGTGATCCTGCGCTCGGCGATCACCGACGCCTCGAACTACCGCGCCACCCGCCACCTCGACCAGTGGTTGAAGGCGCGCGGCGTCATCGGCCTGTCCGGCATCGACACCCGCGCGCTGACCGCGCTGATCCGCTCCAAGGGCATGCCGAACGCCGTGATCGCGCATTCGAAGACCAGCGAGTTCGACCTGCACGGGCTAAGGGAAGAGGCCCGCGAATGGCCCGGCCTCGAGGGCATGGACCTGGTGCCGATGGTCACCTCCGGCCAGCGCTTCACCTGGGATGAAACACCCTGGGCGTGGGGCAAGGGCTTCGGCCGGCAGACCGCGCCCGAATTCAACGTGGTCGCGATCGACTACGGCATCAAGCGCAACATCCTGCGCCTGCTCGCCGGCGTCGGCTGCAAGGTGACCGTGGTGCCGGCGACGACCCCGGCCGAGGATATTCTGGCGATGCAGCCGGACGGCGTGTTCCTGTCGAACGGCCCCGGCGATCCGGCCGCGACCGGCAAATACGCTGTGCCCGTGATCCAGAAGGTGATCGAGTCGGGCACGCCGACCTTCGGCATCTGTCTCGGCCACCAGATGCTGGGCCTGGCCGTCGGCGCCAAGACCATGAAGATGCACCAGGGCCATCATGGCGCCAATCATCCGGTCAAGGACGAGACCACCGGCAAGGTCGAGATCACCTCGATGAACCACGGTTTTGCGGTGGACCAGGCGACGCTGCCTGATGGCGCGACGCAGACCCATGTCTCGCTGTTCGACGGCTCCAATTGTGGCATCGCGCTCGAGGGCAAGCCGGTGTTCTCGGTGCAATACCACCCCGAGGCCTCGCCCGGTCCGCGCGACTCGCACTACCTCTTCCAGCGCTTCGCCGACCTGATGCGGCAGAAGAAGGCACGCGCCGCGTAAAGCGCGCCCGGCCCCGACCTCATCGGGGACGACCCGACGATCCATCCAAAAGCGAGTCATGCCCGGACCTGGTCCGACCTGGCCTGGGCATGACTTTTTGTCGCGGCTTTCATGCGCCGGCGGCGCCGCGCTAGCCAAGCATGAAGCGATGACGCAGCATCGCATCATGCTCTCAGCATCAGGTCTCACATTTCGGCGCGCACAATCTTAGCGCGCAGAAGCGATCACCACACGCATCCTTGGGCGGTAGCGATGCTGTACCGAACCCAACACGACGCACGGCCGCCCTATCCTGCTGAGGAACCGAGGCTCCGGCAGTGAGTTCTATCTCCGCAGCATTAGCACGCGCGGCTCAACCGTCACCAATAGCTGTCAACGACTGAGACAATCATGGTGCCACAGGTTGGGCCGGAGCTGGGATCAGGCAGGGGTGCAGCGTTGACCGAATCAAAAGCCGTCGGGAACAGCAGGCAAATAAAGGAGGTGTTCGGCATGCCAGCGCCGGTCGAGCACGCACCAACCGAAAGCGTCGTCCGCGACCGCGCCTATAGGGCGCGATAAACAACTCAAGCTCGCGAATGGTTCATGCCCGACAGAAAGCATTACATCAGGTTGCCGCATCGCGCAGTTGTCTTTGTCGGAGACGGCCGCAAGGCACTTTTTCTCCTCAATGAAGGCACCGGCCTGGAGCCGCGCCTGAAAGTCCAGCGGGTTCTTGAAGATGAGAACCCGTCGACCCATGAGCAAGGGGCGGACAGGCCGGGGCGAGCGCTGTCCTCCATCGAGCCGAACCGCAGCGCGATGGAGCAGACCGACTGGCACGACATCGAGAAACGTCGGTTTGCCCGGACGATCGCCAGCGCCCTGGATCGCCTTCTGCAAGAATCGCATGCGGAGCGCGTTGTCATCGTGGCGCCGCCGCGGACGCTCGCGGACCTGCGCCGATCATTTTCCCCCGCAGTCGAGAAGCTGATCGTCGCGGAAATCGCAAAGGACTTAACCGGCCTGACCGTCGGCGACATCGCGGAATATCTGACCGCCTGATCATACCGGCTTCAGTTGCGACAGACCGCTCGCAAAATACAGACATCCCGGCGCCGAGCGCGGGAAGGCGTCGTCAGGGCTGGCGCGGCAGCCTGAGCTTACGCACCACCGCGCCGGTCACGGTTGAAAAACCGGTTTCCCTTTTCCGGATCATGCTCTCGTCATCGTTGCGCAGGATCACGTCGCCTTCACTTCGATCTTCTTCTGCTGCTGCGCTTGCGAGGTCTTCGGCGGCGTGATGGAGAGCACTCCCTTGGAGAAAGTCGCCGCGATCTTGTCGCGATCGACACCTTCGGGCAGGGCGAAGCTGCGCTGGAACGCGCCGTAGCTGCGCTCAGACAAATAGTGGTTCTTCCTCTTCTCTTCGTGCTCCTGGCGGCGCTCCCCCTTGAGCACCAGCGTATCACCGCTGAGCGAGACATCCACGTCCTTCTCGCTAAGACCCGGAAGCTCAGCGTCGATCCTGTAGGCCTTGTCGTCTTCGACGATGTCCACGGCGGGCGCCGCAAAGCTGAAAGAGCGCTCCCAGTCCGGCTCCACGTCCAGCGCCCGCCATAGCGACGGGAACCCAAAGCCTCCGGCGAAGCGGTCGAACATGCGATCCATCTCGGCACGCAGCGCGTGAAACGGATCCCGGCCGAGCGGTGCGGGTGTTGTCTTGCGAACGACAGCAGGGGTCTGAGCCATGTCTGTTCCTCCTTGCGTTTGAATTGGTTCGGCGGAATCAACTCCCGGAAAATCTGTTGGCTCCGCGCGATGATCAGCGGGACCATTGGAGAATGGTCGAGTGCGGCCCCATTCCCGTGGGTCGAGAGAGTTCACAGCTCATGATGCGATTACGGGGGCTCGTCTCCTTGCTTGAGCATGATTTCCGCGCAAACGCCCCGCGCCTGTCGCGAGGGAAAGCCGGTTTCCTCTTTGCGGATCATGCTCTAGCCGGCCTGCTGCCGTCGTCGCGGCACCGGCTGGGACAGGCGCCGGGTCACAAGGTTTCGAAGGGTGCTCGTGAGTTCCCGCGCGAGCTAATCCCCATGCCGGTGTGAACTGCCAAGCTCTCGACCGTGATGGCTCGGTCATCACGGCCAAAGCGAGCGAAGACGGCAAGCAGTTTGCGTTCGGACTCTCCAAGTTCGCTGAAGGGCAGACCTTCCATCGCCACCCTCCGTTCAAATCCCCCGCCTGCAAGGCGGCTGCCCAGCGAAGGCGGTATCCATACAGCTTATGCTCCAAGCATCATGATGCTCCGATGAGAGATTATGGGGCACGCTCTTGCGTCGCCACGCGCGAGACGCGCGGACATTGTCTTGTGCCATGCGCATCGCTGCAGATCTCGCCGACCCGCAGCCGGACCGATTGGAGTGCGGCATGCTTTGCAGCCAAGCCGCGGTCGTGGCGCTCTCGATTGCCTAGGGGGCGCGGTCAGCTCATACGGTCGGGTCGCGACCGCTCCACGGCCTGACGTCAGGGAACGCGGGCGCTGACAACCGGTTGATCCGCGCGTAGTCTCTTGCTCGCGCGCGGGAGGGCCCATGTCCGCAGTCAAAGCCGGGATCGAGCCGCAGGCCATCGTCTTCGAGGATGACGGGCTCGTGCCCAACAACCGAATCCCGTTCCTGGTCTACAAGGGCGCGGTTGATCTCGGGAGCGAGCCCGAAGCCACGATCGAGCGCCTGTTCGGTGAAAACGGCTGGGGCGCAATGTGGCGCAACGGCGTCTACGACTATCCGCATTATCACGCGACCGTGCATGAGGTGCTGGGCGTCGCCCGCGGCAGCGCCCGCGTGCAGTTCGGCGGTGAGCGCGGGCATGCGCTGGAAATCGCAGCCGGCGACGTCGCGATCCTGCCCGCTGGCACCGGGCATCAGTGTCTCGCTGCGAGCAAGGACTTTTGCGTGGTCGGCGCCTATCCGCCGGGTCCGCCGATGGATCTGCAGCGGCCAACGCCGGAGAACCACGTCAAGGCGCTGAAGACGATCCCGCTGGTCGCGGTGCCCGCGACCGATCCGGTGATGGGCAAGGATGGGCCGCTGGTGCGGCTGTGGAAGCGGTAGCGTCTCAGCAAGCGCTGCTCGCCCCTCCCTTCTCCCCTTGTAAGGTCCCCTTGTACAAGGGGAGAAGGTGAATTCTAGGCCGCGTTGCTGCCTTCCTGGCGGCTCGCCTCGAACAGGAACCAGGTGCGGCGCTCGGTCTCGTCGATGAAGGTCTCGAGCAGGCCCGAGGTGCCGGAATCCTCGTGGTCGTCGGCAAGCTTGTGCGCCTTGCGCATCGCAGCCACGATATGCTTGTTGTCTTCCATCAGTTCGCGCAGCATTTCGCGCGGCGGGACATAGTCCTCGTCGTTGTCCTTGATGGTCTGATGCTTGGCGACATCGCCGATCGACTTCAGCGTCGTCCCGCCGAGCTTGCGCACCCGTTCGGCGAGTTGATCGGTGGTCGCGAAGATCGCGTCCGACTGCTCATCCAGCAGCAGATGGTAGTCATGGAAATGCCGGCCACTGACGTGCCAGTGGAAATTCTTGGTCTTCAGGTAGAGCGCAAAGGTGTCCGCCAGAAGCGTGTTGAGCGAGGCCGAAATCTTGTCCACCGCGGCCTGCGGAAGATCGCTCGGCGTGACGAGATCGGAGGAGATTCTATCGGACTTATTGTCGTTCCTGGCTTTGCTCACGCTGGACCTTCCTGTTAGGAACCCGTATTTCGGCGCATTGATCATTGGCCGCCGGACCGCTAACGCATCATCTAACCACCCGTTCCTGAACGCCGGGAACCCGTTTCCACCGGATACCAAACGCGATGGATGAATGGATCGATTATTACGATTCCACGCATACGATCTATGCAAGCAGGCTGCACCGCGACCTGCATTTTGAGGCCATCGCGCGCGACATCATCGGCTACATCACCTCATCAGACGCGGTGGTGCTGGACTATGCCTGCGGCGAGGCGCTGTCGGCGGCCAAGGTCGCGGATGCCTGCGCCAGGCTCTATCTGGCCGAGCCGGCGCCCGGCGTCCGTGGCAGGCTGGCCGCGCGTTTCGCGCCCAATGCCAAGATCTCCGTGCGCTCGCTCGACGAGCTCAGCCAGATGCACGAAAGCTCGCTCGACCTCGTCGTGATGAATTCGGTGGCGCAATACATGACGTCGCAGGAACTCGATTCCGCATTCGCGGTGATCCATCGCCTGCTGAAACCGTCGGGCCGCCTCGTGCTCGGCGATATCCTGCGGCCCGATGTCGGCATGATCAGGGACGTGCTGGCGCTGCTGCACTTCGGCGCAACCCATGGCTTCCTGCGCGACGCGCTGGTCGGGCTGGTCAGCACCGCGCTCTCCGACTACCGGCAATTGCGCAACAGGGTCGGGCTGCAGCGCTACGGCGAGGCCGAGATGATTGCAAAGCTCGCCAGGGCCGGCTTCAGCGCGACGCGCGCGCCGCGCAACATCGGGCACAATCCGTGGCGAATGACGTTCGTGGCGCACCACCAATCATAGGTTGCGCCGGACGTTAGGGTAACCAGAAACACTCATAGCCAGCACAGAAACAATCAGCAATAGTTGGCTCGGCCCGGTGGCGGAAGCGTCGACGCGGCAGGGGTGCATCACTGTTTATCCTGGTTCAACTCCAGGCCGGGCCTCCAACCTTCGCTCGCCAGGCGAGTTTGGTCAGGCAAGCCCCGCCTCAGGGGCGACGCCGCAGGGTAACCCGATACGCCCAACCGCCCCACCCAGGTCCCTTTGGCCCCTCCGACGCGCCCGGCCCAGCGCGCCCCCGAAATGCAGAATTTCCCCCAGAATCGCGGTTGATTGGGCCCTCTTGGGGGTTTCGCGGGTGCGGAAACTGGTCTAAAGACCACCCGCGCGCGAGGGATCGCGCTTCTAGGCTCGAGGGACGCGCGGAACGCGCGCCCTTTTTTTGTGCCCAAGTTCCAGTCCGCGAGACCTGATGCCCAAAAGAACCGACATCTCCACCATCCTGATCATCGGCGCCGGTCCCATCGTGATCGGCCAGGCCTGCGAATTCGACTATTCCGGCACGCAGGCCTGCAAGACGCTGAGGGAAGAGGGCTATCGGATCGTCCTGGTCAATTCCAACCCGGCGACGATCATGACCGACCCGGAGCTCGCGGACGCAACCTATATCGAGCCGATCACGCCCGAAATCGTCGCCAAGATCATCGAGAAGGAGCGCCATGTCATCCCCGGCGGCTTCGCGCTGCTGCCGACCATGGGCGGGCAGACCGCGCTGAACTGCGCGCTGTCCCTGCGCAAGCACGGCACGCTGGAGAAGTTCGACGTCGAGATGATCGGCGCTACGGCGGACGCCATCGACAAGGCCGAGGACCGGCAGCTGTTCCGCAACGCCATGGAGAAGATCGGGCTGCAGACGCCGAAGTCGCGGCTCGCCAACGCCTCGGCGCTCAAGAAATCCGACCGCGACCAATACCTTGCCGACCGCGCCAGGCTGTCCGGCGCCGAGCTCGAAGAGTTCGAGCGGCAATGGGATGCCGGTGAGAACGAGCGGCGCAAGCGCTACCAGCAGCAGGCACTTGCCGAAGCGCTGATGGCATTGTCCGACATCGGTCTGCCCGCGATCATCCGCCCCTCCTTCACGCTCGGCGGCACCGGCGGCGGCATCGCCTACAACAAGGAAGAGTATCTCGACATCATCGAGCGCGGCCTCGACGCCTCGCCGACCAACGAGGTGCTGATCGAGGAATCCGTTCTCGGCTGGAAAGAGTACGAGATGGAGGTGGTGCGCGACAAGAAGGACAATTGCATCATCATCTGCTCGATCGAGAACGTCGACCCGATGGGCGTGCACACCGGCGATTCCATCACGGTGGCGCCGGCGCTGACGCTCACCGACAAGGAATACCAGATCATGCGCGACGCATCGATCGCAGTGCTGCGCGAGATCGGCGTCGAGACCGGCGGCTCCAACGTGCAGTTCGGCATCAATCCGGACGACGGCCGCATGGTCGTGATCGAGATGAATCCGCGCGTGTCGCGCTCCTCGGCGCTGGCCTCCAAGGCCACCGGCTTCCCGATCGCCAAGGTCGCGGCGAAGCTCGCGATCGGCTACACGCTGGACGAGATCGCCAACGACATCACCGGCGGCGCCACGCCCGCCTCGTTCGAGCCGACCATCGACTACGTCGTCACCAAGATCCCGCGCTTCGCATTCGAGAAATTCCCCGGCGCCTCCTCCACGCTGACGACCTCGATGAAGTCGGTCGGCGAGGTGATGGCGATCGGCCGCACCTTCCAGGAGAGCCTGCAGAAGGCCCTGCGCGGGCTCGAGACCGGGCTGACCGGCCTCGACGAGATCGAGATCGAGGGCCTCGGCCGCAGCGATGACAAGAACGCGATCCGCGCCGCGCTCGGCACGCCGACGCCGAACCGCCTGCTGCAGGTCGCGCAGGCGATGCGGCTTGGCTGGTCGAACGAGGAGATCTTCAATTCCTGCAAGATCGATCCCTGGTTCCTCGCCGAGATGCGCGGCATTGTCGAGATCGAGGACAAGGTCCGCAAGAACGGCCTGCCGCCGAACGGCTACGGCATGCGCATGCTGAAGGCGATGGGCTTCTCGGATGCGCGGCTTGCGGTTCTGACCGAAACCACCGAGGCCGAGGTAACCGCGAGGCGCCACGCGCTCGGCATCCGTCCCGTGTACAAGCGGATCGACACCTGCGCCGCCGAGTTCGCCTCGCCCACGGCCTATATGTACTCGACCTACGAAGCGCCATTCGCGGGTGCGGCGGCCGACGAAAGCGCTCCGTCCGACAGGAAGAAGGTGATCATCCTCGGCGGCGGACCGAACCGCATCGGCCAGGGCATCGAGTTCGACTATTGCTGCTGCCACGCCTGCTTCGCGCTCGCTGATGCCGGCTACGAGACCATCATGGTCAACTGCAATCCGGAGACGGTATCGACCGACTACGACACCGCCGATCGCCTCTACTTCGAGCCGCTGACCGCCGAAGACGTGCTGGAGATCATCGCGACCGAACGCAAGAACGGCACGCTGCACGGCGTGATCGTGCAGTTCGGCGGCCAGACCCCGCTGAAGCTGGCGCGCGCGTTGGAAGCCGCCGAAGTGCCGATCCTCGGCACCTCGCCCGACGCGATCGACCTCGCTGAGGACCGTGACCGCTTCAAGCGCATCCTCGACAAGCTCCGCCTCAAGCAGCCGAAGAACGGCATCGCCTATTCGGTCGAGCAGGCCCGCCTGGTGGCGGCCGATCTCGGCCTGCCGCTGGTGGTGCGTCCATCCTACGTGCTGGGCGGCCGCGCGATGCAGATCATCCGCGAGGAGAACCAGCTCAACGATTATCTGCTCGGGACGCTGCCCGAGCTCGTGCCGGCCGACGTGAAGGCGCGCTACCCGAACGACAAGACCGGGCAGATCAACACCGTGCTCGGCAAGAACCCGCTGTTGTTCGACCGCTATCTGTCCGACGCGACCGAGGTCGACGTCGATTGTCTCTGCGACGGCAACGACGTCTTCGTCGTCGGCATCATGGAGCACATCGAGGAAGCCGGCATCCACTCCGGCGACTCCGCCTGCTCGCTGCCGCCGCACTCGCTCGATGCGAAAATGATCGAGGAGCTGGAGCGGCAAACTCGCGAGCTCGCGCTCGGCCTCGACGTGGTCGGCCTGATGAACGTGCAATACGCCATCAAGGACGGCGCGATCTACGTGCTCGAGGTCAACCCGCGCGCATCGCGCACGGTGCCGTTCGTCGCCAAAGTGATCGGCACGCCGGTCGCCAAGATCGCCGCGCGGATCATGGCCGGCGAGAAGCTCGCCGACTTCAAGCTGAAGAAGAAGAAGCTCGACCACGTCGGCGTCAAGGAATCGGTGTTCCCATTCGCGCGCTTCCCGGGCGTCGACACCGTGCTCGGACCGGAGATGCGTTCGACCGGCGAGGTGATGGGCATCGATCGCTCGTTCGAGGTCGCGTTCGCGAAGAGCCAGCTCGGCGGCGGCACGCGTGTGCCGCGACGAGGCACGGTGTTTGTCTCGGTGCGCGGCGACGACAAGACGCGCATCGCAGATGCGGTGCGGCTCTTGCACTCGCTCGGCTTCAAAGTGATGGCGACCTCGGGGACGCAGCGCTATCTCAGCGACAACGGCGTACCGACGGAAAAAGTGAACAAGGTGCTCGAGGGACGCCCCCACATCGTCGACGCCATCACCAACGGCGACGTCCAGCTGGTCTTCAATACCACCGAGGGTCCGCAGGCGCTGGCCGACAGCCGCTCGCTGCGGCGCGCTGCCCTCTTGCATAAAGTGCCGTATTACACCACTCTTTCCGGCGCGGTGGCGGCAGCGCGGGGGATCCGGGCCTATCGGGACGGAGACCTTGAGGTCCGCACGCTTCAGAGTTACTTTTCCGAAAGCTGACCGCTGCCCGGGCCGAAGGTCCGAAACGGTCAGCAATTAGCCGAACGGCTGGAACTCACCGCGCGATTGGATGTTGTCACGGCCCTTAGCGGGGCCGAAAATCACTGGGCTTCCGGGCACTCCTTACGCCCAGATTCCTGCGTTAGCTGAACTCGATAATCTCGTGCGCGTTGGATGCGTGCACGGGAAAAGGACGAAGATGATGGAAAAGGTTCCGATGACAGCGGGTGGGTACGCCGCACTGACGGACGAATTGAAGCATCGCCAATCGGTAGATCGTCCGCGCATCATCGAACACATCGCGGAGGCGCGCTCGCACGGCGATCTCTCTGAAAACGCCGAGTATCACGCCGCCAAGGAAGAGCAGTCGCACAACGAAGGCCGCATCGCCGAGCTCGAAGACAAGCTCGCGCGCGCCGACGTCATCGACATCTCGAAGCTCTCCGGCGATACCATCAAGTTCGGCGCCACCGTGACGCTGGTCGACGAGGACACCGAGAAGAAAGCGGTGTGGCAGATCGTCGGCGAGGTCGAGGCCGACGCCAAGAAGGGCCGCATCTCCATCACCTCGCCGCTCGCGCGCGCGCTGATCGGCAAGAAGAAGGGCACCACCGTGGAAGTGATGGCGCCCGGCGGCGCCAAGGCCTACGAGATCACCAAGGTCGAGTGGCGATAGATTTATTCTATGCAGAGCCAGCGAAAGAGCCGCGTTTTCCAGCGCGGCTTTTTCGTCGCTCGCGGGCGGGCTTCATCCACAGGCGCTGACACAATTGTGAGTTGCCATAACTGATTAACTTGTTAATGGATGATCCCGGGATTGATTATAAATCATAACTAAATGGCCGTCCGCTGACAGAAGCCGCGCTTCGCGCAGTGCTTGAAGCGAGCCGCATGCGCGATGTGCATGCGGCTTGCCGACAGCGGCACGCCGCCGACGCGTTCTGCTGCGCTGCCAAGGCGCGAGCCCAACGCCTGGAATGACTTTGTCGCGGGGCGTTGGCATCACACGCTGGAGACGAACTCCACGTAGAATGCAATCCTGCGGAACTTCGAACTTCAGCGTGTCCAACAGGGGAAAATGACATGGACCAAGCTCTCGCCAGATGGCAGCCGACGGCGCTCAGCCTGTTTCGATTCATTACGGGGCTATTGCTGCTTCAGTATGGCGTCGCCAAGGTGTTGAAGTTTCCGGCGCTCGCCTATTTCGCCAACCCGCCGCCGCTGATCATGACCGCCGGCTGGCTCGAACTCGTGCTGGGTGCGCTGTTGATCATCGGCCTGTTCACGCGACCGGCCGCGTTCATCCTGTCGGGCGAAATGGCTTTCGCTTATTTCATCGGGCACGTGTTCAAGAATCCCGCCGAGCCGGTGCTTCATCCGCTCAACAATGGCGGCACTGCCGCAATCCTGTTCTGCTTCGCCTGCCTTTACATCGCGACCTCGGGTGGCGGGCCGATCAGTGTCGACGAGATGCGGAAGAAGAAGTAGCTAAAGCAATCTCGCTCTCACCAACATCGTCATTCCGGGCTGGTCCGCAGGACCAGATCGCGGCAGCGCACTGGAAATTTCGAGATTCCGGTGGCGCATTTTCGATGCGCCCCCGGAATGACATGAACCGCCCCTTCACTTCAATCGGCACGGCGCCTCATATTTCGAATTGTGAGACACCCGCGACGTCCTGACGCTTCGCACGTCGCCGCACCGCCACCGGGCCGTGACGGAATAACCGTTTGACGACGCCACCGATCAGGTCTCCAGTGTCCGCGCCGTCGTGCGCACTCTGGAGAGATCGATGATCCTCGACACCATTTGGGCACCTCGCATCCTCAGTATCTTGAGGATCGTCCTCGGGCTGATCCTCCTGCAATACGGCCTTGCCAAGCTGTTTGGTTGGCCGGCCGTCGAGATGTTCACGAACTTGAAGTTGTCCTCGCTCTGGGGCATCGCCGGCATGTTCGAACTGGTCGGCGGCACGCTGTTGATCCTTGGCCTTTTCACCCGAGCGGCGGCCTTCATCCTTTCCGGCGAAATGGCGGCCGCCTCTTTCATCGAGCATTTTCCGGTCCTGAGCGACGGCGATCTCCCGGTCAGCCTCTGCTTCACCTTTCTCTATCTTGCCTTCGCGGGCGGCGGCCCATGGTCGCTCGACGCAGCCCTGCGCAAGCGATAGCGAGCCAAGGCAGGGAAACACCGTCGCGCGAGTTCCAGCATCGACTCTACACAAAGCGGTGAGCGCGCATCGTTGCCGATTTCCCGATCGCCGCTGCTTGAACCAACCGCCTCGGCTGTCGTTGACGCTGGGACGAGTGGTGGAGAGCACGATGAACTTCGATCGTCTTGGCGCAGCCTATCGGCCATATGTCTTGAGCCTGTTCCGATTCATCACTGGCCTGCTTCTATTCCAGTACGGCGTCGCGAAAATCTTCAAGTTCCCTGCACTCGCGTATTTCGCCAATCCGCCTCCACTGATCGTGACCGCAGGTGCGCTTGAACTCGTGTTCGGTGCGCTGTTGATGGTCGGCCTGCTCACGCGGATCACGGCCTTCATTCTGTCGGGCGAGATGGCCTTCGCCTACTTCCTTGGCCATATGTTGAAAACCGGCGAGCCGGTGCTGCTGCCGCTCAACAATGGCGGAACCGCTGCGATCCTGTTCTGCTTCGCCTGTCTCTACCTGTCGGCCGCCGGCAGCGGACCGGTGAGCGTCGATGCCGCGATCAGCAAGCGGCGCAAGTCGCGCGATGAGGAACGGCCGCCCTTCAGGCAAGCTGCCGAATAGCGCAGGCCTCTCAGCCCGCCGCCTTGAGATCCAGCGGCACGGCGGCCTCGTATTTCGAATTGTGCAGCACCAGCGACGTCCTGACATTGCGCACATGCGGCGCGGCGGTTAGGTGCGTGACGAAGTCCTGGAACGTCGCCATGTCGGGCGCGACGCATTTGAGGATGAAATCGACCTCGCCCGACAGCATCCAGCACTCCCGCACCAGCGGCTCGGCGCGGACGAAATCCTCGAAGGCGCGCAGATCGGCATCAGCCTGGCTCGACAGATGCACCGACGCGAAGACGGTAACATCGAACCCGAGACGACGGGGATCGAGCAGGCCGCGGTATCCCTGGATGTAGCCTTCCTCCTCCAGCGCCCGGACCCTGCGCAGGCAGGGCGGCGGCGAGATACCGACACGTTTCGCCAGTTCCACATTGGTGATTCGGCCATCAGCCTGGATCTCGGCGAGGATTTTGAGGTCGATCTCGTCAAGGTTCTTCGACACGCGACTACAGTTCCCTTGAGTTCCCTTGGGGGGCTTGAAAGTTCGGCAAATTTGCCAGCAACTCTCATAGCGCAGGCGGCGCGCGATGCGCAATTTTATTGCGCGTGCAGCGCACGATTTCGCGATTTTGATTTCAGTTCCGGGGAAAATTCGCCGCTATGGATTGCAAATCTTGCATAGCTAACCAGATATCCTAGACTTGGATTTGACACTTTTGGTGCCGCCGCGACGTCTTTCCGGGGCGCTTCCCACACAAGTCCTGACCAAAGTCCCCAGAAGAGAGGGATCTGCTAATGCCCGCGCCTGTTCACGCCAAGATCGTCATCATCGGGTCCGGCCCCGCCGCGTACACCGCAGCGATCTACGCAGCACGCGCAATGCTCGAGCCGGTGCTGATCCAGGGCATCCAGCCGGGCGGGCAGCTCACCATTACCACCGACGTGGAGAACTATCCGGGCTTCGCTGACGTCATCCAGGGCCCCTGGCTGATGGAGCAGATGGAGAAGCAGGCAGCCCATGTCGGCACCAAGATCGTCACCGACCACGTCAACAAGCTGGAACTCGGCCAACGGCCGTTCCGCCTGACCTGCGACTCCGGCGACGTCTATCTCGCCGAAACCGTGGTGCTCGCCACCGGCGCCCAGGCCCGCTGGCTCGGGCTGCCGTCGGAAGAGAAGTTCAAGGGGTTTGGCGTCTCGGCCTGCGCGACCTGCGACGGCTTCTTCTATCGGGGCAAGGAAGTCGTGGTGGTCGGCGGCGGCAACACCGCGGTCGAGGAAGCTCTGTTCCTGACCAATCACGCCTCCCAGGTCACCATCGTGCATCGCCGCGATCATTTCCGCGCCGAGCGCATCCTGCAGGAGCGGCTGTTCAAACACCCCAAGATCAAGGTGGTGTGGGACTCCATCATCGACGAGATCTGCGGGTCCGAGAACCCGAGCAAGGTCACCCATGTGCGGCTGAAGAACGTCAAGACACGCGCGCTGACGGAGCTGCGCACCGACGGCGTCTTCATCGCGATCGGTCACGCGCCGGCGACCGAATTGGTCAAAGGCCAGATCAAGCTGAAACCGTCAGGCTATGTCGAAGTGGCGCCGAACTCGACGGCGACCTCCGTCCCCGGCCTGTTCGCCGCCGGCGACGTGGCGGATGAAACCTATCGGCAGGCGGTCACCGCCGCCGGCCTCGGCTGCATGGCGGCGCTCGAGGCAGAGCGCTTCCTGGCACTTCGCGCGAGCGATCGCGCAGCGGCGGAATAATCATGGCACGATCTCGCGACGGATTTACGGATATGGACTGGGACAAGCTGAAGGTCTTTCACGCTGCGGCGGAAGCGGGCAGCTTCACGCATGCCGGTGAGCAGCTTGGGCTTTCGCAATCGGCGGTTTCCCGCCAGGTCAGCGCGCTCGAGCAGGAGCTGGCGGTCTCGCTGTTTCACCGCCACGCCCGCGGCCTGATCCTCACCGAGCAGGGCGACTTGCTCTTCCGCACCGCGCATGACGTCTTCATGCAGCTACAGGCGGCGCGCGCAAAACTCACCGACAGCCGCGAGCGGCCGAGTGGCGACCTCAAGATCACGACGCCACAGGGGCTCGGCATCAACTGGCTGATCCCGCGGCTTGACGAGTTCACCGCGCTCTATCCGGACATTCGGGTCTCGCTGATCGTCACCGACGAGGATCTCGATCTGTCGATGCGCGAAGCTGACGTCGCGATCCGCACCCGCAAGCCGACGCAGCCGGACCTGATCCAGCGCAAGCTGTTCTCGATCGGCTTCCACGCCTATTGCTCGCCGGAATACATCAAGCGCTTCGGCACGCCGCGGACGCTCGATGATCTCGACCAGCACCGCATCATCATGCTCGGCGACGCCCAGGTGCTGCCGCACTTGCAGAACCGCAGCTGGCTGATTGATGCTGGGCGCAACGGCTCCGGACCGCGCGAGCCCTTCTTCAAGGTCAACAATATCCTGGGCTTGGTGCGCGCCTGCCAGCAGGGGCTCGGCATCGCCGCACTGCCGGACTATCTGGTCGAAGAGGACAGCCGTCTCGTGCAACTGTTCGGCGAGTCCGACTCGATCGCGCTGGACACCTACTTCGTCTATCCGGAAGAGTTGAAGACTGTGGCGCGGGTGCAGGTGTTCCGCGACTTCGTGGTCAGCAAGGCGCAGCGCTGGCCGTCCTGATTAAGCGGCCCTTATACGCTTTAGTTATAGGGCTCCGCGCTGCCCCGAGACGCCCCCCAAGTCTCCGCATGTCTGACATGCGACCTCGACGGTTGCTGCATGGTGCCGATGAGGATCATAGTGTTTGCACGCTGAGCGTTCGCGTTGCGCATATGTCCCCCTCCTCCAGTGGCGCGGAAGTTCAGTAATCCCTCTTGGAAGGTGATTGTGTCGGCCTCACGTGGCCAATACCTCAAGCCGGGCTCTATCGAGCCCGGCTTTTTTTCTTTTCATCGATGCGTGATGTCGGTGCTGTGCGTCGCGCTCATGCGCTTTACGTCCTTTCCGTGCGCCGCACGTCACAGTCAACACGCGCATTGACAACAACCACGCGGCGCAGCATCATTGTTCGATGATTACGACTTCGTGCGCCGTTCTGTCGTCGAAAAAAGGTCCCCTCCCGGGGACACGAGATCGCGCGCGATAAGATCATCTCGCATTTGAACGATCCCGAAACCCCGCCGCATGGACGGGGTTTCTTGTTGGTCCCGTCTCCGGCTTTGCCCTCTCAAGGAGATGGACCATGACCGATCTACAACAGCAATTGCAGGGCCTCTGGCTGCCGCTGATCACGCCATTTCGCGACGGCGAACTCGACGTCATATCGTTGCGCCGCCTGGTGCGGCACTACGCCAGCGGCCCCGTCGACGGCCTCATCCTCGGTGCAACCTCCGGTGAAGGCATGTCGCTCAGCACGGACGAGCTGGAGAGCCTGGTCAGCGTGGTGCTCGCCGAGCTCAGTGCCAGCTCCCGCCATTTGCCGGTGTGTCTCGGGCTGTCCGGCGCCAGCACCGCCAGGATGAAGGATGCGCTCGACGACACCGCCGACTGGCCGATCAGCGGCTATCTCATCGCCAGTCCGTACTACACGCGCCCGTCGCAGCGCGGGCTGTTGCAGCACTTCACCGCGCTCGCCGACCACACCGCCTCGCCGATCGTGCTCTACAACATCCCCTACCGCACGGCGGTGAACCTGACCAACGAGACGCTGCTGACGCTCGCCCAGCATCCCAACATCGTCGGCATGAAGGATTGCTGCGCCGACCGCGCGCAGACGATCGACTTCCTCAACCGGCGGCCGGCGGACTTCCGCGTGCTGACCGGAGAGGACCCGCAGACATTCGACGCGCTCTCCGATGGCGCCGATGGCGCGATTTTACTATCGGCGCATCTTCAGACCGCAACCTTCGCCTCGATCAGAACGCTGCTGAAGCAGGGCAACCGCGATGCGGCGCTGGCCGCCTGGCAGAGCGTCGGCGGCCTGACCAAGCTGTTGTTCGCCGAGCCGAGCCCGGCGCCGGCCAAGCACTGGCTGTGGCGGACGGGATTGATCGAAAGCCCCGAGGTGCGGCTGCCGATGGTCGAGGTGAGCGTGGACCTCGCGACCTTGCTCGACGCCGAGATCGAATGCCGCGCGCCACGCGTGCTGCAGAGCGCGTAGCTGCCAGTTCTCCCTCTCCCCGCTCTTGCGGGGAGAGGGTTGGGGTGAGGGCTGACTTCGCAACAATGGCGGGAGATGGACTCGCGGAGGCTCCCGCTCACCCGGATCGCATCTCGCGATGCGCGCCGAGCTCTCCCCGCACGCGGGGCGAAGTAAAGGCCGGCTCAATCCAGCTTCGCTCTCGCCAGGCGCAGCGCATTGCCGATGACACTGACCGAGGACAGCGCCATCGCGGCGGCGCCGACCATCGGCGAGAGCAGGATGCCGAACACCGGATAGAGCACGCCGGCCGCGATCGGCACGCCCGCGGCGTTGTAGACGAAGGCGAACGCTAGGTTCCGGCGGATGTTGCGCATCGTTGCGACCGACAGCCGCCGCGCCCGGACGAGGCCCATCAGGTCGCCGGTCAACAGCGTGATGCCGGCGCTCTCGATCGCGACGTCGGTGCCGCCGCCCATGGCGATGCCGACGTCGGCCGCCGCCAGTGCCGGTGCGTCATTGATGCCGTCGCCCGCCATCGCGACCGTGCGGCCCTCGCCGCGCAGCCGCTGCACGACCTCGCTCTTGCGCTCCGGCAGAACGCCCGCCTCGACCTCGTCGATGCCGAGCGTGCGCGCCACCGCGCGCGCCGTGGTCTCATTGTCGCCAGTCAGCATCACGATACGCAGGCCGCCGGCGCGCAGCGCCCGCAGCGCGTTCGCCGCCGACACCTTGACCGGATCGGCGATTGCGATCACGCCAGCGACGCGGCTATCGACCGCGACATAGATCGCGGTCGCGCCGTCCCGGCGCGCGGTCTCGGCGGCCTGGTCCAGCGTCGACGTCGCAACCTTGAGTTCGCGCATCAGCATGGCATTGCCGAGCGCAACCTGCCTGCCGCCGACCGTGGCTGTCGCCCCCTTGCCGGAGGATGAGGCAAAATCGCTGATCGCGACGAGCCCGATGTTGCGCTGCGCGGCCTCGGCGATGATTGCCTGCGCCAACGGATGTTCGCTGCCCTGCTCGACGCTCGCCGCAAGGCGCAACAGGCCGCTCTCGTCGAAGCCGTCGGCGGGAATGATCCTCGCGACCTTCGGCTTGCCCTCGGTGAGTGTACCGGTCTTGTCGATGACGAGTGTGTCGACCGCCTCCATCCGCTCCAGCGCCTGCGCATCGCGGATCAGGATGCCGGAATGCGCGCCGCGACCGACGCCGACCATGATCGACATCGGTGTCGCGAGCCCAAGCGCGCAGGGACAGGCGATGATCAGGACCGTGACGGCGGCGACCAGGGCGAAGGTCAGGCGCGGCTCCGGCCCGAAGCTCGCCCACGCGATGAAGGCGAGCACGGCCGCGGCGATCACCGCCGGCACGAACCAGCCGGCGACGCGGTCGGCGAGCCGCTGGATCGGCGCGCGCGAGCGTTGCGCCTTCGCCACCATGTCGACAATGCGCGACAGCATGGTGTCGCGGCCGATCTTCTCGGCGCGCATCACGAGGCCGCCGCTCTGGTTGACGGTGCCGCCGATCACATTGTCGCCCTCGGCCTTCGTGACCGGCATCGACTCACCGGTGACCATGGACTCATCGATCACCGCCCGGCCCTCGATGACGACGCCGTCGACCGGGATCTTCTCGCCGGGCCGTACCCGCAGGCGATCGCCGACCTTGATTTCGTCGATCGCGACGTCCTCATCGCCGTGATCGGCGATGCGCCGCGCGGTCTTCGGCGCAAGGCCGAGCAGCGCGCGAATCGCGCCCGAGGTCCGCGCCCGGGCGCGCAGCTCCAGCACCTGACCGAGCAGGACGAGCACGGTGATGACGGCGGCCGCCTCGAAGTAAACCGCGACCGCGCCATGCATGTCGCGGAAGGCCGGCGGAAACAGCTGCGGCGCCAAAGTGGCGACGACGCTGTAGAGATAAGCAACGCCGGTGCCCATCGCGATCAGCGTGAACATGTTGAGATTGCGCGTGACCAGCGACTGCCAGCCGCGCACGAAGAACGGCGCGCCGGCCCACAGCACGACGGGTGTCGCCAGCACGAACGAGATCCAGTTCGACCAGGTCTGAGGCACCAGATGCATCAGCCCGAGATGACTTCCCATCTCGAGCACGAACACGGGCACCGTGAGCGCCAGCCCGATCCAGAAGCGCCTGGTCATGTCGATCAATTCCGGATCGGGTCCGTCGCCGAGCGAGACCTGCTCGGGCTCAAGCGCCATGCCGCAAATCGGGCAACTGCCGGGACCGACCTGACGCACCTCCGGATGCATCGGGCAAGTGTAGATCGTGCCCGCGGGCGCAGGCTGCTCTGGCTCGCGCGGCTTCAGGAACTTCTCAGGCTCGGCCTCGAAGCGCTCGCGGCAGCGGCCGCTGCAGAAGAAGTAGTCCTTACCCTTGTAGCTGAAGCGGTGCTTGGCGGTCGCGGGATTGACCTTCATGCCGCAGACCGGATCGATCGCGAGGGCCGCCTCGTCCGGCTTGTCGCCGTGCCCGTGCGTGCCGCCGCAGCAGGAATGCTCGGCCGCGCCGTGATGGTGGTTATGATCCATGCGTGAATGGTCGTGTTCTGCGTGTGCCACGAAACTCTTCCCGGCCGGTGTCCCGGTCTCTTGATTTATATACCCTATGGGGGTATATGACGCCTATGAGGGAAGAGATCAAGGCATCCTGCTTAAAAAGGCTCAAACGGATCGAAGGTCAGATCCGGGGCCTCGCCGGCATGGTCGAGGAAGACCGCTACTGCATCGACGTGGTGACGCAGATCGGCGCCGCGCGCGCGGCGTTGCGCCGCGTCGAGGAGGAGATCCTGCGCGATCATGTCGCCCATTGCGTGGAACATGCGATCTCGTCCGGCGACAAGACCGACCAGCGGCGCAAGATCGCCGAGCTGATGGATGTGATCGGCCGCGCGGACCGGTGAATCAGGAAGCGGACAACTAGCCCCGAGTCCGCCTCACCTCTTCCGCAAACGCAGGGCTATCGCATATCGGCGGGCTCCGAGGCTGGCGTTTCCACGTCGTCATGGCCGGGCTTGTCCCGGCCATCCACGTCTTTCTTCACATTGAAAACCAAAGACGTGGATGCCCGGGACAAGCCAGGACAAGCCCGGGCATGACGAGTTTGTGGGTAGACCAACCAACCACAGACATCGAACGCGCAGCACAACCGGCTATGCGATTGACCTCTCCCGCAAGCGGGAGAGGGAGAAGAAGCGTGTCAGCCGGAAGAGTTCGCGGTCAGGTATTGAAGCGGAAGTGCATCACGTCGCCGTCGGCGACGACGTAATCCTTGCCCTCGAGCCGCAGCTTGCCGGCGTCGCGCGCACCGGCTTCGCCATTGCCTGCGATGTAGTCGTCATAGGCGATGGTCTCGGCGCGGATGAAACCCTTCTCGAAATCGGTATGGATCACGCCGGCCGCTGCAGGGGCCTTGGTGCCGCGGTCGATGGTCCAGGCGCGGGCCTCCTTCGGCCCGACGGTGAAATAGGTGATGAGATCGAGCAGCTTGTAGCCGGCGCGGATCAGGCGATCGAGCCCGGCCTCTTCGAGGCCCAGCGTCTCCAGGAAATCGGCACGCTCCTCACGCGACAGCGTCGCGATCTCGGACTCGATCTTGGCTGAGATGACAACAGCGACCGCGCCCTCTTCCTTGGCGCGCTCGAACACCGCTTTTGAGAAATTGTTGCCGTCCTTGGCGGAGCCTTCCTCGACATTGCAGACGTAAAGCACGGGCTTCGACGTCAAGAGGCCGAGCATGCGGAAGGCGCGCTCCTCCTCCGGCTTGCGCTCCAACGCACGGGCCGGCTTGCCGTCGCGCAGCAGCACCAGCGCGCGGTTGACGAGCTCGAGCTGTTCCTTGGCCTCCTTGTCGTTGCCCTTGGCCTTCTTCGAGAGATTGTCGACGCGCTTCTCCAGGCTGTCGAGATCGGCGAGCATCAGTTCGGTCTCGATGGTCTCGATGTCTGCGAGCGGCGCGATCTTGCCTTCGACATGCGTGATGTCGGAATCCTCGAAGCAGCGCACCACATGCGCGATCGCATCGACCTCGCGGATGTTGGCAAGGAACTGGTTGCCGAGCCCTTCGCCCTTGGAGGCGCCGCGGACAAGGCCGGCGATATCGACGAAGGTCAGCCGGGTCGGGATGATCTGCGCGGATTTGGCGACCGCCGCGAGCTTCTCCAGCCGCGGATCGGGCACCGCCACCTCGCCGACATTCGGCTCGATGGTGCAGAACGGATAGTTCGCCGCCTGCGCCGCCGCCGTCTCGGTCAGCGCGTTGAACAGCGTCGACTTGCCGACGTTAGGCAGCCCGACGATCCCGCATTTGAATCCCATTGTTCGTCCCGATATCTCGCGCGCTCGCGCTGCGCGGTTGAATTGAGTGAGGTCGTCATACGCGGGCTTGATCCGCGTATCCATCCCACTTGAAAAATGGATCGCCGGGTCAAGCCCGGCGATGACGAGGGTCTACTTCGTACCCTCTTCCTTGGTGTCGAAAAATCCCTTGGCCTGCATCGTCAGATGCACCTTGTTGGCGAACGACGCATCGTGCCCCGTCGCCAGCAGGCCGGCGTTGTCGGCAATCGCCGCGCACAACGCCTCGACCCACGGCCGGTCGCTCTTGGCGAAGTCCGACAGCACGTGGTGGTGCACCAGCTCCTTGACGCCGGGATGACCGATCCCGAGCCGCACGCGGCGATACTCGTTTCCGATATGCGCGGAGATCGAGCGCAGCCCGTTGTGCCCGGCGATCCCGCCGCCGATCTTCACGCGCAGCTTGCCCGGTGGCAGTTCGAGTTCGTCCTGGAACACGGTGACGTCGCTGGATGCAAGCTTGAAGAAGCTCGCCGCCTCCTGCACCGCGCGCCCGGACTCGTTCATGTAGGTGGTCGGCTTCAACAGCACGACCTTCGCGCGGTCCAGCACGCCTTCGGAGGCTTCGCCCTGAAAGCGACGGCGCCATGGTGCGAAACCATGACGCCGCGCAATCTCGTCGACCGTCAGGAACCCGATATTGTGCCGGTTGCTGGCGTATTTCGCGCCGGGATTACCGAGACCGACAAAGAGGCGCATGGCGCGGCATCCCGTGCCGGCGCGCCATCAGATGATCGCGCGCCGACCTGATCGATTACTTCTTCTTGTCGCCGCCACCTGCGGCCGGAGCCGCAGCACCCGCAGCCGGAGCCGCCGCACCAGCGGCCGGAGCCGCCGCAGCCGGAGCAGCGGTTCCACTGGCAGCCGCCGCAGCCGCGGCTTTCTGCTCTTCGGCGTAACCCGACGGCGCCACGATGGTGACCAGCGTCGCGTCCTCGCGGGCTAGCGACTTCACGCCCGTGGGCAGCTTGATCTCGGAGAGATGCAGCGAGTGGCTGATCTCGAGACTGCCGACGTCGGCCTCGATGTACTGCGGAATGTTGTCGACCGAGCACTCGAGGTCGAGCGCGTGGGTGACGATGTTGACGGTGCCGCCGCGCTTGATGCCGGGGGCGGTTTCCGCGTTCACGACATGCAGCGGCACGCTGACGCGGATGGTGGCGCCTTCGCCGAGCCGCATGAAGTCGACATGGATCGGGAAGTCCTTCACCGGATCGAGATGGAAGTCGCGCGGAATCACGCGGTGCTTCTTGCCCTCGAGATCGATGTCAAAGATCGTGGTCAGGAACCGGCCCGCGAGAATGCGCTGACGCAGTTCGCGATCCGCGACCGAGATGGTCACGGGGGGCTGGTTGTTGCCGTAGATCACTCCGGGAACTCTCCCGGCGCGACGCTCTGCCCGGGCGGCCCCCTTGCCGCTCTTCGGACGCGCGGTCGCCTTCAATTCCTTGACGGTCGCCATAGCGTTAAGTCCTTGTATTTAAAAAGTTAAAGGCCGCAGCGCGGCCCATGCTCAGGTCCACAGCAAGCCTCCAGGGGTGCGGGGGCCGCAGACGTGGGCGGCTTTTAGCCTCAAAGGGGCGAAATGACAAGGAAATGAAGGAAATTTTCTTGCTCGCACTCCCCCAAAGCAACCGGACGTAGGCCGGATGGAGCGCAACGCAATCCGGGCCCCTCGCCGCCAGTCACCCCGGATTTCGCTTCGCTCCATCCGGGCTACAGAGCGGCAGCGTGCGTCAGCCCGTCGTGCCCGGCGACACCCCGAGCTTGGCCTCCAGCGCGGCGATCCTTGCCTTCAGCGCCTCGTTCTCCTCGCGCGCCAGGCGGGCCATGTCCTTGAGCGCGTCGAATTCCTCGCGCCTGACCAGGTCGAGGTCACGCAGGATGCGTTCGGCCTGGTTGCGCATGACCGAATCGACCTCGCGCTTGACGCCCTGGGCCGCGCCGGCGGCATCGTTCATCAGACGGCCGATCTCGTCGAAAAACCGGTTGGTGGTCTGAGTCATCTCGCAACCTCTCCGCGTTCAGCTAACGTCGCGCGGAAGACAATGGCGATCCGCGCGATCCGGTTCAAGTCCGGAGCGAATGGCAGGCTCCCTGCGGCTTGCCTTGTCATGCTCCGGTTTCCTTGCAATCGTATTGAACCCACAACAGAAATCGCAAATCACAACGCGAGCAGAACGCCATGATCGAGCACACGGTCGATATCGAGACCAAGGACGGCAAGACCACGACCTTCATTGCCCATCCCGAGCGCGGTGGACCGTTTCCCGTCGTGATCTTCTACATGGATGCGCCGGCGATCCGCGAGGAGTTGCGCGACATGGCGCGCCGGCTCGGCACCTCGGGCTACTACGTGATGCTGCCCAATCTCTACTACCGGTCGGGCGTGATGGAGCTCGGCCCGATACCGCCGGATCCCGACGCGCCCGAGCGCAAGCGCATGTTCGGATACATGAACTCCATCAATATTCCGCTGGTCATGGAAGACACCAAGGCGCTGCTCGCCTATGCCGAGACGGAGAACGCCGCGAACACCAGGATCGTCGGCACCGTCGGCTACTGCATGAGCGGCCGCTACGCGGTGAACGCCGCGACGCATTTCCCCGACCGGGTCAAGGCCGCCGCCTCGATCTACGGCACGCATCTCGCGACCGACCAGCCCGACAGCCCGCATCTCGCCGCAGCGAAGACCAAGGCCGAACTCTATTTCGCTTGTGCCGAGACCGATATCTACGCGCCACAGGAGATCATCGAGCAGGTCAAGGCGGGCATGAAGGGATCGAACAACGAGGTCGAGATCTATCCCGGCACGCATCACGGCTTTGCGTTCCCCAAGCGCCCGGTCTATGACCGCGATGCCGCCGAACGCCACTGGGAGCGGCTGCTTGCCCTCTATCGCCGCAACCTCGTGAGCTGAGCCTCAAGACGCACGATGCCGTTCCTGCTGATCGACTTCCCGGTCTTCAACCCCGTCGCGATCTCGCTCGGGCCGATCGTGATCCGCTGGTACGCGCTGGCCTATATCGTCGGCATCGTGCTGGGCTGGATCTATGCCCGCTCGCTGATCAAGAAGGAGCGGCTGTGGGGCGGGCCGGCGCCGATCACGCTGCCGCAGCTCGACGATTTCATCCTCTGGGTCACCATCGGCATCATCGTCGGCGGCCGCACCGGCTACGTGCTGTTCTACAATCTGCCCTTCTTCATCGCACATCCCGCGGAAATCCTCGAACTGTGGAAGGGCGGCATGTCCTTCCACGGCGGCTTCCTCGGCTGCGTCGCCGCCGTGATATTGTTTGCCCGCCGCAACAACGTCTCGATCCCCTCGCTTGGCGACATCACCACCGCGGTCGCGCCGATCGGGCTGTTCCTCGGCCGGCTCGCCAATTTCATCAACAGTGAATTGTGGGGCCGCCACGCCGACCCGAGCCTGCCCTGGGCCATGATCTTTCCGAATGGCGGGCCGCTGCCGCGCCATCCGAGCCAGCTCTACGAGGCCGGCCTTGAAGGCATCCTGCTGTTCACCGTGCTGGCCATCATGATCCGGATGGGCGCGCTGAAGCGGCCCGGCCTGATCCTCGGCAGTTTCATCACGCTCTACGGTTTTGCCCGAATCACCGGCGAGTTTTTCCGGGAGCCTGACCCACAGCTCGGATTCCTGTGGGGCGGACTGACCATGGGTATGCTGCTGTCGGTGCCAATGATTATTGTCGGCGCTATCATCATCGTGGCTTCTGCGCGCCGCAAGCCGAAGGGGCCGGCGCCGGATTCGATCTAAAGGACCTCCGTGAGCGACGTTTCCCCGCTGCTGGGCGAGATCAAGAAGTTGATCAAATTATCCGGGCCGATGCCGGTCTGGCGCTACATGGAATTGTGCCTGATGCATCCGCAGCACGGCTACTACCTGTCGCGCGATCCGCTCGGACGCGAGGGCGATTTCACCACGTCGCCGGAAGTCAGCCAGATGTTCGGCGAGCTGCTTGGCCTGTGGAGCGCTTCGATCTGGAAGGCGATCGGCTCACCATCGACGCTGCGGCTGGTCGAGCTCGGCCCCGGCCGTGGCACCATGATGGCGGACGCGTTGCGCGCCCTCCGGGTGCTGCCGCCGCTCTACCAGTCGCTGAGCATCCACCTTGTGGAAGTTAACCCGATGCTGCGCCAAAAACAGCAGGCGACGCTGTCGGGTGTGCGCGACATCACCTGGCACGCGAGTATCGACGACGTGCCGGAAGGTCCGGCCGTGATCCTCGCCAACGAGTATTTCGACGTGCTGCCGATCCATCAGATGGTCCGGCGCGAGACCGGCTGGCACGAACGCACGGTTGGGATCGATGCCAATGACCGGCTGTATTTCAGCGCCGCTGCTGAGCCGACGCCGCACTTCGAGGTGCTGCTGCCGCCGCTGGTGCGCGCCGCGCCGCTCGGCGCGGTGTTCGAGTGGCGGCCCGACACCGAGATCATGAAACTGGCAACGCGGGTACGCGACCAGGACGGCGCCGCGCTGATCATCGACTACGGCCATCTGCGCAGCGACGCCGGCGACACCTTCCAGGCCATCGCGCGCCACAGCTTCGCCGACCCGCTGAAGAACCCGGGAGTGGCCGACGTGACCGCGCATGTCGATTTCCAGGCGCTGGCGCGCGCCGCGGAGGATGTCGGCGCGCGCGTGCACGGACCGGTGACGCAGGGCGATTTCCTCAAGCGCCTCGGTATCGAGGCCCGCGCCGCCGGCCTGATGGCGAAGGCAACGCCGGAGGTCTCGGCCGACATCGCCGGTGCGCTGAGGCGCCTGACCGACTCCGGCCGCGGCGGCATGGGCTCTATGTTCAAGGCGATGGCGATCTCCGATCCACGCATCACCTCGATCGCCGGGCTGAGCGATCTGCCTGACGAGGCCGAAGAGTCATGACATTGGGATCACCGCTGCTGTCGGCCATTCCGGGCCTGCGTCACGCTTTCTTCTCGCGCGAAGGCGGCGTCTCCCTGGGCATCTATGCCGGCCTCAATGGCGGCCTCGGCTCGCGCGATGACCCTGCGCACGTCGCCGAGAACCGGCGGCGGATGGCTGAACAACTGGGTGTGCCGCTCCCCCATTTCCTCAGCGTGCACCAGACCCACTCGCCCGACGTCGTGGTCGCGACCGGTCCCTGGGACGGCGCCGCGCGTCCGAAGGCGGACGCGCTCGTCACGCGGACCGAAGGCCTCGCGATCAGTGTCACGGCGGCCGACTGCGGGCCGATCCTGTTCGTCGATCCCAATGCGCGGGTGATCGGCGCGGCGCATGCCGGTTGGAAGGGCGCGCTAACCGGCATTCTGGAATCCACCATCGACGTGATGGAGAAGCTCGGCGCCGACCGCGCCGGCATCGTCGCGGCGATCGGTCCGCTGATCCGCCAGGAGTCCTACGAGGTCGGCGGCGAATTCGTCGAGCGCTTCATCGAGGCCGACGCCGAGAACGGCATGTTCTTCATTCCAGGCGAACGCGACGGACATGCGATGTTCGATCTCGCAGGCTTCATCCGCATGCGGCTGGAGAACGCCGGCGTGCTGATGATCGACGATCTCGGCATCGACACCTATTCCGACGAACGCTTTTTCAGCTACCGTCGCTCCGTGCATCGCAAGGAAGGCGATTACGGCCGCCACGTTCATGCCATCGCGCTGACGCGTGAGTAGAGAGTCCATACAGCACGTCGATTTTCGCCGGTTTCGTTCCCGTACAGCGTCGGCGCCCAGGCAGTGCTGTCAACTTCTGCAGAACGTGAAATGGCGGACCAAATATGCGCCGCGATCGTCGCTCGGTGCGCATCCTCTGACCGATCAAGGAATTCGCTCCTGTCCGTCCAGCGCTTCACTCGTCAAATCGGTTAAGGTCTGTGCCTTCCCTGCCCTAGACGTTAAGGCGGTTTAACGATATCGCAGGGCCCAATGAGGGAAGCGTCAAAAAGCCAGTTTCAAACTGGGACAGCGGTGCGTGCCGCGATTGCTGCCACGTGGCTTGCGGTCGCCTGCACGCTTGGCGGTTGCGCCAATGGCGGCGGCGCGGCCGATGCCTATGCCATGGCGACTACGGGCAACGGCCCGACCGTCGCGTTCGAATCGATCGACGGCCCGCCACCTCAGGTGTTCGATCGCATGGTGAGCGTACTCGACAGCGAGTCCAAGCTCCGCAGCCTGTCGATTGTGTCGCGCGAAGGCACGGCCGCCTATCGCGTGCGTAGCTATTTGTCGGCGCAGGTGGTGCGGGGCCGCACCATGATCGCGTGGGTCTGGGACGTCTACGACAGCAACCAGCAACGCGCGCTCCGGCTCTCCGGCGAGGAGCCCGCCGGCAAGGCCGGCCGCGACGCCTGGGCGGCCGCCGACGACCTGGTCCTGCGCAAGATCGCCCAGGCCGGCCTGAGCGGCCTTTCCAGCATGGTCAACGGCGGCCAGGAGGACAGCCCGGCGCCTATCCCCAGCCCGGCGCCGGATCTGCGCGGGCCCACGGTCGCAAGCGCCCCGGTGCCGGCTGCATCCGAGACCGTGGCGCTCGGATATTCTGCTAACTAAGCCCCGTGGTATCCCGGAAAAGAGCCATTTTTGGTCCGGGAAAACGGCGTGAATGGGTTGCCAGCCAAGGCGCCTGACTGATATTCCCTCGCGCACCGAAAACCCGCCGGTTCTATAGGGACTTGAGATGCTGAACGTCGTATCCAGCAAGTCGCGGGGGGAAGCATCAATGTCGGCAAAAAACGGATCAATCAAGCTCGTCGCCGGCAACTCCAATCCTGCGCTGGCGCAGGACATCGCGCGAGGCCTCGGCCTCGAGCTGACCAAGGCCGTGGTCCGGCGTTTCGCCGACATGGAGATCTTCGTCGAAATCCAGGAGAACATCCGTGGCTCGGACATGTTCATCCTGCAATCGACGTCGTATCCGGCCAACGACCACCTGATGGAGTTGCTGATCATCACGGATGCGCTGCGCCGCGCCTCGGCGCGCCGCATCACCGCGGTCGTGCCGTATTTCGGCTACGCCCGGCAGGACCGCAAGTCCGGCTCGCGCACCCCGATCTCCGCCAAGCTCGTCGCCAATTTGATCTCGCGCGCCGGCGTCGACCGCGTCATGACGCTCGACCTGCACGCCGGTCAGATCCAGGGCTTCTTCGACATCCCGACCGACAATCTCTACGCAGCGCCCCTGATGGTGCGCGACATCCGCGACCGCTTCGACCTCGCCAAGGTGATGGTGGTGTCGCCTGATGTCGGCGGCGTGGCGCGCGCCCGCGGGCTCGCCAAGCGCATCAACACCCCGCTCGCGATCGTCGACAAGCGCCGCGAGCGCCCCGGTGAATCCGAGGTGATGAACGTGATTGGCGACGTCGCAGGCTACAATTGTATCCTGGTCGACGACATCGTGGACTCCGGCGGCACGCTGGTGAACGCGGCCGAGGCGCTGATCGCCCACGGCGCCAAGGAGGTCTCGGCCTACATCACCCACGGCGTGCTGTCCGGCGGCGCCGCCGCGCGCATCGCCTCGTCGCGGCTGAAGGAACTGGTCATCACCGACTCGATCCTGCCGACGGAAGCCGTCAACAAGGCGCCGAACATCCGCACGATCTCGATCGCCGGACTGATCGCCGAAGCGATCGGCCGCACCGCGGCGGAAGAGTCCGTCTCGAGCCTGTTCGATTAGTCCAATTTTCGCTGTCGTCCCGGCCACGAGCCGGGACCTTTAGCACCAATAGCTGTTGTTGCGAGGGCTGGGGCCATGGCCTTGGCGGGTACTCTTGCGTTGTGCCCGCCCGACGCAATCCCCCTTCAAAATCCCGGCCGCGGAACGTGGCTCATCAGCGTCCGCACATAACCGCCGTCGACGATGATCTCCTCCCCGTTCACGTAGGACGATCGGTCGCTCGCCAGGAACAGGATCGCGTCCGCCATGTCCTGCGGCGCACCGACCCGGCGCATCGGCACCGCCGCGCTGCGGCGCTCGGTGACGCCAGGCGTATCGTAGAAGGCCTGGCTCATCGGCGTGACCACGAGGCCCGGGCTGACGACGTTGCTGCGGATCCCGTGCGGCCCCCATTCGGCGGCGAGCTGCTGCGACAGCATCACGACGGCGGCCTTGCTGACGCTGTAGGCGCCGCTCTGCTGCTGCGCGTTGCTGGCGGCGATCGAAGCAACATGGACGATGCTGCCGTGGCCGGCTTGTCGCATATGACGGCCGAACGCTTGCGCGCAGATGAAATAGCCCGTGAGGTTGACCGCAAGCACCGCGTTCCATTCCACGAGCGCCAGCGTATCGAGCCCGCCGGGGCGCAGTACGGCAGCAGTGTTGACGAGAATGCCGCACGGCCCGAGCGTGCGTTCGACGGCGTCGGCGGCCGCAGCAACGCTCTCGGCGCTTGTCGTGTCGCAGCTGGCGACGAGGTGACCGTCGCCGAATTCGCGCAGCCTTGCCTTTGTCTCGGCAAGCCCGCGCTCGTCGCGATCGAGCGCGGCAACCTTGGCGCCCGCACGCGCAAAACTGACCGCGGTGGCACGGCCGATGCCGCCTCCTCCGCCGGTGACGACGGCAACGCGGCCCGACAGGCCGAGCCAGTCGGACGAATGGTGTTCAGTCATGGGCACCTCCTGCGCATTTGGTTTATGCCCACAAGCATAACCGAAGGCGTGCGCGATCCCGGCACGCATGCCGGAATCGCGTTTGCGCCGAGTCTGGCGCAGCCTTGGTGCTAGAGCATTTTCGGTTCTGATTGAATCAGAACCGAAGCTCTAGATTCTTGTTTGACGCGTTTTCTTCACGCGAACCGGTGTCCACTTCGCTCGAAAACGCTTAGCTAGCCAGCGATCCCCGCCGCGACCTGGCCGCGCAGCCGCTCCAGGCTGAGCAGCGTGTTGGCGCAGGCTTCCGCGGCCTCGATGCCCTTGATGACAAAATGCCGGCGGAAGAAATCCTGATGCACTTCGGTCTCGTGGAATTGCTGTGGCGTCAGGACCGCGGAGAACACCGGCACTTCCGTGCGCAGTTGCACCTCCATCAATGCCTTGATCACCGTGTCGGCGACGAATTCATGGCGATAGATGCCGCCGTCGACGACGAGCCCGGCGGCGACGATTGCGGTGTAGCGGCGTGTCTTCGCCAGGATCTGCGCATGCAGCGGGATCTCGAACGAGCCAGGCACCTCGAACACGTCGACATTAGTGATATGGCGCGCTTCGATCTCCTTCAGAAAGGAGATGCGGCATTCATCCACCACTTCGCGATGCCAGCACGCCTGCACAAAGGCGACGCGTTGCGGCTTTGCGAACCGCGGATGTTCTGGCACCGGCGGAGCCGCCGGCGTTTCGGGAGCGATATCTGCTTGGGAGGTTTGGACGTCAGCGTCTTGCAACATCTGATTCATGGCTTTCCTCTTTCGGGACCAGAATCAGGGCACACGGACAACGACAAGAGCCCCACGCGAATCCGCGCGGGCTGCCGCAACCGTTCTCTTTCATCCGGACTGTAACCGTCGGCTTCGGAATTGCACCGAATCTGCTGACCCTTCCCCCAGTTCAGGAGGAAGGCGCTCGCGGGCTTGGGGTGATCGCCCTTACCGCCGGTGGGGATTTCCACCCCGCCCTGAGAACATCGGCACGCCCAGGATGGACGTGCCTGGCAGCAAATATGACCAATACGCGACAGGCGGGCAAGATGCTTCGACATGGGGAATTGGCATGTCCCCATGAGCGCGTTGCGCGTCTTCCGGCCACGTTTGAGGTCTCCGGGCGCCCGATTCAGCGGCGCGGCGAAGCACAAGCAGATGGTTAACAATTCGTTACCAACCCGCTTCGATTCCGATTTGTTCTCAATTTTACAGATGCGATCGCGATCAGCTGTGGACGAGGCGCGCTTTGGCTGTGGACGGACTCGGCGTGCGGTTGCGCGGATTCCGCAAATCACATCACTTCATTCGCGTCAGGTCCAGGGGCATCCGGAAGCCCGTTTCAGGAGCTGCACTCGGCCACGACGCAGTTTGTCGCGCTTGCCGGCTTCCGTGTGCGTATCAACAGATCATAAGAACAAGGGTCGAGACGGTATGTCCCTCCTCGAAGGCATTATCGATTCCCGGAGCAATCCGCTTGCGGTGGTCGAGGATATCGCCACTGACAACAACTGGGCGTTCGAGCGTTCCGGCGACGACGAGGTGACGATCGTCTCCAAGGGCGACTGGATCGACTATCAGCTCTCCTTCACCTGGATGGGTGAGATCGAGGCGCTGCATCTCGCCTGCGCCTTCGACATGAAGATTCCGCAGGCGCGACGCGCCGAGGTGCAGCGACTGATCGCCGCGATCAACGAGCAATTGTGGGTCGGCCATTTCGACCAGTGGACCCACACCGGCATGATCATGCATCGCCAGGCGCTGGTGCTGCCCGGCGGCCTCACCGCGTCCGCTTCGCAATGCGAGAGCATGCTGGTCAACGCGATCCAGGCCTGCGAGCGCTACTACCCGGCGTTCCAGTTCGTGGTCTGGGCCGGCAAGTCGGCCGCCGAGGCGATGTCGGCCGCGATGTTCGATACCGAGGGCGAGGCCTAAGGGCTTCCGCGCACACCATCGTCATGCGCGGACTTGACCCGCGCATCCATCCGGCAAGAGCCTTCCGCGGCGATGGATTGCCGGGTCTCGTCTACGCCAAGGCTCCGACGAGCCCAACAGGCTCGGGTGCGCCGAAGCCTTGGCGAACGCGGCAAGCCCGGCAATGACATTTGAGTGCTTGTCGCCCTTCCTGCGCTTCACTAGAACCGCCTGTGGTATCGCGACGAGCGCAGGGCGCCCACGCGGGGGGCCTGGCTTTCGCCGGGACAACACAGAGTTGGTGGAGATGCCCGTGAACACAAGCAGCGCATTGAAGAACACCACCGGCACCATCGCGCTTGCGGGCGCGGGCAAGATGGGCGGCGCGATGCTGACCGGCTGGCTCGCGCAAGGGCTCGCGCCCGGGCGGGTCGTAGTGATCGACCCGCATCTTTCGCCTGAGATTTCCGCACTTGCCGCGCAGGGCGTCCGCCTCAACCCGAAGGCTCAGGATGTCGGGACGGTCGATACACTCGTCGTCGCAGTAAAGCCGCAGTCGTTCCGCGAGGCCGGAGCCGCACTCAAGGCGCTCGTCGGCCCCTCGACATTGGTGGTCTCGATCATGGCCGGCACAACGATCTCGGCGCTGGACGAGGTCTGCGGCGGCGCGGTAGTGCGCGCGATGCCGAACACGCCGGCAGCGATCGGCCGCGGCATCACGGTCGCGGTGCCGGCGAAGAATGTGACCGCCGCACAGCGCGCCACGGCGAACGCGTTGCTGCAGGCGACCGGGCTCGTCGAATGGGTGGAGGATGAAAGCCTGATGGATGCAGTGACCGCGGTCTCCGGCTCCGGCCCGGCCTATGTGTTCCTGCTCGCCGAAGAGCTGGCCCGCGCCGGCGTCGCGGCCGGCCTGCCGGAGCAACTCGCAACCACGCTGGCGCGGGCGACTGTCGCAGGCTCCGGCGAGCTGCTGCATCGCTCGGACCTGCCGTCCGCGACCTTGCGTCAGAATGTCACCTCGCCCGGCGGCACCACGGCCGCGGCGCTCGAGGTGCTGATGGCCAAGGACGGGATGCAGCCGCTGATGACCCGCGCCATCGCTGCAGCAACCAGGCGTTCGAAGGAATTGGCGAAGTAACGCATCCTCCGTCATTGCCGGGCTTGCCGCCTTCGCCAAGGCTTCGGCGCGCCCGAGACTGTTGGCCTCGTCGGAGCCCTGGCGTAGACGGGACCCGGCAATCCATCTCGCAGGGAGAGCTTCTTCGTTGATGGATGCGCGGGTCAGGCCCGCGCATGACGAGTTTGCAGGGCGGACAGCGCGAGCGGTCCTTTGCCGAGCTACTGCGCTGACGTTCCGGCAAGTCTTCGGTTGAAATTCCCTACGTTGATCAGGCCGCGGGCATGGCGGCCCCCGCCGAGCTTGCGCGCGCCTTCGAAGGCCTCGACCTCGAAGCGGATCACGCGGCGCTCGACCGTGATCACTTTTGCCGTGGTCCGCACCGTGGCGCCCACGAGAGCTGCGGCGAGATGCCGGACGTCGACCTCGGTGCCGACGGTAACCCAACCGGGCTGCAGCACCTCACGGATGGCATCGCCCGACGCCATCTCCATTTCCAGGATCATCATCGGCGTCGCGTAGACCATCGGCATATCAGGCACGAAATGCCCGACCGTGCGCTCCGGTGGCACGACGAGCATGCGCTCGGCGCTCATGCCGATCTTGATGAAGTCGCGTGCGTCCATTGATATCCCAAGACGTCATTCCGGGGCACGCGAAGCGTGAACCCGGAATCCGGAAATTGTAGATCGAGATTCCGGGTTCGGCCCTCGCCGCGGTGCCCCGAAATGACTCTAACGCATCACTTCTTCGCAGCCGCCGCGCGCTCGACGAAGGACTTGCCGCCCTTCATCTTGTGATGCAGCGGCGCTTCATTGATCTGGATCACGACCGCTTCCGCATCGACGCCGAGGTTCTTCACCAGCGCCTGCGTGATGTCACGCATCATGCCGAGCTTCTGCTCTTCGGTGCGGCCGGCGGCCATGCTGACGGTGATCTCAGGCATCTACTCTCTCCCTTGCGTTGCATGGCGTGGCCGGGACTGTCGCGACCATCCACGTTCTTCACCATCAAACAAGACGCGGAGATCAGGCACAAGGCCGGGCATCGCGTCACGTTGGAATGGCTATCCCCACGTTACGTCATGCCGCGCCAGGACCTCGCGGACCTTGGCGACTAGGTCGGCCTCCGTGCAGGAGAACTGCGCGGGGCGCGTTTCGCGCCATTCCTGGTTCGAGGCGATGGCCGCCGCAGCCTTGGCGCCCTCGATCAGATCCTTGATCTGCACCTCGCCGCGCGCTTTCTCGTCCGAGCCCTGGATGATCACGCAGGGCGAGTTGCGGCGATCGGCATATTTGAGCTGGTTGCCCATGTTCTTCGGATTGCCGAGATAGAGCTCGGCGCGGATGTTCGCACTGCGCAGCTGCGCGACCATCTTCTGGTAATCGGCGACGCGCTCGCGGTCGAACACGGTGACGACCACCGGACCGAATTCGGCGCGCGTATCCAGTTGGCCGAGCATCGTCAGCGCGGCCTGCAGGCGCGACACGCCGATCGAGAAGCCGGTCGCGGGCACCGGCTCGCCGCGGAAGCGCGAGACGAGACCATCATAGCGGCCGCCGCCGCCGACCGAGCCGAACCGCACGGCACGGCCCTTCTCGTCCTTGGTGTCGAGCAGCAGCTCAACCTCGTAGACCGGGCCGGTGTAGTATTCGAGACCGCGCACGACGGAGGGATCGATCATGATCCTGTCTTCGCCATAGCCAGCCGCGCCGACCAGTTCTTTTATTTGCGCTAGCTCGGCAATTCCCTCTTGGCCCAGCGCGTTCCCTGCCACTGCTTTTTCGAAGTTTGCAATTGTAACCTCGTTCGAACCAAGTTCACTCTTAGAGCCGGACGAGGGATCGCCTTTCCAGCCGGTGAAATTGATCACGCGCGATATTCCGCGAGAGTCGAGTCCGGCACCTGCCGTGAAGTCTCCCTTTCCTTCTTCACCGCCGTCCCACCTACCGGGACCAAGCAGCTTCTCGACCTCTTCGACCGGAAATTTGTCCAACTTGTCGATCGCGCGCAGCACCGTTAGTCGCTTCGCCGCATTGTTATCACCGCCGAGACCAATGCTCTCCATCACGCCGTCGAGCACCTTGCGATTGTTCACCTTCACGACATAGGAGCCGCGTGGAATACCCAGCGCCTCCATCGTGTCGGCTGCCATCATGCAGATTTCGGCATCGGCGGCCGGCGTCGCCGAACCGACCGTGTCGGCGTCGAACTGCATGAACTGGCGGAAGCGGCCGGGGCCGGGCTTCTCGTTACGGAACACGTAGCCGAAGCGATATGAGCGATACGGCTTCGCCAGGTGATCGAAGTTTTCCGCGACATAGCGCGCGAGCGGCGCGGTCAGGTCATAGCGCAACGAGATCCACTGCTCGTCGTCGTCCTGGAACGAGAACACGCCCTCGTTGGGACGGTCCTGGTCGGGCAGGAACTTGCCGAGCGCGTCGGTGTATTCCATCGCCGGCGTTTCCACCGGCTCGAAGCCATAGAGCTCGTAGACGGCGCGGATCTTCTCGACCATCTGCCGCGTCGCGCTGATCGCGGCCGGGCCACGATCCTCCAGCCCGCGCGGCAGCCGCGCCTTCAGTTTCTGCGGTTTTTTGGGTTTCTCGGCCATGTCTTAACGTCGGCTGTAAGTCAGTATTGACCTACAGCCGGGTTATCAGCCGAGGCGGCGCGGAGCAAGGCATCCGGCTGCTCGCCCCGCTTGCGGCGAGAGGCCGGAATTCAAGCCCGTTTGAATTCCGGGAAAGGAGGCTCACGGCGAGTCCCGGTGCGGATCTTCCCCTCACCCCACCCTCTCCCCGCAAGAGCGGGGCGAGGGCGTGAGAGAGCCTGCCTGCCTCACGCCAAACCGCCGATTACGCGACGTTTCTGATCCAGTTATGCGGGTCGTTGGTGCGGCCGTACTGGATGTCGACCAGCTTCTTGCGCAGCCCCATGGCGACCGGACCCGCCACGCCGCCGTTGATCTGGAAATCCCCGCTCGCGGAGCAGACCTTGCCGATCGGCGAGATCACGGCCGCGGTGCCGCAGGCGAAGGCTTCCTTCAGCTTGCCGCTGGCGGCGTCCGCGCGCCACTGCTGGATCGTATAGGGCTGCTCGCGCACGCGCGTGCCGGTATCCCTGGCGAGCGCGATGATCGAATCGCGGGTGATGCCGGGCAGGATCGTGCCGAGCGGCGGCGTCGAGAGCGAGCCGTCGTCGAACACGAAGAAGATGTTCATGCCGCCGAGCTCCTCGATATAGCGACGCTCGACCGCATCGAGGAACACGACCTGATCGCAGCCGTGATCGATCGCCTCGGCCTGCGCGCGCAGGCTCGCGGCGTAGTTGCCGCCGCATTTGACGGCGCCGGTGCCGCCGATCGCAGCGCGGGTGTAGTTCTCGGACACCCAGATCGACACTGGCGCGGGCCCGCCCTTGAAATATGAGCCGACCGGAGAAGCGATGACCGAGAAGATGTACTCGGCCGACGGCTTCACGCCGAGGAAGATCTCGCTCGCGATCATGAAGGGCCGCAGATAAAGGCTGCCCTCGCCGCCCGGGATCCAGGCCCGGTCGATCCTCACGAGCTGCTCGACCGCTTCGATAAACACCGGCTCCGGCAGCGGCGCCATCGCCATGCGCTCGGCCGAGTCGTGGAAGCGCCGCGCATTGGCGTCGGGCCGAAACAGGTTCACGCCGCCGTCGTCGCGCTTGTAGGCCTTGAGACCTTCGAAAATTTCCTGTGCGTAGTGCAGGACCGCGCCGGCCGGATCGAGCGGAAAATTCGCGCGGGCTTCGACACGCGCGCCATGCCAGCCTTTCGCCTGATTGTAGCGGACGATGGCCATATGATCGGTAAAAACCCGGCCGAAGCCCGGATCCACGAGCTTGGCCGCGCGCTCCTTGTCGGGCGTCGGGTTCACCGTCGGCTGGATTTCGAATTTCAAACTCATTTTGTTGCTTTCCGCTCTCGCAACCGGCGCGATGTCTGGCGCCGGCCTGTTTCCCCGGGGCCTGCTGGCTTGGTTGGTCCGGACTCCACCATCGCCAGCCCTGAAGCCGGCTTCCGGCGCCAACATGCCGTTTAGACATGCTTTTGCGGAATGCTGAAGTCCAGTATGTTTGCCGAAATGCCGCTCGACAATCGCACGGTAGTCCAATTTGCGGCCCAAACCGCCATCGCTGGCTCTTTCAGGCCGCCTCAAACGTTGTCAGGGACAAAACGACCTAATGTTTCGTCGCGACAAGCAGTTTTGTAACATTGAACCCAAGATACGTCAACATGGCTGACATAAATTTCCCAGGCATGGCTGCCCAACCCGATTCGCAGGGAAGCGACACCTCGCCTCCTGCAGCGAGCGCGCGCGATCTGCGCTGGGACATTATCGAGCTTCTCTTCTTCGCCTACCGCGATTTCGTCGGCGACGCCGACCAGGAGCTGGAAGCGTTCGGCTTCGGCCGTGCCCATCACCGGGTCATTCACTTCGTCACTCGCTATCCCGGGCTCAAGGTCGCCGACCTGCTCGACGTGCTGCGCATCACCAAGCAGTCGCTCGGGCGCGTGCTCAAGCAGCTGCTCGACGAAGGCTACATCGTGCAGAAGACCGGCAACAATGATCGCCGGCAGCGCCTGCTCTATGCGACGCCCAAGGGCGAGGCGCTGGTCGCCAGGCTCGCCGGGCTACAGACCGACCGCATCAACCGCGCGGTCACCGGTATCGATGCCGCCGGCATCGAGACCGTTCGCCAGTTCCTGCGCGCGATGATCGATCGCGACGACCCCGACAAGGTGCTCGAAGCGATCTTCGGCGGCGGCAGAAAGACAAGGGAGTGACCGTGGCGCAGACTGCAACGATGGTGCGGCCTCCGGCCGAGCCGGCCGACGACGCACCGCATCTCCTCCTGGTCGACGACGACCGACGCATTCGCGACCTTTTGTCGCGTTTTCTTTGCGGCGAAGGCTACCGCGTCACGACCGCGCTGAGCGCCAGCGACGCGCGCGCCAAGCTGCTGGGGCTGCACTTCGACCTCCTCATCCTCGACGTCATGATGCCCGGCGAGAACGGTTTCGATCTCGCCCGCTTCATCCGCTCCTCCTCGTCGGTGCCGATCATCATGCTGACCGCCCGCCACGAGGCCGAAGCCCGCATCGAGGGCCTTCAGATCGGCGCCGACGACTATGTCGCCAAGCCGTTCGAGCCGCGCGAGCTCGTGCTGCGCATCGGCAATATCCTCAAGCGCACCGCACCGCCGCAGGTCGCGGCCGTCGAGCAGATCGCGTTCGGTCCCTACGTCTTTCACATCGACCGCAGCGAGCTGCGTCAGGGCGAGGAGATCATCCACCTCACCGACCGCGAGCGCGAGATGCTGCGCATCCTTGCCTCTACCCCTGGCGAGACGGTGCCGCGCGCAGCGCTGACCAGCGGCGGCACCGTCAACGAGCGCGCGGTCGACGTGCAGATCAACCGCCTCCGCCGCAAGATCGAGCACGATCCCGCCAATCCGCTGTTCCTGCAGGCCGTGCGCGGCATCGGCTATCGTCTGGTGGCCACTCCCTAAAGCCCGTCCATGAGCACGCTCGACTCCGGCCTGACCCTGATCCGCAACGCGTCGCAGCGCGTGTCGAAGGCCAATGGCTGGATGGGCAATGCGTTCAAGAGCTGGATGCCGACCGGCCTCTATGCCCGCGCGTTGCTGATCATGATCGTGCCGATGGTGGTGCTGCAGACCGTGGTCGCGTTCGTGTTCATGGAGCGGCACTGGAACACGGTGACGCGACGCCTGTCAGCCGCGGTGGTATCGGACATCGCCGCGCTCATCGACGTCTACAAGAACTATCCGCAGGACAAGGACCGCGCGCAGCTTCGCCACATCGCCCAGAAGCTGCAGCTCGTGGTCGATTTCCTCCCCGCGGGCGACATGCCGCCGCCGGGACCGAAGCCGTTCTTCTCGCTGCTCGACCAGACGCTGTCGGTCCAGCTCGGGCGGCAGATCAACCGGCCGTTCTGGATCGACACCGTCGGCAATTCCAACCTGGTCGAGATCCGCGTGCAGCTCGACGATGCGGTGATGCGGATCTTCGCCCAGCGCAGCGCAGCCTACGCCTCCAATTCGGAGATCTTCATCTTCTGGATGCTCGGCACCTCGACCATCCTCTTGATCGTCGCCGTGCTGTTCCTGCGCAACCAGATCAAGCCGATCCTCAGACTCGCCGATGCCGCCGAAAGCTTCGGCAAGGGCCGCGAGGCGCCGAATTTCCGGCCGCGCGGCGCGCGCGAGGTGCGGCGCGCGGCGCAGGCGTTTATCGAGATGAAGGCGCGCGTCGAGCGTTCGATCGAGCAACGCACCGCGATGCTGGCCGGCGTCTCACATGACCTGCGCACCATCCTGACACGCTTCAAGCTGGAGCTCGCCTTGCTCGGCGAAGGCCCCGAAATCGAGGCGATGCGCAAGGATGTCGACGAGATGTCGATGATGCTGGAGGACTATCTCGCCTTCGCCCGTGGCGATTCCGGCGAGGTCGCGCAGCCGACCGACATGGCGATGGCGCTGGAGGAGTTGCGCAGCGACGCCGAACGCCATGGCCATACCGCGACGGTAGCGTTCCACGGCCTGCCGGTCGTGACGGTGAAACCGGCATCGTTCAAGCGCTGCCTCGGCAACCTCGTCTCCAATGCGGCGCGCCATGCCAACACGATCTCGATCACCGGCCATCGCGACCACCGCTATCTCACCGTGACCGTCGACGACGACGGGCCCGGCATTCCGGCAAACATGCGCGAAGAGGTGTTCAAGCCGTTCCTGCGGCTCGACGATGCCCGCAACCAGGACGAAGGCGGCAGCGGGCTTGGACTTGCGATCGCGCGCGACATCGCGCGCTCGCATGGCGGCGATATCATGCTCGGCGAAAGTCCGATGGGCGGGTTGCGAGCAGCCGTGCGGGTGCCGGTGTAGCGAGTATCTGAGGCAGATCCGCCATCCTGAGGTGCGAGCGCTTGCGAGCCTCGAAGGATGCACGGCCACCGTCCGGGCCGGCGTGCTTCGAGACGCGCGCTTTGCGCGCTCCTCAGCATGACGGAGATAAAATTCAGGCGCGCGGCAACAGCTGAGTGCGGCACCCTACTTCTGCTTGGGCAGGAGCCCCTTCAGCTTTTCCATGTCCTTGACGTTCATCTTCATGCCGCCGGGCATGATCATGTCGCCGGGCTTCTGGTCGCTCTTGCACGCGCCGAGCCACTTCGCCTCGATCATCGTCGTGCTGTCGCGCGCGCCGGACGGGCCGCCCTCCACGTGCGAGGTGCTTTTAACGGTATAGGCCGAGTTGAAGTCGCCGGCGATCTCGGCATGCGAGGTCACCGTCACACCGGCGACGCCGCAGACGCTGTCGCTGACATAGCCGGTGGCAGTCTTCTGGATGTCCTGCTTGGAGCAGACCTGCTTCGCCATCGGCGCGGCCGTCGTGCTCATCTCCTTGTCGGTGGACTCGTCGGTGCAATGCTGCATGGTCATTTCCGGCATCGACGAGCCGGTCTTGACCATCTTCATCTCCCACAGGCCCGCCTTGCGGGTCGGCAGATCGACCGCGCTGGCAGCGCCGGCCGACAACACCAGGCAAACGGCCGAACCAAGCAAAGCAAGACGTCGCGCCATAGCGATTGACTCCCGGTTACCGATCGCAGGGTTCGACGGCGCTCAGTAGCGCGTACGCAACGGCCGATGTGCGGAGCCGTAGGGCACCCAGCGGCAGGCAAACGAGATGTAGCCACCCGGATAGGACTGCACGGAGAGGAATTTCACCACCTTGCCGTAGGAGGCACAGTGATCGACGGCGAGCAGCCGCGCATCGGTCTGCATCGCCAGCGAGTAGGCGATAATACCGCCGGTATCATTGCCCTTGAACGGCGGTACCGGCTGCAGCCAATCGGCCCGCGCCGGCACGACGGCCAGCATCCCGCAAACGGCAACCAGGCACGCGGCCAATTTCCTTCGCATCGGAGACTCCATTTCCGCCTGTAGCCAACATAGAGCGCGCCGGCGGTCGTGAAAAGAACGCGCGGTTCGCCGAAGTGGACTTCTCCGCAGGTGTTGCCGCGCTGCACTTGACCTTGTCGGGGCTTCACGGCACCGTCCGCCACATCGGATTATCGGGTGGATTCCCATGCGCGACCTGTTCATGTCAGCCAAAAAGCTCGGTGTTGGTGCCGCGCTCGTGTTCGGCCTGCTAGCCTCCGGGGGGACAGCGCAGGCTGCGAACCCGTTCGAGCTGAATTTCTGGCTGTCCGGGCCGCGCTATGACGGCAACGTCGCCCCCTGCGAGAGCGCCCTCCCCGTCATCAGCGAGCAATTCCATGAGAAGGAAGCCACCTTCTGGAATTCACCGCTGGTGATCACCGGCTACGACCGGATCCATGAGACCGCCTTCCGTCCCTGGCAATCCGACAATATCCCGCGCCGTTATTGCTCCGGCAACGTGATGCTGAGCGACGGCAAGATGCGCAAAGTGCACTTTTCGATCATCGAGGACGGCGGCTTCGCCGGCTTCAACCAGGGTGTCGAATGGTGCGTCAGCGGGCTCGACCGCGACTGGGCTTACAACCCCTCCTGCCGGGCCGCGCGACCCTGATTTCCCCACCAGGACCCTGATTTCCCCACCAGATTGACGAGCCAGCGTCCGCGAGCCGTCCGCTCGCGGGCGGATGACGCATTTGTTCTTGAAATGTTCTGGTCGCCTGCTAGGTTCTAAACCGTCGAGTGAGGGAGCGTTTGATGCATCGGTTGGCCATAATTTCCCGATTTCTGGTTTCAATTGCAGCCTTGGTCCTATGCACTACGGTCACGGCGTCGGCTCAGGATCGCCGACAGAACGCACCGGGTGAGTTCGATTTTTACGTGCTGTCGCTGTCGTGGTCGCCATCCTTCTGCGAGGCGGCGAGCGAACGCGGCAACAACGGCCGCGGCACGCAGGCCCAGTGCGGCGGACGGCCGTACTCCTTTGTGGTGCACGGCTTGTGGCCGCAATATGAGCGCGGTTTCCCGGAATACTGCCAACGGCCCTCGCCGCGGCTCGCCCGCGGCATCATGAGCTCGATGCTCGACCTAATGCCGGCGCCCGGCCTGATCTACAACGAATGGGACAAGCACGGCACCTGCTCGGGCCTCGGCGAGCGCGCCTATTTCGCGACCATCCGCAAGGCGCGCGCCGCCGTGAAGATCCCCGAGGAGTTTCTGCAATTGTCGGAGCCGAAGACGATCTCGCCCGACGATCTGGAAGCCGCATTCATCAAGGTCAATCCGGGGCTCAGCAGCTCGGCGATCGCGGTCACCTGCGACAGCAGGCGGCTCAGCGAGGTGCGGATCTGCCTCAGCAAGGATCTCCAGTTCCGTTCCTGCGAAGAGATCGATCGCCGCGCCTGCCGCCGCGACCAGGTGCTGATGCCGCCGATGCGTGGCGGCTAGGACTTAGCATTCCCGCCACTGTGACGAGCGTCGGCGGCGCCCGCATCCGCCGGTGCTCAGCGAGCGACGGCGGACATGTCGCCGTGCTCGCAACGACGTGGTAACGGCTATCGCATGAACTACCGTCACGCCTTTCATGCCGGCAACTTCGCCGACGTCATCAAGCACATCGTGCTGGTGCGCATGCTTACCTATTTGCAGGAGAAGCAGGCGGCGTTCCGCGTCATCGACACCCATGCCGGCGCCGGGCTGTACGATCTGACGTCGAGCGAAGCGCAGCGCGGCGGCGAATGGCTCACCGGCATCGCGCGCCTGATGCAGGCGCGCTTCTCCGACAAGGCGCAGCCGCTGGTCACGCCGTATCTCGACATCGTCAGGGCGTTCAATCCGAAGGCGGAGCTGAAAACCTATCCCGGCTCACCCTTGATCGCACACGCGCTGCTGCGACCGCAGGATCGCCTCACCGCCTGCGAGATCGAGCCAACGGCACGCAAGCAACTGATCGACGCGTTGCGGCGCGACACGCAGGCCCGCGTCGTCGATCTCGATGGCTGGACGGCGCTTCCTGCGTTCGTGCCGCCGAACGAGCGGCGCGGCCTGGTGGTGATCGATCCGCCATTCGAGGCCAAGGACGAGTTCGAGCGGCTGGCAAAAGGGTTCTCGGAAGCGTTCGCAAAGTGGCCGACCGGCACGTATCTTTTGTGGTACCCCGTAAAATCCCGGAGGGCCACAGACGACCTCGCGCACAGCGTGGCCGCGGCGGCCGCAACAAGCAAACCGGCCGGCAAGTGCTTGCGTTTGGAATTCAGCGTAGCACCGCAGGAAACGGGCGGCGGCCTCGTTTCCACCGGGCTTTTGATGGTGAATCCGCCGTGGACGCTGGCGAGCGAGCTGAAGCTCATCCTGCCCGAACTCGAGAAGCCGTTAGGCCAGGGCGGTGCAGCCCGCTTCAGACTTGAAACGCCAAAACCTTAATCCGGCGCCCACCGAAAAGTGCGATTTGAGCGTAGTCAATCTGCGCGGAACCGTATTATGCTCATGCTGTTACGACTGGCTTTACGTTCCGCTTCCGCGAATGGTTGCGGCGGAGTGACAAGGCCGAGATAAATCCAGGCAGACCGGCGGCGTGACGCCGGCCTGTTCAGGTGGCCAAGCTTCCGACAAGCGAATGTCGGTCAACCGCTGCGCGGCGTGCGTAGCGGTGGAGCAATACGGGGGAGGAGTTTCCCGATGGCCATGACTGGGACAGTCAAGTTCTTCAACGGAGAGCGGGGCTACGGCTTCATCAAGCCCGATGATGGCGGCCGCGATGTGTTCGTTCACATCACAGCCGTCGAGCGGGCGGGATTGAAGGACCTGACTGAAGGACAGCGCATTACATTCGAGGTCGAGCCGGACAAGAAGGGCAAAGGCCCCAAGGCGGTCAACCTGGTGGTTTCATCGTGAGTGCGCGCGTGATCCGGACAATCGGAAGCCTGGCTTCCGAAATGGATCATGCGCGAGCGAGAGACCTGAGATCGTGCCGCGATTGCATGCGATCGCGTCGTGATCCCGGACTCACGACGAAAGCGGAATGACGCGTTGCGTGTGAACTGCCTGCCGGGCACACGACTCGTGCTCGCTGCGTGATCACCTGCATGATGCGGCCGCCCGAGTGCGGACTCCGCAGAGTTGGAAACGTGCGGCCGACCGAATGCTTGCGTCGGATTCCCCGCATGCATGCCGTCCTCTTCCACGACGTCCCGCCGGCACAAAAAGAAACCCGGCCGCGCAAGGCGCAGCCGGGAGTTGGTGGTCGACGTCTTCTTGTTCTCAGAAGTGATAGTTGATGCCGGCGCGGACCAGGCTGAAGCTGTAGCCGTTCGCGGCGCCGCCGGTGAGCGCGAAGTTGCTGGTGGCGAGATCGACATAGAGGTATTCGACCTTGGCGCTCCAGTGCGGAGCAAAGCCCATTTCGGCGCCGGCGCCGATAGTCCAGCCCGCATTGGTGTGGGTCTCCGAGACGCCGAACGTCTCGCCGCGCAGCTCGCCGAAGGCGAGACCACCGGTTCCGTAGAACATCACGTTGTTGAAGGTGTAGCCGACGCGGCCACGCACGGTACCGAACCAGGGATTGGAGAACTTCCAGGGTGCGAATGTATCGTCCGCGGCCGAGGCCTGGATGTCGCCCTCGATACCGAACACCCAGGGCGTGCCGTTCTGGAAGTTGTAGCCGGCCTGGACACCGCCGGCGAAGCCGGACGGCTTGGTCGGGTTGTTGTCGATCGAGCCCCAGTTGTAACCGATATTGCCGCCGAGATAGGGACCGGCCCAGCTATACGCGTTGAGCGGCTGATAGACCGTATAGGGCGATCCGTAGTTGAGATCGGCTGCCGCCGCCGAGGTCGTCCAGCCTGCGACGATCAGCGCCAGCACGCGCAAAACCAACCGGGTCATCGGTACTCTCCACCACGCAACTGCCGCGACCTGCCGGCTTGAGCGACCGGCATGGTTACGGAATTCCACTTTTTTCTCTAAGGTTTATCGAGAGCTTTAAGTTAAGGGCCTGTTAAGGCACGGTTACCAGCCGCTTATCAGTCTTAACAAGACGTTACGCACCCGTCCCCACGCGGCGTGCAGGATTGGTAACCCCCTGCAATCGGCCCTCTTTTCCAGCGCTGCCGGCGCTGGCGACCGCCCGTTCCAGCGCTTAGTTTACGCCCATGGTTCACGATTCTCCCGAGCGTCCGACACCGCCCCCCCGACAGGCGCGGCGCGGTTCAAAATCCGGCCTGCCGCAAGACGACCTGGCGCTCCAGACGGGCGATGTCGATCCCGAAACCTCTGTAGCCGACGAGGACGACGAGGCGCGCCTGCCCGACGCGGAGGAGGCCGCCGAGGGGGGCGTGGAGGGCACGCTCGAGACTGGGCACGCTGCAATCGAGAACGCGGTTCGGCTCGCCCCCACCTCGCCCGGCGTCTACCGCATGCTCAACGCCGTCAACGACGTGCTCTATGTCGGCAAGGCGAAGAACGTCAAAAAGCGGCTGTCGTCCTATGCGCGGGCCAACGCGCCGCTGGCCGCGCGGATCCTGCGCATGATCGCGGCAACCACCCATGTCGAGATCATCTCGACCACGACCGAGACCGAGGCGCTGCTGCTCGAGGCCAACCTGATCAAGCAGCTCCGTCCGCGCTTCAACGTGCAGCTGCGCGACGACAAGTCGTTTCCCTATATCCTGATCACCGGCGACCATTGGGCGCCGCAGATCCTCAAGCATCGCGGCGCGCAGACCAGGCCCGGACGCTACTTCGGCCCGTTCGCGTCCGCCGGCGCCGTCAACCGCACCATCACGGCGCTGCAGCGCGCGTTCCTGATCCGCTCCTGCACCGACGGCTTCTTCGAAAGCCGGACGCGGCCGTGCCTGCTCTACCAGATCAAGCGCTGCGCCGGTCCCTGCACGCGCGAGATCGATTTCCCCGGCTACAGCGAGCTGGTGCGCGAGGCGACCGAGTTCCTGTCGGGCCGCAGTCATGCCGTGAAGGAATTGCTCGCCGCCGAGATGGAGAAGGCTTCCGGCGAACTCGAGTTCGAGACCGCGGCCCTTTACCGCGACCGGCTCGCGGCGCTGTCGGCGATTCAGTCGCAGCAGGGCATCAACCCGCGCACCGTCGAAGAGGCCGACGTGTTCGCGATCCATCAGGAAGGCGGCTATTCCTGCGTCGAGGTGTTCTTCTTCCGCACCGGCCAGAACTGGGGCAACCGCGCCTATTTCCCGAAGGCCGAGAAGACCTTCACGCCGGAAGAGGTGCTGTCCTCGTTCCTCGCTCAATTCTACGACGACAAGCCGCCTCCGAAGCTGATCCTGCTCTCGCACGAGATTGAGGAGACCGCGCTGCTCGCCGACGCGTTGTCGGTCAAGGCCGGATACAAGGTCGAGGTCTCCGTGCCGAAACGCGGCGAGAAGAAAGAGCTGGTCGGCCACGCGCTCACCAATGCGCGCGAGGCGCTCGGGCGCAAGCTCGCGGATACCGCAACCCAAAGCCGGTTGTTGGAGGCCATGGTCACCACGCTCGGCCTGCCGCACACGCCGAAGCGGATCGAGGTCTACGACAACAGCCACATCCAGGGCACCAATGCGGTCGGCGCGATGATCGTGGCCGGCCCCGACGGGTTCATGAAGAACCAGTACCGCAAGTTCAACATCAAGTCGGAGGGGCTGACGCCCGGCGACGACTACGGGATGATGCGCGAGGTGCTGGAGCGGCGCTTCAAGCGCCTGTTGAAGCCGCCGGAAGGCGACGCCGCCAAGGACACTGCAAAGGCCAAGGCGGACGACGATTCCTTCCCGCAATGGCCCGACCTCGTGATCATCGACGGCGGCCGCGGCCAGCTCAACGCGGTCAGGGAGATTTTTCAGAACCTCGGGCTGATCCAGGTCTCGCTGATGGCGGTCGCCAAGGGGCCGGAGCGCGACGCCGGCCGCGAGACCCTGTTCATGCCGGACCGCGAGGCCATCAAGCTGGAGCCGCGCGACCCGGTGCTGTATTTCATCCAGCGGCTGCGCGACGAGGCCCACCGCTTCGTGATCGGCTCGCACCGCAAGCTGCGCAAGAAGGACATCCGCGAGGCCGGCCTCCAGGAGATTCCCGGCATCGGCCCGTCGCGCAAACGTGCCTTGCTCCATCATTTCGGAACGCTCAAGGAGATCGAGCGGGCCTCGATTGCCGACCTCGGCAGGGTTCCGGGCGTCAGCGCCGAAAGCGCCCGCAAGATTTTCGAGTTTTTTCACGCCCAGCCGGGTTAAAGGGGACGCGAGTCATCAGGGCGTCGCCTGCGACCGGCCATCTTGGTTCCGCACTGTTGACCTTCTCGCCTCAGCGGTATTGGTAGGACGGATGAACATCGCCACGACCCGGGGACAGCCCAAGACCCTGTCCCTCCCGAATATCCTGACCTATGCCCGCATCGCCGCCATTCCGGTGGTGATCGGCGCCATCTATTGGCAATCGATCCTGGACGGCCCCCTGTGGCTGCGCTGGGTGGCGCTGGCCGTGTTCATCGCCGCGGGGGTGACCGACTATCTGGACGGCTATTATGCCCGGATCTGGGACCAGCAATCCGCCTTCGGCCGGATGCTCGACCCGATCGCCGACAAGCTCCTGGTCGCGTCCTGCCTGTTGATGCTTGCGGCCGACAACAGCATCCATGGCTGGACACTATGGGCGGCCATCGTGATCCTATGCCGCGAGATCCTGGTCTCGGGCCTGCGCGAATATCTGGCGGGCTTGCGGGTCAGCGTTCCCGTCACCAAGCTTGCGAAATGGAAGACAACGATCCAGTTGATCGCGATCGGGTTCCTGCTGGCCGGCGAGGCCGGCGACCAGGCCTTGCCGCCCGCTGCGGGGCCGCTCGTCACGATGATTGGACTGTTCCTGCTCTGGATGTCGGCGATCCTCACGATCTATACCGGCTGGGACTATTTCCGCGCCGGTATCCACCACCTCATCAAGGAGGATGAGGGATGAAGCTGAAGTATTTCGCCTGGGTCCGTGAACGCGTCGGCAAGGCGGACGAAACCGTCGAGCCGCCGGCCGAGGTGCGCACCGTCGCCGACCTGATCGGCTGGCTGTCCGCGCGGGGCGAAAGCTACGCCTATGCCTTCGAGAAACCCAAGGTGATCCGCGCCGCGATCGATCACGCCCATGTCAAGCCGGACGCGGCGATTTCGGGCGCGCGCGAGATCGCGTTTTTCCCGCCGATGACTGGCGGCTGAGATAGCGTTTTCAGCGAAGTAGGTACCGGTTCGAGCGAAGAAAACGCGTCAAACAAAAGAGACCCCATGACCGTCGCTGCGACCATTCGCATCCAGGAACCCGACTTCGACGTTGCGCGGGAAATCGCCGCGCTCAGCGAAGGCCGCACCGATGTCGGCGCGGTCGTCAGCTTCAGCGGCATCTGCCGCGGCAGCGAGCAGGGCGAGCCGATCGCGGCACTGACGCTCGAACACTATCCCGGCATGGCGGAAGCCGAGATCGGCCGCCACGCCGACGAAGCGCTGGCGCGCTGGCCGTTGCAGGGCCTCACCATCATCCATCGCTTCGGGCGCATCGTGCCGGGCGAGAACATCGTGCTGGTGGTGACGGCGTCAGTGCACCGGCAGGCCGCGTTCGAGGCCGCCGAATTCCTGATGGACTATCTCAAGACCAACGCGCCATTCTGGAAGCGCGAGGAGAGCGCGCGCGGCGCGAGCTGGATCGAGGCGCGCGACCACGATGACACGGCCGCTGCGCGCTGGACCAAATCCTGATGGCCAAGCGCAGCAAAGTGCCGGCGAAGCGCAGCCCTGCGGCGCCAAAGGCGCCCAGGGTCGGCGCGGGCGAGCTCCAGACCCTGTTCGATTTCGTGCGCTACGCAGTCAGCCGCTTCAATGCAGCAAAACTCGTGTTCGCGCACGGCACCACCGATCCGGTGGCGGAGGCTGCCTTCCTGGTCTCAGAGACACTGCATCTGCATCCCGACCAGTTCGATAGCTTTGCCGGCGCGCGCGTCACTGCGGCCGAGGGCAAACAGATCCTCGACCTGATCGAGCGCCGCGTCGGCACGCGCAAGCCCGCGGCCTATCTCGTCAACAAGGTCTATATGCGCGGCCTGCCCTTCTATGTCGACGAGCGCACCATCGTGCCGCGCTCCTTCATCGGAGAGCTGCTCGACTCGCATTTCGGCGGCGACGAGGATGGCACTTCGCTGATCGGCGATCCCGCCGGGGTCGAAAGCGTGCTGGACCTGTGCACCGGCTCCGGGTGCCTTGCGATCCTGGCGAGCCGGAATTTCCCGAATGCCATGGTCGACGCTGTCGACGTTTCACGGGACGCGCTCGAGGTCGCCGCGCGCAACGTCGCCGATCATGGCCTCGAGGATCGGCTGACGCTCTACCGCGGCGACCTGTTCAAGCCGCTCGGCGACAGGCGTTACGACCTCATCATCTCCAACCCGCCCTATGTCGATGCCGAGGGCATGGCGTCGCTGCCGCGCGAGTGCCGCTCCGAGCCGCAGCTCGCCTTCGACGGCGGGCCGGACGGTCTCGATATCGTTCGCCGCATCCTCGATGAGGCCAAGCAGCACCTGACCCCGCAGGGCGGCTTGCTCTGCGAGATCGGCCGCGGCCGCGACAATCTCGAAGCCGCCTATCCGAACCTGCCGCTGCTCTGGCTCGACACCGAGGAGTCCGAGGGCGAGGTGTTCTGGATCGCCGCCGCCGATCTCTAATCCCGCGTGGCGGTCGCGCAGGAGACTCGCGGGCGAGACGAAAATCGTGTGCAGTTCCAGCCGGTTCCCAACATCGCTGGCACGTCGAATCAACAATGGTGCTAAGGTTGTGGCACTGGGGAAGCTCGAACAGAGGGCGCGGGCGCGCGGCATGATTCGCATTTCGACGATCTTCATCGCTATCTGCATGGTGCTGGTCGTAGCGTCGCTCGGCTTTGTGCTGTATTCGGTGGCGGGTATCAGCGGATCGGAATCGGCGATCGTGGCGCTCACCGCCCTCACCTTCCTGATCCTCTACAACGCAGTCTCGATGCGGCTGCGCGATCGCGGCGACGTCGGCAACCAGATCGCCGATCTGTCGCGCGGCACCGCGGACCTTGCCCGTCAGGTCGCCGAATTCGGCCGGCGGCTGGCCGCGATCGAGGGCCGCGTCGCTTCGGCCAATTCGACTGGCAGCGACCGGATGCAGGCCATGGCCGGCGAGATCAACGAGCTTGGCGGGCTGGTGAAGCAGCTAGCCGCGTCCGTCGCCCATCACGACGACCTGTTGGCGGCCGGTCCGGTGACGCAGCCACCGGCTGCGCCGCGAGACAATCTGCTGCAGCCGCAACCACAGGCCCTGGCCGTCGCCATGGCGACCCAGCCGCCTGCGGCGCCGGCCGCTGCAATTCCAAGAAACCAAAGCCAGCTCCTGGGCGCGGTGAAAAACGCGATCGAGGAGAACCGCCTCGACGTCTACCTGCAGCCGATGGTGACGCTGCCGCAGCGCAAGGTGCGCTACTATGAGGCGGTGATCCGGCTGCGCGACGAGCAGGACCAGATTCTGGCCGCCGACGATTTCATCGGCGTCGCCGAGGCCGGCGGCTTGATCGGCCGCATCGACTACACGGTGATGTTCCGCTGCGTCCAGGTGCTGCGCCGCCTGATGGTGCGCAACAAGGATGTCGGCGTGTTCTGCAACGTCTCGTCGGCGACGCTGGCCAATCCGGCCAGTTTCGCCCAGTGCCTCGATTTCCTCGAGGCCAACCGCGCGCTGGCGCCCTCCCTGGTGCTCGAGTTCAAGCAGTCGACGTTCCGCAATCTCGGCCCGACCGAGAGCGAAAACCTCGCGGCGCTGGCGCAACGCGGATACCGTTTCTCGATCGACCATGTCAGCGACCTCCGCCTCGAGCCGCGCGAACTCGCCGATCGCGGCGTGCGTTTCATCAAGGTGCCGGCCGCGCTGCTGCTCGACGCCGGGCAGGCCGCAAGCACCGACATCCATCCATCGGATCTGTCCGACCTGCTCGGCCGCTACGGCATCGACCTGATCGCTGAACGGATCGAGGGCGAGCGCGCTGTGGTCGACCTGCTCGATTACGATGTCCGGTTCGGTCAGGGCTTCCTGTTCGCGCCGCCGCGGCCGTTGCGGCCGGAGGGGGCATCTGCTACCGCCGAGGCTTCTCAGACCAAGCCGCAGGATCTCGATGGCGCCAGCAATTCAGCAACCGTTTCAAGTCCCGCAGCGCCGCCGCGCGCGACCGGCAATGCCGCGCTGGCGCGCCGCGCGGTCGGCCCAAGCTAACCGGCAGTCCGCGTCATGACCTCGCTGCGCTTCGTAGAGCGGCTGCGCGACCTCGTCGACGATGTTGACGTCGTACTGTCGGACATCTGGGGCGTCGTGCATAACGGACTCGAATCCTTTCCCGAGGCCTGCGAGGCGTTGCACACCTTCCGCCAGAAGGGCGGCACCGTCATCCTGATCACCAACGCGCCGCGGCCGGCCGATTCCGTGCAGCGGCAGCTGCGCAAGCTCGGCGTCGCCGACGAGACCTACGACGCCATCGTGTCTTCAGGCGACCTGACGCGGCATTTCGTGGCCGACCATCCCGGCCAGCAGATCTTCTGGATCGGCCCGGAGCGCGACAGCTCGATCCATCGCGGCCTCGACGCCACCCTGGTGCCGCTGGAGCAGGCGGACTACATCATCTGCACCGGCCTGTTCGACGACGAGACGGAATCCGCCGAAGATTATCGCGAGACGCTGATGAAGGCGCTCGAGCGCAAGCTGACGCTGGTCTGCGCCAATCCGGATATCGTGGTCGAGCGTGGCGACCGCCTGATCTATTGCGCCGGAGCGATCGCCGAACTCTATCGCGAGCTCGGCGGCGAGGTGATCTTCTACGGCAAGCCGCACCGGCCGATCTATGAGCGCGCCATGGCGCTGGCCGCCGAGCGCCGGGGCAGGCCGGCCGAACGCTCACGGGTGCTGGCGATCGGCGATTCCGTACGCACAGATCTTACCGGCGCGCATGGCTTCGGCATCGACCTCCTGTTCATCACGCGGGGCATCCATTCCGAGGAATTCGAGGGCATCGAGCAGCTCGACCCGGCCTCGGTGAAGGAGCTGTTCGGTCATCCGCCCCGCGCGTTGATGCGCGAGCTCCGCTGGTAGCCGAAACAAAAAATGCCCGGGTCGCCCCGGGCATTTTTGTTTCAATGAAATCTCGGACGCTTACGCCGTCGCCATGTCCGGGAAGACCGCCTCGATCTTGGTCTTCAGCGTGGCGGCGTTGAACGGCTTGACGATGTAATTGTTCACGCCGGCCTTCTTGGCCGCGATCACGTTCTCGGTCTTGGATTCCGCCGTGATCATGATGAAGGGCGTGGTGGCGAGATTGGGATCGGCGCGGACTTCCTTGAGCAGGTCGTAGCCGGTCATCGGCTCCATATTCCAGTCGGAAATAATCAGGCCGTATTTCTTGCCGCGCATCTTGTTCAGCGCAGCCGAGCCGTCGGAGGCATCGTCGATGTTCTCGAAGCCGAGCTGTTTGAGAAGATTCCGGATGATGCGGATCATGGTGTTGTAGTCATCAACCACCAGAACCGGCATGGACAAATCAACCGCCATCTCTTCCCCCAAACGACGCAAATTACGCTTCTGCGCGACCCGCAGCTCTCCGGCAACGACTAACAGCAGGCCTTAAACAGCGCGTTAACCGGCCGGAACCGGATTGTTACGGATTTGATGCAATCTTCGCCCGCTTGACTTCCAAGCCGCGGACACGTCACGGTGCGGCCCGCAACGATCATGCTTAAGAATGCTTGAAGAATCTCCGAAATGAGCACCGGCTTTACCGTTATCCGCGACAACACCCCAGCGAGCGCGATCCCGAGGGGCGCCGTGGTCGCAATGGGCAATTTCGATGGCGTCCATCTCGGCCACCGCGCCGTGATCGGCGCGGCGCTGGCGATGGGCAAAGCCCACGGCAAGCCGGCGCTGGCGGTGACCTTCGAGCCGCATCCTCGCAGCTTCTTCAGCCCGAACAGCCCGCAATTCCGTCTCACGGACGAGACCAACAAGCTGCGATTGCTCGCCGGGACCGGACTTGCCGGTGCCGTGATCATGACCTTCGACAAGGCGCGTGCCGGCACCTCGGCACACGACTTCATTCACCACGACCTGATCGAGCGGCTCGGCATCAGCGGGATAGCGGTCGGCTACGACTTCCATTTCGGCAAGGGCCGGGTCGGCTCGCCGAGCCTCCTCGTCAGCGAGGCGCCGCGGCTCGGCATCGAGGTCGACGTGCAGGCGCATGTCGACATCGAGGAGCGTCCGGTGTCCTCGAGCGCGATCCGCATGGCGCTCGCCGAAGGCCAGATCGCCGACGCCACCACCATGCTGGGCGCACCATGGTTCGTCACCGGCGAGGTGCTCCACGGCGAGAAGCGCGGCCGCGATCTCGGCTACCCGACCGCCAATATCCGCCTCGACAAGCATTGCGGGCTGAAGCACGGCATCTATGCGGTGCGGGTCGGCCGCGGGTCTGAACGCTTCGATGGCGTCGCGAGCTTCGGCCGCCGTCCGACCTTCGACAATGGCGCGCCGCTGCTCGAAGTGTTCCTGTTCGATTTCAAGGGCGACCTCTACGGCAAGGTCCTTGATGTCGCATTCATCAGTTTCATTCGCGACGAGCTGAAATTCGACAGCATCGAGGCGTTGATACGCCAGATGGATGACGACAGCGCCAAGGCGCGCGCGGCATTGGCCGCGGCGCCGGACGCGTTCCCGAGGCTCGGAGTGATTGGTTGAACAAGACCGAAAAGCAGAAAATGCTCGCGGGCGAACTTTATCGCCCGGATGCAGAGCTCGCCGCCGACCACACCGCCGCCGAACAATGGATGGCGCGTTACAATGCTTCAGGCGCAGCGCAGGCTGCCGAACTCCATGCGCTGCTCGCAGAGCGCTTCCGCAGCGTCGGCAGGGATGCCGTGATCCGGCCGCCGTTCTTCTGCGATTACGGCACCAATATCAGCCTCGGTGAGGGCGTGTTCCTCAACTTCAATTGCGTGATCCTCGACGTCGTCGAGGTGACGATCGGCGATCGCACCCAGATCGGCCCTGCGGTCCAGATCTATACCGCCGACCATCCGCGCGACGCCGCAACCCGGCGCGCCGGACTGGAATTCGGCCGCCCGATCCGGATCGGCAGCGACGTCTGGATCGGCGGCGGTGCCATCATCCTGCCCGGCGTGACCATCGGCGACGGCGCCCTGATCGGCGCCGGCAGCGTGGTGACGCGGGACGTCGCGCCCGGCGCGACCGTGGCGGGCAATCCGGCCCGGCCGCGGCCGGGTTAGCGGCGTCCAGGAGGTCCGGCCTGAGGGTACCCCGGGGGCTTTGCGATTTGCCGCTCCGGCTGCTATGGAAACCCCATGTTTTCGCGGCGCATCATACGGATTAGCGGCCCGGCTTCCGCCTGAGCCTGAAGGCTCGGCGCAAGACCGGGACTTCGCCGTTTCACCCGCGATTGATCGCGTATCCGCGCCCTTCCGAGCCAAATCAGAGCCTTTATGTCCGACAAGCCGCAAAAGACCGTCACTGCCGATTATTCAAAAACCCTCTATTTGCCGCAGACGGATTTCCCGATGCGCGCCGGCCTGCCGCAGCGCGAGCCGGAAATCCTGAAATACTGGAACGAGATCGGCCTCTACGAGAAGCTGCGCCAGACCGCCCAGGGCCGCGCCAAGTTCGTGCTGCATGACGGCCCGCCCTATGCCAACGGCAACATCCATATCGGGCACGCGCTGAACAAGATCCTCAAGGACGTCGTGACCAAGAGCCAGCAGATGCTCGGCTTCGACTCCAATTACGTCCCGGGCTGGGATTGCCACGGCCTGCCGATCGAATGGAAGATCGAGGAGGAGAACTACCGCTCCAAGGGCAGGCAGAAGCCCAATTTCCGCGATTCCACCGCGATGGTGGCGTTCCGCAAGGAGTGCCGCGCCTATGCGACGCACTGGATCAACGTGCAGCGCGAGGAGTTCAAGCGGCTCGGCATCATCGGCGACTGGGACCATCCCTACCAGACGATGAGCTATCCGGCGGAAGCCCAGATCGCCCGCGAGCTGATGAAGTTCGCCGCCAACGGCACGCTCTATCGCGGCTCCAAGCCGGTGATGTGGAGCGTGGTCGAGAAGACTGCGCTCGCCGAGGCCGAGGTCGAGTACGATGATTACACCTCGGACATGGTGTGGGTGAAATTCCCGATCACCTCGCCGGCGCATGGCGCGCTCGCCAATGCCTCCGTGGTGATCTGGACCACCACGCCGTGGACGCTGCCCGGCAACCGCGCCATCTCCTTCTCGCCGAAGATCGCCTACGGCCTCTACAGGGTGACCGACGCGCCGACGGACAATTGGGCGAAGACCGGCGATCTCCTGATCCTGGCCGACACGCTCGCCGCGGAAGTGTTCAAGCAGGCGCGCGTCACGGCCTATGAGAAGGTACGCGACATTCCGGGCGACACGCTGGATGCCGTGGAATGCGCCCACCCGCTGCGCGGGTTCAACGGCGGCTACGAGTTCGCCGTGCCGCTGCTCGCCGGCGAGCATGTCACCGACGACACCGGTACCGGCTTCGTGCACACCGCGCCGAGCCACGGCCGCGAGGACTTCGACGTCTGGACGGCCAATACCCGCGAGCTCGACGCCCGCGGCATCCCGACTGCGATCCCCTACACCGTCGACGAGAATGGCGCCTACACCGCGCAGGCCCCCGGCCTCACCGGAAAGCGCGTGCTCAACGACAAGGGCGAGAAGGGCGACGCCAACGACGCCGTGATCAAGGCGCTCATCGAGGCCGGGAAGCTGCTCGCGCGCGGCCGGCTGAAGCATCAATATCCGCATTCCTGGCGCTCCAAGAAGCCGGTGATCTTTCGCAACACGCCGCAATGGTTCATCGCGATGGACAAGGACATCGCCACGAACGGCCATGCCAAGAAGGGCGACACGCTGCGCGCCCGCGCGCTGCATGCGATCTCAGTCACCCAATGGGTGCCGCCGGCGGGCGAAAACCGCATCAACGGCATGATCGCCAACCGCCCCGACTGGGTGATCTCGCGCCAGCGCGCCTGGGGCGTGCCGATCGCCGTGTTCGTGCGCGAGAAGGCTGACGGCTCGGCCGAGATCCTGCAGGACGAGGTGGTCAACCAGCGCATCACCGAGGCCTTCATGGAGGAAGGCGCCGACGCCTGGTACATGGAAGGCGCCCGCGAGCGCTTTCTCGGCTCGCGCGCCAACGAGGACTGGAAGAAGATCGACGACATCCTCGACGTCTGGTTCGATTCCGGCTCGACGCACGCTTTCGTGCTGGAGGACCGCCAGAACTTCCCGACGCTCGGCCACATCGTGCGCAAGGTCGACGGCGGCAACGACACCGTGATGTATCTGGAAGGAAGCGACCAGCATCGCGGCTGGTTCCACTCCTCGCTGCTGGAGAGCGCCGGCACGCGCGGACGGGCGCCTTACGACATCGTGCTCACCCACGGCTTCACGCTCGACGAGAACGGCCGCAAGATGTCGAAGTCGCTCGGCAACACGGTCGAGCCGCAGAAGGTGATCAAGGATTCCGGCGCCGACATCCTGCGCCTGTGGGTCTGCGCCACCGACTATGCCGACGACCAGCGCATCGGCCCCGAAATTCTGAAGAACACCATCGAGACCTATCGCAAGCTGCGCAACACGATCCGCTGGATGCTCGGTACGCTGCACCACTTCAAGCAAGCTGAGCAGGTCCCCTATGCCGACATGCCCGAGCTCGAGCGGCTGATGCTGCACGAACTCGCCGGCCAGGCCGAGATCGTCCGCAGGGCCTATACCGAATTCGACTACAAGACCGTGGTTGCAAGCCTGTCGGCCTTCATGAACGCCGAGTTGTCGGCCTTCTATTTCGATATCCGGAAGGACACACTGTATTGCGATCCGCCGTCCTCGGTGGCGCGCAAGGCGGCGCTGACCACGATCGACATGCTGTGCGATGCGATCCTGAAATGGCTGGCGCCGGTGCTGAGCTTCACGACCGACGAAGCCTGGCGGATGTACCGGCCGAAGGCCGAACCGTCGGTGCACCTGACACAGTTTCCGGACGGTCTCGAGCAGTTCCGCGACGACAAGCTCGCCGCGAAGTGGGAGACCATCCGCAACGTGCGCCGCGTCGTCACCGGTGCGCTCGAGCTCGAACGCGCAGCCAAGAAGATCGGCTCGTCGCTGGAGGCGTCGCCGATCATTTACGTTGCTGACAGGGACACGCTGACAACGCTGTTCGATGTCGACCTGGCCGAAGTCTGCATCACCTCGAACTATGAGGTGCGCGAGGGCGAGGCGCCGGCCGGCGCGTTCCGTCTCGATGCCGTCCCCGGCGTCGCCGTGGTGGTCGAGAAGGCGGTCGGCATCAAATGCGCACGCTCGTGGAAGATCCTGCCCGATGTCGGCGCCGACCCTGAATATCCCGACGTCTCGCCGCGCGACGCGCAGGCGCTGCGTGAGTGGAAGGCCTTGGGAGTTACCGCTTGAGCTCTCCCGTTCGCGCCGGCGTGCTCGCGGCGATCGCGACGCTGATCGCCGACCAGGCCTCGAAGCTCTGGCTGCTGCACGTGTTCGACATCGCCCACCGCGGCGTTGTGTCGGTGACGCCGTTCTTCGACCTGGTTCTCGCCTGGAATCCCGGGATCAGCTTCGGCTGGTTCCAGAGCGAAAGTCCCGCGGCCCAGATCGTCCTGATGGCGGTCAAGGCGGCGGCGGTGATCGCGCTGGCGGTCTGGATGGCGCGCTCGCGGACCTGGCTTGCCACGGTGGCGCTCGGCCTGATCATCGGCGGCGCGATCGGTAACGGGATCGACCGCTTCGCCTACGGCGCCGTGGTCGATTTTGCCCTGTTTCATATCCAGATCGGCGAGAAAATCTTCAATTGGTACGTATTTAACCTCGCGGATGTGGCCATCGTTGTCGGCGTGGCAGTGCTATTGTATGATTCCGTGTTGGGGGTACCCGCCGCAAAAGCGCCCTGATCACGGCCGATAGGAGCCGGTCGGCGGCAGACAGGCAGCATGCAGCGGAACTGTGCCTAAGCCAGTGAACGCTTTGCCGAATTTTTCAGATGGGAAGAGCGCGATGCGCAACACCAGAGCCCGCGATTACCTGATCCAGACGTCCCGGCCGGCGCTGCTGCGCGGCCTGCATCTGGCACTTGTTGCAGCCGGGATCGGCTTTGTCATGATGACGGGCCCCGTGCGCGCCGGCGATGGTGACGATGACGGTGACGACGGACTGACGTTCGAAGAACGGATCATCGACAATTTGATGACCGGCCTGGGCGCCAAGAGCGCGGCCAGCAAGGGCATCGACTACCGCGAACGCTCCCCACTGGTGGTTCCGCCGAACCTCGACCTGCCTCCACCGGCCTCCGCGCAGCAAGCCGACGCGCCGAACTGGCCGAAGGACCCCGATGTTGCGAAGCGCAAGGCGATGATCGCGGCGCGCAAGAAGGAGGTCAAGAAAGAGCCGTGGCAGGAGGCTGTGCCGCTGACACAGGCTGAGATCGAGGCTGGCCGAAAGCAGCAGACGGCAACCGACAGCAAGGAGCCGATCGAGCCCGGCGTGACCAAGAATCCGTCGCTGATGCCGGACCAGCTCGGCTATACCGGCGGACTGCTGGGCATGTTCAAGGGCAACAGCAGCGAGTCCAAACCGTTCAAGGGCGAGCCGACCCGCGAAACGTTGACCGAGCCGCCTCCGGGTTACCAGACGCCATCGTCGAACTATGCCTATGGCACCGGGCCGCAGAAGCCGCTGGCGAAAGAGGGCCAGTACGACGTCATGACCGGAAAGCCAGTCCAATAATCAATCCAATAATTGCGTGGCGTCGGCCGCTGGGCCTCACATGAGCAAAGCTTAATGCGGAGTGACGCTTGTCTCTCCGCTTCGTGACGAACGGCACGGGCAGTCCCGTGTACGATGGCGTGCTTTCGCGCCCCGACCGTGTGTCCGGGTTTCCATAAGGATCATGATGCCCTCACGTAGATCGATCGCCCTTCTCGCTGCCACGCTTATTTCGACCATCTCGTTGCCGGGCAGCGGCCTCCACGCCCAGACCACGGTCACCTCGGAACGTCCCGCCAGCTTCACACTCGACAACGGCCTGCAGGTCGTGGTGATCCCCGATCACCGCACGCCCGTCGTCACGCAGATGATCTGGTACAAGGTCGGCTCCGCCGACGAGACGCCGGGCAAATCCGGGCTCGCGCATTTCCTCGAGCACCTGATGTTCAAGGGCACCGCCAAGCATCCGGCCGGCGAGTTTTCGCAGACGGTGCTGCGGGTCGGCGGCAATGAGAACGCGTTCACCTCGTTCGACTACACCGGCTACTTCCAGCGCGTGCCGCGCGAGCAGCTTCCCACCATGATGGAGTTCGAGGCCGACCGCATGACCGGCCTCATCCTCAAGGACGAGAACGTGCTGCCCGAGCGCGACGTGGTGCTCGAAGAATACAACATGCGCGTCGCCAACAATCCCGACGCGCGGCTGACCGAGCAGATCATGGCCGCGCTCTACCTCAACCATCCCTATGGTCGCCCGGTGATCGGCTGGCACCAGGAGATCGAAAAGCTCGACCGCAAGGATGCGCTCGCTTTCTACAAGCGCTTCTACGCGCCGAACAACGCGATCCTGATCATCGCCGGCGACGTCGACGTCAAGGATGTCCGCCCGCTGGTGGAAAAGAATTTCGGCCAGATCCCGGCCCAGCATTCGATCGCCGAGAAGCGGATCCGGCCGCAGGAGCCGACGCCGGCGGCGCCGCGCACCGTCACGCTGTCCGATCCGCGCGTCGAGCAACCCAGCCTGCGCCGCTACTATCTGGTGCCGTCGGCCACGACGGCGGCGGCCGGCGAAAGTCCCGCGCTCGACGTGCTCGCGCAGTTGATGGGCGGCGGAGCGAACTCCTATCTCTACCGTTCGCTGGTGATCGACCATGGGCTGGCGATCAGCACCGGGGCAGGCTACCAGGGCACGGCGCTCGACCCGTCCCAATTCTCGATCTCGGTGACGCCGAAGCCCGGCGTCGAGTTTGCACAGATCGAAGAAGCGATCGACAAGGTGATCGCCGACCTCGCGCAGAACACTGCCAAGGCCGAGGACCTCGAGCGGGTCAAGACCCAGCTCATAGCGGAAGCGATCTATGCCCAGGACAATCAGGCGACGCTGGCACGCTGGTATGGCGGGGCACTGACCACGGGCCTGAGCATCGACGATATCAGGAGCTGGCCGGATCGCATCCGCGCCGTCACCGCCGAGCAGGTGCGCGCTGCCGCAGCCAAATGGCTGGACAAGAAGCGGTCGGTCACCGGCTATTTGATCAAGGATGCTGCCCCGAAACGCGAGGAGAAGCGCTCGTGACCTATACCATCACCCGCCGCGCCGCGTTGATCGGCAGCGCCTGCACAGCGTTGTTGGCGCTGTCATCTGCGCCCTCGCAGGCTGCCGCGAAGATCCAGCGCGTGGTGTCGCCCGGCGGCATCGAGGCCTGGTTTGTGCAGGACGCGACCGTCCCCCTGATCGCGATGGAGTATGCCTTCAGCGGCGGGGCAAGCCAGGATCCGACCGCCAAGCCCGGCGTGGGCAATTTGGTCGCCGACCTGCTCGACGAAGGCTCCGGCGATCTCGATTCCAAGACCTACCATGAGCGGCTCGACCGTCGCGCGATCGAGCTCAGCTTCCAGGCGACCCGCGATCACTTTCGCGGTTCGCTTCGCATGCTCAAGGACAACAAGGACGAGGCCTACGACCTGTTGCGGATGGCGCTGACCTCGCCGCACTTCGAGCCGGCCGACGTCGAACGCATCCGTGCCCAGGTCATCTCGACACTGCGGCGCGAATCGACCTATCCATCCTCGCTGGCCGGCCGCAAGTTCCTCGAAGTCGCGTTCGGCGATCACCCCTATGGCAGGGTCGCAACTGGCACGCTCGAGAGCGTGCCGAAGATCGAGATAGCGGATCTGAAGGATTACACGCGCCGTGTCATCGCCAGGGACACGCTGCGCATCGCCGTTGTCGGTGACGTCGACCCTGACACGCTCGGCAAGCTGCTCGACAAGACCTTCGGCAGCTTGCCGGCCAAGGCCGAGCTGACCCCGGTTCCCGATGTCACGGCAACCAAGCCGCCGCAGCGCGCCCTCGTCCCGCTCGACGTGCCGCAGACCGTCGTCACCTTCGGCGGGCCCGGCATCCGCCGGCACGATCCGGACTTCATGGCGGCTTATGTGGTGAACCACATCCTCGGCGGCGGCGGGCTGTCGTCGCGGCTCTACAAGGAGGTGCGCGAGAAGCGCGGCCTGGCCTATACGATCTACGAAGCGCTGATCTGGATGGATCACTCCGCGCTGTTCATCGGTAATACCGGCACCCGCGCCGATCGCGCCGGCGAGACCGTCGACGCGCTCGAAGCCGAGGTCCGCCGGATTGCCGAGGAAGGCCCGACGCAGCAGGAGCTCGACGAGGCGAAGTCCTATCTGAAGGGCTCGCAAATGCTCGCACTCGACACGTCCTCCAAGCTGGCACAGGCAATGCTGCAGTATCAGCTCGACAAGCTGCCGATCGACTATATCGAGAAGCGCAACGCCATCGTCGATGCAGTGACGCTTGAGGATACCAAGCGGGTCGCCAAGAAGCTCTGGGGCGACGGCTTGCTCACCGTGATCGTCGGTCGCGTCCCGCAGGCGGCCGCCCAGCCGGTGTCGGCGCCGCCGAAGGCGAACTGAGGCGCTTTCGACGCGCGTCTATTTTTTCATACACACTTCTGCTGTGGCTTACCCCTCTCCCCACCCCTCCCCCGCAAGGGGGGAGGGAGCCTGAAAGCGTGCTCACCTCACGTCGCGTCACTGCGAACTCTTGAGGCAACTGAGATATCTGTAACACCACCCAAGCACGCGCAACCTAAACCCGCTATCCTGCGCCCGCCGAATCTTGCTCACGGGTGATGCCATGCTGCGGGTTTCCCGCGACCTCTCGATCGATGAGAACGACATCGAGATCGTCTTCGTCCGCGCCTCCGGTCCGGGCGGGCAAAACGTCAACAAGGTCTCGACCGCAGCCCAGCTCCGCTTCGACACGCGCAAGATCGCGCTGCCGCCGGATGCCGCGCAGCGGCTGGCGCGGCTGGCCGGCAGCCGCATGACCAAGGACGGCGAGATCGTGATCCAGGCCTATCGCTTTCGGACGCAGGAGCGAAACCGGGCGGATGCGATCGAGCGGCTGATCGAGATGTTGAAGGAGGCGCTGGTACGGCCGACGCCGCGGCGGCCGACCAAGCCGACGCTCGGCTCCAAACAGCGCCGGCTCGAAGGCAAGAAGCGGCGCAGCGACATCAAGGCGCGTCGCGGCGCCCGCGGCTTCGACGAGTGAACGGCGCGACCGGATGCAGCGCACGCAAGGCGCGCTGCATCCGGTGATCGTGCGCCAAGACGTGATGAGACTCGGATGAGTCGTCATCACGTTTCAGCTTCGTGCTCAGGCAAGATCTTTTCGAAAGACCGCTAAACACCTTCGGATCATGCTTTAGTACTTCTTGGTTCCCGGCGCCGCAGCCCCGGAACCGGTCGCCTTGTGTCCACTGGTGCCTGCACCGACTGTGCCCCGGGTGCCGCTCTTGGCAGCGACGCCGCCCTTCTCGGTCCCTGCGCCCGTCCGCGCGTTGAGCTCCTCGTCGGCTGCACCGGCGCCCGATGGTGCACCCTGCATCGTGCCGGGGCTGCGGCCTTGCATGCCGGCGCCGGTCTGGCTCTGGGTCGACATGCCCTGTGCCAGTGCCGAGCCGGCAAAAAGTGCCGACACGGCAAACGCGACCGCGAATGTCTTCGCTAATTTCATCCATTGCTCCTGGATATTGCTCGCGCGGAACGGTTCGGCGGTTCTCAGCGCCGTCTGCTGCGCCGCACCTATCCCTTGCGCGTATTGACGATGTCGCAAACGACGCGTGCGCCATGCAAACTGCGTCGTGTGGAGATCGTGCAGGATTTTCGCGACCATTTCGCGGAATTGCGCTTCACATATGCGGCGCGATCGCCGCCGCCGCCATCTTCTTGTCGTCTCACCGACAAGCGAGCCGCGCTTTGTTCGCATGAAACAGCCGGCTACTACCACCGCCCGTTGGCCCCGCCCTACAGTCCGCGCGACGCGTGGGAACAACGGCGATGCGGCACTCGGGGTGGACCGTCGGACTGGGATTTTGCAGCGCGTTGCTTGCAGTGCAAATCGCCGCTGCGCAAATGCCCTTACCCGCCGCCAAGCCGCCTGACGGTCCGACGCTGTTCAAGCAGCAATGCGCGACATGCCACACCACCAACACCACTGATCCCGTCCGGCAAGGGCCGTCGCTCTACAGAATCATCGGCCGCCATGCCGGCAAGGCCGACGGCTTCAAATATTCCGCGGGCTTCGCGAAGGCCGATTTCGTCTGGGACGACGCAAGACTCAACGCCTGGCTGACCAATCCGCAAGAGGTGATCCCCGGCGCCGTGATGGCCTACCGGCAGGCCAGGCCCGAGATCCGCGCCATGATCATCGCCTATCTGAAGGAGCTGAACTGAATGGCGAAACCCGTGCACTCGATGATCCGCGTGTTCGACGAGGCGAAATCGCTCGACTTCTACAAGCGCGCCTTCGGTCTCGAGATCGCGGACAATCTGAGCTTCCCCGACTTCGCACTGATCTACCTGCGCCATCCCTCCTCGCCCTTCGAGGTCGAGCTCACGGTCAATTTCGATCGCAAGGAGCCCTACGCGCTCGGCGACGGCTACGGCCATCTCGCCATCGTCGTCGACGACGTCGATGCCGAGCACGCGCGCTTCGAGAAGGAGAAACTGTCGCCCGGGCCGCTGCGCGACTTCAAGCATGACGGCAAGACGCTGGCGCGCTTCTTCTTCGTCTCCGATCCCGACGGCTACAAGATCGAGGTGATCCAGCGCGGCGGGCGGTTCGGTTAGAGCACAGCAATGACACAGATATAAATTGACGGAGGAAACCATGAGAGAAGTCGATCGACGCAGCAAGTATGACCGGCGTGTCTTTCTCAAAGGTGCGACCGCAACCGCACCGGCGGTCGCGATCGCGACCTCTACGGGACTTGGTGTCACCGATGCGTGGGCCGACGAGGCATCGACGCTGACGCCGGCAACGATGAAGACGTTGCTCCGGATGGCGCGCGACATCTATCCGCACGATATCCTCGCCGACAGCTACTACATCACGGCGGTCAAGCCGTGGGATGGCAAGGCGGCGAAGGACCCGGCCGTGAAATCGCTCATCAATGACGGCGTCGCCAGGCTCGACCAGGAAGCCAACGAGCGCCACAAGGTCCCCTACATCAATGTCCCCTGGGAGAACGAGCGCGTCGCGCTGCTGCAGCGGATCGAGCACAGCGACTTCTTCCAGAAGATCCGCGGCGACCTCATCGTCTCGCTCTACAACCAGAAGGAGGTCTGGCCGAAATTCGGCTACGAGGGCTCCTCCGCGGAGTATGGCGGCTACATCAAGCGCGGCTTCGCCGACATCGACTGGCTGCCGAAGGTCTAGGCGCCAGGAACGAAGGGGAGGAACATCATGGCAAAATTCGATTTGAACGACAGCGGCGTTGTCGTGATCGTCGGTTCGGGCGCCGGCGGCGGAACGCTCGGCAATGAGTTGGCGCAGAAGGGCATCAAGGTCGTGATCCTGGAGGCCGGCCCGCGCATCGAGAATCAGGATTTCATCAACGACGAATGGGATAGCTTCAGCCAGCTCGCCTGGTCGGACATGCGCACGACCTCCGGAAGCTGGCGCGTCCACAAGGACTTTCCGAACATTCCGGCCTGGATCGTGAAGGCGGTCGGCGGCTCCACCGTTCACTGGGCCGGCGCCTCACTGCGCTTCGACGAACACGAGTTCAAGATCAAGTCGGCCTACGGCAATATCCCCGGTGCCAATCTGCTGGATTGGCCGATCACGCTCGCCGAGATGGAGCCGTATTACGCCAAGGCCGAAGACAAGATGGGCGTGACGCGGACCAACGGCATCCCGGGATTGCCCGGCAACAATAATTTCAAGGTGCTGGAGGCCGGCGCGAAGAAGCTCGGCTACCAGGAAGTCCACACCGGGCGGATGGCAATCAACAGCCAGCCGCGCGATGGCCGCGGGTCCTGCCAGCAGATCGGCTTCTGCTTCCAGGGCTGCAAGTCCGGCGCCAAATGGTCGACGCTCTACACCGAGATTCCGAAGGGCGAGGCCACCGGCAATCTCGAGGTGCGTCCCAGCAGCATGGTGATCAAGATCGAGCACGATCAATCCGGCAAGGTCACCGGCGTGGTCTATGCCGACGCCACCGGCGCGATGCAGCGCCAGAAGGCCCGGGTGGTCGCGGTCGCCGGCAACTCGATCGAGAGCCCACGGCTGCTGCTCAACAGCGCCTCCAACATGTTCCCGGACGGGCTCGCCAACTCATCCGGCCAGGTCGGGCGCAACTACATGCGGCACATGACCGGAAGCGTCTATGCCGTCTTCGAGAAGTCGGTGCACATGTATCGCGGCACCACGATGGCCGGCATCATCCGCGACGAGGCGAAGAACGATCCGAAACGCGGCTTCGTCGGCGGCTACGAGATGGAGACTCTGTCGCTCGGCCTGCCGTTCATGGCGGCGTTCCTCAATCCCGGCGCATGGGGACGCACCTTCACCAGCGCGATGGAAGGCTACCCGCGGATGACCGGCATGTGGCTGGTCGGCGAAGACATGCCGCAGGAGACCAACCGCGTCACGCTGGACCCGAAGATCAAGGACAAGTTCGGCATGCCGGTCGCGAGCGTGCATTTCGACGATCATCCGAACGACATCGCGATGCGCGAGCACGCCTACAAGCAGGGTGCCGCCGTCTACGAGGCCGTCGGCGCCACCGTGACCTACCCGACCCCGCCCTATCCCAGTACTCACAACATGGGCACCAACCGGATGAGCGAGAAGCCGCGGGACGGCGTGGTCAACAAGTTCGGCCAGACCCACGACATCAAGAACCTGTTCATCTCGGATGGCAGCCAGTTCACCTCTGGCGCGGCCTGCAATCCGACGCTGACGATCGTGTCGCTGGCGATCCGGCAAGCCGACACCATCGCCGGCGCGATGCAGCGTAAGGAGATCTAGTTCCCTCTGAACTCAAACGGCCTTGTCTTCCCTGGACAAGGCCGTTCATTTTTGCGGGATGCGTCCAAGAACCTATTCGGCGGCGTCGAGAATAGGCTGGCCTCGAAATTCGGGGACCGTCGTTGCGCCCTGCGAGCGATAGATCAGGCAACAGCAGCGCAGCAGCGAGGCGAAATTATTGACCTCGCCATGATGGTTGAGGACTTCGTCATAGAGTGTGGTGAGGAATTTCGCGAGGCTCATCCCCTCCTTCGCGGCAATCTCCTCCAGCGTGTCCCAGAACGACATTTCGAGCCGGATCGAGGTGCAATGGCCGCCAATTCGCAGTGACCGGGTCTGCGATTCATAATTGCGCTGCGGCTGGTGCGAGAACAAATGGCACATGGCTATCCTCCCAGTCGGATTATAATTTTTCTAAACGATATACCTGCGCGTCTGCCCCCACAATCGCCACGTAGGACGTACCCGATGGGACGGCGAAAGTGAGCGTCTTCAAGACGATAGGCCGGCTCCATCCCCAGCTAAAGGCAGCCATTCGCAGCCCACCCCATGCATTTGCCGGCGCGTCCCTCTAGAATGGGGGGAAGGCTCGAATCTCCTCCTGCACCCGACCTCCATGCCCGTCCGCCAGCTTCCCGAACAGCTCGTCAACCGCATTGCCGCCGGCGAGGTGGTCGAACGCCCCGCGAGCGTGGTCAAGGAGCTGGTCGAGAACGCGATCGACGCGGGCGCCAGCCGGATCGACATCTTCACCGATGGCGGTGGGCGGCGCCGGATCGGCATCACCGACGACGGCAGCGGCATGACGCGCAGCGATCTTGCGCTTGCGGTCGATCGCCATGCGACCTCCAAGCTCGACGACGAGGACCTGCTCCGCATCCGGACGCTCGGATTCCGCGGCGAGGCGTTGCCGTCCATCGGCGCCGTCGCAAAACTCGGCATCACCACGCGCCATGCCAGCGAGCCGCATGCCTGGTCGCTGTCGGTCGAAGGCGGCGAGAAGTCGCCGATCATGCCGGCCGCGCTCGGCCAGGGCACCCGCGTCGAGGTCAACGATCTCTTCTATGCAACGCCGGCGCGGCTGAAATTCCTCAAGACCGACCGCACCGAGGCGGAAGCGATCCGCGAGGTGGTGCGGCGCCTGGCGATGGCGCGGCCCGACGTCGCCTTTACGCTCGCCGGCGAGGAGCGCGCGCCGGTCACCTGGGCCGCCGCGCTGCCCGGCGCGGCGGGCCGGCTGTCGCGGCTCGGCGACATCCTCGGCGCCGACTTCCGCAGTTGCGCCATCGAGGTGCGTTCCGAGCGCGAGGGCGTCGTGGTCGAAGGCTTTGCCGCCGCCCCCTCGCTCACCCGCGCCAATGCGCTCGGGCAATATCTGTTCGTCAATGGCCGTCCGGTCCGCGACAAGCTGATCCTCGGCGCGGTGCGCGCCGCCTATTCCGACTATCTGCCGCGTGATCGCCATCCAGTCGTCGCGCTGTTAGTGACCTGCGACCCGCAGGAGGTCGACGCCAACGTGCATCCGGCCAAGACCGAGGTGCGCTTCCGCAACGCCGGTCTGGTCCGCGCCCTGATCGTGCACGCTTTGAAGGATGGCCTCGCCCGCGAAGGCAAGCGCACGGCAGCCAACTCCGACGGCGCGGCGCTGTCAGCGTTTCGCCCAGTCTTCACACCGCCTCGCCCGAGCAATTGGGACTGGCGCAGTTCGCCGTCGTTCCCGGTCAATCCGATGCGCGCGTTCGACGGTGCGGCCACTGCCTTCGCCGAGCCGGGCCAGGCCGCCTTCGACGTCGGCGCGCCGACCGCCGATGTGCGCTTCGAGGCAGCGCCCACGCCGGATCTGCTCGACCGTCCACTCGGAGCTGCGCGCACCCAGATCCACGAGACCTACATCGTCTCGCAGACCCGCGACGGCCTCATCGTGGTGGATCAGCATGCCGCCCATGAGCGCATCGTCTATGAGAGGCTGAAGGCTTCGCTCGCGAAGAACGGCGTGCAGCGGCAGATCCTCTTGATCCCCGAGATCGTCGAGCTCGACGAGGCCACCGTCGAGAAGCTGCTCGATCGGGCCGAAGAGCTGGCGTCGTTCGGGCTCGCGATCGAATCCTTCGGTCCGGGCGCGGTCGCCGTTCGCGAAACGCCCTCGCTGCTCGGCAAGACCAATGCGGCCGGCCTGTTGCGCGATCTCGCCGAGCACATGGCGGAGTGGGATGAGGCGCTGCCGCTCGAGCGGCGCCTGATGCATGTCGCCGCCACCATGGCCTGCCACGGCTCGGTGCGCGCCGGCCGGCGTCTCAAGCCGGAAGAGATGAATGCGCTCCTGCGCGAGATGGAAGACACGCCGAACTCCGGCCAGTGCAACCATGGCCGCCCGACCTATGTCGAATTGAAACTAAGCGATATCGAGAAGCTGTTCGGGCGGAGGTAGCAACCCCATCCGCAACTGTCATCGCCCGGCTTGATCGGGCGATCCAGTACGCCGCAGCCGTTGTGATCACATGAGAGGCCTCGGCGTACTGGATCACCCGCATTCGCGGGTGACGACAGCACAACAGACGGCAACATTACGCCTTTCGCAAGAACACGAACTCGGTGTCATCATACGCGCGCCGCTCGAGCTCCTCAAAACCCTCGGGCGCCGCGAACGCCGCGGCCTTTGCCTCCTCGACCACGAGCAACGCGCCCGGCGTCAGCCAGCCGCCGTCGCGCAGCGAGGCGAGCGCTTTCTCCGCCAGCGCCTTGCCATAGGGCGGATCGAGGAACACCAGCGAGAACGGCTCGATCGGATGCGCCGGGCCGAGATCGGTGGCGTCGCGACGGTAGACTCTTGTGACACCGCCAAGCCCCAGCGACTCGACATTGTTGCGCAACAACGCGCGCGCCTCGGCACCGTTGTCGACGAACAGCGTGAACTTTGCCCCGCGTGATACCGCCTCGATGCCGAGCGCACCGGTGCCGGCGAACAGGTCGAGCACGCGCGTGTCCTCAATCGGGTTGTCGTAAGCGTGGATGAGGATGTTGAACACGGACTCGCGCAGCCGGTCCGCGGTCGGCCGGATCTCGCGGCCCGATGGCGCGGCGAGATTGCGGCCCTTCAGTCGTCCCCCAACGATGCGCATTAGAATGCCCACATTGAGGCGGCACGGGCGGTGCGTTCCCTCCTCCCTTGTGGGGAAGGTGGCACAGCGTGCCACTCAGCAATCACCGCGGCAAAAAACGCGTGGCTCATACCGGCCCCCTACTCGTCCCGCGGCGTCAGATCGCGCTTGCCGTGATAGCCGCGCTTGGGACGGCGTGGCGGGCCGTAACCATTGGCCTCGTCCTCGTTGCGGGCGCGCGCCTCCTCGCTGCCGGTGCGCTGCACCAGCACGCGGCGGCCCTTGCGGTCGTTGATCACGGCCCTCTTGGCCGCCGGCTTGAACGGCTTCTTGCCGCCCGGCGCGCCGTCGTCGCCGGCCTCGCGCTGCTCCGGCCGGGTGAAATCGGCGCCCGCAAGCTTGGCGACCTTCTCGCCGAGCTGCTCGCGCAGCACCCGCGTCTTGACTTCCTCGACCTGGCCCTCCTCGATCTCGCCAAGCTGGAACGGACCGTAAGACACCCGGATCAACCGGTTCACCTCGAGGCCGAGATGCGCCATCACGTTGCGCACCTCACGGTTCTTGCCCTCGCGGATCGCAAACACCACCCAGACATTGGCGCCCTGGTCGCGCTCCAGCGTCGCATCGATCGGCCCGTATTTGACGCCGTCGACCTCGACCCCCTTCTTCAGCTCGTCGAGTTGCGCCTGCGTCACCTCGCCATGCGCGCGCACGCGATAGCGCCGCAGCCATCCGGTGTCGGGCAATTCCAGCGTCCGCGCCAGGCCGCCGTCGTTGGTGAGCAGCAGCAGGCCCTCGGTGTTGAAGTCGAGCCGGCCGATCGAGATCAACCGCGGCAGGCCTTCCGGCAGATTGTCGAACACGGTCGGCCGCCCCTCGGGATCGGCATGCGTCGTCATCAGCCCGCGCGGCTTGTGATAGAGGAACAGCCGCGTCCGCTCGCGCGGCGGCAACGGCGTTCCGTCCACCGCCACGACATCGTTGGCCGTGACATCGAGCGCCGGTGAATTGATCACGCGTCCGTTCACGGTAACGCGGCCTTGCGTCACCATCTCCTCGGCGTCGCGGCGCGAGGCGAGACCGGCGCGGGCCAGCACCTTTGCGATGCGCTCGCCGGATTTCTTCGGCTTCGGCTCGGGACGGCTGCGCCGGTCGTCGAAGGATCGCTCGCGATACGCACCGCGTCCACCGAAGGCCGGGCGTTTCGCGAAAATCTTGCTGTCATCCTCATTGTCGCGGCGCGGACGGTCGGAGAAGCGGCCCTCGCTGCGCGGATGCTCCTGCCAGTCCATGCGGCCTTCGGGCCGCTCGCGCCTGCGTGGGCCGCCCTCTTCATCGCGATTTCCGGAGCCGCCCTTACGATCCCAGCGCGGCCGGCTGAACTTCGGCCGCTCGCGGAACGAACGGTCGCCCTGCTCGCGGTCGTCGCGAGACCTTGAAAAGCGCGGCCGCTCGTCGCCGCCGCGATCGTCGCGTGGCTTACGCTCGCGCTTCTGCCAGGGCTTCTCGTCGCTGCGGTCGCGGCCCTCGAACTCGCGATCGCGCTTGAAACGCGGCCGGTCGCCGAAATCGCGACGCGGCGCATCGCCATCCTCGCGGCGGCGGAACGGCCGCCCCTCGGGCTTGTCGCCGAATGAGCGCTTGTCGCGATCGCCCCGCGAAAACTTCCTGTCGTCGAATTTGCGCTCCGCGCGTTCGCCGCGCGGCGTGTAGGAGCGCTTCTCGCCGTCGCGTTCACCACGCGGCGTATAGGGCCGCTTCTCGCGGTCGCGATCGCCATAGCGGCGCTCGTCGCCGAACTTCTTGTCGGAGAAGCGTCCCGCGGGCCGTCCACCGCGTTCGCCGCGCGGGGCCCGATCGTCACGATCAGAGTCGCGCCGCTCGCCGCGTGGCTTGAACGCGCGCTTCTCGCTATCGTCGCGCCCGCGGTCGTCGCGCTTGAAGCGCGGCCGGTCGCCGTAATCGCGGCGCGGCGCATCACCGTCCTCGCGGCGGCGGAACGGCCGGCCTTCGCCCTTGTCGCCGAACGACCGCTTGTCGCGATCACCCTTGCCGCCAAAGCTGCGCTTGCCGAACGGCTTGTCGGAGCCGCCACGGCCAGCAGAGCGGCCCTTGCCGGGGCCGCCTCGATCACGCCGGCCGCGCGGGGAGTCGTTGTGTTTGTCGCTGTCGCGGGGCATGAATGGTCTCGCCTGAAGGTTCTATTGGAGCGGGGCAACCGGGCGATACGCGCGCCATTTGGGGCGCGACTGGCGCAAAACCGGCATCCACTTTTGCTGAAGGCGACGGTACTAGCAGGTTTCTTCGGATGATACGAGGCATGTCAGCCCCTTCTTTCATGGATTTGGCGCTGGAAACCGCCGAAAATGCCGGAAAAGCGGGCGAAGTTCCGATCGGATGCGTGATTGTGCGGGGCTACGAGGTGATCGCCAAGGCCGGCAACCGCACGCTGACCGATCGCGACCCGACGGCGCATGCGGAAATCCTGGCGATCCGGCAGGCTGCCGAGGCAATCGGCACCGAGCGGCTGGTCGACTGCGACCTCTACGTCACGCTTGAGCCCTGCACCATGTGCGCGGGCGCGATCTCCTTTGCCCGCATCCGCCGGCTCTATTACGGCGCCGCCGACCCCAAGGGCGGCGCGGTCGAGTCCGGCGTGCGATTCTTCGCGCAGCCGACCTGCCACCACGTGCCCGAGGTCTATGGCGCGGTCGGCGAGACCGAGGCCGCGGCGCTGCTGAAGGATTTTTTCCGGGCGCGGCGGTGACCCGTAGCCCGGATGAAGCGCCGCGCAATCCGGGGAAATTCCTCTGCGGAAACCATCCCGGATTTCGCGGAGCTCCATCCGGGCTACGCTGCTGATCCGTCATACTGAGGTGTGATCCTTGCGGCGCATTTGCGCCGCTGGGCGAGCCTCGAGGGATGCACGGCCACAGTCGGGCCGTCGCCCTTCGAGACACCCGCTATGCGGGCTCCTCCAGCGACAACGGCATAGCCGTTGCGCGGGGGTGACGGGCGACGAGTTGCGCTACGCCGCCAGGAAAAACTCCCGCAGCAGCTTTGCCGTCGCATCCGGAGCTTCCTCGGTGAGAAAATGCCCGCAGTCCACCGGCGCACCGCTGACATTGGTGGCCCAGTTCTTCCAGGTGTCGAGCGGCGTGGTTGCGGCGCTGGCAACCCCGGCATCGCCCCACAGCGCCAGCATCGGGATCGTGATCTTCTTGCCGGCGTCGAAATCGGCCTTGTCGATCTCATAGTCGGCATAGGCGCCGGCGCGATAGTCCTCGCACATCGCGTGCACGCGGGCGGGATCGCGGAACGGCGCGAGATAATGCTCAAGCGCGCGCGGATCGATGGCATCGAGCGTCTTGCTCTTGGTCTGGCTCGCCATCTTCTCCTTCAGGAAGAACTCGCCATGGCCCGAGATCAGCGTCTCCGGCAGCGGATAGGGCTGCGCCAGGAAGGCCCAATGGTAGATCTTCAGCGCAGACAGCCGATTCAGCTTCTGCCAGTAATCATAGGTCGGCGCGATATCGAGCACGGCGAGCTTCGACAGCCGGCCGGGATGATCGAGCGCGAGCCGGTAGGACACGCGGCCGCCGCGGTCGTGGCCGGCGAGCGCGAAATGCACATGACCGAGCTTCTCCATCGCTTCGATCATTGTCCTGGCCATCGCGCGCTTGGTGTAGGGCGTATGGTCCCTGTCGCTGTCGGGCATGTCGGACCACCCGTAGCCCGGCAGGTCGGCGATGATCAGCGTGAAATTGTCGTCGAGATCAGGCGCGACGGGATGCCACATCACATGCGTCGACGAGAATCCATGCAGCAGCAACAGCGGCGGCCCCTTGCCGCCGACGCGGGCGAAGATGCGGCCCTGCGAGGTGTTGATCCATTCGGAGGCATAGCCGGGAAAAAGATCAGCGAGATCAGGCATCGGTGGCTCCTTCCCTCTCGCGGCACGTGCTGCTTCAAACTTTGTTTGGCGTTGCCGCTGGCCCAAGCGGGGTTTATGCCATCCCCGAGCCCAAGCAACAACAACGCGAAAACGAGGAAGTGCCATGTCGATCGATTTCGAGATTCCGGCCGAGGCCAAGGCGATCCGCGAGAAAGTTCGCAAATTCGTGCACGACGAGTGCATTCCCGCGGAAAAGGAGCTGGACACCAGGCCGCTCGCCGACGTGCTCGCCCCGCTGCGGAGGAAAGCCCGCGCGCAAGGGCTGTGGTGCCCGTTCGTGCCGAAGGAGTACGGCGGTATGGGGCTCGGGCCGCTGGCGAACGCGCTGGTGCAGATGGAGCTCGGCGAAAGCATGCTCGGTGCGTTGGCGCTGAACACGCAGGGTCCGGATGACGCCTCGATGATGACGATCCTGGCGCACGGCACGGAGTACCAGAAGGAGAAGTTCCTAAAACCCCTGCTGAACGGCGAAAAGCGCATCTGCTTCTCGATGACGGAGAAGGCCGCCGGCGCCGACGCCACCGGCATGCAGACCACCGCGGTGAAGGACGGCAACGAGAATTACGTCCTCAACGGCGAGAAATGGTTCTCCTCGTCGGCGAGTGTCGCCGACCTCGCGCTGGTGATGGCGAAGACCGATCCGAACGCGCCGCGCCACAAGCAGTACTCCACCTTCATCGTCGAGTTGCCCAACCCCGGCTACCGCATCAAGCGCAACGTGCCGAACATGGCGATCGAGGGGCCGCATGACGACGTGATCCATGGCGGCCATTCCGAGATCGAGATCAGGGATCTGAAGGTGCCCGCGGACAATCTGCTCGGCGGCGAGGGCAACGGTTTCAACATGGGCCAGCACCGCCTCGCCTACGGCCGGCTGCGCCACGGCATGCACAACGTCGCCAAGGCGCAGCGCGCGCTCGACATGGCGGTCGCCCACGTCACCAAGCGCTCGACCTTCGGCTCGCCCTTGGCCGACCGCCAGGCCGTGCAGTTCATGCTCGCCGACTGCGCAAGCGAGCTCTATATCGGCCGGCTGATGCTGCTGCACATCGCCTACAAGGCGGAGAAGGGCCTCGATATCAGGCAGGAAAACTCGATCGCGAAGATCTTCCATGCGCATATGGTGCACAAGGTGATCGACACCGCGATCCAGCTTCACGGCGCGCTCGGCTACAGCCAGGATACGCCGCTCGCGAAATGGTACACGCAGGTGCGCTCGCAGCGGCTGGTCGACGGTCCCGACGAGATCCACAAGTGGAAGATCGGCAAGAACGTCATCAAGGCGTTCCGCGAGCACGGCACCACTGCGTCGGCCGCGGGTGGGGATTTGCTGTAACTGCGCCCCGCGTACTCCATCGTCATTGCCGGGCTTGACCAGGCTTGACCCGGCAATCCGTCGCGCAAAAAGACCCTTCCGAAGACGATGGATGCGCGGGTCAAGCCCGCGCATGACGCCTTGGGAGAGCGGAACAACCTAGCCCCTCGCCTTTTCCGCCTCCACCGCTTGCCAGGCGATGTCGCGCCGGCAGAAGCCGTCCGACCACTTGATGCGATCGACGGCCTGATAAGCGCGGTCCCGTGCCTCGGTGACGGTTTTGCCCATCGCGCAGACGTTCAGCACGCGCCCGCCATTGGCGAGGATCGCGCCGTCCGTCGCGACCGTGCCGGCGTGGAAGATCTCGACGCCCTCGACCTTGGCGGCATCATCGAGCCCGTCGATCCGCGTGCCCTTGGCGTAGTCGCCGGGATAGCCCTTCGCCGCCATCACCACGGTGAGCGCGGGCTCGGGATACCAGCGCAGATCGAAATTCTTCAGTTGCCCGTCGCAGGCGGCAAGGAACGCCGGCACGATGTCCGACATCATCCGCAGCATCAGCACCTGGCATTCGGGATCGCCGAAGCGGACATTGTATTCGAACAGTTTTGGGCCCTGCGCAGTCAGCATCACGCCGGCATAGAGCACGCCCTTGAACGGCGTGCCGCGGCTCTTCATTCCGGCGACCGTCGGCAGGATGATCCGCGCCATGATCTGGTCGTGGACGTCTGGGGTCACGAACGGCGTCGGCGAATAGGCGCCCATGCCGCCGGTGTTCGGGCCTTCGTCGTGATCGAACACCCGCTTGTGGTCCTGCGCTGACGCCAGCGGAATCGCGGTCTCGCCGTCGCACAGCGCGAAGAAGCTGATCTCGCGGCCCGACAAGAATTCCTCGATCACGACCTCGGCGCCGGCGGAGCCGAACGCGCCCTCGAACATCATGGCGATCGCGGCCTCGGCCTCAGCCAGCGTCTTCGCCACCACGACGCCCTTGCCGGCGGCAAGGCCATCCGCCTTGACCACGATCGGCGTGCCGTGCGCGCGGACATAGGCCAGCGCATCCTGCGCATTGTCGAAGCGGCGATAGGCGCCGGTCGGAATGTTGAACTCGTGGCAGAGATCCTTCGTAAATCCCTTCGAGCCCTCGAGCTGGGCGGCCTGCTTGCGCGGCCCGAACGCCTTGATACCCACGGCGGCAAGATCGTCGACGATGCCGGCGGCGAGCGGCGTCTCCGGCCCGACGACAACCAGGTCCACCGCATTGCGCGTGCAGAATTCGATCACCGCCGCATGGTCGGCGACATTGAGCGCGACGCATTCGGCCTCGCGCGCCATCCCGGCATTACCCGGCGCGCACCAGAGTTTTGTCACCAGGGGGGACGCTGCGATCTTCCACGCCAGCGCATGTTCGCGGCCGCCGGAACCGAGCAGGAGGATGTTCATGTGGATCGCCGGTTGAGGGGTTGTAACGCCATTTTGTTCGGTTTAGCACGGCGGCGGACCGCAGCAATGCGTGGTTCGATCAGATGTGGATATGTGATTCGACGCCTGAAATGGGGCGTCCGGACCTTGCACACGGGGTCGAAAACCCCGATTCTATCAGTTGAATGACCGCCGCTCCGAATCTCGTCAACGCGCCTGAATTCACCGTCTCGGAACTCTCCTCCGCCCTGAAGCGGACGGTGGAGGACCGGTTCGGCCATGTCCGCGTCCGCGGTGAAATCTCCGGTTTTCGCGGACCGCACTCGTCCGGCCACTGCTATTTCGCGTTGAAGGATGAGAGCGCCAAGATCGAGGCGGTGATCTGGAAGTTCGCCTACACCCGGATGCGCTTCAAGCCGCAGGAAGGGCTCGAGGTCATCGCAACCGGCAAGCTGACGACCTATCCGAACTCCTCGAAATACCAGATCGTCATCGAATCGCTGGAGCCGGCCGGCGTCGGCGCGCTGATGGCGCTGATGGAGGAACGCAAGAAGAAGCTCGCGGCCGAAGGTTTGTTCGACGAGGCGCGCAAGCAGCTCCTGCCCTGGCTGCCGGAGGTGATCGGCGTCGTCACCTCGCCGACCGGCGCCGTGATCCGCGACATCCTGCACCGCCTGGAAGACCGCTTTCCCCGCCATGTGCTGGTCTGGCCCGTCAAGGTGCAGGGCGAAGGCTCCGCCGAGCAGGTCGCCGCCGCGATTCGCGGCTTCAACGCGCTGCCCGAGGGCGGTCGGGTTCCGCGGCCCGATCTGCTGATCGTCGCGCGCGGCGGCGGATCGCTGGAGGACCTCTGGTCGTTCAACGAGGAGATCGTGGTCCGCGCCGCGGCCGAAAGCCATATCCCGCTGATCTCTGCGGTCGGCCACGAGACCGACATCACGCTGATCGACTTTGTCGCCGACAAGCGCGCGCCGACGCCGACGGCGGCCGCCGAAATGGCGGTGCCGGTGCGGAGCGAGCTGTTCGTCGAGGTCACTGCGCTCGCGCGCCGCGTCATGGTGTGCTGGCAGCGCGGCCAGGAGGCCCGCCGCAACGAGCTGCGTGCCGCGGCGCGCGCGCTGCCGGCGGCGAGCGAATTGCTCGCGATCCCGAGCCAGCGGCTCGATCACCTCGGCGCGGCGCTGCCGCGCGGGCTGAGGGCCAACACCCATGCACATTTTCGCCGCTTCGCCGCAAGCAGCGCGCGGCTCACCATCGGCGTGCTGCGCGGCCAGGTCGCGCATGCGCGGCAGCGGCTGACCGTCTCGGGTGAACGCATCGACCTGTCGGCGCGCTCGCTGCTGCGCAGCCGGCGCGAGCGGTTTGCCGGGCTCGAGATCCGGCTGAAGGCCTCGAAGCTCGCCAATGCGCAGGCCCAGCGCAACGCGATCGCGCGAGACCTCGAGCGCACCCACCGCCTTGCCGAACGCGCCCGCCGCGCGCTGGCAACCGCGATGCAGCGCCTCGAGGCGCGCGTCGCGCATAGCGGCCAGTTGCTGTCGGCACTGTCCTATCGCGGCGTGCTGGCGCGCGGCTTTGCGCTGGTGCGCGACGAACGCGGCCATGCGGTTCACTCGGCTGCCGCCGTGAGCCCGGGCGCCAGTCTCTCGATCGAGTTCGCCGACGGCCGCGTCGCCGCCACCGCCGATCCCGATCGGCCACCGGCGACGGCGGCGCCCGCAAGCGAGCCCAAGGCGCCACGCGAGACCAAGCCCGCGGCGCCCAAGCGCACCGCAAAGCCGGTCGATCAGGGCAGTCTGTTCTAGAGCTATCGGTTCAGATTGAATCAGAACCGATAGCTCCAGATTCCTGTCTTGACGCGTTTCTTGACGCGCTTTCTTCACGCGAACCGGTGTCCACTTCGCTCGAGAACGCTTTAACGCGCCAGCCATTCGGCGACGCGCTTTTGCGCGTCCTTGCGCGCATTCGCATCGGTTCCGACGTGACCGTGCTCGATGGTCGCAGCATCGGACGAGACACCGATCGCGCGCCCCGGCAGGTTGGCGCGATCGAAGCCGTGATAGGCCTCGGGATAGACCACGATCCTGGCGAGCGCGCTGCGGCCGCGCGCGCCGTCGACCATCTGATGGCAGGCCAAAGCCGAAGAGACGTCGTCGCGCCCGCCGATCAGGACCAGCGTCGGAACCCGCGCACTCCAGCCGAGGCCGAAGGAGGTCCGGCAATCCGGATAGAATGCGATCGCCGAGCGAAAATCCGGATCGATGGTGCGCGACCACAATTGCGGCCGCACCGCCCACAGCAAGGCGCCGGCGCCGCTGCCCCAGCCCACCAGGCTGATGCGTTTGCGCGCCACCCATTTCTGCTGCACCAGCCACTGCCGCGCGGCATTGATGTCGGCGACCCGCTGGCGGCGGATCTGGACCTGATGCTCCTTGGCGCGGCACTGTGGGCCGAGCTCGCGCGAGCCGTAGCTGTCCGGCAGCAGGACCGCGTGACCGGTGGTCAGCAGCTGCTCGGCCCAATCGCGATAGCGCGGCAGCACCGGCTCGGTGCGGCTGGCGAGGCCGCCGCAGCCATGCAGCGCGATCACGGTCGGGAACGGGCCGTCCCCGGTGGGCCGATAAAGCTGCGCATGCAGCGTGACGCTGCCTTCGGGGATCTCGACCTGATGGGGGGCTGGAAGCGGCGTCGCGGCCGCGACCGGCGCGGCAAACATCGCCAGAAACATGAAAACCGACTTGAAGTGCATCCGATCCGGCCGGCTCGTTATAGTGCTGAAAACACAGCGAACCATGCGCGCAAGGCTACCATGCGCGTCTGCCGCCAAATCATCACAAGTCGGTGGTTTAATGGACGGACATGCCGCCCTATCTGTGATAGACGGCTTCATGAACATCCAGTAAGCCTCATGTGAGGCAAGGCGGAGAGTTCAATCGTGCTGAACAAGTTCGGTCCCTCGGGCCACGGCGAGGCGCAGGTGCAGTATCTGGACGGCGATTTCCGCGTGATCTCGCCCGGCACCTTCGTGCGCTGCGCGATCACGGACTCACGGATCCCGCTCGACGAACTCAAGTACTGGAGCGTCGACCTGCAGGAAGCCTACGCCACCCCGGGCGCCGTGCTGCAGCGGCATTTCCCCGACGCACTGAAGCCGCAAGGCTAGGCTCACTTGCTCAATCTCCTCTGCCTTGCCTTGAACAGCTGATCGGTCACGAAGCGCCGCAGCGCTGACGCATCCGCGAACTGCAGCGTGACGGCGAACGGCACGATCGCCTGCGCCCAGGCCGGTATCCCGCCCGCGGCGCGCAACCGCGCAAGATCCTTTTCCGTTGTCACCAGCGCCAAGCCGTCGCGGCGCGCCTCCGCAACGAGCGCGTCGATCTCAGCCTTCGTAAAGGCGTGGTGATCGGCGAAGGCGCGGCCCTGCACGACCTCGACACCGCTGGTCCGCAGCGTGTTGAAGAAGCGCGCGGGATCGCCGATGCCGGCAAAGGCGAGCGCGCGTTTGTCGCGCAACGCTGCGAGCGAAGCTTCATCCGGCTTCAGCCGCGCCGGGAGCACGGGCTTGCCGCGCGACGCGAGCTCGGCCGCGATCTTTTGCGCCGCATTCCCCTCGCCGACCACGATCAGCGCGTCGGTCCGCGCCAGCTGCGGCGGCAGCGGCGCGCGCAGGGGTCCGGCCGGAAAGACACGACCATTTCCGAGCCCGCGCTTGCCGTCGATGACGATGAATGAAGCATCCTTGACCACCGACGGATTCTGGAAGCCGTCGTCCATGAGGATCACGCTCGCGTCCTGGGCCCGTGCCAGCGCGAGGCCCTCGGCGCGCGCGCGCGAAACCACGACCGGCAGCGTCGACGCCATCATCAGCGGCTCGTCGCCGACATCCGCCGCAGTGTGGCTGTCGGGATCGACCTTGACCGGGCCACGCAGCCTGCCGCCATAGCCACGGCTGAGCACCACCGGCCGCTCGTCGAGCTCACGCAGCAGCTTCGCGAGCGCCAGCACGGTCGGCGTCTTGCCGGCGCCGCCGACGTGATAATTGCCGATGCAAAAGACCGGAATGCCGGCATCCGCGCCGACGCGCTGCATGCGCTGCGCGGCGATCGCGCCGTAAAGCGCGGCGAGCGGTCTCAACAGATGCGATATCCAAGACGAAGGCCGGTACCAGAAGGCCGGCTCACGCATTGGCGGCTCCCATCTCGAGCCGCAGCTGCAACAGATAGGGCTCGAGCGCCGTCAGCGTGCGCTCCAGCGCGCCGCCAAGCTGCTCGACGACGCGCTCCGATGCCGCGAGCGAAGCGTCGCGCGCAGCGGGGTCGGCCAGGAACTGGCCGAGCTGCTTGACCAACGCTTCCCGATCATCGGCGCGCCTCGCGCCGCCGGAGCGATCCAGCGCCTCATAGACGTCGGTGAAATTGAAGACATGCGGACCATGCACGATCGCGGCGCCGAGCTTGATGGCCTCGATCGGATTCTGGCCGCCATGCGGGACCAGCGAGCCGCCCATGAACACGATTGGTGCCAGCCGATAGAACAAGCCGAGCTCGCCCATCGTATCGGCGACATAGATGTCGGTGGTCGCGACCGGCAGGTCCTCATGCGAGCGCAGGCCGGGGCGCAGGCCCGCGGCGGTGACGAGCCGCGCGACCGATTCGCCGCGATCGGCGTGGCGCGGCACGATCACCGTGAGCAGTCCGGGGAAGAAGCCCGAGAGCGTCTTGTGCGTCTCGATCAGGATCTCTTCCTCGCCCGGATGGGTGGAGGCCGAGACCGCGATCGGGCGGCCGCGCGTCACCGACATCAGCCGCTCCAGCTTGGCGGGATCGGCCGGCGGCGCCGGCACGTCGAGCTTGAGATTGCCCGTGGTGACGACGCGGCGGCTGCCGAGCGCGGCGAAGCGTTCGGCATCGGTATCCGATTGGGCAAGGCAGATATCGAACCGGCCGAGCAGCGCGGAAATGGTGTTGGAGACGCGGCGCCAGCGCGGGAACGAGCGCTGTGACATCCGCCCGTTGATCAGCACCATCGGCAGCCGCCGGGCGGCGCTCGACAGGATCAGGTTCGGCCACAGATCTGACTCGATGAACAGCGCCAGCGAGGGCCGCCAGTGATCGAGGAAGCGCGCGACATAGCGCGGCGAGTCATACGGCACGTACTGGTGGATCACGTCAGGCGGGAAACGTTTCGCCACGATCGCGGCCGAGGTCACCGTGCCCGAGGTGAGGAGGATGCGCAGATTGAACGCGCGCAGGCGCTCGATCAGCGCCGCGGCCGCCAGCACCTCGCCGACGCTCGCGCCGTGGATCCAGACCAGCGGGCCGTGCGGCCGGACGTCGTCGCTCATGCCGCGCCGCTCGCCGACCCGTGCGGGATCTTCCTTGCCGAGCCTCAAGCGTCGTTTGATCAAAGCAGGCGCGAGCGGCACCATCGCAGACGACAGCTTGCGATACACGCGCAACGTCATCGGGAGCGAGCTAGCCAAGCGCTGCCTCCGGCCGCCCGACCGCGGCATAGGCGCGTCGGGTCGCTTCGTTCAGAAGAAACTCCACGTGCTGCCGAAGCTTTTCCATGGTCGCGGCATCGGCATCGGGCGGCACGTAAACCGGCTCAATACCTACCACTGCGCCTCGCCCGAATGGCAAATTGATGGTGGTGGAATCCCAGTTTTTCAACCGGATGAAACGGCTGGTGACCATCGCCAAAGCGAGGATCGGCCGGCCGGTCTCCCGCGCCAGCATCACAGGACCGAGGCCTGCCACCCGCGCCCGCTTCGGCACATCGGCCGTGGTCGCGACATTCCAGCCATCTTCCAGTGCCCGTCCCATCTCCTTGAAGGCACCGACGCCGCCCTTGCGGTTGAAGGCGCCGGAGTGGTCGCCGGAACCGCGGATGGTGCCGATCCCGAGCCGCTCGGCCGCGATCGCGTTGAACTCGCCGTCGGGGTGCCGGGAGATCAGCACCTTGGCGCGATAGCTCTCCTTGATCTTGACGAACGGCGTCATCAGGTGCTGGCCGTGCCAGAACACGAAAATCGCCGGCATCATCGGCTCGACCTGCTCATAGACATCCGGCGGGTCGTAGCTGAAGCGGTTGGTGAGCCAGACCAGCCGCAAGTACTCGGCCGCAAGCACACCCAGCGCGCGCTGCACGAAGGCGCTGCGCAGCAAATCGCGAAAAAAACGTTTCAATGGGAGTGCTTTGCGTCCTGCTCAGGATCGAGCAACCGGTGGAGGTGAACAACGAAATAGCGCATCTGGGCGTTGTCCACCGTCTGCTGCGCCTTCGCCTTCCAGGCCGCGTAAGCAGTCGCATAGTTCGGGTACACCCCGACGATGTCGACTTCGTCCAGGTTCTTGAAGGTGTTGTGCTCGAGATCGGTCAACTCGCCACCGATGACGAGGTGGAGCAGTTGCGGCTGGGCATTGTCTGACATGATGGCCTTTTCCTAACGGGATGCCCGGCAAGCAAGTTGGAGCGTGGTCTTCACGGGTCTGGTCGTCACAGGACTGGTCGTGCTCGTCGAATGCGCGGTGCGGATCGATGGAGCTTCAGGGCAATGGACGGTTACGAAAATGCTCGACAATGCGTGCATGACGATCACGTCCCGCTGCCACCAGCACCCCATGCGATACCTCCCGGCGATTGTACTCAATCGCATCCCCCGAGAGCGCAGTCATCTTACCATCCGCTTCCTGCACGATCAAATTCGCCGCGGCAAGATCCCAGTCGCGGCTTTGCCCACCCGCGAAGGCCGCGTCAAGATGACCTTGTGCGACCCGGCACAGCCGCAAGGCCAACGATCCGATTCGCGGATAGAGCGTGATCTCGCCCGACGTCGGACCGAGCCGTTGCACGAGGGGCTTTGGCCCCGCCATACGCAGAAAGTCGAAATCGGTGCCGGCGGTCGCGTGCACGGCGATGTCGTTGCGGGTCGCCCCCTGCCCGCGCGCGGCGAAAAAGAATTCATCGGAGGCCGGTGCATACACCGCCGCGAGCAACGGCGACGCCTTCTCAACCAGCGCCACGCTGACGCACCAGTCCTCGCGACCGGCGAGATAGGCGCGGGTGCCGTCGATCGGATCGACGATCCAGGTCAGGCGCTTGCCGAGCCTCGTCTCGTCATCGGCGCTTTCCTCCGACAACCAGCCGTAATCCGGCGTTGCCGCGCGCAGCCGCTCCTCCAGCAGGTCGTTCACCGCGATGTCGGCTTCGGAGACCGGCGACGAGGCACCCTTGATCCAGTTCTTCAGCTCGGTCCGGAACAGCGACAGCGCCAGCCGTCCCGCCTCGTGCACCGTCTTGGTCAGCAATGCCGCGTCGCGGGCCTTGATCCAGTCGTCCGTATCAGCGTCCGCCAAGCGTCAGGCCCTCGATGCGCAGCGTCGGCGCGTTGACGCCGTAGCGGAATTCCAGATCGTTGGCCGCAACCAGCGACTTGAACATCGGCAGCAGATGGCCCGCGATGGTCACCTCGCTGACCGGATAGGTGATCTCGCCATTCTCGATCCAGAAGCCGGACGCGCCGCGGCTGTAGTCGCCCGTCACGCCGTTGACACCGGATCCGATCAAATCTGTCACATAGAAGCCCTGCTTGATGTCGGAGATCAGCTCCTTCGGAGTCACCGTGCCGGGCTCGAGATGCAAATTGTATGATCCCGGCGAGGGTGAGGACGACACGCCGCGATGGGCGTGGCCGGTCGTGACGAGGCCAAGCTCGCGCGCGGTCGCGGAGTCCAGAATCCATGTTGTCAGCACGCCATCATCGATCAGCGCTGTTTTCTTCACCTTGACGCCCTCGGCATCGAAGGTCTGCGAGCGCAGGCCACGCACCCGCAACGGATCGTCGATGATGCGGATGGTCTTCGAGAACAGCTGCTCGCCGAGCCGGTCCTTCAGGAAGCTGGTCTTGCGCGCGATCGAGGCGCCGTTGATGGCGCCGACGAGATGGCCGATGATCGAGCCCGCAACCCGCGGGTCGTAGATCACCGGCACCTTGCAGGTTTCGACCTTGCGCGGATTGGACCGCGCCACCGCGCGCTCGCCGGCCTTGCGGCCGACGGTAGCGGGCGAATCGAGATCTGACGCATGCAGCGCGCTGGTGAAATCGTAGTCGCGCTCCATGCCGGTGCCTTCGCCTGAAATCGCCGTCGTCGAGATGCTTTGGCTGGAACGCAAATAGGAGCCGTGGAAGCCGGTCGAGGTCACCAGCACCATGCCGCCGATCCCGGTCGAAGCCGACGCACCGCCTGATTTGGTGACGCCCTTGACCGCGAGCGCCGCGGCCTCCGCCTCCATCGCGCGCTGCTCCAGCTCGGCGGTGGAAGGAACCTTGCGGTCGAGCAGATCGAGATCGGGGAAATCATGCGCAAGCAGCGCCGGATCGGCTAGCCCGACATATTTGTCGTCGGGCGCCACGCGCGCCATCGCGACCGCGCGCTCGGCGAGCTTCGCGACACCGTCACCGCTGACGTCATTGGTCGACACCACCGCCTGGCGCTGGCCGACGAACACGCGCAACCCGACGTCGTCGCCTTCCGAACGCTCGGTTTCCTCGACCCGGCCGTCGCGCACCTCGACGCCCTGCGAGACGCCGCGCACCGCGACCGCGTCGGCGGCATCGGCGCCCGCGCGCTTGGCTGCGTCGACCAGACGCTGCGCGAGCTTGCTCAAGCCCGATTGATCAAACAGATCGGAGGTATCACCGTGTCGCGACGATGCAAATGGTGAAGGGTTCACGAACAAATTCCTGCGGATTGGACGGGGTCGGAACGAGGTCGACGAACCCACCAGATGTGCCGGATTCACAGGGAATTCAAGCGGTTTACCCCGGCAACGGCAAAGATTCTCGCAATCGCGGCAAGGCTTCGTCAATCATCCGGGCCAACCTCTTGTCAATCATGGCGGCAGAAGCAGCGCTGGTGACATCGGGTTAACCAGGCTTTTTAAGCTGAAACGGAAATCGTTCGGCTAAGGTCTCACGCATCGACCGGGAACATAATCCCGGCGGGGAGATAAAGCCGTGAGGCGTCAAACACCAACAGGCGGGATCAACTCCGCCGGGTCGAGCCGTGCACTGCGGCTCGACCCTCTTTCCCTTCCGCTCAGCTTCCACGCGCAGGACACGCGCGCGGACGGCGGCACGCGGCAGGTCGAGCTTCATCGCGAACACGTCGTGCTACGCCGTGCCGTCAAAGGCATGCGGATGGCCGTCAACGTTCGCGTCAGCGACTTTCTCGGCGTCGCGGTGCGCGGCATCGACGACGCGCAGATGCTGGTGCTGGTTCACCGCGATCCTTCGCTCGCGATTCCACTCGGCACCAGTTCGGACGCCGACGAGATCGCCTCCGCCTGGCAGATGTGGAGCGACATCTTCGGTCTTCCGCAACTGACCGAGGAAGCACCGCGCGATCCGGCCCCGCGCCGCCGCCGCCGTAATGCGATCCGCAGCCGCCGCCCGAAATTCCTGGTCCGCCGCCGCGCCGGCGTCCAGCTCAACGAACCCCGCGTGCATCGCGGTGAGCGCGAGATCATCGCGCGGGATTGAGTTCACGGCTTGCACGCCGCGCGCTCGCAATCGCGGTCGTCCTGGCGCAGGCCGGGATCCATACTCCGCGGCTTGTGTTGTGAACTGGACTCGTCGTTCGTCGTCCTGGCGAAACAGGCCGTGCAAAAACCACGGTCTGATGTTGGATTTGGGAGGCAGAGACGGATTCGGGGGCAGGATGGCACACATCGTTGGCCAATCGCGCTATCAGGCGACGTTGTATCCCGAGACGTTGGACGAGGTGATCGCGGCAGACAGCGCGGTGCGCGTCATTGACGGTTTTGTGGACAGCCTGGACCTTGCCGGGCTGGGTTTCTCGAACGTTGAGGCGGAGGCGACGGGGCGGCCGCCTTACGATCCGCGCGATCTGTTGAAGCTTTATGTCTACGGGTATCTGAACCAGATGCGTTCGAGCCGGCGGCTTGAGCGTGAGGCTCGGCGCAATGTCGAAGTGTTCTGGCTGATCAACCGGGTGAGGCCGGTGTTCAAGACCATTGCGGACTTCCGCAAGGACTATCCTGAGGCGATTGCCGGGGTCTGCCGGGCCTTTATAAAGTTCTGCCGCGAGCAATCGGTGTTTGGAGGCGAAGTCCTGGCGATCGACGGGAGCAAGATTGCTGCGGCGGCGAGCCGCAAGCAGGTGATCACCAAGGCGAAGCTTGCGGAGCGGGATGCGGCGATCGAGCGCAAGATCGCCGACTACCTGACGGCGATGGATGAGGCCGACGCCGAGGAGACGCCGCTTGAGCCGACCAAGACCGACGTGGCTGCAGCCCTTGCCGCGTTGAGGGCTCAGCGGGCTGAATTGCAGCAGCAGGCCGAACAGCTGGTTCAGGAAGGGCTCAAGCAGAAGGTGCTGGGTGAGCCTGAGGCCAAGCTCATGCGCACGCCGCGCGGCCATCAGGTTGCCTACAATGCACAGATCGCGGTCGATGCCCAGCATGACATGATCGTTGCGTTCGATCTGACCAACGAGGGCAACGATCTGCAGCAACTCCACCCGATGGCCCGGCAGGGCAAGGCGGCCGTCGGCGCCGATCAGGTGAGCGTCGTTGCCGATACCGGCTATGCCAACGGCGCGCACGGCAAGCAATGTGAGCAGGACGGGATCACCGCGATCGTACCGCATGGCGAGCGGGTCAATCCGAAGGGCAAGCAATACTTCAGCCGCGATCAGTTCAGCTACGCCCGAGAGAGCGACAGCTGGGGTTGCCCTGCCGGTGAGGTCCTCCAACTCTTCAAGACCTCCCACACCAAACAGAAGAAGGAATATCGGACGCAAGCCTGCCCGGCCTGTCCGCTGAAATCGCAATGCACCGAGGCGGCGCAGCGGATCATCGTGCGCGGCTTCCATGACGATGACCGCGAGGCCATGCATCAGCGGGCGATCGCCGATCCAAGCTGGATGAGGCTCCGCCGCGAAGTCGCCGAGCATCCGTTCGCGACCATCAAATGGTTGATGGGAACCCCGCGCTTCCTCGTCCGCGGATTGCGCAAAGCCAAAGCCGAACTGGCGCTCAGCATCATCGCCTACAACCTCAAGAGACTGATTGCCATCAAGAGCGTACCCGCTCTGCTCAAGGCGCTCCGGCCCTGTCCAGCTTGAGGGTGCCCTCCTCGTTCTCAGCTCCAGGCACCGCGCCGACATTTTTGCACGGCCTGGAAAGCCAGGACCCATAACCACCACAGTTGCAGATGAACGGGATCGTGGCCCCAGCGTCGCGCAACAATCAATATTTGGGGTAATGGGTCCTGGCTTTCGCCAGGACGACGCCGTGTGTGTGTAGCGCATTCTGTGAGTCGTACATCCGCATTCTCGCGGCGCGATGCGTCCGAGGTTTGCATCTCATTTCGCCCTCTCCCTTAACAGAGGGCGCAGGGAAAGCCGGGTGCCGATCGCACCCATGGGCCCTGTGCAACAAAAAAAGCACAGGGGTAGGACCACAGGTGAAACCGGAAAACACTCCGGCTTTCCCTGCGCGATGGTTTTACGGCTTATACGTGCTCTCCCCGGCGAGACTGGGCTTTGTTGTCACCGTCATCAGCGAGAGGTCTTGCCTCTTGCTGATGAGACACCTGCCACTAGGGCGTCAGGCCTGCACGACTTCACCGTCCGCCTCATGCGCACTCGTCAGTTGCACGTGAGGCGTCCACCGCATCCCAACCCAACACTCGTGACGATCGCGAAGCGCCCCTCAGGCGGGTGAGACGGGCGGATCATAGACCGAGTTGCACTTCTGGAAAACAGAAATATTTTTGCTGCGGGGGCTTGCCACGTCGGGCAACTCAGTGATTGGCAAGTCAGGGCCGCACCGGCGGAAGGGTTCCCTCTCCCCTTGCGGGAGAGGGTTAGGGAGAGGGGTGCCACACGACGTGCCCTCTCCATATTCGTGACGGCGACACGCGAACGAAGATTGGGACGACGATATCCTCATCATCCTCATCGCTCAGCTCGGCCCGCGGCTTACCCCTCTCCCCAACCTCTAGAGCGAGCTTTGCTCGCCTCGGCCCCCACCAGGGGGAAGGAGCCTAAGTAGCGTGCTCACCTCACGTACGAAGACGTCGCGCCACGCATATCAACACGTCACGCCGCGCGCAGCACCGCATCGACGACCAGGCTCGCGAACAGGATGAGGCCGGCGTCGCGGTTGGATTTGAAGATGCGCAGGCAGAGCGCGGGGTTGCTGATGTCGAGCCGCCGGATCTGCCAGGCGAGATGCAGCGCAAAGGCCGCAAGCCCGATCCAGGCCGGCCAGTGCACGCTCGCGAGACCGAACGCCACGCCGATCAGGAGCACGGCAAGGCCGTAGAACAGCACAAGCGCGCGATGGGTGCGCGCGCCGAACAGCCGCGCGGTGGATTTGACGCCGATCAGCGCGTCGTCCTCGGCGTCCTGATGCGCGTAGATGGTGTCGTAGGCGATCACCCAGGCGATCGATCCGGCATAGAGCGCAAGCGCGGTTGCATCGATCCGCGCAAACGTCACCGCAAATCCCATCAGCGCGCCGTAGGAGAAGGCGAGGCCCAGCACGACCTGCGGCCACCAGGTGATGCGCTTCATGAAGGGATAGATCGCGACGATCAGAAGCGAGGCGATGCCGGTCAACACCGCGAAGCGGTTGAACTGCAGGAGCACCGCGAGTCCGACCAGCGCCTGCAGGATCATGAAGACCACCGCCTGCGTCACCGTCACCTGCCCGGCCGGGATCGGCCGCGACCGCGTGCGCTCGACCCTCGCATCGAGATCGCGATCGGTGATGTCGTTCCAGGTGCAGCCGGCGCCGCGCATCACGAAGGCGCCGATGAAGAACAACACGACCACGAGCGGCAATGACCTGACGTCATCCGCAACGCCGGCGGCGAGCGCCGCCGACCACCAGCACGGCATCAACAGCAGCCACGATCCGATCGGTCGGTCGAACCGGGCGAGCCGCAGATACGGCCGCGTCCATGCCGGCGCATGCGTATCGACCCAGTTGCCTGTGGAGTCGGCAACGCGGGCGCTGAGGTCGCTCATGGGCGATCGATCATCGGGTGAGAACGTTGCCGTTCAGCGTATCGAAGGTGCTGCCGCCCCGCTTGGTCGGCGTTGCCTCCGGCACCGAGGCCGAGGAGCCCAGCACGTCGCTGAGCGTCGGGCCCGCCGGTCCGCGCGCCTGCGCCTGCTGCGCAGCGTTGCAGACCTTGGTCAGAAGACCTTCGGTGTTCTTGTGGCCGGCCTTGAGCTGGTCGGCGATCTGCGACGGGATTCCGCACTTGGTGGCGTTGGTCTCGACATATTTGATCATCTTGACCTCGGCCTGACTGTAATTGCGGATCAGCTTGCAGGCCTCGTCAGGCCCGGCATGCCGATCGCTCGCCGCCTTGATCATTTTGCCGCGCTTTTCAGCTTCCTCGCGCAGCGGAACGAAGTTCTTCATACAGGCGTCGCTGGGACCACCGGCCGCGGCACCGGGCGGTGGCGGCGACGAGAGCCCGCCGCCGGCGATCGGCGCCGCACCGTTGCTCGGGAATGGCGACGGCGCCACGCCAACTCTGGCGGCCGGAACGCCGTTGACGGGCGGAAACGCGGGATCGGAGGCGGTGCCGGCACGCCCGCCATTGACCGGCGGAAACGCCGGGTCCGAGGCGGTGCCAACCTGATTAGGCAATGGGGCCGGAAAGGCGCCTTGGGCCACGGCCTGTCCTCCGCAGAGGGCGGTCGCGGCAACGGTCAGCACGATCAGGCGGCGGATCATCGAGGGCGTTTCTCCGGCAAAAGGTCCAGGCAACCCCAGCGCATCAAAACGAAGCAACGAAATTCGGGGGCGTTTTACGATTCCTGTGACGCCTTAACAACCCGTGGATTTGGGCGACAGCGCGGCGTAGGGCCGCGCCCGCTGCATTAAATTGTTCCCGGATTCTAAGCCTTTAGGCTACAAGCGCAGCCAAAGCGGACCATCAACTATGCCTGAACTCAATTTCCGCAGCCCGCGGCTGTTCGTCGACGCGCCATTGCGCGCCGGCCAGACGGTCGAATTGGACCGCAACCAGAGCAACTATCTCGGCAATGTGCTGCGGCTTGCCGCAGGCGACACGGTGCGGGTGTTCAACGGTCGCGACGGCGAATGGCGCGCCGCGATCTCCGGCCGCAAGCGGGCCGATATCTTGACGATCGACACACAGACCCGTGCGCAGGACCGCCTGCCCGACATCGCCTATGTGTTCGCCCCGCTGAAGCATGCGCGGCTCGACTACATGGTGCAGAAGGCGGTCGAGATGGGCGCCGCGCGGCTGCAGCCGGTGCTGACGCGCTTTACCCAGGTCTCGCGGGTCAATAGCGAGCGGATGCGCGCCAATGTGATCGAGGCGGCCGAGCAATGCGGGATCATCTCGCTCGCCGAGGTGGCCGATCCCGTCGCGCTCGATCGTTTCCTCGCCGGCCGCGAGCAGGCGCGCCTGCTGGTGTTTTGCGACGAGGCCGCCGAGGTGGCCGATCCCATGCGGGCGCTGCAGGCGGCAACGGCCGCAAATGGCGGGATCGACGTCCTGATCGGGCCGGAGGGCGGATTTGCCGAGGAAGAGCGCGCCGTTCTGCTGCGCCAGCCCAACATCCTCCGCCTGGCGCTCGGCCCGCGCATCCTGCGGGCGGACACCGCCGGCGTGGCGGCGCTGACTCTGGTGCAGGCGGCGCTGGGGGATTGGAAGGGAAATGGGATGCGCACTTCGTTACCGTCATCCTGAGGCTCGCTCCGCTCGCACCTCAAGGATGATGGGGCTTGCAATCCATAAATCGGTGACGGGCCGCCCCCAGCGGCATCTGCCCCTAGCCAAGCCGTCGTAAAATCGTTAACGCACCCAATCATTAAGCCGCCCATTAAGCCACTTGGCCGATCCCTGTCGAAACCTCACTTGGGCCATGGTAAGGGCTGCGCCAAACCAACCTGGAACCCCGAGCCGGAACCCAAATTCCGCACCGTTTGGACCGTAAGATGACCGAAGCTGCCGCGACACGCACGACCGGATCCGCCGCCGGATCCGCCTCCTGGGCGGATGCGCTGCTGGCCTCGTTCGCGCAGGCCGGCTATCTCCGGGCCGAGCCCGCCATCCTGCAGCCGGCCGAGCCGTTCCTCGACCTGTCCGGCGAGGACATCCGCAAGAGCCTCTATCTGACGACGGACGCGACCGGCGAGGAGCTCTGTCTGCGCCCGGACCTCACGATTCCCGTGGCGCGCGACTACCTCGCCTCCGACAGAGCCGGCCAGCCGGCGGGCTTCAGCTATCTCGGCGCCGTGTTCCGCTATCGCTGGGGCCGGCCCAGCGAGTTCCTGCAGGCCGGCATCGAATCCTTCGGCCGACAGGACCGCGCCGCGGCCGACGCCGAGATGCTGGCGCTGGCGCTGGAGGCGACCACCGCGTTCGGGCTGACCGATGTCGAGATCCGCACCGGCGACGTCGCGCTGTTCAACGCGCTGCTCGAGGCACTCGATCTTTACCCGGTGTGGCGGCGGCGGCTGATCAAGGATTTCAACCGCAAGGTCTCGCTGACCGACGACATCGAGCGCCTGACGCTCGCGACCGCGCCCGGCCGCAACGAATATGAAGGCGTGCTCGCCGCGCTCGCCGGCTCCGACCGCAAGGCGGCGCTGGCGCTGGTCACCGATCTGATGTCGATCGCCGGCACCACCAATGTCGGCGGCCGCACGGTGGCCGAGATCGCCGACCGCTTCCTCGAGCAATCGACGCTGAAGGGCGGCGCGCTGCCGCGCGATGCGGTCGATGTCATCAAGCGCTTCCTGTCGATCGCGGGCGATCCCGACGATGCCGTCGCGCAGCTGCGCGCGCTGGCCGATGACGCCAGGCTCAACCTCACCACCGCGATCGATCAGTTCGAGAGCCGCGTCGGCTTCATGGCCGCGCGCGGCATCGATACCCACAAGACGCGGTTCTCAACCTCGTTCGGCCGCGGCCTCGACTACTACACCGGCTTCGAGTTCGAGTTGCACGCCAAGGGCAATGGCGCCGAGCCGCTGATCGCCGGCGGCCGCTATGACGGGTTGATGACGCAGCTGGGTTCGGCCACCCCGATTCCCGCCGTCGGCTTCTCGGTGTGGATCGAGGCGATGACCAAGCACGGCAAGGCCGCCGCCAACGGAGGCGCCGCATGAGCACGCCCTTCGTCGTCGCCGTTCCCTCCAAGGGGCGCTTGCAGGAAAACGCGGAAGGCTTCTTCGCCCGCGCCGGGCTGAGCCTGTCGAAACCCGGCGGCGCGCGCGACTATCGCGGCACCATCGCCGGCCTCGACAATGTCGAGATCGCCTATCTCTCGGCGAGCGAGATCGCGGCCAATCTGGCGCGCGGCGCGGTGCATCTCGGCGTCACCGGAGAGGATCTGGTGCGCGAGAGCATTCCTGATGCGGACCGGCGCGTGCTGCTGATCGACGGGCTCGGCTTCGGCAGCGCCAATGTCGTGGTCGCGGTGCCGCAGGCCTGGATCGACGTTCGCACCATGGCCGATCTCGACGACGTCGCCTCCGGCTTCCGCGAGCAGCACAATCACCGCATGCGGGTGGCGACCAAATACATCAACCTGACGCGGGGCTTCTTCGCCAAGCACGGCGTCGGCGACTACCGCATCGTCGAAAGCGCCGGTGCCACCGAGGGCGCGCCCGCCGCAGGCTCTGCGGAACTGATCGTCGACATCACCACGACGGGCGCGACGCTCGCCGCCAACGGGCTGAAGGTGCTGGACGACGGCGTGATCCTGCGCAGCCAGGCCAATCTGGTCGCCTCGAAGGACGCCGACTGGTCGGACGGCGCGCGCGAGACCGCGCGCATCATCCTCGACCACATCGCCGCACGCGCCCGCGCCAACAAGTATCGCGAGGTCCGCACCCGCTTCGCCGGCTGCAACGATGCACTGCTTTCCGAGGCGCATAACCGCTTCGGCGTGGTCGCCCCGTTCGGCGGGCCGACCTCCTCCGGCATGCTCACGCTGCACTGCCCACCGGGCAAGCTCTACGCGCTCGGCAGCTTCCTGCGCGACCACGGCGCCGATACGGTGTCGGTGGTGTCGCTCGACTATGTGTTCGATCGCGAGAACCCGCTGTTCGCCAAGCTTGAGGCGTTCCTGCGACAATGAGCAGGCAAGGCTGTTCATGTTGGCGACAGCCGGACGGCGGTACCATATTCTGCTAAAGGGATATTTCTGGAACCTGATCGATGATGCTGGGCTCTGACGTCTCCGGCCTGACCACGACCGCCAAAACCGCTGCCGCGCAGGGATTGTCCATCGTCGTGCCCGCCTACAACGAGGCCGCGGGACTTGCGGCGCTGCACCAGCGGCTGATCGCGCTCGCCAGGACGCTGCGCGCCCGCTACGGCCTGGCTTGCGAAGTGGTCTATGTCGACGACGGCAGCAAGGACTCGACGCTCGCGGTCGCGCACGGATTGCCTGCCGATACGCTCGACGTGCAGGTGGTGTCGCTGTCGCGCAATTTCGGCAAGGAGGCGGCGCTGATGGCCGGCCTCGACCACGCCCGCCGCGGCGCGGTGCTGTTCATGGACGGCGACGGCCAGCATTCGCCCGATCTGGTGGAAAAGCTCGTCGCGCACTGGATCGACGACGGCTATGACGTGGTCTACACGGCGAAGGCCAATCGCGACAATGAATCGGCGGCGCGGCGGTTTGCCGTGCGCGGCTTCTACGCACTGATCAACTGGGGCGCGCGGCAGAAGATCCCGGAGGATGCCGGCGACTTCCGCCTGCTGTCGCCGCGCGCGGCCGCGGCGCTGCGGCAATTGCCGGAGCGCAACCGCTTCTTCAAGGGCCTGGCGAGCTGGATCGGCTTTAAGCAGATCCGCGTCGACTACGAGCCGGCGCCGCGCGCGCATGGCGTCACCACGTTCAACGCCGGCCGGCTGATCGGCCTGTCGATCGAGGGCCTGACCTCGTTCTCGGTGGCGCCGCTGCGCTTCGCAAGCCTGCTCGGCGCGCTGCTCGCCTTCGGCGCGTTCCTGTTCGGCTTGTCGATCGTGTGGGAGGTGTGGACCACCGGCAAGCAGGTGCCCGGCTATCCCTCGCTGGTGGTCGGCCTGATGACGATCGGCGGCGTGCAGCTGATCATGATCGGCATCGTCGGCGAATATATCGGCAAGATCCTCTCCGAGCTGAAGGCGCGGCCGATCTACTTCGTCGCCGAGCACACCGAGAAGCACCCCGACGGCACGGCGGCCGATAGTGCCACAACGCGGACCGCCGCCGAATGAGCGATGCTCCACTGCGTCGTGTCTGGCTGTGTGCCGACGATTACGGACTGAGCGACGGCGTCAACCGCGCGATCCGCGAGCTGATCGAGCGCGGCCGGCTCAATGCGACGTCGGTGATGATGGTGACGCCCGCGATCGGCCGCGACGCCGCGGCCGCGCTGCAGGCCTCCGTGACGAAGAGCCCGCGCTGCGCGATCGGCCTGCACGTGACGCTGACCGCGCCGTTCCGGCCGCTGACGCTGCATTTTCGCCCGCTCGACGGCGACATGTTCCTGCCCTTCCCGAAGCTGTTTCGCGGCGGGCTGTTGCGACGGCTCGATGCCGAGCTGATCCACGCCGAAGTGCTGGCGCAGCTCGATGCCTTCCGCGAGCTGTTCGGCCGCGCGCCCGACTTCGTCGATGGCCATCAGCACGCGCAGCTGTTCCCGCAGGTGCGCGACGGATTCTTGCGCGCGGTGAGGGAGCGCGCCCCCGACGCCTGGGTGCGCCAGGGCGGACGCAACGGCCCGCTCGCGCAGCGGCTCGCCGCGCCGAAAGCGCTGGTGCTCGATATGCTCAGCGCGCAGTTCCGCAGCAAGGCGGCGAAACTCGGCCTGCGCTTCAATCCGGCCTTCGACGGCGCCTATGATTTTGCGCGCGCGCCGGACTTCGGCACACTGATGCGCGGCTTCCTCGACGGCATGCCGGAGGACGGCCTCGTGATGTGCCATCCCGGCTTCGTCGACGAGACGCTGAAAGGCCTCGATCCGCTGACCACGCAGCGCGAGAAGGAACACGCCTATCTCGCCGGCGACGCTTTCCCTGACCTGCTCGCCCTGAACAAAGTTACACTGGCCTGACGTGGCTCAGGACAACGGGCCGGTCCCTTTTGTCGCATACGTAAATTTAATCCGCGCCCCCACTCCTTGCGCCACAAAACCCGCCTACATCACGGGCGCGCTTCGAAGTCTTTCGACGCGATGGAGAACGCCATGACACCGCAAGAACGCCAACTGATCGACGACCTCTTCGACCGGCTCGCCAAGCTGGAGAATGCCCCACGCGACAACGAAGCCATGTCCGCGATCATGCAGGGACTGCGCAACGCGCCGAACGCGGTCTACGCGCTGGTGCAGACGGCGCTGGTGCAGGACGAGGCGCTGAAGCGTGCCCACGATCGCATCCAGGAACTGGAGGCCGCGGTCGGTCAGCAGCAGGGCGGCCAGCAGCAATCCGGCGGCTTCCTCGATTCGATGCGCGACGCGATCTTCGGACAGAACCAGCCGCAGGGCTCGGTGCCGCCGGTGCGCGCCCCCGACATGGGCAGCCGGGATCCGGGCAGCCGCCCGGTCTGGAACTCGGGTCAGGCGATGCGTGAGGCGCAGGCGGGCGGCGGCTACGGCCAGCCTCAACCCTACGGCCAGTCGCAACCCTATGGACAGCCCTATGGCGCGCCGCAGCAGCCGGCGTTCGGCGGTGGCGGCTCGTTCCTCGGCACCGCGGCCGCAGCCGCGGCCGGCGTGGTCGGCGGCTCGCTGTTGATGAGCAGCATCCGCGGCTTGATGGGCGGCCACCAGGCCTTTGCCGACGCGGGCGGCCTCGGCAGCGGCGCGCGCCCGTGGGGCGGCGACCAGTCGTCGAGCGATCTCGCGCGCGACGCCGGGATCAACGACATCGGCTCGTCCGGCCGCGACAATGACAACTCGCGCGCCGGCCTGTTCGACCAGGCGTCGAACAACAATAACGACGACGACAACTACGCCGACAATGATCACGACTCCGACGGCGACGATGATGACGGCGGGTTCGACGACGGCGGCGACAACGGCAGCGACTACGCCTGATCGATATCGATCTTTTGAAATCGGGATAGGGGGACGCCTCGCGACGTCGCCCCTCCCACACCACCGGACATACGGGTCCGTATCCGGCGGTTCGGCGGATTATGCGGGTCGCTGTGTCGCGACAGAAGCCAAGCCGAGTGAGGCGAAGAAGCCGTTTGGCAGAGCGATGGTGAGTGCGGGGCTGTTCGCGAGCCGCCAGGGGCCATGTGGGTTGCCGACGGTTTGTGCCGCCAGATCCCGGCCGACGCCGCGGCGTCGCAGCTCGGCGAAGCGAGTGCTTCCACGCTTCCATTGCTTCCAGGCGATGGCGCGCAACCGCCGCCTGGTCCACTCATCAAGTGTCCGCAACACCGACGGCGTTTGACAGAAGCCAAAGTAGCCGCGCCATCCCTTGAGATAGACGGACAGCTCCTTGGCGGTCTGTGCCAGGCTTCGGCCGCACGTGCGTCGCGTCAGTTCCCGAACTCTCGCCTTGAAGCGGGCGAGCGCCTGCGGCGCGATGCGCCGCCGCGGTTCTGTCCCGCCGGTGAAGCTGAAGCCCAGGAATTTACGAACACTCGGTCTGGCAACCGCGCTCTTGGCCTTGTTGACCTTAAGCTTGAGGCGCTTTTCGAGGAACTTCTCGATGCCCGCCAGCGCCCGCTCACCCGCCCGATGACTGCGCACATAAATGTTGCAGTCATCGGCGTAGCGCACGAAGCGGTGGCCGCGCTTCTCCAATTCCTTGTCCAGCACATCCAGCATCAGATTCGACAACAGCGGCGAGAGCGGGCCGCCCTGCGGCGTGCCCTCTTCCGTCGGACTGACCAGCCCTCCCTCCAGAACGCCCGCGGTCAGAAAGCCGCGGATCAACTTCAGGAGGCGCTTGTCAGTGACCCGCTTGGCAACCAGCCCCATCAGGATGTCGTGGTTGACCCGGTCGAAGAACTTTTCCAGATCGATGTCCACGACGACGGCGTGCCCGGACGCAATGTAGATCTGCGCCCGTTCCACCGCCTGATGCGCCGAGCGGGTCGGCCGGAAGCCGAAGCTCGCCTCGGAGAACGTTCCGTCCCAATCTGCCTGCAACACCTGCATCACCGCTTGCTGGACAAAGCGGTCGAGTACCGTCGGGATGCCGAGCGGCCGCAGGCCGCCCGATGCCTTCGGTATCTCCACCCGCCTCACCGGCTGTGGCTTGTAGGTGCCGTCAAGCAACTGGGCGCGGATCGTGAGCCAGTGCTCCTTCAGGTGGGTCGGCAGCTCGCCGACGGTCATCCCGTCGACGCCCGCCGCCCCCTTGTTGCGCTTCACTTGCGCCAACGCTTTCTTCAGATTCTCACGCTCGACCACTGCTTCCATCGACGGCCCTGCGACCGCCGGGCGTTCAAGACTAGCCTTCGTCGCGCTTGCTTCGGTCTCTCGGGCGGCGGCGCTCGGGGCTTCACCCTCCGCTCCGGTGCCCGAGTTCAGCTCGATCTGATTCTTCTGCCGCATGGCTCGCGCGAGATGGACCGCTCTACTAACCACTTCCACCGTTCGGGCCTTCGGCGGCGCGCTGCCGCCTACTATGCCCTCGGCTGACTTCTGCGCTGCGGTCAGGCCACCTTGCGACGGCCTCAGTCCCGTTGCCGGGACACAGCGCAGACCTCCCGAGGTAAGACCAACCGCCTTCGCCGCACGCCCGCCGGATTTACCACCCCGACCCTTGATGACCATGGACTTCGCGATCACGTGCTCGCTCGTCCGGGCCGGGTAGGCCTCGTTATCCGGTTCTTGTCCATCAGGCCGCGGTTTTGCTCCACGCTTTCTTCAGACGCCTCCTCGCGGTCACGCCCTTGCGCTTCGCTAATCCTTCGCCGTCATCAGGCTGGATAGAGGACTTCCACCTCCAAGCTGTCGTTCATACTCGGCACACACGAAAAACGGCCGCTCCCGTCGAGCGGCCGTTTTGTTTTTGCGAGGATCGCGATCACATCACGACGACCTTGGCGCCGACATTGACGCGGCCATAGAGGTCGATCACGTCCTCGTTGCGCATCCGGATGCAGCCTGAGGACACGTTGGTGCCGATGGTCCAGGGCTCGTTGGAGCCGTGGATGCGGTAGAGCGAGGAGCCCAGATACATCGCGCGCGCGCCGAGCGGATTCTCCGGCCCGCCCTCCATGTGCCGCGGCAGGTCGGGACGGCGCGCCAGCATTTCGGCAGGCGGAGTCCAATCCGGCCATTCGCGCTTGGCCGAGATGGTCTTGACGCCGGCCCAGGTGAAGCCGGGGCGACCGACGCCGATGCCATAGCGCAGCGCCTTGCCGTCGCCCTGCACCAGATAGAGGAACTTGTTCGGCGTATCGACGACGATGGTGCCGGCGCGTTCGGTGCCGTGATAGTCGACCAGCTGCTTCTCGTATTTCGGATCGAACGGACGCAGCCGCGGATCGCCTGCGGCTTCCTGCTGCTGGTAGGTCATCTGCTGCTGCGGATCCATCGGCGGCAGCGGCTGGCGGTTGCCGTAATAGGCCGGCTGCTGCTGATGGACGGGCTGCTGCTGATACACCTGCTCCTGGTAGGACTGCGCCGCCGGGCCGTCGCCGAACAGGAATTCGATGAAGCCGCCGCCCAGATTGGAGCGCTGCGGCTGCACGTAAGCGGTGCGCATCTGCGGCTGCGGCGCCGGCCGGTTGGCGTAGATCACTGTGGGCTCGGGGAACGGCGCCGCGTCGATCGCCATGGCCTGATGCGGAGCTGCAATGAGCGAAGAGGCGCCGGCAAGCAGCGCGAGACTGGTTTTCTTGAACATCGACGTACTCTGTACTGTTTCGTCGTGACGTGTTGCACGAGGGCGCCAGGGACATGCGCCGCTGCACGTGGTCAATGAGCAATGAAAACCGCATCGGTTTGGTAAACGCGGCGGGCTTTTCGATTCACCACGTCGTCACGCGCACGCGGTTTTGTCCGGTAGCGTTTATTTTGGGTGAATGCGCAAGCCGCATGGTTAACCGGCGGTTTGAGCGCGCGACGCGACGCACGCGGCAAACTATTCCCGCGTGAACCTCACGTTAAATCGGCTCCGTCTAGAACGGGTGCACTACAAGGGGCGGGAATGAAATCATGTCGGTGAAGCGCAAGCGTTTTCGTGTCGAACAGGCCATGATGGGCGACGTGGCAATGCCGGAGCCAGGGACTGCCGGAGGCGCCGATATCGGCCCGATGCATCGCGAGATCATGGACGAGCTGCGCTCGATCCGCGCGCAGATGGCCGCGCCGCGCGCGACTGCCAATGAAACCGCCGAAGCGATCGTGGCGCGCGAAGTCGCGGAAGCACATGCGCTGCTCGAGACCTATCGCGCCCAGGTCGAACAGTGCGAGAAGCTCAAGGTCGAGCTCGACCTGATCCATGACGCGATCAGCCGCACCAAGCGCGAGATCGCCGTGCTGCACGGCAAGAGCTTCAACGGCGAGGAGATGGCCAAGGTCAATGGCGAGCTCGGCGCCGTCGTCGGCGGCACCGAACAGGCCACCCAGCAGATCCTCGAGGCCACCGAGGCGATCGACCAGGCCGCGACCGTGCTGTCGAAGAATATCACGCCTGATCAGCAGAAGCGGCTCAGCGAGGATATCCAAGAGCGTGTGGTCTCGATCTTCGAGGCCTGCAACTTCCAGGACCTCACCGGCCAGCGCATCAGCAAGGTGATGCAGACGATGAAGTTCATCGAGCAGCACATCAACGAGATGATGAACATCTGGGGCGGCGTCGACGCCATCAAGGCGCACGTGCCGCCGATCGTCGACACCCGCGAGGGCGACGCCCGCCTGCTCAACGGCCCCAAGCTCGACGGCGACGCCGGTCACGCCTCGCAGGACGACATCGACGCGCTGTTCAATTGAGGTCAAGTCGGACACAAAAGCAAAAACGCCGGCACGAAGGCCGGCGTTTTTTTGAGCGGTGGTCTATCCGCCCGTCATTGCGAGCCAACGGGTCGCGCGAATGCGCGCCCGATGACAGGCTCCGCGAAGCAATCCATCCCTCCGCAAACGCGGTAGCATGGATTGCTTCGTCGCTTCGCTCCTCGTAATGACGGCTCCTTCTTTCTCCTTTTGTGGGAGAAGGTGGCGCGCAGCGCCGGCTGAGGGTCTCTCTCCGCGAGTCTCTGTGAATCTGAGCGCGCGGAGAGAAACCCCTCACCCGGATCGCATCTCCGATGCGATCCGGCCTCTCCCGCAAGGGGAGAGGCGAACCGTCAGCGCGGCCCCAGACGAGCAGGAATTCAGCCGCCGTTACGCCCTCGGCGCGCAGCGGACATAGACCATGTTGCCGTAGCGGGTGGCGGCGTCCTTGTCGACGAAGCGGGTGATCATGACGCGGCCGTCGAAGGAGATGATCTCGCGGTCCAGCTCGCCGGGCGTCGGGCCGGGCGGGCCGATATAGTTCTTGCCGCTCGGGGACCCCTTCAGCCGCAGCTCCTGCGGGGTGGCCTGGTCGGCCAGATGCATGATGACGCCGCCATTCTGGCCGGCGCCGATCACGTAGGGCTGCTTGCACTGGGCGCGCGCGGCGGCCTCGGTGCGGGCGCGGTCGGCAGGATTCTGGTACGAGGCGAGGCCCCAGCGGCCGACGATCTCGTCGGCCCGGATCGACGCCGGCATCTCCGGAGCCATGCCCGGTTCGGTGGGCGCGGGCGCGGGGTTCGACGACAGCGACGGCAGGCTCATGTTGCCGCATGCCCCCAGGGTTATCGTCAGCGCCGAGACAGCCGCGAGCCGTGCGACCAATCGCGCGTTGAGTGACCTGATCATTTGTATCCCCCGAACTATGTCCCAGCCGCACCCGGTCCTGCAGCCAAGCGTAAAACTTAAGATGGAGCAATGACGTCCGACGAAATTACGGCATCGTTGCGATTTGGTTTCCGTATCACCATCCTATATTGGCCTCACCAAGGCCTTAACCCCGGTTTGCTTGACAGAAGCAGCGCCAGGCCATATTTCCCGGCGCGCAATTAGCACTCTAGCACCATGATTGCTAAATGGGTCGGGCCTCCTGCCCGGCTCCGACCGGACCGGCATCCAACGCCGGTCTCGATGAACCGGACCTGAAACCAGCCTCCAAGAGGGAACGTCATGGCTAAATCCAAATTCCGCCCGCTGCACGACCGTGTCGTGGTCAAGCGAATCGATGCCGAGGAGAAGTCCAAGGGCGGCATCATCATTCCGGACACGGCCAAGGAAAAGCCTTCCCAGGGCGAAGTCGTCGCCGTCGGCCCGGGCGGCCGCGACGAGGCCGGCAAGCTGATTCCGATCGACCTCAAGGCCGGCGACCGCGTGCTGTTCGGCAAATGGTCGGGCACCGAGGTCAAGATCGACGGCGAGGAACTCCTGATCATGAAGGAGTCCGACGTCATGGGCGTCCTGGTCTGACGCTGTGAACTCCGAGGGTTGCCGCGCCCTCCGCTGTCATGCCCGGGCGAAAGCGCGAAGCGTGTCTTCGCGCCAGATGACCCGGGCATCCATCAAGCTGCGGAAGAGTCTTCGGACAGGTGATGGATTGCCGGGTCAAGCCCGGCAATGACGAGCAAAAAGAGCGGCGAACATTTCACAGAGATTGAGGAGTTCAAAGATATGGCTGCCAAGGACGTAAAATTCGCCGGAGACGCCCGCGAGCGCATGCTGCGCGGCGTGGACGTGCTCGCCAATGCCGTGAAGGTGACGCTCGGCCCGAAGGGGCGCAACGTCGTGATCGAGAAGAGCTTCGGCGCGCCGCGCATCACCAAGGACGGCGTCACCGTCGCCAAGGAGATCGAGCTCGAGGACAAGTTCGAGAACATGGGCGCGCAGATGCTGCGCGAGGTCGCTTCCAAGACCAACGACACCGCCGGTGACGGCACCACCACCGCGACCGTGCTGGCGCAGGCGATCGTCCGCGAGGGCGGCAAGTCGGTCGCTGCCGGCATGAACCCGATGGACCTCAAGCGCGGCATCGACATCGCGGTCGGCGCGGTGGTCAAGGACCTCGAGAAGCGCGCCAAGCCGGTCGCCTCCTCCTCGGAAGTCGCCCAGGTCGGCACCATCTCGGCCAATGGCGACGCCGCGATCGGCAAGATGATCGCGCAGGCGATGCAGAAGGTCGGCAACGAGGGCGTGATCACGGTCGAGGAGAACAAGTCGCTCGAGACCGAGGTCGACATCGTCGAGGGCATGAAGTTCGATCGCGGCTACCTGTCGCCCTACTTCATCACCAATGCCGAGAAGATGACCGCCGAGCTCGAGGACGCCTACATCCTCCTGCACGAAAAGAAGCTGTCCGGCCTGCAAGCGATGCTGCCGGTGCTGGAAGCCGTGGTGCAGTCCGGCCGTCCGCTGCTGATCGTCGCCGAGGATGTCGAGGGCGAGGCGCTGGCGACGCTGGTGGTCAACCGCCTGCGCGGCGGGCTCAAGGTCGCCGCCGTCAAGGCGCCGGGCTTCGGCGATCGCCGCAAGGCGATGCTGGAGGACATCGCGGTCCTGACCGGCGGTCAGCTGATCTCCGATGAGCTCGGCATGAAGCTCGAAAGCGTCACGGTGAACATGCTCGGCCGCGCCGGCAAGGTCGTGATCGACAAGGAGAACACCACGATCGTCAAGGGCGCCGGCAAGAAGAAGGACATCGACGCCCGCGTCACGCAGATCAAGGCGCAGATCGAGGAGACCACCTCGGACTACGACCGCGAGAAGTTGCAGGAGCGTCTGGCCAAGCTCGCCGGCGGCGTCGCTGTCATCAAGGTCGGCGGCGCGACCGAGATCGAGGTCAAGGAGAAGAAGGACCGTGTCGAGGACGCGCTGAACGCGACCCGCGCCGCGGTGCAGGAAGGCATCGTGCCCGGCGGCGGCGTGGCGCTGCTGCGCGCCAAGAAGGCGGTCGGCCGTCTCACCAACGACAATGCCGACGTCCAGGCCGGCATCAACATCGTGCTCAAGGCGCTGGAAGCTCCGGTCCGCCAGATCTCGGAGAACGCCGGCGTCGAGGGCTCGATCGTGGTCGGCAAGATCCTCGAGAACAAGTCGGAGACCTTCGGCTTCGACGCCCAGACCGAGGACTATGTCGACATGGTCGACAAGGGCATCATCGACCCCGCCAAGGTGGTGCGCACCGCGCTGCAGGACGCCTCTTCCGTGGCGGGCCTGCTGGTGACCACCGAGGCCATGGTCGCCGAACTGCCGAAGGACGCGGCGCCGGCGATGCCGGGCGGCGGCATGGGTGGAATGGGCGGCATGGGCGGCTTCTGAGCCCCAACCGCACATCCGCATCGAGATCGAAGGCCGCCTCCGGGCGGCCTTCTTTTTTGGCGAGAGCTGAAGCCTGATGAGATTGGGTTGAGCTGGCGCGGCAGCCGAGGTTCACCTCTCCCTTTGGGAGAGGCATAGGCCGCCTTCGGCGGCCGTCCTTAAGAGAACGCCGAAGCGCTGCTTCGGCTATGGCGTAGCGCCGGGCGAGGGGTTACGGTCCCTCGTTAGAGCCGTGGCCCCCTCACCCGATTTGCTGCGCAAATCGACCTCTCCCCGTCGGGGAGAGGTAAACCGAATCTGTGGCCGCCCGGCTTCGATCCACATTCATCGCGAGCTACGCGACGCAGACGCCGGGTATCGCGACCTTCTGGAACAGATGCGGGGACGCAACGGCCGAGGCCGGATAGGCCGAGAGCTTTGCCCTGAATTCCGGGTTCGCGAACGCCGCCCGGAAGGCAGCGGTGGATTCCCACACCGCGTAATTCAGATAGGCCGGGCTCTCGCCGACCGCGCGGTGAAGCTGGGTCGAGATGAAGCCCGGCTGCCGCTTCATGATGGCGGCGTCGTCCTGCCAGGCCTTGAGGAAGGTATCCTCGTCGGCCTTGTCGAGCGTGAAGAGGTTCACGAGCACGACTGACGTGGCATCGACGGCGAGTTGGCGTTCGATCGGGAATGCAGGATCCAGTGGGCGCATTTGCGACATGGCGACGCTCCATCCAATATGGTTCTATGATGTCATTCCGATATGATGCATACATGATCATATTGACATTATGATGTCAATATACCCTTATGGTGACAAATGCCGCAGACCAAGCGAAGCCCGGCCGGCGAAGCCCTGACCAACCTCATTCCCGACCTGTTCAGGCTCAACAGCCTGCTGTTCACAGCCGGCGACCGGATGGTGGCGCGGCTCGGGCTGACCAGCGCCCGCTGGCAGATCCTCGGCGCAATCATGGTCGCCGAGCGGTCGCAGCCGGTCGCATGGCTCGCCCGCGATCTCGGCGCCAACCGGCAGAACGTGCAGCGGATCGTCAACGACCTGGAACGGGATGGGCTCGTCGCATTCGAGACCAACCCGCATCACCGCCGGGCGCAACTCGTCGTCCTCACCGACAAGGGACGCCAGGCCTTCGACGCGGCCATGCGCTTGCAGCTTCCCTGGGTGAACGCTCTCGCCGACGGGCTTACGGTGAGGGATATCGAAGCCACAAGCCGTGTCATGAGCGCATTGCGCGCGAAGCTGGAGAACAATGAGAGCTCCAGGGAGCGCGCCTGACGCCAAAGGCGCACTTCACATCATCAGGAATTCGAACCATGGCCGCCTCCGGGTGGCCTTCTTTTTTGGCCAATAACACAGAGGTTTGCTAGTTACGACGGAACCGATTCTGCCCTCCGAGGACTCTTCGTATGCGCGCGCTCCCGCTCCTGCTGCTCGGTCTTGTCGCCGCTTCGGCGCCCGCTATTGCCCAGATGAAGCTGCAACCCAGGGCGGGGACCGGCGGACCCGAGACGCGCTATTTCACCGCGATCGACGGCCTGATGGACGGCAATGCCGACGTCATCCTCAAGGAGACCCGCCAAGGCAAGACCGTCACCGCGGCCGTGCTCGACGTCTGCTATCCCGCCCAAAAGGGCTCCGATCGCAAGGACCGCTTCATCGCCAATCTCACCGTCAACGGCCAGACCCTCTCCGGCAGCACGCAGAGCGTGGTCGACAAGCAACCGGTTGCCGTCAAGCTGAGCCGCAAACAGACCGGTGACACATTCGAGTTCCGCGGCCAGATCACGGTCGGCCAAAACGTGACCGAGGTCGCCTCGTCGGACAACTCCGATCTCAGCGAGAGGGAATTCCAGGACAACCAGGCGACTGATGACGCCATCACGGCGCAGCCGAAGGATTTCACCGACGTCTCGCCGGAATCGGTCGGCGTGCGGGTGAAGCTCGAATCCGCGGGGGAATTCCTCAAGAACCTGAAGGGCGAGGCTGTCGAGATCAGCACCTCGAGCCTCGCGGTGACCTGCGACGCGATGCGCGCCGGCGAGCAGACCATCAACCTCACCGTCGATCCCGAGCACGCGGCAGCGCTGCTCGCCAAGGCGAAGTCCGCGCCCGGCGTGACCGCGGCAGGCTGGACCAGCGGCGTGATCGAGATGGACCGCACCATCCGCTTCCCCGCCCCCGACTGGCGTGACGGCGACAAGATCAACCGGGACAAGATCGCGACCGCGATCTCCAGCGTGCTGGCAAAAACCCTGTCGGCCAAGCCGGCGTCCGCGTCATGGAACGCCAACACCGGCAAGCTGAAGCTGATCCTGAAGCGGCCGAGCCCGATCTACCCTTCGCTCGGCCTCACCGAGAATCTCGAGATCACCGCGCTGGTCTCGCCCGAGAAGCCCGGCAGCTCCGACCGGCTGATCCTCTGGGTTTCGAGCCCCGTGACCTCGACCACGGACGACAGCGCCGGCGCGAAGCTGAACCTGACCGAAGACACCGGCAGCGACGAGGAGGGCGGCGAACCGAAGGACGACAACGGTTCGATCGACGCCCTGATCAAGGAGTTCAAGGGCCAGCGCTGGGATGCCGACAAGTCGGTGTGGAGGTGAGCCCGGCGTCGGTTTGGCGACGATGCTGCCCTCTTCCCTATCCGATCGCTGTTGTTGTGAAGCGACGTCCGGCCTGGACTGAAGCATTCGGTCGCCTCTGATCAACAGCTCCTTGCATCGAAGTTGCACGATTGCGTGGCGCAGATCGGCGAACCACCCGATTTCAGATCGAACGACGATGTTCGGCACGCGACGCCAAGCGGCGCAGCAGCAACGCGAAATCTCATCTCGACATCACTTCGCGCCTCATCCGGAATCGGGTGGTGGGAGGCACGTCTCCGAATGCTTACTGCGCGCATCGAAACCGCAGGGGTCGCGATGATCGCGACACCGGCAAGCGCGAATGGAGACGTTGCGATGTCAGAGGACAACAAGAGCGTGGTGGCCCGATGGTTCAAGGAGTTTTGGGGAAATCCCTGGAACCCGCGAATCGTCGACGAGCTCGCCACCGCCGACATTGTCGTGCACTACCCGATGCACGAGCCGAAGCGAGGACGTGCGGAGGTCCTGAACTTCATGACGGAGTTTCGCGAAGCCTTTCCCGATCTCAACTTCTGGGGCGTCGGCGATCTTATTGCAGACGGCGACTACGTGGTGGGCCGATGGGAAGGCGGCGGCACGCATACGGGCCCGGCGTTCAGCGACTTTCGCCTGGGCTCGATCCCTGCGGCCTCGGGACGCAAGATGAGATTCGCCGGCACGACGGTGCTGCGTCTGCAGCAAGGAAGGATCGCCGAGGAACTGGGACAGGAGGATGCGCTGAGCGCGATGCTTCAGCTCGGTCTTATTCGCCTGCCCGAACCCGACAGCGCCGCGACGCCGCCCGGCGGCACGTTACGGTAGAGTTCAGCGGCCAGCGCTGCGCCGGCATATCGACGACATCGCCGGCGCAGCGGCCCGGTCAGGACGGGAAGATCAGGCAGGTCGTGGTGCCGTGCGCGAGCAAACGCCCCCTGCCGTCGGTCACCCTGCCTTCGGCGGTGCCGACGCGGCGGCCGCAGTTGAGAACCTGCCCTTCCGCCCGGATCGGGCCGGTGTCCGACGTGATCGGGCGGACCAACGAAATCTTGAATTCAAGTGTGGTCTGGCTGATCCCGGCGTCGAGCGTCGACTGGACCGCGAGCCCCATGCAACTGTCGAGCAGCGTGGCCGTGAGGCCGCCATGCACTGTCCCCGCCGGATTGAGATGCGCGTCGGTCGGGACCAGCGTGACGACGACGCGGCCCTTCTCGGCTTCCGCAACGTCATAGCCCAGCGTCCCCGCGATCGTGTTGAGCGGCAATGCGCCGCTGGCCAGCCCCTGCACGAATTCGAGCCCGCTCATCTGCTTCTTTCGTTCCGCACTGACGGTGCCGTAGGTCTTGGCCATTGCTGATCTCCATCTGAGTTTACAGCGGGGTGAGGTTCGGTGATCGCCTCCGTCGCAACGCCGAGGGAGGCCGTCCATAGAGCCTGGTGAAGGCGGCGTTCATGCGCCGGGCGCTGGAAAAGCCGGCGCGCTGAGCGACCAGACGGATCGGAATATCGCTGCCGTCGATCAGGCGCTTGGCGCGCTGCACGCGGAGCGACAGCGCGACCTGCAGCGGCGAGGCATCGAGATGCTCGGCGAACAGACGCGACAGATGCCGCGCGCCGACGCCGAGCCGATCGGCCAGCGCTTCGACAGTGCCGCGGTCGAGCGCCCCCTGCTCGATAAGCGTCAGCGCGCGCTCGACGGTCGTCCTGGTGCCTTTCCAGGCCGGGCAAAACGGCGCCGCCTCCGGGCGGCATCGTAGGCAGGGCCGGAAACCGGCACGCTCCGCCGATGCGGCGCTGCCGTAGAACGTCACATTGCGCGCCAGCGGCGTGCGCACGCGGCAGACGGGGCGGCAATACACGCCGGTGGTCTTCACCGCGACGAACACGATGCCGTCCCACGCGGGATCGCGGCGTTGAAAGGCTTCATACTGTCCGGCGAAATCGAGCATGTCACCGCTATAGCGGCCGCCTGCCGCAGTGACGACCCGCTTCCCGGAGACGACGTCCGGAATCGACCGCTGCGCGGCAAGTCGTCACGGGGCGCCCGCGATCAAGGCCGGAGGCGCTTGGTCATGAACAGGCTGAGCGGATCGGCCGCATAGCTGCCGAACGGAGGACATTCGCGGTAGCCGGAGGCGCGATAGAGCCCGATCGCCTCCGGCTGCCGGATCCCCGTCTCCAGGCTGATGCGGTCGACGTGCTGCCGGCGGGCGGCGTCCTCGAGGGCTTCGAGCAGGCGCCGGCCGAGCCCGGCTCCCCTCGCCTCGGCGCGCACGAACATCCGCTTCATCTCGGCATGACCAGGTGCGATGATGCGGAAGGCGATCGATCCGAGCACCTCCCTGCCGCTGCGCGCGACGAGGAATACCGCGCCGGGCGCGGCAAGCGCATCGGCGTCGACGAGATGATTGCTCTCGGCCGGATAGAGCGCCTGCATGGCGGCGTCCGACAGGGCGATCAGCCGCCGGACCTCCGGCTGCCTTGGGTCTTCAGGGGAGATCGTGATCTCGGGCGTGCGCATCTCGGGCATGGTCCATGCGGCGCACGATCAGGATCGGCGCAACGGGACAACATGTCGCAACTGTCGGCCGTCACAACAGCTCCGTCAATCTACGGGGGCCGCGCATTCGCTCATGGTTTGCCGCAGTTCGGTCACCAAGCATTAAGGCTCGATTCAGTTTCGAGGATCATCATTGCGCAGCCGAACACAGGTCACGCCATGCAAGACCGCGCGCCGAGTCCCCCCGGAAGCATCTGGCCAACAGATCTGGCTGACGGTCGGTTGCCGGAGCGGTCGGCAGACCTGTGGGATGTCTCCGGCGAGAATCACGATGCCGCCCTGCTGCTGCGCGAGCCCTATCGCGATCGCATCCGCATCGTCACTGCCGCGGCGGTGGTGGTGGCGGCAACCTTCGCACTGGGATGGGCCGGCGGCGTGAGCTGGCACGAGCTTGCAGGCACCTCCCACGTTGGCCCGACGGCTCGGCGGGAAATCTCCCCGCCCCACGTCGCGGAACTCAGGCCGAGAAGCGAAGGCCCGCGGCGATCCGTCGCAACATCAGAGCCATCGGTCACCGGCAGCATCCCAAAGACCAATTCACGCCTGCCGGCACTCGCGGCTGTACCCACCACCGTGAACACGCCCCCCGTGGCGCTGGCGATGAAGCAGCCGCTCGCGCCGGCGCCGGAAACGCGGCCGACCACCATCCCCGGATGGTCGGTGATCGAGGTCCGCGACGGGACGGCTGTTCTCGAAGGCCCCGAGGGCGTACGGATGGCCGCCCGCGGCGATGTCATTCCCGGGCTCGGGCGGGTCGATTCCATCGTGCGCTGGGGCAACCGCTGGATCGTCGCCACCGCAAGCGGATTGATCGCGACGCCGTAAGCGCGCGAGGCGGCATCTCAATTGGTGTTGATCTGGAAGCGCAGCTGCCTGCTGCCGATCAGCGTGACGAAATCGCCCTGCCGCCGCCACGTCGTCGCTTCCTTGAGCGCAGCGAGCAGATCGCCGTCGGCCTGGGCCCGGTCCGGCGGGCAGGTGCGATTTTCCATCGCGCCGGGGACGAAGATGATGGTGTTGCCGGCGATCGAGAACTGGCCCTTGCCGCCGTCGCACCAGAGCTCGAGCGACACTTCGCCGTTGTCGCCGACCTCGATCGAGGGAATCCGCTTCGAGCCCGGCATGCGCGCGGCGTCCAGCGTCATCACGAAGCCGAACGGAAATTCCCCCTGCGCTCTGGCCGGGATCGCGCTTAACACCGTGCTTGCCAGCACCGGCAGCGCAACGCCCCGCAACATTCGTCCGACTGACATCATGCCATTCCCTGTCATCGCGCGCTCGCATTCGAGCCTTGTTCAGCCGCGCCGGTTCCGATCTTCGCCGTTCGGCGGGCGTCATGGTCCAACGCGCGCCCTTGTATTGGACGCCCATGCGCTTGGCCAGATTGCCTGCGATGGAAAATGCCCCTGAAAAGCAAAACCGCGCGGGCTTTTCGCCCGCGGGGTTTCGTGTCGGCGATGGCGCCTATTTCAGAACCAGCTCGGTGAAGGGATACACATAGGCCTGCAAGGTCACGAACAGGCCGACCAAGCAGGCCAGCACGATCGAGTGCAGGAACACGTAGCGCAGGATCGAGCCTTCGTGGCCGTACCAGTTGGTCGCGGTTGAGGCGACCACGATCGATTGCGCGTCGATCATCTTGCCCATCACGCCGCCCGACGAGTTCGCCGCCGCCATCAGCACCGGCGACAGGCCGAGTTGCTGGGAGGTGATCTTCTGCAGATTGCCGAACAGGATGTTGGAGGCGGTATCCGATCCGGTCAGCGCCACGCCCAACCAGCCGAGCAGCGTGCCGAAGAAGGGATAGAGCACGCCGGTCGCGGCGAAGGCGAGACCGAGCGTGGCGTCGACACCGGAGAGCCGGGTCAGCGTGCCGATCGCCAGCATCGCCGAGATCGTGATCAGCGAGATCGCGCACAGCCTGATCGTGCGGCCATATTCCTTGACGAGACCGACCGGCGAGACGCCCATCAGGAGCCCGGAAATGATCGCGGCGATCAGCATGCCCGTGCCGGTAAACGACAGGTAGGTGAACGCAAAGACAGCGCCCTCGGGCGTCGGCTTCGCCGCCACCGGCGGCACCTTGTTGATCATGTTGTGCAGATCGGGAACGGCGTAGTTCCAGGTGAAGATGGAATTCGCCCAGGTCTTGAACGCGCCGTTGCCCCAGATCAGCATCAGGATGCAGACGATGATCCACGGCAACAATGCGCTCCACAGCTCGCCCTGCGTCAGCGGCGTCTTGTCGAGCGGCTTCGCCGCCACCATCGTCGCCGCCGATTCATCGTGGCCGCGCAGCGCCGGTGACAGCCAGAGCTTCTTGGGCTGCCAGACCCTGAGGAACAGGATCAGACTGCCCATCGAGATCAGCGAGGCGCCGATGTCGACGATCCAGGGATTGATGTAGTTCGAGATCACATATTGCGGGACCGCAAACGTCACGCCGGTGACGAGGATGGCCGGCCACACCTGCATCATGCCGCGCCAGCCCGCGAACGCGCACACCACCCAGAACGGCACGATCAGCGAGAACAGCGGCAATTGCCTGCCGACCATGGCGCCGAGGATGTAGGGATCAAGCCCGGTCACCGAAGCGAGGCCCTGGATCGGCGTGCCGAGCGCGCCATAGGCGACCGGCGCGGTGTTGGCGATCAGCGACAGGCCGGAGGCCGCGAGCGGCGAGAAGCCGAGACCGATCAGCACCGCGCCGGTGATCGCAACGGGCGTGCCGAACCCCGAGGCGCCCTCGAAGAAGGCGCCGAAGGAGAACGCGATCAGCAGCAGTTGCAGGCGGCGATCCTCGGTGACGCCGCCGATGGCGCGCTTCAGGAGCTCGAACTTCCCGCACCGCACGGTGACCTGATAGAGGAAGATGACGTTGAGCACGATCCAGCCGATCGGGAAGAAGCCCGAGACCACGCCAAGCAGCGAGGCGCGGATCGACATCCCGGCCGGCATCGTGAAGATGAAGATCGCGATCAGATTGGTCACGATCACGGCGATGATGGCCGCGATATGCGCCTTTACCCGGCCGCTGGCGATCAGGACCAGCAGCGTGACCACGGGAACAGCCGCCGCGATCGTCGACAGCGCCGCATTCCCCAGCGGATTGTAGATTTGATTCCAGGTGCCGTTCATCTCGGGATCCCCCCACGGTTTTATGCGGCGCGCCGCCTGCGTGAGACGGGTGCACCGGGCGCGACCGCGGGAGTTCGTCTGAAATGCTTGAGCCCCGGCTCGCGAATGAACGATCGGTAAGGATCGCTCACATCCTCGCGAAAAACTGAAGGTCCCCCGCCCCTCGCCGTTGCGAGCATGCTAGAGTTGACTCGAACGATGGGACAAGCCGACGCTTGCATGCCAGTTCTACGACTTTCGTCTGAAACCTTCCGATTGTCCCGATTTTTCAGGCCTTTGCGGCCCATCTCCCGGAGACGATAATCTGTGAACAACATTCGCTCGACGCTCGCGTCCGTGTGGCGCATCGCTGCGCCCTATTTCAGTTCCGAGGACAAGTGGGCCGGCCGGGTGCTGCTTGGAGCGGTCATCACGATTGAGCTGCTGCTCGTCGGAAACGACGTGCTGGTCAACCAGTGGCGCAATCGCTTTTACAACGCGCTGCAGAACAAGGACTGGGACACCTTTAAGCGCGAGATGCTGGTGTTCTGCGCGCTGGCCACGGTCTCGGTCGTCCTCGGTGTCTACCAGCTCTATCTGAACCAGTGGCTGCAGATCCGCTGGCGCAACTGGATGACCGGCAAATATCTCCGCGACTGGGTGCACGACGCCAATCACTACCGCATGCAGCTCGCGGGCGACGCGGCCGACAACCCCGACCAGCGCATCACCGACGACGTCAAGCTGTTCGTCGCCCAGACGCTGGCGATCGGCGTCGGACTGCTGAGCTCGATCGTCTCGCTCGCCTCCTTCGTGGTGATCCTTTGGGGGCTGTCGGAAGTGCTGCCGCTATTGCTGTTCGGCAGCGATTTCTCATTTCCGGGGTACCTGGTCTGGGGCGCGGTGGTCTACGCCATCTTCGGCACGCTGCTGACGCAGTGGATCGGCTCGCCGCTGGTCAACCTCGACTTCCACCAGCAGCGCCTGGAAGCGGATTTCCGCTTCAACCTGGTGCGCGTCCGCGAAAACTCCGAACAGATCGCACTGCTCAAGGGCGAGGGCGCCGAGCGCGAGCGCCTGTCGGAGCGGTTCGGCCGCGTCGTCTCCAACTGGTATGGCATCATGAGCCGGACCAAGCGGCTTACCGCCTTCACGCAATCCTACGCACAGGCGTCGGTGGTATTTCCGTTCGCGCTTGCAGGCCCGGCCTATTTCGTCAACAAGACGGTCCAGCTCGGTGCCTTGATCCAGATCGCCGAAGCCTTCGGCAAGGTGCAGGACGCGCTTTCGTTCTTCGTGTCGGCCTACCGCACCATGGCCGAATGGCGCGCGGTGATCGCCCGTCTCGACGGCTTCGAGGGCTCGATCGCAAGCGCCGACAAGCTGGCCGCCGATCCCGCCTCGATTCACGCCAGGCCCGCCTCCGGCCGCGAGATCGCGCTGCCGCAGCTCCTGGTCAAGCTTCCGAACGGCGCGCCACTGGTTTCGGTCGACCATGTCAGCTTCCGCCCGGGCGAGCGCACGCTCGTCACCGGCCCGTCCGGCGCCGGCAAGTCGACGCTGTTTCGCGCGGTGGCCGGCATCTGGCCGTTCGGCAACGGCGCCATCGAAATCCCGGCCAATGCCCGGCTGATGATGCTGCCGCAGCGCCCGTATCTGCCGATCGGATCACTGCATGACGCGGTCGTCTATCCGGGCGAAGCCGCACAGTTCGATGCGGCGCGGGTCCGCGAAGTCCTCATCGCGGTCGGACTGCCGCAGCTCGCCGCGCGCCTTAACGAGGAGGCGCACTGGAACCGGATGTTGTCGCTCGGCGAGCAGCAGCGGCTCGGCATCGCGCGGGCGCTGCTGCACGCACCGCAATTCCTGTTCCTGGACGAGGCGACCGCCTCGCTCGACGAGCCGTCGGAAGCCGCGCTCTACAAACTCATCGCCGAAAAGCTGCCGGCGACCACCGTCGTCTCGATCGGCCACCGCTCGACGCTGGACGCGTTCCATCAGCGCAATATCGCGCTGGTCCGCGACGGCGACCGCTTCACGCTGCGCGAGGCCGTCAAGGTCGCGGTGTGAGAAGGGTCGGCCGGTGCGCTGTCGCGGACTTCGACTGCCGCGACGATGCCGGGCAGCGATGCACTGATTGCGGCCGGCGGGCGGAGCCCCCTCCTGTAAAAGCAAAAAGGGCGGCGGATTGCTCCGCCGCCCTTTCGTCTCCGCAAGAGGGATTACTTCAGGTTGGACGCCGCCGTCAGGTCGACCGAAAGCTTGGCGATGCCGGCTGCGCCGCACCAGTTGGAGCCGAGGCCGGACGGGTTGATCGGGGTGACGTTGGTGGTTCCGCCAGCGGTGAAGTCGCTGGTGAAGGCGTTGCAGTCACCCTTCGACATGTCGGTGTCGGAATAGCGCAGGTCGAGCGTAAACACCTTGTAGGTGAAGCCGATACCGATATTCCAGGTATTGTAATCGGCATATTTGATGCCGTTCGGGAACGCCGGGACGCCGTAGAAGCTGTCGGACGTGCCAAGCCACTGCCGGCCGAACTCACCCGACACATACATGCCGACGCCGCTGGAGCCGAAGATGGTGCTGGGCGCGGTGTACTTGCCGATGATCGAAGAGTAGTTGCCCCAGGCGCCGGTGTTGAGGAAGTTCGGCGAGTAGTACTCGTTCAGGGTGAACGCCCAGTTGTCGTTGATGGTGTAGGTGACCTTGCCGTAGACTTCGAAGAAGCTGACATCCTTCTTCATCACGTTCAGATTGGTCAGGGTGTTGGCTTGGCAGTCCGCGCTCAGCGGATTGCCTGCGAAGTCTGTCAGTGCACCGCCGCCATAATAGCAGGTGCCGCCCGGATACAGGTAACCCCAGACACCGATGTCGAAGGCGAAGGCGCCGAAGGTCGGGCGGATACCGCCGTAGACGTCGACCTCCGCCGCAGCGCGGTTGGCGAAGGAGATGCTCTCGCCGGACACGCCGACATAGAGCTGCAGGTCCTTGGTGACGTTGTAGCGCGGCTCGAAATAGGCGGAGACCGACGGCTTGTGGTTGGACTGGGTGACGCCGCGGAAGATGTAGTCGCTCGAGAGCGAGCTGCCGAAGGCGACGTCCCAGGGCTCGAACGGAGCCGGCGGCGGTGCCTTGACGGCCTTCACGGCCATATCAGCTGCCAAAGCCGAGCTCGAAACCATTGCTAGCGCCGTTGCTAACAAAGCCAATTTCTTCATGACGATCCCCATATACTTTCCGAACAGCCCAGCTCCAATGGCCCCCCAGGGCGAGCGATAAGCGACTGGAACCAAATCGCGTGAGTTCAATCTGAAACGCGTGCTTATGCCGGAGAAGCAAAAAAGACATGCATGTGCCGCCTTTTTAGGCGTTCTGACCACTCCAGCGAATCTTGCTCGGCGCGTGTTGCATTTGCACCACAAGCCGAATGGCTCGCGCCCCGGTTGAGCGACGGAGGCTGCGATAGGCGAGCGGAATGCGAGCCGGGCGACGAATCGCCGGGTACGCAAGAGGACGGCATCGCGATCGCGACATGAAAAGAGCCGCAGCGGCAGACCGCTGCGGCTCTCCAATCCATCCAGTTGCGTACCCCGCTCGGGCTCGCTTCGGCTAGCGCGTGATGAGATTAGGTCGAACTGGAGCGGCAACGAAGGTTCACCTCTCCCTCGGGAGCGGCATAGGCCGCCTTCGGCGGCCGCCCTTAAAGAGAACGCCGAAGCGCTGCTCCGGCTATGGCGTAGCGCCGGGTGAGGGGATCAGGGTCTCCCGTTAAAGCCGCGGCCCCTCACCCAATTTGCTACGCAAATCGACCTCTCCCCGCCGGGGAGAGGTGAACCGCGTCTGTGACCGAACCGATTCGATCCTAACTCATCTCGCTCTAGTGGTGCTCGCCTCCGTCGGGGGCGGTGCCGGCGACCCAGCCAGGCGCCGACTCATGGCTCGGCGAGGCCCAGCTCGGGGCCGGCTGCGGCTCGGGCGCGGGCGCGGGAGGCGCGGCGACCGGCGCCGGCTTCGGTGCGGCGGCTTTCTTCGGCGCGCTCTTCTTGGCGACTTTCTTTGGCGCGGCCTTCTTGGGAGCTGCCTTCTTGGCAGCGGCTCTCTTCGAAGCCTTCTTGGCGGCTTTCTTCGCCGACTTCTTTGCAGCCTTCTTGGCGGCCTTCTTCACCGATTTCCTGGCGGACTTCTTCGCAGTTTTCCTCTTCGCCGCTACAGCCTTCTTGGCCTTTTTGGCCTTCTTGCTTTTCTTCGCCTTCTTCGATTTCGCCATCGTGGTCCTCCTGTTGCCGCTGATGAAGGGCCGCCGCGCGCAGTGAAATGGCCGCTTGCCGGAACGGGAGCACGGCTTGCAGGAAGCACCGGCCCGTTCGCTTGTCGGGCATGGTCCTGTCGGAGCGCCGGTCTTAACGCTGCGCCAACGCAGAGCTCCAGGTCCGGATCATGCTCGAGTGGCAGTCGATCAGTTCAATCCTGGCCGGGGACCTCCTGTCGCCCAATCGAGAAGCTCAATCGTGTGCACCACAGGAACTGACGTACCGCCGGCAATCTGAACCATGCAGCCAATATTGCCCGCAGCGATCATGTCCGGTTTGACCATCGCAATATTGGCGACCTTGCGATCGCGCAATCTGCTCGCAATGTCGGGCTGGAGAATGTTGTAGGTCCCCGCCGAACCGCAACACAAATGGCTCTCGGGGACATCTTTCACCACGAATCCATTCTTGGAAAGCAATTCTTTCGGAAGTTGAGTGATTTTCTGCCCATGCTGCAGCGAACAGGCCGAGTGATAGGCGACGGTGACGTCGCCTTTTTGCGTCGTGGGCGCGAGCTCGATGCCGGCAAGATACTCGGTGATATCCTTTGCCAGTGCGGAGATTCGCGCAGCAGGACCGGCGAACGCGCGGTCCTCGCGCAGCAGATAGCCATAATCCTTGATGACCGTGCCGCAGCCCGAGGTCGTGACCAGGATGGCGTCGAGCCCGCTCTGGTCCGCTTCCCTTTGCCACACCGTGATGTTGGCGCGCGCACGCGCCAGCGCGTCCTCGTCCTGCCCCATGTGATGGGTGAGCGCGCCGCAGCATTGCTCGTCCTTGACCAGCACCACCTCGATGCCGTGCCGGGTCAGCACGTTGATCGCGGCCTGGTTGATCCGCGGCGCCAGCACCTGCTGGGCGCAGCCCTGAAGCAGTGCCACCCGGCCGCGCCGCCGGCCGACCGGCGCGAACACGGTTCCCGCTGGCGGCCCCGGCTGCGGCAGGCCACGCGGCGCGAGCGCCAGCATCGCCGTGATCCGCCGCAGCAGGCCTGGGGACGACGCGCCGACCGATGGGGTGGGCAACAGCGCGGTCAAGGGCCGGACAAGCCCGGCCAGGATCATGCTGATCCGGAACACGCCCGGGCGCGGCAGCACGAAGGCCAGCACCGACCGCAACAGCCGCTCGGCCAACGGCCGCGTATAATCGCGCTCGATCCTGACCCGGGCCTGGTCGACCAGGTGCATGTAGTTCACCCCCGACGGGCAGGTGGTCATGCAGGCGAGGCACGACAGGCAGCGGTCGATATGCTTGACCACATCGGGAGTCGGCGGCTTGTCCTTCTCCAGCATCTCCTTGATCAGGTAGATGCGGCCACGCGGGCTATCGAGCTCGTCGCCCAGCAGCACATAGGTCGGGCAGGTCGCAGTGCAGAAGCCGCAATGCACACAGGCGCGCAGGATCTTGTCCGCTTCCTTGATGTCGGGGTCGGCGAGTTGCGTCAGCGAGAATTCGGTCTTCATGCAGCCCCTCCTCGCCTCATCCGGCCGCGGTTGAGGATGGACTTCGGGTCAAAGCTGTTGCGCACCCGTTCGCCGAGCGCGGCAAGGCCCTCGGCCTGCGGCTGGAACACATCGACGCTGCGGCGCACCGCCTCGTCGGCACGGATCAGGGTGGCGTGTCCGCCGGCCGCCTCGACCTGGCTGCGTACGAGGGCAGCCTGTGCGTCGGGCCGCGTATTTTCCTTGGGCGGCACCGCGAGCCAGATCAGTCCGCCGCCCCAGTCGTAGATCACGTCGCCACCGCTGGCGCGCGCCAGCGCCTGGCCGAGGGTGCCACCCGAAGCTGGCGGGCAAACGATCCGCCAGACCGGCCACGCCCCGAGCGCGCCATTCGCCGCAAACGGCGCCACGTCGCGTAAGGCGGCCCAGACCGCGAGCGAGGCGGCGTCGTCTTCGAGCTGGTCGACCATCCCATGGGAGGACAGTGTCTGGCTCAGCGAGGCCGTCCGGTGCGCCACCGACGCCGCGATGCCCTCGAGCCGGACCAGCGTCACCGCCTGCCCGGCGGCGGCGAGCCCTGCGAGCGGCCCCGTTCCGGCCCGGAACGCCTGATACGGCAGGTGCGCCGCACCCGAGACGTCGAATGGCGAGCCGAGCGCCGCCGTCATCGCCTTGTTGGCGGCGACATCGTCGAGCCCGCGGAGCACGAGCGTGTGCTCGGTTTCCGGCTTCGGCATCACCTTCAGCGTCACCTCGGTCATCACCGCAAGCGTGCCCCAGGAACCGGTAAGCAGCTTGCAGAGGTCGTAGCCGGTGACGTTCTTCACCACCCGTCCGCCGGTCTTGAAGCTATCGCCGAACCCCGACACCGCATGCGCGCCGAGCAGATGGTCCCGCGCGCCGCCGGCCTTGATGCGGCGGGGACCGGCCAGCCCCACGCCGATCATGCCGCCGATGGTGCCGGCCTGCGGCGTTCCGAGCAGCACGGACGTATCCATCGGCTCGAAGGCGAATTGCTGGTTCTTGGCGTCGATCAGCGACTGCACGTCGGCAAGCGGCGCGCCGGCCTGAACGGTGATGATCAGCTCGTTCGGCTCATAGGAGGTGACGGCGTTCAGCGCCGACAGGTCGAGCACGGCATTGGTCGCCATCGGATGGCCAATGGCGCGCTTGGAGCCATGGCCGATGATCTCGAGCGGCTGCTCGCTCGCGATCGCCGCGCGCACCACTTCTTCGACGTCTTTGGCGTCTTTTACTTTGAGCGTGTCCACGGCGTTAGCGGGTAGCCAAATTTGGCTCCGAAATCAAATGCGCGCTCCGAACAGCGTCCTGAATGCCGCGAGCCCGGTCTAGGTGATCTCGACCGATCGGCCCCGCGGCTGGCGGCGGATCCAGTCCCGCTGGAACGCCAGCTCGGCGAGCGCGGCCCCCGCCCGTCCGGCCAGGTGCGGACGCCGCTCGCTCCAGTCGAGACAGGGCCGGCACAACACCCGCCGGCGGCGGGGCTGCGAAGGCAGGTCGATGCCGAGCCCCCCGAGAAAGGCCATGCCTGCGGCGCTCAGTTCGCCGGCCTCCCGGTCCAGCTCGAGATAGCCCCGTTCCAGCATCGCCTCGGTGACGGCGACGCCGAGTTCGCCGGCAAGGTGGTCGTAACAGGTCCGGGCCCGCCGCATCTGCGCGTCGATCCGGGGCTGCGGCCGGGACGGATGGGGATCAATTGCGGCGACCGTCATCATGCCTTCGAGCATCTGCGCGACCAGCGGGGTGGCGATCCCGTAGAGCCGGCGCGGACCGTGCCGCTCGACCTTGAGCAGCGCGCGCTCGACCAGTCTCGCCAGATGCCAGCTCGCGGTCTGCGGCGTGACGCCGGCAACCCGCGCCAGCTCGCTCGCGGTCTGCGCGCCCACATCCATCAGCCGCGTCAGGATGCCGGCGCGCCCGGGATCAGCGATCGATGCGGCGAGATCGGCAAGCTCTGGCGCGATGGTCTGCATGGCCGGCTCCGGCGGTTGGCAACCACGACGCTTATCGCACCACAGCCCACCGTAACGCTTCGATCATGATCGAAATGTTCACGACATCGACAATTCGACCATTGCCGAACTGAATGTGCCGGCAAGTCGACTATGTCCCGCGTTGCGGTTCGGCACCGCAAGACAGTTGGAGACGATCATGACGCGTTCGGAAATCGCGACCACCACGGTGAGGTTCACCCGACGATCCGCCATCGGCGCGCTCGCGGCGACCATGGCGATCGCCAACGTCTCGCCCTGGGCCGTCTCGCAATCTCGATCGGAGCAACGCAACGGAGGAATGCAGATGAAGCACTATGCGATGAGCACGCGGACCATTAGCGACGCCATCAATACCGGCGGCCTGCTGGTGGTGGCGGAGTGGGAGGCAAGGGACGGACAGGCCGACAAGGTCGCCGAGATCCTCGACCGCTTCCTGCCCGAGGCGCAGCGAGATCCCGGCGCCAAGCTGTTCCTGATCGGCCGCGGCAAGGACAATCCGGCGCAATTCCTGTTCTACGAATTGTTTCAGGACGAAGCGGCCCTGAAGGCGCATCAGGACAGTGACTACTTCAAGACTTACATCGCGGGGCAAGCGCTGCCCCTGCTCGCGAAACGGGAGCGCGCCCAATACGTCCTGATCTGAGCGGCGCAGGCGGCGATCGCCATCATCGCCGGAAACCGACCGCGCGGCGGGTGGGGAATCTCTCCACAGTGTGACTCGTGGCGATAGCCCCATCCCAAGCCTCGCCCGCAAGCGCAGGGCTATCGCATATGCCGGTTATGCTGCGCGTTCAATGCCTGTGGTTTGGTTGGTCTACCCACAAACTCGTCATGCCCGGGCTTGTCCCGGGCATCCACGTCTTTGGTTTTCCACGTGAAGGAAGACTTGGATGGCCGGGACAAGCCTGGACAAGCCCGGCCATGACGACGCGGAAACGTCAGCACCAGAGTGCGCGCAGGTCATATGCGATTGCCCTGCCTTGCGGGGAGTGAGCGCAGCCTTCGCGGCTGCCATTCGACGTACTCGCACGATCTTCTAGAACCGCGGAATGTCCGGAAACGCCAGCTTGCCGCCGTGGACATGGACGCGGCCGAGTTCGGCGCAGCGATGCAGGGTGGGAAACACCTTGCCGGGGTTGAGCAGGCCCTGGGCGTCGAAGGCGCATTTCAGGCGCTGCTGCTGGTTGAGGTCGATGTCGGAGAACATCTCCGGCATCAGATCACGCTTCTCGATGCCGACGCCGTGCTCGCCGGTGAGCACGCCACCGAGCTCGACGCAGCAGCGCAGGATGTCGGCGCCGAACGCCTCCGCCCGCTCGATCTCGCCGGCCTTGTTGGCATCGTAAAGGATCAAGGGATGCAGATTGCCGTCGCCGGCGTGGAACACGTTGGCGACGCCGAGCTGGTACTTCTCGGAGAGCTCGCGGATCCGCGCCAGCGCCTTCGGCAGCGCACCGCGCGGAATCGTGCCGTCCATGCAGAGATAGTCCGGCGAGATGCGCCCGACCGCGGGAAATGCCGCCTTCCTTCCGGCCCAGAACAGATTGCGCTCGGCCTCGGAGGTCGAGATCTGGCAAGACGTCGAACCGCAGCCCTGCGCAATCGACTCCACCCGCTTGATCAGCTCGTCGACCTCGATCGACGGACCGTCGAGCTCGATGATCAAGAGAGCCTCGACGTCGAGCGGATAGCCGGCATGGACGAAGGCCTCCGCGGCGTGGATCGCCGGCTTGTCCATCATCTCCATGCCGCCCGGAATGATGCCGGCGCCGATGATCCGCGCAACGCATTCGCCGGCCGCCTCGACCTCGGCGAAGCCGACCATCAAAGCGCGCGCCGTCTCCGGCTTCTGCAGGATGCGCACCGTGATCTCGGTGATGACGCCGAGCAGCCCTTCCGAGCCGGTGATGATGCCCATCAGGTCGTAGCCGGAATTCTCCGCCGATTTGCCGCCGATGCGCAGGATCTCGCCGTTCATCAGCACGATCTCGCAGCCCAGCACATTGTTGGTGGTCATGCCGTATTTCAGGCAGTGCACGCCGCCGGAATTCTCGGCGACGTTGCCGCCGATCGAGCAGGCGATCTGCGACGACGGATCGGGCGCGTAATAGAAGCCGGCATGGGCGACCGCCTGGCTGATCGCGAGATTGGTGACGCCGGGCTCAGTGACGACCACGCGGTTGTCAAAATCGATCTCGCGGATGCGCTTGAACTTACCAAGGCCCAGCAGCACGGCATCGGCCAGCGGCAGCGCGCCGCCGGACAGCGACGTGCCGGAGCCGCGCGGCACCACCTTGATGCCTTGCGCGTGACAATATTTGAGGACGCGCGCGACCTGCTCGGTGGTATCGGGCAACACCACGACCATCGGCGGCTGCCGGTAGGCGGTCAGCCCGTCCGATTCATAGACCAGCATTTCGGCGGCGTTGTCGATCACGCCCTCGCCCGAGACGATTGCGCGCAGCGCCGCCGCGATTTCAGCGCGGCGATCAAGGATGGCCTGGTCGGCGGCCGGCATCATGATGGACATCGGGATTCCTCCGGGCTTCGCCCTTTGCCGATTTGTTACGACAAATCAAGCACGTCTGCACCTGTTTCCGAAGCCCGGCCGAAGGTCGGATTGCGCTCCCCCGCAATCGCGAGTTCTCTCTGGGACAAGCGGACGGTCAGGAAACCTGTCAAAGTTTCGTGGCTTGTCCGACATAAGGCGGCCATGCCACAAACGATTTACTACCTCCCGGGACGAAACGAAGAGCACCCCATGAAGATACAGACCTTGAGCGCGCTGGCAGTCGTCACATCGCTGGCATTCGCATCCTCCGCGTCGGCGCAGGATGCCGCTGCCGGCAAGACCGCGTTCAACAAGTGCCTGGCCTGCCATTCGATCGGCGAAGGCGCCAAGAACAAGGTCGGCCCCGAGCTCAACGGCATCGATGGCCGCCATTCCGGCTCCGCGCCGGGCTATAATTATTCGGACGCCAACAAGAATTCCGGCATCACTTGGAACAAGGAACAGTTCCTCGAATACATCAAGGATCCGAAAGCCAAGATCCCCGGCACCAAGATGGCCTTCGCCGGCATTAAGAACGAGACCGAGGCCAACAACATCTGGGCCTACATCTCGTCCTTCGACAAGGACGGCAAGCAGAAGAAATAGCGTCGCGAGATGCTTGCGTCCGCCCTGGCGCAGATGTCAGGGCGGACATCGCCGCTTGCTCAACGCGGCAGCAGATTGGTCTTTGCCAGATCGACCACCTCGTCGCCACGGCCGCTCATCACCGCACGCAGCACCCACAGGCTGAAGCCCTTGACCTGCTCCAGCGTGATGGTCGGCGGCATCGACAATTCCTGCGTCGCGGTCACGACATCGAGCACGGCCGGGCCGTCATATGCCAGCACGTCGCGGACAGCCCCTTCGAGCTCGCCGGGATCCTCGACCCTGACGCCATGAAGGCCCATGGCGCGGGCCATCGCCGCGAAATCGGGATTTTTGAGATCGACGCCGGTCTCGATGAAACCCGCGGCCTTCATCTCCAGCGCCACGAAGCCGAGCACGCTGTTGTTGAAGATCACCACCTTCACCGGCAGCTTCATCTGCGTCAGCGTGATGAGGTCGCCCATCAGCATCGCGAAGCCGCCGTCGCCGGACATCGACACCACCTGCCGGCCGGGCTGCGCTGCCTGCACGCCGATCGCCTGCGCCATCGCATTGGCCATCGAGCCGTGGACCCAGGAGCCGATCAGGCGCCGGCGGCCGTTCATCTTGAGATAACGCGCGGCCCAGATCGTCGGCGTGCCGACATCGGCGGTGAACACCGCATCCTCGGCGGCCTGCTCACTGAGCAGGCGCGCGAGATATTGCGGATGGATCGGCTTCTGGCCCGGCTTGCCGCGGGCGAGGTCGTCGAGCCCGGCGCGGGCGTCCTTGTAATGCGCGAGGCAGGCGTCAAGATGCTTGCGGTCGGTCTTCACGTTCAGCTTCGGCAGCAGCGCGGCGATGGTCTCGCCGACGTCGCCGATGATGCCGAGATCGAGCTTGCAGCGACGGCCGAGATTCTCGGGGCGGATATCGACCTGCGCAATGTTGATGCCGGTCGGGAAGAACTGCTTGTAGGGAAAGTCGGTCCCCAGCATCAACAGCACGTCGCAGGCATGCATCGCGGCATAGCCGGAGGAGAAGCCGATGAAACCGGTCATGCCGACATCGTAGGGGTTGTCGTACTCGACGTGATCCTTGCCGCCGAGCGCATGCACGATCGGGCTCTTGAGCGTCTCCGCGAGCTTCAGCAGGCCGTCACGCGCCCCAGCGCAGCCGCGCCCGCAGAACAGCGTCACGCGCCGCGCACCGTTGAGGAGATCGGCCAGCGCCTTCAGGTCAGCATCGGCGGGCCGGACAATCGGCGCCGGCGGCAGCAACCCGGCATTGGGTGAGACGTCGCGCTTCGGCGCGGAGCGCAGCGCGACATCGCCCGGCAGCACCAGGACGGCGACGCCGCGCTTGCCGACCGCGGCGCGGATCGCGTTTTCCAGCATGTAGGGAAGCTGCGCCGGATCGGATACGAGCTCACAATAGTGGCTGCATTCGCGGAACAGGTCCTGCGGATGGGTCTCCTGGAAATAGCCGCCGCCGATCTCGGCGGACGGAATCTGCGCCGCCAGCGCCAGCACCGGCGTGCGGCTGCGATGCGCGTCGAACAGGCCGTTGATCAAATGAAGATTGCCCGGTCCGCATGACCCGGCGCAGACCGCGAGCGTGCCGGTGATCTGCGCTTCAGCCGCGGCGGCGAAGGCGGCCACTTCCTCATGCCGCACATGCAGCCATTCGACCGTGCCCCGCCTGCGCAGCGCTTCGGTGAGGCCGTTGAGGCTGTCACCGACGATGCCGTAAACGCGTTTCACGCCGGCCTGGGCGAGTGTCTCGGCGATGAGGTCGGCGACATTGTCGATCCGCATGAGATGTGTCCTTTGATGAGATCCGAAACCGCGCGTCGACCATGATGTTCAGCGCCATGCGGCCGCGCAAGCTTGGCCGGATCACATTCGCGCGGTGCGAAGGCGCGGCCTGCAGCAGCTATTGTGCCGGCACCGCATGCCGCGCCATCCGGCCGGCCATCACCTCGATCTCGGACACTACGAGATCGGGCGCTGCAAACTGCACCATGTGGCCGATGCCGGGCAGCACGATCAGCCTCGCATTGGCTGCTGTCGCGGCGAGCGGGCGCGAGTGGATGTGCGTCGAGACCGTCTTGTCGACATCGCCGGAGATGATGGTGAGCGGCGCCGTGATCTCCGCGTAGCGCGGCGCCTGCGCGACGACGGCCGGCTTCAGCGTCACGAGGTCCCGCGCATTGGCGATAAACTCGCGCGGACGCAGCAGCAACGGCGTCGCGCTGTCGCGGACAAAATGACCGGGGATCGCCTGCGGCGCGAACACGCCGCGCGCGCCGGCTTTGGTCACCAGCCAACCGAGCGGCATCGTGATGGTATGCGCGAGCAGCGGCCCGATCAGCGGCGTCGAAACCACCTTGTTGTAGCGTCCGACGCCGCCGCGCCAGGGATAGGCGACAGGTGCCAGCAGCACGAGACCTGCGATCCGGTCCGGGTCATCCAGCGCCATGCGCAGGCCGAGCGCACCGGCCCAGGAATGCGCCACGATGATCGCCCGATCGACACCAAGCTTGGCCAGCGCGTCCATGATCATCCGGCTCTGGATCGCAGGCGTCGAATCCGCAATGCGGTCGCGCGTGCTCCAGCCGTGGCCCGGCCGGTCGATCAGGATCACCCGACGAGTCACGGCGAGCCTGTCGCCGAGCGGATGCTGCATCACACGGAGGTTGGAGCTTGCGCCGTGCAGCATCACAACCGGCGGCCCTGGAGCATCGCGCGGGCCGAGTTCGACGACATGCAGCGCCGCGCCCGCAACCTCGATGATGCGGCCCCGTGGCGGAAAGGCGCGCTGGATCAGCAGCACGCCGACCTGCGTCGCCAGCGCCAACCCGACCCCTGCCACCGCCAGCACGACGACCACAGTCAACATTGAGATGATCCGGATGCCCCGGTGCAGGGCGGATTTGTGGCGAGGCCGAGGCCTCGTGACGCGCGGCGACGGGTTCTATTTTGGTTCGCACATGGTCTTGTTCGGAAAGCCAATTGTCACTTTCTCAAGACCGTGCCGCGCACGGTTTTCCACAATGCGCCCAGCCTGTGGATAGCGGGTTCATACCAGCGTCATTAGCAGTTTCATAGATTGATGGTGGCAATTTCGCCATCAGACGCGAGGCTTCATCGAAAGCGGAACGCTTCCTGGCTTGTGCACGACATTCACAGGAACCGGCGTCCCATACGACGAGTTCAACGGGAACAATCGGAGGAGTACCATGATTTCCGACCCTAGCGATGCGGCCATCGACCAGATCGTGGCAAGCTGCAATGGCGACCTGCGCGGAGCCCTGAAGGCGTTGCTGCTCGTCAATGAGCACCTGGAAGCTGAGCTGCAGCAATTCTACGCCGCCGCAGCCCAGGACAGCGCCCCCCGCGGCAAGTTCCTGCATTAGCGACTCGAGGCGCTTCACTGCGCTTGGCTATCTTCGACGTCCTTGTCAGACGGATCGTCCTTCGGACAGGCGCCGATCGTTGAGCGGGCCAGCTTCGCATCCGCCATTGATTTGCAGAGCCCGTCCCCGAACCAGACGTCGCCGTCGATCACCGGATTTGTCGTGACGATTGGACAGCGGCCCGTGGCGCGATTTCCGACCACCCAATAAAGACTGTCGGCGAGGCACGAGGTTGCGGTCGCGAACGTCATCGCTCCGGCCAGCGGCAATGATTTCGGGATTGTGCTCCTGAGCCGGATTTTGGTTGCGGGGAAGCGCGCGCTCGCGGACCACGAACGTGGTCAATCGCGCACGTTCAAATATCGCGGCCTTCGACCTTTTCGGAGAGCTGCTTGACCTTCTCCGGTATCTTCTCGAGATGGGGGTCGACGGCCAGCGCCTTGCGGAAGGCGTCGAGCGCGCGCTTGTCGTCGCCGATGTCCTGCATGATCGTGCCGAGACCGACGAGCGCGCCGAAATGGCGAGGCTCGCGGATCAGTACCTGCTGAAAATCTTCCAGCGAACGGACGTAGTCACTCTTTAGATAGTAGAGCGTCGCGCGCCGATTCCAGGCCTCGACGTAATCGGGCCTGATCTTGATCACCGCATCCAAAAGCTTCATCGCGACATCGATGTTCTGGGCATCGAGCGCCGCCTTGGCGCGCACCATCAGCAGTGCGGCGGTGTCGCTCGGAGTGTGCAACCATAGCGCCCAGATCCGCGCCTCGACATGGCGGGCGCTGTCTTCATCGGGCGCGGCCTTCAGCGCGCCGAACAGGAAATCCAGTCCACGGGCGCGGTCGGCCGGAACCTTCGGCAGCTTGCTTGGGGCTTCGGGCAGTTTCTTCTGGGTCCCGGGCGGCGGAATGACCCGGGGATCGCCCTGTGCGGCCGCGGCGACAGGCACAGCCAGAAGAGCTGCGATCAGGATCGCCAGCCGGAAATTACTGGGCCCAAAAAGTCTTAATCCCATGACTCAAGTCTAGACGCGCAAAGCCGCGCTGCAAAGCAGCGCGGCGTCAAACACCTGTGAAAGAGCTGAGTTCCGCGATCGGGAACAGTTAGCCAATCGGCCGTGGATCAACCCTGGCGCGCCTTGAAGCGGCGCTGGACCTTGTTGATGACGTAGACGCGGCCCTTGCGGCGAACCAGACGGTTGTTGCGGTGACGGCCGCGCAGCGACTTCAGCGAGTTACGGACCTTCATGGGACAATCCTGTTACTTCGAAAGGCCCGTGTTGGAGGCCGTACCTGATCAATGCCGTAAACTGGCAAAATGGGATTTATCCCGAAGAGCGGCCTTGCCGCCCGGGACGGGGCGGTTTCTAAGCCATCGGACCGCCGGATGTCAATGCAATCGGGCTGTTTTCGACCGCCTCGGCCGGGCGGGAACTTCGCCCGCTCCGGCACGCGATATTGAAATCACTGACAAAATGGCGGCGGTCGGGATCGACCAGCCTCTCCCAGCCGCCGCCTATGCTGCCTTCATGGAGTCCAAGCTTGCCAAGAATGCAGCGAATCGTGCTCGCCCAGGGAGAACGGCGATGCACGAGGTGAGCTGCATCCTGAAGCCACCGCGACCGCCGCCGTATGATCCAGCCCACAGGCCGGGGCGAGCCGCCGGACACGATTTCGCGATTGCGCAAGCGGCCGATGCCCGCGCCGACGCGGCTGATCTGCAAACGGTCGCCTTGCGAAAATAATTATATAGTATAATCAATTTGGCGAACCTAATGATCAAACTGCCGGGGAGGCCCGTAATGCCCAAGCTCAAACTGCCCGACATCGAGAAGGTCGTCGCGATCGACATCCACACCCACGCCGAGGAGCCCTGCGGCATGCATGGCGACGACGGCTATGACGACTTCCAGGCGCAGATGGCTGACTACTTCAAGTCGCCACACAAGCATCCGCCGACGGTGCCGGAGACCGCGGCCTATTACCGCGCCAAGAACATCGCCGCGGTGATCTTCCCGGTCGATGCCGAGCGCGAGACCGGCTTCCGCCGCTACAACAATTACGAGATGCTGGAGGTCGCCTCCGACCATCTCGACGTCCTGATCCCGTTCGTCTCGATCGACCCGCACAAGGGCAAGCTCGGCGTGCGCGAGGCGAAGAAGCTGATCGAGGAATACGGCGTTCGCGGCTTCAAATTCCATCCGACCATGCAGGGCTTCTATGCCAACGATCGCATGGCCTATCCGCTCTACGAGGCGATCAACGACGGCGGGGCGATCGCGCTGTTCCACACCGGCCAGACCGGCGTCGGTTCTGGCATGCCGGGCGGCATGGGGATGCGGCTGAAATATTCCAACCCGATGTACATGGATGACGTCGCGGCGGACTTTCCCGATCTCAAGATCATCCTCGCGCACCCCTCCTTCCCCTGGCAGGAAGAGGCGCTGTCGGTCGCGACCCACAAGCCGAACGTCTATATCGACCTCTCCGGCTGGTCGCCGAAATATTTCCCGCCGATTTTGGTGCGCTACATCAACTCGATCCTGCAGGACAAGATGCTGTTCGGTTCCGACTGGCCGGTGATCACGCCGGACCGCTGGCTTGCCGATTTTGCCAAGCTCGACATCCGCGAGGAGATCCGGCCGAAGGTGCTGAAGGCCAACGCGCGGAGGATTTTGGGCATCTAAGGGAGTATCATCGGCGGCAAGCTTCCGAGGTGGTTCATGACGAACTTCGCCGGACTTGCCGCACTCCTCGCCGCGTTCCTGATCGGTAGCGCGGAGTTCGGCTGCGCGGCAGGTGCCGAGCAGCCGCCCGCATTCGTCGAATTCGAGAGCCCGCTTGCGAGCGCGCAGCCGCTGCAAGGCTACCTGCGATTGCCCGATGGGCCGGGCCCCTCGCCCGCCGTGGTGCTGCTGCACGGCTGCAGCGGCTATTTCAAACAGCTCGACGAGCGCTGGGGCAAGCGGCTGGCGGCGTGGGGCTATGTCACGCTCACGGTCGACCGGTTCGGGCCCCGCGGGATCACCAGCGCCTGCACAAGCGGCGTGCCGCCCGCAACCGTGCATGACGCCTATCGCGCATTGCATTTCCTCACCCAGCAGCCGGCGGTCGATCCTGCCCGCGTCGCGGTGGTGGGCTTCTCGCAAGGCGCCTGGCTTGCCCTGTTCTCTGTCGAGCGCGGCGCGATCGAACGCAACGCAACGGACAAATTTCGCGCCGCTGTCGCCTTCTATCCATCCTGCCTGGGTATCCAAGGCAATATGACGGTGCCGACCCTGATCCTGGTCGGCGAGCTCGACGACTGGACGCCGGCCAGCGAGTGCCGGAACCTTGCCGACGGCCGCGACGATTGGGGGATCTCGCGCGAGAAGGGCAAGGGCGCTCGGATCGAACTGATCGTCTATCCCGGCGCCTATCACGATTTCGACGTGCCGCATTACAGCACGCCGGCGCGGCTGCTCGGTCATCACCTCGAATTCAACGCGGCGGCGCGGGATCAATCCGTCGACGCGCTCAGGAAATTCCTGTATGCGACGATCGGCGGGCAAGGGAGACCACAATGACCATCAAAGCCGTTGTCTTCGATGCCTATGGCACGCTCTACGATGTCCAGTCGGTGGCCGACGTCACCGAAGACGCCTTTCCGGGCTATGGCGACATCATCACCCAGGTCTGGCGCATCAAGCAGCTCGAATACTCCTGGCTGCGCACGCTGATGCAGCGCTATCAGGATTTCTCCGTCGCCACGCGCGACTCCCTTGTCTACACACTGCGCTGTCTCGGCCTGCAACATGACGAGGCGACCTTCGCGCGCATCATCGACAAGTACCGGCACCTCGCGCTCTATCCGGATGCTATTCCTGCGCTGGAGGCGATGAAGGACAGGAAGCTCGCGATCCTCTCCAACGGCAGCCCCGACATGCTGAATGCGCTGGTGCGCAATTCGGGGCTCGACCGCCTGCTCGATGCGACCATCAGCGTCGATGCCCACAAGGTATTCAAGCCGGCGCCCGAGGCCTACACGCTGATCGAGCAGGTGCTGAAGGTGCCGCCAGCGGAGGTGCTGTTCATCTCCTCCAATCCATGGGACGCCTGCGGCGCCAAGGCGTTCGGCCTCAATGTCGCATGGATCGAGCGGGTGACGCCGGAAGCCATGGCACTCGCCTGCGTCGAGAGCGAGACGGTCGCCCCATTGACGATGTTCAAGGCACTGCGTACCCAGATGGACGAACTCGGCGTCCTGCCCGATCACTGTATCCACGGTCTGTCCGAACTTCCCGCGCTGGTGTCTGCAAGGTCCTGAACATTATGAGTCTCGAGTCCGTCCGCGCCTTCTTCGCCGAGAAGGCGCCCGATATCTCCGTGATCGAATCCAACGTGAGCTCCGCGACCGTCGTGCTGGCGGCCGAGGCCTATGGCGTCGAACCGGCGCGCATCGCCAAGACGCTGAGCCTTCGCGTCGGCGACCGCGTGGTGCTGATCGTCGCCAGCGGCACCTCGCGGATGGACAACAAGAAGGTAAAAGCGGCGTTTGGCGGCAAGCCGAAGATGCTCGGCCTCGACGAGGTCGCCGAGATCACCGGCCACGAGGTCGGCGGCGTCTGCCCGTTCGGCCTGAAGTCGCCGCTGCCGATCTATTGCGATGTGTCGCTGAAGGCGTTCGACGTCGTCGTGCCCGCCGCAGGCTCGACCCACAGCGCGGTCCGCATCACGCCCGATCGGATGGCAGAGCTGACATCGGCCGAGTGGGTCGACGTCTGCGAAGTCAGACCCTCGAGCATTTTCGGTTCTGATTGAATCAGAACCGAAGCCCTGGATTCTTGTCTCGACGCGTTTTCTTCACGCGAACCGGTGTCCACTTCGCTCGAAAACGCTCCAGGCGCTACTCATCATCCTCGTCGTACCACGGCCGCGACGGCGCGACTGGAGCAGGTTGCGTGGCACGCGGCCGCTGCTGCGTCTGCGGCTGTTGCGGCGTACGCCCCTGCGTTTGCGGCTGTTGCGCCTTTGCATTTGACTCGAACACGGCACGACACCCGCTGGAGAGTTGCGGCGTGTTCTGTCGCAGGCAGGCCACGATGCGCTGAGCATCAGGTATCTGGTCGCTGCACAGACGCCACACATCCGGCGTGCAAGCCATCTGCTGTTCCCAGGTTCCCCGATATTCCTCGGCGAACGCGGCAGATGTCGCGGCAGCTCCCCCGATCGCGATGGCAAAGCTCAGGACGATCCGCGGCGATCGCATGTCCGGCTCCCGTGATCTCAAATTCGGATATTGGCGGGCGCGCGCGGTTGTCCGCGGCGATGCGCGCCAGACTGGCCAATGAATGCGGCCAAGGATCGTTCGAGTGGACAACTAAATGTGAAGGCGACCGGCGGAGTTCCCTATTCGACCTTGCCGATCTCTTTTCACTGCCGCGATCGGGCGCGCGCTGCATTGAGCGCAGACAGCCCACCGCCCCATGAAATCTACGAAACTGCGCTTCCCCTACCGCTTCTTCCCCTTGGCAAAATGCCTGGCGAGAAAATCCGCGAGCACCTCGACGCGGGCGGGGCGCGGGCCGCCGGGCGGGGTGACGAGATGCACGGCGCCTTCGGGCTGCTTCCAGCCCTTGAGGATCACCTCGAGCTCGCCGCGCGCAATCGCGTCGCCGACGATGAAGTCGGGGAGATCGGCGATGCCGAGGCCGGCGAGCAGCGCCGGCATTACGGCTTCGCCATTGTTGACGCGGAGCTGGCCCGCGGGGCGCACGCTGGCCTGTTCGCCTGTCGCATTGGTGTACTGCCAGACACCTTGTGTCGAAAGGTAGGCATAGCCGAAGCATTTGTGCTCGGCGAGGTGCATCGGATGCGTCGGCCGGCCGTAGCGCTTCAGATAGGACGGCGCAGCCACGGTGTAACGCGGCATCGCGCACAGCCGCCGCGCGATCAGCGAGGAGTCCGGCAGCCGCGCGATGCGCAAGCCTGCATCGAAGCCTTCGCCGATCAGGTCCACCGTCGCGTCGCTGAGGTGCAGGTCGATCGAGACCTCCGGATAGGCCTCCATGAACTCCGGCAGCAGCGGCGCCACCGTCTTTATGCCGAAGCTCATGGGCACTGCGAGCCGCACCAGGCCGCGCGGCGTGGTCGATTGCGCCAGCGCCTCGTTCTCGGCGGCCTCGCCATCGGCGAGCAGCCGCGCCGCGCGCTCCGACAATTTTTGCCCCGCATCGGTCAGGGCGAGCCGCCGGGACGTGCGGTTGAACAGCCGCGCGCCGAGCCGCTCCTCGAGCCGGCTGACGGCCTTGGAGACCGTGGCCTTGGACAGCGAAAGCTCGCTTGCGGCGGCCGCAAACGACCGTAACTCCACGACTTTTGCGAAGATCGCGAGCGCCTCGAAGTCCGGCAGTTTCGACATGGCGGCGGCTCCCGTTGGATGAAATAGGAAACAATGAGTTTCGATAGTTTCTATTTATATACCACGGCCGACGACATATCCAAGGGTCAACGACATTCAATCCATCTCATCGAACGGAGTATTCCTGTGATCGAACTGAGACCATTCGCAAAGCTCGGCGGCGCCGACCACGGTTGGCTGAAGGCGAAGCATCACTTCTCCTTCGCGAGCTACTACGACCCCAACAACATCAGCCACGGCGCGCTGCGGGTGTGGAACGATGACGAGATCGCGCCGAATTCAGGCTTTCCCGCGCATCCCCACGCCAACATGGAGATCATCACCTATGTCCGTGAAGGCGCGATCACGCACCAGGACTCGCTTGGCAACAAGGGACGCACCGAAGCCGGCGACGTTCAGGTGATGAGCGCCGGCAGCGGCATCCGCCACTCCGAGTACAATCTGGAGCCGTCAAAGACCAAGATCTTCCAGATCTGGATCGAGCCGACGACGACAGGCGGTCACCCGACCTGGGGCTCGAAGCCGTTTCCGAAGGCCAACCGCTCCGGCAAGCTCGTCACCATTGCCTCGGGCATCGAGGGAGACAAGGATGCGCTCCCGATCCGGGCCGATGCACGGGTGCTCGCCACCACGCTGAAGGCCGGCGAGAGCGCCGAATACTCCGCCGACAAGACCCGTCACCTCTATCTGGTGCCGGCTGCCGGCAGCGTCGAGGTGAACGGTGTGCGCGTCAATGCGCGCGACGGCGCCGCGATCCGCGACGAGGCCAAGCTGAAGATCACCGCAATCGAGGATGCCGAGCTCGTGCTCGTCGACGCGGCCTAGTCACCACACTCACTTATCGTCATGCCCGGGCTTGACCCGGGCATCCATCGAGCTTCGCAAAGAGTCTTTTGTTTGATGGATTGCCGGGTCAAGCCCGGCAATGACAGCCCCAGCCAACTCCCCCACCCCACCCCAAAAGGAAAGTATCATGGCCAAGGTTCTCGTGCTCTATTACTCCGCTTACGGTCACATCGAAGCGATGGCGAATGCTGTCGCGCAGGGCGCGTGCGACGCCGGCGCCACCGTCGACATCAAGCGCGTGCCCGAACTGGTGCCGGCCGAGGTCGCAAAGGCGTCCCACTACAAGCTCGACCAGGCCGCGCCGGTCGCGAAAGTCGAGGACCTCGCCAACTATGACGCGATCATCGTCGGCACCGGCACCCGCTTCGGCCGGATGTCGTCGCAGATGGCCAATTTCCTCGATCAGGCCGGCGGCCTGTGGGCCAAGGGCGTGCTGGTCGGCAAGGTCGGCGGCGCCTTCACCTCGAGCGCGACCCAGCACGGTGGCCAGGAGACCACCCTGTTCTCAATCATCACCAACCTCCTGCATTTCGGCATGACCGTCGTCGGCCTCAACTACGGCTTCGCCGGCCAGATGAAGCTCGACGAGATCACCGGCGGCGCGCCCTACGGCGCCACCACGATCACCGGCGGCGACGGCAGCCGCCAGCCGAGCGAGAACGAGCTCGCCGGCGCGCGCTATCAGGGACGTGTGATCGCGGAGACGGCCAACAAGCTCCACGGCTAAGCGCCACCGCCATCTGCGTGGCTGCCCGACGCGGGCGGTAATTCTTCGCTGCAATTGCGGTCCTGGCTCGAGAGCGCGATCACTGATCGCGCTCTCGTAAAGCCACGCAGTGATTTGGCCCAGGATTCGCTCAAAGCACCGATACGATTGCCTTCGCCAGATCGTCGAGCCGATCTTCGGGAAGGCCGGCCACATTGATGCGGCTGTCGCCGACCATATAGACCGCGTGCTCGTTGCGCAGCCCGTCGATCTGCGCCCCGGTCAGGCCGAGGCGCGAGAACATGCCGCGATGCTCGGCAATGAAATCAAAGCGATCCGAGTTGGATTGGCGGCGCAGGGCGTCGGCAAACGCCACGCGCAGCCGAAGCATGCGCTGACGCATCTCTTCAAGCCCGGCTTCCCACTCGGAACGCAAGGCCGGGTCGTCGAGCACGATGCGGACCGCCGCGGCGCCATGATCCGGCGGCATGGAATAGAGCGCGCGGGCCGCGGCCAGCATGTGGCTCATGGCGATGTCGGCCTGCGCAGCATTCCTGCCCAACACCATCGCGGCGCCGACCCGGTCGCGATAGACCGAGAAGTTCTTCGAGCAGCTCGACGCCACGACCATTTCCGGCGCTTTGGCCGCAACGATGCGCAGGCCTTCTGCGTCCGCTTCAAGCCCGTCGCCGAACCCTTGATAGGCGATATCGATGAAAGGCAGCAGGGCCCTTTCGACCAGGAGCGCGGCGACGCGTTGCCACTGCGCAATCGTCAGGTTCGCACCGGTCGGATTGTGGCAGCATCCATGCAGCAGGACGATGTCGCCCGCCTTGGCCTTCGCGAGGTCGGCGAGCATGGCCTCGAACTTGACGGTTCCGCTTCCTGCGTCGAAATACTCATACTCGGCGATTTGCAGCCCGGCGCCGCGCATGGTCGGCACGTGGTTGGGCCAGGTCGGTCGAGAGACCCAGATGATGCCATCCGGCTTGGTCCGGCGAAGCAACTCGGCGAGCAGCCGCAACGCACCCGAGCCACCCGGCGCCTGCGCGACACGAACACGCGACGTTTCGACACTGTCGCCGAACACCAGCCTGAGCATTGCGGCGTTGAAGCCCACGTCCCCGGCAAGCCCCAGATAGGTCTTGCTGTCCTGCGCGCGCAGCAGGCGCTCTTCCGCTTTCCGCACGGCGCGCATGATGGGTGTCTTGCCGTCACGGTCCTTGTAGACGCCAACGCCAAGATCCACCTTCTGCGTACGCGTGTCCGCCCGATAGAGGTCGATGAGGGCGAGAATCTTGTCGGGTGGAGCAACGTCGAGCTGTTCGAACATCTCTTCAAATCCAAACGTCTGGGATGCGGCACTCATAGGCAAATGGCGCGGCCAACGCCAGCGCTTTCGGCCTCGACAGTGCAGTCTCTCGCAACCGACGGAACAGCCCTTCCCGCTCCTACGGGCAGCGCAGCAAGGACCGGTTTCGTGCTAGGCTCAAGTTCCTGTCCGGCGCCCAAGAGGTTTGGCATGAATCACGCTCCGAAGACCCGTTGGCCGGAACTGCCGACCGCGGCGTGGCGCGACACCGCTGCCACGCTTCAGCTCTGGACCCAGATCGTCGGCAAGATCCGGCTGGCGAAATCGCCCTGGCTCAATCATTCGTGGCACGTCACGCTCTATGTCACCGCGCGCGGACTGACGACCTCGCCGATCCCGGACGGGGACCGCACGTTCGAGATCGACTTCGATTTCATCGATCGCGCCCTGCGCGTCTCAACCAGCGACGGCGCCGAGCGGCAATTCGCGCTGGCCGGACAATCGGTCGCGAGTTTCTACGCGACGATCATGGCGAGATTGAAGGACCTCGGCATCGACGTGGTCATCGACGAGATGCCGAACGAACTGCCCGACCCTGTCAGGTTTTCGCAAGATACTCGGCACACTGCCTACGATGCGGATGCCGTGCGGCGCTTTCACCAGATCCTCGTGAACTGCGACCGCATGTTCAAGCAATTCCGCACGGCCTTTCTCGGCAAGGCGAGCCCGGTGCATTTCTTCTGGGGCAGCTTCGATCTCGCGGTCACGCGCTTCTCCGGTCGGACGGCACCGCAACATCCCGGCGGCGTGCCGTATTTGCCCGACACGGTGGCACACGAGGCCTATTCGCACGAGGTCAGCAGCGCCGGCTTCTGGCCGGGCGGCGGCGCGGTCGACTATCCCGCGTTTTACTCGTACGCCTACCCGGAGCCCGCGGGTTACCGCAGCACGCAGGTCCGCCCGGACGCCGCGTTCTTCAACGACGCGCTCGGCGAGTTCATCCTGCCCTACGACGCCGTGCGCACGGCTGCAGATCCCGACCAGGCGCTGCTCGATTTCCTGCAATCGACCTACGAAGCTGCGGCGAACAGCGCGAACTGGAACCGCGATGCGCTTGAATGCGCGCCGGGCCGGCCAGGCACGGTCCGGCGGATCTAACGCCGGCGTGCCCGCACACCGAACTTTTCAACCGCGGTCGGTCATCAGCACCGTCATTTCTGCACCTGCTGCTTGCCAGCTCCTAGGCTGCCACCAATGCCGCCTTGGGCAGGTCGACGATCTTGCCGAGATCGGTCTCGTTGAGACGGAAGTCGATCGGCCGCAGCACCGCGCGCTCGTGCGTCAACTGTTTGCTGTCGCGCAGCAACATTCGCATCACCTGCTTGGCCACGCTCCCGCGGACTTGCGTCTTTTCGCTTCATCCGATGTTCCGTTCCGGGACGATCGGGCGGTGCTCAACATGCTCAACAGGAGTGGTTGCATTTGTGTCCGCGTAACCCCGGATTAACTATGAACATTTAGGTTGAGCCGGGCCGAAATGTACTTGCCGGCCGGGTCAAGTTCAAAGCGTATGACGGATAGTAACCAGGTAACCCGGTCGGCAACGGACCACGTGGGAGACGCAACCTCATGGGAAGCGCCTGACCGCACACCATCGGCGCGTCGTGGCGGCGAGCAGCCTGAACTCCTCAAAGCCAGACTCACGCTTCCCGGCGTTGTCGCGTTCTTTCGCAACAACGGACTGCGCGTCGCGCTGCTGTCGCTTGCCCTGTTCGCGGCAGGCGTCGGCATCCTGATGGCGCTCCCGTTGCACTATGCCGCGACCGCACTGGTCGTCGTCGATCCCCGCGAGCAGCGCGTCACCAACGACCAGGATGTCTTGCCGGGCATCGGCCAGGATGCCGCCGCACTGCAAAGCCTGATCGAGATCGCCAAGTCCGACGGCTTCCTGCGGCCCTTGATCGAGCAGCTCAATATTCGGAACGACCCCGAGATCGCAGGCTCGGAAACCGATCCGGCCCGCATCCTGGACCGGTTTCGCAAGCACCTCGACATCTCGCGCCGCGGCCTGACCTACGTCATCGCCATGACGTTCGTCTCCAACTCGCCGGAGAAGTCCGCGCGCTATGCCAATGCGATTGCCGAGGCATTCGTCGCAAGTCAGGCCAACGATCGCACGATCGCGACCGACGATGCCGCCGACTGGCTCGGCGACCGCCTCAAGTCCCTGAGCGATCGCCTGCGCGCGTCCGAGGATGCGGTGGCGCAGTTCAAGCGCGACCACGTGATCGTCGATGCCGGCAAGGAGGGCACGACCCAACAGCTGCGGATCGTCGAGCTGAACCAGCAGGTGTCCGCCGCACGCCTGAAGACCGAGGAAGCCAAGACCCGCTACGAGCAGACGCAACGCGATCTGAAGTCCAATGTCGAGGCCCCGGTGAAGCAGGACCTGCTCACCGCGCTCCGCGCCCAGCGTGCCGCGCTCAACGACCAGATCGCGCAGAAGCGCGCGGTGCTGGGCGACCGGCATCCGGAGCTCGTCATTGCGCTCGGCCAGCTCGCCGAACTGAACAAGCAGATCGAGGTCGAACGGCAGCGCAACATCGCCACCGCAAAATCCGAATATGAGACGCTGCAGGACCAGCAGAGGACGCTCGAGGCCCAGCTCAAGGCGGCGGAAGCTAAGGCTCTGACGGATGCGCAGTCCCAGGTCAAGCTGCAGGAACTGCAGCGCAGCGCCGACGCCAACAAGAACATCTACGAGCAGTTCCTCGCGCGCTACAAGACAACCAACGAGCAGCGGCTGCTGCAGAGCTCGCAAACCAAAATCGTCTCGGCCGCAAGTCCGCCGACCCGCCCGACCCGCCCGCCGCTTGGCCTGCTGCTCGTCGCGATCGCCATCGCCTCGACGCTGACATCGACAGCCGCGGTTGCAACGCTGGAAGCGCGAAAGACGGTCTCGCCGGAGAAGACACCGGAGCCGCTCCCGGCACGACCAGCAGCAGCGCCGCGCGCGGTACCGCAGAGCCTGCCGGTCTGGGCTCGCATTCCGGCCACCGTGCCGCGGAACGGCCGAATGACCATCTGGCAGACGCCGATCGGCGGCCCCGATGAATCCGACCTCCGCCCCCACATGCAGCAACTGCTTGAGCGGGTTGCCGCGCTGCCCGGGGAGCATGGCAAGATCGTCCTCGTGACCGCGCGCCAACCGGGCACCGGCGCCGAGGCGATCGCACGCTCGCTGAACCTGAACGCCGTCAACAACGGAATGATGAGTGCGCTGATCCAGGTTCAGAATGACTCGGGCCTCGGGCGTAGCGCCGACGTGACGGTGCAAAGCACGGCTCCGACCGGCGCCCGCGCCGCGCGTGCAGCGCTACACTCGGTTGGGCTGCTGCTCGGTGCCGGCCGCGACACGATGCAGGAGGACGAGGATATCCGCGCCGAATTCGCCCTGATCGTGGTCGATGCGCCGTCCCTCGCGGAGCAGCCCGAGGTGGCCTCACTGGCCATCTATGCCGACCTGATCGTGCTGGTCGAGCGCGAGGGCGGCGGCGACGCCGCAGCGGTCGATGGCGCCATCGCGGCGCTTTCGAAGCGAACGTCGGCCGCGATCGGCCTGGTGATCAATCAGGCCGCCGTGCGTCCCGTTCCTGCAACAGCGATCGCAAGTTGATCGTCTGATGGCCCGGCCGTCGATCCTCGCCGTCATCACCGCCGCAGCACTTCTGCTATCCGCCGCCGCGCAAGCGTGCCCCGCCCTCATCGAAGGCGTCTCTGCCGACCGGATCAAAGCCTTGTCACGCGGCGTCAATGCCGACGGCTGGATTGCCGATCCGCGGTCGGCGCCGCCCCGCAGCCTCCTGCTCGACCTGCGCAAGGCCGGCATGACCCACATCCGCCTGCCGGTGCCCGCCGACTATGTCATGCCGCGTTTCGCCTCCAAGGCTGATCGCGACCAACGCCTGCACACGGTCGACGTCGCCCTCAAGACCCTGCTCGCGCTCGGCTATGCCGTCTCCGTCGACCTGCATTCCGGCGAGCGGTTCAATGCGCTGCATAAGGACGATCCGCCCGCCGCAATGACGGAGATGAAGGAGGCCTGGACCGAGCTCGCACAGGTCATTCAGCGCTATCCGGCCGACCGGGTCTTTGCCGAACTGCTGAACGAGCCGGAGGTCGACGCTGCGCAGTGGCAAAGCGAAGTCGAAGAATTGGCCAAGTTCATCCGCTACCTGCTGCCGCAAACCACGCTGATCACGGGCCCGGTCAACTGGCAGCGCGCGGATGCATTGCCGGACTTCAAGCCGCTCGACGATCCGAACATCGTCTATGCCATTCACTTCTATGACCCGATGGTCTTCACCCATCAGGCTCACTGGGATCTGGCCGAGCCGCTCCACGACATCACCGGGCTGCCCTATCCGATCCGCCCCGACGATCCGCGGGTTCAGCACTTGCGGGAACAACTTGTTGATCTGAACAAGGGCAAGGCACTTGCGATGCTGGACCGCGCCATCCCCGACCGCGGTATCGACAAGTGGCTCGCGCCCGCGGCCGCCTGGCAGCAGCAATACTCACGCCCGATCATCATCAATGAATTCGGAGTGCTCAAGGCCGGAGCCCCGCGCGACAGCCGGCTGCGCTGGCTTGCCGGAGTCACGGCCTATGCCCGGCAACATTGCTGGGGCTGGACCCACTGGGAGATGATGCAGGGCTTTGGTCTGGCCGATGCCATCTCGGGCAAGGCCGATCCCGATGTGCTGAGGGCGCTGTTCGGCGCGCGCTAGTCCGCTTGGTTAACCAATTCTTGCACAATGAGCGGCTAGATCGACCATGCGGCGGATGTGGCACGCCACACCTCCGGTCATTTTAGGTCAAAGCTCGTGCGAACAGACATAATCCCGCGGCCGCTGGTGGCCGGCGATGTCATTCCGGCGCTCGGCATCGCCGTGGCGTCGATCGCATTCGCCCCGATCCTGCAGGCGGCCAACGCCGGGCTCGCAATCGTCGTCGAAAGCCTGATCGGCTGTGCGATCGTTCTTGCGGCGCCGGCCTATGCGCCCTCGATCGCCATCTTCATCATCTTCTTCCAGAACCTCTTCGTCTCGATTCTGTCGTCATACATGACGACAGAGGCGGAGATGGAGTTCGTCAAGGGCTACAACTTCCTGGTTTGCGCGGTCATGTGGCTGGTCACGCTGGCACTGTATGTGCTGCACGAGCGCAACCATTCTCCGGACCACGACCGGATCATGAAATGGGGAATGATCACGCTGGCGACAGTAGCGGTGTATTGCGCCCTCGGCGCCACGCAGGATGCGCGCGCGGCCATCGTTTATCTACGCAACATAGCGTTTCCGATATTTCTTTTTCAGCTGTCGTTGCTGACTGCCGCAACGTTCGAAATCCGCGTCACGCCGTTCCTGGTGGCCGTCGCGACGCTGTTGATCGTCTGCGGATATGTGGAGCTGCTGTTTCGCGATTTCTGGCTTCATATCACCAACGGCTACACGTTCTGGCACTTCGACGAGCTGAAAGCATCCCGCTCCGGCGCCTGGGAAGCCGAGATGCGCGCAACCGGCAATGTCCCGGTGGATCTGCTGGACCGCTTCCGCTTCAGCTTCTTCAACACCCCGCTGCTGGAGGATCTCGGACTGTCGAAGCTGCTGCGCATCTTTGGCCCGAACATGAGCCCGATCAGCTTCGCCTACGGAGTTGGCTTCTCCATCCTGTTCCTGTTCGCCGTCGGATATCGCTGGCTGGCCCTGGCCGCGATCCCGCTGCTGATCTTCTGCAGCGTGAAGGGCGCGCTGATCCTGGTCGTCTTCGTGGCGCTCGCGTGGACGTCAACCTGGCTGCTCGGCCCGATCATCACCCTCGCCGGTGCGCTTGTTGCCCTCGTGCTGTACGTCATCGTGGCAATCCATGTCGGACTGCAAATTGGCGACTTTCACGTGATCGGTTTCATGGGCGGCTGGAACGGCTTCTTGCAGAACCCCATCGGCCGCGGCCTCGGCGTCGGCGGCAACCTGTCCGAAGGTTACTTCTCGATCGACTGGAGCGCTGCGCAGCAGGCCGGCAGTATCGAGGGCGCAGCGGAAAGCGCCGTCGGCGTGTTGCTCTATCAGATGGGCATCGCGTCCCTGGTGCCGCTCGGCTTCTTCATGGCCGTGGCACTCAAGGCCTGGCGCCTCTACGCGTCCTCCGGAATTCTCATTCAAGGGCTCGCCGGCTTCGGCACGATGGTCGTCCTGGCCAACGGCATCTTTCAGGAGGAAGCCCTGTTCGCGCCGCCGGCGCTCGGGCTGTTGCTGTGCCTGACCGGGCTTGTGATCGGCCATCATTTGCGCACGCAAGACGGCGGCCGGAAGGCCTACGATCGAACGTGACTGAATGCCGGCGTCTATACGACGTCGACACAAGTGCCCGGCCGCAAATCACGACCGCGCACTGGTCTTTCGTGATCAGGAGCGTCAGAGCGGCTTGATCTGCACCTTGCGGAACTTGACAACGCCCGAGCCGTATTGGAGGGCGACATAGCCGCTTGCGTGCTTGGAGTCCTGCGCATCGACGGTCTTCTGGCCGTTGAGCATCACCACGAAATGCGGCCCCTGGGCCGTGATCTCATAGACGTTCCATTTGCCCGCCGCCTTCGGCATCGGATCGACCTTGGCAACGTCGACGATGGCACCGGTGCCATAGGTCGGATCCGGCCGCTTGTCGAAGATGTTGACCTCATAGCAGCCCTTGCCGTCGATCGTCTTGTTGGTCTGGCAGCGGATGAAGATGCCGCTGTTGGCTTCCTCGTCGACCCAGAACTCCGCCCTGATCTGGAAATCCTTGTAAGGCGTCTTGGTGACGAGATAGGCGAGTTCCTTGCCGTCGAGCTTGTCGGCCACCAGCGCGCCATCCTTCATCGTCCAGTTGGCCTTGCCGACCTCGTCCCAGTCCCCCTTCTTGGAACTGTCGAGCAGCGTGATCCAGCCGTCGCTTTGGCCCGATGCGCTGGTGGAAAACTGCAGCGCGGCAGCAGCGACCAAAAGACCGGCCGCAAGTGCAGGCAAATACTTCATGAGGGCGTTCTCCCGTTTGTTTTGGTTGGCGCGCAACCTAGCATCGTCGCGCGCGGCGTAAATGCTGTTTTTCATGTTGCAGCTGCGTTGTGTGATAGCCCGTTGTCATCGGCAGCACGGTCGCCAGTAGCCGCGTTGCGCGACATGCGGACGATGGTATCATCGGTGGCTGTGAGAGGGCCCTCGATGCATCCCGCCGCCAAGCTGCAATTCTCCCGCATCGTCGACGAGTTCGCGCGCTGGCGTGCCATTCCCGAGCAGGAGCGGCCTCCGGCGCCGGCCTGGTGGTGGGGACCAGCGCTCGATATGCACGAGACCGCGGAGACATTGCCGTCCGCCTGGTGCCGCCAGCTGCGATTGCCCGACGGCGCGAGCTTTGCCGAGGGCGCGTCCGTGCTGCAGCGAACCTTGGCGGGCCAGACGGTGCTGCCCTGGCCCTATGATTTCTCGCGCAAGGTCGCATCCGCCGGTTCCGACGTGCGCGACCTTCCCGTGCAGCCGTCAGACGACAGCGCGTTTCCGCCCTAGGTCTGCACCGCCGTCGGTCATGGCCTCGTCGTGCAGTGCAGGCTGCAGCGTCGGCGACGCCGCCATCAGCGAGGATCCCAACAGCTCGGCGAGATCGCGCGGCGGCAGCGGCCTGCTGAACAGGAAGCCCTGCATCTCGTCGCAGGCATGCGCGCGCAGGAACTCCTGCTGCTCCGATGTCTCGACCCCCTCGGCGACGATGGTCATGCCGAGCGCCTTGCCCATGCTGATGATGGCCTGCGCGATCGCCACATCCTCGGAATCGTCGGGCAGGTCGCGCACGAAGGAGCGGTCGATCTTGATGGTGTCGATCGGGAACTGCTTCATCAGCGACATCGACGAATAGCCGGTGCCGAAATCGTCGATTGCCAGGCGAATGCTGCGGCTCTGGATCGCGTCGAGCACGTGGATCGCCCGCGAGACGTTGCGCATCACCATGCTCTCGGTGACCTCGAGCTGCAGCAACGCCGGCGACATGCCGCTCGCAGCCAGCGCCTCGTCGATGTCGTTGAGGAGATGCGGATCGGCGAACTGTCGCGGCGAGAGGTTGACCGCCATGGTCACCGGCCTGAGGCCGCGACGCTGCCACGCCATGTTCTGCGCGCAGGCTTCCTTGAGCACCCAGCGGCCGATCGGCACGATCAGGCCGATTTCCTCGGCGAGCGGGATGAATTGTCCCGGCGCGACCCGACCGAGCTCGGGATGCGTCCAGCGCAACAGCGCTTCCACACCGCTGATCTGTCCGCTCGCCATGTCGATCTTGGGCTGATAGTCCAGCGAGAACTGGTCGCGCTCGAGCGCGCGGCGCAGCGCGCTCTCCATCGTCAGGCGCTCGATCGACTGCGCCTTGATTTCGCTCGAGAAGAACCGGAAGCCGTTCTTGCCGTCCTCCTTGGCGAGGTACATCGCCATGTCGGCATTCTTGGTCAGTGTCTGCACGTCGGCGCCGTCCGCCGGGTACATCGCGATCCCGATCGAGGCCGTGGTGTGGCACTCGTGCCCGCTGAGCTGTACCGGCTGGCTGAGTGCCACAAGGAGGTCGCCGGCGACGCGCTCGACGTCATGACGCTCGGCGGGGTCTTCGAGGATGACGACGAACTCGTCGCCGCCAAGCCGCGCCACTACGTCGCTTTCCCGCAGGGATCCGCGCAACCGGCCGGCGATCGCCACCAGCAGCGTATCGCCGGCATCGTGACCCAGCGAGTCGTTGATCACCTTGAAGCGGTCGAGGTCGATGAACAGCACCGCGAATTGCCGGCGGTGGCGGTCCGCCGACTCGATCGCGCGATGCAAAAGCTCGTTGAACGTCTCGCGGTTGGGCAGATTGGTGAGGCTGTCATGCGAGGCGAGGTACTCGATGCGCTCGTCCGCCTTGTTCTTCTCGTCGGCGCGGTCGAAACCTTCGAGCGCGAACGACAGATTGTCGGCGAGCCGCTGCAGGAGCTCGGCGAATTCCGGCGTGAAGGTGTCCTTCTCGATGGCAACGAAGATCATCACGCCGACCGCCTCGCCGTTGACGACCAGCGGAAACGCAGCGCCGGATTTCGTTCCGTCGAGGCGAGCTCGCTCATGGAAGGCAGCGGTGCGCGCCTCTGCACAATAGTCGTTGACGATGCAGGGCCTGCGCGACCGGAAGGCCCTGCCGCAGCAACCACGCCCTTCCGGATGCGCCTCATTGGTCGAGAGCGTCACCTGCCGCGCCCCCTCTGCAGCCGGCCCCGCGGCCGCGACGATCTCGAGATAGTCGCGGCCCGGCTGCACCAGCGCGATGGTGGTGGAGGTGAACTTGCCGCCGGTCGCCGCCGCCTCGCAGACCAGCTGATACAGTTCGCGGCGGGACTTCGCCCGCATGATCGCCTCATTGGTCGCGCTCAGCGCCGCGAACATGCGCGACAGCCGTTCCCTCTGCTCGTCGGCCCGGGCCTTCTCGTCGGCACGGTCGAAATTGTCGAGCGCGAACGACACGTTCTCGGCCATTCGCTGCAGCAACGCCATCATCTCCGGGCTGAAGGTCCCGAGTTCGGCGGAAAGAAACACCAACGCGCCGATCGCCTCGCCGCCCTTGAGCAGCGGCAGGGCCGCACCGGATTTGCTGCCGCTGTCCCGGATGACCTGATAGAGATGCGACTCGGTTCCGAAGTCGCTGAGATAGTCGTTGGTGATGCAGGGCCTGCGGGTGCGGATCGCGACGCCGGTCAGGCTCTGTCCTTCCGGACGCGAGGCATCGGCCGACAATTGAACCTCCCGGGCACGCATGCGGTCGGGCCCCGAAGCCGCGACGCTTTCCAGGAAGGGCTCGCCCGGCCGCACCAGCCTGATCGTGGTCGAGAGGAACTGATCGCCGACTGCCGCGGCATCACAGACCAGCTCGAACAATTCGCTGCGGGATTTGGCCCGCATGATCGCCTCATTGGTCGCGCTCAGCGTGGCGAACATCCGTGTCAGGCGCGCCTTCTGCTCCTCGGTCCGCGCCTTCTCGTCGGCGCGGTCGAAGCTGCCGAGCGCAAACGACACGTTGTCGGCGAGCCGTTGCAGGAGCTCGGCGAATTCCGGCGAGAAGGTGTTGCGCTTCGCCGAGATGAACAGCATCACGCCGACCGGCTGCTCGTTGACCAGCAGCGGAAATGCCGCCCTCGAGCGCGCGCCCTCGCGGTCGATGACCTCGCGGAACGTGCTATTGGCTATGTCGCCCAGGAAGTCGTTGTTGATGCAGGCCTGCCCTGTGCGGAATGCGCGGCCGCAGACGCCGCGTCCTTCTGGCAGCGCTTCGTTGCGCGAGACGGTGAGACGGCGCGCATTCTCTGCGGTGGGTCCTGCGACCGCCATCATCTCCAGGAAATCGTCGCCGGGCTTCGCCATCAGGATGCTGGTCGAGTTGAAACCGCCGCCATGCGCCGCCGCCGCGCAGACAAGCTCGAACATTTCGAGCCGCGACCTGGCGCGCATAATCGCCTCGTTGGTTGCGCTGAGCGCAGCGAACATCCGCGACAGCCGCTCCCGCTCGGCATCGGCCCTGGCCTTCTCGGTAGCACGCCCAAATGTGTCGAGCGCGACCGACACGTTCTCGGCGATGCCCACGAGCAGCGCGATGATCTCGTCGTCCGCGGCCCAGGAATTGGCGATAAAGAAGATCAGGACGCCGATGCTCTGGCCGAACCGGGTTAACGGCAGCGCGACGCAGGCCATCAGGCCGCTGCCGCGGGTCTGCGCCTGCGACGGGCTTGCCGATTTCGGGATGTCGCGCTCGATGCAGGGCCGCTGGGTGCGGAACGCCTCGCCGCAAATGCCCTTGCCATAGAGATTGTCCGGGTCGGTCGAGAAGCGCGTTTGCGTGATCAGCTCGATCGCCTCGCCGGTGCCGGCGACCGGCTCGAGCCAGTGCGTGTCGGGTTCGGCCAACAGCACCACTGTGGCGAAGGACTTGCCGCTGAACACCGCGGCGTCGCAGACCCGCTGGTAGAGATCATGCTCGGTCTTGGCGCGGAGGATGGCCTCGTTGGTCGCGCTGATCGCGCCGAACATGCGGTTCAGCCGGCGCATCGCCCGCTCGCCGCTCTTGCGCGAGGCCTCGTGGTTGAAATTGTCGAGTGCAAAGGACACGTTGGCCGCCATGCGCTCCAGCAGCGCAACGATTTCCTCGCCGAGCGAGTGCGGCTCGCGCCGCGTCACCATGAAGACGCCGACGCTGCGCCCGTTGCAGACCAGCGGCATTGCCGCCGCGGCGCCGACGCCGCCTCGGGCCGCTCCGCTGCGCCAGGCCGCCGAACGGGGATCGTTGATGTAGTCGTTACTGACGCAGGCCGCCTGGTTGCGGAACGCCCGCCCGGCAACGCCCTCGCCTTCCGGGGTGTTGGCAACGATGGAAATATCGATGCTGCACAGCCGCGCGACGTCGTCACCGAAGCCGGCCGCGAATTTCAAGCGGCCGGTATCGGGCTCAAGCAGAAACACGGTGACGGCCAGGAAGTCACCGCCGGAGAACGCGGCTTCGCAGACCTTGCGGTACAGCTCCTCAGGCGATTTCGCGTAAAGGATCGCTTCGTTGGTGGCATTCAACGCCGCGAATGTCCGTCCGATGGTCGACTGCACGATCCCTGAGGCCCCCGGGGCCGCCCCCTCCAATTTGGCTGGGAACACTGCCCGCCGCACACCTAAGTGAAGGTTAGTGCGACCGACATGTCGCGAGTCAGAGTAAACGCCTGACCAACAAGGCGAGCCGTCTTCCGGGAAATTACGGACGCTTCTGTGCCAGGCTGAGGCGGTGGCGGCTCCCGCCGTACCGTATAGCGCCCCTTCTTCGCGCCGACGCACCGGCCAAATTCCGCATCGCGACCCCGCCCGTTCCACGCTGTGAAATCCACGCACCGAGCACCCAGTTCCCGGTATGGCGGACCGGATTTTCTGCGCTTGCTCGCTCCCCGGCGCTTTGAGACCATGAGGCCAACACCAGCAAGCAAGACCCGCGCAGTGCGGGCTGACCACGAGGAAATCCCATGCCGATCGTCCAGGCCGACCGTCTCACGCGCATCGGCGCGGCGCTCTTGAAAGCCGCCGGCGCATCGGAGGAGGAGGCGAACGCCGTCGCCTCCGGCTGCGTCAACGCCAACCTCGCCGGCCACGACTCCCACGGCGTGATCGCGATCCCGACCTATATCGACCGCGTCAAGGCCGGCCACATCGTGCCCGGTGCGAAGTGGACCATCGTGCAGGAAAGCCCGACCACGACCGTGATCGACGGTCACTGGGGCTTCGGCTTCCACGTCAACGCCAAGGCGATGGAGATGACCATCAACAAGGCGAAGACTGCCAATGTCGCGGCCTGCACCGTGTTCCGCCAGAGCCATGTCGGGCGTCTCGCGCATTATCCGATGATGGCGATGCGCGAAGGCATGATCGGCATCGCCGCCGCCGACTCCGGCCGTTCGCCGAAGCATGTCGCCCCGTTCGGCGGGCGCGAGGCTCGGCTTGGCACCAACCCGATCTCGATCGCGGCGCCCTCCGATCTCGAGGCGCCGTTCTATCTGGACATGGCGACCTCGGCGGTCGCCGCCGGCAAGATCCAACTCGCGGTGGCGCGCGGCGAGCAGATCCCCAAGGGCTGGATCATCGATTCCGAGGGGCGCGACACCACCGACCCGAAGGACTACCGCAAGGGCGGCGCGCTGCTGCCGCTCGGCGGCACCGAGGGCTACAAGGGATCGGGCCTCGCCGCGATGGTCGAGGTGCTGTGCGGGCTGCTGACCGGCCTCGGCTTCGGCGTCGAGCCGACCGGCCGGCACAATGACGGCTGCTTCATGGCGGTGTTCAACGTCGCCGCCTTCCGCCCGCTCCAGGATTTCAAGAAGGAGGTCGGCGACTTTGCGCGCTATCTGAAATCGACGCCGCCCTCGGAAGGGAGCCGCGGCGTGTTCTATCCAGGCGAGATCGAATATCTGCGCGAAGTCGAGCGCCGCAAGAATGGCATCGAGATTGAGGACGCCACCTGGGAGAAGCTGAAGGCGCTCGCCGCCGACTACAAGCTCACCCAGGACCTCGACCTTCGCTGATCGATCGCCAAGCACAGGAGAATGACATGACACGGCAAATGGCGCTGGTTGGCTTCCTGCAGGCGCAGAACTGCACCAACCTGCCAAGCTCATGGCGCCACCCGGAGTCGCGCGACGATTCGATGTCGGCGGACTACTACCAGGAGATCGCGCGCATCCTGGAGCGCGGCAAATTCCACATGGCGTTCTTCGACGACCGGCTGGCGATGCCCGACCGCTACGGCAACGATCACGCGCACACCGTCGAATACGGCATCCGCTGCGTGAAGATGGACCCGATCGTGGTGCTGACCACGATGGGCATGGTCACCGAGAAGCTCGGCCTCGCCTCGACCTGCTCGACCACCTATTTCGAGCCGTTCGACGTCGCCCGCCGCTTCGCCACGCTCGACCTGATGACCAACGGCCGCGCCGCCTGGAACGTGGTCACCTCGGTCAATGACGGCGAAGCGCTCAACATGGGCAAGGAACATCATCTCGAGCACGATCTGCGCTATGACCGCGCCGACGAATTCATGGAGGTGGTGCTCGGCCACTGGGATTCCTGGGAAGACGGCTCGCTGATCATCGACAAGAAGAGCGGTCGCTTCGCCGATCCGACCAAGGTGAAGCGGCTCGACCACAAGGGCGCGTTCTTCACCTCGCGTGGCCCGTTCACCGTGCCGCGTTCGCCGCAGGGCCATCCCGTCGTCATCCAGGCCGGCGCGTCCGGCCGCGGCCAGCGCTTTGCCGGACGCTGGGGCGAGGTGATCTTCACCGCAGCGCGCAACCTCGCCAATGCCAAGCAGGGCTATGAGGCGATCAGGGGCGAAGCCGCCAAGGCCGGCCGCGATCCCGACCAGATGTTCCTTTGCAACCTGATCACACCGGTCACCGGCGCGACCAAGGCGGAGGCCGAGGACAGGATGGCTGTGATCCAGAAATTGCCGCTCGAGATCGACGCGCTGTCGCTGCTCGCCGAAGGCCTCAACTTCGATTTCGGCGCCAAGCCCATCGATGAGCCGCTGACGACGGAGGAACTGCAGGGCATGCAAGGCATGCTCGGCATCCGCGACGGCGTGCTGCGCACCTCCGGCAAGACCAATCCCTCGACCCGCGACTTCATCACCTTCTCCGGCCGCGGCCAAGTGCAGGACGCGATGGTCGGCGGCCCGAAGGAGATCGCCGACAGGCTGGAAGAGATGTTCGTCGGCCGCGGCTGCGACGGCTTCGTCGTCGCGGCGAGTTACGTGCCGGGCTCCTATGCCGACTTCGTCAACCATGTCGTGCCCGAGCTGCAGAAGCGCGGCCTGTTCCACAAGGACTATGCCGGCAAGACGCTGCGCGAGAATCTCGGCCTCAAGCGTCCCGCCGCCGGCGCCTGGAAGACCCGCCCGCAGGCCGCCGCGGAATAGAAGGACACCATCATGCGCTGGCTCAAATTCACCGCCGCAGGCAAGATGTCCTGGGGCCTCGTCGAGGGCGACACCGTCGCGACCGTCAACGGCGATCCGTTCGGCGAGTGGACCAAGACTTCGCAAACCCATGCGCTGAACGACGTGAAGATCGAGCTGCCGCTGATCCCGCGTACCTTCTACTGCGTCGGACTGAACTATTTGAAGCATCTCAAGGAAGCCGCCGACAAGGCCGGCACCGTGCCGAACGTCCCCGATCGTCCCGAGATCGGCTACCGTGCGCAGAACGCGCTGATCGCGCATGACGAGGATGTCGTGATCCCCGCCAGCGCGACCGAGAAGATCCATTACGAGGGCGAGCTCGTCGTCGTGATCGGCAAGAAGGCCAAGCATCTCACCGAAGCCAATGCGATGGACTGCGTGTTCGGCTACACCATCGGCAACGACGTCTCCGAGCGCACCTGGCAGAAGGCCGATCGCGGCCTGTGGCGCTCCAAGAACGCCGACACCTTCAAACCGATGGGCCCGTGGATCGAGACCGATGTCGATCTCGATCGGATGGAGACCGCGATCCGCGTCAACGGCAAGGAGACCGGCCGTTTCCACACCAACGAGATGATCTTCGGCATCGTGCCGTTCATCGTCGAGCTGACCAAATACTTCACGCTGTGGCCTGGCGACGTGATCTGGATGGGCACCGACGGCGCCTCGCCCGACCTCAAGCACGGCGATGTGGTGGAGATCGACATCACCGGCATCGGCACCCTGCGCAACCGCTTCGTGAAGGAGAGGGTGTGAGGCGCATAGTGTTCAATCCGTCATGCTGAGGTACTCGCGAAGCGAGCCTCGAAGGATGCACGGCCCGCTGGTGCCCGTCGTGCTTCGAGGCTCGCTCCGCTCGCACCTCAGCATGACGGTGATAGAGTTGTACTCGTCCATTTAACCGTCATTGCGGGCGAAGCGAAGCAATCCCTAATGCAGCATGCACGGCAGCATGGATTGCTTCGTCGCTTACGCTCCTCGCAATGACGGGGCGAGTTTCTGATTCAGATATCAAACAGCGGTAAAGATGCACGTCCGCATTCTCGCGGCGCTTTGCGTCCGAGCTTTGCATCTTCGTTCCGCCCTCTTTTGAGCAGAGGGCGCAGGGAAAGCCGGGTGCCGATCGCACCCATGGGTCCCGTGGAAATGGAAAGCACGGGAGGTAGGACCACAGGTGAAACCGGAGCAATCCCGGCTTTCCCTGCGCGATGGTTTTACGGCTTATACGTGCTCTCCCCGGCGAGACTGGGCTTGTTTGTCACCGTCATCCGCGAGACGCTTTTCGCGTCCTGGGAGTCGACACCTGCCACTAGGGCGTCGGAACCACACGACTTCACCGTCCGCTTCATGCGCACTCGTCAGTTGCGCAATCGGCGTCCACCGCATCCCAACCCAACACTCGTGACGATCGCGTAGCGCCCCTCAAGCGGGTGAGACCGGGGGATTGAACATCTGAGTTGGGTCAAGCATCAAGCGGAATATTTTCTTATAGGGAGATTGACAGGTTTTGCTGAGTTGCCCGTCGTGTCGAAGGTGCAACACTCGTCCATGACGACAGCGTCACCTGGAATTGAAGCGCGGACTCGTCAGCATGGCGCACGGCCCGATTGACGCCAAATGCCAAAGCAGGAGAGGATTCAGACAACGGCGTGTACTTAAGAAGGTCCGCTTCGAAGTCGCTTCGCTCGGCCGTGATCGACGGCTTTTGGACCCCTATCGGAAGTCGGGGGGGCCCAATTTGGCCGTCCACCGTTGGCAGGTATCGCAGCCATTCGCCGGATCGGATGCCTCGCGGGTCAATGCCGCGGTGAGAGGCAATGTAGTCAATCTCGCCGCGCGTCGCGCCGATGTCCATCAGCTCCCTGTCGCTTAAGTTGGACAACGAGCCACACAATTTTTGGCGTTCGCGATGCTCCTGAAAGGCATTCCAATATTTCCAGATGAAGCTGGCGAGATGCCGGGTCGATACGGATGTCCGGTCCAGCCACGTTGTGCCGTGCGTGACACTCATTGCGGTATCTCCTGGGACGATGTTTTTCACTGGCATGAGGGTGCCGCGAGATCGGCGGGGACGCTTGACCTGCCGCTTACATTTTCCTCACCGGCAGCTTATTCTTGCGATGTCCAGCGAGGCCAAAGCCCGGTTGTCGGGGGGCTCTCTTCCAGGGGGATTTGCGTCTTGCGCTATCTCTTCGAGGAGTACGCATTCGACACCGACCGGCGCGAGCTGCATCGCGGGGTGGACGTCGTCTCCGTCGCGCCGCAGGTGTTTGATCTGCTCGATTACCTGATCCGCAACAGGGAGCGCGTCGTCAGCAAAGACGACCTCATCAATGCCGTCTGGAACGGGCGCAGCGTTTCAGACGCAGCACTGACGACCCGGCTGAATGTCGCCCGAAGCGCAATCGGCGATTCCGGGGACGAACAGCGCCTGATCAAGACGTTACCGCGCAAGGGATTCCGTTTCGTCGGACAGGTGCAGGAGGCGCCGGAAGCTGCGGGTCTCAATCCCGGCGATCCGCCCGGGAGCGCTCCAGTGGTTCCCGACAAGCCCTCCATCGCCGTGCTGCCGTTCGAGAACATGAGCGGCGATCCCGAGCAGGAATATTTTGCTGACGGGATGGTCCAGGAGATCATCACCGCACTCTCCCGGTTCAGATCGCTGTTCGTCATCGCCCGCAATTCGAGCTTCACCTTCAAGGGCCGAGCGGTCGATATCAAGGAAGTCGGGCGCAGGCTTGGTGTGCGCTACATCCTTGAGGGATCAGTGCGCAAGGCTGCGGGGAAAGTCCGCATCGCGGGACAGTTGATCGAGGCGGTGACCGGCGCGCACATCTGGGCGGACAGGTTCGAGCGTGACCTGACTGATGTTTTCGCTCTCCAGGACGAAGTCACGGCCGCCGTTGTCTCAGCCATTCAGCCAAAATTGCTTCAAACCGAGATTGCGGCGGCGGCGCGGCGGCGACCGGAGAACCTCACCGCCTATGATTTTTATCTCCGGTCCGTGCAACAGTACTATACGACCCGCGAAGGGTTAGCCGAGTCGCTAAGGCTGGCTCATCGCGCTTTGGAACTTGACCCCCGGTTCGGCTATGTCGCCGCTGTCGCAGGTGCCCTTCACATGCAAAACGTCGTTTGGGGCTATGCTGACGATCCTCAATTCGACCGCAACGAAGCCATTCGGCTTTCTCGCCTGGCATTGAGCCTCGACGGTGGGGATCCGGAAACATTGGCTCTGGCTGCCACGACCTCGGCGTTCATGGTCGGCGACAGTGAAAGCGAGATCGAAATGGCTGACCGGGCGGTCGCGCTTAACCCAAATTCATTCTTCGCATGGAGCGGCAGAGGCCATGTCTATAGAATTGCGGGGCAGCCTGCGGAAGCAGTGCGGAGCTTTGAACGCGCCATTCGCATGAGCCCGGTAGACCCGCGGCTGAAGCAGGTGTTTGTTGGGATGGCGCTGGCCTTTATTGAACTTGGTCGTTTTGACGAGGCCATCGCCGCGGGGAAGAAAGCCCTGCGTCAGAACGCTCCCCTTTCGGCGGCTTACCGCTGTCTCGCGTCCGCTTTCGCCCATCATGGTCGGGACGCTGAGGCGCGTGACGCGGCCGCGCGGGTACTTGAGAGCGATCCAGCCTTCACAATATCGACGTGGGTCGCTCGGGGCGGACAATCAAACTCAAGGCTGCTGATCGAGGGTCTTCGCAAAGCGGGGTTGCCCGAATAAGCCCACAACTTGTTCCGGACGAGTGATCGAATACGAGGCGCAATTTGCTGCGATGCATGAGTCCGGAAGTGGCCCAAGACCGACATGAATGGAGTCGGCCGCAACGGCGTCTTTGAGGAGAGAAGCGGACCTTCGCGATTTTAGGAGCACACGTCCTAGCGTACAGCCTCCAGGCCGCCCTTCACGTGATCGATGAAGGCTCGCAGCTTCGGCATGATTTGCCGGTGGCTCGGATAATAGAGGAAGACGCCCGGCGTCATCGGCGCGAATTGCTCCAGCACGTGGACGAGTTTTCCGGTTTTCACGGCGCTGGCGGCAAGCGGTGCAGGCACTTGCGCAAGACCGATACCTTCGACCGCGGCGCCGAGCATCGTGGGAAAGTCGTGGGCGATGAAGGGTCCCGATACGGCAATCTCGATCGAACGACCGTTGTCATTGAGCAACCATGGCGCGAGTCCGCCGTTCGATCGTCGTAATCTCAAGCAGGCATGCTGGCGCAGATCGTCAGGGCATTCGGGCCGGCCGCGGCGGTCGAGATAGGCCGGGCTGCCGACGGTGACGAAAGGCAACGGCTTGGTCAGGCGCACCGCGACCATGTCGGGAGCAATGAACTGGCCCATTCTGATGCCGGCGTCAAAACCTTCGGCCGCGATGTCGACCAGTTCCTCGCTTGCGGCGAGTTCGACCTCGATCTCGGGAAACGCCCGGCAGAACGAGGCGATCAGCGGCTCCAGCAAGATCGGCACCACCGCGCGTGGCACGGTGAGACGCAACAGCCCGGCCGGTCGCTGTCCGAGTTCGCGCGCGGCCCCGCTCGCGGCGACCAATTCCTCGAACGCGGGCCTTGCGCGCGCAAGAAATCGTTCGCCGGCTTCAGTCAGGCCGACGCTGCGGGTCGTGCGAATGAAGAGCACGGCGCCGACCCGCGCCTCGAGGGCGCGTACCGCCTGACTGATTGCCGATGGCGTGACCCCGAGTTCGGCCGCCGCGCGGCGAAAGCTACGATGCTGGGCGACGCTAAGGAACGCCTCCACTCCGTCGAGCGCACCCTGCCGGACTGTGAAGTTCTGCTTCATGGCCCGTCAATATTATCGCGAATAGTCGCCCGCGGAAAGCCGTCTTACATCCGAGCTGCAAATGGACCGCGCCGCACGTGCGCTGACATTCGCAACATCACGACATCAGTCGTGCGCGGAGCAATGAGACCAATGAAAGCCATCCGTCACACCGTCTTGGCACTCACCCTCACCCTGACAGGCGCCACTTCCATGACCGCTTCATCCCTTGCCCAAACACAAGCCACGTCCCCCGCAACCACCGGCGTGATGGTCATTCTGACCGTCAAGCCGGGCATCACACGCGAACAGGTGATGGCGGTGATGCCGGACGAAATCCGGCAGACCGTGCAGCTCTATCTCAATGGCAAGGTTCGTGAATGGTATTCGCGGTCCGACGGGCGCGGAGCCGTCTTCCTGCTCGATGCCAAGGACGCCGCCGAGGCGCACGCGATCATGGATGGCCTGCCGCTGGCCAAGCAGAATCTTATCGACCACGAGTTCATCGCGGTCGGTCCGCTGCTGCCGCTCCGCCTGCTCGTCGCCAAGCCCTGAACGCCCGCCGAGGTCGAACCTGATCGACGGGTTCGACCTCCGCCGACCAAATGGACAATCACAAGGGAAGCCGACCGTGCCACCGACCTTCAATCTTCCATTCGTCCTCAGCGTCGCCGGAGCCTTCCTGGCAAGTTCGGTAGTGGCCACCACCTACGTCTGGCCCGCGATCAGCGCAATGCCGTATTACGACGCCCTGAGACTTCTCGCAGCTTTCCATGCGTTCAGGTTCTTGGGGATGAACTTCATGGTAGCCGGGTTCGTGTCTCCAAAGTTGAGCTCGGATTTCGCCAGCAAGATCGGATGGGGTGATCTTATCGCGGCTGTTCTCGCGCTCCTTTCGATGGCGGCACTCTCCTGGCGCTGGTCAATCGCCATTCCGCTGGTCTGGATATTCAACATCTGGGGCACGCTGGATCTTCTGAACGCCTACTACATGGGTGTAACGAAGATCCGGGATCCCAGCCTCTTCGGCGCCGGCATTTACATTCCGGCGCTCTATGTGCCACTGCTGCTGGTCAGCCACGTCCTTGTCTTCATGATCCTGTTGAGGCCCGGGCCTGCAGCGTAGGACGGGCGCGTCTCGAAGGATGCACGGCCAACAGCTGGGCCGTCGTGGTTCGAGACGACCGCTACGCGGTCTCCTCAGCATGACGGAGGTGAACTTGAGCGCGAGGTTCTTTCCCGTCACGAATATGGATTGATCAGCTTCTGCTGCTCGGTGGCGTGGTGCACGAGGAGGTCGATGAAGGTCCGCACCTTCGCCGACAAATGATGGCGATGCGGATAGACCGCGTTCATCGTGAACTCGACCGGCCGGTATTCGGGCAGCAGGCGGACCAGCTGCCCCGACTCGAGCTCGTCGCGGACGAGGAAGCCCGCGGCGAGGAAGACGCCGACGCCGGCCAGCGCGGCGAGCTTCAGCGTTTCGCCGCTGTTGGCGACCAGATTGCCGGAAACCCGCACCGACGCCGGCGTGCCCTTGCGGTCGACGAAGTGCCAGTCGTCGCCGTAGGGATAGTTGGCGTGGCGGATGCAATTGCGCGCCGCGAGATCGGCGAGTTGCTCGGGCTTGCCGTGCTGCTCGACATAGCCGTGCGAGCAGCACAGCACGTGGCGCCAGGTGGCGATGCTGCGCACGATCAGGCTGGAGTCGGGCGGCGGGATCATGCGCACCGCGAGATCGAAATTCTCGTCGATCAGATCGACGTTGCGCTCGCCGATCGCGAGGTCGACCTTGACCTCGGGATAAGTCGCCAGGAATTCGGCGACCGCGGGCGACAGGAACTGGACGATGTGGGTGTTGGTGTAGATGCGCAGCGTGCCGCGCGGCACCGACTGCAGCGCGCCCGCGATGTCGTCGGCCTGCTCGATGTCGGCGAGGATCTGGACGCAGCGGTCGTAATAGGTCTGACCGACCTCGGTCAGGCTGACCTTGCGCGTGGTGCGATTGAGCAGCCGCACGCCGAGCCGGTCCTCCAGCGACTGGACGTGGTTGCTCACCATGGTGGTGGACATGTTGAGCTTGCGGCCGGCCGCGGAAAAGCCGCCGGAATCCACGACCCGGACGAAGGCGGTCAGACTGGTCAGGCGATCCATTTGGCAAGGCCCGGATTGTTCGCGCTGGCTTGATAATGCTTCCAGTTTTATCGGGATTATCACAGCGGGGAGAACATTGCATCTAAAGGCCGGAACCCGGCGCCCTCGGCCCGAGGACGCGCGCATCGATCCGGAGGATGCCATGTCGACCGCTAGCTATGTCTCTGACGAAACTACCAAAACCGACCTACGCCCGTCGCGGAGAGCGATCAAGCGGGCGGCGCTTGCGCTGGCAGCGGCGCTCGGCATCGCCGCCGCCGGCGATTTTGGTTACGGCTACATCACGACCGGCCGCTACCTCGAATCGACCGATGACGCCTATGTGAAGGCGGACTCCACGATCATCGCGCCGAAAGTGTCGGGTTACATCGCGCAGGTGCTGGTCACCGACAACCAGCCGGTGAAGGCCGGGCAGTTGCTGGCCCGGATCGACGACCGCGATTACCGCGCCGCGCTCAACCAGGCCAAGGCCGATGTTGCCGCGGCCGAAGCGTCGGTGCGCAACATCGACGCGCAGCTCGCTTTGCAGCAGCCGGTCATCGAGCAGGGCAAGGCCGATGTCACCGCCGCCGAAGCCAATCTGAAATTCGCCCAGGAAGAGCGCGCCCGTTACGACGACCTGATGAAGACGGGCTCCGGCACCGTGCAGCGCGCGCAACAGAGCGACGCGGCGCTGCGCTCCAGCACCGCGCAATTGCAGGGCGCGAAGTCCGGACTAGCAGCGGCCGAGCGCAAGGTCGACGTGCTGTCCACGCAGCGCGCCCAGGCCATGGCGCAGGTCGACCGGGCCCGCGCAGTCGAGCAGCAGGCGGAGCTGAACCTGTCCTACACGCAGATCACCGCGCCGGTCGACGGCACGGTCGGGGCCCGCACCCTGCGCGTCGGCCAGTATGTGCAGGCCGGCACGCAGCTGATGGCGGTGGTGCCGCTCGATGCAGTCTATGTGGTCGCCAATTTCAAGGAGACCCAGCTCACCCATGTGCGCAACGGCCAGCCGGTCGAACTCACCGTCGACAGCTTCCGCAACACGACGCTGAAGGGCCATGTCGACAGCCTGTCGCCGGCGAGCGGGCTCGAGTTCGCACTGCTGCCGCCCGACAACGCCACCGGCAACTTCACCAAGATCGTGCAGCGCGTGCCGGTCAAGATCGTGCTGGACGACAACAAGCTTGCCGGTCTGTTGCGCCCCGGCATGTCGGCGATCCCAACCGTCAACACCAAGGCGACGGTGCTCGCCGAGCGTGAGGCTCGCAAGCATGTCGCCGCGGCGGCGCGTGGCAACGGCGGCTAGAGCCGCAGCGCGACCGACCGTTCGCTCAGCTCCTTCGCCAACATCACAGGCGGCTGTGCTCCTCCCCCTCGTGAGAGGAAGCGCCGCGGCGCGCGTACCGCACAACGGATCGAGACGACGGCCGCGTATCGACGACCCGATTATCAATCTTGAACGGACAATCCTTCCAGCATTTCTTCGATTATCGAAACCAGCCGCCTAATGCATGCTTCATGAGCAAACAAGGAACGATCCCGATGACCGCGCTCCAGCCCGCACTCAATGCAGGCAACGCTGCCGACCTCAATACCCCCGCAACGCCGGCGACGCCTGCGGTCCCAGCACGCACCTGGATCGCGGTGGTCGGTGCCAACCTCGGCGCCTTCATGGCGGTGCTCAACATCCAGATCGTCAACGCCTCGCTTGCCGATGTGCAGGGCGCGATTGGCGCCGGCATCGATGACGGCGGCTGGATCTCGACCTCCTATTTGATCGCCGAGATCATCGTGATCCCCCTGAGCGGCTGGCTCGCGCAGGTGTTCTCGGTGCGCAAATATCTGCTCGTCAACGCGTTGCTGTTCCTGGTGTTCTCGGCGGCGTGCGCGCTGGCGCAGGACCTGCCGCAGATGATCGCGCTGCGCGCCGTGCAGGGCTTCACCGGCGGCGTGCTGATCCCGATGGCGTTTACGCTGATCATCACGCTGCTGCCGAAAGCGAAGCAGCCGATCGGGTTAGCGCTGTTCGCGCTGTCGGCGACGTTTGCGCCCGCGATCGGCCCGACCATCGGCGGTTACCTGACCGAGAACTGGGGCTGGCAGTACATCTTCTATGTCAACCTGGTGCCCGGCGCGATCATGATCGGCATGCTGTATGTCTCGCTCGACTCGAGCCCGATGAAGCTGTCGCTGCTCGCGAAGGGCGACTGGCCCGGCATCATCACCATGGCGATCGGCCTCGCCGCGTTGCAGACCGTGCTCGAGGAAGGCAACAAGGACGACTGGTTCGGTTCGCCGTTCATCGTCAGGCTGTCGGTGATCGCAGCCGTCGCGCTGACCGCCTTCCTGGTGATCGAGCTCACCGTCGAGAAGCCGCTGCTCAATCTGCGCTTGCTCGTCCGCCGCAATTTCGGCTTCGGAATGCTCGCGAACTTCCTGCTCGGCATTGCGCTGTACGGCTCGGTGTTCATCCTGCCGCAGTATCTGTCGCGCATCCAGGGCTACAATGCCGAGCAGATCGGCATGGTGCTGGCCTGGACCGGGCTGCCGCAGCTCATGCTGATCCCGCTGGTGCCGCGGCTGATGCAGCGCTTCGACCCCCGCATCCTGATCGCCGTCGGCTTCGCGCTGTTCGCCGGCTCCAACTTCATGAACATCACCATGACCAACGACTACGCCACCGATCAACTGTTCTGGCCGAACATCGTTCGCGCGGTCGGCCAGGCGCTGGTGATGGCCCCGCTGTCCGCGGTTGCGACCTCGGGCATCGAGCCGGAGAACGCCGGTTCCGCCTCCGGCCTGTTCAACATGATGCGCAATCTCGGCGGCGCCGTCGGCATTGCACTGTTGCAGACGTTGCTGACCAAGCGCGAGCAGTTTCACTCCAACGTGCTGAGCGAGCCGGTCTCGTTGTTCGAGCAGGCCACCCGCGCGCGGATCGCGCAACTCACCCAGTACTTCATGAGCCACGGTGTCGCCAACCAGGCGGATGCCACCAGCCGCGCGATCGTCGCAATCGGCAAGATCGTGCAGAAGCAGTCCTTCATCCTTGCCTTCAGCGACACCTTCTATCTGCTTGGCGTCGCCCTGATCGTCGCGCTGATCGCGGGACTGTTCCTGAAGAAGCCCGGCCATCTTGCCGATGGCGGAGCACACTAGACATCAATCCCCAACCGAAACGGAGAACGACCATGAAGCCCCGCATGAACTTCTACCAGGCCGCACCGGAGACGATCAAAGCGCTGGTCGCGGTGGAAAACCAGATCAGTGCAAGCGGTCTCGAGCAGTCGCTGATCGAGCTGGTCAAGACCCGCGCGTCCCAAATTAACGGCTGCGCCTACTGCATCAACATGCACACCGAGGACGCGCGCAAGCATGGCGAGACCGAGCAGCGGCTCTATTTGCTCAACGCTTGGCGCGAGTCGCCGCTCTACAGCGAGCGCGAGCGCGCGGCACTGGCCTGGACCGAGGCACTGACCCTGATCTCGGAAACGCACGCACCCGACACCGACTACGAGGCCGTCCGCGCGCACTTCTCCGAGACGGAATTGGTGAACCTGACCGCGCTGATCGGCACGATCAACGCCTGGAACCGGATCGCGATCGGCTTCCGCGCCGTACATCCGGTGAAGGTGAAGGTCGCGGCGGCGTAAGGCACGGCGCCAATCACGCATCATTCTCGTCATGCGCGGGCTTGACCCGCGCATCCATCGACAAGAATGATCTCTCGAAGCGAGATGGATTGCCGGGTCAAGCCCGGCAATGACAGATCACACCGCCGTCGCCTTGGCGAACTCGACATAGATCTCGCGCAGGCGGTCGGTCATCGGGCCGACCTTGCCGCTGCCGACCTTCTTGCCGTCGATCGCGACCACGCCCTGGACGAACACCGACGCGCTGGTGATGAAGGCTTCCTTGGCAGCGAGCGCCTCCTCCACCGTGAAGGCGCGCTCCTCGATGCGGAGCTGGTGCTCCTCGGCGAGCTTGACCACCGCCTTGCGCGTGCAGCCGGGCAGGATCTCGTTGCCGTTCTGCCGCGTCACGATGACGTCGTCCTTCGTGACGATGAAGGCGGACGACGAGCCTCCCTCGGTGACCTTGCCGTCCTCGATCATCCAGGCCTCGCCGGCGCCGGCTTCGGCCGCGGCCTGCTTGGCCAGCACCTGCGCCAGCAGCGCCACGCTCTTGATGTCGCGCCGCGTCCAGCGGATGTCGGGCACGGTGATGACGTTGATGCCGGTCTTCGCCGACGGCGCGTTGATGATGTCCTTCTCGGAAGTGAACATGATCAGGGTCGGCTTGACGTCCGCCTTCGGGAAGGCGAAATCGCGGCCTTTGTCGGCGCCACGGGTCACCTCGAGATAGACCATGCCGTTGACGAGGTTGTTGCGCTTGACCAGTTCCTTCTGGATCTCCTCGATCCGCGCCAGGCTCTCCGGCAGCGCGAGCTTGATCTCGCCGACCGAACGCTCCAGCCGCGCCAGGTGCGAGGCGTTGTCGATCAGCTTGCCGTCGAGCACCGCGGCCACCTCGTAGATGCCGTCGGCGAACAGGAATCCGCGGTCGAAGACCGAGACCTTGGCCTCCGAATGCGGCACGAACGAGCCGTTGACGTAAGCGATCTTTTCCAAGCGAGTTCTCCTGCGGACGGGACGCGAATTTTGCCCCTTCCTATACGCAAATTGTTAACGCGGATAAACCCCGCAGCCCGTCCTTCCGGGGCGATGCGCAGCATCGAAGCTGGAATTCCGAGATTCCCCAGAGCGCAGTTATGCCCCTCAGGTTAGCTCTCCGAGGCAGCCTGAATGACCGGTCTGGCGAGCCGTCATTGCGAGGAGCGATAGCGACGAAGCAATCCATCGAGCCGCCCGCGCGGCTCGATGGATTGCTTCGCGGAGCCTGTCATAGGGCGCGCATTCACGCGACCCGTTGGCTCGCAATTGACGGGGATAGGGCCGGTACCCGGTCCTCAGTGTTGCAGGATCTTCGACAGGAATTTCTGCGCCCGGTCGCTGCGCGGCTTGCCGAAGAAATCGGTCTTCTTGGCATCTTCCACGATCTCGCCGAGGTCCATGAAGATCACGCGGTCGGCGACCTTGTTGGCAAAGCCCATTTCGTGAGTGACCACCATCATGGTCATGCCGTCGCGGGCGAGGTCGACCATCACGTCGAGCACCTCGCTGATCATCTCGGGATCAAGCGCCGAGGTCGGCTCGTCGAACAGCATGGCGATCGGATCCATCGCAAGCGCACGGGCGATCGCGACGCGCTGCTGCTGGCCGCCCGACAGCTGGGCCGGAAACTTGGCCGCGTGCTCCGTCAGCCCGACGCGATCGAGCAGCTTCTTGCCCTTGGCGACAGCGTCGTCATGCTTGCGGCCCAGCACCTTCTCCTGCGCGAGGCAGAGATTGTCGATGATCCGCAAGTGCGGGAACAGCTCGAAATGCTGGAACACCATGCCGACGCGCGAGCGCAGCTTCGGCAGGTCGGTCTTGGGATCGTTGACCTTGACGCCGTCAAGGATGATCTCGCCGCCCTGGATCGGCTCGAGCGCGTTGACGCATTTGATCAGGGTCGACTTGCCCGAACCGGACGGGCCGCAAACCACGACGACCTCGCCCTTGGCGACGCTGGTGGTGCAGTCCTTCAACGCCTGGAAGCTCGGCCCGTACCATTTGTTGACGTGATTGATCTCGATCATTCGGTTCTCATCAGCCGCAGCGGCAAGGGTTCACCTCTCCCTTTGGGAGAGGCATAGGCCGCCTTCGGCGGCCGTGGTGTGAAAGGACGCCGAAGCGAAGCTTCGGCTTTGGCACAGCGCCGGGTGAGGGGTGACGGTCTATCGATGGAGCGATACCCCTCACTCGGATCGCTGACGCGATCCGACCTCTCCCCTGTGGAGAGGTGAAGAGCACCGCTGTCGGAATTTTGGCGAGCATCGTCAACTACCGCACAATTGCAATACGCGCCTGCAGGCGACGGACGGCAACGGACGCGACACTGGAAATGACAAAGTAGACCAGCGCCGCAAACAGGTACATCTCGACCAGACGGCCGTCGCGCTGCGCGACCTTGCTGGCGGCGCCGAGGAAATCGGTGATCGACAGCACATAGACCAGCGAGGTGTCCTGGAACAGGACGATCGTTTGCGTCAGCAGCACCGGCAGCATGTTGCGGAACGCCTGCGGCAGCACGACGTAGCGCATGGTCTGGCCGTAGGTTAGACCGAGCGCGCTGGCCGCGGCCGGCTGGCCCTTCGAGATCGACTGGATGCCGGCACGCATGATCTCGGAGAAATACGCCGCCTCGAACATGACGAAGGTGATCAGCGAAGAGGCGAAAGCGCCGACCGAGATCGGCCGCGACGCGTCGGTCAACCACTGCCCGATATAGGGCACCAGAAAGTAGAACCAGAAGATGACGAGCACCAGCGGCAGCGAGCGCATGAAGTCGACATAGATGCCAGCGATACGCGCGAGCAGCCGGTAGCCGGACAGCCGCATCAGGGCGATCAGCGTGCCGAACACCAGGCCACCGAGTGCGGCGAGCGCGGTGAGCGTCAGCGTGAACCGCATGCCCTCGAAGAACAAATAGGGCAGCGCGCGGCGGATGACATCGAAATCGAAACTGCCGATCATCGTCATTTCCCCGCGATATAGCCAGGGATCGCCACGCGGCGCTCGAGGAAGCGCATCGCGGTCACCACCACGAAATTGAGCAGGAGGTAGAGCACGGTCGCCGCCGTGAACGCCTCGAACACCTGGAAGGAGAACTCCTGCATCGAGCGCGCCTCGCCGGTCAGCTCCAGCAGGCCGATGGTGATGGCCACCGCGCTGTTCTTGATGGTGTTGAGGAATTCGGAGGTCAGCGGCGGCAGGACGATGCGGAACGCCATCGGCAGCAGCACGTAGCGATAGGTCTGCACCGTGGTCAGTCCGAGCGCGGTCGCGGCCTGACTCTGTCCGCGCGGCAGTGAGGAGATGCCGGCCTGCAACTGCACGGCGACGCGCGCCGACATGAACAGACCGACGCCGACCGCAGCGGTCCAGAACGGCGCGTTGGGCAGTTGCTTCAGCCACAGCCCGGCGGACTTCGGCAGCAGCTCCGGCAGCACGAAGAACCACAGGAAGAGCTGCACGAGCAGCGGCATGTTGCGGAAGAATTCGACGTAGGCGAAACCGATCCACGACGCCGTCCGCGACGGCAGCGTGCGCATCACGCCGATCGCGGAGCCGGTGATCAGCGCGATGATCCAGGCGAGCAGCGACACCTTGACGGTGACCACCAATCCCGCCAGCAACAGGTCGAGATAGGTGCCGGTCCCCATCGGGTTCGGCTCAAGAAAGATATGCCAGTTCCAATTATAGTTCACGGGTCCCCCGCGTCACCGCGCCGATCGCATTACGTCAACTTCCAGCATGACGTCTATGCAAATGTCCGGCCATTCTCCTCCAAAAATGGCTGGACTTGCGCATCTCTTTCTCTCTGCCTCGCCCCGCTTGCGGGAGAGGCCGGATTGCATCGTGAGATGCAATCCGGGTGAGGGGGCCCTCCGCGAGTTCAGCTTCCACTGCCTCTGTGGAGCGAGCCCCTCACCCTGACCCTCTAAGAGCGAGCTTTGCTCGTCTCGACCCCGCGGAAGAGCGGGGAGAGGGCTCTTCGTCAGGTTACTTGTACGAATCCGGATCGGGCGAGTCGGACGGCTTGGCGAATTCGTGCGCCAGCTCCGGCCCCATCGGCACGTTGAGGTTCAGGCCCTTCGGCGGAATCTTCTGGGTGAACCACTTGTCGTAGATCTTCTTGCCCTCGCCGCTGGTGTAGAGCGCGGCGGTCGCGGCGTCGACGACCTTCTTGAAGGGCGCGTCGTCCTTGCGCAGCATGATGCCGTAGGGCTCCGGCTTGGAGAACGCATCCTTGGAAATGACGTAGTCGTCCGGCGACTTCGAGCCGGCCACGAGGCTCGCCAGCAGGATGTCGTCCATCACGAAGGCCGCCGCGCGGTCGGTCTCGACCATCAGGAAGGCTTCGGCGTGATCCTTGGCCGGAATGATGTTGACGCCGAGTTTGCGCGCGACATTGGCTTCGGTGAGCTGCTTGATGTTGGTGGTGCCGGCGGTCGAGACGACCGTCTTGCCCTTCAGATCGTCAATCGAGTTGATCTTGCTCGCCTTCTTGGTGACGTAGCGGCTCGCGGTCAGGAAGTGGGTGTTGGTGAACCAGACCTGCTTCTCGCGCTCGGCATTGTTGGTGGTCGAGCCGCATTCGAGATCGACGGTGCCGTTGGCCATCAGCGGAATGCGCGTGGCCGACGTCACCGGGGTGAGCTTGATCTCGATCTTGTCGAGCTTCAGCTCCTTCTTCACGGCATCGACGATCTTGTAGCAGATGTCCATGGCGTAGCCGATGGGCTTCTGGTTGTCGTCGAGATAGGAGAAGGGAATCGAGGAATCGCGGTAGCCGAGCGTGATGGCGCCGGTGTCCTTGATGTTCTTCAGCGTGCCGGTCAGCTCCCCGGCCTGTGCCTGGCCCGCGCCAAGCGCGGCGGCGAGCGCGAAGCCGATCAGGAAATTGCGTGTCATACGTTTACTCCTTGCATGAAAACCGTCGATTATTGCGCGAGGATCTCGGCGAGGACGGGTGCGATATAGCGGCGAAACTGTTCGGGATTCTCGCTCATCGGGAAATGACCGAGCTTCTCCATGATCGTGACGCTGGCGCCCCCTATTGCCGCTGCCGTCCGCCTCGTGTCCTCAGGCGTGCAGGAGAAATCATACTCGCCTGTGAGCAGATAGAGCTTGCATACTTTAGTATCGATTGACCCGACCCGGCCCCGCAGGTCGCCGTCGACGCGATAGAAGTAAAGGTCGCCCTTGAACACGCCGGGACCGCCCTGCTTGTAGGCCCAGAGCGTTTCCATCCGGGCGTCTTGCGGGCTCTGCGGGGCGATCAGCCCCGACACCAGTGCGGCGCAAACCTCGCCGCCATGAACGTCGGGGCGGTTCAGCCACGCCGTGTCATACCAGGGCGCCTGGAAGTCGGCGGCCTCCAATCCGATCAGCGCGCGGAACTCGCCCGCATGTTCGATCGCTAGGTTGAGCACGATGCGGCCGCCGATCGAGCAGCCCATCACCACCGGCCTCTCCAGCTTCAGCGCGCGGCAGAACGCGCGGATCGTCTCGGTGTAGCGCGCGGTGGTGAGCTGATATTCATCGCCGGTCCAGCTTGACGGCGGATTCGACTTGCCATGCCAGGGCATATCGAAGGCAATGATGCGAAAATTTTTGGCAAACTCGGCATCAGTGAGCAGGTGCCGCCATTGCCGCGCGTCGGACCCTGCCGTGTGCAGGCAGACCAACGGGATGCCGGCCCCGTTCTCCTCGAAATAGACGCGGTGCAGCTCGCCGCCGATCTCGACATGAACGTAGCGGCCGATCATCGGCTCGATATCGCCGTTCATGACGCGGCCGCCTCGGCATGCGCCCGCGGCAGCGCGAGCAGATCCTTGAAATACTGCAGATGCGTCATGAAGGGGTGCAGGTCGCCTTCCAGCACGGCCTCGCCGCGCTTGGTCAGCGCCAGCAGATCGTGCCAGCCGGGCTTCGGCTCGGCCTGCCAATGCGCCGCCCAAGCCTGCGGTGTCGCGCGATAGGAAAAGCGCCAGGAGCGCATCAGGACCGGTGCCGGCGTGAGCTCGACGATCCGCCCGCCACGGATCGTGACGTAGAAGGGATGCTCCATCGGGCCGAGGCGGCAGTCGCAATCGAGCAGCCGGCCGCGGGCGATCAGCGCCGGCGCCTGGTCGAGCAGCGCGGGCAGGCCGGCAAACGCGCGGATCACGGCGTCGTCGGTGGCGTCAGGCGATGGCGTCATCTGTCGAGCAGGGTTCCTGCGGTGAGCCGGGCCATGATGACCGGAAGCGCCTGATGCCGCAAGGCGGCGATCCCCCTGGGTTCCCATCATTATCCACTTGACCAAACGCGGCGCGCGCATCGGCGCAGACAGATAAATGGCCGCGGCTGCCGCCACACGCCACCAGTCTGCCGGACCAACCACCGGCGAATTCCGTCTCTCGGCAGGTTGCGACAGGCCAATTGTCGCATGTGGGGCATTGGCTCTTCCGTTGTGCGCTCCGTTCTGTCCAATGCGATTTCACGTCCCTTGCCACGACGCGGGGAAGATCGACGCCAACGCAAAGACCGGGTCGCGAAACGCAACGCGGCCGCAAGGGAGAGATCGAGATGTCCCACCGCAATCGCTTGATGGTCCCGCTCGCCGCCGCCGGCATGCTTGTGTCGGCCGCAGCGCACGCACAGGATTATCCGACCAAGCCGATCACGCTGATCGTGCCCTGGCCGGCAGGCGGCTCGACCGACATCTCGATGCGCGCGATTGCCGAGAGCGCGTCGAAGGTGCTGGGCCAGCCGATCGCGGTCGACAACAAGGCGGGCGGCGGCGGCACCGTGGGCCCGGCGACGATGGCCGCGACCGCGAAGCCCGACGGCTACACCATCGCGCAGATCCCGATCACCGTGTTCCGCCTGCCCTTGATGCAGGAGGTGTCCTGGGATCCGGCGAAGGATTTCTCCTACATCATCCATCTCACCGGCTACACGTTCGGCGTCACCACCAATGCAGAATCGCAGTTCAAGACCTGGCAGGACGTGGTCGACTTCGCCAAGAAGAATCCCGGCAAGGTGACCTATGCGACGCCGGGGACCGGGACCTCGCTGCATGTCGGCATGGAGCAGATCGCGGCCAAGGCCGGCATTAAGCTGACCCAGGTGCCGTTCAAGGGCGGCGCCGAGACCAACGCCGCGGTGCTCGGCCAGCACACCATGCTGCAGGCCGATTCCACCGGCTGGCGGCCGCTGGTCGATGCCGGCAAGCTCAGGCTGTTGATGGTGTGGACCGACACGCGCTCGCCGAACTACCCCGACGTGCCGACGCTGAAGGAGCTCGGCTACTCGATGGTCTACGACTCGCCGTTCGGCATCGCCGGGCCGAAAGGCATGGACCCCAAGATCGTCGCCAAGCTGCACGACGCCTTCAAGAAGGCGATCAACGATCCCGCCGTGATCGCGACGCTCGCCAGATACGACATGGTGCCGAACTACAAGAACACCGAGGACTACAAGAAGTTCGTGGTGGAGGTCACCGAGTCCGAGCGCAAGGTGATCGACGCGCTCGGGCTGGGGAAGAAGTAGCCGGAATTGCCGACAAGCCCCGTCCGTCGTTTTCCGTCATTGCGAGGAGCAAAGCGACGAAGCAATCCATTTTTCGGCGCGCTCGGCGACAATGGATTGCTTCGCTTCGCTCGCAATGACGACTTGGATAGACAAAACGATATCCGAAAGCACCTGATATGAACGATCCAACCAACGTCAAACTCCGTCTCAGCAATTCCGAGCTCTGGGGTGGGCTGATCGGGCTTGCACTCGGCGCGTTCGTGATCTGGTCGGGGCTGAAGCTGAAGCTCGGCACCATCAACGATCCCGGCTCCGGCTATGTGCTGTTCTACACCGGCATCCTGATGTGCGCGTTCGCGGTCTCGATCATCGTCGCCGCCGTCACCGAGGGCGGCGCGACCTTCGCCTCGCGCTGGAAGAACGTGCGCTGGGGCAAGCCGATTGTCGTTATCGTCTGCCTGACCGCGTTCGCCGTTGCGCTGGAGCCGCTCGGCTTCCTGTTGTCCGCGATCCCGCTGATGCTGTTGCTGCTGCGCCTGATCGATCCGGTGCGCTGGTCGCTGGCGATCCCGATCGCGATCCTTGCCCCGCTCGGCATGTGGTGGGTGCTGAAGCATCTGCTCGCGATCCAGTTGCCGAGCGGCATGTTCGAGATCGGCTGAGGGCTGCCCATGGATACTCTCCTCAACGTCGCCCACGGCCTCGGCGTCGCGCTGCAGCCGGTCAACCTGATCTACTGCTTCATCGGCGTCTTCATCGGCACGCTGGTCGGCGTGCTTCCCGGTATCGGCCCGATCTCGGCGATGTCGCTCTTGTTGCCGGTCACGCTGTCGGGCACGCCGGAGTCCGGCATCATCATGATGGCCGGCATCTATTACGGCTCAATGTACGGCGGCTCGACCACCTCGATCCTGGTCAACATCCCCGGCGAAGCCGCCTCCGTCGTCACCTGCATCGACGGCCACCAGATGGCCAAGCAGGGCCGCGCCGGCCCTGCGCTCGGCATCTCCGCTTTCGGCTCGTTCACCGCCGGCACCTTCGCGCTGGTCGCGCTGATGCTGGTGGCGCCCTCGCTCGCCAGCGTCGCGGTGGCGTTCGGCCCCGCTGAGTATTTCAGCCTGATGGTGCTCGGCCTCGTCGTCCTGACCTTCCTGACCCAGGGCTCGATGGCGAAGGCGCTGCTGATGGCCTGCATCGGCGTCGTGCTCGGCCTCGTCGGGCTCGACAGCGTCACCGCGCAGCCACGGCTGACCTTCGGCCGCATCGAGCTGATCGACGGCATCGGCCTGGTGCCGGTCGTGATGGGCCTGTTCGGCGTCGCCGAGGTGCTGCTCAACACCGAGCAGGCGATCAAGCGCGACATCATCAAGACCAAGATCAGCCAATTGCTGCCGAGCAAGGAAGATTGGAAGGCCAGCGCCGGGCCGGTGTCGCGCGGCACCGTGCTCGGCTTCTTCCTCGGCATCCTGCCGGGCGGCGGCGCTGTCGTGGCGTCGTTTGCGTCCTATGCGCTGGAGAAGCGGCTGTCGAAGCATCCGGAGCGCTTCGGCCATGGCGCGATCGAGGGTGTCGCGGGACCGGAATCGGCCAACAATTCCGCGGCCGGCGGCGCCTTCATTCCGCTGATGACGCTCGGCATTCCGCCGAACGTGGTGATGGCACTCCTGCTCGGCGCCTTCGTGATCCACGGCCTGCAGCCGGGACCGCTCTTGATCTCGCAGAACCCCACCCTGTTCTGGGGCATCGTCGCCAGCATGTATATCGGCAATCTGATGCTGCTCGTGCTCAATCTACCGATGATCGGCATGTGGGTGCAGCTGCTCAGGCTGCCCTACAACGTGCTGTTCCCGCTGATCATCCTGTTCACGATCATCGGCGTCTATTGTTCCAGCAACAACGTCTTCGACGTGCATGTGATGATCGCCTTCGGCGTGATCGGCTATTTCATGCGCAAGCTCGGCTACGAGCCGGCGCCGCTGGTGCTGGCCTTCGTGCTGGGACCGATGCTGGAGAACAATCTGCGCAAGTCGCTGATCCTGTCGCAGGGCGATCTCATGACCTTCGTGGAACGGCCGATCTCGGCGGTCTGTCTTGCGCTGGCGGTGATATTGCTGGTCGGACCGCTGCTGCCGTCATTGCGCAGAAAGCGCGAGCTGGTGGCGCTCGACGAGGGCGCCTGACGCACTGTACTGACGCAGCGCCCCGCACCACGCGGGATGCGCGCGCGAGTTGGAACACGCCACGCGTCGGCCTCAACTTCCCTTGAAGATGGAGCCGAATTAACGAAATGCGGCTGGCTGTCGCGGCAAGCATCGCCACATATTTTATTGCATGCGGTGAAACATCGCTGCGAGACGCAGAACCTTCCGATCCTGGCCACCGATGCCGTCAACGGGATCGTCCGTGCCAGGATCGGTCGGCATGTGTCAACTATCAACAATCTGCAGCAGATCCGGCGGGTTCGCCGAGCTCGATCGCGCGCAACAGTTCCGTCGTCTGCGCTCCTTTCGCAAGGAAGTTCCGCGATGACTGACTCCGCTTCCACGGCAAACGCCCCGACGTCCGGCAAGGCCTCGCGCCGCGACTTTCTCTACATCGCAACCGCCGCCTTCGGCACGGTCGGCGCCGTGGCGTCCCTCGTCCCCATGATCAGCCAGATGAACCCCGACGCCTCGACTCTGGCGGCCGGCGGCCCCGTCGAGCTTGACCTGTCAAAGGTCGCGCCGGGTCAGCAAGTGGTGCTTCGCTGGCGAACCCGGCCCGTATTCGTGACCCACCGCACCCCGGAGGCCGTGCAGAAACTCAAGGACAAGGCGCTGCTTTCCCAATTGGCCGATCCGCAATCGTCCGAGCTGCAGCAGCCGCCCTACGTGCAGAACTGGCATCGCTCGATCAAGCCGGAGTTCGGTGTCATAATCGGCATCTGCACCCATCTCGGCTGCATTCCATTGTACGAGCCGGATCCGAATGCGACGTCGCCTGCGCCAAACTGGCCGGGCGGCTACTTCTGCCCGTGTCACGGCTCCAAATACGATCTCGCCGGGCGCGTGTATCATGGGGTGCCGGCGCCGTATAATCTGCCGGTTCCGCCGCATCATTTCCCGAGCGACACCATGCTCCGCGTCGGCGAGAACCCGCCGAGCTCCCACTTCGACTTTGCTTCCATCAGGCAGATCTAGAGCATGATCCGGAAAAGTGTGAAGCGGTTTTCCGAAAAGATCATGCTCAAACAAGGAGCTAAAGCGCGATGACGATTCAACCCAATCTCATCGCGCTTTAGGCGGCGCGCTGCTTCAGCCCATCTTGGCGACGCGGCCGCTCTGCGGCGCCTGCGCGATCGCGCGCGCCAGCACCTGGGCTTCCTTCTTCAGCATGTCGGCAAGCTCCGCCTCGCGGCGGCGGATGCGGTCGGACGCCGCGCCGATCGAGAGCGCGGCGACCACCTCGCCGGCGTCGTCGCGGACGGGAACGCCGACGCCGCCCATGCCGGGAAACGCGGCGTCGATCAGCACGGTGTGGCCGACCTTGCGCGCCTGTGCGATGCGCTCGCGCAGGAACTTCGGCGTGATGCGCGGCGATTTCGCCAACCGCGGCACGATCACCTCGATGACCGCCTCGATCTCGGCGTCCGGCAGCCAGACCAGAAGCGCCAGCGCGCCGGCGCCGACGCCGAGCGGACGGCGGCTGCCGATCTGCAGATAGTTCGGCTGCAGCGGATGGCTGCCAACCGAGCGCGCGAGATAGAGCGCCTCGACGCCGGAGCGAACCGACAGCAGCGCCGTATCGGCGGAGCGCTCGGACAGCCGCAGCAGGCTCGGCTGCGCCAGCTCGGCGATGTCGACCGAGCGGCGCGCGCCGACCGCCATCACCCGCGCCTCCTGGCCGAGCTCATAGGTCTTGGCGCCGGCGATCCGGCTGACGAAGCCCTCCTCGATCAGCGAGTTGAGGATGCGCAGCGCGGTCGCCTTGTTCAACGAGGTGGTGTCGGCAATGTCGGTCAGCCGCAGCGGCGAACGCTGCGCCAGCACGCGCAGGATCGCGCAGACCTTCTGGATCGCGTTGAACTTGTCTGGCTGCCCTAGCTCCGGAACCGGCCTCTTCCGGCCGGCCCGTGCGGTCGCAGTCGTGGAAGCGTTCATGTCCTGCCTCAATCGCAAAGAGTGATCCGGACACGACATCCGTGATGGACGAGGCCTCCGCGCGGCGCCATCCTAAAGCGGATGGCACTCGCGCGACATCGTATACTTTCGTCAGATGAAACTTTGATTTCAACTAACTACGCTGCTTTGCAGCAACCCTGACTTCGTGAATTTCGCGACACGAAATCAGATTTACGATGCGGCTAGGCCAGCCGCATCCGGCGGATGGTGACGAGCGCGCCGAGGCTCAGGATGCAGACGGCGGTGAGATAGTAGCCCGGCGCGAGCTCGCCGATCAGCGCGAAGCCGCCCATCCAGGTCATGATCGCCGGCCCCATGCCGCCGAACACGGTGACGCCGATATTATAGCTGAGGCCGAGCCCGGTCGCACGCGTCTGTGGCGGAAACAGTTCTGACATCAGCGCGGCGAGCGGCCCGTAATACAGCGATTTGAGGACACCGAGCCAGAGCACGCCGAGCAGAATGATTGCCGGCGTCGGCTTGCCCGTGAGCAGCAGGAAGGCCGGAAAGATCGAGACCAGGAGCAGCAGCGCGAACAGGATCATGTGCGTGGTCCGCCCGATCCTGTCGGAGACCATGCCGGCAATCGGCGCCAGCAGCGCGACGGCTGTCTGCGCGGCGAACGAGGCGATGAACCCGACCGACGGCGGCAGGTTGAGCGTCTTCACCACATAGGTCGGCATGTAGACGATGAGGTAGTTGACCGCGGTCGATACCGCGAGCGCGCCGATGGCGAGGATGGTGGCGAGCTTCTGCCGCGCGAACACTTCGACGACCGGCGATTCCTGCTTTTCAGCCGGTGGCGGGCTCGCGTCGTCGACATGGTTGCGGATGTAGATGCCGACCGGGCCGATCAGGACGCCGAACAGGAACGGCAGCCGCCAGCCCCAGGATTGCAGATCCTCCGGGCTCAGCAGCGAGGTGAGCAGCGCGCCGAACCCCGCTCCCAACAGGCCGCTGACGCCCTGGCTTGCGAACTGCCAGCTCGCGACGAAGCCGCGCCGCTCCGGCATGTGCTCGACCAGGAAGGCGGTGGAGGAGCCGAATTCGCCGCCGGCGGAGAATCCCTGCACCAGCCGCGCCAGAATCACCGCGACCGGCGCCACGACGCCGATCGTCTGGTAGGTCGGCGTCAGCGCGAGCGCCAGCGTGCCTGATGTCATCAGCACGATCGACAGCATCAGCGAGGCCTTGCGGCCGTGCCGGTCGGCATAGGCGCCGAGCACGATGCCGCCGATCGGGCGGACCAGGAACGACAGGCCGAAGCTGCCGAAGGTCAGCAGCAGTGAGGTGGTCGGATCGTTCGCCGGAAAGAACGCCTTCGAGAGGTAAACCGCGAAATAGGCGTAGACCGCGATGTCGTACCATTCGAGCGCATTGCCGACCGAGGTCGCGACGATCAGCTTGGTGATGTTCTTTTTGGCGGCAACGTCGATTTGGGAGTTGAGCGGCGTCGATAGTGTCATCTCGTTTCCTTGGCCGGATCAGCCAGCTGTCTCTCAACGCGTCATGGCCGGGCTCGTCCCGGCCATCCACGTCTTGGTAGCAGAAAGAAAGACGTGGATGCCCGGCACGAGGCCGGGCATGACGGATGTAAAGTCCACGCCGTTACGATTTGCGCGGCGTCTCGCCGAGATCCCAGAACAGGCCCGCCATGATGGTGAGCGCCTCCTCTGTGACCGGCAGCAGGATGTGCTCGTCGGGCGCGTGCTGCGAGCAGCCGGGATAGGAATGCGGCACCCAGATCGTCGGCAGGCCGAGGCCTTCCGAGAACACGTCGTTCGGCAGCGAGCCGCCGAAATTCGGCAACACCGCCGGCGCCTTGCCGGTGGTGTTGCGGATGGAATTGGCCGCCCAATCGATCCACGGGCTGTCCATGTCGGTGCGCGAGGCGGCAAAGCGCTGCGTGCCGGAGACCTCGACCATCGGAAAACCGTTCTTGTGCAGATAGTCGCGCACTGCGTCGATCACCTCGAGATATCTGGTGCCGACGACGGAGCGGAGTTGCAGCACGGCGCTCGCCTTGCCGGGAATCGCATTGGCCGGCTTCTCGATATTGCCTGACGACATCGCCAGCACTTCGAGCGTGTTCCAGGCATAGAGCCGCTCGGCCGGCGTCAGCCCCTCCTCGCCCCAGTCCGGCGACAGCGCGAGCTCGTCCGCCGTCGGCTCGACCTTGACGTCGGCGAGCGCGGCGCGGACCCGGTTGGAGATCGGCGGGGGTTTGAGGATCTCGAGCTTCATGCGGCCCTTGCCGTCGACCAGGCTCGCGATCGCATTCGCCAGGATCGTGGCGGGGTTGGCGAGCACGCCGCCCCAATTGCCGGAATGGTTGCCGCCCTCGCGCAGATTGACATCGAGATGGATGCGGTTGCCGCCACGGCAGCCGAGGAAGATGGTCGGGCGTTCCGCCGACAGCCGCGGCCCGTCGGAGGCCACGAACAGGTCGGCCTTCAGCTCTTCGCGATGCGCTTCGCAGACCTCGCGCAGATCGGGCGAGCCGATCTCCTCGCCGGTCTCGATGATGAACTTCGCGTTGAAGCCGAGCTTGCCGCCGCGCGCCTGCCGCACGGCACGCAGCGCGGCCATGTTGATCGAATGCTGGCCCTTGTTGTCGGCGGTGCCGCGGCCATAGGCGCGCTCGCCCTTGACCGTGATCTGCCAGGGATTGAGCCCGTCGCGCCATTCGCCGACCATGCCGTCGACGACGTCGCCATGGCCGTAGGTCAACACGGTCGGCCGCGAGGCATCTTCCTGATGGTCGGCGATCAGATAGGGCCCGCGGCCGGTCGGTGATTCGATAAGCCGGGTCTTGAAATCGAGCTCGACGAAGGCCGGTTGCAGGTTCTCGACCAGATAGGCGCGCAGGGCATCGGCCTTGTCGGCATTCAGGCTCTCGGTCTGGTAGCCGACCCTGCGGTCCAGCTCTTTAAGGAACTGTCCCGATTGAAAATGCTCTCGCGCGATTGCGATTGCGTCGGCCCGTGTCGCCATGATTGTCCCTTCGTCCGCTCAAGTCTCAGCATGATCGCATCGCAAATTCGTTTCGCAGCGCCGGATCATGCTCTGGCCTCCAACCTATCGGGATCGGATCGCGGGAGGAAGTGCCGCGATCGCGAATGGCCCTTGCCAAAACAGGGGAAGTCGCAACAAGCTGATCGCTCGAAAAGCCCGACGACCGGCCGGGCTTCACTGACGTGCGTCCAGGTTACAACGATGACAAAGCAAATCCGGCTCAACGCCTTTGCCATGAACTGCGTGGCGCATCAGTCGCCGGGGCTGTGGACTCACCCGCGCGACCGCACCAAGGATTACAACAAGCTGTCCTACTGGATCGATCTGGCGAAGACGCTGGAGCGCGGCCGGTTCGACGGACTGTTCCTCGCCGACGTGCTCGGCGTCTACGATGTCTATGCCAATAGTCCCGATGCGGCGCTGCGCAATGCGGCGCAAACCCCGGCCAACGAGCCCTTGATGCTGATCCCGGCGATGGCCGCGGTGACCGAGAATCTCGGCTTCGGCGTCACCAGCAACCTCTCCTTCGAGCCGCCCTACCCGTTCGCGCGGCGGATGTCGACGCTCGATCATTTAACCGGCGGCCGGGTCGGCTGGAACGTGGTGACCGGCTATCTGGACAGCGCGGCGCGCGGCGCCGGCAAGGACAAGCAGACCGCGCATGACGACCGCTATGAGCTCGCCGACGAATATATGGAGCTGGTCTACAAGCTCTGGGAAGGCAGCTGGGAGGACGACGCCGCGATCCGCGACGTCGCCAGCGGCATCTTCACGGATCCAAAGAAGGTGCACCCCGTGCATCACGAGGGCAAGAACTACCGGCTCAACGCGATCCATCTCTCGGAGCCGTCGCCGCAGCGCACGCCGGTGCTCTACCAGGCCGGGACTTCGCCGCGCGGGCGGCAGTTCGCGGCCGAGCATGCCGAATGCGTCTTCATGTCGGGCCCGTCGTCGAAGGTGATCGGCCCGCGGGTGTCCGCGATCCGCGAGCTTGCCGCCGCGAAAGGACGCAACCCGGCCGAGATCCTGATGTTCTCGATGATGTGCATCGTCGTCGCTCCGACCGAAGCGGAGGCGAAGGCGAAATACGCGGAGTATCGCAGCCACATCAGTCACGAGGGCGCGCTGGCGTTGATGTCGGGCTGGACCGGCGTCGACTTCTCCACCTATGCGCTGGACCAGGAGGTGCGGCACGTGCAGAACGACGCCGGACGGTCTGCGATGGACAACGTCACCCGCGCCGATCCTGATCGGGTCTGGACCGTGCGTGAGGTCGCCGAGCATGTCGGCATCGGCGGCGCCGGCCCCGTGGTGGTCGGCTCGCCCGAGCAGGTCGCCGACAAGATCGAGCAGTGGTTCGAGGAGACCGATGTCGACGGCCTCAATGTCGCGTTTGCGATCTCGCCCGGCGATTTCGAGGATATCGCCGACATGCTGGTGCCGGAACTGACCAGGCGCGGCCGCTACAAGCACGAATACGCCAAGGGCACGCTGCGGGAGAAGCTGTTTGGGGCTGGGCGAGCAAGGCTCGACGGGACGCATCCTGGGAGCCGTTATCGCGTCAAGCCGCGTGCCGCCGCGAAGTAATTCCAACAGTCATTGCGAACGCAGCGAAGCAATCCATCTGTCCGCGCTCGCCTATGCATGGATTGCTTCGTCGCTTCGCTCCTCGCAATGACGGCTTACCCACATCTGGCAGTCCCGTCATCCTGAGGTGCGAGCCTTGCAGCGCGCTTGCGCTGCCGGGCGAGCCTCGAAGGATCGACGGCCACTGGCGGGGCCGTGCATCCTTCGAGGCTCGCTGCGCGAGCGCCTCAGGATGACGGTGATGGAGAACGCGCGGCGGCGCTTAATTCACCGCATTGCTCACTACCACCTCGATCAGCTTCGCCTCCGGGCGGCTGAACGCCGACTTCATCGCGCTCTTCAGCTCCTGCGGGTCCGTGATCTTGATCGCCTCGAGCCCGAGCGAGCGCGCGATGCCGGTGAAATCGACCGGCGGGTCGATGAAATCCATGCCGACATAATGATCGTCGCCGTGGAAGGCGAGCAGGCGCTGCTTGATGATGCGATAGCCACCATTGTTGACGATGACGAAGGTGAGCGGCAGCTTGTGATTGGCCGCGGTCCACAGCGACTGGATCGAATACATCGAAGAGCCGTCGCCGGAATAGCAGACCACCGGACGCTGCGGATTGGCGAGGCTGACGCCGACCGCGGCCGGCAGGCCCCAGCCGATGCCGCCCGAGGCAAGCGCGTGATAGCCATAGCGGTCGCGATGCGGCCTTAGGCCGATGATCTGGCGCGACGAGGTCAGGCCCTCGTCGACCAGAATCGCGTTGTCGGGCATCGCCTCGACGACCTGCAGCGCGAGCCAGTCCGGATCGATCGGCGAGGTGTGGCTGGCCTTCGAGATTTGCTCGACCAGCGCCTTGCGCTTCGCAGCCCAATTCTTAGGTGCGAGCGCCGCGAGCCCCTGCCTGGCGCGCGCCTCCAGCGCGCTGCCACCGGCCTGCTTCAGTGCCGGTACCAGCGCGCGCAGCGTTTCCCTGACGTCGGCCTTGACCGCGATCTCGGCGCCATAGTTCCTGGCGAGATCGCTGTCGACGAGACCGACCTGCACGATGGACAGTCCGTCCGGCAGCGGATCGACCTCACTGTAGACAGACATCCGCAAGGGATCGCCGCCGAGCGCGATCAGGAGATCGTGGGGCGCTAGCACGTCACGGGCGACCTTCTGCAGGCGCGCGATCGCGCCCATGAAGCACGGACTTTCAGAGAGGAAATGCGCACCATAGGGCGTCGACGATTGCCAGGCCGGGCAGCCCAGCGTCTCCGCGAGATCGGCGGCCTCGCGCAGCGCATCGCTCTTGACGATCTCGTCGCCGACAATGATCACCGGCCGCTCGGCTTTCAGGATGCGCGCGGCCAGCGCCTTCAGCGAGTCGTCCGACGACCTGACGCGGGTATCGACGCGGGTGGAGCGGCCGAGTTCGATACCGGCCTCGGAATTGAGGATATCGCCGGGCAGCGAGATGAACACCGGCCCCGTGGGCGGCGTGGTCGCGATCTTGGCGGCGCGGCGCACGACCCGCGGCAGGTCCTCCAGGCGCGTCACCTCTACCGCCCATTTGACGAGCGGCGTCGCCATCTGCACCAGCGGGCCATAGAGCACCGGCTCCGTCAGCCCATGGCCCTGCTCCTGCTGACCGGCGGTGAGGATCAGCGGCGTACCGGTGAAGCTTGCGTTGTAGAGCGAGCCCATCGCGTTGCCGAGGCCCGGCGCGACATGGACGTTGCAGGCGACGAGCTTGCCCGAAGCGCGGCTGAATCCGTCGGCCATCGCGACAACCAGGCTCTCCTGCATCGCCATCACGTAGGTGAGATCAGGATGGTCCTTCAGCGCGTGCATGATCGGCAATTCGGTGGTGCCGGGATTGCCGAACAGATGCGTGACACCCTCGTCCTTCAACAGCGCCAGGAACGCCGAGCGGCCGGTAATGCGATTCTTCATGTTTCCTCCACGCCTGCGAACGCGTTGGCCCGCGGGATGGGAGATGACCAAACTTGCGCGGCGGGAGCAATCGAGCGGTCGATCATGGCTGCATTCCGCAGGCGCGCGCCTGGAGCTTTGGTTCCGACTGAATCAGAACCAAAGCTTCACGCGAACCGTGCCCACTTCGCTCGAAATCGCTTCAGAACATCCCTTCCCGCTCGCTGCGCTTCTTCTTTTTCGAGCGCTGCCAGACCACGCCGGGATAGCCTTTCAGCGGCACCAGCGGCTCGCCGGTATAGGCCCATTCCTGCAGTTCCTCGATCGCGATGTGATAGAGCGGTTGCCGGCCGGTGCGCCCGGAAAACAGCGCGCGCGGGATGTTGACCATGTGCGGGGCGCGCGCCCGCTCGTAGATGACGGGCGTGCCGCAGGTGGTGCAGAAGCTGCGCGCGGTCCTGGTCGCCGGATCCTCGTAACGCGAGAGCTCGCTTGCGCCTTGCGTGATGCGGAACCGCTTGCGCCAGCTTCCGACATAGGTCGCATAGGCCGAGCCATGCGCGCGGCGGCTGGCCTGCGTGTGGTCATGCCATGCCCAGCGCGCTGGCACGTCGATCTCGAAGCACACCTTGCCGCACAGGCACTGCCCCGCGGCAGGCTTGGCCAGCGCCACGGGTTTCGGCTTTTTTGCCGGCGCAAATTCATCGTCTTCCGGAAACATCGGGGTCGCTCCATTCACCCACCGTCATTGCGAGGAGTGAAAGCGACGACTTGTCCGCCGAAGCCTTGGCGAAGGCGGAAGCAATCCATCGCTCCTCGTACGCCGACATATGGATTGCTTCGCTTCGCTCGCAATGACGAGCACCGCAATCATTGTAGCCCGGATGCAGCGCAGCGAAATCCGGGGACCGTTGATCAGTAGATGCAGCGGCCCCGGATTACGCGGAGCCTGTCATCGGGCGCGCATTCGCGCGGGCTACGAGGACTTACGCCTGTGCCAACTCGCCGTGCACGGGATAATCCGTGTACCCCTTCTCCTCGCCGCCGTAGAAGGTGGCGCGGTTATACGGCGTCAGCGGATAGCCACGTTCGAGGCGGTGCGGCAGGTCCGGGTTGGAGATGAAGTAGCGGCCGAAGGCGATCGCGTCGGCATGGCCCTCGGTGATCGCGCTCTGCGCATTCTCGCCGAGAAAGTTACCGGCCGTCACCAGCACGCCGCTCCACATCGGGCGGTACAGCACCATCGCCGACGGCACGTTCTGCCAGTTGACCTCCGCACGCCCCGTGCCGGAGGCGCGCGGCTCGATGAAATGCAGATAGGCGAGCCCGAGCTTGTCCAGCGCCTTGATGGCGTGGCTGTACAGCGGCATCGGGTCGGCCTCGCCGCTGCCATTGGCGATGCCGTAGGGCGACAACCGCACGCCGACGCGGTGGTCGGCGCCCCATACGTCGATTGCGGCCTGCGTCACCTCCAGCAGGAAGCGGACGCGGTTCTCGATCGAGCCGCCATATTGATCGGTACGGAGGTTGCTGCGCGACTGCAGGAACTGCTCGACCAGATAGCCGTTGGCGCCGTGGATCTCGACGCCGTCGAAGCCGGCGGCGAGCGCATTCTTCGCGGCCTGGCGGTAGGCCTCGACCATCAGCGGGATCTCGCTGGTCTCGAGTGCGCGCGGCGTCTCGTACGGGACAACCTTGCCATCGGCTGTCATCGTCTTGAGCTCGGGGATCGCCACCGCCGACGGTGCGACCGGCAGCGCTCCGCCCGGCTGGAACGAGGAGTGCGAAACGCGGCCGACGTGCCAGAGCTGCAGGAAGATGAAACCGCCCTTGGCATGGACGGCATTCACGACCTTGCGCCAGCCGGCGATCTGGGCCTCGGTGTAGATGCCAGGAACGCCGGGATTGCCGAAGCCGGTCTCAACTACAGGCGAGGCCTCGGCGATGATCAACCCGCCCCGGGTGGCACGCTGCGCGTAATATTCCGCGTTCAGCGGCCGCGGCGCGAGGCTCGGCCTCGCTGCCCGCATCCGGGTGAGCGGCGCCATCACGACGCGGTGCTTGAGCTGATAGGGACCGATTTTGAGCGGAGAGAACAGCGACGGAGGATTCATGCCTGCCCCAAATAATTCTTATGTGGTTTCCCGTTATATGCTGGGCATGATCTGTTCGGAAAACCGGTTTCCACTTTGCGCTGGCGCGGCCCTCCGGGTCCGGATCATGCCCGTTATCTAACGGGTTCATCTTGTTCGCAAATGCAGGTAGTGGCAATCTGGTTGCCAAGGCGAGAAAGCAGACACTCCATGCCGAAATCGAGCGCCACATCGCTCCCCTCCCTCAGCGTCCGCATCGACCTCGATGCCCAGGACCGGATCGGGCCGGGCAAGATTCAGCTCCTGGAAAACATCCGGGAATGCGGCTCGATCTCCGCCGCCGGCCGCGCCATGGACATGAGCTACAAGCGCGCCTGGGATCTCGTCGACGAGATCAACCGCATCTGCCGGCAGGCTGCGGTGGAACGGCAGACCGGCGGCAAGAATGGCGGCGGCGCGGTGCTGACGCCGTTCGGCCTCTCGCTGGTGGCGCGCTACCGGAAGATCGAGCGCGACGCGGCGCTCGCCGTGCGCAAGGACCTCGAGGCGCTGCGCAGCGACATCGGCAAGCCGAAGAAGGCTGTGGGGCGGTAGAAGCAGGAACGGCGGCCGTCGCAGGGGCGCGTTGTGAAAATATCGAAAACAACCCCATGCAAAGTAGCCGGCGGCGGCCGGCGTTCCCTACTAAGCTCACCTTACCGAGAATAGGCTCCCTCGCCCCGCTCTTGCGGGGAGAGGGTTGGGGTGAGGGGCTGCCTCCACGAGCAAGCCGAGGGTTTGAGACCTGTACCCCCTCACCCGCCGCGCAAGAGCGCGGCGACCTCTCCCCGCAAGCGGGGAGAGGTAAGAAGCACCAGCTAGCCCGTCTTGATCCAGACCGCCTTGACGTTGAGGTACTCCTCGACGTGCTGCTTGCCGGACTCGCGGCCGTAGCCGCTCATCTTGTAGCCGCCGAACGGCACCGCCGGGTCCATGGCCTGGTAGCAATTGACCCAGACTGAGCCGGCGCGCAGCGCCTTCGCGACCTGGTGCGCCTTGCTGACATTGGTGGTCCACACGCCCGAGCCAAGCCCGAAGGTCGTGGCATTGGCGCGCTTGATCAATTCGTCCGGATCCTTGAACGAGATCGCCGAGATCACCGGTCCGAAGATCTCCTCCTGCGCGATGCGCATGGTGTCCTGCACATTGGCGAACACCGTCGGCTGCACGAAATAGCCCTTCGACAGAGCGCCCTCCGTGAGACGCCCGCCGCCGGCAACAGCCCTGGCGCCTTCCTTCTGGCCGATCTCGAGATAACCAGACACGCGCTCCATCTGCTGTTGCGACACCAGCGGGCCGATCTGGGTGTTGGGATCGAGGCCGTTGCCGACCTGCAGCTTCTTGCCGAACTCGGCGACGCGGCCGACGAATTCGTCATAGACCTTCTGCTCGACGAACAGCCGAGTGCCGGCGCTGCAGATCTGGCCGGAATTGGCGAACACCGCCATCGCCGCGCCCGGAACCGCCGCGTCGAGATCGGCGTCGGCAAACACGATGTCCGGCGACTTGCCGCCAAGCTCGAGCGAGACGCGCTTGAGGTTGCCGGCCGAGGCGCGGATGATCGACTGGCCCGTGAGGTGCGAGCCGGTGAAGGCGACCTTGTCGACATCCGGATGGGACGCGAGCGCTGCGCCCGCGGTCTCGCCATAGCCCGGCACGACGTTGACGACGCCGGGCGGAATGCCGGCCTCCATGCAGAGCTCGGCGATGCGCAGCGAGGTCAGCGGCGATTCCTCGGCGGGCTTCAGCACCACGGTGCAGCCGGTCGCGATCGCAGGACCAATCTTCCAGATCGTCGCAGTCAGCGGCCCGTTCCACGGGATGATGGCGCCGACCACGCCGATCGGCTCCTTCAGCGTGTAGGAGAAGATCTCGCCGGGCAGCGAGTTCTCGATGGTCTCGCCATGGATCGCGGTCGCCTGGCCCGCGTAATAGCGCAACATGCCGAGCGCGCGCAGCCGGTTGCCGCGGGTGCGGCTGATCGGCGCGCCCATGTCGAGCGTATCGAGCTGGGACAATTCCTCGAAATTCGCTTCGACGAGATCGGCAAGCTTGAGCAGCAGGTTCTGCCGCTCATACGGCTTGACCTTGCTCCAGGCACCCTCGAATGCCCGGCGCGCGGCGGCGACCGCACGGTTGATATCTTCCGCATCGCCCTCGGCGACGGTCGCGAGCAGCTCGCCGGTCGCGGGGTTATGCGTTTCGAACTTCTTGCCAGAGGCGGCGTCGACCCATTTGCCGTCGATCAGCATCTTCTTGTAGGAGCCATCGGCATAAGGATGGCGCGTGATCGGAACAGCCTGCGAAACAGCCATGTTTGCACTCCCTGTAAATGTCGGCTGAAGTCGTTTGGAAGCGTTATATCTCGAATTCTACAGCGCAGGCGCGAAACCGTAAAGCCGCGCGGGCGTTGAACAGGACGGCGCGCACGAAAACCTCCCATGCGCCTGCGTACATGGCGCGCGCGTTATGCTAGCGTTGTAAGTGTCAGCCACATATGTGTCCGGAGACCGTCGATGCCTCATCCCGCGATATCGCCAAATCATGTTGCCGTGATCACCGGAGGCGCATCCGGCATCGGGCTTGCCGCCGCACTGCGCTTCGCGAAGGCCGGCATGAAGGTCTGCATCGCCGATCTCGGCGATAACAGGCTGAAGGATGCTACGACGAAACTGTCATCTGCGGCACCGGGCGGTGCGGCCGACATCATGACCGCGGCGGTCGACGTCAGCCGCGCCGACGAGGTCGCGGGCCTCGAGGCGGCGGTCGCAAAACGCTTCGGCGGCACCGACATCCTGATGAACAATGCCGGCATCCAGCCCGGCAGCACGACGTTCGGACCCGCCGACAACTGGCAGCGCATCCTCGCCGTCAATCTGTGGGGCGTGATCAACGGCACGCAGGCCTTCGCGCCCAACATGATCAAGCGCGGCAAGCCGGGGCTGATCATCAACACCGGCTCCAAGCAAGGAATCACCACGCCGCCCGGCGATCCCGCCTACAATGTCTCCAAGGCCGGCGTGAAGGCGTTCACCGAGGCGCTGCAGCACGAATTGCGCAACACCGACGGCTGCAAGATATCAGCGCATCTGTTGATCCCGGGCTTCGTCTTCACCGGGCTGACCGCGCGCGGCCGCACCGAGAAGCCGGCAGGCGCCTGGACCGCAGAGCAGACCGTCGACTTCATGATCGAACGGCTCGAGGCGGGCGATTTCTACATCCTCTGCCCCGACAACGACGTGCCGCGCGCGCTCGACGAGCGCCGCATCCTCTGGGCCGCGGGAGATATCGTCGAGAACCGCCCCGCGCTGTCGCGCTGGCATCCGGATTACGCGGATGCGTTCGCGGCATTTGTGAAGGGGAAGTGAGAGCCTGTGCGGTGGGTTAGCCGCAGGCGTAACCCACCAACTTCATGGTGAACCAAATTGGTGGGTTACGCTTCGCTAACCCACGCTACGGGATTTTCCCGATCGCTCAGGGCAATGCTCAGAGCGTTTCCTGCTTGTGACCGCACTGCTTGCAGGCGAATTTGACGCGGGACTGGCCCTTTTCCGCCTGCACGCGGTTCGGCGCGCCGCATTTGCCGCAGACGGCCTCGATCCGGGTCATGCCCTGCTTGACGACGAGGTTCCGCTTTTCCATGGTTTCGCGGATCAGGCGCTCGGCCTCCTCACGCATCGACTGCTTCGACATAAATCCACACCGGTCGTTGGTTTGCGGGCGGCGTCATAGCACGATCGCATGAAACTTTGACAGCGGAGATATCGGGCAGCACGCGTGAGGCGCTCGGACAATCAGCCAGTCGACCAGCAGCCTAAAATGCCGGGGTTTTGGCCATTGTTCGGGGCCGTCCTGCGATCCCCCTTCCGGATTTCGAGCATCATTTGGCCTCCGGCGTCAGCGCCAGCAGCCGCCGCACCAGCGCCAGCGCGGTCTCGGTGGCGGGATCGGCCGCCGTCACCGGCACCGCCAGCACGATCAGGTCGAGCGGATCATGGGCGAGCACGATGACATGCGTGGCGCTGTTGGCCGTCAGCAGCGAGACCATGCGCTCGACCGCAGGCTCGATCGGCGACAGCCCCCATGGAGCGTCGGAACGGCGGAGCACGCGCCGGGGCGACAGGAAGTCGCGGAGCAGCAGCGGATCGTAAGCGGCGAGCTCGCTTTCGCGGAAGCGACGCGCGCTTTCGAAGATCGGATGACGTGCAAGCTCGGCGATCAGCTGCTCCCGCGTCTGCGCCGGCGACGCCGCGACCGAATTGAGCACGCCCGGCTCCTGCGATTCGAACAGCGCGCGCAGCGCGTCCGTCATCAAGCCGATGGTGAGCACGCCGGCAATCGCGACGGCGACGAAACGAACGATCTGCGCCGCATCGACATCGGGCGCCATAAAGGCGGCGGCAAATCCGAGCAAGCCCGAACCGATCAGCCGCAGCGCCATCATCGCCAGTCCATGCCGGCGCGTCTCGGCCCCGCCGCCTGCGATCAGCATCACGGTCACGGTCAACAGCGTGCCAAGGGCGCCGAGCCGCACCGGAATGTGCGGAAATAACGTGCGAAAGTCGGTGAGGATGAACGGGATCACCAGCAGCGCGCCGACCGCGAGCCGCCCGATGCTGCGATTTTCCGTGGCCATCAGCGCCGAGCGGTCGCGCGTCGCGAGCAGAACGGCGCAGGTCGCGAAGCCCGATAGCTGGAACAGCGCCAGCGTGATCGCATAGGGCATCACGAAGCGCTGCAGGCCGAGCAAGCCGCCGAGGCCGAGCAGGATGCCGCCGCCGAGCGCCGCGATCTTCACCGCGCGCGGCGCATGCCGCCGCAAAATGCCCTCGGTGACGATCAGGGCGCCGAGCGGGATCAACGAGGCCGGGATCACCGAGAGGCGATCGAGCAGCCGGCTTCCGGTCCACCACGCCAGGCCCCGATCCAGGAACAGGATCGCGATCACGCCGAGCGCGAACAACAGACGCCGGGTCAGCGGGCTCCTGGGGTCGCGGCGATAGAATGTCATCATCGCCACGGCAAGCCCGATGGCGCCGCAGAGATTGACGATGGAATCGGCGATCACGCCCGACGTCATGGTCCGCCCGTCGGATGATCGATGGCTTCGGCGCCAGCTTCTGCCGTCGCGCGGCCGGTAAACGAGTCGTGGTCAAAAGTCATCGTGTCGCCTCGGCATCCTACCTCCGCGGCCGCAACGTGCCGAAGGCGCGGGTGTCGTCCAGCCAGTAGACCACCGGCAGCACCAGCCGCTGCAGCGCCAGCATCGCGGAGGCCGCAAGCAGCGCCGGCAGCGAGCCGGGAGGCACTTCGCTCAGGAGATAGCGGCGCGCACCGGCAAGATCGATGCGGCCGAGCTGCAGCACGTCGTCGCCGCGATCGTAATTGAGCTCGCGCTGGCAAAAGTCGTTGTAGACGGCGTCGCGATGCTTCGGCGCGCCCTCAAAAGTCTTCTTCAGCGCGTCCGAGCCGCCGGTATAGGCGTTGGTGATAACCGAACGCGTCTCGTCGAAGCCGGCCTCCTCGCCGACGCCGAACACGGCGCGGTGCTTCGCCATGATGCCGCGTGCGAGCTGCAGATGGGCGAAGCTCTGCCGCGCGCCCGGCAGCGGCGACGGAAACACGTCGGAGAAGGTGTCGCTGACCATGCCGGCCACCGCCGGCACCTGAGTGACGTTGGAGATCCATTTCGGCCGCAGGCCGTCGCGGGCAAACAGCACCAACGCGGTGAGGCCATAGAGCACCCAGGACAGCCCCTGCCCGCGCACGCCGGGGTCGACCATCACGAGGCCGAGATGGGTGACTTCGGTCAATTCGCCGTCGAGCGGCACGTCCATCACGGACAGCGCGTTGAATGCGATCGGCCGGCCGCTGTCCTCCTCGCAGATCAAGGTGACGATGGCGCGCGACAATCGCTCGGGCTCGCCGGAGAAGATGCCGTAGGTCAAGCTCGCCTGCGGCAGGGTCTTCGCCGCGACGATGCGCAGCTGCGCGACAAGCGCGTCGAGCTCGTCCTTCGGCAGCGACAGGCCTGGCGATTCGACGATGCGGGTGCGCTGGCCGGCCTGGGTGCGCAGGCTGAGATCGATGGTCGGTTGCGACAACGCCTTCAGCCAGAAGCTGCCATGGCTGCGCAGGCCGTCAAAGACCGCGCGCGCTTTCGCAAAACCCCGGCCGGCGCGCGACGCCGGTTTGCCGTTGTCCGATGACACCATGGTTCCTGCCCGCAACTGGGCGCGATTTGTGCACCCCGCCTATTAAGGAGCGATGAGCGCAACCTGGCACTGATTGCCGCAGGGTAAACGAGCTCTTCAGGAAACCAAACAAGTTCAAGCGGCGGGTGACGAACGCCGCCGCTTCTGATCGGTCCGGCTCAGGCCGCCTTGGAGACTTCCATCAACAGGCGCTCGGCCTTGGCATCCTCGATGCGGTTCACGAGCTTGCCGCTCTCATGGTTGTCGCGAACCGTCTTGGTCAGCGCGACGCAGGTCTGGACCAGCATCACGATGCCCATCGTGAGATAGCCCTTCATCCAGATGTCGATCGGCAGGAAGAACACGCCGACGGCGACTAGGAAGGCGGAAGCGACAAACGACGCGTAGGTGAAGGTGACCCAGGCACCGCTGTGGGGTTGGACATTCTGGTTCATGATACGCTCCTTGATGATATGAGGTTTGAAGACGATTGAGATTCAGGCTTGAGGTTCAGGCTTGAGGTTCAGGCTGCGGGCGGGCACTTGGCTTTCAGCCGCGCCAGCACGTCGTCGGCGGTCGATTTCATCCGCGGGCCAAAGCCCTGCTCGGCGAGCTTCTCGGCGGTGGCGAGCGGACCAGAGGCAGCGTCGATCTCGATCAGGGCCTCGTCGGCGGCCTGGGCCTCCATCTGCCGTTCGCGTAAGCGCTTCAGCGTGGCCTCGGCGTCCGGCAGCGTCGACTCGTAGGGACGCGCCGCCTCGATACCGCTCCGGCGCAGCGCGCGCACTGCCTCGGAGGCGCGCGCCAGCCGGCGGCCGCGATCGAGCTCGCCGATGCGCGCCTCGGCATTGGCAACATGGCGCTTGAGCCGGGTGATCTCAGAAGCAAACAGAGCGCGCGCGGTCGTCGCGGCATCGCGCTCGGCCTCGAGATTGGCGATCGCTTGCGCCGCTTCGCGGGCGAGATCTTCCCGGCCGCCCTCGAGCGCCGCGGTCGCACGCAGCTCCAGATCGGCGCTGCGGGCGCAGGTGGTCTCGAGCCGCCGCCCTTCCTGCTGGTCGCCGGCGATCGCGAGCGCCAGGGTCCGCTTCGAGCGCTCCACGGCCGCCGCCGCGTCGCGCATCTGCTGGTCGAGGATGACGAGCGCGGTCCGGTCCTCCAGCTCCTCGCCCGCTGCAGCGACGGTGCCGCGGAACAGCGTAAAAACCGTTTTGAACATTTGGTCACTCCCTGTTATGAGCATTGCTCATGACGGTCTTGCACCACAATTTGAACATTGCTCAATATTTATTTGAGCATCGCTCAAACACATGATTAACGACAGGAAAATCATGTCCAAGGCATTGGAAAGACGAGCCAAACTGCGTGAAGCCCTAATCGAGGCGGCGGAACGCGCGGTCGCGGCGAAGGGTCTCGGCGGCCTGAAAACGCGCGAGCTGGCGCAGGAAATCGGCGTCGCCAATGGCGGCGTCTACAACCTGGTCGAGGACGTCGACGAGCTGATCCTGCGGGTCGGCTCGCGCACCCTGGCGCGACTGGATGCCTCGCTGTCACTGGCCGAGATTAGTGGACCGGCCGCGCCACGCGAGATGCTGGTGCGGATCGCGGTCGCCTATTGCGATTTCGCCGCCGAGAATCTCGAGCAGTGGCGCGCGCTGTTCGAGCACCGCATGCAACCCGGCAAGCCGGTGCCCGAATGGGCTGTGACCGAGCAGATGGACTTGTTCCGGCACATCCACAAGCCGCTCGCAGCGCTCTTCCCGCACCGTTCGTCGACGCAGCTGAGCGTCACCGCACGCAGCCTGTTCTCCGCCGTGCACGGCATGGTCGCGCTGGGACTGGAGCAGAAGCTGATCGCGGTGCCGATCGATGCGCTGCGCGGCGAGATCGCAACGCTGACGCGCGCGATGATCGACGGCCTGACGGCGAGGAAGGAATAGTCGCGGTGGAGTTTGGCTTTTAAGGCGCCAGGCCCCGCCCTCACGGCTCCATCGTATAGGAGCGCCCGGGTTCGAGCGCGTAGATGGTCAGAAAGCGCAGCGGGCGTTCCGGATCACAATTGCGAAAATGGGTGTGCGGAAGATCGGCGCGATCCTGCAAGGTCTCGCCTGCCCGGTACTGTCGCGGAGCTTCGTTGCCATAGGCGGACTCGGCAACACCTTCGACGATGAAGATCACGCCTCCGACAGGATGCCAGTGAAGCGGAGCGACGCCACCGGGCGGATAGGTCACCTCGGCCACGACAAGTTCCCGATGATCGCCGGGCAATGCAAGGCGCTCGAGAATCTTGCGCGTGACACCCGCAAACCCGGCTTGTTGGGCATTTGCCTGACCGTCGCTTTGTTCACTCATTGGACATTCCTCTCGTCAGGCGTTGCGCCGTTGTAGCTCGATCAAATCGCGCTGCTGATGACTATGGTGAGGCCTCGCCAGGGCAACAAGGTGCCGTGTCGACGAATTCGCGCGAATGATAGCGTCTCCGACAAATCCGGCCCCTGATACTGTTGCGGTTGAGGGATTGCTTGGCACGATGGGCGAAGCCCTTGCCTGCGATGCATCCGCGTTGCAAGATTTCGCGCGGAGTGCCCGCTAAGTGACCCAGCTCCAATTGCGCCGCTCGGACAAACCTTGGTCAGTGAGTTCTTCATGGGATTGAGAATGTTCAGGGCGCGGCTGCCGAAGGTAGCCGCTGTCGCCCTTGTTGTCGAAGCAGCAAGCTTCATGCCGGCATCTTCGGCGCCGGCCCCTTCTGAATGTTCGATGTCGGTCACGCTGGCGAATTGGGGCGAAAATTCCAGCGGCGATATTGACGTCACATCAGGGGAAGCTTGCCTGTTTCCGATCCAGATACGCGGCACGGTGACCGACTCGGCCATTGCGCAAAAGCCGGCGCACGGCAAGTTGAAGAAGGTCAACGCATCGACGTTCGAATACAAGCCGAAGGCCAAGTACAAGGGAAGCGATACGTTTGCCATCAAGGCAACGGGTCAGGGGCCGACGACGTCAGGCACATCGGTCATCACGGTGCGCGCGACAATCAAGTAGTTGCTTTGTCCCGCGCAGCAGGCGTCCGATTCGAAGGAGTTGAAGGCCGTCGTCGACCTGACCGTTGATCAGCGCAGAGCTTGCTCGAACACCGTCCGAGCGCCTCTCGCGAACGTGATGATGGGACGACATCATCGAATTGAACCTCGGCGCTTCGTGACCGTTTCCGGACAGGCTGACAGAGAGCGTCCGGGATGAATACGAGGTGAAAGGTTGCTGGCGCGCAACATTGGCTGCGTTCACGGCGATGGTTGCGGTTCCGATCTGCGCGATCGGTCCGGCACGCGCCCATGATCACCAGCACCCCGAGTTGAACGGCTGGTATGAGAGCCTGCACAGCAGCAAGGGGCCCTGCTGTGATGGCACCGATGCGAAACGCCTCGACAATGCGGATTGGGACACCAAGGACGGGCATTATCGCGTACACATTGATGGCGAGTGGGTCGATGTCCCCGATGACGCCGTCGTCGACGGACCGAACCGCGCCGGTCATTCGATCGTCTGGCCCTACTATCTGAATGGTCATCCGAAGGCGCGCTGCTTCATGCCGGGAAGCATGGGCTGATCGGCAATTCGCGGCGCGCAGCTTGATGTGGCGATCCAGCCTTAGACGTCGACGATGATGTAATTGTCCTCGATGTGCACCGGAAACGTTTCGGCGACATACGGTCCCTTCTGCAGCTCTTCCCCGCTCTCGACCGCGACCGGATAGGAACGGATCTTGAAGCGGTTGGGGTCGAACCAAGACTGGCCGTTGCGCATGTCGAATTCCCAACCATGCCACGGACAGCGCAGCATCTCGCCGACGCGGTCGCGCTGATAGATGCCGGGCTCGGGCGAGGTCAGGCGCGCGACGCAAGCCGCCTTCTCGAGCGGCGCACCCTCATGCGGGCAGCGATTGAGCAGCGCGAAGAACTCGCCATTGACGTGGAACACGACGACGTCGCGCCCCTCGAGGCCGAAGACCTTGTTGCCGCCGGCAGGGATATCGCTGGTGCGCGCGACGATGTGACGGGCCATTCGATCCTCAAAGCGTTTTCAAGCGAAGTGGGCTCCGGTTCGCGTAAAGAAAACGCGTCAAAAAACTAGAACTTGTAAACCAAACTAGAACTTGTAAACCGCGCGGGCGTTGCTGTTGAAGATCTTGCGCCGCTCGGCCTCGGTCAGCGGCGTCTTGAAGGCGTAGCGCGCATCGTCATAGTCCCAGTGCGGATAGTCCGACGAGAACAGCAGCCGGTCGATGCCGACCCATTCGATCAGCTGACGCAGGTGTCTTGCTTCATCGGGCTCGTCGATCGGCTGCGTCGTGAACCAGAAATGCTCCTTCACATATTCGCTCGGCTTGCGCTCGAGGTGCGGCACCTCGCTGCGGAAGCGTTCGAAATGCTGGTCCATCCGCCACATCGCCGATGGGATCCAGCCGAAGCCGCCCTCGATGAACACGATCTTCAGCTTGGGGAAGCGCTCCGGAATGCCTTCAAGCACCAGGCTGGTGAGCTGCGAGGCCACGGTGTGCGCGTTCGACTGATGCTCCTCGCAATAATAAGACGGCCAGCCGCCGCCGGTCGGCGCATGCCCGCCATAGCCGCCGACATGGATGCCGAGCGGCAGGTCGAGCTCCTGCGCCCGCGCATAGATCGGCCAGTAGCGACGGCGGCCGAGCGGCTCGTTGGCGCGCGGCGACACGTTGATCTGGATGTATTCGCCCGTCTTGGCGCAGCGCTCGATCTCGGCGATGCCAAGGTCGTCGCCGTCCTGTCCGACCAGGATCGACGCCTTCAAGCGCGGATCGCGGTGCGACCAGAAGGCAAGCTGCCAGTCATTGATGGCGCGCTGGATGGCAGCGCCGAATTCGAGGTTCTGCTGCGAGAAGATGAAGAGGTCGAGCACCTGCAAAATGCCGAACTCGACGTCGAACGGATCGAGATGCTGCTTGCGCATGAAATCGAGGTCGGAGCCCGGCACACCGCCGGTCGGCGGCCACGCATCGCGGCGCGCGATCAGCGGCGAGGAGCGCGGATAGGGCGTGGTGCCGATATAGGGCGTGCGCAGATGGCTGCCATATTCCTTCAGATGCTGCTGCCAGCGCTTCGGCAGAAACTCGTTGAGGTCGCTGTGCGAATGAATGCTCGGATGGATGTCGCAATCGATAATCTTCAGCCGGGTCGCAGCGGTCTTCTCGGTCTCGAGCATCGGGCGGTCGATGACGTCACTCATGCGATCCTCCTTTGTCTTGAATCGGTGTGGCCGTCACCTCTCCCCGGCAGGGAGAGGTGGGGGACCGCCGATGGGTCGCGAGTTTGCTCAAACATCGGAATGCCTCACGCATCCAGCTTCAGCCGCGGAAACGTTTCGAGCGGATTGTCCTCGCACATCCGCGCGACGATGCTGTCAGGCAGGTGCGGCGGGATCGGATCGTCGCCGTCGAACTGCCAGTGCGGATAGTCGGACGCGAACAGGAACATCTTGTCGGAGCCGATCTGGTCGATCACGTCGGCTACGCCTGTTGCATCCGGTGGTCCGTCAAACGGCTGCATGGTGACGCGGAAATGGTCGCGGATGATCGATGCCGGCTCGCGCTCGACCCAGGGTACCTCGACGCGCACGCCGCGCCAGGTCTTGTTGGCGCGCCACATGAAGGCCGGCAGCCAGCTCACGCCTGATTCCATCAGCACGACCTTCAGCCCCGGAAACTTCCCGAACACGCCCTCATAGATCAGGCTCAGCGTCTGTGCCTGGAACGCCTGCGCTTCCGTGAGATAGTATTCGTAACGATAGGACGGCCAGCCGATCGAGCTCGGCGCAGTCCGGTACGCACTGCCGGCGTGGATCGCGATCGGCAGCTGGTATTTCTCCGCGACCTGATAGACCGGCCAGTAGTGCCGCCGCCCGAGCAGCGTCTCGCCCTGCGACAGCACCAGCACGGAGACGAAGCGGGTGTCGCCGGCCCTGCGCTCGATCTCCTCGACCGCGAGATCCGGCGCCTGGATCGGCACCACGATCGAGGCCCGCAGCCGCTTGTCCTTGCCGAGCCACTCGGCCGCGATCCAGTCGTTGATCGCCTTACAGAAGCCGGCCGCCATGTAGGGATCGAACACCGCCTGCGCGCCATAGACGACGTTGCAGATCGCATGGCTGGCACCGAGCTGGTCAAACGCGCCGCGCTGCACCATGGCCAGATCGCTGCCGGGCTTGCGGCCGTCCGTCGGCCGCCAATCGGCACGGCCACTCAATGGCATCGACGGCGGATAGGAGTTGAGGTCGAGCCCGTCGATCGCGCGGCTCACCACCTGTTCTTTCCAGTGATCGTCGAGATAGGGCAGCAGCGTGGTGCGCGTTCCTCCCACCGCGGGATGGATGTCGCAGTCGATGCGCGTGGCCGCCATGGCGTTCCTCGAACCTTGATTTTGTTCTTCGTCTTGATTCTTGGCGGCATCGCTGCCGCAGGCTCCGACTGTGACGCCAATGGAGCGATCCTGCAAGCCGATCGACGCGGAGCCGGTCTGTGATATCCGCGCACCGGCCGCCTCACGCGAAGTTTTCGGATCGTGTGAATGGCGTCACCATTTCGGCTGTTGAAGCATGGCAGCGGGTTCCGCGTCGCGGAAATCGCGCCAATCACGGGAGACCAGGATGAAATTTGGAGCACTGACGATCCTCGCATGCGCCTTGTCGCTGGCCTCCGTCTCCGCCGCATCGGCAGCAAGCTCGACCGCATCGGGCTCGGTGGCGCTGGCGCTCGCCGGTGTGATCGCGCCCCATTCGCCGCTGCCGGCCGCGGAGAAAACGGCGGTCGCCGCGCTCTTCAACGGCGACAACCATGTCGCCTATGCGAAGACAATCACCGTGACCGCTGACAAGATCGTCTGCCGCGCCAGCAATGTCGACATCACCGCGCGCTCCTGCGAATTGACCTTCGGCGGCCATATCAGCACCGTGAAGGGCCGCGCGGCGAACGAGATCTTCGCCACCGAAGCACTCGCCGGCGTGCCCTCCGACGGCGCGGCCGGCACGATCTACGAGAGCCTCACCAGGCTGTCCTGCACGCTCGATCCCAAGGTGATCAGGGAGAACGGCGGCGGCGGCGCCGATTGCACGTTCCAGCCGGGGAATTAGCCAGCGGCGTCTCATCGCACATGCGCGCCCGATGACAGGCTCCGCGAAGCAATCCATCGGTCCGTATGCGGAGATATGGATTGCTTCATCGCTTCCGCTCCTCGCAATGACGAAGTGCAAAGGCTCGTTGGCGCCTAACCGCTGGCGCGATCCTTCACGCGCCGCGCGACGATGCCGAGCAGACGGCCCAGCGTTCCGCTCGGCGGTCCCTTCTTGCGCGCCAGCGCGAGCGGGGCGACGAGACCGGCGGCGCGGTCGAGACGAAGATAGGCAACGCCGGCGGTCTCGAGGCGCGCCATCGATTCAGGGACGATCGAGATCCCGAGCCCCGCTGCGACGAGGCTCAGCGTCGACACCATCCGCGTCGCCTCCTGCGCCACCTTCGGGCTGAACCCCGCGGCGCGACAGGCCGCGATGATGCTGTCATAGAGGCCCGGCCCGGTCGGACGGCGGTAGAGGATCAGCGGCTCGTCGGCGAGCGCGGACAGCGAAATCCGCCGGCGCCTATCCTTGCGCGCCCGCGGATGATGGTCCGGCAGCGCGACCAGCATCTCCTCGTTCAGGAGGTGGGTGATCGTGAGGCCCTCCAGCCGCTCGATCGGCGAGCGCACGAACGCGGCGTCGAGGCGGTCGGCTTCGACCGCTTCGATCAGCTCGGCGGTGCTGGCCTCTTCGAGCGAGAGCGTGATCGCCGGCGCGCGCTCGCGCATTTCGCGCATGACGCCGGTGACGAAGGGATTGAAGGCGGCCGAGCTGGTGCAGCCGATGGCGAGCTGACCTTCCTGGCCCCGGCTCGCGCGGCGCGCGGCCTCCACGGCGAGGTCGACGTCGCGCAGGATCGTCCGCGCCTTGTCCACGAAGGCGCGGCCGGCGGCGGTCGGCTCGACCCCGCGCGGCTGCCGGCGGAACAACGGCGCCCCGATCGCGGCCTCGAGCGCGCGGATCTGCTGGCTCAGCGGCGGCTGCTGTATGCCGAGCCGCGCAGCGGCGCGGGTGATATGACCCTCCTCGGCCACGGCGACCGCATAGCGAAGATGGCGCAGCTCGATCATCCGGGACATCCATATTCAGAACATATGCACTTTGCGCTTTCCATATATTGGAAATTTGGCCTGCCGCAAATTAGGCTCGATTCGAAAAATGATCGAACCGGAGCCGATCCGCCCATGGACGCCGTCCCCACCGCCGAGGTGATCAAGCACGACGCGCCTGGCGTCGCCGACCTGTTCACCGGCTTCTTTGTCCTCGGGCTGACCAGCTTCGGCGGCGTGCTGCCGCTGGCACGCCGCATGATGGTCGAGAAGCGCGGTTGGCTGACCGGCGCAGAATTCACGGACCTGCTCGGGCTCTGCCAATTCCTGCCCGGTGGCAACATCATCAACATGTCGGTGGCGGTGGGGCTGAAGTTCCGCGGCATCCCCGGCGCGTTTGCCGCGATCCTCGGCCTGATCGCCGCGCCAACGGCCGTCGTGATCGGGCTTGGCGTGATCTATGACCGCTTCGAGAGCGAGCCGGTGGTCCGTCACCTGTTCGGCGGGTTGGCGGCCGCCGCGGCCGGGCTGCTGATCTCGATGGCGATCAAGATCGCCTGGCCGCTGCGACGGGACGCGGTGGGCTGGCTGATCGGCGCGCTCTGCGTGCTGGCGATCGCGGTGTTCAGATTGCCGCTGCTGCCGACCCTCCTGACGCTGGCGCCGCTCAGCATCATCCTGAAATCGAGGCACTCCCGATGAGTGGAACCCTGATCGCGCTGGCGCTGATCTTCGCCGAACTCTCGCTGCTCGCCTTCGGCGGCGGCAACACCATCCTGCCGGAGATGCAGCGTCAGGTGGTCGATATCCATCACTGGATGACGGCACGCGAGTTCAGCGCGCTGTTCGCGCTGGCCCAGGCGGCGCCCGGGCCGAACATGATGGTCGTGCCGCTGGTGGGTTGGCATGTGGCCGGCTTCGCCGGCGTGCTGGTGACGTCGCTCGCGAAGTTCGGACCGTCCTCGCTGGTAACCGGGATTGCGCTGCAGCTCTGGGAACGCTTCAAGGACCGGCCGTGGCGTCGGAAGGTGCAGGCCGGGCTTGTTCCCGTCACCGCCGGCCTGGTCATCGCCAGCGCCATCGTCATCACGCACGCCTCGACCTCGAGCTGGAGCCTCGTGCTGATCGCAGCCGGGGTCGCGATCGCCACCACCGCGACCCGCATCCATCCACTGCTTGCGCTTGCCGCAGGCGCCGCGCTCGGCCTCACCGGCCTCGGCCAGCCGTGAAGGCGGCATCGGCGCCGACATTCGACGCCGCCTCGCGGCTGTAACCAAACGGCCGCCGGCGCATGCGCGCTTTCGCCGCAATGGCCACGATGCCGCCAGGGGCTATCTTGGTCTTGCCATGATCTACACGTTGAGCATCGACACACGCATTGCGCGGCTCGTCTTGCGCGCCGGACGTCTGCACGCAGGCAATTAGCCGGGCGGCCATCGCGCGCGCCGTCCGGATTCTCAACGTCATCAAAAAATCATTCGATTTGGAGCTTTTTGCGAGGCGGGACGTTGCCCATCGCAGACATGCGTCGCGGCGCCCTCGCCACGAACCATCGGCAGTTCCGACAATCTTTGACCACACCGGGTTCCGATAATGACAGTTCGGGGCCTTCAACCGCGTCATTCAGGTGAACAGACATGACTCGAAGCTTCAATTTGCCCGCTACTTCCTTGCCACCGATCACGATCGCGGCGAGCGAGGTGCAGCGTCTCAGTGCGCTGGCCGATTCCAGCATGGAGCGGTTCCCGCGCGTGGCGCAGTTCCTCGCGCAGGAGACCGAGCGCGCCAAGGTCGTCGCCGACGACGCCGATTTGCATGACGTGGTGCGCATGGGTTCGCGGGTGCGCTATCGCGACGACGACACCGGCGACGTCAGGGAAGTCGTGCTGGTGTATCCGCATGAAGCCGATATCGCCTTGAAGCGTATCTCGGTCCTGACACCGGTCGGTGCCGCGTTGATCGGACTTTCAGTCGGGCAGGCGATCGAGTTCGAGACGCCGAGCCACCAGACGCGGTCGGTGACGATTCTGGGCGTGACGCATCACGCCTAGCGCGTGATGAGATTAGGTTGAGCTGGAGCGGCAATGGAGGTTCACCTCTCCCCGATGGGGACAGGGCAATTGCATAAGCCGGTTATGCCGCGCGTTCGATGCCTGTGGCTTAGTTGGTCTACCCACAAACTCGTCATGCCCGGGCCTGTCCCGGGCATCCTCGTCTTTGGTTTTCCACGTGAGGGAAGACGTGGATGGCCGGGCATAGGCGAGTGGAAGCGACGCCGTGCTTCAGACGGCTGTGCCCGGCCATGCCGAGGTGGAAACGTCAGCTCCGGAGCGCGACTAGCGTGGCTCACCTCACGTGCCGATATCGGAACGCCGCGCGCTTACGCTGCGAGATGGCCCTGCCCCGCCATGAACGCGCGGCGGTCAGTCCGCGCCCGATCCGCTCTGCACGACCTTCTCGTTGAGCTTCTGGTCGACGGTGTCGACCGTGCGGTCGATCTCCGCGCTCGGCGTGCCGAGCTGGTGCGAGATCAGCTTCACCAGAAGATCGACGCGCTCGATGAAGGGCGCGCCGGCGGCCACCGCACGGGCCGCCGATGACGGCTTGAGCAGGCTTTCCGCCGCCTTGGCGTATTTCGCGAACGGGACCTGATCGGCAGGGTCCGCGCCGAGCTGCCGCGCGATGGCGTCGACATGGTCGTAGATCGACTGCGACAGCTTGAGATCGCCGTGCACGGCATCACGGATCGATTGCGGCTCTGTCGGCGTGATGCAACGGTAGTTGCCGGTCAACAGCATCGACCACTTCGCCAGCGGGACGAACAGCGAGTCGAACACCTTCAGCTTCACCGGAACATCCTGGCCGTCCAGCGTCACCGCGTCGATGTCGGCTTCCAGCTCACGCAGCACCTTGTTGTGCCTGTCATCGGCAAAGACCGCGGCCTTGAAGTTGGTCGGCAGGCCGACATGAAGCACGTTCGCGGCTTCCTCCGGCGGACGGAACGCCTGCGGATCGGGCGAGCACAGCGTCACCAGCCCCGGCTCGAAGCGCTCCCACACCTGCGCATTGGTGTACGCCTCTTCCAGGTCCATGCCGGCCAGCGCGGGAATCCGCTTCAGATACGGCAAGGGCGGCATGTTCATGATCGACAGGCACGGCAGCTTTGCCGCCGCGATCTTGATCATGAGAACGCGAACCGTGTGGTTGGTGTATTGCGGCTCCTGCATCGCAAGGCCGACCATATCGTAGCGCGACAGATCGACGTCGGCCGGCGTCACCGCATCGAGCTTGCCCGGCAGGTCGCGCGAGAAGATCGACCGGTGGTTCGGCTCGTCGCGCAGCTTGATGCGCACTTCGGTGCCGTCGCGATTGATCAGCTCCGCCGTCTTCTTTCGGCAGACCAGGGTCACGTTGTGACCCGCCATCAGAAGCTTGGTCCCCAGCAAGGAGCCGTATGAGGCTCCCAGGATCAGAATGTTGCGCGCCATGCTCTCTCTTTCAAAGCCGATGCCGTGTTGTCTTCAACGCCCGAGCCAGGCTTCGCGGAGAATGTCCGCGTAAGCGGACAGCGAGCCCGAGCCTGGTATACCACGAGAGCAACCCCTTACCGCAAGACGCATCGGTGTCCAGCGCAAAGTGACGGGCGCGACAATCGCGTCGCTCGAGATGCGCTTGACGACGTCGATCGGTGTCCGATGAGACGATCTTGATCGAATATTCCAATCACCCGATTGGCAAAATCTTTCGGAAACAGCGACTTATGTCTGAACGTCTGTCCCCTCGTCGCGGCAGCCTTATTCCTCGCCACGGGATGCGGCGATCCCGTTGCAAACACTTACCGAGCGCTCGCTCACTTTTGCGGGACGGTCGGGCACGAGCCATGCCCGAACCAGACTTGTCAATGACAGGTCCTTCGCAGTATCGACCTTGCTGTTGCGCTGCATGATCAGCGGAACACCTTCAACCAAAGTCAATCTTCAACGAGGAAACGACAAGATATGCGTTATCTTCCCTTTGCCATGGCTGCGGCCGTCCTGATGCTTGGTGGCGCGGCGTCCGCGCAGGAAACCTTGAAGATCGGCTATATCGATCCGCTCTCCGGCGGCGGCGCGAGCGTTGGTGAAGGCGGCCTGAAGACCTTCCAGTATCTTGCCGACGAGTTGAACGCGAAGGGCGGCATCCTCGGCCACAAGATCGAAATCGTCCCGCTCGACAACAAGACCAATCCGCAGGAGAGCCTGGTTCAGGCCCAGAAGGCGGTCGACGCCGGCATCCACTACATCACCCAGGGCAACGGCTCGTCGGTCGGCGCCGCGCTGGAAGATTTCGTCACCAAGAACAATTCCCGCAACCCCGGCAAGGAAGTGCTCTACTTCAACTATGCCGCGGTCGATCCGAGCATGACCAACGAGAAGTGCAGCTACTGGCACTTCCGCTGGGACGCGAGCTCGGACATCAAGATGGAAGCGCTGACCAACTACATGAAGGATCAGCCGTCCATCAAGAAAGTGTACCTGATCAACCAGGACTATTCGTTCGGCCAGTCGGTGCGGTCAGAGGCGCGCAAGATGCTCGCGGCCAAGCGGTCGGACGTCCAGATCGTCGGCGACGAGCTGCATCCGCTGCTCAAGATCACCGACTTCTCGCCCTATATCGCCAAGATCAAGGCGTCGGGCGCCGACAGCGTCGTGACCGGCAACTGGGGCCAGGATATCGCGCTGCTGCTGAAGGCGGCGGCTGACGCCGGCCTCAAGGTCAACTGGTACACCTATTACGCCGGCGGCGCAGGCGGGCCGACCGCGATCAAGCAGACCGGCCTCGATCACCAGGTGTTCCAGATCTCCGAAGGCATCCCCAATTCCGGCAACAAGGCGGCGATGGATTTCGAGAAGGATTTCCGCGCCAAGGCCAACATGTCGCTGTGGTATCCGCGCGCCGTCAACGAGATGCGGATGTTCAAGGCGGCGGCCGAGAAGGCCAACTCGATCGATCCGGTGAAGGTGGCGGCTGCCCTCGAGGACCTGAAGTTCGAGGTGCTTGACGGCGGCGAGGGCACCATGCGCAAGGACGATCACCAGTTCTTCCAGCCGATCTACATCTCCTCGTTCGGCACGCTGGCCGACAAGGCAAAGGAGCCGTTCGACGAGGAGAACACCGGCTGGGGCTGGCATCTCGTCTCCAAGATCGACACCGCGCATGCGATGGTCCCGACCACCTGCAAGATGAAGCGACCCTGATCGACCGTTTGGCTAGCGCCTTCGCGGCTGCACGGCCGCGGAGGCCCGCCTTCGTCCGGCGGTGACGCCGGCGTCCGGTCGGTTCGCAGCTTCCTGTTCACGTCAATCGTTCGAGTCTTCAGCGAGTGTGCCTTGGCTGAGTTGATCGTCATTTCAACGCTCAACGGCGTCCTGTTCGGGATGCTGTTGTTCCTGTTGTCCAGCGGGCTCACCGTCATCTTCAGCATGATGGGCGTGCTCAACTTCGCACATGCCAGCTTCTATATGCTGGGTGCGTTTTTCGGCTACCAGCTCACGCGCTGGATCGGCTTCTGGCCGGCGCTGGTGCTGGCGCCGCTGCTGGTCGGCGCGGTCGGCATGGCGGTCGAGCGCTATGGCCTGCGCAACACCCACAAGCACGGCCATGTCGCCGAATTGCTGCTGACCTTCGGGCTTGCCTTCGCGATCGAGGAAATCGTCTCGATGATCTGGGGCAAGAGCCCGATGGATTACCGGATCCCCGCGGCGCTCGACTTTCCCGCCTTCACCGTGTTCTCCACCAATTATCCGGCCTACAAGATCTTCATGCTCGTGGTCTCCGTCGTGATCTTCGTGGCGCTTCTGATCACGCTCAAGCGGACCCGGGTCGGCCTCATCGTGCAGGCCGCGCTGACGCATCCGAGCATGGTTGGCCACCTCGGCCACAATGTCGGGCGCGTCTTCATGCTGGTGTTCGGGGTCGGCAGCGCGCTCGCCGGCCTTGCCGGCGTCATCGCCGGTCCCTCGCTGGTGACGCAGTCCGACATGGCGGCGCTGCTCGGGCCGATCCTCTTCGTCGTCATCGTCTTTGGCGGCCTCGGCTCGCTGCCCGGCGCCTTCATCGCATCGCTTTTGATCGGGCTGATACAGACCTTCGCGGTCGCGCTGAACGGTTCGCTCGCCAGCGTGTTCGGTCCGCTCGATCCGAGCCTCGGCCCCTCGCCGCTCACCGACATCTGGAACGTGACGATCGCGCAGATCGCGCCGATCCTGCCCTATGTGCTGCTGGTGCTGGTCCTGATCTTCCGCCCCATGGGCCTGCTGGGGACGCGCGAGTCATGATCAAGGCTGTTTCCCCCACCTCCGCCGCGACGAAACGTGAGTCCGGCGGCGCCCTCGGTTTCTACGGCGTCTGGCTGATCGCGGCCGCCGCGCTCGTCGTGCTGCCGCTGATCTTCTCCTCCGGCGGCTCGCTGACCTCGTTCAGCCTGATCGGCATCGCGATCATCTTCGCGCTGTCCTACAACATCCTGCTCGGCCAGACCGGGCTGTTGTCGTTCGGCCATGCGGTCCAGTACGGCCTTGGCGGCTTCCTTTCGGTCCACGTCATGAATGCGGTCGCCAGTTACGACTGGCCGATCCCGCTGCCCGTGATTCCGCTGATCGGCGGCATCGGCGGTCTTGTCTTCGCAACTCTGGTCGGTTGGGTGATGACCAAGCGCGCCGGCACCGTGTTTGCTATGATCTCGCTCGGCATCGGCGAGCTGGTGGCCTCGTCGTCGCTGATCCTGCGCAGCGTGTTCGGCGGCGAATCCGGCATCACCACCGACCGCACCGCCCTGCCGCACATGTTCGGCTGGACCTTCGGGCCGCAGCTTCAGGTCTATTACCTGATTGCGTTCTGGGTGATGATCTCGGCGATCGCGATGTACGCGCTGACCCGCACGCCGCTCGGCCGCATCTGCAACGCGGTGCGCGACAATCCCGAGCGTGTCCAGTTCATCGGCTACGATCCCCATGTGGTGCGCTATCTCGCCTATATGTTCGCGGGCTTCTTCGCCGGCATCGCCGGCGGCCTCACCGCGATCAATTTCGAGATCGCCAATTCGGCCTATCTCGGCGCGACGCAATCCGGCATCGTGCTGTTCGCCGCGTTCATCGGCGGCACTGCCTATTTCTTCGGTCCGATCCTCGGCGCCATCCTGGTGACCTATCTGCAGCTCGGGCTGACTAACGTCACCACGGTCTGGCAGCTCTATTTCGGCATCATCTTCATCGGCATCGTGATGTTCGCGCCGGGCGGCATCGCCGGCATCCTGATGAAGCACCGTCCGCTGATCCGCGCCGGGACGCTGCGTACGGTGATCCCCTCCTATCTCGTCGCGGCCATTCCGACGCTCGCGCTGGTGCTCGGCATCATCCTCACCATCGAGACGGTCGCGCGCTACACGGCGAGCGAAGGTGAAGGCAACACCATCAATCTCGTCGGCATCCCCTTCGTCGCGACGGCGCCAACCACCTGGGCGGCCGCGGCGGTGCTCCTCGTCGGCGGCTTCCTGGTCGCCCGCATCACATGGCGGCGCGTGGCCGAGGCCTGGGATCGCGCCGCGACGGTGGCCCGTGATCGGGGGTATCTCGCATGACCGCGGCCATCGAAGTCAAAGCCGTCGAGAAGCGCTTCGGCAATGTGGGCATCATCCGCGATCTCAATTTGAGCGTCGCGCAGGGCGAGCGTCATGCCATTATCGGGCCGAACGGCGCCGGCAAGTCGACGACGTTCAACCTGATCAGCGGCCACATCAAGCCGACCTCGGGCGAGATCCGCCTCAACGGCGAGGTGATCTCTGGCCTGCGTCCGTTCGAGATCAATCGGCGCGGACTGTCGCGCTCGTTCCAGGTCACCAACGTCTTCGCGCGCATGACGGTGTGGGAGAACGTCCGCTGCGCCGTGCTGTGGGCGACCGGACACCGCTATGCCTTCTGGAAGAACGTCGACCATCTGCCCGAGGTGAAGCAGCGCACAGCGCAGATCCTCGACGACATCCATCTCAGTCACCGCCGCGACGTGCCGGCCGGGCTGCTGACCTATGCCGAGCAGCGCGAGCTCGAGATCGGGATCACGATCGCCAGCGGCGCCAGCGTCGTCATGCTGGACGAGCCGACCGCGGGCATGAGCCATGCGGAGACCGAGCGCGCCGTCGCGTTGATCCGCCGCCTGACCGAGGGCCGCACGCTCGTGATCGTCGAGCACGACATGAGTGTGGTGTTCGGTCTCGCCGACCGCATCTCGGTGCTGGTGTACGGCAACATCATCGCGTCAGGCACGCCGGATGAGATCCGCGGCAATCCGAAGGTTAAGGAAGCCTATCTCGGCGAGGAGATCGACTGATGCTCGAGGTCAGGAATCTTCATGCCTATTACGGCAAGAGCCACATCCTGCAGGGTGTCGACCTCGACATCGCCGCCGGCGAGGTCGTGAGCCTGTTGGGGCGCAACGGCGTCGGCCGCTCCACCACCGTCAAGGCAATCATGGGCGAGGTGCCGCCGCAAGGCACGATCCGCTTCAAGGGCCGGGATATCGCCGGCCTGCCGAGCTACAAGATCGCCCGGCTCGGGCTCGGCTACGTGCCGGAACACCGCGACATCTTCCCGGGCCTGACGGTTCGCCAGAATCTCCTTCTCGGCATCAAGGACCCACGCCGCCCCGGCAAGTGGCGGCTCGAGGAGATGCTCGACATGTTCCCCAATCTTGCCCGCCGCGCCGACACGCCGGCCGGCGTGCTGTCCGGTGGCGAGAAGCAGATGTTGACCACCTGCCGCACGCTGCTCGGCGATCCTGAATTGATGATGATCGACGAGCCGACCGAAGGGCTGGCGCCGCTGATCGTGCAGCAGGTCGGCGACCTCATCGCGCGGATCGCGAAAGCCGGCGTCGCCATCCTCTTGGTCGAGCAGAAGCTGTCGATCGCGATGAAGATCTCGAACCGGGTCTACATCATGGGCCACGGCCGCGTCGTGTTCGAAGGCACGCCCGACCAGCTCAAGTCCAACGCCGCCATTCGCGAGGAATGGCTCGAGGTGTAAGGCGCCGCTCGGACCGAGCGACTGCTCTCCTTCGCCCCTTGGCCATCTGCGATAAAGTAGCCGCACCGTCTCAAGAAAAGAGCCCCGCTCTGCAGCGGGGCTCTTGCTCAATATTCTATTTCCGATTGGAGTTATGCTCCGGCGTCTGCGCGCCCTGGCCCGCGCCTGACGAAGGCGGAGCGCTGCTCTGGCCCGACTGGCCGGGCTGCGTGTTCTGATCTGCGCTCGGCCGGCTGCCGCCCTGACCAACCGTGGACTGGTTCTGTGGAGCGGCTTGTCCCGTCGTATTCTGCTGCGGGGCCTGCTGCTGAGCGGGCGACTGGCCGGGTGTCGACTGGTTCTGTGGCGGGTTCGCCCGGCCGGTGGTTTGTCCAGGCGCGTTCTGCTGGGCAGGCTGCTGCTGAGTGCGGCCCTGGCCGACCGTCGACGACCCTTGTCCCGCGCCCTGACCGATCCTGTCCGACAGACCCAGTGCGGCGACCGTGCGCGTATCAACGCTACCGCTCGTCGCGATACCCTGCTGACGCTGGAACGTGATCAGCGCCTCGCGGGTCCGGGACCCGAGCACGCCATCAGCCTCGCCGACGAGCAGGCCGCGATCGATCAGCACCTGCTGCACCTCGCGGATCTGCTGCGGGCTCAGGTCCATGATCGCAACGCTACTGCTGCTGCCGCGATGGCTGAAGCGCGTCCGCGGTCCGACCGGGACCACGTCGACAACGCGGCGGTCGCGATCGAGGAACACCACTTCATCCTCGACGATGAAGAAGCTGTCGTCGCGATAAAATGGGAACACGTCGATCAGCGCCGGGAAGGCGGCGACCGACACGACGTGGAACCTCGAAGGCACCACCACGCCCCGGTTAACCGCGAAGTTGATCGAGTTGATGTTCACGCGCGGCGCGTTGCGCGCAGACAGCACGGAGCGCTGGATCGTGCTTTGCTGTTGCGCCGTCACGGTGCGCCCGGCCTCGGTCTGGACCGTCGCGTTCGATTGGGTCTGAGCGGTTGTACCGGTCTGACCCTGGGCCTGACCGGTGGTCTGCCCGGAGTTCATCCGGCCTTGCGTCGTACCAGGCTGCTGAGTGGCCGCGCCTGTCGTGCTCTGGCCGGCTCTTGGGCTCTGGCCCGTCGTTGTGCTCGGGCCCTTGCTCTGGCCCGTCGTGGTGCTCTGACCTCGGTTCGCGGCACCAGTGCGGTTCTCCGGCTGCTGCTGGCTTTGCCGCGCGCTACCACGTTGGCGGGTTTCAGATCGGCCAGTCTGCTCGCGCTCGTTGCGGCCCTGTCCTATGGTCTGCTGTTGCCGGCCCTGACTGCGCTGACCTTGCCGTTCACCTCTCTCCTCTGCGCCACGGGCTTGCCCGGTGGTCTGGCCCTGCATGCGTCCGCCGCGTTCGGCTGCGCCACGGCCCATCTGCCGCTCGGTTTGGCCTGCTGCTCGTCCGCCTTCTCTCGGGCCCTGTCCCCGGCCTTCGGTCACGCCTCCGCTGCGCGCCGCACCCGAAGGACTCCCATGCATTGCGCCGCCGGAACGTCCGGCTGATGGGCCCGCGGATGTTCCGTGCTCGCTGCCGCCGGTTCCGGCGCCGACACCGCCGCCGCCACCCATGCCGCCTTCCCGCATCCCTTGCGCAGATGCGAGGCTGACGCCGGCCAATAGCACAGCTGTCGTCAGCAGAAACTTGCTCTTCATCCTACTCTGCATCATCGATCCCTCCTGAAATCTGGCGGTTGCTCCGTTTGGGAAATCCGACGCCAATAGCTGGCGCTCGCGTCGTCGCAGCCGCGCTCCAACAAAACCCGGCGAGATACGCAGCACAGGCTGCGCGGCTCACCGGTGAACTGCCTTGCTAGAAAAACAACTGTGCCGTCGGCGCCGTTCCAAAATGCGGGCGCGCCGCGACATTTGGTGCAGGGGAACACCTGAAGGATACTGGACGCGGCGGCCAAATATTCTGTCTCGCTTCAGGAACCAGTTGCCACTGTTTCCGTTTGGGGGCCACTTTGTGGATCACAATGATCACGCTCAGCGTGCTCGCACCGATCATTTTCCGACGCAGTCGATAGAGGTCCGGAACGAGTTGCGTTCGGCTGTGAGCCGCTGTGGTGCACGGATGCACGGCTCCTGCCTGAGCTCTCCTCACAAGCTCGATCTGGCGCGTGCGCTGCCCGCCTCGGTGTCGGTGCACTGCCGTTCGCAACCAATGCCATTCTGCCCCGTTGGTCGGCTTGGGCAATCATCACCCAGGAGGATCTTATGAAGACAGCCCTTGTTCTTACAACAGTCGGCGGGCTCGCCTTGAGCACGATGGCGTCTCCGGCGCCCGCCGAAGCACGCGACGGGTTCGGGCCCGCGCTCGCAGGTGGATTAGTCGCCGGCGCGGTCGTCGGCGGGCTCGCCGCGTCAGCCTATGACTGGGGTCCCGGGTACGGCTACTATGGCTACGCACCTGCATACTACGCACCGGCTTATTACGGCGACTATGCATACGATTACGATTACGACTACGGTGTCGCGCCGTATCGCTGGGGCGCATCCACCACGACATACTATTCCGCGGTTAGGCCGGCCTATTACGGCTACCGCTATCGTCACGTGGTCAGACCGGCATTCACCTATTACGGGGGCGGTTACCCGCGCTGGTATCGTCACTGGTGAGGTCGAGGGGAAGCCCGCCAATGTACGCGGGCTTCCCTCTTGAAGTTTCAGTATCGCGCTCTTTCGGAGCACCGCAGGGCGTAGGAAGTCGGTGCTGAACAGAGCATTTGTTGTGCGGCAATGCTGGTGCCGCCGCAGTGATCCATTCGGTGCCGGTTGATATCCGCCTTCCGGAAGGCGGAGAACCAAATCATCTCCGTGCGGTCCGGAGGCTTCACGAGGACATGCTCCGCAACTCGATCGTCGCACACCCGCCCGGCCGAATAATGCCGTGCTCCCCGCAGCCGCGCTGGACCGGTGACTGCCAATCACTGAGTTGCCCGACGGCGCAAGCCCCTCATGCGAAAATATTTCTGTTTTCCAGAAGTTCAACTCGGTCTATAATCCGCCCGTCTCACCCGCTTGAGGGGCGCTTCGCGGTCGTCACGAGTGCTGGGTCGAGATGCGGTGGACGCCGATGTCACGGCTGACGAGCGTGGCAGATAGCGGACGGCGAAGTCGTGCAGGCCTGACGCCCTAGTGGCAGGTGTCTCATCAGCAAGAGGCAAGATCTCTCGCTGATGACGGTGACAACAAAGCCCAGTCTCGCCGGGGAGAGCACGTATAAGCCGTAAACCATCGCGCAGGGAAAGCCGGAGTGTTCTTCGGTCTCACCTGTGGTCCTACCTCCCGAGCTTTCCATTTGCTCGGGACCCCATGGGTGCGATCGGCACCCGGCTTTCCCTGCGCCCTCTGCGAATTGAGAGGGCGGAACGAGATGCAAAGCTCGGACAAATCATGTCGCGAGAATGCGGAGTCACATCCTTTCAGTCGTCATGCCCGCGCATGCGGGCATCCAGTACGCTGCGGCCTCTCGGTTCGAGCACCGGCGTCTCTGGAATACTGGATCGCCCGCATACGCGGGCGATGACCCCGGGCAGGCTGTTTGACAGGTTGAATCAGATTGTCCCTCGTCGCCGCGAAGGAGCGGAATTGCGAAGCTTGCCTGGCCTGGCCGGAGCTCGCGGCGGCAGCCTGCCTGCGCCCGTTGGGCTTCGGCGTAACCGTCCGTCTTCGCTTTCACTGCGTTCAAGCTACGCCGGACACACTTCGCTCTGACCGTCTCCGGCATCGCTGCGCCACGCGAAGCCCGTCAGGGCGAAGCGTGGTGGGTGCGACAGGGATCGAACCTGTGACCCCTACCATGTCAAGGTAGTGCTCTCCCGCTGAGCTACGCACCCCAAAGTCGTCTCGTCGTCTTGGGTCGGGTCCCTATAACGGACCCCGGCGGGGCAGGCAAGGATACAAAATGCGAGTTTTCGTCCGAATCAGGCCGCCAGCAACTTGTTCACCTCGCTGACCAATTCCCGCAAGTGCACGGGCTTGGCCAGGACCTTGGCGTTTTTCGGCGCTTCCGAATCGGAATTCAGGGCCACCGCGGCGAATCCGGTGATGAACATGATCTTGATGTCGGGGTCGAGTTCCGAGGCGCGGCGCGCCAGCTCGATTCCGTCCATCTCCGGCATCACGATGTCGGTGAGCAGCATCTCGAACGGCTCCTCACGCAGCCGCTGGTAGGCCGACAAGCCGTTGTCATGCGGCGAGACCTTGAATCCGGCGTTTTCCAGCGCCTTGACCAGGAAGCGGCGCATATCGTTGTCGTCTTCGGCGAGAAGGATTTTCGGCATGGTTGGAAACGTCGAATCCGGCTGGAGGTTCAGTCCGAACACTAAGCCCGACAGACGGTAAATTTCGGGTGAAATTTGCACCTGCCCGTCGGCGTAGAACGCATTCTATTTGTGGACCGATCCAAGTATCGAATCAACTTTTTCGGTGCCTCAGACGCATTCCAGCACACGCCACACTCTTTTCACTTGGCAGAATGATCGCGATTACGGACAATGCATGCCCATAAATCTCCGCTTTTCCGGCACAATCAATTGTGCACGGACAGGCGGACGCAAGGGACGGCGCCAAGGGAATGACCGAGTCTGCTGGCGAGTTGTCGCCCCCATTCGAGATCGTCGAGCCCGACGCCTGGCGGGCGCCGATCATCTTCAATTCCCCGCACTCCGGCTCGGTCTATCCGGCCGCGTTCCTGGAGGCATCGCGGATCGATCTCGTTTCGCTGCGCCGCTCGGAAGATTCCTTCATGGACGAATTGATCGCGGGCTTGAGCGATCGCGGCTTTCCGACCGTGCGCGTCAATTTCCCGCGCTCCTATATCGATGTGAACCGCGAGCCCTATGAGCTCGACCCGCGCATGTTCACCGGACGGCTGCCGAGCTTTGCCAACACGCGCTCGATGCGAGTGGCCGGCGGCCTCGGCACCATCCCGCGCGTGGTCGGCGACGGCCAGGAGATCTACCGCGAGCGGCTCGACGTCGACGACGCGCTGACCCGGATCGAGGTGCTCTACAAGCCCTATCATCGCGCACTGCGCCGGCTGATCAACAAGGCTCACCAGGCATTCGGCGCGGCGATCGTGGTCGACTGCCATTCGATGCCGTCGATCGGCGTGTCGCGCGACGAGCCGCGCCGGCCTGATGTCGTGATTGGCGACCGCTACGGCACGAGCTGCGCGCCGCTCCTGCCTGACCTCGTCGAAGAGATCATGAGCTCGCTCGGCTACTCGATCGGGCGCAACAAGCCCTATGCCGGGGGCTTCATCACCGAACATTACGGCAACCCGGCGAGCGGCCTGCATACGGTCCAGATCGAACTCAACCGCGCGGTCTATATGGACGAGCGTCGCCGCGAGCGCGGGCCGCGCTTCGGCCAGGTGGCGGCGGACTTCGCAACGCTCGCCGACGCGCTGGCCAAGGTCCCGTTCGCCGATCTCGGACCGTTCCAGGCCGCCGCGGAATAGGGTGACATCATCCATTCGTCATTCCGGCGCGACGAAGTCCTGAACCGGGAATCCATTTGCGGCGGTAGCCGGCGGCGAAATGAATCTTCGCTGTCCCAGGGAAGGATGAGCGGACAAGGCGCCCGGAAAGAAAAAAGGGCCGCTTGAATGAACAAGCGGCCCAAGTCTAGGGAGGAAACGCCCAAGGAGGGCAGCGATAGCGCGAGGCGCTACCGCACCGCAACAATATGCGACCGCGCTGCACAAAACGCAAGACTTTTCGAAACATTTCCTGCGCTATCTCGCGGAGGATGGCGAATATGCAACATCGTCGCCGCCGAACATTTTACTGTTGGAAATCAACAGCTTGCAAAAGATCGACCTTTTTGTTCAGCGCTACGCGCATAGCTTGTATACCAGAACTCGCAACTTCGTGATCAGTGCCAGGACCGCGAAGCTTTCGAAATCGAAGCCGATTCGAAAGTCCGGAGCCGCGTCATCAGGATGGGATAACGTTCCGTTAATCGTGCGCGCCGCGCTGGATTGAGCTAGGCAAGAACATCGTCAATTTCTACCCGCGCCGTGCGCTTTGCGAAGGACCCGCCGTGACGGTCATCGACTTTACAGCCTTCATTGGCCGCCTCGCGACCGCATCCGGCGAAACCATCCTGCCGTTCTTCCGGACCTCGCTCTCGATCGACAACAAGAGCGCCAGCGATTTCGATCCCGTCACCGAAGCCGACCGCGCCGCGGAAGCCGTGATGCGGCGGCTGATCAAGTCCAACTTCCCACAGCATGGGATCGTCGGCGAGGAATTCGGCAATGAGCGCGAGGACGCCGACTATGTCTGGGTGCTCGATCCGATCGACGGCACCAAGTCCTTCATCGCGGGCTTCCCGATCTGGGGCACGCTGATCGCGCTGCTGCACAAAGGTACGCCGGTGTTCGGCATGATGCACCAGCCCTATATCGGCGAGCGCTTCTCCGGCGACAACGGCTCGGCGCACTATTCCGGTCCGTCGGGCGAACGAAAGCTCTCGGTGCGGCGCTGCGCCTCGCTGAAGGAGGCGACCGCCTACACCACGAGCCCACTGCTGATGAACGAGGCCGATCGCGCCCGCTTCGGCCGCATCGAGGCGGTGGCGCGGCTGACGCGCTATGGCGGCGACTGCTACTCCTACTGCATGCTCGCCGCCGGCCATCTCGACCTCGTGGTCGAGACCGAGCTGAAGCCGTACGACATCGCCGGCCTGATCCCGATCGTCACCGGCGCGGGCGGCATCGTCACCACCTGGGAAGGCAAGCCCGCGCAAGCCGGCGGCCGCATCATCGCAGCGGGCGATCCGCGCGTGCACGAGGCGGCGATGAAGGTGCTCAACGCCTGATGTCCTGAATTGCCCGGTAATTGATCTGCGCCCATCCTGACGAGCAACTAATAGTCGAGCCGGCCGCGCAGCTCCTCGAACGGGATCATGACGTGGGCGCGGAACGCCGCGATGTCCTCGTTCGGTCAGTGCTGTACTTCCGCCCGCAGATATTCCACAAGCTGCTTGGCCGGCCGCGGCAGCGCCCTGAAGCTGCGCGCGCAGATCGTCAACCGGCGGTTGGCCCAGGCGTCGCGGATCCGGATGGTGACGATCGGCATCGCCGCCGCGCAGCGCCGCGCGGCGGTTTCGGGAACCACGGCGACTCCGACATCGGCGGCAACCATCTGGCAGATGGCGTCGAAATCGCGCAGGCGGGCGCGGAAGCGCAGCCGCGCGCCGAGCTTTGCCGCGTGCTTCGATACGTGGAGCTGCAGCGCAGTCGTTGCCGTCAGGCCGACGAAGTCGCGGTCGACCACCTCCTGGAAATCGATCTGGCGGCGGTTGCCGAGATCGCTGCGCCGCGCGGCCACCAGCATCAGCCGGTCCTCACTGAACAGGAAGCGCTCGATGCTGTCGGGCAGCGCATGTTCGGCGGCGAAGCCGAGATCGGCGGCGCCGCTCGCGATCGCGGTCGCGATGTCGGTGCTCTCGCGCTCCTCGACGTCGACATTGATGTCGGGATGTTCGCGCAGGAAGTGGGCCAGCGCCCGCGGCAGATGCTCCGACAGCCCGGAAGTGTTGGCGAGCAGGAGCACGCTGGCGCGGATACCGCTGGCATAGGCGGCGAGATCGCCCTGCAACGCCTCGACATTGTGGATCACGATGCGGGCATGGTCGAGCAGGCTCTCGCCGGCTGCGGTCAGCTCGACACCGCGGCGGCCGCGCTTGAGCAGCGCGACGCCCAACGCCTCCTCCAGGCCCTTGATTCGTTCGCTGGCCGAGGCCAGCGCAAGGTTGGCGCGCGCAGCACCCTGCGTGATGCTGCGCGCATCGGCCACGGCGATGAACAATTGCAAGTCGATCAGGTCGAACCGCATGACGTTTCCCGCCCCAGCCCTTCGGACCATCCGAAGGCTAACTCCGTAACCTCCAGATTGTGCCGATCGGACCCATCGGTCAATGTGCCGCGATGATCGACCATCTCCTGATCTTCATCGCCTTCGCCTTCCTGCTTGCCGGCTTCGTCAAGGGCACGCTCGGCCTCGGCCTGCCGACGGTCTCTATGGGGCTGCTCGCGGTGACGATGCCGCCGGGCCAGGCGATCGCGATCGTGATCGTGCCGGCGATCATCACCAATATCTGGCAGACCTTCGTCGGCCCCTATCTGCGCGACATCCTCAAGCGGCTGTGGCCGCTGATGGTCGGCACTGTGGTCGGCATCTGGCTCAATGCCGGGCTCCTCACCGGGCCCTATGCGGCCTACGGTACCGTCGTGCTCGGACTGTTGCTGGTGATCTACGCGATCGTCGGCCTGAGCAAGTTCAGCTTCAAGGTCGCGCGGCGTGACGAGAGATGGATCGGCGGCATTGTCGGTGTCGTGACCGGGCTGATCTCGGCCGCGACCGGCGTCCAGGTCATCCCCTCGATGCCGTTCATGCAGGCGATCGGGATGGAGAGAGACGAGCTGGTGCAGGCGCTCGGCGTCTTCTTCACCACCGCAACCGTCGCATTGGCCTTCAACCTCACCGCCTCGGGCCTGCTGACGGCGGCCACTGCGCTGCCCGGCGCCGTTGCAATGGCTGCGTCCTTTGTCGGCATGTTCATCGGCCAGACCGTCCGCTCCCGCATGGAGCCGGAGGTGTTCCGCCGTTGGTTCCTGATCTCGATGATCCTGCTCGGCATTTACCTCGCAGGGAGCGCGCTGCTGAAGCTGCACGGCTAGGAGCCTGTCCAGTTAGCTCCGGGAAGGCGGGCTAATGATAGCGGCTCATGCGACCCTCGCCAGCTTGACGAGGTTGTGAGCGGTGCAGATCAGGGCCCATTCGGCCTTCACTTTGTCGATGCCGCGCAGCAGGAATTGCCTGAACCCTCTTGCCTGTTTGATCTGTCCGAAGACGGGTTCGACGATCTGCTTACGCAAGCGGTAGCGACTTCGGTAGCCGGCGCGCTTGAGCTTGGTGCTCATCCTGGCGATCAGCGATCCGGCTCTTGAAGCCGTTTTCGCAGTGGCGGACGGGGTGCCGTGCTTCTGCCTCCCGGTGGCGATGTAGCCCTCGATGCGCCGCCGCTTGATCGTGCGAAGATTGGCGGCGGAGCAGTAGCCGGCGTCGGCCGACACTTCGTCGGGATTGGTCCCCAAATTGGCCCTGATCCCGTCGAGCAACGGCGCCAGTTGCGCCTGATCGCTGGAGGAACCGGTCAGCGTCTGCGCCACGATGATCTGATGGGCACCATCGACCGCGGCCTGGGCGTTGTAGCCCTGGATGTAACCGTCCTTGGTCTTCAGGATGCGGCTCTCCGGGTCGGTGAAATTGCGTTGCGCCTTGCCGTCGGGCTCGGTTTTCGTCGGCGTCTTGCCGCTCTTCTTGCGGCCTTCGGCGACGCGACGCTCCTCGGCCTCGGCCCGCGCCTTGCTCTCCGCCTCGGCTGCAGCCTTGGCTTCGGCCTCCAGCGCGGCCTTGGCCTCGCGTATCTTCTCAAGCCGCTTCTGCTTGTCGGCCACCCAATCGGGCATTTCGTCGCCGCGCTGGTCGCCGTAGCGCTGGTCCTCCTCCGCATCGGCGGCCTCGGCGGCCTTGAGCCAGCGATCGACCTCCGCTTCAAGCTCCGCTTCCCGCTTCTTCATGCGATCGTAGCTCATCGCCTTGTGCTTGGACGCGTTCGCCTTGATCTTGGTGCCGTCGAGCGCAACGTGCCCGAGCTTCACCAACCCGGCCTTCTCGGCGAGCTTCAGCACCTGCACAAACAGGTCGGCCAGCGCCTTAAGGTGCCGCCGCCGGAACTCCGAGATCGTGCGGAAGTCCGGCGGGTCGCCGGCCACGATCATCATGAAATCCGCCCGCTCCACCGTCGCCTTGGCGATCCGCCGCGACGAGTAGATGCCGCTCGCATAGCCGTGCAGAAGCAGCGCCGTCATCATCCGCGGATCAAACGGCGGCTGACCCAGCCCACTCCGGTAGCTGCCGAGGAGCGCCGATAGATCAAGGCTTTCCCTGACCAGCGACACGATCAACCGCGAAACGTGATCTTGCGGCACATAATCCTGCACGCGCGGCGGCAGAAGCTGGGCCTCATCGATCTTCCAGGGGCGAAATTCCTTGCTCATCGCTATGTAAGGAATCAGACTCGCACCCTCTTGACCAGTCACTACTCAGACAGGCTCCTAGGTGTCCTGATCGCCCTGTGGCTGGCGCTGCGGTCGTGGAAAATCATCGCCGCGGTCTTCTTCAGCCTGTTGGTCGGGCTTGCGACAACTGCGGCGCTAGGCCTCGCCATGGTCGGTTCGTTCAACCTGATTTCGATCGCCTTCTTCGTGCTATTCGTAGGCCTTGGCGTCGACTTCGGCATTCAATTCAGCGTGCGATACCGCGCCGAACGTCGCGACCATGGCAATCTGCTCCCGGCGCTGGAAAGCGCGGCGAAGAAAGCCGGCACCCCCCTCGCCCTCGCTGCCTCGGCCACGGCTGTTGGCTTCTTTGCATTCTTGCCCACGAGCTATCGCGGTCTTTCGGAACTCGGGCTAATCGCCGGTTGTGGCATGCTGATTGCGTTTGCCTGCAGCATCACGCTGGTGCCGGCGGTGCTGGCACTGCTCAATCCGCCGGGCGAAGCGGCGCCGATCGGTTTCAAGTTTCTTGGACCGCTGGATGACTTTCTCCAGCGCCACCGCATCGCCGTCGTGGTCGCAACCATCGGGCTGGTCCTCGCTGCTTCTCCGTTGCTCGTGCGTCTGCCGTTCGACTTCAACCCCGTCGACCTGCAGAGCCCGAGCTCGCCTGCCGTGATCACCTACCGTCAATTGCAAAAGGACCCGGAGACCAGCGGCAGCGATGCCGAGATATTGACACCGTCGATCGAGCAGGCCGCGGCAACAGCGAAGCGCCTCGATGGGCTCCCTGAAGTGTCCCGCACCATCACGGTGAACAACTATGTTCCCGGCGATCAGGATGCCAAGATCGCTGAACTGAAGTCAGCGTCCGGCAGGCTTCGAACGGCGCTCGAGCCCAGGCATCGCACCGCACCAACCGATGAGCAGACCGTAGCTTCGATAACGGACGCAGCAACAGCCTTGTCGGTAGCTGCTGGAGACCAACAGGGCTCCGCCGCCGATGACGCGCGGAACGTATCCGCCCTGCTGACGCGCCTCGCCCAAGCAGACGCGGGCACGCGCCAGAGGGCCGAAGCTGCCGTAATTTCACCGTTGCGCTTTGACCTCGAACAGTTGCGTCAGGGTATGTCACCCAAGCCGATCAGCATCAAGACGTTACCGCCCGACCTGCTCGGCGACTGGGTGCTTCCCGATGGCAGGGCGCGCGTTGAGGCGCTCCCCAAGGGCGATCCAAACGACGCCGACGTTCTGCAGAAATTTGCCACAGCCGTTCTCAAGGCAGACCCCACGGCCACCGGAGCGGCGATCACCTACTACGAGGGCGGAAGAACCATTACGACCGCCTTCATTCAGGCGGGCGCCTTTGCTCTGGTGGCGATTTCGGTCCTGCTCTTTATCACTCTGAGGCGGCTCGGAGACGTCTTGCTGACCCTCGTTCCTTTGCTACTCGCGGGAGCCGTCACTCTCGAGATCTGCGTCCTTGACGGGCTGGCTCTGAACTTCGCCAACATCATCGCGCTTCCCTTGCTGCTCGGAGTCGGTGTCGCATTCAAGATCTACTACATCATGGCGTGGCGAGGCGGAAAAACCGGCCTGCTGCAGTCCGCATTGACGCGCGCCGTTGTATTCAGCGCCATGACAAACGCCATTGCATTCGGAAGTATGTGGGCATCGAATTACCCCGGCATGTCCAGCATGGGAAAACTGATGGCACTGGCACTGCTGTGTACCATGGCCGCCGCGGTGCTGTTCCAGCCGGTCCTCATGGGGCCGCCTCGGCAGGTCAGCGAATTCGAGGAATTCAGCTCGAACCTCGATCGGGCCGCGGAGTGATTCCCGGTTAGGGTGTTGTGATCACGGCTGCGAGTCCGCTTCGGCAGCGTAAAGCGATGCACCGTATTCACCAGACGACAGGAACTCCTCGAGCAAGGCTTGTGCTTCGGCGTCTCGAACGCGACCGGGGGTCCAATCATTTGAGAACGAATGGCACTCTCCTCTTCACCAACGCGCCAGTGACCGCGGGAAACGCCGATGGCCCATAGAATCGCTTAGGGAACCAGACCACGGAAGCTTTGCTTTACGGCATTCTCCCTTGCAAAGATAATCAGGCTGCCTGGATCGGTAGGACGTCACAGTGGGAGTTTATTTCACGGCTGAAAGCGGCAGCTATGCACCGGACGCCGTGCATCTGTCTCAGCGATTTGACCGTCCGGCACGTATCCGGCTCTCCGGTGACAGACCCGCGTTTGCCGGTATGCGCGCTTTCTCATTTGTTGTTAAAATTCACATCGATTCAGGATCAGGAACGCAATGGCCCGACGAACTGGCAGTGCCGACCTTCCGCTCCATGGCGGACGTGTGCCGCTTTGGCTCGCCGAACGCATGGCGACGCTGGGCATGATCATCGCGCAAGCCATCGTGCGTCACTACGGCCGGGATGCATTCCTGCAACGACTCTCGCATCCGTTCTGGTTCCAATCATTCGGCGCCGTCATGGGTATGGACTGGCACTCGTCCGGCATCACCACCAGCGTCATCGGCGCGCTCAAGCGCGGGCTGGCGCCGGTGCAGGACGAACTCGGCATCTATGTGTGCGGCGGGCGCGGCAAGCATTCGCGGCGCACCCTGGAAGAGCTATCGGCGCTTGGCGAACGTATCGGCTTCGACGGCCTTGCCCTGACCCGCGCCAGCCGCCTGGTGGCCAAGGTCGACAGCGCTGCGGTCCAGGACGGGTTCGAGCTTTACCTGCACGGCTTCTTCGTCACCGAAGACGGTAAATGGACCGTGGTCCAGCAAGGCATGAACGACCGCAAGCGACAGGCACGCCGCTATCATTGGCATTCCGCGGGGCTACGCAGCTTTGTCGATGAACCACACAGTGCGATCGATGGTCCCTCGCAGGGCGAGATCGTCAACCTCACCGATCACCGTGCGGAAGCCTCCCGCCAGGCGCAGCTCGACCTCCTCGCTGCGCTTGGGCCAGATGGCATCGCGCGCGAATATGCCGAACTGACGGACAGGGCCGCACCACAAGCGGACCTGCTGCACCTGATCATGCCAGCCCATCATGATGTCCGTTCAAGCGATGTTTTCATCCGACGCCTGCACGGTACGCTGGCCGCCGCCGCGGATCGCGGGCCGTTGGACTTCCCCGAACTGCTGCTTGTGCCCGGCATCGGTGCCCGCACCGTGCAATCCTTGGCCATGGTGGCCGAAGTCGTCCATGGCACGCCCTACCGCTTTCACGACCCCGCACGTTTCTCGCTCGCCCACGGCGGCAAGGACCGTCATCCTTTTCCCGTGCCCGTCAAGGTCTACGACGAGACCATTCGGGTGCTGAAATCGGCTGTGCAGCAGGCGAAGCTCGGCCGCGACGAGCAGATGCAGGCGCTGAAGCGGCTTGATGATCAGGCGCGCCGGCTAGAGCGGACGGCGAACGGGCCGTCATTCGATGCTTTTGTGGCGACCGAGCGCGCCCGCTCCCCAGCCCTCGATGGCCGCTCCGTGTTCGGTTGGGAGGCTGACCTTGCCCGGCGCGACCGGACCGCCAAGTCGTAGAGGATGCCTGATCCACGAGCCCGGTTGAGTGTATGGCGCACGTTCTGATTGGCACGTCCGGCTGGCACTATCCCTCCTGGCGCGGTCGATTCTTCCCTGAGGGATTGCCGCTGAAGCGCCAGCTCAACTACTATGCGGGGCAGTTCCGTACGACAGAGCTGAACGGCGTCTTCTATCGCACTCCTACGGAAAACGCGGTCGCGGGTTGGCGCGATGCGACCGATCCGGAGTTCGTCTTTGCCTGGAAGGCCTCGAAATTCATCACGCACTGGAAGCGACTGTCCGAGACCTCGGTCAATAGCCTCGAACTGTTGGAGGACCGCCTTTCATTGCTACGCAACAAGGCCGGACCGATCCTGTTTCAACTGCCGCCGAACTTCACCATCGACGCTGATCGCCTTGCAGCGTTTCTCAAGCTTCTGAAGCGTCGCCGGCGCTATGCCTTCGAATTCCGCCATCCGAGCTGGTACGAACCGCGGATCCTGAAACTTCTGGCCGCGCGCAACATTGCCCTCTGCATTTCCGACCATCACGAGGCGCCGGCTCCCTGGAAGCGCACCGCTGATTTTGTCTATGTCCGCGGCCATGGGCCGGGTGGGCGATATAGTGGCCACTACCGGTCAGCGCAGCTTGCCGATTGGGCGAAGCAAATACGCGGCTGGAAGCGACAAGGACACGACGTTTATGTCTATTTCGACAACGATCAGAAGAGCGCGGCACCGGCTGATGCCAGGAAGCTCTGCGAACTCCTTGAGCCGAAGGCTCGCAGGCGGGTTCGAAAATAGGAACGAACATTCCACGGCGGCATTGATTGCACTGGAAGGGAGCCGATGCGATGCTGTCTGCTGTGCCGGAAACGCTGAACGCGGTAACGATCGATGACCGCTGCGCGATCACCCATCTCCGATCATCCGACATGGCGGTTCGGAATGCAGCCGTAGGCGCGTCGTAGGTGCGGGGCGGAACGTGCCGCTTCAGCCGACCTGGTCCGACATCGCCATCCGCCTCGCACTGACAATTTTGGCCGGCATGATCATCGGTTTTGATCGTGGTGCGCGCGGACATGCAGCGGGCTTACGAACCACAATCCTGGTCGGACTCGCCGCCTCCCTGTCGATGATTCAGGCCAATCTTCTGCTGTCCGTCGACGGAAAGGGTTCAACCTCCTTCATCCAGCTGGACCTGATGCGGCTTCCGCTCGGTATCCTGACGGGCGTCGGATTCATCGGCGGCGGCACGATCCTCAAGAAGGGCGATCTCATCACCGGCGTGACAACCGCCGCCACGCTCTGGCTGATCACCGTCATCGGGCTCTGTCTCGGCGGTGGGCAACTCGCCCTCGGTTGCGTCGGAACCGCCATTGGTGTCGTCACGCTCTCGATCCTCAAATGGGTCGATGTCAGAATTCCCCGGCTCCACCGCGCTGCCCTGACGATTGGTGGAGCCGACGTGAGCGTGATCGAGACGCTACCGAAGCTGATCGAGCCGCTGCACTACCATGCGCGATTCCAGGAACGGCGACGCAGGGGCGACTCGACCAACGTGGATTATGCTTTCGAGGTATTCTGGCGACGTCCCGAAAATTCTCGTCCGCCGGTCGACCTCCTGTGCTTGCTTGAGCAGCACTACGTCATCAAGTCCTTCGACCTGACAACGCAGAACGGCAGATAGCGGCGACCAACCGGACAAACTTAGGAACGGAGCTCGGGGCGTATCGTTAGGCGGTTGAAGCAGCCAGCCAACGGAAAGGCCGATCATGAAGGTTTCCGATGCTATGACACGAGACGTTCAGCTGTGCACCCCCGACAGCACGCTCCGCGATGCTGCGGAAGCATGGGAGCGCTCGCCGTCGGGCTGCTGCCCGTTACTGACAACGACCGTCTCATCGGAATGATCTCGGATCGTGACATTGCGGTACGCGGCGTCGGGATGGGGCGCGGCCCGGACACGCGGGTCGGCGACATCATGACCGCCGAAGTGAAGTACTGCTTCGAGGACGAGGACATCGAGCAGATCGCGCAGAATATGGGCGCGATACAGGTACGCCGCCTGCCCGTCCTTAGCCGCGACAAGCGGCTCGTCGGTATCATTGCCCTCGGCGACATCGCGCAGGCGCACGGGAACAACGGCGCAGGCATGGCGCTGAGCCAAATCTCGCGACCGACCGGCCAGCACGCGCAGCTGTAGGCATTCGGGATGAAGATCGATCTCGTGCTCCGCGCAACCCAGCCTCGCGGGCCGCGAACATATGGATTTGCGCCAGTGGCGGACTATCTGCCTTGGATCTTGATTACCGGCGGGATCGCGGCGCTGGTCGTCACGTTGGTGTTCTCGCGCGCCGACGATGTCACCTCCGACTAGATCATAGCCGGATTCCTCTCTTCTCCGTCGCGAGCCGACGCCAGACGCCGGTCAGCCGCTCTTTTCGGCACTGTCGATGCTTTCGCGGTGAATCTCGCGCTCGTCGCCGTCGGTCACCGAGACGAAGTAACCTCGGCCGAGAAACTCCTTCCGCTCCTCCGCAAGATCGATGGCCAGGCGTTTTGCAACAGCAATGGCCTGATCGCGGTCGACGACTGGTTGGCCTGTCGAGCCGATCACGCGGTCGTCACTTACGATGTTGAAGTGAAATGGAGACATCCTTCATTCCCCGCCGATCAGTGCGTGTTCGATTCATGCCATTTTTCCAGGTCGGGCTTGTGCTCTCCGGAGCGTTGCTCCTTCTCCGGGTTACCCTTCCAGGGCTCGTCGGTTTGCGCATGGGACCCCCAATCGCTGAGGCGGCCGGGGTCCTGCGTCATCGGCGTAATTGGCACTCTATTCATTGCGATCTCCTCGAGAGCGGAAGCGGCGAAATCCGATCTGTTGCTGACGCAGCGAGTCAGGGACCACCCGCGACCGCGCCTGCAATCACCATCACGAGCGCGTCCAGATCGATCGCGCCCACCACGGAGAGTTCTCGGGAGTTCTGCACGCGGAGAACATACGGCCGATCCGCCGCCTGACGCATCAGTTCGCCGATGATCGCCTCCCTTAGTTTCTCTTCGAGCATCCTGGGTCTCCTACGACTGGGGCTCGTCCCGACCGTGGACTTGCGCCGGCGGCGCCGTCGCCTCGACCGCGGTGAAAGGTTCCAGGATGCGATAGCTGTGCTCAGACCTGGCGGGTACCAGCCAGGAATCCCCCTTCTGTAGCCGAATGGTCTGTCCCTCGAGCGTGAGCTCTGCCAAACCCGCGATGACGTATCCGACGGTTTCGTAGTCCCGCTGCTCGGGACTACCTTGCTGCGGCTGCTCGTTGTCCCAGAACCGCATCGAGACACGCTTGCCGGATACGAGATAAGTCTGTCCCATCGCGCCTTTGGGGGCCGTGGCCTGGGAGACTTTCTTGATAGTGCTGTCGTGCATGATGTTCTCCAAATCGATCGTGCGCAGCAAGGGTCAGCTGGCCATCTTCCGGCAGACCTCCGCACAGGCTCTGCACATTGCGACACATTCAGCGATTCATCTCGTCCGAGAATGGCGGCATGACGATCCCTCATGCCGCGCGGCGTTGGGTGTGGCGTCCTTGCTTGACCTCCTCGATAATCTTGGCGCTGAAGGCCTCGAGATCGCCGGGATTCCGCGAGGTGACCACGCCCTGATCGACAACGACCTCGGCGTTCTGCCACCTCGCACCGGCATTCTCCACGTCGGTCTTGATCGACTTGTACGACGTCATCTTGCGGCCCTTGGCGATTCCGGTCTCGATCAACAGCCATGGTCCATGGCAGACCGCCGCGACGGTCTTCTTGGCGTCGAAAATATCCTTGATGAACTTCAGAGCCTTGGCTTCGACGCGCAGCAAGTCCGGATTGATCTGTCCGCCCGGGAGGACCACCGCGTCGTAATCGGCGGCCGCGGCTTGATCCAGCGTCTTGTCGACCTTGACCGGACGCCCCCAATCCTTCTTTTCCCATCCCTTGATCTCGCCCGAAGCGAGCGAGACGACCTCGACCGCTGCGCCGGCCTTCTTCAGACGATCACGCGGCACTTCAAGCTCCGACTGCTCGAAACCGTGCGTTGCGAGGATCGCGATTTTCTTGCCGTTCAGGTCCATGAGCTTCTCCGTTGGCGCATGCGTGAGCGGTGCGGTCGCCGGCCCACCGGCTGCGCTAGCAGCGCGTGCCGGAGATTCAGCGGCGCGCATCGCGGCTATTTGGCTTGCCTCGCCGCGGCAGGCTTCCGCCCTCCGGGAGCGTCTCAAGCCCGGCAAGCGCGGTCGAACGCTTGCGTTTGGTCGATTAGTCGAGCACGCTTATCTGAGTCATTTGGCTTAAGCCTGCTCTGAATCATGTGGCTTAAGCCCGCGCAATTTGCTTGGTTCCTATTGGCTCCACTCGACAGTTCAGGCAGCCGCTGGACGACCGACATCGTCACGAAGCAGGGAACTGATCTCATCCAGCAGGCGCTGTTTGACCGCGTCGGTGTCGGCCGGTTTGACTTTTGCGCGGACCGTCAGTTCGACGAAAGGGCCCGCCGCGTCGGAGATGTTCAACACCTTCGACACGTGGACTTCCGCCGCCGGCTGCGCCTGTATCCGCGTGTCCCCGCGCAACCGCTGCAGGATTTGCTCGGTGATCCGCTCGATCGAATCCCCTGCTCTCACCGGGAAGGACACCTTGACCTCACCGGTGCCCGGATAGGTGCTGTGGTTGACGATCGCGCTGCCCCACACCGAGCCATTTGGCAACAACACCTGCGTATTGTCAGGTGCGACAAGCTCGGTCATGAAGAGCGACAATGCGCGCACTTTGCCGGCCTTTCCCGCGACCTCGAGGTCGTCTCCGATCTGAAACGGCCGGAACAGCAGGAGCATGACCCCCGCTGCGAGGTTTGACAGCGTCCCCTGCAAGGCGAGACCGATCGCGAGCGAGGTGGCGCCCAATACGGCAACCAGGCTTGCCGTCTGAATGCCAAACAACTGCAAGACCGCGATGCCGACCACGGCGAGAACCGCGTAGCGCGCGAGGCTCGACAAAAAGACGGTCACCAGCGCGTCGACATGCTGCGTCGCAGTGAGCGTACGCGACACGAATTGTTGCGCCAAGCCCGAGGCATACCAGCCGACGATCATGAGCACGATCGCACAGACCGCGTTCACCCCATAAAGGACAAGCGTCGCCTTGAGCGTTTCAAAGTTGAGAGCCATCGGACTCCCGTCATGAGGGCAAACGCCGCCGGGCAGATCCAACCCGACGCCGCGCCCCGCCACCCGCAGGGCGAAACGCGCGTGGGAAAGATGCGTTCCCGGCGATGCCGGCGCTGAACTAACCGGTCGGTAGCAGGCCTGCCCGCGGCGGCATCGAGCCTGGGAATGGTCTGGCAACCATCAGGGTTCCGCGCTCGTCAATTTCCAGCGCAATCTTCTGCGCAAGCATAACGTCACCTGCCACCAGGGAACCGACAGGTCGGAAGCACCAACCCACCACGACAAGGCCCTTGTCGTCCATTTCGTAGACGTTGGTCGAGGTTCCATAGCAAATGCGATACCGCTTGCCGGACTCGGAGCCGATGACGTCGAAGCGCTTGTATTTCTCGAACTCGGATCGCTGCTCCGGCGAGAGCCAGCGGAACAATAATGCCATCCCACGCGTCTCGATTTGCTCATACGCGCGCCACCGTTCCCGTATCGCGAGCATCGCCGCGTAGAGCCCTCCAGCTGCGCGCCGGAGCGACATAAACGCATCACGCGGACGAAGCCGCATCATCCGCCGACCAGCCGCGGATAGAACAAGGTCTCTTCCGCCTTCGGATCCAGCGATCGCGCCACCACGGTATTCCCGCTTGCCTGCCGCGTCGCGGCCGTATAGCCATCCGAGATCAGTTGCTTGAAGCGCGCCTCCGCCCCGGCGAATTGCTCACGGTCTTCGGGATCGAAGTAATGACGGGTGTCGCCGGTGTGATCCATGACTAAAAGCGTTGCCATCGCGGTCTCCTTCGCTGCTACGGTGACAATGTCAACATGAACCCAAGGTTCCTACGCTGCGCGACCTCTGACCTCGGAGAGAGCCGTTACGGCCTGGCCGAGTCCTCCTGCCACACGAACACGAGTTCGAGCTTTGAGATCGAAGGCCCAATCTCACATATGCAGTTCTGAAACAGGAGGCTCATCCTTCTCCGCCACACGGCGAAATCCAACAGGGCGACGTAGGCTACCTACGTCAACCATCCGTGCGGAAGGTTTGAACGGCTCAACTACAGCGGCTCGATCAAGACCGACTTGATGTTGCAGAACTCGCGAATTCCAAATTCGGACAATTCCCGTCCGTAGCCGCTGTCCTTGACCCCGCCGAACGCCAACCGTGGGTCTGAGCGGACGCTCTCGTTCACAAACACAGCGCCCGCATCCAGCTCTTCCGCGGCGATCCGCTCTCCTCGGGTGGTGTCACCTGCAATCACTGCCGCTCCGAGACCAAAGTGGCTGGCATTGACGATGCGGATCGCGTCCGCCTCGTCCTTGGCGGAAATGACAGCGGCAACCGGTCCGAACACCTCTTCATCATGCGCGGGCTGCCCGGGCAGCACATTTGACAGAACAGTGGCCGGATACCATGCGCCCGGTTGCTTCGGCACTTCGCCGCCGAGGAGATTTTTGGCACCATTTCTCACGCTCTGCCTAACCTGGCTTGCGATCTTATCCCGCGAGTGCACGCTTTCCATAGGTCCCAGCCTGGTCTTCGGATCGTACGGATCTCCCATCACGTAAGCGCGCATCTCTTCGACCAGCGCGCGCTCGAACGCTTCCCGTGCACTCTCGACCACGACGAACCGCTTGGCCGCAATGCAGCTTTGGCCGCCATTGACCATCCGTCCGCGCGCACAGATCTTGGCCGCAGCAACGGGATCGGCGTCCTCCAGAACAGTATAGCCGTCCGATCCGCCGAGCTCGAATACGCCCTTCTTCATTACGGCTCCTGCGGTCGCAGCCACCGACTTGCCAGCGGCGACGCTGCCCGTCAGCGTCACCGCGGCGATATGCGGATCTTCGATCAGCGGCTTGAGGTCCTTGGATGACAGAAGCACTGTTCTGAAGACGTTGGTCGGAAATCCGGCTTCCCTGAAGATCTCCTCAACCGCAAGCGCGCAGCCGGGAACGTTGGATGCATGTTTGAGAACACCGGCATTGCCGGCCATCAGATGCGGGGCCGCAAATCGTATCACTTGCCAGAAAGGAAAATTCCAGGGCATCACCGCAAGGATGACGCCGAGCGGATTGAATGTCACGAAAGCGCGAGGGGGCGGCTTGGGCCCGGCATGGCCGGCGCTCATATCCTGAGAGATGGGTCTTAGAAACTCCTCGGCGTGTTGCGCAAAATATTCGCAGGTCGAGGCGCACTTCTCTAATTCGGCCACACCATCGGTAACGGTCTTTCCCATTTCATCGGTCATCAATCTGGCATAGCGTTCCCGGTTCTTGCGAATGGCTTGCGCCGCGTTCTTCATCAGATCCGCGCGCACGCTGAAGGGCGTCCGCCGCCAGTCGCTTTGCGCCTGATGCACGTCAGCCGCAATCAATATGGCTTGATCAATCGTGTGACCCTGATAGACGCGGCCGTTCTCGCCGGTCGCCGGATTGATGGTCGGGAATGAACGAGGTGCTGTCGCTGCCAGCGTCTTTGTCTTGGGCATGTCTCGCTCCTATTTCTCTTGCGTTGAAATGACGAGATCGACGGGTCGCGGTTGCTTGGAGGGCACAGTCTCGCGAGGCCGATACTTACTCGCGTTAAGCAGCAGCAAGGACCTAGGGAAGCACGTTGTACTCGCACTTACCTCGACTTGCTGGCGGCCACGTCACGCAACTCGCTTTCAAGGCTGCGAACGGCGCGACGCAGGTCTGTACGTTGCCTGAGGACCGGCCGTAGCAGGTCGCCCTTGGCCTTCAGTCGCTTGAAGATTGTGTTGATCGTAAATCGTTGCGGTCGAGGACCTCTCTTTACCTCGCGCCATTCGAGCGGCGTCGACACCAACGCGCCCGGTGACGGCCGAAGCGAATAAGGTGCGGCAACGGTCTGGCCGATGTTGCGCATATAGTCGAGATAGACCTTTCTGCCGCGTTTTCCGATCCGATGCTGCGTAGTGGCCAAAGCGGGCACGTCGGCGGCGACGCGCTCCGCCAACAGCCTCCCGAGTTGTCGGACTTGGTCGAAAGTGTATTTGCCCCCGAGCGGAACCAGCACGTGGATTCCGGTCTTGCCGGAGGTCTTGCAATAATTCTTCACGCGCAACCGATCGAGAAGATGGTGCGCGGCCTGGGCAACCGTGATAACGTCGTCGAAATCGTCGCCCTTGCTCGGATCAAGATCGAGCGTCATGAAGTCCGGTTTGTCAGGACGATCAGTGCGCGACGACCAGGGGTTTATTTCGATGCAGCCGAGGTTCGCAAGATAGAGACGCGTATCCTTGTTGTTGCAGACCACGTAGTCCACGGTCTTGCCTGCGCTCCTGGCACGCAGAGGGACGGACTTGACAAATCGAGGCAATTGCCGGGGATCGACGTCCTTCTGGTAAAAGTGCTTCCCTTTGATGCCATCAGGGAAGCGATTGAGGGCTTCGGCGCGGCCCTTAAGATACGGAAGCAGGTAAGGCGCGATCTTTTCATAATAGGTGATCACGTCACCCTTGGTGTATCGCTCCTTCGGCCAGAACACCTTGCCGACGTGTGTAAGCTCCACGGTCATGCTCGCTCTCGCCTGACTTGCCGCGCGGGCTTGTCGGTGCGCATGCCAAGAAACACCGGATGACGCATCTCCCCCTCGTGCGTCCATTCGGTGAACTTGACCTGACATACGAGCCGCGGCCTGATCCACGTCGTCTTGTCCTCGTGTGCAACGTCGGTAAACGGCTTCTTGTCTGTCCTCAATTTCATCATGCGCGCGTGCAGCGTCGCGAGCATCTCTCTGGAGAATCCGCCGCCGCTATGGCCGACGTAGACGAGCTTGCCCTTGTCGTAGACGCCAAGGACGAGCGAGCCAAAATGCTCGCGGCTCCCGTGCGGTTTGGTGAAGCCCACGATAATGGCTTCCTGCTCATGGCCGGCTTTTATCTTGAGCCATTCTCTCGAGCGCTTTCCCGAGTGGTAGAGACTTGCGGCCTGCTTGGCGATAATGCCCTCCTCCCCCGCACGTCGCGCCTTGTTGAACGCCGCCCTGCCAGCCCGCTTTCTGTGCACGCTGTAGCGGACGAGCGGATGCCGGCGAAGGATAGCGCGCAACCGGTCCTTGCGCTCGCGCAATGGCTTGCTGCGCAAGTCACGCCCGTCGAGAAAGAGCAGGTCGAACACGTAGTAGCGAAGACGTGCCTTGCCCTTCAGGGCATTCTGCAATAGCTGAAATCGCGATCGGCCCTCCGCGTCGAGCGCCACCAGCTCACCGTCAATCACCGCATTGCGCTTGATAACATCGAGCGCTTCGGCGACCGAGGCATAGCGCCTCGTCACATCGTTGCCATTACGCGAGTAGAGGGCACCGCTTTTTCTTTCGGTCTTGGCGACGAGCCGAAAGCCGTCCCATTTCGTCTCGAACACCCAATCCTTGTCATCGAAGGGCGCGTCGATGAGGGTCGCAAGCATTGGTCTGAGGTCACTTTTTCGCATGCGTCTTGATCAGTAGCCATTGCTTGGGTCGCTTCAATCGCACGAGCGAATACGCCCCCCGAAGCTTGCCTCCCTTGAGAATGAAACTCGCGCGTCCTCGCCGCAATCCTGCTCGCACGGCTCGCTCGCTCTCCGCTGCGCTACGCGCGCCTTCGGCTGCGTAGATTCCGCCATCCCATTTTTCCACGAGTCCCGCGCCGTACTCGCCTTCGGGTATCCTGCCCTCGAAGTCTTTGTATGCATACGGATGGTCCTCAACCTGCACCGCGAGGCGCTTGTCGGCCGATCTTCTGGGCGGTCCCTTGGGCACGGCCCAACTCTTCAGGACCCGATCCAGCTCGAGGCGAAAGTCGTGGTGCACGTGCGAAGCGCGATGCTTCTGGACCACGAAAATCAACTCCTTGCTTCTCCGGTGTGCACGGGCGTGCGGCTCCGGCGTCGTCCGAAAATTGCGCTTCCTGCGATAGGCGGTTAGTGACATCTGCTCTTCCGATCCCGTCCCGTCGCGGCAGTTAACTTGATGGATTGAAAACTCGCGTCAGCGATCGTCAGTTCCAAGGCGATTCGCCGGCCGGAAGTCCGACGTGCTCTTGGAAATCGGTGGCGCGACAGCATGTTGATAGAGCCGGAACACATTGCATTGTGCATGTTATCTTCTGGCTTGGCGCAGGAACCGATGGTCACGACAAGCGACGTCAGCAAGCATCTCGATTACCGGCGTGTCGCCCCTGAGGGCCTGTTCCGGCGGCCACGCCTATACTTCGTTGGCGAGGCACCCGGCGCCGAGGAATCTGCCCAAGGTAAGCCTTTTGTCGGTCCGGCCGGCCGGGCGTTGCGCGAGATGCTGGAGGAGGCTGGGATCGACCCCAAGCAAGTGCGTTTGGCCAACGCCATTCCGTTTCGTCCGATTGCGTATTCCAAAGACCGGAAACCACGCAATCGCAGCCCGACGGTCGAGGAAGTCGCCTGCTATGGCGCAGCAGTGCTAGCCGATATCCGACGTTCCAAGCCAGGCATGATCATTGCCCTTGGCAGCACAGCGGCCCGCCTGTTCGGCGAGTCGCAATCGATCCAGGCGGCGCGCAAGGCAAGGCTCCAATTTGAGAGCTGCCGGCTGCGCGTCACTTTCCACCCTGCCTACTCCCGCCGCTTTGGTGGGCGTAAGGGCAGGATTTGGCGTCAGGCGGTCGCCGATCTGCGACGAGCCTGGGAGGACTCGGCGGATTTGAATCACGCTTGAGGCTCTCGGCGGTCGCACCCGCGACGCGTCGGCCCGTCGGGGTCTGCCGCGGGTCGATAGAACGGAACACGTCGCCGCCCAAGCTCAAGCGCATTCCACTACATCTGGTCGCATCGTACTGACCTTAAGCGGTGCACGCGGCAGGACCGAGGAGTTGGGGCCGTTGCAAGCCACGCGTCGTGGAAAATAGGAACTCGCACGACCGGCAGCATGTTTTTGCCAATACGGTCACTGCATACGAGACGGCGATGTTCCTGCACCGCATCAAGATTCTGACGCTCGCTGGGTCGACCAGGGACGCCTGGTCCGCGTTCTGGCACTGTCCGATATGCTTCAGTACCTTTCACTCAAGCAGGAGCCGGATCGAAGTGTGGCAGATGCATCAGCGAGTGTATCCAAGGGTCACGATGTCGGCAGCGCGCACTATGGGCACGCATCCCGGTAGCGAATTCCGCAGATCACCGGGATGCCGTTCCCTTGAGCCGTCTAGCAGGATGCGGAGGTGATCTGAACGATGACAGACTGTGTATTCTGCCAGATTGTCCGCGGCGCGATTCCATCGACGACGGTCTATGAAGACGAAGAACATCTCGCTTTTCTCGATATTCGCCCACGCTCCCCAGGTCACACGCTGGTCATCCCAAAGAGGCATGTTCGTTGGGTCTGGGATGTGCCGAATGGCGGTGCATACTTCGAGGTCGTGCAGAAGATCGCGCGGGCGATGCAAAAGGCATTCTGCGAGGAAATACACGCGCGGATTTTGGGCGAAGAGGTGCCGCATGCGCACATTTGGCTTTATCCAGCTCCAGGCAGTGCAACAGGCAACCCGAACGATTTTGAAGTGAACGCGAAGAAGATTCGCAACGCGCTTGACGCGTAAACCATCTGCGAGCCAGCGCGATCGAGTGACAACAATACTGTGCGTTATTGGAACGATCAGGACCGTTGGCGCAGTTCAGTCAACCTTCGTGAACACGTGCGGCATGCGGGCTGCGGAAACAAACCGCGCATCGGCTAGCTGCTCGTGGGAGCCCACCACCAGAAATCCATTTGGAGTAAGCCGCTCAGTCATCATCCGTAGGACCTTCTGCCGCAGCGACGGTGCGAAGTACGTGAATGCGAGGTGTCGACAGAGAATGATATCGAATGGGCCCGCTGGCGCTTCCGATCGTAGATCCTGCTTCGCGAACATCACACCCTGACGATACTCGTCGTGGATGCAGAAGCGTGATCCGTCACGCTTGAATGCGTGCGGAATCAGCTCCGGCGGGACCTCACGCAGGCTAGTGCGATCGTAGCAGCCGGAGCGGGCACGCGCGAGAAGCACGTCCTCGATATCGGTAGCGACGATCAAGATTTCCCTATTGGGAACGGCGCAACTCAATCCGATATCCCAGAGGATCCTGATCGAATACGGCTCCTCGCCGGATGCGCAGCCAGCCGACCAGCAACGTGCCGGACGCCGTTCCGACCGAGCACGTTCGGCAATGGCCGGCAATATGCTGGTCCGCAGGCAGTCGAAGACACCACGATCCCGAAAAAAGCGTGACCTCGTGACGTGGCAGAACTGGTCGAGGACCCGCCTCCAGGCGTTCGCGATATGCAGCGAATCCGTTCAAGCCGAGTGTGGCGATGCGGCGTCTCACTCGCTTGGAGACCTGATGCCGCACCTTCCGGAAGCCAAGCCAATGCATGTCGAGCTGCGGCAAGGCCCATTGCAGAAATGTCGTGCAGTCAGCATCGCGCATGGCTGGGACTGACACTCCCAAAACCTCGTTCCGCGCCCGCGCAATGAACGTTGCGGTCATCCAGAACCAGTCTAAGGCCGTCACGGGCGATACGCGCCTCAACGCCGCGCTCAGCCCCGAGTTGGCGGACCACGTGACTGATCCGCCGCGCACCACCGGTCACGATCTCGCTGCCGCAGTGAGTGAAAATGGAGTGTCCGACCTGCTCGGCTTTGCAGCAGTTGAGCTGGGTTCGGATCGAGGTGTGCCCGATCACGGCTCGACCACGTCGGCGGACGATAGGGCGGTTGATCGTCGCGCCGTCACCTACGTGCACATCATCACCCGCGCGCCACCACGCTCCACGATCACGGAGCTGCGCCGCCGGTGTTGGCGTGAGCGGGCATCAATCTCTCCGCGCGTGCCTAGGAAGATGACCGCAAGTTGCCGCGCGCTCATGTCCAATCCGCCGTTAAACTCCGTTCGCACCGTTAGCCGGACAGGTTCTGAATTCGACCCCAGGTACTCTTGGTGCCCCAGATCCCTGAGCGCAGTGCCTCGAGCTGGACGATCTGGCTGTGGTCAATGAACAGGTTGATGTTGTTGCCGTAGTTCTTGACGTACCATTCGAAAACTTCGGGCTCCGCGGCTTCGAACATGACCTTCTCGAGCCCCAATTGATCGACGATTTTCGCCACCACGTCGGTACGCCAGGTCCTGACGTTCTCTGTGATGCCCTCGCTTTCGATCATGATCATGTCGGCCCCGGCGTCGATGGTCCGCCTCGCCTGCGCTATGAGCCAGGCCACATCCTTGGTCCCCTCGCTCTCCAGCTCTTCGGCCGGAGTCGCGCCGCCGGCACCGAATTGAATGCCGAGCTCGGGCTTGGCCTTCAGTCCTGCCGCCTTGACCTTCTCGATGAGGCGCAGCAGAGCATCTGTGGGCAGGCTGATGAAGCCGGCCGACAGTTCGATCACATCGAACTGGAGCGCCTTGGCTTCGCGGATGTAGCGATCGACAGCATCAGCTCCGAAGCGCAGCACGTTCTCGATCCAGCCGCCGGTGGACACATAGACATCATGGTCGTGTGCCAGCTTGTTGATGCTTTTGACCGCAGCGGGCGGCATCAGCGCAAAGGATCCGCCGGCAAACTTGAGGCCGTCGATCCAGAAGCCCACGGTTTCCAGCAGGTCTGCGAGGTGACGCGGGCCATAGGCGCTATAATATGGGCCACGGATCTCGGTCAGGCCGATCTTGCGCGGCTTGCTCGGACGCGCAGCGCGGGGAATAAAGGGAAACGTGGTCTCTGCCATGGCTTCGTCCTCCTCAGAAACCTGTTCGCATCTCCATGGGCGGGATATGGACCTTGCCCAGAAGCGATGTGAGAGCGGAAACCGGACGCCGCTCCAGCGTTGCGGTCACCTCGGCCAGTGCGTCGCGTTCGGACGAGTTCGTGAAGGCAAACGTGACGCGATCGAACTTTCGGCGCGCCGTGCGCCAATCGAATGGCCTGGTATGGAAGCCGTGATAATCATCGCGCCGCGCGCGAAGAACGATTCCGTCCTTCTGTTCGACTTCGAGCTCGGCAGGAAGCCGCCGCGGAAATTGTGCCGAGAGGCTTGGATCTGGCGTGACCGTTACCTTCCGCAGTAGCGTCTGGACATCCTCGGCGATGATCCGTTCGGGCGTGTATTGCTCCGGCTGCACCTCGCCATCGATCAGCGCGACCGCCAGCATGTAGGGGAGACTGTGATCGGCTTCCTCCTTGGTTCGCACGATTCGCTTGTCGCCCTCCTCCCCGCCGCCGATGATGCGATGGGCTACCGCAAATGTCTTGAGCCGTATTGCGGAGATCGCCGCCGCCTCGAAACTCGGGCACGCACGAATGTCAAGCGTCGCGTCGAGTGCCGACTGGGCGTGGATCTCGGCATTGTGTTGCTTGACGATCGTTCGGCATACGCTTTCCAGATCCTCCTGTCGCCAGTCGATCTCGAAGGGGCCGCTGATTACCTCCTTGAATCCCTTGGTGCCCTCGAACACAGCTTCGGGGCCAGTGATTCCGCAGCGCGCGAGCAGTGCGGCGTGCGTCGCCGACATTGCCGTATTTGGATAGGCGAGCGCCTTCCAGTGAGACAGCGCGCCGGTACGGGTGACACGCAGCGCATTGTTGGCCGTGCCGCTGATGGCCATCGCATGCGCGATCTGCGTGGACGACAAGCCAAACGCCTTGGCCGCACCCGCAGCAGCCGCGTATGCTCCTTGCGTGGTATGATCAAAGCCCATGTCGCGGACCGGGGCCACGTCGCTCAACCGGGTGTGGATTTGGTAGGCGACAGCGAGCGCGGTGAGAAGATCGGCTCCGCTCGCCTGTCGCATCTCGGCCGCGGCTAAAACTGCGCCAAGGTTGTCAGATGGATGGCATGTCTCATCGGCAGCGATGTAGCTGTCCATGAAATCGAGATAACGGCTGAGAGCGCCGTTGTAGAACGCGGCGCGGTCCGGCGCGGTGCGGCCACCGCCAACGAGCGTCGAAAACGGACAACCGCCAAGCTTGGCGACGAGGCTGCGTATCGCGGCAATGGGCGGCGCATTCAGCGCCCCAATGGCCACACCGATCGTGTCCAGCACGCGGATCTTCAGCTGCTCCAGTGCCCGCTCGCTCAGGTGTTCCAGCCGGGCACGTTCTACAAACCTCGCGAGTTCCTGCACCTCAGTCATACCACGGGCTCCATCAATGCGGCGTCGTGGCGCGGCTCGCGGCAAGCGCTCCCGCTGCCGCGATGCAGGTCAACGTGACTCCAGCAAAAGGGTTGCAAGGCGGAAACAATGAGCTGCGGGCGGCCACGGGGCACGCGAAGTAAGGGGGATCTGTGGTTTGCCACGAGGTCTGCGTCACAACCAAATCATAGAGCCAGCGTTTGACCAAAGCCGCCGTTCCGTGGCCAAGAAAGCATACGGCGCCTACAAGGCGCGGAGCTTGCGAGGCGTGCATTCATGGATCGAGCCCATGGAATAGGCTGCACGCGGGCGCAAGCGGCCCTTGTAGTGATGCGCGCGATGTCGGCGGAAAGGGATCGATCACCTTTCCCGGATTAGCCATAGGCAAGGACCTCCTTGCCGCTGCGGGTGCTGCCGTTGATCAGCAGGGCAACGGGCTTGCGCCACTTCACGTTCACGAATTCGCTAGTATCGCTTCGGTCGGTGACCTGCATTGTTGGCGCCCGGGCATTGAACAGGTCGAGATATTCGGGTTGCGCACCGCCCCAGCCATCCCGCAAATCCCAGATCAGCGCGTCCTCGTCTTTTAGCGCGCCTTGAGACAGCGGGCGTTCAAGAGCCCCTTGATAGACGTAGCCGGCATAGCACCAAACACGGACATAGCCGATGCGTCGTCCGTTGGACTCGATGACGCGAGCACTGGACTCCAACCCATAAAGGAACATTCTCGTCGCCTCGAGGTCGATCGGCCATGAGGCCGACCGTCCGCTGGAGACCACAATTCGCGAAGGTCATGCAGCGCCAGCTTTAGGTCGCTAGCAGCGTTCGCTTGCGGTGACGGTAGTCGGCCGTCAACCTCGGGCTGCTCCTGTGCTTCATGAAACTACGCGGCAACAGACCGAAGCCGACCTTGTAGCCCCTATACTTCGAAGCTGCGCGCTTGATGAGGTCACGCATCCGCAACACGGTCTTGTACGATACGCCGATTTCCGCTGCGAATTGAGTGAGAGGCGGCGCCTTAAGCTTGCCGTTTGCATCCCTGCCGCAGGCCGGGCCTTCGTAGCTAAAGGCGTAGGCGGCGCCGACCCACGTACTCAAAGGAACCCTTAAGCGTTCAAGCGCGGTCCGTACGGTGACGCTAGATTAAATTGCCGCCGACAGGGTTTGCACTACCGATCATAATGCAGCGGCTATTCGACTGAGGCGTATACGGCGTCAGAACGAAGTCAGCGCTCAATTGCCGAAGGATTCGAATGCGGACGACTTTCAAGGATTAGATTATCCGTCCGGCGAGGATGAGAGTGCTACCGATTTGCTACAGAACCGACGGCACATCGCGCGGAAGACGTAGCCGATTGATTTGGTTTAACTTTCTGGTAGCGGGGGAGGGACTCGAACCCCCGACCCCAGGATTATGATTCCCGTGCTCTAACCAGCTGAGCTACCCCGCCACGGCATCGCGGCCGGCGGCATGCGTGCCGCGGGCGCGAATGCGCGGCATATAAAGAGCGGGGGCCGCGCCTGTCAAGCAAACCGGGCCTCTCCTGCAACTTATTGGAGACAGGCGCTATTTCGGCCGGACCGATTGGTCGCCGCCGGGACTGCCGGGCGGCGGAATCACCGGCGTGTTACCGCCTTCCGGCGTCGGCGCACGCATTTCGGGATCGACGCCGGACGGAGGGCACAGCACACCATCGGATTTGGCGAGCTTGTCGCCCAACGGCTCGGTGCTCTGGCCGGTCGTGGTTCCCTCCGACGCGTTCGGGTTCGTGCCCGGATGGGCCGGCTGCTGCGTCGGCGCGCAATTCGCGATCCGCGGAGGCGCCGGCGGAGCGGTCTGCGCCGGCGGGGTGGTCGGTGCGGGCGGCGCTTGGGCTGCGGCGGCAACGGGCAGCGCCATCAGCACACATGACAAAACGAGTGTTCGATTGATCCGCATGGCAAGCCAACGACGCCGGCGCACCGATGTTCCTGGTCAGAATCGTCGCAACCTCACGATTTTCGAAAGCGGATCAGCGAGAAATGCCCCATCGGCGGCATCGGCCGCCGTTCCGCAAGGCTCACCCCGCCGTGCCTGGCGGCCCAATTGGTCAGTCGCTCCCACGGGAATTCCGGGCGCCAGCCGAGCCGCCGCGCCAGCGGCGCGAAGGCGAGCTCGAAGATGCGGCGCGGCCCGCTCTCGGCGCCGATGTGATTGACCAGTATGAGCTCACCGCCCGGCTTCAACACACGGATGAAGTCATCCAGCGTCGCTTCCGGATCGGGCACCGCGGTGATGACATATTGCGCGACCACCGCGTCGAAAAACGCATCCGGAAAGGCGAGGTTCTTGGCGTCCATCACCGCCAGCGCCTCGACATTGCTCAAGCCCAGCGCCCGCACGCGCTGCTGCGCCCTCCGCAGCATCGGCTCGGAAATATCGACGCCGCACAGCTTCGTCGTCCGCGAATATTCCGAGAGCGACAGTCCGGTGCCGACGCCGACATCGAGCACGCGTCCGCCGATCCGGTCGGCCTCCGCGATCGTCGACTGGCGGCCCTGATCGAACACCTTGCCGAACACGAGATCGTAGATCGGCGCCCAGCGGCCATACGCCTTTTCGACCCCGTCGCGGTCGATGTCCCCCATTGCCTGCCCCAACATCACTCGATCATCATGCGACGACAAGACATCGCAACATGATCTCAGCTCCTTGTTTGAGCATGATCTCCGCGCAAACGCGTTCCGCGTTCGTCGCGAGGGAAAACCGGCTGCCACTTTTCCGGATCATGCTCTAGCCACGGACCGCCTCTGCGAGCGGTGCCACCGTATCCCGCGTCCCTGCCCGCGCCGCGCGGCTGGCGCTCGCGCTCTTGATGAAGCCGCCGCCGAGCACGCGCGCCTGCCCCGACGGGGCATCGTAGAACACACAGGCCTGGCCGGGCGACACGCCCTCCTCGCCCGCGACGAGCTCGACCTCGTAGCCGCCATTGGCGGCACGCAGCCACGCCGGCTGCGGCGCGCGGGTCGAGCGGACGCGGACATACATCTCGATGCCGTCCCCGATGACGCGATCGAGCGCGCCGTCGCCGATCCAGTTGATGTCGCGCAGCGCGATCCGGTCCATGCGCAGCGCCTCGCGCGGCCCGACTACGACACGGCGCGTCGCCGCATCGAGCTTGACCACATAGAGCGGGCTGCCCGACGCGATGCCGAGACCCTTGCGCTGGCCGACGGTGAAGTGAACGATGCCCTGGTGCTGGCCGATGACGTTGCCGTTGAGATCGACGATGTCGCCGGGCGCGATCGCATTCGGCTTCAGCCGACCGATAATGTCGGTGTAGCGGCCGGTCGGCACGAAGCAGATGTCCTGGCTGTCCTGCTTGTCGGCGACCTCGAGACCGAAGCGCCGCGCCAGCTCGCGGGTCTGCGGCTTGGTCATGTCGCCGAGCGGGAAGCGCAGGAAATCGAGCTGCTCGCGCGTGGTCGCGAACAGGAAATAGCTCTGGTCGCGATCGGCGTCGGCCGCACACATCAGCGAGCGCGATCCGTCGGCGAGCCTGCGCAAGGCGACATAGTGGCCGGTCGCGAGCGCCTGCGCGCCGAGTTCGCGCGCGGTTGCGAGCAGGTCGCGGAACTTGACCGAGCGGTTGCACTCGATGCACGGCACCGGCGTCTCGCCGAGCGCGTAGCTGTCGGCGAAATTGTCGATCACCTGCTCCTTGAAGCGGCTTTCATAGTCGAGCACGTAATGCGGAATGCCGATCCGCTCGGCGACATTGCGTGCGTCGTGGATGTCGCGGCCGGCGCAGCAGGCGCCCTTGCGATGGGTCGCGGCGCCGTGGTCGTAGAGCTGCAGCGTGATGCCGACCACGTCGTACCCCTGCGACTTCAACAGCGCAGCCGTCACCGAGGAGTCGACGCCGCCAGACATGGCGACCACGATCCGTGTGTCCTCAGGGCGACCTTCGAGATCCAGACTGTTGAGCATCTTCAAGGGGTCATCGATCATGTCGCGGCGCGCCTCGCGGGCTCCGCGGCGGGATTAAAAAGCCTTTGTCCAGAGAGCCTCAGAACGCGTCCAAGGCCGGATCGGTCGGTTCGGGACGCGTTGGAGACCCTCTCTAATATAGGCCGTATTCCGGGGAGGCAATCAGGGGAAGTGACGGGTTGCCGCGCGCGGAGGGCAAATCTTGCCGCCGGGCAAAAAGGAGGCCCCGCCGGGAACCGGTTCCGACCAGTATCAACCTGAATTAACCGACTGAAATAACTAGATTTTCCATGAGCACCCCGACTGGCCCGGTCCTTGCTGACAAAAGACCGGAAGTCTCTTTGCGAGGGTCGGCGGTGGTCAGCGTCAAGTCGGAAGCATTGGCAAGCCTGTCTTTTCAGGGCGCGACGCTGCGCCCGGCGCGGCCGGACCCGAGCCAACAAGCGGGCGGCGACAGCTTTGCCGCGCTGGTCGACAGCAATTCTGCGACCAGCAACGACAATCGCCAGCACGACACCTCGAGCGCGCAACCCTCGCCCGCGCGGCGCTCCGACGATTCGCCGTCCCAATCGCCGGCGGACCCGCGGTCGCGCGACAACACCACCGCACCCGACCGGTCGTCGCAGGACGACGGCAAGGCTGCCGGCAGCAGCGACGCGCCGCGCAAGAGCAAATCGAAATCGAAGTCGGACGATTCCAATTCGGCCGCGAAGACCCAATCTACCGACAGCAAGCCGGCCACCGCCCAGACCGACGCGCAGCCAAATCCCTCGAATGCGACGCCTGCCAACGCAGCCACCCCCGTCGCCACGGTGCTTCCGGTTGCCGCGGCCCAGACCGACACCAGCGCGACAGCGACGGTCACCTCGTCCGACAAGCCCGCGGCACCGCTTGCGATTGCGGCGGCGGCGATCGCTGCGAGCTCGGCGATCGCCGGCACGGGCGCACCAAATGGTGCCGATACTGCAACCGCGGCGACCACCACCGCCAATGCCGGCAACGTCGCCAAGGCGGCCGGCGTGAAGACCGAGGCGCAGGTCGTGGCCAGCGCCGATGCGAGAACGGCCCAGAGCGCAGCAACCGCGACCGGCAGCGCAACGCTTGCCGCAACCGTCACGACCGCGACACCCGCCGTGAAGGCGACGACGCAGCAGGCCACGACACAAGCGGCTGCGAAGGACGCGGCCGCCACCGCGCCTGCCGATCAGGATGGCACGGCCGCATCCAACAACGCCGCGGCCGCGACGCCGACGACCATCGTTCCCCAGGTGACCCAGCCGGCCGCCGTTGCCGGCAAGGCGAAGGCCGCAGACGGTGCCGCCGATGCCATCAAGGCCGACGCTGACGGCAACGCCGCGCCGACGCCTGCTACCAACGCCCACACGCCGGCGCAGACGCTGCTCAATACGCCCGACGCAAGCACACAGGCCGCGAACGCGATCCAGCCGCAACTGACGACCACATCGGCGACGCAGGTCGCGACACCGCAACTCACCGTGGCGACGGCGGCGCAGAGTGCCGCCGTGCCGCTGAGCGGGCTCGCGATGCACATTGCAGCCTCCGCCAAGAGCGGCAAGAGCCGTTTCGAGATCCGGCTCGATCCGGCCGAGCTTGGCCGCATCGACGTCCGCATCGACGTCGATCGCAATGGCCAGGTCACCTCGCATCTCACCGTCGAACGGCCCGAGACGCTGTCGATGTTGCGCCAGGATGCCAACCAGTTGCAGCGCGCCCTCGACAATGCCGGCCTGTCGACCGGCAACGGCGGATTGCAGTTCAGCCTGCGCGACCAGTCGCAGTCGGGCCAGAACAACAACGGCCAGTCCAATCCGAACGCCCACCGCCTGATCGTCAGCGAGGACGAGAGCGTTCCCGTCGCAAACGCCAGCCGCTCCTATGGGCGCGCATCCGGCGCGCTCGGCGGCGTTGATATCCGAGTGTAGGGAGTTCACGATGTCAGTCGATGCAACCATGCCGACGCCGGTCACTTCGGCGCCGGGAACCAACACCGGATCGAGCTCCGGCAGCAACTCGGCGTCGACCACGACAAAGGGCATCGCCGACAATTTCCAGACCTTCCTGACGCTCCTGACGACACAGCTGCAGAACCAGAACCCGCTGGATCCGCTCGACACCAACCAGTTCACCCAGCAGCTCGTGCAGTTCGCGGGCGTCGAGCAGCAGCTCAAATCGAACGACCAGCTGAAGTCGCTGATCGAGATCGAGAAGAGCGCGCAGTCGACCCAGGCGCTGGTCTATGTCGGCAACACGGTCGCGGTCGACGGCAGCAAGGCGCAGTTCGACAAGTCCGCGACCTGGAATTTGACGGCGACGCAGGCTACGAGCGCCACGATCACGATCACGAGCTCGACCGGCCAGACTGCCTATTCCGGGAATTTCAACCTGAACCAGGGCAATGCCAGCTTCGTCTGGGACGGCAAGGGCACTGACGGCACGCAGTGGCCGCCCGGCACCTACACGCTGACCGCCACCGGCAAGGACTCCAAGGGCAACGACGTCGCGATCACGACCGAGATTCAGGGCATGGTCGATTCGGTCGATCTCACGGCCTCCCCGCCACTGCTCTCCATCGGCGGGCAGACCTACACCACCGACAAGATCAAGCGCGTGGTGCGCACCACCACGAGCTAGCTAGCGCCCGGCTCTCCCGGCGAAGGCCGGGACCCAACCACCTCATTTGATGATGAATGGGATCGTGGCCCCAGCGTCGTGCGATAACTGACATTCGGGGTAACGGGTCCCGGCCTGCGCCGGGACGACATCGAGTTTATTGCACCGCTTGTGAGTCATACATTCGCATTCTCGCGGCGCGATACGCCCGAGTCTTGCCGTTCGTTTCGCTCTCTGAACTAGCAGAGGGCGCAGGGAAAGCCGGGTGCCGATCGCACCCATGGGTCCCGTGCAGTGAAAAAAGCACGGGAGGTAGGACCACAGGAGAAACCGGAAAACACTCCGGCTTTCCCTGCGCGATGGGCTACGGCTTATACGTGCTCTCCCCGGCGAGACTGGGCTTTGTTGTCACCGTCATCAGTGAGAGCTCTTGCCCCTACTGATGAGACACCTGCCACTAGGGCGTCAGGCCTGCACGACTTCACCGTCCGCTTCACGTGTGCTCGTCAGTCACACGCGCCGCGTCCACCGCATCTCGACCCAACACTCGTGACGATCGCGAAGCGCCCCTCAAGCGGGTGAGACGGGCCATTCATACACCAAGTTGTATTTCTGCAAAACAGAAATATTTTTGCCGCGAGGGCTTGCGCCGTCGGGCAACTCAGTGATCCGCCTCGACGAGAACCGATCAGCTGCGACGCTTCTTCCTCGGCTTCTTTCGGGGTTTGCCTTTCGCAGGCGCGCTAGTACGCTCCGGTTGTCTATGTTTCTTGTTCTTCCCGAACACCGGCTCGCCGCCAAGTTTCGACCCGCTTTCGCGGTGGGCCTTGCCGCGTTGTTTCGGCCTCGTCTCGCCGCGCGAATGATCGTCTCGACCCGCACCGTGATCGGCCTCGCCGGCATCGCGCCAGGGCGCGCGCGACCGCTTCTCCGAATGCGCTTGATCTCGGGGAGCGTCGGCCAGCGGTTCGATGCGGATGCTGTCTTCCTTATCCGGACGCCGGATCTTGACTGCAAAAGACTCTGCGACCCGCTCGGAAATCTCGAACTCGGTGGTGGTGTCCAGAATCCGGATGGTGCCGATGTCACGCTTGTCGATACCGCCACGACGGCAGATCATCGGCAGGAGCCAGCGCGCTTCTGCGTTCTTCCTTCGGCCGATGGCGGCCCGGAACCATACGCTGGCTTCCACCATGCCGTGACGCGACGATGATTTTCCCGTCTTCGACCGAGGTCCGACGGGACGGCCATCGCGGCGCACCCCTCTGACGTCGCCTCGACCACGATCGTCACGAGGCCGGCCGCTCTCCGGGCCGGGATCGAGAATGTCTTCGGGCGACGGCAGCCGCGCGCGGTAAAGCCGTGCGAACGCCGCGGCGATGTCCTCGGGCGACCGCTCGGCGAGCAATGCCCGCGCCAGGCTGAGATCGTCGGGCATCGTCTCCGCGGTCAACACCGCATCCTGCAGCATGCGTTCATGATCGAGCTTGCGGATCTCATCGGCCTGAGGAGCCGTGCCCCAGACCGCATCGATGCCGGCAAGATCCAGCATCACCTCCGCACGCCGTTTCCGTGCGGGCGGCACCAGCAGGATGCTGACACCCTTCCGGCCGGCGCGGCCGGTGCGGCCCGAGCGATGCTGCATCACCTCCGCGTCATTTGGCAGATCCGCGTGGATGACGAGGTCGAGGGTCGCCAGATCGATGCCGCGCGCCGCCACGTCCGTGGCCACGCAGACGCGCGAACGTCCATCCCGCAACGCCTGCAGAGCCTGGGTTCGCTCGTTCTGCGTCAGTTCGCCGGACAGCGCGACCACGGAGAAACCGCGCTCCAGGAGCGCCGCCTGCAAATGCCTGACCGCCTCTCGCGTGTTGCAGAACACCAGCGCGCTCGGCGCCTCGAAAAAGCGCAACACATTGACGACCGCATGCTCGACATCGCCGGGAGCGATCCGGAGGGCGCGGTATTCGATATCGGCATGACCGCCTTCATCGCTTGCGACCTCGATCCGAAACGCCTGCTGCTGATATTGCTTTGCCAGCGCAACGATGCCACGCGGAAACGTCGCCGAGAACAGCAGGGTGCGGCGCGTGTCCGGCGTGGTCGTGAGGATGAATTCCATATCCTCGCGAAAGCCGAGATTGAGCATCTCATCGGCCTCGTCGAGGACGACAGCCTTCAATTCGGAGATGTCGAGATGGCCGCGCCGCAAGTGATCGCACAATCGGCCAGGCGTCCCGACGACGATGTGTGCGCCCGCGGCAAGCTCGCGCTGTTCTCGGCGCGGATCCATGCCGCCGACGCAGCAGACGGCGCGGCCGTCAGCATGTTGATAGAGCCAGGCGAGTTCGCGATGGACCTGCAAGGCGAGTTCGCGCGTCGGCGCGACGATCAAGGCAAGCGGTGCGGCAGCCCGCTCGAACCGCTCAACCCCGTCCAGAAGGTTCCGTGCCATGGCGAGGCCGTAAGCGACAGTCTTGCCCGAGCCGGTTTGGGCCGAAACGAGCAGATCGCGGCCGACGGCTTCATCCGCAAGCACGGCGATCTGAACAGGGGTCGGCCGATTGTAGTTGCGCTCGGCCAGGGCTCGGGCGAGCGACGGACTTGTGGTCGGGAATGACACGAAATGGAAAACCTTGGTTGGACCAGGCGCAGAAACGTCGAGCGGAATGAGATGAAACTGCGTGCCCGGCAGGCGGCACAGCCGCACGCATGGCGATTTGATTTGGGGTGCTTTACGCCAAGAGAGGCCAAATCACCATGCCCGGGTGGGAGGCCAGTATCCTCTTCGCTCTCCCCGTCGGGGAGAGGCCAGTATCCTCTTCGCTCTCCCCGTCGGGGAAAGGTCGATTTGCGCAGCAAATCGGGTGAGGGCCGCGGTTCGAACGAGGGACCGTATCCCCTCACCCGGCGCTACGCCATAGCCGAAGCAGCGCTTCGGCGTTCTCTTGAGGACGGCCGCCGAAGGCGGCCTATGCCTCTCCAAGGGAGAGGTAAACATCGGGCGACGCGGCAGCTCGCCCTATCTCAGGACGTCTCGATGGGGGCGTCCGACTCGCTATGCGGTTCAATCTCACTTTTCCTTCAGCGCCTTCTCGTGCGCCTCGAGCGCCGACGTCATCAGCTTCGGCAATTGCCGCGCATAGGTCTCGATGAAGGTCGCATCGCCGCAGGCTTGCGGATCGCGCGCGACCTCCTCCGCGACGCGTGCGGCCTTGGCCTCGCACTTCGCGAAGATGTGCCAGAACCAGTCCGCGTTCTCGCCGAGCGCAGCCTTGTTCTTCTTGATGACGGCGGCCCCGACCGCGCTCATCGCGCTGACGGCGCCCGCGCTCAGCGTGCTGATGGCCTGCGCGTTCAAGATATCCTCGCGTGCCTGCGCCTGGTCGCTGGTCGCGGTCGCTCGTCCTTTGGCCGGCATGATCGAGCTCCTCGTCGTCCCCTTCGCGGGTGAGCATCGGATGCGGAGGTTGACGAACACTCAAGGGATATGGGTTGGAAATCGTTTTGGATTTCGTTCCGGTTTTATGCGCTTCAGAAGCATCGGGCGGAGCGCTTCGGGTTCCCTCTCCGTGCGGTGTACGACGCGGGAACCGTTATGCTTTGGCGCTGGATCAGCTGGTCGGCGGCATCGTCGAGAATTGCCGACGCCGCTTGCCGCGGCCTGGTGATTGCGGGTCTCAGCCCCTCTCCTTCTGCCGCTGCCGATGCGCGGCCTGCTTGGCGCGATTGCCGCAGAGCGCCATGCTGCACCACCGCCGCGCACGCGCCCGCGTGTGATCGGCGAACATCAGCGTGCAGGCCGGGCCCTCACAGGCCTTGATGTCGGCAAAGCTCTCCTCGCAGACGACCCTGGCCATCGCCTCGCCGATCGGTAGCAGCAATGACTCGGCCGAGCGCCAGCGCCGCGTCCGTTCGAGCATGAAGCCGTCGCCCCGGTCATGGCGATGCGCGACGATCCGGCTGAATGCGTCGTCGCGTTCGAGCAGATCATTCAGCGGCGCGAGTTCGCGCAGCGCCCTTGCCGTCAGCGCCCGGCCCATGTGCTTGCGCACGAAACCGCGGAACCATTCGCGCAAATCGCGGGCCTGCTCGGCCACCCTGTCCAGTTCGCCCGGCTTCGCCCGTGCCTTGAGCGCGTCCAGCACCTCGGACGGAACCAGCTTCGCCTGCGCGAGCCAGCGCAACAGGCCGTCGCCATCGGCGATCCAGTCGACCGGCGTGTCGACGGGGGTCGCGATCGAATTGATGAAATCGAGGCCCAGGGCGTCCGCGATGAAGATGGCCGGCGGATGGGATTGCAAGGCGAGGTCCTCCTGGCGGTGTCTTTCAGGCCGCCTGAAATAACCTGATTAATGGCTGTTGACAAGTTACGCACAATGAGTCACAAGCATCGTAACCTGCAAAAGGCCAGTTGACAGGTTACGACAGGTGGACCCGACGAAGGAGCGAACAATGGCGAACAAGGATCTGAGCGTAGTGCTTGCGCATGGCGCGTGGGCCGACGGTTCGAGCTGGGCGCGGGTGATCACGGCACTCGATGCGGAGGGCATCAGGGCCGTGGCGGCGCCGCTGCCGCTCACCTCGCTGGCCGCCGATGTCGCGGCACTGAACCGCGCGCTGGATCACGTCGACGGCGACATCGTGCTGGCCGGTCACGCCTATGCCGGCGCCGTGATCGCCGAAGCCCGATCGCCGCGCGTCAAGGCGCTGGTCTATGTGACAGCCCTTGCACCCGACGAGGGCGAGACGGTCGCCGACGTGTTCTACCGTCTGCCGCCGCATCCGTTCGCACCGAAGCTCGCACCCGACGGCAACGGGCTTATCTGGCTGCCTGAGTCCGCCTTCGCATCGGCCTTCGCGCAATGCGCGACACATGAGGATCTTGCAGTACTCGCTGCGGTGCAGCGTCCGATCTCACCGGCCTGCATCACCGTGCCGGTCGGCCGCCCGCTGTGGAAGGACGTGCCGGCCTGGTTCCTGGTCGCCGAGGACGACCGGATGATCGTGCCGGAGACCCAGCGCAGCATGGCCGCGCGGATGAAGGCCACGGTGCGCTCGCATGCCGTCGATCACACCCCGATGGTCACAGCAACGCCGCACGTCGCTGACATCATCCGAGAAGCTATCCGCAGCGTTAAGGAGCACTGAGACTCATTCCGCACACAGGACAGGAGAGCTGCCATGGAGGAGAAACGTCCGTCGGCGGATCGGCTTGGCGCGTTTTCCGATGCGGTGATCGCGGTGATCATCACCGTGATGGTGCTGGAGCTGAAGGCGCCGGAGGGCTCGGCGTTCGCCGACCTGCTCCCGTTGTGGCCGACCGCGATCAGCTACGCGGCGAGCTATCTGTTTATCGCGGTGATCTGGGTCAATCACCACCATCTGCTGCATCTGGTGCGGCAATCGACGCCGCGGCTGATCTGGCTGAACTTCGTCCACCTCTTCGCAGTCTCGCTGCTGCCCTTCGCAACCGCGTGGGTCGCGCGATCGCACATGGCCGCAGCGCCGGTGGTGGTCTATGCGGTGATCTTTCTCGTGATCGACCTCGCCTATCTTGCCTTCGAGCGCGCGGTGCTCGCGCAGGCGGACCAGAGCGTGATCTCCGAACGCGTTCGCAGATGGACACAGGTCCGCACGCTGCTCGCGGTACTGGTGTTCGCGGCAGGCGCCGCCATCGCTCCGTTCATGCCACTGCTGGGCTTTGCCACCGTGTGCTGCGCCCTGCTGCTGTATCTGCGGCCCGAAGCCATCAGCGGGTTTGCCCGGCAGATCAAATCCTAACCTCCGAGACTTCACCACCAAATCACGACCACAAGGAGTGACAGATGTCCCAGGTCAAATACCGCTCTGCCGATGTCGACGGCTTCAAGGTGTTCTATCGCGAGGCCGGATCGCCTGATACGCCGAAGCTGCTGCTGTTGCACGGCTTCCCGAGCGCCGGGCACATGTTCCGCGATCTGATCCCGCTGCTCTCCGACCGCTTCCACATCGTGGCGCCGGACCTGCCCGGCTTCGGCCAGTCGGACATGCCGCCGCGCGACGCCTTCAGCTACACTTTCGAGAGCATTGCCGGCGTGATCGACCGCTTCACCGAGGTGATCGGGTTCGACCGCTTCGCCGTCTATGTCTTCGACTATGGCGCACCGACCGGCTTCCGCATCGCCGCAAAACATCCGGAGCGGATCACGGCGATCATCTCGCAGAACGGCAACGCCTATGAGGAAGGCCTGAGCGACGGCTGGAATCCGATCCGCGCCTATTGGCAGGATCCGTCGCAGGCGAACCGCGATGCGCTGCGCGCGCTGCTGACGCCGGAAACGACGCGCTGGCAATACACGCATGGCGTCCCCAATCCGGAGACGGTGTCGCCGGACGGCCAGAACCTCGACAATTTCTACATGGCGCGCCCCGGCGCCCATGAGGTGCAGCTCGACCTGTTCGGCGACTACAAGAGCAACGTCGCGCTCTATCCGGCTTTCCAGAACTATTTCCGCACGCACCGGCCGCCATTCCTGGCGGTGTGGGGCAAGAACGATCCGTTCTTCCTGCCGCCGGGCGCCGAGGCGTTCAAGCGGGATAATCCGCGCGCGGTGGTCCACTTTCTCGACACCGGGCATTTCGCGCTGGAAACCCATGCCGCCGAGATCGCCGCGAGCATTCGCGAGGTCCTGCCGCGCTGATGCCGCGCACGGGAGCGCTCATGCCGGGCGATCCCGTGCTCTCGACGAAGGGTGCTATTTACGCGCCCGTCACGCGCCAGATCACGTTGCCGACATCGTCGGCTACCAGCAGCGAGCCGTCCGGGCCGAGCGCGACGCCGACCGGACGGCCGTAGGACACCTTCTCGTCGGGCGCGAGGAAGCCCGACAGGATGTCGCGTGCAGGGCCCGAGGGACGCCCCTGCTCGAACGGCACGAACACCACCTTGTAGCCGGAGAGCGTCGAACGATTCCACGAACCGTGCTGGCCGATCACCATGCCGTCCGGAAAGCCCGGCAGCGTACCCTTGGGCATCCAGCACAGGCCGAGCGAGGCGGTGTGGCCGCCGAGCGCGTAATCCGGCTGGATCGCCTTGGCGACCATCGCCGGATCCTGCGGCACGCGGTCGTCGACCGTCTGCCCCCAGTAGCAATAGGGCCAGCCGTAGAAGCCGCCGTCGCGCACCGAGGTCAGGTAATCCGGCGGCGTCTCGTCGCCGATGCCGTCGCGCTCGTTGACCACGGTCCAGAGCACGTTGCTGGTCGGCTCCCAGGCGAGCCCCACCGGATTGCGCAGGCCGCTCGCATAGATGCGGCTGGTGCCGGCGGCGAGATCGAGCTCGTAGATCGCGGCGCGGCCTTGCTCGACTTCGAAGCCGCTTTCGGCGATGTTGCTGAGCGAGCCGACGCCGGCGTAGAGCTTGCTGCCGTCGGCGCTCGGCAACAGGCTGCGGGTCCAGTGGCCGGCGGGCTTGAAGGTGACGAGCTTGCGTCCCTGTGCCGTGATGCGGTCCGCACCTGCGGTGTAGGGGAAGGCGACCACGCCGTCGGTGTTGCCGACATAGAAGGTGTCGCCGACCAGCGCCATGCCGAATGGCTGGCTCAAGCCCTCCATGAAGGCGCCGCGGACTTCGGCGATGCCATCGCCGTCACGGTCGCGCAGCAGCGTGATGCGGTTGGCGCTGACGCCGAGCGCCGCGGCGCGCCGCATCGTCGCCTGCATCGCATAGTGAAACACGGTACGCGGGGCGCCCGCGATCTGCGTCGCCTCCGCGATCAGCACGTCGCCATTGGGCAGCACGTTGATCCAGCGCGGGTGGTCGAGCCCGGCGGCGAATGCGTTAACCTCAAGCCCGGGCGCCGCGGTCGGCTTTTGGCCGTCGTCCCAGCCCCGCGCCGTCGGCATCTTGAGCGTCGGAATCGCGCCTTGCGACTTCGCCGCCGGAATCTGCGGCGCGCTGCCCCAGGCCGGCTTGGGCGCCTCGCCCTGCATCCGCCGCCACGCCACCGCCACAGCGCCGATCCCCGCAACGACGCGCGCAAAAATTCCGGACATGCTCATCAAAATCCCCCATTTCCGATCGCGCGCAACCAATGTCGCGGCTGGGCTTGCCGGCCCTCCGGCCCCTGCGAGCAATGGCATAATGCCAGCGTCGATGACAGTAATTATACGATCTTCGCAGATCTCTTCGAATCGGGGAAACTGCGCGCACGTTCTTTGTGAACGCTTCCTCCCTGAGATCTTGCCCGCCGCAGTGGCGGGCTTCTTTTCCCGATATCGCGGCCATGCGGCTCGTGTGCGGCTGCCCGTCGCGCGGTGCAGATCGTCCGCCACAGAATGTCGCGCGGTGCAGATCGTCCGCCACAGAATGATGGCGCAGCCGCGCTCGTTCACATCGGAGTTGATCGGAAAAGCGGGAACGCTCCCCCATTCGAGGTCGTTGGTCGCGATACCAGCAAGGAGCTCGTGAATGCAAACAAAGATCAAAGTCGTGTCACTGGCCGCAGCAACGCTGCTCGCAACGACGGCAGGCGCATTCGCACAGGGCTACTATCCCTACGGGGACTACGGAGCCTGGCAATATAGGGGCGGCCCGCACTACGAAGCCGTGCCGCCAGACGTGAGTTACTATCCGGCCCAACCCGGCTGGTATGGTTCCCTCAACGGCACCAACCATCCGACGCCGAGCTCGCCCCAGGGCGACGTCGGTCCGGAAGGCAACAACAACGGCACGCTGACCGGCTTCTACCGGTAGTGATACACCCACGTGGAATTGAGGCCTGTCGCTCGCCGAGCGACGGGCCTTTTTCGTTGTTCCAGCGAAGGTAACGTCACGATGCGGTGACGTCGCTCACTTCACCATCGCGCCATAGACGATGTCCTAGACGTTCTCGCGATAATATTTGCGGAGCTGGCCGGGGGCCGCCGTTCCCACCACCACGACGAGGCGCTCCTTCGGGTCACAGAAGAATTGCGTGCCGTAGGCGCCGTTCCAGGTGAACTCGCCGGGATTGCCGGGCACCGACGACAGGCCCTCGCTGGTCCGCACCGCGACGCCGAGGCCGAAGCCGAAACCGCCGCGATGCAGCTCGACATTGGCGACATTGTTCTTGATCTCGGGCCCGAGATGGTTCGACGTCATGTGATGCACGGTCTTCGGGCTCAGGATGCGCTTGCCGTCGAGCTCGCCGCCGTTGAGCAGCATCTGTCCGAAGCGGAGATAGTCGCCGACGGTCGCAAACGAGCAGGCGCCGCCGCAGTCGAACTTGGTTTGTGCATCGAGCAGCTTGATCGCCTGCAGCATGCCGGTGAGCGGATCGTTGGCGAACGGATGTGCGAGACGCGCGCGCTGCGCCTCCGACGGATGGAAGGTCGCGTCCTTCATGCCGAGCGGTCCCCAGACATTGGCTGCGAGGTAATCGCCGAGCCGCTGCCCGGAGACCTTTTCGACGACCGCGCCGAGCACGTCGATCGAGAAGCCGTATTCGAACGCGGTCGATGGCTGGTGCGCCAGCGGCAGCTTGGTGATGCGCTCGATGAAGGCCTGGGTGTCGCCCTCAAGCGCCGGCGCGGTGCCGTCGGGATAGAGCCGCACCAGCGGGCTCGAACTGTCGGGTCGCCCGCCATACATCAAGCCCGAGGTGCGGCGATAGAGATCGTGAATGTGGATCGGTGAGGCCTGCGGCTCCATCTTCAACGAGCCGTCCGGCTGCGGCACGCCCACCTTCATCTCGCCGAACGCCGGATAATATTCGGTGAGCTTCGCCTGCAGCGGCAGGCGGCCCTGCTCCATCAGCGTGAGACCCGCGACCGCCGTCATCGGCTTGGTCATCGACGCCAGCGCGAACACCGCATCGATCGGCATCGGCGTGCCGTTCGCCGCGTCGAGCTGGCCATAGGCCTTGTAATGCACGAGCTTGCCATCGCGCGCGATCGCCACCACGGCGCCCGGCACTCGCTTCGCCGCGATCTCGCGCGCAAAGAAATCGTCGAGTCGCGCGAGGCCCTTCTGCGAAAAACCGACCTCATCGGGCTTCGCCTCGGGCAACGGGGCTGCGTGAGTCACGCCGGCGGCGAGCACAGCCGCGGCAGCCATGATGAAACGTCTCATCGTTCCTCCCAGGGATCGCGGGCGATTGTTGTTCGATGCGCTGCCCGCCGGCCGCTGGCTTAGATCACGCCGGCAGGAGCGACAAGGTTTGGTGACGCGCGGCAGCGTCACGCGCGTGCATGCCTGCCGAGAAGAACGGCTCGACCTCATGCTCGAATGTCTTGAGCACGGCCGTGACGCAGGCCTGAGGCTCCTTGAATTGAAGCCCGAGGCGGCAACAGCCGGGGCTTCGCTTTCGATCTCACGTATCCGGTCGCTCCGCAGCCGGATAGACCACCGTCCCATCTCCCTGCACGACGGCGCCTTCGGTGAGGCGGGCCGGCTCCAGCCGGCCCTGCCCCATGATGTGGAAGACAGTCTCGCCGGACGCGATGAGATGATCGGCGACGATGCGACGGTGGCAACGCCACCACACCGCTTCCGAGCACATGATCACGCAGCGCTGCCGGTGACCCTCGTCGCGCAGATGTTGCAGACCTAAGTGAAACTGCGCCGACAACGCATAGTCGGCGTAGTTGTGAAAGCTGTCGTTGGTCCAGAAGCCGTTGACGGCAGACGGCAGGCTTCGTGCCTTGCCGCGAAGCCCGCCGAGATCGGCGACATGCTCATACGAAATGCCGGCCGCCGCCAGCGGTTCGGGCAGCGCATCCTTGTTGAACTGCGGATTGGTTCGCGACCGCGGCACCGTTCTGATGTCGACGACGCGGTCGATCCCGGCTCCGGCGAGAAGCGCGATGAAATCCTCGAGGCTCCGGGTGGAATGGCCGATCGTGAAGAACGGAAGCGTCACGCTCCGCCTTCGCTACGCCAGATGGAGGGCGCTGCCCTTGTGGGCCGCGATATGATCGGTCTTGTCGCTCTTGATCTCGTATTGCGGATCGGCCTCCGAGGCACGGTGCGTATGCCCCTTGTAGTCGAAGTCGCTGGTGTGCACGGCGATGATGGTGCCCGAGACCCGACCGGCCTCGGAATTCCAGCTCACATGATCGCCGACCTTGAATTTCATGGCCATGTCGAGGCGTCCTTCAGGTGCGGATAGAGGCGATGATACCGCGCAAACGGCGGCACGGAATCAAACGCCCACCGTTCAAACGATCTGGGGCCTGCCAGGTTCCGCGACATGCAGGGGCGGCACGCATTCAGAACCCGGATGTCGCTGGGCTCATCCGGGCTGAATTCGTTCTCGCCATCAGCTCCAGCGGCTTCATCAAATCGGCGACGGCTGCACCTTGCGGAGCGATGTCGATCGCAAGCAATATCGCCGGCACGGTCGCGCTCGGATTGTGGGAGACCCGGTGGATGGCGTCTTGATGACGCCGGTGCAAGAGCCATCTTCGGCGCGGGTGCTGTTGGATAAAAGTTTAATGATCTGAGAAAGACAATCTTGGTGCAACTTCTTTCACATCAATCTGCTGCTCGCACCGGTTGAGCGGTTTTACGAAATTCTAATCCAGCCTGTGCAATCCTTGCTCACGCTGCACTCTGTTTGATCACGCGCCTGTCGGGCAGACAAGTGGGGCAACCGATCCAGGCGATCGTCGCAACCGCAATTGCTTGTCGTCGCAATCGGGGCCAGATGTCCGTTGGACCAAGCCAGCGAGATCGGAGGCGCAGGTCCGTTAGAGGGACGGCAACATGCCTGGGCTTGTTTGGCGAAGAAATCGGGAGTTGCGATCCGCCGCTGACGGCGGGCGAGCTCACCTAGGCAGTCGGCTTGCTTCGCTGCTGCGTATTGCAGTTGGAAGGTATCCTGCCGGTCTACTGGCTGCCGTTGCGTTGGTTTCCCTCGCAACGGCATCTTTCTGGATGTCGTCAAATGCATCGACAGAGTCGGCTCGAATTGCCAACGTCCGATTCAGGTTCAAGGTTGGCCAGGCGCAATTTGCAATACGCCAAAGGCTCACAGCCTATCAGGAGGTATTGCGCGGAGGCGTTGGGCTCTTTGCGGCGACTGGCAATCAGGTGACGCGCGGCGTGGCACGCCTACGTCAACACGCTTGCCATCGATAAGAACTATCCGGGAATTCAGGGCATCGGATTTGCGAAGCACATTGCCGCGCAGCAGCGCAACGCACACGTTCTGGAACTCCGCTCTGAAGGATTCCCCGACTATCAGATCAAGCCGGCCGGCGATCGCGATGAGTACACGTCGATCATCTATTTGGAGCCATTCGATTGGCGTAATCGGCGCGCCTTCGGCTTCGACATGTTCACCGAGCCGGTGCGGCGGGAAGCCATGGTCACGGCGCGTGACACTGGCGCACCGTCGATCTCCGGCAAAGTCACCTTGGTGCAGGAGACGGATCAGGAGGCCCAAAATGGATTCCTGATGTACCTGCCGGTGTATCAGGCGGCCGTGTCGCCGGCCACTGTCGAGGAGCGGAGAGCCGGGCTCGTCGGGTATGTCTATGCTCCGTTTCGTATGCGCGACCTGATGCGAGGCATTCTGGGATCGGAACAGTTCTCCAGCCTCAGGCTGGAAATCTACGACGGAGCTACGCTTCAAGAGAACGAACTCTACGATAGCGCTCGTCCCTCCCACCCACAGATGGCGTCTGCGTTCACCGTGATCGAGCCGCTGGTGATAGACGGACGCACCTGGACGATACGCTTCAGTACATTGCCGACATTCGATGCCGGAATTGACGTGCAGAAGCCCCGGCTCATTCTGTCAGCCGGCCTCCTCGTCAGCTTGCTGTTTTCTGTTGCGGTTTGGTCCCTGTGGGTCAACCGTGCGAAAGCGCGCGAACTGGCCGATGCCAATGGGCAGCTAAGCCAGTCGAAGGACGCGGCCGAAGCTGCAAATCGCGCCAAGTCGCTGTTTCTTGCAAATATGAGCCATGAGCTGCGTACACCGTTGAATGCAGTGCTCGGCTATGCGCAGCTGTTGAAGCGGGATAGAAGCTTGAGCAAATGGCAAGCCAGCGCAATCGATACCGTTCAGCGCAGCGGCGAGCACCTCTTGACGCTGATCAGCGATATTCTCGACGTGTCCAAGATCGAGGCCGGCAAGCTCGACATTGTTCCCGGGCCGGTCGAGCTGCCAGCTTTCCTCACCGGCGTCGCTGACATTATCCGCGTCCGTGCGGACGAAAAGGGGATCGGATTCGTTTTCGAGCGGTCGTCGGATATCCCGCGCTGGGTGCAGGCCGATGAGAAGCGGCTGCGGCAAGTGCTTCTCAACCTGCTCGGCAACGCGATCAAGTTCACCGATCGTGGTCAGGTGACCTTTCGCGCAAGCCGAGTCGCAAATTCAAGTGATGAGGTGCGACTCCGCTTTGAGGTGCAGGACACCGGGGTCGGCATTGCCGGTGACAAGCATGCCGTCGTCTTCAAGCCGTTCGAACAGGTTTGTGATCCGCACCGCCGGTCCGGTGGAACGGGTTTGGGTTTGAGTATCAGCCGAGAATTGCTGCGGTTGATGGGAAGCGAGATCGAGTTCGAAAGCACGCCGGACGTGGGAAGCCGGTTCTGGTTCGAAGTATCGCTGCCCGCACTCGAAATTGGTCTATCTGCAGACCGGCCCAAAGAGGCGGTTACGGCGTACCATGGACCGCGCCGGAGCATTCTCCGCGGATGACGTTGCGGAGAATCGCTCGGTGTTGGCGAGCATGCTCGGTGGCGTTGGCTTTGAGGTTCGTGAGGCCACTAACGGTCTGCAGGCGCTGGAGCAGGCCAGCTCGACGCGTCCCGATCTTATCGTGACGGACGTCATGATGCCCGTCATGGATGGGCTCGAAGCGATACGTGCGATGCGCCGGCTGGATGTCCTGAAGGCAACCCCAATTATCGCGGTGTCGGCCAGCGTCGGTACAGATGATCAGGCGAAGAGTCTGGCGGCAGGTGCGAACGCATTCCTGAGCAAGCCGGTCAACCAGGAGCATCTGTTCCGGGAAGTCGGCACGCTGCTCGAACTGGGCTGGATCTATCGACAGGGCGCCGGCGGGGACACCGGCGAACCGATTGTCGCGCCGCCCGATGCAGAACTGCAGCGCCTTTACGAGGTGGCGAAGACTGGGAACATGCGCGTGATCAGGGAATTGGCGGACGATCTTGCGGCTGACAACGCGACATTCGGCGCCTTCGCCGCTCGGCTCCGAGAGCTTGCTGATGCCTACGACTCCAAGGCGCTGGTTGCCTTCGTTGAGAGCCATCTTGAGGGAAAGCGGGGAGTTGCCGCATGAGTGAGGGCTTTGCCAGCGACGTCATGGGTCGGACGGTCCTTGTCGTCGATGACACACCTGCGATGCTGCGCGTTGCCGCGGAGCATCTGGAACGCGACGGCTTCAACGTCACAGTTGCTCGCGACGGCGAGGAGGCGCTGGCGCGGGCCGAGCTGGTACGGCCCGACCTTGTTCTGCTTGACGTCATGATGCCACGGATCGACGGCTTTGAAACCTGCCGGCGTCTCCGGGGAATCACAGGGCTCGAGGATATTCCGGTGATTTTCATGACCGGTCTGTCCGATAGCGCCAACACGGTCAGGGCCTTCGCTGCGGGCGGCGTCGACTATGTAACGCAGCCATTTCAGCCTGAGGAATTGCTCGCGCGCGTGAGGACCCATCTGACGCTGCGCGCAGCGCAACAGACTGCAAAACAGGCGGAGCAGGAGGCCAAGGAAGCCCACGCGCGCTTGCTGGATGCGTTGGAGGTAATCCCCGAGGGGCTCGCTGTGTTCGATGCCGAGGACAGATACGTTCTGTGGAACAAGCGGTACGCCGAGCTCTATGCCGAGAGCGGCGAGATAATCAAAGGCATGAAGTTCGAAGAGACGTTGCGTGCTGGGCTTGCCCGCGGCCAATATCCCGATGCGGTCGGCCGCGAAGAAGAATGGCTGGCGGCTCGTCTTGCCCGGCATGCCGAGCCCCGTTGCGCGCACGAGCAGCACCTTCCCGGAGATCGCTGGCTGCGCATCGAGGAGCGGCGGACGGCAGACGGCGGAAGCGTGGGTATCCGGATCGACATCACCGATTTGAAGCTCCGCGAGGAGTCTTTCAGGCTGCTGTTCGAGGGAAATCCAATCCCGATGTGGGTTTACGATCGTGAGAGCTTGAGAATCGTGGCCGTCAACAATGCGGCTGTCGATCACTATGGCTACAGCCGCGAGAAATTCGTTTCGATGTCGATCCTCGACATCAGGCCGCGAGAGGAGCGGAACGATGTGCTTGCGGCCGTCGCAGTGAACGAGTCGGATAAGGCAAGGCAAGAGCGGTCTTGGCGGCATCTCAAGGCCGATGGAACGCCGATCGACGTGTCCATTTATTCCCACAAGCTACGCTATGAGGGACGCGATGCAGCGCTGATTGCGGCCATTGATATCACCCAGCGCAAGCGGGCCGAGAATGAGTTGAGAGAAACCCGCGAATTTCTCGACACGGTCATCGAGAACGCGCCGACTCCCGTCATTGTGAAGGATGCGCAGAGCTTCAAATATATCCTGCTCAACCGCGCCGCCGAGCGGTTACTGGGCGTTCCGCGCACTCGCTATATCGGGAAGACAGCATTCGAGGTCTACTCCAAGGAAGAAGCCGAATCGATCACTGGGCAAGATCGGGCGATCGTGAAGTCGCGTCGCCAGCAGTTCTTCGATGAACATTGGCTCGATACCCCGGGGAACGGCAGGCGGAACGTCAAGTCAACCAGCTTCCCGGTGCTCAGTGCTACGGGCGACCCGCAGTACCTGCTAGCAGTTATCGAAGACGTGACGGAGCGTAAGGAAGCGCAGGCGCGTATCCAGCACATGACGCTCCACGATCCGTTGACGGACTTGCCCAACCGGACGGCATTCAACGAGCATCTGGCGTCGGCCTTCGAAGCGGCCAAGGCGTCGGGCAAGGAGTTTGCCGTTCTCTTCCTTGATCTCGATCGCTTCAAGGAGGTCAACGATGTCTTCGGGCATCACGTAGGCGATGCACTTTTGTGTCGAGTATCGGAACGAGTATCTGCAGCTGCGGAGGGAGCATTCCTGGCGCGCTTGGGCGGCGACGAGTTCGTCCTCATCGTTACGGACGGCCCGGAGCCTTCAGGCGCGATGGCCCTTGCCGATCGCCTCCTTGCGGCGAGCAGCGGCGAATTCGAAATCGACGGCCATCGGACGTTCATGGGGCTCAGCATCGGCGTTGCGATCTATCCGGCGGATGGAGCGGATCCCGGAACGCTCGTCGCGAATGCCGAGGCAGCGCTGTACCGCGCCAAGGCTGAAGGCCGCGGTAGGGTTCGCTTTTTCGACGCGGAATTGGACAGACAGCTGCGCGAGAAGCGCGCGCTGCACCAGGATCTGCACGCGGCTGTCTCCGACGGGCAGCTCGTCCTGTACTATCAGCCTCAAGCAAAGATCGCCGGCCAGGTCATCGGCTTCGAAGCCTTGGTGCGCTGGCAGCATCCCACTCGAGGACTTGTCTCGCCGGGCGTTTTCATACCGCTTGCCGAGGAGAATGGTTCGATCCTTGCGATCGGAAATTGGGTTCTGCGAGAGGCCTGTCGCGAAGCGGCTTCCTGGAAGCAACCATTGCGCATCGCCGTCAACCTTTCGCCTGCACAGTTCCTGCATGGAGACCTTCCGACCCTGGTGTACACCACGCTGCTGGAGACGGGCCTCGCCGCCGACCGGTTGGAGCTGGAGATCACCGAGGGTGTCCTGATCGGGGACCATGATCGCGCGCTTGCTATTCTGCGGCGCCTCAAAACGCTCGGCGTCCATATTGCAATGGACGATTTCGGAACCGGTTATTCATCCCTGTCGTATCTGCAATCGTTTCCGTTCGATAAGATCAAAATCGACCAGTCGTTCATTTCGAATGTCGAGTGTAACGGCCAGTCCGCGGCGATCATCCGCGGTGTGATCGGGTTGGCCAAGGGGCTTGATCTCCCTGTGGTCGTGGAAGGCGTCGAAACCCATGAACAGCTCGACTTCCTGTCGCGCCAGGCCTGCGATGAGGTTCAGGGCTATCTCATTGGCCGCCCGCGCCCGATAGCGGACTATGCGGAGACGATCGGTCGCCGCGCCGAGGTCAGGCACCCGGCGGCCGCTTTGGGTTGAATGGTGGTGTTTGGCCACGCTTGCTTCGGTTCTGATTCAATCAGAACCGAAAATGCTCTAGCCTTTTGCCGTCGCCAGGTTGGTGCTGAGCTCGAATGCGAGCACCGATCCATAGCTGTAGCGGTCCAGCACAGGCACACTCTCGCCCACAATGGCCTCCACCACATGCTTGCGTACCTGGTCGCCCATGGTTTTCACGGCAGTGCTCATGCCGACGAGCGCCATCGTGTTCAATCGCAGGAAGGGCGCGCCATCCTCGAACGCACCGTGCGCGACATCGTCCTTAACCGGACCTCGCGGAAGCCGGCATCGCGCAGCAACACCTCAAGCGGCGCGGCATCTCCAAAGCCGTGGCGCTGATCTACGATGGCGCCCACGTGTCGCTCCGCGACGCGGCGCAGCTCCCGCACGAACGGGATTTCATCGTCCGACCGCCATGTGGCGATCGCCAACCTGCCGCCCTTCGCCAAGGCCCGCCGCATTTGCGCCGCCGCCGCCGGCTTATCGGGAAAGAACTGCAATCCCTGCTGGCACACAACAATCTCGAACTGCTCCCCATCACGCAGGGACAAGGCAGTGGCATTGCCTTCGCGCCAGTCGATCCGGGGCGCCACGGCGCGCGCAACAGCAAGCATGTCGGGACTGACATCGACGCCGACGACGTGTCCGGCGTCACCGAGCCGTTCTCTTGCTACGCGTGCCACTACTCCCGTTCCACAGGCAACATCGAGGATGCGATCGCCTGGGGATAGCCCCACCTGTGCAAGGATCGCTTCGGCCCACGGCCGGAAGAGAGGATCTACGAGCCATCGCTCGTACATTTCCGAAAAGCTTGCCTGGGTCATGGCTGTCCTCGAGCAACCCGGCAGATCGGCAAGCAAGCCGCCAAATCGCAGGTTTTCGCAGAACGACCAGCCGGCGCGCACGCTGGCCTATGCCATCATAGCACCACGGCGAAGCAATGGTGGCCATCTTCATCGGCCGTGGCCTGGCAAACCATCTCACCACGTCACGCGGAAGCCGCCGGTGCCTTGTAGCCGTGGTTCTCGTTCGGGTTGTCGAGGCTGGCGCGATAGAGCGGTCCGGCCGGCGCGGCGGGGGCCGGCGACGAGTCGCGCTGCTCGCTTCGTTAGCCTCGGTCATTGCGCGCTCTCAATGGCCATTGTCCCGATCGCATCGGGGGCGGACCGAAGCTTGACCATGATCACGACGTGAACCAGGAGATCGACCGGGACCAGCATCGCAGGCACGAAGATCCAGGGCAGCGTCCCCATCACCAGCGTGCCAGGCCCTTCCGTGAATACGCGGAATGCGGTGCCCGGTACCGACAGCATCGCAAGCGCAAGCGCGGTGAGCAGGTCGAGCAACCCGAACGCGTTCCACGCGCCGAGCCATAGCTTCGGTGTTTTGATGCCGAATCCGAACAAGGCCAAGAACACCAGCGCTATCGCACCGGTAATCATGTCGCCGATGGCGGCAACAGGCGCGAACGGCGCCGACAGCCGCCCGTCGAAATAGAGAAGCAGGAAGAACACGCCGGCGACACGGCCGGCATGCACCGCCACCAGGGCCGGCATTGGAACCGATAGCAGTGCGTCACGTGCCTGCGGAATCAGCACCCAGGCTCCAAACAGGATCGCGAGCAAAAGCGTGAACGGCACGAGGTTGACCGGAAACGGACCGAGTGTCCCCGGCGACAGGACGCGAAGCCCATAGACTGCGACGACGGCGGCGAGCCACGCCGCCGTGGCTGCAAAGAGGGCGATCCTGGATCCTGCGCGAAGGGGCGCAGGGCCAATCAACAGACCCGCCTGCGCCGCGCAATAGGCGGTGGCAAAAATCGCTGCGATGATATCGAGCATCGTAACCTCCCGGGTTATCTACCGCGCGATAACCGAACTCGATATATGATAGTGAACAAAATGTTCGAGACAACAGACAACCCGCGACTTCCGTTCGTTACCGAACGATCGACGGCATGAGTCCGGAAAAGCAGGGGGTGAAGAATGGAAAGAGAGATCGACCGGCGCGTCGCCCGCACCCGGCGAACGCTTCATGAGGCGCTGATCCGGCTGATCAAGCGCAAGGGCTACGATGCCCTTACGGTGCAGGAGATCATCGATGAGGCCGACATCGGCCGCGCAACTTTCTACGCCCACTACCGCGGCAAGGACGATCTGCTGCGCGGCGGCTTCGAGCGGCTTCGCGGCGAGCTGAAAGCCGCACGACGAGAGGCGCGACAGCGCGAGCGGGATCGGCCGCTGACATTCAGCCTCGCGATGTTCGAGCATGCCTGCGTCTACCGGGACGTTTATCGCGCCATGTTGGGAGGACAGGGCAGCATGATCGCTCGTAACGAAATCCGCCGTGTGCTCGCCGAGTTGGTCAAGGAAGACCTCTCCGAAGTCAGGAACGATGTTGCGGTCCCACGCGAACTCATGCTGCAATTCGTCGTGGATACCTTCCTCACCGCCCTGACCTGGTGCCTCGAGAAGCGGCCGAAACTGGCGCCTTCCGAGATCAACGACATGTTCCGTCATTTGGTGACCCGAGGCATCGGGCGGGCAATCGTCGCGAGCGGCCGTTGACGCGTGGCGATGATCTGCAGAGCCCAGGCAATATCGGCAACGCTATCGCGAGGCGCTGCGATCCCGTGCCACCGATCAATCCCATTAGCGGCATTACGGGCCCGACCGGGATGTTGAGTTTCATCAGTTCGCCTCAGTCAGTCTGGTTTGGTTCTTGGGTTCGTGAATGCAGTCCTCTTGAAAATGACTGACCTGGGTCCGAGGCTTGATTCGGCGGTACAGCTGACGCAGCGATAGCGCGTGCAACAGGATCGAGCTTGGCACTACGAAAGCAGGAGTCAGCACATCCGGATAAGCGCCGGCGCCGATGCTCAGCACATTCGGAACGATCAACTGGAACCGACCTGGCGAGGTGACCATCCCCAAGGTGATCGCGACGGCGAAGTCGGCGAGTCCGAACATATTCCAGATGATCGCCGCCCTTCGGCCCTGAGCAGTACCGCTCGCCACGGCAATCGCCACCGGCACTGCGAATAGACCGGTCAGCACATCGCCAATTCCCGCAGGCCAGGCGAGCACGCCGGGCAGCACCTCACGCAGTCCGGCAGCGAGAGCCCAACTGCCGAATACGCGATAAAGCTGAAGAGCGACGAGCCAGGTTGCCGGCATGGCATCGAGCACCTGCCCCATCCGTTTCGACAACAGCAAAAGCGGCGCGCCGATGATCACCGGCAGGAAAATTGCCAACGGCAGCGCCGGCAAGGGTGAGATGCCCGTGCGGAAAGCACCATTGATCGCGGCACTCCAGGCGACGGCGAACCAGAGCGTGTCCGGGATCATGACCGCCAGCCAGGTCGTGCGGCGTTGGTCCGGCGTCAGGCCGGCGGCTTCGAGGCCGAGCCACAATCCGACCGCGATGAGCCCGTGCGCCATCAACTGGTGTGCCGTGGTCGGAACGCCGCTGGTCTGGATGATCGGCTGCCAGTAGATCAACATAATCCACAGCGCCGTCAGCAGCACAAGCCATAGCAGACCACGCCATCCCTGGCGCATGGAGCCGGTATCGGCATGAACGACTGAGACTGTCATGTTGTCTCCTCCTCGCGAGAACTTTGCCAATCGCGCGGCAGAAAGTTCAGCCTGATCCGAGCGCACTTGATCGTGCGGATCGAGGCCCGCCCAAATCTGCCCGGACTGCACGCGCCGATCGACCGCTACGAGCTGCTCCGTGCGAGTGACGATACAGCCGTTCCGGCGGGCGACTATCCGCAATAGCGTTTACGGGGCGTGAAGCAGAGCTTCACAGTCAGGCAGCGCGCAGCGACGAAAAAGCCCGCCATACGGCGGGCTCTTCATCCGGATTTCGAAAAGCTTGGTTGCGGGGAGGTGCAACCACCCGACAAAGTCCCATCATAGCCTCAGGCCGTCTTCTTTATGGGCTCGGGTTGAGCCGTCAGCTCCGCTGTCGAGCGGTGTAGCGCCATCAGCGCGACCAGTGCCGCAAGACAGAGGCCAGCCGACACTACAACCACAAACTTGCCCATCGGCTCGATCAGAAGACCGAAGGCAACCGGCGCTAAGGCTTGGCAGATGCGCGATGGCGCACCGATCAGGCCAAGCCGGTAGGCATAGTTCTCCGGCCCAAAGATCGCGAGGGGCAAGGTGCCCCGTGCGATCGTTAGGATGCCGTTGCCCGCGCCATGAAGAAGCGCGAAGGCTGCGGCAGCCCCTCCTCCAAAGATCCCGATCACGCAAGCGCCGATCGGATGGGTGACGCAGGCAAGCCGCGTCGAGAGTATCGGATGAAATCGGTTGAGAAGGCTTGCTTCCACGATCCGGGCACCGACCTGGGCGGGACCAATCATCATGCCGGCAAATACGGCCTGCGCCGGCGTCGCCCCGAAAGCTTCAACGATCCGCGGCAAGTGTGCGGCCATCGCTGAAGTGACGGTCCAGGCGGCTGCAAAAGCGAAGGACAATAGCACCATCGTCCGGTCGATTGAGATGTGCGGTTTAGCTATCGGCCCGGCCGTGACTTGCCGGCTCCTCGCCCGCGGCAGCGAAAGATTGAGCGGAAGGCCGATCAAGATGTGCCCAAGCGCCCAAGCATAGCAGGTCTCGCGCCATCCGATGGTCTCGAGGCCAAGCGAACTGAGAGGCCAACCAACCGTACTCGCGAAACCTGCGATCAGCGTGATGCCGGTGATCGCACTCCGTGCGTCAGTACCATAGATGCGTCCCAGGGCCCCGAAAGCCGCGTCATAAAGACCGAAACCCATGCCGGTGCCAAGCAGCACCCATGCCGCCGACATCGTCCATAGAGAGGTCGATGCTCCGAGCAATGCGAGGCCGCCGGCGAGAAGCAGATTGGAGATGCACAGGACCTGGCGGCCGCCGACCCGGTCGATCTGACGCCCAACGCGCGGTCCCAGCAATCCTGAGATCACCAGCGATGCCGAGAAGGCGGCAAACAACCAGTTGCTCGAAATCCCGAGATCGTGCGCGATCGGATCGGCGAGAATGGCCGGCAGATAGTAGCTCGATCCCCACGCCAGCGTCTGGGCTGTGCCCAACGCCGCGATTACGCCCAATCGTCGTCGATCCACGCCGCCAGCCCTTACGAACAGCCGCAGCCGGATTTCCCGGCTGCCTTCGCCGCGGCGTCGTCTGCGCAGCAAGCCGCGGCGCCGGCCGGTGCCGGACCGCCACAACAACCCGATGCAGCCGCACCGCCCTCCACGCCTCCGCGCGTGCAGACGCCGGTCTCGGGCAACTCAAGCTCGACACGCGCAGCAGCTTCCTTGTCGCCGGCAATATCGGCAGCGATCGAGCGCACCTGCTCGTAGCCGGTGATCATCAGAAAGGTTGGTGCGCGACCGTAGCTTTTCATGCCGGCAAGGTAGAAGCCCGGATCATCCTGCATCAGCTCACGGGCGCCATGTGGACGCACGGTGCCGCAGCTGTGTTCGTTCGGATCGATCAAAGGCGCCAACGCGATCGGCGCTTCGATGGCGGGATCGAGACGCAGACGGATTTCGTTCAACATCGAAAGATCGGGCCGGAATCCGGTCGCGACAATGAGTTCATCCACCGTCACATGGCGTCCGCAGCACCCCGTTCCGGTAGCGACGCGCAACTGGCCGTTGACTGGAGCGATCGCAGCGACGGCAAAGCCAGCCTCGACCTTCACCTGCCCCCACGCAACGAGTGAAGCGAGGTGCGTCCCAAGCTCGCCGCGGGCCACCAGCTTGTCGTTGGCACCGCCGCCGAAGGATTTTGCCGGATCGTTGCCGCGCAACAACCAGATCACGCTCGTACCGGGCGCCTGCTGAGCAAGCGTCGTCAGGTCGATAAGCGTGCCGATGGCAGAGTGCCCTGCCCCGAGCACGGCGACGGACTTGCCGGCAAAACGTGCGCGGTCCTTTCCAAGAACATCCGGCATGCCGTAGGAAATTTGCGCTTGCGCCTCGCGCTCTCCGATGGCCGGTAGGCCGTTCGAACCCGCCGGGTTTGGTGAGCCCCACGTGCCCGAAGCATCAATGACCGCGTCAGCCAGGAGCGTCTCCGGCCCCTTGCCATTCTGATAGCGTATCTCAAAAGGTACTTGGTCTCGGCCCCGCGTTTTTGCCTTGTCGAAGCCGAGCCGGCTGATGGCCGTTACCCGGCTGGACGTTCGTATGACATCCTTCAAGGGCGTCCTGGCCGCGAGCGGATCGAGATAGTGCTCCAGCAATTCGGCCCCGGTTGGATAGACCTGCGGATCGGGCGAGTTCCAACCCATCCGCGACAAAAGCCGTCCAGCCGCCTTATCAACATTGTATTCCCATGGCGAAAAGAGCTGCACGTGCTGCCATTGACGCACGCCATACGCGGGCTCAGGGCCAGCCTCAAGGACAACCGGCGTCATGCCGCGCTCCAAGACATGCGCCGCTGCCGCCAACCCGACGGGACCCGCACCGATGACAGCAACCCTCTTGCCGCTCATTTCTTCCTCCCATCATTCTAGAATCATCGAATAACGAGGCAAAAAAATCAGGCCGCCGATTGGGCGGCTTGCTTGCATTCGGTCTCGTCAGCGCAGCACTCGGCGACGAGAAAATTCACCAGCCCCTGCATGGTGTCGTATTCTGCGTGACAGACCAGAGTGGTCCCCTCGCGGACCTGCGAGATCAGGCCGACGGCGACCAAAGTCTTGACGTGATGCGACAGGGTGGACGCCGGGACTTTAAGCCGTTCTTGCAACCGCCCGACGGGCATGCCCGGACGGCCAGCCCGGACGAGCGTCCGGTAGATCTTCAGTCTGGTCGAATTGCCCAGCGCCTCGAGGCGGGCCGCTGCATCGTCGATCTTCATGCCGATACCCTACCACCGGCCGTGAACGCGTCAACGGTATTTCTAGAAAGATGGAATAAGATTCTCGGCCCGCTATCAACAACTCTACGTGCCAAAATCGCTCGTCCAGTATTTTTCGAGCCGATCATCAGTATGAGACCGGCCAAGGCCGAAAACCAGATTTGCTTGCTCATCGGACGTGCTTGCCACTTATGTCGATAAGTCTGGACATGATGATACATTAGGACCGAAGTGACAAGCATCCGACATGCAATCTCCGCAACTCGCCAAAAACTTTTTCTGCGTCCGAGGAATCGTCCGAGCCATGACGATCTGACCGTGATCTGGTCGTCGGTGACTCACGCGTCTTCTTGGATTCCAAATCGCACCTCGGCGGATCGGTGACAAAAGCGTGCCGACCCATGGATTACTCAATTGACACCCTCCAGCACATTTCGATAATTCGCGACGCAAAGACTTTTCGCCTTCGGAAAGGACCGTTATGGAGAGTTACGATCTGGGAAGGCGTGTAGCGGCCGAAGTATTGGGAACAGCCGTATTGGTGGCGACGGTCGTCGGCTCCGGCATCATGGCCGAGACCCTCACGAAGGATGTCGCGCTCGCCCTGCTCGGCAACACGCTGCCGACCGGCGCGATCCTTGTGGTCCTTATCACCGTCTTGGGACCGATTTCCGGAGCCCATTTCAATCCAGCGGTCACGGTGGTCTTTGCACTGAAGCAAGAGATCAATTTCCGCGAAGCGCTCGCCTACATCGTCGCACAGATCGTGGGTGGCATCCTCGGGACCCTCTTGGCGCATGCGATGTTCGCCATGCCTCTCATTGCGCTTTCGCTCAAGGTGCGGACCGGTGGTGCGCAGTGGCTTGCGGAAGCGGTTGCCGCGTTCGGCCTGGTCGCGACCATTCTCGGCGGCCTGCGTTTCCAAAGGACGGCCATACCGTGGCTTGTCGGCCTTTATATTACGGCGGCCTATTGGTTCACCGCATCGACCTCCTTCGCCAACCCGGCGGTCGCAATTGCCCGCTCGTTGACCAACACGTTTTCAGGCATTCGCCCGGTGGACCTGCCGGGCTTTATCATCGCCGAATTGTTGGGTGCGGTTCTCTCGCTCGGTCTGATGACTTGGCTTTTGAATACACCTTTGGCCGGTGGCAAAGAGGCTGGAGTGCATGATAACGATCTACCACAGCCCCGACTGCGGGACCTCCCGGAACGTGCTGGCCATGATCCGGCGGAGCCGCGTCGAGCCTGAGATCATCGAATATCTGACGATGCCGCCGTCGCGGGAAAAATTGCGTGAGCTCATCAGAGCGACGGCACTTTGATCGAATGGCGGCAGCGGAATGGCCGACGTGGTGGGCGCCGGGGTGATGCGCCCCATGCAGTCGCGTAATGGAAGCGACCCGTGTTCGTTGACGGGTGTTCCAACGCTCAGCGCGACCGAGAGCGCGGCGCCGAGCGCGAGCAAACCCGGCCGATCGCAAACCTGGTCGATATGCAACATGACCGCCCTCACAAGGAAGCCCGGGAGTATTGCGCTCTCGGGCTTTCAGGTTCAGGAAAGAAACCGGCTCATATCAGGCCGTGTAGTCGAAGGATTTGAAGCTCAGATGCTTCACGCCTTCAGGCGCATCGGAAAGCTTCCGAATGTTCGCCCAGGTTTGCTTGTAGTTGGGGATGATCAGCTCGTTCACACCGGGCGACACGACGTTGCCCTGCACGCCGTTCGCCTGCGCGAACAGCATAAAGGTCAGCTTGGGCTTGGCCGTGGTCGTCGGGTACGCAATCGCTTGTGTCGAGCCGTTGTCGTTATAGATTTCGACTAGATCGCCCGGATTGAGCTTGAGGTCATCCATGTCCTTCGGGTTCATCTGAACAAACGGATACGGCGACCGGTCGGTGACAAACTCATTGTCCTGATCGAGATAGCCGTTTTGCCAGTTGATGTTGGAGCGGCCGTTATTGATGAGGAACGCGAACTTCTTCATCTCGGCTTCCTTGCCGGCTGCCTGCAAGCTGCGCCACGGCGTCTCCATGAATTTCGCTTTGCCGTCCCTGGTGTTGAACTTGCCGTCGGCAAACAAGCGTTTGGTACCTATGATCTTGCCGTCCTTGAAGTCGACGGCGGGCTGCTGGAAGCCGTTGGTGCCCATCGCGCGCAAGCGCTCATAGGTGACGAACTGGCCGCCTTTTTCATGGCCGTGATAACCGTCCGTGAAGGCAGCTTCCTTGAGACCTCACAGCTGCGATGCAAATCCTGGAATGAGTTCAAAGGCCCGGATGCGCGCCGCATGGATTCATCATCGCCTTGTGCGACGTGCCGCAAGGGCAATTCTGCCCCGATCTCGGCGGGCAGTATGTCACCGCCGTATGGCCCTTACCCGATCCAGCGACATTTAAGGGGTCGACGGCTGAACGCACGACCTTGCTGAACGAGCTCTACGCGATGATCCGACGCCGTATCGAGATTTTCACCAGCCTTCCCTTCCGGTCGCTGGATCGAATGGCGCTCAAGGCGCGGCTGGACGAGATCGGCGACACGACCAAGGTTTTTCCCTGACAGGACACCAGATGAGAGTTGGCATCAATGGCATGGGCCGCATCGGGCGGCTCGCCCTTCGATCGGCATTTGGCGGCATCTATCGACCTGAGAGCGATCCCCGGGCCGGCAACCGTCTTGACGTCATTCACCTCAATGAACTGAAGGGTGGCATCGAAGCGACGGCGCATCTGCTGGAGTTCGACAGTCTGCATGGTCGCTGGAATACGCCGCTCGGGATTGATTCTGGCAAGGCAATCACGATCGCGAATAAGCAACTCGGCTTCACCGAGGCAGCATCCCCCGCCGATATCCCCTGGGGCGATCTCGGATGCGATATCGTCCTGGAATGCACCGGCAAGTTCCTCAAACAGGAGCAGTTGCAGGGATATTTCGACCGCGGCGTCAAGCGCGTGATTGTCGCCGCACCCGTGAAGGATGGAAGCGCCCTCAACATTGTCGTCGGCGTCAATGACAGGCGGTATGACCCGCCGAAGCACAAACTGCTGACGGCGGCGTCCTGCACCACCAACTGCCTCGCGCCAGTTGTGAAAGTGATTCATGAGGCGATCGGCATCAAACACGGTCAGATTACGACGATCCACGACCCGACCAACACCAATGTCGTCGTCGACGCCCCTCACAAGGATCTGCGGCGGGCTCGCTCGGCGCTGCTCTCTCTGCAGCCGACCACGACCGGAAGTGCCACCGCGATCACCCTTATTTATCCGGAGCTGATGGGTAAGCTCAACGGTCACGCGGTGCGCGCGCCGGTGCTCAACGCCAGCCTTACGGATTGCGTGTTCGAAGTTGCGCGTAAGACGCGCCCCGAAGAAGTCAACACGCTCTTCAAACAGGCCGTCGAAGGCGAGCTCGCGGGCATTCTCGGCTTCGAGACACGTCCGCTCGTCTCAGCCGACTTCAACAATGACTCGCGCAGCTCGATCGTCGATGCCGCCAGCACCATGGTCACCGACGAAACGCTGCTGAAGGTTTACGCCTGGTATGACAACGAAGTCGGTTACGCCTGCCGGATGGTGGACCTGGCCAATATCGTAGAGGAGCGCGGGCTATGACAGCACAAACGCGCAACTATCTGATCGTTACGGCCTGCTACTGGGGCTTCACGCTCACCGACGGCGCGCTGCGCATGTTGGTGCTGTTTCATTTCTACCGCTTGGGCTACACGCCATTCACCCTCGCCTTCATGTTCCTGCTGTATGAGGCGGCCGGCATCGTCGCCAATGTCGGCGGCGGCTATTTTGCTTCGTGTTACGGCATCCCGCGCATGCTGGCGGTCGGCCAAATCCTACAGATTGCCGGTCTCCTGATGCTTTCGCTGCTCGGCGAAGGATGGAGCGCGGCACTATCGGTGACCTGGGTCGTGGTGGCCCAAGGCATCGCGGGCGTCGCCAAGGACATTACTAAAACCGCCTCGAAGTCCGCGATCAAGGCGACGTCGGCCGAAGGCAGCGGCCAGCTCTTCAAGTGGGTCGCATGGTTCACCGGCTCCAAGAACGCCATGAAGGGCGTTGGCTTCTTTCTTGGCGGACTCCTGCTCGAGGTCATCGGCTTCCGACCAGCGCTATGGGTGATGGCGGCGCTCATCGCTGCGATCTTTGTGGCTGGGCTGCTACTGCTGCCGAGGCAGCTCGGCAAGGCGAAATCCTCCAAGTCCATGCGCGAGCTGTTCAGCAAGACGCGCAGCATCAATCTGCTGGCGGCGGCACGCATTTTCATGTTCGGCACGCGCGATGTGTGGTTCGTGGTCGGTCTGCCGGTGTATCTCTACGCGCATGGCTGGTGGTTCTTGCAGGTCAGCGGCTTCCTTGCCGCGTGGACGATCGTTTATGGCGGCATTCAAGCGGTGGCGCCCTCGCTCGTCACGCGCAGTCCGGACGGGCTAAGCCGTGAAATCCCTGCGGCACGCCTGTGGGCAGCGATCTTGGCAGCGGTGCCAATCGTGCTTGCTGTTTTGATGCGCACGCCCGACATCCCACGGCCGGAGCTTATGCTGGTATCAGGCTTGGCACTGTTCGGCGTGCTTTTTGCCGTCAATTCGTCCCTGCATTCCTACCTGATTCTGGCTTATGCCGGGTCCGAGAAGGCCGCGGAGGATGTCGGCTTCTACTATGCGGCGAATGCCGCCGGGCGCCTGCTCGGGATCATTCTCTCGGGCCTGCTTTATCAGCTCGCCGGCATCGAAGGCTGCCTCATCGGATCCGCCGTCATGCTTGTGCTTTGCTGGGCGATCACTTTCGTGTTGCCAACCGAGCCGGAACGCGTGGGGCTTCAGCAATCGGCTGTCTGACCAGGCCTCCTGTGAGCGGGATTAAGTCGCCGCACCGGTCGCCCACCCCTCCGTAGTCATCTCTGGATATGAAGACGCGAAGATCTCGAACGTCTTCGCAGGAAGCGGCTTTGAGAAGCGAAATCCTTGAAGCTCGTCACAACCTTCGGCCGCCAGAAACGCTTCCTGAGCCGCCGTCTCAACGCCTTCTGCTGTAACCTCAAGCTTCAGGTTTCGCGCCATGGCGATGATGGATCGCACAATCGCAGCATCTTCGGCGCCCGATTGCCCCGCTATGTTCGCTACAAAGCCGCGATCGATCTTGATTCGCGTGAGCGGGAACCGCGTCAGAGAACTCAATGACGCGTAGCCGGTGCCGAAATCGTCGAAAGCAATACCGATTCCCTTCGCACGCAATTGCTGAAGAGACCCAATTATCGCCTCGTCATTTCGAAGCGCAATGTTTTCGGTCACTTCCAGTTCCAACGCATCCGGCGGCAATCCGCTCTCGCTCAACGCCACCTCCACATCGTTGAGCAGGGTACCGCGCCGGAACTGGACAGCAAAGAGATTCACGCCAATGCGAAGGCCGGATCTTCCCGGCTTTCGCCACGAAGCGGCGACCTTGCAGGCACTTGCCAATATCCATCGGCTCACTTCAAGGGCAACGGCGCTCTCGGACAGAACATCGATAAAGGCGGCTGGCGCCAAAAGGCCCTTGTCCGGATGTTGCCAGCGAAGGAGGGCTTCGGCCCCGACAATCGCTTTATCGCTGGAGCGAACCTGGGGCTGAAAATGGAGCACAAATTCATGATTTGCGCAGGCGCGGCGCAGCTCACCGTCCAGCTCGCGCCGGGCACTGGCTTTTGCGCGTAGCGTCGGGATAAACAGCCGAGGCATTTGTCCCCCGGCATTCTTGGCGTCGTAAAGCGCAAGGTCCGCGTTGGCGACCAGCTCGTCGATGGTGGCCCCATGCGCCGGCGCCACGGCAACGCCCGCGCTGGCGGCAACAAATAACCTGTGGCCCTCGACTTCAAAGCACTCGGTCAGGCGGCTGAATATGGCTTTGACGGCTTGCATTGCGACAAGCGGGTCTCCGCAGTCGGGCAACGTCAAGACAAATTCATCGCCGCCGAGCCGGTACACGCGCCGCCCTGCCGCGGCGGCAGCCGCGCGGTCGGCCACCATTTGCAATAGTTTATCGCCAATGGTGTGGCCGAGCGTATCATTGATGTCCTTGAAACCATCGAGATCGAATATCGCAATCGATACCGAGCGGGTATCGAGGTCAACGAAGACTTCCTCGAGATCTTTATTGAGGCTGGTGCGATTGGGGAGCCCAGTCAACTGGTCGTAATGTGCGAGCCTTCGCAACTTCTCCTCAGCGATCTTTCGCTCCGTGACATCCCGGCCAATGAGAAAGTACTTCTGCTCGGGCTCAGACCACACACCAGACCAGGCCAAGGAAATGATCGTCCCGTTCTTGTGGACGTACCGCGTGTCGAAATTTCGTGTGCCCTGGCCGCTCAGTCGCCCTAGCTTCATCTCCCTTCGAATGCTTTCCCAGTCTTCAGGGTAAATGAAGTCGGTACCGTTTCGACCGATCATATCCTCTGGTCGGTATCCCACTATGGCGAACGAGCTGGGACTGACCCGGACGAAGGTTCCATTCGGATCCGTGACGACAATGAGATCCAGAGAGGTGTCGAAAAGGCGTTGTCGCTCCCGTGTTTCCTGGCTTAACGCATCCGCCTGCAAGCGGAAATCCGCGTCGGCCTTTGCTCTCTCCTTGGCGGCCAGGGGCAGCCATCGAAACACGAGCAGGCCGAGGACCGCCAGAGCCGCGATCACATTCAACACTTTCGGGATGATGAGATAGCTGGGATTGCCGAGCACGGACACCAGGGAGCTCGGAAGTAAACCGTACTGGCCCCCGAAATATATTCCGAAATAGAGATTCTCGGCGATGTTGCGGGTCGTGTCGATGACGAGCACCGACAAGAGCAGCCGCACGGTCCCGAACGTTCTCGGATTGCGGATATAGGCGACGCTTATTGCAGTGAAGACCGCAAGCCATAGGGCGATGATGGCCCAATAGATCAAGGCTGCTGCGAGAGTCATTGCCGAGAGAGGCCCTTCGTGGACGAAGCCACTCATTTAGAGAAGGCGTATCAACGACGGGTTGATCTTTGTAGGCTTTTGCCTACAGGCTTAATGATTGCCTAAGCGAGCCTCACGCTCAAGCGAAGCGTTTCTTGCGCTGTCTTGGGTCTCGGCCCTATTGAGAGAGGGTTCACTCTCCGGTTGAAGCGCCGGTGCGGCAACGACGGGCGACCGCATGAGCTCGGCGATGCGTTCGGCGGAAACGGGCCGGCTGAACAGATAGCCCTGCATTTCCGTGCAACCCGCGGCTTTGGCGATCTCGCATTGCTGCTCCGTCTCGATACCTTCGGCCGTCGTGATCATGTGGAGGCTCGCAGCCAAGCCGGTGACGGCGCGCACGATGGCGGCAGACTCGGTCTGATCCGAAAGGTCTCTGATGAAGGATTGATCAATCTTGATCTTGTCGAATGGAAAGCTGCGCAAATAGCTCAGAGACGAGTAGCCCGTACCGAAATCGTCCATCGCGATTCGTACACCCAGCTCACGAAGCTGATTGAGAGTAGCGAGAGTCGCCTCGGTGTGTTGCATCAGGACGGCTTCCGTGATTTCAATTTCCAGCCGCTGAGCCGGCAAACCGGTCGCCGCCAACGCGCTTATGACAATTTGTGCAATGTTCTGGTTCTTGAACTGCACCGGGGAAACGTTCACGGCAACTTTGAGATCATCGGGCCAGGTCGCAGCTTCCGCACAGGCGGTTCTGATCACCCATTCGCCCAGGCCGGTGATGAGACCGGTTTCTTCGGCAATCGGAATGAATTCGACCGGCGAGACCAGACCGCGTTGCGGATGTCGCCATCGGACAAGGGCCTCACAGCCGCTGATTTCACCGCGCTCGAGATTGACGAGCGGCTGGTAGTGCAATTCGAACTCGCCACGAGCCAAGGCCTTACGCAGATCGAGCTCGAGGTTCCGACGCGCCGTCATACGGATATCCATCTCCGGTTCGAAGAACCGGTAGATCCCGCGCCCACCCGTCTTTGCACCATACAGGGCCAGATCGGCCTTCTTGATGAGCTGGTCGGGGTTGGTGCCGTCCGACGGTGAAATCGCAATGCCGATGCTGGCATCGACGATGATCTGATGGTCTGCAAGCTCGTAAGGCGCGGCCACCGCTTCACGAACTCGCGCAGCGAGCTCGGCAACATCCAGAGGCCGGCGGGCGCCGGTCTGCGCAATTGCAAACTCGTCGCCGCCAAGACGCGCGACCGTATCGATTTCTCTGACGCATCCGCGCAGTCGATCGGCAACCGCCTTCAGGAGATCGTCGCCGACAGGGTGTCCGAGCGTGTCGTTGACGCTCTTGAAATTATCGAGATCGAGGTAGAGAACGGCGACACGCTCTCTACGCCGCCTTCGCTTCAGTTCATCATCAAGCCGCACGCGGAAAAATACCCGATTGGGCAGGCCTGTCAGCGCATCATGATGGGCCATGTGGGCAATCTGCGCCTCCGCCTGCCGCCGCTCGCTGATGTCTTCGAGTGTCACGACCCACCCCCCGTCGGCGATCGGCCGGTAAACGACGTTGATCGTTCGCCCATCGGCCGTGTCGGCGAATATGCTGGCGGTACGTCCGCGCGACACTGCGCTCAGGATACTGGCGCAATAGTGATCGACATCTCCCACAAACGATCCGGTGTCCTTCCGATGCTGGATCAGTTCGCGCAACGAGCAGCCAGGCGTTACGATCTCTGGCGAAAGACCGTACATTTGGATGTAACGCTCGTTGACAACCACCACGCGCGCCGCTGAATCGAACATCAGGAGACCCTGGCTCATGTTGTCCAGCGCCAGCTCCAAGCGCCGGACATAAGGCAGAAAATCCTCACTCTGCTGCCCCAACCCATCGGGCAGTGCCGCCAAATGTTTGTGCATGTTCCCTCCTGCCGCGCAGTATACGACGCGAGCTTTGCACCCGAATACAACCTCAGAGTTAACAGCGGCTCGGCTTGCGACGCTGGTGAACATTCGGTTTAGGGAACCCGCTGGAGTCTAAGGAGCTGTCGCGCGTGTAAGCGCCGCCGAACGAGAAGGTGCGATTCAGTCCGACATGCACGATGCGCAGCATCGGCGAGCACATCTGGGACGATCGAAAGATAGACCGTAGTTCTCCGGGCATTTTCTCGCAATAGCTTGCTCTATATGAGCGCAACCCTCAGGCGATCTCGTAGAACTACGGACGCCGGGCGACTTACCAGCCCGAGCCGTTCCGGTGGGCGGCAAGGCCCGGGGCTTCCGGACAGCTCCCTAGCCTCGTTCCTGAAGCGGGGGTTCAATGTCAAGCCGAATTCGAACAAGCTCAGGCTGAACTTCTCGGCAAGGCCGTCGTCCTAACCGATGGCATCGGGACGGTGGATAAGATTCAGCTTGATGAAACGCACGGTCTGCGCATTTCGATCGGAGGCCGTAAAGGCATATGGTCGACAATGTTGGCGCAACCGCAATAGCGGGGACGAAGCCGTATTGCGGGCTGTCCATCCCGCCGAGTTCACGACTAGCGGCGCTTCTTAGCACTCTCGCGCACGATTTCGGCGGCGCGCGCCAGCACATCAACATAGTCGTCCGGGCTGAGGTAGCCGATCAGTTCCTTGATGCCGTCGTCGGCGTCGATCCGGGCACGCGATCTGCGTCGCGAAATTCTCAAGCTGCTGCGGCGTGATTTTCATACGACCCTGTATGGTCCTACGTAGCTGCGTTGGGACTACGGCTTGGGCCCAGGTGATCGTCCCACGTCGTATACCCGCACCTTCTGCAACGGAACATTGTCATCGTTGCGCCAGTGCGGGCGTCCAGCATCTCGGTAACAATCAGCTCGCCGCTCGTGTAACATCGCTCGCAATTGGGCAAGGATGCTGCCGTTTTACCATGCAGGCATGGCCATCACATGGCCATCACGTAGAACTGCCGACGGACCAGAACCATAGCCCCGCCGGACGGCAGCCACCGTTCGACCTTGTCATCTCCGTCGCGCCGCATTTTTCTCGTCGACGGCGGGGTTCGCAACGCTCGACCAAGCGGACCACAGTCTTGCGGGCCGGATACCCGGTGGGTCCCGGATCACGTCGCCGGGCACGATCGGCTTCCAGAACAACATGATAAGCCGACGCAAATCTGCATCCGATGCTTTCGGGCAAATATACGTTCGCGCTCAACTTGATAAGCGGATAAGGTCAAAGGTATTGATCTTTTCCGCGCCGACGTGTTGGCGCCGTCGCGAAAATCCATTCTGCAGATTCGGGCTCCACATGTCCCGCAAGCGCTTGCGACAGAGTATGTCGCTTGTCTAGCTCATCGCATGGCCTGCGTGACCCAATGGCCGCGCATTTCGGATAGGGGCACCTTGCCTAGATTTGCCCAGATACCGCTAGCCAGGAGAAGGATAGCAGCGAAGGCAACCATCAGCCGCCCAAAGTACAGCATATCCCGTTTTCCTCCGCGAAGGACGCCTCCGAGCTCGGATTGCCGGCCGACAGCCTCCTTCCGTTCCTAAACGCAGACCCTTGATAGTGGTTCCCCGCCGGGCGCTCTAACCAGGCGGCAGCCGATCCGCTTCGGTCGCCAGCGCGGAATTGATCACCTCTAGTTGCAAAGCGATGCTTCACTGCTTCGGCGACCACATGCGCCAAATCGGTCAGCGTGACTCGCCCAAGACAGGTCGCTCGCGTAAATCGCGGCGTCGAGACAACCGTGACGCGGATGCCGCGACGTTGCATAGCTTCGACCAGGGAACGAAAAGTCACCGTCGCCGGAGAGCAGAACCATCTGATCGATATGTCGGGCAAGTTCCATGGCGACGTCAATCTTGCCCTCAACCTTGCGCCGGCCACTCGCGTCGATTCCCGTCACGCTTGGTCGGGCGGAAGGAAAGAGAATCCGTATTCGCTTTGAGTAAAGGCAGCCTCGCTTGCCCACTTCTGAGATGAAGCGGATGTGCGTTTTAGATGCGCCGGGCCGCGGATCTGCACTTGGTTGAGCAGGAAGGTAAGACGGCTTCTTCCAAGCGCGAACGAGGCTCAGGGTGGACAACGCGGCCGCTTTGGGGGGGCGAATCTCCGCAGCCCCGCTGGGCTCTTTGCAGCAGTGCTTTCCTTTTTTGGCGAGATCATCGCTCAGCCTGATGCTTAAAACGGGTAGGTGACGCCGATCATTGCCGCGGGGGTTGCCACTTGAAAGGATCTGGGCTGCCCCCAATTCCGCCAAGTGGGTGAAAACGTTAGCCTGGCGGCGCAACTCGTCGCCAATCATCGCTCCCTAACGGCAGAGGCAACGCGGCAGAGCAATTTAGACAGCATCGGCGAATTCCCGACTCATTCATCGGACATCGCAGCATTCGTACCTCGATCATCTCATCGCTCCGAGGAACTTGCGAGGACCATCATTGCTGGCTTTCACGTGTGGAGCCCAACTTGTCAAGCTGGTCGGTCGACACATTGAGCGAAGGTGAAGAACTACAAGTGATGCCGCGATGGGCATGAAGACCGTTCATGGCAAGGACAAGAGGAACCGAAATCGCGGCCGCGATCAGGCTCTACTCAATGAAGGTCGCGCCGCGCTTGTCCCGCCAAAATCGCAGACGAGAAGTTGACTTCATTGCCATGCCTTCTTTCCCGCGCGGCTGTTGAAGAAGCCTGTTTTCGTTCGGTTCGTCGTTTCGGCCTCACTTATTCTGTCCACGCTCAGCTCTTTCCACGATGTTGCGTAAGGCAATTTCGGAAAGCCGTACGACCAGCTCTTTGAGGCGAGCAATCTCTTGCCTGCACCGCTCCAATTCGCGCTGCTCGACTGTCATCACCGATACTTCATGCCAACTGCTGCTTTCCGTCATGATGTAGGACCTACGGGCGCGAGCTATTCCGCGACCCGATTTGAGGTGACCTCTGTTCAGGCACCACGGCGATCAGATCGACATTGCCGGCTCTTCGCTGGAGATCGCATCACCTTCCGAGTAGCACGGGATTGCTCGATAGCCCTTCACCGCCAGAAGGAGACGCATCTCTTCGATGGTATGGCGCTTCTCTCCGCTGCATATTTCCAGTTCGATCGCAAGGTCGTCTGCGTGCTTCTCCCACGAAGTTGCGATGATCTGGTCGATCGGAAAGCGCCGCATATTGATCAAAGCCTGCCGAGCTTTCGCCGGTAGTAACCATCTTTCCCGATTGCTCTTCTAATCTCTTCACTCACACTCACAACGCCGCGCTTCCTCTTCGGTGAGCGGGCCAGGTTTCCATCTCTTGGAATTGGTGTGCCCTTCGGGAGCACGAGCAAATAACGACGGTCGCAATGTAAACGTCGAACATGAGAACAGCCCAACGCCGGTTTCCAGCAATATTACCGTAGGTTGCAGCCAATTTTGGATTGAAACTGATTCGCGTCAAGACCGCGAAATTACGGGAGCGCAGACCACCTCCGAAAGCTGATTGGCAGGGCGGAAGGAAGCATGGCGGCGCTTCGTTGTGACGTCGGCTTCATACGACGCAATGTTGTCGAAGTTCATCTTCTTGTCTGCATCGGCGCGACGATCGAAAGCACCCTGCCCACCAACAGCGTCCACGAAGAGAGGGATGGCCTCTTGCCCCGTGGGTCGGTCAAAATCCCCCGGGTATGGTCACTTGAAACTCCCCCACCTGATGATCGCCGTCAGCGCCGCTGAACAGCGGTAGCCGGTCAGGCAGGACGTTTATTTTCGGTCCCTTTAGCCAGCAAGGGACCGGGGAGTTGAACGTCTTGAAGCCACACCTGCAAAGCACGGTATTTACGCTACTCGATCGCAACACCAGCCAGCGCGAGATCCACCGGCTGACGGGGGTCGATCGAAAGACGATCCGGCGTTACCGGGCGCTGCGGGCTGGTGCGGAGGCAAATTCCCCCGGGGAAGTGACCACCGGCCCGGTGAGCGTGGACGGCCAAATTCCTCCACCCCGACCACCGGCTTTTGGGGCATCGGAAGCGACGGTCACCAGCAGCCTGGCCCGTTCGGCTTGCGAAGCGCATCGGACGTGGATCGAAGAACAGGTCCGCCTGAAGCGGAATGCGCAGGCGATTTACCAGGACCTGGTCGATCAATTTGGCTTTCCGTCCAGCTACCAGAGCGTCAAGCGGTTTGTGCGCCGGTTGCGGCACCGACCCCGAGCAGTTTGATCGCCTTGAGTTCCTCCCCGGCGAGGAAGCTCAGGTCGACTACGGCGAGGGCGCGCCGACGGTTGATCCGAAGAGCGGGCGGTACCGTCGTCCCCGCCTGTTCGTGATGACGCTGCGCTACTCGCGGCGCAGCTTCCGGCGGGTAGTCTGGCAGTCCAGCCAACAAGTCTGGGCGCAGCTTCACGAAGAGGCGTTCCGGTATTTTGGCGGGGTCCCCAGCTATGTCGTGCTCGACAACCTGAAGGAAGGCGTTCTCAAGCCGGATTTGTACGAGCCCCAGCTCAACCCGATTTACAGCGCGATGCTGGCTCATTACGCCGTGGTCGCCGATCCCGCGCGCGTGGCCGATCCCAATCGGAAAGGATGCGTCGAGAGTGCGATTCAACATACCCAGGGCACCACGCTGGCCGGACGGCGCTTCGCGACGCTGGAAGCCCAGAACGAGTTCTTGAGGCACTGGGAGGAGAATTGGGCCTCCAAGCGCATCCACGGCAGCACGCGTCGTCAGGTCGAGGCGATGTTCCAGGAGGAGAAGCCACACCTGCGGCCGTTGCCAGTGGCGGCCTTCCGCATCTTCACCGAGGTCGTTCGGACCGTCTGCGACGATACCACCGTGCGTGTTGATAGCAGCTATTACGCCGCGCGGCCTGCGCCCCTCGGCAGCCAGGTCGTGGTGCGGATCTACGCCGCGACGATCGAGATCCGCGATCGCCACACCCATGCGCTGCTGCGCGTTCATCCCCGGATGGCGCATCCCGGTTCTGTCGTCCTGCCGACCAACGAGCGGCCATTCAATCCGTCGCGGCAAACAGCCTTGCTGCTGTCGAGCGCCGGCCGCATCGGCCCGCAGACCAAGGCGCTGTGCCAGCAGATGTTTGACACCGAAGGGCGCGTTGGACAACGCGCGATGTGGGGCATTGTCGGGCTGAGCCGGAAGTATCCGGCACGGCTGGTCGAACAGGCTTGTGCGCACGCCATCAGCAACCGCATCTACCGTTACAAGCACGTGCGTGCGACCGTCGAGCGGCTGCTTGAACAGGCATTCGCGCAGATTGAAACGACGCCACCACCGACATCGCAGCTCATCCAGGATCATCCGTTGATCCGCACCTCCGAGGAATACGGCGACCTCTTCAGCCGCGCTGTGCGGCGCGACGCCGACGACAATGGCCGGCAGGCCGAGGCTCACGACGACCGCGCCCCTGCAATCCGCGCTCGTGGCGCCTGCGCAACCCCGGCCAGCTCCGGCGCCACGAGCGCTCCCGCTGCGCCTTCTCACCTCAAACTGGAGACCCAGCCACATGATGACCATGCCGGAAATTGAGCGTTGCCTGCGACAGCTGCGCCTGTCGGGCGTCCGCGACACGCTGCAGACGCGCGTGCTGCAGGCGCAGGGCGCCAACCAGCCCTTCCTCGAGACCTTCTCTCTGATCCTGCAGGACGAACTGGACCGTCGTCAGTCCCGCCTTATCGAGCGACGATACCGGCAATCCGGGCTCGACGAAAAGCTGACGCTCGCCGAGTTCGACTGGTCCTTTAATCCCAAATTGCCGCGCCAAACCTGCTTCCAGCTCCACACCCTGGCGTTCATAGCCGCTGGCGAGAACGCCCTGCTTGTCGGCAAACCTGGCACCGGGAAGTCCCACATCGCCAAGGCGATTGCCTATCAGGCGATCCTGCAAAGCCACAAGGTCCAGTATCTTGAGACCGACGACTTCTTCCACCGCTACGCCCTGAACTCCCCGGCGCAACGCGAGGTCCGGCTGCGAACCATCATCGACTGCGATCTCCTCGTGCTGGACGATCTGTTCCTCGCACGCGCCATCCCTGACGACGCCGGCGCATTGCTGCAGACCCTGATCCATCAGCGCTACAAACTGCACCGCAGCGTCATCGTCACCTCCAATCGCGTCGTGCAGGATTGGGGGACATATCTGGGGGACAACACCATGAGCACCACCATCCTCGATCGCCTGATGCACCACTGCCATCTGCTTGAGTTCGACGGACGCAGCTATCGGCTCAAAGAGGCCGCTGAAGCTCTTGCCCGTGAAACAAAGTCAAAATAACAATCCCTTCTGTCCTGCCTCGCGGGTGGAGGAATTTGACTGACCACACCCGGAGGAATTTGAAGTGACCCGCGGGGCCTCTTGCGCCTTTCCAGCCTTCACCGCCTCTCTCGCAGGCACTTGCCCGGCGCCCCATGACTTCAACATGTCCGCGTCACTCGGATTGCCCGCCACCAGTCCTGTAGCTGGGGGTTCGTTGAGCGCCAGGCTCACGACCATATCAGGGTTGCGCGCGGCGAAGAAAAGCGCCGCGTGTGCTCCCGATGAATGCGCCACGATCCGCACTTTCGAAAGTCCCAGCGCGCGAACGAAGGCCGGCGCGTTCGTGCGCGCGATCGCAAAGGCAAGGTCGGCAACCTCGTTCACAAGCCGCCCGCAGATGGACTCGTTGATCGCATCCCTGGAGGGAAAGAAACGGTAGACATTCGCCGGGCTCATGCCGAGTTCGGAGGCGATGTCCGCCACCGATGTCTTGTGGTAACCGATGCGGCGAAAGTGCTCCTCCGCTACCTCCAGGATGCGTGCGCGCGCCTCGTCGGAATCATTTGCCGTTCGGACCGGACGATTCATGGATGTAACAGCGCCCTACTCGGCAGCCATTGCTGTTCGCAATTCCGGTTCCTCCGTCGACCCCTCATGGATCCCATCTGCAGTCGGCTTGATCCGGAACCACGCGGCATAGAGCGCGGGAAGGAAGAGCAGGATCAGCACCGTGCCGACTGCCGTGCCGCCGATCAACGTATAGGCCATCGATCCCCAGAAAACGGAGTGCGTAAGGGGGATGAAGGCCAGCACGGCGGCAAGTGCGGTCAGGATTACGGGCCTCGTGCGTTGCACCGTGGCTTCGATGACAGCGTGATAGTCGTCAAGTCCGGCCGCGAGGTTTTCCTTGATCTGTTCGGTCAGGATCAGCGTATTGCGCATCAGGATGCCGGCCAGTCCTATCAGGCCCAGAATGGCGTTGAACCCGAAGGGCTGGTTGAAGGTGATCAACATGGGCACGACGCCGACGAGACCGAGCGGTGCCGTCAGCATGACCAGGGCCATCGTTGAGAAGGATCGTACCTGCAGCATGATAACGATCAGCATGGCGGCGATCATGGCTGGGAAGATTTTACCCAGCGCGGTGTTGGCCTTTTCCGCCTCCTCGATCGAGCCACCCAATTCGATGCGGTAGCCGGCCGGAAGGGATGCGATCAGCGGCTGAAGGGCCTTCATGATCTCCTTGGAAACCTCTGGAGGCTGCGTCGCCTCATTGATGTCCGAGCGGATCGTGATGACCGGTGTGCGATCGCGGCGCTTCAGGATCGGCTCTTCCAGACGGACTTCCGAATGTCCGATCTGGTCGAGCGGAATCTGCCGGCCGTTTCGGCTCGTCAGCGAGAAGTCAGCCAGACGCGTCGGGTCCAGCCGCTCGCCGCCGGCGCTGCGCATCACGATCGGAACGTTGCGGATGTCCTCGCGAACCTGCGTAACGGCGATGCCGGTGAGGAGGAACTGCAGCTGCCGGCCCACCTCCGCCGGCGAGAGGCCGATCAGGTTCAGCCGATCCTGATCCGGGATGAAGCGGAGCACAGGCGTGCGATTGCCCCAGTCGCGGTTGGCTTGCCGCACATCGGGAACGCCACGCATGATACCAAGGGCTTTCTCAGAGATAGCATACAGCTGCGCGGGATCAGGCCCCATGATCCGAAACTCGACCGGGAACGGCGTGTAGGGTCCGAACACGAGCTGCGTGACGCGCACATAGGCCTCTGGTGCAAGCCCGTGCGATACCGCCTCTCGAAGCCGATGCTTCAAAGCCTCGCGTGCCTCCGCATCCGGTGTCAGCACGACGATCTTGGCGAAGGCCGGATCGGGCAGCTCCGGCGCCATCGCGAAGAAGAAACGGGGAGCACCCTGACCGACATAGCTCGTGACGATCTTGGCCTCCGGCTGGTCGTGCAGCCAGCGTTCGAGCTTCTCGACCGTGGCGGTCGTCGTCTCAATGCTGGTGCCTTCCGGCAGGCGAACCTCCACGAGCACTTCGGGACGGTCCGATGTCGGGAAGAACTGCTGTTTGACGGCACCCATGCCGACGCCGGAAAGCGCGAAAGCGACGGCGACGATGCCGCAGGTTACGAACTTGTGGCGTACGGCGAAGGTGATGAGCCCTCGCAGGCGCCGATAGTTCGGTGTGTCGTAGATCGCATGGTGACCGCCTTCGACCGGTTTGATCGCGGGCAGCATCTTGACGCCCAGATAGGGCGTGAAGACCACCGCGACGATCCAGGAGACGATGAGGGCGAACCCCACGACCCAGAAGATGTTGCCGGCGTATTCACCGGCGGTCGAGCGCGCGAACCCCACCGGCAGGAATCCGGCGATCGTCACCAGTGTTCCGGACAGCATCGGCGCCGCAGTGTGGCTCCACGCATAGGCCGCCGCCTTGATGCGGTCCGTGCCTTCTTCCATTTTCACCACCATCACCTCGATGGCGATGATGGCGTCGTCCACGAGAAGACCAAGCGCAAGGATGAGGGCGCCGAGCGTGATGCGGTCGAAGAACCGGCCGGTTTCGAGCATGATCAGGAACACGACGGCAAGCGTCAGAGGGACGGCAGCCGCCACGACGATACCGACGCGCCAGCCGAGGCTGAGCAAGCTCACCAGCAGCACCACGCCGAGCGCCATCGCGAACTTCAGCATGAATTCGTCGACCGCTGAGGTGATGTTGACGGCCTGATCGGTCACCTTGTCGAGCGTCATGCCGAGCGGCAGCGTCCGTGCGATCGCCGCTGACCTCTCTTCCAGCGCCTTGCCGAGCGCGAGACCATTCCAGCCCTCTTGCATAACGGCCGCGAGCAAGATGGTGGGCTCACCCTGGTGTCGGATGAGGTAGGTGGGAGGATCCTCGTAACCGCGGCGGACATCAGCGATGTCGGAGAGCTTCAGCATCCGCCCCGCAGCGACGATCGGTGTGTCGGCGATCGTCTGGATGCTGTCATAAGCGCCGTTGATCCGGATGAAGACCTGTGGGCCCCGGGTGTCGATCGAGCCGGCCGGTGTCACCGTATTCTGCCGCTGCAAGGCGGCAACGATATCTTGTGCGGACACGCCGAGGGTCGCCAGTTTGGCATAGGAAAAATCGACGAATATCTGTTCGGGACGTTCACCGAAGATGTTGATCTTCTTGACGCCGGGCACGTGCAGGAGGTCCTGGCGAATCAACTCGGCTTTCCTGGCCAGCTCACGCATGGGCATGCCCTTCCCCTTGAGGGCATAAAGGGCGAAGCTCACGTCCGAATATTCATCGTTGACGAAGGGGCCAAGCACGCCGGACGGCAGCTTGCGGGCTTCATCCCCGAGCTTCTTGCGGGCCTGGTAGAACTCCTCCTGCACGCTGGATGGCGGTGTACTGTCCTTCAGCGTCACCGTCATATACGCGTAACCTGGCCGGGTGGTCGTCTCCACCCGGTCGTACCAGGTCAGTTCCTGAAGCCGTTTCTCCAACGGTTCGGCGACTTGGTCCTGCATCTCGCGTGCCGTCGCGCCCGGCCATGCCGTCGTGACCGTCAGGGTCTTGATGGTGAAGGAGGGGTCCTCCGCCCGCCCGAGCATGAAGAAGGCGTAGGCGCCCGCGGCGGCCAGCAGGATGATGAAGAACAGGGTGATGGCCCGTTCGCGAACGGCGATCGCGGAAAGATTGAAATTCATTACTTGGCCACTCCTATTTCGTCGACGTTCGTCTTGACGCTCGCACCCTCCTGCAGCAGGCGGGCGCCGACTGAACCGCGCTCAACCTAAAAAGCGCGGCCTGTAACTGCGCTGCTGCCGACTTACAATTGGTTCGGCGACAGCTTCTTTGAGGCCAGCTGCCGCCTGGGCAGCAAGCCCACGGGCCGCTTCCTGTGAATCTTGAAATTCCTCGAGTGCATAGACTCGACCCCACCGCAGAGTGAACACATGGAGACCACGGTTGACGTACGACGCGTCGCCGTTCAGCAGCTTCGCGGTGCCCTCCCACTGGGCAAACACGGTGGTGTGCCATGGCCAGCCCTTCACCGAGATGTTGCTGACCGTGAAATGGAGAGTGGGCAGGACGCGCCCGAGGCGCTCAAACCAGCGGCGCAGGTCTTCTTTGCCGCGGCGCTCACCGCCAAGCGCATGGGCGCCGGAAACGCGGTGATGGACATGCGGCGCGACTGCTTTCACCGCATCATCCCAGCGATGGTTGTTGACGTGGTCGAAAGTCTTTCGGATTTCTTTCTTGACAATGTGACTGTAAAGCATCTGGCTGCTCCAACGGCGATCACGGAAAGATTGACGCTCATCAGCTGCTCCTACTCTCTGAGGCAATCCTGACGCGAGCGCCCTCCTGCAGGAGATGAGCGCCGAGCGAAACAACCCGATCACCAGAGCTCAGCCCGGAGATCACGGCGGTCTCGCTGGTCACACGCACAAGCTTGATGGGCTGAAAGTGTACGGTCGAGGTGGCGCTGTCGAAGACCCAAACGCCGGTCTTTCTGCCGTCATCGAGCACGGCTCCCAGCGGCACCTGGACTTCCGGCTTAGTCTCCTGGCTTGCAAGCCGAATGGTGACCGTCGCGCCAAGCGGTGCCGCCGCAGCCTCACCGTCGAGCACATAGCGGGCCTCATAGGTGCGGGTCTGGGCATCGGCCGAATCCGACAACTGCCGGAGATGCGCCGTAAAGCGCCGCCCATCGCTCCCATACAAGCTGGCCTCGGCCACCGAGCCGATCGCCGGCCGGATTGTTTCGGGAAGCGCGACCACCGCTTCGCGGGGACCGGCCTGGGCAAGCCGAACCACGGTCTGGCCGGCGGAGACCACTTGTCCCGGTTCGCCAAGCGTTTGCATGACCGTTCCGTCCGCGTCCGCCACCAGGACGGAATAGGTCGCCTGGTTCTCGGCGACCCGTGCTTCGGCTTCGGCGGCGGCGAGTTGCGCGTTGGCTGTGTCCGACGCCGCCTTCGCCTGCTCGTAGCGCTGTCGGGAAGCCCATCCGTCGCTTACCAGGTTGGCATATCGCCGTTCATCCGCGTCCGTCTGAACGACAGATGCGCGCGCTGCGGCAACGGCGTTGCGCTTCGCCGTGAGCGCAAGGCGGAGGTCGGTTTCGTCGATCCGCATCAGCGGCTGGCCGGCTTTGACCTGGTCGCCGACATTCACAAGCCGTTCCAGGATCTTACCGGGGACACGAAAGCCGAGATTGCTTTCCACCCTCGCCCCTACGACGCCCGTGAAGCCGCGTTCGGATCCGGTCACTCGTGCTGCCGCCACCAGGTTGACGATCGGTGGTTCCTGCCTGGGGTCGCCCAAGGCAGAGGCTTTTTGAGTGGGAATGGCAAGAGTAGCGAACGCGGCCGCCCCGGACGCCGCGATCAGGACACCGGCTAAGACCACAAGTCTTCTCTTTCTCATCCCCATCTCCTATGCCATTTAGATTTCGTTCGAACGCTATATAACTAATAGAGTTCGATCGCAATCTAAAAAATAGGGTTGACGGGAACGTGATCCACGTAAGGAGCCCGCCATTTTCGGGAGCGGCGGCTTTCATGCAGGAGCGGCTCACCCACCTCCTGCAGATCCTCTCGTGCCTGTTGATAGATTGCGTTCGGCCTCTATCTGAGATATAGATTTTGAATGCAATCTAAAAGGAGGTCCACGATGCGAGTGAGTCGCATTCAGGCCGCGGAAAACCGCCAAAACGTGATCAATGTGGCAAGTCGCCTTTTCCGGGAGCGCGGCTTTGATGGCATCGGGCTCAAGGATCTGATGGAGGGGGCCGGGCTGACCCAAGGCGCCTTCTACAAGCAGTTCGCGTCAAAAGAGGATTTGGCGGTAGAGGCGTCCAGGCGGGCATTGGAGAGCGCCTCCCGCCGATGGTCGGACGCGGCCACGGAGAATCCCAATGATCCGCTTGGCGCAGTGATTGCGTTCTACCTCAGTGCCGACCATCGCGAAGAAAAGATGGACGGCTGCCCGATCGTGGCGCTCGGCGCAGATGCCGCCAGACAGGGGCCCGATGTGAAAGCGGCATTCGAAACGGGAATCAGGGCGCATCTCGAAGTCATTGGCCGCTTCATTGCCCGAACCGACGGCGATGAGCTCAACGGCAAGGCCATGGCCATTCTCTCGACGATGGTCGGTGCGGTGACGCTATCGCGCGTCGTCAACGACCCCGATTTGGCACAGGCGTTTCTGGATGCAGCAGTCGAACAGGTTCGCGAAGCCGTCGCCGCCTGAGATGTCGGTACCGGCCAGTTTCTCCACGTTGAGGAACTGACCGCTCCAATTCGAGATCAGGCGACTTCTCGGGCTTTCGGCCACTAACCCAATGGGAGGAAAAAATGCGCAGGACTGGTGCACATAACTTTCCAGCGATTGATCGTGTCATCTATGGCAAAGCTGCGTCTGAAGCCATCAATGAAGAGGCGGAGCGACTTAAAGCAAAGCGGGTCTTCCTTATCGTCAGTCGAACCTTGAACACCAAGACCGATGAGATCGAGCAAATCCGGCGTACGCTTGGTGACATGTAGCGACCTTCGATGGAATTGCGCAGCACACGACACGCAAGCAAGCTGCCGAGGTTGCCCTCCACGCAAAGGACGCGCGAGCTGATTTAGTCGTGGCTGTTGGTGGAGGTTCTGCCGTCGATCTCGCCAAGATCGTCATCATGGCCCTGGAGCACGATATCCGCGATGAAGCGGGCTTCGATCCCTTTCCCATGGGTCCAGGCGTGAGCTATTCTCCCTTCCGCTCGCCGACAGTCCGACAGATCGTAGTGCCATCCACGCTGAATGGTGGCGAATACAACGCGGCAGCGCTCGTCACAGATGAGCGCAATAAGCTGAAGCAAATTTTCTTTCACCCCCAAATGATGCCAGTGGCGATCATTCTCGACCCCGCCCTCTCGCTTCATACGCCTTCAAAGCTTTGGATGGGATCGGGCACACGCTCGATGGATCACGGAATCGAAGCATTGTGCTCGCCGGCGGGCACTCCCTTGGCTGACGAAGTCGTGCTGGCAGGCATCCGCATTCTGCGTGAAGGAATGCTCCGGACCTTAGACCATCCGGATGATCTTGAGGCACGCCGGCTTTCCAATATGGTTCGTGGCTTGCCTCATTTGGGCTACAGGCACGCATCCCGATGGGAGCAAGCCACGGCATCGGCCATGTGCTGGGAGGCACCTTCGGCGTTCCCCACTACTATTGCACACCTGTCATGATGCCGAGCCTTCTGCGCTACAACAAACCGTTCACTGAGGAAGCGCAGAAGCGTTTGGCGACGGCTCTGGGCGCTCCGGGCGACGAAGCGGCAGACGCCTTTGCGGAATTCACCAGGAGACTTGGACTACCTGGCCGACTCGCTGATGTCGGCATTGGTGAAGACAAGTTCGATCAGATCAGCAAGATTGCAATCAATCATCGCTTCGTTCAGGCCAATCCGCGGCCTTTCACAGGCGAATCCGAGATCATCAGTTTGTTGCGAATGGCCGCTTAATGGAACAGCGTTGGGCGAGAGTTCGATGATGGAGGGATAACTGCGACCAGCCTCCCGCCCAATCAAGAGGCGAGGCTGTTTTACACGTCATTGCCATGTCGTCTTTCGGCCGGAAATATCTTGAATCGCCCTGAAGGGCTTTACTCAGCAGCGTTTTCACCGTACGTGAGCGGCCCTTGCCGAAATTCGCGCAAAAGCCGTCAAAGGTTCGTCCAACCCAGCTGGCGCAAGCGTACCGGCGACTGGGCATGCTCATGCGCTTCTCCGAACGGCTTTGGCGGTTCGATACGTCAGTTGAGCAGATCCGGCTGCTCCTTGACGAGTTTCGAGTATAGGGTCTGGAACTGAAACCAACCCGTCCTCGGCGTGCCGAGAATAGCGAACGCCTGTTTTGCGGATTCCTCGGGAATGTTCTTGAGAGGTTGACCGGTTCGCGCCGCCGCCGCCTCGGCGAGCAACTGCACTTGGCACGAGCGCTCCATCGTGATGAACCACCAGACCGCCTCATCCACGGTCTGTCCGACAGTCAGAAGTCCATGGTTCTGCAAGATGACCGCTTTGTGCGGCCCCAGCGCCTGGGCGATTCGCTGACCTTCGTCCAGTTCGACTGCCACCCCACCGTAATCCTCGTATAGAGCGTGATCGTTGTAGAATGCGCACGCGTCTTGCGTAATTGGCTCCAGTTTCCGAGCGAGCGTCGAGAACGCGCGGCCATGCGTGGAGTGGGAATGCGCCGCACCGACGGAATCGGGACGAGCCGCATGAACGCTTGCGTGAATCGCAAAAGCAGCCGCATTGACAGGATAGCTGCCTTCGACGACTTCGCCTTTATGGTTGACCCGAATAAGATCTGAGGCCTTGATCAAGCCGAAGCTCATCCCGAAGCCATTCACCCAAAACGTATCCGTAAACTCCGGATCGCGGGCGGTGATGTGGCCAGCGACTCCCTCGTCGAATCCGAACTTGGCGAAAAGTCTGAGGCCGGCGGCCAACCGTTCCTTTCTGTGTTGCCTCTCCTCGGCCAAGGTTTTGAAGACGGGCGGCTGTGGTAGCCCCGCATTGATCTTCGTGGCGGCCTGCGTATGGTGATCGTGTCGCTGCGGTGAGTTCATCGTCATGCCCTCGTCTCGTTTCCGCCCTGGTCGGCCTGCGGTACGGCGCCGAATTGGTTCGATACCGCTTTGGTAAGAGTTAAAATCAGCTATGGAACGTCCGCTGCCTCCACTAAATTGATCAGCCGGCCGCAGGAAACAATTGAAATCGATTGTGGAATGTTGAACTGGGCTCACCGCAAAAATGTCGAAGGCACAATCAACCCTCCCCCCGCTGGCGAGCCTCCGCGCATTCGAGGCTCTCGCACGCTCTGGCAGCGTCAAGCTTGCCTCCGAAAGCTTGAATCTCACGCCATCCGCGATCAGTCATCAAATCCGCACCCTCGAAGCTCATTTTGGTCTCCAGCTCGTTCAGCGCAGCGGCCGCAACATCGAACTCACCGAAAGCGGCGCGATATATGCCGCCGCGGTGCTAAGCGCATTCAACGAATTGTTTCGAGCGAGCGACCTCTTGGACGACAGAAAGCGCGGCAGGATTGTCCGAGTTAGCGTGACTCCGACCTTCGCAATGCTCGCGGCGCTCCCCCAACTCGAAAGGTTCCGCGTCGATAATCCTGGAATCGATTTGAGGCTGGAAGCCAAGAACACTCCGGTAGATTTTGAGAGGGATAACATCGATGCCGCCGTTCAATTCGGCGAGCCTCCGTTCAGCAACTTGACTTTTCATCGACTGCTCAAGTCGCGCGTCGCCCCATGCGCCGACAGGACACTATTGGAGCGCTTTGCACCCATTCGAAACTCGCATGACTTGGCAAAAATGCCGCTGATCAGGTTCAACACGGCGCCTGATAGCTGGCAGAAATGGTTTGGCGAGTATGAGCCGCAGCTCGCTTCGAAGGAGGCGGAGCTGATCGGCGATAGCCTTCTGACAGCGATACAGATGGCGCGGTCAGCGATGGGGGTGATACTAGCGCCGTTTCCACTGGTAGCGCCGATGGTCACCAGCGGTGCCCTGAGCGTTGTAAAGCTCTGGGGCTCGATGGACATCGGGCTAAGAGACTTCTATTTTACGTATCGGAAGGTCGACGGGTCTTCCGAGAAGATAAGGGCAGTTCACAAATGGCTGAAGGTCATAGCAAAAGCTCTGGAAGCTGAATCTACAAAGTTGGGAGTCTAGGCTCGGCGGCCGGCGACCTCGACTTCTGATCTTTCCGAACGCTTTTCGATGCTCGCCAATGAATTTCGTTCTGATTTGGGATTACTGCTCGAGCTCTTGAGGCTCTCGCAAGCGGTCCAATTTCGGTCCCGTCGCTCTATCTACATGGAACGGAGGACGGCTGCATGTCCGCGCAGCTTAGCGAAGACATGGAGGCGCTGTTCACGAATGGACTCGAGCGTCATGCCCGGCGTCGGGCATTTCCTGCATCTTGAACAACCCGATGCCGTTCTGAACCACGTCCTCCGCTTCCTGAGAAGCTGACCGGTCACGCTCGCCTCGATCGCGAGAACCGCCATCTGTTCAAGGAACGATCCAGTCGCCCAGCCAAAAGGACAAGTCGATGTCGAAGCGGACCCCTATTCTGATCACCGGCGCCGGCGGCGAAGTTGGCTCCGTAAGCAAGACGATGATCAACATGCTGCTGGAGAAGCAATATCCGGTGCGTGCCTTCGTGAGGCGGGACGACGAGCGGGCGGAGGCGCTTCGAAGGGCCGGAGCCCTGGTGATCGTCGGCGATCTCCTCAATGTCGCCGATGTCGCGGCTGCCCTGAAAGGTTGCCGGAGGGTCTACTTCAGCATGAGCTTGAACCCTTACTATAGCGACGCAACCATCCTGATGGCTGCCGCTGCGCGCGCGCAAGGAGACATCGAGGTTTTCGTGAACATCTCGGAGTTTGAGCAGACCTTCATGACATTCGATAGAATGACCGCCGCGCCGGAGGCGCGACTCGCCTGGCTCGGAGGATCCGTCGCCGAGTGGTCGCCGCAACAGAGGGCCCATTGGGCGTCGGAGCAGGCGCTGCAGTGGTCCCGCCTCCCGGTCGTTAACATCCGAGCGACGATGTTCGCCGAGAACCCGATCCTTTCCTGGTTTCCGCTAAAGCAATTGCTAAGTGCGGGCGAACTCCACCTGCCCTTTGGCACGCAGAAAATCGCGCCAATCGCCGCCTATGATGTTGCGGAGATTTGCACGAAAATCCTGATCGATCCCTCGGCGCATATATCGATGTCATATGCGCTCACCGGGCCGGAGTTGAAGGACATGCATGGGTTTGCGGAGGATTACGGTGCCGCGCTGGGACGTACGTGCCCCAGGACCTGGATGCCTGGATCGAGACGTACATCAACAATGCTCTGGCATCTCGCAATCCGCACATTGCAGACCACCTGAAAACCATCACCCGCTTGGTCGCAGGCGGACGTTACGATGTTGCCAACGACGAGCTTGAACGATTACTTGGACGTGCTCCGAAGGCCGTCCGATGGGCTCTTGAACAAAATCCGCGAATTCGCAATGCAGTGGAGGCCACATGATCGCAGACGGAGAGGCCACGGCACGTGGCTGGAGGCCGGGCGTATGAAATACGGATAGTACTTCCTGCGGCAGAACGAATCGCTGCTCCGAGCAACACAGCCAAGCCGGGCCCAGCGTCTGCAGATTCGCAGCGACCACGGCTCGACACGAAGAGTCAGCCTGGACCTTTTGAATTGCGCCCGCTTCGCCGCAGCCCGTTTGAACGCGTCACATTTTTCCGGCAGCTCTCTGTTGCCGTCGCGAGCAATTCACGGCCAAGATTGCTCGACGCCGGCATTGCTCTGGCCAGGACCAACGCTCCGACCATACGACAGACCAGATCCACCGCCTCCTCGCGAGCGGACGCCATCTCAGGCAACGAATCTGCAATCGACAAGATCATCCGCTCGACGCCCTCGGCGAAAACGCTTTTGATGCTATCCGGCTGTCGTGCGACCTCGCCTGCCAGCGCCGCCGCCGGACACGTGGAACCAGGCGCCTTCCGAGCCTCCTCCGACAGATAAGACGTAACGAACTCGTCGAGGCTCGGCATTTGTTCCCGCACGCCATCCATCTGGCGGAATGCGTAGTCGAGGGCCTCACACGCTAGTGCGCTCTTCGATTCGAAGTGATTGTAGAATCCGCCATGCGTGAAGCCGGCGGCTTTCATCAGATCGTTGACCGAAATGCCGTCGAAACCGCCCTCGCGAAAGAGCTTTGATGCCCTCGCGACAACTTTCTGCCGGTTCTTCTGGGCCTGACTTTCAGTAATCCGCACGGACAATCTCCCAAATCTCGTTACGATGATACATGTCATTATTAATGATTGACAAGACACCCAAACAATGATGATGCTCGCCCAAACAATGATGATGATCATCATTGTTGAGTGCCAAACCGCGTCCCGCTTCAGGAGGAAAAATGCCCTTTTGGAAAATCTATCATCCGGTCGGCGCCTTCACCGCTGAAGACAAACGCGCCCTTTCGCAACGAATTACCGAGCTCTATCGCGGACTGCCAAAATTCTACGTCATCGTCGTTTTTCACGAGGTTGCCCCCGAGTCCTTCTATATGGGCGGCGAGGAGGCGCACAATTTCGTTCGCATCTCGGTGGATCACATCGCCCGGTCATTCCCGCCCGACGCCAAGAAGCTGAAAGCCAAATGGATGGGCTGGGCGGAAAAGGCGCTGGCGCCCTACATCAAGGATCGCGGCAGGGATTGGGAAATCCACATCGATGAAACGCCTTTTGATCTCTGGCAGATCCAAGGCATGCCCCCGCCGCCGCCAAATTCCGAGGACGAGAAGCGCTGGCTCGAGGAAAACAAGCCGGTGCCGTACCCCATTCAAGAGCCGGCTTAGTCAGGCCGGTTGTCCGAGGCATAGATCAGGATGAGCAACCATCAGCGTTTTGCAGTCGTTACCGGTGCCTCGTCGGGGATAGGCGCTGCCTATGCCGAACGAATGGCGGAGCGCGGCTACAACTTGATTCTCGTCGCCCGTCGTCGGAACCGACTAGAAGAGATCGCCAGCAAAATCCAAGCCAAGACAAAGCGCGCCGTCGAGATCGTGACTGCGGATCTCGGCGATCCGGCGGACCTGTTGCGCATTGAGGCGTTACTGACCGAGCGAGAGGACATCGACGTCCTGATTAACAATGCCGGCCTTGGCGCTCTTGGGCCCACGTCGAAAGTGGCTGCGGCTGCGTTGGAGAACCTGATCAAGATCAATGTGCTGGCATTGACACGACTGACGCATGCAGTCCTGCCGGGTTTCCTGCGGCGCAATTCCGGAACGATCATCAATATCGCCTCCATCATCGCGGTCATGCCAACGCCTTCCGGCGCAGGCTACTCCGGCACCAAGGGATATGTCCTGAATTTCACCCGCTCGCTCCAGATGGAGCTTGCAAAGACCAATGTCACGGTTCAGGCGGTACTTCCCGGCCCGGTTCGTACGGAATTTTTTGAAGCATCCGGTCTCACTGAGGCGCCCTTCCCCGACGAACTCTTCATGTCCGCGGAGGAATTGGTCGACACCGCTCTCCAAGCATTGGACCAGGGCGAGCTGGTCTGCTTTCCCTCATTGGAGGATACATCGTTCTGGACGGCGTTTGAGGACGCCCGCATTGCGTTGAGTCGTGCGCTCACGCAGTCAGGTCGGCCGGCCACGAGATATTCGGAAAGAACCCGGTAACAACTGACGCTCCCGAGATTGCTGCCAATTTCCCGACCGTCAGAACGAGCGTCATCTAAATCGGCTGTTCAATAGCATCGACAGAGGCTTTCTATGCGACAAGATGGCAAGGTAGCGATTGTGACCGGGGCCGCAACGGGAATCGGGCAGGCTTCGGCAAAGGCGCTGCGTCAAGCTGGATTCCGCGTTTTCGGCACGAGCCGGCGGGCCGCCGCAAGCATCGCGGACGGCATTACGATGATTCCCTGCGATGTAACGGACGACGCATCAGTCAAGGCGGTCGTCGACAAAGTGCTCGATACGGCGGGCAGGATCGATGTTCTGGTCAACAACGCGGGAACCGGCCTGCTTGCCGCAGCTGAAGAATCGTCGGTGCAACAAGCCCAAGCGTTGTTCGACATAAACTTTTTCGGAGTGATCCGCACGACCAACGCGGTTCTCCCTGTGATGCGAAGTCAAAAAGCGGGACGGATCGTCAATATAAGTTCGGTCATGGGCATAATACCTGCCCCGTTCTCGGCCCTCTACTCCTCCACCAAGCATGCTCTCGAAGGCTATTCGGAGTCCCTGGACCACGAGGTGCGGACCTTCGGCATTCGAATTTGCTTGCTTGAGCCGGCGTATACCAAAACTTCGTTCGAACAAAACATGGTGCTGCCGGATCGGAGCCTGGACGCGTACGTCTCGGCGCGAACGCGATCCGGCGCGCTCATGCGAGAGATCATGAAGACAGCCGACAGTCCCGACATTGTCGCTGACCGGGTCCTAGAAGCCGTGACGACCAAATCGCCCCGTCTGCGATACACCTGCGGCAAGATGGCACGGCAGGTGAGCGTCCTGCGTCGTTTCGTCCCCGAACGGATGTTCGACAAGAGCCTTCGCAAGCAGATGGGATTGCCGGCTTAACCGGACTAGCCAAGCCGACCTCGAAGGTCATCTGATCATGCGTCGCATCGTCGTTACGGGACTGGGACTCGTATCACCGCTGGGCTGCGGCAGTGAGCTGGCATGGTCGCGGCTGCTCGCGGCCCGTTCAGGGCTGGCGGCCCTTCCCGAATGGGCGGCTGCCCTTCCCGCGCGGGTCGCTGGGATCGTGCCGATAAAGGCCGATGATCCGGATGGGGGCTTCGATCCGGATCTGGTCGTTCCTCCCAAGGATCAGCGGAGGATGGATCGCTTCATCCTGTTCGCGCTGGTTGCCGCGGCCGAGGCGATGGCACAAGCGGCATGGACTCCTTCCGATGCGCATTCCATGGAGCGCACGGCGACCGTGAGCGCATCGGGCATCGGAGGCTTTCCGGCAATCGTCGAGGCGGTCCGCACCACCGATCAGCGCGGAGTCAGGCGCCTCTCGCCCTTCACCGTGCCGTCCTTTCTCGCAAATCTCGCGGCCGGCCATATCTCGATCCGCTACGGCTTCAAGGGTCCCATCGGTACGCCGGTCACCGCCTGCGCCGCGAGCGTGCAGGCAATCGGCGATGCCGCACGCCTCATCCGAACCGGAGAAGCCGACGTTGCGATTTGCGGTGGCTCGGAAGCCTGCATTGATCTCGTGAGCCTTGGCGGCTTCGCCGCCGCCCGGGCCCTTTCGACGGGCTTCAACGAAACGCCGGCGCGTGCGTCCCGCCCCTTCGACCGCGACCGCGATGGCTTCGTCATGGGCGAAGGCGCCGGCATCCTCGTCATTGAAGAGCTGGAGCACGCGCTCCGCCGCGGCGCCCAGCCGATCGCCGAAATCGCCGGCTATGGCACGACTGCTGACGCCTACCACATCACGTCAGGCCCCGAGGACGGCGACGGCGCGCGCCGCGCCATGGAAGGCGCCTTGCGGCAGGCCAGCCTTAAGCCCAGTGACATCCAGCATCTCAACGCCCATTCCACTTCGACGCCGGTTGGCGACGTTTCCGAACTGGAGGCGATCAAAGCCGTGTTCGGCCACGACGGAAAAATTGCCGTGAGCGCCACCAAATCGGCAACCGGTCATCTGCTCGGCGCAGCCGGAGGAGCGGAAGCGATCTTCACGATCCTCGCGCTACGGGACCAGGTCGCACCGCCCACTCTCAATCTCGAAAATGCCGATCCGGCTGCGGAAGGCGTCGACCTCGTGGCCGGCGAGGCCAGGCGGATGACGATGGAGCATGCGATTTCCAACGGATTCGGCTTTGGGGGCGTCAACGCCAGCGTCATCTTTCGACGTTGGCAATGACCAAGCGCGCCCGCGATTGGCAAGTCACCGCCGATCTGCCAGCGCCTTCGCCGCGCTGCATCGCCTGATCATGTGCGGCAGTGCCGGATCGTCGATCAGACCAGTTGTTCCGCAAGCTGCCATTTCGAGGGTTTGGAAAAGTTCATTTACAACGCGGCGGAGAGTAGCTACCAATAAGTATCAAAAAAGAACCTATTGGGGAGCGAGCATGGTGCAGGGTCGCGGCGTGGCAATCCTGGTGGGCGCAGGCGACGCGATCGGCGCTGCCGTTGCGCGGCGTTTTGCCAAAGGCGGCTATACGGTGTGCATCTGCCGGCGCGACGCCGCCAAATCCCAGGGGCTAGTGGACGAACTGACTGCGGCAGGCCATCGCATCCACGCCTTCAGCGTCGATGCGCGTCAGGAAGCCGAAGTCCAGAAGCTTTTTTCCGAGGTCGAAAGCAATATCGGACCGATCGAGGTCTGCCTTTTCAATGCCGGATCGAATGTCAACAAGCCGCTGCTGGACACCACAGAAAAGCTTTTCTTCAAGGCCTGGGAGCTGGCCTGCTACGCAGGATTCCTTGTGGGGCGCGAGGCCGCGCGCGTCATGCTGCCGCGCGGACGCGGCACCATCTTCTTTACCGGTGCGACCGCCAGCATTCGCGGCGGCCAGGGCTTTGCCGCGTTTTCATCGGCGAAATTCGGACTTCGCGCGGTGGCACAGGCCATGGCGCGCGAGCTTGGGCCGAAGAATATCCATGTCGTCCATCTCGTCATCGACGCCGGCGTCGATAGCGAAGCCATTCACCAGCGCATGAAAGCGGCGAAGGGGATCGAGGTAAGCGAGATCCCGCCGGACAGCCTGACGAAGACATCCTCTATTGCCGAAGCGTACTGGTTCACCCATCAGCAAAGCCGCGACGGCTGGACCCATGAACTCGATCTTCGTCCGTCGGTGGAGAAGTGGTGATGAGCGCGACGCCCGATCTCACCCTGTGGGGCGCCGGCACAAGCCGCACAATTCGTGCACACTGGGCCATGCACGAACTTGGCTTGCCCTACACGGTCAAGCCGATCGGGCCACGGACGGGGGAGACCAAGACGGCTGAATACACCAGGCTCAATCCTCGCCAGAAAATCCCGTTGCTTCAGGACGGCGACTTCTGCATCGGCGAAAGCGCCGCGATCGTTGCCTATCTGTCGCGCATGTATTCCACGCCGGACCGCTCGCTGATTCCGGAAGGCACCCGCGACTATGCCGCGTGGCTCGAATGGTGCTTCTTTATCGTGGCCGAGCTTGATTCCACGAGCCTTTACGTCATGCGCCGCCACCGAGCGGATGCACTGGGACACATCTACGGCGTTGCGCCTGAGGTCGTGGCTCAAGCCGCGGAATATTTTCGCGGGCAGTTGCGCCATGTTGAAGTCGCCCTTGCCGACGGCCGGCAGTTTCTCATGGGCGACCGCTTCAGCAGCGCGGATATCCTCCTTACGACGTGCCTCGACTGGGCCATCGCTTATGGCGTTGGCATTTGCGAGAATGCGGTGCCCTATCTCGAACGTATTCAGCGGCGCGAGGCTTATCAGAGAGCGGCTGCGGCGAATGTTCCGGCAGCACCTATTGCGGCGGTGCCGGCGAAAGTCTGAGAACCGATCGCCGGTCGCGCGAACGCTTCGGCCTATACGGCCACGCGCAGGGCGCGCTCAGCGACCATTTTGTCGATGGCGCCGTCGTCGTACCCCAGCTCGCGCAGCACCTCGCGCGAATGCTCGCCGACCCTGGGAGCCGGTCCGCCGATCGCAACCTGGTTGACCTCGAAGCGGGCTGCCGGCTTCGGCTGCCGCACCCGGCCGACTTTCGGCTGATCGAATTCGGCGATGATGCCGCGTGCGACCACCTGTTCATTATAAATGATTTCGCCCCGCCGCAGGATTGGCGCACATGGCACGTCCGCGGCGTCCAGGCGCTCCAGCCATTCGGCTGTCGTGCGCTGGCCGATGTACTCCGCCATCTTGTTGATTCGCGCCGTGGCGTTGACCGAACGCGCCGATGGGGTCGCAAAGCGGGGATCATTGGCAAGCTCGGGATCGCCGGAGGCGCGACAGAAACCCTGCCATTCGGAATCGGAGATGGTGCCCGCGGTGATGTAACCGTCGCTCGTCTTGAACACGAGATCCGGCCGATCATTCGGATCGGCGGCGGCCGCCTCGGCGCCGATCACCGTGTACTGCATCATGCCTTCCGGCCACAGATACGAGATCATCGCATCCAGCATCGCAACCTGGATGTGGTCGCCCTGCCCCGTCTTCTCACGCGCATAGAGCGCCGCCGCCACAGCCTGCGCGGTGAACACCGCTGTTGTCTTGTCACATACGATGGTGCGGATCATCTGCGGCCGGTTCGTGACCGGCTGCGACTGGATATCGGCAAAGCCGGACAGGCCCTGAATGATCGGATCATAGACCCGCTTCTTCACATAAGGGCCGCTATCTCCGACGCCGCTGATCGAGACGTAGATCAGACGCGGATGGCGCTGACGCAATTCCGCGACGCCGAGACCAAGGCGCTCCATGGTGCCGGGCCGGAAATTCTGCACCAGGACGTCGGCCTGCGCGACCAGCCTGGCGAGCACCTCACGCCCGGACCCGCTCTTGACATCGATCGACAGCGAACGCTTGCCACGGTTTGACGAGATGAACAGCGCGGAGAACTCGCCTTCCTTGTCGATGGTGGCGCGGCTGCGGCGGGTGATATCGCCGCCAATCGGCTCGATCTTCAGCACGTCGGCGCCCTGATCCGCCAGAAACATGGTCGCGAATGGGCCCGACACCACGCCGGTCAAGTCCAGAACACGAACGCCGTGAAGTGGGCCGGCCATTGCACTCTCCCTGAATCTTGTTCTGCCGAAGTTGCCACGCACACGTTTCGTTTCGCCGCGTGCCGTGGCCAGGATATTCCGAACCGCAATTCGCGACGTCAAGCCGTTCTTGAAACGCGCTGACGGGTCTGCTCGACAATCGACTCCTCGACGTCGCGGAGCTGATCCTTGCCGAAAAACATTTCCTTGCCAACGAAGAACGTCGGTGAACCAAATGCGCCGCGGCTGACCGCGTCGTTGGTCAGATCGATCAGCCTCTTCTTGATGTCATCCTGCTGCGCGCGCGCAATCAGTCTGTCGATATCGATCCCCGAGGACACGAAAGCGCTCCGGAAGATTTCCGGATCATCCATCTTCTTGGGCTGTTCCCACATGTGGTGATAGGCAGCCCGGAAATAGGGCTCGAACACGCCTTCGAACTGGGCCGCGACAGCTCCGCGCATCAGCATCAGGGTGTTGACCGGAAAGAACGGATTCTGGCGAAATTTCGCGATGTTGTGGCGTCGGATAAACCGCTGAGTCTCGAGCGCCTGGTATTCCGGCTTGTTCTTGATCCCCCGAAGCGAGTCGAACGGCGACATGTTGCCGGTTGCCTTGTAGATGCCGCCGAGCAGAACCGGGACATACTCGAATTTCACGCCGGTCCGCTGCTCGATGCCCGGGATAGCGATTTCCGCCAGATAAGCGTTCGGGCTGCCGAAATCGAACTGGAATTCAACCTTTAGCGTCATCTCGACTTCCTCCCGGAGCGCATTGGCAGGTACTGATGATCCGATCGCCAGCTCCAACTGTCTGCATCCTATAGTTCTAAAATTGAACTGTCAAATGTGACGAGATTCAAGCCACTTTGGCTAGCTTGGAAGGGTATTGTTTGGAATTTAGTACCTATCTAGAATGCAAGGGCCTGCACCGGCTTCCGTGACGATTCGAGACGGCCCATGCCGGGATGACTGGAGAGCCTGAATGAAGTGGAAAGAACTCGAGGAAGAGCCATGTTCGATGGCCCGAACCATCGGCGTGATCGGCGATCGCTGGACTCTCCTGATCCTGCGCGAATGCTTTCTGCGCACGCGGCGCTTCGAGGGATTTCAGTCGGCGCTCGGAATCACGCGGCACTTGCTCGCCGAGCGACTGAAAAAGCTGGTTCGGCAGGGCATCCTGCGCCGCATTCCATACCAGGAATCACCCAAGCGCCACGAATACATCCTGACTCAAAAGGGACTCGATCTGTATCCGATCATGATGGCGATCGTGCATTGGGGCGATACTCACATGGTCGACGAGCGCGGCCGGCCTTTGCTGCACCAGCACCGGAAGTGCGGAAAGGACTTCGATCCGGTCATGGTGTGCTCCGAGTGCGGAGAGCCGCTGTCGGCCAAGGAGGTTCATACTCACCCAGGGCCGGGTGCCCGCGGCACCCCGGCGACAAACGCGCCGGAGATCCGGAAGGCAAAGGCGCGCTCACGCGCCGCTTGAGATGGACGCGCACGGCATGCTGCATCGACCGCGCCGTGCAGCAGATGGCTACGCAAGCGAGTGCCTGCGGGCGCCGTCGAGCCGACACAGGATGTCCGAAACCGCCCCGCAACGCTGAACTCGCTCTTACACCCGGACCACATCTCGGCTCGGTTCGTTCGCGTAGAGATGCTCAACCTGTTCGGAGCGAACTTTCAGCACCGCACGCTGATTGACATAGGCCTTGTCGGTGATTTCTCCGGCCGCCATTGACGGCGGATCCTTCAGCAGAGAGAAGGAACAGATTCTCTCGCTGCTTCCGACGGTCTCGTTGTAGTCCCGAAAGCGATCCTTCAGAAATTGAATCACGAGAGGGTCGCAGGTCAAATCCGGGGCTGGAGTCTGCGAGATGCGCGCCGCCTCGGTCGGGTTCAACCAGCAGAGCAGCGCGCACGCCTCGCGATTTTCGCCGGCAACAACAATGTCCAGCAAGACGCCGCGTGTCGCGGCCAGGATTGCCGCGCGCATGTTGCCGATCGAGACCCAGGTGCCGTTCGCGAGCTTGAAGTTCTCGGAAATTCTACCCGTAAAGCGCAGCCCAAGCTCCGGCTTCTCTGGATCCAGAAACGAGACGGTATCGCCGATGCGATAGAATCCTTCCTCATCGAAGGCCCTTTCCGTCAAATCCGGCCGTCCGAGATAACCGGGCGTGACGTTGGGTCCCTTGACCCTCGCCTCGTAGGTATAGGAAACGGGGATCAGTTTTAACTGCAGCCCCGGCGCGGGAAGACCAATCTCCCCCGGCTGATCCGTTGCCCAATGGGTCGTACTGATCGTCGGGGCCGTTTCGGTCGTGCCGTAACCCGACATCACCGGAATCCGCCGTCCCGTAATTGATGACGTCAACCGATACAGTTTCTCAAGCGTGGCTTGCGAAATTGCAGCCCCGGCGTAGCTCAAGCGATCCATCCGCTTGAACACACTGGCGCCAAGATCGAGGTCCTTCTCGACCGCGTCACATAGGAGATTATAGCCGGCGGGTACGTTGAACATCGCGGTCGGCGAAATCTCCTTGAGATTGGCAACGGTCTTGTGAAAGAGCTGCGGCAGGGGCCGGCCATCGTCGATATAGAGCGTCCCGCCATTCTTGAGGATGCTGTGAAGGATGACATTGCTGCCCATCGTATGGTGCCAAGGCAGCCACTCCACCTGGACCGGCGCAGCCTGAGGAGACACGAGCAGACTCCCCATTTCCAGGGCGCTCGCCATCATGCGGTGGGTGTTGAGCACCCCTTTCGGGAAGCCAGTCGAACCGGACGTGAAGAGAATCTTGGCAACCGCGTCACAAGAGACCGCGCGTGACGCCCGGGCAAATCCTTCGCTCCCGGTTCTGCCTGTCAGGGTGCGGAAAGGCACCGTATCCGGCGCGCCGTCGACGCTGATCCAGGTCGCGGCTGCCAACTCCGCAATGGAGCGGCCAGCGGAAAAGTCGCGTCCGCTTTGGACGAAAACGAAGCTCGGGCGCAGCACTTCCGCGATGTCCTCGAGACGAGCGAGGCCACCGGGCATCAGCGTGTAGTTCGGCGATATCGGCGCCAGGATGACCCCTATCGACATCGCCGCAAAAGAGATCACCGCGTTCTCGATGGAGTTTCCTGAAAGTACTGCCAGCTTGTCAGCCGGCTTTGCGCCCATATCGATCAGGCTTTGGCCGACCGCTTGAACCTGCGACCATGCCTCGCCGTAGGTGATCTCGTCCCATCCACCCTTCGCATTGCGTTGCGCAAGGAACACTCGGTCCGGAACGGCGTCTGCCCAGCTCGGTAGAAAATCGGTGATGCGCCAGTCACACGGCTTCCATTCGAGAGGCGAGCTCAATATGAGCGTGCCGTCGGGTCGACGCTCGATGCAAAGCTCCCTTGGCGCAAACGTCAGTGCCTTCGTCGACATCGAAATGACCTCCTGAATTGCTGGAAGGGCGATCGCACGCGCTGCCCCCTCTTGTGCCCAGCGCCGGCGGCCGGCACAATTAATGCCCCATCCGCCACCTTGCCCGTTGCGCGCTCATTCGGACCTGGCGTCCAGCACGTCCCCGAAGGCTTCCCAGGTCGTGCCGGTCCATCGCTGCAGGCGCATCTGCGTCCAGATCATGTTCTCGGTTTCGCTGGTGTTGACCTTGATCCCCGGCAGCGCGGTCGGGACGACGAAATCCCTAAGGTTCTTGGCCTGCGCAAGAATATTCTTGCGGGACAGATCATTTCCGCATTGCTTCAGGATTTGCTCGAGCAGGATGCCTTGCTGATAGCCCGTTAGATAGCTGCCGTTGGTGATGTCGACGCCCGGCAAATACTTGTCGAGAAACGCCCGGTAGGCCTGCATGGCAGGGTCGTCTTTCCACGCTTGATCTACGATATCCTTGTTGATTGTCCCGACGATCACGCCGACTGATTTGTCGAGACCGGCCGGCGCGAGCGTGCCTCCAACCGAACCGGACGGAAAGTTGATGATAACCGTCGCCTTCCAGCCGATCACGGAGACTTGGCGGATCGCCTGCGCGGCGAACTTCGGTGTTCCTGCGATCATCAGGGCGTCGGCACCGGAGTTCTTCAGATTGGTGACCTGTGAATCGACGGTCGGTTCGGTGACCTCATAGGAAGCGCTGACGACCTTTCGATCGTACTCCTTGCCGAGAAACGCTTTGAAGGCATTGACGTAATCTTTGCCGAGATCGTCGTTTTGATAGAGGATCGCATACTTGGCGTTCGGCAGCGTCTTCGTCAGATATTTGGCGTAGATTTTTCCTTCGGTGTCGTAGCTGACAAGGCCTGTCGTGGTCAGCGGGTAACTGGTGACGTCGGTGAATTTCGATGATCCGCTGATGATTGCGATGCTGGGCACGCCTTTCGTCTTCAGGTATTTTGCCGTCGCCGAAATGCCGGGAGTGCCGAGTTGGCCGAACATGAACGCCACTTCATCGCTCTCAACGAGCTTGCGGACCTGCTCCACCGCTTTGGGCGGGCTGTACGCGTCATCATAGGCGATGTAGTTGATCTTGCGTCCGTTAATGCCGCCGCGGTCATTCAGCGATTGAATGTATGCGATCAGTCCCTTGCCCACGAGACCGATCGATGATGCCGGTCCACTGAACGGAAACACCCCGCCGATCTTGATCTCGGTCTCAGTGACCCCCGGCTCGTCGGCCGCGAATGCCGGTCCGCTCAAAAGCAACGCCAGAGCCGCAACGATCTTCGGATTCACCAACATTGCTCGTCCTCCCTCATGCGCACCCTTCCGGGTACGTCATTGTGTTTTGTTGCGTCACCGGCTGCTCGCCCGGCGTCACGCCGAGCGAAACTGGGCGCCTCGCTATCCAAGCGCGGACTGGCCCAGCGCGCAGCAAGCCTTGCGGTCGTTGAGATCGGCCGGCTTATCCTCAACCATACAGTTCTGTTTTAGAACTCGTCAAGCACTTAGATGACAGTCCACTGGCAGCGAGCGGCGCGCTTTCAGCGTGCCGGGAAGTTGCGCGTTAGAGCGGAAGAGCCATCAGTCCGCGAGGCGCGGGATACGCCCACACGCTGGAATATCGACCGAGAAAGGCACGCGTGATGTGCCTTTTCCAACCAAATATGTAAATTCTATTATTGAACTTTATTGATCTGGGGAGATGCAATCAAACGAGATGGCTTCGAATGGCAGCACAACACCCGGGCCGGACGAGCTTCACGTCATCGACAGCGTCGGGCATACGAGTTGATCAGACTTTGTCGGAAACGATCCACACATCAGGACGAAGGCTGGCCACGTCTGCGAGCTCGAAACCCCAATCTTTCCAGCGTGGCCATGAGCGCCTCTGGATCAAAGGGCTTCGCGACTATATGCAGCAGCACATCTTGCACAAACCGGCGACGGAGATCCTCACTGACATAGCCAGTTGCCAATACGATTGGCAAACCTGGCCAAAGGGCCCTGATCTCGGCGACGAGTCCATCGCCTGGTTTGTCGGGCAGTCCAAGGTCCACTATTGCGGCGGCTAGCTTGTCGCCGACGCTGCGGATCTTTGCGAGGGCCTCGTGGAAGCTGCCAGCTTCCTCGGCCTCCAGTCCTGCTCGCGCCAGGGCATCCACCACCAACATGCGAATGAGAACTTCGTCATCAACGACAAGAATGCGATCGCCTTCCTGACCTTCTTGGCGACGATCCAGCAATTCCCGAATGCGCGAGGCCAGAGCTGCAAAGCTGAAAGGCTTGCTGAGCAATTCAACGCCGGGAGCGAGCCGTCCTTCGCATAGTAGGACGCTACCGGCATAAGCCGTTGTGATCAATATCTTCACGGAGGGCTTGATCGCGCGAATGCGGTCGGCGAGGGCTCTGCCGTCCATGGCGCCCGGCAGACCGAGATCGGTGAACAGAAGGTGGATTCCATCTTCGCGATCCAAAATCTCAAGAGCCGAAGCCGCATCGATCGCCGCAAAGACAACGTAGCCTAGCTCGCGCAGGCTGCTGACGGTGTAATTGCGGACATCCTCGTCATCCTCAACGACGAGGATGCCTTCGCTCTCGCCGGCAAGCGGAACCTGATCGATCAATTTCTGGCCGTCGCTTGGCTGAAGGGCGCGGCGCGATTCTGCTACCTTTGGGAAGTAGACCTTGACGGTCGTTCCGATTCCGGGCTCGCTGTAGAGTCTCACGTGCCCGCCGGTCTGTTTGACAAAGCCGTAGACTTGGCTGAGCCCGAGGCCAGTCCCGCGTCCATCGGCTTTGGTGGTGAAAAACGGCTCAAATACCTTCTTAAGGATGTCCGGACTCATCCCGGTGCCCGTGTCGGCAACCGCAATCATTACATGCGGTCCGGCCGTCACCTCCGCGTTTGCCGCAGCATAGACCCTGTCGAGCTGGACATTCGCCGTCTCGATCATGAGCTCGCCGCCGTTCGGCATCGCGTCGCGTGCGTTGACGGCGAGGTTCACGATAGCGGCTTCAAGTTCGGTCGGATCTGTCTCTATGTTCCAAGCCGCAGGATCGAGCGCGGAGCGGACATTAATGCTCTCGCCCAGTGTGCGCTGGAGTAAATCGGACATCCCCAACACGAGTTCGTTGACATCGATGGTGACGGGCGCTAGCGGCTTTTGGCGCGCAAAGGCGAGCAACCGTTCAGTGAGAGCTGCCGCGCGGCGTGCGCCGCGCGTCGCGTTGTCAAGGGCCTGGATCCGCGCGGTTGCTGCAGAGGACTGCCGGCGCGCACTCTCCAGATTTCCAAGAACGACCGTTAGCAGATTGTTGAAATCATGCGCAATGCCGGCCGTCAGCCGGCCGACGGCCTCCATCTTGGCGGACTGCCTCAGGCGCTCCTCCGTCGCCTTTCGCGCCGATATATCACGCAGGCTCGCCAGAAGGGCAGGTCGGCGATCCCATGTCGTTTCCACAACCCGGATCTCGGCCTCGGCTGAATCGCCGCCCGGACGATGCAGGGCGATCTCCGTCGTTTCTCCCCCGATGAGGGGGATGCCTATCTGCGAACCGATCAGCGCTTCTCGCGTTCGACCGAAAATCTGCTCCGCGGCCGGATTGACGAACAACACAGTGCCGTCTTCGTCAACCACGACAATACCGTCGGCATTCTTCTCGACGAGGAATCTGATATCTGCCTGATCGATACTGTCCCTTCCGCGGGGACCTGCCGCATTCATCGTGGTCTCTCGCATCGGCCTGGAATTTTGAGGAGTCGAATCCTTAGTGTCCGTACTCGGCATTACCCCCGGTGAACACGTTGGGCGCCGCTTCGAAAGCTGCTCCAAGATGCATGCCGGCATTGTCGATGGTGAATCGCCGAATTTCCTTGGCGTGTTCGCTGCCGCGCATCTTCAGGATCATGAGTCCTCGATGCATTGTGTTCTGTTCCTGGATGTAGCGCAGCAAGATGATCGAGTCGGTGAGGGTTGAAATATGTTGCTCGCTGGCACTTTCGCCACCGACCAGCGACTTGCTGGTTGCGGTACAGAGGCCGGCGATTTCTCGTTTCTTGATGAATGACGTGAGGCTGATCAGGAATTCACGAAATCCGGTATCAGGTGCGATCCGCTCCAGCGCGGAGAGACTGTCGATGGCGATCCGACTCGGTTGAAATTCGTCAACCAGGCTCTGGATCGTGATGAGATGATCCGGCAGTCCCTGTGCCTCCGGATAAAGACAGACAATCTTGAGCCTGCCGTCAGCCTCCATCTGCGCGAAATCCACGCCCCACCCGCTTGCATTGCGAAATAGCTGGCCTCTGCTCTCTTCGTAACCGAACAGGATGGACTTTTCTCCCGCGGCAACCCCACCGGCGAGGAAATTCGTCACTAGCAGAGTTTTGCCGGTTCCTGTGGCGCCGCTGACAAGCGTGACGCTGTCGCGGAAAAAGCCGCCGCCACACATCTCGTCGATCGCCGGATTGCCACTGGTCACCCGGACCATGCTCGATTGCGCTCGAGGCGCAGTGACGACAAGGGCACGGCCACGACGCCCTTGTTTTCCAGCAAGGTAAAAGGCGCTTCGCCTTCAGCATGATGGCTGCCGCGCATCTTGAGCACTTCGATCGTGCGGCGGCGCTTTTCACGATGAAGCACGTTTCGCAAGATGACGACGTTATCGGCGACGAACTCCTCCAGGCGGTGACGCGTGATCTCTCCGTATTCATTGTTGCGCTCGGCGGTCATAAGCACGGCGAGCTTCGATTTTTTCAAGGCACTGCTGATGCGGAACAGCTCGCGACGCAGGATCTTTGGATCACCGATGAAATGATCAAAAAGCTGCGTAAGCGAGTCGAGCACCACGCGACGGGCGCGGACGGTCTTCACGGCATGGTCGATGCGTGCCAACAGACCGGCCAGATCGTAGTCGCCGACTACCAGTTCGTCGCTCGCCGAAGGGCTCGCATCGACGAAGGCCAAACGGCCTTCCTTGCGCCAGGCCGGAAGATCCCAGCCGAAGCCACGCATATTCGCCTCGATGTCGGTGGGCGGCTCTTCGAACGTCACCAGCACTCCGTTCTCACCGTAGTGAGTGATCCCGTGAGCGAGAAATTGCGTAGCGAAGACCGTTTTGCCGCTGCCAGGTGTTCCACCGACGACCGTAGTGCGCCCGCGCGGGAGGCCGCCCATGACCAGTTCATCGAAGGCATTCACACCTGTCTTCACTCGATCGAGAACGTCGGAGACCTCCACCGCCTCCTCTTGCGTGATCATGCGGACTCCCCTTTCGGTTCTAGGCCAAGAAACTCCAGGACGCGCTTGATATCGCCGAGGTCGCCGATGATTCGCCGTGAACGCTCGGGATGTTCATAGGCAAGGGTCGGCGTTGCCAGGATGCCGGCTTTCTCGGCGAGTTCCGGCTCTTCCTGCACGTCGATGACCTCAATCTTCAACTCGGGCCCGATCTGTGCCTGGAGCCCTGCGAGCTGCTTCTCGGCACGCCGCGCAGTCGCGGACGCTCCGGCAACATAAAGGCGGAGGATGGCATCCATCACGGGGCATAGCCTCGTTGCATATCGCGCGCCGCTAGCAGGCACTGTGCGGACCTGCAGCCGCCCTTTCAAAGCGGACGATCCATTCATCCGCGCATGCGATAGATGGAAGAGTAAGAACAGCGTTCGGGCGGCACGCGCAAGAGAGAGAGAAATACCAAGATACTAGTAAGGCTCATTCCTGCGGAGCATTCCGACGCGGCGGCCTTAGCCGCCGCGGCGGCAGAGCATCATGGCTGGTGACCCCGCGCTCACGGGCCCAGATGATCGCGGCGCTCCGACGATTGACGCCGATCTTTCGGTAAAGTGAAGCGATGTGGTTGCGGATCGTATTCTGTGAAAGATTCAGCATGGTACCCATTTGGGCATCGCTGCGGCCTTCGCAGATGAGGCCCAAAACTTCGCACTCTCGATCCGAGAGAATGTCCAAATCCGAGAGCCTTGGCACCGCCCGTTTGGTTGGACGGAACGCCTTGAGCTTTTCGATGAAGGCGCGCGTAAACCAGGACGCATCCGTCATTGCTGCCTCGACCGCCGCGATGGCATCGTATCCCTGGACGTCCTGAAGCGGTTCGTATTCCCGGATCAGGCACAACGTCGCCGCCTCGCCATTGATCATCACTTCCTGGACATGGAGACAGCAGTGAACGCCGAGGTCAGGATCGAGCCCCCGCAATGTCGCCGCCAACTGTTCGATGCCGCCGTTCAGACGCGCGCGCGTACGCTCATCCATCCACGCAATCTCGCAATTAGAATCAAGCAGGATCGCGCCCGTGCCGAGCGCGGACAGGACGCGCGCGAGGCGTTCCTCTAGACACGAATGATCGTTCGCCACTTTGTCCATGGCGTTCCCCCTTTGCGATCGATGTGAGGGCTGACCAACTGTGAAACGTTCGTTCGCTCTGATAACGCCGGGCGAGAAATGTCGTTCCCTTGGGCCAAGCCATTAGTAAAAAAGCACTATTTCGGTTGAAATGACCTGGAGCATCCTTGGTAGGTCTTGAAGCCGTCTTGGGCGGCATCCGGGGTTGGATGGTTGATTGGTCGCTACAAGCTCATAGAGCTTCTCGTCCTGTCGCCGAGGAGGTCGACTCGAGTCACGCCCTTCCCTGTGCCGAAATTCGACGCCGGACTTCCAGGCATCCGGGCTAGGCCCAACATTGGCGGGCCCTTCGTTTGGATCGCGACCTTATTGGGACGCATTTCGCAGAGGAAGTTTTGTCGCTCGAAAACTGGCCCTCTGCCACCGATCGGCGTCTCCTCAGGCGTTGCCCGGATAGATCGAGCCGGTTGCTGGATCGATTGCGGCGATGGCGGGCGCGATGAGTGCGAGCAGGATGATGTGTAGAGGAAATCGGGTGGGGGCGCCGCTGTCGGAACGACGGTTATCCGCAATCCAGGCTCACGCAATGCCCCCGCACCAAATCGTAGTTTAGCGCACAAAAGCGAAGTGATGGTGCCCAGGGAGGGAATCATACGCAATCACCGACGCGACGAACCGTTGTTTGTTCTTAGTATGGTGGCGTGAGCGCTTGGCACAGTGGCGGAGGTCATCGCGAATCCCACAACGCGGGAGAGCCCCGCTTGGCGGGCAGCCTAGCTCTCTGGGAAGCGTCCTTATGGCCTGCCGGAACCCGCCGCTTATTCGAACCCCTGGCGAGGTTCAAATCCTGCGCTCGCAACACCCGATTCTTGCGATTGAACAAATCGTTCCGCGATTGGGAGCATAGGACCGTTGCCCTCCGAAGGTGGAGGCCACACGTTCGAATCGGGTCGGGGTGCGCCATTTCGGAATGCGCTATCGCCGCCAAAATGCGCCGGTTACCCGATGCAAGAGAGCAAACGGCAAATTGCGCTGACGGAGTGCGAACCAAGTGCACTATCACCGTGATTCTGAATGTCAAATACGGACAGTACTCGCGGCCGAAGCGGCTGATCGCAGTGCTACCTCCGGCCGGGGAACGCTGACTCAACCGGGATAACCGGTACCCGGCCTCGGGACAGTGATGCAACAGGCCCTTCGCAACCGTCCGTCGGGGGTGCGCTCTCGATGCCGAACGTTGTGGCGAGTTCTCTAACGCCAACCGGAGTCACGACGAGCGCGCGGCTATCCCGGACATGCTCGACCCAATCGTGCTCGAGCGCGTGATGAAGAATGGCAGCGCCGACCGCCCCTGCCAGATGCGGCCGCCGCTCGCTCCAGTCGAGACAGGGGCGACAGAACACTCGGCGCCTGGAGGCGAGGCGAAGATCGACGCCCAACTCATCGGAGAATGACCGACCGGCATCGGTTAATTGTCCGCCATCCTCGTCGAGCAGAACAAACGACTGTTGGACCAGCCGGTCGGCGATTGCGACAGCGATGCGGCCGGCCATGTGGTCATAGCACGTGCGCGCGTGTCGGAGCGTCTCTCCGCCGCGCCAGAGATTGCGCTGCCGGGCGGGGCCTTCCTGCGCCACGACCATGAGACCTTCCAGCACGCGCGCGACGGACGGAGAGGCCAAGCGGAAATATCGTCGTCGGCCCTGCTTCGCGAGCGCGAGCAATCCGGCGTCGCTGAGTTTCGCAAGATGGCCACTCGCTGTCTGCGGCGCCACGCCAGACACATAGGCAAGCTCCGAGGCGGTCAACGTTCGGCCATCCATCAGCGCGCTCAGCATGTTGGCGCGCGCCGGATCGCCGATGAGCGCCGCGACTTGGGCGATTTTGGGTCCCGTGTCCATGTCTTTCTCCTAACGCCGACGAGGACGCAGTGCCAGCGCAAATACTTCGGCCGAGACCGTAGTAGTTCCGCAAGACTGGTTCGATCACCGGACATAGGTTGCCTGGACACCAACAAGCCCAGCGAAAGCAAGTGCCGCGATGGGCGAAAGATATCATCCCCGCGGCTCCGAATATTCGATTGGTATCGAATGATGATCGCAAAGCAGGCTTATCCGAGCCGTCAAATTCTCACAGACAACTGAGTGTGATCAATGCAAACAGCTTCGCTCAACACAAGGCGGCCGGAACAAGCCCGCTCCCACAACACGTCATCCCGTTCGCCTCTCGCGACGGCGCTGGCGCTTGCCGCCACGAGCCTCGGCCTCGGCGTGGTGCAGCTCGATATCACCATCGTCAACACTGCGCTGAGCAGCATCGGCACCTCGCTCGGCGGCAGCGTCGCCGAGCTGCAATGGGTGGTGACCGCCTATACCATCGCGTTCGCTGCCTTCATTTTGACCGCCGGCGCGCTCGGTGACCGCGTTGGCGCCAAACGGATATTCATCGGGGGCTTTGCAATCTTCACGTTGGCTTCGCTCGCCTGCGCACTGGCCCCGTCAGCGATGTTCCTGATCGCTGCGCGCTCCGTGCAGGGCCTGGCGGCGGCGATCCTGGTGCCGAACTCGCTGACGCTGCTCAATCACGCATATACCGATCCGAAGGCGCGCGTCCGCGCTGTCGGCTTCTGGGCCGCAGGTGCGAGCGTCGCACTGACTTCGGGGCCGTTCGTCGGCGGCGCGCTGATCGCGCTGGTCGGATGGCGCGCCGTCTTTCTCGTCAACCTGCCGATTGGCGCCGCCGGCCTCTGGCTTGCCTGGCGCTATGCCGAGGAGACGCCGCGGCTCGCGCAGCGCGAGATCGATCTGCCGGGACAGATCGCGGCGATTGCAACCCTCGGCACACTGGCCGGCGCCCTGATCGAGGGCGGCGCGCTCGGCTGGAGCCACCCGCTCGTCATCGTAGGCTTCGCGGCGGCGGCCGTAATCGGGCTCGTGTTCGTATGGCGCGAGGCGCGCGCGCCACAACCGATGCTGCCGCTGTCGCTGTTCCGCCATCGCATGTTCGCGCTGACCGCTCTGGTCGGGCTTCTCTTCAACATCGCCTTCTACGGCCTGATCTTCGTGCTCAGTCTCTACTTCCAGAAGGTCAATGGCTGGTCGCCGTTCGCAACGGGGCTCGCCTTCGTGCCCATGATGGCCATGGTGCTGCCCGCCAACCTGGTCACCGCGTCGGTCAGCGAGCGCCTCGGCGCGCCGCAAACCATTGCTTTGGCTTGTGTGATCACTGCCGCGGGCTGCGTTGCGCTGCTGCCCATGGCCTCAGGCACCAGCTACGGGGCGATCGGCGCTCAGCTCATGGTCCTCGGGGCGGGCTCGGCCTGCTCGTGCCGTCCTTGACCTCAACGCTGCTCGGCAGTGTCGAGAAGTCGCGATCCGGCATCGCCGCCGGCGTATTGAACGCGACGCGGCAGACCGGCAGCGTGCTCGGCGCTGCCCTGTTCGGCTCGCTGGTCAGAGGGAACAACGCGTTCATGACGGGCGCGCATGCCTCGCTCGTGATATCGGCCGCTGTGTTGCTCGCAGGTGCGTTCGCGATCTGGCATGGCCGGGCAAAGGAGGAACGATGAAGGGGCACAGGTCGAGCTCGTGTGGCGCCCCGGGGGGCCGCAGCACGTCCTACCTTCGGGAAAGAGTGCGCTCCATCGGCAGATGGCTTTTCAGTCTCGTCAGTAGATGGATCGCGGCCTTCATCACTCAACGCAAATACCAAGCGAGTTTGGCCTTCTTGCGTAGTCTCAGCGATGAAGAGCTGCGAGATATGGGCCTTCATCGCGGTCTGATAGGCCCAGCTCTGAAGGATGCCGCCAGCTATCGTGCGTCGAGACAGCGCCCGAACCCCTATTGTGCAAAACGGAAGTCTGACGAAAGCTCGAGGTCATCCGAGGGCCCTGCTCGGACATACGTCGAGTGAGCCTGTGATTGCGCGCTAATGGTACGCAAACGCGCGCGTAAGCGACCGTGATCTCGCCCCCTGTACCCATGATCGCAAGTTGGCTGCGGGTGATTTGATCCCGCGGACCTAAACGATTGATTGTTAGGGCGACCTTCCACGCTCAAAACAAAAACCAAGCCCTTGGGAGAGAAATTCGCGAGCGCCCTTCGCGGCGATCATCCAGCGAACGCAGTCGTACAAAATCGTGCTCTAGCGTGGGAAAGCGTGGATTTGGTGCCCAGGGAGGGAATCACACGCAATCACCGACATGACGGACCGCTGTTTATCCTTACCATCGTAGCGTGAGCCAAGCGCGCACTTCCAGAAGGGTCACTCCGGCAGCCCCGCCTTGCGCAGACCGGCGCTGAATCTGGCGAGATGCTCAGGTCGCCGGATAGCAATCCAGCCTTCGAGACTGGAAATACGAAACGTGGGATCCAGCTTCCGCAAATGTTGGAGCGCGGTGTCCGCCTGCTCGGTTCGACCGGCGAGCGCATGACTTGCCGCGCTGATGGCTACTACGAACAAGAAACTCGGCAGTTGCCTGAAGGATTGTTCGGCCCAGGAAGAGGCCATGTCATAGCGCCCGGCAAACAGATGCGACATGGCCATACCTGCCTGCATCCGGAACATCTCCGGATCCAGCGGACTGAAACGCATTGCGCGCGTGAAGAATTCGATCGCGGTGTCGGGATCACCGCGCTCGGTTCTGAGAAAGCCGCCCAGGAACCAGGCAGCCGCCAGGTTCGGGTTGAGCACCAGCGCCTTGTCGACGAGCGCGATGCCGCCGTCCAGGTCGCCTGTCAGATGGGCAAGCGCATGTCCACCCCTTGTGAGCGCGACGGCGTCGTCCTTGCCCAATTCTACGGCAAGGCGCGCCAATCGGACGCCTTCCGCGATTTCCGGCGACCGGTCGGTCATCCAGCCATTTATCTTCCGCCAGAAATGACACCACGCTGCCATGGCATGGGCAGAGGCAAACTCCGGATCGAGCTGCATAGCCTTGTAAAACAGCGGTAGCGCCTCATCGATCGCCTGCCGCGTTCCGCGATGCAAATGAGGCATGCCGCGCAAATAGTTGTCGTAGGCACTGAGGCTGCCGGTCGGTTTCCGCCTGGCGCGCTCGATTTCCGCCCGCTCGAGCTGCGAGGCGACCGCTCCGACGATGCTGGTGGCGATCTGGTCCTGAAGCTCGAAGACGTCGTCGAGTGTCCCTTCGAATCTCTCGGCCCAAAGGTGGGTGCCGGTTGCCGTATCAACGAGCTGGCCCGTGATACGAATCCGATCTTCGGACTGGCGTACGCTGCCCTCGACGACATAACGCACGCCAAGCTCGCGCCCCACCTGCTTCTCGTCCACCGTCCTGCCTTTGTAGGTGAAGCTTGAGTTGCGCGCGATCACGAAAAGCCAGCGAATGCGCGACAAGGCCGTGATGATGTCCTCGACGATCCCATCGGCAAAATAATCCTGCTCAACGTCGCCACTGAGATTGCGGAACGGCAAGATCGCGATCGACGGAGAATCCGGCAGGGTCAGGACGGGCCCGAGCCTTTCACTCACGATAGTCGAATCCGTGATCGAGGTGTTCGCGGACGATTCCACCTCCTGGGTCTTGCCGACAAACCGAACGCCTTTGCGAGAAACCGTCCGGATCAGGCGCTGCTCCTTACCGGTGTCACTGATCGCCTTGCGCACCGCGTTGATGTGGCTTGTCAACGTCGACTCTGAGACGATCCGGCCGTTCCACACGGCCTGCAGGAGATCGTCTCTGGTCACCACTTGCTCGCGATTCCGGATCAGATAGAGCAGCAGATCGAACACTTTCGGGCCAACGGCGATGAGCTCTGAGCCTCGCCTGAGTTCGCGCAGGTCGGCGTCAAGGCAATAATCGTCGAATAGAAACTGCACTTTCGCGCTCCGCTTGGACGAGAACCCAAGGAAAATTCAACGGCAATTCAAGCTGACTGCAAGGCCTTCCGGCCGGCACGGGCGCATTCTCCCGCTGTTTTTGGGAGCAAGGGCATTGGTAGCTTGGAAAAAAGCTGAGGGTCATGAAGATTGTCGTCATTGGCGGTACTGGCCTCATCGGGACGAAGCTTGCTGACAAGCTGCTTCGGAAGGGCCATGAGGTGATTCGAGCAGCCCCCAGCACGGGCGTCAACACCATTACGGGCGAGGGTCTCGAGAAGGCGCTATCGGGTGCGGAAATTGTCGTCGATGTCGCGAACTCGCCGTCCTTCGAGGACAATGCGGTCTTGAAATTCTTCGAAACTTCGGGCCGTAATCTTCTCGCTGCCGAGGCCGCCGCCAAAGTGCGGCACCATGTCGCGCTGTCCGTCGTCGGGACCGATCGCCTTCAGGAATGCGGTTACTTTCGCGCCAAGCTCGCGCAGGAAGACCTGATCAAGGCGTCAGGGATCCCCTACACGATCCTGCGCGCAACGCAGTTCTTCGAGTTCATTGGCGGGATCGTCGATACCTCCGCGGATAGGCAAATCGTCAGGCTGTCACCTGCTCTGATTCAGCCCGTGTCGTCGGAAGACGTCGCCGCCGCACTGGCCGACGTCACGCTCGGCGCTCCCGTCAACGGCCTCGTTGAACTGGCCGGCCCGGAACGATTCAGCCTCGATGACTTTGCCCGAAAATATCTGGTCGCGACGAAGGACCCACGCAAGGTCGTCGCCGACATCCACGCCCGCTATTTCGGTGCAGAGCTCGATGATCGGTCACTCACGCCGGGCGGCGACGCTCGGCTCGGCTCAATGCGCTTTGAAGACTGGTTGGCTGGGCTCCGCAAGTAACAAGCCCGGCCTGCCGCTAACTCCTCACCGCATACACGGCCTTCCCGCTGCGAGCACGAACTCATGAGCAAGTCTATCTTGCGTGATCCTTCGCAGGAGGATCCGCGGGCCGCGTCTGACGAACGCCAAGGGACTCCGCCCGACCCCGATCGGCGTCCCGCCGGCGTGGAAATGGCGCGCGTACTCAAGACTGCACCACTTCGCATGGCTTCAGACCCATCCAGTGGCACGATCGCCCATTGGAAGCATGGAGCTCTGCACGATGTCGTCGAGCCCATGGCTGATCATGTCATCATGACGTACACCGGCTCCATGCAGCGCCTGGAGCGGCGCTCAGGGAGATCGGTTGCGATCGGAACGGCGCGTTCCGGTGTGGTGACGATCATCCCGGCTGGCTCAAGCGCCCGATGGGATATTCCCGGGCTTGTCAACGTCGTTCAGCTCTATCTTCCGCATACAACGCTCCAGCGGGTTGCGAGCGAAGCCGATATGGCCGGTCCCGGCAATCTCCTGGAGCGAACAGGGCATGCCGACACCATCACATCCCGGCTGCTCTTGAGTGCGGCGGATGTCCTGGAGGGCAACGAGGCGCTAGATGCGCTGTTCAGGCAGCAAGTGACAGATCTCCTGGCCACGCGCCTTCTGGCCGCGCATGCCGGATCGCCAACCACGTTTCAGCCGGTTATGGGCGGGCTGTCGCCGAAGGTACTGGTACGCGCCTTCGAACGCTTGCGTTCGGATGTCGATACGGACGTCTCGCTCGCAGCGCTTGCTTCGGAGGCCGGTCTGTCGCGCTTTCATTTCTGCCGTGCGTTCAAGGAGAGCACTGGACTGTCACCCCATGCCTGGCTGCGCCAATACCGGCTGGAGCAGGCGATGAACATGCTGCGCGATAGCGACGCATCGATCGTCGCGATCGCAGCCGCGCTTGGCTATTCCTCGCAGACCGCCTTCGCCGCGGCGTTCAGGAAGCTGACCGGCGAGACGCCGAGCGAGTGGCGGCGCCGCATACGTTAGCAGCAATCACCCTACAGGTACATCAATCGCTCTGGGGCAACGGGCCACTCGGTTCGTTACAACTCGTCGCGACCACACCAACGACAGAGAGGAATGAATGGCCTGGAATAACTCCGTCAGCCGGCTTGCGAACGCATCGCGGCGGAAGGTGCTCGCGACCACGCTCATGTATGCGACTTCGCTAACCGTTCGCTCCACCTCGGCGGCCGGCACAGAAACGAGGAATTCGACACACCCCAACCAAAGGACCGATCTCATGACCTTCGTTACGACCAAAGACGGCGCCCAGATTTTCTACAAGGACTGGGGGCCGAAGTCCGCCCAGCCGATTGTCTTTCATCACGGCTGGCCGCTCAGCTCCGACGACTGGGACACTCAAATGCTGTTCTTCGTCGAGAAAGGCTATCGCGTCATCGCCCATGATCGCCGCGGTCACGGTCGCTCAAGCCAGGTGAGTGACGGCCACGACATGGATCACTACGCAGCCGATGTCGCAGCGGTCGTCGAGCATCTTGATCTTCGTAACGCTGTTCACGTCGGCCATTCCACTGGTGGCGGAGAGGCCGCACGCTATGTTGCGCGACATGGCAGGCATCGAGCGGCAAAGCTGGTCCTGATCGGCGCCGTGCCGCCGTTGATGTTGAAGACGGAGGCCAATCCGGGCGGCTTGCCCATCGGAGCGTTCGACAGCCTGCGCAGGCAGCTCGCCACAAACAGGTCGCAGTTCTATCTCGATTTCGCGGGCGGCCCGTTCTACGGCTACAACCGCCCCGGTGCGGAAGCATCGCCGGCGGTGATCTGGAATTGGTGGCGCCAAGCCATGATGGGCTGCGCCAAGGCACACTACGACGGCATCAAGGCATTCTCCGAGACGGATTTCAGCGAGGACCTCAAGAACATCGCTGTGCCCACGCTCGTCCTGCATGGCGATGACGATCAGATCGTGCCTGTCGCTGACTCCGCGCCTCTGTCGGCGAAGCTGCTGAAACGTAGCACGCTTAAAATCTACGAGAAGCTGCCGCACGGCATGTGCACGACTCATGCCGACCTCGTCAACGACGCGCTGCTCTCGTTCATGGCGGTCTAGCGTCTTCACTTGCGTCTTTGCACCGGAAGAACTCAAACCACTGGAGAAAATCACATGCGACTTGTCATCATTGGCGCCGGCTTCGCCGGCATGTATGCTGCACTTTCCGCTGCCCGTCTGCGCGACATCCAGGGTGTCTCACCCGAGGAACTCGAAATCGCGCTGATCGCACCAGAGCCAACGCTGGTGGTTCGCCCGCGGCTCTACGAACCGAAGCCCGAGACACTGACGGCACCTCTCCAAGATGTCCTCAAGGCCATCGACGTCGTCTATGTGCAAGGCAGCGCCGAGACGATCGACACCAAAGCCCGCACCGTGGACGTCGTCGCCGCCAAAGGCGCGCGAAAGACGCTCCCCTACGATCGTCTGGTTGTCGCCACCGGCAGCAGGCTGTTCCGTCCGAATGTCCCCGGCCTTGCCGAGCACGGCTTTTCCGTCGACCAGCTCGACGATGCGATTGCGCTCGACCGGCATCTGCACAGTCTGGCCGATCGACCGGCAAGGAACGGGCGCGACACGGTCGTCGTGGCCGGGGGCGGCTTCACCGGCATCGAGGCTGCCACCGAGATGCCGGCGCGGCTTCGCGCAGTCCTCGGAAAGAATGCCAACCCTCGCGTCATCATCGTCGATCGCAACAACGCGATCGCCCCCGATATGGGCGAAGGTCCCCGCCCCATCATCGAGGACGCGCTGCGCAAGCTCGGTGTGGAGACCCGGCTCGGCGCCGGCGTCGCCTCGCTCGACGAATCCGGCGTCACGCTTTCCAACGGAGAGCACATCGAAGCCGAGACCGTGATCTGGGCGGCGGGCATTCGCGCCGCGCCGTTGACACAGCAGATCCCCGCCGAGCGCGACAATTTCGGCCGGCTGCTGGTCGACCGCGACTTGCGCGTGCCGGGGGTCGCCGGCGTTTTCGCCACCGGCGATGCGGCCAGGGCAGCATGCGATGATGTCGGCAATTACGCACTGATGTCGTGTCAGCACGCCACGCGGATGGGCGCCTTCGCCGGCAACAATGCCGCCGCGGAGCTGCTGGGCGTGTCGACTAAGCCGTATCACCAGAAGGCCTACGTCACCTGCCTCGACCTCGGAGAAGCCGGCGCACTCTTCACGCGCGGCTGGGAGCGCAAGGTGGAAATGATCGGCGACGTAGCCAAGAAAACCAAGCAGGAAATCAACACCGTGTGGATCTATCCGCCGCGTGCACAGCGTGCCGCCGCGCTGGCCTCGGCCGATCCGGAGCGCGTGACTGACCTCTAGGCGTCTCACACGACATCGGCCGCGCACTCACGCGCGAGCCCACGGCAGTCTGGCTCGATGGCGGCTGGACTGCCCAGTAAACCAAAGAAGGAGATCGAAGATGAAAAGTGAAAAGGTCGTCATCGTGACGGGTGGCAGCTCTGGCATCGGGCGGGCAGCGGCACTACGGTTCGCCAGACAAGGCGATAAGGTGCTCGTGACCGGCCGCCGTTCCGGCCCCATCGAAGAAACGATTGCCGGGCATGCGAACATTGCCGGCCTGGTTGCAGATGCAGCCTCTGCCGAAGATGCCAAGCGCACAATCGCCAAGGCGGTCGATACATGGGGCAAGGTGGATGCGTTGGTCAATAACGCGGGCGCAGGGGCAATCCTTCCGCTGGCCGATGCGACAGCCGATCGGATCATGGACATTTTCTCCGTGAACGTGCTCGGCCCAAGTCTGCTCGCCGCTGCTGCTCTTCCCTACCTGCAGGCAACACGGGGCACGATCATCAATGTCTCAAGCACCTTCGGTCATAAGCCGGCGGCTGGACTGTCCCACTACGCATCCAGCAAGGCGGCGTTGGAGCACTTGACCCGCTGCTGGGCGCTGGAGCTTGCGCCACTCGGCATACGGGTGAACGCCGTCGCCGCGGGGCCAACGGAATCAGGCGCTTTGACTGGCATGATGGGGCTGTCCTTGGAACAGGCTGCGGCCATCAAGGAGCAGGAGCGCGCGCGCATCCCGCTCGGGCGGCGCGGCCTTCCGGACGACGTCGCAGAATGGATCGTGCGGCTTGCCGGCCCAGCTTCGGAATGGATGACGGGGCAGGTGGTCGCTATCGATGGTGGCTTGGGACTGTCTTAGTTGCAGGACGGTACGGCCGCTTTGCGACGCCGACCATTGTTGCCCGAGTGAGCCTTTGTCCTGCGAAAGCCTGAGCGATTGCGCAGGCGCATGCTTAGCAGCAATCGCCCTGTAGGGACCGCAACCGCTCTGGGGCAGTCGCAAGTCAAGTTCGATAGACCATCACGGTGACGCGCCGAGCGTGTCACCGATCTCTGAACACCTCACCAATGTTGACCGCACTTCCCACGCGGGAAGCGCGGCCCGCCCAGGATCGAACGCCCAGATCAAACGCAGGAGTTTTCAAAGATGAACCAGATGATCCGCAACACTCAGCAGGAGACAAACATGAGCCTAGATACTGCCGTTAGATCGAAGCCTGACGAATTGGTTCCGTCGCGCTACGCGCTGAAGGTCGGCGAGATCGACGTGCTGGTGGTCAGCGACGGGGTGCTACCGCTGCCCACCAAGATGTTGGGACACAACGCCGACCCGGCCATCCGGGCGGCCTGGCTGAAGGACATGTTCCTGCCGCAGGACGCTTTCGACTGGGCGCTGAACGCGGTCCTGGTGCGCAGCGGCGGTCGGACCATCCTCATCGACGCAGGATTAGGAGGCGACCCGGACTTGCACCTGCCGCGGGCCGGGCAGTTGATCAAGCGACTGGACGCCGCCGGGATCGATCTTGCGTCCGTGACCGACGTGGTGCTGACTCACATGCACATGGACCACATTGGCGGACTGCTCGTCGACGGGGTGAAGGACCAGTTGCGTCCGGACCTGCGAATCCACGTGGCGGCCGCCGAGGTCAAATTCTGGGAGTCGCCCGATTTCTCCCACACCGCGATGCCACCGGGGTTTCCGGAGGCGCTTCGGTCGGCCGCCAAGCGGTTCGCGAAGGAATACCACAATCAGCTGCGGCAGTTCGATGAGGAGCACGAGGTGGCACCGGGCGTGATCGTCCGTCGCACCGGCGGCCACACCCCCGGGCACAGCGTGGTCCGACTGGCGTCCGGCGGCAACGCGCTGACGTTCGCAGGCGATGCCGTGTTTACGGTCGGCTTTGAGCAACCCGACTGGCACAACGGTTTCGAGCACGACCCCGAAGAGGCGGCGCGCGTTCGGGTCCGTCTCTTGCGGGAGCTGGCTGAGACCGGCGAGATGCTGGTGGCCACTCACCTGCCATTCCCGTCTGTCGGTCGGGTCGCGGTGGACGGCGACGCGTTTCGCTGGGTACCGGTCTTCTGGGACTACTGACCGGTTGTTGGCTTAAATCGAACTGGGGCGCGTACTCGTTGCGCTGATGAGTTCGCGCCCTAGCGAACGCAAACGTACACGATCGTGCTCCAGCGTGGAAAAGCGTGGATTTGGTGCCCAGGGGCGGGATCGAACCACCGACACTGCGATTTTCAGTCGCATGCTCTACCAACTGAGCTACCTGGGCATACCCGGCTTGAGCCGAAAAGGCCGAAGCGAGCGGGCGGTTTATAGAGAGGTCGAAGCGCTGTGTCCACCCGGCTTCGCCATTGGCTTCGCCGGGCGCTGCCCCGGACCAAAGGTTTCCCCAACTTGTTGGGAAATCGGGGCTATTCCGGGTCCTCCTCGTCGTCCTCGCGGCCGGGGACGACATAGGCGCCGCTCAGCCAGCGGTTCAGGTCGACGTCGCGGCAGCGCGGGGAACAGAACGGGCGGAAGGCCTGCTCGGCGGGTTTGCCGCAGATCGGGCAAGGCCGCGCCGGGCCCGAGGGTTTTCGTGCTTGGTCATCCATGGCTGAGACAGCCTACACCAACTGCCGATTCAAGGGCGCGATGGCCGCGAGGCTCCTCTCCTCCTTACAAGGGGAGAGGTGCACTGCGGATGCGGCGCCAAGCTCTATGCCTGTCGGCCCTCACACCGCGACGGAGTTAAGCCAGCCGTAGCGGATCGGAAAGCCCTCGCCGCCGAGCAGCGTCACGGTCTCGTAGAGCGGCAGGCCGACCACATTGGTGTAGGAGCCGACCATCTTGACCACGAAAGATCCGGCGATGCCCTGCACGGCGTAGCCGCCGGCCTTTCCGCGCCATTCCCCGGAGCCGATATAGGCCTGGATGTCGTCCTCGCTAAGCCGCTTGAAGCGGACGCGCGTCTCGACCAGGCGCTGGCGGAATGCCTCCTTCGGCGTCACCACGCAGATCGCGGTGTAGACGCGGTGGTTGCGGCCCGAGAGCAGCCGCAGGCACTGCGCGGCCTCGTCGACCAGATTGGCTTTCGGCAGGATGCGGCGGCCGACCGCGACCACGGTGTCGGCCGCCATGATGAACGAGCCGCGCAGATCATCATCAAGATGCACCGACTTCAGCGCCGCATCCGCTTTGGCGCGCGCCAGACGGTTGGCGCAGGCGCGCGGCAGCTCGCCCCGCCGCGGGGTCTCGTCGACATCGGCCGGGCGCAGCGCATCGGGCTCGATGCCGGCCTGGTTGAGCAGCGCCAGCCGCCGCGGCGAACCGGAAGCAAGAACGAATTTGGGACGGCCTAGCATGCGGGTTTTGGGCTGGAATCGGGGGGACGAACGCGGGCGGAACCTATCGGATGGGGCATGCTTGCACAACCTTGGAACCGGCCGCGAATCGCGCTCCCCGATGGAGACAAGGCCCCATAAGCACAGCTGTTTGTCAGTCTGGCGACAAGCCCCAAATTCGTCGGTCGGATAAGCAGGCCTGTTCACCTCTCCCTTGTGGGAGAGGTCGGAATTCAAGCGCAGCTTGAATTCCGGGTGAGGGGTTCAGGTCTGTCCGTCGACCGCCGTCCCTTGAAAGACCGGGACCCCTCACCCGGATTGCATCTGGCGATGCAATCCGGCCTCTCCCACAAGGAGAGGCGAAGCGGAGTGTGCGGCCACTGTCGAGTTCACTATATGCTTGCCGCCCCCGCTTGCGCAAAGCGGCGGCGGATGCGCAGCAACAGGCTGTCGCAGACCTCGCGATAGGCGGCGAGCTTCTGCTCGCGGTTGCCGTTGGTGCCGGTCGGGTCCTGCGTCGGCCAATATTCGACGTCGGCGGCGAGCGTCCGGGTGAGATCGAGCGCCTTGTGGTGCGCCTCCGGCGACAGCGTGATGATCAGGTCGAAGTTCAACCCTTCCCAATCCTCGAGCTCCTCGAAGGTGACGGGCTTGTGGCCGGAGATGTCCTGGCCGTATTCGGCCATCACGGCGACCGCGAACGGGTCGAGCTCGCCCTTCTTCACGCCGGCCGAGCGCACATAGAGACCTTGCGGGAACATGTGCTGCAGCAGGCTCTCGGCCATCGGCGAGCGTACGGCGTTGTGGCCGCATGCGAACAGCACGGCCTGCGGATTGCGCGCGCGCGGCGCCTCCATGCGATCAGGCTTTTTTCGACCGGGGCACGCCCCCGTCAAGCTTGGCGTCCCCCATCACGCGCCCTCACCCTTCCAGTGCAGCACAGTGATCAGCGTGAACAGCCGCCGCGCGGTCTCGAAGTCGACGCGCACCTTGCCCTTGAGCCGCTCCTGCAGCGTGCGCGAGCCCTCGTCATGGATGCCACGGCGGCCCATATCGATCGCCTCGATCTTGTCCGGCGTCGCGGTGCGGATCGCCTGGTAGTAGCTGTCGCAGATCATGAAGTAATCCTTCACGACGCGGCGGAACGGCGTCAGCGACAGCAGATGCGCCACCACGGGCGTGCCGTCCTCCTTGCGGATGTCGAACATCAGCCGGTTGCCAGTGATGGCGATGTGCAGCGTGTAAGGGCCGGGCTCGGTGCCCTCGGGCGCGAACAGATTCTGCTCGATCAGGTCGTAGATCGCGATCGCGCGCTCATGCTCGATGTCGGGCCCGGAACGGCCGATCGATTCCTCGTCGAGCGTCACCGCGACGATGCGATTGTTGGAATCCTCGTCGGCAGGTGGCTTGGTCATGAGAGGTTGAGGCGCAATCCGACGGAACGTGAATGGGCATCGAGACCCTCGGCCTGGCCGAGCGTCATCGCGGCGGGCCCGAGCGCGCGGAGCTGATCCGGCCCGCACTTCAGGATCGAGGTTCGCTTCATGAAGTCAAGCACCCCGAGGCCCGACGAGAACCGCGCCGAGCGCGCGGTCGGCAGCACATGGTTGGAGCCGCCGACATAGTCGCCGATCGCCTCCGGCGTGTGTGCGCCCAAGAAGATCGCGCCGGCATTGCGGACCTTCTGCGACAGGCCCTCGGCGTCCGCGGTCATGATCTCCAGATGCTCGGCCGCGATCGCGTTGGCGAGCTCGATCGCGTCCTCGAGTTTCGCCACCTGGATCACCGCGCCGAAGTCGTTCCACGAAGCGCGCGCGATCGCGGCGCGCGGCAGCGTCGCAAGCTGCGCCTCGACCGCGCGCTCGACATCGGTGGCGAGCAGCGGACTGTCGGTGATCAGGATCGACTGCGCGCTGACATCATGCTCGGCCTGCGCCAGAAGGTCGGCCGCGATCCAGTCGGCATTGCCGGTGTCGTCGGCGATCACAAGCACCTCGGAAGGGCCGGCGATCATATCGATGCCGACCTTGCCGAACACCAGGCGCTTGGCCGCGGCGACATAGGCATTGCCGGGGCCGACGATCTTGGCGACCGGCGCAATCGTCGCGGTGCCATAGGCGAGCGCGGCCACCGCCTGCGCGCCGCCGACGCGGTAAATCTCGGAGACGCCGCCGAGATCGGCGGCCGCGAGCACCAGCGGGTTCAGCCTGCCGTCCGGCGCCGGCACCACCATCACCACCCGCGGCACACCGGCGACCTTGGCCGGCACCGCGTTCATCAGCACCGAGGACGGATAGGCCGCGGTGCCGCCGGGCACGTAGAGCCCGACCGCGTCGACCGCGCTCCAGCGCCAGCCAAGCTCGACGCCGGCGGCATCGGTGAAACGCTCGTCCTTCGGCATCTGGCGGCGATGGAAGGTCTCGATCCGGTCGCGGGCGAATTTGAGCGCCTCGACCGTCTTGGGGTCGCAGGCCTTTACCGCGGCATCGACCTCGGCTGCGGTGACGCGCAGACCGGATGCGTCGATGTCGAGCCGGTCGAACTTCTTCGTCGCCTCGATCAGCGCGGCATCGCCGCGGGCCACCACGTCGTCGACGATGGCACGGGTGGCGCGCTCGACATCGGCCGATACCTCGCGCTTGGCTGCCAGGAAATCGCGGAATCGCTGGTCGAAATCGGCGCTCTGTCGGTCCAGGCGAACGGGCATGGCGGCTTTCTAAGGATGACTCGAGGGATCACGTCCACTGCTCAATGGCGCGGCGGATTATGGCCGTCAACCCTTCGAGGCTCCTCATTCCGAACCCGGTGCGGCGGATCGGCACGGAATGCCGCGTCCCGGGCTCTAATGGCGCGAAGTCCCGAGATCGTCGGTCCCGAGATCGGTCAATTCGCACTCCAGGCACTCGACATCCAGCCGCAGCGCCGCGCCGTGGCTGAACATCAGCAGCGCGCTGCCGCCCGGCGGATCGGTGGCACAGAATTCGATCCCGAGCAGTTCCAGGGTGGCTTCCGGGGCCGCCAGGTCGATGTTGCGCGACTTGCAGGCCAGCACCCGGTCGAAGCGCAGCGCGGCGAGCAGCCGCCGCGAGCAGGCCCCGCCCGACAGGGTCTGCTCCCAGTCCAGCCTGTTCATGCCGACCACGAGGCGCTTCTCGCACTGCCGCCAGACGATGTCACAGGCCTGGACGCGCGCGTCCTGCACATGGGCGGAAATGACCGCAAGGTCATCGGCGTCAAGCGCAATCAGTTTCAACGGGGCGGTCAGCGACATGACGACAGATATAGTGGCTCCCCGCGCGGGAAGTACCGGCGCCCGGGACAAAAAACTGCCGGATGACGTCGCCGTAGCGGAACCCGATTTCCCGAGGGTCTTCACGCGCGAGACGTCGCACTCAACGCGTTGCAGCCTGCATCCGCTTTGCTACAGCGTCGGGCTGCTATCGTCGGCGAGATAGCCATGCAGAGCGGCGACCACCTGTGCGCCCTCGCCGATCGCGCCACCGACGCGCTTGATCGAGCCGGAGCGGACGTCGCCGACCGCGAACACGCCAGGCACGGAGGTTTCAAGCTGCGGCACCGACCGCGCGCCCTCGCCGTTCTGAACGCCGGTCAGCACGAAGCCGGCGCGATCGACCTGTACGCCGCAGCCGTCGAGCCAGCCGGTGGCCGGATCGGCGCCGACGAACAGGAAGAGGTTGCGGATGTCGAGCGTGAACTCGTCGGGCGCGAGCCGGCTGCGCCAGCGCACGCGCTCCAGCGTCTCGGCGCCCTCGAGCCCGATCACCTCGGTGTTGAACATCAAGTCGATGTTCGGCGTCGCCTCGATGCGCTCGATCAGATAGCGCGACATGCTGGCGCCCAGCCCGCCGCCGCGGATCATCATGGTGACCTTGCGGACATGCCCCGAGAGAAACACCGCCGCCTGGCCCGCGGAATTGCCGCCGCCGACCAGCACGACCTCCTGGTTGGCACAGAGCCGCGCCTCGATCGGCGAGGCCCAGTACCAGACGCCGCGGCCCTCATAGGCATCGAGATTGTCGATCGCGGGTCGCCGATAGCGTGCGCCGCTCGCGATCACGATCGATTTGGCGCGCAGCGTGTGCCCGCATTCGGTGGCGAGCGCGAACACGCCCGACGTCTTCGAGCAGTCGAGCGATTTCACGGAGACCGGGATCAGCATCTCGGCGCCGAATTTCTGCGCCTGGTTGAAGGCGCGCCCGGCGAGCGCCTGGCCGGAGATGCCGGTCGGGAATCCCAGATAGTTTTCGATGCGCGCGCTGGCGCCGGCCTGGCCGCCGAAGGCCCGCGAATCGAACACCGCGACCGACAGCCCTTCGGACGCCGCATAGACCGCGGTGGCAAGCCCCGCCGGGCCGCTGCCGACCACGGCGACATCGTAGAGCTTGTCATGGGCATGGCTGCCGATCATGCCAAGCGCCATCGCAAGCGCCGTCTCCGATGGATTGCGCAGCACGGCGCCGTTGGGACAGACCACCAGCGGCAGGTCGGCGCGGGAGGCCGAATAGCGCGCGACGAGGTCGGCGGCGTCCTTGTCGGTCTCGGGATCGAGGAAGTGATGCGGCTGGCCGTTGCGCGACAGGAAATTCTGCAGCCGCGCCATGTTGCCGAGCGATGCGGAGCCGATCAGCACCGGCCCGCCGGCGCCACCCTGGATCAGGCTGACCCGGCGCAGGATCAGCGCACGCATGATGCGCTCGCCGAGATCGGCCTCGGCGACCAGGAGCGCACGCAATTTGGCCGGGGGAAGCAACAAGGTCTCGACATCGCCGTCGGCATGGCCGTCGACCAGCGCGGCGCGGCCGGAAAGCTGGCCGATCTCGGCAAGGAATTGACCTTCGCCCTGATCGATGATCGGCGTGACATGGCCGAGGCCGTCGCGCTGGGTGATCGCGACCGAGCCCGACAGCACCACGAACATGCCGGGCCCGGGCTTGCCGGTCTCGAACAGCGCCTCGCCGTCCTTGTAGGAACGCGGCTCGCCGAAGCGGCGCATGCGCTCGATCTCGTGCGGCATTAGCGTCGGGAAGGTCTGCTCATGACGTGGAAAGGCGTAGGCGGTGGCGTTCAGTCGATCGATCGTCGTTTCGTCCGCAGCCATCTCAGCCACCCGCTTCCCCGCACCGCTTCACGCGCCAGCTAGCGCTCGCGCCCGTTTCCGCCCGCGTCATCTAGGGAGCCATCGGCCGCTTCGGAAGGAGCGGCCTCATCCCGGCCACGCGCCTGCGATTTCCGCCGTTTCAGATTTTCACGCAGCGCCAACTTCAACCGGTCCCGTCGTGACTCCTTCGCGCGGGCTCCGGCCTGTCCAGCGCCCTTATCCTGATCGCTCGTCATCCTCTGAACGCTCGTCGCCAATGCCTTTCACGACCAATAGTAAACAATGCCCCGACGCTGCGCACCCACCCGGCCGGCTAGTACCCGGAATCAGAGCTGGGTGATACGGCGGCCTTTGAATCGGCGTTGACGGACCTTTTTCTTGGTCCAGACGAAGGGCTCGGCTCTGCCGTTGTATGCGGTGACGTAGGCATCGATGTGATCCTGAAGCTGCTTGAGGCTTGTGAAGGAGGTGCCGCTGAGCGACTGCCCCTGCAGGATCGAAAACCACACCTCGACCTGATTGAGCCAGGACGCACTCGTCGGCGTGAAATGGAATTGCACATTGGGATGGGCCTTGAGCCAGTCCTCGTTCTTCTTGTGGATGTTGAGATTGTCGAGGATGACGTGAAGCTTCCGGCCCGGAAAGGCCGCGGTGACGCTGGTCATGAAGCCGAGAAACTCGACGCGGCGCCGCCGTTTTGAATGCGTCGCGATGATCTTCCCGGTGGCGACTTCGAGTGCCGCAAACAATGTTGTGGTGCCATGCCGCTTGTAGTCGTGGCTCTGGCCGGTCAAGGCGCGGCCATTGGGCAGTTTCAGATAACCCTGCGCTCGCTCCAAAGCCTGGATCGAGGGCTTCTCGTCCACGCACAGCACAATGGCCTTCGCGGGCGGGGCGACATAGAGGCCGACAACATCGGCGGCTTTGGCCGTGAAGTTCGGGTCGTTGCTCTCGCACCAGGACTTGCGAGCCGCGAGGTCGATCTTGTGGCTGCGCAGAAACCGCCAGACATATTGGACGTCAACATCGCCCAGCGCCTCGGCCAGCAGGGGCCCGGTCCAGCGTGCGAACCCTTGCGGGGGCGGCTGGTCCAGCAGCTTCAGAATCCGCTTGTCCGTGGCCTTCGTATAGATCGGCTGCTTGCCCGGGCGCGGCTTGTCTTGCAGCCCTTCAAGGCCTTGGTCGGCATAACGATGCCGCCAAAGGCTGACAATCCGCGGCTGGACCCCAACTTCCTTGGCGATCGATCGGGTGCTGCGCCCGTCCGCCGCCAACAGAACTATCCGCGCCCGCTTCAAATCGCGCAGCAACGTCATCGGTGAGCGACAGCACGCCTCAAGCACCTTGCGATCTTTCCTCGAAAGGTGGACTTCTCTTGCTTCGGGTATCATCCATATCTTGAATCACGACTCACGATCCAAGAAAAGTGGGTACTAGGGTACGATTCGGCTTTGGTTGGCGTAGAGTGGCCCGATCAGCGGAATTGGGAACCAAATCGGCAGGGAATCGACCGAATTGCAGCGGATCGCGGCACAAAATGCCATTTTCGGTCGCCTTTGCAGGTTTCCGGGGCGCTCTTTCGCTTGCGCCAAGGGGAGGCCTGTGGCAAGAACCGCCCGCTTGGACGGGCCCTTGGGGCCGATTCTATTTCCCGGGCATGCTGCCGTAGCTCAGTGGTAGAGCACTCCATTGGTAATGGAGAGGTCGACAGTTCAATCCTGTCTGGCAGCACCACCTATCCTATTGATAGACTTAGATCCTCTTGCAATCACAGCATTAATCCCGTTTGTGTGCCACAAATCGTCGCCACAAACACTAGGAAGTCATGGCTGGGAAAGTGCGATACCTGATCCAACGGGACGGTAGGTATCATGCGAGGATCGTCGTCCCGCCGCGGCTTCGGCCGATTATCAAGAAAGTAGAGCTGAGCGTCGCTCTGGGGGCCGATCGCCGCGTTGCGCTCCGACATCACACTCGCCTGCCAAGCAAGAAAGTGATCGCCCGCCGCGCAAACCTCGAGTCGAGCGCTATAGTGTGGGTATCGGCCGTCATTGATCAAACTAGGAGTAACAATGCCTACTGGTATCATGGCAATTCCTCTGGAGACGTCGAACTTGCTGACCCTCATTCAGGCAGCGGCCCGATTGGAGCCGCACCTCGGACGGGTGAATCCCATAAATTGGCTCGCGGACACGCGCCGGGCAAAATCCTATTATCGAGATCTCGGCGTGAAGCCTCCTGTGCCGGTCATACATGACCGCCGTCTGCACTACACCGAAGAAGAGATAGAGCGAGTAATCGCCGAACTGAAAGCGGTGAAGAGCGGTCGTTGACCGTTGTTGTTGTCGTGCGCAGCATTCCGAGTGACGAACTAAAATCGGTAGCCCAGCGCCATGCTCACGGACGGTGTGTAGTAGAAGGTGAACCCGCTTCCTGGGGTAGAGTGTCCTGTCAATTCGGCCTCTGCCCTGACAAACAAGCTATTGAAATTGCGCTCAACGCCGGCACCTATGGACACCACGGGCGCGTAGCCGTTGACAAGAGTCGACGTGGTAGTCGGTCCATTTCCTTGGGACGCACACGAAGCAGCCAAGTAGTCGATGCCACCATTTGAGTTCGGTCTCTGAATAATGGTCGGCTTGTAGCAGTAGACCGACCTGGAATCGTCAGCGGTATAGATCGATTCTGATTTCTCGATACCAGCGCCAGCCCGTCCGTAAAACAGCCAGTCACTGGCTGTGAAGCCAACTCTAAACGAAGCATCGGCCGCGTAGGGCCTTCGGTAACTTGCGCTGTATCGAGGAGCAGAGAACAAAGTTACCCTGTCGGTGGAAATGCCTCCACCAGGCGCGCATCCCCAGCATGAGCCGATCCAGACGGGCAACGGCGTTGAACTTGGAGATGGTTCTACCGAATCTTCCGCCTTCGCAAAGCTGTAGCGGCCCCGCAACTCGGCCCCGACCAATAGATTGCCTTGGACTACATTGTAGCCCGCAAACGCGCCGACCGATGGACCTTGGACCGCTCCGCCAGGTGCGTATGGGGTCAGGCCGAAATTGCTCTGGTTTCCGGTTCCCATACTTGCGATGTCGTATCCCCCAGATGCGCCAGCATAGGCCCCTGCAAATTGGGAGCGTCGGGGAGGAGTCGCGATCGGAGCGGGCTTCACCACCCCGGCTGGCGGGCTAACGTTGGCAATCGGTTTAGTCCGCTCGATCCGTGCGGCCGCATCGTAGCACGCAAGTCGCTCCTTCCCGGCCTTCAGATTTGCACAGAATTTGAGATCCTCCGAGATCTCGGCACGCGCCGAAAAACTCGCGACCGCAATAGCGATCACGATCAAACCCGCCCAGCCCCGCATTCCCCATTGCACCCCATTAGCCCTACGGGGCAATCAACCGGAGCTGGTCGGCCGGGGCAAGCTCTACCAAAGCCTAATACCTCTGATAACTTCCATTATCACAAGCTGCGGAATTGCAGCTCAGAACGACGAGATCACCTGGGAATCGGAAAGCACGGGACTTTGGCGGTAGCTGACTTAACGAGACAGGCGGTCTTAGATGCGATTGCCGAGTTCGACGAGCTTCGGCGAGAACCGTTCCTCGAGAAATACGGCTTCGGTAAGTCACGTGGATATTTTATTGAGCACAATGGCAAGCGATACGATAGCAAGGCCATTGCGGGCGCCGCGCATGGCAAGCTAGGTGGTGGCTTTCAGGCGCTTTCGTCGGGCGACTTCAGCGGCGGTGATAAGGCAGTCGCCAGGCGGCTCCGCCAGCTCCGTTTCGCTGTCCCGGAACCCTCGGACGCCAAACCCATCGGAATCCCCTACGAAATTGGAAACCTCTACAACCGCCAACGGGATATCCATCAAGTTTATGGTGGACAGGAGCGCGGCGGCATCACGACGCCCAGTGGCTGTCCCTTCGTTTTCCTTTTCACCGGGGAATCCGGCGAGCAATTTGGATACTCCGATGGCTGGCGACCCGACGGAATATTCGCCTACACCGGCGAGGGCCAAAGCGGCGATATGACATTCGTTCGCGGCAATCGAGCAATCCGGGACCATTTGGCAGACGGCCGGGACCTGCTCTTGTTCGAAGCCACGCGGTCTAAGGGTAGCTACCGGTATATCGGGTGTTTCGCGTTCGCGGGCTTTGAGACGGTGAACGCGCCTGACCGTGAAGGAAAGCAGCGAAAGGCAATTGTCTTCGAACTCGTCCCAGTCGAAGCACAATCTGCACCAGAAGATCGTGAGGAGCCTGATCTCGACAAGAAGTCGCTAGCAGAACTGCGCGAGCTGGCCCTAACGGCAGCGGCCACGCCGAAGGCTCCTTCAAACGAGTCACAGCGAACGTATTATGCTCGAAGCATCAAGGTAAAAGCTTACGTTCTGAAGCGGGCAAATGGCGTTTGTGAAGCATGTAAGAAAGCTGCACCGTTCCTAAGAAAAAACGGCAGCCCATATTTGGAACCTCACCACATCAAGCGCGTCGCCGACGGCGGGCCAGATCATCCCGCTTCTGTGGGAGCGGTGTGCCCAACGTGCCACCGGCTTATTCATCATGGCGCGCAAGGTTCTGAACTGAACAGTCAGCTCGAGATTTACGTCACTCAATTGGAAGAGGAACTGGATAGCCAAGCGCTATTCACACAAAATTCAGCTTCACAAATCAACCACAAAAAAGCCGCCCACAAAAATGCAAGCCCTTGAAATAATTTACATTTTCTAGAGGTGGAGAAAGTTCAATCCTGTCTGGCAGCACCAGGCTTTCCTCGACACCGGCGGCTGTTGCGGCGATGCGCTGGGTCAATCCCGCGGGTAGAGCGTTCGTGGCGCGACCCACCGGAACATTCTCCGGCCGAAGGCGCCTGACAGCCCGACAAACAAGATTGCCGTGCCCAAGTTCCACATTAGGATCATCACGCTCGCGTCGATCACATGAAACAGCGACAGCGCCGTCGCCGTGATCGCAGCCACCGCCAGACTACCCATCATGGTCGCTGCGGTCGGGCGGAGCGGCGCCGCGTAGCGCAGCATGACCAGCATGGCGAGCGACAAAGGCAAGCTGGTCAGCACCAGAGTTGCGAAACATCGTGCGGCTTCGCCAAAGCTCATACCTCCGGGCCCAATCGAGACCCACTCTGTCAGACACTGATAGCCAATATTCGATAGCCACAGGACCAGCGCCGGGAGCGGCAGAAGAAGCCAGAGGCGCGATCGATCGGGAAGACTGACAAGGAAGGCGGCGACGGCACCGAGCACGCCGGTCAAAGCCGAGGCCGCCATGCACACAGCAAATGCCGGCTGATGCAGCTTCTGAACGAGGTCGGGGCGGACGCCCTGATTAACGGCGAGGAGCATCAACACCGCGGCCGCAAGCAGGAGCCAGCAGGCTGCCCGCATCACAGGTGGTCGCAACCGCCGGACCGGCGTAGCGTTCGCGGCAAGCGAAGCAATAAGATCGGATGTCTTGATCACGGCTCGCTCCGATCGACCAGCATCTTCTTGAGGCTCTTCAGGGCGCGGTGGACGTTCACCTTGAGCGACGTGACGGACATGCCGCTCACGACCGCAGCCTCCTTTAATGACATCTCCCTGAGCTTGAGCAACCGGATGGCATGTCGCTGCGCAGGGGGAAGATTGTCGACGATCCCCTCGAGTTCCTGACGGTCCGGGCTCTCCTCGAAGTTCGTTTGAGGCTCGCAAAAGGCTTCATGCTCGGCGGTCAAGGCGACCTCCCGCTCGCGCCGGCGGCCCTGGCGGCGCAACCGGTCGATGAAGCGCCGGTTGGCGATCGCGACCAGCCATGGCGCAAACGGGCGGGCAGGATCGTAGGTCTGCCGGATCGAATGCACGGTCAGCAGCACGTCCTGGACGGCATCCTCGACGTCGCTGGAGTCCCGGTGTCTTCGTGCCGCAAGCGAGCGCAGATAGGGTGTGATTTCCTGCAGCAGCCGGTGATAGGCGGCTCGGTCACCAACCTGAGCATGGGCCATCAGGATGGACCAATCGACATCTCTCGCGACCGGTGCGGTTTGGCGGCCGCCCTCGTCTTTCCCGACGAGCCGAAGCGATGGTCCGCTGCCGCGGGGATCAGGCGACATCACGCGCGCCTCCCCGCTTCCTGGAAGACCATAACCTATCGAGCCAATGGTCAAGGGACAACGCGCCTGGGCCGAGCGCGATGATGGCGAGCGCGAGCCCTGCCCAGGGCAGGTGAAAGTTTGCCCAGCCTTCCGGCACCACGAGCTGGATGACACCGGTCATGACGAGCAGCCCGAGGGCGGAGAAGCGGGTCGCAAGCCCCAGCACGAGCAGAACGGGGAGCACGATCTCAGCAATACTGTCGACATAGGCGAACACGGTCGGCACAGGAAAGTCGTAGGCTTGACCGAAGATATGTAGCTTGAATTCGTCCTCGAAGAGATACTCCGCGGCTGGCGAAAGGGACAGGAAGCCAACCCATTTGGTGAGCCCGGATTTGAAGAAGGGCACGGCAAGCGCGACGCGCAGCACCGGAGGCGCGATGACCAGGGCGACGCGGGCGAGCCATCCCGCGATCGCTCGTATTGCACTGTCGAAATTTGCGATGATGGCCGCCCCGGTCATGTTCACCTCCGATCCGGAGCGAGGCCGTAGCCAACCAGGGCGCCTGCACACATCAGATCAGTCAGGTTGGCGGCTAGGTCAAAACGAGGATCGGCGATCAGGGCTGCTTGCAGCGCCGGGAGAACCGGTTCCCCGTCAGCCAACGCCTGAATGAATTCGAAGCTGCCGCGCGGAATTGACCGAACCTCAACATTGGCGAGCGGTCGAACAATCAGCACATCCTCGCCGCCGGCCGCTAGATCGACCGGAGCCGGAATGCCTTCGCCTACATTCATCCGCCAGATCGTCAGAGCCGGGAATTGCGAGCGGACGAGGCGCAGCGAAGGATGCAGCGCAAGCCGGATCGCCGGAAGCTGGTCGGGCGCTATTGTTGTGAACACCTCGGGGGCAAGCGGCGAAGCCTCGGGTCCATGATAGGCCTCCGCCCAGGCGCGCTCAATGCGTGCAACATCGGCCAGATAGGGCAGCGCGGCGGCCGGCTCGAAGGCCCGGATGAAATCCGCAAAGCCGGCGCCATACTCGAGCAGGATCGGCGAGCGCGGCGGCTCGGCTGCGGCATAGGCCCGCGCCATCGCGCAAAAGAATTCGTCGCCGACCAGTCGGCGCACGGCCGGGAACCCATCCTTGAGCGCCTCGATCAGGCTGGCCACGACATTGTTTCGATAGACAGCAAAGCGCTTCGGGCTCGGCTCGCCATCCGGACCGACCAGACCATGGGGAATCGGCAGCGCAGGATTTAGCAGAGCCGCCGCGAAGTCGCCTTGTCGTTCAGCGAGCGGTCGCATGACAGACGGCCTTTGCTTGGGCTGCAACCATGATCGCCTCGGCGCGATCGGCTTCGTCTTTTAGCACGGGCCAGGGCGGTACGTCCGCATCCCACTCGATCAGCGTGGGAATCGGCCCCATACGCGCAGCAGCATGGGCGTAGAGATCCCAGACCGTGTCGTCGACCGGGCGATTATGAGTATCGATCAGAAGGGGGCGGCCCTTGTCATCGGCATCGCTCGTGTGGCCGGCGAGATGGATTTCCTGGACATGAGCGAGCGGATAAGCGTCGATATAGGCGAACCGATCCCACTGCTGATTGGTCGAGGCGACGTAGACGTTATTGACGTCGAGCAGCAGGCCGCACCCGGTGCGCCGCACCACCTCCGCGATGAAGTCGATCTCCGAGTAGGTGCTGTCGGCGAAGGTGAGATATGTTGATGGATTCTCCAGAAGCATCTGCCGGCCAAGAGCATTCTGGACCTGCTCGATGTGCTCGACGACGCGGGCGAGTGCTTCGCCGGTGTAAGGGAGTGGCAGCAGATCGTTGAGAAATGCGCTGTCATGCGATGACCAGGCCAGGTGTTCGGAGAACAGTCCCGGCGCGTAGCGCCTGACCAGTTGCTTGACACGCTCGATATGCATTTGATCAAGCGGCCGATCGGCGCCGATCGAAAGCCCGACGCCGTGCAGCGAGAGCGGATATCGCTCGCGAATAGCCGACAAATAGCGGTGCGGCGGGCCGCCCGCGCCCATGTAGTTTTCCGCATGGACCTCGAAGAATCCAATGTCGGGCCGCTGCTCGACGATCGTGCGGTAATGCTCTGCCTTCAGCCCGACGCCGCCACGCGCCGGGATGCGGTCATGGGTGCTTGACGATGGAAGTGGCACGGCAGACCTCCAATCGGAGAGGGAGCGGACGACGCCATCGTCCGCCCAAGCCAAACTCTCAAGCCTTCTTCGGGGTCAGGCTTCCCGGTCCGCTCGGCGTCTGGACCGTCGTGCAGGTGCCCTTCGGCTCAAGCTTGAACGCGTTGCCCTGATAGTTCACCGTGCTGGTGCCGGCGCAGGTCGTACCCGGCCCCGCATAGCAGTCGTTCTGCCCCTTCAGCGCCACGCCGTAGCATTTCTCCATCTTGCCGCCTTTCAGCGCCTTCATGGTCTTGGCCTGATTTTCCTTCATCATTTTTTCCATGTCGCCCTTCCCCATCTTTTCCATGCCACCTTTCATCTCTGCGGTGGCCGGGGTGACGGTGAGCGATGCGATGGCCGTGACGAAGGCGCCGGTAACAAGTGCCGATAGCATGCGATTGGACATATGTGTTCCTCCGGGGCTTGCTTTGCGAGCCTGTGCAAGGTTGCTTGCGGCGCGCCGAGGCGGCCGCCTAAGGAAAGTTCGGCCGAAGGGCAGAAAGGTTACCTGGCAAGGAGGATTTTCGGCGGCGCCACAAGCAGCCCCCGTATTGGCGCGACGTTGCGTGTGCACCCGTGACCAACTGGAGGGAGATAATGCTGGATCGAATCGTTGACAGCATCGTAGCTCACGTGACTCACTTCACACTTCACTGCTCCGGAGCGGAACCCAATTGACCGGTCCTGAACTCAAGAAATTGCGCGAAGATCTCGGCGAGGCGATCGGGCGGAAGCTCACGGCGGCCGACATGGCGAAGCTGTGCGGATTGCCGGACGTCGGCGGCGCCGACACGATCCGCCGATGGGAGGTCTCTGGCCCGAGCCCGCAGGCCGCCGAGCTGCTGCGCGTGCTGGCGATGGCGAGCGAGCGCTATCCGATCCTCGAGAAGTTCGACGTGTTCAATCGCCACGACGTCGCCGAGAAGGATCGCCCGGCGCGCCGGCTCGCATTTCGCGAACAGATGCGCGACGACGTGCGCCGCCGGCTTGGTTAAGCAAAGCTTACCTGGTTAAGAAAGCCTTCACGCGAGCCTCGCGTTAAGCCTCCCTTCAGCCCTCGTTAAGCGTCCGTTAGGCACAAGAAAGCGTTTCCGTGCCAACGGGTTGGGTTAGCGGCCGCTGTCGTCATCGGGTGGCAGCATTTTATTCAAATTGGATCTAACTGCGCGGCCTAAGGATGGCGCCGACAAGCGGCGTCTCCCCATGACTTGTCCGGAGACTGACCCCCAATGAAGAAGTTCCTGCTCGCAACCGTCGCCCTCGCAGCCACCGTCGCCGCCCTGGGCGCGACCGCCCAGGCCGCCGACCTCGGCGCCCGCTCCTATTATCAGAAGGCGCCGCCGGCGCCCGTTTACGCCGCACCGCTCTACAACTGGACCGGCTTCTATATCGGCGGCCATCTCGGCGGCGTGTTCTCGAGCAACAACACCTTCAACGGGCTAGCGCTCACCGACTCCAGCGCCCGCTTCATGGGCGGCGTGCAGGCCGGCTACGACTGGCAGCTGTCGCCGAACTGGGTGGTCGGCCTCGAAGGCCAGTATTCCTGGGTCGGCAACCACCAGCTCAACGCGATCTTTCCGAACGGCCTCGTCTACAACAACAACCAGCGCGGAATCGCGTCGGTCACCGGCCGCGTCGGCTACACCTGGGGCCCGGGCCTGATCTACGTGAAGGGCGGTTACGCCTATTCCGACAACAACGAGTCCGTGACGTTCGGCGGCGTGCCGGTCGCCTTCGCGCTCAGCGACAATCACAGCAACGGCTGGACCATCGGCGCCGGCGCCGAATACATGTTCGCCCCGAACTGGTCGGCGAAGGTCGAGTACCAGTATTACGACTTCGGCGACAGCCGGTTCACCAGCCCGGCATCATTGGTGCCGTTCGGCAGTTTCCATAATGACGAGCACACGGTGAAGGCCGGCCTCAACTACCGCTTCAACCTCGGCGGCCCGGCGGTCGCCCGCTACTGAGAACACGCATCACAACCAGGCGTGGAAAAGGCCGGCTCACGCCGGCCTTTTTGCGTTCGAATACGTGCATCGATTCCGGTACGCGGAAGAAAGCGGCAGCGGGCCTCCGACGCCCAAAAATCGCGCAGCGCGCCGCAATTTGCCCGATTTTGTTAACCGGCCACAACGATACTGCCGCGCGAGGAACATCCAAGGGCAGTGACCACGGGGGACACGGGGGCAATGGCGTTTCGGTTCAAGCTCGGCAAACTCAATCTCAAGCGTATCCGCCTTCCGCAGATGGGCGTCAGGGGCAGCCTGTTCGCGGCATTCGCTGTCATTGCAGGCATGGCGCTGGTCATCAGCGCCGGGGCCGGCGTGGTGCTGCACCAGCTCGGCAGCGCGATGACCAATCTCAGCGGCCGCGACATACCGCGGCTTGCCGCCAGCCTGCAACTCGCTGCGCAGAGCGCCGCGCTCGCCGCCCAGGGACCCGGCCTGCTCGCCGTGCAGACCGACGATGCGCTGGCCGAGCGCACCAAGAAGGTGCAGGAAGTCGCCCAGCTCACCAACGCCAAGCTTGGCGAGATCATCAAGCTCGGCGCCGACAAATCCGTCGTCAGCGCGCTCCAGGACAACGTCAAGAACACCGACGATGCAACCAAGAGCCTGATCTCGGCGGCACGCGAGCGGCTCGACATCGGCGCGCTGCGCGACAAGCAATACAACACGCTGCGCAAGGCCCAGGCAGCCTTCGTCTCGGCCGCCAATCCCGCGATGCTCGACGCGCAGACGCGGCTCAACGCGATCCTCGCGTCGGCCGAAGTGTCCGCGGATGACGCCACCGCGGCGGCCCGCACCGTCGGCCAGATCAGCAACGTGCTCGCCGCCGGCAATCTGATGGCGGCCGACATGACCGCGGCACTCTCGGCCAATTCCAGCGAGACGCTGGATGCGATCGAAACCGAATTCAAGGCCGGGCGCGAACGCGTCAAGTCCAATCTGGAAGACCTGCCCAACAATCCGGCGATCGTCGCCGTGCGGGACACCGCGCAGAAGCTGCTGGCGCTCGGCGAAGGCAAGACCGGCGTGTTCAAGGTCCGCCAGAAGGAGCTCGACTCGATCGACTACGGCCAGACCATCCTGGAAGAAACCCGCAAGCTCAATGTCGGCCTCGGCATCAGCGTCCAGCAGCTGGTCGATGCCGTTCAGAAGGACACTGACACCTCGACCTCCCAGGCGCGGCAGCAGATCTCGTTCGCGACCATGGTGATGATCGCCCTCGGCGCGCTGACGCTGGTCGGCTCGTTCCTGTTCGTCTGGCTGTATGTCGGGCGCAACATCCTGCGCCGCATCCGCGGCCTGCAGCGCTCGATGCAGCTGTTGTCCGACGGCGACCTCGACACCGAGATCCCGCAGAGCCGCCAGCGCGACGAGATCGCCGTGATGGCCGACGCGCTGCAAGTGTTCCGCGAGAGCATGCTCGAGGGCCGCGAGCTCTCGGCAAGCCAGAACAAGGACCGCATCGCCAAGGCCGAACGCGCCTCGCGTATGGAGACGCAGATCACCGAGTTCGAATCCATGGTCCGCACCGCGCTCGGCAGCCTGCAGTCCGCGGCGAACTCGATGCAGTCGACCGCGCAGAGCATGTCGGCGACCGCCGACCAGTCCAGCGCGCTGGTGAGCGCGGTTGCTTCGGCAGCAGAGGAAACCTCGGTCAACGTGCAGACGGTCTCGGCCGGCACCGAGGAGCTGTCGTCGTCGATCTCGGAAATCGGCCGCCAGGTCGTCACCTCCGCGGAGATCGCCCGCAAGGCGGTGGAAGAAGCCCGCGCCACAGACAGCACGATGCAGGGGCTGGCCGACAACGCCGCGCGCATCAGCGTCGTGGTCGATTTGATCCAGACCATCGCGTCGCAAACCAACCTGCTGGCGCTCAACGCCACCATCGAGGCCGCGCGCGCCGGGGAAGCCGGCCGCGGCTTCGCCGTGGTCGCCTCCGAGGTGAAGAACCTCGCCAGCCAGACCGCGAAGGCGACCGAGGAGATCCGCCAGCAGATCGTCAGCATGCAGGAGGTGACGACCACGGCGGTCTCGGCGATCCGCAACATCTCGAGCACGATCGGCGAGATCAACGACGTCACCACCGCGATCGCCGCCGCGGTCGAAGAACAGGGCGCGGCGACCCGCGAGATCGCCCGCAACATCCAGCACGCCGCCGGCGGCACCAGCGAGGTTTCGAGCAACATCGTCGGCGTCAGCAACGCCTCCTCGGAAGCCGGCGCCGCCGCCGGCGAAGTGCTGAACGCCTCCGACGCACTGCGCCGCGAGGCCGACGTGCTGCGCTCGGAGATCGACAGCTTCCTGTCGAATATCCGCGCGGCGTAAGAGCAGCGCCGATCCGTCGTTCCGGGATGGTCCGAAGGACCAGACCCGGAACCTCGAGATGGTTCGCCTCTTCGAGGCGCCCCGGAATGACCGGCGATATCGGCGACGCGCCGTAGCCCGGATGGAGCGAAAGCGTAATCCGGGGCCGCTCTTGGGGATCGACAGATCCCGGATTGCGCTTCGCTCCATCCGGGCTACGGAATTTCGGCTCCTGCCATCCGATTCCCCCGGATCGCCATCCTGATTTTTCGGCTGGCGCGGCCGGCCGTGTCCCGCTAAGCCGGTAGCATGCATTCGAAGATCGACAGCATCCACTCCTCGGCAGAGGCATTGCGATACCCTTGGGAGAACCATCCCGGCCATGATCAGGTCGTGGAGGTGGCGCCCGGCGTGCTCTGGGCGCGGCTGAAGCTGCCGTTCCGCCTCAACCATGTGAACATCTACCTGCTCGCCGACGGCGACGGCTGGACCATGGTGGACTCCGGCTTCGGCAACGAGGAATCGATCGCGGCCTGGACCACGCTGTTCGAGGGACCGCTCAAGCACGTCAAGGTCACCCGGCTGATCGTGACGCATTCGCACCCCGATCATGTCGGTCTCGCCGGCTGGATCACCGAGCGCTTCAACTGCCCGCTGTTCATGTCGCAGGTCGAGTATCTGCAGTCGGTCTATCACCAGAACCGCGGCACCGAGGAACGGCGCAACGCACAGCGGCTGTTCTTCCGCCGCCACGGCATGGACGAGGACCTGACCGAAAAGCTGCTCGGCCGCGGCCAGGACTATCTCAAGCGGGTGTCGGTGCTGCCGCCGTCCTATCACCGCCTCACCCATGGCGACGAGGTCGTGATCGGCGCGCGGCGCTTCAAGGTGATCACCGGCGGCGGACACGCGCTCGACCAGGTGATGCTGTATTGCGCGGCGGACAAGCTGTTCCTCTCCGCCGACCAGGTGCTGAGCAAGATCTCGCCCAATGTCAGCGTCTGGGCGGTCGAGCCCGAGCAGAATTCGCTCGGCGAATATCTGGCCTCGCTGGCGAGCCTCACCACGACGCTGCCCTACGACGTGATGGTGCTGCCCGGCCATGGCGTGCCGTTCTACGGGTTGAAGACCCGGATCAAGCAGCTCGCCGATCACCATGAGGAGCGCTGCCGGCTGATCGCGGACGCCTGCCGCGAGGTGCCGCAGACCTCCAAGGAGCTGGTGCCGGTGGTGTTCCACAAGCACGTGCTGGACGCTCACCAGATGGGCTTTGCCGCCGGCGAATTGATCGCCCACGTCAATTACATGCTGGTCGAAGGACGGCTGACGGCCGAGGCGGCCGACGGGGTGCTGCGCTTCCGCACCACCTGAGCGCGCCCGCGATGCGGGCAAATTGGCCCCCTCATCGCGCCGATTTGATCGAAATCAAGCCTGACCGGCTCGCTAGGCAATTTGCCCAATGCGCCCGCGTGGCCAAATGTGGGCGAGCGCATGGACATTGGAGCTGGAAAAGCTCTAAGAAGAAGGAGCAACTCCGGTCAGGTTCCAGGTTCGCCGATGGACTACAGCCAGTTCTTCAACGCCGCCCTCAACCGCCTGCATGACGAGCGGCGCTACCGCGTCTTCGCCGACCTCGAGCGGATCGCGGGCCGCTTCCCGCACGCGACATGGCATTCGCCCAAGGGCCAGCGCGATGTCGTGATCTGGTGCTCCAACGACTATCTCGGCATGGGCCAGCACCCGAAAGTGGTCGGCGCCATGGTCGAGACCGCAACCCGGGTCGGCACCGGCGCCGGCGGCACCCGCAACATCGCCGGTACCCACCATCCGCTGGTGCAGCTCGAGGCTGAGCTCGCCGATCTCCACGGCAAGGAAGCCGCGCTGCTGTTCACCTCGGGCTATGTCTCGAACCAGACCGGCATCTCGACGATCGCAAAGCTGATCCCGAACTGCCTGATCCTGTCGGATGCGCTGAACCACAACTCGATGATCGAGGGCGTTCGCCAGGCCGGCTGCGAACGCCAGATCTTCCGCCACAACGACGTCGCGCATCTCGAAGAACTGCTGATCGCCGCGGGCCCCGACCAGCCGAAGCTGATCGCCTGCGAGAGCCTTTATTCGATGGACGGCGACGTCGCGCCGCTCGCCAGGATTTGCGACCTCGCCGAGAAATACGGCGCCATGACCTATGTCGACGAGGTTCACGCCGTCGGCATGTACGGTCCGCGCGGCGGCGGCATTGCCGAACGCGACGGCGTGATGCACCGGATCGATATCCTCGAGGGCACGCTGGCAAAGGCCTTCGGCTGTCTCGGCGGCTACATCGCCGGCAAGGCCGAGATCATCGACGCGGTGCGCTCCTACGCGCCCGGCTTCATCTTCACCACCGCGCTGCCGCCGGCGATCTGCTCGGCCGCGACCGCCGCGATCCGCCATCTCAAGACCTCGAACTGGGAGCGCGAGCGCCACCAGGACCGCGCCGCCCGCACCAAGGCGATCCTGACCGCCGCCGGCCTGCCGGTGATGTCGAGCGACACCCACATCGTGCCGCTGTTCGTCGGCGATCCCGAGAAGTGCAAGCGCGCCTCCGACCTGCTGCTCGAGGACCACGGCATCTACATCCAGCCGATCAACTATCCGACGGTCGCCAAGGGCACCGAACGGCTGCGCATTACGCCCTCGCCTTATCATGACGACGGCCTGATCGACGCACTGGCGGACGCGCTGCTGCAGGTCTGGGAACGGCTCGGCCTGCCCCTCGGCAAGAAGGCGCTGGCGGCCGAGTAACCCTATCCTGTCCTGATCCCGAAATCGGGCCGGTCGCGCAGTGCGCGGCCGGCCCATTGCGTCTATAATCCCGCACGCGGCCCTTTCCCGGGCCGGGAAGGGAGATGAGCAGCCAATGCTGCACGACTGGGGCGTGATCGTCACGGCGTTCGCGTACATCGGACTGCTGTTCTTCGTAGCCAGCCGCGGCGACAGGATGTCGCCCGACGAGCGCGGCCGTGCCAGCCAGTGGATCTATCCGCTGTCGCTCGCGATCTACTGCACCTCCTGGACCTTCTTCGGCTCGGTCGGCTTCGCGACCCGCACCAGCGTCGACTTCCTCGCGATCTATGTCGGCCCGATCATCATGGTCGGGCTGTTCACGCCGCTGCTGCGCCGCGTGATCGCGCTGGCCAAGTCGCAGAACATCACCTCGATCGCCGACTTCATCGCCGCGCGCTACGGCAAGAGCCAGGCGGTGGCCACGACGGTGGCGCTGATCGCGATCATCGGCTCGGTGCCCTATATCGCGCTGCAGCTGAAGGCGATGGCCTCCTCGCTGGAGACGATCCTGAGCGAGGACCAGGCCTTCTCCAAGGTTCCGATCATCGGCGACATCGCACTGATGGTGACGCTCGCAATGGCGGTGTTCGCGGTCTTGTTCGGCACGCGCCACACCGACGCGACCGAGCACCAGCACGGCCTGATCCTGGCGATCGCCGCCGAATCCATCGTCAAGCTGGTCGCCTTCATTGCCGCCGGCGCCTTCGTCACCTTCTGGATGTTCTCGCCGGTCGAGCTCTACGAGCGCGCCCTGAAGACGCCGGAGGCGGTGCGCGCGATCGAATATGTGCCCTCGATCGGCAACTTCCTGATCATGACGCTGCTGTCCTTCGTCGCCGTCATGCTGCTGCCGCGCCAGTTCCATGTCAGCGTGGTGGAGAATTCGACCAGCGCCGATGTCAGCCGGGCGCGCTGGCTGTTCCCGCTCTATCTCATCGCGATCAACGTGTTCGTCATTCCAATCGCGATCGCGGGCCTGATCGTGTTCCCGTTCGGCGCCGTCGACGCCGACATGTTCGTGCTGGCGCTGCCGATCGAGGGCAATTCGCCGCTGCTCAGTCTCGCCGTGTTCGTCGGCGGCCTGTCGGCCGCGACCGCGATGGTGATCGTCGAATGCGTTGCGCTGTCGATCATGGTCTCCAACGACATCGTGCTGCCGCTGGTGCTGCCGCGCAGCGACGATGCCCGTGCCGGCCAGAGGGATTTCGGCGACTTCCTGCTGAAGGCGCGCCGCTTCTCGATCTTCGCCATCATGGTGATGGCCTATTTCTACTATCGCGCGCTCGGCAACACCCAGCTTGTCGCAATCGGCCTGTTGTCCTTTGCCGCGATCGCTCAGCTCGCGCCGGCGTTCTTCGGCGGCCTGTTCTGGCGCCGTGCCACCGCCCGCGGCGCGATGGCCGGCATGCTGGTCGGCTTCGCGATGTGGCTCTACACGCTGTTCGTGCCGAGCTTCCTCGAAACCTCCACCGCGGGCCTGATGCTGCTGCAGCACGGGCCGTTCGGGATCGAAGCGCTGCGGCCGCAGGCGCTGTTCGGCGCCGATCTGCCGCCGCTGCTGCACGGCGTGCTGTGGAGCCTCGGGCTGAACATCCTCACCTACGTCCTGTTCTCGCTGGCGCACGCGCCGTCATCGATCGAGCTGCTGCAGGCCGACTTGTTCGTGCCCAATGCGCTGGCTCCGATCGCCCCGACCTTCCGGCGCTGGCGCAGCACCGTGACGGTGCAGGACATCCAGAGCACGGTGGCGCAGTATCTCGGCCCCGACCGCGCCCGGGAGGCATTCGCCGTCTTCGCTGCCGATCGCAACGGCGTGCTCGAACCGGCGGCGCCGGCAGACTTCGAGCTGTTGCAGTATGCCGAGCGGCTGATCGCCTCGTCGATCGGCGCGGCGTCGTCGCGCCTGGTGATGTCGCTGCTGCTGCAGCGGCGCACCGTATCGGCCAAGGCCGCGCTGAAGCTGCTCGACGACTCCCATGCCGCGCTGCACTTCAATCGCGAGATCCTGCAGACCGCGCTCAACCATGTGCGCCAGGGCATCGCCGTGTTCGACGCCGACCTGCAGTTGATCTGCTCCAACCGCCAGTTCAGCGAGCTGCTGGCGCTGCCGCCGCATCTGGTGCAACTCGGCATCCCGCTGCCGGAGATCCTCGAATGCATGGGGGCGGTCAACCCGCCGGCGGCCGGCAACAACGACGGCCTGCTGGAGCAGCGGCTGCGTGCCTACACCACCGAGGGCGAACCCTATCTGGAACGCTTCACCGATCGCCATCTGGTGATCGAGGTGCGCGCCAATCGCATGCCGGGCGGCGGGCTCGTCATCACCTTCTCCGATGTCACGCCGAGCTTCGAGGCCGCCGAGGCGCTGGAGCGCGCCAACGCGACGCTGGAAAAGCGAGTGCGCGACCGCACCGAAGAGCTGACCCAGCTGAATTCGGAACTTGCGCTCGCCAAGAGCGCGGCCGAAGACGCCAATGCGTCCAAGACACGCTTCCTCGCCGCCGCCAGCCACGACATCCTGCAGCCGCTCAACGCGGCGCGGCTCTATGTGACGAGCCTGGTCGAGCGCCAGAACGGCGGGGAAGATTCGCGCCTGGTCGAGAACATCGACGATTCACTCGAGGCGATCGAGGACATCCTGGGCGCGCTGCTCGACATCTCCAGGCTCGATGCCGGCGCCATGACGCCGTCGATCTCGAGCTTCAGGATGGCCGACCTGATGCGGTCGCTGGAGATCGAATTCGCGCCGATCGCCCGCGACAAGAGCCTCGATCTCCGCTTCGTCCCCTGCTCGCTGCCGGTCGAATCCGACCGCTCGCTGCTGCGCCGGCTGTTGCAGAACTTCATCTCCAACGCGATCAAATATACCCCGCGCGGCCGCGTGCTGGTCGGCTGCCGCCGCCGCGGCGATCGGCTCCAGATCGGCATCTACGACACCGGCGTCGGAATCCCCGTGCAGAAGCGCGGCGAGATCTTCAAGGAGTTCCATCGCCTCGAACAGGGCGCCCGGATCGCGCGCGGCCTTGGCCTTGGATTGTCGATCGTCGAGCGGCTGGCGCGGGTGCTCAACCACCGCATCGCGATCGATGCCAATACGAGCGGCGGCTCGGTGTTCTCGGTTACCGTGCCGATCGCGACAGCGATCAACTATACCGCGGCGGTCACCAGCGTCACGCCGATGTCGAAGACAACGATGAGCGGCGCGCGGATCGTCTGCATCGAGAACGATCCCGCCATCCTCGACGGCATGAGGACGCTACTGACGGCGTGGGACGCCGAGGTGATCGCGGTGACCGATTCGGAGGCCGCCATCGGCGCGATCGAGGCTGCGGGCGGCCGCGTCACCGGCGTGCTGGTCGACTACCATCTCGACCGCGGTAACGGCGTCGCGGCGATCCGCGAGATCCGCCGCCGCTTCGGCGACAACATTCCGGCGATCCTGATCACCGCCGATCGCAGTCCCGCGGTGCGCGCCGCGGCGCGCGAGGAGAGTATCGCAGTGCTGAACAAGCCGGTCAAACCGGCCTCACTTCGCGCGCTGCTCGGGCAATGGCGCACCCAGCAGATGGTCGCGGCCGAGTGAGCGCAGCGGCGCAATCCGGGCGCGCATCTCGCTCTAGATCGTGATGCGATTAGATCGAATCGCATCATGATCTCGTCTCTTTGTTTGAGCATGACCTTTTCGGAAAACCGGTTTCCGCTTTTCCGGATCATGCTCTAAAGCGCGATGAGATCAGGTTGAATTGGCGCCGCAAAGGGCGCTGCGCTCCCTCCCGCAGGCGCAGGGCAATCGTATATGCTGATCATGCTGCGCGTCCGGTGCCTGCGGTTCGGTTAGTCTCCCCGCAAACTCGTCATGCCCGGGCTTGTCCTGGGCATCCACGTCTTTGGTTTTTCCGTGTGAAGAAGGACGTGGATGGCCGGGACAAGCCCGGCCATGACCACACGGAAACGTCAGCCCAGAGTTCGCGGACGTCATATGCGATTGTCCTGCCCGCAAGCGGGAGAGGTGAAGCGAGCCTGCGGACGGGCCGACTCAACCAAGAATCACATGCTCCAGCGCAAGATCATCAAGCGCTGGTTCAGTTCGGTCCCATTCTGGCCGACGCCGGGTGCCCTGGCACTTGAAAGCGCTTGCCTGTGTCGATGACGTTTGTTCCGTCGACCTTGAGGATTGAGAAGTCCTGGTTGAGGTAGTTCCCGACCAGGATGTATTTTCCGTCGGGCGTGAAGGCCGCAGCCTCAGGCAGTCCGCCGACTTCGATATCTCGGATCTTGGTCACTTTCTTGCCGTCGATCTTCAGGACCGAGACGCTGCCGTTCTTCTCATGGAAGAACGCATTCTTCATGTTCGAGCCGCGCAGGATCACCGAGACTGCGAGATCCCCCTTCGGGCTGACGGCAAGCCCCTCCGGTCCATCGCCGACCACCACGCGATCGATGATGCGCGGCGGCTTCGCTTCGAGATCGATGACGCTGGTCGTGTCGACGCTACCGTCCGACGCGCCTGCGTTGCCATTGTCCGAGGTCAACGCGATCTTGCTGTTCGGGGTCACTGCGACGTTGTAAGGCCATTGGCCGGCCGGCAGGTCTATCTTGGTGTAGGTGACTTTGTCGCCGGTGATATCGAGCACCGATATCTTGTGCGCGGGAAAACGCGCGACCAGCGCGCGCTTGCCGTCTGGCGCGAACGCGACATGCGCGACACTGTCAGGCATCGGTATCGTGTCGGTGATCTTGACGTCAGTGCCGCTGACCGAAAGTACGCTGATCGAATTGTCCCCGCGGTTGGCAACCAATGCCATCTTGCCATCGGGACTGAAGCTCAACCCCGATGGCTGCTTTCCGCCGGTAATGGTCGCTGCCAGCTTGGGCGGAGTCGCCTTGAGATCGATCACATAGATCTTGTTGTCCGGCACCTGCTTCAGAGCGTCGCCTTGCCTCACTACGTCGACCGAGTCCGCGACCAGCGCCACTGTCCCGGTCGGATCGATAGCGACGTTGACCGGGGGGCCGACCACCGAGTTCTTCAATGGGAGAGAAGCCGCAATCTTCGGGTTCTCGGGATCGGCGAGATCGACGATCAGCACTTGATCCTTGCCGGGCGCTGACAGCACCGGCTTGCCGTCGTCGTCCCACAACAGCTTCTCGTCGAGGCCGACGATCATCAGCGGTTTGGCGTGAGCGCAGTTGAAAGAGCCGGCACCGAGAAGGATTGCCGCAGCCAGAGACAATCCGGCGACACGAGTTGCAGAGATCATGGCGTTCTCCCCAAAAGCACACGGCCTCTCACGGGCCGATGCCGGGCAGGATACTCGGTTTTCGACCGATGCGCACTTTGAGTGGAGAGCTGGATGGCTTCGCGGACGCCCGCCATCGGGCGCGCATTCGCGCCACTCATTAGCTCGCAATGCCGTGGTTCGAGCCCGGCATTCACAGCTGGAGTTGCTCGGGACTACGTCGTCGGCGTGCCCTGGCGCCACTGGCCGCCGGCGATCTTGGCGGCGGCGATCACGGCTTGCGTCCGGCTTTCGACGCCGAGCTTCTGCAGAATGGCCGAGACGTGCGCCTTGATGGTCGCCTCGGAGACCCCGAGTTCGTAGGCGATCTGCTTGTTCAGCAACCCCTCCGACAACATCATCAGCACCCGCACCTGTTGCGGGGTCAGCGTCACCAGGCGGTCGCGCAGCCGCGTCATGTCGGGATCGCCGGCCGCGGAGAGGTCAGTGTCCGGCGGAACCCAGACGTCGCCCTCCATCACCTTCATGATGGCGTCACGCAGCGTCTCGACGCCGAAGCGCTTGGGGATGAAACCGGAGGCGCCGAAATCGAGCGAACGGCGAATGGTTCCGGCATCGTCGCTGGCGGAAACGATCACCACCGGGATCGCCGGATATTGCGCCCGCAGATAGATCAGGCCGGAGAAGCCGCTGATCCCCGGCATCGTCAGATCGAGCAGGATCAGGTCGACGTCGGAGTCGCGCTCCAGGAGCGCGGTCAGATCCTCGAACGATCCGGCCTCGCTGATCGTGGCCGAACTCACGACACTCGACACCGCCTGACGCAACGCATCGCGGAACAGCGGATGGTCGTCGGCGATGACAAGATGAGAATTGGCAACAGCAGTCATCTCAATCCCATAAGCGGGTGTTGGCCAACCCGCGCACCTCTTGTCTCCCGCGCGGCAGTATCACGCAAGTGCTCGATAATGCCAGATGCCAACGCGGTTAACCCGTCGAGCTTGTGCGCTGCAATAGATGCGGCAGCGTTTCATCCCATTCATTATCCGGAAGATAAGACGTAGGCGTGCAAAAGCCAAAAGTCTTATTTGGGCGGGTTTCACTGCGATGTTACCTTCAAGCCTAGTCCCCCATATTCGATCCGGCACGGCCGGGCGTGTGGGAAAGGATCGTATAAGCACTGGGGAGCAAACGAATGACGATGGCTGCAACCGCGGGCGGAAGCGCCCGTACGGGTGGGATGACCGCCGAGGAAAGGAAGGTCATTTTCGCTTCCTCGCTCGGCACCGTATTTGAATGGTACGACTTCTACATCTACGGAACTCTCGGCGCGTTCCTGGCGAAATACTTCTTCTCGAACGTGCCTCCGAATGTCGGGTTCATCTTCGCGTTGCTCGCTTTCGCGGCGGGTTTCGCCGTTCGCCCGTTTGGTGCGCTGATTTTCGGCCGTCTCGGCGACATGATCGGCCGCAAGTACACGTTCCTCGTCACGATGACCCTTATGGGCGTCGGCACGTTCTTCATCGGCTTGCTCCCCGGCTACGCCACCTGGGGTATCGCGGCTCCGATCGTCCTGATTGCGCTTCGCCTCGTTCAGGGTCTCGCGCTCGGCGGTGAGTATGGCGGCGCGGCAACCTACGTTGCCGAACACGCTCCGGCGGGTAAGCGGGGCTACTATACGTCCTGGATCCAGACAACCGCGACCCTCGGTCTGTTCCTCGCGCTGTTGCTCATCCTAGGCATCCGCTCGTGGATGGGCGAAGGGCCGTTTGGCGATTGGGGCTGGCGCGTGCCGTTCCTGTTGTCCGGCATCCTGCTGGTCGTGTCGATCTGGATCCGGTTGAGCCTGAACGAGTCGCCGGTGTTCCAGCGCATGAAGGAGGAAGGCAAGACCTCGAGGCGACCGCTGACCGAGGCCTTCGGCGAATGGTCCAATGCCAAGGTCGCGATCTTCGCGCTGCTCGGCGCCACCGCTGGTGAAGCCGTGGTGTGGTACGGCGGACAGTTCTATGCGCTGTTCTTCCTGACCCAGACCATCAAGGTGCCTGCCGTTCCCGCGCAAATCATGATCGTGGTCGCGTTGGCGCTGGGCACGCCGGGCTTTGTTCTGTTCGGCTGGCTCTCCGACAAGATCGGCCGAAAGCCGATTATCCTGGCTGGCTTCCTGCTCGCGGCGCTGACCTACTTCCCGATCTTCAAGGCGATCACCCATTTCGCCAATCCGAAGCTGGAACAGGCCCTCGCCTCTTCGCCGGTGACGGTCATCGCCGATCCGAATGAATGCTCCTTCCAGTTCAAGGCAACCGGTACGGAAAAGTTCACGACCAGCTGCGACGTCGCCAAGTCGGCGTTGGTCAACCTCTCGGTGAATTACAACAATGAAGCTGCCGCGGCCGGCACCAAGGCAAAGATCAAGATCGGCGATCAAGTTCTCGCGGCGGACAGTCCCGACTTCGCCAAGACCCTGCCGGCGGCGATCAAGGCGCACGGCTATCCGGCTTCGGCGGATCCAAACGAGATCAACTACGTCATGACCACGGTTCTGCTCTGGATTCTCGTGATCTACGTGACATTGGTCTACGCGCCGATCGCAGCCTGGCTGGTCGAGCTGTTCCCGAGCCGTATCCGCTACAGCGGCATGTCGCTGCCGTACCACATTGGCAACGGCTGGTTCGGCGGCTTCCTGCCGGCCACTGCGTTCGCGATCGCGGCGGCGACCGGTAATATCTATTCCGGTCTCTGGTATCCGGTCGGCGTCGCTCTGATGAGCCTTGTGATCGGCTTCCTGTTCCTGCCCGAGACCAAGGACGTCGACATCACCAAGACCTGATCGATCGACGTCACGATCCAAACGCATCGGCCGCGGAGCAATCCGCGGCCGATGTCATTTGCGGCGCGATGCGTCGCGGTCTAGCGGCATCATGCACGTGTGGCGCCGATGAACTGCAGGACGATCTCGCGCCGGTGCGGGCGCGCGCGGTGCTCGATCAAATAGATACCCTGCCAGGTGCCGAGCGCCATCTCGCCATCGAGCACGGGGATTTGCAGCGAGGTACCCGTCAGCAACGTCTTGATGTGCGCCGGCATGTCGTCGGGACCTTCGGTGTCGTGACGCCAGCCGCCGTCTTCGGGTGCGGCGCGATCAAGCGCCGTCATCAGATCGGTCAGCACGGTGGGATCGGCGTTCTCCTGGATCGTCAGCGACGCCGAGGTGTGACGGATGAACAGCGTCAACGCGCCCTCGCCGGCGTGCGCCTCGCGCAGGAATTTGGCCACCTCCGTCGTAATATCCGTGAAGCCCGGGCGCGACGTCTCGACCGTCAGACGCGACGAGACGATGCTTGTCGCGGCGACGGCAGATGGCGTCGAACGCGTGGCCACTTTTGAGGGGGTCATCGGCACTCCTTCAATCCGTCGTCCCGAAGCCGCGAAGACGGCGCGTCAAATCTTGCCGCCGTTGGCGTCGCGCTGCACGCGGTTGGCCATCTCGATCAGCCTCCGCCATGCGCGCTCCAGGAACGACATCACGCGATCCATGTCGCGATCGCTCGGCAGCGGAATCTCGATCTTGCGCTCGCCCTCGGCCGTCTTCGGCTCCGCCTTCTGCGAGTCCGACTTCGGCAACGCCTCGTCGGTCTTGCCCGATGTGGTCGGTTCGCGCGCCGCTAGCTCGGCCTTCAGTTTCTCATTGTCGGCCTGCAGCCGCCCGATTTCGGCATCCATCGCGGCGCGCTCGTCCGGCACCGCATAGCAGGCCCAGCCGTCGCTGGAATTGGTGCAGGTCGACACCGCACCGGTGCGCGTGTCGAGCCGCAGGAAGCCGTCAGCCGCCGGAGACAGCGCGTAGCGGCCGTTCTCGGTGTCGGGCGCCGCAGCCGGCTGCGCAGCCGCCGCGCTGCCGAGGAGCAATGCGGCAGACGCAATCGCGATGGATAATTTCCAGGAAGACGTCGCTATGGGCATGGCTTGCTCCGCCTCAACCTGATCCTGCGGTCCTTTGGCATGGTCCTTTCGAAAAACCGGAGCCCATTCTTGCGGATCATGCCTCAACGTTTGAGCTATAGGGCCTGCGGCCTGACTTCAACGCGTCTTCGAGCAATTCGATCCGGTCCTGCCCCCAGAACACTTCGCCGTCGAGCACATAGCCCGGCGAGCCGAAGACATCGGCGCTCAGCGCATCCTGCCGATTCTGCTCATAGGCCGCGCTGATCGCCTCCGTGCCGGCACGCTCCACGAGCTGTTGGCCGGGCAGGCCGGCATCATCGGCGAGTTTCACCAGAGTCGCAGGATCGGCGAGATTGAGCTGGAGCTCCCAGACGGCGGGATAGGCCCTCTGCAGATAAGGTTGGGGATCAAGGCCAACTTCGAGCGCCGCGATCACGACGCCATCGGCCAGGCGTGGATTGAACGGCCAGTTCGCCGGCTGCAGATGGAAATTCAGCCCGCGCTTGTCGCGCCAGCGCTGCAGCTCGATCATCCGGTAGCGCTGGCGAACCGGATGGCGCTGGGCGAGCGGCAGCCCGCCGGTCTCCGAGAACAGGTCGATCAGCAAGACTGGCCGATAATTTACCTTGAGATTATAGGCACTTACGAGCTCAACGAACGGCCGATGGCCGATATAGGCCCACGGCGATTGCAGCGAGAAGTAGTAGTCGATCTGGCGTGGCATGCGGATTCCCGGCGGCGAACGAGGAGGAGAGTTTCGGCCATCCCAACAGAGCGGCGAAACCGGCACAAGATCGTTTCATTGCATACAAGCTGTTGCGCTGCGATCACTGCGTCACTCTGACCGTGAATATCTTCCAATAAATCCAGTGAAATCAAAGCAATAACCCGTGACGACGCAATCTTGACTTGATTAGACGCGGTAAGTATGGTCCGCGCGGCTTTTGACGGGGACGGGCGCAATTTCCATCATCCGCGGCATCGGTTAGTGTTTGCAGCATGGCTGAGAACACTAACCACGGCGCAAATGGAAATCGCGATCAATCGCCTCCCGACGAAGCTGCGCTTTCCGCAAGGCTCGGAAGTCTCGATCAACGGTTGTCTGAAATTCGTGACAGCCGGAAGAGCAAGACTGATCAATCCGGTACTGAAGGCGGGGACAGTGCGGCCAGAGCTTCGGCGATGGCGCTCGGTTTTCGTCTTTCCTCGGAGCTGATCGCGGGCGTTGTCGTCGGGGCGGCGATTGGCTGGGGAATCGACCATTGGCTGTCGACATCGCCATTCGGCTTCATCGTGTTCATGCTGCTCGGCTTCGTCGCCGGCGTGGTCAACGTGGTGAGGTCTGCGGGCGTGGCCTCGGGCAAGCGTTGAGCGCTGGCGGGAAGTCATGACATTTGAAATTCGATAACCGGCAGGATGGCCGGTGGACCAAGAGCCGCGCGGATGAAAATCGACCCGATCCATCAGTTCAACATCGAGCCCCTCTTCACGCTCGGCCACATCGGCAATCACGCGATCGCCTTCACCAATTCGTCCCTCTTTATGTTCATCGCGGTTCTCTTGACCGTGCTGCTGATGCTGGCAACCGGCCGCGAGATGGTTCCGGGACGGCTGCAGTCGATCGCCGAAATTTCCTACGAATTCGTCGCCTCGACCATCCGCGGCAATGCCGGCGCGGAAGGCATGAAGTTCTTCCCGCTGATCTTCTCGATCTTCATGTTCCTCTGCGTCTCGAACCTGGTCGGCATCATCCCCTACAGCTTCACGGTCGCGAGCCACCTGATCGTCACCTTTGCGCTGGCGATCATGGTGTTCCTCACGGTCCTGATCTACGGCCTCTACAAGAACGGCCTGAAATTCTTCAAGATCTTCGTTCCCTCCGGCATCCCGATCTACATCCTGCCGCTGGTCATATTCATCGAGGTCCTGTCGTTCTTCCTGCGCCCGGTCTCGCACAGCGTGCGACTGTTCGCCAACATGCTGGCCGGCCACATCGCGTTGAAGGTGTTCGCGGGCTTCGTCGCGATGCTCGGCTTCTCGCTGGGCGCGCTCGGCTGGGTCGGCGGCGTGCTGCCGCTCGCACTCACGATTGCGCTGTACGCCCTCGAAATCCTGGTCGCGTTCCTGCAGGCCTACGTGTTCGCGATCCTGACCGTCATCTACCTCAACGACGCCATTCATCCGGGACACTAAGCGGTCCGGGGAATCTCCACCCACCAATCTGTCTATCTTTCCTCAAGGAGCTACAAATGGAACCGGCAGCAGCTAAACTTATCGGCGCGGGCATCGCGTGCATCGGCATGGGCGGTGCGGGCGTCGGTGTGGGCATCATCTTCGGCAACTACCTCGCCGCTGCTGTCCGCAACCCGTCGGCCGCGCAGGGCCAGTTCGGCAACCTGATCTTCGGCTTCGCCGTGACCGAAGCGCTCGGCATCTTCTCGCTGCTGATCGCGCTGCTTCTGCTGTTCGTTCCGCTCTGAGCGGCACCCCTTCGCGCCGCCTTCGGGCGGCGCGCATGACAGCTACAGGAGAACACCATGGCTGAGAGTCATGGCGAGGCAAAAGGCCAGAATGCCGGCGCCCACACCGAGGCCGATGGCGGACATCACGGCGGAGCTTTTCCGCCCTTCGATACCTCCAATTTCCCCTCGCAGTTGGTGTCGCTGGCGATTGCATTCGTCGCGCTCTATCTGATCGTGTCGCGTATCGCCCTGCCGCGCGTTGGCGGGACGATCGATGCACGCCAGAACAAGATCGAGGGCGACCTGGCCGCGGCGCAGAAGCTGAAGGACGAGTCCGACGCTGCGTTGAAGGCCTATGAGAGCGAACTGGCCAACGCCCGCGCCCGCGCGCAGGCGATCGGCAACGAGACCCGCGAGAAGCTGAGCGCGGCCTCCGAAGCCGAACGCAAGGCGCTGGAAGGCAAACTGGCGGTGAAGCTTGCCGACGCCGAGAAGCAGATCGCGGCAACCCGGGCGAGCGCCATGAGCAACGTCCGCGGGATTGCGGCGGATGCGGCAGGCGCCATCGTCCAGCGGCTGGCCGGCGTGACGCCGGACGCGAATGCGGTCAACAGCGCCGTCGACGCTTCGCTGAAGGGATAGACCGATGCTCTACGAACCGGAAACCTGGGTTGCGGTCGCGTTCGTCATCATGATGATCGTGTTCGGCTATTTCGGTGTCCATCGCACACTGCTGACGGCGCTCGACCACCGCGCCGAACGCATCAAGGCCGAGCTCGAAGACGCCCGCCGTCTGAAGGAGGAGGCCGCCAAGCTGCTCGGCGAGTACAAGGCCCGCCGGACCAGCGCGGAGCGCGAGGCCGAGGAGATCATCGCCAGCGCCAAGGCCGAAGCCGAGCGAATCGCGGCCGAGGCCAAGACCAAGATGGAAGATTTTGTTGCGCGGCGGACCAAGACCGCCGAGAACAAGATCGCCCAGGCCGAGGCCCAGGCCCTGGCCGATGTCCGCGCCGCCGCAGCGAACGCTGCGGTCACCGCCGCCTCGACCATCCTGTCGCAGTCGGTCAAGGGCTCGGTCGCCGACGACCTCGTCAGCAAGGGCATCGCGGAAGTCCGCTCCAAGCTGAACTGAAGCCGCCCCGATCCACGACAAACAGCCGGCGCGATCATCTCGCGCCGGCTTTTTTGTTTGCGCGATCAGCTCTCGGCCGCGGCGCCCTATCTCTTCTTGTGGCCGCGGGGCTTGGGCTCCGGCTTCAAGGCCTGCGGGTCGAAGCCGATATAGAAGACGTAGTTGTCGTTGTCCGCAGGCGACGGCGCCGGATAGACGACATCCTCCGCAACCAGGCTGAACGGCACGCTGCCGGTCTCGTCGATCTGGACCGTGGTCGTGTAGGCCTTGGTCATGATCGTCTTCTCGCCGACGCCGCCTTGCACCACGGCGACGCGCAGCGGCACCTCGACGGTCGGCGGCGCGCCCGAAGGTCCGACGATCACCCGCCCCTGGATACCGATCTTCGCGGTGATCTGACCATTGTCCAGGCTGCACTGCCGCGCCATGCGCGAGATCGAGGCCAGGAACTTGATGTCGTTGCCAATCGGCTGCTTGCCGGGCGCGGCCACCGCATAGGTGGAGGCGCCGGAGCGAATCTGGACCGGCGGGCAGGTCAGCTCGGCATCGTTTTCATTGAGCGCGGGCGGTGCGGCGGGCGTGGCCGGCTTGGAGTCCGACGAGCCGCCGCCGAACAGGCTCTTGAAGCGGTCGCTCAGGGACTGCGCCGACGCCGCCGGGGGCAGCAGGGTTACACCGAGACCAATCGATACCGCCGCCGCGATCGCGAGCCTGATCACCCTGTCACCCATCGATATCCTCAATGCCTCCAACCGAGGTTCCTATTGCGCGGCGTTATAGCAAGGCAATGGCGGCGAACCCAAGGCATCTTGAGAGGCGCCGGGACGGCCGCGGCATCAGCCAAAAGGCTGATATCAACCGCGGAAATCCTCGTGCAGCAGGCCGAACAGCAGGTGGTCCTGCCAGATCCCGTTGATGCACAAATAGCGCCGCGCCAGGCCCTCGCGGGTGAAGCCGCACTTCTCCAGCACCCGGATCGACGGCGCGTTGGAGGGGATGCAGGCCGCCTCGATGCGGTGCAGGTTGAGCTCGCCGAACAGCGACGGCAGCAGCACCCGCAGCGCGGTGGTCATGTAGCCGCGGTGCGCATAGGGCTGGCCGACCCAATAGCCGATGGTCCCGGCCTGGACGATGCCGCGTCGGACATTGGCAAGCGTGATGCCGCCGATCATCACCCCGTCCGATTCGCGGAAGATGATGAACGGGTAGGAGCGGTCGGTGGCGATGTCCTCGGCGTAGCGGCGCAGCCGGCGGCGGAAGCCCGAACGGGTCAGATCGTCGGAGGGCCAGATCGGCTCCCAGGGCGTCAGATAGGCCCGGCTGAATTCCCGCAATTGCGCCCATTGCGGGAAATCCGACATCTGCGGCGCCCGCAGCAGCAGCCCGTGGCCGCGCGGCATCAGCGCGGCCGGCCCGCTGGATGGCAAACGAAACAGGGCCATAGCCCAATACTCCCCCGCCGGACCACCTCTTCTCCCCCGCCCCGCTCTTGCGGGGAGAGGGTTGGGGTGAGGGGCCCTCTCCGCAGACGCAATTTGCGGATAGACCCTCCTCACCCGAAGCCTTCGGCTTCGACCTCTCCCCGCAAGAGCGGGACAAGGTGGACCGAATCCCTAATGTAGCAGCGTCTTTGCCTTCGACTTCGTCAATCCTTCCGCGAAAGATACCGCCGTGTCCAGACCCCTGCCGCTGCCCAATGCAACAACCGCAGGGCGGCTGCGCGACAGCAGCGCGCGGGCCGCGTTGCGGGTCGATTCGACGCTGACGGCATCGATCCGCGTCACCAGCTCCTCCACGGTCTGCGGCCGGCCATAGGCCAGCACATGGCGGGCCAATTGTTCGGCCCGGGCCGAGCAGCTTTCCAGCGCCATCAGCAGGCCGGCCTTCATCTGCGCCTTGGCGCGCGCCACCTCGGCCTCGGTCAACGTCTCCACGGCGTCGTTGATGACGTCGACGACGACCTCCATCATTTCAGGCGCGTCGGCGGGATCGGTCCCGGTGTAGAGGCCGAAGAAGCCGGTGTCGGTGTAGGGCGCGTGGAACGTATAGATCGAGTAGCACAGCCCGCGCTTCTCGCGTACCTCCTGGAACAGCCGCGACGACATCCCGCCGCCCAACACGTTGGTGAACACCTGCAGCGAGAACAGCGACAGGTCGGTCTGCGGCACGCCCTCGAGCGCCAGCGTCAGATGCGCCTGCTCGAGCTCGCGATGCACCACGCGCGATCCGCCCTTGCCGAACATCGCCGCCTGCGGCTTCGGTGCCGGCGTGGCGTCGAAGCCGGCGAACTTCTGCGCGACGTCCTCGACGATGCGCTTGTGGTCGACGGCGCCGGCGGCGGCCACCACCATGTCGGGCGCGCGGTAATGCGTGGAGAGATAGCCGCGCAGCATGTCGCGGTTGAAGCTCTTCAGCGTCTTGGCGGTTCCGAGCAGCGAGCGGCCCATCGGCTGGTCCGGATAGCAGAGCTCGTTGAGGTGCTCGAACACGACATCGTCGGGCGTATCCTGCGCCGCACCGATCTCCTGCACGATCACGCTCTTCTCGCGCTCGAGCTCATCAGGCACGAAGGACGGGTTGGCGAGAATGTCGGCGAGCACGTCGAGCGCCAGCGGCACGTCGGCCTTCATCACCCTCGCATAATAGGCGGTGGTCTCGGTCGAGGTCCCGGCATTGAGGTCGCCGCCGACCGCCTCGATCTCCTCGACGATCTCGCGCGAGGAGCGCCGTGCGGTGCCCTTGAACGCCATGTGCTCGAGCAGATGCGAGATGCCGTGCTCGTTCGGCTTCTCGTCGCGGCCGCCGACGCCGGCCCACACGCCGAGCGAGGCGGTTTCCAGATGCGGCATGGTGTCGGTGACGATGGTCAGGCCGCTCGGAAGTTTGGTGACTTCAACGCTCATCCGATAGCTCCCTGCTTGGCGGCACGGCTGACCGACAGCACGAAGCGCTCGACCTCGGCGGCATCGTTCTTCATGACAGTCATCTGTTCGGGTTTGGTCATCAGGCCGCCGAGCCAGGCCGGCAGATGCGGGCGCACCCCACAGGCGGCCTCGACCGCGTCGGGGAATTTCGCCGCATGCGCGGTCGACAGCACGATGTTCGGGATATTCGAGTCCGAGGTGTCGCGGTCGGCGACCGCAAGCGCGACCGCGGTGTGGGGATCGACCAGATCGCCCGCCTCGCGCCAGGCGGCGCGGATCGCCGCCGCCGTCTCGGTTTCGTCGGCGCGGCCCGCGTCGAAATCGCGGCGCACGGCGGCAAGCGTCGCATCCGGCAGCACGAAACGGCCGGACTGCTTGAGCGAGGCCATCAGGCGCCGAACGCTGTCGGCGTCGCGGCCGCTCGCCTCGAACAGCAGCCGCTCGAAATTCGAGGACACCTGGATGTCCATCGACGGCGACGTCGTGGCGTGAACCTCGCGCACCTCATAATTGCCGGTCTTCAGCGTGCGCGGCAGGATGTCGTTGACGTTGGCGGCGATGCGCAGCCAGCGGATCGGCAGTCCCATCCGCTTCGCCACATAGCCGGCGAAGATGTCGCCGAAATTGCCGGTCGGCACGGTGAAGTCGACCGTGCGCTGCGGCGAGCCGAGCGCGACCGCCGAGGTGAAGTAGTAGACCACCTGCGCCACGATGCGCGCCCAGTTGATCGAATTGACGCCCGACAGCGCCACCGCGTCGCGGAAGCGGTGATTGTTGAACATCGCCTTCACGATCGCCTGGCAATCGTCGAAGGTGCCCTCGATCGCGAGCGCGTGCACGTTGGCGGCGCCCGTCGTCGTCATCATGCGCCGCTGCACGTCGGAGATGCGCCCGTTCGGGAACAGCACGACGAGGTCGACATTGTCGAGACCGGCAAACGCCTCGACGGCGGCGCCGCCGGTATCGCCCGAGGTCGCGACCACGATGGTGGTGCGCTCCGCGCGCTTGGCGAGCACGTGATCCATCAGCCGCGAGATCAGCTGCATCGCGACGTCCTTGAACGCCAGCGTCGGTCCGTGGAACAGCTCGAGCAGGAATTGGTTCGGCCCGATCTGGTCGAGCGGCACCACCGCGGGGTGGCGGAAGGTGGCGTAAGCCTCGTTCGCCATGCGGCCGAGATCGGCATCCGAAATCTCGCCGGCGGCAAACGGACGGATGATTTCGACCGCGACCTCCCAATAGGGCCGGCCGAAGAAGGAAGCGATGGTCTCGGGTGTGAGCTGCGGCCAGGTCTCGGGCACGTAAAGCCCGCCGTCCCGGGCGAGCCCGGTCAGCATCACATCGCAGAAGCCCAAACTCGGGGCTTCGCCCCTGGTTGAAATATACCGCGTCAAACTGCCCTCCAAAGGCTTCTATCCGAGCCATAAGCCTTTGATATCATGGAATTATCATGTTCGCCGCCTGCGAACCGAGCGGGCACCATAGAAGATCGGACTGACAAAGGGTAGCCCGAACGATGCCTCCGGGCGCCGCTCAAACGGCCCTGCGGCCGCGGCATGCGGGGATGGCTCTCTCCGCCTCGACGTTCCGGCGAAGGCCAGAGCCGACGTTGCACCACATCCACCGCTGTGGTCCCGGCGAAAGCCAGACCCATAACCACCGCATTTGATTGTGAACGGGAACATGGCCCCAGCGCCGCTCAACAATGAGCATTTGAGATAATGGGTCCTGGCTTTCGCCAGGACGACATCGAGTTTGTCGCACCGCTTGTGAGTCATACGTTCGCACTCTCGCGGCGCGGCGTCCGAGGTTTGCTGCAATTCTCGCCGCTCTTCGATCAGAGGGCGCAGGGAAAGCCGGGTGCCGATCGCACCCATGGGTCCCGTGCAAATGGAAAGCACGGGAGGTAGGACCACAGGTGAAACCGGAGCAATCCCGGCTTTCCCTGCGCGATGGGTTACGGCTTATACGTGCTCTCCCCGGCGAGACTGGGCTTTGTTGTCACCGTCATCAGGGAGAGAGCTTGCTCTTACTGATGAGACACCTGCCACTAGGGCGTCAGGCCTGCACGACTTCACCGTCCGCTATCTGCCACGCTCGTCAGCCGTGACATCGGCGTCCACCGCATCTCGACCCAACACTCGTGACGATCGCGAAGCGCCCCTCAAGCGGGTGAGATGGGGCAATCTATACACTGATCTGCACTTCTGGAAAACAGAAATATTTTTGCGACGGACACTTGCGCCGTCGGGCAACTCAGTGGCATGGGGCGCGCATTGGCCTGGTCCCTTCGTGATGCTCCAGGAGCCGGTGACTGCCGGAATGTTTATTGATGTCCCTCGAAGGAATCGGACCGCTTTGCCATTCTCAGGCACGCGCCCGCCACAGCGTAACCGCAAGCAGCATGAAGGCCGCGCAAGTCCACAGCGACTGCCAGTTGGCCGGCCCTTCGTTGAACCCTATATAGATTGCCGCTACAAAAAAAAAGCCCGCGAATAGCGATTCCGCCATAGGGCGGATTCCTTTCTTGGGAGGATTGAGCAGCGTCGTAGCCGCAAAAGGCACCGCCGCCATGGTGAGAGCCGCAAAAGGAAAATCAATGAAGCGCGGGTCAAACACAAGGCCGACTGCGGTCGCTGTACCGATCACGCAGGTTACGATCAAGACCAATCCGTGCATGGTCGCCAGCACCGATTCAGTCTGGTAGCCCTTCGGACCCAACAATTCCAAAAAACTGGGGGATGCGCGACCCGACATAAGGGCGTTGGCGCCAAACACCGGCGAAGCAGTCGCCGCCGCCAGAAGTGAGCCCCATAGAAGCCAGCCGCCCGCTCCGTAACTCTCATAGAACATTTTTTGAGCGGCCACCCCAAACAGGATTCCGGCTGTGGTCGCCGATATTCCGACCGCAAACCACAAGACGAACCCGGACTCCCTGGGCTTGCGCCGTAAAGTCGGCCACGCCGCAGCGAATACCAGGATCGCAAGCGCCATTCCGCTGCACATTTGCAGCTTCCAGAGCGGAAAGTTGCTGATGGGCACGCCGGGCGGATATTTCAGCCTGCGCTGCTCGGAATCGAACAAGCCCCAAGATCCGCCGATCGTACCCTCGATCTCTCGCTTCCACGATTCATCATAGGCCTCGAACAGATTGACGCGGAAATGCTCGCGCCGAGCAAGGTCGAGGACCTCCGAGACCACCCGCGCCTGATTGATGCGCGACGGTAGAGCTGACTCGCGCATTCGCCCCTCGCTCGGCCAGCCGATTTCTCCGATCACGATTTCCTTGCCCGGAAAAACCGACGCTATCTGCCGGCGAATCGTGTCAGCGTGAGCGGCAGCAAATTCCGCCCGGACTGGAACATTTTCCCAATATGGCAGGATGTGAATCGTGACGAAATCGACGGCGTCGTAAAGTTCGCGATTGCTCAGCCAGAACTCCCAGACGTCGGCATAGGTGACGGGCACAGTGACCTGCGCCTTGATCGAGCGGATCGTGGCGGCGAGGTCGGAAGCTGTCATTTCTTTACGCAACAAGACCTCGTTGCCGACCACGAGCGCGATGATGGTTTCCGGATATTTCCTGGCGAGACGTATCCCCGTTGATATCTGAGTTGAATTCTTCTGCCGGTCCCTATCAAGAAAAATGCCCTGAATGACTTTCAGCCCCGCCTTCGCCGCAAGCTCGGGAATTTGATCGAGACCAAGATCGGTCGCATAGGTACGGATGCAGTCGGTTATCTTCGCAAGCTGGGCGAGATCTTCCGCGATCTGCTCCCGCGACACCTGCGTCGCCGACGAAAGTGACGTCTGATTGTTACGGAAGGGAGCGTATGAGATGCATTGTACTTTACGATTTGGATCGATCGGTGCGTACGCCAGGTTGGCCGGGATGCCCAGCCACCACCACACCGCGGCGACGGCGCCCAGGGATATCAGGAGAAGCATCAGCGGGGTGCGGAGAGACACCAGTTCCGTCCTTCTTGCAGGAATGATGTGCTGAGCGTCCCCAATGCGCGAGGCAGGCAGGTTGAAGAAGTACCTGTTTGCCAACGATATATCACGCGATCACACCGCAGGTGTGTTTTTCTCGCTCGCCGCGATCTGGCGCCCGCTTTCGAGAGGAAGGCGGCGTGACGAATTTTGAGTACGTAAAGCACTGCGCCGCGAGGTTGAAGCACCGCCCCGTTACTGAAGTTGAGAATAGACCAGCGGCCCTCTAGATGAGACCGTGCCCCCAATCCGCGACAGCGGCTCGTCATTGCAACGTTCCACTGAAGAGTACACTCATGCGACCCCACATCATCTGCCACATGGGCACGTCCATCGACGGCAAACTTCATCCCAGCCGCTTCACCAAGCCGGCTGCGGGCATCTCGGCCGACATTCTGCGCGGACATTACGAGCGGATCCACGACGGCTTCAATGCCGACGGATGGATCATCGGCCGCGTCACCATGAACGAGATGGCCAAGGGATCCGGGCGGCACATCGCCAACCCGCCGAAGCTGCCGCGCGAGGCGCACATCGCCAACCGCAACGGCCGCAAGCTTGCGGTCGGCATCGATCCTTCGGGCCGCGTGCATTTCGGGAAAGACAATGTCGGCGGCGATCACGCCGTTGCGGTGTTGGGCGAACAAGTGTCCGATGCCCATCTCGCCGAACTGCGCGAGGACGGCGCGTCCTACATCTTTGCCGGCGCGAAGGGCGACGATCTACCGGACGCGATGGAGCAGCTTGCGGCTCTGTTCGGCGCCAAGACGCTGCTGCTGGAAGGCGGCGGCGGGATCAATGGCGCCTTCCTCAAGCATGGGCTGATCGACGAATTCAGCACGCTGATCCATCCGGCCGTCGACGGCGTGGCCGGAACGCAGAGCATCGTCGACTATCACGGGCCGGAAGGCGATCGCCCTGGCGCCGGGCAGGCGCTGCGGCTGACCCACTGCGAAACGCTCGAGGGCGGAATGGTCTGGCTGCGTCACGCCGTCGAGCGCGCGCCGGGTTGATCCGTCAAGGAACTCCACCCACTCTCCCGCTTGCGGGCGAGGGCTGGGGTGGGGGTCTCTCCGCGATCATCGCTCTTTGTGGGGAGAGAGCTCCCACCCGGATCGCATCTACCGATGCGATCCGACCTAAGAGCGAGCTTCGCTCGTCTCGGCCCCGCAAGCGGGAGAGCTGCAGCGAGTCTGCTGCGAGACCGATTCAATCCAACTTCGTCCCGCTCTACTGCTTCCCACTCTCAACCCAGCCGTTGCGGCAGGCCGCGAGAAAGAACGCAACAGCGCGCGCCACATGCGCGTCGATCTCCGGGTCAAGCACCTTGAGGTCGACCTCATACAGCGCCCTGAGCAGCATCGGCACCGCGACGAGATCGAGGAACAGCCGCGCCGTGGTCGCGAGGTGCTCCGGCGCGAAGGCCGGCAGCGTCCCGAACTCGTCCGACTTCGTCAGGTCGCGCAGGAGGTGAACCCCCAGCTCGGTGCTGAGCTCGCGCGCCCTTCGGTTGACTGTGGCAGCCAGATCGGGGAAGCGGCGCGCCTCCGCGATGGCGAGCCGCATCAGTCCGATCCTGTCGGTGTCGAGCCCCCAGTGCAGCATGGTGGACGCAGCGCTCGTGAGGCGCTCCTCGACGGTGGCGCCGGTCGGCGCCTCGACCTTGTACTCGGCGATGCGCACAAGGATGTCCCGCGTCACCACTTCGGTGAACAGCGCCCGCTTGTCCGCAAAGCGCGCATAGATCGTGCGCTTGCCGGAGCGGGCGACCTCGGCGATCTCGTCGATGCTCGCGCCCTCGAACCCGCGCTGCAGAAAGACCATGCGGGCGGCATCGAGGATGCGCTCGTCAACCTCTCCGATCAGCTCCTTCGGCGGCCGGCCCAGGCGCACCTCGGCGCGCTTGGGCCTCGATGACGGTGTCTTCTTCAGAGTGCGGGTGTTCATCGCGATCGCACCGGGTTCGATGCCGCCGACGGGGCAGCGTTGCAGGTCAATCTAGCCTTATCACATCCGCTTGTAAATAGAACGGTACAGTTCCGTTCCTATTGACGCACCTGCGAGACCGGGCTATTTGTAGCACAGAACGGAACGGCTCCGTTCCTTTATGCGAGGCCCGCCTTGCGGACCTCGCCGGCCGCAGGAGCAGCGATCATGTTCGAAGACAGTGTTTTGGAACGAGGCGCACCAGGGCTCGAGGGCGCTGAAAGCCCGCCTTCCGCTGCGACCTCGCGTGAGCCCGGCGTCAAATCCCACCAGCCGGAGCCCGCGGCGCGCGCTCCCGCCCCGAATGAAGGCCCGGCCGGCAAGGCGCCTCAGCCCGGGACGGCCCAGCCGCAGGCCAGCGACAAGGCGCGCCGGGACAGTGTCCTGCGCCGCCGCCCCGTGGTCTCCGCGATCGGCGCCGTGTTGCTCGCCGCGGCGATCGGCGGCGGCTATCTCTACATGGACTATTCCAGGCATTTCGAATCAACCGACGACGCCTTCATCGCGGCGCGGCAGTCCGCGATCGCCCCGAAACTGTCCGGATACATCACCGCAGTTCCGGTCACCGACAACGAGCACGTCGCCGCCGGACAGGTGATCGCCCGCCTCGACGACCGCGACTACCGCGTCGCGCTCGCGCAGGCCGAGGCCCAGGTCGCGGCGGCGCGCGCCAGCATCGAGAACATCGACGCGCAGCTCGATGTGCAGCAGGCCCAGATCGCCGCCAACCAGGCGCAGGTGGACCAGAGCGAGGCGGCGCTGGTGTTCGCCCAGCAGCAGGCGACGCGCTACCAGCATCTGGAGCAGACCGGCTACGGCACGGTTCAGAACTCCGAGCAGTACACCTCGCAACTGCATCAGCAGCAGTCCGCGCTGCTCAGCGCGAAGGCGACGCTTAACCTGGCGCAGCGCCAGGTCGAGTCGCTCAAGGCGCAGCGCAAGAGCCCCGGATCCGGCACCGCGTTCTCGCTGCTGCCGGCGCAGAACGCCACCGGCAACTACGTCAAGATCGTGCAGCGCGTGCCGGTCAAGATCGTGATGGACAACCCGCCGACCGACTTGGCCCTCGGCCCGGGCATGTCCGTGGTCCCGACCGTGCGCATCGATTCCTCGCCGTCGCTGCTCGAGCGCCTGGGGAGGCTGCTATGAGTGCGGCTGCGATCGACGCAAGAAGTATCCCTGCTCCGAGCACCGCCGCCGCCAATCCGTGGCTGATCGCCATCGTGGTTGCGCTCGCGAGCTTCATGGAGGTGCTCGACACCACCATCGCCAACGTGGCGCTGCCCTATATCGCAGGCGGCATGGGCGTGAGCGAGGACGAAGCCTCCTGGGTGGTCACGACCTATCTGGTCTCCAACGCCATCATCCTGACCGCCTCCAGCTTTCTCGCGCGGATGCTGGGACGCAAGACGTTCTTCCTGATTTGCCTGGGCATCTTCACCGTGAGCTCGATCCTGTGCGGGTTCGCGCCGAGCCTGAACGCGCTGTTGCTGTTCCGCATTCTGCAAGGTCTCGGCGGCGGCGGCATGGTGCCGGTTGCGCAGTCGATCCTGGCCGATGCGTTTCCACCGGCGAAACGCGGCCAGGCCTTTGCGGTGTTCGGCATCGCCGTGGTGGTTGCGCCGGTGGTCGGGCCAACACTCGGCGGCTGGCTGTCCGACAATCTCTCCTGGCACTGGTGCTTCCTGATCAACGCCCCGGTCGGCGCCTTTGCGATCGCCCTGATCGCGGCGGTGCTGCACGAGCCTGCCAAGCAGGCAAAGGAGCGGCAGGACAACACGTTCGATTTCATCGGCTTCGCGCTGGTCGCGACCTTCCTCGGCGCCCTCGAGGTGGTGCTCGACCGCGGCCTGGAGGACGACTGGTTCGCCTCCCCCTTCATCGTCACCTTCGCCGTGATCTGCGGCACGGCGTTCGTGCTGATGATCCCGTGGGAGATGACCCGCCGCAATCCGATGATCGATCTGCGGATGGTGGCAAGCCGCCAGTTCGGCGCCTGCTTCCTGGTGATGCTGGCGACCGGCGCCATCCTGCTCGCGACCACCCAGTTCCTGCCGCAACTGGTGCAGCAGGATTTCGGCTACACCGCGACCTGGGCCGGCCTCATGCTGTCGCCCGGCGGCGTCGTCACCATGCTGATGATGTTCGCCGTCGGCCGCCTCGCGGCCAAGGTGCAGCCGAAATATCTGATCGTCATCGGGGCACTGGTCATTGCAATCTCCATGTACGGCATGACCAACGTGTATGGCGATCTCGGCTTCTGGTTCATGGCGCGCTCGCGCATGCTGCTTGGCGTCGGCCTGCCCTTGATCTTCGTGCCGATCATGGCGGCCTCCTATGACGGCATCCCGCCTGCCAAGACCGACCAGGCCTCAGCCCTGATCAACGCGGCGCGCAACACCGGCGGCTCGATCGGCGTCTCCATCGTCTCCAACGTGCTGACGCATCGCGAGCAATTCCATCAGAGCCGGCTGGTCGAGCAGGTGACGCCGTCGAGCCCGCAATATCAGGAAACGCTGCATCAGATCACCAGCTTCTTCGCCGGTCAGGGCAGCTCGCTGGCGCAGGCGCACGACCAGGCGATCCAATGGATCGGCCAGCAGGTGCAGACCCAGGCGTCGTTCCTGTCCTACATGGACGCGTTCTGGGTGCTGATGCTGATCTCGCTCTCGGCCGTGCCGCTCGCGCTGACGCTGCGCAAGGTCAAGCTCGGCGGCGCCGTCCATGTCGGACACTGAGCATGGCCCGCGATAGGCGGATAGCAGGCGCGTTTCCGCTCCAGGCGACGCGCTCGCTTCGTGCGACCTGCCGTCAGGCGCCCCTGCGGCGCTGGCCGCGCCACCACGCGCCGAACGCGATCAGGACGGCCGCGGCCAGCGAGAACCAGGTGATGGCGTACTGCATGTGGTCATCCCTGAGATGCACCTGCAGCGGACCCGGCTTCGGCGTGCCGCTGTCGGGTACCGGCGCTTCCAGGTCGATGTAGAACGGCGCCACCTCGCCCCAGCCCAGCGCCTGCGCCATCCCGCGATGATCGCGCGCGAACCACAGCCGCTTCGGCACGTTTTCCGCCGGCGTCAGCCGGCCGGGACGCTCGGGAAAGCGGATGTAACCGGTGAGCGTGACCGGCTGGCCGGTGACGAGACGGCCGACGATGCGATCCTCGAAAGAACGATCCTGCATCGTGTTCTGCACGAAGCCGCCATTGACCACGACGGTCTCGCCGCTCGGCAGCTTCGCCGGCAGGAACGCCCAGGTGCCGGGCCCGCTGATATCGGCGCGCACCCCGGAGCCGGAGCCGTAGACCATCGCGTCCGGCAGTGTCGTATAGGTTGCGGTGAAGGTGACGCGACGGAATTCGTCCTTCGCCGAGGTCAGTGTGGGCCACACCGACGGCTGCGGCAGCGCCTCCGGCGCCGCCGCAAGCCGGGCGTCGAGCTGCGCGATCAGGGCATGCTTCTCGACCCGGCGCTGCAATTGCCAGATGCCGAGACCGACAAAGACCACGATCAGGATCAGCGTGAAGATGCCGAAGCCGGCGGCGCTGGGCCGGCGAATAGCTGTACTGCTCATGACGGGTCGCGGCGGATCAACTGGCCTTCGGCGGCCTTGTGATGGAATTGCAGCGCGATCAGCAGCGACTTCATCGACCGCAGCGGCAAGATCGTGGTGACGACGATCAGCGGCAGCCACAGCGCCGCATGCACCCAGAACGGCGGCTGGTACTTCACCTCGACGATCAGCGCGGCCGCGACCACGATCGCACCCGCCAGCATGATGATGAAGATCGCCGGGCCGTCGCCGGAATCGATGAAGGCGTAGTCGAGGCCGCAGTTCTCGCAGCGCGGCGCGAGCGTGAGGAAACCTGAGTAGAGCTTGCCCTTGCCGCAGCGCGGACATTTGCAGGCGATGCCGCGCAAGGCGCTCTCGGTCACGGTGGGTGGTGTATCCGTCATCGGTTCTCTTCGATCATGATACGATTGCAGGGAACCGCATCATGATCTCATCTCCTTGTTGGAGCATGATCTCCGCGCAAACGTTCCGCGTTTGTCGCGAGGGAAAACCGGTCCTTGATTTTCCAGACCATGCTCTTGAAAGCAAAAGGGCGGCCAGTCCGGCCGCCCCCTCTTTAGCACATAGGACGTGCGGTTAGTGCGCGCCGTGGGCCATGGTCTCGGCACCGTGGCCCCAGACGTAGATGCAGATGAACAGGAACAGCCACACCACGTCGACGAAGTGCCAGTACCAGGCGGCGAACTCGAAGCCGAGGTGCTGCTTCGGCGTGAAGTGACCGGCGTAGGCGCGGAACAGGCAGACCAGCAGGAAGATGGTGCCGACCAGCACGTGGAAACCGTGGAACCCGGTCGCCATAAAGAAGGTCGCGCCATAGACGTTGCCAGCGAAGGAGAACGTCGCGTGTGCGTACTCATAGGCCTGCACGCAGGTGAAGCAGGCGCCAAGGATCACGGTCAGGATCAGGCCCTGCTTGAGGCCCTGGCGGTCGTTCTCGAGCAGCGCATGGTGCGCCCAGGTGACCGTCGTGCCCGAGGTCAGCAGCAAGAGCGTGTTGAGCAGCGGCAGATGCCAGGGGTCGAAGGTCTCGATGCCCTTCGGCGGCCAGGTGCCGGGCACATTGCAGGCGCCCATCGCGGTGCCGGGACCGCAGCCGAACACCGCGTCGCGGGTGGCATGCACCGCATCGGCCGGGAACAGCGCGGAGTTGAAGAACGCCCAGAACCAGGCGACGAAGAACATCACCTCGGAGGCGATGAACAGGATCATGCCGTAGCGGTGGCTGATCTGCACCACGCGGGTGTGGTCGCCCTTGTACTGGGCTTCCTTGATCACGTCGCCCCACCAGCTCGCCATCGTGTAGAGCACGCCGACGGTGCCGACGCCGAACACGATCGGAGCCGCCGAGTACATGTGATGCATCCAGCCGATCGCGCCAAACGCCATGATGAAGGCCGAGATCGAGCCGACTACCGGCCACGGGCTCGGGTCGACGAGATGATAGTCGTGATGCTTGACTTGCGCCTCAGCCATTGCAGTCTCTCCATTCGCGTGCCGTCAGGCACGTATTCGTCTCAAATTCCAAAAATCGCTAGCCGCCCTTCCGCTGCTCCGCCTCGCCCGCCGCGACGGGCTTCGGCGCCGGATCGCGCACGGGGAAGAAGGTGTAGGACAGGGTGATCGATTTCAGCGTGTCGTTCTCGCTGTCTTTTGCCAGCGCCGGATCGACGTAGAACACCACGGCCATCTCGCGCTTTTCGCCCGGCGCCATGGTCTGCTCGGTGAAGCAGAAGCAGTTGATCTTCTGGAAGTAGGCGCCGACCGTCAGCGGCGCGACGTTGTAGGCAGCCTGTCCGGTGGTGGTCCGCGCCGACTGGTTGGTCACGGTGTAGTAGACGGTGACGACCTGGCCGATCTTGACGTCGATGTTGTTCTGCTCCGGCTCGAACTTCCAGGGCAGGCCCGGCGCGACGTTGGAATCGAAGCTGACCGTGATGGTGCGGTCGAGCGGCGCGGCCGTCGGGGCCGAGGTCGCGACCTGGGTGGTGCCGTTGAAGCCCGTGGTGCGGCAGAACCAGTTGTAGAACGGCACCGCGGCGTAGGACGCGCCGACCATCAGCACCACGACGACGCCGCAGATCGAAGCGACCATCGCGTCGCGCGTCAGCACGCGCCGCGTGACCTTGGCGCCATCGTCCCGCAGATCCCGGCCCTGCGGATCCTGGTTGGTCGGCTGGTTCGCCATCTCACTCACAGCGGCCGCACCAGCACGGCTGGCCCCTTGACGAGGGTGACAGCGAAGAACAGCAGAACGAGCACGCCGAGCGCGAGCGCCGTGGCGATCGAGCGCTGGCGGCGGCTCTTGAGCTGCGCCTCGGTGAGGACGATTCCTTCTGGTTCCTGCTTCTCGTCCATTTGTAACCCATGCGCCCCCATCTTGCCCTTGGCGCCCCTACCCAAAGACGATAGGCGCGATCGCGCGGACGACAACCTCTGCCAGGAGGACGGCGAACAGCGCGAACAGATAAAGGATGGAGAAAGCGAACAGCCGTCGCGTGGCGCGATTGGCCGCAACGCCCTCGCGGCGGCGATAGACTTGGATCGCGAGCCACAGCATGCCGGCGCCGAACACCAGCGACGTGATGCCGTAGATCCAGTCGAAATAGCCGAGCGGCCACGGCGCCAGCGCGATCGCGACCAGCACGATGGTGTAGAGCAGGATCTGCAGCCGCGTCGCATCGGGACCGGCGACGACGGGCAGCATCGGGATGCCGGCACGCGCGTAGTCGTCGCTGCGGAACAGCGCCAGCGCCCAGAAATGCGGCGGCGTCCAGAAGAAGATGATCAGGAACAGGAGGATCGGCTCCACCGACAGCGAGCCGGTCGCCGCGGCCCACGCCACCACCGGCGGCAGCGCGCCGGCAGCCCCTCCGATCACGATGTTCTGCGCGGTCCAGCGCTTCAGCCACATCGTGTAGATCACGGCATAGAAGAAGATCGTGAAGGCGAGCAGCGCGCCCGCCACCCAGTTGACCAGGATGCCGAGCGTCATCACCGAGAAGAAGGCGAGCGTGATGCCGAACGCCGCCGCCTCCGGCGGGGTGATGCGGCCGCGCGGGATCGGCCGGTTGGCGGTCCGCGTCATCAGGGCGTCGACGTCGCCCTCATAGGCCATGTTGAGCGCGCCGGAGGCGCCGGCGCCGACCGCGATGCAGAGGATCGACGTGAACGCCAGCACCGGGTGGACGTGAACCGGCGCGATCATCAGCCCGACCAGCGCGGTGAAGACCACCAGCGACATCACGCGCGGCTTTAAGAGCGCGATGTAGTCGCCCACTTCGGCCTCGGAAATCCGAGGCAACTCAATGGCGCTGTGATCGACAACCGACAAGATCAGGTCTCACTTCTCTCAAAAAGCGCGGCGCACTTTAGGGTGCGCCGCGTCGTCTCAGGTCACTGCACGCGCGGCAGCACTTCGAACTGGTGGAACGGCGGCGGCGAGGTCAGCGTCCACTCCAGCGTGGTCGCACCCGCACCCCACGGATTGTTCGCGGCCTGCTCCTTGCGGACGAAGGCATCGATCACGCCGTAGATGAAGATCAGCACGCCGACACCGGAGATGTAGGAACCCCAGGAGGAGACCAGGTTCCAGCCGGCGAAGGCATCCGGATAGTCGACGTAGCGGCGGGGCATGCCCGACAGACCGAGGAAGTGCTGCGGGAAGAATACCAGGTTCACACCGATGAAAGTGACCCAGAAGTGCAGCTTGGCGATGGTCTCCGAGTACATGTAGCCGGTCATCTTCGGGAACCAGTAGTACCAGCCCGCGAAGATCGCGAACACGGCGCCGAGCGACAGCACGTAGTGGAAGTGCGCCACCACGTAATAGGTGTCCTGCAGCACGCGGTCGACGCCGGCGTTGGCCAGCACGACGCCGGTGACGCCGCCGACGGTGAACAGGAAGATGAAGCCGATCGCCCACAGCATCGGCGCCTTGAACTCGATCGAGCCGCCCCACATCGTGGCGATCCAGGAGAAGATCTTCACGCCGGTCGGCACCGCGATCACCATCGTGGCGGCGACGAAGTAGGCCTGCGTCGCCGACGACATGCCGACGGTGTACATGTGGTGCGCCCAGACCACGAAGCCGATGCCGCCGATCGCGACCATGGCGTAGGCCATGCCGAGATAGCCGAACACGGGCTTGCGCGAGAAGGTCGAGACGATCTGGCTGATCATGCCGAAGCCGGGCAGGATCAGGATGTACACTTCGGGATGACCGAAGAACCAGAACAGGTGCTGGAACAGCACGGGATCGCCGCCGCCGTCAGCCGCAAAGAAGGTGGTGCCGAAATTGCGATCGGTCAGCAGCATGGTGATCGCACCGGCGAGCACCGGCAGCGACAACAGCAGCAGGAACACCGTCACCAGGATCGACCAGACGAACAGCGGCATCTTGTGCAGGGTCATGCCCGGCGCCCGCATGTTGAAGATCGTGGTGATGAAGTTGATCGCACCGAGGATCGACGACGCACCGGCCAGATGGAGCGACAGGATCGCGAAGTCGACCGCCGGCCCCGGATGACCCGAGGTCGATAGCGGTGCGTACATGGTCCAGCCCGTACCGACACCATTGGCGCCCGGCTCACCCTCGACGAAGGTGGAGATGATGAGCAGCGCGAAGGACGCCGGCAGCAGCCAGAACGAGATGTTGTTCATGCGCGGGAAGGCCATATCCGGCGCGCCGATCATCAGCGGCACCATCCAGTTGCCGAACCCGCCGATCATCGCCGGCATGACCATGAAGAAGATCATGATCAGACCGTGCGAGGTCACGAACACGTTGTAGACATGGGTCTCGTGGAAGATCTGGACGCCCGGATACATCAGCTCGGCGCGAATCGCGATCGACATCGCGGCGCCGATGATGCCCGCGATCACCGCAAAGATCAGGTACATCGTACCGATGTCTTTGTGGTTGGTGGAGTAGAGGTAGCGCCGCCATCCGGTCGGATGATGGGCGTGATCATCATGGGCGTGATCGTCGTGTGTCGCTGCGCCTGTAGCCATGTTCCAAATCCTGCCTTGCAGTCCCTCTCGGACCCTGCGGTCCCGTCGCCCTTATTCTTCCAATCGCGCCTACTGCGCCGCCTGACCAGCCGACGCGTAGGTATTCGCCGGGTTGGCCGCAAACTTCTTCTTCGCGCCGTCAACCCAGGCCGCGAATTCCTGGTCGCTGACGACCCGCACCGCGATCGGCATGAAAGCATGGTCCTTGCCGCACAGTTCCGAGCACTGGCCGTAGAACATGCCGGTCTTGGTGGCCTTGAACCAGGTCTCGTTGAGACGGCCGGGGATCGAGTCGATCTTGATGCCGAAAGCCGGCACCGCGAAGGAGTGGATCACGTCCGCGCCGGTGGTCTGGATCCGCACTACCTTGTTGACCGGGACGACCATCTCGTTGTCGACGCCGAGCAGGCGGGGCTGCTTGTCCTTGTCGAGCAGCGAATCGAATTCGAACTTGCCGTTGTCCGGGTAGGCGTAGGACCAGTACCACTGCTTGCCGGTGACCTTGACCGTGAGATCCGGCTTCGGCACGTCGAGCTCGAGGAACAGCAGGCGGAACGACGGCACCGCGATGCCGACCAGGATCAGCACCGGGATCAGCGTCCAGGCCACCTCGATCAGGGTGTTGTGGGTGGTCCGGGAGGGCACTGGGTTGGTGCGAGCGTTGAACTTCACCACGACGATCACGAGCAGCGCCAGCACGAACAGCGTGATCAGGGTGATCAGCACCAGCAGGAAATTGTGAAACCAGATGATGTTTTCCATCACTGGAGTCGCGCCTTCCTGCAGCGTGTGCTCCCAAGGTGCCGGCTGTCCCATCTCGGCGAAGGCCGATCCTGCGGCGATCGACGCCATGCCCGCCACCGCAAATCCCAGCAATTGTCGGCCAATCCGGCCAATCGACATCTTCATGCCGCTCGCGCTCCCTAGATATTTCCCCAACGCACCCCGGCGCTTTGCCGGAAATGCGGCACGATCCGCCCTGACAAACGGCCTACCGGACGTACCCGCGTTCAAGTCAAGAAGGGTACGGGAGCCAGATCGCTAGAACGCGTCGAAATCCAGCCTCTCAAACCATAATTCGCAGGCGCTCGCAATGCAGTAGTAAGGCCGAACGCCATGCGCCTGCGACTAATCTGCCGACCGCGAATTTTCCCGCAAAATCAAGCGAAAGTCGCCGGGTCGATCACCGACGCTGCTTGACAGGGGGATTGCCGGATGTACCCACAGGCGGGCGCTCCACAGGAACCTGATTCGCTCGTGGATGCCCCGATCCGGCGCGGAAATGGCTTCAAGATCGCCTTCAAGGCGCCGTCATTGCGATACAGTCGACGGGTGCGTGCGACCGGCGGCCGAACGGACGGCCGGGCCCGACCGAACATTCTAAAGGATCGACCCGGATGGGCGCTTCGAACATTCAGGCAACAAGGCGAAAGGCGCAAGCAGGCTGGCTGGGAGGTCTGCTGGCGGCAGCCCTGTTTCTCGGCCTGACCCAGGCGGCGAACGCGCAAGGGGCGGTCCGCTCGGTCCATGGCGATTGGCAGATCCGTTGCGACACCCCGCCGGGCGCGCAGGCCGAGCAATGCGCGCTGATCCAGAGCGTGGTGGCGGAGGACCGCTCCAATGCCGGCCTGACCGTGATCGTGCTGAAGACCGCCGACCAGAAGAGCCGCCTGATGCGGGTGGTCGCGCCGCTCGGCGTGCTGCTGCCCTCCGGCCTCGGGCTGAAGCTCGACAACCAGGATGTCGGCCGCGCCGGCTTCGTTCGCTGCCTGCCCAATGGCTGCGTGGCTGAGGTCGTGCTGGACGACAAGCTGCTCGGCCAGCTCAAGGCCGCCAAGACCGCCACCTTCATCATCTTCGAGACCCCGGAAGAGGGCATCGGCTTTCCGCTCAGCCTGAACGGGCTGGCGGAAGGATATGACAAGTTGCCGTGATCGACCGCACTGTCGCAGGCTCTCCCGGTTTGCAGCCATAAGCACTATCTTTCATCACAAGCGCCCGGGCCGACCCGGGACCGGCAGCCGCAGGTTTCCGGGATGTAAGATGAGTTTCGTGCTCATCTCTGCTTAGATCGCGAAAATGTTGGCTGCAGGTTCCCCTTGCGCTGGTATTTAGTTGCGCCCAAGGCAGGGATGGCGAGAATTCGCAGTTCGCTGGAGTGACCATGACCAATCCCGCCACGACCTCCCTGCTCGACCGTGCCAATCTTGACCGCGATACCGTCCGCCGCGAGGTGGCGCGCGGACTTGCGGGCGCCGACGACGGAGAGTTGTTCCTGGAGTTCGGGCAGACCGAAGCGCTGGTGTTCGACAATGGCCGGCTGAAGCAGGCGACCTACGACACCTCGCAGGGTTTCGGCCTGCGCGCGGTCAAGGACGACGCGGTCGGCTATGCGCATTCCTCCGATGTCTCGATTCCCGCGCTGATCCGCGCCGCTGATGCGGTCGCGGCCGTCCGCGGCGGCTACGCCGGGACCTTCGCCGCGGCGCCGGCGCACACCAACGTCAAGCTCTATGGCGACGAGAACCCGCTGGACGCGCCGGGCTTCGAGGCCAAGGTCAAGCTGCTCGGCGAGATCGACGCCTATATCCGCGACAAGGATCCGCGGGTGCGGCAGGTCTCCGCCAGCCTTACCGCGACCTGGCAGGTCGTCGAAATCCTGCGGCCGGACGGCGAGAGCTACCGCGACATCCGCCCGCTGGTGCGCGTCAACATTTCCGTGGTCGCCGGCCAGGGCGACCGGCAGGAGACCGGCAGCAAGGGCTATGGCGGCCGCGAGGGCTATGCCCGCTTTATCGAGACCAAGGCCTGGCGCGACGCCGCCGACGGCGCGCTGCGCGAGGCGCTGGTCAATCTCGAATCGGTGCCCGCGCCCGCTGGCGAGATGGATGTCGTGCTGGGCGCCGGCTGGCCCGGCGTGATGCTGCATGAGGCAGTCGGCCACGGGCTCGAAGGCGATTTCAACCGCAAGCAGACCTCCGCCTTTGCAGGATTGATGGGCCAGCAGGTCGCCGCCAAAGGCGTGACCGTGGTCGATGACGGCACCATGGCATCCAGGCGTGGCTCGCTCTCCATCGACGACGAGGGCACGCCGACTAACCGCACCGTGCTGATCGAGGACGGCATTTTGGTCGGCTATATGCAGGACCGCCAGAACGCCCGGCTGATGGGTATGAAGCCGACCGGCAACGGAAGGCGGCAGAGCTACGCCCATGTGCCGATGCCGCGCATGACCAACACCTACATGCTGGCCGGCGATCGCGATCCGGCCGAGATCATCGCTTCGGTGAAGAACGGCATGTATGCCGCCAATTTCGGCGGCGGCCAGGTCGACATCACCTCGGGCAAATATGTGTTCCAGTGCACCGAGGCCTACAAAATCGAGAACGGGAAGCTCGGCGCGCCGCTGAAAGGCGCGATGCTGATCGGCAACGGGCCGACTGATCTCCACAGGATCACCATGATCGGCAATGATCTTGCGCTCGACACTGGAATCGGCACCTGCGGCAAGAACGGTCAGGGCGTGCCGGTCGGCGTCGGCCAGCCGACGCTACGAATGGAACGGATTACGGTCGGAGGTACAGGCTAGTGAGCAGCGGAAACGAAACCGTGACGGCCAAGCCGTCGACCTGGCGCTCACAAGCCGCCCAGCTGGCCGCGATCGTCGCCGTCGTGTTCCTCGCCAAGGGCGCGATCGCCGAGCCGTTCTACGTGCCGTCGGGATCGATGGAGCCGACGCTCCTGATCGGCGACGCGCTGGTCGCCTCGAAATACCCTTACGGCTACGGTGCGGCTTCGCTGCCGATCCAGATCACGCTGCCGGAAACCGGCCGCCTGTTCGGCGAGACGCCGAAGCGCGGCGATGTCGTGGTGTTCCGTTGGCCAGGCGACCGTTCGCAGGCCTGGGTCAAGCGCGTGGTGGGACTGCCCGGCGACCGCATCCAGATGCGGCAGGGCCAGCTCTTCATCAATGATCATCCGGCGGCGTTGAAGGCGGACGGCACTGGCTTCGCCGAGGATGACCGCGGCGGCGGCGAGGACGCGTATCGCTATGTCGAGACGCTGCCGAACGGCGTCAGCCACGCGATCTTCAAGATGCGCGACAACGGTCCGCTTGACAACACGCCCGAGGTGACCGTGCCGCCGGGCAAGCTGTTCGTGCTCGGCGACAACAGGGATAATTCCGCTGACAGCCGCGTGCCGGTGCGCGACGGCGGCGTCGGCCTGCTGCCGATCGACAATCTGATCGGCCGTGCCGACGCGGTGGTCGGCTCGTGGGACATGGGCATGCGCAGCCAGCCGGTCTGGACCTGGCTCTCCGGCTTCCGCCTCGCACGCTTCTTCACCTCGGTGCATTGATCGAATTGACGTCGTAGCCCGGATGGGCAATGCCATGACCTTCGACGACGTCAGATATATCGCGCTGGCGTGGCCGGAGGTCGAGGCATCGAAGAAGGCGCTCAAGGATTACGATGCGCGGGGATCGTAGAGATCGCAGGGTGGATTAGCCGAATGCGTAACCCACCGTGCGCGGCACGAAAGATGGTGGGTTACGCTGCGGTGACCCCACCCTACGGCACCTACGATTCTCTATTATGATTATGACCCAAGACCAATTCCTCGCCGCCGCGCTCGGCAATCCGGCCAATCGCATGATCGCCGACGAGTTGTTTCGCCTCGCTTTGCCCGACGCGTGGATCGTCTCCGGCTGCCTGGTGCAGAGCGCGTGGAATGTGCAGACCAACCGGCCGGTCGGCTACGGCATCAGCGACTACGACATCTTCTGTTTCGACCCTGACACCTCATGGGGAGCCGAGGATGCCGTGATCCGCAACTTGCAGGCGCGTCTCGGCGAGCTCGGCGTGGTGATCGAGGCGCGCAACCAGGCGCGCGTCCATCTCTGGTACCCCGAAAAGAACGGCGTGCCCTACCAGCCATTGTCGTGCTCGACCGATGGTATCGACCGCTTCCTCACCGAGACCACGCGTGTCGGCATCCGCCGCACCATCACCGGCTACGACGTCTATGCCCCGAACGGATTCGACGATGTTGCCGGCATGATCGTACGGCCGCACCACACTGCGAACTTCTCGGCGGCGAACTATGCGAAGAAGGCCGCGCGCTGGAAGGCGCTGTGGCCGGAGATCACGGTGCTGCAAGCGGAGTGAATGCACGGTCGTAGCCCGGACCGAGCGAAGCATGATCCGGGGCCGTTTCAAGCGGGATGGGAGCTCCCGGATTGTGCGGAGCCTGTCATCGGGCGCGCATTCCCGCGACCGGTTGGCTCCATCCGGGCTACGGATTCAGCGCACCACGCCCGAGATGAACCCCGCCCTCCGCCGTGGCGGCTTGATCTCCTTCTTGAGGGAGCAGTGCGCGTTGCGACCGGCATAGCCGGGCCGGGCATAAGTCCAGGCTCGGCATTTGTTGTCGGCGGTGCAGGCAGCCTGGCAGGCTTCTGTGCCGTCGCTGCTCTTCAATTCAAAGGTCTTGTAGTCGCCGCCGGACCGGTCGATCGAGGTCTCGATCGCGCCGTTGCGCGGTTCGACCACGCCCGCGCCGCGGACGCCCGAGACGCAGCAGGTGTCCTGCACGCGGGGCGGCACCGTACTCTTGAGCCAGCACACCGCGCCATTGTTGACGTCGGTCGGATAGTTGAAGCTCCAGGCGCGGCAGCGCCGGTCGCGCTCGCAGGCGAGCGCACAATCGGCGGGATCGCCCGACGTCACCGGCGAGTTCAGATAGTCACCGCCGGGGCGGTCGAAATTGGTCTGCGCCAGCGCAGGGCGCGTCCCGGCAATTGCCGCCAAAACGGCGAACGTCACCACACACGCCCGAAAGAGGCGGCCTATCCCCATGAGATTGCTTTCAAATTTGCGCAGCCCCGCGACTTTCGCGGGCAGTCATTTGAGCGCCATGAACCTGTATGGCGGATGAACGGCGCGGAACCGCGAGCCAGGACGCGACGTCCGGCACCGTCGGAAATTGATTGAGGCCGGCCTAGTCTGGAGAGACTCCTAGAAGGCGTATTCCTGATACGCGGGTTCCACCGAGCCATTCCAGGGACCGTTGAACTTCTCCAGCATCTCTTCCGCGGGCGAACGGCCGGCCTCGAGAATCCGCTCCAGCGGTTCGAGATAGCGGCTTTCGTCGCGCCCGAGATGATCTATACGGCCACGCCGCCGCAATCCGGCATGCGACAGGATGAGGCACTCCTTGGCGATCTCGAACAGGTAACGGTCCTTGATCCGCGCCTTGAAGCCGAACCGCGGCACGTCGTCGCGCAACGCCTGCCGCTCCGGCGCGGTCCAGTGGCGGACGATGTCCCAGGCGGCTTCGAGACTGTCGTTATCGTAGAGCAGCCCGACCCAGAAGGCCGGCAGCGCCGGCAGCCGGCCCCACGGCACGCCGTCGGCGCCGCGCATTTCGAGATAACGCTTCAGCCGCACCTCGGGGAAGATCGTCGAGAGGTGATTGGCCCAGTCCGACAGCGTCGGCCGCTGGCCGGGGAAGGCCGGGTTCTTGCCGGCGAAGAAATCGCGGAACGAGGTGCCGGACACGTCGATATATTCGTCGCCGCGCTTGACGAAATACATGGGTACGTCGAGCGCGTAGTCGACATAGCGCTCGAAGCCCATGCCGTCCTCGAATGCAAACGGCAACATGCCACTGCGCGCATTGTCGGTGTCGCGCCAGATCTCCGAGCGGAACGACAAAAAGCCGTTGGGCTTGCCTTCGGTGAACGGCGAGTTGGCGAACAAGGCGGTCGCGACCGGCTGCAGCGCCAGCGATACGCGCAGCTTCTTCACCATGTCGGCTTCGGAGGAGAAGTCGAGATTGGTCTGCACCGTGCAGGTCCGGTACATCATGTCGAGGCCGTATTTGCCGACCTTCGGCATGTAGTTGGTCATGATCTTGTAGCGGCCCTTCGGCATCACCGGGATCTGCGCCCGCGACCAGGACGGCGTCATGCCGAGACCCAGGAAGCCGATGCCGAGCGGGGTTGCGATCTCGCGCACCTGCGCCAGATGCGCCATCAGTTCGCCTTGCGTCTGGTGCACGGTCTCGACCGGCGCACCCGACAGTTCGAACTGGCCGCCGGGCTCGAGCGAGATCGCGCCGCCGCCGGTGACGTCATAGAGGCCGATGATATTGCCGCGCTCCATGATCGGCTCCCAGCCGAGCAGGAGCTTCATGCCCTCGAGCAGCGCACCGATGCCCTTGGCGCCCTCGTAAGGCACGGGGTGGTGGCCTTCGAGCGTGAACGGTGTCTTCTCGTGCTCGGTGCCGATCCGGAATTCGGACTCTGGCTTCACGCCAGCTTCAAGCCACGCCACGAGTTCGTCGCGCGACTGCAGCGGCGTCATATCGATCTGGTCACGCGCCATACGAAATCCAACTCAAGGGCGCTTCGATCGAATGCGCGCGGTGGCAGGGTCCGCAGGCCCGAAGGGCCGCGGTTGGTGGGATCAAGGATATCATCGGACGACCACGCCGTCTCGCGCGGGGGCCGTCCTGGTCTCGCTCTTGGTTTCGCCCTTAGTTTCGCCCTTGGCGTCGCTGCAGGAGCAGCCCAGCCGGTCGAGCAGGCCGCACAGTTTGGCTGCCTCAGTGTCGGACAATTTGGAGCCGACATGCTTGTCGATCGCGGCGGAATACGCGCTCCACATCCGCTTCTGCAGCTCGCGTCCCGCCTCGGTGATCTCGACGAACTGGCCGCGCTTGTCGATCTTGCATTCGCGCCGGGCGGCAAGCCCCTCGTCGACCAGGCGGTCGATCAGACGCGAGGTGGAGTATTGCGGGATCAGCATCTGCCGCTCGAGCTCGACCGGGCGCAGCTCGCCGGACGGCGCGCGCGACAGCTCGAGCAGGGCGTCGTACCAGGCCAGCGGCGGAAAACCGGCCTTCTTCAGATCATGCTCGACGCAGTCGAGCACCCGACTCGGCACCCGCATCAGGCGGATCCAGGCGGCAGTCGCCTCGCTCGATAGCTTGCGTTTCATGGTCTAGCCCATAACTCCCGGAACAAAGTCTACCGCACTAAATGCATCTGCATCAATCTTGACTATTTCATGCAGGTGCATGTAGGCAATCCCTCTCCCGCCGCCAAGAACAAGGGAAGGAAATACCCATGAAGCTTTATTACACCCCCGGTGCCTGCTCCCTCTCGCCCCATATCGCGCTGCTCGAAGCCGGCCTGCCCTACGACCTCGTGAAGGTCGATTTGCGTGCCAAGAAGCTCGAAAACGGCGACGATTTCCTGAAAGTGAACCCGAAGGGCCAGGTGCCGGCGCTGGCGCTCGATTCCGGGGAACTGGTCACCGAGGGACCGATCATCATCCAGATGATCGCCGACAAGGTCGCGGACAAGAAGCTGGCGCCTGCCCGTGACTCCAACGAGCGCTACAAGCTGCTGGAATGGCTGAACTACATCACGACCGAGCTGCACAAGAATCTCGGCCCGATGTTCTCGCCCGTGCTGTCCGACGATGCCAAGGCGTTCTTCAAGGACCGCGCGATGGGCAAGTTCAAATATGTCGACAGCCAGCTCGCCGGCCGCGACTACCTGATGGGCAACCAGTTCACCGTCGCCGACGGCTACCTCTTTACCATGATCATGTGGGCGACCGACCGGCTCGGCTTCGATCTCTCCGGCCTGCCCAACGTCATGGCCTACAAGGCCCGCGTTGCCACGCGCCCGAAGGTGCAGGAGGCCCTGAAGAAGGAAGGCCTGCTGAAGGCGGCGTGAGGCCGCAATTTCCAAGCATAGCGAAAGGGCCGGATCGACGATCCGGCCCTTTGTGTTTACAGCAATGCAAAACGCCTAGCCCGGATGGAGCCAACGGGTCGCGCGAATGCGCGCCCAATGGCGGGCTCCGCCCAATCCGGGGCAAGCCCATCCGCGGATAATCCGGTCCCGGATTTCGCTCCGCTCCATCCGGGCTACGAAGCCCTTCTCCTTCCCCCTGAAAGGGGGAAGGTCGGGATGGGGGTCCAGCCACAGGCACCGGCGGATGTGGAGAGAAGATCCCCACCCGCTTTGCTCTCGCGAGCAAAGCGACCTCCCCTTTTCAAGGGGAGGTGAGCAACGCCGTGCGATTACTCCGCGGCCTGCGCGGCCGGCTTCTTCGGCGGGAAGCGGCCGTAGAAGGTCTCGCCCTTGGCGGCCATTTCCTCGAGCAGCTTGGGCGGCGTGAAGCGCGAGCCGTACTTCTTCTCGAATGTGTGGCACAGCTCGACGAACTTCCTGGTGCCCATGAAGTCGATATAGGACAGCGTGCCGCCGGTGAACGGCGCGAAGCCGAAACCGAGGATCGAGCCGACATCGGCTTCGCGCATGTCGGTGATGACGCGGTCCTCGACGGTGCGCGCGGCCTCCACCGCCTGCGCCACCAGGAAGCGCTGCTTCAGCTCCTCGACGTCGAGCGTGTCGGGGTCGAGATGCTTCGGCTGCAGACCGGCGAGCCCGGGCCACAGGCATTTCTGGCCCTTGCCCTTCTCGGGATAGTCGTAGAAGCCCTTGCCGTTCTTGCGGCCCAAGCGGCCCTGCTTCTCGACCATCTCGACCATCAGCTTCTTCTGCGCCTGGTTGACCGCGTTGGGGCCGAGATCGGCTTCGGTCGCCTTGGTGATCTTCAGGCCGAGATCGAGCGCGACCTCGTCCTGCAGCGACAGCGGGCCGACCGGCATGCCGGCCATCTTGGCGGTGTTCTCGATCATCGCCGGCGGCACACCTTCGAGCAGCATCTCGTTGCCTTCCGCGATGTATCGCATCACGCAGCGATTGGCGAAGAAGCCTCTCGAGTCGTTGACCACGATCGGGGTCTTGCCGATCGCGCGCACATAGTCGAGCGCGGTCGCCAGCGCGACATCGCCGGTGTTCTTGCCCAGGATAATCTCGACCAGCATCATCTTCTCGACCGGCGAGAAGAAATGGATGCCGAGGAAGCGGCCCTGGTCCTTGAACTCCTCCGCCAGCGAGTTGATCGGCAGGGTCGAGGTGTTGGAGGCGAAGATCGCGCCTTCCTTCAACAGCGGCTGCGCCTTGGCGAAGGTGTCCGCCTTGACCTTGCGGTCCTCGAACACGGCCTCGATGACGAGGTCGCACTCCTTGATCGCGTTGTAATCAGCCGTTGCGGTGATGCGCGACAGGACGGCGTCGCCCGCCTCCTGCTTCATGCGTCCCTTGGCAACCTGCCCGTCGATCACGGTCTTGGCGTGGGCCTTGCCCTTGTCGGCGCTCTCCTGGTCGCGATCGACCAGCACCACGTCGATGCCGGCCTGCGCCGAGACATAGCCGACGCTGGCTCCCATGAAGCCGGCGCCAATCACGGCGAGCTTCTTCACCTTGGTCGGCGGCACGCCGGCCGGACGCCGCGCGCCCTTGTTCAATTCCTGCATCGACAGGAACAGCGAGCGGATCATCGCGGCCGCTTCGTTCGAGCGCAGGATCTTGGCGAAGTAGCGTGATTCGACGCGCAACGCGGCGTCGATCGGCAGCTGCAGGCCTTCATAGACGCAGCTCATGATGGCGCGCGCGGCCGGATAGTTGTCGTAGGTCTCGCGGCGGTAGATCGCGTTGCCGGCCGGGAACATCTGCATGCCGGCCTTCGAGAACACCGGACCGCCGGGCAGCTTGAAGCCTTTCTCGTCCCACGGCGCGACCGCCTTGCCGCCGCCCTTGATCCAGTCCTTCGCGGCCTTGATCAGGTCGGACGCGGGAACGATGGCGTGAATCAAATTGAGTGCCTTGGCGCGGGCGAGATTGACCGCCTCGCCCTTCAGCAACAGCGTCATCGCGTCCTGCGGCGGCACGATGCGCGGCACGCGCTGGGTGCCGCCGGCGCCGGGGAACAGACCGACCTTGATCTCGGGCAGGCCGAGCCGCGTCTTCGGATTCTCCGCCGCAACCCGGTAGTGGCAGGACAGCGTGATCTCGAAGCCGCCGCCGAGCGCCAGGCCATTGATCGCGGCGACCCACGGCTTGCCCGAGATCTCGATCGAGCGGAACGCCTGCGAGAAGCGACGGCTCTGGTCGAACAGCACCTGGTTGGCGGCTTCCTCGCCCTTCTCCTTCAGGAGATCGGAATAGGTGCGGCTCATGCCCTCGAGCATCGAAAGATCGGCGCCGGCGCAGAACGCCTCCTTGGCCGAGGTGGTGACGATGCCCTTGATCGCGGGATCATTCGTGGTCTGCTTGACGATCTCCTCGATCTCCAGAATCGAGGTCTCGTCGAGCACATTCATCGAGCGCCCCGGAATATCCCAGGTGACGAGCGCAATGCCGTCGGCGTCGGTTTCGAACTTGAAATTCTTGTAAGCCATGTTGTTCGCTCCCCTCGCCTCAGACGCGCTCGATGATGGTGGCGGTGCCCATGCCGCCGCCGATGCACAGCGTCACCAGCGCCGTCTCCTTGTTGGTGCGCTCGAGTTCGTCGAGCACGGTGCCGAGGATCATCGCGCCGGTCGCGCCCAGCGGATGGCCGAGCGCGATCGCGCCGCCATTGACGTTGATCTTGGCATTGTCGATGTCGAAGGCTTGGATGTAGCGCAGCACCACCGAGGCAAAGGCCTCGTTGAGCTCGAACAGGTCGATGTCCGACTTTGTCATGCCGGAGCGCGCGAACAGCTTTTCGGTGACGTCGACCGGACCGGTCAGCATCATCGCCGGCTCCGAGCCGATATTGGCGAAGGCGCGGATCTTCGCACGCGGCTTCAGGCCGTGCTTGGTGCCCGCCTCCCTGCTGCCGAGCAGCACCGCGCCGGCGCCGTCGACGATGCCGGACGAGTTGCCGGCATGGTGCACGTAGTTGACCTTCTCGACCTCGGGGTGCGACTGCACCGCCACCGCGTCGAAGCCGGCCATCGCCGCCACCGCCGCAAATGACGGCTGCAGTTGCGCGAGCGACTGCATCGTCGTCGAGGGACGCATGTGCTCGTCCTTGGCGAGGATGGTCAGCCCGTTGACGTCCTTGACCGGCACCACCGAATTCTTGAAGCGGCCCTCGTCCCAGGCCTTGGCCGCGCGCTGCTGGCTCTGCACGGCGTAGGCGTCGACATCATCGCGCGAAAATCCGTATTTGGTCGCGATCAGATCGGCCGAGACACCCTGCGGCATGAAATAGGCCGGCACCGCCATCGAGGGATCCATCGGCCAGGCTCCGCCGGAGGCACCGATGCCGACGCGGCTCATCGATTCCGCGCCGCCGCCGATCACCAGCTCATGTTGTCCGCTCATGATCTGGGCTGCCGCAAAATTCACGGCGTCGAGACCGGAGGCGCAGAAGCGGCTGATCTGCACGCCCGGCACCTTTTCACCAAGGCCGGCGTTCAGCGCGGCGAAACGCGCGATGTCGGAGCCCGCCTCGCCGACCGGATCGACCACGCCGAGCACGACGTCGTCGACACTGTCCTCGGGAAGGTTGTTGCGTTGCTTCAGCGCCTTCAGCGGCACCGTGGCGAGCGCCAGCGCGGTGACCTCGTGAAGCGCGCCATCGGGCTTGCCGCGGCCGCGCGGGGTGCGAACGTGATCGTAGATATATGCCTCAGGCATGACGCCCTCCTTATATGAGGATCATAATATATAACAAAACGGAGCGCCGCCGCGAGCGGGGCGGCGACAATTTTCAGAACGCTTCCGCGGCCAGTTCCATTGTGGTCGCACTGCCGCTCTGGATGCGCGCCAGGTGCACGGCGGTCTCCGGCAGCAGCTTCTCCATGAAGAAGCGTCCGGTCACGAGCTTGGTGGTCAGGTGCGGCGTCGCGGCGCCGGCCGCGATCTTGTCCTGCGCCACCTTGGCCATCTTCGCCCACATATAAGCGAGCGCTACGAGGCCGAACAATTTCATGTAATCGGTCGCAGCGGCGCCGGCATTGTCGGGCTTGGTCAGCGCGTTCTGCATCAGCCAGCCGGTCGCCTGCTGCAGATGGCCGAGCGCGGTGGAGAGCGGGGTGATGAACGGCTTCATCGCCTCGTCGCCGCCATGCTCCTTGGCGTGGGCCCCAACCTCGCCGAAGAATGCCATCGCGGCGCGGCCGCCGTCGCGGGGCAGCTTGCGGCCGACCAGATCGAGCGCCTGGATGCCATTGGCGCCCTCATAGATCATGGCTATGCGCGCATCACGCACGAACTGCTCCATGCCGTGCTCGGCGATGTAGCCATGGCCGCCGAACACCTGCTGGGCGGCAACCGTGTTGGCGAAGCCGGTATCGGTGAGCACGCCCTTCAGCACCGGCGTCATCAGGCCCATGTGATCGTCCGCCTCCTGGCGATCCTTCGGATCGTTGGAGCGGTGGGCGACGTCGCTCTTCAGCGCGGTCCAGATCACCATCGCGCGCGCTCCTTCGTTGAAGGCGCGGATCGAGAGCAGCACGCGGCGCACGTCGGGATGCACGATGATCGGATCGGCCGGCTTGTCCGGCGCCTTCGGTCCCGTCAGCGAACGGCCCTGCAGGCGCTCGCGCGCATAGGCGACCGCGTTCTGATAGGCGACTTCGGACTGCGCGAGGCCCTGCACGGCGACGCCGAGGCGAGCCTCGTTCATCATCACGAACATGCCCTGCATGCCCTTGTTCTCTTCACCGATCAGCCAGCCGGTGGCGCTGTCGTAGTTCATCACGCAGGTGGAATTGCCGTGAATGCCCATCTTGTGCTCGATCGAGCCGCAACTGACGCCGTTGCGCGCACCCAGCGAGCCATCGGCGTTGACCAGCACCTTGGGAACGACAAAGAGCGAGACTCCCTTGATGCCGGCCGGCGCGCCTTCGATGCGCGCCAGCACAAGATGGATGATGTTCTCGGCGAGGTCGTGCTCGCCGGCGGAGATGAAGATCTTGGTGCCGGAAATCTTGAAGCTGCCGTCGGCCTGCCGCACGGCCTTGGTACGCAGGAGACCGAGGTCAGTGCCGCAATGCGGCTCGGTCAGGTTCATGGTGCCGGTCCACTCACCCGCAACCATCTTCGGCACGTAGGTCTTCTTCTGCTCCGGGGTGCCATGCACCAGCAGCGCCGCGGTCGCGCCCATGGTCAGCCCGCCATACATCGAGAACGCCATGTTGGCGGAGATCTGGAATTCGTTGACCGCCTGGCTGAGCACCACCGGCAGGCCCTGCCCGCCATATTCTGATGGCGCCGAGAGCCCGAGCCAGCCGCCTTCGGCGACCTGCTTGAACGCATCCTTGAAGCCCTTCGGCGTGGTGACGCTGCCGTCATCATTGCGCTTGCAGCCTTCGAGATCGCCGGTGCGGTTCAACGGCTGCAGCACCTCCTCGCTGAGCTTCGCGGCCTCGCCGAGGATCGCTTCACGCACATCGGCCGACGCATCGGTGAAGCCCGGAAGATTGTCGTAGCGATCGATCTGGAAGACGTCGTTGAGCAGGAAGCTGACGTCTTCGACGGGGGCTTTGTAAGTCGGCATGATGTTCTCCCGGCTGGCTGGCATTGGCAGCGCAGCTTTTTCCTGGGGTTCCCTTGAATGGACCTTATCCGCTTCCGGAGGTCCGCGGCAGTGACACTATTGAGACTGAGCTTGCGACGTTGCGCCGCCCTGCTTCATCAGCTCGTCTCCCATCAGCCGATGCAGCATGTTGATGGCCTTGAGCGGGCGCACCATCACCTTGAAATGCGTAATCCGGCCGTCGGCATCGAAGCTGATGATATCGACGCCGTTGATCCTGATGCCGTCGATCTCGTTCTCGAATTCGAGCACGGCGCCGGTCTCGTTGGTCCATTCTCCGAGATATCTGAAAGTCGGGCCGGCGAGCACCTTGGCGGCGCTGGTCAGATATTTGAAGGTGATGTCGCGGCCGCGCTGCGGCGTGTGCACCACCGGGCTTTCGAACACCGCGTCGGGATGCAGGAGGTCCCATAGCGCCGATGTGTCGTGGGACTTCATGTAGGCGTACCACTTGTCGAGGCCCGGTCTCTTCATCGGACGTCTCCTGCGGTGGGTTAGGAGCCTGAAGATCGATCCGCGCCTCATAAAGGCTAGAGGATCCGCATATGCATATTGACGCATATGCACAACAATGCATAAAGTCAAGCGAACTTCAGAATGCGGTCTGGGAACTGAGATGGAGGTGGGCGTTGGCGCTCGGTGACGCAATCCTCGCATGCCTCACGGAACGTCCGATGACGGGCTATGAGCTCGCCAAGACGTTCGATGCCTCGATCGGCTTCTTCTGGAAGGCCGACCACCAGCAGATCTATCGCGAGCTGTCCCGGCTGCGCGACAAGGGTCATGTCCAGGGCCGCGAGGTGGTGCAATCGGGCAAGCCCAACAAGCTGGTCTACACCCTGACGCCGGAGGGCCGCGCGGCGCTGAAGCACTGGGCGGCGCGGCCGAGCGTGCCGCCGTCGATCAAGGATGACCTGCTGGTCCGGCTCTATGCGCTGGACAGCGTCGACATCGAGCCGCTGCGTGCCGATTTGATGGCGCGGCTCGAGCATCACCGCGACCGCTATGAGCGCTACGAACGCCTGCTCAACAAGCGCTTTCCCGACGGCAGCGCGCCGCCGGCCGATCTTGGCAAGATGCTCGGCTTGCGCATCGGGATGCGGCACGAGCGCGTGGTGGTGGAATGGTGCGAGGAAGCTCTCGACGCGCTGTCCGCGATCGCTGGTCGCGGCAAGGTGCTGCAGCTCGACGACAGCAAGCGCGAAAGCGGCGGCTGACGGCCGAGATTGGCTCTGATTGAATCAGAACCGATCTTCAAGTTTTTTTGTTTGACCCGCTTTCTTCACGCGAGCCGGTATCTGCCTCGCTCGAAACCGCTCCGCTGTCCTGATCCGGCGCAACTGGTTCCGCGATTCCCGAACTTTAAGGTTCGTTAGCCCCATTCCTTAACCCGTTATTTACCGTGACGGGAAAAAGTCGGCAGCTGAGGCAGACGACCCGCGCAGAATTCGATTGTCTCTTAACCGGAATGCGCGGGGAGGCTGTGGGCGCAGGGTGTGGCGCCGGAGTCGGGACCGGACGGAATCATGAATTCGCGCGTATCGTGGAGTGTTGACGGCATCGATCCCTCCGTCCGCGAGAGGGCGGAGGCGGCAGCGCGCCGCGCCGGCATGTCGCTGAACGACTGGCTGAATTCAACCGTCGGCGATGCAACGCCGCCGGATTGGCGCGCGTCCTACGAGCAACGGCCGCCGATGCCGAGCCGGGAGAGCCGCGAGGTCGCCGACATCCACCAGCGGCTGGACGCGATCACCCGCCAGATCGAACAGATTGCGAGGCCCGTGTCGCGCGGCGAGGCCGTGCGCGCCGAGGTGCCGCGCGGCCAGCCGGCCGTCGCCCGGCAATTGAACGACGCCATTTCGCGCCTCGATGCTCGCCTCTCACAGATTTCCAGGCCGCAACCGGCCCGCGAGCCGCAGATGCCTGACCGCCCGCAGCAGGAGCGGCAGCGCCAGGCTGAGGCGGTCGAGCGTGCCGCCGCGCAGATCTATCGCCCCTCGCCGCCGCTGAGCCCGGCCTCGTTCGATTCCGCGATCGCGGAGATCGCCGCGCGTCAGAACGAGCTCGACGCTCCCGCGCCCGCGCAGACGCCGCCACGCAATGCGCCGCCGCAGGCCGCGCCCAGCGGACCGGACTTCTCTTCGCTCGAGCGGCACCTGCTCAAGATCACGAGCCAGATCGAGGCGCTGCAGCGTCCCGATCATATCGAGCAATCGATCGCTGCCTTCCGTGGCGAGCTTGCGGAAATCCGCCAGGCCATCACCGAGGCGATGCCGCGCCGGGCGATCGAATCGATCGAGAACGAGATCCGCTCGCTGCACCGCAGGATCGACGAGATCCGGCTCGAAAGCAACAACGGTAACGGCCAGGCGATCGCCGGTATCGAGCGTGCCCTGTCCGAGATCCGCGAGGTGCTGCGCACGCTGACCCCGGCCGAGCAGCTCACCGGCTACGACGAAGCGATCCGCAATCTCGGCGCCAAGCTCGACATGATCCTGCGCGCCAACGACGATCCGTCGACGGTGCATCAGCTCGAGGGCGCAATTGCGGCGCTGCGCGCCATCGTCTCCAACGTCGCCTCCAACGACGCGCTGCTGCGGCTCTCCGAGGACGTCCACGCGCTGTCGGCGAAGGTCGACCAGCTCTCGCAGATGTCGCGCGCCGACGGTCAGGGCGATGCCTTCGCGATGCTCGAACAACGGATCGCCGCGCTGGCCACGACGCTGGAAGGCCGCGAACGGCCGGCCGGTCACGACAATAGCGACGCGATCGAGAATGCGGTGCGCGCCCTGTCGGAGCGGATCGACCGCTTGCAGGTCGGCAACGACAGCGCATCGGCCTTCGCCCATCTCGAACAGCGCGTGTCGTATCTGCTCGAGCGTCTCGAAGCCGCCGATCAGCGCACCGGCAATCTCGGCCGGGTCGAGGAAGGGCTGCATGACATCATGCGGCACCTCGAGGCCCAGCACGCCCACATCGCCTCGCTCGCCGACGCCACCCGCAACTTCAGCGCCACGTCCGCCCCGCAGCCGACGATGGACAGCGGCATCGTCGACATGATGAAGCGCGAGCTGTCCGACATCCGCTTCAGCCAGGCGGAGACCGATCGCCGCACTCAGGATTCGCTGGAGACGGTCCACAGCACGCTCGGTCATGTCGTTGATCGCCTGGCGATGATCGAGAACGATTTGCGCACGGTTCGCACCGCGCCGCCGGCGCCCGCTGTGGCCGAACCGCGGGCGGCGGTGCCGCAGCCGGTCGCGCAGCCCAAGCCTGAACAGTACAAGCCCGAGCTGCCCAATCCTGCCCTCGCGCAGGAGCACTTCGCCGCCGCGCCGCGCGACTTCCACGCCGCCGAGCCCCAGGCCGCAGCCACGCCGCCACCGCTGCCGCCGACCCCGCCGCGCGCCATCAGCGAGATCCTCGAGCCGCATGCGGCGCGCGCCGCGATCGCGCCCGAACTGCCGCCGGATCATCCGCTCGAGCCGGGCACGCGTCCTGCGGGGCGCATGTCGTCGCCGTCGGAGCGGATCGCCGCGTCCGAAAGCGCGATCAGAGATCTTCCCGCCGGCAAGAAGGAGCCGGTCTCGACATCGAGCTTCATCGCCGCCGCGCGCCGCGCCGCGCAGGCTGCCGCCGCTCAGCCGGTCAACGAGAAGGCGGCGCGCGCCGCCAGCAAGGCTGCAGCGAAGGCCAAGGAGAAGGCTGACAAGGCCGAGAAGGCCAAGGCCGCGATCAAGGCCGGCTCGCCCGAAGGCCAGCCGTCGACCATCACCTCCAAGATCCGCTCGCTGCTGGTCGGTGCGAGCGTGGTCGTGATCGTGCTCGGCACTTTCAAGATCGCGATGAACCTGCTCGACACCGGCTCGGCGCCGCAGCTGCCTGCGATGGAAAGCAGCGAGCCGGCCGCAGCCCCGGTGCAGCGGCCCCCTCAAAACCTCGCCCCACCGGCGCCCGCCGCGCCATCGGCGGCTTCCGGGCCGTCGATGACCTCGCCGACCCCGCTCGACCGGCAGTCCAACAACAGCTCCGCGCCGAACACGCTCGACAGCGCGCAGGTGACGATCCCTTCGTCTCCCGCGCCAGCCCCGGCCGCTGCTCCAGTGGCGCCGCCGCCGGTCAATAACGACGTCACCGGCACGATTCCGGCGACCTCGGCGCCGTCGGCTATTCCCGGCAAGCTCGGCACGATCCAGATTCCGGCGGGCGAGAAGCTGCCTGACGCGATCGGCGGACCGGCGCTGCGTGCCGCCGCGATGAAGGGCGATCCGGCCGCGGCCTACGAGGTCGGCGTGCGCTATGCCGAGGGCAAGGGCGTCGCCGCCAATCTCGACGAAGCCGCCAAATGGTATGGCCGCGCGGCGCAGGCCGGCCTGGTGCCGGCGATCTTCCGGCTCGGCACCTTCTACGAGAAGGGCCTCAGCGTGAAGCGCGACGTCGATATGGCGCGGCGCTATTATGTGCAGGCCGCCGAGCGCGGCAACGCCAAGGCGATGCATAATCTCGCCGTGCTCGACGCCGACGGCGGCGGCAAGGGCGCCGACTACAAGAGCGCGGCGCAGTGGTTCCGCAAGGCCGCCGATCGCGGCGTTGCCGACAGCCAGTTCAACCTCGGCATCCTCTATGCCCGCGGCATCGGCGTCGAACAGAACCTTGCCGAATCCTTCAAATGGTTCAGCCTGGCCGCCGCGCAGGGTGACGCCGACGCCGGCCACAAGCGCGACGACATCGCCAAGCGGCTGGACCCACAGTCGCTGGCGGCGGCGAAGCTCGCGATCCAGACCTTCACCGCCGAGCAGCAGCCCAGCGACGCGGTCAATGTGCTGACCCCGCCCGGCGGCTGGGACGCCACCCCCGCACGGCCTGCGGCAGCGAAGTCGGTCAGGCAGCCGGCGAAGCGAACCGCGGCGCTGGTCGCCCACTAACGCAGCTCAGCCGGGCACCATCCCGGCTTGGCGGTCCTATCCCTCAGCAATCTAACCGTGTAGATAGGCACGCGCCGCACGAACAGCGCTTGCCGCTGGGAGGACCCCGCTTGTCTGCCGACGACCGCCTGGACGAAGGAACGGGAGTGCACCGTTCGTCGCCAACCGGTCCGCGCATCGCGCCGCCGCGCCAGCCGCCGTATCGCGACGGACCGCCTCGCGCAGCCGCACCTCGCCGCGCAAACGTTCCCCCTCAGCACGGCATTTTCAGACCTTCCGTCTGGTCCGTGGTGATCTTCGTCCTGCTACTGTCGGGTGTCGCGATTCGCGCCTATCGCGATCTGTCGCGGCCGGGCGCCTGGGATTATTCGCGCGAAACCCTCGTCGCGCCGAGCATGAAGTCGGCGGTCATTCCGAACGTTGACATTGACGGCTCGGGCCGAGGCCGGCGGGCGCTTGCCATCAGCGGCGACATCGGCGTGGCCAGCGCAAGCTGGCTTCACGATCAGCTTAAGAAGGCGCAACTCTCGCCGGGTGATGTGATCCTGCTGTCGTCCGACGGCGGCAAGTTGAACCAGGGTACCATCATGGGCGAGATCATCCGTGCGCACGGGCTCGCCACTGCGGTCGGCACGGCGGACGCTTCTGGACAGGTGCGCGCGGCGTCCTGCGCCAGCGCCTGCGTGCTGGTCTATGCCGGCGGCAAGACCCGCTACGGCATTCATGGATCGTTGCTCGGCGTCCACCGCTTCACCACGGAAGGGCCGATGCACGATCCCGTCGCGGAGACCCAGCGCACCCAGGGCCGGGTGCTCGGCTACATGACCAAGATGGGCGTTTCCTCCAGAATCGTCGAGCTCATGTCGCAGACCTCGGATATTCGCTGGCTCAATCCGAAAGACGCGTTTGCGATGAACCTCATCACCACACCGGTCGATCGGCCCTGAATCGATGTGGCCGTCATTCATCTGAAGCATCAACCACATCGGCGGAGCCGCGGCGACATGCGGCAAAAAAGCCGCCGGGATCGGATTCTTTAGTCCCTCCTCCGGCCGATTTCGGTTATGCAGGAACCTGGCACTCGACCCGCGTTCGCCTGCTCGTTAGCGCGCCGACCGGATTGCTCTGCCCGAGAATGCCCGACCAGGACACCACGCCGTGGCGCAGTCTTGCGGCTGACCGCGGCGAACCGAGAAGAAGCGACGCGCGTGCAGCTCTACCTCCCGATCGCCGACATTCCGGTCAATGTCTTCCTCATCCTGGCGATGGGCGCGGCGGTGGGCTTCGTCTCCGGCATGTTCGGCATCGGCGGCGGCTTCCTGATGACGCCGCTTCTGATCTTCGTCGGCATCGCACCCGCGGTCGCGGTCGCCTCCGTCGCGAGCCACATTGCGGCCTCGTCGTTCTCGGGCGCGATCTCCTATTGGCGCCGACGCGCGATCGACCCGCTGCTGGCCACGGTCCTGCTGATAGGCGGCACGCTCGGCACCGCGCTCGGGGTGTGGACCTTCACCTATCTGCGCTCGCTCGGCCAGCTCGACCTGATGATCGCGCTGTCCTATGTCATCCTGCTGACCACGGTCGGCAGCTTGATGTTCTGGGAAGGCCTGCGCGCGATGCTGCGCGCCCGCCGCGGCGGCGCGGTCACGCTGCGCAAGCCCGGCAGCCATGGCTGGATCCACGGCCTGCCGCTGAAGCTGCGCTTCAAGCGCTCCAAGATCTACCTCTCGGTCATTCCCGTCATCGTGGTCGGCCTCGTCATCGGCTTCATCGGCGCGATCATGGGCATCGGCGGCGGCTTCATCCTGGTGCCGCTGATGATCTATCTGCTGCGGGTGCCGACCTCGACCGTGATCGGCACCTCGATGGTGCTCACCTTCGTCACCATGGTGATCGCCACCATGCTGCATGCCATGACCAACCATCTGGTCGACGCCGTGCTGGCGCTGATCCTGATGGTCGGCGGCGTCACCGGCGCGCAGTTCGGCGCGCGCGCCGGTCAGAAGATCCGCGGCGAGCATCTGCGCCTGCTGCTCGGCCTCTTGGTGCTCGCGGTCGGCATCCGCTTCGCGGTCGAGCTGGTGATCCGGCCTCAGGACCTCTACAGCATCCGTGAAAGCGGCGGAGTCCCACCATGAGACTGTGCGCGCGGCTTGCGTTCATGGGTCTCTTCGCCGTCGCGCTGGCGGCGGCGCCGGCCCATGCCGAGCGGCTGATCGCGTCGGTCTCCAACCACCGCGTCACCGTGACGCCGAACTATTCCGGCGGCGAGCTCGTGCTGTTCGGCTCGGTCGAGAAGGACGCCAGGACACCGCCCGGCCGCGGCAGCTACGACCTCGTCGTCACCGTCTCCGGCCCGCGCGCCGACATGGTCACGCGCCGCAAGGAGCGCCGGTTCGGCATCTGGATCAACACCGACTCCCGGCAGTTCCTGCAAGTGCCGGGCTATCTGGCGCTGTTCTCCAATCGCCCGTTCGACGCGATCGCGTCCCCCGACGTGCAGCGGCGCCAGCAGCTCGGGCTCAACAACGTGCTCTTGATGCAGCGCGTCGGCTCCGACTATGCCGACGTGGTGCCGAACGACGCCTTCCGCAGCGCCTTCGTGCGGCTGCGCTCCGAGCACGGGCTCTATCGCGAGGCGACCTCGGCCGTGACATTCCTGACGCCGACCCTGTTCCGCACCGGCATTCCGCTGCCGGCGGAGGTGCCGATCGGCATCTACAATGTCGAGATCAAGCTGTTCGCCGACGGCAAACTGGTGACGAAAACCGAGACCGCTTTCGAGATCGTCAAGGTCGGTTTCGAGCAGTTCGTCGCGACCACCGCGCGACAGAACGGCTTCGCCTACGGCCTCGTCACCGCGCTCATGGCGCTGATGACGGGCTGGATGGCCTCGATCGTGTTCCGCAAGGACTAAAGCGCTGCCGCGACGGGACTGCGCTCCCTCCCCCGCAAGCGGGAGAGGTGCAGCGCGTCTGCCGCGAGACCGATTCAACCCAATCTCATCTTGCTCTAGCCGCGACGGTTTCCTGCGTCGATCTCCTTCCATGAATCCTCAGATCGGATTCCTCATCATGGCTCGATGACGGTGGCGACACCGGGCTCGAGAATCCGCAGCCGGCGGCCGAAGCCGAGGGTGTCGAAGGACATCCGCAGGTCGTTGGCATTCTGCCGGAAATGCGCCCAGCCGTCGGTATGAACCGGCACGATCACCGCATCCGCAAACGCGCGCGCAGTCTCGATCGTGTCATTGGTGTCCATGGTGAGATGGAACGGCCCACGGGTCTGCGCCGCGCCGGCGAAAGGCAGCACCACGCCGCAATTGAACCGCCGCGCGACCTCGGCGACGCCGTCGAACCAGGTGGTGTCGCCGCTGACATAGATCGGGCGGTTGCCTGCCCTGCTCGACTCCACCACGAAGCCGATGACATCGCCGGACAGCGGCTCGATCCCCGCGGGCCCATGCCGTGCCGGCGTTGCGGTGATGGTCAGCGACCGATCGCCCTTCTTCAATACAGTCGAGCCCCACGGCACGAAGCCCTCGGTCGTGCCGCCGAGCCGCTTGGCGCCGGCCTCGGTGGTCAGCACGCGCTTCGCCTGCTTCAGGAAATCGCGGCCGGCATGATCGAGATTGTCGGAGTGCTGGTCGTGGCTCAGCAACACCGCATCGATCTCACCGACGTCGCGCGCGCCGAGCGCAGGGCCGGTCAGCTTCTCCAGCTTGACATGCGGCAATTGATAGTCGCCGGGCGCATCGAAGGTCGGATCGGTCAGCAAGCGGAACCCGTCGATCTCGATCAATGCCGTGGGTCCCCCGATCAGGGTGATGGTGATGCTCATGTCACGCTCCTCTTGGACGATGCGGCAGCCGCAGGGCGGGTCACCAGATAAATGCCGAGTGCCACCGGAACGATCCCGAGCAGGTCGCGGAATTCGACGTGCTCGCCGAGCACGAGGAAGGCGAACAGCATGCCGAGCGGCGGCATCAGGAAGTGATAGGCGCTTGCGGCCGTGGCGCCACACACTTTCAGGAGATGAAACCAGAGCAGATAGGCGAGGATCGAACCGCCGAGCACGAGGAAGGCGAAGGCGCCGGCGAGCCGCGCGCTCGGCACGATTTCGCCGACCTTGGCGAATGCAAAGGCGAACGGCATCACCGCAAGGCCGCCGGCGATGTTCTGGATGCCGTTGCCGATCCACAGGCTGCCCTTGGGCGCCAGCAGCTTGAACAGGATGGTGCCGCCGACGATCGAGGCGAGCGAGGCCAAGGTGAACAGGATGCCGTGCGGACTGTCTGAGCCAACCGACATGCGATGCCAGACGATGAAAGCGACGCCGGCAATGCCGAGCAGCAGGCCCGTGACCTTGCGCCAGGTAAGCGCCTCGCCGAGGAACAGCGCCGCCAGGACGGCGGTGAACACCGGATTGGCCGACACGATCAACGCGCCGAGACCGGCGGAGACCGTCTTCAGCCCGGTGTAGCCGAGGCCGAGATAGAGTGCGTTGTTGGCGACGCCGAGCACGGCGAACACGGCAACATCGCGCCAGGTGAGGTCCCATTCGTCCCTGCGCAGCAACGAGATAGCGAGAATCAGCACGCCGGCGAGCGAGAAACGCGCGGCGAGCAGGATCAGCGGCGGGCAATCCGTGACGCCGATCTTGCCGGCGACGAAGGCGAAGCTCCAGAGCAGGCAGAACAGGGCGATCAGCAACGGCAGCGCGTTGAAGCGGGTGCGGGGCATCGCGACGGCGGGGGCGACTGACATGGGAGGGTCTCCTTTGCCCATGATCTAGGCTCGTGCTTTGATATTTGGAAATTAAATGATAGACTGGCATTCAGTTGATTTTCGAATGGAGGCTGCGATGCTCGACCTCGAGTTGCTGCGCAGTTTCGTCTCGGTGGTCGATGCCGGCGGCTTCACCCGCGCGGGCGAACGCGTCCACCGCACGCAATCGACGGTGAGCCAGCAGATCAAGCGGCTGGAGGAGGATGTCGGTCAGGCGCTTCTGATCCGCAGCGGCAAGGACGTCACTCCGACCGAAGCCGGCGAACGGCTTTTGACCTATGCGCGGCGGCTGTTGGCGCTGGCGGAGGAAGCGCGCGACGTGCTCTCGCGTCCCGGCAGCGAAGGCGCGATCCGGATCGGCATCACCGAGGACTTTGCGGCGTATCGGCTGACAAAATTGCTCGCGACCTTCTCGCGCAGCCATCCGAGCCTGCGGCTCGACGTGCATACCGGCCAGAGCCTGTTTCTGTATCGCGATCTGGAGCGCGGCGATCTCGATCTTGCGCTGATCAAGCGCGATGCCAGCGAGAAGGGCGGCATCGCGGTGTGGCCGGAGCGCGTGCACTGGGTCACCAGCAAGAGCCATCCGCGCGACATTGCGACCGGCTCGGTGCCGTTGATCGGTTTCGCCTCGGGCTGCCTCTATCGCGCCCGCGCCATCCATGCGCTGGAGAGTGCCGGCCGCAACTGGCACATGGCCTACACCTCCTCCAGCCTCGCCGGCATCCAGGCTGCCGTCGCGGCCGGCCTGGGGCTGAGCATCCTGTCGGAGATGTCGATTCAGGCCGATCATCGCGTGCTGACGGCGAAAGACGGCTTTGCGCCGATCGACAAAACCGAGGTCGCCCTCGTCGCGGCCCCCGAGGCCAGCCCCGCGACATTGCGGCTCGCTGACCGGCTCGCCGAGTATTGCGACACGGTGCAGGCGAAGGCGGCGTAGGGGAGGTCATGCCGTCGATCGTCCCGGCGAACCGCGGAGACGACATCGGAGATCGTTCCCGATTCAAGATCAAATAGCCAAGCTCTCGATGTCATCACCCGCGCATGCGGGTGATCCAGTATTCCAGAGACGGCGGTGCATGAGCCGAGGGGCAGCGGCGTACTGGATGCCCCGCCTTCGCGGGGCATGACGGGTGTATATGACGCGCGTCTACATTTTCGCGACATGATCTGTCCGAGTTTTGAATTTCGTTCCGCCCTCTCGTGATCAGAGGGCGCAGGGAAAGCCGGGTGCCGATCGCACCCATGGGCCCGGTGCAACAAAAAAGCACCGGGGGTAGGACCACAGGTGAAACCGGAGCAATCCCGGCTTTCCCTGCGCGATGGGCTACGGCTTATACGTGCTCTCCCCGGCGAGACTGGGCTTTTTTGTCACCGTCTTCGCAAAGCGCATCGGCACCTTACGAAGAGACACCTGCCACTAGGGCGTCAGGTCTGCACGATTTCACCGTCCGCTTCACACGTGCTCGTCAGTCACATGATCCACGTCCACCGCATCTCACCGCAACACTCGTGACGATCGCGACGCGCCCCTCAATCGGGTGAGACCGGCGTATTAGACTGCTGAGTTGGGTCAAACACGAAGCGGAATTTTGCCCGTCGGGGTGATTTGTCGCAGGGCGACACTCCCTCTCCGTCACACTCGTTCACGCAGGTGGGTAGAGCGAAGCGAAACCATCGCGGTCGCCGCGAGGATGGATGATGGGTTTCGCTACGCTCTACCCATCCTACGAACTGCGGCGTGCCCCGGAATGACGAAGGGCCTCAATAGCACCGCGACGCGGCAAAGGCGTGCACGCGGTTGTCGCCGAGCACATGCGCCATGAAGCCCGGCGAGCCGAAGATCTTTGCAAACGCGGCGTCGCGGATGCTCAAGCCTCCGGTGTAGGCGCCGAAGGCCGGCATCACCGCGCGCTCGCCGTCGCTGGCAAAGCAGCGGCGCTCGATCGAGCGGCCGCGGGTCGGCACGCGCGCCTTGGGATGCAGATGGCCGGCAATCTCACCGCTTGCCCCGGTCGGCTCGTGCCGGAACACGATCGGGCCGATCGCGACCTCGCTTGCGACAACGCCGCCGAGATCGGCGGGCGGCGCCGGATCGTGATTGCCCGAAATCCAGATCCAGTTGCGCCGTGCCTGCAGCGCGGTCAGCGCCTCGCGATCGGATTCCGACAGCCGCTCATGCGCATCGCGATCGTGAAAACTGTCGCCGAGCGCGATCACCTGGCGCGGATCGTGGCGCGCGATCACGGCGGCGAGCCGGCTCAGCGTCGCCACCGTGTCGTAGGGCGGCAGCAGCACGCCGCGCGCGGCAAAGCTCGAGCCCTTTTCCAGATGCAGGTCGGAGACAACGAGCAGGCGCTGCTCTTCCCAGAACAGCGCGCCGGAGAAATCCGCGAGCAACGGCACGTCCGCGACCGTGACCCTCGAAACGCGCATGTCGTCACTGTCTCCCGAAGCCTGCGCGCCTGCCGTCACGTCCCGTTCCCCAGAGTATGATCCGATTGAATCGGATCATACTCTTATCCTTTTGTTTATTCGCGTTTTCTTCACGCGAACCGGTATCCATCCCGGATCAAGTCCGGGACAGGCTTCGCTCGAAACGCTCCGGCGTTATGTCATCGCCTCCCGCACCAGTTCCTCGGCCGCTTCGGCCAGGAGCTCGTCGGATGCTTCGCCATAAACTGACTCGCGGCCGATTTCCAGCAGCGCAGGAACGGCAAGCGGGGAAACGTGGTCGAGATCCTTGTGGGTGATCCGGCCGTGAATGCGCGAGAGCATGTCGCCGAGACGGCGGAGATCGAGCAGTCCGGTGGCAGCATCGGCGCGCGCGGCACGCAGCAGCACGTGGTCGGCCTGGTGCTTGCGCAGCACATCATAGATCAAATCGGTCGAGAACAGCACCTGGCGGCGTGACTTCTCCTCATCGGTGAAGCGGCGCGCGATCAGGCCGGAGATGATGGCGCAGTTGCGGAAGGTACGCTTCATCAGCGCGGATTCTTCCAGCCAGGCCTCGAGGTCGTCGCCGAGCATATCCGGATGGAACAACGCGTTGAGATCGAGCTTGCCCTGCCTGATCATGAAGGAGAGATCGCCGACGCCCCACACCGCGAGCGCATATTCATTGGCAACGAAGCCGAGCGGACGGGCACGGGCGCGCTCCAGCCGGCGTGTCAGGAGCATGCCGAGCGTCTGGTGGGCGAGCCGGCCCTCGAAGGGATAGCAGACCAGATAGTGGCTGCCGCCGCGCGGGAAGGTTTCGACCAGGAGCTCGCGCACCGCCGGCACGCGCGAGAACTTCCGCTGCAACGACAGCCAGTCATGGACCTGATCCGGCAGCGCCTTCCAGGCGCGGCTGTTGTCGAGCAATTTGCGGACGCGCTCGGCAAGATAGGTCGAGAGCGGGAACTTGCCGCCCATGTAGGACGGCACCTTGGCATCCCTGTCATTGGCGCGCGAGACATAGACCTGGTCCTCGACCAGGGCCTCGTAGCGCACCACCTCGCCGCCGAACACAAAGGTGTCGCCGACCACGAGGCCTTCGATGAAAACCTCCTCGATCTGCCCCAACAGGCGGCCGCCGCGCGCGATCGCGCCGGTCGATCCTTTGCTCTTTCCTTGGCCGCCGGCGCGCGAGCGCACCAGCCGCACCTTCAGCATAGTCTCTTCGACGATGGTGCCGACGTTGAGGCGATAGCTCTGCCGCACCTTGGGATTGGCGACGCGCCAGCGGCCCTGCTTGTCCTGCTTGATGCGGGCGAAGCGCTCATAGGTCTTCAGTGCGTAGCCACCGGTCGCGACGAACTCGACGACGTCGTCGAAATCCGCGCGCGCGAGATTGGCATACGGCGCTGCCGTCAACACCTCGGCATAAAGTTCATCCGACAGGAACGGCTCGCCGCAGGCGCAGCCGAGCACGTGCTGGGCCAGCACGTCGAGCGCGCCGGAGCGCAGCGGTGGCGTGTCCTGCGCATTCTCGGCGATCGCGTCGATCGCGACGGAACATTCCAGCACCTCGAAGCGATTGGCCGGCACCAGCACGGCACGCGAAGCCTCGTCGAAGCGGTGATTGGCGCGGCCGATCCGCTGCATCAGCCGCGACGAGCCCTTCGGCGCGCCGATGTTGATGACGAGGTCGACGTCGCCCCAGTCGACGCCGAGGTCGAGCGAGGAGGTGCAGACCACGCCGCGCAGGCGGCCGGCAGCCATCGCGTCCTCGACCTTGCGGCGCTGCGCGACGTCGAGCGAGCCGTGATGCAGCGCGATCGCAAGCCCATCGTCGTTCATGCGCCAGAGATCCTGGAACAGCATCTCGGCCTGGCTGCGCGTGTTGACGAACACCAGTGTGGTCTTGTTGCGCTTGATCAGCTCGTACACCTCGGGCAGCGCATGACGTGCACTGTGGCCGGACCACGGCAGCCGTTCTCTGGTGTCGAGCATCTCGACGATCGGCGGCGCCGCGCCGCCGGCGGTGACGACGTCGGCGGATACGCTCGCACTGCCCGGCTGCGGCACCAGGAAGCGTGCGAGCTGCTCAGGCTCGGCGACCGTCGCCGAGAGCCCGATGGCGCGCACCTGCGGGGCGATTTTCCAGAGCCGTGCGAGCCCGAGCGAGAGCAGATCGCCGCGCTTCGAAGTGACCAGCGCATGCAGCTCGTCGAGCACGACGCGCTTCAGCGAGGCGAACAGATAGGGCGCATCATCGGACGCTAGCAGCAGCGCCAGCTGCTCGGGCGTGGTGAGCAGGATATCCGGCGGATAGCGCCGCTGCCGCTGCCGCCGCGACACCGGCGTGTCACCGGTGCGGGTCTCGATCCTGATCGGCAACCCCATCTCGGCAACCGGCGTTTCCAGGTTGCGCGCGATGTCGACGGCCAGTGCCTTCAGCGGCGAGATGTAGAGCGTGTGCAGCCCGCCGGTGCGACGGACCGAGCGGCCAGTGGAGATGAGCGTTGGGCGCGATTTCGCCGATTCAGCTTCTTCTCCACTTGCGAGATCATCAGGCTCCCTCCCCCTGAAAGGGGGAGGGTTGGGGTGGGGGTCAGCCGCTTGCTCCGTGCCTGCGGCTGACCCCCACCCGTCGCGCTCGGCCGCGCTGCCGCGCGCCGATACGCGCCGACCTCCCCCTTTCAGGGGGAGGTGAGCAGGAACACCGAGGTCAGATTCTTCTCCGCTCAACTCCACCAATGTCGGCAAGAATCCCGCCAGCGTCTTGCCGGCGCCGGTCGGCGCAATCAGCAGCGCCGAGCGCTGCTCGCGCGCCCTGGCTAGTAGCGCAAGCTGATGCTCGCGCGGCGACCAGCCACGAGAAGTGAACCAGTCGCGAAACCGGCGCGGCAGCGGGTGGGCCGTTTCCGACGGCGTGACGGTGAAGAGATCGAGCGTCGACACGCCCAAGAGGTAAGCGGTTCAGGCGGCTTCGTCGAGGGTTGCGTGAAAATGGCAGCAGATGGCAGGGGCGAAGCTTCATTCGCTCCCTCTCCCCGTTCTTACGGGGAGAGGGTCGGGGTGAGGGGCTGCTTCGGCGAGCGCTCAGCGTGGTGAGACCTGTACCCCCTCACCCGGATCGCATCTCCTGATGCGATCCGACCTCTCCCCGCAAGCGGGGCGAGGTTGAAGCCCCCGCGAAGAGCAGGGAGAGGCAGAGCATCGAGCGAGACTAGAGTCCCTCCCTACTCCGTCATCGGGCGGCCGGAGAGATCCCAATCCTTGCCGTTGAAGATCGCGATGTAGAGCGTCTTCATCGGCGTGTAGTCGTCGGGCGTGTAGGCGTAGTCGATGCCGTCGAGGAAATAGGGCGAGTGGAAGCCGGCGAGCGTCGCGGCGTGCTTCAGCACGTTGGCGCGGGTCAGGTCGTCGCCGCAGCGGCGCAGGATTTCCGCCATCGTCGCCGCCTGGCCGTAGCCGGCGAAGGCGATGGTGTTGTCGGGATCGATGTTCGGCAGGTACTTCTTGCGCAGCTCCTCGAACGCGATCACGTCGGCGTCCTTCTCGTAGCGGGGCACGCCGACTTCCTTGTTGTAGCGGATCGCGACGATGTCCTTGGCGTTCTCCAGCCCCGCGGCGCTGAGGATCGAGCGGCCGGTTGAGCCCGCCGACAACAGCTGCAGCGGCTTCCAGCCGAGCTCGGCCACTTTCCGGATCGACTGCGACGTCGCCTTGCCGGTGGTGATGTTGTAGAAAACGTCGGCGCCCGACTTCGAGAGATTGATGAGCTGGGAATCGACCGTCGGATCGGTGAGATCGTAGGTCTGCTCCATGATCACCTTCGCGGTGCCGCCGGCATCGGCCAGCACCTTCTTGAAGGGACCGAGGAAGTCGCGGCCGAAGTCATCGTTCTGGTAGAGGATGCCGACCTTGGCGTTCGGCTTCACGCTGACGACGTGCTTGGCCAGGATGCGGGCTTCCGTCGGATAGAGCGGCAGGCCCGCCATGGTCCACTTGAAATTCTTCGGATCATTCCACTTCGAGGCGCCGGTGTTCAACAACAATTGAGGCACGCCCTTCGAATTGAGGTATTTGTGCACGGCGGTCTGCGGTGCGGTGCCGAGCGAGCCGTAGAGCGCCAGCACCTCCTCCTGCTCGACCAGCCGTCGCGTCGCCTCGACGCATTTCGGCGCGCTGTAGGCGTCGTCCATAGTGAAGAATTTCACCTTGCGGCCGTTGATGCCGCCCTTCTCGTTCAGCATCTGGAAATAGGCTTCGCCGACGCGCCCCAACACGCCATAGAGCGAGCCTGGACCGGAATGCGGCACGGTCTGGCCGAGCTTTATCTCGGTGTCGCTCGCGCCGGGATCATATTTCTTGTCTGCGGCCCGGACGAAAGGCGCCGGCAGGACGGAGGCTGCTATGGCCGACAACGCGGTGGCGCCGAACTCGCGCCGTGTTTGCTTCTTCATTTTGGTTTTCTCTCCCTGGAGCGAAAGCTCTCGCATTCCGCTTCGCGCCGGGCAAGCGAGAAGTGGCGAGCTCGCGACGCAATGCCGCGCGACGGCAAATGTGTAGCGTGTAGACTCAAGTTGTGAGACGCGAACACGGTTCTCTTTTCCCTTCTCCCCTTGTGGGAGAAGGTGAAAGCGTCACGGCTTGATCGCGACGGCGACGAGTCCGGGGGCCGGGTTATTGTCTTCGTTGCGGGCGGAGAGATCTTCGAGCTGTACCAGTGTCAGCCCCGCGGCGGCAACGGACGCGCGCACGTAAGACCCGCTGTGCGCGTAGCGCAGGCCTTCACCGACGATCACGTCCTCGCCGTCATGGGTCTCGGTGGTGAAGGCCAGCACGCCGCCGGCGACCAGCACGCGCCTTGCCTCCGCGAGCACAGGTGCGAGATCGGCGACGTAGACCATCGCATCGGTGGCGAGGACCAGTTCGGCGCTGGCATCGGGCTTACTGCGAATGCCCTGCAGCATGTCGTCGACCTCGAGCTCGGCATAGTGCCCGGTGGCCCGTGCCTTCTCGACCATGCGCGGCGACAGATCGATGCCGATGAAGCGGTCGACGTTCTTCGCGAAGGCGCCGGCCGCGAGCCCGGTGCCGCAGCCGAGATCGATCGCACGCTTGAAGAAGGCGGGCTTTTTGGCAGCCGCCCGCACCGAGAGTACCGCCTTGAACAGCAGCGCCGGGCCGCGATAGCCGAGATCGCCGACCAGCGCGGCCTCGAAGCGCGGCGCATATTGGTCGAACAAGGTCTGCACATAGGCCGGCGGCATCGACGCCACGGCCTCCGCACCGAGATGCATCAGACGCAGGCCCGCGCCGTGACGATCCTCAGGATCGGCATCGCGCGCGGCACGAAAGGCCGCGATCGCCGCCTTATCCCGGCCAAGCTGCCGGTGGATCTCGCCGAGGGTGAACCAGGCGGAGGCGAATTTCGGCGCGATCTCGATCGCCTGCTCGAGCAGGTCGGCGGCGGCGGGCAGATCGCCCTTCAATTGCAGGTCGCGCGCGAACTCGAAGCGACGGTCGGCAACGAGATCGCCGGAGGTCAGGAACAGGCGCAGAGGCATTTCGTCTAAAGAAACCAATCTTGCCATGGCCTGATGCCGGTCCACACCCGTTCGGGGAGACCCGGCCAGCCATCAAAGCAGCGACTTTTTCCGGAGATGGATGTGCGGGTCAAGCCTGCGCGTGACGGCTAAACACGGCGGATCGAGCGCCTATATAGGGACAATGCGCCCGCAAGACATCCTGATGCCCGTCCCGGCCGGGCTTTGCTGCAAGCCCGGCGGCTTCCATATCGATCCTGTCCGGCCGGTCGAGCGTGCGTTGATCACCCACGGCCATTCCGACCATGCGCGCTCCGGCCATGGCGCCGTGCTTGCGACGCAAGAGACGCTCGACATGATGCGGCTGCGCCACGGCGACAATTTCGCTGGCTCGACCCAGGCGGTCAGCTATGGCGAGACCATCAAGCTCGGCGGTGTCACAGTCTCGTTCCATCCCGCAGGCCACGTGCTGGGCTCGGCGCAGATCGCGGTGACCTGCCAGGACACCCGCATCGTCGCCTCAGGCGACTACAAGGACGCGCGGGATCCGACCTGCGCGCCATTTGAGCTTGTGCCCTGCGACGTCTTCATCACCGAGGCGACGTTTGGGCTGCCGGTGTTCCGCCATGGCGACGCGGCCGACGAGGTGAAGAAGCTATTGGCCTCGGTGAAGCTGTTTCCGGAGCGCGCGCATCTGGTCGGCGCCTATTCGCTCGGCAAGGCGCAGCGCGTCATCGCATTGCTACGCGAAGCGGGCTACGACGCGCCGATTTATCTGCATGGGGCGATGGAGAAGATCACTTACTACTATCAGGAGCGCGGCATCCCGCTCGGTGAGCTCAGACCCGCGCGCGGCATGAAGAAAACCGATCTTGCCGGCACCATCACGCTGGCGCCGCCGAGCGCGACTTCCGATATCTGGACCCGGCGTTTCCCCGATCCGGTCACCGCCTTCGCCTCGGGCTGGATGCGCGTGCGCGCCCGTGCCCGGCAGGGCGGCGTCGAGCTGCCGCTGGTGATCTCGGATCATGCCGACTGGGACGGGCTGACGGCAACGATCGCCGCGACCGGCGCCGGCGAGATCTGGGTCACGCACGGCCAGGAGGACGCGCTGGTGCATTGGTGCAAGACCAGGGGACTTGCGGCACGGCCGCTCGATCTCGTCGGCTATGGCGACGAGGACGAAGGCGAGACGGCGGCGTTGACCGGCGAGGCCGGTGCATGAACCGCTTCGCTCAATTGCTCGACCGCCTCGCCTACGAGCCCGGCCGCAACAACAAGATCAAGCTGCTGGTCGCTTATTTTCAGGAGACAGAGGATCCCGACCGCGGCTACGCGCTGGCGGCGCTGACCGGCGCGCTGTCGTTCAAGCACGCCAAGCCGGGATTGATCCGCGACCTGATCACGGAGCGCGCCGATCCCGTGCTGTTCGGATACTCCTACGATTACGTCGGCGATCTCTCCGAGACGGTCGCGCTGATGTGGCCGAAGAGTTCCCCCTCTCCCGCTCATGGGGGAGGGCCGGGGTGGGGGTCTCTCCACGCAATGGACAAGCGGAGAGAGCCCCCACCCGGATCGCTCGACCGCGCTTACGCGCCGCCGAACGATCCGACCTCCCCCGCAAGCGGGAGAGGTGAAGAAAATCCGTTACACAGCTCCCTCCACAACAACCCGCCTCCTCCGACACTGACCGAAGTCGTCACCACGCTGCGCACGCTGGGCAAAACCGAACTGCCCGCGCAGCTCGCGCGCTGGCTGGATGAGCTCGATGAAACCGGGCGCTGGGCGCTATTAAAGCTCGTCACCGGCGCGATGCGGATCGGGATCTCGGCACGGCTGGCGAAGACCGCGGCGGCCGCGCTCGGGAATAAGGACCCGCACGAGATCGAGCTGATGTGGCCGGGTCTGTCGCCGCCCTATCTCGACCTGTTCGCCTGGCTGGAAGGCCGCGGCGACAAGCCGATCAATCGCGATCCTGCGCCATTCCGCCCGGTGATGCTGGCGCATGCGATCGAGGATGCGGATTTCGCCAATCTCGACGCCGCGGATTTCAGCGCGGAATGGAAGTGGGATGGCATCCGTGTGCAGGCGGTCTCCGGCCGCGACGACCGCGGCCACGTCCAGGCGCGGCTCTATTCGCGCACCGGCGAGGACATTACCGGCGGCTTCCCGGACCTCGTACCGTCGCTGCATCTGCCCGGCGCGATCGACGGCGAACTGCTGGTGCTGCGCGACGGGCGTGTGCGGACCTTCAACGTGCTGCAGCAGCGGCTCAACCGCAAAGTGGTCTCGCCAAAACTCATCAAGGAATTCCCGATCCATTTGCGCGCCTACGATCTGCTCGGCGACGACGAGAACGATCTGCGCGAGCTGCCTTTCGTCGAGCGCCGCGCGCATCTCGAGAGCTTCATCGCGAAGCTGAACGATCCGCGCATCGACCTGTCGCCGACGATTCCCTTCGCAAGCTGGACGGAGCTCGCAGCGGCGCGAGCCGATCCGCGCAGCGCCGGCGCGGGCGATGATGCCGACGCGGTCGAAGGCGTGATGCTGAAGCGGCGCGATGCACCTTATCTGCCCGGGCGGCCGAAGGGACCGTGGTGGAAGTGGAAGCGCGATCCGCACATCATCGACGCCGTGCTGATGTATGCGCAACGCGGCCACGGCAAGCGCTCGTCCTATTATTCCGACTACACGTTCGGCGTCTGGACTGATGGCAACGAGCTCGTGCCGGTCGGGAAGGCCTATTTCGGCTTCACCGACGAGGAGCTGCTGCAGATCGACCGCTTCGTCCGCCGCAACACGACGGAGAAATTCGGCCCTGTGCGTCATGTCGTGCACGAGCCCGACCAGGGCCTGGTGCTGGAAGTCGCCTTCGAGGGATTGCAGCGCTCGCCGCGTCACAAATCCGGCGTCGCGATGCGCTTTCCGCGCATCAATCGCCTGCGCTGGGACAAGAAGCCTGGCGAGGCCGACCGGCTGGAGACGCTTGAACGGCTGTTAATGAGCATGACGGGAAATTAAATCCCGCCGATGCATGGCAGCCATTGATTGCGGTTCCCGGGTTCCCCACGTGCCCGGCCGTGACATATAATGCGCGGCGATTCCGCAAGGAGACAGAGATGCCAAATGACGTCCGGGATTTGCCGGCCAGCCAGAATGACGGCCTGTACCGCTTCCTCGGCGGATCGCCGCTTTCGGTGGCGTTCCGGCTGATCCTGCTCTCGATCCTCGTCGGCGTCGTGCTTGCCGCGATCGGCTTCGATCCCTGGAATATCCTCTACAGCATTCGCAAGCTGTTTCAGAACATCTGGGATTTCGGCTTCGACGCGATTAACTGGGCCTGGCGCTACTTCCTGCTCGGTGCCGTGGTCGTGATTCCGGTCTGGTTGCTGTCGCGGCTGTTCGGCGCGCCGCGCGGCCGCTGATCCAGAGGAGCGCTGGCAGCCGATGCAACTGCGATTTGTCGGCTGCGGCGACGCGTTCGGCTCCGGTGGCCGCTTCAACACCTGCTTTCATCTCACTGGGGAGCGCGTCGATGTCCTGATCGATTGTGGCGCGTCCTCGCTTCCCGCGATGAAGCGCCTCGGGATCGACCGCGACGCGATCGACCTGATCCTGATCACGCATTTCCACGGCGACCATTTCGCCGGCCTGCCGTTCCTGCTGCTCGACGCGCAGTTCTCTCGGCGCACCCGGCCGCTCACCATCGCAGGACCGCAGGGCATCGCAACCAAGCTGCCGCAGGTTATGGAGGTGATGTTCGAGCATTCGTCGAAGACCAAGCAGCGCTACGATCTCTCGGTGGTCACGCTCGAACCTTTGCATACCAGCAGCTTCGGTGCTGTGACCGTGACGCCCTACCCGGTCGTGCACGGCGAATCCGGCGGGCCGTTTTTGGCCTATCGCATCGAAGCGGAAGGCCGCGTCATCACCTACAGCGCCGACACCGAATGGACCGACGCGCTGATCCCGGCCGCAACGAATGCCGATCTCTTCATCGCGGAAGCCTATACCTACGACAGGATGGTCAAGAACCATCTCAGCCTGAAAACGCTGGAAACCCATCTCCCCGCCATCAACGCGAAGCGCGTCGTACTCACCCATATGAGCGACGACATGCTCGGCCGTGTCGGTGACGTGCCCTATACCGCGGCCAGCGACGGCATGACGATCGAACTCTGATCATGCACGCGCCCATTCATCCCATGATCACGACGCAGCAGGTATTTGCCATCGCCGGCCCCGCGATGGTCGCCAACCTGACGACGCCGCTGATCGGCATCGTCTCGACCACGGCCATCGGCCGCCTCGACGACGCCGCGCTGCTCGGCGGCGTGGCGATGGCCTCGGTGATCTTCGACTGCCTGTTCTGGCTGTTCGCCTTCCTGCGCATGAGCACGCTGGCCTTCACGGCCCAGGCGCAAGGCGCCGGCGAGACGCAGGAGTTCGCCGCGATCCTGGTGCGCGGCTTCATCGTCGCCGGCCTGATCGGCACAGCCTTGATCGCGCTGCAGGTGCCGCTGGCCGCTGTCACGTTCAGCGTGATGGGCGGCAGCGAGGGCGTGACGCACGCGGCCAGAACCTATTTCATGATCCGGATCTGGTCGGCGCCGCTGGCGCTCGGCAATTACGTGATCCTCGGCTGGCTGGTCGGACAGGCCCGTCCCAATCTGGCGCTGATGCTGCAGATCGTGATCAACCTGATCAACATGGCGGCCACCGTGCTCCTGGTGCTGGTCTATGGCGCAGGCATCGCGGGTGCTGCAATCGCCGCCGTGCTGGCGGAGGCGACCGGCTTCGCACTCGGCATCATGGTGGCGTGGCATCTCGCCGGGGGCGGCTTCGCGGTGCCGCGCGCCCCCCTGTTCGATCGCGCCAAGCTGATGCGGACGCTGGCCGTCAACCGCGACATCATGATCCGCACGGCGGCGCTGATCATCGTGTTTCTGTTCTTCACGGCGAAAGGCGCGCGCGAAGGCGACGTGACGCTGGCGGCGAACTCCGTGTTGAACAACTTCCTGCTGGTCTCGGCCTTCTTCCTCGACGGCCTCGCCAACGCCGCCCAGCAGCTCTGCGGCCACGCCTTCGGCGCGCGCGACGCCAGAGGCTTTGCCGACTCGACCCGGCTGGTGCTGCTGTGGGGAATCGGCTTTGCGCTGGTCGTCTCGGCGCTGTTCGCGCTGTTCGGACCCGCCCTGATCGACCTGATGACGACCAGCGACGGTGTCCGCCGCAGCGCACGCGACTTCCTGCTGTTCGTGATCCTGGCGCCGCTGCCCGGTGTCTTCGCGTTCGGCTTCGACGGCATCTATGTCGGCGCGACCTGGGCGCGCGAGATGCGCAACCTGATGCTGCTGTCGCTTGCGATCTTCCTCGCCACCTGGTGGGCGTTCAGCGCGTTCGGCAACGCCGGACTTTGGACGGCGCTGCTCGGCTTCTACGTCGCGCGCGGCGGCCTGCAGGGCCTGCGCTATCCGGCGTTATTCCGGAAGTCGTTTAAGCCATCGTAGCTGCGTAGATGGGGTAACGGGCCGACGGATATAGCCGCCCGGTCACGACGGCGCGATGTGGAAGCGCGCTCGCGTGCGGCTTTTCGGGCAGGCGGTCGTCCCTCAAACTGATGGTGTTCAAACGGAGTCGGGCGAGCCCGCTCCAAGCATCATTAAGGGACGACCATGTACCACTATGCAGGAATCGACGTGTCTTTGGAAAGCTCGAGCGTTTGCGTTGTCGATGGCGCGGGCAAGATTTTGCGGGAGGCGAAGGTTGCCAGCGAGCCGGAAGCGCTGATCGCCTGGTTCCGATCGCTGGGCCAGGCGATGGAGCGGATCGGACTGGAGGCCGGTCCGTTGTCGCAATGGCTGTACGCGGCGCTGCGCGCGGCCGGGCTTGCCGTCGAGCTGCTGGAGACCCGGCACGTCCGCGATGCCTTCAAGGCGATGCCGGTGAAGTCGGACCGCAACGATGCCCGCGGCATCGCCCAACTGATGCGGCTCGGCTGGTTCCGGCCGGTCCACTGCAAGTCGATTGAAGCGCAGGAGACGCGGGCGGTTCTGACGGCCCGCAAGCTGCTGCAGTCGAAGCTGCGCGACATCGAGAACAGCGTACGTGGCGTGCTGCGGGGCTTTGGCCTGAAGGTCGGCAAGACCACCGAGCGCACGTTCGCCAACCGGATCCGGGAGCTCGTCGCCGGCCACCCCGGACTTGAGCTGGTGGCGCAGGCCCTGCTCGAAGCCCATGCCGTGTTGCTGCGCGAGTTCAATGGCCTGGACAGACACACCCAGAGGCTCGCCAGATCGCATCCCCCGGCCAGGCTTCTGATGACAACGCCGGCCGTCGGCCCGATCGTGGCGCTCACCTATGCCGCCGCGATCGACGATCCGAACAGGTTCCGTTCCTCGAAGGCGACCGGTGCGCATTTTGGGCTCACCCCGAAGAAGTATCAGTCGGGGCAAACCGACTACACTGGCCGCATCAGCAAGATCGGCGACGCGTCGGTGCGGGAGGCGCTGTACCAGGCCGCCCACGTCATGCTGACCAAGCCGGTCAGGAACTGCTCGGCGCTGAAGAGCTGGGCCATGCGGCTTGCCAAACGTGCGGGCATGCGCAAGGCCAAGGTGGCGCTGGCGCGCAAGCTCGCAGTCATCCTGCATCGGATGCTGGCTGATGCGAAACCCTTCAATCCGATGGCCCACGCAACCTAACCAAGGAGCCTCAACCGATCTGGGCAGGCCACGACACCAGGCCTTCCCCGAGCGAAGTCCCTTTGCCGGGACGACGGATCCGGTCAGGCCGCCATCCGGGAAGTCGGTTCACAACCACGCTTCCGTAGATTGGCCGGCCGGCTCCTCAATGCACCCCATCAGGCGACGGCCACCGCGCCGATCCCGTACAGAAGCAAGTGCCCGGCAAGCGGACCACGCAAAAAGGGATTGACTAACCAAGGCCCGTTACAGAAGCCCGGATGGAGCGCAGCGCAATCCGGGGCCGCTGCACATGAAAATGCGTGAACCCGGATTTCGCTTCGCTCCATCCGGGCTACAGGCGCCTACCTGACCGGCCAGTCATCGGCCGTGATCGTCGCGGCATCGGCGCCGACGATTTCGGACAGCGAGTCGCGCCCGGTGCGCAGCAAGGTCGAGGACAGGTCGCGCTTGATATCATCGACCAACCCGAGGCCTTTATAGACCAGCGATGAATAGAGCTGGATCAGGCTGGCGCCGGCGCGGATCTTCGTCAGCGCCGCGCCGCCCGAGTCGATGCCTCCGACGCCGATCAGCGGAAATGCGCCTTCGACACGCACATAGGTTTCGGCCACCATCCGCGTCGAGAGCCGGAATAGCGGACGGCCCGACAGGCCGCCCTGCTCCTTCGCCCGGCCCTCCTCGCGCAAGCTTGAGGGACGCGCCAGCGTGGTGTTGGAGACGATCATGCCGTCGACCCGGCGCGAGCGCGCGATGTGCACGACGTCGTCGAGCTCGGCAAGGCTGAGGTCCGGCGCGATCTTCAGCAGAACAGGTGAATCGCCGGCGTTTTTACGCACCCGCTCGCGGGTGTCGATGACGCGTGACAGCAGGTCGTCGAGCATGGCCGATTGCTGCAGGTTGCGCAGGCCGGGCGTATTTGGCGAGGAGACGTTGACGGTGAAATAGCTCGCAACCGGCGCAAAGGTCTCGATCAGCTTCACGTAATCGGCGATGCGGTCGGGCGAATCCTTGTTGGCCCCGACATTGACGCCGACGATGCCGCCGAGGCTGGCGCGCGAGGCGAGCCGGCGCAGCACGGCCTCCGCGCCGTCATTGTTGAAGCCCATGCGGTTGATCACGGCCTCGTCGCGCTCGAGCCGGAACAGCCGCGGCCGCGGGTTGCCGGCCTGCGGCTTCGGCGTCACCGAGCCGATCTCGACAAAGCCGAAGCCGAGCCGCAGCAATGCGTCGGGTGCTTCCGCGCTCTTGTCGAAGCCCGCCGCCATCCCGATCGGGTTCGGGAAGTTGAGCCCGAAGGCGCGCACCGCGAGCTTTGGATCATCCGGCCGCTGCCTGATCGGCGGCAAGAGCTTCAAACCCTGGATTGCCATGCGATGGGCATCTTCGGGATCGAACCAACGGAGCAGCGGCAGTGAGAAGGCGTCGAAGGCGCGGATCACGGCTTGAGCTCCGGAACGTCGTGACCGCCATCGGACCGCGCGCGCAGGTCGAGGATTTCGACGACCGCGCCGAGGTCGAGCTCGCCATAGAGATGCGGGAACAGCTCATCGTTGCGCGACGGCTCCCAGCGCAGGGCGTCGCCCAGCGCGTCCGCGTCGACCGCGACCAGGAACAAGCCGGTCTGCCCGAAGAAATGCTTGCGCGCGGTCTCGGCGACCTGGGACGCGGTGGAAAAATGAATGAAGCCGTCGCGTTTGTCGTCCGCACTGCCCCGGTACACGCCCTGCCGCTCGGCCTCGCGCCAGGCCGAGGCAGGGGTGATTTTGTAGATCATAGGCACGTGCCGGCCTTCCCTTTTATCCTTGAGTCTCTTGGGGTTTTGTCCGGATTGGGGCGATGGCCCCAGACGCCACCGGGCGAGCCAGCGACCGTATCGGCGGCGGCGACGCAACTCAAGCGGCGCGGTGCAACACCCGGAGCAGAATTGCAGACGCCGCCCATTTTGGGGTAATAATTCCTAGGTCTCCACACGGGATCCTCTCGATGGCCAAACAGCCGAAAGCTGCTCGACCGCTGACCCACAGCCAGGTCTGGGCCGCCCTCGACCGGCTCGCCGAACGCGCTGGCTTGTCGCCCTCAGGCCTCGCCAAGCGCTCCGGCCTCGACCCGACCACCTTCAACAGGTCCAAGCGCATCACCGGTGATGGCCGTGAGCGCTGGCCATCCACCGAATCGGTGTCGAAGGCGCTGGCCGCGACCAATTCCAGCATGGAAACCTTCGTCCAGCTGCTCGGCGACGGCGGACGCGGCGGTCAGTCGGTGCCGCTGATCGGCTTCGCCCAGGCCGGCGCCGGCGGCTATTTCGACGACAGCGGCTTTCCCTCCGGCAAGGGCTGGGACGAGGTGGCGCTGCCCGCGACCAACGACGAGCATGCCTATGCGCTGGAGATCGAGGGCGACTCGATGAAGCCCGCCTATCGCGAGGGCGACATCATCGTGGTCTCGCCGGGCACCCCGATCCGCCGCGGCGACCGCGTCGTCGTGCGCACGACAGGCGGCGAGGTGATGGTGAAGGAGCTGAGGCGGCGCACCGCCAAGGTGCTGGAGCTCGCCTCCCTCAATCCGGCGTATCCCGACCGCACGCTCGATGCCGATGAGGTCGAGTGGATCGCGCGCATCGTGTGGGCGAGCCAGTAGCTGGCATCGCAAGACGCCACTTGCGCCGGCGTCGTCCCGGGCAAGCCAACGGGTCGCGCGAATGCGCGTCCGATGCTGCGGTGCGCCTCGCAGCCTGCCTTTATGTCGCGTAATCCGGCTCCCTGCGGTCCAGCATCCGCTTCAGCGCGTCGAAATGCCGCTGCGACGGGCTCGGGCCCTTGTAGAGGTGATCGTCGCGGAAATCGCGCTTGGTCTTCTCAACCACCTGCTGCGGCAATTGCTTCAGCGGCTGATGGGTCCACATCGCGTAGATCTGCACCTGTGCAGCGCGCTCGATGTAGTAGAGCCGGTCATAGGCATCGGCGATGGTTTCGCCGACAGTCGAGATGCCGTGATTGGCCATGAACAGAATGGTCTTGTTGCCGATCACCTTGGCGAGCCGCGCCCCTTCAGCCGGATCGAGCGCAGGACCGGTGTAAAGATCGTCATAGGCGATGGCTTCCGACAGCCCGACCTCGGTCTGCCCGATCTCCTTGATGCGCGGATCTTCAAGCCGCGTCAGCGCGCTGGCGAACGGCATGTGGGTGTGGAACACCGCCTTCGCTTGCGGCAGCGCCTTGTGGATCGGCGCATGGATGCAATAGCAGGAGCGCTCGACCTCGCCCTCGCCGCGCTTCACCTCGGCGTCGTCGATGCCGACCTCCATGAAGGACGACGCGGTCACTTCCGACCAGTGCATGCCGAACGGGATCTGGTAGTAGCGATCGGTGCGGCCGGGCACCACGAAGGTGAGGTGGTTGAAGATGCCTTCCGAGAAACCGTGGATGTAGGCGAGCCGATGCGCCGCCGCGAGATCGACCCGCGCCTGCCATTCCTCGGCGCTTGAGCTGTCCTGCAGCGATGTCGGCGAAACCCTGAACTGCATGCGCGTACTCCCATCTATGCCGGCCCCTCGGCGGAGGCCGTGTTGATTTTGTGCGCAGCATTGTAACGCAATCCGGCCGCTAGCTCCGGTGAAATTGCCGATGGCCTGCCATCCGGATTTTGCGGGCCCACCACGGTTATGGGATGATGCACTGCGAAGATGGCCGCTTTGGCGGTCCGATATAAAGGAACACTCAGCCAAACACTGGTGACGAGATCAGCTATCCCGACGTCGACATGCACGCCGCGCTCGGAGCCGACGGCGTGTACAAGTTCACGACGAAGAGGGGCGAGCCGCTGTAGGCTTCGCACCGCCGTAGCCCGGATGGAGCCAACGGGCCGCGCGAATGCGCGCCCGATGGCTCCGCGCAATCCGGGACAACTGAGACCGCTTGCAAGATTCCCGGATTGCGCTGCAGCCGGTCCCGGCTAGCCTCGCCCCGCTTGCGGGGAGGCTGGAGCGCATACAGCGGAGCGGAATGCGATCCGGGTGAGGGGGGCTTCCGCACGTCTGTCTCTCATCGTCTTTGCGAAAAGAGCTCCTCACCCCAACCCTCTAAGAGCGAGCTTCGCTCGTCTCGACCCCGCAAGAGCGGGACGAGGGAGAACTGCGCCCAGCGCGAAAACTACGACGACCGCGCCAGCGCGCCGTCGATCATGTTGACCGCGTTCGTCACGCCATACACCGCCACGAAGGAGCCGAAGCGCGGGCCCTTCTCCTGGCCGAGCAGGACCTGGTAGAGCATGTTGAACCAGTCGAGCGAGACGCCGGGGCGGCCGTCCTTGCCCTTCTTGTTCAGGTCGAGGAACGGCTCGCGGCGGCCGATCTCGTAGACCACGTTCTGGATGTCCTCCGCGGTCGCGTCCGGAGCCATATTGGCGAGCGCATCGCGCAAATCCTGCAACGCGGCGCGTTCACTCTCGGTGGGCTCACGGAACTGCTTGGTCGGTGCCACGAAGTCGCGATAGTAGTTGATGGCATAGCCGACCATCGCATCGAGCTTCGGGTGGCTCTGCGGCGTCACGCCCGGCCGGTAGCGGCCGATGAAGCCCCACAACGTCTCGGCGTTTTCCGCATTCGACGACGACACCAGCGTCAGCAGGAGCTGGAAGGTGACGGGCATGTCGGCCTGCGGCGGCTTCCCCGCGTGAATGTGCCAGACCGGGTTCTGCAGCTGCTGACGCGCTTGCTGCCTGGGGAAGCCGTCGAGGAACTGCTGGTAGTCATCGACGTTGCGCGGAATGACGTCGAAGAACAGCCGCTTCGCGGCCTTCGGCTCGCGATACATGAACAGCGACAGCGATTCCGGCGAGGCATAGCGCAGCCACTCGTCGATGGTCAGCCCGTTGCCCTTCGACTTCGATATCTTCTGGCCGTTCTCGTCGAGGAACAGCTCGTAGTTGAAGCCCTCGGGCGGCGTGCCGCCGAGCGCTGCGCAGATCTTGCCCGACAGCTTGACCGAGTCGATCAAATCCTTGCCGGCCATTTCATAGTCGACGCCGAGCGCGTACCAGCGCATCGCCCAATCCGGCTTCCACTGCAGCTTGCAGCGACCGCCGGTGACGGGGACGGTGACGCTTTCCTTGGTCTCGGGATCTTCGTAGGAAATCGTGCCGGCCTTGGCGTCATGCGCCGTCACCGGCACGTAGAGCACATGGCCCGTGCGCGGACAGATCGGCAGGAACGGCGAATAGCTCGCCGCGCGCTCCTCACGCAACGACGGCAGCATGATCGCCATCACCTTCTCGATCCGCTCCAGCATGCGCAGCAGCGCGGCGTCGAACCGGCCGGAGGTGTAATACTCGGTCGAGCTGGCGAATTCGTAATCGAAGCCGAACTGATCGAGGAATGCGCGCAGCCGCGCGTTGTTGTGCTGGCCGAAGCTCGGATGGGTACCGAACGGATCCGGCACCTTGGTGAGCGGCTTGCCGAGATGCTTCTCCAGTAGCTCCTTGTTTGGCACGTTGTCGGGCACCTTGCGCAGGCCGTCCATGTCGTCGGAGAAGGCGAGCAGGCGCGTCTTGATCTTGTCCTCGGTGAGCACGCGGAAGGCGTGGCGCACCATCGAGGTGCGTGCGACCTCGCCGAAGGTGCCGATGTGCGGCAGGCCCGACGGGCCGTAGCCGGTCTCGAACAGCACCTCGTCCTTCGGATTTTTCTTCAGCCGCGCCACGATCGCTTTCGCCTGCTCGAACGGCCAGGCGTTGGATTGTTCGGCGAGCGCACGCAGGTCGCTCGGGCTGGCGGCAAGATCAATCACGGACATTCTTCAGGCTCTCTCCAAAAAAGGCCGCAAAACTAACGCTTTCGCGGCAAAATGCAAAATGCGCCGGTGCTGGCGCCTACTCCCTCGCCCCGCTCTTGCGGGAGAGCGTTGGCGAGGGGCTCGATCCGCATCGGCTGCAGAAGACGGAATCGCGGATGGTCCCCCTCACCCGAAATTCAAGCTGCGCTTGAATTCCGACCTCTCCCGCAAGCGGGGCGAGGTGAAGACCTCTGCGTCAGAACGGACTGACCGAGAAATAGCGCAGCCATAGATCGGTGAAGCGGCCTTTCTCCCAGATCCGGAACAGCGCCCAGTTCAGCGACTGCCGGAGCAGGTCATTGCCCTTGCGCACGGCAATGCCGATGCCTTCGCCGAAATAGCGGCTCTCGACGAAGGGACCGCCGGAGAAGGCGCAGCATTCCGCTGAATCGGTGCCGTTGATCCAGAACGCCAGCGAGATCGCGTCGCCGAAGATGAAGTCGACCTCGCCGCGGCGCAGCGCCGCACGCAGCGCGTCGTCATTGAGATAGGAATGGATCTCGGCGTCGGTGAACATCGCCTTGAGATAGGCCTCGTGCGAGGTCCCGGCGATGACGCCGACCTTCTTGCCCTCGAGATATTCGGGACGGATTTCCGGCATCACGTTATCGCGGCGCGATACGAAACGCGCCGGTGCGCGGTAATAGGGATCGGTGAAATCGACCTTGGTGCGGAGTTGTGGCGTCACCGCCATCGACGCGATGATGGCGTCGCCGCGGTTGGTCGCGAGCGCATCGATCAGGGTCTCGAACCGGCGCATCTGGATGGTGCAGGTGACCTTGATCTCGTCGCAGAGCGAGCGCGCCAGGTCGACGTTGAAGCCGGCCGGATTGCCGTCGGGGCCGGTGAAGTTGAACGGCGGGTAGTCGGTCTCGGTCAGGAAGCGGATCACGGTGAGGCGCGACAGGTCCGGCCGGTCCGGCCGCCGCCGCGGGTCCCAGAATCCTGGCACCGCCTGCGGCGCGGCCTTCGGCGTCGGGGTCTGCGCCGTTGGTGCCGGGGCGGCAGGCGCGGGGGCCGCCGGCGCCGGAGCCGGCTTTGCGGATGGGGTCTGCGCGGGCGCCGTTTGCGCCGGCGGCGTCTGAGCAGTCACTGGTCCGGCCACCCCCAGCAGCGCAGCCGCGACCACCCACCCGGCCAGCCGGACGGCGGAGCGCGACGAGACGGCAACGGACTGGACAGACTGATCGGGCATAACAGGCAATTTAAAAGAAATTGGATGGGCTTATAGACCATCCGGCGCCCGAAGCGAGCGCCGATTGGGTTAATTCTGAACCGGAATTACGGCATGACGCGAAAAGCGAAGGCCGGCTTCTCGCACGGGTCGTGCCCAGCGAGGGGCTTAGAGATACCGTTTCAGATCGGCCGCCGCTTCGTCGGGCGTCCGTTTCAGGTTGAACGGCGAGACGAAATTGCCGTCGCGATCCATCAGATAGATCAGCGCGGTGTGATCCATCGTGTAGTCGCCATCCTTGAGTGGCACCTTCTTGGCGTAGACGCGATATTCCGACAGCACCTTGGCAATCGCCGCGGGATCGCCGGTGAGACCCTTCAGGTGCGGATCGAAGCTCGAGAGGTAATCCTTCATCGCGGCAGCGGTGTCGCGCTCGGGATCGACCGAGACGAAATAAGCATTCACGCGGTCGGCATCCTTGCCCATCGCCTTCAGCACCTCCGACATCTCGAATAGCGACGTCGGGCAGACGTCAGGGCAATGGGTGAAGCCGAAGAAAATCAGCGTCGGCTTGCCCTTGAGGTCCTTGTCGGTGACGGTCCGGCCGGACTGGTCAGTGAGCTGGAACGGGCCGCCGATCGCGGTCGGCGCGGCGACGGTGCGCAAGCCGCCGACCGCCCACAGCATGAGCGCAAGGCCGACAGCCAGGCTGGCGGCGAAGGCGGCAAAGATCACCAGCGGGCGGGTGGTCCTAGGCATGATGGCGATACGTCCCCTATCAGAAGCAGGCGGAGATGCCGGCGGTGATCATTTCGAAGAACACCGCAGTCCCGTAATGGAACCAGAGCACGGCAGCAGCAAGCAGGGCCAATCCGCCGACACTGGCCGCGCCCCAGAGGATCATGGACGCCACCCGGCCCTGCGTCGGGGCGGCGATATCACGGGGCTGGGCGAAGATCGGCTGAACCATGTATTTCAGATAAGCCGGGCTCCGCCGGCCGGCAAGCACGATGGCTGCAGGCGTGATCACGTCATGCGGAGGCTTCGCCCGCCGAGGGAACGACCCGGCTCTCTCAGCCCATCATCCCAGTCCACCTCGTGGCGGTGACGGGACGAGGACCAACCAAACCGCCGACGGACTCAGTGCGAGAACGGCCTGCCCGCCGACGCCTGGGCGTCGAGATAGCAGGGCTTGTAGAGCGCCTGCAGCTGCTTGCCGCGCAGGAAGATCATGCGCGGCGTCAGGCCGCCGCGCGCCGCGATCCATTTGCGCACCGCGGGCGGGTACATTGAATACAGCATATGGGTTGCTTCGGGATTGGTGACGGCGCGGCCGTTGGCGCCGAAATCCCAGGCGGCATGAAAGCCGAGGCTTGCGTGCGAGGTGACACAAATGCGGTCGTGAGGAACAGCGCCGAGCACGATGGTGCAGGCCGAAGCGCAAAGCCCGTCGATGATCACGGTCTCGCCCGATGAGCGCAGGTTTTGATATCTGTCGACGTAGGTTCCGATCCGTCCGCCACGATCATCGGCGATCCTGACCGCCGCGTGCGACGCCCCCATCCCCGCCAGCAGCAGAACCGCAGCGAGCAACCCCCTCATCAACTTCATTGGCCAGCCCCAGTCGAAACCGAATCTGTTTGTCTTTGTGATGCAAGATGGGCGTGAGCGTGTTGCGAGATCGAATTTTTGTCCAGACGAGCGCGGCACCTCAAATCAAATTCAAATTGGGTGTTGCGCGCACGCTGCAGTCGAAGACTGCAAGGTCCCAAACTGGAACAACTTGCCGCAACCGCTTGGTGCCTCGCCGCCACCGGCAAGGGCCGTTTGACGTTGACCGCGCGCAATGAGGCGGTCTTGAATCACGGCAGGGCTGGGGGAGGGCTGAAATGGCTGACGATTCAGATGTGATCGTGGTTGGCGCGGGGCTCGCCGGCCTCGTCGCCGCAACCGAGATCGCCGATGCGGGCAAGCGCGTGATCGTGCTCGATCAGGAAGGGGAACAAAGCCTCGGCGGACAGGCGTTCTGGTCGTTCGGCGGATTGTTCATGGTCGATTCGCCGGAGCAACGGCGGCTCGGCATCAAGGATTCCCTCGACCTTGCGCTACAGGACTGGTTGGGCACCGCAGGCTTCGATCGTGACGAAGATCACTGGCCGCGCAAATGGGCCGAGGCCTATGTCGCCTTCGCCGCGGGCGAGAAGCGCGACTGGTTGCGCGCGATGGGCCATCGCATCTTCCCGATCGTCGGCTGGGCCGAGCGCGGCGGCTATGACGCGATGGGCCACGGCAACTCGGTTCCGCGATTTCACGTCACCTGGGGCACCGGCCCTGGCATCGTCGAGCCGTTCGAGCGGCGAGCACGCGAGGCGGCGAAGAACGGACGGCTGATTTTCAGGTTCCGCCACCGTGTCGATGCGCTAAGCGTCACCAATGGCGCCATCGATGGCGTCAGAGGCGCGATCCTGGAACCGACCACTGTCGAACGCGGCAGGAGTTCCTCGCGGACGGTGATCGGCGAGTTCTCGCTTCGCGCACAGGCCGTGATCGTCGCCTCCGGGGGCATCGGCGGCAATCATGATCTGGTGCGGCAGAACTGGCCGAAGCGGCTCGGCGTCCCGCCGAGGTTCATGATCTCCGGCGTGCCTGATCATGTCGACGGCCGCATGATCGGCATCACGGAAGCCGCCGGTGGACGGGTGATCAACCGCGACCGGATGTGGCACTATGTCGAGGGCATCCAGAACTGGAACCCGATCTGGCCGCGCCACGGCATCCGTATTCTGCCGGGGCCGTCATCGCTGTGGTTCGACGCCACAGGCAAGCGGCTGCCGGCGCCGCTGTTCCCGGGCTCCGACACGCTTGGGCAACTGCACTACATCATGAGCACGGGCCACGACTATTCGTGGTTCATCCTGACCCAGAGCATCATCAAGAAGGAGTTCGCGCTCTCCGGCTCGGAGCAGAACCCCGATCTGACGGGCAAGAGCTGGCGCATGACGATCAAGCGCGCCACCAACAAGGGCGCGCCGGCGCCGGTGGAAGCGTTCAAGCAGCACGGCGTCGACTTCATCGTGCGTGACAACCTCGCCGACCTCGTCGGCGCCATGAACGCGCTCGCCGGCAACGACCTGTTGAAGCTCGCCCCCATCAAGGCCCAGATCGAGGCGCGCGACCGCGAGATCGCCAATCCCTTCGTGAAGGACGCGCAGGTGATGAACCTGCACAATGCGCGCCGCTATATCGGCGACAAATTGATCCGCACCGCGAGGCCGCACCGCATCCTCGATCCCGAACACGGCCCGCTGATCGCGGTGAAGCTCAACATCCTGACCCGCAAGACGCTCGGCGGCTTCGAGACCGATCTCGACTCGCGCGTGTTCGGGCATGACCACCAGATCATCCGCGGGCTCTATGCGGCGGGCGAGGCCGCCGGCTTCGGCGGCGGCGGCATGCACGGCTATCGCTCGCTGGAAGGCACCTTCCTCGGCGGCTGCCTGTTCTCGGGCCGCAATGCGGGCCGCGCGGCAGCAAGGGCCGTTGGGTGAATGGTGGAGACGCGCGGCCCCGACGGCGTCGGACGATCCGACCCTTCTTCAGGCGATTTCCGTGAAGCGGCTTGCAAATCGCGCAGTGGCGGCGGACGCGCCGGCGCGCTAGAGGTTCGGTTCTGAGCAAATCAGAACCCAACCTCTAGCCTTCCTGTCTTGACGCGTTTTCTTCACGCGAACCGGTAGCCGCGTCGCCTGAAAACGCTATAGAAAACTGCCGCCATTCAAGTGGAGACCCAAATGAGCATTCAGCGTTTCGAAACCGGCCCGCGCATGAGCCAGGCCGTCGTGCACGGCAACACCGTCTATCTCGCCGGCGTCGTGGCCGGCAAGGCCGCCGGCGGCAGCGTCACCGACCAGACCAAGGATATCCTTTCGATCATCGACGGTCATCTGGCGAAGGCCGGCGCCGACAAGTCGAAGCTCCTCAGCGCGACGATCTACATCACCGACATGAATACGTTCCCCGAGATGAACGCGGTGTGGGACACCTGGGTCTCGCCGGGCAACACGCCGGCCCGCGCCACCGTCGAGGCCAAGCTCGCGGCCCCGCAATACAATGTCGAGATCATGGTGGTCGCCGCGAAGTAGACGCGACACGTTAACCGCGACAGATGTCTGATGCCCCGGATTGCAAAACCGCAGTTCGGGGCATTTTCATTTGCAGCTCACGCGCTGATCCGCGGCCGCTCGCCCGAGGCGTCGCCGAGGTCGGACTGAAGCCAGCGCACGATCCGGGGCCATGAATTCGTCAAGGCCTTGCTGCCCATGAACAGGCCGAGGTGACCGCTCGCCTCGGTCTCGCATTCCAGCCACGCGGGCGGCGTGCCCAACAACCGTATTGTCGCCAACGCCTGGTCGCGCGGGACAACGATGTCGTTATCCGCGGCGAGCAGGAAGACCGGCAGCTTGACCGCGGCAAGATCGACCTTGCGGCCGAGCGCGACAAAGTTTCCATCGGCGATACGGTTCTGGCGAAAGATCCAGTCGGTCACTTCGAGGTAGTAGGTGCCCGGCAAATCGAGCACCTCGCAATTCCAGCGCGCAAAACGATCGAGCAGCGCCCTTGCATCCTCCGATTTGTCGTCGAGCTGCCGCTGCAGCGCGGTCTCCACATCATGCAGGCCGAAGGGGATGCTCCAGAATTGCAGCATGTGCTTGCCACTGACGATGCCGTCTCCCCGATGCACCAGCGCCTCGAAGCCCTGTTGCGGAAGCGAGGCCGCCATTCTCGAAAGCTGCGACGGCACCGAGACATCGATCGGGCTGCCTGCAAGCACGAGCCGCCGCACCTTGCCGGGGAAGCGCGCCGCATAAAGCAACGCCAGCCACCCGCCCTGACAGAGGCCTGCAAGGTCGACCGGCGGCCCGACCGCATCGACGGCCACATTGAGATCAGACAGATAGGTGTCGATCGAGAAATAGCGCATCTCCGCTGTAGCGGAGCGCCAATCGGTGAGATAGAGACGCGCAACGCCCGCCTTCTGCAGCGCCTCCATCAGGCTGTGGCCGGGTGCGAGATCGGCGATCAGCGCGCGGTGCAGCGCATAGGGCGCGCACACCAGCAACGGCTGGCCTTCGACCGCACTCGAGAAGTCCAGCAGGCGCATCGACGGCAATTGCAGCGCGACCGTGTTGGACGTGGTCCAGGGCAGCGGCGCCTCGTCAGGCGCTCCTCCGGGCGCGCGCCTGGCGTACCATTGCCAGTATGAGTCCAGCACCAATCGTGTGGCTTCAAACGGCCATAGCCAAACGTGCTGCGTCGGGTCGACGCTCGGACTCCGTTCCGGTGGGCTCACCTTTTCGATCAAGTTCATTCACCGATCGATCGCCGGCGGGATGGTTCGGCCCGCACGCGTCGCAACCTCGACCCCGATCAAGATCCGACGAATTCAGATCCATCAGTCTACGCCAATCCCGCTGGCGCGGCAGCCACGCCGGGACGTCACGATCTCGCGATCCCGGCATGGCAGTGCGACCCAGCAGTGAAAGCGGCTATGCCGCTTGCTCGGCGCCTCGTTCCGCCTCGAGCTTCCGCGCGAACAGCCAGCGGAAATAGGTCAGTGGCGCATCCGCGCCGATGGCAAGCAGCTGGTAGTTCGGGTCGGCGTCGAGCACCTTCTGCTGCGCCTCGATGAAGTCCTTGTCCTCGTTGAAGCCCTCCTCGAGGGAATGCCGCAGCGACAGCGCGATGTTAGGGTTGTCGATGTCGAAATCGTGCAGGTAGTTCCAGAAGAAGTGAGTGCTCGAGCGGGTCTCCGGCGTCATGAACTGCGCATTGCGGTATTGCCGCGTCCCCGGAACCTGAACGCCCTTCTCCACCCCCTGCCCTGCCGGCGCAAATGTGGTGTCCAGCGTGAAGATGCCGGGAATAAGCATGCGGCCGATGTTGCGGCGGTCGACCGGGTCGGTTTTGTTCGGGATGACCTTCCTGTGATACGGCGGCGGCTCGGCGCCCATGTGCCAGCGCTCGACGCGGAAACCGTCTTCGAGCTTCTCGATCGCCACCGGCTTGGTCTTGTAGGCGTATTCCTCGGAACCGCCGAGCGTATTGGTGTGCACGAAGGCGAGATGGGCGAAGTCGCTGAGATTATCGACGATCAGCAGCCAGTTGGCCTTGTAGTGCATATAGCCCGGCAATCCCCGCCATTTCGGATCTTCGAGCGGCGGATAATCGAGGATCAGTTTCGGATCGGCCTTCGCGGGATCCCCGGTCCAGATGAAGATCATGTTGTAGCGCTCGACCACCGGATAGCTGCGCACGCCGAGCTTGGCGGGAATGACGTCCTGGCCGGGAATCTGGATGCATTTGCCGTCGGCTGCGAACTTCATGCCGTGATACATGCACCTGATGTCATCGCCCTCGACCCGCCCCATCGAGAGCGGCGCGGCGCGGTGGCAGCACCGGTCGTCGAGCGCGACCACCTTTCCGCTCGATCCGCGATAGAGCACGATCGGCCGCTCCAGGATGGTGCGCGCCAGCTTCTTGCCGTCGATCAGCTCCTGGTTCAGCGCCGCCACATACCAGGCGTTGCGCAGGAAAATTCCGTCGTGATCAGTCAAATCACCCTCCCGATGCAATATTCGTTGCAGCGAGGTTAGGTGATCCCGATGGTCAGGATAATCCGATTTGGCTGGACACACTGTACCGGTGGATGGACAATCCAGCCATGGAGTGGCGCGACTGGGAGCTGTTTTGCGAAGTTGTCGAGCACGGCGGCTTCACGGCCGCCGCGCGCGTGCTCGGGCATCCCAAATCGAGCCTGAGTGCTGCGGTGCAGCGACTGGAAGCCAATCTCGGGCTGCGGCTGATCGAGCGCACCACGCGGCACCTGCGGCTGACCGACGGCGGTGAGACCATCTATCGCAAGGTACGACCGCTATTCGCTGCGCTGCACGACACCCACAACGAGGCACTGGCGATGAGCAGCGCGGTCGCCGGGACGTTGCGCATCAAGGCGCCTTACGAATTCGGTGCACATCATGCGGGGCCTGTCGCCTGCGCGGTGATGAGCCGCTATCCGGAGCTCGCGATTCGGATCGATGTCGAGCATGACATCGTCAACCCGATCGCCGAAAACTACGACATCGTATTCGCGATGCTGGAGGCGCCGCTGCCGTCGGCCGGGATCGTGATCCGCCGCGTGTTCACCCTCGAGCGCGGCCTGTTCGCGGCGCCGGCGTTGCTGGAGAAATTCGGCGAGCCGCGCACGCTTGAGGAGCTGAAGAAACTCCCGTTGCTGACCGGCCCGAGCGATCCGCCGTGGGCGATCACCGCCCCTGGCGGGGCGGTCGAGCATCTCGCGGTCGATCGCGCGCGCCTCACGAGTTCGAACGCCCATATCCGCCTGCAGGCGGCGCTCGCCGGCCACGGCGTGCTGCGGGTGACTGCGAGCTACACCCGCGCGGCGGTCGCGGCCGGCCAGTTGCGGCGGCTGCTGCCGGACCATGCTTGCGAGCCGCTGAACGTGCACGCGCTGCTGCCGGCGCGGCAATTTGTCCCCGCCAAGGCGCGCTGCTTCCTCGACGCGATGGAAGCCCACGCGCGCGGCGATCCCGAGGCCTATATCAGGCCGTAGGCTCTGTCCGGATGCCCTTTCTTTTCTTTCCTCTTTCCGAAACGGCACTTTTCGGGAACCAATCCGCTCAGCCGGCATCGAACGCACATCAGCCGTGAGAGTGAGAGCCGTCATGCGCCAGGCCCAGGTAACGACCACCACCCCGATCACGGCAGGAGATGCCGGATTGGTGCAGCGCGCGCTCGCGCGGGACGAGGCTGCGGTGCGCGCCATCATGCAGGCGAACAATCGCCGGCTGTTCCGGCTGGCGCGCGGCATCCTGCGCGATGACGGCGAGGCTGAGGACGTCGTGCAGGACACCTACGTCCGCGCCTTCACCCATCTCGACCAGTTCCGCGGCGACTCCAGCCTGTCGACTTGGCTGTCGCGGATCGCGATCAACGAGGCGCTCGGCCGGGTGCGCCGCAAGTCGGCCAGCGTGGAGTGGTCCGAGCTGCCAGCCGCCCTCGAGGCCCAAATCATCCAGTTCCCCCTGTCGTCAGTGGACGATCCGGAAAAATCCATGGCCCAGCGCGAAATCCAGCAGGTGGTCGAGCATGCGATCGATGAGTTGCCCGAGGCGTTCCGCCTCGTCTTCATCACCCGCGTGATCGAGGGCATGACGATCGAGGAGACTGCCGCAATTCTCAGCCTCAAGCCGGAAACGGTGAAGACCCGCCTGCATCGGGCCAGAACCATGCTGCGGGACAATGTCGAGCGGAAGATCGGCCCGGTGGTGATGGAGGCCTTTCCCTTCGCCGGCCGGCGCTGCGAGCGGCTGACGGACGCGGTGCTGAGACGGCTCGGCTACACCACGTAAGAATTTCGGGAACCTCCGCGTTCCGGCACCATCCAACTCCTGTGCAATCAACCCCGCGCCGGCTCAAGCGCCGCGCAACAGGAGTGTCAAACCATGTTCGTTCGATTGAGCATCGCGGTCGCCGCGCTGAGCCTGCTGGGCAGCGCTGCATTCGCCCAGAATGCAAAGCTCACCGATCCACAAATCGCGCACATCGCCTATACGGCGGGCGTGATCGACATCAAGGCCGCCAAGCAGGCGGAATCGAAAGCGTCCAACAAGGAGGTCAAGGCATTCGCAAAGGACATGGTGCGCGACCATGAGGCGGTGAACAAGCAGGCACTGGACCTCGTCAAGAAGTTGAAGGTCACTCCCGAAGACAACGACACCAGCAAGGCGCTGTCGAAGCAGGCGGCCGACAAGCTCGCCGAGCTCGCGAAGCTGAAAGGCGCCGCGTACGACAAGGCCTACATCGACAACGAGGTCGCCTACCACAAGACCGTCAATACGGCGTTGGAGACCCAGTTGATCCCGTCCGCCAGCAATCCCGAGCTGAAGAACTTGCTGCAGACCGGCCTGAAAATCTTCCAGGGCCACGAGCAGCATGCCGAGCACGTCGCGGCCGGCCTGAAATAGGGGAGCCTCCTGATGTCGTCGGGACGCCATCTCGCAATGCTTGCACTGCTCACGCTCGGCGCGATGGCCGTCCCGGCGCATGCGGCCACCATTCAGATCGTGATGGAGAACCTCGTGATCTCGCCGGCCGAAGTCTCGGCCAAGGTCGGCGACACCGTCGAATGGGTCAATAAGGACGTCTTCGCCCACACCGCAACCGCGAGGAACGGCAACTTCGACGTGACGCTTGCGCCGAAGCAGTCGGCGACCCTGGTGCTGAAGAGGCCCGGCACAGTGGACTACTACTGCCGCTACCATCCCAACATGAAAGCGGTGCTGAAGATCGCACCGTAGCGCGCAGCATGACGTCAGAGGTAATCGATGGGGCGCTGCAAACCTTCGATAGTCCGGACAGCCAAATGATCCGGCACTATCGAAGGAGAGAATCATGACCGACCACGCAACTATCGCCCGCCGCTATGTCGATCTCTGGAACGAACGCACGCCGAGCCGCCGCCGCGAGATGCTGAGCGAGAACTGGACCGCGGATGCCCGCTATATCGACCCGCTGATGAGCGGCGACGGTCACGAGGGCGTAGATGCTCTGATCGCCGGCGTGCAGCAGAAATTTCCAGACTTCAGGTTCAAGCTGATCGGTGAGCCGAACGGCTTCGGCGACTACGTCCGCTTCTCCTGGGGTCTCGGCCCGGACGGCGTCGACAGCCCGATCAAGGGCACGGATTTCGCGACGCTGAAGGACGGCCGGATCAGGAGCATCACCGGCTTCCTCGACCAGGTGCCGCAGGGGGGCTGAGCGCGGAAGGCGAAGGGCGGATGGCCCGCGGGCCGCGGCGCAATCTCCTCTTTCTCCAGGACCGCGGCGGGTTATGCTTCCCGCGAACCCGTCGCGTGGACTGCGCGTCTCGCCCTTTGCGTCAGGCTGCCCGGACCGTTGTCAGGAAATTCTCGACTTCGATCTTGAGTCTTGCGCTATCGTTCGACAGCGTTTTCGCAGATGCAAGCACCTGACTAGACGCCGAACCTGTTTCGGTCGCGCCGCGCTGCACGTCGGAGATACTCGAGGCCACCTGCTGGGTGCCTTGTGCCGCCTGCATGACGTTGCGGGAAATCTCCTGGGTCGCCGCCCCCTGCTCTTCCACCGCGGAGGCGATGGTCGACGAGATTTCCGAGATCCGGCCGATGGTCCCGCTGATCTCCTTAATCGCGATCACCGAGTCCTGGGTCGCTGCCTGCATGGCGGCGATCTGGTGACTGATCTCGCCGGTCGCCTTCGCGGTTTGCTCGGCCAGCGCCTTGACCTCGGATGCGACCACCGCGAAGCCGCGCCCTGCCTCTCCGGCCCGTGCCGCTTCGATGGTTGCATTCAGCGCCAGGAGGTTGGTCTGGCCGGCGATGGTGTTGATCAATTCCACAACATCGCCGATGCGGGTCGCCGCCTGTGACAACGCATTGACGCGATCATTGGTCTTCTGCGCCTGCTCCACCGCCGCACCGGCAATCCCGGCGGCTTCCTGCACCTGACGGCTGATCTCGTTGACCGAGGCGCTCATCTCTTCGCTGGCGGAGGCCACCGACTGAACGTTCGCCGATGCCTCCTCGGACGCGGCGGAGACCATGGTCGATAGCTCCTGGGTGTTCTCGGCGGTCTTGGTCAACGTGTTGGCCGCGGCCTCCAACTCGGTCGAGGACGATGACAACGTCTCGATGATTTCCCCGACAGCGTTCTCGAACCGGCCGGCCAGGGCGTGCATGTCCGCCTTGCGCTGGGCGGCGGCACGAGCCTCCGATTGCGTCTGCTCGGCGCGCAGGCGATCCGCTTCGATCATGCTATCCTTGAAAATCTGGACGGCGCCAGCCATCTCGCCGATCTCATCGACCCGTTCGACCCCGGGCACCACGACGGATGTGTCGCCGCCGGCGAGTTTGCCCATAGCGGCGGTCATCCTCTGGACGGGCGTTGCGATCGCGCGCGCCGTGAGCAGCGCAATGATCGCGCTGATTCCGAGACCCGCCGCAAGCAATACCCACAGCACGATCGTGAGGAACGATACGCCCGACTCCACCTCGTGCTTCTCTTGGTCGAGCATCTTCTTCTGGTTCGTCTTGATGCCTCCGGAGCGGGTGCCGTCGGCGCCCTTGGGTCCATCAAGCAGATCCAGGATCTTGAGCGCGCGCGGTGCTGCCTGCGTGACGAGAATTTCGACCGGAGCATTCCAGCCCGGGGATTCCCGCAGGGAGAATATCTTCTCGGGCAACGGCGCAAATTCGCCGCGTGCCCTTGTGATCTTGTCGAAAGACGCCAGCTCGGAGGTGGTGAGGAGCGCTTTTTGCGCACTCACGGCGGCAAAGCCTTTTTCGAACAGCTCCCACGGTCTGACGAACTTTTCCTTGTCAGTCTTGTCACCGGACAACAGATACATGCGGAGCTGGGCTGTCGCGGCGGCAAAATTGCCCCGCGTATCCGCCATTGCCTTGAGCAATCTCTTGCGGTCCGACGTTGCCTCCAAGCCTTCCTCCTCGTTGATCATCCGGGTGATCTCGGAAAATATCACCTCGGAGCGCGGGCCTGCTTCGGTAACCAAGAGCTTCGTCGCCGGATATGCGTCAGAGGTGAAGGCGATTGCTTCGGCCTTGTCTTGAGCAGCGCGGAGCTCCGCGAGCAGGGTCTTGGCCTCGGCCCATTTCCGCTTATTCTCGGGGTCCGTAAAATGCACCGACTGCTCGTCGAAGGCGACCACCGTGGCATCCACCTCTTTCCACATGGCCATGCGATCGAGCTTGCCTTGCGGATTTCCCGTCAGCAGATAGCCGCGCAACGTCGCGAGCGTGGAATAGACATTGCCAACCAATTCCGTGCTTGCGAGCGCCACGGGCGTACGCAGGCTCACCATGCGACTGACGACCGTGGAAACTCCACCAACGGCAAAAACCGTATATCCGACCGCAAGCGCGAAGATGGCGCATACAGCGATAAAGCAGGCAATCAGCCGGCCACGAATGCGCAATTTCAATTTAAAGGACATGACTGGGGGACCCTTTGAGAAAATTATTGGCAGAATGGATTTGTGTGTGATGCGCCTTGGCGCGGCACAGCGGGGGGCGAGCGAATTGGGCGGCGGACCGATCAGGCCCGGCTCGAGCACCTCCCTGGTTGAGAGGGATGGCGAAGGATGCGTGGGAGCGGCCGGGCCACGGGGTCAAGCCAGCGCTTGGTGCAACCTCGAACCGATCCCGCTGGAGTCTCGCTCATCCTCATCGAGCTCGCTCCGGAAACGCTCGACTGGCGCACCGCAACCACTGCGTTCTGCATGGTCTGTTCCCGTGCCTTACGTGTGGGAGCAATGTCGGAGATAATACTTATAAGTGCGTTAAGGAAAAAATAATCTAGATCGCCTCATGCGCGCAAAGAGCTGCGCTTCTGTACCGCAACGAGATCAAAGATTGCAAAATTTGCGCGAACTTTGACTCTGGATCGACAGAGATCGCAAGAACTGAGCCAACCAGCGAGCCGACGACAAAAATTAAGAGCCCTTATCGTGGTCGGACACGTGGCTTGCCGTCCGGCGAAAACAAGAATTCGATCCCCATCTGAAAACGTATTCCGAAGGACCCCCATCGTTTCGTCGGGCATGGGTGCAATGTCATTATACTCCTCAAGCCGGCGGATGATGGCCGAAGAGATTCCGGTTCGCCCGGCCAGATATTTCACCGACCAATTCAGCATGCCGCGGGCCGCGCGTATTTGCGCACCGGTCAGCCGCGACGCAGCCGCGCGGGGCGCGTGACGCGAAAGTCCCGCCACCGGCGGTAGCCGCTCCGCCGGGCGCTTTCGCATCACCGGTGTCGCTGATAGTCTTCCCGAAAACGAGAGAGACCCGGGAGGACACCATGAAGGCAGAGCTGGCCTTCAGGCAATCGGCGATCAGCGACATCACCCCCGCCCTGCTCGCGATCGGGCGGGACAGTTTCCCGCAGGCGCTGATCGGCGCGCTGCGGCGCGTCGGCGATGTCGGGCACTGCATGGTGTTCTCGTTTGCAGGCGCGCGGTCGGCCGCGTGCCTTCTCGACGTCGGCAATATCCCGATCGGGCGCGACCTCGGCATCGCCTATGCCGAGCATTTCCATCAGGCTGACCCGAACCGCGATGCGGTGTTCAGGGGACAGGCACTGACCACGCCCATCGTGCTGCCGACCTTTGCGCGCCGCATGTACAGTGACAGCTATCGCAAGATCTTCTTCGACGACTCCGACATCGTCGACAAGTTTGCGTCCGCGATCTGGGTCGACGACACCTGTTTCTACGTCAACTTCTACCAGATCACCGCGCAGGGCCGCTTCAGCCGCGACCAGATAGCACGCCTGACCGCAATCGCGCCGGTGGTGACCGCGGCCGTGGCCCGTCACTTCCAGCGCGACGCCATGGATATCGATCCGATGGGTCGGCTGAAGACCCTGTTTGCGACCGCCGAGTCTTTCGCCATGCTGACCGGGCGCGAGAAGGAGGTCTGCCTGCGGATCCTGTCCGGCCTCAGCTCGGAAGCGATCGCAGCCGAACTCGGCATCGGCCTGCATTCCGCCCTCACCTACCGCAAGCGCGCCTATGACAAGCTCGGCATCTCCTCGCAGAACGAGCTGTTCGCCATCGCGCTGCGCCTGATGGCATCGTCCCGCCAGCTGAACTGATCAAGCGGCCAGACGGCGCCTGTCCCAAACCGTAGGGACAGACAGCGACCGTGCTCCGGCCTAGTCTGGCCCGCGGATCGAGCCTTGAGGTAACAGCCGTGAGCACCGCGCCGCATTTCGACATCGACGTCTCAGCCTTCTGGCAGGATCCCTATCCCACCCTTGCGCGGATGCGGAGAGAGGCGCCGATCGCCTTCGTGCCGCAACTCGGCAGCACGCTGCTGTGCAGCCGCGACGATATCTTCATCTCGGAGAAGCAGATCGACGTGTTCTCGTCGCACCAACCCGAAGGGCTGATGAACAAGCTGATGGGCCACAACATGATGCGCAAGGACGGCGACGCGCACATGAACGAGCGCAAGGCGATCTTCCCGGCGATCTCGCCGAAGACCGTGAGATCGCACTGGACCGCGCAGTTCGGAGGGCATGCGACGCGCATTCTTGACGAATTTAGGCCCGGCGGCGTGATCGACTTCGTGCAGGCCTTCGCGCTGCCGTTTTCGGCCGAGTGCCTGAAGTCGGTCACCGGCCTCACCAACATGCGCTACCAGGACATGAACGCGTGGTCGCAGGGCATGATCGACGGCATCGCCAACTATATCGGCGATCCCGCGGTCGAAGCGCGCTGCCACGCGGCGACCTCGGGCATCGATGCCGCGATCGACGACATGGTCCCGGTGCTGCGCAAGACACCCAATCTCAGCCTGCTCGGCGTGCTGCTGCAAACCGACATGCCGATGGAGAGCGTGCGCGCCAACATCAAGCTCGCGATCTCCGGCGGCCAGAACGAGCCCCGCGACGCGATCGCGGGCACGGTGTGGGCGCTGCTGACGCACCCCGATCAGCTCGAACTGGCGAGGGGCGGCGCCATCCCGTGGCTCCAGGCCTTCGAGGAATATGCCCGCTGGATCTCGCCGATCGGCATGTCGCCGCGGCGGATCGCAAAGCCATGGACGATCCGCGACATCGCCTTCGAGACCAATGAGCGCGTGTTCCTGATGTTCGGCTCGGCGAACCGCGACGAGAAGCATTTCGACGAGCCCGATAAATTCGATATTCGCCGCGATGCCAGCAAGAGCATCGCGTTTGGCGCAGGTCCGCACTTCTGCGCCGGCGCATGGGCCTCGCGCGCCATGGTAGCCGATGTTGCATTGCCCGCGATCTTCGGGCGGCTGAACAATCTGCGGCTGGTGGCGGACAAGCCGCCGCGGGTCGGCGGCTGGGCGTTCCGCGGACTGCTGGATCTGCCGGTGATTGGGACGCATAGCCGTCAGACGGCGTGATCAGCCGCCCCAGCGCAGCGCGACCGGATCGAGTTGGCGCGCGATCTCGATCAAGCCGGCGCGCGTCGCCGGATGCAGCGGCTGCAGCGGATGCCGGACCGTGTCCGACTTGATGATGCCACCCTCGCGCATCAGCACCTTGCAGGCCTGCAGTCCGCATTGGCGGTTCTCGTAATTGATCAGTGGCAGCCAGCGCGCATAGGCCTGCATCGCCTCGTCGCGGCGACCCGCGAAGAATGGATCCATGATCTGCCGGATGCCGTCGGGATAGCCGCCGCCAGTCATCGCGCCGGTGGCGCCGGCGTCGAGATCGGCCATCAGCGTGATCGCTTCCTCGCCATCCCACGGCCCCTCGATCACGCTGCCGCCCTTCTCGATCAGGCCACGCAGCTTGTTCGCGGCCATCGGCACCTCGATCTTGAAGTACCTGATATTGGCGAGTTCCTTGGCCATCCGCGCCAGGAAATCGACCGAGAGCGGCGTGCCCGCGACCGGCGCGTCCTGAATCATGATCGGAATGCTGATGGCATCCGACACGACTTGATAGAATTCATAGATACTTCCCTCCGGCACGCGGAAGGTCGCGCCGTGATAGGGCGGCATGATCATCACCATGGCAGCGCCGGCGGCTTCCGCCTGGCGGCTCCGCGCGGCGCACACCGCCGAGGAGAAATGCGTCGTCGTGACGATCACCGGAATGCGACCGGCCACATGTTCGAGCACCGCATGCATCACGGTCTCGCGCTCGGCATCGGTCAGCACGAACTGTTCGGAGAAGTTGGCGAGGATGCAGATGCCATGGGAGCCGGCATCAATCATGAAATCGACGCAGCGGCGCTGCCCGTCGAGATCGAGATTGCCGTTGGCGTCGAAGATGGTCGGCGCCACGGGGAAGACGCCGCGATAGGGACGCTGTACCGGAATAGTCATGCCAGAACCTCCCTTGCGATCGGTCACACCTTGCGGAACGGCAGCGGCGGCCCTTCGAGCCTGCGCAGACCCGGCTCGCGCCGTTCCAGCCACCAGCCATACTGCTTCGGCCAGGACGCAAAAATCTCGCCGCTTCCGCCGTCAAGCGCAAGCTCGGCGTGCAGCGGCCAGTTCGGATCGAACAGCGCCTCGCGGCCGATCGCGATCACATCGGCATGGGCGTTGGCCAGAATGTCCTCGGCCTGCTGCGGATGCAGGATCAGCCCGACCGCAATGGTGGCGACATCGGCAGCGCGGCGGATCTCATCGGCATAGGGCACCTGGAATCCGTAGCCGCGCGGAATCCGCGCCGCGGTCGCCGAGCCGAGCAGACCGCCGGAGGAACAGTCGATCAGATCGACGCCACGCGCCTTGGCTTCGCGGGCAAACGCAATCTGGTCGTCGAGCTGCAAGCCGCCATCGATGCCGTCGACCGAGGAAATCCGCACCGACAGCGGCCGCTCGGCGGGCCAGGCCGCACGCACGGTTTCGATGATCTCGAGCGGATAGCGCATGCGCCCGTCGCGATCGCCGCCATAGGCGTCGGTCCGGCGGTTCGACAGCGGCGACAGGAATTCGTGCAGGAGATAGCCGTGCGCGCAATGCACCTCGACGAACTCGAACCCGGCCTCCAGTGCGCGCAAGGTGGCGAGACGCCATTGCTCCCTGAGGGCGGCCAGCTCGTCGACCTCAAGCGCATGCGGCATCAGCCAGCCCTCCTCCATCGGGATCGCGCTCGGCGCAACCGTCCGCCATGGCAGATCGCCGCGTGCACGATCGGCCGCATCGAGCACGGCGTTACCGTACCACGGGCGCTGCATACTGGCCTTGCGGCCGGCATGCGCGAGCTGGATCGACGGCACGGCGCCGTTGTCCTTCAGGAAGGCGGCGATGCGCTCGAGCGGCGCGATCTGCTCGTCATTCCAGATTCCGACGTCGCCATGGGTGATGCGGCCCTCGGCCGAGACCGCGGCAGCCTCGACCATCACAAGTCCGGCACCGCCCTGGGCGAACTTGCCGAGATGCACGAGATGCCAGTCCTTGGCGAGGCCGTCGATCGCCGAATACTGGCACATCGGCGAAATCAGGATACGGTTGCGGGAGGTCACGCCGCGAAGCGTGATCGGCTGAAACAGAAGCGGCTGCGACATCAGGACCTGCGGGAGCGTGCTGGCGGGCAAGTGATGGCCGAAAGCTAGGCGGCTCGCCGCCTCACCGCAAGCCGCGCAACGACGCAGGCGATAGGAGCTGGATGCATGCGAGGAGCGAGGGACGGATATCCGCACCACGACCAGGCCTCAGCTCCAGTCAATTTTGGTGGGTTGGTAAACACTTTTCCACCATCGTCGCGGCATATCGATGATCGCAAACCGCGTCGGACGTGACTACATTGCCGGTATGAAGAAGATCGGATTCCTCTCGTTCGGGCATTGGACGCCCTCGCCGCAATCACAGACGCGCTCGGCTGCGGATACGCTCCTGCAATCCATTGACCTCGCCGTCGCCGCCGAGGAATTGGGTGCGGACGGTGCGTATTTCCGCGTCCATCACTTCGCCCGCCAGCTTGCCTCGCCCTTCCCTCTTCTGGCGGCGGTCGGAGCCAAAACCAGCCGCATCGAGATCGGCACCGCCGTGATCGACATGCGTTACGAGAACCCGCTGTACATGATCGAGGATGCCGGCGCAGCCGACCTGATCGCCGGCGGCCGGCTGCAACTCGGCATCAGCCGTGGCTCGCCCGAACAGGTGATCGATGGCTGGCGCTACTTCGGTTACCAGCCGCCCGAGGGCGAGACCGACGCCGAGATGGGGCGGCGTCACGCCGAGATATTCCTCGACCTGCTGCGCGGACAGGGTTTTGCGCGGCCGAATCCGCGGCCGATGTTTCCCAATCCTCCCGGCCTGCTGCGGCTCGAACCCCATTCGGAAGGTCTGCGCGACCGCATCTGGTGGGGCGCCGGCTCCAACGCCACCGCAGTGTGGGCGGCGAAGCTCGGCATGAACCTGCAGAGCTCGACCCTCAAGAACGACGAAACGGGCGAAGCCTTCCACGTCCAGCAGGCTGCCCAGATCCGAGCCTACCGTGCGGCCTGGAAGGAGGCCGGTCATGCGCGCGAGCCCCGGGTCTCCGTGAGCCGCAGCATCTTCGCGCTGGTCGACGACCGCGATCGCGCCTATTTCGGAAACGACCAGGCGGAAGATCAGATCGGTTTCATTGACGAGAAGACGCGTGCAATCTTCGGCCGCAGCTACGCAGCCGAGCCGGACAAGCTCATCGAGCAGCTCAAAGCCGACGAGGCCATCGCAGAGGCCGACACCCTGCTGCTGACGGTCCCCAATCAGCTCGGGGTCGCCTACAACGCACATGTCATCGAAACGATTTTGACACAGATCGCGCCCGCCCTCGGCTGGCGCTGATCATATCCGCGACAGCTTCACGCGGCTCGGCAGTCAGCTTCCGCTAACTGGGACCAGCACGCTGTGATGCGGCAGAATGCCGACGCGTAGATCTGGATGCACGAAAACGAGCGTTGGAGCGGGCGAAGGGAATCGAACCCTCGTATGCAGCTTGGGAAGCTGCCGTTCTACCATTGAACTACGCCCGCGATCTCGGTCGCTTGGGTTGGCCTCACCTTGCGAGACCTGCCGGACCATAGCCCGGGGCAAGGCAAGGGATCAAGCGTGCATTCGCGTTGGTCCGCGGATCTCCCCTGACTAGAGCGCTTTCGAGCGAAGTGGACACCGGTTCGCGCGAAGAAAACACGTCAAAACAACAATCTCGAGCTTCGGTTCTGATTCAATCAGAACCGAAAATGCTCTAGTAGTCGAGCCGCACTAGTACATCGTTGATTGTAAATGGCGCCGCGGCGGGTATCGCGCTGCAGGTCCCGTTTCGGGCAAAGATGCAGGCGTCGCCGTTGCCGACTCTGGCGCAACTGCGCCGTGAAAATCCTGCCGGGAGATCGTCTGCCGAGTCCGGGCGCGCGAGGACTCGGTTGAAGGCAGGGTTTGTCGCCTGGACCACGGCCGGGAGGCGTCCCTTTACAAGCGGATCGCGAGGCTGAAGCGAATAAAGCGGCGACGGGCCCGACAGTCGTTCCCGCCCCGGCAGAAGGTGGAACGGAAGATTGTAGAGCGCGAGACCACAGAGTTCTGGATCACCGCGCAGGTCTGCCGCCAGGCGTGCTGCACCGACGCCGCGCATCCAGTCGTCACGCGTCTCTTGGCTCGCCCCAACAAGCAGCACCGAGAGCAGCGCCCACACGCCTGTGATCATCGGCAACGCCCAGGGCCGCCATGCGCGTCTCGCACGCAACGACTGGATCCAATCGGCTGATCCCAGCGCCGCCACTATGATCAGCAGGACCACCGACAGGAATATGAAGCGGTATTCCTTGTGCCCAATCAGGCTGTGGAAGCCGAGGTTCACGAGCGCTACTGCGAGCAGGAGCGGTGCGTGCCGAAAGCCCCGCCAGATCGCCCACGTCAGCGGCACGATCGCCACGGACCATACCACCCAGAAACTGACGAGATAGGTCACCCAAGACGTCACGCCGAACTCAGCCGCGCGATCGTGCAACAGGTTCTGTTCGACGTTGGCGACCAGCCAACTAAACGGGATTACACCGTGCGCGAGATCGATCACTGCCGCGAACGCCAGCAGGACCAGCCCGCCGGCCACCATCGGAATCGCGTTTCGCCAGCACCGCCAGCACGCCCCGATGGCAAGCACGGCAATGGCCGGCGCATATTGAAAGCGGCAGACGAAGGCGAGACCAAGCAAGGCCCCGCCGATGACGAGGCGTCGCTGCGACGGCCCGTCGGTCAGCAGCAGCGCCGCCGGCACGATGAGCGCCGTCGCCAAGGGCTCGCTCAACGTATGCGGCGCGAACAGGATGAACTCGAACCAGATAGCGGCGACGAAGGCCGCGACGATGGCGTGGGCTCGCGAGACCCGCGCGCCAAAGAACCAGGCGCTGACCACGATCGACACCGATGCGAGCGCGGCAACTAGACGAGGCACGACGAAGGCCCCTGCGCCATCAGGCGCGACAAGGTCACCCAACGCGACCGGGCCCGCCAGCAAGGTCGGCAGGAACCAGCCGCGAATACCGTAACGCCACTCCCACGTGACGATGCCGTCATGACCCAGCAGCCGCCAGGCCGGCTCGAGATATTGGAAGATCTCGTCGGGATGGATGATGTTGGGCCAGAACGCCAGCGGGAGGCGTAGCGCCAGGGCGAGCAGCACCAACGGCGCCAGACCATGGAAGCGTCCGGTCGATGCTTTGGCCATGTCATCCGGCGATGGATCGGCGCCTGGTCTCGTCATTCGTCTGCCGAACCCATCGGGAGGCCGCAATGTCGCGGAGCTGCAAATTCGAGCGAAATAGATATCGCTCAAGCCTTTAAGATGGGTGAGCGAACGCAGGCGCTCGACATCAGCTACCCCATCCGTCGTATCCTTAACCGAATGTGAAGATTCCAGATGCGCGCGATCCCGAGGCTGTTATGATCCTTTCGCGGGGTTAGTGGCGTCATGGCGGGGCGCGGGTACACCATTTTCGACACGGCAGTCGGCCGATGCGGCATTGCATGGGGCGAGATGGGCGTCGCCGGCGTGCAGCTTCCCGAGACGCGCGAGATCGAGACTCGCAGGCGGCTGTTCCAGCTCTATCCCGACGCACGGGAGATGCGGCCACCTGAGGACATCGAGATCGCGATCGAGGGCATCACCACGATCCTGCGCGGCGGCCACAGGGACCTGTCCGGCGTCACGCTCGACATGACCGGCATCCCGGCCTTCAGCCAGCGCGTCTACCAGTTGACCCGGACGATTCCGCGCGGCGAAACCCGGACCTACGGCGAAGTGGCCAGCGCCTTGCGCGCCTCCGGCGCGACCCATTCGGTGGCCCAGGCGATCAGGCGCAATCCCTTCATGATTATCGTGCCCTGCCATCGCGTGCTGGAGGCCGGTCACTATGCAGACCGCATCTCGCCAAACGGCGGCAGCGTCTCCAAGCGGCGGTTGCTCTCGATCGAAGGCGGGCACCCGACCGCGAGCAAGACGCTGTTCGACGTGCTGCTGTCCGTTGCGCCGCCGCGGCCCCACCCCTAAATTCAGCGAATGAACCGCACCACGCTGTTGCAGCGCGATCGCATTGCCGTGAACGAGTTTCGCTGCACGGCGGAGCCTGGCGACAAGCCGTTCGCCGAGCAATTCGCCTGCCATTCGGTGTCCTACGTGCTCAAGGGCAGCTTCGGCTGCCATTGTCGCGGCCGCTTCCACGAGTTGGTGGCCGGATCATTCCTGATTGGCCATCCCGGCGACGAATACATCTGCACCCACGACCATGTCGTCGGCGACGAGTGCCTGTCGTTCTTCCTCGACCCGGAGCTGGTGGAGACGATTGGCGACCGCGCCGCGGCCTGGCAGGTCGGCTCGGTGCCGCCGCTGCCGGAACTGATGGTGCTCGGCGAGCTCGCGCAAACGGCGGCAGATGGCAACAGCGACGTCGGCCTCGACGAGGTCGGGCATCTCCTTGCCAGCCGCTTCGTCGAGGTGGTGTCCGACCGCAAGGCAAAGCCCCTCACGGCCGGCCTGCGGGACCGCCGCCGGGCGGTGGAGGCGGCGCTGTGGATCGACGCCAACTCGCATCGCGCGATCGATCTGGACGATGCGGCGAAGCAGGCCGGCCTCAGCACGTTCCATTTCCTGCGGCTGTTTTCCGCCGTACTCGGCGTCACCCCGCATCAATATCTCGTGCGCTCGCGGTTGCGCCATGCGGCGCGCCGGCTTGCCGACGACGACAGCCCGATCACCGATATCGCCTATGACGTCGGCTTCGGCGACCTCTCCAATTTCGTGCGCAGCTTCCACCGCGCCGCCGGCGCCTCGCCCCTCAAGTTCCGCCAGGCCTCCCGCGGCGACCGCAAGATTTTCCAAGAACGCCTTGCACTGCAATAGCTAGGGTCGCTCCAGGCCGCGCGTCGCCGACGCGCCCATTTCTGGAGACCATCATGTACGACCATATCGGATTGCGTGTTGCTGATCTCGACGCCAGTGTCCGCTTCTACACCGCAGCGCTGGCGCCGCTCGGCTTCGTCCTGTGCTCACGCGACGACAGTGGCGCCGGCTTCGGCCCGAAGGATCAGCCGGCGCTCTGGCTGCATCTGCACAAGGGCAAGGCTCCGGGCGGCGCCCATGTCGCCTTCCGCGCCCCGAGCCACGAGGCGATCAAGACATTCCACACCGAAGGCATGAAGGCCGGCGGCAAGGACAATGGGGCCGCGGGCCGCCGCAAGGATTACAGTCCGACCTACTATGCTGCGTTCCTGATCGACCCCGACGGCAACAATGTCGAGGCGGTGTGCGCCTGAGTCTTCATCGTCATTGCGAGCGAAGCGAAGCAATCCATTGATTGCTTCGTCGCTTCGCTCCTCGCAATGACGACTATCCAACTCGCGAGAGGACCGAACCATGGCCTCCATTCACAAGGATATCCCGATCGACGCGCCGGCGGACCATGTCTGGGGCGCGCTGCGCGATTTCGGCGCGCTGCACACGCGGCTGGTGCCGGGCTTCGTGACCGACACCACGCTCGACGGCGACGCGCGCATCGTCAGCTTCGCCAACGGCACGGTGGCACGCGAACTGCTGGTCGATTGCGATGATGCGCGGCGGCGGCTGGTGTATGCCGTGGTCAGCGAACGGCTGAAGCAGCATTCGGCCTCGGTGCAGGTATTCGCCGAGGGTGACGGACGCAGCCGCGTGGCCTGGATTGTCGATCTGCTGCCGAACGAGATCGCGCCGTACATCGCCGGTCAGATGGACCAGGGCGCGCTCGCGATGCAGACGGCGCTTGCCCAATCGGCCAGGACGGCAAGCGCAGCGTGAGCTGCAACGAGATCTTCGCGGGCGCATTCGAAACCGTCACCGTCACCTTGAGGAGGCCGCGAAGCGGCCGTCTCGAAGTGCGACGGCCCGGCTCTCGCCGTGACCAGTGCGAAATATCGGGGGCCGTGCATCCTTCGAGACGCGCTATGCGTTCCTCAGGATGACGGTGCAAGAGTCGTGAAGCCTCGTTTACGACAGCGCCGGCTGCGCCTTGGCGAGTGGCGCGGGCTTGCCCCAGCGCGTCAGGATCACGCTGAGGCAGGAGAGCACGCCGAGCACACCCATCGAGGCGGCGGCGAGCGTGAAGAAATTCTGCGCGGTCGCCCCATGCGTCGTGAGCCACCAGCCGCCGCTGCCGATGAAGATCAGCCGCGCGGTCTGCGCCAGTACCGGGCCCAACACCTTGGCGGCGCCCTGCGAGGAAAAGTACATCGACATCGCAAGGCCGATGAAGGCGTACATCGGAGCGGCGGTCGAGAGATATTGATGGCTGGTGCTCCGCACATGCGGATCGTCAGTGAAGAGATTGACCCAGAGGTCGGGGAAGACAGCGATGAAGCTGCCGACCACGCCGACCGCGAGGAACGACACTGTGCCCGCAGTCCATGCGATGCGCCGGGCGCGCGCGACGCGCTCGGCGCCGACGGCCATGCCGATCATCGGGACCGACGCGATGCCGACGGCGAAAGCCACCGAGGTCAGCATGAATTCGAGCCGCGCGCCGATGCCATAGCCGGCAAGCACCGCGGTGCCGAACTGTGCCAGCAAGTGGGTGAAGATCGAGATGGTCAAGACCGACTGCAGCGGCGAGAAGCAGGAAACGGCGCCGACCTTGAGGATGTCGATGAACATCACCCACTGCACACGCAGGCCCTTGAGCTTCGGCCTGACGCGGGCGCGGCCGGAGAACAGATACCAGCCCATCACGCTGATGCTGATCGAATAGGCGATCAGCGCGCCAGCGGCGACACCGCGCATGCCGAATTGCGGCACCGGTCCGAGGCCAAGCCCGAGCGCGCCGCCGAACATGATCTGCCAAACTGCCGATGACAGGATCATCGTGGAGGGCAATTTCATGTTGCCGGTGCCGCGCAGGATGCCGGCCATGGTGTTCATCAGCCAGGGCAGGATCGCGCCGCCGAAGAAGACCTGCGAATAGGCGATGGCCTGCGCCAGCACGTTGCCGCGGCCGCCGAGCAGCTCGAGCAGGCGCGGCCCGAAAATCAGCATGCCCAGCATGAATGTGACGCCGAAAGTCAGGCCGATCAGCAGCGCGTGTGCCGCGAGCGTCGAGGCGCGCTCGATCTCGCCGGCGCCGAGTGCGCGTGCGATCGAGGATGCGACGCCGCCGCCCATGGCGCCGCCCGACATCGTCATGGTCAGGATCACGCAGGGAAACACCAGCGCCATCGCCGCGAGCGACTCGACGCCGAGGCGGCCGATATAGGAGGTCTCCGCGATCACAACGCAGGTGCCGGCGGACAGCGCGATCACGTTCGGCCAGGCGAGCCACAGCAGCGTACGCAGGATCGGCCCATCGAGCAGCGCGTTGCGCGCCGGCCTTGTCACCGGCGGCGGCAGCGGACGTTCGTCTTCATCGACGGGTATTTCGGCGAGGCCGAGATCGGACATTTCAACTCCCGCGCGCGATCTTCGGGAGCCGCGCCATGGTGCTTCCCTACCATGACCGCGGCAGATTCCACGTGCGCGGAACGCAAGGGGGACCTGCACGATTGCGGGTGAACCTTCACGCCGATCTGTCGATCACGGCGTGATGCGAAATCCGGCCTACGGAATTTCGCTACACGCGAAAATGCTTCGAGAGCTTCAGGCCCTGTGCCTGGTAGTTCGAGCCGATGCGCTGGCCGTACAGTGCGTCGGGGCGCTCCAGCATGCGTTCATAGACGAGACGGCCAACGATCTGACCGTGCTCGAGGATGAACGGCACCTCGCGCGAGCGCACTTCGAGCACCGCGCGCGCGCCCTTCCCGCCGGCGCCGGCATAGCCGAAACCGGGATCGAAGAAGCCCGCATAGTGGACGCGGAATTCGCCGACCAGGGGATCGAACGGCACCATTTCCGCGGCGTAATCCGGCGGCACCTGGACGGCCTCCTTCGACGCCAAGATATAGAATTCGCCGGGATCGAGAATGAGGCTGCCGTCGGGGCGCGCCTTGATCGGCTCCCAGAATTCATCGACCGGATAGCCGCCACGGCGATCGATATCGACCACGCCGGTGTGGCGCTTGGCGCGGTAGCCGACGAAGCCGTTCGAACTCTCACCGGACAGATCGACCGAGAGCGCAACCCCCTGGGTGAGATCCGCATCGTCGATATCGACTAGTCGCTCGGCTGCATGCAGCGCGTCGAGCTCGTCGGCAGTGAGGACCGCATCGCCGATCCGGAAGCGGATCTGGCTGAGCCGCGAGCCCTCACGCAACAGCACGGGAAACGTCTTCGGGCTGATCTCGGCATAGAGTGGGCCGTGATAGCCGGTGCCGATCACGTCGAAGCGGCGGGTGCCGTCGGCGATCACACGTGTGAAGACGTCGAGCCGGCCTGTCGAGCTCTTCGGGTTGGCCGCGGCGACGATCTGCGGCGGCAGCGCAAGGCTTTCCAGCAGCGGGACGATGTAGACGCAATTGGTCTCCAGCACCGCGCCGTCGGAGAGGTCGATCTCGTGCAGCTTCAACTCGTCGATGCGCTCGGCAACGGTGGAGTCGGGGCCGGGCAGAAAGCTGGCGCGGACCCGGTAGGCGATATCGCCAAGGCGCAGGTCGAGGCTCGCCGGCTGGATCTGGCTCTCGACAAAGTCATAGGCAGGCAGAATGAGGCCAGCATCCGCCATCTCCGCGATCATGCGGTCGGGCAGGATTCCATTGGCTTCGTTTTCCAGCTCGAATGACACGGCGCAGGTCCCCCGAGGATGGCCCTAATCATACCCTGAATGGCCATCCAAGCCCAAAAATATGAGCTTTTACGGGTTATCTGATGACCGCCTTGACGGAAAGGGCACGAGGGAATATCAGCAACACTTATCCCGTGGTGATTTGAGCCGGCCGGCTTGCAGCCACGTAAAATAAGTCGCTAAACAGGCCGGGGACAGTGTGATCCCGGCCTGTGGAGGTTGCTCCAGGCCGGTTTTTTTGTGGCTATTTTCTTAAGGAAAATGGCCGCGTCGGAGGTCACATGTCTGAATCTGAAGCTACCCGCCGCTATCGCCCCGAAACCCGCCTCGTCCATGGCGGCACGCTGCGCTCGCAATTCGGCGAGACGTCGGAGGGGCTGTTTCTCACCCAGGGCTACGTCTACGACACCGCGGAGCAGTGCGAGGCACGCTTCAAGGGCCAGGACTCCGGCTTCATCTATTCGCGCTACTCCAATCCGACCATCGCGATGTTCGAGCGCCGCATGATCGAGCTCGAGGGCGCGGAAGCCGCGCGCTCGACCGCGACCGGCATGGCCGCCGTGACGACCGCGATCCTTGCGCCGCTGAAGGCAGGCGATCACGTGGTCGCGTCGAAAGCGCTGTTCGGCTCGTGCCTTTACGTGGTGCAGGACCTGCTGCCACGCTACGGCATCGAGACGACGCTGGTCGACGGCCTCGACCTCGACCAGTGGCAGCGCGCCTTGCGGCCGAACACCAAGTCGTTCTTCCTGGAAAGCCCGACCAATCCGACCCTCGACGTGCTGGATATTTCCGCAATCGCCAAGATCGCACACAGCGGCGGCGCACGGCTGATCGTCGACAACGTGTTCGCGACCCCGATCTGGCAGAGCCCGCTGTCGCTCGGCGCCGACGTCGTGGTCTATTCCGCGACCAAGCACATCGACGGCCAGGGCCGTTGTCTCGGCGGCATCATCCTGTCATCGGAAGCGTTCATTGCCGAGCACATCCATAATTTCATGCGCCAGACCGGCCCGTCGCTGTCGCCGTTCAACGCCTGGGTGCTGCTGAAGGGGCTCGAGACGCTCGGCATCCGCGTCCGCGCGCAGACCGACAACGCGGCGAAGATCGCCGAGGCGCTGGCGAAGCATCCGAAGATCACGCGGCTGGTCTATCCCGGCCGCCCCGATCATCCGCAGGCCGAGACGGTGAAAAAGCAGATGGGAGCCGGCTCGACGCTGGTCGGCTTGGAGGTGAAGGACGGCAAGGCCGGCGCCTTCCGCTGCCTCAATGCGCTGAAGATCTCGCGCATCTCCAACAATCTCGGCGATGCCAAGAGCCTGGTCACGCATCCGGCGACCACGACGCATCAGCGCCTGGCACCGGAGGCGCGCGCCGAGCTCGGCATCAGCGAGGGCTTCATCCGCTTCTCGGCAGGGCTGGAGCATGCCGACGACCTGATCGAGGATTTCGAACAGGCGCTGGACCAGGTCTGAGGCTGACGCACGCCCCGGAATGAGCTGTCCTCCCTCTCCCGCTTGCGGGAGAGGCGAAGCAAGTCAGCAGTTACGTCGCTGCCGTGGTGACGCCGCCGTCGATCACGATGGTCTGCCCGGTCATGAAGGTCGAGGCGCGGAGGCAAGATAGGCCACCGCGCCCGCGATCTCGTGCGGCTCGCCGATGCGGCGCAGCGGCGAGGACGCGGTGCGGCGCTTGAGGTTCTCCGGATCCTCCCACAGCGCGCGGGCGAAATCGGTCTTCACCAGGCCCGGCGCCACGCAGTTGACGCGCACGCCCTTCGGGCCCCACTCGCCGGCGAGGCTGCGGCACAGCGCGAAATCCGCCGCCTTCGAGATGCCGTAGGCGCCGATCACTGTCGACCCCCTCAGGCCGCCGATCGAAGAGATGATCACGACCGAGCCCTTGCCGCGTTCGGCCATCTGCGGGACCGCCAGCGCACAGAGCCAGATGTTGCTCTTGACGTTGGAGTCCATGATCTTGTCGAAGGCCTCGTCCTTGATGTCGAGCAGCGGGCCGTAATACGGGTTCACCGCGGCGTTGCAGACCAGGGTGTCGATCTTGCCGTAATGCTTGATCGTCCCGGAGATCAGCGCCTCGACCTCTTCACGGCGCGAGATATTGCAGGGGATCACGATCGCATCGCCGCCGGCCCTGTTGATGCCGTCGGCGACCTCCTTGCAGGCATCCGCCTTGCGCGAGGAGATCACGACCTTGGCGCCGAGCTGCGCCAGCAGTTCGGCCGACGCGCGGCCGATGCCGCGGCTCGATCCGGTGACGACGGCGACCTGGCCGGTGAGATCGAATGGAGTGTTCTTCATTGTTGTTGCCTCCCTGACGATTGCAAAAGACTCGTCATGCGCGGGCTTGACCCGCGCATCCATCTTTTCAAGAGCGATCGGTTGCCGGGTCAAGCCCGGCAACGACAGCTCAGGCCAACAGGCCGCCGCCCTCGCTGACGCGGCGGAGGTGATAGTCGGTGTCGCCGAGCGTGTTCTCGATCATGGTCAGCCGCTTGAAGTAGTGGCCGATCTTGGCCTCCATGGTCATGCCGATGCCGCCATGAAGCTGGATCGACTGCTGGCCGACGAACTTCAGCGACTTACCGACCTGCACCTTGGCGGCCGCGACCGCGGACGAACGCTCCTTGGCATCGTCGAAGTCGGACGCCATGGTCGCGAACATCGACATGCTGCGGGCCTGCTCCAGCGCCACGAACATGTCGGCAGCGCGGTGCTGCAGGCTCTGGAACGAGCCGATCGCGACGCCGAACTGCTTGCGCGTCTTGATGTACTCGATGGTGGTCTTCAGCGATTCATCCATCGCACCGACGGCTTCGGCACACAGCGCGGTGCGGGCCTCGTCCGCCACGCGCTCGATCAAGGGCAGGCCGTTCTCGGGATCGCCGATCGCAGCGTCAGCACCGACCTCGACATTGGTGAAAGTGATGTCGGCTGCATGCAGGCCGTCCTGGGTCGGATAGCCCTTCCGGGTAATGCCTTTGGCGTCTGCCGGCACCAGGAACAGGCCGATGCCAGCCTTGTCGCGCTGGCCGCCCTTGGTGCGCGCGGTGACGATCAGCGCGTCGGCATTCTCGCCGTTGAGCACGACGAACTTCTCGCCATCGATTACCCAGCCGTCGCCCTTCTTCTTCGCCGTGGTGACGATGTCGTGCAGATCGTAGCGCGAGTTCTTCTCGAGCTGCGCAAAGCCGAAGGTCTTGCTGCCGTCGATGATGCCCGGAATGTACTTCGCCTTCTGCTCGGCCGAGCCGCCGTGGCGGAGGAAGCCGCCGGCGATCACGACCGTCGCGAGATAAGGCTCGACCACCAGCGCCTTGCCGAGCGCTTCCATTACGATCATGGTCTCGACCGCGCCGGCCCCGAAGCCGCCATCGGCTTCCGCGAAGGGCAGGCCGAGCAGACCCTGCTCGGCGAGCCGGCCCCAGATCGCCTTGCTCCAGCCGCCCTTCTCCTTCATGTATTTCTTGCGCGCATCGAAGTCGTAGGCGTCAGCAAGCAGCCCGTCGACGCTTTCCTTGAGAAGCCGCTGCTCCTCGGTCAGATCAAAATCCATTTTACCATCTCTCCAAAATCACGCGGGCGCCTGCCCTGATCCTTGATCGTCATCCCCGCGAAAGCAGGGATCCAGTACTCAGCGGCCGCCTTCGTGAGCCGTGACCGCCGCGGCGTACTGGGTCCCCCGACTGCGCGGGGGACAGATGAATGTGTGGCTTACAGCCCCAGCACCGCCTTACTGATGATGTTGCGCTGGATCTCGTTGGAGCCGCCGTAGATCGAAACCTTGCGGTTGTTGAAGTAGCTCGGCGCGATCTGCGCGGTCCAGTCCATGCTCTCGTTGGAGCCGGCATCGCCGTGCTCGTCGTAGGGCGCGGCGAACGGACCGATCACCTCCATCAGGAGCTCGGTGGTGGTCTGCTGGATCTCCGAGCCCTTGATCTTGAGCACCGAGGACGCCGGATTAGGCTTGCCCTTGCCGTGCTTGCCCTCGTCGGCGACGACGCGGAGCTGGGTAAGCTCAAGCGCCTTCAGCTCGATCTCGCAGGCCGTGAGCTTCTCGCGGAACGCCGGATCCTCGATAACGGGACGGCCGCCGGCCTCGACCTTGGATGCCAGCGCGCGGATGCGGCGCAGCCGCTCCTTGGACACGCCGACCCGGGCGATGCCGGTGCGCTCATTGCCGAGCAGGAACTTTGCGTAATCCCAGCCCTTGTTCTCCTCGCCGATCAGGTTCTCGTAGGGCACTTCGACGTCGTCGAAGAACACCTCGTTGACCTCGTGGCCGCCGTCGATGGTCTGGATCGGACGCACCGTGACGCCCTTCGACTTCATGCTGAAGACGATGAAGGAGATGCCCATCTGCTTCTTCGCGGCCGGATCGGTGCGGCAGAGGCAGAAGATCATGTCGGCGTGCTGGGCCAGCGTGGTCCAGGTCTTCTGGCCGTTGATGATCCACTTGTCGCCCTTGCGCTCGGCCTTGGTCTTCAGCGAAGCAAGGTCGGAGCCCGATCCCGGCTCGGAGAAGCCCTGGCACCACCAGTCGTCGACATTGGCGATGCGCGGCAGATACTTCTTCTTCTGCTCTTCGTTGCCGAAGGTGTAGATCACCGGGCCGACCATGCTGACGCCGAAGGCGAGCGGCTGCGGCGCCGGATAGGACTGCAGCTCTTCGTTGAAGATGTAGTGCTGCACCGAGGTCCAGCCGGTGCCGCCATATTCCTTCGGCCAGTGGGTGACGCCCCAGCCCTTCTTGTTCAGGATGCGCCACCAGGTGACCATCTCGTCCTTCGACAGATGACGGCCTTCCTGCAGCTTGCGCCGCGTCTCCGGCGGCACGTTGTTCTTGAAGAACTCCCGCACCTCCTCACGAAACGCTATCTCTTCCTTGGTAAAAGCGAGATCCATCGGATCCTCCTTTTGAAATTCAACTGCCTCGTCATTCTCTTCCCGTCGTCCCTGCGAAAGCAGGGACCCATAACCACCGACCATCGCAACTGGTAAAGCCGGCTGCCGCTTGTGCCTCTTACGAGGGCCGCGGCGTATGGGTCCCGGCTCGCGCTTCGCTTGGCCGGGACGACAGAATTAGTGCACCACCTCGAACAGACCGGCCGCGCCCATGCCGCCGCCGACGCACATGGTGACGACGGCGTATTTCGCCTTGCGGCGGCGGCCCTCGATCAGTGCGTGGCCGGTGAGCCGGGCTCCCGACATGCCATAGGGATGGCCGACCGAAATCGCGCCGCCATTGACGTTGATCTTCTCCGGATCGATGCCGAGCTTGTCACGGCAATAGAGCACCTGCACCGCGAAGGCCTCGTTCAGTTCCCAGAGACCGATGTCGTCGACCTTCAGGCCATGCCGCTTGAGCAAGCGCGGCACGGCGAACACCGGGCCGATGCCCATCTCGTCCGGTTCGCAGCCGGCGGAAACGAAGCCGCGGAAGATGCCGAGCGGCTTCAGCCCGCGCTTGGCGGCTTCCTTGTCGCTCATGATGACCGAGGCGCTGGCACCGTCCGAGAGCTGGCTGGCATTGCCGGCGGTGATGGTGAAACCTTCGCCGCGGACCGGCTTGAGGCCGGCGAGTCCTTCAGCCGTGGTGTCGGGCCGCGGGCCCTCGTCTTGCGACAGCGTCACCTCCTTCATCGACACCGCGCCGGTGGCCTTGTCGGTGACCGCCATCGAGGTCTTGATCGGCGCGAGTTCGTCCTTGAACTTGCCGCCCTGCTGCGCGGCCGCGGTGCGGCGCTGGCTCTCCAGCGAATACTCGTCTTGCTTCTCGCGCGAGATGTTGTAGCGCTTGGCGACCACCTCGGCGGTGTCGATCATGGGCATGTAGACCTCGCCCTTGATCTTGAGTAGCGCAGGATCCTGGGCGTGGAACGCGTTCATCTTGTCGTTCTGCACCAGCGAGATCGATTCGCCGCCGCCGCCGACCGCGATCTCGACGCCGTCGAAGATCACCGAGCGTGCCGCGAGCGCGATCGCCTGCAGGCCGGAGGCGCACTGGCGGTCGATGGTGGTGCCGGCGACCGTCACCGGCAGCCCGGCGCGCAGCAGCGCCTTGCGCGCGATGTTGCCGCCGGTCGCGCCCTGCTGCAGCGCCGCGCCCATCACCACGTCCTCGATCTCCTTGGGATCGACCTTGGCCCGCGCCACCGCCTCGCCGATCGCGTGCCCGAGCAGGGTCGCGCCCTCGGTGACGTTGAGCGCGCCGCGATAAGCCTTGCCGATCGGCGTGCGGGCGGTGGAGACGATAACGGCGTCGGTCATGAGCGAGATCCTGCTGCGGTCTGGTGGGGTGTGGGTTGCGATGTCTTCGGTTGCCGCTCGCGCAGTTCGTGGCGCGACAGCTTGCCGACCGGCGTACGCGGCAGCTCGGCGACGAACTCCACCGCGGCCGGCAGCTCGTGCTTGCCGACCTTGCCGGTGAGGAACGCGCGCAGCTCGTCGATCGAGAACTGCTTTTCGCCGTCACGCAGCTTGATGAAGGCCTTGGCCGCCTCGCCGCGGTAATCGTCGGGAATGCCGATCACGATCACCTCCTGCACGGCGGGATGCGTGTAGATCGCCTGCTCGATCATCTGCGGATAGACGTTGAAGCCGCCGGAGATGATCATGTCCTTCTTGCGGTCGACCAGATAGAAATAGCCGTCGGCATCCATGTAGCCGATGTCGCCGGTCAGGAAGCGGTCGCCGACGAAGGCCTCCGCGGTCTCCTGCGGCCGGTTCCAGTAACCCTTGGTGACGTTCGGACCGCGGATGCGGATTTCGCCGACCTCGCCGACCGGCATCACCTTGGTGGAGTCCTCGAGCGACACCACGTCCAGCTCGATGCCGGGCAGCATCAGCCCGATCGAGCCGGGCTTTTCCGGCCCTTCCTTCGGATGGCCGGTGCCGGGCGAACAGGTCTCGGTCATGCCCCAGCCGCTCTTCAGCTTCATGCCGACGCGGCGCTCGAAGATCTTTGCGACCTCGACCGGCAGCGGCGCGCCGCCGGAGCCGGCGACCACGAGCGAAGAGAGATCGCGCTTGTCGAGATCGGGAAGCGCCGCGATCGCGATCCACATCGTCGGCACGCCGGGGAAGACGGTCGCGCGCTTGACCTCGATGTCGCGCATCACCGCCTCGACGTCGAAGCGCTGGTGCAGCGAGATCAGATGGCCGCGCCGGATTGCCGACAGCAGCACGACGGTGAGCGCGTAGATATGGAACAGCGGCAGCACGCAGATCACGCGCTCGATCGCATTGCGTTCGAGCCGGCCCGGCTTGCCCCAGACGTCGTAGATCGACACCGCGGCCGTGAGATTACCGTGGCTCAGCATTGCGCCTTTCGGCAGACCGGTGGTGCCGCCGGTATATTGCAGGAGCGCGACGTCCTCGACGTTGACCGCGGGCCATTGCACGGGCTTGGTCGCACCGTCGATGAACTGCCTGTGCGTGATGATCGCAGGGTTGTCGGGCAATGCGGTTTGCGGCGTACCAACCTTGGCCCAATTGTCGTCCTCGCAGACGATCAAACGGTCGAGCAGACCCTTGTCGAGGAATTTCAGTGCGGTCGGCAGCAGCGCCGACAGATTGCTGGTGACGAGCACCCGCGCTCCGGAGTCGGAGAGCTTGTGTGACAGCGCGATCTCGCCGTCGAGCGGCGACAGATGCACGACGCGGGCGCCCGCTTTCAGCGCGCCGAAGAAATTGATCGGATGATCGGGCGTGTTGCCGAGAAATAGCGCGACCGATGCGCCCTTGCCGTAGCCCGCGCGCATGAAAGCGCTGGCGGCGGTCTCGACCAGGGCCTCCAGCTCGCTGTAGCTGATCGGCCGGTCGCGGAATTCGATCACCGGACGCACGCCGAACTCAGCGGCCGCGGTCGAGAGCAGGTCCGGCAGCGTGCCGCGCGCGATCTCGTCGCTCCAGTGCACGCCCTTCGGATAAAATTGTTCGCCAGGATGGGTCATAAAAACATTTGACTGCTGTTAAGCGAGCACCGGCGCATCGGCTCCCCTCCCCTTGTGGGGTCGAGACGAGCGAAGCTCGCTCTCAGGGGATGGGGAAGGGGGTTCACTCGAGGAATCCCGATGCGGCCGCCCTCTCCCTAACCCTCCCCCGCAAAGGGGGAGGGAACCCGAACACCGAGCCCGTGGCGCCGGGGAAGATCACGCCGCCTTCGACGGCGCGGCGAGCGAGGCGAAGGTCTTGCCCTCGTCCGCGAGCTTCTTGAGCAGTGGCGCCGGCTCGAGCGAGGGATCGTTGGTCTCCTTGGCGTAGAAGGCGAGACGATCGGCGATGTGCTTCAGGCCCACCGTGTCGGCCCAGTACATCGGGCCGCCGCGATAGATCGGCCAGCCATAGCCGTAGAGCCAGACCACGTCGATGTCGCTCGGCCGTGCCGCGATGCCCTCGGCGAGGATCTTCGCGCCCTCGTTGATCATCGGGTACATCATGCGCTCGAGGATCTCGTCGTCGGTCACCACGCGCTTCTTGCGGCCAAGGCGCGCCAGGGTCTCGTCGATCAGCTTCTCGACCTCCGGATCGGGCAGCGCCGCGCGCGAGCCCGCCTCGTACTTGTAGTAACCCTTGCCGGTCTTCTGGCCGAAACGGCCGGCTTCGCACAGCGCGTCCGCGATCTCCGACTTGATGCCGCGGTCCTTGCGCGAGCGCCAGCCGATATCGAGGCCGGCGAGATCGCCCATCGCGAACGGCCCCATCGGCATGCCGAACTTGGTCACGACGGCGTCAACCTGCTGCGGCAGCGCGCCCTCGAACAGCAGCTTCTCGGCCTGCTTGCCGCGCTGCGCCAGCATGCGGTTGCCGACGAAGCCGTCGCAGACGCCGACCACCGCCGGCACCTTGGCGATCTTGCGGGCGATCGAGACAGCCGTGACCAACGCGTCCGGCGCGGTCTTGTCGGCGCGGACGATCTCGCACAGTTTCATCACGTTGGCCGGCGAGAAGAAGTGCATGCCCAGCACGTCCTGCGGACGCTTGGTCTCCTTCGCGATCTCGTCGATGTTCAGATACGAGGTGTTGGAGGCAAGCACGGCGCCGGGCTTGGCATACTGGTCCAGCTTGCCGAATACCTCCTTCTTGACCGCCATGGTCTCGAACACGGCCTCGATCACCAGGTCAGCATCCCTGACGTTCTCGAGTCCCACGACGCCGTTGATCAGCGCCATCCGCTTGGCCGGGGCATCCGCTGGGATGCCACCGCGCGCCGCGGTCGCCTCGTAGTTCTTCTGCATGATGCCCATGCCGCGCTTGAGCGGCTCCTCGCCGGTCTCGATCAGAGTGACCGGAACGCCGGCATTGGCAAACGACATCGCGATGCCGCCACCCATGGTGCCGGCGCCGATGATGGCGACGCGCGCCACCGGGCGCGCCTTGGTGCCGTCGGGCACGCCCGCGATCTTGGCGGCCTCGCGCTCGGCGAAGAAGGCGTAGCGTTGCGCCTTCGACTGGTCGCTCGAGACCAGCTTGAGGAAGCCCTCGCGCTCCTTCTTCAGACCTTCATCGAACGGCAGGTCGATCGCGGCACCGACCGCGTCCGCGGCCGCGAACGGCGCCTCGAGCCCGCGCGACTTCTTGGTCATGGCGGCAACGGCATTGGTGAAGATCGAGCGATCAGCCTTGGCCGCGGCGAGCTTGGAGTCGTCGTCGCGCAGCCTGCGCAGCGGACGCTTCTCGGCGACCACCTTGCGTGCAAATGCCTCACCGCCCGATGCCGGGCCTTCGACGATCTCCTCGATCAGGCCCGCCTTCAGCGCGGCGTCGGCGCTGATCGGGTCGCCGCCGACGATCATCTTGACGGCGAGTTCCGGCCCGACCGCACGCGGCAGCCGCTGGGTGCCGCCGGCGCCCGGCAGCAGGCCGAGCTTCACTTCGGGCAGGCCGAGCCTGGCGTCCTTGGTGGCAACACGATAGTGGCAGGCCAGCGCGACCTCGAGACCGCCACCGAGCGCAGTGCCGTGGATCGCGGCGACGATCGGCTTCGGGGAGTCGTCCATCAGGCTCAGCACTTCGGCGAGACCGGGCGGCTTCGGCGGCTTGCCGAATTCGGTAATGTCGGCGCCGGCGATAAAGGTGCGGCCACCGCAGGTCAGCACGATGCCCTGCACCTGCGGGTCGGCAATCGCGCTCTTCATGCATTCGAAAATACCGCCGCGCACCGCAGCGCTCAGCGCGTTCACAGGGGGGCTGTTAACCGTGACGACAGCAATGTTGTCATGACGCTCGAGCTTGACCACTTCACTCACGGGGACTCTCCCTGGCTGCTGTTCTTGAACTTGTGTTGAGTAGCTGCGCGACTTGCGTCACGCCGCCATGCTTCGACTAATTTCGCACTGCGAAATTAAATTCCACATCTTGACAGCGAGGGTTATTTTGAAGCACGAGCCTTGTCAACGAGCATGACAAAGCGGCAGGGAATGAAACGTTCTGGCAAGAAAGTTGCGACCGATCGCAATTTCGTCGTCGCGCTTTCCCGCGGACTTGATGTCTTGCGTGCATTCCAACCCAATGACGGGCTTCTCGGCAATCAGGAGATTGCGGCGCGCACCAAACTGCCGAAGCCAACCATTTCCCGGTTGACCTATACGTTGACCAAGCTGGGTTACCTTACACCCGTTCCGAAATTCGAGAAGTACCAGCTTGCGCCGTCGGCGATGGCGCTCGGCTATGCAGCGCTAGCAAATCTGGGGGTTCGGCATTTGTCCGAGCCGTATCGAGAAGAAGTGATGCGCGCGACAGGCGGGGCCGTTGCAGTGGGTGGCCGCGACCGTCACAGCATGATCTACTTCGGCCAGAGCCGGAACGGCCTGACGCTCGGTGTGCAACTCGACGTCGGTTCAAGGATACCCATCGCAACCACCGCGATGGGGCGTGCCTATATTTGGGCATTGCCGCCGGACGAGCGTACGGCATTATTGCGCGAGCTGCGGGACCACTATGGCAGCCGCTGGGCCAAGATGCGCGACGGCATCGAGCGCTCCGGCGAGATGGTGGCGAAGCACGGATTCGCGATGTCGACGGGCGACTGGCAGAACGATGTCGCCGCGGTGGGCGTTGGATTGAAGCTGAATGACGGAACCGGTCCCTATGCCTTCAACTGCGGCGCACCGGCATTCCGCTTCACGGAAGATAGATTGCGCAACGACATTGGACCTCGCCTTGTCGCGATGGTAAGGAACATCGAGCAGGCGCTCGGTGGGATGGCGCCGCAATCAAAAAAAGAAGAAAGCAAAAAGTCCAGAGTAGGAGGGAAACTTGCACGTTTGGCCGAGGGGATCAGATAGCCTCCATCGCGACCGGCGAACCATATCGCAAGGTCACTCGCACCGCGAAATGATGGCGGGCGAGACGAGATGACGCAGGCACAGCTCGCGCAGGGACAACAGCCCCTGCTCGCGGTTCGCGACGTCAGCGTCGTGTTCGGCGGCATCATCGCGCTGAACGGCGTGTCCTTTGACATGCGGCAGGGACAGATCCTCGGCCTGATCGGACCGAACGGCGCCGGCAAGACGACGCTGTTCAATTGCCTGTCGCGGCTCTACCAGCCGTCGTCCGGCGACATCCTGATGGAAGGCCAGAGCATCCTGACGCGTCCGCCGCACCGGATCGCCGAGATCGGGATCGGCCGCACGTTCCAGAACGTCGCGTTGTTTCCCAATCTCTCCGTGATCGACAATGTGCGGGTCGGCGCCCATGCGCGCACCTCGAGCGACATCATCAGCGACTCGCTCCGCCTTGCCTGGGTCCGCCGCGGCGAAGCCGACATGAACAGGAAGGTGCACGAGATCCTCGCCTATCTCGACCTCGAGAATGTCGCCCACACGGTGGTCTCCGGCCTGCCCTTCGGCACCCAGAAGCGGGTCGAGCTGGCGCGCGCGCTCGCCGCGGATCCCAAGATCCTGCTGCTCGACGAGCCGGCCGGCGGCCTCAACCATGAGGAAGTACATGTGCTCGGCGACCTCATCCGAAAAATCCGTGCCGATCGCAGGATCACCGTGCTGCTGGTCGAGCACCACATGGGCCTCGTGATGTCGATCGCCGACCATGTCGTCGCGCTCAACTTCGGCCGCAAGCTCGCCGAGGGAACGCCGGCCCAGATCCAGGCCGACCCGGATGTCATCAAAGCCTATCTGGGGAGCAAGGACCAATGACCGCGATGCTCAACGTCAAGGACCTTCGCGCCTATTACGGCCAGGTCCAGGCCCTGCACGGCCTCAACTTCTCGCTCAACGAAGGCTCGCTGACCACGCTGCTCGGCGCCAACGGCGCCGGCAAGACCACGACGTTGCGGGCGATCTGCAACATGGTGCGTTCGACCGGATCGATCGAGTTCGAAGGCAAGCCGATCGGCACCCGCTCGACCGAGAACGTCGTTCGCCTCGGCATCGCGCATGTGCCGCAGGGCCGCGGCACCTTCACCACCATGACGGTGGAGGAGAACCTGCAGCTCGGCGCCATCACCCGGACCGACAAGAAGAACATCGTCGCCGACATCGAGCGGATGTACGACCACTTTCCGAAGCTGAAGGAGCGCTACTCGCAACAGGCCGGCACGCTCTCGGGCGGCGAGCAGCAGATGCTTGCGGTCGCCCGCGCGCTGATGTTGCGGCCGCGGCTGATGCTGCTCGACGAGCCGTCGTTCGGGCTTGCGCCGCTGATCGTGCGCGACCTGTTCCGGATCCTCGGCAAGATCAATCGTGAGGAAAAGGTGACGATCCTGGTGGTCGAGCAGAACGCGCAGCTCGCGCTGGAGCTCGCCGACCAGGCCTATGTGATCGAAACCGGACGGATCGTGATGTCGGGCAATGCCAAGGACATCGCGAACAACGAAGACGTCCGCAAATCCTATCTCGGCTACTGAGGAGCTGGCACAATGGAGCTTTTTGCCAACCAGATCCTGGCCGGCATCGCCACTGGCGCGATCTATGCCTGCATGGCGCTCGCGGTGGTCATGATCTACCAGGCCATCGATCACCTGAACTTCGCCCAGGGCGAAATGGCGATGTTCTCGACCTTCGTGTCCTGGCAGCTGATGCAATGGGGCGTGCCCTACTGGGGCGCCTTTGTCATCACGGTCGTGTTCTCGTTCGCCGCCGGTATCGTGATCGAGCGGTTGTTGTTCAAGCCGCTGGCGAAGGCGCCGGTGCTGACCAACGTCGCCGGGTTTATCGCGCTGTACGCGATCATCAACTCGGTCGCCGGCCTGATCTGGGACTTCACCATCAAGCAGTATCCTACGCCGTTCGGCTCCGCGCCGTTCCTCGGCAGCCAGCTGATCTCGACCCACCAGGCCGGCATGATCGGTGTGACGCTGTTGATGCTGGTTCTGCTGTTCTTCTTCTTCCGCTTCACCCGGGTGGGCCTTGCGATGCGCGCGGCCGCGGCACTGCCTGAATCGGCGCGGCTGGTCGGCATCAACACCTCGTGGATGATCGCGCTGGGTTGGGGCATGGCGGCCGCGATCGGCTCGATCGCCGGCATGATGATCGCGCCGGTGGTGTTCCTCGAGCCGAACATGATGCTGGGCGTGCTGATCTACGGATTTGCCGCCGCCGTGCTCGGCGGCCTGAGCAGCCCGTTCGGTGCGGTGATGGGCGGCTTCCTGGTCGGCATCTTCGAGAACCTGGTCGGGACCTACATCCCCGGCGTTGGCAACGAACTGAAACTTCCGATCGCGCTCGCGCTGATCGTCATCGTCCTGGTCGTCAAACCGGCAGGCCTGTTCGGCCGCGCCATCGTGAAGCGAGTTTGATCATGAGCGCAGCTGAAGAAGTCGTCACGGAAGCCCCAGCCGTCGAGGCCGTGCCCAAGCGCGCCATGACGCTCGGCTATGGCACCTCGCTCGTCCTGCTCGCCGTGCTCCTCATCGTCCCGCTGTTCGTCAAGAACTTCATCATCTTCCAGCTGACGATGCTACTGATCTACGGGCTGGCGGTGCTGGCGCTGAACATCCTCACGGGCGGCAGCGGACAGTTCTCGCTCGGACAGAGCGCGTTCTATGCGGTCGGCGCCTACACGTCGGCGATCCTGATGGAGCATGCGGGCATGAACTATGCCCTGACGCTGCCGATCGCCGGCGTCATCTGCTTTGGCTTCGGCTTCCTGTTCGGCCTGCCCGCGCTGCGGCTGTCCGGCGTCTATTTGGCGCTTGCGACCTTCGCGCTCGCGACCGCGATGCCGCAGCTTCTGAAGCTCGGCTATTTCGAGGACTGGACCGGCGGCGTGCAGGGCCTCGTCGTGACCAAGCCGGATGCGCCCGAGGTGCTGCAAAGCGTGCTGTCGGGCCTCCACCTGAAGATCTCGCAGGACATGTGGCTCTACTACTTCACGCTGGCGATCACGATCGCGATCTACGTCGCCTCCGTGAACCTCCTGCGTTCGCGCTCGGGCCGCGCCTTCATGGCGATCCGCGACAACGAGATTGCGGCTTCCGCAATGGGCGTCGACGTCTCGCTCTACAAGACGCTGGCGTTCGGCGTCTCCGCCGGCATCACCGGCGTTGCCGGCGGTCTCGGGGCCATTGCCGTGCAGTTCGTGGCGCCCGACGGCTACACGATCCAGCTGGCGATCTCGCTGTTCCTCGGCATGGTGGTCGGCGGCGTCGGCTGGCTGCCCGGCTCGATCGTGGGGTCGGCCTTCATCATCTTCGTACCGAACATCGCCGAGAGCGTCTCCAAGGGCCTTTCGGGGGCGGTGTTCGGCGTGCTGCTGTTCCTCGTCATCTTCCTCGTGCCGCACGGCGCAAGGCAGGTTGCGATCGTTGCCCAGCAACTGATCGGGAAGTTCAAGAAGAACTAAGAAACCCCAAGAAGACCAACCAGGAGATACTATGCTTTTTGCACTACGGATCGCCGCGGCTTCCGCGGCGGTCGCCGCCTTTGCTGCGTCGTCCACTGCCGCGTTTGCCCAGAAGAAATACGATACCGGGGCAAGCGATACCGAGATCAAGATCGGCAACATCATGCCCTACAGCGGCCCCGCGTCCGCCTATGGCGTGATCGGCAAGACCGAAGAAGCCTATTTCAAAATGATCAATGACCAGGGCGGCATCAACGGCCGCAAGGTCAACTTCATCACCTATGACGACGGTTACTCGCCGCCTAAGGCGGTCGAGCAGGTGCGCAAGCTGGTCGAGAGCGACGAGGTTCTCGCCGTCTTCAATCCGCTCGGCACGCCGTCGAACACCGCGATGCAGAAGTATCTCAACTCCAAGAAGATACCGCAGCTGTTCGTCGCCACCGGCGCCACCAAGTGGAACGACCCGAAGCACTTCCCGTGGACCATGGGCTGGCAGCCGAGCTACCAGAGCGAAGCGCACATCTATGCCAAATGGCTGATGAAGGAGAAGCCCGACGCCAAGATCGCGATCCTCTATCAGAACGACGATTTCGGCAAAGACTACCTCAAGGGCACCAAGGACGGCTTCGGCGCCAAGGCGGCCTCCAGCATCATCATGGAGGAGAGCTACGAGGTATCCGAGCCGTCGATCGACGGCCATATCGTCAAGATCAAGGCCGCCAACCCGGACGTGCTGCTGATCTACACCACGCCGAAGTTCGGGGCGCAGACTATCAAGAAGACCGCCGAGCTCGGCTGGAAGCCGCTGCAGATCATCACCAACGTCTCGATCTCGGTCGGCAGCGTCATGCAGCCGGCGGGCTTCGAGAATGCCCAGGGCGTGCTCTCGGCGGCCTATGCCAAGGACGGCTCCGACCCGCAATGGGCCAACGATCCCGGGATGAAGAAGTGGAATGCGTTCCTCGACAAGTACATGCCGGGCGTCGACAAGACCGACAACGGCGTCGTCTACGGCTATGGCGCGGCGCAAACGCTGGCCAAGGTGCTGGAAATGTGCGGTGACGACCTCACCCGCGCCAACGTGATGAAGCAGGCGGCGAGCCTGAAGGACTTCACGCCCGACACGCTGCTGCCCGGCGTCAAGATCAACACCTCCGCCACCGACTTCGCCCCGATCGCTCAGTTGCAGATGCAACGCTTCAAGGGTCAGAAGTGGGAGTTGTTCGGCGAGATCATTTCGGGCGACGTTCCCTCGGAATAACGCTGCAGTGCAGAAACAAAACGACAAGCCTCCGCGATTGATGTCGCGGGGGCTTTTTGTTGACGCTCGGCGCCGATGGTATTGAATGCACGAACCAATAAAACGAGGTGGGGAGACCATGACAGCAGTACGCCTGTCCCTGACGGCGCTCTCGTCGGCGCTCGCGCTGATCGTGACGAGCTGCAATGCCGCAATGGCTCAGAAGACATACGACACCGGGGCCAGCGACACCGAGATCAAGATCGGCAACATCATGCCGTACAGCGGTCCCGCCTCGGCCTATGGCGTGATCGGCAAGACCGAGGCCGCCTACTTCAAGATGATCAACGAATCCGGCGGCATCAGGGGCCGCAAGATCACCTTCATCTCCTACGACGACGGCTACTCGCCGGCCAAGACGGTGGAGCAGGCGCGCAAGCTCGTCGAGAACGACCAGGTATTGCTGGTGTTCAACTCGCTCGGCACCGCGACCAACTCCGCGATCCAGAAATACATGAACGAGAAGAAGGTGCCGCAGCTGTTCGTTGCCTCCGGCGCCTCAAAATGGAACGACCCCAAGGAATTCCCTTGGACCATGGGCTGGCAGCCGAGCTACCAGGACGAGGCGCACATTTATGCGAAGTACATCATCAGCCATAAGCCGGACGCCAAGGTCGCCGTGCTCTATCAGAACGACGACTTCGGCAAGGACTATCTCAAGGGCCTGAAGGATGGCTTTGGCGACAAGGCGTCGATGATCGTAGCCAAGGAAAGCTACGAGACCTCTGAGTCCACGATCGACAATCACATCGTCAAGCTGAAGGCCTCCGGCGCCGACACCTTCATCAGCATCACGACACCGAAATTCGCAGCGCAAGCGATCAAGAAGGTCGCTGAGATTGCGTGGACGCCGCTGCAATTCGTCGCCAACGTCTCAGCCTCCGTCGGCGGCGTGATGCAGCCATCGGGATTCGAGAACACGCAAGGAGTCCTCTCCGCTGCCTTTCTCAAGGACGGTTCCGATCCGCAGTGGGACAAGGATCCCGGCATGCGGAAGTTCCTCGCTTTCCTGAAGAAGGACTATCCGCAAGGCAACAGGCTCGACGGCGCCATCGCCTTCGGTTACGCCGCGGCGCAGACCATGGTGAAGGTGCTGGAGATGTGCGGTGACGATCTCACCCGCGCCAACGTCATGAAGCAGGCGGCGAGCTTGAAGGGCTTTGCTCCCGACACGCTGCTGCCGGGCATCACCATCAACACCTCGCCGACCGATTTTGCGCCGATCAAGCAGCTCCAGTTGATGCGCTTCAAGGGCGAGACGTGGGAACTGTTCGGCGACATCATGTCGGGCGACCTGAGCAACTGAGATTGCGCCGGCCAGGCGTTCCCCGGCCCGCACCTTCGACTAAATGACGCCCCCCGCGACCCGGTCGCGGGGGGCTTTTTGTTGCTGGTGCCAGGCGAAAGGTATTCAATGCCGCGAGGAGCCGCGAAGTGCTTCCAATCAAAAAAACATGACACATCCAACGTGATCCAAGGGAGATCAAAATGCCTGCTACCCATCTGCGATTGGGGGTTTTCTCGGCCGCCCTCGCGCTGCTCGCAGCGACCACGAGCCCCTCCATCGCACAGAAAAAATACGACACCGGCGCCTCCGACACCGAGATCAAGATCGGCAATATCATGCCGTATAGCGGTCCGGCGTCCGCATACGGGGTGATCGGCAAGACCGAGGAAGCCTTCTTCCGCAAGATCAACGCCGAGGGCGGCGTTAACGGTCGCAAGATCAACTTCATCAGCTATGACGACGCCTACACGCCACCGAAGACGGTGGAGCAGGCGCGCAAGCTGGTCGAGAGCGACGAGGTGCTGCTGATCTTCAACTCGCTCGGGACCCCGCCGAACTCGGCGATCCAGAAATACATGAACCAGAAGAAGGTGCCACAGTTGTTCGTCGCGACCGGTGCCACCAAGTGGAACGATCCGAAGGACTTCCCTTGGACCATGGGCTGGCAGCCCAACTATCAGAGCGAATCCAGGATCTATGCCAAGTACATCCTGAAGAACCATCCGAACGCCAAGATTGCCGTGCTCTACCAGAACGATGACTACGGCAAGGACTATCTGAAGGGATTCAAGGACGGGCTCGGCAAGAAGGGGGCGTCGATGATCGTCGCCGAGGACAGCTACGAGGTGACGGAGCCGACCATAGACTCCCACATCGTGAGGTTGAAGGCGTCCGGCGCTGACGTGTTCTTCAACATCACCACGCCGAAATTCGCTGCGCAGGCGATCAAGAAGAACGCCGAGATCGGCTGGAAACCGCTGCACTTCCTCAACAACGTGTCCGCTTCGATCGGCAGCGTCATGAAGCCGGCAGGCTTTGAAAATGGGCAGGACATCATCTCGTCGGCCTATTTCAAGGATCCCACTGATCCGCAATGGAAGAACGATGCGGCAATGAAGGCCTGGAATGCGTTCCTAGACAAGTACTATCCCGAGGCCAACCGGGCCGACGGTTCGGTGATGTATGGCTTCATCGTCGCCCAGGGCCTTGTTCACGTGCTGAAGGCCTGCGGCGACAACCTGACCCGCGCGAACGTCATGAAACAGGCGGCCAGCCTGAAGGACTTCGAACCTCTCGGCCTGCTACCGGGCGTCAAGGTCAACACCTCGGCGACCGATTTCGCGCCCATCTCGCAACTGCAACTGATGCGTTTCAAGGGCGAGACCTGGGAGCGCTTTGGTGACATCCTGAGCAGCGATGTCGGTGGTTAAGCCTTAAGGACAGACTAAAGACGCAGCCCCTGCGGCAACGTCGCAGGGGCTTTTCATTGAGGCGCCCCCAGCAAAATGATAATCACGTCGAACAATAGAAGAGCCTTCGACATAAAAGGCCGCGATACATCAGTCTGACAACAGGGAGAGAGACGTTAATATGTCCGCTACTCGACGCTTGGCGGTCCTTGCGGCCGCATTCGCGCTCGTCGCCACATCAGGTGGTGCGGCGCTTGCCCAGAAGAAATACGACACCGGGGCCAGCGACACCGAGATCAAGATCGGCAACATCATGCCCTACAGCGGCCCCGCATCCGCCTACGGCATTATCGGCCGCACCGAGGCCGCCTACTTCAAGAAGATCAATGACGCCGGCGGCATCAACGGCCGCAAGATCAATTTCATCTCCTATGACGACGCCTATTCGCCACCAAAGGCCGTGGAGCAGGCCCGCAAGCTCGTTGAGAGCGACGAGGTGCTGCTGATCTTCAACTCGCTCGGCACGCCGTCGAACTCGGCGATCCAGAAATACATGAACTCCAAGAAAGTGCCGCAGCTGTTCGTCGCGACCGGCGCCACCAAGTGGAACGATCCGAAGGATTTCCCCTGGACCATGGGCTGGCAGCCCAACTACCAGAGCGAGACCCAGATCTACGCGAAATACATCCTGAAGAATCTGCCGAATGCCAAGATCGCCGTGCTGTATCAGAATGACGATTACGGCAAGGACTATCTGAAGGGCTTGAAGGACGGGCTCGGCCAGAAGGCCGCGAGCATGATCATCGCCGAGGAGAGCTTCGAGACCTCCGAGCCGACCATCGACAGCCACATCGTCAAGCTGAAGGCGAGCGGCGCCGACGTCTTCATCGACATCGCAACGCCGAAATTCGCGGCGCAGGCGATCAAGAAGGTCGCAGAGCTTGGCTGGAAGCCGACCCATTTCCTCAACAACGTATCGGCCTCCGTCGGCAGCGTGATCAAGCCCGCCGGCTACGCGAATGCGCAGGACATCATCTCGGCGGCCTATCTGAAGGACGCCTCCGACAAACAGTGGGACAATGATTCCGGCATGAAGGAATTCTACGTCTTCATGGCCAAGGACTTCCCCGAAGGCGACAAGCTCGATGGCGGCACCGTGACCGGCTACGGCGTGGCCCAGACCCTGGTCCAGGTGCTCAAGCAGTGCGGCGACAATCTCACCCGCGAGAACGTCATGAAGCAGGCCGCGAGCCTCAAGGACTTCCGCACCGAGGTGCTGCTGCCCGGTATCAAGATCAACACCGGCCCGAACGACTTCGCCCCGATCAGCCAGCTCCAGCTGATGAAGTTCAAGGGCGAGAAATGGGAACTGTTCGGCGACGTGATCAGCGCCGATGTCGGCGGCTGACCTTCCGCCAAAGTCGAATGACGCGGCCCCCTGCGATACCGTCGCAGGGGGCTTTTCGTTAGCTATAAGCCCTGACGGACTGACCGGAAAAACCGGCCGCGGGCGCTGCCCGCTTACACTTTGCCTGGCAATGCGCTAGGTAGACCGGCGGCAGACCAACAAGAAACCAGCCGTCTCAGAATGGCGGCAACAAACAAGGAGCTTTCAGGACATGCCGATGCCGATCCGACACCGTGTCGCAACCGCCCTTCTCGGCCTTGCCGTCGCCGCCGCGACCGGCAACGCCGCGCTGGCGCAGAAGAAGTACGATACGGGTGCGAGCGACACCGAGATCAAGATCGGCAACATCGTGCCCTATAGCGGCCCGGCCTCGGCCTATGGTGTGGTCGGCAAGGCGATGGCCGCCGTGTTCAAGAAGGTGAACGACGAAGGCGGCATCAACGGACGCAAGATCAACTTCATCTCCTACGATGATGCCTATTCGCCGCCGAAGGCGGTCGAACAGGCCCGCAAGCTCGTCGAGAGCGACGAGGTGCTGCTCCTGTTCGGCACGCTCGGCACCGCCTCCAACACCGCGATCCAGAAATACCTCAACGCCAAGAAGGTGCCGCAGCTGTTCGTCGCGACCGGTGCGACCAAGTGGAACGCCCCGAAGACCTTCCCCTGGACCATGGGCTGGCTGCCCAGCTACCAGAGCGAGTCGCTGATCTACGCGAAATACCTGCTCAAGGAGAAACCGACCGCCAAGGTCGCCGTGCTCTACCAGAACGACGACATGGGCAATGACTATCTCAAGGGTCTGAAGGACGGTTTCGCCAGCGATCATTCGCGCATCGTCGCCGAGGAGAGCTACGAGGTCGCCGAACCCACCATCGACTCCCACGTGGTGCGGCTCAAATCGTACAATCCCGACGTCGTCATCTTCTTCACCACGCCGAAGTTCGGCGCGCAGGCGATCAAGAAGCTCGGCGAGATGAACTGGAAGCCGGTCACCATCGTCTCCAACGTCTCGGCCTCGACAGCGACGGTGATGCGGCCGGCGGGGCTCGAGAATGCGCAGGGCGTGATCTCGGCGGCCTACGCCAAGGATGCCAGCGATCCGCAGTGGAAGGACGATGCCGGCATGAAGGCCTTCGACGAACTGCTCGCCAAGTACATGCCCGACACCAACCGCGTCGAATCCTCGGCGATGACCGGCTACAACATGGCGACCACCATGGTTGAGGTGCTGCGCCGCTGCGGCGACGATCTCACCCGCGCCAATGTGATGGCGCAGGCCGCAAGCCTGAAGCAGTTCGCGCAAGGCGGTCTGCTGCCGGGCGTGACGCTGACCACCGGGCCTAACGACTTCCAGCCGATCGAGCAGCTGCAGCTGATGCAGTTCAAGGGCGAGCGCTGGCAGTTGTTCGGCGACGTCATCAGCGGCGAGATCTCCGGCAACTAAGGACAGCACTGTTGTTTCAATCTATGCCTCCACCGGCGCGCTTCACCTCTCCCGCTTGCGGGGGTCGAGACGAGCGAAACTCGCTCTTAGGTCGGATCGCGTCGAAGATGCGATCCGGGTGGGGGCTTTCTCCGCAATACGACTCGTGGCAGCACGCCCACCCTAACCCTCGCCCGCAAGCGGGAGAGGGAACGCAGTCGTTTCGCGGACACAACCCGGCCCGATCTCATCTCACCTTGGCGCTCGCGGAAGCATCATCATGACCGACCGACGTCCCTTCCTGCGTTCGATCTTCGATGCGGCGGTCGCCGCTGCGCACCCCGACGTCGTGCTGGCGTCGCGGCTGCGACCGGTGCCGAAGGGACGCGTGATCATCCTCGCCGCCGGCAAGGGCGCCGGCGCGATGGCTGCAGCGGCCGAGCGCCATTACCTCGACGCGCTCGGCCTCGATCCGGCGCGGCTGGTCGGCATCGCGACCACCCGCCATGGTCACGGCGTGCCGACGCGGCGCATCAAGGTGGTCGAGGCCGGCCACCCGGTGCCCGATGAGGCCGGCTTGAGGGCAGCCGACGATACGCTGCGGCTCGCCGCGGAGGCGACGCCTGACGACCTGCTGCTGGTGCTTCTGACCGGCGGCGGTTCGGCGAACTGGATCGCGCCGGTCGAAGGCGTTACCTTTGCGCAGAAGCAGCAGGTCAACCGCGCGCTGCTGCGCTCGGGTGCACCGATCGGCGAGATGAACACCGTCCGCAAGCACCTGTCGCGCATCAAGGGCGGGCGGCTGGCCCGTGCCGGCCAGCACGCCGCTGAGATCGTCACGCTGGCGATCTCCGATGTCCCGCATGACGATCCCTCCGCGATCGCATCGGGACCAACGGTTCCGGACCCGACCACGCTGGCGGATGCCCGCGCTTTGGTCGCCAAATACAATCTATCGATCGACGATGCCGTGCGCCGCGCGCTCGACGATGTCAGCAATGAAAGCTGCAAGCCGGGCGACCCCGCTTTCGCCCACGCGACCTTCGAGCTGCTGGCGAAGCCGAAAGCCTCGATCGATGCCGCGGTGAAGGTCGCGCAGGACGCCGGCTACGAGACGATTGCGCTCGGCGCCGATCTCGAGGGCGAGGCGCGCGAGGTTGCGGCCGAACATGCGCGCCTCGCGCTCAAGGCCCGCAGCGAAGGCAAGCGCGTCGCAATCCTGTCCGGCGGCGAACTCACGGTGACCGTGCGCGGCAGCGGTCGCGGCGGCCCCAACCAGGAATACGCGCTGGCGCTCGCCGACCTGCTCAAGGATACGCCGAATGTGTCGGCGCTTGCCGCCGATACCGACGGCGCCGACGGCGGTGCCGGCAGCGCCACCGATCCGGCCGGCGCCATGATCGATCAGGCGACATTCGCGAAAATGAGATCGATGGGCCTCGATCCCAAGGCCTATCTCGAGAACAACGATGCCACCGGTTTCTTCGCCAAGACCGGCGATCTGCTGCTGACCGGACCGACGCTGACCAACGTCAACGATGTGCGGGTGATTCTGGTCGACTAGTTCACCGTCATTGCGAGCGAAGCGAAGCAATCCATCGCGCCGCTTGCGGAGGCATGGATTGCTTCGTCGCTTCAGCGCAAAATTGCTTTGCAATTTTGTCGCGAGCTCCTCGCAATGACGTCGAGTGACGCGGCGCGTGCCGCCCCTCAAAACTCCTGCGCGAGCTTCGCCAGCATTTCCAAGAGCGCGGCATGGTTGGCGGGGCCGAGCACCTCGATCAGCCGCGCCTCATGCTTGTTGGCAACGAGCTTCTTGGCGCGCGCCAGCACGGCACGGCCCTTGTCGGTCAGCACCAGGATGTGGGAGCGGCGGTCATTGGTGGAGCGCATCCGCGCGCAGAGGTCGCGGCTCTCAAGCGCATCGAGCATCGCGACGAAGTTCGGCCGCAGGATGCCGAGCGTATTGGCGATCTCGGTCTGGTTGCGGCCGGGATTCTTGTCGAGCAGGAGCAGTACCGAGAACTGCGCCGGCGTCAGCTGCAGCGGCGCGACGCAGCGCAGGAAGTCCTCGAATACCTTGAGCTGTGCGCGCTTCAACGAATAGCCGAGCAGTCCGGACAGTTCGCCCAATTGCAGCATGCTGTCGTCCCCGACGGCATCGACCGGTTCCCTGCGCAGGGCGCGCGATGGTCTGACGGCGTCGGAGGCGGTCTTGGAAACAGTCATCGCTCCAGGCTCGTAATCCCGGTACAAGGATCCCGCGCGACGTTCGGGGATCTTGAGATTATATTCAATAATTGTTATCCACTATATCAAATATCGGCCGCTATCAACAGCCGATATCGGCCGACCTGACCACAATAAACGGTTGCGGCGGCCCGACGCTTAAGGGAGAGCGCTCGGCCTTGAACACAACGATCATGCTGTTCCTGCTGCAGGACGGCATCACCAACGGCGCGATCTATGCACTGCTCGGGCTCGCCCTGGTGCTGGTGTTTGCGGTCACGCGGGTGATCCTGATCCCGCAGGGCGAATTCGTCACTTATGGTGCGCTGAGTTACGCCATGCTGGCGACCGGCCAGGTGCCGGGCACGGTGCAGCTCGCGGTCGCGATGGGCGTCGTCGCGTTTGCGCTCGACCTGTTCTTCGCACGCAAGTCACTGCATGCGCGGCTCGTCATGCGTTCCGCCGCGCTCAACATCGCCTTCCCCGTCGCGCTGCTTGGGCTCACCTATGCGCTGGTCGGCCCCAGCACGCCGATCGGGGTGAACATCGCCCTCGCACTCCTGATCGTGGCGGCGATCGGACTGTTCCTCTATCGCATCGCCTTCCAGCCGATCGCCCACACCTCGGTGCTGGTGCTGCTGATCGCCTCGGTCGGCTGCCATCTCGCGCTGCAGGGCCTCGGGCTGGTGTTCTTCGGCGCCGAAGGGTTGCGCGCGCCCGCGCTGTCGAATGTTGCGCTGACCGCGGGGCCGCTGCGTTTCACCGGCCAGAGCCTTGCGGTGTACGGCCTGACGATAGCCTCCATCGTCGCGCTGTGGCTGTTCTTCGGCTACAGCAAGACCGGCAAGGCGCTGCGCGCCACTGCCGTCAACCGCCTCGGCGCCCGTCTCGTCGGCATCCGCACCACGCTGTCGGGCCAGATCGCATTCCTGCTCGCCTCCGTCATCGGCGCGATCTCAGGCATCCTGATCGTGCCGATCACCACGCTCTACTACGACACCGGCTTTCTGATCGGCCTGAAGGGCTTCATCGCCGCCATCATCGGCGGCCTCGTCAGCTATCCCTTGACTGCGGTGGCGGCCATCCTGGTCGGCATCGTCGAGGCGTTCTCGTCGTTCTACGCCAGCAATTTCAAGGAAGTCATCGTCTTCACGCTGATCCTTCCCGTGCTGGTGCTGCGCTCGCTCGCGGCGCCAGAGGTCGAAGAAGAGAAGGATTGAGTGCGATGACGCAGCGCCTTCCGCTCATCATCTTCGCGCTCGTGATGGCGGTGATCCCGCTCGTCCTGGGCATTCCGCCGTTCTGGATCGTGCTGCTCGACAATATCGGCCTCGCCGCGCTGGTCGCGATGGGGCTGGTGCTGCTCACCGGCGTCGGTGGCCTCACCTCATTCGGCCAGGCCGCGTTCTGCGGCTTCGGCGCCTACACCACGGCGGTTCTCACCACCGCCTATGGCATGTCGCCGTGGCTGACGTTGCCGGCCTCGCTCCTGGTCAGCGGCATCGCGGCCGTGCTGCTCGGCATCGTCACGGTCCGGCTCTCGGGCCACTACCTGCCGCTCGGCACCATCGCCTGGGGCATCGGCCTGTTCTATCTGTTCAGCAAGCTCGAATTCCTCGGCCGCAACGACGGCATCTCCGGCATTCCGCCGCTCTCGATCGGCTCGTTCAAGATGCTGAGCCCGGACGCGATCTATTACGCGATCTGGGTCGCGGTGCTACTCTCCGCGCTGCTGACCATGAACCTGCTGGATTCCCGCACCGGACGGGCCATCCGCGCGCTGCGGCGCGGACATATCGCCGCGGAGGCGTTCGGCGTGCAGACGCCGCGCGCCAAGCTCCTGGTGTTCATCTATGCCGCGGTGCTGGCCGGCCTGTCCGGCTGGCTCTACGCGCATTTCCAGCGCGCCGCCAACCCGACGCCGTTCGGTGCGCAGGCCGGCATCGAATATCTGTTCATCGCCGTCGTCGGTGGCGCGGGCTATGTCTGGGGCGCCGTGCTCGGCGCCGGCATCGTCGTGGTGCTCAAGGAAGTGCTGCAGAGCTACCTGCCCTACATCTTCGGCGGTCAGAGCCAGCTCGAGACCATCGTGTTCGGCATCATGCTGGTGCTGCTGTTGCAGCTCGCGCCGACCGGCGTCTGGCCGTGGCTGATGTCGCGGCTGCCGTTCAAGCCGGCCCGCAAGACACCCGACACCTCGCTGAAGCTGGAACACCGCGAGCGGGCCCCGGCCTCATCCACGGTGCTGCTGCATATCGAGAAGGCGCGCAAGCAGTTTGGCGGCGTGATCGCTGTCAACGACGTCTCCTTCGATGTGAACGCCCGGGAGATCGTCGCGCTGATCGGGCCGAACGGCGCCGGCAAGAGCACGACCTTCAACCTGATCACCGGCGTCTTGACAGCAACCAGCGGCGCGATCTCGGTGCTCGGCCGCAAGGTCGAGAACGCGCCGCCGCAGGAGATCGTCAAGCTCGGCGTGTCCAGGACCTTCCAACACGTCAAGCTGGTGCCCGACATGACCGTGCTCGAGAACGTCGCGATCGGCGCGCATCTGCGCGGATCCTCCGGCGCGATCTCCAGCATGCTGCGGCTCGATCGCGCCGACGAAGCGAAGCTGCTGGCCGAAGCCGCGCGGCAGATCGAGCGGGTCGGCCTGTCCGACCAGATCGACCAGCTCGCGGGCTCGCTGTCGCTCGGACAACAGCGCATCGTCGAGATCGCGCGCGCCCTGTGCGTCGACCCGATGCTGCTGCTGCTCGACGAGCCGGCCGCCGGCCTGCGTCACATGGAAAAGCAGCGGCTCGCCGCGCTGCTGCGGCAATTGCGCGACGGCGGCATGTCGGTGCTGCTGGTGGAGCACGACATGGGCTTTGTGATGGACCTCGCCGACCGCATCGTGGTGCTCGATTTCGGCACCAAGATCGCGGAAGGCACGCCAGCCGCCATCAAGACCAATCCCGACGTGATCAAGGCCTATCTCGGAGCCGCAGCATGAGCGCGCTGCTGACAGTTGCCGACGTCCATATCTCCTACGGCAAGGTCGAGGCCGTGCGCGGCGTTTCACTCGACGTCGCCGAGAACGAGATCGTCACCATCATCGGCGCCAACGGCGCCGGCAAGACCACGCTGCTCAACGCCGTGATGGGTATCTTGCCGCTGAGGGGCCGCACGAGCTTCGCCGGCACCGACCTCGCCCCCCTCGACATCGAGGACCGCGTCGCCACCGGCTTGAGCCTGGTGCCGGAGCATCGCGAATTGTTCGGCACCATGAATGTCGAGGACAATCTCGAGCTCGGTGCGTTCCGCATCCCGAAGGCGACCGCGGCAACCTCGCTCGAGCGGGTCTACACGCTGTTTCCGCGCCTGAAGGAGCGGCGCAAGCAACTCGCCGGCACGCTCTCCGGCGGCGAGCAGCAGATGCTGGCGATGGGCCGCGCGCTGATGGGCGCGCCGAAGCTATTGATGCTGGACGAGCCGAGCCTCGGGCTTGCCCCGATCATCGTCGCCGACATCTTCCGCATCGTCGGCGAACTCCGCGCTGCCGGCGTCTCGGTGCTGCTGGTCGAGCAGAACGCGCAAGCAGCGCTGCAGATCGCCGACCGTGCCTATGTGATGGAGCTCGGCGAGTTCGTGCTCAGCGGCTCCGCGAAAGACATCGCTGCCAACAAGGCCGTCGCGGCGAGCTATCTCGGCTTCCAGCACGAAGGCGAAAGCGCGATTTAGGGCATGATCCGGAAAAGTGTGAAGCGGTTTTCCGAAAAGATCATGCTCAAACAAAGAGCTAAAGCGCGATGACGATTCAACCTAATCTCATCGCGCTTTAGGGCGCGCTATCATCGCAGCAAAAAAGCCGGCCTCGCTGAGACCGGCTTCTTCGTTTCACAAGCCCGCAACCAGCTTACATCGCCGGAACGTACTTCCCGTCCTTCACCGTCAGCAGGATGCGCGAACGGTCGTCGAGGCCGTAGCGGTCCTTTTCGGTCCAGTTGTAGACGCCTTGGGTCGCGACGATTTCCTTTTCCGAGATGAACGCCTTACGGATCGCCTCGCGGAATTCCGGCGTGCCGGGCTTGGCCGTCTTAAGCGCCACCGGGACGACGCGTTTCAGCACCTCGAAGGCGTCGTAGGAGTGGCCGGCGAACTGGCTGCGGCTGTTGGGACCGTATTTTGCCTCATAGGCGGTGTTCAGCGCGAGGCCCGGCTTCTTGGTCAGCGCGCTGTCCGGCTGTGTCTCCGGCGACATCACAGGACCTGCCGACATGATGACGCCTTCGGCGGCCGCACCCGCGATCCGGATGAAGTCCATGCTGGCGGCGCCATGGGTCTGATAGATCAAGCCCTTGTAGCCGCGCTCGCGCAGCGCGGTCTGCGGCAGCGCCGCGGCGGTGCCGGAGGCTCCGATCAGGATGGCGTCGGGATTGGCAGCGACGAGCTTGAGCACCTGGCCCGCGACCGAGGTGTCGGGACGCGCGAAGCGCTCCTCGTCGGTCATGGTCAGACCCATCGGCACCGCCTGCTTTTTGAAGTCGTTGACCCAGAGGTCGCCGTAGGAATCGGAGTAGCCGATATAGCCGACGGTCTTGATGTTGTGCGCCTTCATATGCTCGTAGAGCACCTTGCCCATGATCGGGATCGACTGCGGCAGGTCGACCGACCACTTGGCGCGCGCCTCGTTGATCGGGAACGGCGCAAGGCCAAGATGCGGAATGCCGGCTTCGTTGGCGACCGTCGACACCGCGATCGACGGCGGCGTGGTGCAGGAGCCCATGATGATGTCGGCCTTGGATTCGGTGACGAAGCGCCGCGCATTGGTGGTCGCAGCGGTCGGGTCGCCGCCGTCATCGAGCACGATCAGCTTGAGCGGCACGCCGCCGATCTCCTTCGGCACGAAATCGAGCGCATTGCGCTCGGGGATGCCAAGGGCTGCGGCAGGTCCGGTGGTCGAGATCGAGATACCGATGGTGATTTCGTTGGTCTGTGCCAGCGCCGGCGCTCCCGGCAGCGCAACAGCCGCCGCGAACGCCGCGGCGGCGAGAGTGGCCTTCCTCATCTATTCCTCCCTGCGGATAGTGTTTTCGGTTTAAACCAATTTTGCGGGGCAAATTCAGCCCCTTCTTTAGGTCATGGAGGACTGCGAGTCAGTCCTTCATGAAACGGTCAACGATCTCCTGCGGAAACGGCGCCGATTTCAATTTGTTGGGATCGTCCGGGTGGCGGCCGACCAGCACCCGGGTCTCGAACGCCTCGATCGCAAGCGCCTCCCCCTTGAACACGCGGTGCACGACCTCGAAGCTCGAGCGCTTGATGCTCTCGATCCGGCTCTCGATGGTGATCCAGTCGCCGTAGGTTGACGGGATATAGAATTTCGCCCGCGTGTCGACCATGGGAATGCCGACCAGCCCGTATTTGTGGATGATATCCTGCTTCGAGAAACCGGCTACTTCGAACATGATCGAGGTCGAATCGTCGAACATCGCGAAGTAGCGCGGGTAGTAGACGATGTTGGCGGGGTCGCAATCGCCCCACTGGATCTGCACGTCGCGCCGATTGACGAACATGGTTTAGCGAACTCCGATAGTGCGGCACCAGCGGTTGGCTCCCTCTCCCATGGGGAGAGGGCTGGGGTGAGGGGGTACGGTCTTCGTTGTTGATCGCAACCGCTCACCCGGATCGCTGCGCGATCCACCTCTCCCAATGGGAGAGGTGGAAGCGAGCTCGCCAGACGCTCTCGACCTATACTCATGGCCATACTTAGCGCGGCGCCATTCGGAGCGCGGCATCGAGCCGCACCACTTCGCCGTTCAGATAGGGGTTGTCGATCATGTGCAGCGCCAGCGAGGCGAACTCGTCGGCCTGGCCGAGCCTGCGCGGGAACGGAATTGCCGCGGCAAGCGAATCCTGCGCCTCCTGCGGCAGGTTGGCGAGCAGCGGCGTGAGGAACAGGCCGGGCGCGATCGTCAGCACGCGGATGCCGAACTGCGCAAGCTCGCGGGCGATCGGCAGCGTCATCGCAACGATACCGCCCTTCGACGCCGAATACGCCGCCTGCCCGATCTGGCCGTCATAGGCGGCGACGGAAGCGGTGCAGATCACGACGCCACGCTCACCTGTTGAAAGCGGCTCCAGCTTGGACATGTCAGCGGTCGCAAGCCGCAGCATGTTGAAGGAGCCGATCAGATTGACCTTGATCACCTTGTCAAAATCGCCAAGCGCCATCGGCCCCTCGCGGCCGATCACGCGCTTTGCGACCCCGATGCCGGCGCAGTTCACCAGCACGCGCGCCGGGCCATGCGCCTTGGCGGCTTGCGCGACCGCGGCTTCGGCGGCCGCCGCATCGGCCACGTCGCAGACCAGCGGAATGCCGCCGATCTCGGCCGCCACGCTCTCGGCGAGCTTGGCGTTGAGGTCGCAGACCGCGACCTTGGCGCCTTGCGCGGCCAGCCGGCGCGCGGTTGCGGCGCCCAATCCCGATGCACCTCCGGTGACGATGGCGGCCTGATCCTTCAACTGCATAGCGGTTCTCCTCTTCGAAATCAGGTTAGCGTGATGATGGATGGCGGCGGCACCGGCGCATAGAGCGCATCGATCAACGCTGCGCGATGCTCCAGCACCGCGCGCTGGTTGATCGAGCCCTTGTCGGTGATCTCGCCGCGATCGATCGACAACGGCGTGTCGAGCAGGATCGCGCGGGTGATGCGGTTCGACGAACCGGTCGCGCTGGCGAGGAATCGCGCGAAGCGTTCGCGGAAGGCCGCGCGCACCAATGGATCGGCAGCGGCCGCGGCGACATCGTTGGCCGCAAGATCGGGATTGATCAGGCGGCAGCCGTCGAGGTCGAGGATGACGATCGCCGAGATCTCGTCGCGGTTGAGGCCTGCGATCACGACGTCGCGCACCAGCGGCGCACAGGTGCCGACAAACCGCGCCCTTAAAGGACCGACGCTGACCCAGGTGCCGCTCGCCAGCTTGAAGTCTTCGGCGATACGGCCGTCGAAGTCGAAGCCGGCATCGAAATCATTGAGATTAGCAGGCTTCAGTGCATCACCAAACTTGTAGAAGCCCTCCTCGTCGAAGGCCTTGGCGGTCAAATCCGGCTGGCGCCAGTAGCCCGGCGTGACGTTCGGCCCCTTGGCGCGGACCTCCAGCTTGCCGTTGTTCGGCACCAGCTTGGCATCGTTGCCCGGCACCGGAAGCCCGACATGGCCGGAGCGACTGGTGGCGGGGCGTACCGACATGAAGAACGGCGATGTTTCCGTCGCACCCAGGCCTGTCAACATCGGCACGCGATAGCCCTTCTCCCGCACCGCGAGTTCGTCGAGGCTATTCCAGACGAATGGAGACAGCGCCGCACCCGAGAAGAACATCGCATGCAGACGGTCGAAGAATTTCGCCCGCAAGCTTGCATCGTCGCGCAGATAAGGCAGCAGCGATTCATAGCCCTTGGGCACGTTGAAATAGACCGTCGGCGAAATCTCGCGCAGGTTTCGCACGGTCTCCTCGATGCCGCCGGGCATCGGCTTGCCCTCGTCGAGATACATCGAGCCGCCGTTGTAGAGCGTCAGCCCGATATTGTGATTGCCGCCGAAGGTGTGATTCCACGGCAGCCAGTCGACGATGACCGGCGGCTCGTCCTTCAGGAACGCCAGCGTCTCGCGCAGCATCACCTGGTTGGCGCAGATCATGCGCTGCGTGTTGATGACGGCCTTCGGATTGCCCGTTGAGCCCGATGTGAGCAGGAATTTGGCAATCGTGTCCGGACCGATTGCCTCATGGACTGCGTCAAGGCGCGCATCTTCGAGCGTCGCCAGTAGATCAGTGAGCCGGGTGACGTCACGGCCGGGCACGGCGCCGCGGCTGGCCGCGATCTCAATGCCCGCAGGCACATTGGCGACCAGCGCATCGGCGAACTTGTCGGCGTCGTCGACGAAGACGAGGCCCGGCGTCAGCAGCTTGATCAGGAAACCGAGCTTGCCGTAATCGCGCGACACCAGCGAATAGGCCGGCGAGACCGGACAGAACGGAATGCCGGCATACAGCGCGCCGAACGCGATCAGCGCGTGGTCGACCGAATTGCCAGACAGAATCACGATCGGCCGCTCGGCGGACAATCTGCGCGCGATCAGGGCCGACGCAAGATGCCGGGTCGTCTCCAGCAGTTGCGCGTAGGTGATCTGCCGCCAGCCACCGCCTGACGCGCGCTCGGCCATGAACACGCGGTTCGGCTTGGCCCTGGCCCAGTGATGCAGGCGGTCGGTGATGCGAACGGGATAGTCGGCAAGCTTCACCTTCGGACGAAGATAGATCGTGCCATCGGCGCGGCGCTCGACGGTGACGACTGGATTGCCGAAGGAGATCGGGCGCAGCGGATGTGCGCTGGCGGCTGTCGCGGACGCGGGCGTATCAGGCTTGGCGCTCATGTCGGCTTCACCTTGGCGGTCTTGCGGTCAAGGAATTCGCGGATCCGCCGCTTGGCTTCTTTATCGCTCTGCGCGACGGTCGCCATCAGGGATTCCATCAGCAGCCCGGTCTGCGGATTGGCCTCCGCGATCATCGGCAACGCCTGCAGCACCGCGAAATTGGTCAGCGGCGCGTTCGCGGCGACCCGTTCGGCAAGCTCCAGCGCCTTCGGCAACGAGCCGCCGGCCTCGGTGAGATATTGCGAGAATCCGTAGGAGGCGCCTTCGGTCGCGGAATAGACGCGGCCGGTCAGCATCATGTCGGCCATCCTCGGCACGCCGATCAGCCGCGGCAGCCGCACCGATCCGCCGCCGCCGACGAAGATGCCGCGCTGCCCCTCCGGCAGCGCGAAATAGGCAGAAGGCTCGGCGACGCGGATATGCGCGGCGCAGGCAAGCTCGAGACCGCCGCCGATCACCGCGCCCTTCAACGCGGCGATCACGGGCACGCGGCAATACTGGATGCGGTCGAACACGCGATGCCACATCTGGGAATGCACCAGCCCTTCGGTCGCGTCGCGTTCGGTCAGTTCTGACAGATCGAGACCGGAGGAGAAGTGATCGCCGATGCCGTGGATGACGACGGCGCCGATCGTGTCGGGAATGGTGGAAAAGCAGTCCTGCAGCGCAAGGATGATGCCGTCGTTCAGCGCGTTGCGCTTGGCGGGACGGTTGAGGCCCACGGTCAGCACGGCGCCGGACTGTTCGATCTTGAGCAGCGCCGCGTCGTCAGCGGCGGAGGCGTTTCCCATGGCGTTATTGTTTCCTGTTCAGAATAGTTATGTTGTATAACTATCATCACAGGAGTCAATATGCCCCTGGGACTTCACACTCCTCCGGACGGAGCGGCTATTCCGTATGGCGACGGCGACTCTGGAGCTGAGCCGGGTTTGCAGAACCTACAGCACCTGATGCACGTCGATCACGACGCGGTCGGCGTGGCGCGCGGCGGAGGCGATGAAAATGTGCTCCATCAGCCAACGATATTTCTCGGCACCGGTCTCGAACTTCGGCACGGTGCGGAAATAGATCAGCTTTGGATCAACCGGCTCGCCGCGCTTCAGCTTCTGCAGCAGATCGACCGGCCCGAACCGGATGCCCTTGTTCTCGACATAAACCACGGCGCCGTCGTCGGTCTCGAATGCATATTTCGCCTCCAGCTCGATCAGCTCGCTGGGCCGGATGATCTGGAAGTCGGCGCCGAAGCTCAGCACCTTGCCGTTGACCTTCTCTCCCCTCACCTCGCCGCCGGTGATCGGGATGATGCGGCGGACGCCGGTCCCGATGTCGCCGGCGGAAGTCACGTCAGCGATACGTGCGGTGATCGTGAAGACGTAGCGAGTCTGGATTTCAGGCGCCATCGTAAGCTCATTCGCTGATCTGCATGATCCGTTTCCGGATCATGCCTAGCCAATCATGCGCTGCGGCAACCAGGTCGCGAGCAGCGGGAACAAGATCAGGATCACCAGCCGGATCAGATCGGTGATCACGAAGGGCAGCACACCGGCAAAGATCGTCGACATGTTGACGTCCTTGATCACGCTCTTGATCACGAACACGTTCATGCCGACCGGCGGATGGATCAGGCCGAGTTCGACCGTCATCACGATGATGATGCCGAACCAGATTGAATCGAAGCCGAGCGAGGTGACGACCGGGAACACGATCGGCACGGTGAGGATCACCATCGCCATCGCGTCCATCAGGCAGCCCAGCACAATATACATCAGCAGGATCAGCGCCAGCACGCCATAGGGGCCGATGCCGAGCCCGGTGAAAAAGGCGGTGACGTTCTGCGGCGTCTGGGTGATGGTGAGGAAATAGCCGAAGCAGAGCGCGCCGATCAGCACGGTGAACACGGCGGCCGCCGTGCGGGTCGCCTGCAGCAGCGATTGCAGGATACCGTCCTTGGAGAGCCTGCCGCGGAGGATGCCGATGATGAAGGCGCCGACCGCACCGACCGCGCCGGCTTCGGTCGGGACAAAGAAGCCGCCGTAGAGGCCGCCGATCACGAACAGAAACAGCAGCAACGGCGCCCAGACATCGCGCAGCGCCAGGACACGCTCGTGCCATTTGGCCTTTGGCCCCGCCGGCAGGAATCCGGGCCGCGTCACCCCGATGATGCCGATCGTGATCATGTGCATGAGGATCGCGAGCAGGCCCGGGATGACGCCCGCGATGAACAGCTTGCCGATATCCTGCTGGGTGATGATGCCATAGACCGCAAGCACCGTGGACGGCGGCAGCATCGCCCCCAGGGTGCCGCCAACCGCGATCACGCCGGTCGAGAACGATTGCGGATAGCCGAAGCGGCGCATCTCGGGATAGGCCACCGCGGAAAATGTCGCGGCGGTCGCGACCGACGAACCGGAGATCGCGGCAAAGCCGCCGCAGGCGGCGATGGTCGCAATGCCGAGCCCGCCCTTCCAGTGGCCGACGAACGTATTGGCGGCGCGGAACAACTCGCGGCTGATGCCGGAGACGGACACGAAGGCGCCCATCAGCAGGAACATCGGGATCACGCCGAAGGAATAGTCCGTCACCGTGCGCATCGTGGTCTGGCCGACCAGTTTCAGCGCCGGCTCGAAGCCGGTGAGATAGCCAAAGCCGGTGATGCCGACGAGGCCCATCGCCATGCCGACGGGGACGCGCAACAGCATCAGCACGAACAGGCTGACAAAGCCGATGACGGCTACGGTCTCGCTGCTCATAACCGGCTACTCCGCGGTCTTGATCTTGGCATCGTGGATGTCTTCCGGATGGAAGATCAGCCGGTAGGTGCGGATCGCAATCAGCAGCACCGCGGAGACGTCGCCGATCCACGACACCAGGAAGAACGGCCAGACCGGCACACCAAGATCCATGGTGACGATGTGGCTGTTCCTGGTGTCGATCACCTTGTCGACCAACGTGTAGGTTTGCACCGTGACGACGAACAGCAGCACCAGCGTCGCGAAGATGTCGATCCAGCGCTGGTAACGCGGCGAGGCATTGGCCCACACCAGGTCCACGGTGATGTGAGTGCCGCGATAGCTGGTCGCCGCAATGCCCCAGAAGATCAGGATGCCGAGCAGGAACTGGCCGAAGTTGTAGTAGTCGGGGATCGTCACCGAGAAGAATTTGCGCATGAACACCGCAGTGAAGGTGTTCAGCGCGACGACGCCGACGAAGAACGCAGCGACCCATTCGATCGAATCGATGAAGCGGTCCATGAAATTCTTGCGGGCCGGCTCGGGCGGACCGGTGATGACGCCGTCTTGAGTGACTTCAGGATTGGCAGCCATGATATCGGACTATCGCTGTCAGGAGCGGTCATTCCGGGAGCTCACAAGGCGAGCGAGCCCCGGACCTGGACGTTATGAACGAGCTTCCGGGGACGCGCCAGCGCGCGCCCCGGAATGACGGAATCAGAATCCGGCGTCGTACTTTTTCAGGGTCGCCTGCAGATCGGCAGCGATCTTTTCCGGATCGCCACCGGCCTTCTTCACCGCCTCGGCCCAGCTGTCATGCAGCGGTTTGACCGCCTTCTTCCACTCGGCGAGTTGATCCGCAGTCAACTGATAGACCTCATGACCCGGCAGCGCCTTCATCTTGGTGCGGCCATTGGCCTCGAACTCGGTCCAGGGGTCGGTGACCTTGGAAGCCCATTCCGGCGTGCAGTGATCGTCGATCACTTTCTTCTGGGCATCCGACATCGAGTTATATTTGGCGAGGTTAATGTTGTAGGTGAACACGGTCGTGTAGAGCGGCACGTCCATGTGGTACTTCACCACCTTGTCGATGCCGAACAGGAAGATCGAGCCCCAGGGGAAGGTGATCTCGTCGGCCACGCCGCGCTCGATAGCATCGCGCGCTTCCGGCGCGGACGCCTGCACATTGGTGCCGCCGAACATCTTCACCATCTCGCCGATCGTGCTCTGGGCGGGGCGTACCTTCACGCCGTTGAGGTCGGTCGGCAGCAGGATCTTCTTCTTGCCGTGCAGCGCGCCCGGATCGTGGATGAAGGCGAAGCAGAGCTTGGTGTCCTTCATCTCGGTCGGCGCGTATTTGTGGTACCACTCGTTCAGCGCCAGCGTACCCTTCTTGCCGTCGGCAAACACGAACGGAAGCTGGCCTGCAGCTGCGATCGGGAAGCGGCCAGGTTGATAGCCGGGATTGACGTAGGTGACGTCGGCAATGCCGTCGCGCGCCATGTCGTAATGATCGAATGCCTTGCCGAGCTGCTCGGACGGGAACACGGTGATCTTGATGGTGCCGCCCGAGGCCTTTTCGATGTCGGCGGCCCAGGCCTGCGTCGCCGGAACCAGCGGATGTGCCGGCGGTACCCAGAGCGACACTTTCAGATTGACCGTCTTGTCCTGCGCCAGCGCAGGTGCAACAGCCGGCGTGACGCCCGCAGCCACGAGCAGCGCCAACAACGCCTTCTTCATTCGATCTCCTCCTCTCCATGACGGCGGGCTTTGCGCCCGGTCTCGTTACTTAACATGTTATATATCTTGCGCGTTTGTTCAAGGCGAAATGCGCCCGCCAGACACGCGTCGCACCGGCAGTCATCCGGCCGAATCGGTCTCTTGCATTGCGGCGAAGTCCTCTCGCTGATCAAACGCGCTTTGCGAAGACTGTTATATGATATAATCACCATGGCAAGCCGACGACGGCAGCCCGCGACGCGCGGGCCATGATCAAGCCTACCTTATCGGGAGGAGCGGGTATTGCGGACAAAAGTAGCAATCATAGGCGCAGGTCCGGCCGGACTGTTGCTTGGGCAACTACTTCATACTTTTGGCGTAGACAATGTGATCCTGGAGCGCCAGACCCCGGAATATGTGCTTGGGCGCATCCGCGCCGGCTTGCTCGAGGAAGGCACGGTGTCCCTGCTCGAAAAGGTCGGCTCCGCCGACCGGTTGCATCGCGAGGGCTTGGTCCATCACGGCGTCGAATTGGCGTTCGGCGGCGCGCGGCACCGCATCGACATGCATGGCCTGACAGGCAAGACCGTGACGATCTACGGCCAGACCGAAGTCACACTCGACCTGATGAATGCCCGCAAGGCCGCCGGCCTGACCTCGATCTACTCCGCCGCCGACGTCAAGCCGCATGATTTCGACACCGATCATCCGCGCGTCACCTATGTGAAGGACGGCGTCAGCTACGAAATCGCCTGCGATTTCATCGCCGGCTGCGACGGCTTCCACGGCGTCAGCCGTGCCAGCGTGCCGGCGTCGGCGATCACGAGCTACGAGCGGGTCTATCCGTTCGGCTGGCTCGGCATCCTCTCGGAGACGCCGCCGGTTTCGCCGGAGCTGATCTACAACAACCACGAGCGCGGTTTTGCTCTCTGCACGATGCGTTCGACCCACCGCAGCCGCTATTACGTGCAGTGCCAGCTGGACGATCATGTCGACCAGTGGTCGGACGAGCGGTTCTGGGACGAACTGAAGCGCCGCGTCGATCAGAGGGCCGCTGACGAGCTCGTGACCGGCCCCTCGATCGAGAAGAGCATCGCGCCGTTGCGCAGCTTCGTCGCCGAGCCGATGCGATTCGGCCGGATGTTCCTCGCCGGCGACGCCTCGCATATCGTGCCGCCGACCGGTGCCAAGGGCCTGAACCTTGCCGCCAGCGACGTGCACTACCTGTCGCAGGCGCTGCGCGAATATTACGACGAGAAGTCCTCGGCCGGAATCGACGGCTACTCCGCCAAAGCGCTGGCGCGGGTCTGGAAGGCGGTGCGCTTCTCCTGGTGGATGACCTCGATGCTGCACAAGTTCCCCGACGACGGCGAATTCGCCGCGCGCATCCAGATCGCCGAGCTGGACTATCTGGTGAGCTCGAAGGCCGCGTCGACCTCGCTGTCGGAGAATTATGTGGGCTTGCCGTTCTAGGGAAACGCTGGCTCTCATCGCCACTCTCAGCCGTCATATCCCCCGTGCATCCGGGGTTCAGCTAGAGCCTCTGGAATACTGGGTCACCCGCATGCGCGGGTGACGACAAGCCTGCGATCGCTTTCAAACACGAGCGCAAATCCCGTTTAAAACTTTGTAGGCGGTGAAACTGTCATCGACATCGCGTTCAATGGCGCAAACGAAACGCCAATTCGCGAGCTTCACATGAGCACCGACACGTCAGTTGCCGACATTCCCGCCGACTTCGAGCCGCATTTTCGCAAGAGCCCGCTCACCGATCCCTGGGAGCCGCTTTACGCAAAGAAGACCGACAAGGCCGTGATCCTCGGCCTGCGGCTGGCCGAGCCGCACACCAATGCACGCGGACTGATCCATGGCGGGCTGATCGCCGCGCTCGCCGACAACGCGATGGGCTATAGCTGCGGGCAGGCGACGGGCTGGACCACCACGTTTGTGACGATCTCGCTGGCGGTCGATTTCGTCGGCACCGCGAATATCGGGCAATGGCTTGCGGTCGAGAGCGAGGTGATCAAGACCGGCAGCACGATCTGCTTCGCGCAGAGCCTGATCAAGGCCGACGGCGTGACGATCGCGCGCGCCAACGGCACCTTCCGCGTGGTGCCGAAGAAGGTGCCGGGCTGAAGTGTTTTCGAGCGAAGTGCGTACCGGTTCGCGTGAAGAACGCGCGTCAAACGAGGGTCTAGCCGAAATGCCAGTCATCGATCTCGGTGACGAGATCGATGAAGGTGCGGACCTTGGCCGACAACAGCCGCGAGGTCGGGTAGACGATGTGGATCGGCAGCGCCGGCTGCTCGAACTCCGCAAGCACGATTCTGAGCCGCCCGGCCTTCAGCGACGCGGCCGCCTGGTAGGCCAGCACCCGCGTCAGGCCGCCGTCCTGCTCGGCGTATTGGATGGCGGCATCCGAGCTGTTGCTGGCAAAGCGCGGCGAGCTCGCGACCCGGATCTCGCGACCGCTCTCCACGAAGCGCCAGTCGGGCGCTGCGGTCATGGCGCCGAACTGGATCATGTCATGCGCCGCGATGTCCGCAGGCCGCTTCGGCTCGCCGCGTGCCCTGAGATAGCCCGGCGAAGCCACCACGATGCGCCGCATCTCGCCGACATGCCGCGCCACCAGCGTCGAGTCGGGCAGATAGCCGATCCTGACCGCGGCATCGACGCCGTCCTCCACGAGGTTGACGATCCGGTCTGTCAGACGCAGGTCGACGCCGACGTCGGGATAGCGCTTCAGGTAGGCGGTCACGACTGGGCTGACATGCAGCCGGCCGAAGCCGACCGGGGCCGAGATCACCAGGCGGCCCTCAGGGTGCGTGCGCTCGCCCTCCACCGCATCCTCGGCTTCCTCGACGTCGGCGAGGATCCGCCGCGCCCGCTCCAGGTAGCGTGAGCCGGCGTCGGTCAGCGTCACCTGCCGCGTGGTCCGCTGCAAGAGCCGCGCGCCGAGCCGTTCCTCCAGCGCCGCAATCAGCCGCGTCACGGCTGACGGCGACAGGCCGAGCTTGCGGGCGGCGGGCGCGAAGCCCTCTAGGTCGGCCACGGCGACGAACGCCTGCATGGCGTCGAGACGGTCCATGCCACTATTGCATAATCCGCAACAGTGAAGTGTCAACTCACAAGATTGCTTAGGTTCGGGAAACGACCATCTTTGCGAGCAAGGACGACCGCTTTGGCGCCCGTGACGAGAGGCTCAGATGTCAGACGTTCACGCCTATTCCAGCGATGTTGCATTCAGCCCGGCGGTAAAGGAGATCCAGACCCGCAAGGGCTCGCGGGAGGCCTACGCCCAGGTCGAGGCGCGCGGCGGCTGGCGCACCGAGATCGACGAGAACCTCGCCGCCTTCCTCGCCAATGCCAACAGCTTCTACTTTGCCACCGCCTCCGCCGACGGCCAGCCCTATATCCAGCACCGCGGCGGGCCGAAGGGCTTCATCAAGGTTCTCGACAAGCGCACGCTCGCGTTCGCCGACTTCAGCGGCAACCGCCAGTTCATCACGCAGGGCAATCTGTCGGAGAATGCGAAGGCGTATATTTTCGTGATGGACTATGCGCATCGTCGCCGCGTCAAGATCTGGGGCGAGGCGCGCGTGGTCGAGGACGATCCGGCACTGACGCATGCACTGATGCCGCAGGGTTACCGGGCGCGGCCGGAGCAAGTGATCCTGTTCAAGATCGCGGCGTGGGATACCAACTGCCCGCAGCACATCCCGCAGAAGTTCGACGCGGCCGATGTCGCGGCGGCGCTGGCCTCGCGCGATGAACGCATCGCCGAACTCGAGGCCGAGCTGGCCGCATTGAAAGGCCAGCCCGCTCCTGCGGCCGCCGGCTAAGCCGCCTGCTGCAGCGGCGCCCAAGCGAACTCCGGATAATATCGCAGCATCATCCGGTCGACATAGGCGGTGAGATTCTCGAACCTCTCGGTGCGCTCGCGCAGCGGTGATGCAAAGAATGGCGTCAGGATTCCGGCAAGCGCGCCGAATGCCGTGGCGTCGGTGCCGCAGGGCGTATCGCCCATCAAATAGGGCTTGTCACCGAGCTGCACCGAGAGTGCGAACAGCGAACGCATCGCGAGATCGACATCCTCCTCGGGCGCGTGGCGACCAAGCCCGCTCAGGAGATAGTTCTCCGCGACGCGGAACTGGGCGTCCTCGCGCATCTTGTCGCGCATGTGATCGGGCGCGCCGTCGAAGAAATGCGCCGGCCCTTTGGCGAAATTCGTATCGTCGACCCAGCGTGCGCCGACCAGCGCCCAATAGACGTGATGCTCGATCATGCGTTCGAACGCCCAGGCCTGTGCGCGCGCCTGCAGGCTCAGCGGCGCGTCGAAATCGAAACCGTATTTTCCCTCGATATGGGCGCGGATGAAGGTCGAATCGGCAATGGTCTCGCCGTCATCGGCGATGTAGGGCAACTGACCCTTGGGAGACGCCGGCGGCATCGCCTTTTCCTTAGCGTAGGAGAGCCCGGCCATCTTGAGCTGGACCTCGGTCTTGGTCACGAAGGGGCTGATTTCCGGCAAGCCGAACCCCGTGCCGAAGCCAAAAAGCGTAATCATCTGAAGCTCCCGATTGCCTGTGGTCGTGAATGGAGGCTAGCGCCCCCCTGCTGCCACCATGGTGTCAGCAGCAGTGGCATTCACTGTCGAGCGGACGCGCGGGAGCGAGGCGGCGAACCGCCTCGCGAACCCGTTTGACCACCCGCGCCCGCCCGTAGGACCAGGCGGCAACGACTGAGCGCGCAATCATCACAACCAGGGCCCAGCGCAGATCGCTGGAGGTGGAGTAGACTGTGACAAGCTGTTCCAGCGCGAACGTCTGCGCCCGCCGGAAACCGAGTTCATCTAGATTTGCCATGGACAAATTCCCTTCACTTGAGGTGTTGTCTTGGTATAGCCCCCACCTGCTGCCAACATGCTGTCAGCAGCAGTGACACGGGGGCGCAAAAACGCGACGGCCGAGACCCAAGATCCGCCAACAGCGAACAAGAGACTTGCGAAGAGACTTGCCATGAGACGCGCCGACCGGCTGTTTCAGATCATCCAGGTGCTCCGCCGCACCCGAAAGCCCTTGACCGCGGATGCGATTGCGGCGGAGCTCGAGACATCCAAGCGCACGATCTATCGCGACATCGCGACCCTGATCGAGCAGCGGGTGCCGATCCGCGGCGAAGCCGGCATGGGCTACATCCTGGAGAAGGGTTTCGACCTGCCGCCGCTGATGCTGACACCCGATGAGATCGAGGCTTGTGTGCTCGGCGCGCAATGGGTCGTCGGCCACGCCGATCCGGCACTGGCGCGCGCGGCCGAAGACCTGATGGCCAAGATCGCCGAGACGGTGCCCGACCGGCTGCGGCCGTTCGTGCTCGAGCCCGCAAGCCGCGCGCGGTCGGCGTGGAACCGGGAGCCGGACCGCATCGACATGGTCAAGACGCGCAGCCAGATCCACGAGGGCAAGAAGATCACGCTGAACTATCGCGACGAGCATGGCCGCGACAGCGAGCGCACAATCTGGCCGATCGCGGTCGGCTATCACGAAGCGGTGCGGCTGCTCGCGGCCTGGTGCGAGCTGCGCAGGGATTTCCGCAGCTTCCGCACCGACCGCGTGGTTGCCGCGATCTATCACGACGAGAAATATCCGGAGCGGCGCGACCTGCTCAGGGCGCGCTGGCGGCGCAGCCTGGTCTGGGAAGCGCCCAAGGACACATGATGGCCGCGAACGATACCAAGGCGGCGGAGAGCAGCCCTTGCCAGTCCTGCGGCGCCTGCTGCAGCTATTCGGAGAACTGGCCGCGCTTCACCGTCGAGGACGACGATCAGCTCGACCTGATCCCGGAGCAGTTCGTCAATGCGCGGCTGTCCGGCATGCGCTGCGTGGGCGACCGCTGCGCGGCACTGTCAGGCGAGATCGGGGTGGCGACGCGCTGCGACGTCTATGCGGTGCGGCCGGAGGTGTGCCGGACCTGCATGCCCGGCGACGCGGAATGCGCAATGGCGCGCCGGCGCCACGGGCTGCCGGTGATCTGAGGCCGCAGCGGCGGCCGGCCTCAGGCGGTCACCGTCTGGGTGACGTCCTCTTCGTCGTCGAGTTCTTCATCGATGATCGGCGCGAAGGTCGACAGCGGCTTGGTCGACAGCGTGATCGGCTTGCGTCCGCCATGCGAGGTCGCGGTGGTACGCGCGGGCTCACGCGACAGCGCGTACAGGGTCGAACCAACGCGGCCACCGAAATGGATCAGCTCACGCTCGGTGCAGCTCGAGGCAATCGCCAGCGCCAGCGCGTGCAGGTGACTGCGGCGGTAGCAGAACAGTGCCAGCCTCGCCCGCGCGTCGGGCGACACGTTGGCGACCAGGAGCGACAGGCCATTGGGATTGGCGCGGTACATCTGGCCAAGCAGGTCGTCCGCAACCGGGCAGGCATCGTTCTCGAAGGCGTCGCGGCTTGAAAACATTTGCAAATCCCCCTCGATCGCGAAGATGCCGCGCAATTCTCTAACGAAAGGTTAACCACGGCTCCCGGTCGTCACCGGGACCTCTTGCCCGTTGCACGCGAATCACTTTCGCGAGCGGCGGGTTCGCATTCCGACAGGCTTGAGGAGACGGGTGGCGCCGGCCGCTCAGTTCGCGGCCATGTAGATCGACAGCGCGAAGCCGGTGAGGTGGTGCAGCGCCTGGTCGACGCCGATCAGGGTCCAGAACCATGGATGCCCCGACTCCAGCGTCACGCCGAAACGCGAGGCGCAGATTCCCTTGGCGCGGTCGACGGCGATGTGGATGACGAAGTCCACGAAGGCGACGTACCAGAAGCGCGGCGCGACGGCGAGGATCAGCACCAGTGCGACGGCGAGGTGCACGAGGCAGTGCGCGAGCAGCGGCATCGCCCAGCCGGTCTTCTGGTCCTTGCCGATCGCCATCCAGGCGTTCTGCAACATGAAGTCGGCGATGATGTGCTTCGCGGTGAGAAGCAACATCCATCCCACCAGGGCCCCAACCGCGACCGACGATGACATGGAAGGAAACAACAAGCTGACGCCCTTCACTGGGATGAATGTGATTGCAAGGAAATCCGGGTCAGGCCGTCAGCACAATTCCGCAAACCAAAGCGTGTCTCATTTATGACACCTCCCGCGGCGGAATGCACCTGCGGCATCTCAAAATCATATGGTGTGCCCCTCTGACGATAGTGGCAATCGTCATGCGGCATCCGGGCGCAGCTCCCGTTAGGGTATGCGAGCGGGGCCACACAGACGGCATCGGGACGGCCTCGGCTTCCCGGCAAACAGCGATGGGGGTGCGCGGGCGCCTCCTCGCGACGTGAGCCGTCCGAGTCTTGCGTTGCTTTCCACCCTCGTTCCGAGCAGAGGGCGCAGGGAAAGCCGGGTGCCGATCGCACCCATGGGTCCCGCGTAGTAAAAACGCGGGAGGTAGGACCACAGGTGAAACCGGAGCAATCCCGGCTTTCCCTGCGCGATGGTTTACGGCTTATACGTGCTCTCCCCGGCGAGACTGGGCTTTGTTGTCACCGTCATCAGTGAGAGAGCTTGCTCTTACTGATGAGACACCTGCCACTAGGGCGTCAGGCCTGCACGACTTCACCGTCCGCTATCTGCCACGCTCGTCAGCCGTGACATCGGCGTCCACCGCATCCCAACCCAACACTCGTGACGACCGCGAAGCGCCCCTCAAGCGGGTGAGACGGGCGGATTCGTGCCACTGATTTGCCCGACGGTGGAAGCGGAATATTTTTTGCGCAAGGACTGGACGGCCTAAATCGCCTTGAAAAATTTGAAGAAATTAGCCTCTGCGCGCACGCCAAAGAGAACAGATGACCCGTCGACCGGGGGGCCTCACAGCGCCGCCGCCATTCCGGCGATGGCACTGAAGACAACAACCACAAGCGGCGGCGCGCGCCAGACCATGAGCAGAACGAATCCGACCAGCGCGATACCGAAATCGCGCGGACCGAGAACCGTGCTCGTCCACACCGGATGATACAGTGCCGCGCCGAGAATACCGACGACCGCCGCGTTGACACCGCGCATCATCGCCTGCGCATCGGTCCGCTTCCGGAACGTCTCCCAGAACGGCAGCGCGGCGAGCAGGATCAGGACGCCCGGCAGGAAGATGCCGAGCAGTCCGACGATCGCGCCGCCGACGCCATGCGGCTCGATCCTGACCACCGCGCCCAGATAGGCCGCGAAGGTGAAGAGCGGGCCCGGCACGGCCTGCGCGGCGCCATAGCCGGTCAGGAACGCGTCGTCGCTGACCCAGCCGGGCGCGACGACGGCCTCGCGCAGCAGCGGCAGGACCACGTGGCCGCCGCCGAACACCAAGGCGCCGGAGCGATAGAAAGCCTCGAACAGCGCAACGCCCGAGCCCGGTGCCAGCCGCGCCAGCACCGGCAGGCCGATCAGCAGAATCGAGAACGCCGCCAGGGCGACCACCCCCATGGAGCGGGACACCGGCATGGCGAAGTGACCGCCCCCGTTGCTCTGCCCGGTCCGGCACAGCGCAAGGCCGGCAATGCCGCCCAACAGGATGGCGCCGATCTGGGCGATCGACGAGGTGCTGAACAGAATGAGCAGCGCCGCGACCACCGCGATCGACGCACGCGTCCGATCGGGACATAGCGTCCGCGCCATGCCCCAGACCGCTTGCGCGACGATTGCGACCGCCACAAGTTTCAGCCCGTGCACCAGGCCCGTGCCGACAGGTCCAACCAGCGCACCGGCACCATAGGCAAACAGCACCAGCGCAATGGCTGACGGCAGCGTGAATCCGGTCCACGCCGCCAGCGCGCCGGGATAGCCCGCGCGCATCAGACCGAGCGAGAAGCCGACCTGACTGCTTGCCGGCCCGGGCAGGAATTGACACAGCGCCACGAGGTCTGCGTAGGCTTGTTCGTCAAGCCATTTGCGACGCTCGACGAATTCATGCCGGAAGTAGCCGATATGCGCGATCGGCCCGCCGAACGAGCTCAAGCCAAGTTTCAGGAACGCGGCGAAAACCTCGGCTGCAGTGCCCTCAAGTTGGTTGTCACTCATCGTGCACTACCGTCGAAATTTCCTGTTGGAACGCCCTGCGGTGGTCAAGCGTTGCGGCACGATCATATCGCGGAAGATGTGAAATGGCTTCAGCGGCCGACCGGCATGGTCATCGGCCCGGTCACCCGCAAAGCGGTCTCTGCGCGTGGCATTGCGAATTGCAATTGACAACGGCGGTTATTTCAATGCTTGCTGAAATATAGGAAGGACAGATGCCGTCGCGGCCCTCGCAGCGCTTGCCCGGGACAATCGGCCCAGGACAATCGGCTGGATGTGTTCAGGCTGCTGATGCAGGCCGGTCCCGACGGCAAGCCCTCGTCCGCGTGCTGCTGAGACGAACGCGATGGATGTGATCATCTACCATAACCCGAATTGCGGCACGTCGCGAAATACACTCGCCATGATCCGCCACGCGGGCATAGAGCCGCACGTCATCGAGTATCTGAAGACGCCGCCAGCGCGGGCCTTGCTGCAGCAGCTCGTTGCGCGCATGGGGCTCTCGGTGCGCGACCTGCTGCGCGAGAAGGGCACACCGTACGCGGAACTCGGCTTGAGCAACCCGGCCTTGACGGATGACGACCTGCTGGATGCAATGATGGCGCATCCGATCCTGATCAACAGGCCGATCGTCGTCACGCCGAACGGCGTGCGGCTTTGCCGGCCGTCCGAAATGGTCCTCGACCTCCTGCCGCCGCAGCGCGGCGAATTCGTCAACGAGGACGGCGAACGGGTCAAGCTGGACCGCGGGATCTGATGCCGAGCCTCGCGCAGCGCGCCTTCGCCGAGTGTCTTGGAACGGCCTTCCTTCTTGCTGCCGTCGTCGGCTCCACAGCGGTACCATCGCCCGCTCGCTGTCGAACACTTTCGCCGGCATCGCGCCAGATGGAGTCGTGCCCTTTGTCGCCGCCCAGCTAGAGCATGATCCGGAAAAGTGTGAAGCGGTTTTCCGAAAAGATCATGCTCAAACAAAGAGCTAAAGCGCGATGACGATTCAAACCTAATCTCATCGCGCTTTAGTTGGCGCGTTGCTCGCAATTCCGCTTGCACTCTGGCTATGGCGACCGTACGGCAGAGCATGCGGAAGTCCAGGGGCCGACTGAGCGAGAGTTGCACTGGTGCCGACCTCCCGGAGGAAAAACATGATGCGGCAGTTTTTCGTCATCCTCTTAGCCACACTGGCCTGGTGCTCGCCCGCGGGAGCGCAAGACCGCACCATCATCGTCGCTTCAACGACGTCGACCGAACAGTCCGGCCTGTTTGGCTATTTGCTGCCGCAATTCACCAAAGCGTCGGGAATTGGCGTGAAGGTCGTCGCCGTCGGCACCGGTCAGGCGCTCGATATCGGCAGACGGGGCGATGCCGACGTAGTTTTCGTTCATGACAGGCCTGCCGAGGACAAGTTCATGTCCGAAGGACAAGGCGTGAAGCGCTTCGACGTCATGTACAACGACTTCGTTATCGTCGGGCCGAAGGCCGATCCGGCTCACATTGCCGGTGATAAGGACGTCGCCGACGCCCTGAGAAAGATCGCGGCAGCGACGGCTCCCTTCATCTCGCGCGGTGATCGATCCGGCACCTACGAAGCCGAGCTGCGACTTTGGAAGGACGCAGGCATCGACCTTGCCGCGGCAAAGGGTAGCTGGTACCGCGAGATCGGTCAGGGAATGGGACCGGCACTCAACATGGCGGCGTCGTCCAATTCCTATGTGCTGTCGGATCGCGGCACCTGGTTGTCCTTCAAGAACCGGGGCGAGCTCACGATCCTGACCGAAGGGGACAGGCGGCTGTTCAACCAATACGGCGTGATGCTGGTCAATCCCGCGAAGCATCCGAACGTCAAGGCCCAGGACGGGCAAGCCTTCATCGACTGGCTGATCTCGCCGGCCGGGCAGACAACGATCGCCGGCTACAAGGTCGGCGGGGAGCAGCTATTTTTCCCCAATGCGTCCCACTAACAGAAACGCCACGGTCGAGACCGCGACGCTCAGGGCCAGCAGGATCAGCCCGAGTCCAAGCGCGAGCGCCAGATCGCCCTTGCTGGTCTCGAGCGCAATCGCCGTCGTCATCGTCCGCGTATAGCCGCGAATATTGCCACCCACTATGAGGATGGCACCGACCTCGGCAATGGCCCGGCCGAAGGCGGCGAGAAAGGCGGTCAACAGGGATGCCCGGCCCAACGCGAACAGCAAGGCAATGCTGCGCAGGCGCGACAGGCCGTCGGTGCGCGCAAGATCGCCGAATTCCACCCACAGCAGCGATGACGGCCGATGCACCAACGCGACCACGATCGGCGTTGCGAGCAGCGTCTGGGCGATCACCATGGCGGCCGGCGTGAACAACAATCCGGCAGACCCGAAGGGCCCCGATCGCGACAGCAGCAGATAGAGCGCGAGGCCAACGACGACCGGCGGGAGGCCAAGCAGCGCGTTGGTCAGCACGATGATGACGTGCCGGCCTTGAAAGTGGACAATCGCCAGCCAGGCCCCGATCGGGGCCCCGATCAACAAGGCAAGAATGCTCGCCGTCAGGCTGACCCGCAATGACAGCGCGACGATGCCCAGCAGTTCGGGATCAGCATCGCCAATCAAAGAGAGGGCTGCGCTGACCGATCGTGCGAAGTCGTTCATCCGCTTTTGCGGCGCAGCACCCGGCGCGCGACCTCAGGCACGCGGGACACCCTCGCCACGATCGATCTGGGGCTGCTGATTTGCCTTGGGATGCTGATCTGCATGTCGTCAACGACCGCCGCCATCCGTTGGGGGCTGTAGATGTCCTCTAGCGAATGGGGGCTACCGGGGCCGTGGACGCGTTTCATTCACCGAAATCCGCTATGTTCGATGGGGACAGATCAGCGCCCCGGTCGCGGCCTGACCGACCAATAGCGCAGCATTGCTCAGCCGGCTGCGGCGGAGCATAGCGCAACTCGACCGTGAAAGGTCAAGACCTCCGTCGCTGGAGCCAGACAATCCACGATTGGAGACGACCCGTCACGTCATCCGGCCGCAGCGTCGGTGACCGCAGCATCGAGCTGCCGACCCTCGTGATCCATATGCAGGTAGTTCGGATTGAACAGGCCGGCATGCATCAGCCGGTGGAGATCGGGAATGGACAGGGTCCTGCCCTTGAGGATGATGAGTCCGTCGGCACGCAGCTCCTGCAACGTGCGGTTGATATGGACCTTGGACAGGCCGGTGGCGTCGGCGAGATCGGCCTGGGTCAGCGGAAAATCGCAACTGTCGCCCTTGGTCAGCCCGGCCAGACGCAGGCGCAGCCAAACTTCGCAGAGCAGATGGGCGGTCCGCTCGAGCGCCGTGCGCTGGCCAAGATTCATCGTCCATTCGCGCTGGATCGCCGCGTTGACGAGGGTCTCCCACCAGAATGCCGTGACGATGCGCGGATGCCGCGCGGCGATATCATCGAAGAATTCGCGCGAGAGATCGGCGATCGACACCGGCGTGATGGTGCCGATCGAATGATCCATCTCGCGCAGGACGAAGACGTTCACGTCGCAGATATCGCCGGGCAGGAAGAACGACACCACCTGCCGCCGGCCGTCGTCGAGCTGCTTGTAGCGGCAGGCCCAGCCGGACAGGATCAGATGCACATCCTTCGGCGTGTCGCCCTCGCGCACGATATCGACCCGCGGGCCAAAGTGGCGCACCCGTTCGGATGCCGCGCGATTGAGAACTGCATGATCCACCGGCGAGAGCCGTACGGATTGCTCCAATTTTCGGACTAACGATGCCAACGACATTGGTCTCCCCGCATGTTCATCGGGTAACCGCCGGGCTGATTCCAATAACGTATTATGTGCGTTGCATGGATATTGGCGATATTGGCGAATGTTCGCAAGTGCGCACAGGCGCGAATTATTGAACACCTCGACTCACTTCGTCGCCCGGCGCGTGGCGCCGACATCAGCCCAATTCCAGTCCCCGCTCGCGGCCATATTTCGGCGCATCACGAAGCTGATCCACGGTGACGCCGGTGACATAGCCGCCCAGCCGCGTATCGTATTTCAGCGACTCCCAGGGCAGCGGATAATGGTTGTTGCCAAGACCGAGAATGCCGCCGAAGCCGAGCACGGCATAGGAAACACGTCCGCTTTTTTTGTCGATCATGACGCGCTCGATTGAACCGATCTTGCGATCGTCGGCGCCGTAAACGGCGGTGCCCTCCACCTTGTCGCTGCCGATGAGATTCCCGCTCTCCCTCTCATCCATCGCCATTTGTCAGATCTCCATAGTGTCTCGCGTCGTCAACGGCCGGGCAAAATCATCGTTCCCGCGACAATTGCTGCAGCGCATGATGTCACCACGCGGGCCCCGGCGACGAAATTCGCCGAGGCCCGTCACCGGAGTGGTCCACTGCCCTCGGGGAGCAAAGCAGTGAACGCACGGGTGCTACGCATGGCCGGCGAGATCGTTCCTGCGATCTTGGGGGTGATTTTTTCGATGTGCCCAATGTCATAGGTTAACGACGGTGCTTCGGAACCCGCCTAGCATCCTGTTTCCACCTCGGGACCCCACCTCGGAGGCGGCATGAAAAAGAAACGCAACAAATCGCGACCGGCCGGATCGTTCGAGCACCGCCTCCAGAAATTCGCCGACAACGCGCGCATCGCGGCCCGCAAGATGCCACCGGGACGGGAACGTGAAGCGCTGATGCGCAAAGCCAGGCAAACCGAGACTGTCATGGAGGTCAGCGATTTGCTGACGCTCCGCAAATAACCGTGCCCGAACGGGCCTACAGGGAGGGCTGCTATGATCGAGGAGAGATTTGATTCACGTACGCTCGCCGCTATGAGCGCGGCTCTCGACCACGTATGCGCCGACGCTCTTCACGGCGAGGAACATGCCACCCGCAAGCGCGTTGCCAGACAGATCATTAGATGCGCCAAGAGCGGCAGGACGACGCTCATAGAGCTGACCGAAGCCGGACAACAGGCGGTGGTCAAGCTCGGTGCTCGGCAGGATAGCCGCCCCCATTAGCGCCTGCTGCTCTCGGCCTTCAGCAGAGGCAGATACGCATGCGCGTCGCAATCAGCATCGTCCTGCTGGCCTTCCTGATCGCCGTCGGCGTTTACGCCTATGAGGGCTTGATGGTGCCCAATGCGCCGGTGCCGACCTATGGTGTCGTCGCATTCACCGTCGGAGTCGTCGTCCTGGCCGTTGTCGGCGTCGGTCTGATGGGCCTGCTGTTCTATTCGAGCCGCCACGGTTACGACGAGCCTCCGCATATCAAGCGATAGGTTCGCGACAGAGCAACCGCAACGCCATCAGATCCGTCATCCCCCCGCAAAGGCTTCGCCTTTGTCGCTGGAGTGCGTGCTCTCGCGCGCGTCTCGAAGGATGCACGGCCACCAGCCGGGCCGCCGCCCTTCGAGACGGCCGCTTCGCGGCCTCCTCAGGGTGACGGTGACAGGTGGAACGCGGGGACCAATACGCGAGGCGCAAGTGCGCCTTTGCCATCCTGCAAATCTCAAGGCAACGGCCTGCTGGCCGGCACGCGCGCGCGGATCTCCGCGATCTTGCGCTTCAATGAGGCCTGGCGCGGGTCGGGCATGATGGCAGCGCGCGCCTCCGCGATTGCGCCGGCGAGATCGGAGAGCGCGAGCGTGCCGTCGAAGACGGGCTTGGCGAGGCCGTCGATGATCGCATGCCAGTCCGCGATGCCCTGGCGGTACGGATCGCCGTAGCCGTTGATCATGGTCGCAGTCTGGATGACCGCCACGGTTGCGCTCGGCTGCTTGGTCAGGCTGCGATCGATCATGTGCAGCCAGCGCTCGACCCAGACGCGCTCCTTGGCATAGCGCACCGAGAACATCCGCCAGCGTTTCAGCCCGGCTTCGATCCTGAGCCTGCGAACACTGAAGCGGCTATTGGCGCTGAAGCGGATCGAGACCCTCCGCCGCCGCCAGCCGAGCCAATCGAGCGCGCCGAGCACGGGGTCGGCGACCACTGCCGGCAAGGCATCGATCAGTTCGTCGAGGCGGAATTTCTTCACGTCGTCGGCGGAGCGTGCCGCCCGGCCACCGGCCGCGTGGACCTCGCGGAGCTTGAGCTGCGCGATGCGGATCGGGTCTTCATAGGCCATGCGCTGCGCCATCAGCCGCGCGATGTCGGCGAGCATGGCGTCGTCGACGCCGCGCCGGCCGACGAAACGCTCGAGCCGCTCGATATAGAGCCTGGCGTAGCCGGCGCTCTGATACTCGGTCAGCAGATGAATGGCGTCGCTGACAACCGGGCTGAGCTGCTCGGGGCAGGCATCCGGCGGCACTAGCGGTCCGTCGTCCTCGTCGCCGATGATGTCGGCGAACAGGTAACGGAGCGAAGCCAGGAGACTGTCGTCGTCCGGCACTGCGGCGTCTCCAGAACTCGTCACAGCGGGCTCATGCAGGTTTTGGCTCCGCAACCTGCGGGGTGGCGTGCTGCGCGAGCCGCTGCTCGAGCGTCGAGATGTTCTGGAACAGGCGGGCGCTGGCGAGCCGCAGGAAGTAGAAGCCGAACGCAGGATTCTGGACGTAAAGCTGCTCGACCTGGTCATAGGTCACCGACAGCACCGTACCGGTCTCGACGCATTCCAGCGTCTGGGTCCGCGTGTTCGACGGCGACAGCATGCCGAACTCGCCGACGATGGCACCGACCGGCAGCTCGATGCCCGACTCGACCAGGCGGAAGCGGCCGCTGACGATGTAGAACATGCTGTCGGCTCTCTCATCCTTGTAGAACAGCACTTCGCCGGCGGTGCATTTGCGCTCTGTCGTGAACGGCCTGAGCCAATCCATCGACAGATCGCTGTTGACGGATTTCTTCACGTTGCGGACGAGTTGCAGCATCTGGTGCAGGCGGTAGGTGTTCACCGGCAACAGCACGGAATGCAGGATCAGCGTCGCGTAATTGTGGGTCGGGACCGCGGTCGCGATCAGGATGATGTTCGTCAGGATGGCGAAGACGCGCAGCGGGATCATGGTTCGCATCGACAGCGTGGCGACCACGAAGATCGATGCGAAGAAACTGCCGGCGGCGCCGGCGTGCTGCACGAGATGTGAGGTATCCATCGGAAACCAACCAATTCTCAAGAAGTGAACACAATCGCCCTATTAGTCGCTGCAGGGCGGCCGAGGTCGCATATCCGAACCGCTTCCCTGGTATACGGGGAAAAAGCGACGTTTTGTCGGGATTCTCACATTTGTGGAAGCAAAATCAGGACAGTATAGCCGGACGTTCGTCGAACAGATGGGAGGTCGGCCGCGGCAGCGCGTCGACCCGCATGCGTTGACGGCCTCACCCGGGACAGGGCAGGTTGTGGCCTCGGCCCCGGCTTCTGGCGGGGGTCCCGTTTCAAGCAGTTCGTCGACAGGCAACATACGTCCGATGTTCAAGCGGCTCGCCTTTCCGGTTTTGACACAGTTCGTGTCTGCCACCGCCGGCCGCAACATGACCACGGTCGCCTATGTCGCGGTGACCCTCGGCGTCGCCATGATGACGCTGCTGACGGTGGAGCCGGCCTATGACGCGGCCGCCCGCTGGGTCGACGCGCTGCTGTGGGTCTGCCTCGCCTATTTCGTATTCGAGTGGCTGGTGCGGCTGCGCCACATGGGACGGCAGGGCCGGTTCTGGTTCTATGCCTTGTCCGGCGCCGGAGTGGTCGACGCGATCGGCGCGCTCGCCGTGCCGATCGCCCTGCTTGCCGGTGTCGAGCCGAAGACGGCATGGCTGCTCGCGATCCTGTGGGCGCTCAAGGTGGTGCCGGGGATTCCCGGCTTGCGGCAGCTTCGGCGCGTGCTGGTGCAGGAGTCCGGGCCACTGATCAGCGTGCTCGTGATCTTCCTGATGGTGGTATTCCTCGCCTCGGTCGCCGAATATTTGGCGGAGCGCGACGTGCAGCCGCAGACCTTCGGCAGCGTGCCGGCCGCGCTGTGGTGGGCGGTGGTGACGCTGACCACCACCGGCTATGGCGACGTGGTGCCGATCACGCCGCTCGGCCGGATGGTCGCGGCACTGGTCATGATCGCGGGCCTCGGCGTGTTCGGGCTGTGGACCGGTATTCTGGCGACCGGCTTCGCCGCGGAGACGCGCCGCGACAATTTTCTGAAAACCTGGGAAACCGTCAGCAAGGTGCCGTTCTTCGCAACCCTCGGGCCAGCGGCGATCGCCGACGTCACCCAGATGCTGCGGACCGTCGACCTGCCGCCGCGCACGACGATCATCCGCAAGGGGACCAGCGGCGACTGCATGTATTTCGTCGCCGCCGGCGAGGTGGCGGTCGACCTGCCGGGCCGCAAGGTGAAGCTCGGCGAAGGCGCGTTCTTCGGCGAGATAGCGCTGCTCGGCAATACCATGCGCGGCGCCGATGTCACGACCACCAAGGTCTCGCGGCTGTTGGTGCTTGACCTGGTCGATTTCCGCCTGTTGATGGCACGACATCCCGATCTCGCCGAGACCATCGATGCCGAGGCAAAGCGGCGCGAACTCGAGAACCAATAGTGATGGAGACAACCATGCCTGATGCGGCCGAGACCGGCAGCTCACCCGTGCTCGAGATTGCGGGCGCGCGCGCCACGATCCGCCTAAACCGGCCACGGCACCTCAACCGCCTGCAGGCCGAGGATCTCGGAGATCTCGTCAAGCTGTTCGACCGGATCGAGGCTGATCCCGCAATCCGCGTGCTGGTGCTGACCGGCACGGGACGCGCCTTCTCCGCCGGTTACGATCTCAACTCGGTGGCCGAGCGCGCGGTGAGCGCGAACGAGCAGCAGAGCGGGGGCTCGGCATTCGAGGTCGTGGTCAACCGGCTGGAGGATCTGACCGTGCCGACGATCTGCCGGCTCAATGGCGGCGTCTATGGCGGCTCGACCGACCTGGCGCTCGCCTGCGATTTCCGCATCGGCGTCGATACCGCGGAGATGTTCATGCCGGCGGCGCGGCTCGGGCTGCACTACTACCGGAGCGGCATCAAGCGCTACGTGACCCGGCTCGGCGTCGACAACGCCAAGATGCTGTTTCTGACCGCGCAGAAGATCACGGCCCCCGAGATGCTGCGGATCGGTTATCTCACGGCGATGGTGCCGGTGGAGTTTTTGGACGAGGAGGTCGACAAGCTCGCGGCGATTCTGGCCGGCAACGCGCCAAAGGCGATGGCCGGCATGAAGCGCGCCATCAACGAGTTCGCCCGCGGCGAGCTCGATGAGGCCGCCGCCGACGCCCGCCATCGCGACAGCATGCGTGGGTCCGAGATCAAGGAAGGTATCAAGGCCTTCGCCGAGAAGCGGCCGCCGCGGTTTTAGTTCGGCGCCCCCGCGCCCTCAGAACCGTCACCCCGAGGAGCGCGGAACGCGCTCCGCCGTCATTGCGAGCGAAGCGACTTGTCCGCCGAAGCCTTTGGCGAAGGCGGAAGCAATCCATCGTGCTACACACGCGGAAGCATGGATTGCTTCGTCGCTATCGCTCCTCGCAATGACGGTCGTAACCGCCTCCTTCTACGCCCGCTTGGATCGCATCGCCCGAACCTGCGTGAGCTTGGTATCCGCGGCGAGCGTCTGGTAGCGCTTGCTGTCGATGGCATAGATCGCGATACGCCCCTCGGCATCGGCGTGCACGCCCCAGCCGAAGCGCTTGCCCAGCGGCGAAGCCCGCATGCAGGCCTGCCCCCTGGAGAAGAACGCCTCGCGGGCAAGGCTGCGCTCCTTCTTCGTCGCCTTCATGCCGAGCGCACGGCCTGGCGCCGACGTCGCGAACACCACGTCGTCGGAGGTGTATTTGTACGGCGCGCCTGCGATCATCTGATATTGCAGCGTGGCGACCGTCGGATTGCCGCCGCGCGGCTGCGGTTCCTCGCCGGTGCGCGCCGGACAATCCTCCGCGACGCGGATGAAGGTGTTGAAGCAGTTGGTGGTGTGCAGCGTCCTGGCCATCGCAACGCTCTATCACACTCCCGCGGCCGCCGCGTGCTGCGCGGCCATCTCGTGGTCGGCCTTCGATATCAGCTGGAAGGCCGGGCGCGCGGTGATGCGCTCGGCATAGCGGACGAAGACGTCCTTCTGCGGCACGAGGCCGAACATCATGGTCCAGCTGAAGGCGATGCCCCACAGGATGTCGGCCGCGGTGATCTCCTCGCCGAACAGATAGGGTCCTTTTGCGAGCTGCGATTCCAGCGCGCCCAGCATGGTGTCGTAATCCGCATAGGGCGACTGGGAGACAGGGGCGGGCTCGCGCTTCATGAATTTGTCGATCAAAGCCGGCTCGAACGACGAACCGTAATAGGCGATCCAGCGCAGATAAGGGCCGCGGCGCGGGTCGTTCAGTGCGGGCGTCAGTCCGGCCTGCGGAAACAGATCGGCGAGATAGATGAAGATCGCCACCTGCTCGGTCACCAGCGCGCCGCCATGGCGGATCGCGGGCACCTTGCCGAGCGGATTGACGGCGAGATAAGCGCTTTGGCGCTGCTCGCCCGCCTTCATGTTGAGGACGTGGAGGTCATAGGGCGCTCCCAGTTCCTCCAGCAGCACCCGCGCGCCGGTGGCGCGGGTCTGCGGCGAATAATACAGCGTGATGCGGTCGGTGGTGGTCATGGACGGGTCTCCTTGCGCCGGGTCGCGGCCCCGTTATGCCCGCCTATACCTGACATCCTGTGTCAGGTATGATCGACCTATGCGCGCGAGCCGGCTGTTTTCCATCCTCACCACCCTGCAGGCGCGGGGGCAGGTCACCGCGCCCGAGCTTGCGGAAGCCTGCGAGGTCTCGGTGCGCACGATCTATCGCGACATCGACGCGCTCGCCGCCGCCGGCGTCCCCGTCTATGCAGACCGCGGCGCCGAGGGCGGCTACCGGCTGCTCGACGGCTATCGCGTGCGGCTGAACGGCCTGTCGCAGGGCGAGGCCGAGGCGCTGTTCATGGCGGGACTACCGGGACCAGCGGCCGCGCTCGGCCTCGAGCCTGCGATGATGGCGGCGCAGACCAAGCTGATGGCGGCGCTGCCGGAACATCTGCGCCCCAACGCCAGGGGGATGCAGCAGCGCTTCCATCTCGACGCGCCGGGCTGGTTCGGCGAGACCGAGGAGCCGACGCATCTGCGCGCCATTGCCGGCGCGGTGCTGCGCGAACACCTGATCGAGATCCGCTACCAAAGCTGGAAGGCCGAGAAGCGGCGGCGCGTGGCGCCGCTCGGCCTCGTGCTGAAGGGCGGCAGCTGGTATCTCGCCGGCCTCGTCGACGGCAATGTGCGCACCTATCGCGTCGCGCGCGTGCTGGATTGTGTGACGCTGGACTCCCAGTTCACGCGGCCTGCGGAGTTCGACCTCGCCGGCTATTGGCGTGCCTCGATCGAGCGGCTGGAGGCCGAGCTGCATCCGAACCAGGCCACCGTGCGGCTGTCGCCGTTCGGCCTGAAGCTGTTCGATGCGCTGGCCCATCCTTATGTGAAGGCGCGGATGCGGCTTGCGGAAACCGCCGACGCGGACGGCTGGCGGATCGCCACCATGCCGGTCGGCAAGACGCTGTGGCACGCCGCCACCGAGCTGTTGCGGCTCGGCGCCGAGGCCGAGGTGCTGGAGCCGCCCGATCTGCGCGAGAAGATGGCCGAGCTGACGGGTGCGATGACGGCCCGCTATGCAGCGGCGCCGAAGCGCCGGGTGGCTGCGGCGCGGAGAGCCTGAGCGCGCTAGAGCTTCGGTTCTGATTGAAATCAGAACCGAAGCTCTAGATTCTTGTTTTGATGCGTTTTCTTTACGCGAACCGGTGTCCACTTCGCTCGAAAACGCTCTACCCGTCCACGAACGTCGCCGTGTCGGCCACGGCGGCGCGCGAGGTACGATAGCTGTTCACCTTGTGCGCATGGTCGGCATAGCCGAACGAAATGCCGCAAACCACGCGGCGATCGTCGGGCAGATCGAAGTGGCGGCGGATCAGGCCGGAGTGACGGGCGAGCGCCGCCTGCGGGATGGTGCCGAGCCCGAGCGCCTGCGCCGCCAGCATGAAGTTCGAGACATAGCCGCCGCAATCGATCGCGCCATAGATGCCGAGCGGCTCGTTGGTGTGGATCACGGCGACATGCGGCGCGCCGAAGAAATTATAGTTCTCCAGCGCCTGCTTCGCATAGGCCGCCTTGTCACCGCGCGCAATGCCGAGCGTGTTGTAGAGCTGGAAGCCGCTCTCGCGGCGGCGCTCCAGATAGACCCCGACATATTCACGCGGCGGCGTGAAGTCATAGTCCTCGCCGAGGCCACGGGACGCCTCCGCGTAGATCGCCTTGCGGAACCGCTCCTTGGCCTCGCCGGAGACGATCAGGACCTGCCAGGGCTGACTGTTGCACCAGGACGCGGTGCGCTGCGCCACGGTGAGCACATGCTCGATCGTCTCTCGCGGCACCTCGCGCGGCTGGAATGCGCGCACCGAGTAACGCTCGTTGAGCAGCTCCTCGAGCGCGCCGATACGGTCTTCCGTCGCGTAACGCGGCTTCGTCGCGGCGTCCATGCTCAACGCCCCTTGGTCGGGATCTTGTTGTAGGGCACGTCCTTGTCGACCCTGATGTCGCCGGGTAGCCCCAGCACGCGCTCGGCGATGATGTTGCGCAGGATCTCGTCGGTACCGCCGGCGATGCGCATCGAGGGCGACGACAGCAGCATCTGCTGGAACTGGCCGCGCGCCAGCTCCTCGCTGTCGCCGGCGAGGCTGCCGGCCGCGCCCTCCAAATCCATCGCGTAAGTCGCGATATCCTGCAGCATCATGCCGGAGACGAGCTTGCCGATGGAATTTTCCGGTCCCGGACGCTCGCCCTTCGACAGCGCCGAGATCGCGCGGTAGCTGGTGTATTTCAGCCCGCTCGCCTTCACGGCCCAGTTCGCAAGCTTGGAGCGCACCGCCGGATCGTCGATCGCCAGCCGATCCTCCAGCATCAGGTTGGAGCAGAACTCGAACATTTCAGGCACGCCGGTCGCAAGCCGCGCGCCGATCGACATGCGCTCGTTCATCAGTGTGGTCAGCGACACGCTCCAGCCTTCGCCGACGGCCCCGAGCCGCTGACTGTCGGGGATCACGACGTCGGTGAAATAGACCTCGTTGAACTCCTGCATGCCGTTGGCCTGCTTGATCGGCCTGACCTCGACGCCGGGACTCTTCATGTCGAGGAAGAACATCGTGAGGCCCTTGTGCTTGGGCACATTGGGATCGGTGCGCGCGATCAACAGGCCGTAGTCGGAATAATGCGCGCCCGAGGTCCAGATCTTCTGGCCGTTGACGACCCAGTTGTCGCCTTTCTTCTCGGCGCGGGTGCGAAGGCCTGCGACATCGGAGCCGGCCGACGGCTCGGAGAACAGCTGGCACCAGATCTCTTCGCCCGACGCGAGCTTCGGCAGATAGCGGCGCTTGGCCTCCTCGCTGCCCCAGGCCATCACGGTCGGGCCGCACATGCCCTCGCCGATCTGGAACGGCTGCGTCAGCTTGCCGTAGACGCCCTCCTCCTGCTGCCAGATCACGCGCTCGATCGGGGTCGCACCGCGGCCGCCATATTCCTTCGGCCAGTGCAGGCAAGCCCAGCCGCCCTCCGATTTCTTCTTCTGCCAGGCCTTGCCGACCTCGACCATGTCGTGCTTGGCGAGCTTGATGCGGCCAAGCGACGACTTCGAGAGCTCTTCCTCGAACTCCTTCGGCGCGTTGGCCGCGATCCACTTGCGGGCCGTGGCGCGAAACTCGGCTTCCTGCGGCGTGTCATCGAAATTCATGGCGAACCTCTTTTTTTGCGTAGGGTGGGTTAGCCGAAGGCGTAACCCACCAATTCTGTCGAACGTCGTTGCGAAGAGACGGCGGGTTACGCTTCGCTAACCCGCCCTACGATTGTTCAAGCTCTTCCCTTGGTCGGGATCTTGTTGAAGGGAACGTCCTTGTCGACCCTGATGTCGCCGGGCAGGCCCAGCACGCGCTCGGCGATGATGTTGCGCATGATCTCGTCGGTGCCGCCCTCGACGCGGGTGCCGGGCGCGCGCAGCAGCATCGCCTGGAATTTGCCCGCGACCTCGGCGTCTTCCGGGCCGTTCAGCGCGCCGGCGGCGCCCTGCAGGTCGAGCGCGTAAGCCGCGACATCCTGGATCATCGAGCCGGCGACCAGCTTGCCGATCGAGTTCTCCGGCCCCGGACGCTCGCCGCGGGAGAGCGCCGAGATTGCGCGCATGCTGGTGTACTTCAACCCGCTGGCCTTCACCGCCCAATTCGCGAGCTTGGAGCGCATCGCGCGGTTCTCGATCGCCGGGCCGTCCTCCAGCATCAGGCTGCTGCAGAAGTCGAACAACTCGGGAAAGCCGGTCGCGACGCCTGCGCCGATCGACATGCGCTCGTTCATCAGCGTGGTCAGCGAGACGTTCCAGCCGTCATTGACATTGCCGAGCCGCTGCGAGTCGGGAATGCGGACATCGGTGAAATAGACCTCGTTGAAGTCCGACGCCCCGCTCGCCTGCTTGATCGGCCGCACCTCGACGCCCGGGCTCTTCATGTCCAGGAAGAACATGGTGAGGCCCTTGTGCTTCGGCACGGTCGGGTCGGTGCGGGTGAGCAGGATGCCGTAGTCGGAATAATGCGCGCCCGAGGTCCAGATCTTCTGGCCGTTGATCACCCACTCGTCGCCGTCTTTCTCGGCGCGGGTGCGCAGGCCTGCGACGTCGGAGCCGCCGGCGGGCTCGGAGAACAACTGGCACCAGATCTTCTCGCCGGAGGCGAGCGGCGGCAGGTACTTGCGCTTCTGCTCCTCGCCGGCGAACGCCATCATGGTCGGGCCGCACATGCCGTGGCCGATGATGAACATCGCGCTGAGGCGGCCGAACGGGCCCTCCTCCTGCTGCCAGATCACGCGCTCGATCGGGGTTGCCCCGCGGCCGCCATATTCCTTCGGCCAGTGCAGGCAGGCCCAGCCTGCCTCGGCCTTCTTCTTCTGCCAGGCCTTTGCGACCTCGAGGATGTTGGCGCCCTTGAGCTGGACGCGGCCGAGCGAGGCTTTGCGCAGCTCGTCCTCATATTGTTTCGGCGCATTGGCCGCGATCCAGGCCTTCGCCTCGGCGCGGAACGCGGCCTCCTGCGGGGTGTCGTCGAAATTCATGGTCTCTCATCCTTCGCCGGTGTCGTAGGATGGGTAGAGCGAAGCGAAACCCATCTCTTGGACCACCCGCGTCATGATGGGTTTCGCTGCGCTCTACCCATCCTACAAATCACCAACGGTTACGCCGCGTTCTTCTTGCGCATGCGATCGATCAGCGCGTCCTCCCAATAAGAGAGGCTGCCGAGGCCGAGCGCCACCGCATTGGCGCGGCGGTAGTACATGTGGCAGTCGAACTCCCAGGTGAAGCCCATGCCGCCATGGACCTGGATGTTGTTCTTGGCGCAGTGCTGGAACGCCTGCGTCGCGCTGATGCGCGCAGCGGCCGCCGCTTCCGGCAGCTCGCCGGCATTGGTCGAGAGCGCCCAGGCGCCGTAGTAGCAGTTCGAGCGCGCCAGCGTCGCCGACACGTACATGTCGGCGAGCATGTGCTTGACCGCCTGGAACGAGCCGATCGGGCGGCCGAAGGCGATACGGTCGAGCGCGTAGTCGCGGCCCATCTCCAGCGCGCGGTCGGCGCCGCCGACCTGCTCGAACGCCATCAGAACCGCGGCGCGGTCGAGCACCTGCGTGATGACGCCCCAGCCTTCGCCGGCAGCACCAAGCGGTTCGACCTTGGTATCCTTGAACGTGATCTCGGCCTGGCCGCGGGTCGGATCGATATTGGTCAGCGACTTGACCTCGACGCCGGTAGCCTTGAGATCGACGATGAACAGCGAGATGTCGGAGTCGCGGCCGCTTGATCCGGTGCGTGCGGCGACCACGGCGAAATCGGCGATCGCGCCATCGGGTACCGGCTTCTTGACGCCGTTGAGCGCGCCGCCATTGGCGGTGAGCTTGATCGCCTTCGGCGACGGATTGCCCTTGCCCTCGAACAGCGCCAGCGTGCCGATGGCTTCACCGCTCGCGATCTTCGGCAACCACTTCTGCTTCTGCGCATCGGAGCCGGCGATCAGGATCGCTTCGGCCGCGAGATAGACCGTGGACGAGAACGGCACCGGCGCCAGCGCACGGCCCATTTCCTCCGCGATCACGCAAAGCTCGAGATGGCCTGCACCCGCGCCGCCGAACTTCTCCGGGATCGCGACGCCGAGGAAGCCCATTTCGGCGAGCCCCTTCCAGAGCGCCTTGTCGTAGGCGGCCTTGCCGTCGAGCACTTCGCGAACAGCCTTGGGTGGGCACTTTTCGGAGAGGAACTTCCGCGCCTCGTCGCGCATCTGCTTCTGTTCGTCGGAGAAATCGAAATTCATGGCGCTTACCCGCGTTGCTGTTGTTACTTGGCTTCGTAGGATGGGTGGAGCGAAGCGATACCCATCGATTGCTTGGTTGGAGATGATGGGTTTCGCTGCGCTCTACCCATCCTACGGTCAGTTCAAAATGATCACCTCGTCGCCGGGCTTGTCGGCGTAAAGCTTCTCCACCAGCGCGGCGCGGCGTTCGAGACCGGCGCGCTGGTTGATGTAACCCTTGTCGGTGAGTTCATTGCCGTCGATCGACGGCGGCTCGACCATCAGCATCGCGCGCGCGACGCGCATGCTGCTGCCGGTGGTCGAGGAATTATGCGCCTGCAGGCCCGTCTTGAGCCGCGCGATCACCTCGGGATGCCGGATCACATCCTCGAAGGTCGCATCCGCGTTGCCGACGAGCTGGCGGCAGGCGTGCAGGTTCGGCCAGCACAGCAAGCCGATGAACGGACGATCCTGGCCCGTGACCAGTGCGTCGTGCACCACGGGCGTCGCGGCCGCGATCGCATCGGTGCGGAGCGACCCGACATGGACGAAGGTACCGGTCGTCAGCTTGAAGTCCTCGACCACGCGGCCAGCGAAGATGATGCCCTGCAGCGGATCCTCGGCATCGACGAACACGCCGGCATCGCCGATGCAGTAGAAGCCCTCGTCGTCGAACATCTTCTTCGTCAGCTCGGGCTGGCCGAAATAGCCGGGCGTGACGTTGACGCCGCGCAGCCGTAGCTCATATTTCGAGCCGCACGGCACCATCTTCAATTCGACGCCGGGGAACGGCAGGCCGATCAGGCCGACGCGCTCGGTGTCCCAGTAGGTGCCGGTCGAGGTCGGCGCGGTCTCGGTCGAGCCCCAGCCGGTGTAGAACACGACGCGCTCGCCGGTCGTCTTCACCGCGAGCGCCTGCATGCGGTCATAGAGATCGTCAGGCAGCCGCGCCCCGCCATAGGCCATGATCGAGAGGTTCTTGAAGAAGCTGCGGCACAGCGCGTCGTCCTTCTCCATGGCCGCCGCCAGCGCGGCATAGCCGGCCGGCACGTTGGCGTAATAGGTCGGCGACACCTCGCGCAGGTTCTTGATCGTTTCCTCGAACTGGCCCGGCATCGGCCGGCCGTCGTCGATATAGAGCGTGCCGCCGTCGACGAGGATGGGATGGAACGCGGCATTGCCGCCCATGGTGTGGTTCCACGGCATCCAGTCGAGCATGGTCGGGATCGGGCCATTGGCTTCGCGCGGGCGCACTTGCATCATCATCGCCGCGTTGGCGCACATCATCTCCTGGGTGTTGATGACGGCCTTGGGCATGCCGGTCGAGCCGGAGGTGAACAGCAACTTGCCGACGGTCTGAGGCGTGATCTTCGCGATCGACTGCGCGACACCAGCCGTCACCGGCGTCGCGGCGAGATCGGCAAAGGCCACGCTCTTGATGCCCTCGCAGGGCCGGAGCACGTGGACGACAGTGATGCCGGTGAGATCGAGCGCCTTCAGCGCCTTCTCGAAGGCGGGGCCGTCCTGCACCATCACGACGGCAGGCTTGATCAGGTTGAACAGATATTTGAGCTTGAGGTGATCCTGGCTCATCAGGGAATAGGCCGGCGAGACCGGCGCCGCCGGCAGCCGCGCCTGCATCGCGGCCTGCGTCATCAGCGCATGCTCGATCGAATTGCCTGACAGTATCGCGACCGGGCGGCCTTCCGCGAGGCCGAGATCGAGCAGCCCTTGCGTCAATGCATCGACGGTGCGCTTGGCCTCGCCATAGGACACCTTGCGCCACTGCCTGTCAGGACCGCCGCGCTGCGCAAGCCAGATGCGCTCCGGCGCCTGCTGCGCCCATTTGGCGAGATAGGCCGGAAGATGCGTCTCATAGGCCTGAAGCGGAATGCGCGACTTCAGGACGACGGTGCCATCGTCGCGCCGCTCGACCGCGATGTCGCGCGCCAGCCAGTTCACCTTGCGAAAGGCCGGCTTCGTCAACATCGCCGCCGCAGTCCCATCCATTTTTGCGTCTCCCGGAATTTCTTGTCCTTTGAAGGATCTGTTCTCAGCGCCTGATATAGACAGGCTTTCGTTTCTCGAGAAAGGCCCTGATGCCTTCCTGGAAATCTTCCGAGCGGCTGCACAGGACCTGGTTGCGATCCTCCATCGCAATGACGGCCTCGATCGAGCCGGCATCGACGCTCATGTTGAGGCATTCTTTCGACAGCCTCAGGCCCACCGGCGACGCCGTCATCATCGCCTCCACATAAGGATTGGCGGCGGCATCGAGATCGCCGGCCTCGACCACTTCGGACACAAGGCCAACCGCGAGCGCGCGATCGGCGTGGATGAAACGTCCGGTGAGGATCAGCTCCGAGGCAACGGAGACGCCGACGAGGCGCGGCAGGAAATAGCTGGTGCCGATGTCGCAGCCCCCTAAGCCGAGCTTGATGAAGGCGCAGTTCATCCGCGCGTTCTTTGCCGCGATGCGGATGTCGGCGGCGAGCGCCAGCGCAAAGCCGCCGCCGGCCGCGGCGCCCTGCACCAGCGCGATGATCGGCTGCGGGCAGCGCCGCATCAGCATCACGATGTCGGCAATGCGGCGCTGCGAGTCCAGGGATTCCGTGACGCCCGGCGGCTCGGTCTGTCCACCGCGGCGGGCCATCGCGTGCTTGAGGTCGAGCCCAGCGCAGAAATTGGCACCGGCGCCCTTGAGCACGACGACGCGGGTATCACGGTTGCGTTGCAGACCCTGGAAGTAAGTGTTGAGCGCATCGATCAGCGAAGGATCGAGCGCGTTCAGGCTTTCGGGGCGATTGAGCGTGACCCAATCTGTTCCGTCGTGGTGTTCGATCAGCAGCGGATTTGTCACATCTTGCTCCCGTCCGTTCAACGAACGCGATGCTGATTGCTGCGCCCTCTCCCCTTGTGGGAGAGGGCATGTGCGCTGTTGGCCTCGCGTTCGGTTGGGTGAGGGGTCTGTCTCCGCGGAGAGAACCCCTCATCCGGCGCGGACTTTGTCCGCGCCACCTTCTCCCACAAGGGGAGAAGGTACTAACGAGGAGCCATACGGATGGCGCCGTCGAGACGGATGGTTTCGCCGTTGAGCATCGGGTTCTCGACGATGTGCACCGCGAGCGCGCCATATTCGCTGGCGTCGCCGAGGCGGGCCGGATGCGGCACCTGGGCGCCAAGGCTCTTGCGGGCTTCCTCGTTGAGGCCCATCAGCAGCGGCGTCAGGAACAGGCCGGGTGCGATGGTATTGACGCGGATCTTCAGGCTGGCGAGGTCGCGTGCGGCCGGCAGTGTGAGGCCGACGACGCCGCCCTTCGAGGCCGAATAGGCGATCTGGCCGATCTGGCCCTCGTAAGCGGCAACGGACGCGGTGTTGATCGCAACGCCACGCTCTTCGCCGATCGGCGCCTCGGTCGCCAGGCGCTCGGCGAACAGGCGGAGCACGTTGAAGGTGCCGATCAGGTTGACGTTGATGATGCGGACGAACTTCGCCAGCGGATAGACGCCGTCCTTGCCGACGATGCGCTGCGAGCCGCCGATGCCGGCGCAGTTCATCAGCACGCGCGCGACGCCATGCGCGGCTTCGGCCTTGGCGATCGCTGCCTTGATCGCCTCTTCGTCGGTGACGTCGGCGTGCAGGGCGACGCCCTGCACTTCCGCCGCGACCTTCTCGGCGTTTTCCTTGTTCTGGTCGATCACGCCGATCTTGGCGCCCTTGGCGGCCATCGCGCGGGCGGTCGCAGCACCGAGACCGGAGCCACCGCCGGTGATGAGAACGGCAACGTCTTTCAACTGCATGAGAACAACCTTTCCTTGAGCGTTTCTTCTCTAGACTTGCTTATGGCGAATGGTGAGTAGCCAATGGCGAGTAGAACGGAGGACCTGGCTCCATTCGCTATTCGCTGTTCGCCATTCGCAATTCCTTCTCTTTCAGCACGCCGCCGAAGATCAAGGCTTCCATGTGCTTGATGTAATCGCGGCAGACTTCGTCGGTGACCGGACCGACGCCGACCGCACGCGACATCGCGTGGCGGCCGAAGAACAGGTGATCGCAGGCGCCGATCAGGCTGGTGTAGAACAGCACCGGATCGATCTTGCGGAACTCGCCGGCCTTGATGCCTTCGGCCAACAGGCGGCGGTGGAAATCCAAGAGCGGCGCGACGAAGAATTTCGACACCTCGTCGGCGGCCTGCGGCGTGCTTTCGTGCAGCAGATAGTGGATCAGCCGGTTCATGTAGGGGAACTGGTGATAGGCGCGGATGATGCCGCCGATGTGCAGGCGCAGCTTCGCAGTCGGCGTGATGGGCTGCGCCAGCAGATATTCGAGCTGGGACATTTCGGTCGCGGCGTCGCGCGCCAGCAGCGCCAGCAACAGCCCGTCCTTGTTGCCGAAATGATATTTCACGAGCGCGGCGTTGACGCCGGACTTCTGCGCGATGTCGGACAGCGAGACATCGATCGAGGCGCGCTCGATCATCAGCTCGCTGGCTGCGACCAATAGCTTGTCGGCAGTGGCATTTCTGCCGGCCGGAAGTCTCGTCGGTACGCTGGTATTCAACTGCGCTCTGGTCCTGGGGCTGTCGGCACGTCGAGGCCGCACATAAGCCCATGGCGGGGCTGCACTCAAGAGTTAATTGATTGATTGACTAAATGCGGGACCGCCCATTAAATCCGGCCCATCTTTGAATCACGCCAATCCAGAACATCAGGGAGATCAGACATGGCCGAGGCATATATCGTCGCCGCCGCCCGCACCGCCGGCGGCCGCAAGGGAGGTCGTCTTGCCGGCTGGCATCCGGCCGATCTGGCCGCCACCGTGCTGGACTCGCTCGTCGAGCGCACCGGCGTCGACCCCGCGCAGGTCGAGGACGTGATCATGGGCTGCGTGATGCAGGCCGGCGAGCAGTCCAACAACATCGCCCGCAACGCGGTGATGGCCTCGAAGCTGCCGGAAAGCGTGCCCGCGACCTCGATCGACCGCCAATGCGGCTCGTCGCAGCAGGCGCTGCACTTCGCGGCGCAGGCGGTGATGAGCGGCACCATGGACTGCGTGATCGCCGCCGGCGTGGAATCGATGACCCGCGTGCCGATGGGGCTCGCCTCCTCGCTGCCGGCCAAGAACGGCTTCGGCCACTACAAGAGCCCGGGGATCGAAGCGAAGTATCCCAACATCGTCTTCAGCCAGTTCACCGGCGCGGAAATGATGGCGGAGAAGTACGGCCTGTCGAAGGATGAGCTCGACGAATATTCCTACAACAGCCACCAGCGCGCGATCGCGGCGACCCAGGCCGGCCATTTCAAGGACGAGATCGTGCCGGTGAAGATCACCCGCGCCGACGGTTCGACCGACATCCACACCATCGACGAAGGCATCCGCTTCGACGTCAGCCTCGAGGGCATCAAGGGCGTCAAGCTGATCGCCGAGAACGGCAAGCTGACGGCGGCCAGCGCCAGCCAGATCTGCGACGGCGCCTCCGGCGTGATGGTCGTCAATGAGAAGGGCCTGAAGGCGCTCGGCGTCAAGCCCATGGCGCGCATCCACCACATGACCATGATCGGCCATGATCCGGTGATCATGCTGGAAGCGCCGCTGCCCGCCACCGAGCGCGCGCTGAAGAAGGCCGGCATGAAGATCGACGACATCGACCTGTTCGAGGTCAACGAGGCGTTCGCCTCGGTGCCGACCGCGTGGCTGAAGACCACGGGCGCCGATCCGGCCCGGCTCAACGTTAATGGCGGCGCGATCGCGCTCGGCCATCCGCTCGGCGGCAGCGGCACTAAGTTGATGACGACGCTGGTCAACGCGCTGAAGCAGCGCAACAAGCGCTGGGGCCTGCAGACCATGTGCGAAGGCGGCGGCATGGCGAACGTCACCATCGTCGAGCGTCTCTAAGAACAAGAAGAAGCGATTGACGACTGGCGAGCAGGGAGTGCGCTTCCTGCTCGCCATTTTCATGTTGAACACACGAGGAAACGTCTGTGACCCATCCGTCTGTCCACGCACGCAACACGCCTGACAAGATCGCCTATCAGATGGCCGGCACCGGCAAGGCGATCACCTATCGCGAGCTCGACGAACTCTCGAACCAGGGCGCGCATCTGTTCCGCTCGCTCGGCCTGAAAGCCGGCGACCACATCGCGCTGTTGATGGAAAACCGCCTCGCCTTCATGGAGCTGTGCTGGGCGGCGCAGCGGAGCGGACTCTATTACACCGCGATCAGCCGCTACCTGACCGAGGAGGAGATCGCCTACATCATCAAGGATTGCGGCGCCAAGGTCTTCATCACCACGCCGCAATGCGCCGACAAGGTCAAGGGCCTGATCAAGGGCGAGCCGGGCGAACCGCTGTTCTACATGATGGACGAGCCGGCGCCCGGCTTCCGCTCCTATGACAAGGAGGCCGCCGCGCAGCCGACCACACCGATCGCGGACGAGGTCGCGGGCTACGACATGCTCTATTCGTCCGGCACCACCGGGCGCCCGAAGGGCATCAAGAAGGAGTTCGAGGGCAACCGGATCGACGTGCCGAACCCGTTCCTGCGCATTCTGTGCGGCGACATGTGCGGCATGAATGCAGACAGCATCTATCTGTCGCCGGCGCCGCTCTATCACGCGGCCCCCTTGCGCTTCAACATGATGGCGATCGTGCTCGGCGGCACCTCCGTGATCATGGAGCATTTCGACGCCGAGGAATTCCTGAAGCTCGTCGAGAAATACAAGGTCACGCAGTCGCAGCTGGTGCCGACCATGTTCGTGCGCATGCTGAAGCTGCCCGACGAGGTGCGCGCCCGCTACAACGTCTCGTCGCTGAGGGGCGCAATCCACGCGGCGGCGCCCTGCCCGGTCGATGTGAAGGCGAGGATGATCGACTGGTGGGGCCCGATCCTGATCGAGTATTACGCTGGTTCCGAAGGCAACGGCGTCACGGTCTCGACCTCGCAGCAATGGCTGACGCATCGCGGCACGGTCGGCCGCGCCGTGGTCGGCAAGGTCAAGATCCTGGACGAGAACGATCAGGAAGCGCCGACCGGCCAGATCGGCCAAGTCTATTTCGCCGACGCGCCGGTGTTCTCCTATCACAACGATCCCGAGAAGACGAAGCGCGCCTACAACGCCAAGGGCTGGTCGACGCTCGGCGATGTCGGTTACCTCGATGACGAGGGCTTCCTCTACCTCACCGACCGCAAGAGCTACATGATCATCTCCGGCGGCGTGAACATCTATCCGCAGGAGACCGAGGATGTGCTGATCACGCACCCAGCCGTCTCCGATGTCGCGGTGTTCGGCGTGCCGAACGAGGAGATGGGTGAGGAGGTCAAGGCCGTGGTGCAGCCGCACGACATGGCGAAGGCCGGCAAGCAGCTGGAGGCCGAGCTGATCGCGTTTTGCCGCACGCATCTGTCGCCGATCAAATGCCCGAAGAGCATCGACTTCGAGGCCGAGCTGCCGCGCACGCCGACCGGCAAGCTGGTGAAGCGCCATTTGCGCGACCGCTATTGGCCGAAGCCGGCCGTGAAGGCGTGATCCGCTTGCCCTCCCCTGAAAGGGGAGGGCCGGTTCGCATATAGCGAAGCGCAACGCGAAACGGGGAGGGGTCCGTTCTCTCCGCGAGGACGGTCTGCGTGGAGAGACTGTGACCCCTCCCCGCTGCTCATTGCATTCGCATCGACGCAAGAGCGAACTTCGCTCGTCTCGACCCCTTTCAGGGGAGGGTGAAGGATGCAGCGCATCGTCCTTTAGGGTGACATCGTTGTCATGACGACCCTCCGGACGCCTTCCTAAATCGAAGCCGCCGGCTCGCAGGCGGCGGACGACGCGGCGCGCAGATGCAATTGTCCCTGCTGGCCGGACGCCGTCGTGGTCCATTGCGCATCGATTCTTTGCAGATCGTCCGACAGCTTGCCGCGATGGCTGCCGCCGGTCTCGAACGTCTCGTTGCCCTCTGGCGACTGCTCGAAAATCTCGACCTGCAGATCCGGCAGCCTGACGAACATGCGAATCTTGATCGTCGTCACCTCGCGGCCGACCTGATACGACCCGCAGCCGCTCGCCTCCGCATTCTGCTCGTTGAGGGCTCGCACCTTGTTAAAGGTGAACACGACATTCTGCACCGTCTTGTCGCCATCCCAAAGAAACTCGCCGATATAGGCGCGCGGCAGCTTTTCGGTCAGCTCCTTGATGTCGGCCGCATGAGCGGCAGATGCGAGCACCAGACTCGCGACGGCGATCATCGCGCCGAGACGAGACACCCAGCCGGACAAATTTGCGTCCCTTGCACAACGCATGCGGCATGCATCCCTTGAACAAAGTTGCTATCGTTCGCGCCGAGAAGGCGATCGCTCGAAGTCGTCGTCTTGTCCTCCGCGACAAGGCGAATACAGGTAGCATTCAATGGCCGCCGGCGTACAGTCACATACGCTGCATCCGCGGCGATGTTGATCAAGGTGATCTGCACGATGGAAGCACTTCCCGACATCCCGCTCCCCTCCACGATCCGCTCGCGTTATGTCGACGACATCAACGGCCTCACCATGCACGTGCTGGAGGCGGGCTTCGAGACGCCGGGCCGGCCGTGCCTGTTGCTGCTGCACGGTTTCCCCGAGCTCGCCTTCTCGTGGCGCAAGGTGATGCCGGCGCTCGCCGCGGCCGGCTATCACGTGATCGCGCCGGACCAGCGCGGCTATGGCCGCACGACGGGATGGAGCGCGGATTACGACGGCGATCTCGCGCTGTTCCGCCTGCCGAACCTGGTGCGCGATGCGCTCGGGCTGGTGGTCGCGTTCGGCTACAAGAGCGTCGATGCCGTGATCGGGCACGATTTCGGCTCATCGGTCGCGGCCTGGTGCGCACTGATCCGGCCCGACCTGTTCCGCGCGGTCGTGATGATGAGCGCGCCGTTCGCGGGACCGCCGGCGCTGCCCTTCAACACCGCAAATGCGCCGGCGAAGCCGGCCAGCGAGGATCCGGTGCATCGGGAGCTGGCGGCACTGCCGCGGCCGCGCAAGCACTATCAATGGTACTATTCGACGCGCGAGGCCAATGGCGACATGCATCGCGCGCCGCAAGGCGTGCACGATTTCCTGCGCGCCTACTACCACCACAAGAGCGCGGACTGGACCGACAACAAGCCCTATCCGCTGCAATCATGGTCGGCGAGCGAGCTCGCCAAGCTGCCGACCTACTACGTGATGGATCTCGCGAAGGGCATGGCGGCGACGGTCGCCGAGAAGATGCCCTCGCGTGAGGCGATCGCCGCCAACAAATGGCTGCCGGACCACGAGCTTGCCTATTACAGCGCCGAATATCAGCGCACCGGCTTCCAGGGCGGGCTGCAATGGTATCGCTGCGGCACCTCGGGCGCATTCGTGCCGGAATTGCAGACGTGGAGCGGACGCACCATCGACGTGCCCTCCGCGTTCATCTCGGGCAGGCAGGATTGGGGCACGTATCAGCGGCCCGGCGTCTATGAGGCGATGCAGACAAAAGCCTGCACGCGGATGATCGGCTGCTATCTGGTCGACGGCGCCGGCCATTGGGTGCAGCAGGAGCAACCGGACGAGGTCGGCCGCCTGCTGCTTCAGTTCCTGGCCCGCGCGACGCAATAGGGCATTATCCCAGACGTTTCCCGAAACATTCCGCGGAACGGGCGTTGCGGTTAGCCGATCTTTTGGCCGCCGGGGCTCGAACGAGCATCCGATCGGCCGGTTCCCTTCATCGTGATCACAAACGGTACCAGGGAACGTCGCCCACGATTGACCTCGCGATCGGACGCCAATATTAGAATTATTCTAATTCTAAATCAGGTAAAGCGGGCATCACCGTGAAGAATTTCGCCGATTTGACCGAGCGCGAGGTGCTGGCGGTCGCGATTGCCTCCGAAGAGGAGGACAGCCGCATCTACATGACATTCGCCGAGGACCTCGCGCACCGCTATCCAGACACCGCTAAGATTTTCGAGGAAATGGCGGAGGAGGAGCGTGGTCATCGCCACCGGCTGCTCGAAACCTACGAGCAACGCTTCGGCCCGCACCTGCCGCCGATCCGGCGCGAGGACGTCAAGGGATTCCTGCGCCGCCGACCGATCTGGCTCACCAAGAACCTGCCGCTCGACACCATCCGCAAGGAAGTCGAGACCATGGAGCTGGAGGCCGAGCGCTTCTACGCCAAGGCCGCCGAAAAGGCCGAAGATGTCGGGGTGCGCCGCCTGCTCGGCGATCTCGCCGAGGAAGAGAGGAGCCACGAGAAGCTCGCGGTCCAATTGACCGGCGAGATCCTCAAGCCCGACGTGCGCGCGGAGGAAGATCGCACACGGCGGCGGATGTTCGTGCTGCAATATGTGCAGCCAGGCCTTGCCGGATTGATGGACGGCTCGGTCTCGACATTGGCGCCGCTGTTCGCCGCCGCCTTCGCCACGCATCACAACTTCCAGACCTTTCTGGTCGGCCTTGCCGCCTCGATCGGCGCCGGCATCAGCATGGGCTTTGCGGAAGCGCTGTCCGACGACGGCTCGCTCACCGGGCGCGGCTCACCCTGGCTGCGCGGGCTGACCTGCGGCCTGATGACGACGCTCGGCGGATTGGGTCACACAATTCCATATCTCGTCCCCGATTCCTGGCCGAATGCATTCTGGATCGCGACCGTGATCGCCGGCATCGTCGTGTTCTTCGAATTGTGGGCGATCGCCTTCATCCGCGCACGCTACATGGACACGCCGTTCCTGCAGGCCGTGTTCCAGATCGTGCTCGGCGGCGCGATCGTGCTTGCGGTCGGCATCTTGATCGGGGCTGCGTAGAGCAAGGTGCGTCGATGGGAAGCCTCCGCCAACACCGATTCCTGGCCGGCGCCGCGCTGACCATGCTGGCCGCGCTCGGATGCAGCCGTAGCGCAAAGGCGACCGACGAGATCCAGGTCTACAACGCCGGCATCGCCGAGCCCGGCCAGCTCACCGTCCAGCAGCACCTCAACTATGTCGGTATCGGGCAGAAGGACCCGCCCTTCCCCGGCGGCTTTCCCTCCAACCACAGCCTCAACGGCACGCCGGAATTCGCCTATGGCATGACCGACTGGTGGGAGCTCGGACTCTATCTGCCGTTTTCCGTGCAGGACCGGCAGTTCCTGTCCGATGCCTTCAAGCTGCGCACGCTGTTCGTCTCGCCGAACGCCGACAAGCGCAACCTGTTCTACGGCGTCAATTTCGAGCTCAGCTACGAGATGCCGAAATTCGCGCAGACCAGCTGGGGTCTCGAGATCCGGCCGATCATCGGCGTGCGCAACGAGGACTATGAATTCATCGTCAACCCGATCGTCGACGTCGGCTTCGGAAAATATGGCGAGGCGGATTTCGCGCCGGCCGCCCGTGTGGCGCGCAAGCTGAAGGACGATGTGTATGCCGGCCTCGAATATTACGCCGACTTCGGCAAGATCGGCGACTTCAGTCCGCTCGCCCAGCAGCAACATACGCTGTTCGCGGTGACCGACTTCAAGCTCGGCGATGTCGACATCGATTTCGGCGTCGGCTACGGACTCACGCCGGCGTCTGACCGACTCGTCGTCAAGACCATTATCGGCTATGCATTTCCGGTACCAGGAGCCAAGGAGAGTTCGGGAGAGCGCACGAGCGCGAACGGCCCGATCAATCCGATGGCGCATCTCTCGGCACGCACCACGCCCAATTAGGATCGGTCCCGATCCGCCCACGTCTGCCTGGAATACCCATGCCCCGTCTGTCCTACGACACCACCGCAAAGCTCTTCCACTGGACCATCGTGGGCTTGTTGGCCGTGCAGTATCCGATCGGCTGGCTGATACCGGACATCCATCGCGGTCAGACTCCAGGTGCTGCGATGACGTTCCACATCTCGTTCGGCATCCTCATCCTTGCCCTGATCGTGCTGCGACTGATCTGGCGTTTGACCCACCCGGTCCTCGCCGAACGGTCGCTTCCGGTATGGCAGGGGATCGGTGCTCAGGTCGCGCACTGGATGCTCTATCTACTCGTGCTGGCGACGACCGTGACCGGCTGGCTGTTCGCATCGTTTCGGGGCTGGTCAGTGTCGTTCTTCTACATGGTGCCGCTGCCTATGCTCGCCTCGGACAACGCCGCGGCCGGCAAGGCCATCGACGGGCTGCATCAGGTGGCGGAATGGTCTCTGCTGGTGCTGATCGGCCTCCACGTCGCGGCGGCGCTGGCGCATCTCTTGATCTACCGCGATCGCGTCATGCAGCGCATGCTCCCAAACTAGAGCGTTTTCGAACGAAGTGGACGCCGGTTGGCGTGAAGAAAACGCGTCAAAACAAGAATCTAGAGCTTCGGTTCTGATTCAATCAGAACCGAAAATGCTCTCGGCCGGCCGCGCAATTGCGATCAAGCCGGACTTGCTCGCCTGCTCCATTCTGAGCATGATCACGCCCGAACAATGGAGCGCGCCGTGGCCAAGTCGCAATGGAGTTTCAAGACCGCCGTCGAACTGTCGGCGGCGCTGAAGGCAAAGCAAGTGTCAGCCGTCGAACTGGCCGAGGACGCGATCGGCCGCATCGAACGCCATGACGGCAAGATCAACGCGATTTGCGTGCGCGATTTCGAGCGCGGCCTTGCCGCGGCCCGCGCCGCCGACGCCGCGATCGCGCGCGGCGAGCACCGGCCGCTGCTCGGCATCCCCATGACCGTGAAGGAATCCTTCAATGTCGCAGGATTGCCGACGACCTGGGGCAATCCCGCACAGAAGGATTTCACGCCGGCCGAAGACGCGCTCTCGATCACGCGGGTGAAAGATGCCGGCGGCGTGATCCTCGGCAAGACCAACGTGCCGCTCAACCTCGCCGACTGGCAGAGCTACAACGACGTCTACGGCACCACCAACAACCCCTTCGATCTCGGCCGCACGCCTGGGGGCTCGTCCGGCGGATCGTCGGCGGCGCTGGCCGCAGGTTACGGCGCGCTGTCGCTCGGCTCTGACATCGGCGGCTCGCTGCGTGTGCCAGGCTTCCATTGCGGCATCTATGCGCACAAGCCGACCTTCGCGCTGTTGCCCTCGCGCGGCCACACGCCGCCGCCTTTGCCGCCGCTGCCGTTCGACCGTGATCTCTCGGTGATCGGCCCGATGGCGCGCGGCGCCGCCGATCTGTCGCTACTGCTGGACGTGATGGCCGGCCCCGATCCGCTGGAGGCCGGCAAGGCCTACCGCCTCGAGCTGCCGGCGGCGCGGCATTCGGCGCTGATGGATTTCCGTATTCTCGTGATCGACACCGATCCGGTGCTGCCGACCGACAGGACGATCGGCGCCACGATCGACAAGCTCGCCAGCAACCTCGACAAGGCCGGCGCCAAGGTCTCGCGCTCGAGCCCGTTGCTGCCGGATTTCGCGGCCTCCTCGCGGCTCTACATGCGGATGCTGCTGTCGTTCCTCGCTGCAACCTTCCCGCCGGAGGTCTATGCCGGCGCATGCGCGGCGGCGGCGGCGCTGCCGGCCAGCAACACCAGCCTGCAGGCCGAGCGCCTGCGTGGCATCGCGCTCAGCCATCGCGAGTGGGTGATCGCCGACGGCGCCCGCGCACGCTTGCGCGCGCAGTGGCGCGAACTGTTCAAGTCATTCGATGCGGTGATCTGCCCAATCATGCCGACCCCGGCCTTTCCGCACGATCATTCGCCCGATCAGGAGCAGCGGCGGATCCTGATCGACGGCGAACCGCACGTCTACACCGACCAGCTCGCCTGGCCCGGGATCGCGACCCTGCCCGGCCTGCCCTCGACTGCAATCCCGACCGGCTCTGCGCCCGACGGCTTGCCGGTCGGCGTGCAGATCGTCGGCCCCTGGCTGGAAGACCGCACACCCCTGAAGCTCGCCGAACTGATCGAGCGCGAATTCGGCGGGTTCGTGCCGCCGAAGATGTTCGACGATTGAGATACGACAGCGGAGAGAAAACGGGAGGAAAACCAATGAGCACAGACTTGGAAGAGCTGACAAAGCTCAACAAGGACTATGTCGATTCCGTTCAGAACTGCAACGTCAAACGCTTCGACGAAATCCTGGCGGAAGATTTCTACTGCACCAACCCCGACAAGAGCCTTGTCGATCGCGCCGCCTTCCTGAAGCAGACCGCGATCCCCGTGAAAATCAAGGGCCTGAAGGCCGAGGACGTCAAGATCCGCATCCTCGGTGACTTCGCCATCATCCACGCGCAAACGAGCTATATCGGCGCGGATGGCCAGCCCGCGCATGGTCGTTACACCGACTGCTGGGCCAGGCAGAACGGCAAATGGCTCGCGGTATCGGCGCACGTCGCGCGGTAAGGACCACGCTCGCGGCGACACGGTCCGCTGTCATGCCCCGCTTCATGCGGGGCATCCAGTACCTGGCGGCGCAGTTGCTTCACACCGCCGCCGCCGCGGCGTACTGGGCCGCCCGGTCAAGCCGGGCGGCGACAACCTGGTCAGCTGTCGAACACGATCACGCTGCGGAGCGTCTTGCCGGCCTTCATGTTGGCGAAGCCTTCGTTGATCTCCGAGAGCTTCAGCTTGGCCGAGATCCAGTCCTCCAGATGCAGCTTGCCGCGCATGTAGAAGTCGACGAGACGCGGCATGTCGACGCGGAAGTGGTTAGAGCCCATCGACGAGCCCTGGATCTTGCGCTCGCGCAGGAAGTCGAAGCCGTGCAGCTCGATCTTCTGGCCGAAGGGGATCATGCCGACGATGGTCGCGGTGCCGCCGGCAGCGAGCATACCGAACGCCTGCTCGGCGGTGTCCTTGCGGCCGAGCACCTCGAAGGAGTGATGCACGCCGCCGCCGGTCAGCTCGCGCACCTGCTGCACGACGTCGCCGTTCGCGGGATCGACGATATCGGTGGCCCCGAGCTTGGTGGCGAGCTGCAGCTTGGCGGGGTTGGTGTCGATCGCGATGATGCGGCCGGCGCCCGCGATCTGTGCGCCGTTGATCGCGGCCATGCCGACGCCGCCGCAGCCGATCACGGCCACCGTCTCGCCGGCGGTCACCTTCGCGGTGTTCACAACGGCGCCGTAGCCGGTGATAACGCCGCAACCGATCAGGGCTGCGAGATCGAGCGGCATCTCCTTCTTGATTTTCACGATGGCATTCTCGTGCACCAGCATCTGCTCGGCAAAGGACGAGAGATTGAGGAACTGGTTGAGCTTCTCCGGCCTATTCCACTGCAGGCGATTGGATGCGCCGGGCAGCATCTTCACCGTGGTATCGGTGCACAGCACGGTGCGGCCGGTGGTGCAGTTGTCGCAGGTGCCGCAGAACACCGACAGGCAGGTGACGACGTGATCGCCGGGCTTCACGTAGTTGACGTCGGAGCCGACCTTCTCGACCACGCCGGCCGATTCATGACCGAGCACGGCCGGCAGCGGATGCGGATACAGTCCTTCCATGAAGTGCAGGTCGGAGTGGCAGAGGCCGGCGACCGCGGTGCGGATCAGGACCTCGCGCGGCCCCGGATTGGGCACGCTGACGTCTTCGATCACCAGCGGCTTGTTGACTTCATGCAGGACGGCGGCCTTCATCGGAATTTCCTCTCGTGTTTATCGTTGCGCACGCTCTCCACCTCTCCCATTGGGAGAGGTCGGAGCGCATCGATGATGCGGTACGGGTGAGGGGTTGAACTATCGAGAGAGCGATACCCCTCACCCGGATCGCTGGCGCGATCCGACCTCTCCCGATGGGAGAGGTGAACTGCGGCCACGGGTGAGCCTACGCTGCGACGAGCAATTCGCCAACCTCGGCCATGCCGACAGCGCGATCGCCGAGCAGGTGCTCGGTCATCGTGCGCTGAACGGTATTTTCCGTTAGCCGGAACGGATCGCCCGGCATCACGCGGTGGTCGATCACCATCCGCGACAGCAGGAGCCGGCGCGCATCGCCGCGCATCTCGTGAATGCGTCCGCCCTCCCACGCCAGCGCCACCGCGCTTGCGACGTGATAGAGCAGGCTGGTGGCTCGACGCGCATCGCCCTCGTTGTCCATGCGGCTTGCGACCTCGCGCGCAAACGCGACTGCGCGGTCGCTGAGATCGCGCAGCCTGTTGCGCCAGGCCTGTGGGACATCGGGGCTGTCGTCCAACCGTGCGTGCAAATCGGCCGCGAGCGCACTGTCCGCACCATGGCGTCCGACCGCGCGCTTTAGCGCATCGATCGCGACGATATTGCCGGTGCCCTCCCAGATCGAGCCGAGATGCGCGTCGCGCAACAGCCGTGGCGTGACGAACTCCTCGATGTATCCGATGCCGCCGCGCATCTCCATCGCATCGCCACAGACTTTCCGGGCGTCGCGGGTGGCGCGGAATTTCAAGGTCGGCGTGAGGATACGGAGCAGCGCCGCGGCATCCTGGCTGCCGGCCTCGGCGCGGTCGAGCGCAGCCGCAGTCAGGAAGCTCATCGAGAGCGCCTGCTCGGTCGGCAGCATGATCTTCATCAACTGCCGCCGCGCCAGCGGCAGGTCGATGATGCGCTGGCCAAAGACAACACGTCCCCTCGCCACCGTGATGGCATCGTGCCAGGCGCGGCGCATCAGCGCGGTGGATTTGACGCCGTTGGAAAGCCGCGACGAGTTCACCATCTCGGCCATCTGCACGAAGCCGCGATCGAGCTTGCCGACGGCATAAGCGATCGCGCCATCGAACTTGATCTCGCCCGAGGCCATCGACCGGGTGCCGAGCTTGTCCTTCAGGCGCACGATCCGGTAGTGGTTCTGCGAGCCGTCGTCGAGGAAACGCGGCATCAGGAACAGGCCGACACCGCGCGTGCCCGGCCCTGCGCCCTCGGGGCGCGCCAGCAGCATCACCACCTTGGCATCGGCATTCGAGCAAAACCATTTCTCGCCATAAAGCCGCCAGTGGTCGCCCTCCTGCACGGCCCGCGTCGTCAGCGTGCCGACATCGGAGCCGCCCTCCTTCTCGGTCATGAACTGGCCGCCCTGCGTCAGCTTGCTCATGTCGGTTTGCGTCAGGCCATCGAGATATTTCGCCTTCAACGCCTCGCTGCCGAAATTCGCCAAGAGCTTGGCGCAGCCGTCGGTGACATTGATCGGGCAGCCCATGCCGAATTCGGTCTGGTTGAACAGGAAGGTGAAGGCATGCTTGGCCACGACGGGATATTTGTCCGGCCAGCCCATGATGCCCTTGCGGATCGACAGCGCGTGAATGCCGAACTCGCCGAAGGCAACCTTCTCTATCTCGCGATAGGACGGGTGGTATTCGATGTGCTGCACGTCGCGGCCGAATTTGTCGCGCTGGTGCAGCATCGGCGTATGCCTGTCGGCGAGCCTCGCGCATTCATCGAGATAGCCGCCGGCGAGTTCGCCGAGCCGGTCGAGATGCGGCTCGATGTGACGGAACAGCGCATCGGGCAAATGCAGTTTCAGCAGATCAGTCAGCGCGGGGTCGGCCCGGTAGAAGTTCATGCCTGTGGTATCGGGAGCCAGGAGCCCCGGCTGGCTGGCGTATGACGGCTTAAGGTCCTGCTTGAGCGGCTGCATTGAATTCCCGGCTTTGTTGCTCATCTCTTCAGGCAGACTATCCTCTTCCGGCAGAGCAAAGGAAAGCCCAATGGACATGCCAAAGTACAAGATCGCCCTGATCGTCGGCGCCGGCGAGGGGCTCAGCGCCTCGCTCGCACGGCTATTTTCGCGGGAGGGAATTCGCGTGGCGCTGGCCGCGCGCAGCATCGAGAAACTCGGCGCGCTCTGCACCGAGACCGGCGCGCGCGCCTATGCCTGCGATGCCACCAAGGTCGAGGACGTGGAACGGCTGTTCGGCCTCGTCGAGCGCGAGATCGGGACGCCCGATCTCGTGGTCTACAACGCCTCCGGCCGCATGCGCGGTCCGTTCGTCGAATTGGTGCCATCAGAGGTCGAGCGGGCGATCGCGGTCTCCGCCTTCGGCGGCTTCCTGGTGGCGCAGGAAGCTGCGAAACGCATGCTGCCGAACAAGAAGGGCGCGATCCTGTTCACCGGTGCGTCCGCCAGCGTGAAGGGCTACGCGCAATCGGTGCCGTTCGCGATGGGCAAGTTCGCGTTGCGCGGCCTGGCGCAGAGCATGGCGCGCGAATTGTCGCCGCAAGGCATCCATGTCGCACATTTCGTGATCGATGGCGGCATCCGCAGCGCGGCTCGCACCGAGCCCGCCGACCGGCCCGACTCCATGCTCGATCCCGATGCGATTGCCTTGAGCTATTGGAGCGTGCTGCAGCAGCCGCGCAGCGCCTGGAGCTGGGAGCTCGAATTGCGGCCCTGGGTCGAGAAGTTTTGAGATGACGGAAGTCATGTAACTAGCGTAACGTCCGCGAAACGATCCGCTGCATCCGTCATTGCGAGCGGAGCGAAGCAATCCATATCGCCACAAGCTGAGGAGTGGATTGCTTCGTCGCTTCGCTCCTCGCGATGACGGCAACGATCAGCCCTCAGGAAGGAAACATGACCAGCGAAATCAAGATCGAGACCGGCACCGACGAACTGCTCTGCGTGATCCGCGACCGCGTCGCCGTCATCACGCTGAACCGCCCCGAGGTGCGCAACGCGATGTCGGACAATCTGACGCCGGCGCTGCGCACGATGATCAGGACCTGCGGCGAGAACCCCGAGGTCTGCGTGCTGCTGCTCACCGGCGCCGGCAAGGCGTTCTGCGCCGGCGGCAACGTCAAGGGCATGGGCGCGCATCGCGACCAGAAGAAGCTCGACATGTCCTATGAGGACAAGGTCGCCGATCTGCAGGAACGCCAGCGCCTGCTCACCGGGGCACTCGCCTCGGTGCGCAAGCCGACCGTTGCCGCGCTGCCCGGCCCCGCGGTCGGCGCCGGGCTCGCGCTCGCGATGGCCTGCGACCTCCGCATCGCCGCGCAATCGGCCTTCGTGTCGACCGGTTATCTGCGCGTGGCGCTGAGCGGCGATTACGGCATCGCCTGGCTGCTCACGCGCCTGGTCGGCACTGCACGCGCCCGCGAGCTGATGTTCACGGCCGAGAAGGTCGATGCCGCCAGATGCGAGCAGATCGGCCTCGTCAACCGCGTGGTGCCGGACGAGACGCTGCAGGAGGAAGCCTTCGCACTCGCCAAGGCAATGGCCGAAGGCCCGACGCTGGCGCTGCGCTACATGAAGGACAATCTGGATGAAGCGCTGCTGTTCGACTTCGCCACCGCGCGCGATCATGAGGCCGAACGGCTGATCCGGCTGACCACGACGGCCGATCACAAGGAAGCGGTGCAGGCCTTCATCGACAAGCGCAAGCCGGTGTTTCGGGGCAATTGAGCGCCGGCTTGGTCGCCCGTCATTGCCGGGCTTGGACCCGGCAAGCCATCGTAAAGACCGCTTTCATTTGATGGATGCGCGGGTCGAGCCCGCGCATGACGAGCGCGTAGCCTGGATGGAGCGCAGCGCAATCCGGGACAGGGCTCTCCCCAGAGATACTGATCCCGGATTGCGCTTCGCTCCATCCGGGCTACGGATTCGGAGAGCGCGCGAAATCCACGAAGGCGCGCAGCGCGGCCGGCAGCTGACGGCGGCTCGGGTAATAGAGGAAGAAGCCGGGATAGGCCGGGCACCAGTCGGCGAGCACGCGCACCAGCTTGCGTTTCGCGATCAGCGCGTTGACCTGCGCCTCGAACACATAGGCGAGCCCAGCTCCATCGAGCGCTGCATCGACTATCAGGTCCTGGTCGTTCAGCGTCAGCGGTCCCTCGACGTCGATATCGACCTCGATGCCGCCGCGATCGAACTCCCAGCGATAAACCACGCCGCTGGTGAAGCGGTAGCGGATGCAGGGCAGGCGTTTCAGGTCGTGCGGCGTGATCGGCGGCTTGTGCGTCCTAAAATAAGCGGGTGAGCCGACCACGGCAAAGCGATGCCGCGGACCGATCGGGACGGCGATCATGTCGCCAGCAATCGTCTCGCCGAAACGCACGCCAGCGTCGAAGCCGGCGGCGACCATGTCGATCAACGCGTCGTTGATCATGACCTCGACACTGACATCGGGAAACGCCTTCAGGAAGCGCGTGACGATCGGCAGCAGCACCAGCTGCGCCGACTGGCGCGCCGCGGTGAAGCGCAGCGTGCCCACCGGGCGACCACGGAAATTGTTGAGATCCTCCAGCGCATCGTCGATGTCGCGAAACGCCGGACTGATCCGCGCGAACAGCCGCTCGCCGGCTTCGGTCAGCGCCACGCTGCGGGTGGTGCGGTTGATCAGGCGCAGGTCGAGCCGCTCCTCGATGTTGCGCAGCGCGTGCGAGAGGGCCGACGCGGACACGCCAAGCTCGGTCGCCGCCGCGCGAAAGCTCTTGTGGCGGGCGATGGCGAGAAAGGTGGCGAGGTCGGAGGGGTCGATCCGCATTAATGAATTTTCCTCATCAGCTTGGCAAATATATATCGGATTATCTCATCACCGACGAGGCGCTATCCCTTTGCCCATCAGGCCGGCATCGCGCCGGCCCCAAAGGAAAGGGCAAAATCATGCGTGTCTGGTTCATCACAGGAGCTTCCCGGGGTTTTGGCGCCTTGATCGCCGAAGCGGCGCTCAAGGCAGGCGATGCGGTGGTTGCCACCGCGCGCGATCCCGCAACCGTCACCGCCCGCCTCGGCCAGCATGAGCGGCTGCTGGCCGTCAGGCTCGACGTCACCAGCGAGGCCGAGGCCCATGCCGCGGCCGGCGAAGCGGTCAAGCGATTCGGCCGCATCGATATCCTGATCAATAATGCCGGCTATGGCCTCCTCGGCGCGATCGAGGAGGCGAGCGCGGCGGAAACCCAGCGACTGTTCGGCACCAATGTGTTCGGCCTGCTCGACGTCACGCGCGCGGTGCTGCCGCATATGCGCCGGCAGCGCTCCGGCCATGTCGTCAACATCTCGTCGGTCGGCGGCTACGCCGGCTATCCCGGATGGGGCGTCTACGGCGCGACCAAGTTCGCGGTTGAAGGCATCAGCGAGGCGCTGGCCGGCGAAGTCGCGCCGCTCGGCATCAAGGTGACGGTGGTCGAGCCCGGCTTCTTCCGGACCGACTTCCTGGACGAGAGCTCGCTGTCGCGCATCGCGCAACAGATCGAAGATTATCATGCGAGCGTCGGCAGGACACGCGCGCTTGCCGCCGACTTCAACCACGGCCAGCGCGGCGACCCGCGCAAGCTCGCCGGTGCGATGCTTCGGCTCGTCAACGCCGAAAAGCCGCCGCTGCGGCTGCCGCTCGGTAGCGACACGGTGGAGCGCATCGAGGCCAAGAACGCGGCTGTCGCGAAGGAGCTGGCGGAATGGCGCACCGTGGCGACGTCGACTGACTTTGCGAAGGACGCCTGACCGTCATTGCCGGGCTTGCCCCGGCAATCCATAGCGCAAGATGCGCCTTCTCTCGATGGATGCGCGGGTCAGGCCCGCGCATGACGAGCAGAGGTTACGGCAACAGGTTGGCTAAAAAAAGACCCGGTTCTGGAGGGGCCAGAACCGGGCGCAGTGTATCAAACCGCAAGCGAGGACGTCGCGGCCATGCGGGAAGCGGCGGCGAGCCGCCAGCTGGCACAGGGACTTTCTTGTGGTTTGACGTGGATCTGCTTCTCGAAGCGCACCAGCTTCCAGTCGCCGGGGCTGTTCGTGAAGGCATAGCCGGACTTGCGGGCAAGCCCGATCATGGTCGCGTTGGAACGCAGAGTGTCGCCAAAGATGCGCCCGGCTCCGAAGGACGCCGCGCGGCATTCGAGATTTTTCAAGAGCGCCTTGCCGATGCCGTGGCCCTGCCACCGGTCGTCGATCGACAGGCCGAACTCGACGCTCGACGTGTCGGCATGGAAGGCGTAGCGGGCTTCGCCGACGATGGTTTCGAAGCCGTCAACCATGATCGTCGCGACCACCGTGAACCGGTCGGCCTCGCCGATGTGGATGAAACGCTCGAGCTCCATCTTCGGCAGCTCTCTCATCGCGCCCAGGAAGCGGTTGTAGCGCGCCCCCGCGGAGAGCGAACGGATGTAGCTCTGCAGCTCCTCGCGATCTCGCGGCTCGACGAAGCGCACCTTGATCTCGCGACCGTCCTTCGCACGCAGCACGTCGGAATATTGCTTGAGATCATCGAGACGCCGCGCAGCCATCACACGCTTCTCAGGGGTGAAGAAATTGGCCGGCGCCCCTCATCGGAGGCGACGCCGGCGAAGGCGTCCTTGTTAGGCCCGCCAGAACGGCTTTTCGGTTTCGAAAGCCACGTCGCTCCGAGATACGCCGATGTCGTGAAGGTCGCGGTCCGACCACTGGGCCAGCTCGCGCCGGCGCTCGTAGCGGTCCCACCACACATGAAGGGTCTCGTTGACCTGGTTCAAAAAGCCATCAGCATGATGATTTGTCATCGATTGATGAGTGAAAATGGACATTTCCGGCTCCTGTCGGTAACCTCTTGGCGGTAATATCTGCGCAGTCGGAGCCTTCCACAAACGACACTTTGTACCGTTTCGCATGAATTAACGTCATGTATTGGGAGCCACGCCGGAATGACCAGCCGACTACCTTCGCTGAACGGGCTGCGCGCCTTCGAGGCCGCCGCGCGGCACATGAGCTTCACGATCGCGGCATCGGAGCTGAACGTGACGCAGACCGCGATCAGCCATCAGATCCGGCGGCTCGAGGAAGAGCTCGGCGTCCGCCTGTTCGTCCGACAGAACCGTTCGCTCAGCCTGACGCCGGAAGCCGCCGAATACCTTCCCGGCGTGCGCGCCGCCTTCAACGACCTGCGGCTTGCGACCGACCGGCTGTTGCGCAGGGACGACGGCCACGTGCTGACCGTCTCCACCCTCGCCTCGCTCGCGGCCAAATGGCTGCTGCCGCGGCTCTCCGCATTCCAGGAGGCGCATCCCGGCATCGACGTCCGCATCACCACGTCGACCAGCCTGGTCGATTTCCAGCGTGACAAGGTCGACGCCGCGATCCGCTACGGTCGTGGCCAATGGTCGGGCCTGCGCGCCGAGTGGCTGATGGCGGACGAACTGTTCCCGGTGTGCAGCCCGTCCTTGCTGCAGGGAAGCAAGCCGCTGAAATGTCCGGAGGACCTCCGGGATCACGTGCTGCTGCACACCAGCAACACCAACAGCGACGACTGGCGGCTGTGGCTGACCGCGGCCGGACTGCCGACCGACATATCGAAGCAGCCGGGCATTACCTTCGACCTCACCTTTGTCACGGTCCAGGCCGCGATCGACGGGATCGGTGTCGCGATGGGCCGAACCTCCTATGTGAAGGACGACATCGCCAAGGGCCGCCTCGTGGTGCCCTTCAAGATCACGCTGCCGGCGGACGCCGGCTTTTATCTGGTCTCCCCGCAGGGACGGGCGGATACGCCCAAGCTCGCAGCGTTCCGGAACTGGCTCAGCGCGACCGCGCGCGCCACGGGCTGATGCCGCGCACGCTGCGTCGAGGCGTTTTCCACTACGGCTCTTTTTCCGATGGTTCGGAGGCGTTTTCGGGTTGGTCGCGCCGGACAGGCGTGCCAAATTGTCGCACAAGGCAGCTAACTGCCTTGGCTGGCGGGACAATTTTCGTCAGCCCTTCTGCCACGGGGAGGAAAGGGCGTTATGTCGCAGTCGAATCCATCGCAATCACCGCAGATCAAGTCGCGCATCGGGGCCATCCTGCGTGCGACCAGCGGCAATTTCCTCGAGCAATTCGACTTCTTCCTGTTCGGCTTCTATGCGCAGGCGATTGCAAAGGCCTTCTTCCCCTCCGGGAACGAGACTGCGGCGCTGCTCCACGCGTTCGGCGTGTTCTGGCTCGGCGCCCTGATGCGCCCGGTCGGCGCGGTCGTGCTCGGCGCCTATATCGATCGTATCGGCCGCCGCCAGGGCCTGATCGTGACGCTCTCGATCATGGCCGTGGGCACCATCGTGATCGCGTTCTGCCCGAGCTATGCGACGCTCGGCATTGCCGCGCCGATCATCGTCCTAATCGCCCGACTGCTGCAGGGCTTCTCCGCCGGTGTCGAACTCGGCGGCGTCTCGGTCTATCTCGCGGAGATTGCCACGCCCGGCAACCGCGGTTTCTACACCTCGTTCCAGTCGGCGAGCCAGCAGGTCGCGATCTTCGTCGCTTCGATTCTCGGCTATCTGCTCCACGAGAGCATGCCGGCCGACACCGTCGCTGCCTGGGGCTGGCGCATCCCGTTCTTCGTCGGCTGCCTGATCATTCCGGTGATCTTCTTCCTGCGCCGGACGCTGGAAGAAACCCCCGCATTCCTGGCGATGAAGAAGCATCCGACGGCAAGCGAGGTGTTCGCATCGGCGATCGCGAACTGGCGCATCGTCGTGCTGGGCATGATGATCGCGGTGCTGACCACCACGACCTTCTATTTCGTCACGGTCTATACGCCGACCTTCGGCAAGAGCGTGCTGAAGCTGACGACCCGGGATGCGCTCTTGGTCACGCTGCTGGTCGCGGTAACGAACTTCATCTGGAATCCGGTCGGCGGCGCGGTCTCCGACCGGCTCGGCCGCAAGCCGGTGCTGCTGGCGATCGCAGGGCTGTCCTTCGTGACCGCCTATCCGGCATTGCACTGGCTCGTCACCGATCCGACGTTCGGCAAGATGCTGGCGGTCGAGATGATGTTCTCGTTCTATTTCGGCGTCTACAGCGGCACCATGCTCGGCTGCCTGGTCGAGATCGTGCCGGCGCATGTCCGCACCACCTGCTTCTCGCTGGCCTTTGCGCTGGCGGCGGGGCTGTTCGGCACGTTCACGCCGTTCGCCTCGACCTGGCTTATCCAGCATACCGGCGACAAGGCCTCGCCGGGCTTCTGGCTGATGTGCGCGGCGGCGCTCGGCATCGTCGCCGCGCTGATCGTCTATCGGGGCGGCCGCCAGACCGTCGCGCAGCGCGAGACCGTTGCGGCCTGATATTCCGCAGCATGGTCGGGCGGATCAGGTATCCGCCCGACCGTGTTGCTTTCCATGCCGACAACGATAACAAGAGCGCATGGTTGATCTGACGCGCAGGTTCGACGTGCTGGTGATCGGGGGCGGCAACGCCGCCCTCTGTGCTGCAATCAGCGCCAGGCGGGCGGGCGCCTCCGTGCTGGTGCTGGAAGGCGCGCCGAAGTTCTACCGCGGCGGCAACACCCGCCACACCCGCAACATGCGCTGCGCCCATGACGCGGCGACCGAGATCCTCACCGGCCCCTACACCGAGGAGGAATTCTGGAAGGATTTGCTGCTGGTGACCGGCGGCCAGACCGACGAGGAACTGGCCCGCTTCATGATCCACGAGTCCAAGGACATCCTGAACTGGATCGTCGAACAGGGCGTGCGCTGGCAACCCTCGCTCGGGGGCACGCTGAGCCTCGGCCGCACCAACTCGTTCTTCCTCGGCGGCGGCCGCGCCATGCTGAATGCGCTGTATCGCACGGCCGAGCAACTCGGCGTCGACATCCTCTACAATGCCGAGGTCACCGATCTCAGGATCGAGGACGGCATGTTCCTCTCGGCTCAGTTGAAGCAGCCGGTCAACGGAAAGACCGAGGTGCGCGCCTCGACCCTGGTGGCGGCGGCCGGCGGCTTCGAGGCCAACATCGAATGGCTGAAGGAACATTGGGGCGAGGCCGCCGACAATTTCCTAATCCGCGGCACGCCCTATAACCGCGGTTCAATCCTGAAGATGCTGCTCGCCAGGGGCGTACAGGAGATCGGCGATCCCACGCAGTGCCATGCGGTGGCGATCGACGCACGCGCCCCCAAATTCGACGGCGGCATCATCACGCGCCACGATTCGGTCGTGTTCGGCATCGTCGTCAACAAGCACGCCCAGCGCTTCTATGACGAGGGCGAGGACATCTGGCCGAAGCGCTATGCAATCTGGGGACGCCTGGTCGCGGCGCAACCCGAACAGATCGCCTACATCATCTTCGATTCGACCGTCGTGACCAGCTTCATGCCGACGCTGTTTCCGCCGATCGCGGGACAAACCGTCGCCGAGCTTGCCGGCAAGCTCGAGCTCGATCCGGCGGCATTGGAAAAGACCATTACCGAATTCAACGCCGCGGTGCAGCCCGGCACCTTCGACCACACCATTCTCGACGACTGCCGCACCGAGGGCATCACGCCGCCGAAGACGCACTGGGCGCGCAAGATCGAGACGCCGCCCTACCTCGCCTATCCGGTGCGGCCCGGCATCACCTTCACCTATCTCGGCACCCGTGTGAACAAGCAGGCGCGGATGCTGATGAAGGGCGGCAAGCCCTCCGCCAACATGTTCGCCGCCGGCGAGATCATGGCCGGCAACGTGCTGGGCAAGGGTTACGCCGCCGGTATCGGCATGACCATCGGCAGCGTGTTCGGCCGCGTCGCCGGCCGTGAAGCGGCAAAGAATGCGCGGAACTGAGGACAAGGCTCGCGAGATGCACGGGACGAGGATCTTGCAGGAGGCCGACCGTCTGATGACGGTGTGCAATTCCTGCCGCTATTGCGAGGGCCTGTGCGCGGTGTTTCCCGCGATGGAGATGCGCCGTGCCTTTTCCGACGGCGACCTCAACTACCTCGCCAATCTCTGCCACGCCTGCGGCGCCTGCTACACCGACTGCCAGTTCTCGCCGCCGCACGAATTCAACGTCAATGTGCCGAAGACGCTCGCGATCGCGCGCGCCGAATCCTACGCCGCCTATGCCTGGCCGCGCGCTCTTGCCGGTGCGTTCGCGCGCAATGGATTGGTCATCAGCCTGATCGCGGCGCTGAGCGTGGCGACATTCATCTTCGGCTTCGCCGCGGCCAACGACCCGGGCGTACTCTATGGCATCCACACCGGCCCCGGTGCGTTCTATCAGTTGATGCCGCACAACGCGATGGCACTGTTGTTCGGCCTCGCCTTCCTGTATGCGATCCTTGCGCTCGCGATGGGCGTGCGCGCCTTCTGGCGCGACATCGGCGAGCCCGTCGGCATGACGACCGACCGCAAAGCGCTGTTGCAAGCGATCCGCGATGCCGGCGAGCTGCGCTATCTCGATGGCGGCGGGGTCGGTTGCTTCAACGAGGACGACCGCCCGACCGACCGTCGCAAGCTCTATCACCATTTCACCTTCTACGGCTTTGCCCTGTGCTTCGCCGCGACCTGCGTCGGCACGCTGTACCACTACCTCCTTGCGCGCGAGGCGCCCTATGCGTGGTGGGATCTGCCCGTGGTGCTCGGCACGCTCGGCGGCCTCGGCCTCGTGGTCGGCCCGATCGGCCTGCTATCACAGAAATGGAAGCGCGACCGCGTGCTGGTCGACGAGCAGCGCATGGGCATGGACACCGCGTTCATCATGATGCTGTTGCTGACCAGCATCACCGGCCTTGCCCTGCTGCTCTGGCGTGAGACCGGTGCGATGGGCCCGCTCCTGGCGCTGCATCTCGGCGTGGTGTTCGCGCTGTTCATCACCATGCCCTATGGCAAGTTCGTGCACGGCATCTACCGCTTCGTCGCGCTGGTGCGCTACGCGCGGGAACGACGGATGATGGAGCATTCGTAGCTCCCGTCACTTGGGGCATTGCCTGCCCGAGCCTTGCCGGACTGATCTACCCTCACCGTCGCATTTGCCCGAGCGTCGGGCTAGTATTCTCCGTCCGATGCGGCCGTGTTCGAACCAGTCCGGTTGATGTGCTTCTGGCCTACCTTCTGCAGGTAAGCGACGATGTCGCGGCGCGACGGAGCGTCGAGCACACGCACCGGCATGCGTGCACCGGGTACCAGTTTCTGCGGATCGGCCAGCCACCGATCAAGATTATCCGTAGACCAGGTGAGACCGGCAGTCTTCAGTGCCGGCGAATAGTGGTATCCGGGCGCCGAGCCGGCCCTGCGGCCCACCACACCGCCAAGTACGGGGCCGGCCTTGTTGGCATCCATCGCATGACATGCCGTGCACCGTTCGGTGAAGAGCTGCTGGCCGTGGGCGGGATCCGGCGCGGCATCGGCCAGGAAGCGTGAAAGGTTCTTGCTCTGTGAGGGATTCGCCGAGCGAAAAAACGTATAGCTGAGCGTGATTGTATCGACGTGGAGGTTGTCCGGATCCTTCGCAAAGGCCGGATCGACGAAAAAGACAACGGGCATTTCGACCTTCTGATGCGGATCGAGACGCTCCTCATTGAAGCAGAAGCATTGAATCTTGTTGAAATAGACACCGCTCGTCTCGGGCGTGACGTTGAATGCGGCGTGTCCGACGATCGACTCGTTGCTGAGGTTCTCGGCTGTGAAGAATACGAGCTTTTGTTCGCCGAGGTGAACCGTGACAGAGCGTTGTTCCGGCTCGAACCGCCACGGCAAGCCCGGCGCGACATTGCTGTCGAACGCGACCGCCACGGTCTTGTCGGAGGTGGTCGTCGGGTCGGAATACGCCCGCTGCGTCGTCCCTCCATATCCGGTGGCACCGCAGAATGCGCGGTACAGTTCCGGCGCATAGGCCACCAGCCCGAACATGATGCCGAGCACGACGAAGCACGGAAGAAGAACATTCAGGTTTTTCCGGTACCGCGACCCCATGTCGACTCCTTACGCGGCCGCCCCCGGCGCCTGAAGGATGTAAACCGATGTAGTCGGGCCGTCCACCGACGAATGCGAGCAAGAATCGCAAAGCAGGATATCAACAGGCTTTCAGTGCTATTTGACGATCTTGTGATCTTGTTCCAAGGGAAGTTCGATCTAATCGCTCTCTACCGACACGGCGGTCGTCTCCGCCATATACCGCTTCGTGCGCTGGTGCGCGCTATGCGTGGGAGCGGCAGATCATGATGAGCGGCGCGCCGCAGTAGCGCCGCCCCAATCCGCCTCATGGCTTTATGGCCAAGGCACAAAACCACCTGTCTTTATCACGCTTGCCTTCGCGAAACCGGCGGAGGTGAGCTTCTCCGCAAGGCCTTCGTTCGGCTGCCCGGAATAGGCCGTAAAGCCGAGCGCGATCCTGCCGCCCGGCTTCAGAACCCGCGAAATCTCGCGCAAGCCCGCGATCGCGACCGGCCAGACCTGCATCGAGTTGATCGCGAGCGCCTTGTCAAAGCTGTTGTCGCCGAACGGCAGGCGCTCGACGGAGCCGAGTTGCAGGTCGACCCGCCCGCTCCGAACGGCGGCCGCGTTCCGGCTCCGCGCCTGCTCCACCATCTCGGCCGACGGATCGACGCCCGCGATGCTCCCGGCTGAAACCAGACCAGACAGGTGTTGCATGGCGGCACCGGGACCAAACCCGACTTCCAACACGCGGTCATCAGGTTCGACCTCGAGAAGCTCCACCACCCATGCCCCGCACTCCGCATTCATGCGGGCCATGATGGCGCCGCCCAACCTCCCGAGCAGGCCTTGAGGGCGGCCAAACGCACGCATCAAGAGGTTTCGTGAAACGCTCATCGATACCGGGCTCCCGTGAACACGGATACCGGGAAGATCGCGGCTACAGGTCCACCACCACGTAGTTGCTCTCGACCGCGACCTTGATGGTCTCGGCGACATATGGCCCTTTCACGAGGTTCGTGCCCGCCTCGACATTGACCGGATAGGCGCGCACGCGGAAGCGGCGAGGATCGCAATAGGACTGGCCGGTGCGGATGTCGAATTCCCAGCCGTGCCACGGGCAGCGCAGGATCTCGCCGAGCTTCGTATATTCGATCTCACCGGGATCGGACGATGACGCCAGGCCGATCAGCGGGCCCTCGCACAGCGCCGCGCCCTGATGCGGGCAGCGGTTCAACAGGCCGAAGAACTCGCCCTTGACGTTGAAGACCATGATCGGCCGCCCGTCGATCTCGATGGATTTTCGCGAGCCCGGCGGCAGCTCATCCACCGGGGCAACCACATGACGCGCCATTAGTCTCTCTCATCCATGATCTCTTCGGAAAGCCGGTTCCCACTTTGCGCTGGCGCGGCCCTTCGGGTCCGGATCATGTTAGGCAATACCGTACAGTTTCTTTGCATTGTCGAGATAGAACGCCTGCTTGTTGGCGTCGCTGACGCCGGCCGGCAGCACGCGCGACGGCTCGTCGTAGTCCCAGTGCGGATAGTCGGTCGCGAACAACAGCTTGTCCCAGCCGATCCATTCGATGGTCTGGAACAGATGATCGCGGCTTTCCGGATCCTCCATCGGCTGCGTCGTCCACCAGATGTGGTCGCGGATATAGTCCGACGGCTTGCGCTTCAGATGTGGCACCTCGGCGTGCAGCCGCTCGAACACCTTGTCGAGCCGCCAGGCCAGCGACGGCGCCCAGCCGAAGCCGGCCTCGACCATCACCATCTTCAATTTCGGGAAGCGTTCGAACACGCCTTCGAGCACGAGACTCGCGAGCGCCGTCTGCTGGCACTGCGAATGGCCGACCATCTCCTCGATGTAATAGCTCGGCCAGCCCGACGCGGTGATCGGGTTGCCGCCGAAGCCGAAGGCATGCACGCCGATCGGCAGCCCGGTCTCTTCGGCGGCCTGGTAGATCGGCCAGTAGCGGCGCTGACCGAGCGGCTCGACGTTGCGGCTGAGCAGCAGCACCTGGACGAAGTTTTTGTCGCCGGCGCGCTTGCGGATCTCGGCGGCGGCCGAGACGCCGTCCTCATTGGCGACGACGACCGACCCCTTCAGCCGGGAATCCTTGCTGGTCCATTTCTCGATCTGCCAGTCGTTGATCGCCGAACAGATCGCGCCGGCGAGATCCTGGTTGCGGATGCCCTGCCCGGTATTGAGCGGATTGAGCACGCCGAGCGCGACGTTGTTGGGGTCGAGATGCTGCTTCTGCATGAAGGACAGCGAGGAGCCCTGCGGCCCGCCCTCCGGCGGATAGGCGTCGCGGCGCGAGGCGTTGGGCTGCGCCTTCGGATAGGGCGGTCCCCCCATCATGCCCTGATAGGCATGGACGCCGAAGGTTTCGAGATGCGCGTGCCAGCGCTTTGCCAGGAACGGATACAGCTCGTCTTGGGTCGCGCGCGCCGGATGGATGTCGCAATCGGCAATCGCGGTCTTGGTGCCGGTGGACGATGCGGCTTGCGGACGTTCGCGAAGCTGGACGTTCATGGCGTCGTCTCCTTCACTTTCAAGCGCGTATAGGTCGCATGCGGATTGTCGACCGTGATCTTGCGGACGAGATCCGGCGACAATCCCTCGGGCAGCACATCATCGCCGTCGAATTGCCAATGCGGATAGTCGGTCGAGAATAGGATCAATTCGTCCGACTGCATATGGTCGAACAGCCGGTTCAGCGTATCGGGTTCCGGCGGCGCATCGACCGGCTGCAGCGAGAAGCGGATGTTGCTGCGCACAATCTCCAGCGGCGCGCGGTCGACCCACGGCGTTTCCATGCGCACACCGCGCCAGAACTTGTGCAGTCGCCACAGGAACGGCGGCAGCCAGGTGAAACCCGATTCCAGCATCACCATCTTCAGGTTCGGATGACGCGCGAATACGCCCTCGACGATCAGGCTGGTAAGCTGGGTCTGGAACGCCTGCGCCTGCGCGACATAATCCTCGATGTGGTAGGAGCCCCAGCCGACCGAGGTCGGCGGGTTGTGATAGGCGCTGCCGGCATGAATGCCGATCGGCAATCCATGCCGCTCGGCGGCCGCATAGATCGGCCAATAATGGCGCTTGCCGAGCGGCATGTCGCCCATGACCAGCATCAGCACCTGCACGAAGCGCTTGTCCTGCGCGCAACGCTCGATCTCGGCGACCGCCTTCTCGATGCTTTGCACCGGGATCACGATCGAGCCGCGCAGGCGCTCATCCTTGTCGAGCCATTCCTTCACCAACCAGTCGTTCAGCGCACGGCAGAACGCGTTCGCCATGTCCTCGGAAAACACCATCTGGACACCGTAGAGCGGATTGCAGATGCCGTAGGCCGTGCCGAACTTGTCCAGCGCCTGGCGCTGCATGTCGGCCAGGCTCGAGCCCGGCTTGCCCTGCGTCGGTCGCCAGTCCGGCCGCGAGGAGATCGGCGAATTGAGCGGATAGGACTGCGAGATCAGGTCCGTCATGCCGCGCGTCGTCACCTGGTCGCGCCAGTAATCGTTCATGTAGGGCAGCAGGCTGGTGAGATGAGGCACGGCGGGATGCAGATCGCAATCCACGCCGCCCGCGATCGGCGACGTCATGGTGTTTCCTCTGATCGGCGCGCCGGTCGCGACGCCAACTTGTTTGAATGGCATTCAAGCAGGCTTGCCGGTGGCAGGCAACTCGGCAGAAGGCGATGTGGTGTGCTAGGACGGCAGGACGACCCGGAGATTTTTCATGGCACACAACAGGAAGGCCGCCGATGACTGAGCTGGTATCCATCGCCGAGCAGATCGCCGCAAAGCTGATCGCGAACAAGCAGACGATCGCCGTCGCGGAATCCTCGACCGGAGGATTGATCTCCGCATCGCTGCTCGCGGTGCCCGGGGCATCGGCCTATTTCATCGGCGGCGGCGTGATCTACACCCGCGACGCGCGGCGCGTGCTGATGGACATTCCCAACGACGCCATGCCGGGCATCCGCTCGGCGTCCGAACCCTACGCGCAACTGCTCGCGCGCCAGATCCGCGAGCGCCTCTCGACCGATTGGGGACTGTCGGAGACCGGCGCAGCCGGCCCGACCGGCAACCGCTACGGCGACGCCGCCGGCCATAGCTGCATGGCGGTCGCCGGGCCGCAGCACGGGGTGATCACGCTCGAGACCGCGAGCGGCGACCGCCAGGCGAACATGCAGGCATTCGCCAAGGCGGCGCTGGAATTGCTGCTGAAGAATCTCGTGCGCTGACTTCAGCCCCGTAGCCCGGATGGAGCGAAGCGCAATCCGGGGCAGCTCCATCTACGGCGCGAGTGTTCCCGGATTTCGCTGCGCTCCATCCGGGCTACGAGGATTGGAAGCCTCACTTCTCGCGGAACGAGCGCATGAACTGATCGCTCAGCGGCTTCATCAGATAGGACAGCATGGTGCGGTCGCCGGTCTGGACGAAGGCTTCCACCGGCATGCCCGGGATGATCTTGACCTCGCTGCCGAGGCGGGCGACCTCCTCCGGCGGCATCGAAACGCGGATGGTGTAATAGGCCTGGCCGGTGCGCTGATCCGTCGTGGTGTCAGCGGAGACGCGGGTGACGACGCCGTTCAGCTCAGGCGTGGTGCGCTGGTTGAAGGCGGAGAGCCGCAGCAGCGTTTTTTGTCCGATCTGCAGCTTGTCGATATCCTGCGGGTTGACCTTGGCTTCGACCGAAAGCGCGTCGGCCTTCGGCACGATCATCATGATGGCGTCGCCCGCGGTGATGACGCCGCCGACCGTATGCACCGTCGATTGCAACACCACGCCGTCCTGCGGCGCGCGGATATCGACGCGGCGGAGCTGGTCTTCTGCGGTGACCTTGCGCTCGACATACTCGCCGATCTTGTCGTTGGCCTCGCGCAGATCCTTGGAGACCTCGGCAAGCATGTCCTTGTCGACCTGGATGATCTGCAGCTCGGTCTCTGTGATCTTGCCCTTGGCCTGGGCCCGCGAGGCGATGTACTGGGCGCGCTCACCAGCGAGCCGGGCGGCATCGCGTTCCAGCGTGGTCAGGCGGGTGAGCTGCACCAGGTGCTGCTCATAGAGCTGGCGGACGCCGACCAGTTCCTGCTGCACCAAGGCAATTTCCTTATCCTTGGCCTGCTCCTGGGCCTCGAGCCCCGCGATCTCCTCGTTGAGCTGGACGACACGTTCGCGTAGCTGCGCCTTCTGGCCAGTACGGCCATTCACCCGGACCTCGAACAGCTTGGTCTCGCTCGCCATGACATCGCGAACGTCGGGATCGTTGGCCTGCTCGGTGAGCTGCGGCGGAAATGCGATCTTGTCACGGCCCTGCTGCTCGGCCTCGAGGCGGGCGGCGCGCGCATAAAGGCCGTTCAAGGTCTTGACCACGATCGCAAGGCTTGCCTTCACGACGGTCTCGTCGAGACGCACGACGACATCTCCGGCCTTCACCGTGTCGCCGTCACGCGCCAGGATCTCGCCGACCACGCCGCCGGTCGGATGCTGCACCTTCTTGACGTTGCTATCGACGACCACCGAGCCTGGCGCGATCAGTGCGCCCGAGATCGGCACCGTCGAGGCCCAGCCGCCGACGCCGCCGGCCAGAACCAGGACCACAGCCAGGCCGACGATCAGATGCTTCCTGATCGACTGATGTGCGTTGCGCGGGAGATCGGTCATGACTTGGCTGCCCCCGCATCGGCGACGATCCTGACCGGCGTGGGCGGCGCAACACGCTGCAACACCTGCCCGAGCACGACATCCTTCGGCCCGAAGGTCTGCATGCGGCCGTCCTTCAACACCAGGAGCTGATCCACGCCTTCGATGCCGATCGGCCGATGCGCGACCACGACGACGATCGCGCCGCGCTCCCGCGCCGCGCGCACCGCGCGGGTCAGCGCTTCGTCGCCCTCGCTGTCGAGATTGGAATTCGGCTCGTCGAGTACGACCAGGAACGGATTGCCGTAAAGCGCGCGCGCCAGCGCGACGCGCTGCGCCTGGCCGGCCGAGAGCGCACTGCCCTGCTCGCCGACCTGGGTGTCATAGCCCTCGCGCATCTTGATGATCATCTCGTGGACGCCGGCCTCCTTGGCCGCGGCGATGATGCCGTCGGACTTGGCGTCGGGATCGAAGCGGCAAATGTTCTGCGCGATCGAGCCGCCGAACAGCTCGACATCCTGCGGCAGATAGCCGACATAGCGTCCGAGCACGTCCGACGACCACTGGTCGAGCGCGGCGCCGTCGAGCCGCACCTTGCCGCGGACCGGCGTCCAGACCCCGACCAGCGCCCGGACCAGCGACGACTTGCCGGAGCCGCTCGGGCCGATCACGCCAACGCCGCTGCCGGCTTCGACCGTGAAGCTGACATCCTGCACGATCACGCGCTGGTCGCCCGGCGCGACCATGGTCACGCCCTCGACTGCCAGCTTCTTCGCCGGTGGCTGCAACAGGGTTTGCTCGGGCCGCGCCGGCATCTGCTGCAGCAGCCGGTTGAGCCGGTGCCAGCTCTGGCGCGCGGCGACAAAACCCTTCCAGTGTGCGATCGCCAGATCGACCGGCGCCAGCGCCCGCGCGCTCAGGATCGAGCCCGCGATGATGATGCCGCCGGTCGCCTCCTGGTGGATCACCAGATAGGCGCCGACCGCGAGCACGGACGACTGCAGCATCATGCGCAGCACCTTGGCGACCGCACCCAACCCGCCGGTGACGTCGCTCGCGCGCTGGTTGCCGGCCAGATAGTCCTCGTTGGCCTCGTTCCAGCGCTTGTTCATCCGCCCGGCCATGCCCATCGCGACGAGCACCTCGGCATTGCGACGGCTGGAGGCCGCGATATCGTTGCGCCGCGCCGCGAGCGTCAACGCATCCTTGGCGGGCGTGCGTGACATGTATTCGGTGATGAGTGTCAGCGTCACGAGAATGATGGCGCCGACCAGCGCGGTGACGCCGAGCAGCCAATGGAACGCGAAGCAGATCGCCATGTAGAACGGCAGCCAGGGCAGATCGAAGAATGCGCCGGGCCCCATGCTGCCGAGGAAGGAGCGCACATTGTCGAGGTCGCGCAGCGGCTGCAAACCCTCGGTGCGATTGCCGACCATGAGCGGCAGCCGGATGATGGTGTCAAACACCCGTGCGTTGAGGGCTTCGTCGAGTGAGGTTCCGATGCGGCCGAGGATCCGGCCGCGCAGGAGATCGAGCACCCCTTGGGCGATATAAAGGCCGGCGGCGATGACCACGAGGCCGACCAGGGTTGGAACACTGCGGCTCGGCAGCACCCGGTCGTAGACCTGCAGCATGAACATCGAACCTGTCAGGTACAACAGGTTGATCATGCAACTCATGAGACCGACGCCAATGAAGGCACTGCGACATGCGCGCAGCGCGTCACCGAGTTCGGAACGGCGGACGGCGGGAACGGCTGCCATAAATTCCAGTCTCTGCAATAAAGGGTTATGTGAAAGCCACGTTGTACCGACGTTTGTGGCCGTCGTCCATTTTTGTGACCATCCACCATTTAAGTCGCGTTAACCGCGACCGCATGTCCGTGATGGCACGGGGAATTGAAGGAATGATGGCTAGTTTGTCGCCGAACCGGGCCCTGTTCTTGGAAAAGGCACGAGAATGACCGACATCAAGACCCGGCCGATCTCGCCGTAAACATCCAGCAACACGCCGCTGCCGACGCCATGCCCGGCCTCCGGGCGCCAACGGGCCTCGGCCCGGACCCCGATCCACTCGCCCTGTGGTTGCCGGAACAACTGGACCGTCAGGTTCGGATTGGGGTCCGCCGCAATGTTCTGGACCGGGCGCCCGATGCCGTGGGTCCAGTCGGCGGGACCGAGCACCCGCGACAACGGGCCGGCGCCCGCGATCATGCTGTGATGCATTCGGAACCAGCCGGCCCGGCGGATGGCCGCGGTGCGGCACTGGATCGCCGACGCCGTCGCCCGCGCGAGCTAAACCGTGGCCACCGCCGGCTCGGCCAAGATGCAGCGCGCCACACGTCCGGGCGCGATCTGCACATTGGGCGGCAGGCTTTCGCTGCAGCGCGGCTGGGCGAGGCCGCAGCGGGGCGCAAAGGAGCAGCTGGTTGGCGCGCGATCGAGCGAGGGTGGCGTGCCTGGGATGGTCTCCAGCCGCTCGCCGCGCTTCGCGCCATGAACGGTCGAGGCCAACAGCCCCTTGGCATAGGGGTGGACCGGCGAGCGCACAATGTCGCGCAACGCGCCCTGCTCGACCATCTGGCCGGCATACATCACCGCGACACGGTCGCAGATCTCGACGGCGACGCCGATGTCGTGGGTGACGAAAATGACCGACATGCCGAACTCGCGCTGTAGCTCGCGCAGCAGGAGCAGGATCTGGATCTGCACGGTGGCGTCGAGCGCGGTGGTCGGCTCGTCCGCGAGCAGGATCTTCGGCTTGCAGGCGAGCGCCAGCGCGATCATCGCGCGCTGCCGCATGCCGCCTGACATCTCGTGCGGATAGGACTCCAGCCGCCTCTTGGCGGAGGGGATCCGTACCACTTCCAGCATCTCGAGCGCACGCGCCATCGCCTCGCGTTCGCTCTTGCCTTCATGCCGCATCACGGTTTCGGCGATCTGCCGCCCGATCGTGTAGACCGGATCGAGCGCGAGCGCCGGCTCCTGGAAGATCATCGAGACGGTCTGTCCGCGGAATGTGGACAGCGCCTCGTCGTCCATCGCCAGCACTTCCCGGCCCAGCACCTTGACGCTGCCGGACATCTGCGTGCGCTTCTTCGGCAACAGCCGCATCAGCGCCCGCAGCGTCACGCTCTTGCCCGAGCCGGACTCGCCGAGCAGCCCCAACACCTCGCCCTCGCCAAGCGACAAGCTGAGATCGTTCACGGCATGGACCGTGCGATCGCCGGTGAAGCGGATGTTGAGGTTGTTGATCTCGACGAGGTCCATCATGCGAGTTTCGGCACCCTTGCGTGATAATCGGTCGCGCGCTGGAAGGCAGCGCCGATCCGAAGCAGCGTGGCCTCCTCGAAGGAGCGGCCGATCAACTGCATGCCGACCGGCAAGCCCGCTTTCGTGAAGCCCGAAGGGATCGAGAGCGACGGCAGGCCGAGATAGTTGACAGGACGGGTGAACCGCGTCAGCCGCTGCAGCACCGCGTCGGCACCCGGACCGTTGCCGACATCGCTCTCGGCAATCGTCGGCGCCGGCACCGGAGACGATGGCGCAATCACCGCGTCAACGCCGCCGACCGCGGCATTGTGCGCAGCAAGCGCCGGGCCGCGCCAGCGCATCGCCTCGAGATAGGTGACCGCTGGAATCGTGAGACCGTTCTGCAGCCGCATCAACACCTGCGGGCCGTAATCCTGCGGCCGCTCGATCATCCAGCGCTTGTGGAAGGCCGCGGCTTCGACTGCGAGCACCAGTTGCGAGGCTGAGCTCAGCTGGCGCTGGTCCAGCAACTCGACCTTGACGATTTCGGCGCCTTCCTTCGTCAGCGTCGCGATGGTCTCATCGAGGATGCGCGCCACCTCGGAATCGAGGTCGTCGACATAGAACGCCGTCGGCACGCCGATCTTGAGACCCTTCAGCGACTGCTTTGTCGCAGCCATGTAATCCGGCACCGGCTGGTTCGAGGCCGTGAGATCCTCGGGGTCCGCGCCGGCCATCAGGCCGAGCAGCAAGGCGCAGTCCTCCGCCGTCTGCGCCAGGGGACCGACGGTGTCGAGCGACTGCGACAGCGGCATCGCGCCGGCGCGGCTGACGCGTCCGACCGTCGTCTTCAGGCCGGTGACGCCGCAGAAATGCGCGGGCATGCGGATCGAGCCGCCGGTGTCGGAGCCGAGCGCCGCAAAGGTCAGGCGCGCGGCGACCGCCGAGCCCGAACCCGACGACGAGCCGCCGGTGATGTGGTCGACGTTCCAGGGATTATGCACCGGGCCATAATGCACATTGTGGCCGGTGGGCCCGTAGGCGAACTCGACCATCTGCAGCGAGCCGAGCCGGATCGAGCCGGCATCCTTCAGCCGTTGCACCGCGGTCGCGGTCGTCTTCGGCACGAAGTCGCGGCGAATCAGCGAGCCGCAGGTCACGACCTTGCCGGCCTCGTAATACATGTCCTTGTGCGCCATCGGCACGCCGTGCAGCACGCCGCGACTCTTACCGTTGGCAAGCTCAGCGTCGGCCTCAGTGGCCGCAGCGACCGCCTGTTCCGATTCGATCGCCATATAGGCGTTGAGACGTGGTTGCCACTCCGCGATCCGATGCAGCACGGCGCGCGTCACCTCGTGCGACGAGACCTTCTTCTCGGCAATCGCCTTGGCAACTGCGGTCAAGGTCATCAAGGCGGGATCGGTGCTCATTTCGACACCTGCGCGATCTGGGCCAGCAGGAAGCTCGCGGGTTCGAGATCGAAGGGCAGCGTGCCGGAGATCGGCGCAAAACCGTCGAATGCGGGCCCGATCGAATTGGCGATGCGGTTGGCCACCTCGTCATCGGCGGGCACGTCGGCCACGTGCGCGATCACCTTGACGTCCTTGGCTGTGGGTCTGGTCATGCCGCGTTTTCTCCTTTTGCTTTTGCCGGCGCGCGGCTGTGCCCCGAGCCGGGAATGGCCATGTAGCACGCCGCTTGATGGCCCATTGTATCGAGATCGCTGAGTTTTGGCGTGCCGTTTGCGCAGAGCGGCTCCGCAAACGGACAACGGGTGTGAAACCGGCAGCCCGAAGGCGGATCGATCGGATTGGGCGGATCGCCTGATATCGGCGGCACCTCGGTGCGCCGGTCCGGATCGGATGACGGCATCGCGGCCAGCAGCGCGCGGGTATAGGGATGCGCGGGCGCGTCCCAGACCGCATCGACCGGGCCGAGCTCGACGACCTCGCCGAGATACATCACCAGCACGCGGTCGGAAATGTAACGGACCACGTTGAGATCGTGGCTGATGAAGAGATAGGTAAGCCCGAACTCGCGCTTGAGATCCGCCAGCAGATTGAGCACCTGCGCCTCGACCGACTTGTCGAGCGCGGAGACCGCTTCATCGAGGATCACCAGCCTCGGCGACAGCGCCAGCGCACGGGCGATGTTGACGCGCTGGCGCTGGCCGCCGGAAATCTCATGCGGATAGCGGTTGGCGAAGGTCTCGGGCCGCAAGCCGACCTTGCCGAGCAGCTCCCGCGCCAGCGCGCGCGCCGCGCCATCGGCCATGCCATGGACCTTTGGCCCGAAGGCGATCGATTCCTCGATGGTGAGGCGCGGATTGAGCGAGGCGTAGCTGTCCTGGAACACCATCTGCATGCCGCGGCGCAATTCGCGCAGACTGAGCGAGCGGCCGACCTGCATCCCGTCATAGACGATGTCGCCGGCATCCCGCATCATCAGATGCATCAACAGCCGCGCGGTGGTGGACTTGCCGCAACCGGACTCGCCGACGATGCCGACAGTTTCGCCCTTCATGACCGCGAAGGAGACGTTGTCGACGGCGCGCACGGTCTTGCGCGGGCTGAACAACCCGCCACGCACCGGAAAGTGCTTTGTCAGTCCCTTGACCTGCAGCAGCGGTTGCGCGGCGCCGCCGACGTCGGCGACCGGCTCCAGCATGTCGGCTGAAAGATTGGCGTCGCTCATCGCTCTAGTTCCTGATGTCCATGGCGCTGCGCATGCCGTCGCTCAAGAGGTTGAAGCCGATCGAGACCGCGAAGATCATCGCGCCCGGCAGCGCTGCGACCCATGGATTGACATAGATCGCGGTACGCAGCGTGTTCAGCATCAAGCCCCATTCCGGCTCCGGCGGCTTTGTCCCGAGCCCGAGGAAGGAGAGACCGGCGGCCAGGATCATCGACACCGAAATCAGGCCGGTGGCGTAGACGAAAATCGGCCCGAGCACGTTGCCGAGCATGTGCACGCGCATGATGGTGAACGGTCCCGCGCCCGAGGCGCGCGCCGCCTCGACGAAATCCATGTTGCGCACGCCGGTCGTGACGCTCTCCGCCACGCGGGTGATCTGCGGCACGAACACGATCGTGAGCGACACGATTGAGTTGACGATGCCGGCGCCGAGCGCGCCTGAAATCGCGATCGCGAGCAACACCGAGGGGAATGCGTAGAACACGTCGACCGTGCGCATGATCGCGGTGTTGAGCTTGCCGCCGACATAGCCGGCGACGAGACCGAGCGAGGTACCGATCACGAAGGCGAAGATCACGGGCAGGATACCGACGATCAGCGACAGTCGTCCGCCATAGATCAGCCGCGCCAGCATGTCGCGGCCGAGCTCGTCGGTGCCGAGCGGGTAGCCAGGCGTGCCGATATGGCGGAGGCGACGGATCATCGCCCCCTGGTAGGGATCGGCGAGGTGAAGCCAAGGCGCGAGCAGCGCTGACGCAAAAATCAGCACCAGGATGATGGCGCAGGCCATGCTGACCTTGTCGCGCGTGATGCGGCGCGCGACGGTAGACCAATAGCCGCGCGCTTTCGTCGCGGGCGCGGCCTGCAGTGCGGCATCAGTCATCGCACTCATCGCCTAGCTCCGCTTGATCCGCGGATCGATCGCGGCCTGCGCGATATCGACCAGGAGGTTGAGCAGCACGAAGAACAGCGCCAGCACCAGGATCGTGCCCTGCAGCAGCGGCAGGTCGCGCTGGAAGATCGCGGAGTTCAGCAGCAGGCCCGAGCCCGGCCATGAGAATACCGTCTCGATCAGGATCGAGCCGCCGAGCATGTAGCCGAGTTGCAGGCCCATCACCGCAAGCGCGGTCGGTGCGGCGTTCTTGACGACATGGCGGAACACCTCGGTCTCGCGCAGGCCCTTGGCGCGCAGCGCCTCGACGAAATCCTGGCTCAGGATATCGCCGGTCAGCGCGCGCACGGTGCGGGTAACGATGCCCATTGGGATCACCGAGGTCGTGATCGCCGGCAACACGAGATAGCGCAGATGCTCCCAGTCCCATGCCCATGCGCCGGAGCCGCCGGGCCCGGCACCGACCGCCGGCAGCCAGTTGAGCTGCACCGAAAAGATGATGACCAGCAGCATGCCGAGCCAGTAATGCGGCAACGACACGCCGGCGATCGCAACTGAGGTCGCGACCTTGTCGACCCAGGTATCGCGGAAATAGCCGGCGATCAGGCCGAACAGCAGGCCGAACGTGAAGCTGATGATCGCCGCCGCGACTGCCAGCATCACGGTGTTACCGACCGCGCGCATCACTTCGGTCAGCACCGGGCGGCCGGTTGCGATCGAATTGCCGAGATCGCCATGGAACGCACGCCACAGCCACAACCCGAACTGCACCGGCATCGGGCGGTCGAAGCCGTAAGCGGAGCGCAGTTGCGCGGCGAGCTCCTGCGAGGCGTCAGCGGGCAATACGGCGACCAGCGGGTCGCCGGGCGTGATATGCACAAGCAGGAAGCACACCAGCGCAACGCTGAGCACGATCGGAATGACGTAGACGATCCGTCTGGCGGTATAGGCAAACACGAGTCACTCGCTTCTTCCCTTCTCTCTTTGTGGGAGAAGGTGGCGCGCATGACACGCGCGCCGGATGAGAGGTTGTCCCCGCGGAGAGTGAATTCAGGTAATGAGAAGTCCGATCCGCGGAGACAACCCCTCACCCAGCTTCGCTTCGCGAAGCCACCCTCTCCCACAAGGGGAGAGGGTACATCGATTTATGCCGCCAGCCTCACGGCACGATCGTGACCGGCGAGAAGTCGACGAACCAGCTCTTCGGCTGCACGAAGCCCTTGATCTTCGGGCTCATCGCACGCGGTGCGACGTCGTGGGCGACGAACAGGAACGCTGCGTCGTCGACCGAGGCGGCATGCAGCTCGGCGAGCGCCGCGTCGCGCGCGGCCGGATCGAAGGTCTCACGGGCCTTCTTCACCAGGGCATCGAACTTCGGATCGTTGACGAAGCCCCAATTGTTCGAAACCGGCGGCGCCATGCCCGACTGCAGGAAGCGCACCAGCGCGAAGAAGGGGTCCATCGCGGCATAGGTGACGTTGATCGCATTCGCACCGTTGGCCGACGGATCCTTGGCGCCGCGCCGCCAATTGGTGAACAGCGTGTTCCATTCGATCACGTCGAGCTGCACATCGAAGTAGCACTCCGCCAAAGCCTGCTGCAGATATTCGTTCATCGGCAGCGGCAGCATCTGGCCTGAACCCGACGCCGATGTCTGGATCTTGACCGTCAGCTTCTTGTTCGGACCGTAGCCCGCCTCCTGCATCAGCTTCTGCGCGGCCGGCTTGTCATACTTGATCTGGAAGGTCGGGTTGCCGCGCCAGGGATGGCCCCGCTCGAAGGTGCCGGTGGCCGGCACCATCAGGCCCGCGAGCAGGCCGTCACGCAGCCCGTCGCGATCGATGCAGAGATTGGCGGCCTTGCGAACGCGAATATCGTTCCACGGCGAGCCCTCGACGCGCGAGAACTGCCACGGCCAGACATGCGGCTCCTCGTTGGAATAGATATTGAAGCCACGCTGCTTGATCTCTGGCACTGCATCCGGCGCCGGCGCCTCGATCCAGTTGACCTGCCCGGACAGCAACGCCGCGGTGCGGGCATTGGCTTCCGGCATCGGCAAGAGCACCATCTTGTCGACCTTCGGCACGCGCGCCTTGTCCCAGTAGTTCTCGTTCTTCACCAGTTCGAGCCGCTCGCGCGGGGTGAAGCTCGACATCTTCCAGGGGCCGGTGCCCGAGGCATCCTTGGCGAACGCGGCCCACGCCGCCTGCGACTTCGCCTTGGCGTCGACGCCTTCGGCCTTGTCGTAGAATTGCTGCCACTTGGTCGGGCTCGCCATGAACAGGTTGGTGAGGTTGATCGGCAGGAAGCTGTCCGGCTCCTTGGTGGTCAACTCTACGGTCATGTCATCGATCTTGCGCGCCGAAACCAGCGTCGGCATGCGCGAGGCCGTGACGCCGACCTGGCTTGGGTCGAACTGCGGCGCGTCCTGCTTCAGCACCTTGTCGACGTTCCAGACCACGGCATCGGCATTGAAGTCGCTGCCGTCATGGAATTTCACGCCCGGACGCAGCTTGAAGATCCATTTCGTCTTGTCGGCGTCATCGACCTTCCACTCGGTGGCGAGACCGGGGATCATCACGCTCGCCTTGTCGGATGACGACAGATCCCATATCGTCAGCGCGTCGTACATCGTCAGCCCGGTGAAGCGATTGCCTTCGAAACCCTGGTCGGGCTGGCCGAGCGTGCGCGGAATATCGGCAGCCGTCATGCCAATTCGCAGCACGGTCTCGGCGCTTGCGATCGCCGGCGCGCCTGCCGCAAACGCAAGCGCCAGCACCATCGCCGCCGCGTTGGTCTTCTTGTTTCGCATGTGAGCAACCCCTTCTCGACTTCACGTGATTGACGCAGTGATTATTTCTTGGGCAAGCGTATGCAATGCCTGTGCCAAGGGGAATGGTTCGGCAGCAGAAAGCCGCGGGGCGCGTCATTTCCTTCCACCTCGCAGCAAGACAGGGTGACGGTGCCTAATCTGGCACCATGCTTGCAAGCCTGGCTCCGACTTTCAATGAGCGGAGCCTTTAATATGCGTGCGCGCAGTTCGATCCTTGTGGCGGCAGCGGTGCTTGGCATGGCCGCGGGCTGGCCGGTCGCGCCAGTGCGCGCCGAATCCATTGTGCGATACGGCATTTCGATGGCCGACATCCCGCTCACGACGGGCCAGCCCGACCGCGGCGCTGGCGCCTATCAGTTCACCGCCTACACGATCTACGATCCCCTGGTCGCCTGGGAGATGGACGTTGCCGACAGGCCGGGCAAGCTGGTGCCTGGACTCGCGACCGAATGGAAGGTCGACGACAAGGACAAGACCAAGTGGCGCTTCACCTTGCGCAACGGCGTGAAATTCCATGACGGGAGCGATTTCAACGCCGATGCGGTGATCTGGAATCTGGACAAGGTGCTGAACGACAAGGCACCGCAGTTCGACAAGCGGCAGAGCGCGCAGGTCAAGACCCGCCTGCCCTCGGTCGCGAGCTACGCCAAGATCGACGACTCGACCATCGAGATCACGACCAAGACGGTCGACTCCTTCTTTCCCTATCAGATGCTCTGGTTCCTGATCTCCAGCCCCGCGCAGTACGAAAAGCTCGGCGGCGATTGGGACAAGTTCGCCAGCCAGCCTTCCGGCACCGGCCCGTTCAAACTGACCAAGCTGGTGCCGCGCGAGCTCGCCGAGCTGACGAAGAATCCGGACTATTGGGACAAGAAGCGGATTCCAAAGGTCGACAAGATGATCCTGATCCCGATGCCGGAGGCGCTGACGCGCACCAACGCGTTGCTGGCAGGCCAGGTCGACTTGATCGAGACGCCGGCGCCTGACGCCGTGCCGCAGCTCAAGGTCGCCGGCATGAAGATCATCGACAACGTCACGCCGCATGTCTGGAATTATCACCTGAGCGTGCTGCCCGGCTCGCCCTGGGCCGACATCCGCCTGCGCAAGGCGCTCAACCTCGCGATCGACCGTGACGCCGTGGTTGGCCTGATGAATGGATTGGCAAAGCCCGCCAAGGGACAGGTAGACCCGTCGAGCCCGTGGTTCGGCAAGCCGACCTTCGATCTGACATACGATCTCGCGGCCGCGAAGAAGCTGGTGGAGGAAGCCGGCTATTCGAAGGATAGGCCGCTGAAGACCACCTTCATCATCGCGCAGGGCGGCACCGCGCAGATGCTGTCGCTGCCGATGAATGAATTCCTGCAGCAGAGCTTCAGGGAGATCGGCATCGACGTCGACTTCAAGGTGGTCGAGCTCGAGACGTTATATACGCACTGGCGCAAGGGCGCGGCCGACGAGATGAATGCCGGGATCACCGCCAACAACATCGCCTATGTGACGTCGGATCCGCTTTACGCCATCGTGCGGTTCTTCCATTCCGGCCAGGTCGCGCCGGTCGGGGTGAACTGGGGCGGCTACAAGAACCCGAAGGTCGACGCGCTGATCGACGAGGCCAGGCAGACCTTCGATGCCGTAAAGCAGGACGAACTTCTGGCGCAGGCGCACGCGCTGATAGTCGATGACGCCGCGTTGGTGTGGGTGGTGCACGACACCAATCCGCATGCGCTGTCGCCAAAGGTGAAGACGTTCGTCCAGGCGCAGCACTGGTTCCAGGACCTGACGCAGATCGGGCTGGAGTGACGCCATCACTTCCCATCGTCATGCGCGGGCTTGACCCGGCAATCCATCCATCAGAATAGGCGCTCTCTTGCGATGGATGCGCGGGTCAAGCCCGCGCTTGACGAGTTTTTACCCGTCACTTCGTCAGCAGCGCGAATGCGCCATTCCAGTCGTCAGGCGGCGGGGCCTTCTGGAAGGCGCGGATGCGCGCCTCGTAGAGGCTGTAGAGCTGTTGCAGCGCCTGCGCCTCGTCGGTCTTGCGCCCGCGCTCGATCGCGGCGAGCGCGCCGTCCCAGTCGCGGCCGCGGTAGCAGGCAAGCATTTCGATGGTCAGGTTGCGCAGCCGCTGGAAACGGCCGGAATTCGCCACCTCCTCGCGGCCGGCGATCGCATAGATCACCTCGGGCTCCTTCTTGCCCTTCACCATGATGAAGTCGAGCTCGAGGATCGCGAATTTGTCCTTCACTGCTAGCGCGGTCTGCGATCCCACGATGATCGGGAAGCCGTACTCCTTGGATTGCCCCTCCAGGCGCGACGCCAGATTGACGCTGTCGCCGAACACCGAATAGTCGAACCGCACGTCGGAGCCCATGTTGCCGACCACGCAGGTACCGGTGTTGAGGCCGACGCCGATGTTGAGAGGCACGTAGATGTGACCGCCTTCGCGCGCCTCCTGCTCGCGCGCCTGGTTCAGCTCGTCGACCCTCTCCAGCATGTCGAGCGCGGCTTCGCAGGCGTTGATCTGGTGGTCCTTGTCGTCGAGTGGCGCGTTCCAGAACGCCATGATGGCGTCGCCCATATATTTGTCGATCGTGCCTTTGCGGACGAGAATCGCATTCGAGAGCGGCGTGAGAAAGCGATTCATCAGCGCCGTGAGGCCCTGCGGATCGCGCTTGTAGGTCTCCGAGATCGAGGTGAAGCCGCGCATGTCCGAGAACATGATGGTCATCTCGCGCTCCTCGCCACCGAGCACAAGCTTCTCCGGCGACTGCGCGAGCTGCTCGACCAGCGCGGGCGACATATACTGCACGAATTGCGTCCGGATCTGCCGGCGCTGCTGCTGCTCGCGCACGAAGGCGGAGAAGATCAGCGTGAGGTAGATCGCCGTGGTCGACATCAGCGGATAGGTGAAATCGATCAGCAGCCGGTGCTGGCTGTAGAAATACCAGGATGTGCCCACCAGCACCGACGCGAACAACCCGCCGACCGCGACCAGCGTCACCGGTCCGAATTTCGGCGCAAAAGCGATGACCAGAAGACCTACGATCATCGCACCAAAGAACTCGAGCGCAATGCCGTAGCTCGGCTGCTGCACCACGGCCCCGGTCAGCGCACTTTCCAGGAGCTGGGCATGAATCTCCACGCCCGGCATCGCCGCCGACGCCGGCGTCGTCTTGATGTCGTTCAATCCGACCGCCGAGGTACCGATCAGCACCAGCTTGCCGGATATCTTGTTGACCGGCACATTTCCGTCGAGAACATCGGATGCGGACACATAGATCGACGGATCCTGGCGCGCGAAATGCACCCAGAGCTGTCCGTTGCGATCAGTGGGGATCTCAAGCCCTCGCAGATTGATGCTCTTGACGCCGGCCTTGTCGGTCTTGATCAGCACCGTCGGCGTGCCGGAGACGATCCGCAATATTTCGAGACTGAGCGATGGCATCAGCATGCCCTGCGCCCGCATCACCATCGGCACCCGCCGGACGATGCCGTCCCGCTCGGTCTTGATCGTGAACAGGCCGCGCCCGGCGGCGGCGCGCTCCAGCACAGGCACGTTTCGCAGCAAGCCGGCAAACTGGTACAGAAAAGGCTCGGCTTCCTCGCCGAGCGTCGCAAACGCCGTCGTCGGCAGGGTTTCGTCGAGCTCCGACCTCACTTGCGCGAGCCCCGTCTCGCCCAGCACCACGCGCGACCGGCGGATTGCATCGGACAGGATTTGGTCGTTGGTCGGCAACTCCCGCAGTCGCTTCCTGGTGACCTCGTCGATGAACCGCATCTGACCCGCGACCCTATCGGGGTTGAGACGGTCCGGCTCCGAGAAAACCACGTCGAAACCGATCGCGGCTGCGCCGAGACTGGTCAGATTGATAATGATGTCGGCGATGGTCGTTCGCGGCCACGGCCACTGGCCGAGCTTGGCCAGGCTTTTCTCGTCTATATCGACAATCGTGACCGGACGGATCGTCTTCTTGCGGGGATCGATGCGCTGGAACGAGTCGAAGACCCGGACCCTCAATTCCTCGACCGGCGCCGGATCCACGACGCGCAGCGCGGCGATGCCGATCAGCAGCACCACGCACGCCAGCCGCGCATAGCCGAAGCGTCGCGCGAACGATCTCTGTATCGCCCTCAGCCGTTTCATGCGATCTGGATATCATGCACGGGAGCTTGTTCCAATCGGGCACGACGCACGCAACGCGGGACAGCTTACGATCGACGCCGCCCCAGGCACCGCACGCCGGTCAGCCGATATGAAGGATGAAGTCGTTCTGCGACAAACTCGCCTTGGCGACCCCGTGCAGCGTAATGGTGTCGGTGGCATCGACAGTGATCAGCGTATCGGCCGAATTCGTCGGGGAGACCGCAACATGCTGGTTGAACCAGGTGGTCGCATCGGCGGTCGATACCACCGCAGACAGGTCGATATGGTCCTGACCGGGCGTGAAATTCATGATCGTGTCGTGATTGAAGTTCGGCGCGAACACAAACTGGTCCTGATGACCCGGCATGCCGAACAGCACATCCCTGGCGGTGGTGCCCGTCAATGTCACCGGTTCGGTCGAATTCTGCTGGACGTCGAAGATCAGATTGACCGTATCGCTCGCGCCATGGCTGTCGACCACGGAGATCGTGACCATGTCCGTCGGCGCTTCGCCACCCTCGTGATAGGTGAGGCCGGACGCCAGCGTGGCGTTGACGTGGGTCAGATCCCCCGCATCGGACGCAGGATTGACGCTGCTGCCCGAGCTGGCCGTCGCGGTCAGGGTGAAGGTCTCGTTGGCGCTGGCGCCCGCATCCGCGACGGTCAGGCCTGAAATCGTGTCCATGCCGCTCTCGACATCGTGCGTCACGGTGAGATTGTCGACATTGAGCACCGGAACGGCACCGGCGCCGAGAATATCGATCGTCAGCGTGGCCGTACCCATGGCGCCGTGAACATCGGTGGTCTCGATGCCGAACGTGTCGGTGTAGGCGCCTGCGGGGAGCGCCTTGATTGCGGCATCGGGAACATAGGTGTAGGTGCCGTTGGCGTTCACCGTCAGGGAGCCGTAAAGGCCCTTGATCGCCGTGTTCGTTGCCTGATGCGCTTGATCGAGGGCACCATAAGTCAGCGTTGCGGTCTCGCCGTCGTCGACATCGTACCCGTGGAGCGTCCCGACCATCGTGCCGAAGCTGCCGTCGGTCGCGGGAGCGAGGACCGTGCCAAGGTCGGGGAGCGTCGGCGCGTCGTTGGTGCCGGTGATGGTGATGGTGACCGGCTGATCGACCACGCCGTGAGCGTCCTCGACCTGGATCGTGTAGGCGAGCGTCAGCGTCTCGCCGGCGGCGAGATTGTCGAAATTGCTGTCGGCTGCGGAGAACGTCCACGCGCTCGATCCCGTCACACCGTTGGTCGAATCCGCCAGCGTGCCCAGGGACAACCAGCTCATCACGACGCTCTGGTCGGGCAGGCCGGAAGTCGCCCCGGTCTCGGTCACGCCAGCGATGGACACTTTGTGCGTGTCGCTGAGATCGGGATCGGTAAAGGTGATCGTGCCTTTGGCAGTGTCCGGTGTGGACGAAGCGGTCGTATCCGGCAACTCGGTGATCGCAGCGGCTTGTGGGGCCGACGTGACGACGGGCGCGTCGTTGGTGCCGGTGACCGTGATCGTCACCGGCTGGGTGACGACCCCGCCGTGATGGTCGTCGACCTGGACCGTGTAAGTGAGCGTCAGCGTCTCGCCGGCGGCGAGATAATCGAAATTCTTGTCGGCTGCGGAGAACGTCCAAGGGCTCGATCCCGTCACACCGTTGATCGAATCCGCCAGCGTGCCCAGCGACAACCAGCTCAGCACCGTCTCCGGGTCGGCAAGGCCGGTGGTAACTCCGGCCTCGGTCACGCCGGTGACGCTCACGGTATGGGTATCGCTAAGGTCGACATCGGTGAAGGTCACCGCGCCCGAGGCCGTATCCGGATTCAACGAACCGGTCGTATCCGGGATCTCGGTAATTGCAGCCGTCTGCGGGGCCGACGTGATGACGGGCACGTCGTTGGTGCCGGTGATGGTGATCGTGACGGGTTGGGTAACGATTCCGCCGTGATGGTCATCGACCTGGATGCTGTAGACGAGCGTCAGCGTCTCGCCGACGGCCAGATAGTCGAAATTCTTGTCGGCAGCCGAGAACGTCCACGAGCGCGATCCCGTCACGCCATTGGTCGAATCGGCGAGTGCTCCCAGCGACAGCCAACTCAGCACGGTCGCCCGGTCGGCAAGACCGGTGGTGACACCGGACCCGGTCACATCAGCGACGGTCACGCTGTGGGTGTCGCTGAGGTCGACGTCGGTGAAGGTCACCGTGCCGGACGCGGTATCGGGCCTCAGCGAGCCGGTCACCCCGGGGGCTTCGGTCATCGCGGCGGCCTGCGTCGGCGACGTCATCACCGGCTTGTCGTCGGTGCCGACGATCGTGATCGTGACGGGCAGCGTGACCACGCCGCCGTGATGGTCGTCAATCTGAACCGTGTAGGTGAGCGTGAGCGTCTCGCCGGCGGCGAGGTAGTCGAAATCCTTGTCGGCGGCCGAGAACGTCCAGGAGCGCGATCCCGTCACGCCATCGGTCGAATCGGTGAGCGCCCCGAGCGACAACCAGCTCAGCACGGTCGCCTGGTCGGCGAGGCCGGTGGTAACGCCTGACTCGGTGACGCCGGTGATGGTGACAGTATGGGTGTCGGTCAGGTCCGGATCGGTGAAGGTGACCGTCCCACGCGCCGTATCCGGCACGGTGGAATGCGTCGTCCACGGCGTCTCGGTGATCGTGGCCGCCTGCGCCAACGACGTCACGATCGGCACATCGTTGGTGCCGGTGATCGTGATGGTGAAGGTCTTGAACGCGGTCTCGTTGAGAAGCGCGTAATTGTTGTCGACGCGCGCCGTGTAGGTCAGCGTCAGCGTCTCGCCGGCCCCCAGGAAATCGAAGGCGCTATCCGGCAGGCTGTAAGTCCAGGCCGCGGAACCGATGTTGGTGTTGCGAGGGTTTTGCTCAACGAGCAGCGGGATCTCGACCGCCTTGATGGCCGCGAGTTGCTGGGCCGTCAGCGAAGCGGTGACGTCGTTGTGCTGGGCGTCCTGGTAGGTGAACGACGTAAAGCTCGCCGTTGCACTTGGTATATCGCCGAGGTTGACGTCAACCCATCTGATCACGCTCGAAACCGTGTCAGGGGACGCGCTTTGGGTCAGCCCGGGCTGCTCGGTAAACGCGGCATTGAACGTCACGGTCTCGGGCGCCCCGGCGACGTGGTCGTGGCCCTTGGTCGCGACATTCTGCGCCGGGCCGTTGACAAAGGTCAGCAGGAAGATCGTTGGCGCGACGATATCGCCACCAACGAGCTTGAAGCCTGTCGTGGTCGGGACGATCGAGTCGGTGAAGTTCGATGTGAGCTTGGTGTTTGGATTGGTATTGTCGGTGAACTTGAGCGCGAAGACGTCGGAGATGAGCTTCTGTGCATCGGTCGACAGTTGCGCAGACGACAGGAAGCTGACGCTGCCCGCGCCATTGACGATGGTTTGCGTACCGGCCCGATCGACGGTCGCGATCGGATTGAGCGTGGTCTTGTCGAACAGGATGTAGGAGCCAGTGGTGCCGTCCGGCTCGACCAGCACCTGGAATTTGGCCGGCGGCACGCCGCCTGTTCCCTGCACGTCGAAGTCGATTTCGACCAGCACCGCCGTGCCGCGAATGCCCATGGTCGCGACCGGCGTATCGACCTTCATGTCGCCATGCTTGGCGGTCGCGCCGGCGACGAACGAGATCGTGCCCTGGACCAGGCTCAGCAGCGATGAATTGTTCGACCCGTTCGGGTCGTAGATCATTTCGTTCAGCACCATTTTCGCGTTCGGCCCGAGACCGAACACGGTGCCGTCGATAAAGGTGATGCCGAGCGTCGAGCCGGCGCCGGACTGGACCACGTCGCCCTTGTAGACATTGTCGCCCTGGTTCAGCACGACCGCGACGCCGTTGCGAACGACGGTAGCGCTGCCGACAAGCTTGCTGACGTGACCAATGACTTTCGGCGGCTCGACAGCACCGCCGGCCTGGGCAAATTGTGTGTAACCGGTGAGCGCGTTGACGATGTCGCCGGTCAGATGCGCGCCGTCGGGCGAGGCCAGGGGCGCGCGTTTTTCACCCCTGAAGTAGTCGTGCAGGACCAGCTCGCGATCATCCTTCGACAGGACCAGATCGAGGCCGGAACGTTTGAAATCGCCGGTGAACAGCAGTTGGGCGTCGTCAACGATGATTGCGCCGGGCGGCGCATGTCCCGAAACGCTGTCGACATGGACCTGCCCACGGGCGTGAGCGTCCAGGCTCGGCAAGATGCCGTCAAATTTATCGACAAAGTTCACCGCGGATCACCGCACGTAAGGGGAAATATTTATGGAATATGCAAACGACTATGCTTGCATATCATCTGATGGAACCCGGCGAAACCGGCCTGTGCTTACGCAAAGGCGATCCCGTCGCGCTTTTCGAACGGGTTGACCGCGGCTCTTACTGCCGAGTCTCGTCTGGTTTGAGCTTGATTCCGGGTAATCTGAGGTAAGTTTTGAGCTGTGTAGGTATTGGTCCACGTATTCGTGGTATTGACGGCCATTTTTCTACTTGCCTGTATTTTCCCTCAAATTCCCGACCGGATTTGAGCCCAAGTTCCCGGCTAAGGCTGTGAATTGGCTTACAAATCGCACAATTCCGTACAGCTCTGCCGGATTAAACCAGAAAGCGAGGATAAGGCGCCGGCAGACGGTGAAAGGTTCGCCGGACGCGTTCACAAGATCGATAAAGTTTTCGGGACGCCGACGAGGCGCCCTTCAGCGTCTTTTGCGCATCCGGGCCCGATTCGACGGGTTTTAAGCAGATTCAAAACATCGTGTCCCACCCTGACGTATGAAACGATCCGGTCACGCCAGGGTGTACGATCACCCCACCGATGCCCGGACGGGGGTGTCCCATGACGGACTCGCTTCAGTCGCGCGCGCTGCGCGGCGTCATGCTCGTCTGCAGCCTGGTCTGGCTCACGCCGGCTGCCGAGCTGAACGCCGCGTCGCTGTTGACGCCCGGTCCGGCGGAGCTGATCGGGAAGTCAACCGAGCCGTTCGGGTTGCCGACCACCCTGCTTGCCAACGGCGGGCTGCACAGAAAATGGCTCGGGGTGCAGCGCCAGCTTGCCGATGAACTTGTTCAGCTTGCGCACTGCGACGGCGATCGCGAGGGCTGCGGGTCGCCGGAGGCGCTGCGGTTCCTGGCGATCATCGATGCCGGACGGGCGCGTGACGGCCGTGCCCGGCTTGGCACGATCAATCGCGCCGTCAATCTTGCGATCCGCCCGGGCAGCGATCTTGCGCTGTACGGCGAGATCGACGTCTGGACCTCGCCCCTCGCCACCTTCGCCAAGGGCGCCGGCGACTGCGAGGACTATGCCATCGCGAAATTCGTGGCGCTGCGAGAGGCCGGCGTCGCACCTGATGATTTGCGGATCGTCATCATGCATGACCTGCTCGGCGGCGAGGACCATGCCGTCGTCGCGGCGCGGCTCGACGGCCGCTGGCTCACGCTCGACAACCGCCGGATGGCGATGATCAAGGATTCCGACGTCAGGAATTTCCGGCCGACCTTCGTGATCGACCAGCACGGCGTCAGCAAGTATATCGACGCGCCGCCTGTCATGGAGGCCGCGCTGCGACCGGCACACGTGAACTGATCAGGTCGCCCACGCACGCGAAAGCGGAAGCAATCCATTTCTCCTGCTTAGGAGATGGATTGCTTCGCTCGCGATAACGGTATGGTTTGAGTCCTGAGCGACGGCTCAGAACATCAGATTGTCCTTCACCAGGACCCAGCGACCGTTCTTGACCTGTTGCACCTGGGTGATGGTGTTGGCGAGGTGATCGGTCTTGGAGAACTTGGTCGGCGGCGAATTGAAGATGTCGAGGAACTTGTCACCTGATTCCAGCGAATCGAGCATCTTCTGGCCGGTCAGGTCCTTGCCCGCCTTCTGCGCGTAGAAGGCGAAGGTCATCACGGCGTTGTAGCCGATGATCGCCTGCGTGTTGGCCTCGGTGCCGAACATTTTCTTGTAGTTGACGAGCCAGTCCTTCACCTTGCCCTTGGCGGTGTCCTCATAGGGGATTTCGAAGCCTGAGGCCGCGTAGAGCCCTTCCACCGCCTCCTTGCCGAGCGTCGGCACTTCGAGCACGTTGGTAGGGGTGGCGCCGAGGAAGGTCACATCCCAGCCGAGCTTCCTGGCCTCGCTCATCGCGCCGATGGTCTCGCGGATCACGGTGCCGAGCACGACGAGATCGCAGCCGTCGGACTTCATCTTGGCGACCTGCGCCGAGAAGTCGGAGGCGCCGCGCTTGTAGCTCGTGATCGAGGCCGGCTGCACCTTCATCGCCGCGAGCTGCTGGTTGAAGCCGTCGAGCACGTTTTTGCCGTACTCGTCGTCCTGATGCATGATGCAGGGCTTCTTGAAGTTCTTCCACTCCATCATGTATTTGAGCGCGGCGCGCGTGCTCTCCACATAGGGCAGTAAATTGTTGAACTTGAGCCGCTCCTGCGGCTTGTTCGGATCGAACTTGAAGGTGAACTCGGCCGCGGTGAGCGGGAACAGTTGCAGCACGCCGGCGTCGAACAGGATATCCTGTGCGGCAAGCACGGTCGGCGAGCCCATCGCGCCGATCATTGCGAAGATCTTGTCGCGTTCGACCATCTTCTGCGACGCCAGCACGGCCTTCTTCGGATCATAGCCGTTGTCTTCCAGGATCATCTTGAGCTTGCGGCCGTTGATGCCGCCGCTCGCATTGATCTCCTCCACCGCCATCTTCATGCCGTTGGACACCGGAACGCCCCAGACCTTGATCGGGCCCGAAAGGTCCTGATGCGTCCCGATCACGATCTCGGTCGGCGAGATGCCCTCGTTGGTGACCTTGGTTTGGGCCGCGGCCGGCAGACAGGTCAGCGCCAGGGCGCTCACCGCCAGGCCCAGCGCCTTCAGCGATTTCGACATTGCAGTCTCCTCCTTCGATGGCCCGTGTTGAGCGAAGGGCTGGGCCTTACTCACGCCTTCGCCATTTGCCTGGTCGCGCCTTATTTGAGCATGATCTTTTCGGAAAACCGCTTCACACTTCTCCGGATCATGCTCTACGCGACCGCGCGCTCGCCATACATCGCATCGATCTCGGCCGCGTAGCGCTTGTTCACGAAACTTCGCTTCAGCTTCATGGTCGGCGTCAGCTCCTCGTCCTCCGGCGTGAGCTGGCGTTCGATCAGGTAGAACTTCTTGATGGTCTCGACGCGCGCGAAACTGGCGTTCACCGTCTCCACCTCGCGCTGGATCAGATCCTGGATTTCGCGCGCACGGCACAGGCTCGCGTAATTGGTGAAGGGGATGTCGTGATCCTGGGCGTATTTCTCGACATTCTCCTGATCGATCATGATCAGGCAGGTCAGATAGGGCCGCTTGTCGCCGATCACGACCGCGTCCGAGACATAAGGCGAGAATTTCAGCTGGTTCTCGATCTCCGACGGCGTGATGTTCTTGCCGCCCGAGGTGATGATGATGTCCTTCATCCGGTCTGTGATCTTCACATAGCCTTCATTGTCGATCGAGCCGACGTCGCCGGTGTGCAGCCAGCCCTTGGCGTCGATCGTCTCCGCGGTCTTTTCCGGCTGGTTGAGATAGCCCATGAACAGAAAGTCGCCCCTGATCAGGATCTCTCCCTTCGGGCAGATCATCACCTCGCCCCATGGCGCCGCCTTGCCGACCGAGCCGAGCTTGATGCGATCCGCCGGCATCATGGTGGCGACGCCGCAATTCTCGGTCTGGCCGTAGACCTCGCGCATGTCGATGCCGAGCGCGAGATACCAGCGGATCAGGTCCGGGGAGATCGGCGCCGCGCCGGTGAAGGCGATCCGGCAGCGGTCGAGCCCGAGCATGCGGCGGATGTTGCGGAACACCAGCCAGTAGGCTGCGCGGCTCAAGAGCCTCAGCGACAATGGCGGCGTCGCGCCCTTAAGCCGGCACTCGGCCATGCGATTGCCGATCGCAAGCGCGCGGGTGTACATCCAGTTCTGGAACGGGGTCGCATCCTTCAGCGCGATGGTAATACCCGAATAGAACTTCTCCCAGATCCGGGGTACCGCGAGGAACGCGGTCGGCTGCACCTCGCGCAGATTGTCGGGCACCGTCTCCGGACTCTCGGCAAAGTTCATGACGGAGCCAAGTGCAATCGAGATGTAGTAGCCGCCGACCCGCTCGGCGACATGACAGAGCGGCAGGAACACCAGCCGCTCCTCGCTGTCGGTGGATGGAAACAGGTCGTTGGCGTGGCGCATCTGGTGCGTCACGCTGCGGTTGGAATGCATCGCGCCCTTGGGCGGGCCGGTCGTGCCCGAGGTGTAGACGAGGATCGCGAGATCGGAGACCGTGCGGCTGCCGGTCATTTCCTCCCACAAGGCGTCGTTGCCCTGCGAATAATTGCGGCCGAGCGCCATGAATTCGGCGAGCGACAACGCCATCGGGTCGGAGAAGCCGCTCAAGCCCTCCATGTCGAAGACGACAATCTTCTCCAGCGTCGGACAGCGCGCGCGGCACGCCAGCACCTTGTCGAGCTGCTCCTCGTCCTCGACAAACACGATCCTGGTGCGGGAATCGTTGATGAGGTATTCGACCTGCGTCGGCGAGTCGGTGGGGTAGATGCCGGATGAGACGCCGCCGGCGCACAGGATGCCCATGTCGGCATAAACCCATTCCGGCACGGCATTGGCGATGATCGAGGCGACGTCACCGGGGCGGAAGCCGGTCGCATACAGGCCGTAGGCGATGTCCTTGGAGATCTGCAGCCATTCGCGCCAACTGGTCGGCTGCCAGATGCCGAACTTCTTCTCGCGGATCGCAGGCCTGTCGCCACGCGTCTCCACCGCGAGCAGAAAACTCTTCGCGATCGTGTCGGCGACCGTCAGCACCGCCGGTCCGGCCATCCGCGTTCCCTCCTCTGCCGCCTGCCCCGCGCGCCGGGTCGATTGCCGGTCTTGTTCGCGAAACGAGCCTGAAATCTAGCTCCAAGTACCGCTCAACGCCAACTCTTGCTCAACGCCAAATCTTGTTCAACGCCAAGTCTTGCTCAACGCCAAGTCTTCTTCTTTTTCCAGCGCCGCTCGCCCCGCGCGCCGGCCTCCTTGGCGCCGAGATAGAACTCCTGGATGTCGGGTGAATTCATCAGCCGCTCGCAGCTGTCGTTCATGACGACGCGGCCGATCTCCAGCACATAGCCGTAATGCGCCGTCTCCAGCGCGATCTTGGCATTCTGCTCGACCAGCAGGATCGACATGCCCTGCTCCTCGTTGACGCGGCGGATGATGGTGAAGATCTCCTTCACCAGGATCGGCGACAGGCCCAGCGACGGCTCGTCGAGCAGCAGCAGCGTCGGACGGTTCATCAGCGCGCGCCCGATCGCCAGCATCTGCTGCTCGCCGCCGGAGAGCTGCCCCGCCGGCTGGTCGAGCCGCTCCTTCAGCCGCGGAAAATAGCCATAGACGCGATCGAGGTCAGCAGCCACGCCGTCGCGATCGCGGCGCGGATAGGCGCCCATCATCAGGTTCTCGCGCACCGACAGGAACGGAAATACCTCGCGTCCTTCGGGCACATGGCTCAAGCCGAGCCGCACGATCTTGTCGGCTTCCATGCGCTGGATCGGCTTGCCCGAAAACTCGATCGTGCCCTTCTGCGGATCGAGGATGCCGGAGATGGTCTTCAGGACGGTGGTCTTGCCGGCGCCGTTGGCGCCGAGCAACGTCACGATCCGGCCGCGCGGCACCTCGAGGCTGATGCCGCGGATCGCCATGATCGGTCCGTAATAGCTTTCGATGTTGCTGAGCTTCAGGATGATGTCGGGCGTGCTCATGGCATCATCCTCATGCACCGAGATAGGCCGCGACGACGTCGGGATGGTGCTGCACCTCTGACGGCGACCCCATCGCCAGCACACGGCCGTAGTTCAGCGCAATGACGCGGTCGGAGACGCGGTTGACCAGCGTCATGTCGTGCTCGACCATCAGCACGGTAATGCCGAGCTCGCTCTTCATGTCGCGGATCCAGAACGACATGTCGTCGGTCTCCTCGACATTGAGACCCGATGACGGCTCGTCGAGCAGAATCAGCTTCGGCTCGGAGCACAGTGCCCGCGCCAGCTCGATCACTTTGCGCACGCCGTAGGGCAGGCCCGAGATCAGCTTGTCGCGGTAGGGCTCCAGATCGAGGAATTCGATGACCTGCTCGACCCGGCGGCGATGCATCTTCTCGTTGGCACGCACGCTCGGCAGGAACAGCAGCTCCTGCCAAAGCTGGGTGGTGGAATGGCGATGGCGGCCGACCAGGAGATTGCTCAGCACGGTCGCGTTCTCGAACAGCTCGATGTTCTGGAAGGTCCGAGCGATGCCGAGCCCGGCGATATCGTAGGCCGGCTGCTGCGTGATGTCCTGATCCTCGAAGAAGATCCTGCCCGAGGTCGGCGGATAGATCCGCGAGATCAGGTTGAAGATCGAGCTTTTCCCGGCTCCGTTCGGCCCGATGATCGAGAGGATCTCGCCCTTCTCAACAGCGAAGCTGACGGCATCGACAGCTTTCAGGCCGCCGAAATGCAGGGACAGGTTCTCGGCGCGGAAATAGCTCATCGGTTCCGCTCCGATTTCACGTAGATCTTCTGCCGCTTGAACGTCGCACGCTTGTAGAGCGGGAAGAGCTGGAAGAACAATTTGATCTTCAGCCAGCGGCCGTAGAGCCCGAGCGGCTCGAACAGCACGAATACCACGATGATGATGCCGTAGATCGCCCCCTTCAGCCCGTTGGCGGAAGCAATGGCGGAGACGACATCCTGGATATGGCCTGCGCGCTCGGGTCCCGCGCCCAGCGTCGCCGCAGCGCCGGCGATCACGCCGGGCATGTCGTCCTTTAGATAAGTCAGGAACGGATCGATCATGACGAGGAAGATCGCACCCAGCACCGCACCGTGCAGGCTGAAGATGCCGCCGATCAGAATCACGATGATGAACTCGATCGAGAGCTGCAGCGTGAACATCTCCGGCGAGATGAAGGAGAGCTTGTGCGCGAACAGCACGCCGGCAAAGCCGGTGATGGCGGCCGAGATCGCGAACGACTTCACCTTGTAGAGCGAGACATTGATGCCCATGCTGCGCGCGGCCGTCTCGCTGTCGCGGATCGCGACGAAGGCGCGCCCGGTCGGCGAACGCAACAGGTTGAGCGTGCCGACGATGGTCAGCACCAGCACCGCAAGGCAGAGATAATAGAAGGTCGGGCCGTCGCGCGACACCGTGGTGCCGAGCAACTGGATGGTCTTGACCCGCATGCCCTCGTTGCCATTGGTCACGCTCTCCCAGCGCGCCATGATCTCCTCGACGATGAAGGCAAAGGAGATCGTCGCGATCACGAGGTAGATGCCCTGCAGCCGCAGTGCCGGAAACCCGACCAGCGCGCCGACCACGCCGGTCAACAGCCCCGCCGCGAGGAAGTAGACGGGGAACGGCACGTTGAATTGCTGCAGATAGGCCGCGGTGTAGGCGCCGATGGCGAGGAAGGCGGCGTGGCCGAGCGAGGCCTGCCCGGTGAAGCCGGTCAGGATCATGAGCCCGACGCCGACGGTCGCATAGATGCAGACGAAGACGAGCTGACTCATCAGATAACTGGAGAGCACGTAAGGCGCGATCAGCAGCGCGGCCAGCAACAGGCCGTAGGAATAGACATAACCCGAATGCGGAAGCAGCCTGATGTCGTCGTCGTAATCGGTCTTGAAGAGAAAGCGCATGCGTTGCTCCTCAGACCTTCTTGCGGGCGTGAACGCCGAACAAGCCCTCCGGCTTGAGCAGCAGCACTGCCAGCAGCACGATATAGGGCGCGACGTCCTTCCACCCCTGCGGCAGATAGAAGCCGGCCATGCTCTCGATCACGCCGATCAGGACACCGCCGACCACGGCGCCGGGAATCGAGCCGAAACCACCGAGCACCGCGGCCGGAAACGCCTTCAACCCCAGCACCAGGCCGACATTGGAATGGATGAAGGTGATCGGCGCCAGCAGCACGCCGGCGCATGTCGCCACCGCCGCCGAGATCGCCCAGACGATCGACACCACGCGCTTGACCGGAATGCCCATATAATAGGCAGCCAGCATATTCTCGGAACTCGCGCGCATCGCGGTGCCGAGCGTGGTGCGGTTGAAGAACAGATAGAGCAGCGCGCACAGGATGACGGTCGCCGCGATCACCGAGAGCTTGTCATAGGCGAGCACCAGGCTGCCGATCCGCAACACGCCCTGGCTGAACGGCGTGTCGATCTTGAAGTCGTCGGTGCCCCAGATCATGCCGGCGACCGAGCGCAGGAAATAGCCGAGCCCGATCGTCGCCATGATGATGGAGAATTGCGGGTAGCCGAGGATCGGCCGCACCACCAGCCGCTCGGCCAGCATGCCGAACAGCGCCATGCAGATCACCGCGCCGGCAAAGCCGACCCAGTAGTTCAGCCCGAGCATGCCGATGAAGGTGAAGGCGAAGAAGCCGCCCAGCATCATCAAATCGCCTTGCGCGAAATTGACGACCTCGGTTGCCTTGTAGACCAGCACGAAGCCAAGCGCGATCAGGCCGTAAACGCAGCCAAGCGCGATGCCGCTGACGAGCTGCTGAACAAAGTCCAGCATCGTTCCCTCCCCGATGCACCGGCGATTCGTGACGATCGCCTTTGTGCATCCCGCCTTCGCGCCCTGTGTCGGGAGCGCTGAAAGCCGCCTATGTCCCACCCAATTGAGCCAAAAGCCCCGATCCCTGTCAACAAAGCCCGGATCGTCGGGTATTATCACAATTGCCGAGATATGCCGCGGCGCGGAGTTTTGTTCATAACGCGTTCGATTTGCCTGAGACGATTCACCGCGCCGAAACAGTTTTTGCCCAACGTGCGCAACCGAAGAGCGAACTCCGGGATCGCCACACATCATGACCGCAGGACTATCCGCACTCGAGGTGCGAGGGTTAAGGAAGCGTTTTGACCGCCCGGCGGTCGATGCGCTCGATCTCACCGTGCGTGTCGGCGAGTTCTACGCGCTGCTCGGGCCGAACGGCGCCGGCAAGACCACGACCCTGCGCATGGTCGCGGGCCTGCTGCGGCCCGACTCCGGCTCGGTGTCGGTGCTCGGCATCGATGCGCTCTCAGATCCGGTCGCCGCCAAGCAGGTGATGGCCTGGGTGTCGGACGAGCCGATGATCTACGACAAGCTGACCCCGCTGGAGTACCTCGAATTCGTCGCCGGCCTGTGGGGCGTCGATCCCAGGCAGTCCGAGACGTCGGCGCGCGATCTCCTGGTGTCGCTCGGGCTCGAGCCGCATCTCAACGAGCGCTGCGAGGGATTCTCCAAGGGCATGCGCCAGAAGGTGGCGCTCGCCGGTGCGCTGGTGCACGATCCCCGCCTGATCATTCTCGACGAGCCGCTCACCGGCCTCGACGCGCTGTCGGCGCGCCATGTGAAGGGCCTGCTGCAGGAGCGCGTGCGCACCGGCTGCACCGTGATCATGACGACCCACATTCTCGAGGTCGCCGAGCGCATGGCCGACCGGATCGGCGTGATCGCAGCCGGCAAATTGATCGCCGAAGGCACGCTCGCCGAATTGCGCCAGCAGAACGGACGCAACGACACCAGCCTGGAAGACATGTTCATCGCGCTGGTCGATACTGAAGCGGCGGCCGCGTGAGCTCGGCCGCCCACCTCTCCTGGTTCGCCCGCCACGAATTCCGCCTCGCCTGGCGCGAATGGCTGGCGATGATGACCGGCGGCCGGCGCCGCCGCAACCGCGCGGTGATCGGGCTCCTGATCGTCGCCGCGATCCTGCACCTGCCGGCCTATGCGGTGGTCGGCCGCTTTGCCGACCTGCAGTTTCCGCTCGATCCCTCATCGCTGATCGTGCTGACCGCGACGATCTTCCTATCCTGGGCGCTGATGCTGTCGCAGGCGATCGAATCGGTGACGCGCGTGTTCTATGCCCGCGCCGACCTCGACCTGATCATGTCGTCGCCGGCGAAGCTCACCAATATCTTCTCCGTCCGTATCGCTGCGATCGGGATGTCGGTGACCGGCATGGCATTGCTGCTGTCGGCGCCGTTCGTCGACGTGCTAGCGATCCTCGGCGGCGCGCATTGGCTTGCGGGTTTCGGCGTCGTCGCCGCAATCGGCCTGACGGCGGCGGCGGCCGCGATCGCCATCGCGGTGCTGCTGTTCCGCCTGATCGGGCCGAGCCGGACACGGCTGGTGGCGCAGATCGTGTCCGCCATCATCGGCGCGGGCTTCGTGATCGCGCTGCAGATCGTGGCGATCTTGTCCTACGGCACGCTGTCGCGCTTTGCGGTGCTGACCTCCGACACCGCGGCGCGCATCGCACCCGGTCCGAACAGCCTCGTCTGGTGGCCGGCACGCGCTGCGCTAGGCGACCTTGAAGTGATGATGCTGCTGGTCGCCGGCGCGCTAATCATGCTCGGCGTCGTCACGGCAGTGTTCGCGCCGCGGTTTGCCGACACGGTCACGAGCGTGGCGGCCAATCCCGCGGCGGTCACGCGCAGGCGCGATCGGTCATTCCGGGTCGGCTCGCGGCAGCAGGCGCTGCGCCGGAAGGAATTCCTGCTGCTGCGCCGCGACCCGTGGCTGCTGTCGCAGAGCCTGATGCAGATGCTCTATCTGGTGCCGCCGGCGCTGATGCTGTGGCGAAGCTTCTCCGACTCGTCGACCGCGATCGTCCTGATCACGCCCGTCGTCGTGATGGCCGCGGGCCAGCTCGCCGGCGGGCTCGCCTGGCTGACGATATCAGGCGAGGACGCCGCCGATCTGGTGGCGACCGCGCCGCTGCCGCCGTCGCGCGTGGTCCGCGCCAAGATCGAGGTGGTCCTGATTGCGATCGCCGTCATCTTCGCGCCGCTGGTCGGAGCTCTTGCGTTGGTTTCACCACGGCAGGCCGCGGTGACCGCCATTGCGGTCATCGTGGCGACCGGATCAGCCGCAGCGGTCCAGCTCTGGTTCCGCGCGCAAGCCAAGCGCAGCCAGTTCCGCCGGCGCCAGACCTCCTCGCGCGTCGCGACCTTCGCGGAGGCATTCTGCTCGATCGGATGGGCCGCGACCGCAGCGCTGGCGCTGACGATTCCGGCGGCAGCCGTCGTCAGCGGAATCCTCACGGTCGTGACCCTGGCCATCGCCTGGAAGATCAGCCCGAATCGGGCGTGACGCGCCCTATCCTTTCATCACCTCCATCACCGCCGCGGCGAACGCCTCCGGCGCCTCCTGCGGCAGATTGTGTCCGGCGCGCGGGATCACGCAATGCACCCGTCCGCCGGTGAACTTTGCCGCGCTGGCGCTGCCGTCGGTCGCGGGCGCGACGCCGTCTTCGGCTCCATCCAGCGTGACGGTGGGGACACTGATGGCCGGCAATGCGGCCAGCCGGTGCTGCAGCCCGGTATAGCGCGGATCGCCGTCGGCGAGGCCGAAGCGATGGCGATAGCCGTGGATCACGACGTCGACATAATCGGGATTGTCATGCGCGGCCGCGGTCCGTTCGAAGCAGGCGTCGTCGAACGCCCAGTTCGGCGACCATTGCGACCACAGGATCTTCGCGATGGGCGAGGCCGGCGCGGCCGCGCTCGAGCTGGAAGTAATATTGATACCAGAGCGACACCCGCAGGAATCCTGTTGCAGAGCGCGCCATGGAGCGATGCGCCGGCATCATCATGACGGAAGATCAATTCGGCGATACTGTTACGCCGGAACGTCGGCACAGACGGAACACGCCATGCTCAGACTGCTCGCGGTGCTCATGCTGTTCGGAGCCTTCGCCGCTCGCGCCGAAGCCGAGGAGGCCCCGCGCAGCGAATGCCTGGCGATGGCGAATGCGCCGCCGCGAGCGACGCCAGTCAGCCTCCGGCGCACGGCGGCAAAGGCCGACGAGGTCGCGATCACCTATGCCGGTCATTCTACCTATTACATCGACACGCCCGGCGGCATCCGCATCGCGACCGATTACAGCGGCGCCTATCAGACCGGACGGTTGCCCGACATCGTCACCATGAACCGCGCGCATTCGACGCATTACACGCTGTTCCCCGATCCCCGGATTCCCCACGTGCTGCATGGCTGGGGCGAGAACGGCCAGGCCGCGCACTACGCGGAACGGATCGGCGACGTCTACATCCGCAACGTCACCACCGACATCCGCCGCTACTGGGGCGAAGGTCCCGGCGGCGAGATGATCAAGGACGGCAACTCGATCTTCATCTTCGAGGTCGCTGGCCTGTGCATCGGCCATCTCGGTCACCTCCACGTCAAGCTCGACGACAGCCAGTTTGCGGCGATCGGCCGGCTCGACATCGTGATGGTGCCGATCGACGGCACCTATACGATGTCGCTCGACGGCATCTCCGAGATCACCAGGCGGCTGCGCGCCTCGGTGGTGCTGCCGATGCACCGCTTCGCGACCCCGCTCGACGAATTCATGCACTTGATCGGCAAGCAGTTCGAGATCGACCGCCGCGGCGGCGAGCGCACTTTGAGGATTTCAAGGGATACGCTGCCGGCCACGCCGACCGTGATCATCCTTGACGGGGTCTGAGGCGCCGCGCCCCTGTCCCTGACACGATTTCGTGCGCCGCCATTTCGCGCTTGACCTAGAGTATGCTCTAGCTTGTTCACTCGGGACTACCCGGCGACACCCCGGCCACGAGGACCAGCGGCATGACAAATTCCAGCAAGCTCCCGCACCGCAAGCTCGGCCATGACGGCCCGCAGGTTTCCGCCATCGGGCTTGGTTGCATGTCGCTGTCCGGCGTCTATGGCGCCAGTGACGACGCGTCGACACCCGACTTGATCCGGCACGCCATCGACCAGGGGATCGATTTCCTCGACAGCGCCGACCTCTATGGCTGGGGTCACAATGAGGAGCTGCTGGGCCGCTCTCTCAAGGGTCTGCGCGATAAGGTCGTGATCGCGACCAAGTTCGGCCAGGTCAAGACCGCGACAGGCCAGGGCGTCGACGGACGGCCGGCCTATGTCCAGCAGGCCTGCGAGGCGAGCCTGAAGCGGCTCGGCATCGAGACCATCGACCTTTATTACCAGCACCGGATCGATCCCAACGTCCCGATCGAGGACACCGTCGGCGCGATGGCGCGTCTCGTCGAGCAAGGCAAGGTCCGCCATCTCGGCCTGTGCGAGGCGCGCCCCGAAACCATTCGCCGCGCCCATAAGGTCCACCCGCTGGCTGCGGTGCAGACCGAATATTCCCTGCTCTACCGCAGCGAGGCCGAGGAAACGCTGCAGACCACACGCGCCCTCGGCATCTCTTTCGTCGCCTATTCGCCGCTCGGCCGCGGTTTCCTGACCGGGCAGATCCAGTCGCAGGCCGACATTGCCGGCGATCGCCGCGGCGACCATCCGCGCTTTGCCGGCGATAACTTCGCCCGCAACCGCGAACTCGTCGGCGGCATCGTGGCGATCGCGCGCGAGAAGGGCTGCACGCCGTCGCAGCTCGTGCTGGCCTGGCTGCTGGCCCAGGGCCAGGACATCGTGCCGATCCCCGGCACCAAGCAGCGCGCGCGGCTGGACGAGAATATCGGCGCGCTCGACGTGACGCTTTCGCCGGACGAGATTGCGCGGATTTCGGCGACGATCCCGCCCGGGGCCGCAGCAGGCGAGCGCTATCCGGCGGGCGCGATGAAAGCGGTGTATCTGTGATGGATGCCCGAACACCACATACGCAGGCCGCGCCGAGCGCGCTCTACATCGGTGACATCGCGCGCCGCTCCGGCCGCAGCGTGCACACCATCCGCTGGTACGAGGCGCAGGGCCTGATGCCCGGCGTGATCAGGGATCGCGGCCGCCGGCGCGTTTACAGCGACTACCATGTCGGCTGGCTCGACCTGCTGGAGCGGCTGCGCCTGACCGGCATGTCGATCCGGCAGTTGCGGGAATATACCGCGCTGGTGAAGCAGGGCAGCGCGACCTTGCGCAAGCGCTGCGCGCTGCTCGCCGAGCACCAGCTCCGTGTCCAGACCATGATTGCAAAATGGACCGAGGCGCTCGCGCTGGTCGATGCCAAGATCGAGTTCTACGACGAATGGGGCGCGGGAGGCACGCGACCTGCGGTCTCGCCACAGCAGCGCGCCCGCGCCAAGCGGTCTGCGACCAAGGCCTGACCGGCCTTGGGCTCGGCCTCGCGGCGGGCGCTCTCGGCGATGGCCCGTCGGCCACGTCACCGCCGCGCGCGCCAGCACCGCGGCCGCACTCATCAACGTGGCCCGCATCAGCGGCGCCACCATCGGGGTCGCGGTGCTGGGCGCGTGCTATGCCGCGGCCGGTAGCGGCGCGCGCGGTCTGCGGTTGTCGATGATTGCAGGCAGTCTCGTTCAGTTCGCGGGCGCAGGTGTGGCGTGGCTGGTGACGCGCGAGAGAACGCAGCCCGCGCCCATTTGACCTGCTCGCTCGCCTCGTTATCCTTCCCAAAGCCGACATCGTATCGGCGGCCGACAAGAGCAAGAACGGGGAGCATCATCCATGGCCAGCACTCTGCCCGCCTCCGCGAGCGGGCTCTATGCCAATCCACGCGAAGACTGGCTTGCACTATATACCGAGGAGATCATCGATCCGGGCCGGCCGATCGTCGATCCGCATCACCATCTCTGGGATCGCGGCGGATTGCGCTATCTGATCGAGGAGATGCGTGACGATATCGCCTCCGGCCACAACATCGTCGCAACCGTCTATGTCGATTGCCGCTCGATGTACCGCGCCGATGGCCCCGAAACGTTCCGTCCCGTCGGGGAGGTCGAGTTCGCCAACGGCGTTGCCGCGATGTCGGCAAGCGGCGGCTACGGCAAGGCTGCGATCTGCGCCGGCATTGTCAGCCATGTTAATCTTTTGATCGGCGACCAGGCCAAGGCCGTGCTGGAGGCGGAAATCGCCGCCGGCAATGGCCGGTTTCGCGGCATCCGCCACTCCTCGGCCTGGGACGAGGACCCCAACGTCGCCCATATGTACGCGAACCGGCCGAAGGGGCTGTTGCTGGATACCACCTTCCGGAGGGGCTTTGCCTGCCTGGCGCCGCTCGGCCTCAGCTTCGATGCCTGGCTGTTCCATCCGCAGATCGGCGAGCTCACCGACCTCGCCCGCGCCTTTCCCGACACCCGGATCGTGCTCGACCATTGCGGCGGCCCGGTCGGTATCGGCCGCTTCGCCGGCAAGCGCAGCGAGACCTTCCCGGTCTGGAAGGCCTCGATCCAGGAGCTCGCCAAATGTCCAAACGTCGTCGCCAAGCTCGGCGGGCTGGCGATGTGCCTGCTCGGCTACGACTTCCACCTCCGTCCGAAGCCGCCATCATCGGAGGAACTTGCGGCCGCCTGGCGGCCTTACATAGAAACCTGCATTGAGGCCTTTGGTCCAAGCCGTTGCATGTTCGAAAGCAACTTCCCACCTGATAAGGGTCAATGCAGCTATCAGGTGATCTTCAACGCGTTCAAACGACTGGCTTCACAATATAGCGAAGTCGAGAAGACCGCGTTGTTCTCGAAGACGGCAAGGGATGTCTATCGCCTCGAGATCGGGTAAACTCATGACTCATGGATGACGGCATCACCATCCGGCCGCTCCGAGAAGCTGATGCGGAAGCGGTGGTAGCACTCTACAGCAAGGCCGCGGCGGTGGAACCGCGGCTGGGCCCGGTCACGCTGCCGCAATGGGACCAATTCCTCAAGCTGCCGCAGAATCGCGGGGGGCGCGACTTTCGTATAGCCGAGCGGAACGGCCAGCTCATCGGCCTCGCCGAATCCTCCCTGCGCGATCAGGGCGCGCAGCATTCCCGGTTCCTCAAGATCGTCGTGGCGCCTGAAATGCGGCGCCGCCGGATCGGTTTCGCCCTGTTCAACGACGTGCTCGCGATTGATGCGGGCGCTGATCTCACGGTGCAGACGCTGGTGAGCCGCGATTGGCCGGCGGGAATGGCGTTCGTGTCTGCGTTCGGCTTCGTTCATGTCGGGTCCGAGATCGGGATGAAGTGCGTGGAACCGCTGCAGCCGGCCCGCACGCTTGCAGCCGCGCGCGCCGCCATCGAACGAGCCGGCGACGTGACAGCCTGCGCCGCCGAAGTCGCGCGCATCCACAATGCCGCCTACGCCTCGGACGCCGCGTTCCGCCTGTACTCGCCGGAGGAGATGGCGCAGGTGCTGACCGAGAGCGAAGTCTGGGTGGCATCTGAAGACGGACAGATGTCGGGTTTTTGCCTGACCGAATCTGAACAGAACTCGATGTGGATCGAGTCGGTGGCCGTCGACCCGGCGCGTCAGGGCCGCGGGCTTGGCCAGGTCCTGGTCTATCATGTGCTGACCGCCCACGAGGTCTCGGTCGAGCATCCTTGCTGGCTGAATGTCTCGAGCCGGAATGCCGCGGCGCTGAAGATCTATCGCCGCCTCGGCTTCCGGCCGCAGTACGAAACCTGCCGCTTCAGCGCCACGCGAGGCGAGCTGATCGCCTCACGCGACCGCCGGTTCCACTAAAGCGCGATGAGATTGGGTTGAATCGTCATCGCGCTTTAGCCTCCTGTTTGAGCATGATCTTTTCGGAAAACCGCGTCACACTTTTCCGGATCATGCTCTGGCGGCGTCTTACGCCCACTCACCTTTCCGGAACACCGGCACGCTGCGGCCGTCGGCGTGGATGCCATCGATATCGGTGTGGGCCGAGCCGATCATCCAGTCGATATGGATCAGGCTCTTGTTGCCGCCCTGGTCGGCGATCTGCTGCGGCGTCAGCTTGTCGCCGTTGACGAAGCACTTCGAGTAGCACTGGCCGAGCGCGATGTGCGAGGCGGCGTTCTCGTCGAACAGCGTGTTGAAGAACAACAGCCCGCTCTTGGAGATCGGCGAGGAATGCGGCACCAGCGCCACCTCGCCGAGCCGGCGCGCGCCCTCGTCGGTGTCGAGCACCTTCTTCAACACCTCCTCGCCGCGCGAGGCCTTGGCCTCGACGATGCGGCCGTCCTCGAACTTCACGGCAATGTTGTCGATCAGCGTGCCCTGGTAGGACAACGGCTTGGAGCTGACGACATGGCCGCTGACGCGCCGGCAATGCGGCGTGGTGAAGACCTCTTCGGTCGGGATGTTGGCGTTGCAGACGATGCCGTTCTTGGCGGTCGAGGCGCCGCCTTCCCATTCATGGCCGTCAGCCAGCCCGATCGTCAGATCCATTCCGGGGCCGGAATATTTCAGCGCGTGGAAGCGCTGGCCGTTCAGCCATTCGGTGCGCTCGCGCAGCTTGGCATTGTGCTTTTCCCAGGCGGCGACGGCGCCGTCCTGATCGACTCGCGACGCGGAGAAGATCGCGTCCGCCAGCTTGGCCACGGCGACGTCTTCGGCATCATCGGGGAACACCTGCTTCGCCCAGGACGCGCTGGGATAGGCGATGATGTTCCAGTTGGTATCGAAATTGACGATCTTCTCCAGCGCCGGCTGGTAGGCCATCGAATTGGCCTTGCTGGCGCGCGCGACCTTGGTCGGGTCTTCGCCCGACAGCAGCATCGGATTGTCGCCGACGATCGCCAGCCGCGCGGTGTTGGCGCCAAAGGCCTTGGCCATACCCTCGTAGAGCCAGTTCGCGGCCCGATCGAAGCTCGCGTCATTGGCGTAGCGGTAACGGGCGAGCGTGAGCTCTTCATCCGAGAAGAACGGCGTCACCAGGCCGGCGCCGGCCTTGTAGGCGTGCTCGGCGATCCGTCGCACCAGCGGCATCGCCACCGCCGGTGCCGTCAGCAGGAGATCCTGTCCCGGCTGCAGCTGCAGGCCGACCTTCACCGCGACTTCGGCGAGCCGATCAAGCTTCACGGGATCGATCGAGGCGGAAAGGTTGCGTTGATGTGCAGTCATGAAACGTCCGGCGCTGTCGGTTGAGGATTTTACGGATTGGTAGTCCAATTCGATCCGTATCCGCAAGGTTCCTGCGGTCGCCGTCGATCACGCGACAGCGAGCGAATGCGCGGGAATCTACCGCTTTGCCGACGTCAGCACCCGGTCGACCATTTCGGGCGCGAGCCCGAGATAGTTCTTCGGCGCGGTGAGGCGGTCGATGGTCGCGCGATCGATACGGCTCGCCACGCGCGGATCCGCCGCCAGCGCGTCGGCCAGCGTCAAGCCCTTGTCATTGGCGACCCGGCAGGCGTCATAAACGACGTCATGCGCCTCCTGCCGGCCGATCGCGGGCGCCAGCCCCATCATCACGGCTTCGGCAACGATCAGCCCGCGGCTGATGTCGAGATTGTCGGCCATCCTTGTCTCGTCGACGATCAGGCCGCCAAGCGCGAACTTCGCCTGATGCAGCGCGCCCGCGGTCAGCACGAAGCTCTCCGGGATCGCCATCCATTCGGCGTGCCACGGACCCGTGGCGCGCTCGAAATCCTGCACCATCGCGTCCAGCATCAGGCCGGCATGCTGGCGTACGGCCTTCGCGGCAGCCAACATCAACTCGGACGAGATCGGATTGCGCTTCTGCGGCATGGTCGAGGAGGCGCCGCGTCCCTTCACGAAGGGCTCATAGACTTCGGCGAACTCGGTCGAGGCCATGATCATGATGTCGAGCGCGATCTTGCCAAGCGATCCCGTGACCAGCGCGAGGAAGTTCACCACCTCCGCCAGCCCGTCGCGCGCGACATGCCAGGTCGAGACCGGGACGCCGAGGCCGAGCTCCTCGCACAGCGCCTGCTGCACGTCGAATCCCTTGTCGCCGAGCGAGGCGAGCGTGCCGGCGGCGCCGGCGAACTGGCCGACCAGCACGCGCGGCTTGAGTTGCGCCAGCCGTTCGGCATGGCGATCGAACGCCGCCAGCCAGATCGCGGTCTTGTAGCCGAAGGTCACCGGCAGCGCCTGCTGCAGATGCGTGCGGCCCGCCATCGGCGTGTCGCGATAGCGCTTCGACAGACCGGCGAGGATGCCGCGCAGCGCGGCGATGTCATCCTCGATGATCTTGAGCCCGTCGCGCAACTGCAGCACCACGGCGGTATCCATGATGTCCTGCGTGGTCGCGCCCCAATGGACGTAACGGCCGGCATCGCCGCATTGCTTTGCCATCTGGTGCACCAGCGGCAGGATCGGGTGGCCGACAACGTCGGTTTCCTGTCGCAACAGGTCGAAATCGAGTGCGGCGACATCGGTGCGTTTCGCGATCTCGTCAGCCGCCTCCGCCGGGATCACGCCGCAGCGCGCTTCGGCCTTTGCCAATGCGAGTTCGACCTCGGCATAGCGCGAGACCAGCCGCAGATCGGAAAACACCTCGCGCATCTCGCGCGTGCCGAAGGCATCGCGGAACAGTACGGAATCGAGAACGGTGGTCGAGGTCGGGAAGGCGGGCATGGGCGTATCCTGTTGTCGATCGCAGCTCGGTCACGTCCCTATCATGCCCGGTGCGGATGCCCTAACCCTCCGCAGGCACCGCGCCGAATCCGAATACCTCCGCCGCGATCGTGCTAGTTTCGGTCGCGGCCGGGACGCTCTCGCCCGAGGAATCGCCAAGCGGCGGGCTGACCGGTGCCGGCCTGCATGTGCCTGCCGGGCCCCGCGCGCCGGGTCTATGCCCGCCTCAATGCGCGCGAGGCCGGGCCGCCACCGCTCGACACCGCCCCTCTCGCGATCGAATTTGTGAATGGCATCAGCGCCACACTTGCGACGGTGCGCGCGACGCCGTTCTATTGGCGGGTTCACGTGTTCGGGACGAAGGGATCGGCCGAGGTGCTCGACGAGGTGACGATGGTGCTGTGGAGGTCGGGCGAGACACCGGCGACGATCCGCCATGGCTGACAAACCGCGCCGCGCGAGATCGTCCCGTTACCGCGACATCGCCACCGGGCTGCAGAAGGACATCCGGCTCGGCACCTACGCGGTCGGCAATCTGCTCCCGACCGAGACCGAGTTGATGGCGAGCTACAGGGCAAGCCGCCAGACCGTGCGCGAGGCGCTGCGCATCCTGATCGACCAGGGCCTGATCGTGCGCCGCGCCGGCCTCGGCTCGGTGGTGATCGCGGACGAGCCGCCGGTGCTGTTCACCCACAGCGTCAAGTCGCTCGGCGAGTGGCTGCGCTATTCCAACGAGACCTATCGCGACGTGGTGCGCAGCGGCGATATCGTCGCCGACCGCAAGCTCGCCGCGCTGTTGAAATGCGAGCCCGGGCAAGAGCTGGTTCCTGATCGAGGCGGTCCGCCGCTCAGACCAGTTCGCCGCGCCGCTCGGCTGGGCCGAGATCTACGTGCTGCGCAAGTTCGCCGACGTCGTGAAGCGCAGCGACCACGGCCGCACGCCGGTGCACGAGCAGATCGCCAAGAGCTACGGCCAGGTCACCGAGCACGCGCAGATGGAGATCTTCGTGCGCGGCATGCCGGCGCCGATCGCCAAGGCCCTCGGTGTCAAGACCGGCTCGCCTGCGCTGACGGTGGTGCGCCGCTATTATGGGCTGCGCGAGGAACTGTTCGAGGTCACCATCACCACGCACCCGGAAGGGCGCTACACCTACACGATGGACATGCAGCGCTCGCTGCGGCCGCGGCTTTAGCGCAAACTGATCGAACCCGGCGCACTGCCCTCGCGCGAGGCGTCGACCTTGCGCCGATACCAGATCGGCTAGCGGGTGCCGGCGTAATGCTGCCTGGCCAAGGTGTGTGCCATCTGCGGCGATCCGACCGCGCCCCAGATCGCGACTGCGAGCAAGGCGGCCGCCCACATATACGGCATGGCTTTTGGCGGCTTCATCAGTAACATCACCCCTCAGGACAATCGGGCCTCTCCGCACGTCGGCCCGTCTGCGAATCACCTAGCGCAAGAGCGTGTCCGTTTCAGGACAGCTTCATCGGAATGCAGAAATGATTTCGCAGCAATGGGACATAGGTCTGATGGGCGGCATCCCTTCCGTATTGGCTGCAAATGGAGCAAACCTGATCCAGGCGGCGTGCCCAACAAAGAATCTTCTGCCTAATTTCAAGTCAGCAGCGCATGGAATTTTCCAAAACTTTGATCCTAAATTCTTTTTGATTGTCGGGCTGAATCAAGTCGTGCGAAGAGCCGGTTTGACAGTACGATGACAAGGGTTCCCCTGTGACCGCTCACCCTGAAGACGCCAAGGGCGCCCGGCGCGCCGCTTCCAAGTCATCGCAGGAGGAGGTTGCGCGGTCGCTCGAACGTGAACTGAGGCTGTTGACCGAGGAACGCCAAGACCGTGCGCGCCAGCTCGGCCTCGATATCGGAGTCGCAGCGCCGAGGGTGCAAGACTAGCCCGGTCGCCTCCGGCCTCGCGTCGCACGCCCAAGCCTTTGGTAGTACCCAAGCCTTTGGTCGTATACGGCGCGATTTCCATATTTCCGCTGATTGGTACGTCCGTACGACGGGCGCACGTGTTGACGTGCCCCGTCAGGACGCGATGGAATCGGTTCCATACTCAATTTTCAAACAGCAGGAAGGATATGCGTCCGCGGTCTCGCGACGTGAACCCGTCCGAGCTTTGCATCTCGTTCCGCCCTCTCAATTCGCAGAGGGCGCAGGGAAAGCCGGGTGCCGATCGCACCCATGGGCCCGGTGCAACAAAAAAAGCACCGGGGGTAGGACCACAGGTGAAACCGGAAAACACGCCGGCTTTCCCTGCACGATGGTTTACGGCTTACTTCGTGCTCTCCCCGGCGAGACTTGGCTTTTTTGTCACCGTCTTCGCAAAGACGCGTTCGCGTGCTTAGCGAGGAGACACCTGCCACTGGGGCGTCGAGACCACACGACTTCACCGTCCGCCTCATGCGCACTCGTCAGTTGCGCAACTAGCGTCCACCGCATCTCACGCCGCGTTCGTGACGATCGCGATCCGCCCCTCGTGTCGGGTGAGACGGCGCGGATGATAGACTGAGTTGCGTTTCTGTAAAACAGAAATATTTTTGCGTGAGGGTCTTGCGCCGTCGAGGCTGGGCAAGAACTCGGCATTTTTTGGAGTTGATGTACGATTCGGCGCATGGCGAATCGGACGTTCAAGGCCGGCGACAGCCGGGAGCAACCCAGTCTTCTTCCTCCCCGGATTGAGGACTATGTCGGACAGCAGAATCCGGTGCGGGCGATCGACAGTTTCGTTGGCGCGCTCGACCTTTCAAAGCTCGGCTTCCGCCATGCGGATCGTGCCGCGGACGAAGTGGGGCAGCCGCCCTACGATCCGGCCGATCTGCTGAAGCTCTACCTTTACGGCTACATCAACCAGATCAGGTCGTCGCGGCGGTTGGAGCGGGAGGCCTGCCGCAATCTGGAGCTGATCTGGCTGTTGAAGAACATGAAGCCGGGCTATCGGACGATCGCCAACTTCCGCAAGGAGAACTGGGCGGCGCTCAAGGCCGCGAACCGCAGTTTCGTGCTGCTCCTGCGCGACCTCGGCCTGATCGGTGGGACCTTCGTTGCGATCGACGGGGCGCTATTCCATGGTAACGCCAGCAAGGGCAGCATCTTCACGCAAGGGAAGCTGGCCAAACAGATCGCCGCGTTGGACAAGGAGATCGAGGCTTATGGCAAGGCCCTTGAAGCCAACGATGCCGAGGAAGCCAAGCGATGTGCCGGTCCGGGAGATGGCAGCAAGGGCAGCGGCGATGTCGGCGAGAAGGTGAAGGAGCTGATGGCCCGGCGCGAGCGCGCGCAAGCCGACCTCAAGAACCTGGAGACAAGCGACAAGGGGCAACTCTCGAAGACCGATCCCGACGCAAGGCTTCTGAGCAAGGGCGACCAGACCATTGCGGGTTACAACGTGCAGAGCGTCGTTGACGACAAGCACACGCTCATCGTTGCCAGCGAGGTCGTCAACCGCAACGACGCGGGCCATCTTCATGAGATGGCAAAGGCGGCAAAAGAGGCCCTCGACGTCGAGACTCTGCAGGTGGCGGCCGATGCCGGCTATTCCACCAGCGAGGACCTGAAGGCCTGCGAGGATGACGGCATTGTTGCCTATGTGCCGCTGCACGAGGGCAATGGCAAGCTCAAGGAAGGCCGCCTCAGCCGCAAGGACTTCAGTTACGATGCGAACGCCGATGCCTACCGTTGCCCGGCCGGCGAGCTGCTGCGCCCGACGGAAGGGCGCTGGACGAACACGAGCGGCCGCATCGAGATCCGCTACCTGGCGCGCAAGGCGGCCTGCGCAGCATGTCCCCTGAGCGCGCGGTGTCTTGCCCCGAAGGCGCCTTACCGGAGCATCGCGCGCTGGGAACACGAGGACGTTCTCGAACGTCACCGCATGAGGATGCAAAGCGCCGAGGCTGCCACATTGATGCGCCGCCGTTCCGCCATCGTCGAGCACCCTTTCGGAACACTCAAATGCCGCGCCGGCTATCAGCACTTTCTCGTGCGCGGCTTCGACAAGGTCCGCGGCGAATGGAGCCTGATGGCGCTTTGCTACAACTTCACCCGCGTGCTCAGCATTCTCGGCTTCGACCGCTTCGTCGCGTACCTTGCAGAAAAGACGCGCATTGCCGGCGCAAACCTCCTTGCGGCCACTCTGCGCGCCATTCGGCTTGCTTTGCGGCCCTTCCGCGCCAAAATCTCGCTGTCGCTCGTCGTCAGTGCTTTCCGAGCCGCCCCAGCCCCTTAGTTGCCATTCTTGCCCAGTCTCGTCGGGCAAATCAGTGATTGGGCCTTTTGGCAGCTCGCGGTGCCGACGAGGGCAGGAAACGGACCGACCCGGGCGTGCACTTCATTAACCCGTCACGTCTGCTGTACCCTCGAGCGGTGACGTTGAAGCCGACATGGAAGCATGTCGGCTTTGGGCCCAATTCCGGACGTTCTTGTTGCGCAAAGCCACTGCGCGGGAGTCTATTCGCGTCGGGTTTAGCAAAGCACCAGCTCTACTTTTGGGAGATAGGCTCGCATTTAGCCAAGGTTCACTGCGCCACAAGCTTGGCCTGGCCAAATCCTCCGGAGAATTTACGCCCGCCGAATGTGCCAACTATTTCCGAAATTCAAGCTATGCCAATCCCAAAAGCATGTTGCTTAGTCTTCGTCCGGCTCGCGCACGACCGGCGGTTCGTCGTCGCCGCTCTCTTCTTCGTCCTCTTCCTCTGCGTCCTCGTCCTCTTCATCAGGATCTCGGGGCGGCATCGTGTTGCCTATGATCGCGAAGGGACTCCGGTCGATCTTGGTGGAAAGTTCCTCGGGGAGGTGTGGGCTCATGTTGCTCCTCCTAGGATGTGACACTAAGGATTTTACCCCTCTTTTCCGAGTTGGGTTACAACCAGATAACTCAATGAGACTACAAGATCTGAGCTCGCGAAGCTAAGGTGTTTTTTAGACGGATTGCTTCTGCACGCCGATGAGCGATTGGTTGCTTCAGTGGAGACTTTAGTCAGCAATCAGGAGAGATCTGCCCGTTCATGCCTTGACCGAACCGGCGGTGAGGCCAGCGACGTAGTGCTCGACGAAGAACGAGTAGATCAGCGCCACCGGGATCGACCCGAGCAGGGCGCCGGCCATCAGCTGGCCCCAGTAGAACACGTCGCCGCGGATCAACTCGGCGATGACGCCGACCGGCACGGTGCGCACCGAAGTCTTGGTCAGAAAGATCAAGGCGTAGAGAAACTCGTTCTGCGAGAGCGTGAAAGCGAAGATGCCAGCGGAGATGAACCCCGGCGTGCACAGCGGCAGGAAGATCTTCCACATCGTCTGAAGCCGGCTGGCGCCGTCGATTCGGGCCGCCTCCTCGAGCTCCTTCGGAACGGTCTTGAAATAACCGAGCAACAGCCAGGCGCAGAACGGCACCAGCATGGTGGGGTAAGTCAGGATCACCGAGGTGAGCGTGTTGCCGAGGTCGAGCCGGTTGATCACGTCGGCGAGCGGGATGAACAGCAGGGGCTGTGGCACGAGATAGATCGCCGCAATGGTCATCGCGATCAGCGACGCGCCCGCAAAGCGCATGCGCGCCAGCGGATAGGCGAGCATGGTGCCGAGGATCAGCGAGATCGCCGTCGCCACAACCGCCACCAGCATTGTGTTCCACGTCCATAACAGGAAGCTCGACTTGGTCAAAAGGTCGATGTAGTGCTTGAGCGTGGGCGCATGCACGATCAACGGCATCACGTTCTTGTTGTAGAGCTCGGCGTTCGGCTTGATCGACGTGATCGCCATCCAATAGAACGGAAATAGCGCGACCACGAGAAAGAAGCCGACCGGCACCCACACCCGCAACGCCTGCTCGATGCGTCCATGGCCGGTTACCATCACTCCCTCCTCAGGTAGATGGTCAGCGCCACGATTAGCAATGCCAGTGCCGGCAACATCGCCAGCGCCACCGAGGCTCCAAGCCCCAGCTGGCCTGCGCCCATCGCGATATCGAACGCGTAGGTCGCAAACAGTTGCGTGGCGTTCTGCGGCCCGCCATGGGTCAGCACGTAGACGAGCTGAAAATCGGCGAACGTGAAGATGACCGAGAACAGGGTGACGATCAGGATGATGGGCCTCAGCAGCGGCAAGGTAATAAAGCGGAACCGCTCCCAACCGCCTGCGCCATCGATGGCGGCCGCCTCGTAAAGTTCGGAGGGCACCGTCTGAAGGCCGGCGAGCAATGTGATTCCGTAGAAGGGCAGCCCGCGCCAGGTGTTGATGATGATGATCGAGACCATCGCGAGCGTCGGATCGCCGAGCCACGATGGGCCCGGCTTGGGCCAGCCCAGAGCTACCAGCAGCCGGTTGACGACACTGAAGGCCGGGTCGAGCATCCACAGCCAGGCGACGGTGCTCAGTACGGTCGGAACGATGAACGGCAAGAGCAATAGCGCCCGCACCAGGTTCTTCATGCGGAAGTGCTGGTTCATGGCCAGCGCCAGGCCGAGCCCGCCGGCCATCTTCAATAGCGTCGCGGCGCCGGTATAGACGAACGTGTTGATCGCCACCTGCCAGAAGATCGCATCATGCAGGTCGGTTACGAAATTCTTCAGCCCGATGAAGGTACCGGCGTGCGCGACCGGCCGATCCTCCAGGCTCAACAGGATGCCGTAGACGAACGGATAGCCCACGAGCGCCGCGAGGAAGGCGAGCGGCAGGGCCATCATCAACCAACTGAATACGCTTTGGCGGTCGAGCAGAGCCGATGGCGGCGCGCGCCGGCGCGCCGCTTTGGTAAGCACGGGGAGACGCTCAGACGCAATCGTCATGTGTCAGGCCGAGCGATAGATTCCTTTCTCAGGCCGCGCGATAGATTCCCTTCAGCTGGGCCTCTGCATCTTTTATGACCTCCTTGGTCGACGTTCCGGCACATGCCCTCGCAAACATGTCGACGACCACGTATTTGGCGACGCTTTCGGCCATATGCCGGCTCGCCGGAGCAGGCCAACCCGGCAGATGGGCGCTTCCGAGCGAATCGCGGTAGGGCAAGTTGCGAGGCTCGACGCTCCACATCGGCGCATTGTCGTAGCCGTGCAGCAGCGGCTGGTAATAGGAATCCGCGATCGCGTACCAGCCACCCAGCTGCTTCGGCGTCATCAGCCAGCGCATAAAGGCGCGCGCCTCCTCCCGGACCGGTGAGAAGCTGAAGATCGAATGGCTGATCGAGTCGAGCAGGTGGAAGCGCCCCTTTGGCCCCGCGGGGTTCATCGCCTGGTCAGTGACCTTGCCGATTTCGGGAAACTCGCGCTTGGCGAACCACAGGATGCTTTCGGCATTGTTGGTGCAGGAGATCTGCTCCGCCATCCACGCCTTGTTGTTGCTCACGTCGGTCCAGCCGAGCACGTCGTCGAGCATCGTGTCCTTGAAGAACTTGCGGCTGAAATCCACGGCGCGTGCGGTCTCGTCCGAATCGATGACCACTGTCTTGCCGTCAGGCGCCACCTCGGCGCCGCCGTAGGACCACAGCAGCGGGTAGAGCCAGCCGTGGTTGTCGCCGAAGCCGTGGCCGAGCTCGAAGCCGAAGGGATGGTCCTTGGCTTTCAGCTTCTTGCCGACCTCGTAGAGCTCTTCCCAGGTCTCCGGGAACTTCTTGACTCCAACCTCGGCGAACCAGTCGGTGCGCCAGTTCATCAATTGGCCGATATTGGCGAAGGGGATTGCCTTCCATTTGCCCTCAACCAGAACGGCCTCCCTACCGGCGTCGTACCAGCCGCCCTGCGCCTTACCGATGTCCTCGGCAATGTCGCCAACGTCGAGATATTTGTCGCCGAACTGGATCACCTGGAGCAGGCCATTCATCGTGATGTCGGCGCCCGACCCGGTCTCGGCAATCGTGCTGATCCGTGTCGGCAAGCTGCCGACACTGGTCACCTCGTAATTGATCTTGATGCCGGTCTCTTTCTCGTAAGCTGGGGCGAGCGTGTTCACCACATAGTCGTCAAACGGCTTGATGAACGAGCTTTCGTGCAGGATCGTGATGGTCTTCTCTGCAGCGCCCGCCGGTAGGGGCCGGCTCAGCGCCGCAGCGGTGCCCGTGGCCGCGAGCTTGAGAAATCCCCGCCGCGTTGTCGGGTGATAGGCTGCCGGCTCTGTCATACCGCGTCCTCCCTGAGTTGATACCCTGGGGGGTTGACTACCCGCTTCTTTGGATGTTGGAGCGCAACACTACATCAAGATCGGGTCTGGCACAGTCAAGAATCGAGGCCGAGTCGCGCGTCCTTACCTACTTCGAGTATCGGACGGTTTTGAACTAGCTGAGTAAGCTTGATAAAGCTCCACGCACCGCACTCGCAAGAAGGACAATATTGCTGACGGAAGTGCGATTGCGGACGCGTTGAACCCGAGGTCGCCTTTGGGTCTTGGCCGTGTAAAGCCGACCACGGCGACTGCCATGAACCGGTAAGGATGCCGGCTCAACGGCGTCGCTGCGCGCGTGAGCAATCCGCAGCATGGGCCCCGACAGCGGTGAAGATGAAGAGCAGACCGAAGAGCGACGCGAGCCCGCCGCCTGCCGTCGCATTCGCGTATGTCGCGAAGGCGAGAGCGGCGCAGCTCGTAATGATAAGCGAACGCCACCCCGGCAGTGCGAGGCCGACAAGAAATGGGAGCGTGTGCAGGGTCGCGAACTGGGTGTCGTCGAGCAAGAACATGGCGGCTCTCGATAAAAATGCCTCCGTGACGCATGACAAGCCTGCTGCCCGGTCGCCACAAACATCAGCCCGTCGGCCTAACGAACGTTTATCGCCACGGCTCGAAACAGAGAGTGTAAAATTCCGGAAATATCTGGAATCGACACCGGAAAAGTCAGCCAGTTTTCCGCTTGTCGCCTTTAGGCAACCCTCGTTGTCAGCCCCAATGTCTGCTTTGGGGTCCCTCGGAAGTCCATGAGGGCCGATGGGATGTCCTGTGGTCTCGCAGTCCTGACGATCAGCGTTTCCTGCGCGCAACGCGCTGTACCTCCGGCACAGACATCGCCATACCTTCGTATAGCTCCTTTCATCCCTTTTCATGGCCTGGGCTAACGCTCGTACAATTGAGCGACCGCGGGGGATTGTTATGTTTGCTGCTACTCCGACCGGACGCGCAAACGTCCGCAGGAGCGCGAGCCAGGTTCCGAGCTCTGTGATCAGGATCACTGCTCCGATGAACGAATCGCAAGACGGTCGCGTCAAACAAGTGTTGCTGAAATGCGGGATCTTCGAGGAACACTCACATGAATGTCTTCATTCAGAAGCTCAACGGCCTGTGGCACCTCATCGTCGGGTCGTGCAAGATCCGAACACCATTCCTTGAGACCCAGGATCGGGAGTTGGTTGTTGCTTACGCCAGGCGTGTCTATCCCGGCGCCAAGATCTTCGAACGCGACTGACTCTCGCATGAGAGACGGCGATCATGGCCCGCAGCTGCGAGGGTGCGCCTCCTCCCCGCGCCTTCCGAATGCGGATGCCCCCTAAAGCGCGATGAGATTGGGATCAATCATCATCGCGCTTTAGCTTCTTGCTTGAGCATGATTTCCGCGCAAACAGCGGCAATTTTGCCTTCCAATTCTCTCGCCACAGGTCTCCACCCTGAACCTGGGATCACCACACGTGCATCAACGGCACGCACCTAAGGATCGATCAGGACGCCCGGGTTGAGCATGCCGCGGGGATCCAGTTCGCGCTTGGCGGCCCGCAACGCGGCGGCAAAAAGCTGTGGCCGCTGCCGGTCGTACCAGCGCCGGTGATCGCGGCCGACGGCATGGTGATGCGTGATGGTGCCGCCTGCCGCGATCAGCGCGTCGCTCGCCGCGTCCTTGATGGCCTGCCACTGCGCGAGCAGCGCACCGTGCCGACCGCGCGCGTGGAAGGAGAAGTAGGGCGCCGGCCCGTCCGGGTAGACGTGGGTGAAGCGACAGGTGACTTCACCCTTCACCCCGGTCGCTTGCAGAATCGCGCGTTCGGTTTCCGCCTTGACCTGATCGTGAAAGCTTTCGAACCGATCCCAGGTGATGGCGGTCTCGAACGTATCGTTGATGATAGCAGCGGGTGTCAAGAATTCGCGCGCATAGGGCATGCGAATGAACGCGTTGCGCCAGATGCCTGCCGCGCCTTCGAGATGCGCGTCGCCGGCCTCTGCGGGCTCCGGTGTCCCGCGATGGTCGGCGCAGCATTCGAGCGCACGCTTGAACCAGGCGTCCAGGGGATGATCGCCCGATTCGAATGCCAGCACCATGATGGCGGAGCTGCCGTCGGCCGCACCGGTGTTGATCGCCTCCTGCGGGTCCAGGATGCGGCAATTGGAGGGATAGAGGCCGGCTTGCGCGACCGCACGCACCGCGCGCGCGGCATCGAAGAAAGTGGGAAAGCGAACCGATGCGCCGGCGCGGAATTTTGGACGCGGCTGCAATCGCATCCATGCGCGCGAGATCACGCCTAAAATTCCTTCCGAGCCGATGAACATGCGGTCGGGGCTCGGCCCCGCACCCGAACCGGGAAGCCGGCGCGTCTCCACGACGCCAACCGGCGTCACGACACGCAGGCTTTCGACGAAATCGTCGATATGGGTGTAGAGACTGGCGAAGTGGCCGCCCGATCGCGTCGCGATCCAGCCGCCCAGGGTCGAATATTCAAAACTCTGCGGAAAATGCCGCAACGTGACGCCGTGCGGCTTGAGCTGGTTTTCCAGCGATGGACCATAGGTGCCGGCGTCGATCAATGCGGCGCGCGAGACCGGATCGACTTCGACGACCTTGGAGAGATTGCGCAGGTCGAGCGTGACGGCCGCCTTGTGCTTGAGGCCATCGGCCTGCGGCTCGACGCCCCCGCACACGCTCGATCCGCCTCCGAACGGCGTCAGCGAAGCGCCGACGGACCCCGCCCAGTCCATGACAGCCGATATCTCCGACTCGTTGCGTGGATAGGCCACGACATCGGGCGCGCAATCGTAATCGCCGAGCATGGCCCTGACGTAATCCGGATAGGACTTGCCGTAAGTGTGCGCGGCGCGGTCGTAACGTTCGGTCGTGCAAAACGGCGTGAGCGAAGCTGGCGGCACCACGCGCGGCTCCCGCAAGGACAGCTCTTCAAGGCCGGGAACAGTGACCGTGTCGAATTCGCCGGCGCCAAACTTGGCATGGTAACGGCCGAGGACAAACGCTCGCTCTTCCGCGCTCATGCCTTCGCCTTCCCGTCCCCAGCCGTAATGTTTCAGCCTTGTGCCGGTCATGAGCGTTCCCCGTGTTTCGTTTCGAGAGTTTCTTGAATCGAAGAACAAGATACTCTGAACGACAGCGCTGCAGAGTGAGCTCGTTCGATCGAAACAATACGCTTTCGGGAGGGAGCATGAAAGACGGCGGCGGCGGGGCGGTTTCTTCAGCAAACGGCGCCGCAGCAGCCGCTGCACCCGGCTCAGTCTTACCCGCATGGGGTACGACCAAATGTCAGGCCGCCGTGTTCCGCGCGGGTGGACATCATGCGACAACGTTGAGAGAGCTCTGGCTTGCTGAATTGCGATAGGCTGCACAGACTAGCGGAATACCCCCGTCTGTTTCGGAAGGTGCGCATTTGGTCTCTGAAAGCGACCTCGAGCTTGCTCTTGATTTCGTCCGGGCTCGGGCCGCCGGACCGATCGAGGGCATTTTTGGTCCAGGCTCGATGACCTGGCGGATCGACCGAGAAGCCATCACCTTCTTGGGCGCCGGTCGTGCCTTGCTGCTTCAGCTGGCGCATCCCTGGGTCGCCGCCGCCGTGGCCGAGCACTCGCGGACCTTCGCGGATCCGATCGGTCGCTTCCATCGAACCTTTGACGTTGTGTTTACGACGGTGTTCGGCTCGCTCGATGCGGCCCTTGCCGCTGCCCGGCACCTGCACCACCGCCATACCATGATCGTCGGCCGCCTGCCCGAAGCAATCGGTCCGTTCGCGAGCGGCTCGCCCTACCGCGCCAACGAGGTCGCAGCGTTGCGCTGGGTTCACGCGACCCTCGTCGACACCGCTCTGGCCGTCCACGACCTGATCCTGCCTCCGTTCTCGGTCGAAGAGCGCGAGCGCTATTGGGCCGAAAGCCGGCTGTTTGGGGCATTGTTCGGGCTGACGTCGAGCGACTTGCCGGCGGATTGGGATTCATTCGCGGCCTACACCGCGGCGATGATGCAATCGGATACATTGTCCGTCAGCACCGCCGCGCGCGAGGTGGCCCGACAGATCTTGGCCGGTGGACGACCATGGTTGCGGCCGCCGCGCTGGTATCAAACCCTGAGTGCCGAGCTGCTGCCGGACCGATTGCGCACCGGCTTCGGATTTGCCTTTGACGAACGCGACAGGAAGGCCGCAGAGCGTGCCGTTGCGCGCATACGACGCATCTATCCCAAAATACCGACCCAGCTTCGTTACGTCGGCCCCTACCAGGAAGCTCAAGCGCGACTGCAGGGAACGCCGCAACTGGGCTGGACAACCCGGTGCCTGAACAGGGCCTGGATAGGACGACCCCAGTTGGATGACCGCTGGAACAGGTGAAGCTGTCCCGGACAGCCGCGGACGTTCGGATGCGGCCGACCGCCGCCTGCCGCCGACGCTGCCCCACCCGCCTGATGTTGTCACCTCCCGCATCGAACGTTCGGCCGACCCCACACGTCTCGGAAGGGCCAAAAGCGGTCGATGACGATAGAGCTGAAGGATGCCCGCTCTACTCCGTCGAGCTGACGTTCCGATGGTCCAGATGGACCCTCAGCTATTTCCAAAGCTTCACTGCGCGTTCCTGCCCGCCGTGAAGACGTACATGTCCCAGAACGTCTCCGGATGATCGGCTTCGAAGCGGTGCCACTGATCCAGATTGGTCTCATCGACCGCGCCCGGAAACTGCTTGTGAAATTTTTCGATCACCGTCGTATCGTCAAAGGGTTCGAAGCCCAGGAAGGACAGACCGTTGTGGTTCAGGAATGCCGCGATCTCGGGGATCGTGAAGCGATGCTCCATGACGTTGAACAGCAGGTCGCGGCAGCCGCTCATGCTGTAGAAATCCTTCGCGCCGATCAGCGGCTTCCAGTCGTCCGCCTCGCGGATGATGTCCTGGCGACACCGTCTGATGTCGTCGGGCGTGGCGCGATAACCGCGCGCCGCGATGCGGGCGCGGGCCTCCACGATCACGCGGCGCGCCAGATTGCTGTACAAGCCGATGCGCATCCTGCCGCCCGGCCGCAGCAGTGAGACCAGCACGCGCCACCCGGCCGTCGGCTCGGCGAGATGATGCAGCACGCCGACCGACTCGATCTGATCGAACGTGCGATCGATCGCACCTAATTCCAGAATATCCGCTTGCGCATAGTCGATGTTGCGCAAGCCCAACTCCCGTGTCTTTCGGCGCGCGTAGGCGAGACTGGGCAGGCTGACGTCGACCGCGAGCAAACGGGCGTTCGGATAGACTTGCGCGATCTGAATCGCGTGCGAGCCGGTCCCGCAACCCGCGATCAGAATATCCAGTTCGGCCTGCCGTTCCGCCGTCGGGACGATCCTTCCCCGCGCCTGATCCGCCGCGAATGCGTGCAGCGGATTGATGGTCCAGCGCGGATAGGGATTTTCCTCGTATTGACGCATCACCTCGATCGACACGCTGTCCTTGACAGGGGTGAGCGTCGCAATGGCGGCGCGCTCGCCTGCTTCCTCGAGCGGCTCGCGGAGCTGCACCCGTAACAGGCCGGCCACGGTTGCAGGCCAGTCGCGGCGCAGCAGCGCGTCCGCCATCGGCATGGCATGAAGCGGGACATAGGCCGCAACCACCGCCAGCGCGAGCGGCGCAATGGCGGCCCCTGATGCCAGGTCCTGCAGCAATCGATCGCGCAGTCCGCTCGCAAGTGCGCTTTCCGCTTCGGCCTGATCATAGACATATTCGTTGATGAAGCACTGCCGGGCGAGCGCGCAGGCGAAGGCGACGATATCATCGTCGATCTTGCCATTGTCGTCGCCCTGCTCGCCCGCAAGCCGCAGCAGCTCGGCGCGGGCCTGGCCCAGCAACAGCTCGAGTTGCACACTTGCCAGCGTCGTCGCTTCCATCGCACAGCGGAGGAAAAGGTCATTTGCAAGCGGAGTGACGCCCTCAGTGCCGAACAATTCGACGTTCGTGACCGCCAGCGGCCACTTGCCGGCGATCCGCGCACCATAGGTGGCGATGACAGGGCTCTGCAGGATGAAGCCGACGGCCTTCGCGTCCATGCCGAGCGCCAGCGCCTTGCTGAAATGCGCGACCGCCTTGGCGCGACTGCCCAACGCCTGGTACGAGTTGCCGGCATTGTAATGGCACGCGGCGTTCAGCTCGTCCGCAGCAATCGCTTTCGCGAACATCTTCACTGCGGCCCGATGGTCACCGGAGGCCTGCGCCATCAGGCCGAGAAGGTTCAGGCTCTGCACATGCGCCGGCTCGCGCGCGAGAATTTGACGGCAGATCTCCTGCGCTTCGTTGACGCGGCCCATGCCGCGCAGACGGCTTGCCTCAGCCGCGAGGTCGGCAATACCGACGACCGCCGAGCCGAAGGCGAGCGCGCTTGGCCTCTTTCCGGACTCGTCGCGTCGCTTGTTGGCCGCACGTCGCTCTTTTCGATTCATGTCCCGTCAACTGGTCCAAACTGCAAGACGCCGCCAAACAGCACACCGAAGAGGCAGCGGTTCGAAGCGGCGCATCAACCAACCACGCTCGGCAGACATAGGGCCGATCGCGCTGACCGCCAAGGATAATCTGCCGCATGGCGGATGAACCGCGGACGCCTCCGGCGCATCATCAGCCTTTATGGGGTGACGCCGGACGGCTTGACCCAGCGCTGCACGGCCGCGGCGCTATCGGCCGGGCTGGTGTTGAAGCAGGTATGGGCATCCGGGGCGAGCCGGTGCACCAGATTGAGGATCTTCTCGAACAGCAGCAGCTTGTCCGGCGGCTCGCGCAGGCCCGCGCCGATCATGACACAATCGCGGACGCGTCAATGGCCGGCGCGTCCGGCGACACGCGCGCGGCCGCCGCGCGACGCAGCAGGAGATCGCGCTCGCGGGTGTTGCCGGCAAGGCTGGCGGCCGCTTCGAACGCCGCGCGCGCCTCGTCGTGGCGGCCGAGCTTCTGCAGCAGGTCGCCGCGCACGCTCGGCAGCAGGTGATAGGATTTCAGCGCCGGCTCACGGGCGAGGCCGTCGACGATTGCAAGCGCGGCCTGCGGCCCTTCCGCCATGCCGATCGCAACCGCGCGATTGAGCTCGATCACGGGCGACCGCACCAACGCGGCGAGATCGCCGTAGAGCGCGGCGATGCGCGGCCAGTCGGTCGCCTCGGGCGTATCGGCTTCGGCATGGCAGGCGACGATCGCGGCCTGCAGCGCATAGAAGCCGCCGGCACCACCGAGCTCGCGGGCGCGCGCCAGTGCCAGTTGCCCGCGGCGGATCTGCAGGCGGTCCCATAACGTGCGGTTCTGCTCCATCAAGAGGATCGGATCGCCGGCCGCATCGGTGCGCGCCGCCATCCGCGAGGCGTTGAGCTCCATCAGCGCGAGCAGCCCGTGCGCCTCCGGCTCCCGCGGCGCGATCGCGGTCAGCACGCGGCCCATGCGCAGCGCCTCGTTGCAGAGCTGCGGCCGCAGCCATTCCTCGCCACGCGCGGCCGCATAGCCCTCGTTGAAGATGAGGTAGACCACCTCGAGCACGGAGGCGAGCCGCTCGGACAGCGCCTCGCCGCGCGGCGTCTCATAGCCGAGGCCGGAGTCCGACAACGTGCGCTTGGCACGCACGATGCGCTGGGCGATGGCCGTTTCCGTCTGCAGGAACGCGCGCGCGATCTCTTCGGTGGTGAGGCCGCAGATCATCCGCAGCGCCAGCGCCGCACGCGCCTCGCGCGACAGCAGGGGATGGCAGGCGGTGAAGATCAGCCGCAGCAACTCGTCGCCGATGTCGTCGTCGAGCGCGGCATCGAAATCGGGCATGGCTTCCTGCTCCCGCGCCAGATCGTGCGCCAGCATGCCGTGCTTCTGGGTGAGCATGCTGACGTGACGCAGATGATCGAGCGCGCGCCGCTTCGCGGTTGCCATCAGCCAGGCGCCCGGCTTTTCCGGGACGCCGCCGGCCGGCCAGTGCTCGAGCGCCGCGATCAAGGCTTCCTGGGTCAGATCCTCGGCGAGCGGCACATCGCGCAGCATCCGCGACAGGCTGGTGATCAGCCGCGGCTGCTCGATGCGCCACATGGCGAGGATGGTGGCCTGGATGTCGGCGGCCGTCATCGCCGTCGACCTGAGAACATCGCGCGGCGCATTAAGCGCCGGCCGGCGCGTCGATCTGACAGCCGCCGTCGGCGCCCATGGTCGCAAACGGACGAACCTCGCAGGTCCCGTCCCAGCCCGGCATATGCTCCTTGTGGAGCTGCATGAACTCCACGGCCGCCGCGACCGCCTCCTCCTTGTTGCGGAGCTCGAAGATCGCGTAGCCGCCGATCATCTCCTTGGTCTCGACGAAAGGCCCGTCGATGACGTTGAGCTTGCCGTCCGTGATACGAACCTGGGCGCCCATCGCAACCGGCAACAGCCCGCCGTTATCGATCATGCGGCCCGCCTTGATCTCCCGCTCGGCGAGCTTGCCCATCGCCTCCATCAAGGCCGGCGTCGGCGGCCGAGGGGGCTGCGAGGAGGTGACGATATACATGAAGCGCATCGGAAAACTCCTGTTGGGCGAGAAGCGGCGATGATCGCCGCACGACCGGCTCGCTACAGGGGACGACGATCCGGGACGCGCCGGATCGACATGGGGTAGGGAATTATTTTTGGGGCATCGAGGGTCGGTTCGGCGGAACTGCCCAATGCTGCGAACTCGTCATGCCCGGGCTTGTCCCGGGCATTCACGTCTGGGCTGCCGCGTAAAAGGAAGACGTGGATGGCCGGGACAAGCCCGGCCATGACGGTGCCGTCTACTGCTCCCGCAGCATGATCAGCGGATCGGCGCTGTCGGGAACCCGGCGCCATTGCGCGTTGTCGTCGGCCTCGAACTGCCAGGTCTCGCCCTTGGCCGACATCAGGATGATCTGACCGTGGTCGAGCCGCCACTGCGTCGGGTTGAAGGCCGCGACGGCGGAATCGCATTTCGGCTTCAGGAAGACCTGGAAATTGTCGTTGCCGGCATCGTTGTTGGTCAGCGTCAGGCCGCAGATCGCCTGACCATTGCCGCGGACCATCGACCAGTCGCCGATCATCTGGTCCATCGACTTGGCGAGCGAGCGGGCGGCGGCGAGGTTTTGCAGGATGTAGACGCCCTCATTGGTGCGCAGCCCTTCGAAAATGCCGGTCTCGACCTCGGAGAAATCGATCACGGCCTCGCCGGTTGCGTTCTGCAGCCGCACGATGTCGCCGAGCCCCTTGATGCTCCAGCCGACGATATCCTTGGTGAAGGGCAGCGCCGCGGCGCAGGACGGCTCGAGCTCGAGCTTGAAGCCTTGCGGCGTCGTATCGTTCGTGAGCGTCACGACGCAGGTCTTGCTGCGGTCGGTGGTGGCAAGCTCCCACTGCCCGATCATGTCCTTCTTCAAGGTCGTGACGTCCTGCGCCCGCGCCGGCAGGATTCCGGCCAGCAGCAGGGCGAGCACGACACTGAAGCGGACGAGCGACATCAGCGGCCCTTCACCGGGGTTTCGGCCACCGGCGTCAGCGGCGGCTTGCCGGCGAACCAGTTCCTGATGTTGTCGACCACGAGCTGATCCATCGCGTTGCGCGTGACCACGGAGGCCGAGCCGATGTGCGGCAGCAGCACCACGTTCTGCATCGCCTTCAGCTCGTCCGGCACGTTCGGCTCGGCCGCGAACACGTCGAGGCCGGCGGCGAGAATGGTGCCCGATTTCAAAGCCGCGACCAGCGCCGGCTCGTCGACCACGGAGCCGCGCGCGACGTTGATCAGCACGCCCCGGGGCCCGAGCGCGTTGAGCACATCGGCGTTGATCATCTTCGCGGTCGCGGCGCCGCCGGGCACGATCACGATCAACGTGTCGACCGCCTTCGCCATCTCGATCAGGTCGGGATAATGCGTGTAGGAGACGTCGGCGGCGGGTTTGCGCGAATGATAGGACACCGGCACGCGCGAGGCTTCGAGCCGGCGGGCGACCGCCTGACCGATCCGGCCCATGCCGACGATGCCGACCTTGCGGTCGCGCAGCGAGCCGACACTGAGCGGATAGTTCTGGGTCTGCCACAGGCCGGAGCGCACGTAGCGGTCGGCCTTGACGAATTCGCGCAAGGTCGCGATCAGCAGCCCCATCGCGACGTCGGCGACTTCCTCGGTCAGCACGTCGGGCGTGTTGGTGACCACGATATTGTGATCGCGCGCATAGGCGGAATCGACGTGATCGTAGCCGACGCCGAAGCTCGCCACGATCTCGAGCCTGGGGAAGCGCGCCATCGCGGTCTTGTCGGTCGCCATCGTGTGATAGGTGACGGCGATGCCACGGATCTTGCCCGCGACCTCAGCCGTCAGGCGCTCAAGGTCGCCGCGGCTTTCCGCCCGGTGCAGCACATATTGATCGGGAAAGCCGTTCTCGAGGATTGGCCGGATCGGTCCATAAACCAGCAGATCGATCTTTTCGGAAGACATCGGGGCCATCAGCTTTCCTTTCCAAGCGCACTTTCGTGCCAGCGTCGCAGCAAGAGGTATGAAATTAACGCCAGCAACCCATAGATGACAATCCCGGCCAGCGACAGCAGCAGCAGTGCTGCGAACATGCGGGGAATATTCAGGCGGTAACCTGACTCAGCGATGCGGAACGCGAGGCCCGAACCGGCGCCGGCGCTGCCGGCCGCGATCTCGGCGACCACGGCGCCGATCAGCGACAGCCCACCCGCGATGCGTAAGCCGCCGAGGATATAGGGCAGCGCCGCGGGCAGCTGCAGGAACATGAGCTTTTGCAGTCGTGACGCGCCATAGAGCTGAAACAGTCCGGCGAGGTTGCGATCGACCGAGTTCAGCCCGAGCGTGGTGTTCGACAGCACCGGGAAGAACGCGACAATCCAGGCGCAGACGATGACCGCGGTCTGCTGCTGCAGATAGATCAAGAGCAGCGGCGCGATCGCGATGACCGGCGTGACCTGCAGGATGACCGCATAGGGAAACAGCGAATATTCCAGCCATTTCGACTGGTTGAACAACAGCGCCAGCGCGACGCCGCCGATCGCTGCCGCGATGAAGCCTTCGAGCGTGGTGAGCAGCGTGACGCCGAGCGATTGCGACAGGATCGGCCAGTCGCTGACCAGCGTCTTCAGCACCAAGAGCGGGCTCGGCAGGACATAGGGCTGGATGTCGCCGACGCGGACGATCACCTCCCAGAGCACGAGGCCGGCGGCGAACACCACGGCAGGCAGCAGGACACGGACGATATCTTGCGGCGATTTCATGCGCCCGCCTGCCCGGCATAAGACGGCGCCAGCGCCTTCGAGACCTCGCGGCAGAAGGCGGCATATTCGGCCGAGGTGCGGAACTCCTCGCCGCGCGGCTCTGCTGCAGCGATGCGAAACTGCGCGCCGATGCGGCCGGGACGCGCGGTCATCACGATCACGCGCTGCGAGAGATAGACCGACTCGAACACCGAATGCGTCACGAAGATGACGGTCTTGTGCAGGTTGCGCCACAGCGACAACAGATCGTTGTTGAGACGGAAGCGCGTGATCTCGTCCAGTGCCGCGAACGGCTCGTCCATCAGCAGGATGTCCGGATCGGTCACCAGCGCGCGCGCCAGCGACACCCGCATCTTCATGCCGCCGGACAATTCGCGCGGATAGGCCTGAGCGAATTCCGAAAGCCCGACCTGCGCAAGCGCTTGATCGACGCGCCGCTCGGCATCGGCGCCCGCCGCATGCGCAAGCTTCAGCGGCAGGCGGACATTGTCGCGCACCGTGGCCCAGGGCATCAGCGTCGGCTCCTGGAACACGAAGCCGATCGGGTGACCGCCGCGCCGTTCTGCGTCCTGATGCGACAGCTCGACCGTGCCCGCGCTGGGCGCTGATAGCCCCGCGATCAGGCGCAGCGCGGTGGATTTGCCGCAACCCGAGGGCCCAAGCAGCGAGACGAACTCGCCCCGCCTGACGTCGAGATCGAGCGGTCCGAGCGCCGTCACACCGCTGTCATAGGTCTTGGTGACGCCACGCAGGCGAACGGCGGGGCCCGCGGCACCGCCGTCAGCTCCGGGCAACGCAGGCTCCGCCATCACGCGCGTCTCAACCTTCCGGCCCGCTCAGTTCTTCGGCCTGAGCTCGACGCCGACCGCCTTGTTGACGAAGCGCAGCGTGTAGCCCTGGCGATAGTCGATCGTGCTCTTGACCACGCCGGCGGCGGCCATCGCCTCGAAGAAGCTCGCCATCCGCTCATCGGTCATGGCACCGATGCCGTTCTTCAAGGTGTCTCCGGAATCGACGATGCCGTGCTCCTTCATCTGGGCAACCGAATAGGCCAGCAGCTCGTCGGTCATTTCCGGATTGAGCTTCTTGATCATCGCATTGCCGGCCGAGTTGTCGCCGTAGAGATAATGATACCAGCCGACGATCGAGGCATCGACGAAGCGCTGCACGAGATCCGGCTTCTTGTCGACGAGGTCGCGGCGGGTCTCGATCAGGGTCGAATAGGCGCTGAAGCCGTAATCGGCGATCAAGAGGACGTTCGGCTTGAAGCCGGCCGTCTTCTCCACCGCGTAGGGCTCCGAGGTGACGTAACCCTCCATCGCGACCTGCTTGTTGACGAGGAAGGGCTGCGCGTTGGAGGTATAGGGCTTCACCTTGCTTTCGCTGAAGCCGTATTTGGACTTCATCCATTGGAAGTAGCTGGCGATGCCCTCCTTCGAAACCAGCAGCGTCAGCGGCTTCAGGTCCTCGATCTTGCCGACCTTGGCCTCGGGATGGGTCAGGAAGACCTGCGGGTCCTTCTGGAAGATGGCGGCGACCGCGACGAGCGGCACCTTGTTGGTGACGGCGTCGAAGGTCTGCAGCGAGTTCGCGCTCATGAAGAAGTCGAGCTTGCCCGCGATCAGCAACATGCGGTTGTTCTCGTTGGGGCCGCCGGGCACGATGGTGACGTCGAGGCCGTATTTCTTGTAGGTGCCGTCGGCCACCGCCTGGAAGAACCCGCCATGCTCGCCCTCGGCGACCCAATTGGTCCCGAACGAAACCTTGTCCAGGGTCTGCGCGCGCGTCGGGGTCAGCGCCGCGAGGACGGCAAGCAGGCCTATAGTTAACGCTCGCGGCAAAAAGGCCGGGTTCATGGTTGGACTCCGTCGATCATTCTGGCCCATGATGGAGGGCGAAGGACGTGGACCGCGCCCCAGGGATCGAGCCGCGCCCGAGGCGCGTAGAACACCCCGGAGGCATGGTTCGCATCCCCGCGAAAGATGGACAAACTACCCTGCAAATTCATCCAATGAAACGCTTCGCTTGATGACTTCTCAACTTCCGCCCCGCGACTGGACCGCCATCCACTGGCCCGACATCGGCAAAGCCGCGCCTTCGCGCTGGATCGCGGTGCTGCCGCTGGCCGCGACCGAACAGCACGGGCCGCATCTGCCTGTTGGAACCGACGTCATGATCGGCGAGGCCTACCTTGCGCGGGTCCGCGAGCTGTTGCCGGCGGCCGCGCCGGTGACGTTCCTGCCGCTGCAGCCGGTCGGCATCTCGACCGAGCACATCGATTTTCCGGCAACGCTGACGCTGTCGAACGAGGTCGCGCTCAGCACCTGGACGGCGCTCGGCGAGAGCGTGGCGCGCGCCGGCGTGAAAAAGCTCGTGATGGTGACCAGCCATGGCGGTAATTCCGCCGCGATGTCGCTGGTGGCGCAGGATCTGCGCGCGCGGCACGGGATGCTCGCGGTCACCACGAGCTGGTCGCGCTTCGGCGTGCCAGACGGATTGTTCGAGGCCAGCGAGCTGCGTCACGGCATCCATGGCGGGGCGGTCGAGACCTCGATCATGCTCGCCCGATATCCGCAGCATGTTCGGACGGAGGCGATCGCGAACTTCCGTCCTGCAAGCGTACGAATCGAAAAGGATCACCGCCATCTGTCCACGCAGCGGCCGGCGCCATTCGCCTGGCAGGCGCAGGACCTGCATCCGAGCGGCGCGATCGGCGATGCCACCAAGGCCTCCGCCGAGAAGGGCGAGGCGCTGCTCGACCACGGCGCGCGCGCGTTCTGCGAGCTGCTGGAAGACGTCGATAAATTCGACATGAGCGCGCTGGCCGCCGCGCCCCGCTGGCCGGCCCCGTAGCGCGACCGGCCGGCGATCGGACGGAACCAGCCGCCGCAGGCAGCCACTTTGCGCCGACCTCCGCACGCGGACGGTCAGAGATACTTCGCGATCAGCTTGAAATCCTTCAGCACGGCGCGGCCCTTCGGGCCCGCGGCCTTCAGCGTGTCTTCGAGGCTGTGGCCGATATGATCGTGGATCAGCGCCTTCTTGGCGCTCTCGATCGCGCTCTCCACGGCCTGCAATTGCTGGGCGATCTGCGCGCACGGGCGGCCCTGCTCGATCATCTCGACGATGGTCTCGAGATGGCCGTTGGCGCGCTTCAGGCGCCGGGCAATTGCGGCGTGCGGGTGGTCGTCGGACATGCGGTTCTCCTATCCTCCCCGGAGGATAATCACGATCCTCCCCGGAGGATAGAGAAATCGGCTTGACAGCCCCCTGCATGGGGCGTAGTGGCGGATTGTCGGAACAGCCGTTCCGCACCGGGGCATCCGTCCCGACCACGAGCCAGCAAAGAAGGCAAATGGGCAGTAGCAACTCAGGCGACAGTACCCCGACGATGACGGGACTCCTGCCGCCGCACGACAGCAAGACTGATCGCGCAGGCTCCCGCTGCGTGGATAGGTGGTCGCGCCTTAGCTGACCGCCCGCTCCTCACCGGCCTGCCGCACGACCAGCGGATGTGGAGGTGAGCGATGTTCGAAAAGCTCGCAAAATTTCGGCCATTCGAGCCGCGGCAGATGACGCCGTGGACGGTTCCCTATGCCAACGACAACCTCCCGGGTTTTCGCCGCCCGGAGGGCCGGCGCCGCCGTCCAACCTCGGCGCCGGCATGTTATTGGGTCCTGATCGACGGCCGCCTGGAATGCCGATGGACCGTCGAAGACACCATCGGCTCATTCATCGATGATCTCGATCGACAGCGACGCGCGGACCGGGGTTCCGGCCCGCGCGCAACAATCGCGCACCCCGCCGCGTTGAAGACAACGGCGAGTGCCTAGAGCATGATCCGGAAAAAGTGGAGACCGGTTTTCCGTCGCGACAAACGCGGAACGCGTTTGCGCGGAGATCATGCTCAAACGAAGAGACTGACATGGACGAAGGACCTAGTTGTCCCGTTGCGCGCCATCCCGGCGCGGCAACGGGGCTCCCTTCGAGGAACGACATCACGTTTGGATTAGCCGCTGCTCACGGCAGCGGAGGTTGCGCGCGCGCATAAAGCCGCTCCGCGTCCCTCGCGCCGTGCCCGACAGGCAGCGCGGAGACGATCGGAGCAGGCATGACAGAGACAGCCAGACACTTCGAGACAGATCTATTATCCCGTCGACAGAGACGCCTCCTCCGGCAGGCCGGAGGACGTCCCCACGACAGGCCGGGCGCGTCGTCAGCTGCCGCAAGGCCCCTGCCCGCGCCGAACGCAGACGACGTCATCCGCTTTCCGGCCCTGCGAAATAGCAAACCACGCAAATGAACAGGGAATGAGTCATGGCCGCCGTCAATGACTTGAACGACCGCGAAACCAGGACACCGGCGATCCGGACCGCCGTCCTGGACCAGGCCCATCTCGGCGACATCCACGGCGCGCTCGGCAGCATCGCCAGGGACGACGTTGCGCCGCGCGCGACCTTCCTCGCACGGCTGAAGACGCTGCTGGCGATCGTCGGCCCCGGCCTGATCGTCATGGTCGGCGACAACGACGCCGGCGCGTTCGGCACCTACACCCAGGCCGGGCAGAACTACGGCACCACCCTGTTGTGGACGTTGATGCTCCTGATCCCGGTGCTCTACGTCAACCAGGAGATGGTGGTGCGGCCTTGCGCCGTCACCGGCGTCGGCCATGCGCGGCTGATCTTCGAGCGCTTCGGCAAGTTCTGGGGCGCCTTCAGCGTCATCGACCTACTGCTGTTGAACGCGTTGACGATCGTCACCGAGTTCATCGGCATCACGCTCGCGCTGAGCTATCTCGGCCTGTCGCGGTTCTGGGGCGTGCTGGCATCGGCGGCGATCGTGATGATTGCGGTCTCGACTGGAAATTTCCGCCGCTTCGAGCGATTCAGTATCGCGCTGGTCGCGGGCAGCCTTCTGCTGGTGCCGGTGGTGTTGATGGTGCATCCGCCGATGGGGCAGATCGCGACCGACTTCCTCGTTCCGAAGATGCCCGAAGGCGCCAAACTCAGCGAGGTGATGCTGCTGATCGTCGCCATCGTCGGCACCACGGTGGCGCCGTGGCAGCTGTTCTTTCAGCAGAGCTACATCGTCGACAAGCGGATCACGCCGCGCTTCATCCGCTACGAGCGCATGGACCTCTGCATCGGCATCGTGCTTGTCGTCGTCGGTGCGGTCGCCATGATCTCGTTCTGCGCGGAAATCTTCGCGGGACGGCCCGAGTTCGGCAACTACACCGACGCGCTGGGGATAGCGGTCGGGCTCGAGAAATACGCCGGCAGGCTTCCGGCGGTGCTGTTTGCCCTCGCGCTGCTCGACGCCTGCATCATCGGCGCGGCGGCCGTCTCGCTCGCAACGGCCTACGCGATCGGCGACGTGTTCGCGGTCAAGCATTCGCTGCATCGCAAGCCGTGGGACGCCAAGAGCGTCTACGGCGTCTATTGCGGTCTGATCGTACTCGCCGCCGTGCTGGTGCTGACGCCGGGCACGCCACTCGGGTTGCTCACCAACGCGGTGCAGACGCTGGCCGGTGTGCTGCTGCCGAGCGCCACCGTGTTCCTGCTCCTGCTCTGCAACGACCGCCACATCCTTGGCCCCTGGGTGAACTCGACAAGGCTAAACCTGTTCACGGGGGCGGTGATCGCCGCGCTGGTGATGCTGTCGGTAATCCTGACCGCCGCGGTGCTGTTCCCCGACCTCGGCGAGGAGTGGATCCTGGGAATCCTGATCGGCGGGAGCCTGTTGGCGCTGGTACTCACCGCAGCCGTCAAGCTGTATGAGATGTCGTCGCGCCGCAACGCGGTGTTCCGCTTCAAGCCGTACCAGCTGCGGCTTAGCCGCAACAGCTGGCGGATGCCGCCGCTCGATCAGCTTCCGAAAGCCCGTCTCGGCGCGCTGAGCCGGATCTGGATGATCGTGCTGCGTGGCTATCTGGTCGTCGCCGCCGGCCTCGTGCTGCTCCGCATTGTCCAGCTGGCCACGGTGGGGGCGTGACCGGGACGCCCTCGGCCGCGCAGCCGGCGATGGGGGCGCGGCCGTGCTGCTGGCCTCCGCTGTTGCATGGCCGTCATAGTGCCGTGCAAATCGAGGAGGTAGTTGGCGACTCTCAGTTGCAATTGCGAACGATTTGCAATAAGGCTGATGTCAGGATTGCCGATCTGGCCTTGCATGGACCAACACAGATCGGACCGGGGACGACGGCGGGCGATGACTTCAAATCTCGGGTGGCGAGCGGCTGCCAAATCTGCAGTGATGGCAGGCAATACCTCCAACCGCTCGCGGGGCAACGCCGCGTCATGACCTGCGTCCGCTTCGTCCGCGTCCAGATCGCCGCCGGCGCGGCGCTCGGCGCCGCCGCTTTCGGCACGCCCGCGGCGGCGGCCGACGTGGCCGTCAAGTCGCCGGCCATGAGTACGGTTTACGCCTGGACCGGCTTTTACGCCGGCGCCCATGTCGGCTATGGCGACGGCAGTCTCGGTCCCGGCACCAATCCGCTTGCGCTGCAGGGCGTGTTCTTTCCGCACACGATCACCGGCGGGACCGGCGGCTTCCAGGTCGGATACAATCACGAGTTCGCCAACCGCTTCGTGCTTGGCGTCGAGGCCGACGCGACTTTCGTGAGTCCTCCCGACCTGCCGCGGCGGACGCCGGGCCCCTTCAACAGCTCGATCGACTATGTCGGCACCCTGCGCAGCCGCATCGGTTACGCCTTCGGCGGCTGGATGCCTTATGTCACCGGCGGCCTCGCTTGGGGACGCACCCAGGCCAGGGTGAACGACGCGGCGGGCGAGGTCGTGTCCGAGCCGGGCCAGTACCAGACCGGGTGGGCCGTCGGCGCCGGCGCCGAGTTTGCGTTGAGCGGCAATTGGACCGCCAAGGTCGAATACGACTATATCGACCTGTCGCGCCGGACCCTTGGTCTTGCCGACTTCGGCATGCCCGGCGTCACCATCGACCCGCGCCTCCATCTGCTGAAATTCGGCCTGAACTACCAGTTGGGCGACTCCCCCTGGTCGGCAACGCCGACCAAGCCGCTGCTGCCGGAGTCGGACAATTGGTCGATCCATGCGCAGACGACGCTGATTGGACAGGGCTACCCGACCTTCCGCGCCGCCTATAGCGGCACCAACAGCTTGCCGCCGGGCGGACAGGTGCAGCAGACCTGGACCACGACGGCGTTCCTCGGCGTGCGGCTCTGGGAGGGTGGCGAGCTCTACTTCAACCCGGAGACCGCGCAGGGCTTCGGCCTCAACGGCACGCTCGGCCTTGCCGGCTTCCCGAACGGCGAGGCCCAGAAGGCCGGCTCCGCGTATCCGAGGATCCGGCCGCAGCGCTACTACTTCAAGCAGACATTCGGCTTCGGCGGCGAGCAGGAAGATGTCCCCGACGGCCCCAACCAGGTGGCCGGCAAGCGCGACACCGATCGGCTGACGGTGATCGTCGGACGCTTTGCGGTCGGCGACTTCTTCGACGGCAACTCCTATGCCAAGGATCCGCGCGCCGATTTCATGAACTGGGCGATGTGGACGTCCGCCGCCTATGATTTCCCCGCCGACCTGCCCGGCTATACACGCGGCGCCGTGGTCGAGCTCAACCGCAAGGACTGGGCCGTGCGCGCGGGCCTGTTCCAGGTGCCGGATGCGCCGAACAGCGACATCCTGACCTTCAAGACCGGCGGCGCCCTCGTCGAGTTCGAGGGGCGCTACTCGATCTTCGACCAGCCGGGCAAGCTGCGCGTCGGCGTGTTCGGCAACCGCGGCAACACCGGCAATTACAGCCAGGCGCTCGCGGTCGAAGCCACCGACCCGGCGCTCGACATCAACAACGTGATGGCTGGTATCCGCAAGGACAATCTGAAATACGGCTTCTACGTCAACGCCGAGCAGCAGATCGCCAAGGACATCGGCCTGTTCGGCCGCGTGAGCTGGAACGACGGCCGAAACGAGATCCTCTCATTCACCGATGTCGACCGCAGCCTTTCGGGCGGCGTGTCGGTGAAAGGCAGCTACTGGGGACGGCCGGACGACACGATCGGCATCGGCGGCGCGATCAACGGACTCTCCGCCTCGCATCGCGATTTCCTCGCCGCCGGCGGCCTCGGCCTGCTGATTGGCGACGGCGCGCTCAACTACCGCAACGAAGGCATCTTCGAGAGCTATTACGCCTACTCGGTGAACAAGCACCTGACGCTGACCGCGGACTACCAGTTCATCGCCAATCCTGCCTACAACGCCGACCGCGGCCCGGTGCACATCTTCTCGGGCCGGGTGCACGGCGAGTTCTGATGCTGACGTAGCCCGGATGAAGCGCAGCGAAATCCGGGGCCTTTACCCGCGCGCGTGACCGAGTCGCTCCCACCGCCGTGCTGATCCGGCCTGACGGGTATGTCGCCTGGGCGGGAGGCGCCCGGCTCAGCCGAGACTCAGAGACGCGCTGACCAGATGGTTCGGCGCGCCCGTCGCGGCATAGCGCAGCTAGCCTGCCGGCTGGAACGAATCCGCGCGCGCCATCGCCCAGGCGTCGCGGAAGCGGCGGTCCTGCGTGCCTTCCAGCAACTCGCCGGGCCGCAGTGCCGGATAAAGCTCGGCAAAGGAGCAGACCTCGGTGGTCGAGCTCCGCTGCGAGAAGTGGATCGGCCGCAGCTCCTGGGTGTGTTCGAGGCCGGCGGCGGCGAGCAGCTCGGTCAGCGCGTGCAGGGTCGAGTGATGATAATTGTACACGCGCTCGATCTTGTCCGGCACGTACAGCGCGCGGTTGCGGATCGGATCCTGCGAGGTGACGCCGGTCGGGCAGCGGTCGGTGTGACAGCTCAAGGACTGGATGCAGCCGAGCGCGAACATGAAGCCGCGCGCGGAATTGCACCAGTCGGCCCCGATCGCCATCGCCCGCGCCATGTCGAAGGCGGTCGCGATCTTGCCGGAGGCGCCGATCTTGATGCGGTCGCGCGCGTTGATGCCGATCAGCGCGTTGTGGACGAAATTGACGCCCTCGCGCATCGGCATGCCCAGATGATCCATGAACTCGAGCGGCGCGGCGCCGGTGCCGCCTTCATTGCCGTCGACCACGATGAAGTCGGGATAGAGTCCGCTCTCCTTCATCGCCTTGCAGATCGCCAGGAATTCCCAGGGATGGCCGATGCACAGCTTGAAGCCGGCCGGCTTGCCGCCGGACAGCTGTCGCATCTTCGCGATGAACTCCATCATCTGCAGCGGCGTCGAGAACGCCTTGTGATAGGCCGGCGAGATGCAGTCTTCGCCGAGCGGCACGCCCCTGATCTTGGAGATCTCCTCGGAGACCTTTGCGGCCGGCAGCACGCCGCCATGGCCGGGCTTGGCGCCCTGGCTGATCTTGAGCTCGACCATCTTGATCTGGTCTTCGCTCGCGACGCGCGCGAATTCGTCGGGGTTGAAGGTGCCGTCGCGGTTGCGGCAGCCGAAATAGCCGGAGCCGATCTCCCAGATGATGTCGCCGCCCATCTCGCGGTGATACGGGCTGACGCCGCCCTCGCCGGTGTCGTGCGCGAAACCGCCCTTCTTGGCGCCGGCGTTCAGCGCCCGCACCGCGTTCGGGCTCAGCGCGCCGAAGCTCATCGCCGAGATGTTGAACACCGAGGCCGAATACGGCTTGGTGCAGTCGGGACCGCCGATGGTGATGCGGAATTTCTGGTCGGCGCGCGGCTTCGGTGCCACCGAATGGTGCATCCACTCATAGCCCTCGCGGTAGACGTCCTCCTGGGTGCCGAACGGCCGCTTGTCGAGCACGGCCTTGGCGCGCTGATAGACCACCGCGCGGGTGTCGCGGGAGAACGGCATGCCGTCCTTCTCGCTCTCGAAGAAATACTGCCGCATCTCCGGGCGGATTTCCTCGAGCAGGAAGCGCACGTGCGCCGAGATCGGATAGTTGCGCAGCACCGCGTGGTTCTTCTGCACGAGGTCGCGGATGCCGAGCAATGTCAGCGCACCGAAGATCAGGAGCGGGACCATGACCACGTTCCAGATCTTCGGATTGTGATCGAAGACGCCTATCGTCAGCAGGAGCGCCGTCACCACGGCGCAGGTCGTCAGCACGATGAAGCGCGGCGAAAACGGCAGCAGCAGCGTTTCCATAGAACCCCTCAGCCAATGGGCAAGGCTACCTTGTCGGCCGTGAGCCTAATCCAACTCGCGGAACAAGTCCTACACGGTTATAGCGCCGAGCAGTCACAGATATGACAACCGCCCGAATGGGCGGTATCCCTGTCGTATCGCTTAAATTGAGCTCGTATTTTTGCAATGCAACGAAGGCGCGCCACGCCGGCGGAGAGGCAAATGGAAGTCAGCGCGACCTCAATGGTCGTGCGGCCGCAATTCGTGCGGAATGCGCCCCTGCTTCAGGGCGTCGCTCGCGAGCCACGCATCGGTGGTATCGATCGCCCGCGCGATATGATCCGATGTCCGGGAGAAATCATAGGGCGACCCGACCAGGGGACAGAGCGGCGGCACGACGAAATACTCGACATCGGGGCCGATGTTTTCCAGCTCATTGACGAGCTGACGCGCGATCAGGAGCGTCAGCTCATGCAGCGCATTGGCGACCGCGCCGACCGGCGGCGCCTGGTTGGCGCAGGCATGCCCGGTCGGCAGCACGATCAGCCGCTTGGCGCCCTGCCTCACCGCGACGCGGACCGGCGTGTTGCTGGAGATGGCGCCATCAGCCAGGAAATGATCGCGATAATGGACCGGCGTGAAAGCGCCGGGAATCGCGGTTGACGCGATGATCGCCTCCGCGGTCGAGCCTTCCGACAGCACCACGCTGTCACCCGAGATGATGTCGGTGGTCACGATGTGGACCGGCATCCGCGCATCCTCGAGATTGCGGAACGGGATGTGATCGTCGATCAGCTTGCGGATGCCGTCGTGGGAAATCAGGAAGTCGCGTCGCCACAGGAAGCCGAGCAGCGTCTTCCAGCTCATCGGAAACACGTCGTGCCGCTGCAGGCCGCGCCAGATCGCGGCCAGCCGCTCGACACCCGAAAGCGTCGGGTCACCGGCATAGAAGGCGCCGTTCAGCGCCCCGACACTGGAGCCGACCACCATGTCGGCGATGACGCCATGCGCCGCCAGCGACTGCAGCATGCCGACCTGGATCGCGCCAAAACTGCCGCCGCCGGCAAATACAAAGGCGGTCTTCGGTGCATCCGGATCGGTGATGGACAAGGTGCTGCTCTCCCTGACCGCCGCGTCGGCAACCGGCCGCGCGGCGTTGGCCGGGATTTATAGCAGTGGAGGAATGAGCGGGGGAGGGTCGGGGTGGGGGTATCGCCACGAGTCGGAATCTGCGAGTGGAGAGAGCCCCCACCCGCCGCGCTACGCGCGTCGGCCTCCCCCGCAAGCGGGAGAGGCGAAGCGCACACGCGGACGCGCTGTGCGAAATGAAAAGGGCTGGAGCCTGATGCAGTTCCAGCCTTCGCCAATAAACAATAGCATCGGCATGTCCCAGCCCGCGCCGGGCCAACAAGATCAGCGCTCGACGAACGCCTTCTCGATCACGAAGTGGCCGGGCGTGTTGCCGCTGCCTTCCTTGAAACCGCGGGTCTCGAACAGCTGCTTGAGGTCTTCCAGCATCGCCGGGCTGCCGCACATCATGATGCGGTCGGTCTCGATGTCGAGCGGGCCCTGATGCAGGTCGGCGAAGAGCTGGTTGGAGGTGATAAGGTCGGTGATGCGGCCGCGGTTGCGGAACGGCTCGCGCGTCACGGTCGGATAGTACAGGAGCTTCTCCGAGAGCAGCGGCCCGAACAGCTCGTCCTCGCGCAGCTTGGCGACCAGCTCCTCGCCATAGGCGAGCTCGGAAACCTGGCGGCAGCCGTGCACCAGCACGATCGAGTCGTAGCGATCATAGACCTCGGGGTCCTTGATCAGGCTGGCGAACGGCGCGAGGCCGGTGCCGGTCGACAGCAACATCAGCCGCTTGCCGGGGATCAGATTGTCGGTGATCAGCGTACCGGTCGCCTTGCGGCCGACCAGGATGATGTCGCCCTCGCGGATCTTCTGCAGCTTCGAGGTGAGCGGGCCGTCCTGCACCTTGATCGAGAAGAACTCGAGCTCTTCCTCGTGATTGGCGCTCGCCATCGAATAGGCACGCAGCAGCGGCCGGCCGTCGACCTCGAGGCCGATCATGGCGAACTGGCCATTCTGGAAACGGAAACCGGAATCGCGGGTGGCTCGGAAGCTGAAAAGCGTATCGGTCCAGTGGCGAACGGAAAGAACTTTCTCTCGATAGAACGCGCTCATGTGTTTTCGTTTTCTCGATTGACCAGATTTAGAATGGCTTGATTTTCAGGCTGCCCGCGACGACTCGGAAGTGGCCGAAATCATTGAATATCTCGCGTTTCCATTGCGCCGATGCATCAGATAGTCAAGATCACGTGGCGTGCAATTGCGATCTCAGGATGGCAGTCGCTCGATTTCGCGGATGGGGTTCAGCCACGACAGCGTTAACCCGCCGTAATAGACGCAATTTACTTGCTGAGATCTCCGCCGATCTGGCAAATAATTGCTACGAAAACCGCGGCGAAGGGAAAATGATTCAGTGGTCCTCATCAGCCAGCGTCTTTTTCTGGAAACTATCAAAAAATATTGTCTCGCGCACAATATCGCGATCGAGATCAGGTCCGGCGGCTGGCTGGTCATCATGCAGCGGGGCGCGGAGCGGCGGCTTGCGATCGGCTACGACGTCGGGCTGAACAGCGCGGTTGCGCATCAGATCGCCAACGACAAGGCGGCCTGCGCCGAGGTGTTGGCAACGGCCGGCGTCGCCGCGATCCCGCACACTTTGTTTCTCTGCGCGAGGCTGAGCCCGCATATCCCGGGATCGGGATCGATGGAGGCGATGCTGCGGCTTCTCGATGCCCATCCGCGCGGCCTCGTGGTCAAGCCGAATGAAGGCACATCGGGCGAGCTGGTCGTCCGCGTCACGACCAGGGCGCAACTGGAGCAGGCTGTCGCGCGCATCCTTGCCGAGCACCCGAGTCTTGCGATCTCGCCCTATGTCGAGATCGCCGACGAAGTGCGCGTCGTGCTGCTCGATGACCGCGCGCTGATCGTCTACAGCAAGATGCGCCCGCAGGTGACGGGCGACGGCGTCCATTCGCTGCGCGAGCTGGCGCGGCGCACCGTGCCGACCGAGCAGCTCGAGACAATGGCCGACGACTTCGATGCCGCCGAGCTCGACGCCGTCCCGCCTGCCGGCGAGCGGCGCATTCTCAACTGGCGGCACAATCTCGATTCCGGTGCCGCCCCGGTGCTGCTGGCGGACGGCGCGACACGCGAAGCCTGCATTGCGCTTGCGATCAAGGCGGCACAGGCGCTTCGCATCCGCTTCGCCTCGATCGACGTCGTGCACGCCGATGGCGCGTGGCAGATCCTCGAGGTCAATTCCGGGGTGAAGATGGAAGCGCTGGGCAGGCGGCATCCGGAGCTGGTCGAGGCCGCGTACTGGGCCGCGATGGACGAGGCGTTTGCGTAATTTCCGCACGCGGTCGCCGCGTATCCCACTTCGCCTCTCCCTTGTGGGAGAGGTGGAGTTCAGGACGCTCGTTCGTGACAAGTCACTCGTTCTCGTCGAGCACCTTGAAGGCCTCTTCGAGCTGCGGCGAGAGCGCGACGTTGAGCTTCTCGCCGGTCGGCAGGCGGGCGACGAACCACTTGTTGTAGAGCGGGATGATGTCGTGGTTGGTGGCGAGCTTGCGGAATGCGCGCTCGACCACGTCCTTCATCTGCGGCTCGCCCTTGCGGTACATGATGCCGTAGGGATCGTAGGACAAATAGTCGCCGGTGACGCGGAACCTGTCCTGCGACTTGTGCCGCGCGATCAGGCCGTAGAGCAGGATGTCGTCGGTCGCGAACGCGTCGGCCTTGCCGTCCGCCAGCATCTGGTAGGACTGCTCGTGATCCTCGGCGGTGACGATCCTGAGCCCGAGCGACTGCCTGGCGTCGACATTGTGCATCGCCTGCTCGTTGGTGGTGCCCTTGGTCACCACCACGGTCTTGCCCTTGAGGTCGGCGACCTGGGTGACGCTGGAGGCCTTCGGCACCATCAGCTTGGTGCCGGCCACGAACATCAGCGGCGAAAACGCCACCTGCTTGGACCGCTCGGCGTTCGCCGTGGTCGATCCGCATTCGAGATCGATCTTGTTGTCGACGACCGCCGGAATGCGGTCGTCGGAGGTGACCTTGACGTACTCGACCTTGAGGTTGGCGTCGTCGACCTCGACCCCGATCTCGTCGACGATGGCGTCGCACAGTTCGAGGCTGTAGCCGATCGGCCGGTTGGACTGGGTTGAACGAGTAGCCGAGCGGCAGCACGAAGGACGAGATCCGCGACGAGGCGCCGAACCGGTTCAGCCCCTCCAGCGTCTTCGGATAGGCCGCCTCCGACGAGGCGGTCGAGAACGCGATCATCAGGGGCTCGCGGATCAGCCGCAACAGATGGCTGTAGCGCGGCCCGATCACGATAAAGCCGACCATAACGAGGATGCCCACAACACGCTTCGCGTTTGGCGGGACTTTGCCGAAATGTTCACGTTGTGGAATGCCGGCGTGCGGACTAGCGTTCACGCGGCGCACGATGCGTGCAACGACGCGGCTGCCGCGCAATCACTTGCCTTAAGAACGACCAATGCGAGGGGAGACACCACCATGAACAACACCGTCAATCGCCAGATCCTGCTGGTCGAAAAGCCGACCGGAAAACTTGGTCCCGAGCATTTTCGTCTGACCAAGGGCGCGATCCCCGAGCCGAAGGACGGCGAGGCGCTGGTGCGCACGCACTACATCTCGCTCGACGCCGCCAATCGCGCCTGGATGCACGGCGCCACCTACCGCGCGGCGGTCGAAGCCAACACCGTGATGGCCGGCGGCAGCATCGCCGAGGTGGTGTCGTCGAAGGACCCCGGCCTGAAGCAGGGCGACATCGTGTTCGGCGACACCGGCTGGCAGGATTATGCCGCGGTGCCTGCCAAGCATCTGTCGAAGATGCCGAAGCTCGAACCGATGACGCATCTGCTCAGCGTCTTTGGCGTCGCGGGACTGACCGCCTATTTCGGCCTGCTCCATGTCGGCAAGCCCAGGGAAGGCGAGACCGTGGTGGTGTCTGCGGCCGCCGGATCGGTCGGCTCGATCGTCGGCCAGATCGCGAAGATCAAGGGCTGCCGCGTCGTCGGCATCGCCGGCGGCAAGGACAAATGCCACTGGCTGACCAGCGAGCTCGGCTTCGACGCCGCGGTCGACTACAAGGACGGCGCTACTTACAAGGCGCTGCGTGCAGCGGCGCCGAAGGGCATCGACGTCTATTTCGACAATGTCGGCGGCGACATCCTGGAAGCCTGCCTGTCGCAGATGAACAACCGCGGCCGGATCGCCTGCTGCGGCGCGATCTCGCAATATGACGGCGTCCCCTCCGCGCACGGCCCGCGCGGCGTGCCCGGCCTGATCGTGGTGAAGCGGCTGATCATGCAAGGCTTCATCGTGATGGACTACATGGACCAGCGCGACGCCGCGCTCGCCGACCTGCAGTCCTGGGTCGCGTCGGGCAAGCTGAAGGTGCAGGAAGACGTGATCGACGGTCTCGAGAACACGCCGCAGGCGCTGATCGGGCTGCTCGCCGGCGAAAACCGCGGCAAGCGCATGGTGAAGGTGTAGCACAAGTGCTCTCAATCCGGTCATCCTGAGCGCGGAACGCGCGTCTCGAAGCACGTAGGCCACAGACAGGCCTGGTTCGCCTGGCGATGCGAAGCATCGTCCAGAGACGTACGGAGCCTGTCATCGGGCCGCGCCTTGCGCGGACCCGTTGGCGCTCCCGACCATGAGGGACGACAATTTTCCCTCTGGCGTTCCCGCCGGAGGGCGGCTAGTCTCGCTCCAAATAGTAAGTACACTGTCAATCTGGGAGGCTAACGTTGCGGATCGCCGTGATCGGCGGAGGGCCCGGCGGGCTTTACTTCGCCTATCTCTGGAAGAAGCGTCACCCGGACGCCGAGATCGACCTGTTCGAACAGAACGCCGCCGACGCGACCTGGGGCTTCGGCGTGGTGTTCTCCGAGCAGGCGCTGGACTTCCTGCGCGCCGACGACCCCGAGACGGTCGATGTCATCGCGCCGCAGATGGAGAGCTGGAAGAACATCACGCTCAATCTGCGCGGCGAAAGCGTCGAGATCGACGGCGTCGGCTTTTCCTCGATCGGCCGGCTCGCGCTTTTGACGATCCTGCAGCAGCGGGTGCGCAGCGTCGGCGTTACGCCGCGCTTCGACACGGTCGTGCAATCGGTCGACCAGCTCGAAGGCTACGATCTGATCGTCGCCGCCGACGGGCTGAACTCGATGGTCCGCCGCAGCTTCGAGAGCGCGTTCGGCGCGTCGGTGTCGCATTCGACCAACAAGTTCGCCTGGTACGGCACGACGAAGACCTTCGCGACGCTGTCGCAGACCTTCGTGGCAACGGAGCGCGGCAGCTTCAACGCCCATCACTATCGCTATGCAAAGGATATGAGCACCTTCCTGGTCGAGTGCGACGCGGCGACCTGGGCGGCCTACGGTTTTGCCGACAGGACGATCGAGGAATCGCAGGCGATCTGCGAGCAAGTGTTCGCCGCAACCCTGGACGGCCACCGGCTGATCTCGAACAAATCGGTATGGCGCAACTTCCCGTGGATCTGGAACGAGCGCTGGTCGCACGGAAACATGGTGCTGATCGGCGATGCGCTGCATTCGGCGCACTTCTCGATCGGTTCGGGTACCCGGCTCGCGATCGAGGATGCGATCGCGCTGACCAAGGCGCTGGAAGGAGAAAACGGGATCCCGTCGGCGCTCGCGCGCTACGAGAGCGAGCGCAAGCCGATCGTGAAGAAGCTCGTGACCGCTGCACGCACCAGCGCCGACTGGTACGAGCGTTTCCCCGAGCACATGAAGCTCGGGCTGATGGATTTCGCCTACAGCTACATCACCCGCTCAGGCCGGATCGACGACGCGCGGTTGCGCACAATGTCGCCGGCCTTCATGGCACGCTACGAAGCTGAGAAGGAACAATCATGACCGAGATTGCCGACCAGGTTCCTCCAGAGAATCCCGGCGCGCGCGAGATCGGCTTCACGATCCCGGAGCGCTACAATGCAAGCCGCATCCTGTTCGACAATCTCGCGAACGGCAATGCCGAGCGCATGGCGCTGACCGGCCCGGCCGGCACGCGGACCTATCGCGAGCTTTGCGCCGAGGCCGCGCGCTGGGGCCATGGCTTCCGGTCGCTGGGACTGAAGCGCGGCGATCGCATCCTGCTGTTCCTCGACGACACGCCGGCCTACCCGGCCGCGTTCTTCGGCGCGGTGCGCGCCGGTTTCGTGCCGCTTTTGATCAACACGCTGACGACGCCGGAGCTGCTGCAATTCTACCTGTCCGACGCCGGCGCGCAGGTCGCGGTCACCGATGCCGAGTTCTGCTCGCGATTCAATACGGAGGCCTGCAAGGACACGCCGCTGCGCACGCTGATCGTGGTCAACGGCACAGCCGGCGACCATGCCGTGGCAGAGGCGCGCAACGCCAGCGAATGGCTGCCGGGATTTCCCGGCGAGCTCGATGAAGCCGACACCCATCGCAACGAGATGGCGTTCTGGATGTACTCGTCAGGCTCGACCGGCCGCCCCAAGGGCATCGTGCATCTGCAGCACGACATGGCCTATAGCGAGCTCGCCTTCGCGCGCAACGTGCTGAAGCTTTCGCCTGACGACATCTGCTTTTCGGTGCCGAAGATCTTCTTCGCCTATGGCTTCGGCAACTCGATCACCTTCCCGTTCTCGGTCGGCGCCGCCACGCTGCTGCTGCCGGGCCAGCCGAAGCCGGCGGCGATCTTTGCCGCGATCGAGACCTATCGCCCGACCGTGTTCTTCGGTCTGCCGACACTCTACATCTCCTTGACCAAGGCCGAGGCCGCCGAGCGAACCGACTTCTCCTCGCTGCGGATGGCGATCTCGGCCGCGGAGGTGCTGTCGGCCGATGTCTTCAACGGCTGGAAGCGGCTCACCGGGCTCGAGATCATCGAGGGCCTCGGCTCCACCGAGGTGCTGCACATCTATCTCTGCAATCGCGCGGAGAAGAAAAAGCTCGGCGCCGCCGGCCTGCGCGTGCCCGGTTACGAGATCATGCTGCGCGACAGCGACGGCCGCGAGATCGGCGACAACGAGGAAGGCATCCTGTGGGTGCGCGGCGATTCCGCGACCCCGCTCTACTGGAACCGGCCGGACAAGACCGCCGAGACCGTGCGCGAGGACGGCTGGATCTACACCGGCGACCGCTTCATGCGCGACAGCGACGGCTTCCACTTCTTCCGCGGCCGCGCTGACGACCTGGTCAAGATCTCCGGCCAGTGGGTCTATCCGCTCGAGGTCGAGCTCTGCCTCGCCGACCATCCCGACGTCCGCGAATGCGCCGTCTATGCCGCCGAATTGCCGGACCGCCGCATGACGCTGAAGGCGGTGGTGGTGATGAACCAAGCCGGCTTCGACACCAACGAAGCGACGCGGCGGCTGCAGGATTACGTCAAGACGAAGCTGTTGCCCTACAAATATCCGCGCGAGGTGAAGTTCGTCGACGAGCTGCCGAAGACCGGCACCGGCAAGATCGACCGGCAAGCGGTGATGCGGATGTGACAGATGATGCGGAGATGATGCTCCGCAACTCCGCCACCGCCCTTGTCTGAACACACACAAGGGGGAGGGAACCCAAGCAGCGTGCTCACCTCACCCCCCGTTCACAACGACAGCGCCTCAAGCGTCACTTCTCGAGATACTTCTTCATGTCGGCGCGCAGGCCCTCGCGCAGATCGTCGCGCTTGAGGCCGAAGGCGATGTTGGCGCGCAGGAAGCCGGCCTTCGAGCCGCAATCGTGACGCTCGCCCTCGAACTCGACGCCGTAGAACTTCTGCGTCTTCGCAAGTCCGATCATGGCATCGGTGAGCTGGATTTCGCCGCCGGCGCCGCGCTCCTGCGTCGCCAGGATATCGAAGATCTCCGGCTGCAGGATGTAGCGGCCGGTGATCGAGAGGTTGGAGGGTGCCGTGCCCTTCGGCGGCTTCTCCACCATGCCGTCGACCTCGAAGATCTTGCCGGTGCGCTTGCCGACGCCGCAGATGCCGTACTGATGGGTCAGATGATCGGGCACTGCCTCGACCGCGAGCACATTCGATTTCTCGCCGAGCTTGGCTGCCGCCTCGATCATCTGCTTGAGGCAGCCCGGGGTGTTCAGCACCAGCTCGTCGGGCAGCACCACGGCGAACGGCTCGTTGCCGACGATGTCGCGCGCACACCACACCGCATGGCCAAGGCCCAGCGGGGCCTGTTGCCGGGTAAAGCTCATCGCACCGGCTTCGGGCTGGTTCTGCGCCAGGATCTCCTGCTCGGCCTTCTTGCCGCGCTGCGCGAGCGTGGTGTCGAGCTCGAACATGCGATCGAAATGGTCTTCGATCACGCCCTTGTTGCGACCGGTCACGAACACGAAGTGCTCGATGCCGGCTTCCCTGGCTTCGTCGACGACGTACTGAATCAAAGGCTTGTCGACGATGGTCAACATCTCCTTCGGCATCGCCTTGGTGGCGGGCAGCACGCGGGTACCGAGACCGGCGACGGGGAAGACGGCTTTACGGATTTTCATGGGACTATCGGAAGCCTTCAAACGGGTGGGAGGGCAATCAGCCCTTGGTAGCTCGTTTGCAGCCGCGAACAAAGGCAGATGAAAGGCAGATGTATGAGTGCGGCATATTTCCGCCGTTCCAGCCGGCGAGATGCAGCGGCATCAAAATCTCGCCTTTGTTAAGCGATTGGAAACCGTGACAGGGCCTTCTGAAACGGCAGTTTTTTGGGCAGGCGCATCACTATGCGGTCGACGGGAACATCGAGAACCAACCGGATCGGCGCGATCACGATCGCGCTGTCGCTGCTGATCCCCGGCAGCGCCCTTGCCCAATCGGCGAGCAACGGACTGACTGACCTGATCGACAGCATCTTCTCGAGAGCGAACCAGCCGCCGCAAGCCGCGACGGGACCGGACGGCGCCGCGCCGCCCTGGAGCGGGGAAGACGGCGCCTCGGGCCATCCGCTGATGACTGCCGCCGCGATCCGTGAGGCGGCGGCGAATTTTCCGAACTGCATCGCGCAGATGTGGCCAGATGCCGCACGGCGAAACATCAGCCAGGAGAATTACGAGCGCTTCACGGCGGGCCTGCAGCCCGACCTGCGCATCATGGACCTCCTGGATTCGCAGCCGGAGTTCACCAAGGCGATCTGGGACTATCTCGACATTCTCGTGAGCGACGCCAGGCTCGCCAAGGGCCGCGAGATCCTCGCGAAGTACAAGCCGCAGTTCGATGCAGCCGAGCGGGCCTACGGCGTCGACCGCTACATCATCGCGGCGATCTGGGGCATCGAGTCGAACTACTCGACCCAGATGGGCGACCGCAGCGTGGTGCAGTCGACCGCGACACTGGCCTGCATCGGCCGCCGCCAGGCCTATTTCAAGGACGAGTTTCTCTCGGCGCTGGAGATCCTGAACCGCGGCGATCTCAGGCCAGAGCAGATGCGCGGCTCCTGGGCCGGCGCCTTCGGCCCGACCCAGTTTATGCCGACCGCCTTCAAGCGTTACGCCGTCGACGCCGACGGTGACGGCCGCCGCGACGTCGTCGACAATCCGGCCGACCTGATCGCCTCGACCGCCAACAACCTGAAGAAGGACGGCTGGCAGAGCGGCGCGAGCTGGGGCTACGAGGTCGTGGTTCCCCAGGGCTTCAACTACATGCTGGCCGACCGCGCCAAGGCGATGCCGCTATCGCAATGGGCGCGTCTCGGCCTGAAGCGCGCCAACAACCATCCGTTCCCGCGGCCCTCCGAAAAGGCCTATCTGCTGGCGCCGGCCGGTGCCGAGGGCCCGGGCTTCCTGATGCTGCAGAACTTCCGCGTGATCATGAAGTACAACCCGGCGGAAGCCTATGCGCTCGCCATCGGCCACTTTGCCGATCGCCTGCGCGGCGGACCGCCTTTCGTGCAGCCCTGGCCGCGCCAGGAACGGGTGCTGTCGCGCGCCGAACGGCTGGAATTGCAGCAGCTCCTCGCCCAACGGGGCTTCTACAAGGGCACCCCCGACGGCCAGATCGGCGGCCTGACCCGCGAGGCCCTGCGCGGCTTCCAGGTGTCGATCGGGGCGCCCGCCGACGGGTTTGCCACCTCCGAGGTGCTGGACCGGCTGCGGGGGCGGTGATCCGTCCTATCGCTCGGTTCACGGGCGCTCTCCACCTCTCCCGCGTGCGGGGGAGGTCGCCGTGCTCGAAGAGCACGGCGGGTGGGGGCTTTCTCCGCTCAAAGACCCTTTCGAAAGCCCCGTTTGCGGCAACACCCCACCTCAGCCCTCCCCCGGAAGAGGGAGAGGGAGTGCACCATCGTCGCGGCGACACCTTCGGACTTTCCCCGCCTCCAAAAGTAACCCTGAAATCAGCCATCCGCCCCGCGCCTTGACGGCGGCCGGACAGGCCCGATTTATGGTGGTGGAAAAGCTGCCCGCTTGCGGCCCGATTCCGCTAATATGCTGGCACTTCCAGCTGATCGCGACCGAAATTCAAATGCCGAAGCCGAGATCCTTTTTGCGCATCTTCACCGAAGCCGGCCCGCTGGTCGCGCTGACGGTCGCGATCGTGCTGTTGCTCGGCCTCGCCGCCCCCGCCTCGGCCCAGTTCTTCAACTTCCCGGGCTTCGGCGGACCGCCCCAGCGCCCGGCCCCGCAACACCGCGGCGGCTGGTTCGGGTCGGACTTCTTCGCACCGTTCCAGCACCAGCTGCCGCAACAGGCCCAGCCGCAGCGGCCGCGCGAGGATTTCTCACGCGCCCCGCCGCCGGCCAAGCGGGAGGCCGCGGCCGAGCGCAATGTGCTGGTGCTCGGCGACGCCATGGCCGACTGGCTCGCCTACGGCCTCGAGGATGCCTATTCCGACCAGCCCGACATGGGCGTGATCCGCAAGCACAAGACGGTGTCGGGCCTGATCCGCTATCAGCCCAAGGGCGAGCCCGCGGACTGGGCCGCCGCCGCCAAGGGCATTCTCGCCAACGAGAATCCCGATGCGATCGTCGTCATGCTCGGCCTCAGCGACCGCACCGCGATCCGCGAACCTGTCGCCGAGAAGAAGGCCGACAAGAAGGACGAGAAAAAAGACGCACGCGCCAAGCCGGACGCGAAGCCCGGCGATGCCAAGCAGGACTCCGCAGCCAAGCCTGACGACAAGCCGACCGACTCCGAATTGTCGCCCGACGATGAGAGCGACGCAGCACAGGCCGTGCCCGCGAAGACCGCGCGCTCGCCGAACGGCCTTTACGAATTCCGCGACGAGCGCTGGGTCGAGCTCTACAGCAAGAAGATCGAGGAGATGATCAACGTGCTGAAGAGCAAGGGCGTGCCGGTGCTGTGGGTCGGCCTGCCCGCGATCCGCGGCCAGAAGGGCACCTCGGACATGCTGTTCCTCGACGCGCTCTATCGCGACGCGGCCGGCAAGGCCGGCATCACCTATGTCGACGTCTGGGACGGGTTCGTCGACGAGTCCGGCCGCTACCTGCAGAAGGGCCCCGACTTCGAAGGCCAGATCCGCGTGCTGCGCACCTATGACGGCGTGTTCTTCACCAAGGCCGGCGCGCGCAAGCTCGCCCATTATGTCGAGCGCGAGATCAACCGCCTGCTAGCCGCACGCTCGGGTCCGATCGCGCTGCCGAACGAACCTGCAACGCCGGACACCAGCGCCGAACCCGGCAAGCCCGCGCCGCGTCCGCTGGCCGGACCGGTGCTGCCCCTGGTCGCCTCCTCGGTCGGCACTGATCAATTGCTCGGCGGACCGGGCTCGCGGCCCGCCGCCGTCGATCCGCTCGCCGCGCGCACGCTGGTGAAGGGCGAGGCGCTGGCGCCGCCCGCCGGCCGCGCCGACGATTTCATCTGGCCGCGGCGCGAGATCGAACGCGAGCCGGCGAAGGGCGACGTGCCGGTCGCCGCGACCACGCCGACCGCACCGGCGACGCCAGCCAATCCGCCGCCCACGACCACGGCGATCGCGCCCGACGGCTCGATCATCACGGCACCGCACAAGCCGAAGCGGGTGTTCCGTCCGGCCCAGACGCAACCGCCGCCGCAGCCGCAGCCCTGGTTCCGCGAGTTCTTCGGTTTCGGCGCACCGCAGCAGCGCCCGCTGGTGACGCCGCCACGGCCGCCGCGACCGCCAGCCAATGTCGGCCGATCCGCGTCGGTGCCGCCGCGCAACCCCGTGCAGTAAGCGTGTGGCGGTTACGCCGCGCGACACGCGCACCCGTATGATTGATGGAAAATTGCAGGGCGGATGAGTCGAAGGCAAATCCGCCGATGAACTCTGACGCGTGAGCTCAGTCGTGGCGGGCTGCGCGTTGCCAACCCGAGATTAGGTTGAGATGGAGCGGCGGCGGTTCACCTCTCCCTTGGGAGAGGTCGGCGCGTAGCGCCGGGTGAGGGATTACGGTCTCTCGTTGGAGCCGCGCCCCTCACCCGATTTGCTGCGCAAATCGACCTCTCCCCGTCGGGGAGAGGTGGCCGAACCGATTCGATCCAAATTCATTGCACTCTAGAGGATCAGCCCGCCGTCGACGACGATGGTCTGACCGACGATGTAGGACGCCAGCGGCGAGGCCAGAAACAGCGCGGCGCCGGCCATGTCGGCAGGCGTGCCGAGGCGCTTCAGCGGAATGCGCTCGAGCGCACCTTCGAGACGCTTCGGATTTGCCGTCGTCACCTTGGTCATCTTGGTGTCGACGAGGCCGGGCGCGATGCCGTTGACGCGGATGCCGTCCTCGGCCCACGCCTCGCCGAGCGTGCGCGTCAACCCGACCGCGCCGGTCTTCGAGGCGTTGTAGGCCGGATTGCCCATGGTGGAGTGATAGGCCGCGGTCGAGCTCACGATGATCAGCGATCCGTTGCTCGCGCTGAGCATGTCATGGAATTTGGTCGCGCAGGCCATCAGGCTCATCAGGTTGACCTCCATCACCTTGCGGAAGCCATCCATCGCGAATTCCCCGCGGCGGTAAATCACCGCGCCTTGCGCCAGCACCAGCACGTCGAGCCGGTCGAAGGACGGCTTGAACGCGTCGATCGCCTGCGGATTGCTGACATCGAGCTGCGCATAGGCGAGGCCTTCGAGCTGCGAGCCGTCCTCGGCGGCATAATCGCTCGCCTGCGCACGCGTGCCGCAGACGGCGACGCGCGCGCCCTTGGCGCGGAACGCCTGCGCGATGCCGTTGCCGATCCCGCTGGAGCCGCCGACCACCAACACCTGCTTGCCTGAGAAATCGAGTTCGTTCATCGCGTTCCTCTCCCGTTTGCTGTTTTCTTGATTGAGTATGATCCTTTTCGAAAAGCCCCCGGCGGACTTGCGTTAATGCGCTGCCGACGCGCTCGGATCCGATCACCGGTTTGACGTATTTGCGGATCGGTGCCAGCCTTGTCGGTCTCACAACGCATCAAGCATCCTTCCGCGAGTACGATCATGTCCGAATTCAAGCAGCTCAGCCGTTCGGTGAAGGGCCTCACCATCCTCGTCACCGGCGCCGCCAGCGGCATGGGCCGCGCCACCGCACGCGTGTTCGCCGATGAAGGCGCCAATGTCGCGGTCACCGACCTCACGGCGGAAGGCACGCAGGCCGTGGCCAACGAGATCACCGCGGCGGGCGGTTCGGCAAAAGCCTGGGTGCTCGACGTTGCCGACCGCGACGCGATCACGAAGGTTGTCAATGACGTTGCCGCGCATTTCGGCGGGCTCGACATCATCGTCAACAATGCCGGCATCTCGGTGCGCGTGCCGATCGACGATCCCGCTTACGAGGACGCCTGGGCGAAGGGCATCGCGGTGATGCTGACGGCGCATCCGCGCATCATCCGCGCCGCGCTGCCATATCTGCGCAAGTCGGCTTCGCCGCGCATCGTCAACATCGCCTCGACCGAAGCGCTCGGCGCGACCGCGCTGCACAGCCCCTACTCTGCGGCAAAGGGCGGCGTCACCAGCCTGACCCGCTCGCTCGCGGTGGAGCTCGGGCGCGAAGGCATCACCGTGAACTGCATCTGCCCAGGACCGATCCGCACCGGGATCACCGACCGCATCTCCGAGGAGCACAAGACGATCTACGCCAAGCGCCGCACCGCGCTCGCCCGCTACGGCGATCCGGAAGAGGTCGCGCATATGACGCTGAGCCTGTGCCTGCCCGCCGCCTCCTTCCTGACCGGCGCGGTCATTCCGGTGGACGGTGGCCTGATGGCCAGGAACGCTTGATGCGGGCGCCATAGCTCAGAGCGCGAGCCCGGCGCTTCAACGCCGGAAGACACTTCCGCTGCATCGCAGACACAAATCTGCGCAACCCCGCATGCGGTACGATGCGTTGACAGGCCGCGCGCCGGGAGTAGCCTTCCCGCAAACGAAAGCGGGTAAACCGCCCGCAACGCACGGGGAGATACGCCATGACGGTCCTGATCCGGCAGCTTCACAAGCATTTCGTCGGCGAAGTATCCGGCGTCGATCTGCGCAAGCCGCTGACGAAGCAAGAAGCGATCGACATCGAGGCCGGCATGGACAAGTACGCGGTGCTGGTGTTCCACGGCCAGGACATATCAGACGAGCAGCAACTCGCCTTCGCGCTGAATTTCGGCGAGCGGGAAAAATCCCGCGGCGGCACGGTGACCAAGAAGGAGGACTATCGCCTCTCCTCCGGGCTCAACGACGTGTCCAATCTCGGCAAGGACGGCAAGCCGCTGCCGAAGGATCACCGCACTCATTTGTTTAACCTCGGCAACTGCCTGTGGCATTCAGACAGCTCGTTCCGCGCCATACCGGCTAAGTTCTCGCTCTTGTCAGCGCGCGTGGTGAACCCGAAGGGCGGCAACACCGAATTCGCCGACATGCGCGCCGCCTATGACGCGCTCGACGACGAGACCAAAGCGGAGATCGAGGACCTGATCTGCGAGCACTCGCTGATGTATTCGCGCGGCTCGCTTGGCTTCCTCGACTACTCCGACGAGGAGAAGGAGATGTTCAAGCCGGTGCTGCAGCGCCTGGTGCGCACGCATCCGGTACACGGCCGCAAGTCGCTGTACCTCTCATCCCACGCCGGCGCGATTAAGGGCATGAGCGTACCGGAGGCGCGGCTGCTGCTGCGCGATCTCACCGAGCACGCCACCCAGCCCGAGTTCGTCTATGTGCACAAATGGACCGTGCATGACCTCGTGATGTGGGACAACCGGCAGACCGTGCACCGCGTCCGCCGCTACGACCAGTCGCAACCCCGCGACATGCGCCGCGCCACGGTGGCAGGAACGGCGTCGACGGTGGCGCAGGACGCGGCGGCATAAGCGCGCCGACGCCGCAATATCCATGCCGTCATCGCCCGGCTTGACCGGGCGATCCAGTATTCCAGGACATTTGTGGTTTGCGGACGGGCCGCGGCGTACTGAATGCCCCGCCTTCGCGGGGCATGACACGGAGAGAGCGGCGTACGAGCTACGCGTGCCCGGCGTCGTTCGAGAGCATGCCGAGATCGATGCCGATCTTGCGCAACGCGCGCGCGTACTTCTCGTCGACATCGTCGCCGAAGATCAGATCCGGATCGGCGTCGCAGTGCAGCCAGCCATTGTGCTGGATCTCGTTCTCGAGCTGACCCGGCGCCCAGCCGGCATAGCCGAGCGCGAGGATCGCGTGCCTCGGACCGGCGCCCTTGGCGATCGCCTTGAGGATGTCGACGGTCGCTGTCAGCGAGATGCCGTCGTCGATGTTCAGCGTTGCATCCTGGATGTAGAAGTCGCTGGAATGGAGCACGAAGCCGCGGCCGGTGTCGACCGGGCCGCCCTTCATCACCTTCATCATCTCGGCATTCTCGGGCAGCTTGATCTGGTCCGCCTTCTTGATGATGTCGAGCTGCACCAACAGCCCGGGGAAGTCGATGCTGCCCGCCGGGCGGTTGACGATGATGCCCATGGCGCCCTCGGACGAGTGGGCGCACAGGTAGATCACCGAGCGTTCGAAGCGCGGGTCGCTCATCACCGGCATCGCGATCAGCAACTGCCCATCAAGGTAGCCATCATCGGCTGCGTTGTGACCGATGCCGGCGCTTCTGCCCGTGGCGGTCTTGCGTGTTTTGCCTTCAGGGCTCATCGGCAGAGGCCTTTCCTGCTGATCCGTCATCCTGATATTGGGTGGCGGTTCTGTCAATCAACCTCCGCGGCGGGCGCGGCAATGCATCACAAGCAATTCAATGGTTTGCAACGAAAGTTGCAGGTAAAGACGTCTCATGATCGTCATAGTTCCATTACGGGCCGCATTTGGCTTTGCCGCCTTAATTTTATCCGTCGCATGCATGGCAACGCAGGTTCGTGCCGACGACGCCTCGCCGTGGCAGCAGGATGCGCATTCCGCGGTCAGGCTGCTGGCGGGATCGCGCAGCGGTGCGGTGCTGCTCGGCGGCATCGCCTTCCAGCTCCAGGACGGCTGGAAGACCTATTGGCGGACGCCCGGCGATTCCGGGGTACCGCCAAGGTTCGACTTCTCGAAGTCGAACAATGTCGAGGCCGTGACCGTGATGTGGCCGGCACCGCGGCAATTCGACGACGGCGCCGGCGGAACCTCGCTCGGCTACAAGCATCAGGTGGTGCTGCCGCTGCGCATCGTCGCCAAGAATCCTGACAAGCCGCTGACGCTGCGCGCCGACATCAACTATGCGGTGTGCGAGAAGCTCTGCGTACCCGTGGAAGCGAAGGCCGAGCTGGCGTTCGCGAGCGTCGCCAGCACCGAGGACGGCGCGCTGTCGGAGGCCCTCAACGCGGTGCCGAAGCCCGCCAATATCGGCGATCCCAACCCGATCACGATCCGCGACGTCAAGCGGAACGGGAACAACGTGCTGGTCGATGTCACGGCCCCCGAGACCAAGGATCTCAGCCTGTTCGTCGAGGGGCCGACGCCCGACTGGACACTGCCGGTGCCGAAGCTGGTCGAGCACTCCCCGCCCGGGGTGAAGCGCTTTGCCTTCGCGCTCGACGGCCTGCCCCCCGGCGCCAATCCGGAAGGCGCCGCGCTCAAGCTCACCCTGGTCGGCGGCGACAAGAGCTACGAGTTCAACATCAATTTGAACTGACCCGAGGGGTCCTTCCGCGGCGCGGGGTGCCCGCGCCCAACCCAATCTTAACGTTTCGTTGATAGATCGGGCCATTGCCGCCGCCTCGCGGCGTTCCAGGAATTTCCTGCTTTGGCCGTGATGGATACCCAGCCCGCAACCACTGCGCCGTCAGGCCCGATCGCACGTCTGCGCGGCGTCACCTCGCGCATGCTGGGCGGCACCAACGAGGCCTCCGTCACCAAGCGGCTTGCCGGAACCATCTTCATCATCCGCGTGATCAGCGCCGCCATTGCCTATCTCGCACAGATCCTGCTGGCGCGCTGGATGAGCGGCTCGGACTACGGCATCTATGTCTATGTCTGGACCTGGGTGCTGTTGCTCGGCAGCACGATGGATTTCGGTATCGCGGCCTCTGCGCAGAAGATCATCCCCGAGTACCGAACCAGCGGCGACCACGCCCTGCTGCGCGGCTTCCTCGCCGGCAGCCGCTGGATGACCCTTGGCGCGTCCACCGTCGTGGCGCTGCTGCTCGCGGGTCTGATCCGGCTGCTGTCGCCCTGGATCGACGCCAATACGATCGTGCCGCTCTATATCGGCTGCCTGACGCTGCCGCCCTTCGTCGTCGCCAACACGCAGGACGGAATCTCGCGTGCGCATGACTGGATGCAGCTCGGCCTGATGCCGCAGTTCGTCGTGCGCCAGGGACTGATCATCGGCCTCACCGCCGGGGCGCTGGCGCTCGGCCTCCACCTCGGCGCAACCGTCGCGATGGCCGCGAGCGCGGCGGCGGTGTACATCGCCGCGATCGGCCAGATGATCGTGCTGAACCGCCGCCTCGCCGCGCATATCGAACCCGGCGAGAAGGCCTATGATGTCAGGGGCTGGCTCGCGATCTCGCTGCCGATCCTGCTGGTCGAAAGCTTCTATATGCTGCTGTCCTACACCGACGTGCTGATGCTGCAGCAGTTCCGCCCCTCCGAGGAGGTCGGCATCTACTTTGCCGTGGTGAAGACGCTCGCGCTGGTCTCCTTCATCCATTATGCGATGTCGGCGACGACGGCGCACCGCTTTGCCGAATACCACGCGCTCGGCGACAAGGACCGGCTGTCGGCCTATGTCGCGCATGCGATCAATTGGACGTTCTGGCCCTCGCTGCTCGCGACGGTCACACTCCTGACGTTCGGCAAGCCGCTATTGTGGCTGTTCGGCCGGAATTTCGTGGGTGGCTACGACATCATGCTGGTCGCCGCGATCGGGCTCGTCGTCCGCTCGGCGATCGGGCCGGTGGAGCGGCTGCTCAACATGCTCGGCCAACAGCGTATCTGCGCGACCGCCTATGCCGTGGCCTTCCTGATGAATGTCGGGCTGTGCGTCGCGCTGGTGCCGCGCTACGGCGGCATGGGCGCAGCGGCGTCGACCTCGCTGTCGCTGACATTCGAGACAATCCTGCTGTTCTACGTCGTGCGCTCCCGCCTCGGACTGCATGTGCTGGCCTTCGGCAAGGCGCGGCCAGCGCCATAGCTTTTCCGCCGGCCACAAGCGAAAGCCGGCCCTGATCCAATCAGAGCCGGCTCCGTGTAGCTCACAAATCCCGCGTCCATTTGCGCGGCAGGACTACTCCGCAGTCCAGCCGCCGTCGATCGAGAGGTTGGCGCCGGTGATCTGCGCGGCGTCGTCGCTGCACAGGAACAGCGCGAGGGCTGCGACCTGCTCGGAGGTCACGAACTCCTTGGTCGGCTGCGCGGCCAAGAGCACGTCCTTGATGACCTGCTCCTTGGTCATGTTGCGCGCCTTCATCGTGTCCGGGATCTGGTGCTCGACCAGCGGCGTCCAGACGTAGCCGGGGCTGATGCAGTTGCAGGTGATCTTGTGCTGCGCGACCTCGAGCGCGACCGTCTTGGTGAGGCCGGCGATGCCATGTTTCGCCGATACATAGGCCGACTTGAACGGCGAGGCCACCAGCGAATGCGCCGAGGCGGTGTTGATGATGCGGCCCCAACCGCGCTTCTTCATGCCGGGCACCGCAGCGCGGATGCCGTAGAAGGCGGACGACAGGTTGATCGCGATGATCGCTTCCCACTTCTCCGGCGGAAACTCCTCGATCGGCGAGACGAACTGGATGCCGGCATTGTTGACGAGAATGTCGACCGAGCCGAAGGTCCTCTCGCCGAGCGCGACCATTTCGGCGATCTCCGCCGGCTTGGTCATGTCGGCCGGCGAATGCACGGCCTTCACCTTGAAATCGGTCTCGATGCCGGAGCGTTCCTTCTCGATGTCGGCCGGAACGCCCATGCCATTGAGGACGATGTTGGCGCCGGCGCCGGCGAAGGCGCGCGCATAAGCCAATCCGATGCCGCTGGTCGAGCCTGTCACAACGGCGGTCTTGCCTGTCAGCGTACCCATTCTTGTTCGCTCCTATCTGCTTTCGGGGGGCTTGGGTTCGTCCCCCGTGAGGTCGTAAGTCACCATCGTTTCCCCGGACTGCGGCCGTTCTAGCCATTCTTTGTGACGCATCGACAAATGGACGTCGCGGACGCCGGCGTTCCAGTGCTCGACCATGGCGACATGGGAGAAGTCGTAGTCCTTGGAATTGGTCTCGTAGTTCTTGCTCTTGTAGATCAGGTGAACCACCGTGACGGTGTTCTCCTTCGAGGCCTTGCGCAACAGCTCGACCGAGGGATCGTTCTTCAGGTAGTCCGGCAACTTGCTGATCAGGTCGCGCACCGCCATGCGGGCGTTGTGGATCTGCTTGTTCTTGTCGGTGTTCATCCGCGTCCGGCTGGAATAGCGGATGTCCTTTTCGCGCTCGGCAGCTTCCAGCAACGTCTCCGGCAGCTGGCCCCGCGCGCTGAACAGGTCGACCTGGAAGATCAGGAGATCGCGGTTGACCTCCTCGTCGAGCACGAAATCGAGCGGCGTGTTGGAGGCGATGCCGCCGTCCCAGTAATACTCGCCTTCGATGACGACGGCGGGAAAGCCCGGGGGCAACGCGCCGGACGCCATGATGTGCTCCGGGCCGATTTTCTTGCCCAGCTTCTTGAACTCGTAATTGTCGAAGTAGCGGAAGTTGCCCGAGGTGACGCCGACCGCGCCGACCGACAGGCGGGTCTTCAGATCGTTGATGCGATCGAAATCGACCAGGCGCTCTAGCGTCTTCTTCAGCGGCGCGGTGTCGTAATAGCTCAGCGATTGCGAACTGCCGGGCGGCCACAGCGGCGCCGGCGGAATGCGCGGCGTGAAGAAGCCCGGCACGCCGAAGGTCGCGATGATCGCGGCGCTGGTCTCGTTGAACAGCGAGCGGGCGCGCTGATGGTTCGAGACTGGATTCCAGGGCACCGGCGATGACACCATCTCCCAGAATTCCTTCAAGCGCGGCACCCGCTTGTTGGGCTCGTTGCCGGCGATGATCGCGGCATTGATGGCGCCGATCGAGATGCCCGCGATCCATTCCGGCTCGAAGCCTGCGTGACAGAGCGCCTGGAAGGCGCCGGCCTGGTAGGAGCCGAGCGCACCGCCGCCCTGGAGAACCAGCACGCGCTGCGCATGCGCCGGCGCAGAGGCTGGCGCGGAGTCCGATATGCTCATTCGAAACCGTTCGGTCAGGGAATGACTTCGGCCACACCGTGGCGGCTGTTCGCCGCGGCGTCAATCGGTCAGATGCGACGTTGGATCACGCGGAATTTATCGAGATCAGGTTGCCGCGAGAATGAGCGTCCAGAACACCTTGTATTTGGTGTTCGGAGCATAGACCGCCGCAATGCCGATCTTTGTGACACCGCTCTTCAGCATGTTGGCCTTGTGCGGCGGTGAATCGCGCCAACCCGAAAACGCTTCCGCGAGCGTGTGGTAGCCGGCGGAGATGTTTTCAACCGCGACCGTCGCGGGATACCCCCCGGCCTCCAGCCGCTTGCCGAGCGGGGCCTTCACGTCGTGATCCATCTTGTTGCGCGCCGCCATCGCCTGCGACTGCTGCTCCGCGAGCCTGACCAGGTCCGGATCCACCACGACAGTGCCGAGCCCGTTGTTCTGGCGGTATTGGGAGAACATGATAGCCGCTGCCTGGGTGTCCAGGACCGCGCCGGGCTGAGCCATGTTCATATACATGGCTGGCTCTTCCGGGATCTTGGTCTCAACGGCGCAGCCGGCAAGCACCAGAAGCCCGAAAAGGGCGACGATCGTCCGTTTCACTGAGAACCCCCCAAGGTTGGCGGGCCGTTGTTGCATGCCAACCGTGGCTGAATGGTGAACAGGGGCTCATTTTCAGCCAGGAGCTGCCGTCATTCCGGGGCGCGAAGCGAACCTCAGATGCGCATTTGCGCATCGGGGAATCTCAAGATTCCGGGTTCGATGCTGGCGCATCGCCCCGGAATGACGAGTGTATCATCTTGAGCAAGCCCGTAGCCCGGATGGAGCGAAGCGCAATCCGGGGACCACGCCACGCGGCTGGATCGTCCCGGATTTCGCTTCGCTCCATCCGGGCTACAGGCTTACGGATGTCCGATGGAGGCTACCCCTGGGCCGCGAAGATCCGGTAGCGGCGGGGCTGCAGCGAGACGATTTCGCCGGCCTGGAGCTCGCGATCGCGGGGGGCGTCGATCTCGATCACGGTCTTGCCCTCGCTCCCGGCCAGCGTGACCTCGGCGCGCTGGATCGGGCCGAATGAGCGGACATGCCGGATGGCGCCTTCCAGCGCGCCGGCTCCCGCCGGACCGATCGCCATGTCATGGCGGCGGACGAACAGCCTCGCCGCGCCCGGCGCTACACCATGGGCCAGGAGGTTCAGCGGGCGGCCATCCAGCCGCACAGCGTCGCCGCTGACATCGACCGGGAGCACGATGGATTCGCCGATGAAGCCGTGCACGAAGGCGGTCGCCGGATTGTCATAGACGTCGCCGGGCGAGCCGATCTGCTCGATCCGGCCCCTGTCCATCACGACCACGCGGTTGGCGACCTCGAGCGCTTCCTCCTGATCGTGCGTGACGAAGATCGAGGTGACATGGATCTCGTTGTGCAGCGAGCGCAGCCATTGCCTGAGCTCCTTGCGCACCTTGGCATCGAGCGCGCCGAAGGGTTCGTCGAGCAGCAGGATCCGCGGCTCGATCGCGAGCGCGCGCGCCAGTGCAATGCGCTGACGCTGGCCGCCGGACAATTGATTGGGATAGCGGTTGGCGAGCCAATCGAGCTGCACCAGATCGAGCAGCTCCTTGACGCGGGCGCGGATCGTCGCCTCGTCCTTGCGGATCGCGCGCGGCTGCACGCGCAAGCCGAAGGCGACATTCTCGAACACCGTCATGTGGCGGAACAGCGCGTAGTGCTGGAACACGAAGCCGACCTGGCGCTCGCTGGCACCGCGGGTCAGCGCATTCTCGCCGTCTATCGCGACCTCGCCGGTATCAGGCCAGTCCAGCCCGGCGATGATCCGCAGCAGCGTCGTCTTGCCGGAGCCGGAGGGCCCGAGCAGCGCCAACAGCTCGCCGTCGGCAACCTTGAGATCGACATTGTCGAGCGCGGCAAAGCTGCCGAACCTCTTCACGATGTTCCTGACTTCAATCGCCATCGGGCGCCTCACCTTCATCCAGCCGCCGCTCGAGGATGGTCTTCACCACCAGCGTGATCAGCGCCAGCATCGCGAGCAGCGACGCGATCGCGAACGACGATACGAACTGATATTCGTTGTAGAGAATCTCGACCAGGAGCGGCATCGTGTTGGTCTCGCCGCGAATGTGACCCGAGACCACCGACACCGCACCGAATTCGCCCATCGCGCGCGCGTTGCAGAGCAGGACGCCGTAGAGCAGGCCCCATTTGATGTTGGGCAATGTGACACGGAAGAAGGTCTGCAGGCCCGATGCGCCGAGCGAGATCGCCGCCTCCTCTTCCTGCGTGCCCTGCTCCTGCATCAGCGGGATCAGCGCGCGCGCCACGAACGGGAAGGTGACGAACACCGTCGCCAGCGCAATGCCGGGCACCGCGAACAGGATATGGACGTCGTGCGCCTGCAGCCACGGGCCGAAGTAGCCCTGCGCGCCGAACAGCAGCACGAAGACGAGGCCCGAGATCACGGGAGAGACCGAGAACGGCAGGTCGATCAGTGTGATCAGGAAGGTCTTGCCGGTGAATTCGAATTTCGAGATCGCCCAGGCCGCGATCACGCCGAACACGAGGTTGAGCGTGACCGAGATCGCAGCGATCAGCAGCGTCAGCCAGATCGCCGCCAGCGCCTCGGGCTCGGCCAGCGCGGCGAGATAGGCGCCGATGCCCTTCGAGAAAGCCGAGGCAAATACAACGACCAGCGGTAGCACGACGAACACGCTGAGGAAGGTCAACGCCAGCGCGATGATGATGAAGCGCACCGGTCCCGGCTCGGTGCGCAGATTGCGCGGCGCGGTGACCGGCTGGGCGCGCGCAATCTCCAGGCGCGGCGCCGGAGCCGCCACGCCGACGTCGGTCGCGGGCGCGTAGGTCCGCAACTGCGGCGTCGAGGAGACCAGTCCCGCTTGCAACGACATCGCGGAGTCCCTCAATGCACGGGAATGCGGGCCTGCGCCCAACGCTGCAGGCAGTTGATCAGGAAGATGATCATTAACGAGGCCACCAGCATCACGACCGCGATCGCGGTGGCGTCGGCATAGCGGAATTCGGACAGCCGGATCACGATCAGAAGCGGCGCGATCTCGGAGACATTGGGCAGATTGCCGGCGATGAAGATCACCGAGCCATATTCACCGATGGCGCGGGCAAAGGCGAGCGCGAAGCCGGTGAGCAACGCCGGGATCAGGCTCGGCAGGATGACGCGGAACACGGTGTGCCAGCGGTTGGCCCCGAGGCTTGCCGCGGCCTCCTCGATCTCGGGATCGAGATCGATCAAGACCGGCTGCACCGTGCGCACGACGAAGGGGATGCCGATGAAGATCATCGCGACGAAGATGCCGATCGGTGTGAAGGCGACCTTGATGCCGAGCTCGGCGAGCGGCGCGCCGAGCCAGCCCTTCTGCGCGAACAGCTGCGTCAGCGCGACGCCGGCAACCGCTGTCGGCAAAGCGAACGGAATGTCGACGATGGCATCGAACAGCCGCCGGCCCGGAAAGCGGTACCGCACCAGCGCCCAGACGATGATGGTGCCCATCACCAGATTGACGCAGGCTGCGGCAAACGACAGACCGAACGAAATCTTCAACGCGCTCAGGGTGCGGCGGCTAGTGATGATGCCCCAGAACTGATCGAGGCTGAGCTCGAAAGTTTTCAGGAACAGGCCGGCCAGCGGGATCAGGATGATGACGGACAGCCATGTCAGGGTCAGTCCCATGGTGAGACCGAACCCCGGCAAGGTGCTGCGCCGTGCGACCGCTATGCTCACAAATCCCCCTGTTGGCCAGTGCTTCGGGTCAGCCGATCAGTTCTTGTAGATCTGATCGAAGATGCCGCCCTCGGCGAAGTGATCTTTCTGCGCCTTGGTCCAACCGCCGAAAACGTCGTCGATGGTGAAAAGTTCAACCTTGGCGAAGGATTTTTCGTACTCCTTGGCGATCTCGGGATCGCGCGGCCGATAGGAATTGCGGGCGGCGATCTCCTGGCCTTCCTTGGTGTACCAATACTTCAGATAGGCTTCGGCGACGGCGCGCGTGCCCTTCTTGTCGGCAACCTTATCGACCACGGCGACCGGCGGCTCGGCGAGGATCGACTGCGGCGGCGCCACGATCTCGAACTTGTCCTGGCCGAATTCGCGTTGCGCCAGGAAGGCTTCGTTCTCCCATGCGAGCAGCACGTCGCCGACGCCGCGCTCGACGAAGGTCACCGTCGAGCCGCGCGCACCGGTGTCGAGCACGGGAACGTTCTGGTAGAGATCGGCGACGAACTTCTTCGCCTTCTCGACTGATCCGTATTTCTTCTGTGCGTAGCCCCAGGCGGCCAGATAGTTCCAGCGCGCACCGCCCGATGTCTTCGGGTTCGGCGTAATCACGGCAACGCCGGGCTTGATCAAATCATCCCAATCCTTGATCCCTTTGGGATTGCCCTTGCGCACCAGGAACACGATGGTCGAGGTGTAGGGTGAGGCGTTGAGCGGCAGCCGCTTCTGCCAATCGGCGGCGAGAAGGCCCTTCGATGCAATCGCATCGATGTCGTAGGCGAGCGCCAGCGTGACGATATCCGCCTGCAACCCGTCGATCACGGAACGCGCCTGCGAGCCGGATCCGCCATGCGACTGCTTGATCTCGACGGTCTTGCCGGTTTCCTTGTGATACGCCGCGGCGAACGCCTTGTTGAAATCGACGTAGAGCTCACGCGTCGGATCATAGGACACGTTGAGCAGCGAATAGTCGGCGGCGAAGGCCGAGCTTGCCCACAACAATCCCACAACCAGCGGCAGGATACGACGGATCATTTCTCTCTCCATTCAACCCGAGAATGTCGGGGAACACGCCCGGACATAACTCGCGGTGAAGTGGCCCTAAGTCAACGAAACCGCTTTTCATTGTTTGCGGCCGCGCAGCGCAGCTGTGCTACGGAGCCGTCGCGCTGCGAAGTCTTTGTCGTGTGACGCTTCGTTTGAGCATGATCTCCGCGCAAACGCTTTGTGTTTGTCGCGAGGCAAAACCGCTTCACACTTTGCGCGAGCGCGGCCCTCCGGGTCCGGATCATGCTCTACGAAATCTTGGCCGTATGGATGCCGCATTCCGTCTTCGCCCGGCCACGCCAGCGGCCGGCACGTGCATCCTCACCGGGTGCGGACCGGCTGCTGCAAGGCATACACCCGACCGAGAGATAACCCGATGCGACAAGTGGATGCGGTGGCAGCTTGCCGAGCGTGTAGATCGCCTCGATCTCCTCGCGCGAGACGTTGGCGAACGGGTTGAACTTCAGCCGCGCGCCGTCGTCCTCGACGACCGGGATGTCGGCACGGGCACCGCCCTGGAACCGCTTGCGGCCATTGATCCAGGCCGAGAACGGCTTCAACGCCCGCGCCAACGGCTCGACCTTGCGGATCCGGCAGCAAGCGTCGGGATCGGTGAACCACAGCTCGCGGTCGGGATCCTCGCGCGACAGCGTCTCTTCGAGCGGCTTGATCGAGCGCACATCGGTGAGGCCGAGCGTTGCGATCAGCGTGTCGCGGTAGGCGAGCGTCTCCTCGAACAGCCAGCCGGTATCGAGGAACACAACGGGGATCGACGGATCGACATCCGCCATCACCTTGAGCAGCGCGGCGGACTCGGTGCCGAACGACGACACCAGCGCTAAGTGCTCGCGGCCGACTGTCTTCAGCGCGGTGGCGATCACCTCGGCGGGCGAGGCCGCGCGCAGCGCTTGATTGAGCGCATCGGCTGATGGCAACGTGCCGGGCTGCGGCGACGTCAACTCTGGTGCGACGATGCTCACTGGCCAGCACTCTCCGAGTGGCGGAGCTGCATGCGGCGGTTGAGCGCGGTGACGCGGCCATCGCCGGTCGGCTGGTAGAACACCGAATAACGCTTCATGGTCTCGGCGAAGGCATCGGCGTCCGCCTCCTTCTTCACCTCGAAGGCGTCGAAGCCGGCGCGTGTCATGAACACGAACTGGTCGCGCAGCACCTGGCCGGTGGCGCGCAGCTCGCCGTCATAGCCGTGACGCTCGCGCAACAGGCGCGCCTGGCTGTAGGCGCGGCCGTCGCGGAAGGTCGGGAACACCAGCGCGACCGCCGCGAGACGATCGAGATACGGCACCAGCTCGTCGAGATCGCGGTTGTTCGGCCAGACCACGCCGGTCTTGCCGGAGCGGCGCAGCAGCGCCTCCGGATCGGTGAGGAACCGCTCCGCCGTGACCAGAATCGCCCCGTCGCCCGGCAGCTCGGCGCCGTCGGCGACATGGACGAAGAGATCGGTGGTGATCCGTCCGTTCTTAACGAGTGGCATAGACGCGCTCCCTGAAAGGCTCGACGCCCAGACGCTTCACCGTATCGACGAACAATTCCTCGGGACGGTCGCGCAGCGCGAGATAGGCTTCAACAATGTCTTCGATCACGTCAGCCACTTCAGCGAACGGAACGGCCGGGCCGATCAGCGTGCCCATCTGCGCGTTCTCGTCGGCGCGGCCGCCGATCGTGATCTGGTAGAATTCCTCGCCGTTCTTCTCGACGCCGAGAATGCCGATATGGCCGACATGGTGATGGCCGCAGGCATTGATGCAGCCGGAGATGTTGATGTGCAGCCGGCCGATCAGGTCGGCGGTGTCATGGTTGGCGAAGCGGCGCGTCAGCTCCTGCGCGATCGGGATCGAGCGGGCGTTCGCCAGCGAGCAGTAATCCAGCCCGGGGCAGGCGATGATATCAGTGACGAGGTTGACGTTCGGCGTGGCGAGGCCGAGCCGGTCGAGCGCCTTGAACAGCGCCGGCAGGTCGCGCTTGGCGACATGCGGCAGCGCCAGGTTCTGCTCGTGGCCGACGCGAATTTCTCCGAACGAATATCTGTCGGCGAGGTCGGCGATCGCGTCCATCTGCTCGGCGGTGGCATCGCCGGGCGGGCCGCCGACCGGCTTCAGCGACAGCGTCACGATCGAATAGCCCTGCACCTTGTGCGGCGCCACCGAATTCTTGCGCCAGCGCTCGAACAGCGGATCAGCCGCGGCCCGCTTCAGCTCGTCCGGCATGTGCGGCAGCTTCTCGTAGGTCGGATAGGAGAAGCGGGAGCGGACTTCCTCGATGGCGGCACGATCGAGCGCGAGCCCGACATCGCCCATCTGCTGCCATTCCTCCTCGACCTCGCGCGCGAACTTCTCGATGCCGAGCTCGTGCACCAGGATCTTGATGCGCGCCTTGTAGATGTTGTCGCGGCGGCCGTACTGGTTGTAGACGCGCAGGATCGCCTCGACATAGCTCAGAATGTCGCGGCCGTGCACGAACGGCTTGATCGACTTGGCGATGAACGGCGTGCGGCCGAGGCCGCCGCCGACCAGCACCTCGAAGCCGGTCTCGCCGTCGGCATTCTTGTGCAGACGCAGGCCGATATCGTGAATCTTGATCGCGGCGCGGTCATGCTCGGAGGCCGTGATCGCGATCTTGAACTTGCGCGGCAGGAACGAGAACTCCGGGTGCAGCGTGGTGTGCTGGCGCAAGAGCTCCGACCAGATGCGGGGATCCTCGATCTCGCCCGGCGCGACGCCGGCCCACTGATCCGAGGTGACGTTGCGCATGTTGTTGCCGGAGGTCTGCATCGCATGGATGCCGACCTCGGCGAGATCGGCGAGCGCATCCGGCAGCTCGGCGAGCTTGATCCAGTTGAACTGGATGTTCTGCCGCGTGGTGAAGTGGCCGTAGCCGCGGTCATAGCGGCGCGCGACATGGGCGAGCCGGCGCAGCTGCTTCGACGACAGCGTGCCGTAGGGGATCGCGACGCGGAACATGTAGGCATGCAGCTGCAAATACACGCCGTTCTGCAGCCGCAGCAGCTTGAATTCGTCCTCGGTGAGCTCGCCGGAGAGGCGGCGCTTCACCTGGTCGCGGAATTCCGAAACGCGCTCGTTGATGAGCGTGCGGTCGAGTTCGTCATATGCATACATGATCGATGAACCTTACGCCGGCACCCGGAGGTCGATGGTGACGCCCTTGGCGCGGATGTGTTCGCGGAGATTACCGGGCTTGATCTTGCCGCCGTCCTTGAGCTCGACCGGCGCGATATAGGCGCCGACCGCGCCGACATCGTCGGCCACCGCGTCGGCCAGCAGGGCACGTGCATCGTCGGACGTGCTCACGATCGCCGCGTCGGGCAGATCGGTCGACCAGCCCTTCTGCGCGGTGCGGTACACCACGGCGCCGTCCCAGGTGCGGTTGGCGGTCACCACCGACGGCCCAGTGATCCTGATTTTCTTTTGTTCGAGCGGAGAGGTCATTGGGCAGCTTCCAGCAGTTCTGTGATGACTTGGTTGAGGTTGGATTGACGCCAGGGCGCGGAATGCGCGACCACGTCGCCAATGATGAGGATGGCGGGACCGCCATCGATTTTCTTGACCAGCTCGGGCAGCCGCGCGAGCGTGCCGACCGCGGCCTTGGCGTCCGGGCGCGTCACGCGCGCGAACACGCCGACCGGCGTTTCCGGCGAGCGCCCTGCGGCGAGCAGGCCGGCGCGGATCGAGGGCGCCGCGGTCGTGCCCATGTAGACGACGACAGTCATCTTCCTGTCGGTCAGCACCGACCAATCGACGACTTCAGCGTCGCGCGCCTTGTGCGCGGTGAGAAAGGTGATGCGCAGCGCCTCGTGCCGATAGGTCAGCGGTGCCTCGAACTGCGCAGCAGCGCCGAGGCCGGCCGTGATGCCGGGAACGACGGAAAAGGCAATGCCGGCGTCGCGCAGCGCCTCGATCTCCTCGCCGCCGCGGCCGAACACGAAGGGATCGCCGCCCTTCAGCCGCACCGCGCGCTGGCCCGACTTCGCAGCCTCGATCATCAGCTTGTTGATGGCGTCCTGGCCGATGCCGGGCTTGCCGACACGGCGGCCGACCGGAATGCGCGCGGCATCGCGCCTGATCCGGTCCAGAATCTCTGGCGACACCAGCTCGTCGTAGAACACGACGTCGGCGTCCTGCAGCGCGCGCAGCGCTTTGACGGTGAGCAAATCGGGATCGCCCGGACCGGCGCCGACCAGCGTCACATGGCCCTCGGCCTGTCCTTCATTATTCGCGCCGGCAAATGCGGCGGGATCGGCGATGGCGGTCAGCGCCTGCTCGGCCTCGTCGTTGCGGCCGGCCAGCACGAGTGCGCCAATCGGACCGTCAACAATGCGCTCCCAGAAGCGGCGGCGGAGCGAAAACTCAGGAATATGGGCGTGGATCGACTTGCGGAAGCGCCCGATGAAACCGGCGAGATCGCCGATGCGCGCCGGCAGCACCGCCTCGATGCGCTCGCGCACGCGGCGAGCCACCACGGGCGACGCGCCGCCGGTCCCGACCGCAACGACGACATCGCCGCGATCGACGATCGCCGGGAAGATGAAACTGGAATGCGCGAGGTCGTCCATCACGTTGACCGGCAGGCCAACCGCCTTCGCACGTGCCGACATCGCGACGCCGACGTCGCCCGCACCGGCGCACAGAATGGCGATGACATCGGAGAGATCGGCGGCGAGCGGATCACCCTCGACGCGTTCGATGCGCGCCGCTTCGCCTGCTGCGAGGCCCGCGAGATCACGATCGCCGTCGGTCGCATACCAGCGGACGTCGGCGCCCGCAGCCACGAGCAGGCGCAACTTGGCGCGCGCAAGCTCGCCAGCTCCGACGAGCAGCACTTTGCCGCGTTGCAGATCCAAAAAGACGGGCAGGTATCGCATCAGACACTCGCTTCCCCAACTTGGGGGTTGACTGAAATTATTTTCTATTTATCTCTCGATCAAGGCCGATAAAGAGAAAATTATTTCTTCTCTATTGCGGCGCAACTTTAGAATTTTCACCCCCACGGGCCAAGGGCCGATAGATGCATCTTCTCGACAACGAATCCGCCGCCGCCGGATCGCGGCCCGCAGCCCTTCCGAAAGCATCTTCCGTGCCGAATTTTTCGGCCGGGCGGGATGCGCCGACGATGGATCACCTCGACGAGCTCGAGGCGCAGAGCATCTACATTTTGCGCGAGGCGTTCGCGCGGCTGAAGAAGCTCGCCCTGCTGTGGTCGCTCGGCAAAGATTCGAACGTGATGATCTGGCTGGCACGGAAGGCGTTCTTCGGCCGCGTCCCGTTCCCGGCATTGCATGTCGACACCGGCAAGAAGTTTCCGGAGATGTATGCGTTCCGCGATCACTTCGGAAAGGAATGGGACCTCGACCTGCGCGTCGAGCCCTGCCCGCCGATCGACAGCGTCGATCCGACCCTGCCGCCGGCCGCGCGCTCCGCCGCGCGCAAGACCGAAGGCCTCAAACTGGCGCTGGTCAAGCACGGCTTTGACGGACTGATCGCGGGCATCCGCCGCGACGAGGAGGCGACGCGCGCCAAGGAGCGCGTGTTCTCGCCGCGCGCCGTCGAGGGTGGATGGGACGTGCGCGACCAGCCGCCGGAATTCTGGGATCATTTCAATGCCTCGCCGCCACAGGGTGCGCACTTGCGCATTCATCCGATCCTGCATTGGACCGAGGCCGACATCTGGGCCTACACCAAGCGCGAGAACATCCCGATCATCCCGCTCTATCTCGCCAGGGACGGCAAGCGCTATCGCTCGCTGGGCGATGCCGACATCACCTTCCCGGTCGCATCCACCGCATCCAACATCGACGAAATCCTGACCGAGCTCGACGGCACCAAGATCCCAGAACGCGCCGGCCGCGCGCTCGACCACGAGACCGAGGATGCGTTCGAGCGGCTGCGTGTCGCCGGTTATCTCTGATCTCACATTGGCGCGAGCGTTTCGATGAACATGATCCTTCCCACCGCCTCGATTTCGGCAACGCCCAACGGCACCACGCGGCCGCAGGTTCGCATCGTCATCGTCGGCCATGTCGATCACGGCAAATCCACTCTCGTCGGCCGCCTGCTGCATGAGACCGGCAGCCTGCCCGACGGCAAGCTGGAAATGCTGAAGGCGGTCAGCGCGCGGCGCGGCATGCCGTTCGAATGGTCGTTCCTGCTGGATGCGCTGCAGACCGAGCGCGACCAGGGCATCACCATCGACACCACACAGATCCGCTTCCGCACCCGCTCGCGCGACGTCGTGCTGATCGACGCGCCCGGTCACGCCGAATTCCTGCGCAATATGATCACCGGTGCCTCGCAAGCCGACGGCGCGGTGCTGATCATCGACGCGCTGGAAGGCGTGCGGGACCAGACGCGGCGGCACGGCTATCTGCTGCATCTGCTCGGCGTGAAGCAGGTTGCGGTGGTCGTCAACAAGATGGACCGGGTCGATTTCAGCGCCATCAGGTTCAAGGAGATCAGCGACGAGATTTCGGCGCACCTGATCGGCCTCGGCGTTACACCGTCCGCGGTGATCCCGATCTCCGCACGCGACGGCGACGGCGTCGCCGAGCATACCCCGCGGATCGGCTGGTACTCCGGACCAAGCGTCGTCGAGGCCCTCGATGCGCTCGAGCCAGCGCGGCCGCTAGCGCAGCTTCCGCTGCGGCTGCCGGCGCAGGCGATCTACAAGTTCGACGACCGCCGCATCATCGCAGGTCGCATCGAGTCCGGCAGCCTCAAGGCGGGCGACGAGATCGTGATCATGCCGGCTGGCAAGATCGCCAGGATCAAGACGGTCGAGAGCTGGCCGGTGACGCCGGTGGACGGTCCGCAGACCGCGGGACGTTCGGTCGGCATCACGCTCGACCGCGAGCTGTTCATCGAACGCGGCGACATCATCGGCCATCCCGGACAGAGCCCGCGCGACACCCGCCGCATCCGCGCGCGCATCTTCTGGCTGCACGACAAGCCGCTCACCAAGGGCGAGCAGATCCTGATCCGCCTCGGCACCAGGGAGAGCCGCGCCACCGTCGTCGCGATCGAGAAGGCGATCGATCCCGGCGCGCTGTCGAATGAGGAGAATGCGGCGATCGCGCGCAACCATGTCGGCGAGATCGACATCTCGCTGGCACAGCCGGTCGCCACCGATCCCTACACCGAGAATCCGCGCACCGGCCGCCTGGTGATCGAGGTCAACGGCCGCATCGCCGGCGGCGGCCTCGTGCTGTCGGTCGACGCCGGCCGTCCTGCCGTGCCTGTCGACATCGTGCCGGTCGAATCCGCGCTGCGCCCCGACGAGCGCTCCGCGCGCTATCGCCACAACGGCGCGGTGATCTGGCTAACCGGCCTGCCCGGCTCCGGCAAGTCGACGCTGGCGCGTGCGCTGGAGCGGCGGCTGTTCGGCAATGGTGGCTCGCCGATCCTGCTCGACGGCGACACGCTGCGTGCCGGGCTCAACGGCGATCTCGGCTTCTCGCCGCAGGATCGAGCTGAGAACATCCGCCGTCTCGCCGAGGTCGCGACCCATCTCGCCCGCAACGGCCATATCGCGATCGTCGCCGCGGTGTCGCCATCGGCAGCCGATCGTGCGGCAGCGCGTCGCATCGCCGACAGCGCGTTCCGCGAGATCTACGTTGCGACGCCGGCCGAGGTTTGCGAGACCCGCGACCCCAAGGGCCATTACGCCAAGGCCCGCTCGGGCGCGCTGCAGGGCTTTACCGGCATCGCCAACGACTATCAGCCGCCGACCGGCAACGAGCTGACCATCGACACCTCGAACCGCTCGGTCGCGGACGCCACCGACGAGATCGAGCGGATGTTGGCCAGGACCGGCATTGTGTTCGACGAACTGACCGATCTGGCGGCGAATATCTGACGTCTTCGACCTGTCGTCGCCCGGCGCGCCCGGGCGACGAAGGGGCCTTCTCAGAGCCGTGTTTTTAGGGCTAAAAGGGCCGTGAACGCGGCCCTTTGGCGCGTTTTTTGCTGTTTTCGCTTGAAAACGGCCTCGAAACGCCCGGTTCTTTTGAGAAAGCCCATCATGACTCGTGTCGACGCCCACGGATTGAAGATCGCCCCTGTCCTGTTCGATTTCATCGCCAAGGAGGCGACACCCAAAACCGGGATCGCGCCTGATGCGTTCTGGGCCGGACTGGCCGCCATCATCCAGAAGCTCGGGCCGCGGAACCGCGAGCTGCTAGCCGTCCGCGACACGCTGCAGGCCAAGATCGACGACTGGCATCGCGCCCACAAGGGCAAGGCCTTCGATATCAACGCCTACACCGCATTCCTGAAGGAGATCGGCTATCTCCTGCCTGAGCCGGCGACCCACAAGGTCGAGACCGCCAATGTCGACGAGGAGATCGGCAAGATCTGCGGCCCGCAGCTCGTGGTGCCGCTCACCAATGCCCGTTACGCGCTGAACGCCGCGAACGCGCGCTGGGGCTCGCTCTACGACGCCTTCTACGGCACCGACGCGATCCCGCATGATCCGAGCGAGTCCGGCAAGGGCTACAACAAGGCGCGCGGCGACAAGGTGATCGCCAAGGCCAAGACTTTCCTCGATGCCGCGGCGCCGCTTGCGACCGGAAGCCACACCGATGTCACCTCCTACACCGTAGTCTCCGGCCAGCTCTCCGCCAAGCTGAAGAGCGGCAGTGCCACCGCGCTGAAGAACGGCGCGCAGTTCGCCGGCTACCAGGGCGATGCCGCCGCACCCAGCGCGATCCTGCTCGTCAACAACGGCCTGCATGTCGAGATCAAGATCGACCGCAACAATCCGATCGGCAAGGACGATCCGGCCGGTGTCGCCGACATGATCATGGAAGCCGCCATTTCCACCATCCTCGACATGGAAGACTCGGTCGCCGCCGTCGATGCCGAGGACAAGGTGCTGGTCTATCGCAACACGCTCGGCCTGATGAACGGCACGCTGTCGGCGGATTTCGAGAAGGGCGGCAAGACCATGACCCGCTCGCTCAATCCCGACCGCGTCTACAAGACGCCCGCTGGCGGCGAATTGAAGCTGCACGGCCGCAGCCTGCTCTTGATGCGCAATGTCGGCCACCACATGTTCACCGACGCCGTGCTCGACGCCAAGGGCGAAGAGATTCCGGAAGGCATTCTGGACGCCGCCGTGGCCGGCCTGCTCGCAATCCACGACCTCAAGGGCAACTCCAAGGTCAAGAACAGCCGCACCGGCTCGGCCTACATCGTCAAGCCGAAGATGCACGGCCCCGACGAGGTGCAGCTCACCTGCGACCTGTTCGCCGAAGTCGAGAAGATGCTCGGACTGCCGGAGAACACGCTGAAGGTCGGCATCATGGACGAGGAGCGCCGCACCACGGTCAACCTCAAGGCCTGCATCCAGCGCGCGTCCAAGCGCATCATGTTCATCAACACCGGCTTCCTCGACCGCACCGGCGACGAGATCCACACCTCGATGGAAGCAGGTCCGATGATCCGCAAGAACGACATGAAGGCGCAGCCCTGGATCAAGGCCTATGAGGACTGGAACGTCGACATCGGCCTGATCGACGGCCTGCCCGGCCACGCCCAGATCGGCAAGGGCATGTGGGCGGCGCCCGACAAGATGGCGGACATGCTCACACAAAAGCTCGGCCACCCGCAGGCTGGCGCCACCACCGCCTGGGTGCCGTCGCCGACCGCGGCGACGCTGCATGCGCTGCATTACCACCAGGTCAACGTGATCGCCCGGCAGCAGGAGATCGCCAAGGGCGGCCAACGCGCCAAGCTCTCCGACATCCTCACCATCCCGGTGTCGCAGTCGAACTGGGCGCCCGATGACGTGAAGCAGGAGATCGACAACAACTGCCAGGGCATCCTCGGCTATGTCGTGCGCTGGATCGACCAGGGCGTCGGCTGCTCCAAGGTGCCCGACATCCACGATGTCGGCCTGATGGAAGACCGCGCCACCCTGCGCATCTCGAGCCAGCATCTGGCGAACTGGCTGCATCAGGGCGTCATCACGAAGGACCAGGTGATGGAGTCCTTGAAGCGCATGGCCGTCGTGGTCGACAAGCAGAATGCCGGCGATCCGCTCTACCGGCCGATGGCGCCCTCGTTCGACGGCGTCGCCTTCAAGGCCGCCTGCGACCTCGTGTTCAAGGGCCGCGAGCAGCCGAACGGCTACACCGAATACATCCTCACCGCGCGCCGCCGCGAGGCCAAGGCCGCGGGCTGATTTGCGCGCCCGCGACAACGTGACAAGCACAAGCCCCGGCGTGAAGCCGGGGCTTTTTTGTTGGAGATACCCTTCCGGCAGGCACCGACGTCCGCTACTCCCGCGCCACCACAGGCGGATACCCATACCTGGCACGGATACGCTCCGGCACCGGCGTGAAGTTGAGCTGCGCTCCACGCCGGTCCGCACCGCGGCCAACCGACATCAGCCCATCCTTGCCGGCGACGATGTCGCCCTTGCGCAGGGTCGGATCGTCCTCGATCTTGACCGCGGCCAGCCCGACCGAATCCTTGCCGTTGCAGGTGCAGCCCGCGACAATCTCGTCGCGATAGCGGAATGCGTTGGGCAGTTCGGAGTATGGCTGTCCGTTTTCGGCGGCGGCATTGTCGATGCTGCTGCCGTAGACGACCTTGGTCTCGCTCGCCGGGCAGAAGCTGTTGCAGATCTCCGCCTTGCTCACTTTGCCGGAGGTCGAGATCGGGAAGTAGCGGCCGTCGCAGGTCCGCACGCAATAGGCCTGGCCGCCGCCAGTGCTGCCATAGCGGGGACGCTCGACCCGCGGCGCGACGGGCGCGTTGCCGTCGTCGAACGGCACGCGGATGAGCGGCGGGCGTCCCTGCATCAGGCCGCCGAACAGCTCCGAGAAAAAGTCCTGGGCCTGCGCGGCGGGTGCGAGCGAGAGGCCGAACAATGCGACCGTCCCGCGCACCCACCGCTTGGTATTCCATTTCACCATGCCGATCCTCAATACAGCGCGGACGAGACCGGGATGTTCATCGCCTGGCGACCCGAGCGCTGCGTCATCACCGTAGGTCGCGGCGGCATCGGAGCCGGGCGCACCGAGATCTCGGTCGTCGTCGGACCGAGCTCGCGTGCGGCGACATGCGGCCCGTTCTTCGGCAGCACCACAACCCTGGTCCCGACATTGACGCGGCTGAACAGATCGGTGACGTCCTCATTGGTCAGGCGAATGCAGCCCGACGACACGAACTTGCCGATCGTCGTCGGATCGTTGGTGCCGTGGATACGGTATTCGCTCGAGCCGAGATACATCGCCCGCGCGCCGAGCGGATTGCCCGGACCGCCCGCCATGAAGCGCGGCAGATAGGGCTGACGCTTGATCATCTCGGCCGGCGGATGCCAATCCGGCCACTCCGCCTTGCGGCTGATGCTCTGCACGCCGGACCAGGTGAAGCCCGCGCGGCCGACGCCGACGCCGTAGCGGATCGCGCGGCCACCGCCGAGCACGTAATAGAGCGCGGTGTTGCCGGTGTCGATGATGATGGTGCCCGGCGCCTCGGTCGTGTTGAGCGCGACGGTGGTGCGGCGGAAGCGCGCCGGCAGAGCACCGTCCTCGGTCGCGGGATCGTTCAACACCTCGTCGCTCGGAAACGCGCCTGATTGGGTCGACGCGTAGCCAAACGCCCGGGGATTGGCCTGCGCGTTGGCCGCGCTGGTGGCGATGAATGGCGTCACGAACAGGACGCTGGCGAAGGCAAGAGTGCGGGCAAGGGTGCGCGTGGCGCGCGACGAAAGCCGGCGGCTGAAGAGAGACTCCTGTGTCATGTGCTGCCCCTGAAGGGATGCGCATCGTGGTGATGCGATGGCGGACAAACGCGCGTTGCCGCCATGCGGTTCCGCCGCGAATCGTCGCAAAGCCGCGACTGTCAACCCACGCAGCCTCACGATTCCGCGATGGAACCTTCGTCCGGATGCACCGTTGTCGTTTGGTAATTCGACGCGCGGGGCGACTTCGCGGCGCGGATGTGTTTATCCCCGCGCGGGAGAGGTCTGGTGCGCGTCCTTCCAAGTGAACGTTTCCTCGCCGATACGCCGGAGGGCACCCCGGTCCCCGACAGCAAGGCCGAACGGCCGCCAGTGATCCGCCGCGCCGAGGTCGTGGCCTTCGCGCTGGTCGCGCTTCTCGTGATCGTCGTCGTTGTGGTGCTCTATCTGGCACGCGCATTCTTCCTGCCGATCACCATGGCTTTCATCATCGGCACCATGTTGTCGCCGGCGGCGAGCTTCCTCGAACGCTACCGGATCCCGCGCCCGCTCGGTGCGGTGCTGCTCGTGATCGCGGTCGGAGCGGCGGTTGCCTTCCTGGTCGGGCTGATCTCGTCGCCGATCGTGGAGTGGAGCTCGCGGTTGCCGGAGCTCGGCGCGATCCTGAAGCAAAAGCTGCACGTGTTCGACCCCCTCCTTGCGCTTTGGCAGGAGCTGCAGAGCATGGTCGGCGGCTCCGAGACGCTCCCCGCCTTCCAGCTCCCGAAGTTCGAATGGGTGCAGCCGACGCTGGAATTCCTGTCACCGACCTTCGCCGAATTCCTGCTTTTCATCGCGACCCTGATCCTGTTCATCGCGAGCTGGAAGGATCTGCGTCGCACGCTGGTCATGACCTTCCGCGAGCGGCAGGCGCGGCTGCGTGTGCTGCGGATCCTGAACGAGCTCGAGACGCATCTCGGCAACTACCTGCTGACCGTGACCGTGATCAACACCGGCGTCGGCATCGTCACCGGGGCGATCTGCGCGATGACGGGCATGCCGAGCCCGGCAGGTCTCGGCGCGCTCGCCGCGACGCTGAACTTCATCCCGATCATCGGACCGGTCGCGATGTTCGTGGTGCTGGTCGTGATCGGAATCATCGCCTTGCCAACCATCGCTGCCGGACTGATCGCGCCGGCCTGCTTCACGGTCGTGACCTTCCTGGAAGGACATTTCATCACCCCGACCATCGTCGGCCGCCGGCTGTCGTTGAATGCGCTCGCGGTCTTCCTCGCGCTGGCGTTCTGGACCTGGCTATGGGGCCCGATGGGCGCCTTTCTGTCGTCGCCGCTTTTGATCGTCGGGCTCATCGTGAAAGAACATTTGATGCCGGTCAATTCTCCGCAATTGCCTGAAGGCTAGAAGCGTTTTCAAGCGAAATGGGCACCGGTTCGCGTGAAGAGAACGCGTCAAACGAGAATGCGCGGTTTCACCGCAGGAACATTGGCGATGGCGCGGCGTTTTTTCAACGCAGGGTTTTCCGGGAGTGCTTTCGATGTCGGGCACGGACAGCGCATTTGGGATCAAGAACATGACGGACAAAGCGACCTACGAACGTCTCGAGAAGGATGTCACCGCCGTGAAGAACGATATCGCCGCCCTCACCGAACAGATCACCCAAGCGCTCAATTCGTTTGCCGGAAATGCCGGCAAGCAGGCCCGCCGCCGCTACAGCGAGACGCGCGCCAACGCGGAATCCGCGCTCGACGACATGTCGGAGCGCGGCGGCGCGATGATGGGCGCGGCGCAGGATGCAGCCTCCTCGATCGAGGAGACACTGGAAGAGGTGATCACGCAGCGGCCGCTTGCGACTGTCGGCCTCGCGCTCGGCCTCGGCTTTCTGATCGGCCTCACCTGGCGCCGGTAAACGACCAATGGCTTCCGGCGAGTAAGGTCAGCGATGGCAATCATGCACAAACCACGCCTCATAGCGCGTTGGCGACGCTGGCGCGCCGCCGCGTCGTTTGTCGAAGCACTTTACAGGGCAAGGCATCGCAATGCTTCAGCGGCTGATCGATGACGTCAAGCAATCCGCCGGGAACGCTCTGCGGCTGACCTCGCTCGCCGGCGCCGTCGCGGCTGCGCTGTTCATCACCATCGTCTTCCTGTGCGCGGCCGCCTTCGTATTCGTGCTGCAGCACTACGGCCCGGTGGAGGCATGCCTTGCCGGTGCCGCGCTGTTCTTCGTGGTCACGCTGATCGCCGCCATAGCGTACACAGTACGCAAGCGCGAGATGCGGCGGCAGGCCGAGAAGGCCGCCAAGGCTGCTGCGGCCAACGCTCTTACCGACCCGGTGGTGATCGCCACCGGCTTGCAGATCGTCCGCGCCATCGGCGCCAAGCGGCTGATCCCGATCCTGGCGGTGGGCGGCCTCGCACTCGGCCTGATGGCAAGCCGCAGCGCTGCCGGCAGCAACGAGCCGACGGAAAAGTAGCGGCCCGCGCGGTTGTTCCGGCGGATGGCCGGAAACGACGTCGCGGATGGACCTCGATTTAGCGATTTAAAATGTCAAACAGCGCGGTGTCATCACCCGCGCATGCGGGTGATCCAGTATTCCAGAGACGTGGAGCTTGACCGAGAGGCCGCGGCGTACCGGGTCGCCCGGTCGAGCCGGGCGATGACAGAAGTGGATGGGGACGCAGCTTCGCATTCTCGCGACATGATCTGTCCGAGGCCTGCATTTCGTTTCGCCCTCTCTTGAACAGAGGGCGCAGGGAAAGCCGGGTGCCGATCGCACCCATGGGTCCCGTGTAGTAAAAACGCGGGAGGTAGGACCACAGGTGAAACCGGAGCAATCCCGGCTTTCCCTGCGCGATGGTTTACGGCTTATACGTGCTCTCCCCGGCGAGACTGGGCTTTGTTGTCACCGTCATCAGCGAGAGGTCTTGCCTCTTGCTGATGAGACACCTGCCACTAGGGCGTCAGGCCTGCACGACTTTACCGTCCGCTATCTGCCACGCTCGTCAGCCGTGACATCGGCGTCCACCGCATCTCGACCCAACACTCGTGACGATCGCGAAGCGCCCCTCAGGCGGGTGAGACGGGCAATTCATACACTGAGTTGCGCTTCTGAAAAACAGAAATATTTTTGCGTGAGGGGCTTGCGCCGTCGGGCAAATCAGTGCCAGGGGCGGCGTTCCATCCTCCACCGTCGTTCCGGCAGGGCAACTGCATATGCAGATCACGCTGCGCGTTCGATGCGTGCGGTTTGGTTGGTCTAACCGCAAACTCGTCATGCCCGGGCTTGTCCATGGCTTGTCCCGGCCATGACGACGCGGAAACAACGTTAGCCCCTGAGGCCAGTGATGCTTTATGCGATTGCCCCGGTCGTTCCGGGGCGCGCCATTTGGCGCGAGTCCGGACTGACAAGAGCGTGGATGCTGGCCGCGCCGACCGATCACGGATCAGCGCAATCGGCCTCAGGTCACGCAGCGGCCGGGTTGCAGGAGCTTGGCGACGTCAGTCAGCACGCTGACCACGGGCTCGCAAGCAACCTTGCGGGCCTCGCCGGGCCGGGCCGGAGCGGGCGCCACCGGGCGGTTGCGCGCTTCTTCCTTGGCCGCGGGAACACGGACCACGACGGAGGTGGCTGGAAGTCCGTCGAACTTCAACGCGATGGTCTTCGTCTTCTGACCGGCCACCGGCGCCGCAGCACGGTCGGCCTTGGCGGCGCGATTGACGGCGCTCTCGGGCGCCGGGGTCGTGGCGACCTGCTGGCCGCCGATCAGATCATGGCCCGACGCGAGCTGGACGGCTCCGAGCGTCAGGCCAACAGCAAGCACGCCGAAAATTCCCATATGAATCTGTGACATGGTGATGTCCCTCGCCCCGTGAAAAATTCCCTTAAAATTCCCTTGGCGATCCCGGGCACAACGCGAACAAAAGCTGGGGGGTTCTGGCCCCCCACAATCACTTAACCGTGTACAAAAAATATTTTCGCTCGCCCGGAACGAGTCCGGGGGTTTCTGCGTCATTTCGGCAGCCGGTTATTCCCCCTGCCCCATTGACCGGCGACGTAGGGCGCGATCGTGGTGATGCCGGTCGCGCCCTGCTTTTTTCTGCATTACCCGCGGCATAGAGCCGACTGATGCGCTCGCCTCTCGCGCGCCGCGGCTACTTCCGCAAGCTCGCCCAGACGCCGCCGAGGATCAGCGCGCCGCCGAGCACGTGGAGCGTGGTCGGCGGCTCGCCGAGGATGATCCATGACAGGATCGCGCTCGCGATCGGCGCGACGTAGAGCACCAGCGACGTCCGCACCGAGCCGAACTTGCCGCCGAGCCATGCGAAGCCGGCGTAGGCGAGCAGGCCGGGCACGAGACCGGCGAAGACGTAGGCCTCCAGCGCCCTGGCGTTGAAGACCTGTGTCGGTTCGATCCACATCTCGCGGATCGCAGGCGGCAGCGAGCACAGCGCGCCAGCCGCGGCGAACAGGCTGACGCGCGCCAGCAGCGAGGCACGCGGCGCGACGCGCGATTGCAGGAGGGTGTAGCCGGACCACCCGAGCATCGCGAACACGACCAGCAGGTCGCCCCATGCCGCCGCCGATTGGGTGAAGGTTTCCAGGTGACCGCCCGAGACGATCAGGAGCGCGCCGACGAGCGCAAGACCCGTCCCGAGCCACTGCAGCGGGCCGATATGCTCGATGCCGAGCGCTGCCGATATCAGGAGCACGACGATCGGCGACAGCGCCATGATCAGCGCGATGTGGATTGCCGTGGTCGTGATGCCGGCGACATAGACCGGGCCGCCGCAGAGGAACATGCCGAGAAAGCCCGCGGCGAGGATTGGCCAAGCGTTCTGCGCCAGCGGGATCTTGCCATCGCGGATCGCCGCGATCGCAAAGGGCGCCAGCCCGATGGCGATGATGCTCCAGCGGAAGAAGGCCAGCGAAAACGGCGGCACCGAGCCGGCAAGGCCGCGCGCCAGAACCTGGTTGGAGGCTTGCCCGGCGGCAACCAGGATGAAGCCGATCAGCGCGACCGCGTCCTCCCAGCCCGTAGCCGAGCGGCTCAGCGAAGCTTTCGGCAACTCCGCATCCATAACACGCCCCCCTCAGTCGGCGCGCAATCGACGAAGGTGGTTTGCGTCAGCGCCGTCGCCCGCCGAGACACCCGCCCGCTACTGCTCCGCAGCCTCGCGCTCCATGTCGCGGCCAGAGAGGTCCTCGCCATGCATGTTGGCATATTCGCGCGCCATCTCGCGCATGAGGAATTTGGCGGGCACGTCGTGATAGGTGCCGTGGTCGTTGACATACTGCATGTAGGCGCGCCCGGCACCGTCGAAGGGATGCAGCAGCGCGTCCGAATGGCCGTCGAAATCGAGCGGCTTGACGCCGAGCTTGGCGCACAGCGTATCGTTGAACGTCGGCGTCGCCTTGCGCCAGGCGCCGTCGACGAACACCTCGGTGAAGCCGTGCCAGGTGAAAAGGTCGGTCCCCATGCTCTGGCGCAGCTTCTCGGTGGTGAGGTGGTTGCGGACATCGGCGAAGCCGACACGGGCCGGAATGCCGTGGACGCGGCAGGCGGCGGCGTAGAGCGCCGCCTTGCCGACGCAATAGCGTTGCCGGCGGCGAGCACGCTGGAGGCCCGGTAACTCTCGGGCGTTCGCATGCTGACATAGGGGTTGTAGCGGATGCCGTCGCGCACCGCCTTGTACAACAGCCTCGCCTTGTCACGCGCGCTCGCACCGGCAGGGACGGCGGCACGGGCGAATTGCTCGACCGCGGGATGATCGCTGTCGATATATTCGCCGGGGTCGGTGTAGAGGCGGCTGATCGTATCGGGGAGCGTGTCGGCCATGCCGCAAACCCTTTGCCTTGATGCGTTTTCCTCGCGCGCGGTTTTCGCTTCGCTTGGCAACGCTATAGCAAGCCGCCTCGGCGCGGTTCAATGCAGCAATCGCACGCCTGCCCTGCTCAGTTCTTGAAGCGTTCGTCCCATCGGGGCGGCGGCCCGTAGCTGCGCCGCTTCGCCTTGAAGTATTCGCGCGCGAAATGAATGCCTATCCCGATCAGGAACGGCGGGGCGAGTGCGCCCGCAATCATCAGCGCGGTGATGGACTTCGGCGTCAGGATGTCCAGCACCATCGACGCCAGCAGCCACAAGGTGGCAGCAATCACTGCGACGTCGACGTGCTTCATTCCCTGGTCTTTCCTTGGTCTTGCCTTGGTCTTGGGCCCCAAACGGGTTCCATACTACCGACTGGTCCTGCACGAGCCAAGGATTCCGGCCAGCGGATCGCGCCGCCAGTCCTTCACATTTTCGGAACGATGCGCGAACGGGCAACGTTGGTCCGGATGAAACCGCAAGCGGAGCCCGCCATGGACGATTCCCGCGATATCCACAGCGGCACCAACGCACCGGTGAGTCAGCATGGGGTCAACGATCCGGTCGATGGGACCGACGTGAAGCGGACATTCGACGACAACCAGACCTCGCACGAACGCGCACAATGGGCGGCCGACGTCCGCGCCGACGCCTCGCCCAAGCGCAGCGAAGCGTTCCTCCCCGAGGCACTGCGGCGACGGCCGACCGACCCATTGAACCCACGCACCGGCCGGCACCCGACCGACTAGCTGTTTCGGCTCTGATCGACGCGTTCGTTTCGCGCGAAGAGATATCCACTTCGCTCGAAGATGCTCCAGAGCGCTACGTCGCGAACGTCCTCACCAGGAACAGGCCGCCGAACAGCGCGAGGATCGGCAGCGCAACCGACGCCGCGATGTAGTCCCCGGCGGTGCGGCACCGGTGCAGGCAAAGCCGATGCATAACGAGCGGCGTCGCTTGCAATCAATCGTCGCGCGAATAGGATCGCACGGGCAAGTCGATTGGAATTGATTAGGTCTTTTCATGTGGCACCGGATCGTTGTCGTTGTTTTGTTGATCGCAACTGCCACTCCGTCGTTCGCACAGAGCCGCGCGGTCGATGCATGGAGAAAGGAACTGGTAGCGCGCTTGGACGCCGCCAAGCGGCCGTCCACACCGCCCGATGGGAAGACCGCGACCGTCAAAGTCGGCTTCCGCCTCGACCGGACGGGCAAGCTGCTGCCGACCTAGCTAGTCGAGAACAGTGGAATTCTCGCGCTCGACAACGAAGCGCGTGCGATTGTCGAACGTGCGCAACCCCTTCCGCCACCGCCCGCAGAAATGGACGAGGATGCGCTCAAGTTCACCTTACCCTTTATCTTTCTGGCAAGGCCAGCAAGGCCGGATTGGGAACGTCCCGGATGGGAAGGCCCTTCGGGATGGGCACGCCCCAGATGGCTCGGCCCTCCCACGGAAAGCTCGAAGGATAGCGCGGAAGTCAGCGCCAACATACGTTCGATCTGCAGCGGCTGCTAAGCCGGCCCCTCCACGCGCAATCGCTCATGCCTATAGTGACAGCATCGCATTCAGCTCGGCTGCGGCCCGCAATTGCTCGATGCGCGAGATAAGCTGCTCACGCTTGGCGCCGGCCGGCAGCCGCACCAGTTCGCGCTCGAGCCGCACCCGATGCTCTTCCAGGCGTTGCTCGAATGTATGGGGCTCAGATCGCTTCCGTCTTTGAATCACTTTCTGCATCGTCTTCTGCATCGTCTACCTTTGGCGGTTGAAGACCGGGACTGTTGGCCCAGCGGTCCAATTGCTCGATGACCCGCGCGTGGCTCGGCCGCAGCGGCTTCGGCGCAGCCGGCTCCTCGGATAGCTTGCGGGGCAGCTTGAGCTTGTCGGCCATGACATCTCTCCGGAGTAGAAAGACGCGAGCACCAGATTCGTTCCGTTTGCATCCATGTAAATTATTGATTTTGCTTGGTAATTTTACTAAGTTAACTTTTTTGTCTGAGCTTGAGGAACCCGACGCAATTTGGTTCGTTCAGCAAATTGCTCAACTGACTAAGTTTGGGTGGTCAGCAATGAACGAGCTTCGTGCCGAACGTCTCCAGGTCATGCTTTCCCCCGAAGAACTGACGGCCGTCGACGATTTCCGATTCAGGCACCGCATGCCGACCCGCGCCGCGGCGGTCCGCGAGCTGCTCAGGCTCGGCTTGGCAAGCTCGGCCGTCGATGCCGCAGCCGGGGTGAAATCCAGCGAATATGGTGTGTTCGATCGAGGGCCTGAGGGGCACACGCAGACGGAAACGGACGCGCCCACAAAGGATTGACGGCGCGTTGTGCGGTCCGTGCCCAGAGCACGATGCGGCGCTGGCTCAAGCCCCGCTGAAGAGGTCCACGATTCCCTTCAGGATGCAGACCACCAGCGCCGACGTAAACATCGCCGTGCCGAGATCCGCGATATAAAGCAGCTGCGCCTTCTGCTCTTCATCAAGCTGCGCGAGTACCTTGCGCATGGCCAAGCTCCTTATCTTGCAGAGAACGCGCCCCAGCGACGTCGGTTCCCTTCAGACCCGGCAGGAGTGAGCGCGCGTCAGGCCCGCCGCAGCGCCAGTGTCACGCCGCCGAGGGTGAGCACCACGGCGCCGAGTTCGCGCAGGCCCAGAGGTTCGCCCAGGATGATCGCGGCGGAGACCACGCCGATGACGGGCACCAGCAGCATGCCGGTCGAGGCCGAGGTCGGCGGCAGACGGCGCAGGGTCTCGAACCAGGTGAGGTAGCAGATGCCCATCGGCATCAGCGTCATGTAGGCGAAGCAGCCAATGCCGAGCGGCGTGATCGCCGTGTAGGTCGGGTGCTCGAACAGCACGCCCAGCGCCAGCATCACCAGGCAACCAATGCCGACCTGCCAGGCGACCACGGTGAGCGGCGGCATCGGCAACGGCTTGCCGTTCAGCACGTTGCCGAGCGCGAACAGGATCGCGCAGGAGAGCGCGAGCGCAATGCCGGTCAGCTTGCCGGCGGTGAAGGCAAAGCCGGCTCCGCCGAGCAGCAACGCGACACCGGCGACGCCCAGCACCAGCGCAGCAAGGTCGCGCAGCGTCGGGCGGAGGTGCAGGACCGGCCAGGCGAACAGCATCGCCCAGATCGGCATCGTGTAGGCCAGCAGCGCACCCTCGCCGACGGTGACGAACTTCATCGCGACGGTGCCGAAGCCCATCCAGGCGAAGACGTTGGTGAACGACGCGAACAGCAGCCGCGGGATCGCTTCGCGGGCTACCGCGAGCGACTGCCCGCGGACCAGTGCGAGGAGCCCAAGGATCGCCGCCGCGCAAGTCCCGGCCAACCCGCGTGCGAACAGCGGCGGCCATTGCTGCAGCAACAGCTTCATCAGCGGCCAGTTCAGCGCCCAGCCGGAGGCCGTCACCACCAGGCAGAGAAAACCGATCGATCTGTCGCGCCGCGTTGTGTCCATGGCATGCGCTTAGCAGGCGGACACGTGAGGCTCCACCGCCTGCGCCGCATGTCGGGCCGCGCGAAACGCGCACGGAGGTCGCCTGGAGCATGATCCGGACCCGGAGGGCCGCGCTAGCGCAAAGTGTGAAGCGGTTTCCCGAAAAGATCATGCTCTAAAGAAAAACGGCGCACCTTTCGGCGCGCCGGTACCAGGTTCTGCCAGCCTATCTGAATCAGGACATCATGCCGACGCCGCGCGCGCCGTGCGGTTGCGCGAGTTGCGCTGGAAGAACAGCGCCTGGCTCGCGACCGCCGACACCATCGCCGGCTGGAACGGCTTTGAGATCAGGAACGCCGGCTCCGGCCGCTCGCCGGTCAGGAAGCGCTCGGGATAGGCGGTGATGAACACCACCGGCACCTCAAAGGTGCGCAGCAGCTCGTTCACCGCATCGAGGCCCGACGAGCCGTCGGCGAGTTGGATGTCGGCGAGGATCAGGCCGGGCTTCTTGTTCTTGGCGAGCGCCACCGCATCCGAATGGGTGCGGGCGACGCCGATGACGTTGTGGCCGAGATTCTTCACCAGGCTCTCGAGGTCCATCGCGATGAAGGTCTCATCCTCGATGATCAGCACGTCGGTGGCGATCTCGGCGGCCATTTCGCGGCCGGCGGCGTCGGTGAGCTTGCGCGTCTCCGCGATGTCGGTACCGAGGATATAACCCACCTCCTCTTCCGAGAAGCCTTCCAGCGAAAGCAGCAGGAAGGCCTGGCGCGGCAACGGCGTGATATTGGAGAGCCTGCGCTCCGGCGGCAGCGACAACGTCGCCACATCGGCGTTGTCGTTGTTCACGGACACTGAATTCCATATCTGGGTGAACAGCCGGAACAGCCCGGCGCGCGGGCCGTGCGTCTGATCCAGCAATGATCCATCCTGCAGCAGGGCCTCGAGCATGGCCCCGACATAGGCGTCTCCGGACGCCTGGTTTCCTGTCAGCGCGCGCGCATAGCGCCGCAACAACGGAAGATGTTCAGCAACGACCTGCGATCGGGACATTCCCACTCCATCCTTGTTCTTGAGCCTATCGGCCTGAAACACGTTGTCCTGGGGTGACGTATCAAGCTCCTAAGGCGACCCCTGTTCCCCCGCATGCCGGACTACGCGCGAAAGGCGAAAAAGTTCCGTGAAATAGTTCCAGCATTTCGGAACTTTCTGCGCAACTTTGCATTAGCTCCGAACCGACGAGGTGACGCGGCCAACCTCTGTGTTCGAGGAAACGACTTGGAAATCAGAGACTTAACTCCCGGGGAAGCGTGGATCAGATCATGAAGGAAGTAAAGAAGCAGGGCGGTCTCAACGCCGAGATTCAATCAAGAATCGGCCACCAGCTTCGCGCCATGTACGACGACGTGGTGCGACAGGGGGTGCCCGACCGCTTTGCGGAATTGATCCGCAAACTCGACGGGCCTGAGGCTGCTGCGGCGGCCGTTGCCGGGGGCGATGCTGACAAGAACAATGGAGGGGACTAATGCCTCTCACGAATGAACTTCGCGACGACATCTTGGCGTCCGTGCCGAGCCTGCGCGCGTTCGCGATCTCGCTTTCCGGTAATGGCGATCGCGCCGACGATCTGGTGCAGGAGACCCTGCTGCGCGCGATCGCCAACATCGACTCGTTCCAACCGGGCTCGAACCTGCCGGCGTGGCTGTTCACCATCCTGCGCAACCTGTTTCGCTCCGACTACCGGAAGCGGCGACGCGAGGTGGAGGACGCCGAAGGCAACTATGCCAAGACGCTGAAGAGCCAGCCGTCGCAGGCCGCGCATCTGGAGTTCGAGGAATTCCGCGCCGCGCTCGACAAGCTGCCGCAGGACCAGCGCGAGGCATTGATCCTGGTCGGCGCCTCGGGCTTCTCCTACGAGGATGCCGCGGCGATCTGCGGCTGCGCGGTTGGCACCATCAAGAGCCGCGTCAACCGTGCGCGCTCGAAACTGAGCGCCCTGCTCTATGTCGACAGCGCCGAGGATTTCGGCCCCGACAACACCGTGCGCGCCGTGATCGGCGGCAATGGTGGCTAGGCGCGAGACATGCGGATGAGGAAAGGCGGCCCGACCGGGCCGCCTTTTCGTTTGGGGTGCAAGAGGGACTCGGCGAGCGCGGTCACGCGCCGCTAAAGCGCGATGAGATTGGGTTGAATCGTCATCGCGCTTTAGCCTCTTGTTTGAGCATGATCTTTTCGGAAAACCGCTTCACACTTTTCCGGATCATGCTCTAGCTCGCCATCGCACTCCTGAACGCGTCTGCCTTGAAGCCGTTTCTCAGCTCCAGAATCTTCGCCGCGATTTCGGTCACCGGGACCGGAGGACTGAAGAGGAAGCCCTGGGCCTCGTTGCAGCCTTCAGCTCTCATATGGTCCAGTTGCTCGACCGTCTCGACCCCCTCGGCGATGGTCGTCATGCCGAGGCTTCTGCCGAGGCTGATGACGGCGCGGACGATCGATTTCGACCCATGGGTCGCCGTCGCGTCCCGGACGAACGACTTGTCGATCTTGAGCTTGTCGAACGGAAAGCTGCGCAGATAGCTCAGCGACGAGTAGCCGGTGCCGAAATCGTCCAATGCGATGCGCAGCCCCTGCGCCTTCAGCTCGTGGAGCATCGCAATCGTCTCGCTGCTGTTTGCCAGGAAGATGGATTCGGTGATCTCGAGCTCAAGCCGGCGCGGCGACAGCTTTGAAGCTGCGAGTGCGCCGGAAATGATGTCGATCAGCCCCGGATCGCGAAACTGGGCCGCAGAGACATTGACCGCAAGCTTCATCTCGCTCGGCCAGGTGACCGCCTGTTCGCAGGCACGATTGAGCACCCATTCTCCGAGCTTGACGATAAGCCCGATCTCTTCCGCGATCGGGATGAACTGGTCGGGCGGCACGAGTCCGCGCTTGGGATGATGCCAGCGCAGCAAAGCCTCGAAGCCGCAGATGCGGTCGAGATGCAGATCATAGAGAGGCTGATAGAACAGCGCGAACTCGTCCTTGGCCATCGCCTCGCGAAGATCCAGCTCGAGCGCGCGGCGCCGCTGCAGGCTCGCGTCCATCGCAGGCTCGAAGAACCGCCAGGTTCCCCTGCCTTCCATCTTGGCGCGGTACAACGCCACGTCGGCGTTCTTCAAGAGCTTCTCGCCGGTCGTGCCGTCGCCCGGCGACACCGACATTCCGACGCTGCACCCGACGACGACGCGATGCCCGCTCACCTCGTACGGCGCTGCGACACATTCGACGATACGGCGCGCAAGACGCTCGGTGTCCTCGGGGTTCTGGATGCCGCATTGTATGACCGCGAACTCGTCGCCGCCCAAGCGCGCGACGGTGTCGACCTCGCGGACGCACGCATTCAGGCGGTCCGCGACCGCGCACAGCAATTCGTCACCCACCGGGTGCCCGAGTGTGTCGTTGACCTGCTTGAAGTTGTCGAGATCCAGGCAGAACACGGCAAAGCCGAGGCCCCGGCCGGCCTGCGCAACCGCCTGCTCAATCCGTTCGGCGAGCAAGGTTCGATTCGGCAGCTTGGTCAAAGCATCATGCCGGGCCATGAACGCGATTTGCGACTCCGCCCTTTGTTGCTCGGTCACGTCCTCACAGGTGACAAGCCACCCGCCGTCGGATGTCGGTCGCTGCGCGATCGAAATGATGCGCCCGTCGCTCAGATGCTGGAGATAGTTGCCTCCCTCGCGCGCGTTGATCGACCGCTCGCGCTCCGCCAGCAGATCGGCCACGGTCCGCGTGCCATGATTGCCCGCGGCAACACTCATCTCGAGGATGTCTTCCAGCGTCATCCCCGGCACGATCAATTCGGGCGAAACATCAAAGATCTCGCAGAAGCGCGGGTTGACGACCTGCAGCCGTCCGTCACTGTCGTAGAGGCACAGGCCCTGCGACATGTGCGTCAGCGCCGCATCGAGCCGCAGATTGGTCGCGTGCAGCTCCGCCTTTTGCTGCTTCAGCGTGGTGATGTCGCTGTAGACAAGGACGACGCCGCCTTCCTGGGTCTCGCTCCGGCTCACGCGCAACCATCGTCCATCGGAAAGCTGGGCCTCACTCGCGAATCCATTGACCTCGCCGTCGGCCGGCGCCGCGGCATCGAGTCGATTCGAGCGCAGAAGCCGCGGGGAGAGGCGGATGAACTCGCTTGCGCGCGAATTCGCCAGAGCGATTTCGCCGTCCGCGCCCAGAAGCACGACGCCTTCATGCGACGTTTCCAGCGCATCGGACAGCCTGGCCTGTGCCGACCGGCGTTGCGACACTTCCTGATCGACCGTCCTTCTGATGTTGTCCCGCATGGTTTCCATTGCGGTCAGAAGCGTGCCGAGTTCGTCGGTGCCGCCCTTGGGGATCGTTGCGTCGAGATCGCCGCCGGCGATGCGCCTTGCCGCCTTCGACGCAATGGCGACCGGTCCAATGATGCGGCGCGCCAGCAACCACGAAAAGAGCGCGGACAGAAACAGCGCAGCGGTCAGCCCTGCCACGTTGAGCTGCAGATCCCGCTTGATCGTCGAGAGTGCCCGCTGCCGAAACAGAAAGCCGTCGCCTGCCGTATAGTTGACCAGCAGTTCAACCTGCTGACTGACGATCTCGGCGTATCGGTCGACGTCGCCGACAGACGTGCCCGGTGCATGTGGCCCGGCAGCAGCGGCTTCCTGCGAAGACGATTCGACGGCGCGACGATGCAGCGCCATCCAGGCGTCGGCGGCTTCCTGAACCTTGGCGGCGGCTTTCGCGGCCCGGGACGACTGCGACCGATCGGCAGCGACGGTCAGATCTTCCGAAAGCGTCTTCGCGAGCGCTTCGATCTGGCGGTCGAGCCTGGCGCGGGCCGTCGGGTCGATGGTCAACAGGCGTTGTGACGATGCCACCCGCATTGCGGCGAAATCCGCGCCCGCAGCGCGGGCGTAGTTGATCGACATCAACGACTTGTCGAACGTCCTGGCCACCAGATCGCCGGCATGGCGGATTCCAAGCACGGAGTATCCCCCGAGCGCCACCGCAATGGCGCTCATCGCAAGGGAGAAAATGAGAATTTGAGTACGAATTGAGCCTTTGGTCAAAGCGACACGCGACAGGCAGCCGGCAACAAACCGAAACACCGCAACACTTCCCGTTTTCAGGCTCAAGAGAAGGTCCATGTCCGTGTCCGGCTGCAGTGTACGTTACTCGAGCCACGCAGAACACCTGACGCAGCGGAAAGAAACTGCTTGCGTAAATTGCGCTAGTTGTGACTACAACTCATGCCAAAATCGTTAAGATCAACTGCCGATAATCATCATGACAAAGTAACCCTGAAGGCACCATTTACGCCGTAGGATGTCTGATGTCCGACTTTCGAGCGGGGGTCAAATGCAGTCAGGCTGGTTGTGCGCTTTGCGACTGGGCAGGTTCGGCCGCGTGGAGATTGCGGCCGCGATGATCGCGGGAGCGCTGGCAGGAACGGCCTTGGGCGCGAGCCCCTATGCCATCTCACAGAAGGATCGGGAGTTCAGACCCGCGGAGATCTCGATCAGGCGTGGCGAGACTTTACGGTTCATTAACGACGACGGCGAACTGCTGCATCACGCTTATTTGAGCTCGGACAAGTTCAGCTTCGATTCCGGCGATCAGCAGCCGGGCAGCAAATATGACGTCGCCTTTCCCGTATCCGGTGACTACACGGTGTTATGCGGCATTCATCCGAAAATGAAGCTCACCGTCCACGTCGCCAGGTAGTGGTCTCGGGCAGCGATCCCGGCGGTCCTACAATATCGATGTCTTGAACAGCGCGGCGTGACCGGCATAGTAGACGAACAGCGTCACGGTCAGCGCCGCGCACAGGCTGACGGGCGCAAGCCACGCCGCACGAACATCGCGCGCGGACGTGCGGTTGTCACAGACGATTGCGAGCAGGACGGCCACGATCGCCGAGTGCCCGATCGCGTCGATCTTTCCGAATTCGAAGCATGCGCCGATGAACATCCCGGTAAGCACCACGGCCGCGCAGCGCCGGATCAGCGGCGTCCACAGCAGCGCGAAGGCGAGCGTGAATTCCACCATGCCCGCAGCGCGCATGTAGAATTCGTTGTCGAAGCCGAACGTGATGGTGGCGTGCTCGATGAGCAGCGGGAAGCTCCATTCCGGGTAGGCCCATTTTTCGATGGAGGCCCACATCAACGTCACGCCGGCCGAACACCTGACCACGTCGAGCGGCGAAATTCCGAACAGGTCCTTCTTGAGCCCGACAAGCGCCAGGTAGGCAGCGATCCCGAGAAAGATCGGATAGTCGGCAAGGTGAAAGATGCCGTAGTCGCGCACGCCGATCCCGAACAGGATCGCGATCCCGGCTGCAGACAGCGGCAGCGTGCGTCGCGACAGCATGCCGGCGGCGATGCCAAGCTGCAGCATGCCCACGAGGGGCGACGTCGTCTTCAGCTCAGGGGTCAGCAGGATTCCGCCGACGGCCCAGATCGAGATGAAGAAGAAAGCACAGACAGCGCGGATCATCGTCTCCGTGCGCAGCCGCAGCGGCTCGGTGATCCGGTCGAGGACGCGGATCGTTGCCGCGCCCAGAGCAGTTGGCTCGATCAGGCAGCCGGCGAAGAGCCAGAAGACGGCAACGCCCAGCAGCAGTTCGAAATCCTGGCACAGGACATTTTCGAGACCGCGGGGCTGCCCGGCGACGTTATAGGCACAAAACCATTTGACATGCGCATCGGCCTCTCGTGCCGCGATGACGCAAAACAAAATCCCGAGAATGCACTTGGCGAAGACGGAGCGCCCACGCGGTGCCGAATTGGCACCCCGCTCCCATCCACTGAACATTTCAACTACCGCCCACCTTTAACGATCTGTTCATCTTACATCAAATTTTAACAATTTTTGCGGGCCAACACTCATTGGTTGTTTCGTGGTTAACGATGAACAGGCAGGCGCCTTTACGCCGCTTTCCGCCGATTGTCTCGGATTTTAGCTAATTCCGGCACGGAGCCTCAATTCGACCTGTCGTAGTGAAAGCGCAGACAAGGCGGACAGGGAGCCGATGCATGCTCGGAGCGTTGAGTGTCGTGAGTGTCGGGGTGGGCTCGGTGCTCGCCCTCGGAGCAAAACGGTATCCGGAGCGGACCGATGCCCTGGAGACCTGCGCGGGCGCGCTTCTGATCGTGGGTCTAGGCCTGTTGGGGTGCGTCCTGCCGAGCGTGTCCTGACACGCGTCAGTCGGCCGTCATCGCGGCAGCCTTGGCGCCACGGACGCTGGCGCGGATGCGGTCAGCGTCTGAAGAAAGGCGATGAGGTCCTTCTTCTCGCTGGCTGTCAGGGACAGCGGCTTGATGTCCGGAGACCGGCTCGGCCGATCGATTCCGCCCTTGTTGTACAGCTCTATGACGTCTTCCAGAGTCGCGACCGATCCGTCGTGCATGTAGGGCCCGCGACGCGCAACGTCGCGCAATGTCGGCGTCTTGAACGCGTATCGCAGCTTGACGGAGGTCGGAAAGAAACTGCCCCGCCCGATGTCCTTGCCCTTCGCGGTACCGATGTCCTGAAAGGATCCGTCCGAGAAGGACGGGCCGCTGTGACAGGACGAGCAACGTGCCTTGCCGTTGAAAATTCGAAAACCGTGCTGCGCCGACGCGCTGATGGCGGTGTCGTCTCCCTTGATCCACCGGTCGAACGGCGCCTCGCCGGCCAGGATCGAGCGCTCAAACGTCGCCAGTGACGCTTCGATTCGCGGCCGCGTGATCGCGCCGTCGCCAAAGGCACGGGCGAACGCGTCGACGTAACCGGGGATCGCCGAGAGGCGGGCGATCAATTCCGGCTCCGTCATGTTCATGTTGGCGGGGCTCTCGATAGGTCCGAACGCAACGGACTCGAGAGTCTTGAACTTGCCGTCCCATCCCAGGGGCTCGGTGAAGGCCACGTCGATCAGGGTTGGTGCGCGAAGCGGCAGCCCTTTGGGATCCTCCCCGATGGCGCGCGGAAGGCCGTCGGCCCAGGAGAGGGCTGGGTTGTGGCACGACGCGCATGAGTGCGTCTTCGACCGCGAAAGCAGCGGGTCAAAGAATAGCATTTCTCCGAGATCGGATTTCGCCTTGGAATAGGGGTTGCTGCTTGGGAAGGGAACGGCGTCCGGCCGGCGATAGCTGGCACGGACCTTCGCAAGCTCGTCCGGCGTCTCCGTCCCGGTCAAGGCGAACGACAGCCCCGCCGGCAAAATTGCCGCCAGCAAGGTCAGGCTGACCCAAAGCCTCATCGGGGTCCTCAGACGGTATCCTGCTCCATATGCCCCAAGCATGCTCAATGAAGGTTTAACAATGAGTTGCAAAACCGGGAGTGCGACGGGTGTCCGGCGGGAAAGTTCCGAGGACCTCATAACGGCATCGCCGCAACGCGGAATGAGCCCCCGCCAGCCCATGATTGCGGCATTGCAGGATGCCGCCGGCCGCTACTTTGCCTTGACGGGGCGAACCGGGGCGGAGAACTGCTCGGTACGGTCGCGCTCGGTCATGTCGACGACGGTGCCCATCGGCGCGATCAGCTCATAGACATAGGAGACGTCGGTGAAATAGCGCTTCGCGGTGCCGCCGAGCGCCTCGGGCGCGACGCGGTCGAGCAGGATCAGGCCGAAGTCGCTGTCTGACCGCCGCGTGGCCTCGCTGGTGTTGAACTCCTCCCAGCGGAAATGGAAGATCGCGTCCGCGCCGTCGCCGTTGACTTCCCAATTGGCGACGATGTGCGGGTGCTTGCCGACCAACGACAGGCCCTCGTCGGAATGCGAGGCGAGCTCGAAGAACAACAGCGACAGCGATTGCGCCGCGCGGGCGCTGACGGTGATGTCGGGGCCGTTCACCGCGATACGGTCGGCATGCGGGATCGATCGCGATTCGAATAGGCCCCTCAGCTTGACGCCCTGCCATTGGCTCTCGCTGAGCAGCGTCACGACATTCGACATTGCGTGGATCCGGCCGATCAGAAGCTCGCGCGCGACCTCGATGTCGGAACCGTGGCGCAGCGTGCGCGTCACGATCGACTGGATCACCGCGAGGATGTTCTTGACGCGATGGTTGAGCTCGTCGATGACGGCCGTCAGCCGGCGCTCGAAGCCGATCCGGACTTCGATCTCGCGGCTCAGACGCAGGTTGTTGTAGGCGACATAGCCGAACAGGCCGCAGACGATACCGGTCAGCGCCAGTCCGATCGCGGCGACGATCGTCGCGGTCTGCTGCGCGCGCATCGTGGCGTTGCTCTTGGCGTAGTAGTCCAGCGACCAGTCGCGGCCGCCGAAGGTCACCGTGCGGACTATCGACGGCGCCGGCCCTTCCTGGCGCACCGCGCGCGAGGTGACGACGCCCTGCTCGTTGGCGGTGAACTCATCGTTGGAATCGCGTGGATCCTTCAGCGCCACCGAAAACAGCGAAGCGTCGTCGTTGGTCAGCATCAGCGACGCCAGTTCGTACGAGAACGTGATGAAGCCGGCCGGCTCCGACGCATGCTCCTGGAACACCGGCGCCGCGAGCACGACGCCAACCGGGCCATTCTGTCGCAGCAGCGGGATCGGGTCCGACGCAACCGGCTTGGCCTCCGCCATCGCCCGGGCGAGCATCGGACCGACCACCGAGTGGCGATCGAAGGCGCGGCCCGGGATGCTGAGGGTTTCCTGGTTGCGCGGCTCGACATCCATCAGCACGTTGATCGGCCTGTCGAGCGCCTTGAGATCAAGCGGCTGATCGTCGAAGTCGCGGATCGACGGGTTGGTGAAGCCCGCGGCTTTCAACTCTGCCTCCGCCGCCGACAGCTCATTCGGCTTGAGCCGCGCAATCCAGGCGGCGACAACGAAATCGGTCTTGAAGGCGTAGATCGCCGAGCGCAGCGGCTGCAGCATATTGGCCTTCACCGTCGACGGAGAGCGGAACAGGCCCGAAGCCACCCGCGCCAGCAGCTCACGCTCGGTCAGGCGGTCCTGCACCAGGCTGGCGTGGACGTCGATCGCCCGCGCCAGTGCGATGCTGTCGAGCGCGAGCTCCTGATCGTGCACCCGATAGGCCGCGAGACCGGAAAGCAGCACTCCGATCAGCGCGATCAAGGCAACGATAAAGCCCAGCCGGACCACTCGCTTACTCGGCAATCAGGGGGTGGCAAAAGCGGATGGAATTCATCTGAGATCTGCGGGGCGGCAACAAATCAAGGTGTGATGAACGCCAACCGCAGCGGAATATGGAATAGCGATCATCGGTACGCAACAAGAGCTGCTCGGCAACATTAACGCCCACGGCACCTGGCTGATCTGAGGCGACGCTAGAGCATGCTAATCGGTGAACTGGGAAATTGTTCCGGCGATTGCGCAGCTTTTTTGCGGCGCACCTCCCGCGGCAACGTCACGTTGCCGCGGGGATGACGGGGGAGAGCCGGGCGGTGCCACAATGATTAACGCGCTAGCCTGCCTCGGCGGCCTTGCCTGGAGCCTGCGACCGAAGGCCGCCCTTGGTCTCGATGAAGCTGACGATGCGGTCGAGGCCGTCGCTCTTCTTCAGGTTGGTCATCACGAAGGGCCGCTCGCCGCGCATCCGCCTGGCGTCGGTATCCATCTTCTCCAGCGACGCGCCGACATAGGGGGCGAGGTCGATCTTGTTGATCACCAGCAGGTCGGACCGGGTGATCCCGGGGCCGCCCTTGGAGGGAATCTTGTCGCCCGCGGCGACGTCGATGACATAGATCGTCAGGTCGGCCAATTCCGGCGAGAACGTCGCGGCAAGGTTATCGCCGCCGGATTCGATCAGGATCAGATCGAGGTTGGGAAACTTGGCCCGCATGTCGGCGACGGCGGCCAGGTTCATCGAGGCGTCCTCGCGGATCGCGGTATGCGGGCAGCCGCCGGTCTCGACACCCGCGATACGATCCGACGTCAGCGAGCCCGAGCGCACCAGAAACTCGGCATCCCACTTGGTGTAGATGTCGTTGGTGATCGCCGCGATGTCGTAGCGCTCGCGCATCGCCTTGCAGAGCAGATCCATCAGTGCGGTCTTGCCGGAGCCGACCGGGCCACCGACGCCGACCCGCAACGGACCGTGGGAAGTGGGCATGTCACACCATCCATCGTCGTCCCGGCGAAGGCCGGGAACCATTACCACCAAACCTCATTGCGGCAGCGCGCTGGGGCCCCAGCCCTGGATAACCACAAGAGCCTGTGGTTATGGGCCCCGGTCCCGTGCGCAATTGCGCACTAGGCCGGGACGACGGCTGAGGACGCTGCGCCAGCATCATCGCTCGATCGCGCATCATGACCGGAACAGCCTCGTATATTGCGTCTCGTGCCGCAAGCTCGCGATGTCGGCGCGGAAAGTCGCGCTGCCGAGATCGTCGAGCGATGCTCCTTCGGCGCGGCGCGCGGTCGCGGCGACATCGGGCTCGAGATCGGCCAGCACGCGCTGGCTGTCGGTTTGCCCGAGCGGGATCAGCCGGCTGCCTGCGGAAATCCAGTTCGACACCACGGCGTGGAGGAAGGCGTGCAGCGACGGCGCGAGCGGGATGCCGTGTGCCGCACTGACGAGGCCGACGGCGACCGGATAGACGATCGGGCCGCCGCAGGCCGCAATGATCGTGTCGAGGCCGGGCGAATTCCAGGCGGCCTGCGCAATGTCGATGAAGGCGCGCCCCTGCGTCGTGGTCTCGAGCTGCCGTTCGCGCGACGGCACGAGCGCGGCGGCAAGCTCGGCGATCTCGCTCAAAGCGGCATGATCCTGGTCGGACACCGCGCGATGGCTCTGCGCCAGCAAGACGCCGTCGCAAAATCCGCTGCCGTCGGTCAGGATCGCGGCCAGCCAGCCGCGGAGTGATCCGGCATCGGTGATATCGCCGGCCTCCACCGCCCATTCGATGCCGCTGGAATAGGAGAACGCGCCGACCGGGAACGACGGCGACAGCCAGGTCATCAGCCGGTACAGCGCCCTCGCCTCACCTTCCGTCATCCCGTCGCCGACAGCGGCGCGATCCGGCTCATTTGTGGTCATGAGCATGGGAGTGGTCTTGATGGTGATGATGGTCGTGACCGCAATGCGCGTCGTGCTGATGATCATGACCATGGAGATGACCATCACCGTGGTGATGATGGCCGTGATCATGATGGTGTTCATGACCATGATCGTGCGCATGGCCGTGGGTGTGATCGTGCCCGGCATGGCCATGTGCGTGCGGCTCTTCGGCATGCGCATGCTCTGCATAGGCACCGCCCTCGGGATCGAACGGCGCTTCGATCTCGATGACGCGGGCGCCGAGCCCCTTCACCATCGCCTCGATCACGTGATCGCGGCGGATGCGCAGGCCCTTCGGCATGATCTGCGTCGGCAGATGACGGTTGCCGAGATGCCAGGCGACCCGGATCAGATGATGCGGATCGCTGCCGCGGATTTCCACCAGCGGCTCCGGAGCGGCGACCACCTCGATGAGGCGGCCGTCCTCCAGCACCAGCGCATCGCCGCCGCGCAATGCGACGGCGTTCTCGAGATCGAGCAGGAACTCAAGCCCGCGCGTCCCGGTCATCGCCATCCGCCGCCGGTGCCGGTCGTCGAAATCGAGCACGACGGTGTCGGCCGGCGTATCCTTCCAGCGGTGCTGTCCCAGAACCTTGGTCGCGCGGATCATGCTTGTCTGCCTCGATATCCCGGCGTTCGGTGGCTTCATCCTTCGACGGCGCTTCGCGCCTCCTCAGGATGAGGTCTCAAACCCTCATGGTGAGGAGCGCGGCGCCGCCGCGCGTCTCGAACCATGAGGCCACCAAACAGGTACACATTAGATCTTCTCGACCTTGCCGTCGCTGATGATCTCGATCACCGTCGGTCCGGTCTTCATTTGCGACGAATATTCCCGCCACACCTTCATGTGCGGCGCGCGGGCATGCGCATTGAGATCTTCGCGACTCTCCCAACGCTCCACCACCACATAGAGGTTGGGATCGTTGACGCTGACATGGCCGTCATAGGCGATGCAGCCCTTCTCCTTGCGGGTCTCGACCGTGCAGGCCTTGTGCCCCTTGATGAAGTCCTCGCGGCTCTCCGGCTTCATCGGCGTGGTGGCAATGACGTAGATCATGGATTGGCTCCTTGTTCTTCTTGGCTAGCGGACGTCAACCTTCTCCGGGGTGATCACCTCGATCCTCGGCGGGGCGGCCATGCATTTCACCGCGACCCGGCCGAACGTCTTCATGTGCTCGGCGGTGCGATGCGGCACCAGCGCCTCGGCGTTTTCCCACTGCTCGACGAACACCATCTTGCTTTGGTCGGTGACGCTCTCGTGCAGGTCGTAGGCGATGTTGCCGGGCTCCTTGCGGGTCTCCTTGATGCAGGCCGTTGCCGCGGCGATGAATTCGGCGCGGGTCTCGGGCTTGATGGTCAGCGTGGCAACGACGTAAATCACGGAAATTCCTCCCGGTTTTCTCTTCTGGTTTCAGATACCGGGAGGGGTTTTAGAACATAAAGTAACGCTGTGCCATGGGCAGCACCTCCGCCGGCGCGCAGGTCAGCAGCTCGCCGTCTGCGCGTACCTCATAGGTCTCGGGATCGACCTCGATCTCGGGGGTTGCATCGTTGTGGATCATACTCTTCTTGGAGATCTTGCCGCGGGTGTTTTGCACCGCGTAGAGCTTCTTGGCTGTGCCGAGCTTGCGAGCGAGGCCGCCCGCGACGGCGGCCTTCGATGTGAACACCACCGATGACGCGGTGAGCGACTTGCCGAAGGCGGCAAACATCGGCCGGTAGTGCACCGGCTGCGGCGTCGGGATCGAAGCGTTGGGATCGCCCATCGGAGCGGCCACGATCGAGCCACCCTTGATGATGCAGTCCGGCTTGACGCCGAAGAAGGCCGGCGACCACAGCACGAGGTCGGCGAGCTTGCCCTTCTCGACCGAGCCGATCAGCTTCGACACGCCGTGCGCGATCGCGGGGTTGATGGTGTATTTGGCGATGTAGCGCTTGACGCGGAAATTGTCGTTGTCGTTGCCCTTGTCCTGCGGCAGGGCGCCACGCTGCTTCTTCATCTTGTCGGCGGTCTGCCAGGTGCGGATGATGACTTCGCCGAGCCGGCCCATCGCCTGCGAGTCCGACGACATCATCGAGAGCGCGCCGAGGTCGTGCAGGATGTCTTCCGCGGCGATGGTCTCCTTGCGGATCCGGCTCTCGGCGAAGGCGAGATCCTCGGCGATCGAGGGATCGAGGTGATGGCACACCATCAGCATGTCCAGATGCTCGTCGATGGTGTTGCGGGTGAACGGCCGGGTCGGATTGGTCGAGGACGGCAGCACGTTCTTCAGGCTGGCGATCTTGATGATATCAGGCGCATGGCCGCCGCCGGCGCCTTCGGTGTGGAAGGCATGGATGGTGCGGCCCTTGAATGCCTTCACCGTGTCCTCGACGAAGCCGGATTCGTTCAACGTGTCCGAGTGCAGCATCACCTGGACGTCGTGATCGTCGGCCACCGAGAGGCAGGTATCGATCGCCGACGGCGTGGTGCCCCAGTCCTCGTGCAGCTTCAGCGCACAGGCGCCCGCCTTGACCATCTCAACCAGCGCCGCCGGGCGCGACGCGTTGCCCTTGCCCGAGATGCCGAGGTTGACCGGGAAGGCATCGAACGACTGGATCATCCGCCCCATGTGCCACGGGCCGGGCGTGCAGGTGGTGGCGAAGGTGCCGTGCGACGGGCCGGTGCCGCCCCCTAACATCGAGGTGACGCCGGACATCAGCGCGTGCTCGATCTGCTGGGGGCAGATGAAATGGATGTGGCTGTCGAATCCGCCGGCGGTGAGGAGCTTGCCTTCGCCCGCGATCACGTCGGTGCCCGGGCCGATCACGATGGTCACGTTGGGCTGGATGTCGGGATTGCCGGCCTTGCCGATCGCTGCGATCATCCCGTCCTTGATCGCGACGTCGGCCTTCACGATGCCCCAGTGGTCGACGATCAGCGCGTTGGTGATGACGGTATCGGCGGCGCCTTGCGCGTTGGTCACCTGCGACTGCCCCATGCCGTCGCGGATCACCTTGCCGCCGCCGAACTTCACCTCCTCGCCATAGGTGGTGAGATCCTTCTCGACCTCGATGATCAGATCGGTATCGGCGAGCCGCACCTTGTCGCCGGTGGTCGGTCCGAACATGTCGGCATAGACGGAACGCTTGATCTTCACGGCCATGTCAGCCCCCTGCTTCAGCCAGCGCAGCCCTCGCGCGCGCAATGGTGTCGTCGAAAATGCGGTCAAGCCGCGGATTGATTCCCCGGCAACCTGCGACCACCTTCTCGGCCCAGGCTGCATAATCGGCGAGGTCGTCACGCTCGTCCTTGCTTGGATGCGGCACGATCCGAGCGCCGATATTGCTGACCTTGTCGGCAGCCTTGATCAGCTTGGCGGCGGGTGATTTGTGCGGGGTATCCTCGATCTGCCTTTGCCGACGCACGGCCTTCGGCAGGCTCATGTCGTCGGTGCACTCGACGACCAGCGAGGCGACGCGCTCGCTGAATTCACGCGCAAGCTCCTCGCGCGTGGTCCCGGCGTCCTCGATGGTGTCGTGCAGCCAGCCGGCCGCCACCAGCTCGGCATCGGTGCCATCTGTGACGGCGGCGAGCAGGTTCGCGACCTCGGCGAGATGGTTGATATAGGGCTCGCTCCCCCGCCCCTTGCGCGCCATCCCGTTGTGACGGCGCGCAGCGAACTCGGCGGCTTCGGAGATCAGGCGGATCGCGGGGAGCATGACGGCTACAGTGCTCCTCGGCAGGAGCGCACGTTGCAAATCCACTTTGCACCAGATTGCCGAATCTCTTCGGTCGGCGCTCGGGGCTTACCCCTCTCCCCAGCCCTCCCCCGCATCCGCCTTCGCCGAGGCTTCGGCGGACATGAGGGGGGAGGGAGCCCGGCCAGCGTGCTCACCTCACTCGACATCACCGCGGGTCTCGGCCGGATCACAACTTGCCCTTCACCTCGGCCCGGAAGCCGTAGATCACGCGCTTGCCGGCGAGCGCCACGAGCTGGACGTCGCGGGTCTGGCCCGGCTCGAAGCGAACCGCGGTGCCGGCGGCGATGTCGAGACGCATGCCGCGGGCGCGTCTGCGGTCGAATTTCAACGCCGGATTGGTCTCGAAGAAATGATAGTGCGAGCCGACCTGGATCGGCCGGTCGCCGGTGTTGGCGACCGACAGCGTCACGGTCTTGCGGCCAGCATTGAGCTCGATCTCGCCGTCCTTGATGAAGAGTTCGCCGGGGATCATCTGTCTCTCCTGTCATTCCGGGGCGATGCGCGGCATCGAACCCGGAATCTCGATCAACAATCGCTGGATTCCGGTTCGGCCTTGCGGCCACCCCGGAATGACGGCTGTCCTATCGGATCGGCTCGTGCACGGTGACGAGCTTGGTGCCGTCGGGGAATGTCGCCTCGACCTGGATGTCGTGGATCATCTCGGGGATGCCGGCCATCACCTGGTCGCGGGTCAGCACCTTGGCGCCAGCCTGCATCAGCTCGGCGACCGTGCGCCCGTCACGGGCTCCCTCGACGATGAAGTCGGTGATCAACGCGACCGCCTCGGGATGGTTCAGCTTGACGCCGCGCTCGAGCCGGCGGCGCGCCACCATGGCCGCCATCGAGACCAGGAGCTTATCCTTTTCGCGGGGAGACAAATTCATGCGAGCACTCTGTCGTTCAGGAATTCAGTTGAGCCGCGGCAGCGGCACGGCGGAGGCGCGGCTCAGCACCGTCATCATGTCGGCGCGGAGCCGGGCGGCATCTTGGGCACAGAAGCGCGCCATTGCAAAGCCATTCCAGGCGGAGATGCCGACCTCGCCGCCGAAGTTGTCCGATGCCTCGCGGATGCGCTCGACCAGCGCCGCATCGCCCGGTACGATCAGCGCGGTGCCGATCGCCGTGCCGCCACCCGCGATCGCGGGCCTGGCGAGCTTCTCGCCGATCTCGCCGTCGAGACGGACCGTCTCGGCAAACACCAGCCGGCCGCCGCGGCGCATCCGCCAGCGGTCGACAAATTCGCCATGGCGCATGGTCTCGCCCATCGCGGAGCGGCCGAACACCACGATCTCGCAGAGCAAGAGCGAGGCATCGTCGGCTAGGTCGATGTCGAAGCGGCGGTGAATATGGGCGCGGTCGAACAGGATGGTCTCCTGTGGCAGCCAGGCCAGATGCGCACCTGTGTCGGCCTTCAGCGCGATGTCGAGCCGCGCCGCTGCGATCGAGCATGGTGCGATCCGGTTGGATCGCACCATGCTCTCATTTTGTTTGGACGCGTTTTCTTCACGCGAACCGGTACCCACTTCGCTCGAAAACGCTGCCGATGCGCGATAGACCTTTTCGGCGGCCGCCGTGGTCAGCGTCACGCGGGCGCCCTCGCCGGCCGAGATCGCGATGTCGAAGCGGTCGCCACCGGCAATGCCGCCGGCGGTGTTGACGAACATGGCCGACAGACCCTCGTCCTCCGGTGACGGGAAGCGGACGCGCAGCGAGCCCGACTCGTGCAGGTCGCCGCGCCGGGTGACGCCGTCCTTGAGGTGCACGCCGAACCTGACCGCGCCCTGGGCGCGGTTCGCCGCAAATGTCGCTGAAGCCGCTCCCGCGAGCTCGCTCCGCATCCGCCCCGACGCTCCCTTAATCCCCGTGCCGCTCATTGCGGCGTCAGATTGCATTACAGCGCCATCTGGCGGCTGATCTCGGCGGGATCGAGGTTCGCGCGGTCGCAGGCATATTTCACCGCACCCCGGTCCATCACGGCAAAACTGTCGCCGAGTTCGCAGGCAAAGTCGAGATATTGTTCGACCAGCACGATCGCGATGTTGCCGAGGTTGCGCAGATAGGAGATGGCGCGGCCGATATCCTTGATGATCGAGGGCTGGATGCCCTCGGTCGGCTCGTCGAGCAGCAGAAGCTTTGGCCGCATCACCAGCGCACGGCCGATCGCGAGTTGCTGCTGCTGGCCGCCGGAGAGGTCGCCGCCGCGGCGGCCGAGCATGGTCTCCAGCACCGGAAACAGCGAGAACACGTCGTCGGGGATGTTGCGGTCCTCGCGCTTCAGCGGACCGAAGCCGGTCCTCAGGTTCTCTTCCACGGTCAGCAGCGGAAAGATCTCGCGGCCCTGCGGCACGAAGCCGATGCCGCGCCGCGCCCGCTCATAGGGCTTCAGCGCGGTGATGTCCTTGCCGTCGAAATTGATCGCGCCCGAGGCGATCGGATACTGCCCGACCATGGCGCGCAACAGCGAGGTCTTGCCGACGCCGTTGCGCCCAAGCACGCACGTCACCTTGCCGGGCTCGGCGGTGAGCGAGACGCCGCGCAAGGCCTGCGCCGCGCCGTAGTAGAGGTTGATGTTGTCGACCTTCAGCATCGTTCAACGCCCCAGATACACTTCGACGACCCGCTCGTTCGACGACACCTGGTCGATGGTCCCCTCCGCCAGCACCGAGCCTTCGTGCAGGCAGGTCACCTTGACGCCGAGCTCGCGGACGAAGGTCATGTCGTGCTCGACCACCATGATGGTGTGGTTCCTGTTGATCTCCTTGAGCAGCTCGGCGGTCAGATGGGTTTCGACATCCGTCATGCCGGCGACCGGCTCGTCGACCAGCAGCACCTTCGGGTCCTGCGCCAGCAGCATGCCGATTTCGAGCCACTGCTTCTGGCCGTGCGACAGGCTGCCGGCAAGGCGGTTGCGCGCGTCGGTCAGGCGGATGGTCTCGAGCACCTTGTCGATGCGCTCGGATTCGGCCTTGCTGCCGCGCCAGAACAGGGTGCCGCGAACGGAGTGGTCGACATTGAGCGCGAGCAGCAGATTGTCCTGCACGGTCTGGCTCTCGAACACCGTCGGCTTCTGGAACTTGCGGCCGATGCCGAGCTCGGCGATGCGGGTCTCGTCGAGCCGGGTCAGGTCGACGGTGCCGTCGAACAGCACCGTGCCCTCGTCCGGCTTGGTCTTGCCGGTGATGATGTCCATCATCGTGGTCTTGCCGGCGCCGTTCGGACCGATGATCGCGCGCATCTCGCCGGGCTCAAGCGTCAGCGACAGGTTGTTGATGGCGTGAAAGCCGTCGAACGAGACGTGCACGCCGTCGAGATAGAGCATGGCCGAGGTGGCGCGGGTATCCATCACGTTCATCGGCCTACTCCGCCATCTTCGGTGCGCCGACGCCGTCTTCACGCGCGGCACTTTCGGCATCGGGCGAGCTGCGCTGCGCCCTCCAGGGCTCCCACCAGGAATTGAAGGTGCCGACGATGCCCTTGGGCAGGAGGAGCGTGACCAGGATAAACAGCGCGCCCAGCATGAACAGCCAGTACGGCGCGAGCGGCCCTGACGTGAAGTAGGTCTTGGCGTAGTTGACGACGATGGCGCCGATGGCCGCACCGACCAGCGTGCCGCGACCGCCGACCGCGACCCAGATCACGGCCTCGATCGAGTTGCCGGGCGCGAACTCGCTCGGATTGATGATGCCGACCTGCGGCACATAGAGCGCGCCGGCAACGCCGGCCATGCAGGCCGACAGCGTGAACACGAACAGCTTGTAGGATTCGACCCGGTAGCCGAGGAAGCGGGTGCGGCTCTCGGCGTCGCGCACCGCGATCAGCACCTTGCCGAGCTTCGAGGTCACCACCGCGCGGCAGATCGCGAAGGCGACGATCAGCGCGAGGCAACTCAGCAGGAACAGCGCGCAGCGCGTGCCCTCGGCCTGGACATTGAAACCGAGGATGTCCTTGAAGTCGGTCAGGCCGTTGTTGCCGCCGAACCCGAAATCGTTGCGGAAGAAGCCGAGCAGCAGCGCATAGGTCATCGCCTGCGTGATGATCGAGAGATAGACGCCGGTGACGCGGGAGCGGAAGGCGAGCCAGCCGAAGCAGAAGGCGAGCAGTCCCGGCACCAGCAGCACCATAAGCGCCGCGAACCAGAATTTGTCGAAGCCGTACCAGTACCAGGGCAGCTTGTCCCAGTTCAGGAACACCATGAAGTCGGGCAGGATCGGGTTGCCGTAGACGCCGCGGCTGCCGATCTGGCGCATCAGATACATCCCCATGGCGTAGCCGCCGAGCGCGAAGAACGCGCCGTGGCCGAGCGAGAGGATGCCGCAATAGCCCCAGATCAGGTCGATCGAGAGCGCCAGGATGGCGTAGCAGACATATTTGCCCCACAGCGCCACCAGATAGGTCGGCACGTGGAACACCGAGCCCTGCGGCAAGAGCAGGTTCGACAGCGGGATCAGCACGCCGAGGCCGGCCACGATCAGGATGAAGCTGGTCGCGGCGCGATCCAGCGAACGGGTGAGGATGTGCGGGGTCATGCTTCCACCGCCCGTCCCTTGAGCGCGAACAGGCCGCGCGGCCGCTTCTGGATGAACAGGATGATCAGGACCAGGATCGCGATCTTGCCGAGCACCGCGCCCGCCACCGGCTCGAGGAACTTGTTGGCAATACCGAGCGTGAAGGCGCCGACCAGCGTGCCCCAGAGATTGCCGACGCCGCCGAACACCACGACCATGAAGGAATCGATGATGTAGCTCTGGCCGAGATTGGGGCTGACATTGTCGATCTGCGACAGCGCCACGCCGGCAATGCCGGCGATGCCTGACCCGAGCCCGAAGGTCAGCGCATCGACCCGCGAGGTCGCGATCCCCATCGAGGCCGCCATGCGCCGGTTCTGCGTCACCGCGCGCATCTCGAGCCCGAGCGCGGTGTAGCGCAGCATTGCGAGCAGGACGGCGAACACCGCAAGCGTGAAGCAGAGGATCCAGAGCCGGTTATAGGTGATGGTGATCTGGCCGAGCTCGAACGCGCCGCTCATCCAGGAGGGGTTGCCGACCTCGCGGTTGGTGGGGCCGAACACCGTGCGCACCGCCTGCTGCAACACCAGCGACAGGCCCCAGGTCGCGAGCAGCGTTTCCAGCGGCCGGCCGTAGAGGAAGCGGATGATGGTGCGCTCGATCAACACGCCGATGCCGCCCGCGACCAGGAAGGCGAGCGGCACGGCGATGAACAGCGAATAGTCGAACAGGCCGGGATAGCGGCTGCGGATCACCTCCTGCACCACGAAGGTGGTGTAGGCGCCGAGCATCACCATCTCGCCATGGGCCATGTTGATGACGCCCATCACGCCGAAGGTGATGGCAAGCCCGATCGCGGCGAGCAGCAGCACCGAGCCGAGTGAGATGCCGTACCAGGCGTTTTGCACCGCCGACCACATTGCGAGGTTGCTCTGGATCGACGAGATCGCGCTCGCGGCCGCCTTGCCGACCAGCGGCGGCTGATCGGTGCCGACGTCGTTGAGCAGCGCCAGCGCCTCCTGGTCGCCGCGCGCCTTGATCACGGCCACGGCGTCGAGCTTGTCGTTGTCGGACGCATCGGACTTGAACAGGATGATGGCGGCGCGCGCCTCGGCGAAGGCCTGCTTGATCGACTTGTTGGTCTCCTTGGCAAACGCGCTTTCCACCGTCGGAAGCAGGTTCTCCTCATGGCTCTTGAACACCGATTGCGCGGCGGCGAGGCGCTTGGCCGGATCCGATGACAGCAGCGTCAGGCCGCCGAGCGCGGCCTCTATGCTGCGGCGCAGGCGATTGTTGACGCGGACGTCCGCGACGTTGTCCGGCAGCTTGTCGACGGCGGCCCCGGTTGCGGCGTCGATGATCTTGCCGTCACTCCGCGTGACGAAGACCTTCTTGGTGTCCGGATCGGCCGACAGCCGGCCATCCTGCAGCGCGCCGAGGATCGCTGACGCCAGCGGATTACCTGAGGACGCGACCTCGCCGATCGCGGCCTCCGTGTCGGAGAAGTCGTCATTGGCGAATTTGGCGACCGAGTCCTCGAACGGCCCGGCGAGCGCCGGCACGACAAGGCAGGTCAATAGCAGAACGGATAGAAACAGCGCGCGAACGCGATCAAAGCAATGAACAAGCACGTCGATAACCCCGGCAGGAGTGTGGGGAGAAGGCGGCGAGCGAAGCCGCCTTCTCCAATCTCTTGGAAGTTTGTGTTGTGTCGTGGATCAGATCAGGAGCGCCAAATCAGGAGCCCTGGCCGCCGCACTTGTTGGTCTTGGTGTTCCAGTTGCCGCACTTCTTGCCGACCCAATCGCCAATCAGGTCCTTGGAGCCTTCGAGCTCCTTCGACCAGGCGTCGCCGGCCACCAGGCCCGGGGTCTTCCAGACCACGTCGAACTGGCCGTTGCCCTTGATCTCGCCGATGAACACCGGCTTGGTGATGTGATGGTTCGGCAGCATCTTGGCCACGCCGCCGGTCAGGTTCGGCGTCTCGATGCCCGGGAGCGCGTCGATCACCTTGTCCGGATCGGTCGATCCCGCCTTCTCGACCGCCTTCACCCACATGTTGAAGCCGATGTAGTGCGCTTCCATCGGGTCATTGGTCACGCGCTTCGGATTCTTGGTGTAGGCCTGCCACTCCTTGATGAACTTCTCGTTCGCCGGGGTCTTGATCGACTCGAAATAGTTCCAGGCGGCGAGATGGCCGACCAGCGGCTTGGTGTCGATGCCGGCGAGCTCTTCCTCGCCGACCGAGAACGCGACCACCGGGATGTCGGTCGCCTTGATGCCCTGGTTGCCGAGTTCCTTGTAGAACGGAACGTTGGCGTCGCCATTGATGGTGGAGACCACCGCGGTCTTCTTGCCGGCCGAGCCGAAGGTCTTGATCTTGGAGACTTCGGTCTGCCAGTCGGAGAAGCCGAACGGCGTGTAGTTGATCATGATGTCTGCGGGCGCAACGCCTTTCGACTTCAGATAGGCCTCGAGGATCTTGTTGGTGGTGCGCGGATAGACGTAGTCGGTGCCTTCAAGCACCCAGCGCTTCACCTTCTCTTCCTTCATCAAATAGTCGACGGCGGGGATCGCCTGCTGGTTTGGCGCCGCACCGGTGTAGAACACGTTGCGCTCGGACTCTTCGCCCTCGTACTGCACGGGATAGAACAGGATGTTGTTCAGCTCCTTGAACACCGGGAGCACGGACTTGCGCGACACCGAGGTCCAGCAGCCGAACACGACCGCGACCTTGTCCTTGGTGATCAGTTCACGCGCCTTTTCCGCAAACAGCGGCCAGTTCGATGCGGGGTCGACCACGACGGCCTCGAGCTTCTTGCCGAGCACGCCGCCCTTCTTGTTCTGCTCGTCGATCAGGAAAAGGATCGTGTCCTTCAGCGTGGTTTCGCTGATGGCCATGGTGCCGGAGAGCGAATGGAGAACGCCAACCTTGATGGTGTCGTCGGCCGCTTGCGCGGGCGAGAATGGCGAAGACGCAGCCAGCCCCAAAACCAGGCCGGCAGTCGCCGCAAGAGCGCGGCGACGGGTCATCGTCGCTATATCGTGAGTAAGCTGAGTAAGCATGAAATGTCATCTCCCTGACGCAGGCGTGAACGCTGCGAACGGCCGTCTGGCCGCCTGCGGTTAAGAGAATCGCAAGAACTGTGCCACGGTCCGCGCGTCAATTAAGCCTATGACTTTACTGGATAATTTCGAAAGTTCCGGGGAAATACGGAAATCGGCTGCCCAATCATTGGGCTGTGCGAATGAATGCCGAAAGAGCAGACTGATTATTTCATGAGCAAGATTGGCGTTTTGGCTAAATTTCCGGCATGAATTTGTGACAGTCTGCGCGATGATCGGGCGGTCTCTAACCTCGCATTTGCAGCATCTTGAAAGCGCCGTGTTCCTGGGCCATATCAGCGGCGTGCCCGCGAGAATCGCGGAGCGACCCGCGAGCTGCGTGTTCTGGCCGTCCCAACGGCTTCTGGCTCGCCTTATCAGCCAACCAAGCTAGATGCCCTAGACACGCGGGTGTCCCGACGCCCTCGTGCGATCCCGGCGATACCAGCCGGGACGACGACTGCTTTTATGGAAAGACCGACCTTTTGACCTCCTTTCAGGATTTCGGCCTCGCCGATCCCATCGCCCGCGCGCTTCGAGAAGAAAACTATCTCACGCCGACTCCCATCCAGGCCCAGACCATCCCGCTCGCGCTCGCTGGCCGTGACGTCGTCGGCATCGCCCAGACCGGCACCGGCAAGACGGCGTCCTTCGCCCTGCCGATCCTGCACCGGCTGCTCGAGAACCGGGTCCGCCCGCAGCCCAAGAGCTGCCGCGTGCTCGTGCTCTCGCCCACCCGTGAGCTGTCCGGGCAGATCCTCGACAGTTTCAACGCCTATGGCCGCCACATCCGCCTCACCTCGGCGCTCGCGATCGGCGGCGTACCGATGGGCCGCCAGGTGCGCGCCGTGATGCAGGGCGTCGAGGTCATGGTGGCCACCCCCGGCCGCCTGCTCGACCTCGTGCAGAGCAACGGGTTGAAGCTCAACCAGGTCGAGTTCCTGGTGCTCGATGAGGCCGACCGCATGCTCGACATGGGCTTCATCAACGACATCCGGAAGATCGTCGCCAAGCTGCCGATCAGGCGGCAGACGCTGTTCTTCTCGGCCACCATGCCGAAGGACATCGCCGAACTCGCCGAGGCGATGCTGCGCGACCCCGCTCGCGTGGCGGTGACGCCGGTGTCCTCGACCGCCGACCGGATCGCCCAGCGCGTGATCCAGGTCGATTTCGCCGCCAAGCCGGCGGTGCTGGCCCAGCTCTTGAAGCAGGAGCCGGTCGACCGCGCCCTGGTCTTCACCCGCACCAAGCATGGCGCGGACAAGGTGGTGAAGGGCCTCGCCAAGGCCGGCATCGAGGCCAACGCCATTCACGGCAACAAATCGCAAAACCATAGGGAACGCGTATTGGCGGCGTTTCGTTCCGGCGAAGTCCGCACGCTGGTGGCGACCGATATCGCCGCCCGCGGCATCGACGTCGACGGCATCAGCCATGTCGTGAATTTCGACCTGCCCAACGTGCCGGAAACCTACGTCCACCGCATCGGCCGCACCGCGCGTGCCGGCGCCGACGGGGTCGCGATCTCGCTGATCGCGGGCGCCGAGGAAATGGGCTATTTGCGCGATATCGAGCGGCTGATCCGGATCGCGCTGCCGCGGGAGGACCGCCGTACGCCCGGCAACCGCGACGCCGCGGCGCCGGCGCAGCCTCCTTCCCAACCGCACCGGGGCGGCCGCTCTGCGCCACGCGCACATAATGTCCGTGGGAATGAGGCCACTCCAGGCGCAAAAGGCCCTCGCCGCCGCCGCCGTCGAGGTGGTAATAATAGCGCACCGCAGACGAACCGGGGCGAGTCGCCACGTCCGTCGCAGACCGGCAGCAGCGAAGGCATTCAGGGCGTCGCCTTCTTGCATCGCGAGAGCCGGCCGAAACCGCAACCCAACCGCAACAAGCAACCGCAGCACTAGCCGTCGCTCGATCTGGAGAAACACATGGCTAAGGAAGAGCTGATCCAGTTCGAAGGACTGGTGACCGAAATCCTCCCCGACGCTCGTTATCGGGTCCAACTCGATGCCGGACACGAGATCGTTGCCTACACCGCGGGCAAAATGAAGAAGAACCGCATCAAGACGCTGGCCGGCGACCGCGTGACGATCGAGATGTCGCCCTACGACCTCGAAAAGGGACGACTGATTTTCCGTCACAAGGATGAGCGCCCGAGCAGCCCCGGCGGTCCGCCGCGGGGCGGCCAGCAGCGCGGCGGCCAGTTCCGCCGCCGCTGAGGGAAACTTTTGCAACTGCTGCGCGCGTGACATCCCGATGTCCTGCGCGATAAATGGCCGGCGGGCCCGCCGGCCAAAAAATCGCGCACGTCAGGATTGTTTTGAACCGTTCTATCGAATAATATTGGCTATCGATTTTCGGCCGGACGACATTAGCTAACACCGGTACAGCCGGTTCAGACGCTGACGACCCTTCCAAAAATTCGATCTCACCACCCCGCCGACCAAGCGGGTCTTGAACTGTCTATCTGAGAAGGGACTACCCACGTGAGCATGGGAACCGTGAAGTGGTTTAACGCGACCAAGGGTTATGGCTTCATCCAGCCGGATGAAGGCGGGAACGACGTGTTCGTGCACATCAGTGCCGTTGAGCGCGCCGGCCTTGGCACTCTGCGTGAAGGCCAGAAGATCTCCTACGAGATCGTGGCTGACCGCCGTTCCGGCAAATCCTCGGCCGATAATCTCCGCGCCGCTGGATAAGCCGATTTCCCGGACGCGCGAAGCTCCAGGAAATTGCGTCAAGACAACAAAGGCCGCTTCCTCGGATGCGGCCTTTTTGTCGAGCGGACGAACGACCGCGGCCTAGCATTACAGTTGCATCTTCCTGAAGGTTCTGAATCTATGGGCGACCATGATTCGGGATCTGATGATTGGTGGCGCGTCGGTTGAGGATACGCTGACGCTGTGGGCTTCGTCGTTGCGAGATGCCAAGCAACGCATCCGTCCGCTGTTTACGCAAGAGCGGGTCGCGGCCTCGGCGGGGCAATTTCTCGACGGACTGTTGGGCAACGAGCCGCGCAAGACGGGTTGGATGCGGGCGGAAGCGGCTGGCGATCCAGGCCCGTGGCGCCAGCAGGCGATTCTGGGTCGGGGGCAGTGGGATGCCGACGCGCTGCGCGATATTGTACGTGAGTACGCGCTGGAAACGCTGGGTGACGAGGACGCGGTTCTGGTCATCGATGAGACCGGCTTTTTGAAACAGGGCAAGGCCTCGTGTGGGGTCGCGCGCCAGTACACTGGCTCGGCGGGCAAGATCACCAATTGCCAGATCGGAGTGTTTGCCTCCTATGTGTCGCGGCATGGCCATGCCTTCATCGATCGGGCGCTCTACCTGCCAAAGGAATGGACGGACGAACCCGCTCGCCTGAAGGCCGCACATGTCCCGAGCGATGTGAGCTTTGCGACGAAGCCCCGGATCGCGCATCAAATGATCGCTCGCGCGATCGCCGCAAAGGTGCCGTTCTCGTTCGTAGCAGCGGACAGCGTGTATGGCACGGGAGCGATCGAAACCCTGCTGCGCAAGGCGGGCAAAGGCTTGTTCTGGGGGTTGCTTCCAATCACGTGTTCTATTCCTGGGGCAAGCAGCAGCCTGTCGCCGGCACTGCCTCTACGATCGCGCAGAGCCTTCCCAAGAAGGCCTGGCGCCGCCTGCCGTCCGGCGAAGGAACCAAAGGTCCGCGCTGGCACGACTGGGCCTATCTTGAGCTGGCCGATCTCGACGCCGGCGAATACAACGACGACCTTGCCGGGGAATGGACCCGAGGTCTTCTGATCCGCCGCAATATTGCCGACAACAGCTTAGCCTTCTTCTCCACATGGTGCCCCAAGGGCACGTCCATGCAGAAGCTGGTATCCGTGGAAGGCCATCGCTGGGCCATCGAAGACAGCTTCGAAACCGCCAAGAACGAGCTCGGTCTTGATCACAACGAAACCCGCTCCTGGCATGGCTGGCATCGCCATGTCTCACTGGTCATGCTTGCCTTCGCCACGATGGCCGTCATCCGTCATCGGGCCAACACCGGAGCATTGCTTAAAAAAACGCGACCGCGGCCCCGACCGAAGCATCGTTCTTGATCCGCTGGTCGATCCAGGAAATCCGCCGCATCGCCATGAAGCTCGCCCAGCGGCGCATCCCGCATGCCCACATCCTCGCATGGTCATCCTGGCGCAGGGCTCATCAAGCCAACGCGCGCAAAGCGCATCTCAAGCAAAAATTACAACTGTAATGCTAGAGCATTTTCGGTTCTGATAGAATCAGAACCGAAGCCCTAGATTCTAGTTTTGACGCGTTTTCTTCACGCGAACCGGTGTCCACTTCGCTCGAAAACGCTCTAAGTGGTCGGACAAGTCGTCTGCGCGGTTCCGGAGCTTGCCGTATAGAATACGCACAGCGACTGCCGGGGACGGGTATAGGCGACGTCGCTGAGCGTGATGCCGGCCGGTGCCATCACGTAGCCGACCGTCGGCTTGTATGTGTAGCTCACCTCGCTGAAGATCAGATAGGTCCCCGGAATCAGCAGCGCGGGCGGAACAATACTGGTCACGACGTCACCCACCTTGCGGGTCGAGGTCGTCAACGTCGCCACCGTAGAGCCGCTCGTCAGGATCCCAGCCACGCTCCATTGTATCCGCGCGATCTTCGAGGAGTCGATGTAGACCTCCGACAATGTGCCCTTCGTGAGCGTCGGATCATAGGGCGTCATGATGCCGATGCTGGCACTGAAGAAGTTGCTGAGGTCGCTGTCCGCTACCGAGGTCGACTGCGAGGTCAAATCAGACAGCGTTCGCGCGATCAGCGTCACCTTGCGATCCACGGCGACGCCGGACGAAAACTCGACGGTGCCGAAGAGCATCACCAGCATCAACGGCAACACCATCGCGAATTCGACGGCCGCGAGCCCGCGTCCGTCGCGCACAAAGTGGCGCAGGCAGAGCCGGATCCGAGATGTCCGCTGCATGTTCCGCATCAGAAGGGCTCGTTCTTGAAGGCCGCGGTCGCCGTCAGCAGCCGCTTGTTGTTGTTCAGGTTGGCGGCGTTGAAGCCGAGCCCGGTCACGAACAGCGGCCATTGATAGAACAGGCGGACCACGACGATATTGCCGGCGCCGCCGGGATTGTACTGCATGGTCGGGAGGAAGTTTCCGGTCAAGTCGATCGGCGGGGTGATGTTGACGGAGCCGAACTGGTTCGCCGGGTAGCTACGGACGTCGACGTAGATTCCGTTGACGCAATCGAACAGCACGTTGGTCTTGCTACAGACGTAGTTCTTGAACTGCGCCTGGGTGAGCGCCGCCTTCTGCGCCTGACCGGTCATGATCATGCGCGCGGAGTCCTGCGTCACCGTCTCCAGCACCTGGCCGGCGAAAAACGTCATCGCCGTCTCGATAATCGCGAAGAGCAGCCCGAAGAACAACGGCGCGATCAGCGCAAATTCGACGGCGGCCGAGCCGCGGCGATTGCGGCGAAAGCGTCTGAGGAGTTTTAGGGAAAAACGAGCGGGCAGCGGCATCAACGACCCCGGATTAATGGCGGCAACGACTACCGAAGACTCGTTGTTGAAGTATTTCGCCGGATCGAGACAGAGCGACCCGTTCCGTTAAGCCAATCTTAACCGTGTCGGATTGCCGGCCTGCGATCGACCGCCGCCCCGGCGTCGAGGATACGCCGGAGCAATGAGGGGTCAGTTGGTCGGCTTGGCCGCGGCGGCGCTCGAACCGGAGGCCTGGCTGCTCAACGTGCCGGCCTGGTCCATCGTCGCCTTGAAGTAGGTCTCGCCGTCACCGAGCGTGATGCGGCGCTGGCAGACCGGCATGCAGCTGTAGGTCTCGCGATCGACCCCGCGATAGACCGTGACGAGCTGATCGGTCGGGCCCTCGACCTGGATCTGGCGATCCACCAGCACCTGGCCGGTGCGGTCGAGCGCGATGAAGTTGGTCGCGCCATAGCCCTTGCCGGTGACGACGACGACGCCGCCATTTTGCAGGGTCACGTCAGCGATCAGCGGGTTGCCGACGACGATGGTGGCGATGCCCGTGGGCAGCTTGACCAGTTTGGCCTGGTCAACATTGACCGCGATCCTGTCGGGATCTGGCGCAGCCGTGGAGACGGCGGGCCACAGCAGCATGGCTGCGGCGAGGGAGACGAATCCGACGCGCGTGACGGCGCGAATACGCTGGGACTGAAACGACATACTCTACCCCGGGACGTTGACAAGCCGGCAAAAGCGATACGCAGCGGACCGGCGCCCGACGCGGCAAATCTGACCGCAATTCATTTAAGAAGAGCAAAAATCGCTCCGCCAATTGAGCGGATGTCGCGACTTCCGGAGCGGAAACCCGGTGCGACAGACGCGGGCAACAGCGGCACCCCGGCCCAGCATCCCGGCGATCTGGATCGGTGGGTTCAACATCGTCGTCGCCCTTGCGGTCGGGCCAGCGGCCGTCGCAACGAACCGCAAAAATACGGTGCTCAAGACCCGCGATGACGCATCCGACGTCTGGCTGCGGCGGCACTGAGCGCACGTTGCAGGGTTATAGCAATCTTAAGAGTCTGGCAGCAACTTCTGCGGGAGCCGCAACAGCGAGGGCACCACGTGTCGTCGATATCCGGGATCGAGAAGCCCACCGCCAGCGCTGGCGTGCGCGGCCTCACCCCGGATCCGATCCGGGTTCGAGTAGCCCTTGGACGCTGGTTCATGTTCAGCGACTACGGCGCAGTCGCGCAGCGTCACATGGCCATCGTCTGGTCTTGCGTCGTCGGATACGCCCTTGTCGACGTGATCTGGCTGCAAAGCTCAGGGCTTTCGTTCGCTCCTTCGAACTGGACGATAATTCTGAAATGCGTCGCCTGCAGCGCGTTCGCCGGTATCTTTATCGCCGTTGCATACGGCCGTCTTGCCGGGGACCAAAGTCGACCAGCGATTCTGTTGCGACGGGTTTTGCTTCTAACCGAACTGCTGTGGCGTACCAGCCTGCCCATCGGCGGGCTGCTGCTCACGGGGGTCACACTGACCTATTTGATCACCGCCGCGAACTTGCCCTTGAGAGACAATGTGCTGGCGCATGTCGACCGCCTGCTTGGCTTTGACTGGCTGGGCTTTCTACAGGCGACAAACTCCAGCCCGCTCGTCGTGAATCTGCTGGCCAGGGCTTACAATGCGGTAGGTCTCCTCTCCAACTTGGTCCTGATCTCGCTTGTTCTGCGACGCCGCGGGGACAGGATCACGGAATTCATGGCCGTTCTGAGCCTGAGCACGGTCGCCGTGTGCATCGGCATGGCACTCGTTCCGGCCGCTGGCGCCTTCGCATATTTCCATCCCGCTCCGCAGCTCTTTGCGAACTTCTCGGCGTTGGGCGAGATGTGGCCCTTTCTGCGAACCTTCCTCATGCTGCGCGATGGAACACTCTCCATCATCGACCTCTCGACACCTGACGGGATCGTCAGCTTTCCCTCGTTTCACACCATGCTGGGCCTCATAACGATCTACGCGGCGCGCGATACGCGCTGGCTCCTGATCCCCCTGCTCATCGTGAATGCGACGATGATCCTGGCGACGATGCCCGTCGGAGGTCATCACCTCGCCGATGTGCTGGCGGGCGCCGCCCTGACCATCGGCGCAATCCTCCTGGTCCGTCGCCAGAATACGGCGACACCGATCCAGGCGCAGGACGTACAATCCACCGGCGCCTGATCGATTGAGGCAATGCCGGGGCGCAGGGTCGCATCGCACCTCAGCGAGGTCTACCGCGCTGGCGGCTCCAGCATCGGCGCCGCGCGGCGAAGCACAAGCACGATGAGCATGACCGTCAACAACGGAGCCAAGCGGCCCGGGACAAAGAGAAGTGGCGGGCTGACGATCGGCACCAGCCAGATCATGAACATCAGAATCCAGCACCACACCGGCTGCGCGCGCCCTTGCGTCATCAGCCAATACGCCGCCGCCACCACCAGCAGGACCTGGTCATAGGGGCCGGAATGCGGCGCGGCCAGCACCGTGGCCGCCAGAAAGACGGCCGTCTTCTCCATCGTGCTTAGCCGTGAGCGGAAGGCGAGAACGACAGAGGCCGCAGCGCCGATCATCGCGGCAAGCTGGATGGCCGAGGCCAGCCGCGGCGGAGCGCCAAGCAGGCCGACACATGTGTAGACGCTGTTGCCCCACATGCGGCCGTACTCGATCCACTTCGCATCGGGCCGGACCAGATTGTCGATCATGAGGGGGTACCAGCGAAGCCACAGGTCCCACCCGAAGATCAGGTCGCTCGCAACGGCCATGGCGAGCGCGGACAGACCGGCCGCCCACAGCGCGCGCCACTGTCCGGCGGCGATCAGCGCCAGCGGGACCAGAAGGCAGAATTGCGGCTTGAACGTCAGCAGCCCCAACGTCAACCCGCACAAAACCGGGCGCGCCTCGAGAAGCCCCAAGCCGGCGACGATCAGCGCGACGACCAGGAACGCGAGCTGTCCATCGATCACATTGACCGCCGATGCCGGACACAGCAGGGCCATCGCCAGAAGAATTCCAGAGGACGCCGAGCCGGCCGCGTTCAACCGCAGCGCGGCAGCCATCAGGCCTGCGCTCGCAGCCTGGAACGCCGCATAGGAGCCAAAGAACCCCAGCGGGGCGAACGGCAGAAGCAGCAGCAGAAAGCTTGGCGGATAGGCCCACGGCCGGAATTCCAGCGGTTTGGAGAGCCAGCCTGCAAACGCTGTATTGAGAAAGCCGGTGAACCGATCACCGTCGAAGATCAGCGACGCGTTGCCATCAAGGACCGAACGGATCGCCCCGCAGAACACCATCCAGTCGGTGCCGAGCGTGTTGTGGTCGAGCCCGATCCTGCCCGGATAGGGAATGGTCGTGGCGAGGATGGCCCAGACATAGACCGACGTCACCAGGCCGACAACGAGCACGACCACAGGCGGCCGCAGGACGCCTTGCCTGCCGTCGTTTCCGGCGTCGGCCAAGCTCGTGCCCGATCCCGCCGAATGGAGACGCGCCGGCATCGATGCGGCGGCAACGGCTTCCTGCTCAATCGGCGGTGCGCACATAAACCACCGCGTGATCGTCAGCGTACGCGCGCTGCCAGCCGCCAATCCGGTCCAACAGTTTGACCGCAGGCGTCGTCGGCTCGAGCATCACTGCGTCGATATCGTAGGTGCGGAGCAGATCGATGAAGCGATCGACATCCTTGAGCTGCAGCGCACGGTAATAGGCGATATCGAACGTCTCGCCATACAGCTCGGCGCGACCGTCGACGAACACCGGCACCTGCCGCCAGATCAGATAGCCGCCGAACGGGAGGTCGTTGAGGACCCGCTTGACATTGCGCGCCTTCAACACGTCCACCGCGGCCGCAGGCGATTGCGGGGGCGGCGGTGCGATACGCTCGCTTCTGGCAACGGCCCAGGTCGAGATGCAAAGCGCCACCAGCAGCGCGAATGCCGGTGCGGCCCTAAGCCGGACCACGCCCGCCGCCCGCAAGCCGAACTGGGACGCCAGCGGCGTGAGGACGACCATCGGCAACAACAGCGCGAAGATCTCGATATTCCTGACGTGGGACAGCGCCATGTACAGCAGGCCGAGCACCAGGGCGATCCGCGGCAGCGGCAGCCTCACGCCGCCGTAGAGCGCCGCGGCGATCAGGGCGAGAACGACAAACTCGAATCCGCCGATATGGCCAAAATCCGCCGGCATCCATTCCCCGATGAGATGCAGCAGTTCACCGAGACCCAGGATCTTCAGCGAAGCCAGGATCGAACCCCAGCCATAGGGCGTCACGCAGCACGCGGCCAGCGCGCCGACCCCGAAAGCCAACCAGCGTAGCGCCAGCGATGGCCGCTGCGCCGGCGCGGCATTCCAGATGGCGTCGAGCGCGAATGCACCGACCAGCACCAGGCCGAACAGAAAGCCGCCGTGCAGATTGGCCCAGAGCGCAATCAACGGCAGCAGCCAGAACGTGGGCGTCTCGCGGCGCTCGCTGGCGACCATCAGGGCATTGGTCCAGGCGATCATGACCGGCAGCACGAGGACGTGCGGGCGCGCCAGCAGATGCGGCGTCGACAGCGCCAACGCGGCGAGCGCGACGACGCTCGCATAGGTCGCAGGCATCCGGCCGCTCAGAATGGCGGTGAGCTGCGCGAACGCGGCGGCGATGCAGATCGCGGCCAGCGCCGCGGGCCCGGTCCATCCGGCGAGATCGTAGGCCTTCGCGTACAGAACCTGCGAAAGCCAGGACGACGACATCCATGGTTCGCCGGCTCTGGTGAACGAATAGATATCGACCGAAGGCACCGTGCCGTGATCGAGGATCCATCGGCCCACGGCAATCTGCCAGTAGGTGTCGGAATCGGCGAGCAGCTTGCTGCCGGCGAGCAACAGCAGCGCGTAGACGCCGCACGCCACCAGAAACCACGCGGGCACCTCGCCGAAGACCGAGGCTCTCTCCCGTGGAATGGTTGCGATCTCTGAGCTCATGGCGGCATGCGCCGGTCAATCAACTCATTGACGGAACGGATAGGCCAGTTGTCCGCCGATCTCGGTCGGAATTGCCTTGTCGTCGGCGCCGTAATCCGCGGGCAGCACATTGTCGGGCATCCGGAAGGTTCCGAACAGGATATCCCAGATCGGGAAGGTGCCGGCAAAGTTGGTGTCGCCGCCCTCATCGAGGGCGGTGTGATGCCAGCGATGGAAGACCGGCGTCGCGATCACGTATTTGAAGGGACCGAGCGTCCAGTTCAGGTTGGCATGGACGAAGGCCGAGTGGAATGTGGTGAACGGGCCGACCCACAGCATGATGTTCGGCGAGATGCCCGCCATCAGCAGGATGACGTCGACGGAAATCGTGCCGATCAAGAGATTGACGGGATGGAAGCGCGCGGCCGAAATCCACTCGAGATCCTCGGACGAGTGATGGATCGCGTGATACTTCCAGAAGTCGCCGCCGTGAAACATCCGGTGCAGCCAATAGAGCATGAAGTCGGAGGCGACCAGGAAGATGATCGCCTGCAGCACCAGCGGAAGCTTCGACAGCGGGCCGTGTCCGTTGTCGTAGAATGCGATCAGCTCGTCGGCACCATGCACGTTGAATACGGCCGCGGCGCCGACCATCAGCAGCCCGATGCGAAACACGCGCGCGAACACCGGCACGAAGAACCAGTAGCAGATGTCGGTGACGAGCTCGCGCTTCTGCCACCAGGGCTTGCCGGGATTGCAGGCCCAGAAGTGGGTCAGCACGGTGAAGACGATCGCCAGCATGATCGTGATCGGCACGACCTTGATCATGGTCTGGCCGAGCATCTCGATGACTTCAAGGGGAAGCGTAGGCATGGCGGTCCCGTCCAATGGCAAGTCTCATGGGTATCGACCTGCGCTTAAAGACCTGTGAATCCTCATCAACTTTTGACGTCCGGCAACAACGCGCAATTTTCGCGATCGGCTTAATGCCAAATTTACTGTGCGCAACAACTGCAGGTTCGTCCCGTTTTTGCGCGATCAAATTAACTGCGCCGAAATTGTCGAAACTTAGGGTGCCGCAATGGTCACGGTGCTGAGAACGCCGGCCAGACCAAATGTAGTTCGACCAGCCACGTGTACACAGGAGCCATTTATGAAGAACCTTGTTTCGCGCTTCGTGAAGGATGAGTCCGGCGCGACCGCCATCGAGTACGGCCTGATCGCAACCGGTATCGCCATCGCGATCATCGCTGCGGTTAACGGCGTCGGCAAGGCGCTGTCCACCACCTTCAGCTCGATCTCGACCTCGCTCAAGTAAGCGGTTTCGGGAAGCTCGCCTCAAAGGTCCCGGCGTTCCCGGGACCTTTGCTATTCCGAGACCATCGTCCGCCGTCTGCGAAGGCCGCGGACGATCTTTTCCCGATTGTTCACCATTGGCCGCTAGCCTCGGATTTCGACCTCAGCTCCAGCTTGATGGCGTTTCATCCATGATCCTCGACATCGCGCGCTTGATGCTGTTTCCGGCCCTGATGGCTTTCGCGGCGGCGAGCGATCTCCTGACCATGACGATCCCGAACCGCGTGTCGCTGGCGCTGCTCGCCGGCTTCGCGATCCTGGCGCCGCTGACCGGCATGGGGCTCCACGATATGCTCAGCCATGTCGGCGCCGGCGCGCTGGTGCTCGCGGTGGCGTTCGGCATGTTCGCGATGGGATGGGTCGGCGGCGGCGACGCCAAGGTCGCGGCGGCCGTGGGCCTCTGGTTCGGATTCGATCACCTGCTCGAATACCTGGTGCTTGCATCACTGTTCGGCGGTGCGCTGACCGTGCTGCTCTTGCAGTTCAGGCTGTGGCCGCTGCCCTACCCGCTTGCGTCCCAGGCCTGGCTCGCCCGCCTGCACGACAAGCAGACCGGCATCCCTTACGGCATCGCGCTCGCGCTCGGCGCATTGCTGGTCTATCCGGAGACCGTCTGGATCAAGACGATTGATCTCGCTCACCTCGCCATGGGCTGAGAAAGACGGGGTAACCGCCCGTTAAGGCGATTTAGATACGCCTCATTAACCATGCTTTGACGAATAGCTGGTCAACTCCCATCACGGCGGCGGCAGCGTCGCGGTGTCATGTGGAAAGTGAAGCGTAATGAATACGGCCCGCATTGTGGTCCTGGCTATCGCAGGCTGCGCCGGCCTCGCGGCCCTTTATCTGGCGAGCGGAAGCGACAACAAGCCGGCGCCCGCCGCGCCGCCCGTTGCGCAGCTGCCGACGGTCGACATCCTGGTCGCACGGTCCGATATCGGTCTCGGTCAGACCGTGAAGCCCGACGACCTGCAATGGCAGACCTGGCCGGCGGCGACGGCCAGCAATAGCTTCATGCGCCGCGACAACCATGCCGACGCCATCAAGGACGTCACGGGCTCGATTGCCCGCGCCCCGTTCATCCAGGGCGAGCCGATCCGCGAGCAGAAGTTGGTCAAGGCCAATGGGAGCGGCTTCATGGCGGCGATCCTGCCGAGCGGCATGCGCGCCGTCTCGACCGAAATTTCGCCTGAGACGGCGGCCGGCGGCTTCATCCTGCCGAATGACCGAGTCGATGTGCTGCTGTCCCGGCGCGACAAGAATCCGGACCGCACCGGCGCCGACGTCGTCAACTCCGAGGTCATCCTGACCAATGTCCGCGTGCTCGCGATCGATCAGGCCCCGAAGGAAAAGGACGGCACCAACGCACTGGTCGGCAAGACCGTGACGCTGGAGTTGAAGCCCGAGCAGACCGAGACGCTGGCGCGCGCGCGCCAGAGCGGCACGCTGTCGCTCGCGCTGCGCAGCATCGCGGACGTCAACGCGACCGACGACCAGACCGATGACAACCACAACAACAGACGCGGCGAGACGGTGAACGTCATCCGCTACGGCGTTGCCAGCCAGGCAACGATGCAGAAGTGACGGTGAGGGCACACGGGATGAACTGCGGGGCAACTCAACGGACGATGCGGACCATGCTGGTCCGCGCCCTGTCGTTTTCGGCGGTCGCCGCACTCACACTCAACCCGGCGCTGACCTCGGTCCTGGCGAGCGATTATCGCGCCGCGGCGCCGAATTCAGCCGACGGCCAGATGAATGCGCGCTTCCTGTCGCTCGGCGTCGGCAAATCGGTGGTGATCGACCTGCCGAGGGACATCAAGGACGTGCTGGTCGCCGATCCCAAGATCGCCAACGCCGTCGTCCGCTCCGCGCAGCGCGCCTATATCATCGGCGCGACGGTCGGCCAGACCAACATCGTGTTCTTCGACGCCGCCGGCCAGCAGATCGCCGCCTATGACATCGCCGTCAAGCGCGACCTCAACGGCATACGCGCCGCATTGCGGCAGGTCATGCCCAATGCCGATATCCAGGTCGAGGGCATCGGCGACAGCATCATGCTGACCGGCATCGCATCGAGCCCGATCGAGGCGCAGCAGGCCAATGACATTGCAACGCGGCTGGCCGGCAGCGCCGACAAAGTCGTGAACTCCATTACGGTTCGGGGTCGCGACCAGGTGATGCTGAAGGTCACCGTCGCCGAAGTCTCGCGCAGCCTGATCAAGCAGCTCGGCATCGACCTCACCGCCAACCTCAATTACGGCACGGCCGTGGTGAAATTCACCAACAACAATCCGTTCACGGCGAACAACGCCCCGCTCGTGTCCGGCAACGCTCTCGCCACCTCGTTCGGCTCCACACCGTCGGTGTCGGCGACGCTCCGCGCCATGGAAAGCGCGGGTGTCGTCCGGACGCTCGCCGAGCCGAACCTGACGGCGATCTCCGGTGAATCGGCAACTTTCATCTCGGGCGGCGAATTTCCAATCCCGACCGGCGTGACCTGCCAGACGTCGTCAACTGGCACGATCGGAAACTGCGTCCAGACGGTCAGCTTCAAGAAATTCGGCATCTCGCTCAACTTCACGCCGGTGGTGCTGACCGAGGGGCGAATCAGCCTGCGGGTGATGACGGAAGTGTCGGAAGTATCGAGCGAGAATGCGCTGCAAGGCGGCCAGGGCGGAACGACGATTCCCTCGATCAAGACCCGCCGCGCCGAGACCACGCTGGAAATCCCCTCGGGCGGCTCGATGGCGATGGCCGGCCTGATCCAGGACCAGACCAAGCAGGCGATCAACGGCCTTCCCGGCCTGGCGTCGCTGCCGGTGCTCGGCACGCTGTTCCGCAGCCGCGACTTCGTCAACAAGCAGACCGAGCTGATGGTGCTGGTGACGCCCTATGTCGTGCGCGCGGTGGCGCAAAAGGACCTGTCGCGTCCGGATGACGGCTTCGTCAACGCATCCGATCCGCAGGCCGACCTGCTCGGCAGCATCAATCGCATCTACGGCGTACGGGGTCGTGCGGAGCCGGCGCGGAATTACCGCGGCACTTACGGCTTCATTACCGACTGAGGCGGGGACAATGACGCAGACGACATTCATGACATCCGCCAGTTGGAAGCGCGCCCTCTGTCTCAGCGGGGCGCTCATCGGGCTTTCCGTGACGCTCGGCGCCTGCCAGCACACCAACGACGACAGCCTCGCGATGATCAACGCGCCGGCCGACTATCGCCAGCGTCATCCGATCGCGGTCACCGAGGCGGATCGCTCGATCGTGGTCTTCGTCGGCCGCAGCCGCGGCGGCCTGACCGCCGAGCAGCGCGCCGAAGTGATGGGGATGGCGCGGGACTGGATGCGTGAAGGCACCGGCGCCGTCACCATCGACGTCCCCGCCGACACGCCGAACGCCCGCGCCGCCCAGGATTCGCTGCGCGAAATCCAGGCCACGTTCGCCGCCGCCGGCGTACCGCCGCGCGGGATCGTCGTCCGCAAATATCATCCCGAGGACCCGCGCCAGCTGCCGGCAATCCGGGTGAACTATCCGAGGATGACGGCGGTCGCCGGACCATGCGGACTTTGGCCGGAAGACCTCGGCCCATCGATCCACAACAAGTCCTACATCGAGAACGGGCAGTACTACAATTTTGGCTGCGCCACTCAGCGCAACTTCGCGGCCATGGTCGAGGATCCGACCGACATCGTGCAGCCGCGCGCGGAAACTCCGGCCTATACGCCGCGTCGTAACATCGCCTTCGACAAGTATCGGAAGGGGACCACCACCACGACGACCTATCCCGAGGCCGACAAGGCCAAACTCAGCGACACTGGCAAATGATCACCTACGCGAGACAAAACTCCGAAGAGCAGCCGGACGTCACGTCGCCGCCCGTCGAGGATCATATTGCGCCGGCGCCGCGGGTTTCGGTCCAGGCCTTCTGCGAGACGGTCGAGACCGCTGCCGCCGTGCAGTCGGCGGGCGAAGATCGCCGGCTGGCCAAGGCCCATCTCAAGATCCAGATGGGCGGGATGGCGGCGGCCATCGAGGCCTATCGCTCGGCGCCGACGCCCAACGTCATCGTTCTCGAAACCGAAGCCCGCAACGACATCCTGGCCGGCCTCGATCAGCTCGCCACGGTCTGCGACGCCGGTACCCGCGTGATCGTGATCGGCCGCGTCAACGACGTCACGCTGTACCGCGAGCTGGTGCGCCGCGGCGTCAGCGACTATGTGATCGCGCCGGCGCAGGCGATCGACGTGGTGCGCGCGGTCTGCAACCTGTTCTCGGCGCCGGAAGCCAAGGCGGTCGGCCGCATCGTTGCCGTCGTCGGCGCCAAGGGCGGCGTCGGCGCTTCGACGATCGCCCATAACGTTGCCTGGGCGATCGCCCGCGACCTCGCGCTCGACTCGGTCGTCGCCGACCTCGATCTCGCCTTCGGTACGGCTGGTCTCAACTACAATCAGGACCCGGCGCAAGGCATCGCGGACGCCGTGTTCTCGCCCGACCGCGTCGATACCGCCTTCATCGACCGCCTGCTGTCGAAATGCACCGACCATCTGAGCCTGCTGGCAGCGCCGGCGACGCTCGACAAGGTGTACGATTTCGGGGCCGAAGCGTTCGACGCGATCTTCGATACGCTGCGCACCACGATGCCCTGCATCGTGCTCGACGTGCCCCACCAATGGTCGGGCTGGGCCAAGCGTGCGCTGATCGCGGCCGATGATATCCTGATCGTGGCCGCGCCCGATCTCGCCAATCTGCGCAACGCCAAGAACATGTTCGACCTACTCAAGGCAGCCCGGCCGAACGATCGCGCACCGTTGTACTGCCTGAACCAGGTCGGCGTGCCGAAGCGTCCGGAGATCGCGGCCAGCGAATTCGCCAAGGCGATCGAAAGCCAGCCGATCGCCGCCATTCCGTTCGATCCGCAGATCTTCGGTTCGGCCGCCAACAACGGCCAGATGATCGCGGAGATCTCCGCCAATCATCGTGCGGTCGAGATTTTCCTGCAAATGGCGCAGCGGCTAACCGGCCGCGGCGAGACCAAGAAGCCGAAGAGTTCATTCCTGTCACCCCTGCTCGACAAGCTGCGGGCGAGGTAGCGGCCCGCGTGGAGTCAAGACGTCGTGTTTGGTAAGCGTAGCGGAAGCGATTCGGACCTGCGGGCGCCCAAGCCCGCATTTCAGACCCCGGAGCCTGCCGGGCCGTCAGCCATGTCGCGCGAGTCCGCCGCACCGGCGATATCGTCGCCGCCGCTCGCCCCGGCAAAGGTGGCGCCGGCTCCCACCGTCGAAACTCGTCGCTCGGACAACTACTATCAGGTCAAGGCGACGATCTTCGGCGCCTTGATCGAGGCGATCGACCTCGCCCAGCTCGCCAAGCTGGACAGCGAGTCGGCACGCGAGGAAATTCGCGACATCGTCAACGAAATCATCGCGATCAAGAACATCGTGATGTCGATCGCCGAGCAGGAAGAGCTGCTCGACGACATCTGCAACGACGTGCTGGGCTATGGACCGCTGGAACCCCTGCTGTCGCGCGACGATATCGCCGACATCATGGTCAACGGCGCGGGCACCGTGTTCATCGAAGTCGGCGGCAAGATCCAGCGCACCGGCATCCGCTTCCGCGACAACCAGCAGCTCCTGAATATCTGCCAGCGCATCGTCAGCCAGGTCGGCCGGCGCGTCGACGAATCCTCGCCGATCTGCGACGCGCGTCTCGCCGACGGCTCCCGCGTCAACGCCATCGTCCCGCCGCTGGCGATCGACGGGCCCGCGCTCACCATCCGCAAGTTCAAGAAGGACAAGCTGACGCTGGAGCAGCTCGTCAAGTTTGGGGCGATCACGCCCGAAGGGGCGACCATCCTGCAGATCATCGGCCGCGTCCGCTGCAACGTGCTGATCTCGGGCGGCACCGGCTCCGGAAAAACCACGCTGCTGAACTGCCTCACCAACTATATCGAGCACGACGAGCGCATCATCACCTGCGAAGACGCCGCCGAACTTCAGTTGCAGCAGCCGCATGTGGTGAGGCTGGAAACCCGCCCGCCGAACATCGAGGGCGAAGGCCAGGTGACGATGCGCGAACTGGTCCGCAACTGCCTGCGTATGCGCCCGGAGCGCATCATCGTCGGCGAAGTCCGCGGACCCGAAGCATTCGACCTGCTGCAGGCCATGAACACCGGCCACGACGGCTCGATGGGCACGCTGCACGCGAACAACCCGCGCGAAGCCCTGTCGCGCTGCGAATCAATGATCACCATGGGCGGCTTCTCGCTGCCCTCCCGCACCATCCGCGAGATGGTCTGCGCCTCGATCGACGTGATCGTCCAGGCGGCGCGCCTGCGCGACGGCTCGCGCCGCATCACGCACATCACCGAGGTGATGGGCATGGAAGGCGACACCATCATCACCCAGGACATCTTCCTCTACGACATTCTCGGGGAAGACGCGAACGGCAAGATCATCGGCAGGCACCGCTCGACCGGCATCGGCCGGCCCAAGTTCTGGGACCGCGCGCGCTACTACAATGAAGAGAAGCGGCTTGCCGCGGCGCTCGATGCCTCCGAAGCCCCGCCGCCGGCCTAAGGGAAGCGTACGATGCAGATGCAAACCCTTGCCATGGCCTTCCTCGCCGCCACCACCGTGGGCGGCCTCGCCTGGGTCTTCCTGTATCCCCATCTGTCCGGGGAGAAGAAGGCCGAGTCCCGCCGCGCATCGGTGGCGCGCTCCGAGCCGCCAGCCGCGCGCGGCGCCGAACGCTCGCAACGCTCCCGCCGCGAGCAGGTCGAAGGATCATTGAAGGAGCTCGAGGCGCGGAGCCAGAAGGACAAGAAGATCCCGCTCGGCATGCGCATCTCGCAGGCCGGGCTGGAATGGTCCGAACAGAAATTCTGGATCATCTCCGGCGTGCTCGGCCTGTTCGGGTTCGGCGCTGCATCCCTGGTCGGCGGCGGTCTGCTCGGCGCGGCCGGCATCGGCTTCGCCATGGGCTTCGGCCTGCCGCGCTGGCTCCTCAGTTTCCTGAAGAAACGCCGCGAAAAGGCATTTCTGAAGGCGCTGCCCGATGCCGTCGACGTCATCGTGCGCGGTATCAAGGCCGGTCTGCCGCTGTTCGAATCCCTCAAGGTGGTCGCCAGCGACTCACCCGAACCGTTGCGCAGCGAGTTTCTCGCGATCATCGAGACCCAGGCGATCGGCATGCCGCTCGCCGACGCCTGCGCCCGGCTCTACGAACGCATGCCGCTGCCGGAAGCGAACTTCTTCGGCATCGTGATCGCGATCCAGCAGAAATCCGGCGGCAACCTGTCGGAGGCGCTGGGCAACCTGTCGAGGGTGCTGCGCGACCGCAAGAAGATGGCTGAGAAGATCCAGGCCATGTCGATGGAAGCGAAGGCCTCCGCCGGCATCATCGGATCGTTGCCTCCGATCGTGATGCTCCTGGTGTTTATCACGACGCCCGACTACATCGCGCTGCTGTGGACCAATCCGACCGGCCAGCTGATGCTGGTGTTCTGCGCCATCTGGATGTCGATCGGCGTTCTCGTGATGAAGAAGATGATCAACTTCGATTTCTGACGGTGCAGCATGATCGATTTCCTTGTCGCCAAGCTCCACGATGTCAGGTTCATGACCATGCTGCTTGCCTTCTTCGCGGCAAGTGCCACGGTCTATACGCTGGTAATGCCGCTGTTCGCCGGGGGCAATCTCAACAAGCGCATGAAGGCCGTCGCCAGCGAGCGCGAACGCATCCGGCAGCGCGAACGCGACCGTCTCGCCAAGTCCGAAAAGGTGGCGCTGCGGCAGACGCCGAAACAGATCGTCTCCAAAGTGGTGGACGACCTGAACCTCACCAAATGGCTTGCCCAGGAGGCCGCGCTCGAGAAGCTCGTGATGGCGGGCTATCGCGGCCACGCCCCCTACGTCACCTTCCTGTTCGCGCGCGCGGTCGCCCCGATCGTGATGCTGATTGCGGCCATCGTCTACACCTTCTTCATCGCGGGCGCCAATTGGTCGATCACGCTCAAGATCGGCATCTGCGTCGCGGCGACCTATGCCGGCCTGCAGGCCCCGATGCTGTTCCTGAAGAACGCCATCACCAAGCGCCAGCTCTCGATCAAGCGCGCCTTCCCCGACTCGCTCGACCTGCTGCTGATCTGCATCGAGTCGGGCATGTCGGTCGAAGTCGCCTTCCGCAAGGTGGCCCAGGAGATCGCCGGACAGTCATTGGCGCTGTCGGAGGAGTTCGCGCTGACCACGGCGGAGCTCTCCTATCTGCAGGATCGAAAGGCCGCTTATGAGAACCTGGCGCGTCGCGTCGGGCTCGAGGGCGTGAAGTCGGTGTGCCTCGCCCTGCAGCAGTCCGAACGCTACGGCACGCCGCTCGGCCAGAGCCTGCGCGTGATGGCGCAGGAAAACCGCGACATGCGCATGAACGAGGCAGAGAAGAAGGCGGCGGCGCTGCCGCCCAAGCTGACCGTGCCGATGATCCTGTTCTTCCTGCCCTGTCTGTTCATCGTGATCCTCGGGCCGTCCTACATCAAGATCTCGGCGATCTACTAAAGCGCGATGAGATTAGGTTGAATCGTCATCGCGCTTTAGCTCTTTGTTTGAGCATGATCTTTTCGGAAAACCGCCTCACACTTTTCCGGATCATGCTCTAAGGACGCGGACACACGGAAACGAAAACGCCCGGCCTGGCCGGGCGTTGCTTTTTGCGGGTTGCACCGCGCTGATGGCAGCTTGCCTTGTTCGTCCTGTTCTAATCGTCCCGCGCGACCACCGGCGCGGATTTCGACGCGGTGCGCGGGCCGTCCTTGCGGTTCAGCATGTCGCGCAGATAGGCGACATTGGCCTCCGCCTCGCCCGGTGGCAGGTCGGCCTTTGCGATGCTTTCGGCTTCGGCGAAGCGGCCCTGCAGGCCGACGACGAGCGCGAGGTTCTGCTGTATCCGTCCGTCGTTGTGGGCGCCGGCATAGGCACGGCGCAACGTCTCCTCAGCCTTGGGCAGCTCTTTGGTCAGCATGTAGGAGAGGCCGAGATTGGACAGCACTGACGGTTCGTCCGGAGCGATCCGCAGCGCGCTTGCATAATAGCGGCGCGCCTCGTCGTGCCGGCCCATCTTGTCGAGCGTGGTGCCCTGCACCGACAGGATGCGCCAGTCCGGGTTGTCCGGGGTGTGGGCGCGGCTGAGCACGTCGAAGGCAGCCTGCGAATTGCCGTTGTCGGCGAGCGCGCGGCCATAGGCCGCGAGCAGCGGCCGGTTGCCCGGATTGGCCAAGGTTGCCTGTTCCAGCACGGCGCAGGCCTGCTCGCGCTGGCCGGTGGCCCGCAGGGCCTGGCCGTAGGCGATCGCGGTGTCGACGTCCTTCGGATTCTTGCGGTAGCGCTCCCCGTAGACCTCGACGGCACGGCGTGGATCGTCGGGCGCCGGTGCCGTGCGGGCCGCCAGGGACCCCGTCACGTCGGACATGGTCTGACAGCCGCCGAGGCCTGCAGCCAGGATCGCCACGACGGCCGCGGAAGTGAAATGCCGGGCAGCAAGCCGGCCCAGATTGGACTGTCCACGCATGGCACTTTGACTCACGAAATCGGGCAAAGGGAACGAGCCGAATGGGCCAGCAATAGACTGTTAACCCTAACGTCTGGTTAATTGGCGTCCGTCGCGAACGCCGGGCCCGGGTCCGATTCTGCCGGTGCCGCCAACCGCTGCCGCGCTACCATCCGCAGCGAAAGGCGTGTAGTAGCGACCAACGACGCCAGAACAGCCGAGAACCGCATGTCATCCGTGTTCGAAACCGCGCCTGCAACCGACGCCATCCCGATCACCTTTGTCACCAAAACGACATGGGATGCGATCCGGACCGAGCTGCCGGCTCCGGCGCGTCAGTTCGCCGACGCCAACGGCTTTGCGGCAAAGCCCGGCAAATGCCTGGTATTGCCGGCATTTGACGGCAGCATCGCACAGGTGCTGTTCGGCCTCGAGGACGAGAGCCACAAGGCGCGCGATCCGTTCCGGCCGGGCGCCCTGCCTGGCCTGCTGCCGTCGGGTGTCTACCACTTCGCCAATGCGCCGCATGACGTCAGGCTCGCTGCGCTCGCCTTCGCGCTCGGCTGCTACCGCTTTGGCCGCTATCGCAAGAAAGAGGCGACCGATGTGCGGCTGGTGCCACCCGACGGCGTCGACGCCGCCGATATCGCGCGCATGGTGGACGCGGCGGCACTTGCGCGCGACCTCATCAACACGCCGTCCAACGACATGGGTCCGGCCGAGCTTGCAGACGCGGCGCATGAATTGGCGACGCGTTTCAACGCCAGCTTCAACTGCATCACAGGCGAGGCGCTCGAACAGGGTTTTCCGCTGATCCACGCGGTCGGCATGGCTTCTGCGCGCCCGCCCCGGCTGATCGATCTGACCTGGGGCGATCCGGCACATCCCAAGGTGACGCTGGTCGGCAAGGGTGTCTGCTTCGACACCGGCGGGCTCGATCTCAAGCAGTCGAGCGGCATGCTGCTGATGAAGAAGGACATGGGCGGCGCCGCCAACGTGCTGGCGCTGGCGCAGATGGTGATGGACGCCAGGCTGAAGGTGCGGCTGCGCGTGCTGATCCCGGCGGTCGAGAACGCCGTCGCCGGCAATGCGTTCCGCCCGCTCGACATCATCAGGTCGCGCAAGGGCATCACCGTCGAGATCGGCAACACCGATGCCGAGGGACGGCTGGTGCTCGCCGACGCGCTGGCGCTGGCCGACGAGGAAAAGCCCGATCTGCTGGTCGATTTGGGCACGCTCACCGGCGCGGCGCGCGTGGCGCTGGGACCGGATTTGCCGCCGTTCTACACCAATGATGAGACGCTTGCCGGCGACGTCGCCGCCCACGCCAAGAGCGAGAACGATCCGTTGTGGCGTCTGCCGCTCTGGCCGGCCTACGACGCCTGGCTCGACTCCAAGACCGCCGACATCACCAACGCGCCGTCGGGCGGGTTCGCCGGCTCGATCACCTGCGCGCTGTTCCTGCAGCGCTTTGTCGAGCACGCGAAGACGTGGCTGCATGTCGACATCTACGGCTGGACGCCCTCGGCGAAGCCCGGGCGCCCCGAAGGCGGCGAGTGCCAGGCCGCGCGTGCGATCTACAAACTGTTGAGCCAGCGCTATGCATGATCCGCGTTTGACCCCGGCCCGAGACGACCTCGCTGCGAAATATCTCGAGGGCAAGGTCAAGGCCGCACGCTTTGCCGAGGGCGAGGAGTTCGAGGTCAGCGAGGCCATCGCGCCGCTTCGCAGCGCGCCGGCCGCCGATGCCGAGCAGATGACGCAGGCGCTGAAGGGCGAGCGCGTCACCGTCTACGACCGCAACGGCGAAGGCTGGGCGTGGGGCCAACTCGCCGATGATGGCTATGTCGGCTGGATCCCCGACGCCGCGCTGACCAGGCCCGGAGCGGCGCCGACCCACAAAGTGACGGCGCTGCGCACGTTTGCCTTTCCGGGACCGTCGATCAAGCTGCCGCCGGCCGACGCGCTGGCGATGGGAACGAAGCTGACGGTTATCCGCGAGGACGGCCTCTTCGCGGTGACCCGCGAGGGCTGGCATCTGCCACGCCTGCATCTCGGCCCGCTCGACGCGATGGAACAGGATTTTGTCGCGATCGCCGAGCGCTTCGTCGGCACGCCCTATCTCTGGGGCGGCAAATCGAGCCTCGGCATCGATTGCTCCGGCCTCGTGCAGGTCGCGCTGACCGCTGCTGGCACCGGCTGCCCGCGGGACAGCGATATGCAGCAGGAGGGACTCGGCCGGGACCTGAGCACGGCCAAGCAGAAGCACCTGCGGCGCGGCGACCTGATCTTCTGGAAAGGCCATGTCGCTGTTGTGCGCGACGCCTCCACCCTCGTGCACGCCAACGCGCATCATATGGCAACCGTGATCGAGCCCACGCAAGCCGCCATCGCCCGCATCAAGGCCGCCGGCAGCGAGATCGCCGCGATCAAGCGGCTTTAGCCAGATCGTGTAGGATGGGCAGAGCGCAGCGAAACCCATCGGGCTGCAACGGCGCGGCGAGATGATGGGTTTCGCTTCGCTCTACCCATCCTACTCGGATCACTACGTCGCCACCGCCCCCTCGCCGTCGGTCTCCAGCCGGAACGCGGCGGCGAACAGCGCGCGGGTGTATTCGCTCTTCGGGTTCTTGAACAGCGCCGAGGCCGGCCCCTCCTCCTCGACCTTGCCGGACTTCATCACGATCAGGTGGCTCGCGAGCGAGGCCACCACGCGCAGATCGTGCGAGATGAACATGTAGGTGAGATCGCGCTTGCGCTGCAGGTCGCGCAACAGGTCGACCATCTGCGCCTGGAGCAGCATGTCGAGCGCCGAGGTCGGCTCGTCCAGCACGATGAAGTTCGGCTCCAGCACGACCGCGCGCGCGATCGAGATGCGCTGGCGCTGACCGCCGGAGAATTCATGCGGATAGCGGAAGCGCCAGTCGGGATCGAGGCCAACATCCTTGAGCGCCTTCACCACCCGCGCCTCGCGCTCCTCACGCGACAGTTGCGGCTGGTGCACTTCCAGCCCCTCGGCAACGATGTCGCCCACCGACATACGCGGGCTGAGCGAACCGAACGGGTCCTGGAACACGATCTGCATGTCGCGGCGGAACGGCCGCATCTCCTTGAAGCGCAGGCCCTGGATATCCTTGCCGAGGAACACGATCGGTCCATTCGACGAGATCAGGCGCAACAGCGCCAGCCCCAGCGTGGTCTTGCCGGAGCCGGACTCGCCGACGACGCCGAGCGTCTCGCCCTTGCGAACCGCAAGGCTGACGCCGTCGACCGCCTTGATGTGGCCGACGGTGGAGCGCAACAGGCCGCGCTTGATGGGGAACCAGACCTTGAGATTGTCCGCCGACATCACGATCGGCGCTCCGGGTTGCGGCGGCGCCGGATCGGGCTTCGGCTCGGCCGCGAGCAGCGCGCGGGTATAAGCGTGCTTCGGCGCCGTGAAGACCTGCTCGACCGGGCCCTGCTCGACGATCTTGCCGTTGTTCATCACGCAGACCGTGTCGGCGATGCGGCGGACGATGCCGAGATCGTGGGTGATGAACAACAGGCTCATGCCGAGCCGGGTGCGGATTTCCGCGAGCAGCGTCAGGATCTGCGCCTGCACGGTGACGTCGAGCGCCGTGGTCGGCTCGTCCGCGATCAACAGATCCGGCTCGTTGGCGAGCGCCATCGCGATCATCACGCGCTGGCGCTGGCCGCCCGACAATTGGTGCGGATAGCTCTTGAGCCGCGTCTCCGGGTCGGGAATGCCGACCTGCCGCAGCAGTTCCAGCGTCCGCGCCCGAGCCGCCGCGCCGCCGATGCCCTGATGCAGCGACAGGATCTCGCCGATCTGCGATTCGATGGTGTGGAGCGGATTGAGCGAGGTCATCGGCTCCTGGAAGATGATCGAGATGTCGTTGCCGCGAACCTCGCGCATCTCCTGGTCGGACGCGGTCAAAAGATCCCGGCCGCGAAAGCGGATCGCACCGGAGGGATGCGACGCCACGGGATAGGGCAACAACTTCAGGATCGAGAGCGCGCTGACGGATTTTCCGGAACCGGACTCGCCGACGAGAGCCACGCACTCGCCGTGCTTGATCGAGAACGAGATCTGGTCGACCGCGACCGAAGGGCCGAACGCGACCGAGAGGTTGCGGATATCGAGCAGGGGCTGGTTGATGGCGTCCATGCGTCAGCCCTTCGAAAACGTCTTGCGCGGATCGAAGGCGTCGCGCGCGGCTTCGCCGATGAAGATCAGGAGCGACAACATGATCGCAACCGAGAAGAAGCCGGTGAGACCGAGCCACGGCGCCTGTACGTTGGCCTTGCCCTGCGACAGCAATTCGCCGAGCGACGGCGATCCGGGCGGCAGGCCGAAGCCGAGGAAGTCCAGCGCCGTCAGCGTCATCACCGAGGACGACACGATGAAGGGCAGGAACGTCATGGTCGCGACCATCGCGTTCGGCAGCAAGTGGCGGAACATGATCACGGCGTTGGAGACGCCGAGCGCGCGCGCCGCCTGGATGTACTCGAAGTTGCGCCCGCGCAGGAATTCGGCACGCACCAGGCCGACCAGCGACACCCACGAGAACAACAGCAGGATGCCGAGCAGGATGAAGAAGCCGGGCGGCAGCACCGCCGAGATGATCAGGAGCAGATAGAGCGAGGGAATCGCGGTCCAGATCTCGATCAGCCGCTGGAAGGTGAGGTCGATCCAGCCGCCGAAATAACCCTGCACGCCGCCGGCGGCGACGCCGATGATCGAGGACAGGATGGTCAGCGTCAGGCCGAACAGCACCGAGATGCGGAAGCCATAGATCAGCCGCGCAAGGACATCGCGCCCCTGATCGTCGGTGCCGAGCCAGTTATATTCGAGGTCGCGGCAGCTCTTCAGGCCCTTCCGCTGCACCACGTCCTTGCACTGCGTTTCGGTCAACCACCAGGTGGGCGGCGATGGCGCCGGGGTCGGCAGATCGAGGTTACGCGTGTCATAGGAATAGCGGATCGGGGGCCAGAACATGCTGCCGCCCTTGGCCGCAATCTGCTTCTGCAGGTAGGGGTCGCGATAGTCCGCCGCGGTCTCGAAGTCGCCGCCGAAGGTGGTCTCGGCGTAGCTGAACAGCACCGGCCAGTAGTAGTGGCCGTCGTACTTGACGACGAGCGGCTTGTCATTGGCGATGACGTTGGCGAACAGCGACACCACGAACAGCACGAGGAAGATCCAGAACGACCAGTAGCCGCGGCGGTTCGCCTTGAAGTTCTGCCAGCGCCGCTTGTTCAGCGGCGACGGCGCGAAGCCGTGGCGCGTGGCGGGCACCACCTCGCCGAGCGGCGATTGCGTCGAGGTCTCGACCGGCTTTGGCGCGAGCATCGTCATCAGACCTCCCGCGCCTCGAAATCGATCCGCGGATCGATCCACATATATGTGAGATCGGAGATCAGATTGACCACGAGCCCGACCAGCGAAAAGACGAACAGCGTCCCGAACACCACCGGATAGTCGCGATTGAGGACGCTCTCGAAGCTGAGCAGGCCGAGCCCGTCGAGCGAGAAGATGGTCTCGATCAGGAGCGAGCCGGAGAAGAAGGCGTGGATGAACGCGGCCGGGAATCCCGCGATCACGATCAGCATGGCATTGCGGAAGACATGGCCATAGAGCACCTGCCGCTCGCTGCAGCCCTTGGCTCGCGCCGTCATCACATATTGCTTGCGGATCTCGTCGAGGAACGAGTTCTTGGTGAGCAGCGTCATGGTGGCGAAGGCGCTGAGCGCCATCGATATTATCGGCAGCGTGATGTGCCAGAAATAGTCGATGATCTTCCAGTACCAGGGAAACTGCGACCAGCCGTCGGAGGTCAGCCCGCGCAGCGGGAAGATGTTGAAGAACGAGCCGCCGGCGAACAGGATGATCAGGAAGATCGCGAACAGGAAGCCCGGAATCGCGAAACCGATGATGATCACCGCCGAGGTCCAGGTGTCGAACCGCGATCCGTCCCGGACCGCCTTGCGGATGCCGAGTGGGATCGAGATCAGGTAGGTCAGCAGCGTCATCCAGAGCCCGAGTGAGATCGAGACCGGCAGCTTCTCCTTGATGAGCTGGATCACGCTGATGTCGCGGAAATAGCTCTTGCCGAAATCGAAGCGGGCAAAATTCCACACCATCAGGAGGAAGCGCTCCGGCGCCGGCTTGTCGAAGCCGAACTGCACCTCGAGCTTCTTGATGAAGTCGGGATCGAGACCCTGCGCGCCGCGGTATTTCGAGTTGATCGAGCTGGCCGCAGCGCCACCCTGGCCGCGCTGCGCCGCGAAATCACCGCCGCCGCCCGACACGCGCGAGGTGCCGCCCGTATCGGCGCCGTTGATCTGCGCGATGACGCGCTCGACCGGTCCGCCCGGAGCAAACTGCACGACCACGAAGGAGACGAACAGGATGCCCAGCAGCGTCGGCAACATCAGGAGAATGCGACGGGCAATATAGGCGCTCATTGTCTACTCGCCTGTTCGAGCTTCGCGGCCTTGGCCGCATCGTACCACCAGTTGTCAGGCGCACCGACGCCCGACGTATATTTCGCCAGCTTCTCCGGATGATCGAATTGGTCCCAGTAAGCGATTGGATGCGTGTTGCGGTACCACTGCGGCACCCAATAGCGTCCGGCGCGGAACACGCGATCGAAGGCACGGCAGGCAACCGTCAGCTCATGGCGGCTGTTGGCGCCGATGATCTTTTCGACCAGTGCGTCGATGACGGGACTGGAGGTCCCTGCGAGGTTGTAGGAGCCCTTGGTCTTGGCCGCCTGCGCGGAGAAGAACGGACGCATGCTGTCGCCGGGTGTAGCCGAGAAGCTGAAGCGCTGCATGGTCAGGTCGAAGTCGAAATCTTCCACCCGGGCGCGATACTGCACGGCATCGACCAAGCGGAGCGTCGCATCGATGCCCAGCGTTCCGAGATTCTTGATGAAGGGGCCATGGTGTGGCTGCAACGAGGGCTCGTCGGCAAGGAATTCGATGGTGAACACCTCGCCAGTCGGCAGCACGCGCTTGCCGTCCTTGATGAGGTAGCCGGCGTCATTGAGAAGCTGCGCGGCCTTGCGCAGCAGGGTGCGATCCTGGCCCGAACCGTCGGACATCGGCGGCACATAGGGCAGGCCAAACACCTCGTCCGGCATCTGACCGCGGAACGGCTCGAGCAGCGCGAGTTCTTCCGGCGAAGGCGATCCTTCCGCCACCATGTCCGAATTCTGGAACGGCGAGACCGTTCGCGCATAGGCATCGTACATGATGGTCTTGTTGGTCCACTCGAAGTCGAAGGCGTTGATCAGCGCCTCGCGCACGCGGGAATCCTTGAACTTGTCGCGTCGAGTGTTGATGAACCAGCCCTGTGCGCCGGATGGCGTGTCGTCGGGCAGCGTCTCGCGCTTGACGCGGCCGTCCCTCACCGCGGGGAAATCATACCGGGTCGCCCAGACGCGGGCGGTGAACTCCTCGCGGAACAAATAGTTCTTCGCGGTAAAGCCTTCGAAGGCGACATCGCGATCGCGATAGAATTCGTAGCGCACGGTGTCGAAATTGTAGTTGCCGCGACTGACCGGCAGGTCGGCTCCCCACCAGTCCTTGACGCGGTTAAATTCGATGTAACGGTTGACCTCGAACTTGCCGACGTTGTACGGCCCCGAGCCGAGCGGCGTATCGAGCGTCGATTCATCGAAGGGCCGCGTCGCGTAATAGGCCTTGGAGAAGATCGGCAGGCCCGCGACAAAGAGCGGCACGTCGCGCGCGCGATTCGGCGCGAAGCTCACGACGACGGTCGCATCGTCGGGCGCCTCGGCCTTCACGAAGTCGCGCAATTGCACGACGATCAGCGGATGGCCCTTTTCCTTCAGCGTGCTGAGCGAGAAGGCGACGTCCTGCGCGGTGAGCTTCGAGCCGTCATGGAAGCGCGCCTCTGGCCTCATGGTAAAGCGGTAGGTGAGCTTGTCCGGCGAGATCTGCACCGACTTCGCGGCGTAGCCGTACATCGCGTCGGGCTCATCATTGGCGCGCGACATCAGCGTCGCGAAGGTCATGTCCATGCCCTGCGCGCCCTCGCCCTTCATGATGTAGGCGTTGAGCGAGTTGAAGGTGTAATAGGATTGGTTGTTGGCACGCACCGATGGGATCGTCGAGAACACCCCACCCTTCGACGCGTTCGGATTGACATAGTCGAACTGCTTGAAATCCGCTGGATATTTCAGGTCGCCGAACGCCGATATGCCGTGCATCTCGGATCCGTTATCGGCGGCGGCCGGGGCTGCGCGAAATCCTGCAGCGCTCAACGCACCGATGCCGAGACCAAGTGCGTGCCGACGGGTGAATAGCGCCATGCGCGAATCCTTGACCTTATGAACTCTTGAGCTTGGCCGCCTTGTCGGCGTCGTACCACCAGATCAACGGGAATCCCGACAGACCGTATTTCGGCAACTGTGCCGGCCGACCGAACCGATCCCAGCGCGCCGTACGCACCTTCGGATAGTTCCATTGCGGGACGACGTAATGATTCCACAACAACACGCGGTCGAGCGCTTTGGTTGCAGCGACGAGATCTTCGCGGTCCGTCGCAAAAATCACCCGCTCGATCAGCTTGTCGATCACCGGGTTCTTGATGCCGACGATATTGCGGGATCCCGGCGCATCAGCGGCTTTCGTTCCCCAAAATTCGCGCTGCTCATTGCCAGGAGAGAGGGATTCCGGCCAGGACCCGACAACAATGTCGAAATCCCAATCGCGAAGTCGGTTCTCATATTGAATTGGATCAATCGTGCGCACACTGACCGACATTCCAAGCCGCTCGAGTGAGGGCTTGTAGGCCAGCATGACCCTTTCAAAATTCGGATCCTGGCTGAGCAATTCGATCGAGAAGGGCTCGCCGCTCTTTGAGTTCACCAGCTTGCGGTCGCGCACCTCGTAGCCGGCCTCCTTGAGCAGGCGTAATGCCTCGCGAAGATTGGCGCGCACGGCTTCAGGGTTTCCCCCGACCGGATTGGTGTAGGCCGTCGTGAATACTTCGGCCGGCACCTGTCCACGCAACGGTTCGAGAATGCCAAGCTCCTTGTCCTGTGGCAGGCCTGTCGCCATCAACTCCTCGGCGCCGTCGAAGTAGCTCGTGATGCGCTTGTACTGGCCGAAGAACAGCTGCTTGTTCACTTCCTCGAAGTCGAAGGCAAAGTTCAAAGCCCGCCGGACGCGCGGATCGGCGAATTTGGCGCGACGCAGGTTCGGCGCGAAGGCTTGCATGATGCCGGAACTGCGGTTGGGAAACTCCTCCAGCACCACGCGCTTGTCGGTGACGGCCGGAAAATCATAGGCGGTCGCCCAGGCCTTCGCGCTGTTCTCCGTACGCCAATCGATCTGATCGGCCTTGAACGCCTCGATCGCAACCGTGGGGTCCCTGAAGTACTCGTAACGCAGCTCGTCGAAATTGTTGGAGCCGACATTGGTCGCGAGGTCGCGCGCCCAATGGTCCTTGACCCGTTCCAGAGTCACAGTCCGTCCCGCGACAAACTCCTTGATGCGATACGGTCCCGATCCGAGCGGCTTCTCCAGCGTTGTCGCGGAGACATCACGCTTTCGGCCTTGGCCATCGGTGCCCTCCCACCAGTGCTTGGGCAGGATCGTCAGTTGGCCCACGATCTGCGGCAGTTCGCGATTGCCCGGCATGTCAAAGACAAACTTCACTTCGCGATCGCTGATTTTCTCCGCGCGCACCACATGGCTGTAGTAGGCAGAGAACATCGGATGGTGCGTCTTGAAGGCGCCGAGCGAAAAGATCACGTCTTCCGGGGTAACGGGCGCTCCGTCGTGCCACTTTGCCTGAGGGCGCAGGCGATAAACGACATAGGAGAAGTCGTCGGGATAACTTGCAGCCTCCGCCAGCAATCCATACTCGGTTGAGACTTCGTCGAGCGAAGGCGTGGTCAGCGATTCATAGATCTGCGCGACACCGCCTGCGATGGAGCCTTTCACGCCCGAGACGACGATGTTGAAATTATCGAAAGTGCCGATGGCGATTTGCCGGGCAAGGCCGCCCTTCGGTGCATCCGGATTGACATAGTCAAATCGCTTGAAGTCGGCTGGGTATTTGACATTGCCGAACAGCGACAGGCCATGCCGCCATTTGAGCCCGTTCGGGGCGCTATCCGCGAAGGCCGGCGTGACCGTGGACAAGCCGGAGTTGAGCCCAAGCGCGGGAGCCATTGCGGCCAGTGCGCTGCCTTGAAGAAGATGTCGTCGGGTGATCGCCAAATTCGTCTTTCCTGCTCGCGGCCCCCGGTTACATGGGACCCAATATAAGGCAACGGTTCGACAAATTACGTTGCTTTTTCCTCATGATAGTAACCCAGGAACGGTCCCGGTGCGGCGAAACGTCCCGATAACAACCCCGCGACACTCAATACCCATGCGAAAACGGCCAGGCATTGCCTGGCCGTTTCGTTCCCGCGTGATCGCGAAAAGCAAATCGCTACTTCGAAGCCGTCGGGACCGGAGCGGGATGGTCCGAATTCGAGTTCAGATAGGCGATGATGTCGGCGCGCTCGCTGTCCTTCGGAACGCCGGCGAAACCCATCGCGGTGCCCGGGATGAAGCCCTTCGGGTTGGTGAGGAACTTGTTGAGGTCGTCGAAGGTCCAGGTGCCGCCCTTGGCCTTCATCGCGGCCGAGAAGTTGAAGCCGCGGCCCTCGCCCCGGGGCTCGTTGACGATGCCATAGAGGTTCGGACCGACGCGGTTCGGACCGCCCTTCTCGAAGGTGTGGCAGGCCTGGCACTTCTTGGCCGCGGCAGCGCCCTTCTCCGCCGAGGCGGTCTGCAGGAGCTTCTCGATCGGCTCCGACTTGGCCGGGGCAGCCTCGCCGCCACCAGCGGGGGCCTCCTCCTTCGCCGCGATCTCAAAGCCCGGCTTCTCCGGCGCCTTCGGCGTGAACACCGCGCCAGCGGCAAAGCTCGTCACCAGGACAACAATGCAGGTGCCGAGAAGCGCACCGAGAATTTTATTGAGTTCGAAGGAGTCCATTTTGGGTCAGGCTCCGGGCCTTGAATGTCGACTTCAGGCCGGGAATACGGCCGCGCGGAAGGACCTGGGAATCGGCCTATCGCACCGCCCCCCAAGCAGCGTTTGAGATATCGGTTTGCCCGCGCTCTGGCAACCCGTATAAACGCGCCGGATTCAACCCCCTCCCCATCAATTTCCGCAGGCCGGACGGGCCCCGACACGAATGACCGAACCGCGTACCTTGGTGCTGATTCCCGCCCGCATGGCCGCCACGCGGCTGCCGGGAAAGCCGCTCTTGGACATCGCGGGCCAGCCGATGATCGTCCACGTGCTGCGGCGAGCCGAAGCGGCCCGGATCGGCCGGGTTGCGGTCGCCACCGACACGGCGGAGATCGCCGACGCGGTGAAGGCCGCGGGCGGCGAGGTGGTGATGACCCGCGCCGACCATCCGTCCGGCTCGGACCGGGTCCATGAGGCGATGATGATCCTGGATCCGGAGCAGACCGCCGAGATCGTGGTCAATCTGCAGGGCGATTTCCCGACCATCACGCCGGACACCATCCGCAGCGTGATGCCGGCACTGGCCGACCCTGCCGTCGATATTTCGACGCTGGCCTCGCAAATCCACACCGAGGAGGAGGACCGGGCCCCCAGCGTCGTCAAGGCGGTCGGCTCGCCGATCGGGGCGAACCGGCTCCGCGCGCTCTATTTCACCCGCGCCACCGCGCCCCATGGCGACGGTCCGCGCTACCATCATATCGGCCTCTATGCCTACCGCCGCGCAGCGCTTGAGCGGTTTGTGCGGCTGCCGCCCTCGCCGCTGGAATTGCAGGAGAAGCTCGAGCAGCTTCGCGCCCTGGAGGCCGGCATGCGGATTGACATCACGATCGTTGACACCGTCCCACGGGGCGTCGACACCCAGGCCGACCTCGAAACCGCGCGGCGGATGCTTTCCAAAGCCTGACCGGGTGCTAAAAGGCCGCGCAGGAAAGAGACCATGACCAAGAAGCTAAAAATCGCGTTCCAGGGCGAGCCTGGCGCCAATTCCCATATCGCGATCGTCGAGGCCTATCCGGACGCCGAACCGATGCCCTGCCCGACCTTCGAGGACGCGCTGGCCGCGATCTCCTCGGGCGAGGCCGATCTCGGCATGATCCCGATCGAGAACTCGGTCGCCGGCCGCGTCGCCGACATCCACCATCTGCTGCCGGATTCCGGCCTGTTCATCGTCGGCGAGTGGTTCCTGCCGATCCGCCACCAGCTGATGGCGATCAAGGGGACCAAGCTTGCCGACATCAAGACCGTGGAGAGCCATGTCCACGCGCTCGGCCAGTGCCGGCGCATGATCCGCAAGCTCGGCATCCGGCCGCTCGTCGCCGGCGACACCGCCGGCAGCGCGCGCGACATCGCCCACCGCGGCGACAGCAGCGTGGCGGCGATCGCCTCGCGCCTCGCCGCCGAGATCTACGGTCTCGATATCCTGGCCGAGGACATCGAGGACGAGGCCCATAACACCACCCGCTTCGTGGTGCTGGCGCGTGAGGCCAAATGGGCCGAGCAGGGCTCGGGGCCACTGGTCACCACTTTTGTCTTCCGGGTGCGCAACCTGCCCGCTGCGCTCTACAAGGCGCTGGGCGGCTTTGCCACCAACGGCGTCAACATGACCAAGCTCGAGAGCTATATGGTCGACGGCAATTTCTTCGCCACGCAATTCTATGCCGACGTCGACGGCCATCCGAACGACCGCGGCCTTGCCTTTGCGCTGGAGGAATTGAAATTCTTCTCGCGCGAATTCCGCATCGTCGGCGTCTATCCCGGCCACCCCTTCCGCGCGACCTTCAGTGAGAGGCAGGACTAGGCCCCTCCACCTGCACTTTCGCCGCCGCCTTTTTGCGCAGCCCGAACGCCTCGGCGAGCAGGCTGTATGACTTCTTCCGCGCGTCGTGGTCGTAGACCGCGGTAACCACCATCAGTTCGTCCGCCTGGGTCGCTGCGATCAGCGGCTGCAGCTTGGTCATCACGGTCGCGGGGCTGCCGACGAAGAAGCGCGAACGGTTGCGCACGATCGAGGCGCGATCGGCGTCGGTGTAGGGATAGGCCTCCGCCTCCTCGACGCTCGGCAGCGGCAGATACTGGCCGCGGTCGCGGCGCAGCCGGTTGAGATCCATCGACAGCGCGAGCTTCTCGGCCTCCGCATCCGTCTCGGCCGCGACGACGGCGACGGCAAGAATCGCCTGCGGAGCGGCGCGCCAGCCCGACGGCGTGAAATGCGCGCGATAGTTGGTCATCGCGGCGATCGCATCATGGGTGGCGAAATGGTGCGCGAACGCAAAACCCATCCCGACCTGCGCCGCGAGCTCGGCGGAGTAATCGCTCGAGCCCAGCAGCCAGATCGGCGGCAGCGGCGAATCGTCCGGCATCGCCACGACTTTGTTGTAGGGGTGACCGGCCGGGAAATCGCGCGTCTCCCACAAGGTCAGCTCATGCAGCCGTTCGAGGAAATCATCGCCCTCGCGGCGATCGAGCCGGCTCCTCAGGGCGTGGGCCGTGGCGCCATCGGTGCCAGGCGCGCGGCCAAGTCCGAGATCGATCCGGCCGGGAAACAGCGCCTCCAGCATCTTGAAGCGCTCGGCGACCACGAGCGGCGCATGGTTCGGCAGCATCACGCCGCCGGAGCCGACGCGGATGTTCTGCGTCACCGCCGCGATCTGCCCGATTATCAGATCGGGCGCGGGGCTCGCAACGGAAGCAAGGTTATGATGCTCGGCGAGCCAATACCTGCTATAGCCGAGGCCATCGACGTGGCGCGCCAGATCGATGCTGTTGCGCAGCGCGGCGGCAGGTCTGGTGCCTGATGTGACGACGGAAAGGTCGAGGACGGACAGCGGGATCATGGCGAACAACCTAGTGTGGCCCGCAGAGCCGACAAAGGCCCAGGCCGCGCAGGTCAGTCCCGCATCGGAAGGGCGATGCCCGTGGTCGCGGCCCTTGTGCAGATTGGGATGAAATACGACAATTCGCCAATGACACAATCCTGCCCACACCTATTGCCAACGCAATTGCCTGGTGGCTCATGAATTTTTTTTAACAGTTTCAATTATTTGCTGTTTTAGAACAAGACCATCAGGCGCTATCCCACTCTCCTTGTTCTCTGAGCGACTTGGACCACATATCTATCCATATTGGGCAATTTCCCATATTCGATGGGCTGTAAGGAGAGTGCGGTTTCGCTTATCCTAACGCGTCCATATTCAAGCCTGACGTCTGCCCACGTGTTGCGGAGCTCTTGCGTATCATGACCGAGATCGTCTCGCCCGCGTCGAACGGGCACCGCGCGCCCAAGACTCCCAAAATCTCCTTCGAGTTCTTCCCGCCGAAGACCGAGGAGATGGAGCGCAATCTCTGGGAGGCCATCAACCGTCTGGCGCCGCTGACGCCGAACTTCGTATCGGTGACCTATGGCGCCGGCGGCTCGACCCGCGAGCGCACCCATTCGACCATCACCCGCATCTTGCGGGAGACCGAGCTGCTGCCGGCGGCGCATCTGACCTGCGTCGGCGCCGCGCGCGGTGAGATCGACGAGATCGTCGACCGCTATCACGAGGTCGGCGTCCGCCACATCGTGGCATTGCGCGGCGATCCGCCGGGGGGCATCGGCACGCCCTATTTCACCCATCCGGACGGCTACCAGAGCTCGGCCGAGCTCGTCGCCGGGATCAAGAAGCGCCATCCCGATATCGAGATCTCGGTGTCGGCCTATCCCGAGAAGCATCCGGAAGCCGCCAGCTTCGATGCCGACATCGATACGCTGAAGGCCAAGGTCGATGCGGGTGCTGCGCGCGCGATCACCCAGGTGTTCTTCGACAACGAGCTCTATTACCGCTACGTCGACAAGGTGCGGGCGCGCGGCATCGAGATCCCGATCGTTCCGGGCATCATGCCGATGCACAATTTCAAGCAGGCCCGCAACTTCGTGACCCGCGCCGGCACCAGCGTGCCGGACTGGCTCGCCGAGAAGTTCGACGGCCTCGACAACGACGCCGAGACCCGCAAGCTGGTCGCCGCCACCGTGGCCGCCGGCCAGGTGCAGAAGCTGTTCAAGCACGGCGTCGACACGTTCCACTTCTACACCATGAACCGCGCGGACCTCGTGTTCGCGATCAGCCATCTGCTCGGCATCCGGCCGAATGGCACCCAGAAAGCTGCCTGATCCATGACAGTCCCTGTTTCTCCGAAGCGTACCGCCCTGCTCGCGGCTGCCCGCGAGCGCATCCTGGTGCTCGACGGCGCCATGGGCACGATGATCCAGGGCCTGCAGTTCGACGAGGCCGCCTTCCGCGGCGAGCGCTTCAAGGACTTCCACCGCGACATCAAGGGCAACAACGACGTCCTGATCCTGACCCAGCCTGACGCGATCGAGGATATCCACGCCGCCTATTTGCGCGCCGGAGCCGACATCGTCGCGACCAACACCTTCTCCTCGACCTCGATCGCGCAGGCCGACTACGACATGTCTGACCTCGCCTATGAGCTGAACCGCGAGGGCGCGAAGCTGGCGCGTGCCGCCGCGGCGCGCGTCTCGGCCGAGGACGGCAAGCAGCGCTTCGTGGCCGGCGCGCTCGGCCCGACCAACCGCACCGCCTCGATCTCGCCCGATGTGTCGAACCCCGGCTACCGCGCGGTGACCTTCGACGATTTGCGCAAGGCTTATGGCGAGCAGGCGCGCGGCTTGCTCGATGGCGGCGCCGACATGCTGCTGGTCGAGACCATCTTCGACACGCTGAACGCCAAGGCCGCGCTCTACGCGATCTCCGAGATCATCGAGGAGCGCGGCATCGACGTGCCCGTGATGATCTCCGGCACCATCACCGACAAGTCCGGCCGCCTGCTCTCCGGCCAGTTGCCGGAAGCGTTCTGGCACTCGGTGCGGCACGCCAAGCCTGTGACGATCGGTTTCAACTGCGCGCTGGGTGCCGAGGATCTGCGCAGCCACATCGCCGATATCGGACGTGTCGCCGACACGCTGGTTTGCGCGTATCCGAATGCCGGCCTGCCCAACGAGTTCGGCCAGTATGACGAGACGCCGGACTACATGGCGCGGCTGATCGGCGAGTTCGCGCGCGACGGCCTCGTCAACATCGTCGGCGGCTGCTGCGGCACCACCCCCGACCATATCGCCGCGATCGCCAGGGCCGTCGCTCCACACAAGCCGCGCGTGGTGCCCGAGATCGCACCGCGGCTGCGGTTGTCCGGCCTCGAGCCGTTCACGCTGACCGATGCGATCCCCTTCGTGAACGTCGGCGAGCGCACCAACGTCACCGGCTCGGCGCGCTTCCGCAAGCTGATCACCGCCGGCGATTACACCGCAGCCCTTCAGGTCGCTCGCGACCAGGTCGAGAACGGCGCCCAGGTGATCGACGTCAACATGGACGAGGGCCTGCTCGACTCCGAGCAGGCGATGGTGACGTTCCTCAACCTCGTCGCCGCCGAGCCCGACATCGCGCGGGTGCCCATGATGGTCGACTCCTCGAAATTCCACGTCATCGAGGCCGGCCTGAAATGCATCCAGGGCAAGCCGATCGTGAACTCGATCTCGCTGAAGGAAGGCGAGGACAAGTTCATCCACGAGGCAACGGTCGCCCGGCGCCACGGCGCCGCCGTGGTGGTGATGGCCTTCGACGAGACCGGACAGGCCGACACCTTCACGCGCAAGATCGAGATCTGCAAGCGCGCCTACGACATCCTGGTCGTCAGGCTCGACTTCCCGCCCGAGGACATCATTTTCGATCCGAACATCTTCGCGATCGCGACCGGCCTCGATGAGCACAACAATTACGGCGTCGACTTCATCGAGGCGACGCGCTGGATCCGGAAGAACCTGCCCGGCGCCCACATCTCGGGCGGCGTGTCCAATCTGTCGTTCTCGTTCCGCGGCAACGAGCCGGTGCGCGAGGCGATGCACTCGGTGTTCCTGTATCACGCGATTCACGCCGGCATGGACATGGGCATCGTCAATGCCGGACAGATGATCGTCTATGACGACATCGATCCCGAGCTGCGCCAGGTGTGCGAGGACGTGATCCTCAATCGCGACGCGAGCGCCTCCGAGCGGCTGCTGGCGCTCGCCGACAAGTTCCGCGGCAAGGAGAAGCAGGCCAAGGAGGCCGACCTCGCCTGGCGCGAATGGCCGGTCGAGAAGCGGCTGAGCCACGCGCTGGTGCACGGCATCACCGAGTTCATCGAGGAAGACACCGAAGCCGCCCGGCAGAATGCCGCCCGCCCGCTCGATGTCATCGAGAGGCCGCTGATGGCCGGCATGAACGTGGTCGGTGATCTCTTCGGCGACGGCAAGATGTTCCTGCCGCAGGTGGTGAAGTCGGCGCGCGTGATGAAGCAGGCGGTCGCCTATCTGATGCCGTTCATGGAGGAGGAGAAGGCGCGCAACCTCGCCAACGGCGTGACCGGCGACGGCCGCAGCGCCGCCGGCAAGATCGTGCTCGCGACCGTTAAGGGCGACGTCCACGACATCGGCAAGAACATCGTCGGCATCGTGCTCCAGTGCAACAATTTCGAGGTCATCGACCTCGGCGTGATGGTGCCCGCCAACAAGATCATCGAGACCGCGAAGGCCGAAGGCGCCGACATCATCGGCCTGTCCGGCCTGATCACGCCCTCGCTCGACGAGATGAGCTTCCTCGCCGGCGAGCTGGAGCGGCAGGGCCTGAAGCTGCCGCTTCTGATCGGCGGTGCCACCACGAGCCGGGTCCACACCGCCGTGAAGATCGACCCGAACTATCCGGGCGGGCCGGTGGTCCACGTCAATGACGCGAGCCGCGCGGTCGGCGTCGCCTCCTCGCTGATGTCGCTCGAGAAGAAGCAGGCCTATGCCGCCGAGGTGCGTGCCGAATACGCCAAGATCTCCGCGGCGCATTTCCGCGCCCAGGCCGACAAGAGGCGGCTGAAGCTCTCCGACGCCCGCGCCAACAAGGTCGCGATCGACTTTGCCGCCGCGCCGCCGAAGCAGCCGGCGTTCTTCGGCCTGAAGAGCTTCGACGCCTACGACCTCGCCGAGCTCGCCGGCTACATCGACTGGACGCCGTTCTTCCAAACCTGGGAATTGGCCGGCCGCTTCCCGGCGATCCTCGACGATCCCAAGATCGGCGAGGTTGCTCGCTCGCTCTATGACGACGCGCGCAAGATGCTCGACACGATCATCAAGGAGAAGTGGTTCACCGCCCGCGCCACCATCGGCTTCTGGCCGGCCAACACGGTCGGCGACGACATCGAAGTCTATGCCGACGAGACGCGAAGCGAGAAGATCGCGACCTTCCATACGCTGCGCCAGCAGCTCGAGAAGCGCGAGGGCCGCTTCAACGCCGCGCTGTCGGACTTCATCGCGCCGAAGGAGTCCGGCTTGCCGGATTATATCGGCGGCTTCGTCGTCACCGCCGGCATCGGCGAGGATGCGGTCGCCGACCGCTTCAAGAAAGCCAATGACGACTACTCCTCGATCCTGTGCAAGGCGCTGGCCGACCGGTTGGCCGAGGCCTTTGCCGAGCGCATGCACCAGCGCGTGCGCAAGGAGTTCTGGGGCTACGCGCCTGACGAGGCCTGGTCGTCGGAGGAGCTGATCCTCGAGAAATACGACGGCATCCGTCCCGCGCCGGGCTATCCGGCGCAGCCCGACCACACCGAGAAGCGGACGCTGTTTTCGCTGCTCGATGCCGAGAACACCGCCGGCGTGAAGCTCACCGAGAGCTTTGCGATGTGGCCGGGCTCCTCGGTCTCGGGACTCTACTTCTCGCACCCCGAGAGCTTCTATTTCGGCGTCGGCAAGATCGAGCGCGACCAGGTCGAGGATTACGCCGCGCGCAAGGACATGACGACCGCAGAGATCGAGCGCTGGCTCGCGCCGATCCTGAACTACATCCCGTCGCAGGATGGCGCGAAGGAGCCCGCGATCGCGCCGGCGGCCACGCCGGCCAACGACGTTACCGAAGCGGACCTCGCCTCGCACCCGCAGGGCTGCACCTGCGCCATGCATCTCGCCTGGCGGAAGAAGAAAGTGGGCGTGGGGTAGCTCTTCGGCGCCGTAGCCCGGATGCAGCGAAGCGCAATCCGGGGTAGCTGCGATTGAACGGTCGCCGGTCCCGGATTTCGCTTGCGCTTCATCCGGGTTACGATTGCCCTGACACTTGTCATCGCCGGACTTGACCCGGCGATCCATCTTCCGACAATCTTCTCGCTGACGTCGATGGATGCGCGGATCAAGTCCGCGCATGACGAGCGGAGTGAGCTGCCCATGCAATTCTTCTCCTTCTGGCGGTCGCTGGCGAGTTTTCGGGTGCGGATCGCGCTCAACCTGAAACAGGTGCCGGCCGAGGTGATCCTGGTCGACATCGATGCCGATGCGCATCGGGCCGAGGCCTATCGCAAGATCAATCCGCAGATGGCGCTGCCGGCGCTGATCACCGATGACGGCACCGTGCTGGTGCAGTCGCTCGCGATCATCGACTATCTCGACGAGACCTATCCGACCCCGCCGCTGCTGCCGGCCGACGCGCTCGGCCGGGCGCGGGTGCGCGCGCTGGCGCTGATGGTCGCCTGCGAGGGCCATCCACTGCTGACGCCGCGGGTGCGGCGCTATCTCGACCGCGAGCTCGATCTGCGCGACAGCCAGCAAAGCGCCTGGCGGCGGCACTGGACGGTCGAGACGCTGGTCGCGCTCGAAGGCCACCTCGCCGGCAACAAGGCGACCGGTCAGTTCTGCCACGGCGATGCACCTGGTCTCGCCGACATCTGCCTGGTCAGCCATGTCACCGCGGCAATCAACCAACAGATCAACCTCTCGCCCTGGCCGACCGTGAAACGCATCCACGAGACCGCGATGGCGCTGCCCGCCTTTGCCAAGGCGCACCCCTCGGCGCAGCCCGACACGCCGGAGGCGATGCCGGCGAAGTAGTACGCAATCAAAGCCGTCGATCGCGCCGAGGTCTCTCTCGATTCGTCCCGGTGATAACCGAGACGACCTGGAGGACGCGTTCAATTGTCAAACAGCCTGTCGCACTGTCATCACCCGCGAATGCGGGTGATCCAGTATTCCAGAGACGTCGGTGTTTGAGCCGAGACGCCGCGGCGTACTGGATGCCCCGCATGCGCGGGGCATGACGATTGAGGGATATGGGTTCGCAGTCTCGCGACGTGAACCGCCCGAGTTTTGCATCTCGTTTCGCCCTCTCCTTGATCAGAGGGCGCAGGGAAAGCCGGGGGCCGATCGCACCCATGGGCCCTGTGCGACAAAAAAAAGCACAGGGGTAGGACCACAGGTGAAACCGGAGCAATCCCGGCTTTCCCTGCGCGATGGGTTACGGCTTACTTCGTGCTCTCCCCGGCGAGACTTGGCTTTTTTGTCACCGTCTTCGCAAAGACGCGTTCCGCGTTTTGCGACGAGACACCTGCCACTGGGGCGTCGGAACCACACGACTTCACCGTCCGCCTTGCGGGTGCTCGTCAGTCACACGCTCGGCGTCCACCGCATCTCACCACAACACTCGTGACGACCGCGAAGCGCCCCTCAATCGGGTGAGACGCGCGGATTCAACACCTGAGTTGGGTCAAACGCGAAGCGGAAACTTGCCCGTCGGGGTGATTTGTCGCACCCCTTGCCGGAATACTTACCCCTTCGGTGGCGCCAGCGGCTGCACGATCTCCTTGAACGCCGGCAGCGCCTCGCAGCGTTCAGCGTGGGCCTTCAGCGCTTGGTAGCGATGGTCGAACAGATGCGGATGCGCTTCGCCGGTGAAGCGCAGCGCGCAGGCCAATGCGATGTCGGAATGCCCGATGCGCTCGCCGAACAGATAGGGCGTCGTGATCGTGCTTCGCTCCTTCTCCAGCGCATCGAGCGCGCCCGTGATCTGCGCCTCGCAACGATCGACCCAGAGCTTGAGCTGCTCCTTGCGCAGCACGCTCTCATAGACGAGGCTCACCGACTTGTCGCCGAGCCCGGTGGCGATCGCGCAGATGCGGAGCTGGTGGCGCCGCTCCTGTCCCCTCGGCGGCAGCATGGCGCGCTCGGGCCCAACGGTCTCGTCGAGATAATCGAGGATCGCGGCCGAATCGATCAGCGCCTCGCCGTCGTCGAGCACCAGCGTCGGCACCCGCCGCAGCGGGTTGTAGGGCGCGATCAGCTCGGCATCGCCGAAGGTCGACCACGGTTTGTGCTGGAAGTTGAAGCCATAGAGCCTGAGCGCGATCGCCGTGCGGCGAACGAAGGGCGAGTCGTACTGGCCGATCAGGAACATGTGTCATCTCGTCGGTCATGCCGCAGCGGACCATGCTTCGAAAGCCGGGCATTTCGAAGAGAGACGGCCGCGCCGAGGTCAAAGGTTGCGCTTTGCACCATCCTAGATGGGCTGCGCCGCGTTGCAACAAGATCATGATCTTTGGTCGTGGGTCGCGCTGGAGCTTGCACGAGGGACGCCGGCGGAGCTGGCCTATCCATTTACCCTATCATCGGCACATGCTTCGCCGCATCGCGCGGTGCAGTCCCGTCGAGCCGCGGATCATCAGCCACTTCGATCTGCCGCCGAAACGGACGAAAGCCGGAGCGCTGGTAGAAGGCGAGTGCGGACGGGTGATCGAAGGTGCAGGTGTGCACCCAGACGCGCCCGACGTCGTTCCTCCAGGCAAGCTCGAGCGCGCGGTTCATCAGATACCGGCCGGCGCCGCTGCCGATCAGGTTTGAGGTGACGCCGAAGAAGACGAGCTCGCAATGGCCGTGCTCGCGGAAATCGAGTTCGAGCAGGCCCTCGTCGCTTCCATCTGCGACCAGCGCATAGATCTCGACGCCGGGCGCGTGGATGAGCGCGGCGAGCTTCGCGTCGCTCAGCCGCGTGCGGGAGAACCACAGCCACTCCTCGCCGACGCGGCGATAGAGGTCGCGATACCAGTCGAGCGCGGGCCGATCGACCCGGCGCAGGCGCCATACGCCGGCCGGATCGTCGCGCTGCGGCGGACGCGCGGTCATTTCGAGATGGGTGACGACGGCAGCGATCTTGCCGGCGGGGACATCGGAGTAGCCATCGGGCAACATCATCACGCGACCCCTGTTTTGTTTCCACGTTGCAGGCGATGCTCGATCTGCAGCAGATGCAGGCGAAGTAGATCAGTACGCGACGTGACCGGCTCGAACCGGAAGGGAAGAGCCCTCTCCCGCTTGCGGGGGAGGGTTGGGTGGGGGCTCTCTCCGCGAATCATATTGTGGAGAGAACCCCCACCCGCTGCGCTCTTGAGCGCAGCGACCTCCCCCGCAAGCGGGAGAGGTGCAGCGAGCCCGCCGCACGACCGCGCCCCTATTCCCCCTCGTCGCTTGCCAGCACGCCCTTCACGGCGCGGGCCCAGCCGGCGAGCTTGCGCTCGCGCGTGGCCTGGCTCATCGCCGGCTTGAAGCGGTGCTCGAGCCGCCAGTTGTCGGCGAATTTCGCGGGCTCCGGATAGACGTCGGCGTTGAGGCCGGCGAGATAGGCGGCACCCAGCGCCGTGGTCTCCTGGATCATCGGGCGGTCGACCGGCGCGTTGAGCAGATCGGCGAGCCGCTGCATGGTCCAGTCGGATGCCGTCATGCCGCCGTCGACGCGCAGCACGGTGTTGGCGGCGTTGGCCTCCGGCCAGTCGGTGCGCATCGCGGCCCACAGATCGAAGGTCTGGTAGCAGACGCTCTCCAGCGTCGCATGGGCGAGCTCGGCCGGGCCGGTGTTGCGGGTCAGCCCGAACAGCGCGCCGCGCACGCGCGGATTCCAGTACGGCGCGCCCATGCCGACGAAGGCCGGCACCAGATAGATGCTCTGCATGGAATCCGATTTATCGGCGAGCGGGCCGGTCTCGGCCGCATGCTTGATGATGCCAAGCCCGTCGCGCAGCCACTGCACCGCGGATCCGGCAACGAAGATCGAGCCTTCGAGTGCATAAGTGCGCATGCCCCCGAGCTGATAGGCGATGGTGGTGAGCAGCTTGTTCTTCGAGACGACCGGCGTCGTGCCGGTGTTGAGCAGCGCGAAGCAGCCGGTGCCGTAGGTCGATTTCATCATGCCCGGCTCGAAGCAGGCCTGGCCGATGGTCGCGGCCTGCTGGTCGCCGGCGATGCCGGAGATCGCGATTGGGCCGCCGAACAAATCGGCGCTGCTCTCGCCGTAGCGGGCGGAGGAATCCTTCACCTCCGGGAGCATCGAGCGCGGCACGCGCAGCAGCTTGACGAGATCGTCATCCCATTCGCCGGTGTGGATGTTGAACAGCAGCGTGCGCGAGGCGTTGGTGGCATCGGTGGCGTGCACCTTGCCGCCGGTGAGCCGCCACAGCAGGTAGCAGTCGACGGTGCCGAACAGCAGCTCGCCGCGCTCGGCGCGCTCGCGCGCGCCCGGCACGTGATCGAGAATCCACGCGACCTTGGTGCCGGAGAAATAGGGATCGATGATCAGGCCGGTCTTGGCCGAGATCGCGGGCTCAAGGCCCTCGGCCTTCAGCGCGGCGCAGATATCGGCGGTGCGGCGATCCTGCCAGACGATGGCGCGGTGCACCGCCTGCCCGGTGGCGCGGTCCCACACCACGGTGGTCTCGCGCTGGTTGGTGATGCCGATCGCGGCGATATCCTTCGCCTTCAACCCGGCCTTCTCCAGCGCCTCGCGGCACACCATCACGGTCGAGGTCCAGATATCCTCCGGCTCGTGCTCGACCCAGCCCGAGGCGGGGAAATGCTGCGGGAATTCCTGCTGCGCGACCGCGGCGATGGAAATGTCGCTGCGGAACACCATGGCGCGCGACGAGGTGGTGCCCTGATCAATGGCCAGCACGAAAGACATGAGCGTTTCCTTAAGGCATCCCGAAGGTGATTTATCGGGGCCAAAGGAGCGGATTACCGCGGCAACGTCAAGCTTGGGTGGATGTTAGGTTGGAGCGGTCCGGCGGCAGATTCGCTGCGACCTCTCCCGCTTGCGGGGTCGAGACGAGCGAAGCTCGCTCTTAGGTCGGATCGCATCGACAGATGCGATCCGGGTGGGGGCTCTCACCCCACAAAGAGTATTCCCATCGCGGAGAGACCCCCACCCCAACCCTCCCCCGCAAGCGGGAGAGGGAGCGAGGCGTCCTTCGCAACAACTATTCAACCAAATCTGATCACGACCTTGCGCGCGGCGCAGCACTCTTCATCCTGCCGCCTGCAAGCAAGGAGAGGCCAGGTCACATCGGACGATACGCACGCACGTCGGAGGGAACGTTGACGCCGAGCTTGATCTGGCCGACCGAGCGGATGATGTCGTCGCCGAGCAGCTGCGCGAAGCAGGCGTAGCCCCAGTCGTTCATGTGCAGGCCGTCGGAGACGACGAAATCGTGGATCGGGATCGCCTGCTGCTCGTGCCAGTCGCGCATCACCTCGAAGCGCGGGAAGATGCCGACGTGACGCAGCGCAGCGATGCGGCTGAGCAGCTTCACCATGCCGCGCGCGCTTTCGGGCCGCTCGGTGACGCGCGGCGAATATTGCGGATCGACCAGCACCACGTCGGCGCCCGCGGCCTGGATGCGCGCCACGCCGTCCTCGATCTGCTTGCCGGTCGCGCGCTGATCGAGGTTGCGCAGCACCGCATTGGTGCCGACCTGCCAGATCACAAGATCCGGGTGCACGTCGATCACCTGGGTCTGCAGCCGCTTCATCATCTCCGGCGCATCCTCGCCACCGATGCCGCGATTGAGCACGGTGATGTCGGCGGACGGATAGTGCCGGCGCAACTGCGCAGCGAGCCGGTTCGGATAGGTGAATTCCGGCGCCGACGAGCCGTAGCCCTGGGTCGAGGACGATCCGAACGCGACGATGACGACGGGCCGGCCCTCGGCGAGCTTGGCTGCGACATGCGGCAGCGAGCCGGTCGTGTTCGGCACGCCCTTGGGCTGCAGGCAGGGCACGCGGCGGAACATGTCGCTGGCGGATTTCGCAGCCTGCTTGACCTTGTCGATCGCCGCGGCGGCCGCGCTGCGCTGGTCGGTGAGGCTAGCCGGAGCGGCCGTCGTCGCCGCAGGCGCAGCCGCATCAGGCTTCGCGCCGTCGGCTTTTCCGCCCTGCGACAGTGCCGCATGCTGGTCGGCCTGCGCGGTTTGCGCACGAAGCGCTGTGATCGCGCCAGGCATCAGCAGGAGCGCGGCAACGGCGGACACGCTCCGCCATGTGGTCGGGCGAAAAGGGACGGCAAACCTCATTGACTCCAGATCCTTCAATTCTGCTGCACCGAGCCCAGATGGGCCGCGTCGATCACGAATTTCGACAGCGCGCGGCCGAGACAGGCATGCACGCGCTTGGCCAGATCGACACCGTGCGAGGTGCTGAACAGGTCAAAATATCCCGCATCGCTCCACTGCTTCATGATCGCGAACCGGTCGAACAGCGGGACATCGTGCTGCTGTGCCACCACACGCATATTGTCGAGATATGGCGGCGCAGAGATCATCGTCTCCGTACGCGGGCTGTATTGCAGATTGACCAAAACGACGTCGACCCCAGCGTTCCGCAGCGCAACAACTCCGTCGTCGACAGCGCCGCGGAAATCATCGGGATCGACCGCTCGCATAGCATCCACGGTTCCGGTCTGCCAGATCACCAAAGTCGGCTTTTTTGCCTCAACAAGCTTAACGAGACTTCCTCCGGTCTCCTCGGCCGTGCTCTTTGCCTGTAATTCCACGGATAGATTGATCGTCGCTGACGGTAATGCCTCTTTCAGCGCCGCCTGCAACTGGGCCGGGTAGGCGCTCGGCTCGTTGGCGGGGATGGTGGAGGAGCGACTGCCGACCACGAGCACCTCCAGCGGGCGCCCGCCCTTGACGGTGTCGGTGACCTTCGGCAGCGAGCTCTCGCTCGCCAGCAGATAGGCCGGGAGGTCGCAGGGCTGCGGCGGCGGCTCGGCCGCGTCGCCGGCACGCGCCGGCGCGGCCGCAAGGCACGCGGCAAGCAGCGCCAGACCCAGCGTCCGCGCGGACTTCATGCTCCCCCTCCCGCCAGATCGGCATTGCCGCCGGCGCCTTTCGTTCGCGAGGCGCCTTTGTCGGCGGAATGCTTGTACCACGAAATGATCCACGCCATGCCCCACATGATGAGGATGCCGCAGACGCTGATCAAGGCGTGCAGTGCGGCACCGCCCGACACCTCGGCGAGCACGAAATGACCGGCAAAGGCGAGGAAGACACCGAGACAGAATATCTCAAGAGAATGCTGGCCGCACAGGATCAAAGGTCGCAGCCAGCGCGATCTCAGCCCCGGCCAATCGCGCGGCAGGAAACGCACGGTCAGCGCGGCGAGCGCCAGGAAGTGCGCGAAACGCAGCACGTCCAGGTCGGTCTTGTTGATCGGATACATCCACTGCTCGATGATCTTCGGCATGACGTGGCCGAGCTGCGGCACGTACCAGGTCAGTGTCACGAAGAACGCCGCGACCAGATAGGCGATGCAGATCCACATCGTGATCGGCGACGCCAGGATGCGCGACATCCGCCGCGCGCCGCCGAGCGCGCACCAGGCGCCGAACACGAACAGCAATTGCCAGGCGAACGGGTTGAACGCCCAGACGCCGTTCGGATAGGCCGAGAGGTAAAGATCGAACTGCCAGGTCAGCGCGTAGAGCAGCACCGACAGGCCCAGTGTGACATCGGGCTTCCATTTCATCAGCCACAGGATCAGCGGCAGGAACAGCATCAGCACGATGTAGAGCGGCAGCACGTCCATGTTGACGGGACGGAAGCGCAGCAGCAGCGCCTGGACGATGGTGACGTCGGGCTGCTTGAGGAAGTCCATGATCCCCATCTCTTCGGTGTAGAGCGGGTTCTCGAACGAGGTCGCGACGTAGGAGATCTCGGCGAGGAAGATCGTGAACAGGAAGACGTGCGCGACATAGATCTGCCAGACCCGGCGCAGCACCCGCGCGGTTGCGATCACGAAACCCGCCTCCAGCATCGCGCGACCATAGACGAAGGCCGCGGTGTAGCCGGAGATGAAGATGAAGATCTCGGTGGCGTCGGAAAATCCGTAATTGCGGATCGTGAGCCAGGTCAGAAGATTGGTCGGCAGATGATCGATGAAGATCAGCCAGAGCGCGAGCCCGCGGAACAGATCGAGCCGCAGTTCGCGCTCGCCCGCCGCCGGCAGCGTGATCGCCGGCGCGACCGCCTTGGCCTTTGCCGCCTTGGCCTTTGCCACCTTGGCATCAGCTGCGGGCGAACTGGCTATGGGATCGGCAATCGAGCTCATCAAGCACCATGTCGGCTGCGGGATACTCGCACGCCGTGGAGAAAAGATAATATCGGCCCGCGGCTTGCGGACCAAGCGCTGGCAGCGGCGGCATGCCGCCGCGCTCCTAGAACGGAACTATGTTGAAACCGGGATGGACCGGCGCCTACCGGGCCAGCTTTTCGCCGCCCCGATTGGTTCCGGCGGCCCAATTCGATATGATGGCTCCCTGTTTCAGCATGATCTTATCATCATGCTCCAAGACCATCGGAATTTGTTGCATGTACCGTGCCGTAACCCGCCAGATCGAAGTCACCGTCGAGCCGAACTTCATGCCGGAACGCTCGTCGGTTGAGCGGCGCGAATATTTCTGGTCCTACACGATCGTGATCACCAATTCCGGCCCGGAGACCGTTCAGCTGCGCACGCGGCACTGGATCATCACCGACGCCACCGGCCGCCGCCAGGAGGTCCGCGGCGAGGGCGTGGTCGGCGAGCAGCCGGTGCTCGCCCCCGGCGAGCGCTTCGAATACACCTCGGGCGTGCCGCTGCCGACCGCCTCCGGCTTCATGACGGGCAGCTACCAGATGGTCAGCGAGAGCGGCGAGCGCTTCGAGATCGACGTACCGACCTTCTCGCTCGACAGCCCCAGCCCGGACGGCAAGCGCGTACTGAATTAGCCCGTGGTGTCATGCCCCGCGCATGCGTGGCATCCAGTACGCCGCGGCTTTTCCATCGTTTACAAACGTCTCTGGAATACTGGATCACCCGCTTTCGCGGGTGATGACGAGTGTCACGTGTGGTGACGCATGTACTATTCGACGCCCGCTTGTTGCGGCGTGAACTCGTAGACCGACGAGCAGAACTCGCAGGTCACGACCACCTTGCCATCCTTGACCATGTCGGCGCGATCCTTCGGCGTGAAGCTCTTGAGCATCGCGGACACCGCGTCGCGCGAGCAGGAGCACTCCGCGCGCAACGGTTGCGGGGTGAAGACGCGGACGCCGCGTTCGTGAAACAGGCGATAGAGCAGCCGCTCGCCGGAGAGGTCGGGATCGATCAGCTCGACGTCCTCGACGGTCGAGATCAGCGACTGTCCTTCGACCCAGGCGTCGTCCTCGGGCACGCTGTGCGCCTCGGTACCCTCCGGCGCGTCGCCGGGATGCAGATCGGCCTGCTTGGCGCGTTCCGGCGCCTTCGGCAGGAATTGCAGCATGATGCCGCCGGCGCGCCAGTGCAGCTTGCCACCCTCGCCGCCGCGCATCTCCTCGCCGACCGCAAGGCGGACCCGGGTCGGAATCTGCTCGGAGCGCAGGAAATACTCGTGCGCCGCGTCTTCCAGGCTGCCGCCCTCCAGCGCGACCAGCCCCTGATAGCGGCTCGTTTTCGAACCCTGGTCGATGGTCATCGCGAGATGGCCCTTGCCGAGCAGCTCACCCGAGGTGAGGCCCGGCTTGAGGCGGGTGGCATCGTAGCGCGCGTAGGCGCGCAGCCGGTCGGGCGCCCGGAAATCGACGATCAGCAGCGAGACCGGACCGTCGGTCCGGGTCTGCAGGATGAAGCGGCCCTCGAACTTGACGGATGAGCCGAGCAGCGTCGTCAGCACGATGGCCTCGCCCAGCAGCTTGCCCACCGGCGGCGGGTAATCGTGCTTGTGCAGGATCTCGTCGAGCGCGGGACCGAGCCGGGTCAGCCGTCCGCGCAGGTCGAGCGCGTCGACCTCGAAGGCCAGCACCGCGTCGTCAACCGGAATAGCCGATGGCGCGCGGGTCGGCGCCTCGGCAGCGATTTTGGTGTCGGGGGATTGTGGAACCATGGCGCTCTATCTGGGGTCTCGGACCGCAAAACGAAAGGGGCACACGCGCGACGCCTGAGCCCAAGCCTGATGAGCTCAAGTATTCGCGACAACTCACAGCAGCAGTTACTGCTCCCGGCGCGAGGCCGGGACGACAGCATTAAATGCGCGCTATGCGACCGCGTTAAAACACCAGGCCAAAATGCCCTTCTGCGCATGCAGGCGATTTTCCGCCTCGTCGAACACGACGGACTGCGGGCCGTCGATCACCTCGTCGGTGACCTCCTCGCCGCGATGCGCGGGCAGGCAGTGCATGAACAGCGCGTCGGGCTTGGCCAGCGACATCAGCTTTTCATTGACCTGGTAGGGCCTGAGCACGTTGTGGCGGTGCTCGCCCTCCTTGTCGCCCATCGACACCCAGGTGTCGGTGACGACGCAATCGGCGCCGCGGACCGCGGCTTCCGGATCGGTGCCGAGCACGATCGACGCGCCGGTGGTCTTGATCCAGTCGCGCATCGCCTTCTTCGGCGCGAGCTCCGGCGGGGTCGCCACGTTGAGATTGAACTTGAAGCGCTCGGCGGCATGCGCCCAGGAGGCCAGCACGTTGTTGTCGTCGCCGGTCCAGGCCACCGTCTTGCCCTCGATCGACCCGCGATTTTCCTCGAAGGTCATCAGGTCGGCCATCACCTGGCACGGATGCGAGCGACGCGTCAGCCCGTTGATCACGGGAACGGTGGCGTGCGCTGCAAGCTCCAGCAGCGCATCGTGGTTGAGGATGCGGATCATGATCGCGTCGACATAGCGCGACAGCACGCGCGCGGTGTCGGCGATGGTCTCGCCGCGGCCGAGCTGCATCTCGGCGCCGGTCAGCATGATCGATTCACCGCCGAGCTGGCGCATGCCGACGTCGAACGACACCCGCGTGCGGGTCGACGGGCGCTCGAAGATCATCGCGAGCGTCTTGCCTTCGAGCGGCTTCCTGCCCTTCTCGTGGGCCTTCAGCTTCGCCTTCATGGCGGCGCCGGCCGAGAGCATGTTGCGCAGCTCGGCGAGCGGCAATTCGTTAATGTCGAGGAAGTGGCGGACAGGCTTGCTCATCATCCTGCCGCCTTCTTCGGCTGTGCGGTCGCCAGCGCGGCACAGGCGCGCTCAAGGCTTCCGATCGCCTGGTCGATTTCGGCCTCGGTGACGATCAGGGGCGCCAGGAACCGGACGACGTTGTCGCCGGCGCCGACGGTGAGCAGCTTCTGCTCACGCAGCGCGGTGACGAGATCGCCCGAGGGCACCACGGCCTTGACGCCGATCAACAGGCCTTCGCCGCGCACGTCCGAAATCACGCCGGGATAGCGGTCGACGGCCGAGGCGAGCTTCTGCTTGAGCAGCAACGACATCTTCTGCACGTGATCGAAGAAGCCAGGCTTGAGCATGACGTCGAGCACGGCATTGGCCGCCGCCACCGCCAGCGGATTGCCGCCGAAGGTCGAGCCGTGCGAACCCGGCGCCATGCCAGCCGCGGCCTTTGCGCTCGCCAGCACGGCGCCGATTGGGAAGCCGCCGCCGAGCGCCTTCGCAAGCGACATCACGTCGGGCGTCACGCCGACGCGCTTGTAGGCGAACAGTTCGCCGGTGCGGCCCATGCCGGTCTGCACCTCGTCGAACGCAAGCAACAGGCCGTGCTCGTCGCAGAGCTGGCGCAACGCCTTGAAGAAGGCTTGCGGCGCCGAACGCACGCCGCCCTCGCCCTGCACCGGCTCGATCAGGATGCCGGCGGTGTGCGGCCCGATCGCCTTCTTCACCGCCTCGATGTCGCCGTGCGGAACCTGGTCGAAACCATCCATCGGCGGGCCGAAGCCCTCGAGATATTTGGCGGAACCGGTGGCGGCCAGCGTTCCGAGCGTGCGGCCATGGAACGCGCCCTCGAAGGTGATGATGCGGTAGCGCTCGGGATGCCCCTTGGAGAAGTGATAGTGGCGGACCAGCTTGATCACGCCTTCCATCGCTTCCGCGCCGGAATTGCAGAAGAACACGTAGTCGGCAAAGCTCTGCTCGCACAGCCGCGCGGCGAGCACCTCGCCGTCCGGGCTCTTGAACAGGTTCGACATGTGCCAGAGCTTGGTCGCCTGTTCCTGCAGCGCCTTGACCAGATGCGGATGCGCGTGCCCGAGCGCGTTGACCGCGACACCCGACGTGAAATCGAGGTAGCGGTCGCCGTTGGTTGCGATGAGCCAGGCGCCCTCGCCGCGTTCGAAGCCGAGATCGACCCTGGCGAAGACGGGAAGCAGATGCGACGTGGCGCTATTGGTCATGGCAATCACTGACGGGTTTGAGGCCGACAATTGCCGCGTGCCTTGACGCCAGCGCAGCAACGGCCAGCTTCGGAAAACAAAACGTGCCGCCTTTTCGGGCGGCACGTGGCGAACATTGTATGCTGCGGGCAGTCGCTGTCAATCGCCACGAAGTGACCTTCCTGCAATGCGAAACGCGCGCGATCCGGTGCATTCCGGTGAGGTGGAAAAGCCTCATTGCAATGCATAAGTGTGGGAACATGTGGACGCGTTGCCGCGGACTCTTGCGCCAGAGTCACGCCATATTGTAGCGTTTGGCCTGTCGGATACGACATCTCGTGCGGCAGTATTGGACCCTCTAAGTAGCTTTCGTTCTGCGTACACGTTCGGGCGCGAAACCGCGTCCGGCGAGGGCTAAGGGATTCTGACCGCAGGGATATTTGTCAGATTTGGCTCGCAGCGCCGCTCCAATGTCTGGCCGGCGCAAGGCGAAGGGAAGAATGCGATGACGGTATTGACCTGGTCCGATGATCGCGTCGAGCAGCTGAAGAAGCTCTGGGAGGCGGGCCTGTCGGCCAGCCAGATTGCGGCGGAACTCGGCAATGTGACGCGAAACGCCGTGATCGGCAAAGTGCATCGGCTTGGCCTGTCCGGCCGTGCCAAGGCCCCCTCCACGGCTGCCCCGCGGCAGCGCAAGGCCCGTCCCGCCCAACACATGATGCGGGTGGCGCGCCCGGTCTCGCGCGGCAACACCGCGCTCGCGCACGCCTTCGAGGTCGAGCTGGAGCCGGATCCGGTCGCCTATGACAATGTGGTGCCGATGAGCCAGCGGCTGTCGCTGCTCGAGCTGAGCGAGGCCACGTGTCACTGGCCGGTCGGCGACCCCTCGAGCCCCGAATTCTTCTTCTGCGGCGGCAAGGCGCTCACCGGCCTGCCCTATTGCGCGCATCACTCGCGTGTCGCCTACCAGCCGGCCGCCGATCGGCGCCGCCCGGCCAACAAACCGCCGACACGGTAAACACAGCTCATAAAACGAAATCCCCGCGCAAGCGGGGATTTTTTATGCCTGCAGAGTCTGGTGATGTGTCCCGGCAGGCGCCGCGACGACACTCACGCTTACTGCTGCGGCTCGGCCTTGGCGAAGCGGTCGTCCAGCGCATAGCCGGCGCCGCGCACGGTGCGGATCGGATCCTGCTCGCGGCCGGGATTGAGCAGCTTGCGCAGCCGGCCGATATGCACGTCGACGGTCCGCTCGTCGATATAGATGTCGCGGCCCCAGACGCTGTCGAGCAGCTGCTCGCGGCTGAACACGCGGCCGGGATGCTCGAGGAAGAACTCGAGCAGGCGATACTCGGTCGGCCCGAGATCGATCGGACGGCCCGAGCGCGCCACGCGGCGCTTCTCGCGGTCGAGTTCGATGTCGCCATAGGTCAGCACGGTCGCGAGCCGCTCGGGGCTCGCGCGGCGCAACAGGCCCTTCACGCGCGCCAGCAGCTCCGGCACCGAGAACGGCTTGACGATGTAATCGTCGGCGCCGGTGGCGAGACCGCGCACCCGCTCGCTCTCCTCGCCGCGCGCGGTCAGCATGATGATCGGAAGCTGCTTGGTCTCGGGGCGCGCGCGCAGGCGGCGGCACAATTCGATGCCGGAAAGGCCCGGCAGCATCCAGTCAAGCACCACGAGATCGGGAATACGCTCCTTCAGCCTTGTGTCGGCATCGTCGCCGCGCCCGACCGTTTCGACGTCGTAGCCTTCCGCGTCGAGGTTGTAGCGCAACAACGTCGTCAGCGCTTCCTCGTCTTCGACTACCAGAATGCGTGCGCTCATCGGTCTATGTTCTTTCTCTGTGTTGATCCGTTGCCCGGACGCGAACCAAGCACCTCAGCTAGCCGTTGCCCGGCACCGTCGTGGCAAAGGTGGTCATGTCGCCCTTCGGTCGCTTGTCGGTGATCTGCTGGCCTTCGATCATGTAGAACACGGTTTCGGCGATATTGGTGGCGTGGTCGCCGATGCGTTCGATGTTCTTGGCACAGAACATCAGATGGATGCAGAACGAGATGTTGCGCGGGTCCTCCATCATGTAGGTGAGCAGTTCGCGGAACAGCGAGGTGCAGATCGCGTCGACCTCCTCGTCGCCTTTCCAGACGGTCATCGCAGCCGGCAGGTCGTGTGCGGCGTAGGCGTCGAGCACCGACTTGACCTGCGACAGCACGAGGTCGGTCATGTGCTCGAGGCCGCGGATCAGCTTCAGCGGCTGGAAATCGCTCTCCAGCGCCGCGACGCGCTTGCCCATGTTCTTGGCGAGGTCACCGATCCGCTCGAGATCCGTGGCCACCCGCATCGCGCCGACGATCTCGCGCAGGTCGATCGCCATCGGCTGGCGGCGCGCGATCGTCAGCACCGCGCGCTCCTCGATGATGCGCTGCAGACCGTCGATCTCGACGTCGGCGGCGACGACGCGCTTGCCGAGCGCGACGTCGCGGCGGATCAGCGCGTCGACGGACTCGGTGATCATGCGCTCGGCGAGGCCGCCCATCTCGGCGACCAGGCGGGTGAGTTCCTGCAGATCGCTGTCGAATGCCTTGGCGGTATGTTCAGAAGCCATCGCGTGTCTCCTCAGCCGAACCGGCCGGTGATGTAGTCCTGGGTGCGTCGATCGCTCGGCGAGGTGAAGATCTTGTTGGTGTCGTCGAACTCGATCAGTTCGCCAAGATACATGAAGGCGGTCTTGTCGGACACGCGCGCCGCCTGCTGCATGTTGTGGGTGACGATCGCGATCGTGTAGTCCTCGGACAATTCCTGGATCAGCTCCTCGACCTTGGCGGTCGAGATCGGGTCGAGCGCCGAGCACGGCTCGTCGAACAGGATCACCTCGGGCCGCACCGCGACCGTGCGGGCGATGCACAGGCGCTGCTGCTGTCCGCCCGAGAGCGAGAGGCCCGAAGCGTTCAGCTTGTCCTTGACCTCGTTCCACAGCGCACCGCCGCGCAGCGCCTTCTCGACGCGGTCGTCCATCTCGGACTTCGAGATCTTCTCGTAGAGACGGATGCCGAAGGCGATGTTCTCGTAGATCGTCATCGGGAACGGCGTCGGTTTCTGGAACACCATGCCGACCCGCGCGCGCAACAGGTTGAGGTCGAGCTTGGGGTCGAGGATGTTGGTCTGGTCCAGCATCAACTGGCCGACGGCACGCTGGCCCGGATAGAGGTCATACATCCGGTTGAAGATGCGCAGCAGCGTCGACTTGCCACAGCCCGACGGACCGATGAACGCCGTGACGCGGTTGGTGCCCAGCGTCAGGTTGATGTTCTTCAGCGCGTGGTGCTCGCCGTAATAGAAGTTGAGGTTGCGCACCGTGACTTTCGGCGGTGCCTCCGGAAGCGGCACCTGGGGAACGTGGCTCGCGACAGTCGTCGAAACGGAAAGCTCGGTCATTTTGCGGCCCTTTCGGCACCGAGGATACGCGCGCCAATGTTGAGCGCGAGCACGGTGATGGTGATGAGCAATGCACCGCTCCACGCCAACTCCTTCCAGTAGGCGTAGGGGCTTTGCACGAAGTTGTTGATGGTCACCGGCAGGTTGGCCATCGTGCTGGTCAGGCTCAGGCTGAAGAACTGGTTCGACAGCGCGGTGAACAGCAGCGGCGCGGTTTCGCCGGCGACGCGGGCGGTGGCCAGCAGCACGCCGGTGATCAGACCCGATCGGGCGGCACGATAGGCGATCCGCTTGATCACCAGCGAGCGCGGCAGGCCGAGCGCGGAAGCCGCCTCACGCAGCGGGTTGGGCACCAGCAGCAGCATGTCCTCGGTGGTGCGCAGCACGACCGGGATCACGATCACGGCGAGCGCCAGCGCGCCGGCGATCGCCGAGAAGCCGCGCATCGGCACCACCACGGCGCCATAGATGAACAGGCCGATGATGATCGAGGGCGCGCTGAGCAGGATGTCGTTGATGAAGCGGATCACCGAGGTGAGCTTGTCATGCCGGCCGTATTCGGCAAGGTAGGTGCCGGCGAACAGGCCGAGCGGCGCGCCGATGCCGACCCCGATCACCGTCATGATGATCGAGCCGACGATGGCGTTGAGCAGGCCGCCCTCGGTCGAGCCCGGCGGCGGCGTGTTCTGGGTGAAGAGCTGCACGCTCAGGCCCGCGACGCCGTTGTAGAGCAGCGTGAACAGGATCAGCGCCAGCCAGGTGACGCCGAACAGCGCGGCGCCGATGCACAAGGCGCGGACGACGATGTCACTGCGGCGGCGTGATTTGTAGATCGGGTTCATGGCGTCACTTCCCCGCTTTCTTTTCCAGCCGCAGCAGCATCAGCCGCGCTCCGGCCAGCACGAAGAAGGTCAGCACGAACAGGAGCAGGCCGAGCAGGATCAGGCCGGACTGGTGCAGGCCGTCGCTCTCGGCGAATTCGGAGGCGATCGCCGCCGAGATCGTGGTGCCCGGCGCGAAGATCGACGAGGAGATGCGGAACGAGTTGCCGATGATGAAGGTCACCGCCATGGTTTCGCCGAGCGCGCGGCCGAGTGCCAGCATGATGCCGCCGATCACGCCGACCCTGGTGTAGGGGATCACGACGCTGCGGACGACCTCCCAGGTGGTGCAGCCCATGCCGTAGGCGGCTTCCTTCAGCACCGCCGGCACGGTCTTGAACACGTCGACCGAGATCGCGGTGATGAACGGCAGCACCATGATCGCGAGGATCAGCGAGGCGTTGAACAGGCTGAGATAGGACGGCGGACCGGCGAAGATGCTGCCGAGCACCGGCACGCCGTCGAAGATCCTGATCATGAACGGCTGGAACGTGTTGGCCAGGAACGGGCCGAGCACGAAGAAGCCCCACATGCCGTAGATGATCGAGGGGATGCCGGCGAGCAGCTCGATCGCGATGCCGATCGGGCGGCGCAGCCATTGCGGGCACAACTCGGTCAGGAACACAGCAATGCCGAGCCCGACCGGAATTGCGATCAGCATCGCAATGATCGAGGTCAGCATGGTGCCGTAAACCGGCCCGAGCGCGCCGAGCACCGGCGGATCGGCCGACGGCGCCCAGCGCTGGGTCGTCAGAAACGCGAAGCCGAATTCGCGCATCGCCGGCCAGGCGCCGACGATCAGCGAGATGATGATTCCGCCAAGGATCAGCAGCACCGAGATCGCGGAGATCCGGGTGATCCAGTAGAATGTGAGATCGCCGGCCTTGAAAGCACTCAGCGCCTTGGCGCGGTCGTAGGGTCCGAGAGCGTCGATCACGTTGCTCGTGTCGCTTTGAACGGCCATATCTACCACGCTAATCCCCTGTCCGCTTTTACGTTTCACGGGCAGCATTCACTTGCGCCCTTTTGGCCTGCCATCCGGGTGGCGGGCTGGAGTTCGGCGAGCCCGGCGGAGCGTGAGGGAACGCCTGCGAGCGGCCGGAACGTCAAATTCACAAGAGGTAGTCCAGAAGTGCCGCCCCTCTCCCTTCGTGGAAGGGAGAGGGAAAGTTCGCTATCGCAACGAGAGCGCTCAGCTCTTGATGTCGGAATTCCAGGTCTTCTCGATCATCTTGATGACGGAGTCCGGCATCGGGATGTAGTCGAGATCCTCAGCCATCTTGCTGCCCTTGTCGAAGGCGTACTTGAAGAACTTGAGGGCTTCCTGCGACGCCGCCTTGTCGGCCGCTTCCTTGTGCATCAGCACGAAGGTCGAAGCGACGATCGGCCAGGACTTGTCGCCGGGCTGGTCGGTGAGGATCAGGTAGTAGCCGGGAGCGTTGGCCCAGTCGGCATTCGAGGCCGCGGCCTGGAACGCTTCGTTGGTCGGCTGGATGGTCTTGCCGGCCTTGTTGACCAGAGCGGTGTAGGTCAGCTTGTTCTGCTTGGCGTAGGCATACTCGACATAGCCGATCGAGTTCTTGGTCTGGCCGACGTTCGCCGCAACACCCTCGTTGCCCTTGGCGCCGACGCCGACCGGCCACTCGACAGCCGTGCCGCTACCGACCTTGCTCTTCCAGTCGGCGCTGACCTTCGAGAGGTAGTCGGTGAAGTTGAAGGTGGTGCCGGAACCGTCAGCACGATGCACGACCGAGATCGCTTCCGACGGCAGCTTGGCGTTCGGGTTCAGCTTCTTGATCGCGGCATCGTCCCACTTGGTGATCTTGCCAAGGAAGATTTCGGCGAGGGTCGGGCCGTCGAGCACGATGGCACCCGGCTTGACGCCGTCGATGTTCACCACCGGAACGATCGCGCCCATGATCATCGGCCACTGGGCCAGGCCGTCCTTCTGGAGCTGGTCGGCCTTCAGCGGAGCATCGGTCGCGCCGAACGTCACGGTCTTGGCCTGGATCTGCTTGATGCCGGCGCCCGAGCCGATCGACTGATAGTTCACGCCGTTGCCGGATTCCTTCTTGTAGGCGTCAGCCCACTTCGAGAGCACGGGGAAAATGAAGGTCGATCCCGCGCCGGTGATGTCTGCCGCGAAGGCGGGCGTCGCCACCGCCAACACGCCGGCAGCGACGATTGTCTTGATGAAATTCATGCTGATCTCCTTTGGTGAGCGAAGCACCGAATGCGCCCGATCGCGCTCACGCCGGTCCATCTAGGAGCGGTCGATGCTGCTTTTACGAAGGTTAGATGACAGTTGGATGACAGCACTAAGCGTCTGAAAACGCTCAGCTTTGAACCGGTATTGGGGTCTTTGGGCGGGGAAAACAGGCGGTAAAAGTCGCACCGTTTTTCGGCACGCTTTCGATCAAAAGACGCCCGCGATGACGGTTAAGAATATGTTTCACCAGCGATAATCCGAGGCCCGTTCCGCCCTGGTTGCGGCTGTCGCCGACGTCTACCCGGTAGAAGCGCTCGGTCAGCCGCGGCAGGTGCTCCGGCGCGATGCCCGGACCGAAATCCCGCACCATGACGCGGATTTCGGGATTCGCCTCGCCCGGCGCCGGCTGACTCAGCGACACTATAACGCGGCCGCCGGAGGCACCGTATTTGAGCGCGTTCTCGATCAGGTTCTCGAACAGCCGCAGCAGCTCCTCCCGATCGCCGGCGATTGTGACCGGCACCGGCGGCAGGTCGAGGTTGATCTCGACCTGGCGCTCCCGTGCCAGCGCCTCGAGCCCATCGACCACCTGGCGGATGATCGGCACGATGTCGATCAGGGCTTCAGGCTGGACATGCGCCGAGAGCTCGACCCGCGACAGCGACAGGAGATCGTCGATCAGCCGCGCCATGCGGGTGGCCTGGATATGCATGATGCCGAGGAAGCGCTCGCGCGCCCGCGCGTCGTCCCGCGCCGGCCCCTGCAACGTGTCGATGAAGCCGGAGAGCGCGGCGAGCGGCGTACGCAGCTCATGGCTCGCATTGGCGACGAAGTCGGCGCGCATCTCCTCGACCCGGCGCAGCGGCGTCTGGTCGTGGAAGGTCATCAGCATGCACTTGTCGGTGCCGCCGAACAGGGTCGGCACCGGAACCGGCGTGATGACCAATTCCATCCAGCGATCGACCGGCACGTGGTCGGTATAGGTGGCGCGGCGCGGCTCGGTGGTCGCGATCGCCTCGCGCAGCGCGGTGATGATCTCGGGCGAGCGCAAGGCAAACTGCGCCAGCTCGTTCTTGCGCAGCGCCGGCGCAAGCTGGGCAGCGGCGGCGTTGAGGTGGATGACGCGGCCGGCGCGATCGAGCAGCACGGCCGGGTCCGGCATGCCGGCGACAACGGCGCTGACGGCAGCCGCCTCGACCGGGTTGACGCCGCGGACATCCTCGCGCGACGTCGCGGTATCGTGCAGCCGCCACGGCACCAGGGCCGCCGCCGCGATGCAGATGAACACCGCGCAGGCCCGCACCAGCGACAGCTCGCCGAGCGTCACGACCACGCTCAGCGCAAGTGCCGCGGCCAGCAGGATGATCGCGGCATGACGCAACCGGTCCGGCCACGGCGAGAACATGGAGGCGGGTGAATCATCGATTGCCATCGCGGCGGCTTTCTTCCCTTCGGTTCAGATCTCGCCCGGGCGAGGTCAAACCGACGTCGCGCAAGGAGCCATCTGGCCGCTTCAATCAGGCGCCACACCGCGCTTGCGGACGAAAACCGCCTCGTGGTGCGGCTCGACGCGGGGCCCCGAATCAGCCTGCGGCAGCTGTTTGAGTCGGGCGCCGACAATAACCTCGCGAAACGTCAGCAAGATTACAGATATGACGAACGGGACAATATAGTAGAGGAGCCGAAACAGCAGCATCCCGCCAAGCAGGTCCTCGCGGTCCATCTGCCAGAGGCCGACCAGCATGGCGGCGTCGAATACCCCGAGGCCGCCGGGGGAATGGCTGGCGAAGCCGAGCAAGGTCGCCGACACGAAGATGACGGCGACCACGACGAAACCCAGGTTCGGCTCATCCGGCACCAGCACGTACATGGCGAGCGCGCAGAAGCCGAGGTCGAGGATACCGATCGCGACCTGCAGCAAGGTCAGCGGCCCGCCCGGCAGGGTCACGGTCCAGGGGCCGCGGCCGACCACCCGCGGCTGGGTCCAGACCCAGACCACATAGGCGACGAGCGCGGTGATGATCGCGAATGCGAGGGCGCGATTGAGCCAGGGCGGGAGCTGATCGATGTTGGCGGCGGCCTCCGGGTGATAGGCGATCCCGAGGCCGAGCACCGCCGCGTTGCCGAGCCAGAAGGTGAGGCCGGCGAGGAAGCAGATCTTGGCGACGTCGATCGCGTTCAAGCCCCAGGCCGAGTAGATGCGATAGCGCACCGCGCCGCCGGTGAAGACGCTGGCGCCGACATTGTGGCCGATCGAATAGGAGGTGAACGCCGCGAGCGCGTTGATGCGATACGGGACATGGGAGTGGCCGATCGCGCGCACCGCGAACAGGTCATAGAAGGTGAGCGTGAAGTAGCCTGCTGCGACGAACAGCGCCGCCAGTACGATCTGGCGCTGCTCGGTGCTCTTGATGGCCTCGATCACCTCGTGGGTGTCGATGCCGCGCAGCATATGGTAGAGAACGAAACAGGCGATGCCGATAACGGCGATGCTGATGACAACACCCAGCTTATGCAGGATTTGCTTCTGGCGCAGAAACGCCATCGCCCTGCGTATTGTTTCCAGCATCTAGACCTCGAATTGCGATCCCGCGACGGCGGCTCCCGGGCGAACCCCGCCGACGCTCCGCTGTTCCCCGAACCCTGTAGCGCGTTTTGAGCGGGAGTGGAATTCGTCAAACAACAATAAAACGCGTTTCTTCAAGATATTAGAGATGATTCATGACGGCGCATGGACAATTTGAGCGTTTCCCGCTGCACGGACAAGGCCTTGACGAGCGGGTGCGTCAGATAGCCCGCCGAGCCGCCCGCGCGGCATCCCCGGGAAACTACGGACGACGGAGCGCGACGCCGCGGCGCGGCGTCTCAGGACTGCGGTCCGGTGTCGGACAGATAGCCGGCGGCGAACGCCCTCGCCGGATTCTCGAAAATCGCCATCGCCGTGGTCATGCGACGAAAGCCGAAGGCTGCGTAGAACGGCTCCCTGCCGGGCACGGAATAGAGAATGATCTTGCGGTGCCCCGCCGACAGGCGGACCAGCCGTTGCACGATCTCCTTGCCGAGCCCGCGGCCCTGATGGGTCGGATGCACGGCGATGTCGCAGAGATAGGCGCAATCGCGGCCGTCGGCGAGCACGCGGCCGGCACCGACCAGCCGGCCGTCATCGAAGGCGAAGGCGCGAAACATGCTGTTGCCGAACACGAGCCTCAGGTCGGCGCCGGTCTTGTCGCCGAGCGGCGCCACGCGATAGAGCGCCGACAGCTCGTCCCAGTCGATCGCGGACAGATCGTCGCTCCAGGACAGCGGAGAGGAGGCGGGTCCGCTCATCGTCATGCCCGCGCCGAAGCCACGGCGGTGACGATCTCCGCGGCATCGGGGAAATGCCCCTTGGTGCGCGTGGCGACGACCTTGCCGTCAAGCTTGACCTCGAAGACACCGCCCTTGCCGGGCACCAGCTCCGCATCGAGCCCGAGACGCTCGCGCAGCAGCGCGGCGGCCTCCCTGGCGCGCTTCTCGTAGCCGCAGGGACGGCAATAGGTGATCGAGATATGGGTCATGGCGTGCTCTCCATCAGCTCATGCTGCGAGGCGTTGTGCGTTGGCGGCCTCGATGCCGGCGATCCAGCCGGCGACCGAGCGACCGATCGCCTCCGGATGATCTTCCTGCAGATAGTGGGCGCCGGCGCCGAGTTGAATGACCGCGCAATGCTTGAGCGTCGCGGCAAAGTCCGCAGCGAAGGCCGGCGACACCAGGCCCCCAGGAGACCCTACGAACAGCAGCTTCGGATAGGTCGCGGCCGCAAGGGCGGCGTGCGCCACGGTGAGCGCCTGGTCGACGTCGGCCGGCTCGCCTGCAATCGGCAGTTCGCGCGGCAGCATCAAGGTCGGCTTGCGGCTCTCGCGCGTCGCAAACGGCGCGCGGTAGGCGGCCATCTCCTCCTCGCTGAGCTTGCGCAGGATCGAGCCCGGCAGCACGCGCTCGACGAATGCATTGTGGTCGAGAACCATCGCTTCGCCCTCGCCCGGCGTGCGGAATTTGCGGAACGTTTCGCGTGCGGCGTCATGCTGGTGGAAATCGGACCAGTCGCGCATCGGTCGGATGAACTCCATGAAGGCGAGCCCGCGCACGAAATCCGGGCGGCGCGCGGCGAGGTGAAACGCGAGCGCGGTGCCCCAGTCCTGCGCGACGAGATAGGCCGAGCCGATGCCGAGATCGTCGATCAGCGCGTCGAGATAGTCCGCGTGGTCGAAGAGGCGGTAGGCGATGTCCGGCTTGCCGGACTGACCGTAGCCGATCAGGTCGGGCGCGATGCAATGCCCGACGGGCGCGACCAGCGGCATGATGTTGCGCCAGATGTAGGACGATGTCGGATTGCCATGCAGGAACAGCACGTGCGGCGCGTCGCCGCGTCCGGTTTCACGATAGGCCATCGTGGATCCGCGCACGGACCGGTAGCGCAGGCTGATATCGGCAGGTACGGTCATGGCAACTCCTTGAACACGGTTTGGAATGCGATCGTCTTGAAGCGGTTGAGCGCGGCCGCGCTGCGTTCGACCTTCATGCGCAGCATCGCGCCCTGCCAGGATGCGAGCAGGAAATCGGCAAGCTCATCGGGGTCGAAATCGGACGCGATCTCGCCCTTGGCCTGCGCCTCGGCAATGCAGGCGGCAAACGGCGCGCGCCACTCCCGGAAGATCGCGTCGAGCTGCTCGCGCAGCATCTCGCTGGAGCCGGACGCCTCCAGGCTGAAATCGCCGATCAGGCAGCCCCGGGTGAAGCCGTCATGCGCGAGCTTGCCGGTGATGAGATCGAGATAGCGCCTGAGCCGCTCGCGCGCCGTCAGCGACGTGTCCCCCAGCGCTTCCGCCACGAGGCCGCGCACATAGAGGAAGTAGCGGTCGAGCACTTCGGACGCGAACAGCTCCTTCGAGCGGAAATGGTTGGTGAACGAGCCCTGCGGCGCGCCGGCGGCGGCGGTGACGTCGCGTACGCTGGTGCCGTGATAGCCGGTGCGGAACATCGCCTTCAGGCCGGCGTCGAGGATGGCATCACGGAGGGAGGGCTTTGGCATGGCCGAAATTAATACGTACGTACGTATTAATTGTCAACTGCAAAATGATCGCGGCTCGCGCCTCGCATGGCGGCGCCGCTCAGGCCCGATGGATCAAGGGGTTGAAGGTCAGTTCGCGGGCTTGCTGCGCGAAACCACCCAGTCACGCAGCCAGGAGCCGACGGCGCAGCCGCAGAGATAGAGCGCAAACATGACCAGGAAGAGATCGAGCCAATAGCCGAAGCGGCCGGGCACGATGTGGGTGAACGACGCGGCAACCAGCGCGACGGCGAGCACGGACAGCCAGCCGATCGAGGCCTTCGAGACGCCCCGCGCCCGATGCACCACGGCGATCCAGCCCATGCCGAAGCCGAGCAGCAGTGCCGCCAGCAGCCAGCCCCAGAAGAATGTTGCGACTGCGATCATCGCTATTTCACCACGAATTCGATGCGCCGGTTCTGCGCCTTGCCGTCTGCGGTGTCGTTGCTGGCCACGGGCTGCGTGCTGCCGAAACCGACCGCGGTGAAGCGGTTGGCCGGCAATCCGGCACGGACAAGATAATCCACCACCGCCTGCGCACGCTTTTCCGACAGCGCCTGATTGGCGGCTTCATCGCCGTCGCTGTCGGTATGACCGGCGATCTCGATATTGGTCGTCGGGCAACGCATCGCCGTTTCGATCAGGCGATCGAGCAGGCCTACGGAATCGGGCACGATATCGGCCTTGCCCGACTCGAAGCGGATCCGCCCCTTCACCAGGATGTCGGCGAACAATTGCTGGCACACCGAGGCGTCGACCGGCGCCGATGGCGGCTTGACCGTGACCTCGGCCTTGTACTGCCAGCCTTGCGGAAATTCCTTGCCCAACCCGCTGCGGATCTGGCCGGCGGCGGCGTCATAGAGCGCATCGCCCGACAGCTTCACCTCGCGGTCAGACACCACCAGCGTTCCCGTCGACAGCCGCGACAGCGCGCCGAGCGCAGGCACCACGGCCGCGGTAAAGCCGGAAGGCGCGCCGAGGCTGGCCTTCAGATTGTCGACGACCTTCTCGCTGAAGAAATTGCGGCCGGCGGCAGCGATCAGCGCCGCGTGCGCGGTGTTGTCCGGAACGTAGCCGGTCAGCGTCAGCGTCAGCGCGACCGGATCCTTGTAGGCCTGGAACACGTAAGGCGGAGCCTTGATGTCGTTGGCGGCGATCGAATAGCCCTCCGGGAGATTCTTCAGCGCCTCCGCGATCGCCTCGCGCCCGCCGAGTTCGCGCGCCATGCCGACGAGACTGACCTTGGTGTCGGTCAGCGTGATCTTGCCGTCCTTCAGCTTGCCGATCTGGTCGAGCAGCAGCAGCGCAGCGGTGTCGAACCGCGACGGCGCGCCGCGGGCGAGCGCCATCTGATCCGCCACTTCGACGCCGCCGAGATGGGCCTTCGCGGCCTCCACCAGCTTGCCCTTGCTCGATGGCAGCGGCGCATTGCCGCCGAGCGTCACCCGGCCGACATCGCGCTCGGCGGACCAGACATACGGCTTGGCTTCGGCAACAAGGCGGGTTTCGTCGTTCACCAGCCGTACACCGGGCACCGCTTCGACCGATGCCACCGCACTTAGGCGGCCATCCTCGGAAAACGCATTGGCGGCAAACGTCACGTCGCGGCCGTCGACGCTGATGCGGCGCTTGTCGAGGACGGTCTCCTTGAGTGCGGCGTTAGAGCGCGCAGCAAGATCGGCTTCGACCGTCGCCGTGCTGGTCCAGGCCGCAATGCCCCAAAAGATGACCAGTGGAATCACCCCCGGCCACCATTTGCTACTCCACTTGAAAAGTCCGTGCATTCAGGGTCCTGCGGCTCGGGAATCAGAGAGAAAACAAACCCTTGGCTGACTGTCAAACCCAAATCGCAATCCCCGGCGGAGCCGCCTTGTTCCGATCGGGCTAACAGTTTCTTCAGTGGTCTTTCGCTAAGTTTGCGGCGGAATGCAAATCGGCCCGCCCGTGCCCTCATGAAGCAGCTTCGCAACACCGTGATCCGCGCCGGGCTGGAGGCACTGTATTTTTCCGGCGCGCACGTCCTGCTGCGGCCGATCTTCGCCGGCGTCGGCGCCGTCTTCATGCTGCACCACGTTCGCCCGCGGCGCGGCGACGCGTTCCAGCCGAATCACCATCTCGAGGTTGAACCGGACTTCCTGCGCGCGATGCTGACGCATCTGCGCGCGCTCGACGTCGACGTCATCAGCATCGACGAAGCTCATCGTCGCCTCACCGAGCGGAACTTCGCGCGGCGCTTCGCCTGCTTCACCTTCGACGACGGTTATCGCGACAACCGGGATTTCGCATTGCCTGTCATGCGCGAGTTCGACGCACCGCTGACCGTCTACGTCACCAGCGATTTCGCCGACGGCTCCGGCCGGCTGTGGTGGATCGCGCTGGAGCGGCTGATATCGGCGGCGTCCGCCATCGAGGTGCCGATCGGCGGCAGCATGACGCGCCTCGATACCTCCACTGCGCAGGCCAAGCAGGCGGCGTTCGACCGCATCCACGACTGGCTGCGCGCGCTGCCGGGCGAACGCGACGTGCAGCGCGAAATCTCCGCGCTCTGCATCCGCCACGGTGTCGACGAAACCGCCATCGCGCGCGAGCTCTGCCTGTCCTGGGATGAGTTGCGCAAATTTGCCGACGATCCGCTGGTCACGATCGGCGCCCACACCGTCAGCCATTGCAATCTCGCCAAGCAAAGCGAGACGATCGCATCGTTCGAGCTCGCAACCAGCCGTGCGCGGATCGAGGACGCATTGCAGCGGCCGGCGCTGCATCTCGCCTATCCCTACGGCGACAGGACGGCCGCCGGACAGCGCGAATTCGCGCTCGCCAAGACGATCGGCTTCCGGACCGCGGTGACGACGCGGCCAGGCATGCTGTTCGCCGAAAGCGCCGATCATCTGACCGCCCTGCAGCGCGTTTCGCTGAACGGCAATTACCAGGAGGCGCGCCTGCTGCCGGTCCTGACCTCCGGCGCCGCCACGGCGGTGTGGAGCGGCTTCCGCCGCATCGACGCGGCGTAGCTCTCCGCTTCCCTTCTCCCACAAGGGGAGAGGGTGTTCAGCTTCCTTGACTCGATCCCCGGCTGCGCCCAGAACCACCGGTAACGCAACGGAGGAACGCATGTTCAAGGATCTGTTCTCGCTCAAGGGCCGCGTCGCATTGGTGACCGGCGGATCGCGCGGCATCGGCAAGATGATCGCGGCCGGTTTCCTCGCGCAGGGCGCGGCCAGGGTCTACATCACCGCGCGCAAGGCGGGTCCCTGCGAAGCCACCGCCAAGGAGCTGTCGGCCGCCTATGACGGCGAATGCATCGCGCTGCCGATCGACATCTCGACGATCGAGGGCTGCGAAAAACTCGCTGGCGAAGTCATCAAGCTGGAGCCGAAGCTCGACATCCTCGTCAACAATGCCGGCGCGGCTTGGGGCGCGGATTTCGACGAATTTCCCGAGAGCGGCTGGGACAAGGTGATGAACCTCAACGTCAAGTCGCTGTTCTTCCTGACCAAGGCGCTGGCGAAGCCGCTGCGTGCCGCGGCCAGCGCGGCGCAGCCGGCCAAGGTGATCAACATCGCCTCGATCGACGGCATCTTCGTCAATCCGATGGAAACCTATTCATATGCAGCGAGCAAGGCTGCGGTCATCCATCTGACGCGGCGCATGGCAACGAGGCTGATCAAGGACCATGTCAACGTCACCGCGATTGCGCCGGGCGCATTCAAGTCGGACATGAACCGGGCCGCGCGCGACCACGCCGACGACGTCGCCAAGCGCGTTCCGGCGCGGCGGGTCGGGACCGACGAGGATATGGCGGGGGTTGCGATCTATCTCGCCTCGCGTGCCGGCGACTATGTCGTCGGAGCCACGATCGCGGTCGACGGTGGCGTGGTCTACGCGAATGCCGGCGCCGAGATCGCCGGGTAGGACCGAGCGATCGCCCACAATCTCACTGTCATGCCCCGGCTTGACCGGGGCATCCACTACGCCGCGGCCTCTCGATTCCTGCTCTGTCTCTGGAATACTGTCATCACCCGCATTCGCGGGTGACGACAGGCCTTGCTGACCGCGCTCAAAGGCTCGACGCGAATGCGTCGAGGGTGCGATTGAAGGCTTCCGCCTTCTCCCATTGCGTGGTGTGGCCGGCGCCTTCGATCACCTGGACCTGTCCGCGCCACAGCGTCGGAGCGGACAGCCGCTGCAGATAGCCGAGATCGACGAGCTGTTCTTCGCTGCCTTGGACGATCGCGAGCGGGATTTTCAGGTTGCGCACGATCTCGACCTCATCGGCGAAGCGGCCGGCCTGCACGCTGGCGCCGAGATAGCCTCGTGCGTTGCCGTCGGTGCGACGAAAATCGGCTTCAAAGAAGGATGGACGCGGCGAATAGCCCGGCGCAAAGGCCGATTGCATCCACTCCTCGATCTCGGCATCGCTCGGCGCCGGCGTGAAGGTGGTGGCCGACAATCCCTTGAAGCCGGAAAATCCGTCCGGCGTCTTGGCAACGGGCGGCGTGCCGAAGATCATCAGCCCGGCCGCCATTGGCAGCGACGCGGCTGCATTGAGCACCGTATGCCCGCCGAGGCTCCAGCCCACGACCACCGCATCCTTCAGGCCGATTTCGCGTGCGACGGCTGCAAGGCAAGCGGCGTAGCCTTCGCCCGAATAGCCATGCTCCGGATTGGGCGCGGGCGACGATGCGCCATGACCCGGCAGGTCGATCGCAACCAGCCGATATTTGGCGCCGAGCGGTCCCTGCAGTTGCTTCTGCCATATCCGGGATGACGACGAATTGCCGTGGACGAGCAGGATGTCGCGGCCGGTGCCCGGACTCTCGAAGCCGGCGATCGTTTGCCCGTCGATCTGTAGCTTGAGCGGACGCAGGTCAGCGCCTGGAAAAGGTTCTTCTTCACTCATGATGGCACCGCCGAATTCCGGAACCGCGACGCCTGTCGTCGCGGTCCATCGTGTTTGGATTTCGGCGCGAACGCGTCGCGCTTGTCAAGACGGGACGCGCTTCACTCCGGCACGCCCCGCTTCGCATACCGGCGACCATGTCGTCGGAGCCACGAGCGTACCGCTCTCAACAAAGAAAAGGGGCAAGCCAGGGACCTCTCGGCTCGCCCCTCTCCTGCCCTCTCCGAGAGGAGAGAGAACCCTCAGGTGATCAGCTCTCGATCCTCACATACTCGAAATCGCCCGGCTTGTTGTCGATGCCGACCTTCGGCGGCGAGATCCAGGAGGCGAACTGGCCGGGCTCGGTCACGGGCTTCATCAGCGAGGCGATGAACTCACCGTCCTCGCTCGACGGCAGCCACTCATTCCTGCGCTTGGCCCAGGTGGCATCGTCGATCAAGAGGCCGTCGGGCGTCGCATGAACATCCTTGAACTCGCCGATCTGGCGGTGGAAGGCGGTGTTCGGCACCGTGAGCTTGTAGTCATAGCCCGCGGTCGAGATCACCTTGTTCCAGCGCAGCATGCCTTTGACGCAATCCTGCGTGTAGTCGTCGCGCAGGCGCATGTTGAGCGCGGTCAGTGCCGGCTCATCGACCATCTTGATCTGGCCGTCGACCAGCTTCATGACCGGATAGGTCGAGTTCTTGAGCTGATGATCGTCGTCGATCGTGGTTTCCTTGTAGCGGCCCTTGATGCCGGCATTGAAGGCGTTCGCGGCGTTGGTCGACACTTCCGAGCCGAACAGGTCGAGCGACAGCGAATAGTGCAGGTTCAACTTCTTCTGGATCGTCGGCAGGTCGATCACGCCGAGCGCGCGGACCTTGGCGATATCGGTCGGATCGGTGATGCCGGCTTCCCTCATCGCATCGCAGGTGCGCTGCACGACGCGGGTGATGCCGGTCTCGCCGACGAACATGTGATGGGCTTCTTCCGTCAGCATGAAGCGGCAGGTGCGCGACAGCGGATCGAATCCCGACTGCGCCAGCGAATGCAGCTGCATCTTGCCGTCGCGGTCGGTGAAGTAGGTGAACATGAAGAACGACAGCCAGTCCGGCGTCGCCTCGTTGAAGGCGCCGAGCATGCGCGGTGAATCCGCGTCACCCGAGCGGCGGCGCAGCAAATCATCCGCTTCCTCGCGGCCGTCGCGGCCGAAATACTTCTGCAAGAGGTAGACCATCGCCCAGAGATGGCGGCCTTCCTCGACATTGACCTGGAACAAATTGCGCATGTCGTAGAGCGAGGGCGCGGTCTTGCCGAGATGGCGCTGCTGCTCGACCGACGCCGGCTCGGTGTCGCCCTGGATCACGATCAGGCGACGGAGCAGCGCGCGATGCTCGCCGGGCACCTCCTGCCAGGCCGGCTTGCCGTAGTTCTCGCCGAACGGAATCACGCGGTTCTCTTCCTGCGGCGCAAGCAGGATGCCCCAGCGATATTCAGGCATGCGCACGTAATCGAACTTGGCCCAGCCGCGCGGATCGACCGAATAGGCGGTGCGCAGATAGACGAGCGATTCCTGAAAGCCGTCCGGGCCCATGTCGCTCCACCAGTCCATGTAGCCGGGGTGCCAGCCCTCCAGCGCCTTGAGCACCTGGCGGTCCTCGGCGAGATTCACGTTGTTCGGAATCTTGGTCGAGTAATCGACGTTCATGATGTTGACGTTCATGGCAGCCTCCTTGGGGCAGATTTCTTTCGTCATGGCCGGGCTTGACCCGGCCATCCACGTCTTGCTTCGTTGACGGAAGGAAGACGTGGATGCCCGGCACAAGGCCGGGCATGACGCGGCAAATTCCTACACGCGCGTCATGTCGAATTGCGCCTTCTGGCCGGTGCCGTAGCGGCGCAGCGCGCCCTCCTCACCGACCGCGTTCGGCCGCTGGAAGATCCAGTTCTGCCACGCCGTGAGGCGCGAGAAGATCTTCGATTCCATGGTCTCCGGCCCGACGAAGCGCAGATTGGCTTCCATGCCGGTGAGGCCGTCCGGCGAGAACGAGGTGCGTTCCTCGAAAAACACGCGCACCTCGTCGTCCCAATCGATATCGTCGAGCGCGAAGGTGACGAGACCGAGTTCCTCGGCCTCCTCCGCATCGAGCGCCTTGCCGATCGACGCCTGCGCGCGCTCCAGATCGGACGGATCGGCCTGGAAGCGCGACTGCAGCCGGGTCAGGCCATGGCTCATCGGATACGGCCCGAAATTCATCGCGGTCAGTTCGATCGTCGGCGGGGCGCGGTTGTCGCCCTGCTTCTGGCCGATCAGCATGTAGGAGCGGTCGGCCGCGAACACGAGTTCGGCGAGCGTGCCGACGAAGCAGGAGCCGGGCTCGACCAGCGTCACCAGCGTGCGCGAGGTGACGTCGATGCGCTTGAGCACGCGCTTCCAGAAATGCCTGATCTCGTTGACCAGCCAGTGCGCCTTGTTGGCCTCGAGGAAGCCGTCATAAGCGACGACGCTGGCGGCGTCGCCGTGGCTCTTGAACACCAGCATCGCGATCCCGAGCTCGTTGAGGCGCAGATGCAGGATCGCATCGTCGAGCTCGCGCGCGACCTGCAGCGGCCAGAACGACGCGCCTTGCGCGATCATGCCGTCGATGCTTGCCGGCGGCGCTGCTTCCGGCGCCTTGATCGAGATCGTGGCGATGCGCGCCGCGCGGTCGATATCGACGCTGACGAAGCCGTAGCGGATCGCGCTGTCGTCGATGATCCGCTTCAGCGGCGTCAGCGCGATGCCCGGACCCGCGCCGTTGCGCTTCGACTTCGCGGCAAACTCCTTGACGCGCTCGGCGAGCTTGCCCTCGAGCTTGGAGTTCGGTGCGATCTCGTCGACCAAGCGCCAGGCGACCGCACGCTTGCCCTTGATGCCTTCCTCGATGGTGCAGAAAAAATCGGCATGGTCGCGGCGCACCTTGCGCTTGTCGACCACGCGGGTGAGCCCGCCGGTGCCCGGCAGCACCGCGAGCAGCGGCACCTCCGGCAGCGCGACCGCGGCCGCGCCGTCATCGGCCATCATGATGTGGTCGGTCGCGAGCGCAAGCTCGTAACCGCCGCCGGCCGCGGTGCCGTTTACGACGGTGATGAAGCTCTGGCCGGAGTTCTCGCTGGAGTCCTCCAGGCCGTTGCGGGTTTCATTGGTGAATTTGCAGAAGTTGACCTTATGGGCGTGGGTCGAGCCCGCCAGCATGCGGATGTTGGCGCCGGCGCAGAACACGCGGTTCTTGCCCGAGCGCATCACCACGACCTTCACCTCGGGGTGCTCGAAGCGCAACCGCTGCACAACGTCCGCCAGCTCGATGTCGACGCCGAGGTCGTAGGAATTCAGCTTCAGCTGATAGCCCTCGAACAGGCCGGCGTTCTCGTCGACGTCCATGGTGAGCGTCGCGACGTCGCCCTGCACGTCCAGCTTCCAGTGCCGGTACCGCGACGGCTCGGTCTGGAAATCGATGTATTTCGCCCCGCCTGCGAGGACGCGATCGTCGCCAGCCATTGGGCCACCCTTCAACGTTGTTTGTTTGACTTTGTCGGTTCAGCTATATGCACAATAATGCATGTTTTCGAACTGGTCCAGTTCAAAATTCAAAAACATGCATTTTGTTTCATGTTCACGGAATCGCCCGTTCGGCCAATGACCTAGACGGATGATGGACGTCAGGATGGCCCGATAGATGGCGCGCGCTGCTCCATCCCCGTCATTGCGAGCGAAACGAAGCAATCCATCGTCCCGCACATGCGGAGCGATGGATTGCTTCGTCGCTTCAGCGCAAAATTGCTCCGCAATTTTGTCGCGAGCTCCTCGCAATGACGGACCTGGATGCATTCGCAGCCTCTCACGCGGCCAGCGTCTGGTCATCCCGAAGCGCCGCCTTGGCGAATTCGGTGACCGCCTCCAGGGTCACGGCGGGCGCCTCGCGGTGCGGCGAGTGGCCGGCGCCTTCGATAACCGCGACATCGACCGGGCAGTAGCACTCCTCGCTCGCGATCTCGACCTGGCGCATCGTGCCGTATTGATCGTCCTTGCCCTGCACGATCAGCACGGGCACGCGGATATAGGCGAGGTAGTCGGAGATATCCCAGTCGCGGAATTTCGGATTGAGCCAGGCGCCGTTCCAACCGTAGAACGCGTTGTCGACATCCTTGTGCCAGCGCGCGAGCTTCTCTTTCAGATTGGTGGTCTCATACGCCGTCTTGATCTCGGCGATCGATTTCACCGAGATGTCCTCGACGATGAAATGCGGCGCGAGCAGCGCGATCCCCTGCAGGCGATGATCCTGACGCGAGCCGGCATAGATCGCCGCGATCGACGCGCCGTCGGAATGGCCGACCAGCAAGCCGCGGCGGAAGCCAATCTGATCGAGCAGCTTCGGCAGCACCTCCAGCGCCTCGATATGCATGTAATCGACCGGGCGCGGCAACTTGGCCGGGCTCGACGCGCCATAGCCCGCACGGGAATAGACGAACACGCCGGCGCCGGTCGCAGCCTGCAGCTTCTCCGGGAAATCGCCCCACAGCCCGACCGAGCCGAGCCCTTCATGCAGCATCACGATAGTCGGGGCGGCGTCCGGCATTGGGCCGATCATGCGGTATTCGAGATCGGCGCGGTCGATAGTAAGGAAGCCCGAGGGCGAAAGGGTCATGCGAAACTCCGTTCTCTCAACATGCGAGCGACGCAACAACGGCTCTCTCATTCCCTCCCCCCTTGCGGGGGAGGGGCAATCGCATATGCCAGTTATGCTGCGCGTTCGATGCCTGTGGTTTGGCTGGTCTACCCACAAACTCGTCATGCCCCGGCTTGTCCGGGGCATCCACGTGTTTGGTTCTCCACGCGAAGAAAGACGTGGATGGCCGGGACAAGCCCGGCCATGACGACGCGTAAACGTCAGCCCCGGAGTGCGCGCAGGTCATATGCGATTGCCCTGCTGCAAGGGGGGAGGGAGCGTGCCCAGGATGCTCACCTCACGGGAGTTCTGATGCGCGCAGCTTCTCACGGGAGCCTCAGTGCTTCGCGCCTTCACCGTCGCGCAACTTGAACCGCTGGATCTTGCCCGTGGCCGTCTTCGGCAGGCTGTCGACGACATCGATCCAGCGCGGATACTTCCAGGGCCCGATCTTCTGCTTGACGTGCTCCTTGAGCGCCTCGTGCAGCCCGTCGGTCGAGCTGCCGGGGCGCAGCACCACGAACGCCTTCGGCTTCAAGAGTCCCTCGGGGTCGGCTTCCGGCACGACAGCGGCTTCGAGCACCGAAGGATGGGTGATCAGCGCGCTCTCGACCTCGAACGGCGAGACCCAGATGCCCGAGACCTTGAACATGTCGTCGGCGCGGCCGCAGAAGGTGTAACGGCCTTCGGCGTCGCGGACATATTTGTCGCCGGTGCGGGTCCACGCACCCTCGAAGGTCGAGCGGCTCTTGCCGCGCTGGTTCCAGTAACCCTCGCCGGCCGAGGGCGCATCGACTAGGAGCTCGCCGACCTCGCCGTCGGCCACCTCGGCACCCAGCTCGTTGACCAGCCGCACCTTGTAGCCGGGCACCGGACGGCCCGAGGTGCCGTATTTGATGTCGCCGGGGGCATTCGACAGGAAGATGTGCAGGAGCTCGGTCGAGCCGACACCATCGAGGATGTCGACGCCGAAGCGCGACTTCCAGGCGTTGCCGACCGATTCCGGCAACGCCTCACCCGCGGAGGTGCAGATGCGCAGGCGATCGCCGCCGCGCTGCGCCTTCGTCGCCTCGTCGTTCAGCATCGCCGCGAACAATGTCGGCACACCGAAGAAGATGCTGGGGTGATACTTGTTCATCAGCGCGAACATCACGGCCGGCGTCGGGCGCTCCGAATTCAGCACCGTGGTGGCGCCAACCGACATCGGGAAGGTCAACGCATTGCCGAGGCCATAGGCGAAGAACAGCTTCGCCGCGGAGAGACCGACATCGTCCTCGCGAATGCCGAGCACCTGCCTGGCATAGGTCTCCGCCGTCGCGGCGAGGTTGGAATGCAGATGGCGCACGCCCTTCGGCATGCCGGTCGAGCCCGACGAATAGAGCCAGAACGCCGGCTCGTCGGTATGCGTCGGCGCGGTCGCGAACGTATCGTTCTCGCGCGCGAGCTCGTCGGAGAATTTCTTGTGGCCGTGCGCCTCCTGCCCTGAGACCACGACGTGCTCGAGGTCGGGCATTCGCCCGATGACGTCCTTCACGACCGGCAACAGCGCTTCGGAGACGAACAGCACGCGCGCGCGGCAATCGCCGAGGATGTAGGCATATTGCTCCGCGGTCAGCAGCGTGTTCAGCGGCACCGGCACCACGCCGGCGCGGATCGCGCCCAGGAACACGATCGGGAAATCGACCGTATCAAGCATGATCATCGCAACGCGCTCTTCCCGGCGAACGCCGAGCCGGCGCAGCATGTTGCCGAGCCGGCGGGTCTGTTGCTGCAGCTCGCCATAGGTGAGCTTCGACACGGTGTCGTCGAAGACGACCTTGTTGCCGCGGCCTTCATCGACATTACGGTCGAGCAGCCAGGTCACCGCGTTGTAAGTCATGCCCCGCTCCTCGGACCCAGACGCGCCACGCTTCCCTCTCCTGTGAATTTAAGAATTATAATTCATACAAAGCCACTACATCGGCTTGCTGTCAATCCTCATCGGCACTATGTTTCCGAAAACCCGCGCGCGTCGCACGAGGATCATGACCCAGGATAACGATCCGGAAACCGGCTTCCTCGAACAGCTCGGCCAGCGCGTGCGCACGATGCGCGCCCTGCGCGGCATGTCGCGCAAGGTGCTCGCCAAGGTCTCAGGCATTTCCGAACGCTACATCGCCCAGCTCGAGAGCGGCAAAGGCAATGTTTCGATCGTGCTGCTGCGCCGCGTCGCAGGCGCAATGGGCGCGCATCTCGAAGACCTCATCCCGTCGAGCGAGCCGGTGCCCGACTGGGCGGTGATCCGCGACCTGCTGCGGAAAGCTTCGCCGAACCAGATCGCGCAGGCCAAGGATATCCTCGCCGGCGGCAGCCCGTCGGCGCCGCGGCGCGCGTCGTTCTCCGGCATTGCGCTGATCGGCCTGCGCGGCGCCGGCAAGACCACGCTCGGCAGGATGCTGGCGAAGAAGATCGGCTGGAGCTTCGTCGAGCTCAACAAGGAGATCGAGGCACAGAATGGCCTCTCCGTCGCCGAGATCATCGCGCTCTACGGCCAGGAAGGCTTTCGCCGCATGGAGCAGGCGGCGCTGACGCAGCTGCTGGCGCGCAAGGAACCGATGGTGCTCGCAACCGGCGGCGGCATCGTTTCCGAACCGCTCACCTTCGACCTGATCCTGTCGTCGTTCTACACGATCTGGCTGAAGGCCGAGCCCGAGGAGCACATGGCCCGCGTCCGCCGCCAGGGCGATTTGCGCCCGATGGCCGACGACCGCTCCGCGATGGCTGAGTTGCGCAACATCCTGGTCAGCCGCGAGCCGCTTTACGCACGCGCGTCAGCGGTGGTCGACACCGCCGGCCTCTCGGTTGATGCCGCCGCCGCGCGGCTGATCGATTCAGTGCGGCCGGTGCTGCAGAACGAAGCGCGCAGCTTCGGCCTGCGCAGCGTGGCGCTGTAGCTGCCTCACAGAAGCCGGCTCTTCACATCCTCCGCACCGTCGCGCAGCAGCGGCAGGAAACGGTCGATCAGTTCCTGCATCGGCACGCGATCGACATGGGCGCCCATGTTGATGGCAGCGACGATGGTGCCGTCGTAGCGGCGCACCGGCACCGAGATCGAACGGAAGTGCGGCTCGGCCTCGCGGTCGACCAGCGAATAGCCCTGCTCGCGATCGGCGATGATGGTGGCGAGCAGCTGCTTCGGATCGGTCACGGTCTGCGGCGTCACGGATTCACGGCGCATCGCCTTCAACCGTGTCGCGAGTTCGCTATCGCCGAGCCGGCCGAGCATCGCACGCCCCACCGAGGTGCAGAACGCCGGCAGCCGATAGCCGATATCGAGGCCGGCGGAGAATACCCGCGTCGGGCTCGAGCGCGCCACGAACACGACGTCGTCGCCGTCGAGAAGTGCGAGCGAAGCGATCTCCTGCGCCGCGGTCGCGATGCGATCGAGCACCGGCTGCAATACCGTCACCACCTGGTTGGATTGCAGATAGGAGCCGGCGAGGGTCAGCACATGCGGCGTCAGCGTGAACAGCTTGCCGTCGGTCGCAACGAAGCCGCCATGCGCAAGCGTGAACAGGATGCGCCGCGCCGTGGCGCGCGGCAGGTCGGCGGCGCGTGCGAGATCGCTCAGTGTCGCCGGGCCACTGACGGTGCCGAACACCTGCAGCAGGCGCAGGCCCCGATCGAGGCTCTCGACGAAGTCGGTGGCACGCTCGTCCTGATCGGTCCGCTTCAGCTTGGGCATCGGGTCCGGCTTTGAACGGTTCAAAAATTGGACTTGCTGTCCAAACCAGACATGGCATAATTCGCACATTCGTTCAATAGGCGAACAAATCCGATCTTGGGAGACGCCGCCATGATGAGCCAGGAACAGAACGACCTGATCACCCGCACCGGGGCTAAGGACCCGTGCGGCAGGCTGATGCGGATGTATTGGCAGCCGGCGGCGCTGGTGGACGAGTTGCAGGGCGCGCGCCCGGTACGGCCGGTGCGCCTGCTCGGCGAGAACCTAGTGCTGTTCCGCGGCGAAGACGGCCGCTACGGGCTGATCGATCGCCACTGCGCGCATCGCGGCGCCGACCTCGCCTTCGGCCGGCTGGAGAATGGCGGCCTGCGCTGCGCCTTCCATGGCTGGCTATTCGACGCGAGCGGCCAGTGCATCGAGACGCCGGCCGAGCCTGTTGGATCGCAGCTCTGCAAGGGCATCAAGCAGCGCTCCTATCCGGTGGTCGAGAAGAGCGGCATTCTCTGGGCTTATCTCGGCGAAGGCGAACCGCCGGCATTTCCGGAGATCGACTGCTTCGTCGCGCCCGACAGCCACACCTTTGCCTTCAAGGGCCACATGAACTGCAACTGGCTGCAGGCGCTCGAGGTCGGCATCGACCCGGCGCACGCCTCCTATCTGCATCGCTTCTTCGAGGACGAGGACACCTCGGCCGCCTACGGAAAACAATTCCGCGGCGCGTCGGCCGGCAGCGACATGCCGATGACCAAGGTCCTGCGCGAATATGATCGGCCGATCATCAATGTCGAGCACACCGAATACGGCCTGCGCCTGATCGCACTGCGCGAGCTCGACGAGGAGCGCACCCATGTGCGCGTGACCAACCAGCTGTTTCCGCACGGCTTCGTCATCCCGATGTCGACCGAGATGACCATCACGCAGTGGCACGTGCCGATCGACGACGAGAATTGCTACTGGTACGCGATCTTCACCAGCTACACGGCGCCGGTCGACAAACAGAAGATGCGCGACCAGCGGCTCGAGCTCTACGAGCTGCCCGACTACAAGTCGCGGAAGAACAAGACCAACGACTACGGCTTCGACCCGCACGAGCAGGCAACCGCGACCTACACCGGCATGGGCACCGACATCAACGTTCACGACCAGTGGGCGGTGGAGTCGATGGGCCCGATCCAGGATCGCACCAACGAGCATCTCGGCCAGAGCGACAAGGCGATCGTGCAGTATCGCCGGCTGCTGCGGCAGGAGATCGAGAAGGTCGCGGGCGGCGAGAAGCCGATGCTGTTCCTCGACGACGCCACCGCGCGCAGCATCCAGGGCCCGGCGACGATGGACGGCATCGGCCCGACACAGGGCTGGGAGCTCTACTGGATGGAGGTCGACGTCAAACGCCGCCGCGGCGCGCCGTGGGCCGCCCCCGTGCCGCGCGAGATCGCCGGCAAGGTGCATCATTTGACCGCGGCCGAGTGATGGCCATTCTCCGTCATTGCGAGCGAAGCGAAGCAATCCATCGCGCCGCTTGTGGAGGCATGGATTGCTTCGTCGCTGCGCTCCTCGCAATGACGACTGATCGGACAAAGGAGTGACGCTGTGAGCTTCGTCGAGCGCCACGGCCTGTGGTCGAACGAGCAGAAGGAGGCCGCAGAGCGCCTCCGCCGCATCGTCGAGGAGAACAACCTCGAAGTCGTCAGGCTGTCGTTTCCCGACCAGCATGGCATCCCGCGCGGCAAGACGCTGATCGCAAGCGAAGCCGTGCGCTCGCTCGAGGGCGGCTGCTCCATCACCACGACGATGCTGGCCAAGGACACCTCGCACAAGACGGTGTTCCCGGTGTTCACCGCCGGCGGCGGCTTCGGCATGAAGGAGATGGAGGGCGCGGCCGACGTGCTGATGGTCGCCGATCCCACCACGTTCCGCGTGCTGCCGTGGACGCCCAACACCGGCTGGCTGCTCTGCGACCTCTATTTCAGCGACGGACGGCCGGTGCCGTTCGCCACCCGCAATCTCTACCGCAAGGTGCTCGATCAGCTCGCGAGCCGCGGCTACGACTTCGTGGCCGGGCTCGAGGTCGAATTCCATCTGTTCAAGCTCGACGACGCCCACATGGCGCCGGAGGATGCCGGCCAGCCCGGCAGGCCGCCGTCGGTGAGCCTGTTGTCGCAGGGCTACCAATATCTGACCGAGCAGCGCTACGACCTGATGGAGCCCGCGCTCGAGATCATCCGCCGCGACATCGTCGCGCTCGGCCTGCCGCTGCGCTCGGTCGAGGTCGAATTCGGCCCGAGCCAGTGCGAGTTCACCTTCCAGCCGACGATTGGGCTCGCGCCGGCTGACACCATGGTGCTGTTCCGCTCCGCGGTGAAGCAGATCGCGCGGCGCCACGGCTATCACGCCACCTTCATGTGCCGGCCGAAACTGCCGAACGTGTTTGCCAGCGGCTGGCACCTGCACCAATCGCTGGTGTCGCGCGCCACGGGTGAGAACGCCTTCATGGCGAAGGAGACCGGCGAGCCTTTGAGCCCGCTCGGTCGCGCCTATCTCGCCGGCCTGATCGAGCACGCGCGGGGCTCGACCGTGTTCACGACGCCGACCATCAACGGCTACAAGCGCTACCGCTCCTATTCGCTGGCGCCGGATCGCGCGATCTGGGGCCGCGACAACCGCGGCGTGATGATCCGCGTGCTCGGCTGTGCGAACGATCCTGCAACACGGCTGGAGAACCGGATCGGCGAGCCGGCCGCGAACCCCTATCTCTACATGGCGAGCCAGATCCTGTCCGGCCTGGACGGCGTCGACCGCACGCTCGATCCCGGCCCTTCCGCCGACACGCCCTACGAGACCAAGGCCGCGCTGCTGCCGAAGTCGCTGCGCGAAGCGGTGTTTGCGCTCAACGACGATCCGTTCTTCCGTCAGGCGCTGGGGCCGGAGTTCGTCGACTATTACGTCCACATCAAGAACGCCGAGATCGAACGGTTTCAGGCCGAGGTCTCCGATTGGGAACATCGCGAATATTTCGAGATGTTTTGACTAAGTGATCCGTCATCCTGAGGAGCGCGGCACGCGCGTCTCAGGATGACGGAGGTAGATTGAGCGTTTCACTTTCCAGTTTCAAATCCCCAGATACTTGTGCTGCAGATCGGGCTCGGCGATCAGCTGCTCGCTGGTGCCGCACCACACCGTCTTACCGCGCTCGATGATGTAGTGGCGGTCGGCGATGCGGGCGAGGTTCTCGACGTTCTTGTCGATGACCAGCACCGACTGCCCCTGCCCCTTCAGCATCGACAGGCAGCTCCAGATCTCGTCGCGGATCAGCGGCGCAAGGCCCTCGGTCGCCTCGTCGAGGATCAGGAGTTTCGGATTGGTCATCAGCGCGCGGCCGATTGCGAGCATCTGCTGCTCGCCGCCGGAGAGCGTGACGCCCATATTGTTGCCGCGCTCGGCGAGCCGCGGGAATAGCACGTGGATCTTCTCCAGCGTCCACGGATCGGATGCGCCCAGGCGGTTGCCCGACGCGGCGACAAGATTTTCGCGTACGGTGAGATTCGGGAAGATCTGGCGTCCCTCGGGCACGAGCCCGATGCCGAGCTTCGCGATCTTGTAGGACGGCAGGCCCCGCACCTGCTCGCCGGCAAAGCGGATGGCGCCGGCGCGCGCGGGCGTGAGGCCCATGATCGAGCGGATGGTGGTGGTCTTGCCCATGCCGTTGCGGCCCATCAGCGCAACCATCTCGCCTGCCTTGATCTGTAACGACAGGCCGAACAGCACCTGGCTCAGGCCGTAGCAGGTTTCGATCGCGTCGACTTCGAGCAGGGTCTCAACCATCTTGGTCTCAGCCATGGCGCGTCACCGCATGCTGTTCGCCGAGATAGGCGCGCTTGACCTCATCGTGCTTGCGGATCGCATCGGGCACGTCGCAGGCGATGACGCGGCCGTAGACCAGCACCGTGATGCGGTCGGCCAGCGCGAACACAGCCTCCATGTCGTGCTCGACCAGCACGATGGTCACTTCCTTGCGCAGCTCCTTGAGCAGCGCGACCATCCGCGCGGATTCGGTGACGCCGAGGCCGGCCATCGGCTCGTCCAGCAACAGGAGCTGCGGCCTGGTGGCGAGCGCGACCGCCAGCTCGAGCTCGCGCTGCTCGCCATGGCTCAGTTGCGAGACCACGACATTGGCGCGCGCGCCAAGACCGACGCGCTCCAGCGCGGCGCGTGCGGCCTCGCGCAGATGCGGCTCTTTCCGCGCATTGCCCCAGAAACGGAAGGAGTGGCCGTCATGGGCTTGCGCTGCGAGCGCGACATTGTCGATCGCCGAGAAGTCCTTCAGCAGCGAGGTGATCTGGAACGAGCGCGCCAGCCCGAGCCGGCTTCGCCTGTAGGACGGCAGCCGTGTGACGTCGCGGCCGCCGAATTGGATGGTGCCGGAATTCGGCATCAACTGCCCGGTGAGCTGGCTGATCAGCGTGGTCTTGCCGGCGCCGTTCGGGCCGATGATGGCGTGCAGCTCGCCCGGCTTAACCTCCATCGAGAGATTGTCGGTCGCGGTGATGCCGCCGAAGCGGCGCACCAGATTGTCGACGCGGAGCAAGGGATCAGCCAAGGAATCAGTCACGCCTCATCCTCCCGAGCAGGCCCATGATGCCGCCGCGCGCGAACAGCACGATCAGGAGCAGCACCGGGCCTAGGATCAGCCCCGAATATTCGGTGAACTGCGACAGCAGCTCTTCCAGCACCAGGTAGACGATGGCGCCGAGCACCGGGCCGAACAGCGAGCCCATGCCGCCCAGGATCACCATCACCATGAGATCGCCGGAGCGGGTCCAGTACATCACCGCCGGGCTGACGAAGTCGGTGTTGTTGGCGAGCAGCGCGCCGGATAGCCCGCAGATGGTGCCAGCGATGACGAAGCAGACCAGGCGGTAGCGGTTGGCATGGAAGCCGATCGCCTGCATGCGCTGCTCGTTGGAGCGGACGCCCTGCACCACCAGGCCGAAGCGCGAATTGACGATGCGCCAGATCAAATAGAGGCCGCCGAACAGACAGGCGAGGCAGAGATAGTAGAACTCTGTGCGATCAGAGAGGTTGATCAGGCCGGCGAAATCGCTGCGTTTGTAGATGGTGAGGCCATCGTCGCCGCCGTAGCGCGACAGGCCGGAGGCCACGTAATAGGCCATCTGCGCGAAGGCCAGCGTGATCATGATGAAGTAGACGCCGCGGGTGCGCAAAGAGAGCGCGCCGATCACCAGAGCAAACAGCGCCGAGACCGCCAGCGCCGCCGGCCACTGGATGAAGCCGGAGCCGATGCCCTCGGCGGCAAGGATGCCGACCGCGTAGCCGCCGATGCCGAGATAGGCGGCGTGGCCGAAGCTCATCATGCCGCCATAGCCCATGATCAGGTTCAGGCTCGCGGCGGCGAGCGCAAAGATCACGATGCGAGTGAACAGCGTGAGGATGAAGATATTGCCTGACACCGCCGAGTAAACCGGCAGCAGGGCGAGGGCGACGCAGAGGAGCGCCGCGACGGCGCCGGGGACGTTGAGCTTGGGCATCATCGCTTGGCGGCCGGAAACAGCCCCTCCGGCCGCACGACCAGCACGATCGCCATCAGAAGGTAGATCAGCATCGAGGACAGCGCCGGCGCCGCGGTCGACGCCGCAGCCCCGCTCAGCACCTTGCGCAGCAGGTCCGGCAGGAAGGCGCGGCCGAGCGTATCGATCATGCCGACGAAGATCGCCGCCAGGAAGGCACCGCGGATCGAGCCGATGCCGCCGATCACGATGATGACGAAGGCGAGGATCAGGATGTTCTCGCCCATGCCGATCTGCACGGTGAGGATCGGCGCCTGCATCAGCCCGGCAAGGCCGGCGAGCGCGGCACCGAGGCCGAACACCAGCGTGAACAGCAGCTTGATGTTGATGCCGAGCGCGCCGATCATCTCGCGGTTCGAGGCACCGGCGCGGATCAGCATGCCGACGCGGGTGCGCATCACCACGAGATAGAGCAACGCGGCCACGGCCAGCGCGACCGTGATGATCAGCAGGCGATAGGCCGGATAGTACACGCCAGGAATGATCTGCACCGGCACGGTCAGCCAGGCCGGCAGCGGCAGCGCGAGGCCGGCCGGGCCCCAGATCAGCCGCACGGCATCGTTGAAGAACAGGATCAGGCCGAAGGTCGCGAGCACCTGGTCGAGATGGTCGCGGCCATAGAGATGTCGCAGCGCGACATATTCGAGGACGACGCCAAGCAGCAGGCTGGCGCCCAGCGCCATCAGTGCGCCGAGCACGAAGCTGCCGGTCCAGGCCACGAAGGTCGCGGCGAAATAGGCGCCCATCATGTAGAGCGAACCGTGCGCCAGATTGACGAAGTCCATGATGCCGAACACCAGCGTCAGGCCGGCCGCCAGCAGGAACAGCAGGAGGCCGAATTGCAGGCCGTTCAGGAGTTGTTCGACGACGAGATACATCGTGAGGCTACGTCACCTTCAAATGAAACAGCGGCAGCGCGCATGCGCCGCCGCCTTTACGGCTTTTTGTTCTCCCTCGCCCCGCGCTTGCGGGGCCAGGACGAGCAGAGCTCGCCCTGAGAGGGTTGGGGTGAGGAGCTCTCGCGACGAGTCGAGCTTGTAGGAAGAGCCCCTCACCCAATCGCTTCGCGATTGACCTCTCCCCGCAAGAGCGGGGCGAGGTGACTTCAAATCACTTCATCGGACACTTGTCGTGGAACTGATCCTGGTTGTCCTTGACGATGGTCGCGACCGTCTTCAGCGAGAGCTGGCCGTCGGCGTCCTTGACCACGTCCTGCAGATAGAAGTTCTGGATCGGAATGTGGTTGTTGCCGTACTTGAACGGGCCGCGCAGCGACTTGAAGTTGGCCTTCTCCATCTCGGCCTTCATCGCGTCCTTCTTGGTGAGGTCGCCCTTCACCGCGACGACGGCGCTGTTGATGAGCTGGGCGGCGTCATAGGCCTGGGCGCCGTAATAGGTCGGGCGCAGGCCGGTGTACTTCTTGCGGTAGTCCGCGACGAATTTCTTGTTCTGCTCGTTCGGCAGGTCGTTGACCCATTCCTGCGCGCCGGGAATGCCGATCGCATTGTCCTTCTGCAGCGGCAGCGACAATTCGTCGACGGTGAACGCGGTGTAGAGCGGGATCTGCTGCTTGATGCCGGCCTGGACGTACTGATTCAGGAACTGAACGCCGGCTGCGCCGGGATAGAACACGAAGATCGACTCGGCCTTGGAGTTGCGCGCCTTGGTGAGCTCGGCGGAGAAGTCGAGCTGGCTCGGCCACACCGTATATTCCTCGCCGACGACCTGGCCCTTGAAGGTGCTCTTCACCCCGGCGAGCATGTCCTTGCCGGCGGCGTAGTTCGGACCGATCAGGAATACCGACTTGACGCCCTTCTGGTTCATGTAGAGGCCCATCGCGGCGGGCGTCTGATCGTTCTGCCAAGAGGTCGAGAACACGTAAGGCGAGCACAATTCGCCGGCGAGCTGCGACGGACCGGCATTGGCTGAGATCAGGAAGGTCTTGGAATCGACCGCGGTCTTCAGCGAGGCCAGCAGCACGTTCGACCAGATGTAGCCGACGATGAAATCCACCTTGTCCGACTGCACCAGCTTCTCGGTCTTCTGCTTGCCGATGTCGGGCTTCTGCTGGTCGTCCTCGTAGATCACCTCGACCGGCTTGCCGTCCATCTTGCGGCCCATGTGGTCGAGCGCCAGCTCGAAGGAATTGCGCATGTCATTGCCGATCACGGCGGTCGGGCCGCTGAAGGTCGAGACAAATCCGATCTTGATGGTGCCGGCCGCGGTCGCCGGCTGTGCCAGCGCCATGGCCATGGCGCCTGCCAGCCAAAATGCCTTGTTCATATTCACTCCCCTCCTCAACCAGGTGAACGTCCCGCCAGACCGGGCTTTAGCCCCGACCTTGCGGGCCACGCTTGGCGCGCCGTTCCCGGCGACATGTTTTGTGCGCGAAATCGCGAGTGCGCAGCAAGCACGAACCGATGGCCCCATTTAGAACCTTCGGCGCATACCCCAGCACCTTGCACCATAATTCGTCTAAGCCAACCGTGGCAAGAAATATAATGCCGGTTGCGAGGGCAACTATCGTCGCAGGCGCCGACCTCCCGTGATGCACTGCAGCAGAATTGATGCATTCGGTAAAGCAACCGGAAACCACGCGCCGGCGAGGCCGCCCTGCCTTCACGGTCCGGAAAGCAGTCCGAGGCGACGGTCGGCCGAAAGGGACGCGTCACATGCTGGGTTACCTGTTCGGCTTCAACGCCCGGATCAGCCGGGTGCCTTTCTTGCTCTGTATCTTCGCGCTTGCAGCCGGCCTTGTGCTGCTGGCCTATGGGGTCACCGGCACGACGCCGGGAAGCGGCAGGACGGACGTGCTGCTGGTACAGGCCGCCAGCAGCGGCCCGATGCAGATCGCCTTCTTTGCCGCGCTTGCCATCACCTTCATGCTGCAGTCGATGCGGGTCCGCGACATCGGATGGGACCCCGTTTGCGTGATGGTGGCTTGGATTGCGCTGGTTGTGATCGACCGGCTGATCGCGAGCAGATATCCGGAATGGGCGATCAATCCGCAGTTCACCGGAACGCTGGTTGGCGGGCTCATCAATGCCGCCCTCATGCTGGCACTGTTCGTCTGGCCGAGTGGCTATTCTGAAGCGTCCTCGCCGCTGCCGCGCGATCAGGGCGGGACAGTGGACGACTTCCAGCGCAACAACAGTGCGCCGGCCGCAGCCGCCAACCGCATCGCGCGCATCGCCAATGGCGAATTCGGCGGCAGAGCGAAGTAGGCGCATCTCTACTGTCGTCCCCGCATCAGCAGAAGCCAAGGTCGCGTCCCACACTCGGTGTCGTCCCGGCGAAAGCCGGGACGACACCGAGCGTGTTGCGCATTTTGTAGCTCACGCATCCGCATTCTCGCGACGGGAATCGTCCGAGCTTTGCATCTCGTTCCGCCCTCATCTCGAGCAGAGGGCGCAGGGAAAGCCGGGTGCCGATCGCACCCATGGGTCCCGAGCAAATGGAAAGCTCGGGAGGTAGGACCACAGGTGAAACCGGAACGATCCCGGCTTTCCCTGCGCGATGGGTTACGGCTTATACCAACGGCCCCCGGATTTGACTCACATTTGGGATTCCCAAATCAGTGAGTTTCTGAATCGATGTTGCTGCGTAGACAGGAGCAATATCGATGGGGGCAGCGGTAGCGATTACGCGGCTTGATTTGACCGCGGGCGAGCTTCGGAAGGCGGCGCGCAGAGAGAAGAATAGTACGGTAGCGCGGCGGATATTGGCGCTTGCGCTTGTGCTGGAGGGCGCGGACCGCAAGAAGGCAGCCGAAAGTTGCGGGATGGATCGTCAGACCCTGCGGGACTGGGTGCATCGTTATAACGCCGAAGGCTTGGCGGGACTGCGGTCGCGCAAACCGACGGGACCGCGGTCGCGGCTGACGACAGAGCAGCAGGCCGAATTGGCCGCGTTGGTCGAGGCCGGTCCCGATCCTGAGCAGCATGGGGTCGTACGTTGGCGGCGGGTGGATTTGCGCGACGCGCTTGAGCGGCGGTTTGGCGTCAAACTGCACGAACGTTCGGTCGGCAAGGTTCTGGCCAAGCTCGGGTACCGCCGGCTCTCGGTGCGGCCGCGCCATCCGCAAGCCGATGAAGCGGCTCAGGAAGCGTTCAAAAAAACTTTGCTACGACCCTCACGACAACGCTCCCCGCTCACGCCCAAGGCAAGCCGATCGAAATCTGGTTCCAGGACGAGGCGCGGATCGGCCAGCAGGGCACGCTGACACGCGTGTGGGCCAAGCGTGGCTCACGGCCTCGCGCGCCGCGCGATCGACGTTACGATTGGGCTTATCTCTTCGGTGCCGCCTGTCCTCAACGTGGCGTCGCCGCGGGTCTTGTCATGCCGACGGCAAATGCAGAGGCGATGTCACTGCATTTGGAGGCAATCAGCCGCAAAGTTGCACCCGACGCACATGCCGTTCTCGTCTTCGACGGCGCCGGCTATCACAGTGCCGGCACCGTCCGAGCTCCGGAAAATATCACTCTGTTACAGCTGCCGCCTTATGCGCCCGAGCTCAATCCGATTGAAAACGTCTGGCAGTACCTGCGCGCCAACAAGCTCGCCATCACCGTCTTCGACGACTACGACGATATCGTCGCCAAGACCTGCGAAGCCTGGAACTTCTTCGCAAATGATCCAGATCGCATCGCCTCAATCACAAGCCGCACTTGGGCAACAGTCAATCCTTAGGGCCATTGGTATTATACGTGCTCTCCCCGGCGAGACTGGGCTTGTTGTCACCGTCATCAGTGAGAGAGCTTGCTCTTACTGATGAGACACCTGCCACTAGGGCGTCAGGCCTGCACGACTTCACCGTCCGCTATCTGCCACGCTCGTCAGCCGTGACATCGGCGTCCACCGCATCTCAACCCAACACTTGTGACGATCGCGAAGCGCCCCTCAATCGGGTGAGACGGGCGGGATTGGATCATTGATTTGCCCGACGACGGAAGCGCTCATTTGCCCGTCGGGTTACTTTGTCGCACCTCGTCTCCTCGCATCGTCATCGCGAGTGAAGCGACTTGTCCGCCGAAGCCGTAGGGTGAGCCAATAACCTCCAGCAAAGCTGGAGGTTTGATTGGGAACCGCCAAAGGCGGTTTTAAGGGATGTTAGGACGATTGCTTGGATTTTGGGGCAGCTGAAATCTTTAGCTCAAACTGATCCAGTTGCTGGTCGGCCATTTCCTGATTCTTGATGTAGGCCCGGATCATTTCCTCATCGCGGCCGACGGTCGTGACAAAATATCCGCGTGCCCAGAATTTGTGGCCCAGGAAATTTCGCATCTTCCGTTCGACGTTCTGCGCGATCCAGATCGAACTCTTCCCCTTCATATACCCGATGATCTGCGCCACCGAATATTTCGGAGGTATCGATATCAGCATGTGGACATGATCCGGCATCAGGTGACCTTCCTCGATCCGGCACTCCTTCCGTCGTGCCAGATCGTGAAATACCTGGCCCAGATGTCGCTTGATCTTCCCGAACAGCAGCTTCTTGCGGTACTTCGGCGTAAACACGACGTGGTACTTGCACTCCCAAGTCGCGTGATTAAGATGATTGTACTCTGCTTCCATCATGGTCTCCTTGAGGGTTCTTGGCGGTTCCCCAAGGAGACTCCATGACTTCATTCCCGCAGCTGTAGAACTGCCGGTTTTCGCCCCGCCATAGGCGGGGGCTTAGCAGGCTTGGTTAGCCGAAGGCGTAACCCACCGAAATGCGATCATCGTCCGCCAGCCGCAGTGATGTGGTGGGTTACGCTTCACTACCCACCCTACGCCGGTTTTGTCGCACCCAGATCAACCCGCATCCACCGCCCACTCCGCGCCGTCGATGGCGTAGGGCGCATGGCGGAAATCCCTGATGGCGGCGATCTTGTCGGCCGACCAGTCGAGCAGCATGAAATATCTCGGCGGCGCGTTCGCCTCGTTCGGGTCGAACACCAGGATGGCCGGACGTCCCTCGACCTGCCCCGGCACCAGGTGCCAGTCGCTGGCCTTGGAATAGTTGCCGAAGTAGCGCGACACCTCGGCCTTGCCGTTCAGCCTGGTGCGGTTGACGAGCTCGAGCCTGATGTCGTCGGCGATCATGGCGCGGATGGCATCGAAGTCGTGCGCGTTGAAGCGATTGACATAGGCGTTCAGCCGGATGCGATCCGTCTCCGACAGGCCGGGCCGCGGTGCATCGTCCGGTTCGCTGGCGAATTGGCGCAGCTGCGTGCGGCCGCGATGCAGCGCCGCCTTCACCGCGGGCAGGCTGAAATCCATGATGTCGCAGACCTCGGCCAACGAGCAGCCGAGCACATCCATCAGGATCACGCTGGCGCGCTGCGCCACCGGCAGCCGCATGAAAGTGCGCAGGCTGCTTGCTGCGATCTCGCGGCGGGCGACGTCATCGAGCTCTCCGGCCATCATGTCCACCTCCTCCGGCGAGCGGAGCGCTTCCTGGCGGTTGCGCCGCCTGAGGAAATCGAGCGCGGTGTTGTGCGCGATCCGAAACAGCCAGGCTTCCGCGTTCTGGATCGGGGCGGCGGAAGTGAAGGCTTCCACCGCCTTGATCAGTGTGTCCTGCAACACATCCTCGCCGTCGATCACCGAACCGACCATGCGCGCGCAATAGCGATGCAGCTTCGGGCGCAACGCCGAAAGATGCTGGCTGAGATCGACGACAGGCGATGCTGACATCATTCCACTCCGACTCCGGTCAGGACTCCTCCAGCATACGGTAGTTGCCGACGATGCTGGCGCCGCGCACCAATGGCGGTTCGGCACAGCGGTCGCGGATACCATCCTGGAATGCCTGGAACGCGGCAAGCTTCGGGATCGGGCTCGAGCCGTCCTCGGCCGCGGCCTCGACAAAATGCACAAAGGTGTCGTCTTCCAGACGCAGCGTTAGATAGCGCACGCCGTCCGGCTGCGCTGCCTTCAACTCGGCAAATACCGCCTTCACCAGCTCGGCATTCCTGTCCGCCATCTCCGGCTTCGCCTTATACCTGATCAGGGTCCGTCTCATGGGTCGCTCCTTTGAGGGTCATCGTTCCCCGAGGACGTTTGCCGGCCACCAAAGGATGCGGTCCGGCAAAAATAATCTTGGGCCGCATCCTTTGCCTCTCCCGTCTCGTCTTGGCGACGAAGCGCGCCGCAACAGGGCGGCGCGGCCATGGAGAGCAAAAATGCAGACCCCGATCGCTCGCGCCGAGCAGCTCTGGGTGCTCGGCGTCACCGCGCTGGCATCCTTCATGATGGCGCTGGACGCCATGATCATCACGACGGCCTTCGCAACCATCCGCGCCGATTTCGGCAGCGCGGTGGAGACGCTGCAATGGACCGTCAGCGCCTTCAACCTCACCTTCGCGGTGCTGCTCCTGACCGGCGCCGCGCTCGGCGACCGCTTCGGACGGAGCCGGATGTTTGCGGCCGGGATCGCCCTGTTCATCGTAGCATCGGCCGCTTGCGCACTGGCCGGCAACGCGCAAGCACTGATCGCCGCCCGCGCACTGCAGGGCGCCGGAGCTGCGTTCGTGATGCCGTTGGCGATGGCGATCCTGAGCGGCGCGTTCGGCCGGGAGGAGCGTGCCCGCGCGCTCGGCATTTTCAGCAGCATCACCGGCTGCGCGCTGATCGTCGGCCCCGCCATCGGCGGCTTCATCACCACCCATCTCGGCTGGCGCTGGATTTTCTGGATCAACCTGCCGATCGGCCTGATCGTGATCGCGCTGGTGCTGACGCGCCTGCGCGAAAGCTTCGGGCCGGCCGCACCGCTCGACATCACCGGGCTGTCGCTCGTTGCCGCGGCAGCGCTGGCGCTGGTCTGGAGCCTGTTGCGCGGCAACGCCGTCGGCTGGGCGAGCGCCGAGGTGATGGGGACGCTGGCCGCCGGCGCCGTATTCGCGGCCGGTTTCGTGCTGTGGGAATTGCGCACGGCAACCCCGATGCTGCCGATGCGGCTGTTTGCGTCCCGCGCCTTTGCCTCGGGCATGGCGGCGAGCGTGCTGTTCTACGCCGCGATGTATGGCGTGCTGTTCCTGCTGCCGCAGTTCCTGCAGACCACGCTCAGCTTCGACGCCTTCAGCGCCGGGCTTCGCCTGCTGCCCTGGACCGCGACGCTGTTCGTCACGGCGCCGGTCGCGGGCGCCGTCGTCAACCGGTTCGGCGAGCGGCCGCTGGTAGTGACCGGCTTGCTGATGCAGGCGATCGGGCTCGGCTGGATCAGCGAGATCGTGAGCCCCACCATCCCCTACGCCGACCTGGTCGCGCCGCTGGTGCTGGCCGGCGTCGGGGTGTCGATGGCGATGCCGGCGGCGCAGAACGCGGTTCTGAGCTCGGTGTCGGTGACCGAGATCGGCAAGGCCTCCGGCGCCTTCAACATGGGCCGCTTCCTCGGCGGGATGTTCGGCATCGCCGCGCTGGTGGCGGAGTTCTCCGCCAATGGCGCCGCCGATTCAGCAGTTCATTTCGAGAGCGGATTTGCCGCGGCGATGAGCCTGGCCGCGACGCTGTCGCTGGCCGGCGCGGCCGCGGGATTTATCCTCCCGGCGCGGCAACGCGCGATGGGCGCGGCCGCGCCGCAGGACGCGTGAGGCTGTGACGATAGGGTTTTGCTATCGGTCGATCAGGCAATTCGTCTTGGAATGGAGGTACGAATGAATGCATAATCGAGGTGACGCAGCCGTTCGAAACCGGGGGCAAGATCCCATGACAGACGCGCCGGCCAAACCTCATCGCGTGGTGATCGTCGGCGCCGGTTTCGGAGGGCTCGAGGCCGCTTTCGGGCTGGCGGGCGCGCCGGTCGAGATCACGCTGATCGACCGCCGCAACCACCATCTGTTCCAGCCGCTATTGTACCAGGTCGCAACCGCTTCGCTTGCGACCAGCGAGATCGCCTGGCCGATCCGTTATCTCTTGCGCGACCGTCCCGAGGTGACGACGCTGTTCGCCAATGCCAACGGCGTCGATGCCGCGGGAAAGCGCGTGCTGCTCGATGACGGCGACAGCGTCCCCTACGACACCCTGATCCTCGCCACCGGCGCACGGCATGCCTATTTCGGCCATGACGAATGGGAGCCGTTCGCGCCCGGGCTGAAGACGCTGGAGGACGCCACCACCCTGCGGCGGCGCATTCTGGTCGCCTTCGAGCGCGCCGAACGCGAGACCGATCCGGAAAGACGCGCGGCGCTGCTCACCTTCGTCATCATCGGCGCCGGCCCGACCGGCGTCGAGATGGCCGGCACCATCGCCGACCTCGCCAATGACACGCTGCCGCGCGACTTCCGCCATATCGACACCCGCAAGGCGCGCGTGGTGCTGATCGAGGCCGGCCCGCGCGTGCTGGCGGGCTTTCCCGAGGATCTCTCGGCCTATGCGCAGCGTTCGCTGGAAAGCCTCGGGGTCGAGGTAATGCTGGGCGAAGCGGTCACCGAATGCTCGGCCGACGGCGTGGTCTATGGCGGCAAGAAACTGGCGGCGCGCACCATCGTCTGGGCCGCCGGGGTGCGCGCCTCCCGCGCCGCCGAATGGCTGAACGCGCCGGCCGATCGCGCCTACCGCCTGCAGGTCGAGCCCGATCTGACGGTGCCCGGCCATCCCGACATCTTCGCGGTGGGCGACACCATCACGGTCAAGGATCCCGACGGCAATCCGGTGCCCGGCATCGCGCCGGCCGCCAAGCAGGAGGGCCGCTACGTCGCCGCCCTGATCAAGGCGCGACTCAAGGGCAGGACGCTGCCGCCGTTCCGCTACAAGCACGCCGGCAGCCTCGCGCAGATCGGCAAGCGGCTCGCGGTGATCGATTTCGGCTGGCTCAAGCTGCGCGGCGCACTCGCATGGTGGATCTGGGGCATCGCCCACATCTACTTCCTGATCGGCCTGCGCAACCGCCTCAGCGTCGCGCTGAGCTGGCTCTGGATCCACGCCCGCGACCAGCGCGCGGCGCGGCTGATCACCCAGGGCAGCAGCAAGGTGGCGCAGTAGGGGATCGTGCCGGCACGCGATGATCCGCGTGCGTCCTTACTGCCATGAGGCTAATTGCTCGCGCAACGAACTCGGTTCGCCTCTCCCCTTATGGGAGAGGCCGGAACGCATGAAGCGAAGCGGAATGCGATCCGGGTGAGGGGTTGCGGTGTCTCCTCGCAGTGCGCCGTGCGGAGAGATACCCCTCACCCCAGCCCTCTCCCAGTCGAAGTCGGATTTATCCGACTTCGACATGCTGAGAATGGCGCAACTCGGGTAAACCCGAGTTGCGTGGGAGAGGGAGCGCAGTTGTGTGCGTGGATGCAGCTTCACTTCACCAACGAACACCCGCCGTCTGCCAGTGGCCGGAACGCCTGATCGGCCGGGATGGTCGCGATCAGCTTGTAATAGTCGTACGGGTACTTCGACTCCTCCGGCTTCTTCACCTCGAACAGATACATCGGGTGGATGACGCGGCCGTCCTGGCGGATGGTGACGTCGCCGAACAGCCTGTCCTTGCCCTTGAAGGTCTTCATCTGCGGCACCACCACCTTGGCGTCGTCGCTGCCGGTGGCGGCGATGGCGTTGAGATAGGCGAGCGTGGAGGCGTAGACGCCGGCCTGGTTGCCGCTCGGCATCTTGCCGTTCATGCCGGGACGCGCGGCAAACCGCTTGGCGAAGGCCCGGGTGTCGTCGTTCATGTCCCAGTAGAAGGCCTCGAGCAGCTGCAGGCCCTGCGCGACCTTCAGCCCCATGCCATGGATGTCGTTCACGAACAAAAGGAACGCGACCATGGTCTGGCCGCTCTGCTGGATGCCGAATTCGGCCGCCTGCTTCACGGCGTTGATGGTGTCGCCGCCGGCATTGGCGAGGCCGATCACCTTGGCCTTGGAATTCTGCGCCTGCAGCAGAAAGGAAGCGAAGTCGGAGGTGCCGAGCGGATGCTTGCTGGAGCCGAGCACCTTGCCGCCGTGCTTCTCGATGTAGTTGGTCGCTTCGGCCTCGATGCCCTTGCCGAGCGCATAATCCACCGTGACGAAATACCAGTCCTTGCCGCCGCGCTGCATCATCGCGGCGGCCGTCGTGTTGCCGGTCGCCCAAGTATCGTTGACCCATTGGATGGTGTTCGGCGAGCAAGCCTTGCCGGTGAGATCGGAGCTTGCGGTCGAGGACGCCAGGAACGTCATCCTGCTATCGCGCAGGATGGTGTTGACGGCGAGCCCGACGGCCGAGTTCGGCACGTCGACGATGGCATCGACACCCTCGACATCGAGCCATTTGCGCGCGACCGCCGAGCCGACATCGGCCTTGTTCTGGTGATCGGCGTAGATGATCTCGACCTTGATGCCCTTGCCGCCGCCGTTGAAATCTTCCGCCGCCATGCGCGCGGCTTCGACCGAGCCCATGCCGTTGGTGTCCTGGAAGATTCCGGAAATGTCGTTGAGCACGCCGATGCGCACCACATTGTCGGAAATCTCCGCGCGTGCGCTGCCCGCGGCACAGGCCAATGCCAGCGCCAGACCAACCCCCAAACCCCTCATTGTCTCCCCCTCCCTTGTATCAGGTCTTACGCCGGCATCGCGCCGGCTAACTGAAAAGCGTCAGACCTGCCGTTCCGGCAGGCGCAGCACCAGCCCGTCGAGCGCGCCTGACAGCTTGATCTGGCAGGACAGACGGCTGTTGGCGCGGCGCTCGTCGGCGGTGCCGTCGAGCAGCGCGTCCTCGTCGTCGCCCCTTTCGGGCAGGCGGGCTAGCCAGGCCTCGTCGACATAGACGTGGCAGGTCGCGCACATCGCGTTGCCGCCGCATTCGGCCAGGATGCCGTCGAGGCCGCTGCGGGTCGCTGCTTGCATCGCGCTCTCGCCGTCATTGGCCTCGACGCGCGTGCTCTCGCCGCTCGGATGGATGAAGGTGATGGCAGGCATTGAGATCCTCGCTATACGGGCGTGATTGTGACAGGCAGGCTGTCGAGCCCGCGCAGTGTGTTGTTGAAGCGGCGCATCGGCTCGCCCGTGATCCTGATGTCGGCGACGCGGCGCGCCAGCGCCGACAGCATCACCTCGCCTTCGAGACGCGCGACGAGCTGGCCGACGCACATATGGATGCCGGAGCCGAAGCCGACATGGCCGGAGGTGCGGCGCGTGATGTCGTAGGTGTCGGGCTTGTCCCACCGCCGCGGATCGCGGTTGGCGGCGGCGAGGAACATCAGCACCTTCTCGCCCTCCGGGATGCGTGCGCCGCCGAGCTCGACGTCGCGGGCGGTGGTGCGGAAGAAGGTCTGCACCGGGCTTTCGAACCGCACCGCCTCCTCGAAGGCGTTGCGCGCGAGGCTTGGATCCTTGCGCAGGAGCGCCCACTGATCGGGGAATCGCGCCAGGCAATAGACCGCGGCGCCGAGGCCGTTGACCGTGGTGTCGAGCCCGGCCGACAGCAGCGAGCGGACCAAAAGCGGCGCTTCGGTCGCGGTGATCTCGCCTTCGTCGACCCGGGCATGGATGCAGGCGCCGAAGCCGCCGGGCGCCAGGTTCTCGCGCTGGCACTGCTCGGCGATATAGGCCTGATGCGGCGCCGAGCGCTCGATCGCCTCCTGCCGCAACTGGTTCGGCGGGCCGAAGGCGTTGAACACCAGGCTGGCATAGGGCAGCAGATGCTCGCGCCCCTCCGGTTTCAGCCCCAGCGCATCCGGGAAGATCGACAGCGGATAGGCCTCCGCCAGGTCCGCGATCGCATCGAACTCCCGCTTCTCCAACAGCACGTCGACCCGCGCTTCGGCGGTGGCGGCGAAGCGGTCGCGGACCTGCTTCATCACCGTCGGCGACAGCACCCGGCTCAGCACCGCGCGGGTCCGGGTATGCGCCGGCGGATCGGCCTCCAGGATCAGGCTTGGCGGCCGCCACGGCTTCTCCTTGGCAAAGTCGCTCAAGCCCACGCCGCGGCTGGAGCAGAACGTCGCGGGATCGTTCAGCACCGCATGGACCTCGGCGTAGCGCGCCACGCCGTAGACATTCCACTTGTCGAGATAGACCACCGGCCCGGCCTCGCGCAGCCGCTCATGGGTCGGGAACGGGTCGGCGAAGAATTCGAGCGCGAACGGATCGACGTCGAGATGCGGGACGGACGTACTGGCTGTTGCAGTCATCAGGACCTCCCGAGGTTTGATCTTGTCAAGACAGGGCGCAAGTCTATTGCTCCCGAACGGTTTCGCAGCGATGATTCGAGAGATGAGCAGTCAGCCCCTTCCCCGAAAGCCCCGCCGGCCGAAACCGGCCGATCCCGCAGAGGCCGCCAACGGCCCGCTGCTCGACCTCAACCGCTATGTGCCGGGGCTCGTCACCTTCATCGCCAACAAGCTGTCGAACAGCGCAACCGCCTATTACCAGAAGAATTTTGGCGTCAACGTCACCGAGTGGCGGATCATATCGCAGCTTGCAATCGAGCCGGGCATTCCGGCCTCGCGGATCTGCCACGTCATCGGCTTCGACAAAGGGCCGGTCAGCCGCAACCTCGCGGCGATGCAGAAGCGCGGGCTGGTGACGATCCGCACCGCACCGGATGACGGCCGCACCCATTCGATCACCCTGACCGCCCGCGGCCGCGCCGTCCACGACAAGGTGATCGTCGCGGCGCTGGAGCGCGAGCGGCGGCTGCTGTCCTGCCTGAAGAAGGACGAGCGCGAGGTGCTGATCGACCTGCTGCGCCGGCTGCACGAGAATCTCGGCACCGTGACCGGGCAAAGCCCGACCTGACCGCACGGCCGGCCCGAGCGCGCCATCCGGCGCTTCCGCGGCGTTCCGCAAGCTTCCGACAGTCATCGGTGCCGTTCGCGCCGTGCTGCGCAGCATTTGTCCTCCCCAAAGTGCAAGGCCGTTGACCGGCCGAGCCTGATTGGAGCGAAAACTCGCACAGCTTAGTTGCCGTGGCAACTAAAAAGACAGACGTGTGCGGCGCGGCGAGAGGAAGCAGGCGGGAACCGGTTCGGGGGGACGGCCGAGGGATTTTGATTGGAGCTTTATGGGGCGGACCGCCATATCCGCGGCTTCGCCTCACCTCTCCCGCTTGCGGGGGGAGGTCGGATCGCATCGCGAGATGCGATCCGGGTGGGGGCTCTCTCCACGAAACGACTCGTGGAGAGAACCCCCACCCCAACCCTCCCCCGCAAGCGGGAGAGGGGGCGCACCTCCGATGCGGCGGCGGTGGGCGCGCTAAATGTCGGTAGTTGCGAACGAACTCAGCCCGCGCAAACGATCGGTTCGGGCGATGCATCGTCCTGCAACACCGCCACTGCGGCAGCGCGGCGGGTCAGCACGGCGCGCTGGTTGATGTAGCCCTTGTCGGTGATCTCGCCGCCGTCGACGGAGGCGGGTTCAGTGAGCAGCAGCGCGCGGGTGGCATGGCCGGAGGAATGGCCGCCCTGCGCCTTCAGCTTCGCCAGCCCCTGCGCGATTGCACTGCGAACGCCGGGATGGCCGATCACCTCCCGGGCGTTTGCGCTCTCGGGTAGCCCGGCCAGCGCGCGGCAGGCGGCGATATTCGGGAATACCAGGAAGCGGACTTCGTCGCGGCCATGGCCCGTGACCACGATGTCCTGCGCGAGCGGCGCCAGCGCAGCGATCCCGGCGACGCGCAGCGTGCCGACACTGACCCAGGTGCCGGAATTGAGCTTGAAGTCCTCTGCGACGCGGCCGTCGAAGAACAGGCCGAGCTCGGGCCTGTCTGGATCGGCGAAGGTGACGGCATCGCCGATCAGGTAAAATCCCTCCTCGTCGAAGGCCTGCGCCGTGAGATCGGGCGCCTTCCAGTAGCCCGGCGTGACGTTCGGGCCGCGCACGCGCACCTCCAACTTGTCGCCCGACGGCACCAGCTTGAGCTCGGTGCCGGGGATCGGCACGCCGATATTGCCGGAGCGCTTTGCGAGGAAATGGCAATCGGTCGCGAGCGGCGAGGTCTCGGTCGAGCCCCAGGCCGAGACCATCGGCAGCCGGCGGCCGACGGTCTCAAGCGACAGCTCCTCCAACGCATCCCAGAGGTTCTGCGGCAACGCTGCGCCGGCATAGAAGGCGAACTTGGTCCCATCGAAGAACCTGCGGCGCAGCTCCTCGTCAGTGCGCAACGCCGCGATCAGCATGTCGAAGCCGCGCGGCACGTTGAAATACACCGTCGGCACCACGCTGCGCAGATTGGCGAGCGAGGTCGCGAACAGGCCGGGCGCGGGCTTGCCGCCGTCGATATAGAGCGTGCCGCCGTTGCGCAGCACCAGGTTGAAATTGTGGTTGGCGCCGAAGGTGTGGCTCCAGGGCAGCCAGTCCAGGATTATCAGATCGTCACCGGAGGCTTCCAGGAACGTCCAGGTCTGCGCCTTGGCCTGCTGGCTCGAGGTCAGCATGCGCTGGGTGTTGATCACCGCCTTCGGCGTGCCTGTCGAGCCCGACGTGAACAGGAATTTTGCGATCGTGTCTGACGTCACCGCCGCAAAGGCTGTTGCCACGTCAGCAGCTTCCGCCGTCGTCGCGATGCTGCGGAACGGCAAAGCGTCGGCATCATCGGGATGGCTGCTGACGATGGTCGCCTGATGCAGCGGCTTGATCGCGGCAAGCGCCGCCGCGAACGGCTTGGTGCTCGCGACATAGATCGCGCCGGGCCCGAGCAGGCTGACCATGCCCTTCAGCTTGTCGAAGTCCTTCGACATCAGCGAATAGGCCGGCGAGATCGCGGCCGAGGGCACGCCGACATGCTGGGCGGCGAGCGCGAACAGCGCATGGTCGATGCTGTTGTCGGAGAGGATGACGAGCGGCTGCGCCGCGCTCAGCCCGTGCCCGAGGATCCAGGATGCGGCACGACGCACGATCCCGAGCGCATCGCGATAGGTGGTGGTGGTCCAGGGCGCGTCAACATTGCCGCGCTCGCCGAGGAAGATGCGATCGGGCGCCTGCCGCGCCCAATGCTCCAGCCAGTCGCCGACGCAGCGGGCGCTTTCCTTCAGCGGCGTGGTGGAGCGGACCAGGATGCTGCCATCGGCGCGGCGATCGGCGACGATCGCAGGCGTCGCGAACAGGCTGCTCGGATTGTCTCCGCTGGCGGTGGCCATCGTCATGGTTTCCTCCTCGCCCGTGTTGTGGAGACATCGCATGGCAGCAAGGTGCCGCGTGTCCCATCCAGGCTCTTTGGCCATAATGTTGCGGACACCAATTGTTGTCGTCAACAACAATCTTTCCCTCGTGACGGCGTCGCGCTAGCATCTGGTCATGGCGAGGAAACAACAGGCGGCGCGCAGGGCGGCCCGACCGGGAGCGGCAATCCGCCGCCCCTCGGCGCGCAGCGCGAACGGCGGCGCACACGGCGACGACGTGGACGGCGAGATCGGCCTCGACGCGCTGGTCGGCCACGCCGGCTACGCGGTGCGGCGTTTCCAGCTCTGGATCTTCCAGGACTTCATCAAGACGCTTGCTGCGGTCGATATCCGCCCGACTCAGTACTCGGTCATGACCGTGGTCGGCGCCAATCCTGGGCTCAGCCAGATGGCGGTGGCAAAACGGCTTGGGATCGAGCGGGCGCGGCTGGTGCATCTGCTCGACAGCCTCGAGGAACGCGACTTCGTCAGCCGCAGCGCGTCCGCCACCGACCGCCGTTCCCATGCGCTGCACCTGACCGTATCAGGCAAAGCCGCCCTGTCGCAGTTCAAGCGGCTCGCCGCCAAGCACGAGCGGCATGTGGCCGACAAGATCGGCAAGGAGAACCGCGAGCGGCTGCTGCAGATCCTCTCCAGCTTCACCTGACGATTCGGCAAGCTTGATCAGGCCGCGCCATTAGTCGGGCCAGATCAGCTCCAGCAACTGCACGAGGTCGCCGACCTTCTCCGGCCAGCCTTCGATGCAGATGTGCCTGACGGGATCTGACGCCCGGTGCAGCAGCATCAGCGCCATCAGCCGCCGCTTCAGCGCGAACGTCACGTCCTCGCGTGAAATGCCGAAGCCGTCGAACAGGCTGCGCACCCGGCGCAGATGGCCGGCCGCCATGAACGCGCTCGGGCCGAGCAGGTCGTACTCGCCCCACCCGGTCTGCACGTCGCCGAAGTCGAACAGCCCGGCGACATGCCAGCCGTCGCCGCTCCGCGCCAGCAGGAAATTCTCCGGGATGTACTCGCCGACCAGGATCACCGGCGGCGCATTCATCGGGATCAGCTCAGCGGCGTCGCGCAGCAGATCGTCGAGCCCGGCGAGCAATTTCTGCGGCAGTCCGAGCCGCTCGTGGCGGGCCCTGCATTGCGCGATCTGCCCGCGCATGTACACATCCCAGCGCGGCTCGATCGCCGAGAGCGCGCCCGGCGGCACGCGCTGCACCTCGGCGATCACAGCGCCGATCTCGGTGAGCACGCGCTCCTTCTGCGCGTCGGGCAGCGACGGCCACACCTCCGAGCCCACGACGCCGGCGAGACGGGTGATGACGAGATAGGGCCAGCGGTCGCGCTCGCCGACGGCTGCGATCTCGGGAATCGGAATGCAGAGCCTGCCGCGCAACTGCATCAGTGCGGCGCGCTCGGAGACGAATTGCGGACGCAGGAATGGCGGGAAGATCTTGAGGATCAGATCGTCACCGATCCCGATGACGAGATTCGTGCCGGTCGAGAACACATGCGGTGCATCGCACCGCAGCCCGTGGCCATCGGCGATCTCGCGCGCAACCGGCAGCCAGCGCGAGGTGTCGCCGCGCCAGGCGCGATAGGTGTCGTAGTCGGTGAGGAGTGGGAGGACCGACGTCATGGGTCAGCCGTCATTGCGAGGAGCGAAGCGACGAAGCAATCGATTTCTCCGTGGTACGATGGATTGCTTCGCTCGCAATGACGGGAGGAACAAAGGTCGCTGCGCCTCACTGATCCGGATTGGCGCGCTCGAACTGGCGCAGCAGATGGTTGCCGCGCTCGACGGCGTTGTCCATAGCGGCCTGCGGGGTTCGCTTGCCGGCAAAGACCTGCTCGAGCTCCTCCTCGATCACCTCGCGGATCAGAACGAACGAGCCGAGCCGGATGCCCTTCGAATTGTCGGTCGGCCGCTTCAGCGTGATCTGCTCGATTGAAATGGAGGTTCCGGGATTGCGGTCGTAGAAGCCCTGCGCACGGGTGAGATCGAACGCGGCGCGGGTGATCGGCAGATAGCCGGTGTTCTGGTGCCAGGCGGCCTGCACCTCGGGCCGCGACAGATAGGCGAAGAACTTCGCTACCCCGGCATATTCGGCGGGCGGACGGTCGCGCAGCACCCATAGCGTGGCGCCGCCGATGATCGAGTTCTGCGGCGCGCCCTGCACATCGGGATAATACGGCATCATGCCGTAGCCGATCTCGAACTTCGAATTGGCCTTGATGTCGGCGCGCGTGCCCGACGAGCCGATGAAGATGCCGCATTCGCCCTTCTGAAAACGCGGCTCCGCCGCCTGCCCGCGGCCGCTATAGTCGAAGATCTTCGTCGTCTGCCACTCCGCGAGCTGCGCGATGTGACGCACCACGATCGGGTTGTTGAAGATCAGCTGCGCGTCCAGCCCGCCGAAGCCGTTCGTCCGGGTTGCGATCGGCAGATTATGGAAGGCGGAAAAATTCTCGATATTGATCCAGGACGGCCATGACGTCGTCATCCCGCACATCATGCCCGCCGCGCGCAGCCGCTTCGCCGCGACGCCGACGTCGGGCCAGGTCTTCGGCGCCACGTCCGGATCGAGCCCGGCCGAGCGGAACATGTCCTTGTTGTAGTAGAGGATCGGCGTCGAGGCATTGAACGGGAACGACAGCATGTTGCCGTCGACATCGGCGTAATAGCCGGCGACCGCAGGCAGGTAGTCCGATGGCGTGAACGCCTCCGACTGATCGCGCATCAGCTCGAATACCGGATAGATGGCACCGCGCGCCGCCATCATGGTGGCGGTGGCGATCTCGTTGACCTGAACGATCGCCGGCTGGCTGCGCGAGCGGAATGCAAAGATCGCGGCGGTGACGGTCTCGGTATAGTTGCCCTTGTAAGCCGGCACTATCCGGTAATCGGATTGCGAAGCGTTGAAATCGGCGGCGAGCTTCTCGACCTGCTTGCCGAGCTCGCCCGACATCGCGTGCCACCACATGATATCGGTCTTGGCTTGCGCGGGCGACACAAGCAGAAGGGCCGCTGCGGCGGCGAGCTGCAGAACTTTCCAGCCGAACTTCACGATGACCGTTCCCGGTGGCGACGTGCCGTCATAAGCCGCCACGTCGGCGGTTTCAATCTATGCTCGTGGTTGCAGCGCGGAATTAACGATTTGGCCAATGGGCGAACCACCGGCCTTCTGCTAAAAATGTGTTGAACCTTTTCTTCCCGCCCTGGACACAAATCACAAGGGGAATTGTTGCCTGTGTACCGCCGCGCCTGCCTTTCGCGGACCATGACGCTCGTCGTCGCGCTGTTGCCAATGGCAGATTCGGCGCATGCGCTTGCGCGCGAATTCCGCGCGCAGGCGGAGGACTCCGGCGTCAAGATCGTGACCGATTTCGACCGTAAGCCGTTCGAGGCTGCGATGGCCGGCGTCCATGCCAACGCCGAGCGCGATCCCGCGGCAGCCGCGCTGATCGAACGCATCCGCAAGGTGGAGTGACCGGAACTTGGCGGCGCCGCAACAGGACAGGAATGCAGGACCGCCGCCGGGCTTCGGCCCGCAGGGCCGTTTCCGTATCGTCCAGTTGCTGCGGTCGGTGCCGATCCGCTGGCGCATCCTGTCGATCGCGCTGCTCAACTCCGCCGTCGTGATCGTGCTCGCAGTGCTGATCTGGAACGGCTCCAAGGTGCTCGGCTCGGCCTGGGAGGATGTCCGCCAGGTGCGGAAATCCGACAGGATCCTGGCCAATCTCGAAAGCGAGACGAGCCGCCTGCAAAACCTGATCCATCGCTACATCAATCAGCCAAGCCCAGACCTGTTCGCGGAGATCCTGCTGCTGCGCGAGGCCGTGCTCGGCACGCTGACGACGCGCGCCTCGACCGACCCGATGCTGTCGGGGTCGGTCGAGGAGCTTGAACGCGTCACCAGCCGCTTCCTCGACGGCTTCGGCGAATTGCGCGCCGTGCAGGCCAAGATATCCAAGACCTATAACGAGCAGGTGCTGGCGCCGACCAGGGACATGGCGGGCCTCTATTCGATCATCGAGGGCGCGACCGGCCATCGCGACGCGCAGATCTGGCCGGCGCTCGGCAAGTCCCGCGAAGCGTTCACGTCGCTCCTGGTCGCTGCCAACACCTACTATCTGTCGCTCGCTCCGGAATCGGCCGAGGAAGCCCGCCGCAACACCGACACGATCGAGAAGACGATCCCGATCATGACCGATCTTGCGGAGAACGACTTGCAGCGCATGGCGCTGGCGCGGCTCAACGTCAAGACAGCGGAGTTGCGCGACGGTCTCGCCAGGCTGAGCGAGCAACTCGCCAACCGCACCGAGCTGCTGCGCAACACCATCGACGCCAGCCAGGCCGACGCAATCGGCGCGATCGACGATCTCTCGGCCAAGATGCGCCAGCGCGAGCAGAAGGCGCAGGAGACCTTCGACAGGACACTGTCATCCATCTCGCGCAGGGTGCTGTCGATCGCCGTGATCTTCCTCGGCGTCATCATGTCCGCCGGTGTGATGATCGCGCTGTCGATCCGGCTGCCGCTGGCGCAGATCATGGCGTCGATGCGCGCCATCACCTCGGGCGATCTCGACCGGCCGGTGCAGGGGGCATCGGCCAAGGACGAGGTCGGCGCGATGGCCCGCGCCGTCGAGGTGTTCCGCGAGAACGCCATCGCCAAGCGCAAGACCGAGGACGAGCTGCGCACCGCCAAGGAAAAGGCCGAGAGCGCGCTGCTCGAGCTCAACGCCGCACAGCAGAACCTGATCGATGCCGAGCGCCTCGCGGCCCTCGGCGGCCTTGTCGCCGGCGTCGCGCACGAGGTCAACAATCCGATCGGCATCAGCCTCACGGTCGCTTCGAGCTTCGCCCGGCGCGCCGAAATGTTCGAAAGCGAGCTGAAGAGCGGGCCGCTGCGCCGCTCGAAGCTCGACGAATTCGTCCGTAGCTCGCGCGATGCATCGCAGCAGCTCGTCGCCAATTTGCAGCGCGCCGGCGAGCTGATCCAGTCCTTCAAGCAGGTCGCCGTCGACCGGTCGCACGCCGAGCGGCGCCAGTTCAACTTAACTGAATCAACCGACCAGATCGTCGCGAGCCTGCGGCCGGTGCTGAAGAAGGCCGCCGTCACGCTAACGGTCGATGTGCCAGAGGGCCTCCTGATCGACGGCTACCCCGGCGCTTATGGGCAAATCTTAACCAATCTTTTCCTCAACGCCGTCAATCATGCCTTCGCGGACGGCCGCTCCGGCGCGATCTCGATCTCGGCGCGGGCACGCGGGGCCGACGATATCGAGATCATCTTCGCCGACGACGGAGCCGGCATGACGCCGGACGTGCAGCGGCAGGCGTTCGACCCGTTCTTCACGACGCGCCGCAACGAGGGCGGCACCGGTCTTGGCCTGCACATCGTCTACAACCTCGTCACCCAGCAGCTCGGCGGACGCATGATGCTGGAGTCAAGGGTGGGACAAGGCACCACTTTTCGCATTATCATGCCGAGGATCGCCAAGGGCGTGCCCACTATCACTGACCCAGCAGCCGACGGAACCAGTCAATGGCCGAACAGGACGATGTCCTCCACCTGATCGACGATACCGAGAGTCCCCTGGAGGATTCGCCGGCGCGCAAATGGAAGATCGCCGTCATCGACGACGATCAAGCGGTGCATGAGGGCACCCGCTTCGCGCTCAGCGACTACAATCTGAACGGCGCGACGCTGGAAATCCTCTCGGCCTACTCCGCGGCCGAAGGTCGCACGCTGATGCGGGACAACCCCGACGTCGCTGCCGTCCTGCTTGACGTCATCATGGAGACCGACGTCGCCGGCCTCGAGCTCGTCGAATACATCCGCAACGAGATCAAGAACGAGACCGTCCGCATCATCCTGCGCACCGGCCAGCCCGGCCAGGCGCCGGAACGGCGCGTCATCGTGCAGTACGACATCAACGACTACAAGGCGAAGACCGAGCTCACCGCCGACAAGCTGTTCACCTCGCTGACGGCCGCGCTGCGCAGCTACCAGCAGCTCGAGCGCATGGTGCAGACGCGGCGCGGGCTCGAGATCATCATCGACGCCGCCTCGACGCTGTACGATTTCAAGTCGATGCAGCGGCTGGCCGAAGGCGTGCTGACCCAGCTCGCCTCGCTGCTGAATGTCGACTGCGCCGGCATCCTGGTGTTGCGCGACAACGGCAATGCCGCGGCCGACGATTTCTCGGTGCTGGCCTGCTCCGGTTGCTACAGCCGCTTCATCGGCACCACCTCCTCGAAGGCGCTCGACCCCGACCTGCGGGCGATGGTGGAAGCCGCCTTCCAGCGTCGCAAGAATGAATTCGCCGATCACCGCAGCGTGCTCTATTCGCGCACCGGCAGCGGCCGCGAGGTCGTGGTGCTCCTGCAGGCGGAGCGCCAGCTCTCAGACACCGACCGCGCGCTGGTCGAGATCTTCTCGAGCCGGCTGTCGATCGCATTCGACAACGTGATCCTGTACCAGCAGCTCCACGAAGCCAACACCCAGCTCGAAGACCGCGTCGCGCAGCGCACCCGCGCGCTGATGCAGGCCAACCGGCGGCTGTCGGCGCAGTGGCTGCGGCTGCAGCGCGCCAACGGCTTCAAGAACGAAATCCTCGGCACCGTGGCCCACGACCTGAAGAATCCGCTCGGCGTGATCCTCGGTCGCACCGAGATGCTGACTGAATTGATCGGCGCCGGCTCCCCGAAGGAAAACGTCACGGCGCAGGTCGAGCATATCAGGGACGCCACCAGGCGGCTGACCTCGATGGTCGACCATCTGATCTCGGACGCGATGGCGGATGCCTTCGACATCACCATCCGCCGCGAGCCGGTCGACGTCGCAGCCCTCGTCAACGAGGTGACCGAGGCGAACCAGCCTTCGGCGGTCAACAAGCAGCAGAGCATCTCGGTCTCGGGTCCGCAGCAATTCGTCACGATGTGCGACGCCGACCGGATGCGCGAGGCGATCGACAATCTGGTCAGCAACGCCATCAAATATTCGCCAATCGGCGGCAAGATCACCGTCACGATCAGCCACGAGGGCGACAACACCGTGATCCGCATCGCCGACCAGGGCCCCGGGCTCAGCCCGGAGGACCTCGGGCGGCTGTTCGGCCGGTTCCAGCGGCTGTCGGCCAAGCCGACCGCGGGCGAGAGTTCGACCGGCCTGGGGCTCTCGATCGTCAAGCGCATCATCGACATGCATGGCGGCCATGTGACCGCGCAGAGCCCAGGCCCCGGACAAGGATCGACCTTTACGGTTACATTGCCGGCGACAGAGACATCATGAGCCAGACACCGCATATCTTCATTGTCGATGACGAGGCACCGGCCCGCGAAATGGTCGGCGATTACCTCAAGATGCACGGCTTCGGCGTGACGCTGTGCGATGGCGGCAAGAGCCTGCGCAAGGAGATCGAGACCAGCACGCCCGATCTCGTCGTGCTGGACCTCAATATGCCCGAGGAAGACGGGCTGTCGATCATCCGCGACCTCAAGAGCCGCATCAACGTCCCCGTTATCATGCTGACAGCCACTGCCAGCCCGATCGACCGCGTGGTCGGGCTCGAGCTCGGCGCCGACGACTATGTCGCAAAGCCCTGCGAACTGCGCGAGCTGATGGCGCGCATCCGCTCGGTGCTGCGGCGAAGCGGACCTGCGAAGGCGGCCGCGCCGGAGCCGGCGAGCGCGAAGGCCCAAAAGGAGCATCTGGTGCGGTTCGGCACCAAATGGCTCGATCTCGAGGCCCAGGCGCTGCGCGACGACGAGGGAAATGAGCATCCGCTGACGGCGTCCGAATTCGGCCTGCTGAAGGTGTTCGCGGCCAATCCCAAGCGCGTGCTGTCGCGCGAGCGGCTGCTGGAACTCGCCAATGCGCGCGATGCCGAAGCCTTCGACCGCGCCGTCGACCTGCGCATCATGCGCATCCGCCGCAAGATCGAGTTCGATCCAACCAAGCCGTCGGTGATCCGGACCATCCGGGGCGGCGGCTATCTGTTCTCACCGACCGGCGATAAGGCTTAGTTTTCTCGTCCGTAATTTGCTCGTCGTCCCGTCGAAAGCCAGCCGCGCCTTTTGATGTCGTCCTGGCGAAAGCCAGGATCCATAACCACGACTGCCTCAGCTTGACAAAGCTGGGGCCCCAGCGAAGCCCAACAACAGCCACCCGGGGTAATGGGTCCTGGCCTTCGCCAGGACGACAATTGGCTGTGCGGCACACCCAGAATCCACACACGCAAGGCTGTCAATTCCCGCAAAAATCCCTAAATTTCGGCCATGCCGAAAACAGCCCCCAAAGCCCCCGCCAAGCCCGCTTCCAAGACCGCGCCAAAGCCCGTTGCCGCCAAGGCGACGGCGAAGGGCGACCACGTCTTCCTGGTCGACGGCTCGTCCTACATCTTCCGCGCCTATCACGCACTGCCGCCGCTGAACCGCAAATCCGACGGGCTGCAGGTCAATGCCGTGCTCGGCTTCTGCAACATGCTGTGGAAGCTGCTGCGCGACATGCCGGAGGACAACCGGCCGACCCATCTGGCGATCGTGTTCGACAAGTCGGAGATCACCTTCCGCAACAAGCTTTATGCCGAGTACAAGGCGCACCGGCCGCCGGCGCCGGACGACCTGATCCCGCAATTCGCGCTGATCCGCGAGGCGGTGCGCGCCTTCGAGCTGCCCTGCCTCGAGCAGATCGGTTTTGAGGCCGACGATTTGATCGCGACCTATGCGCGGCAGGCCAGCGAGCGCGGCGCGACCACGACAATCGTGTCCTCGGACAAGGACCTGATGCAGCTCGTCAACGACAAGGTCGTGATGTACGACACGATGAAGGATCGCCGCATCGGCCGCGAAGAGGTGATCGAGAAGTTCGGCGTGCCGCCGGAGAAGGTGGTCGAGGTGCAGGCGCTGGCCGGCGACTCCACCGACAACGTGCCTGGCGTTCCCGGCATCGGCGTCAAGACCGCGGCGCAACTCATCATCGAGTACGGCGACCTCGACCAGTTGCTGTTCCGCGCCACCGAGATCAAGCAGCCGAAGCGGCGCGAGGCGCTGCTCGAGAATGCCGAGAAGGCGCGGATCTCGCGCCAGCTCGTGCTGCTCGACGACAAGGTCGATCTCGAAGTGCCGCTGGACGATCTTGCGGTGCACGAGCCCGACGCGCGCAAGCTGATTGCCTTCCTCAAGGCGATGGAGTTCTCCACCCTCACCCGCCGTGTCGCCGACTATTCGCAGATCGACCCGGCCGACGTCGAGGCCGATCCCGGCAACAGGAGCGGCGCGAGCGTGTTCTCACCACTGCCGCCCTCGGACGTGAAGCCGACGCCCGGGCCCGGACAGGAGGCTGCCGGGCGCACGGCCCCAACGGCGAAAGAGCGCACCAAGCCGACCGGCGCCCGGGACGACAAGGCCTCCAGCCTGAAGGGCACGCCGGCCACGCTCGCAGAGACCCGCGGCGAGGCGATCCGCAAGATCGGCTTCGATCGCAAGGCCTACCAGGCGATCGGCACGCTCGATCAACTGCAGACGTTCCTCGCGCGCGTGCACGACACCGGTCATTTCGCTGTCGAGGCGATGTCCGAATCGATCGACCCGATGCAGGCTGAGCTCTCCGGACTGGCATTGGCGCTGGCGCCCAACGAGGCCTGCTATGTGCCGCTCGGCCACAAGCAGCCCGGCGGCGGCGCAGGCCTGTTCGACGCGGGGCTTGCGCCGGGCCAGCTCAAGACCGCCGAGGCGCTGGATGCGCTGAAGCCGTTCTTGGAATCGGCGGGCATCCAGAAGGTCGGCTTCAACGTCAAGTTCGCCGCGGTGCTGCTGGCGCAGCACGGCATCACGCTGCGCAACTATGATGATGCGCAGTTGATGTCCTACGCACTCGATGCCGGCCGCGGCTCGCATGCGCTGGAGGCGCTGGCCGAGCGCTGGTTCGGCCATGCCGTCGTCAACTATGGCGGGCTCGTCGGCAGCGGCAAGGGCAGGCTGACCTTCGATCAGATCGCGATCGACAAGGCCGCGGAGTATTCGGCCGAAAGCGCCGACGTGACGCTGCGCCTGTGGCGCGTGCTGAAGCCCCGCCTGATCGCCGAGCGGATGCTGACGGTCTACGAGACGCTGGAGCGGCCGCTGGTGTCGGTGCTGGCGCGGATGGAGCGGCGCGGCATCTCGATCGACCGCCAGGTGCTGTCGCGCCTGTCGGGCGATTTCGCCCAGACCGCCGCGCGCGTCGAGGCCGAGATCCAGGAGATCGCGGGCGAGCCGATCAATGTCGGCAGCCCGAAGCAGATCGGCGACATCATCTTCGGCAAGATGGGATTGCCCGGCGGCACCAAGACCAAGACCGGCGCATGGTCGACCACCGCGCAGGTGCTCGACGAGCTTGCCGAGCAGGGTCACGAATTCCCGAGGAAGATTTTGGAGTGGCGGCAGGTCTCGAAGCTGAAATCGACCTACACCGACGCGCTGCCGAACTACGTCAACCCGCAGACTCACCGCGTGCACACGACCTACGCGCTGGCGGCGACGACGACGGGCCGGCTGTCGTCGAACGAGCCGAACCTGCAGAACATCCCGGTTCGCACCGAGGACGGCCGCAAGATCCGCCGCGCCTTCATCGCCACCCCCGGCCACAAGCTGGTGTCGGCGGACTATTCGCAGATCGAATTGCGGCTGCTCGCCGAGATCGCCGACGTGCCGGTGCTGCGCCAGGCGTTCCGCGACGGGCTCGACATTCACGCGATGACTGCGTCCGAAATGTTCGGCGTGCCGATCAAGGACATGCCGAGCGAGGTGCGCCGCCGCGCGAAGGCGATCAATTTCGGCATCATCTACGGCATCTCGGCCTTCGGGCTTGCCAACCAGCTCGGCATCGCCCGCGAGGAGGCCTCCGCCTACATCAAGAAGTATTTCGAGCGCTTCCCGGGCATCCGCGCCTACATGGACGAGACCAAGGATTTCTGCCGCCGCAACGGCTACGTCACGACGCTGTTCGGCCGCAAATGCTACTACCCCGACATCAAGGCTTCGAACGCCTCGGTGCGCGCCTTTAATGAGCGCGCCGCGATCAACGCCCGCCTGCAAGGCACCGCGGCCGACATCATCCGCCGCGCCATGATCCGGATCGAGGACGCACTCGCCGAGAAGAAGCTGTCGGCACAGATGCTGCTGCAGGTGCATGACGAATTGATCTTCGAGGTGCCCGATGACGAGGTCGCGGCCACGCTGCCGGTGGTGCAGAAGGTGATGCAGGACGCGCCCTTCCCGGCGGTGGCCCTGTCGCTGCCGCTGCAGGTCGACGCGCGCGCTGCGACCAACTGGGACGAGGCGCATTGAAGAAACCCTACCTCGCCCCGCTTGCGGGGCGAGGTAGCAGATCAGCGCCTCCGCTACATTGCTCCGAGAGCAATTCCAGGATGGCCGCGCAGCGGACGGCACGCTAGCCCGCATTTCTCACAGTGTTGAGGCGCATCGGGGCGCGAATCAGCGAAAGTTCTTTTGCGAGAAGGACTTTGCGATGATTCAAGGAATGCCCCGATGCCGACAGAGTGTAGCGCAGAACGGTTTGATTTTGGAGTGGTGGAAGGCCGGGCTGTGGAAGCGGCCTTTGATGCTGGCCTGGTGACGTCGGACGCTGGAGCGCTGCTTCTGGGCGCCGCCGATCGAGCGATCGATCTGGTGGGGCGTTTTGCAGATTGCTTTCGCGATCATCGCCGTCCGGACTTGATCGAGCATGCGGTCGGGACGTTGGTCGGACAACGGGTCTTTGGCATTGCACTTGGCTACGAAGATCTCAACGATCACGACGAGCTGCGGCACGACCCGCTGATGGCGGTGCTGGCGGGCAAGCTTGAGGCCAAGCGCGAGGACTGCGCGCCGGTGGCCGGCAAGTCGACGCTGAACCGGCTGGAGCTGAGCCGAAACGAGCCTTCGCGCTATCACAAGATCGCCTACGACGCGGCGGCGATCGAGGCGTTGCCGGTGACGCTATTCCTGGAGGCGCACAAGCGACCGCCGGCGCAGATCATCCTCGATCTCGACGCCACCGACGACCCGCTGCACGGGCATCAGGAAGGACGCTTCTTCCACGGCTATTACGACTGTTACTGCTATCTGCCGCTGTACGTGTTCTGCGGCCGGCATCTGTTGGCGGCCAAGCTGCGGCCCTCCGACATTGACGCCAGCGCGGGCAGCGTCGCGGAGGTCGAGCGGATTGTCCGGCAAATCCGCGTCCACTGGCCGTTCGTGCGCATCCTGCTGCGCGCCGACAGTGGCTTTGCGCGCGAGGCGCTGATGGCGTGGTGCGAACGGAACCGCGTGGATTACCTGTTCGGGCTCGCCCGCAACACGCGCCTGGTCGCCATGATCGAAGAGGAGCTCGCCGCGGCGCGGGCTGCAGCCGAGAAGACCGGCCGCCCGGCGCGCCGCTTCAAGGACTTCCAGTGGAGCACGCGCGGCACCTGGAGCCGAAGGCGCCGCGTCGTCGCCAAGGCGGAGTGGACAAAAGGGGAAGCCAATCCGCGCTTCGTCGTGACCTCGCTCAAGCGGGCCGAGGCGGGTGCGCGGCAGCTCTACGAGGACATTTACTGCGCCCGTGGCGAGATGGAAAACCGCATCAAGGAGTGCCAGCTCGATCTCTACGCCGACCGCACTTCCGCGGCGACCATGCGCGCCAACCAACTGCGGTTGTGGTTCGCCTCGATGGCCTATGTGCTGATCTGTGCCCTGAGGCGCATCGGCCTTGCCGAAACCATCTTTGCGGACGCCACCTGCGGCACCATCCGCCTCAAGCTCCTGAAGATCGGCGCACTGGTGCGCATCAGCGTCCGCCGCATCAAGATCGCCATGGCCTCGGCCTGTCCGGCCGCCGAACCGTGGGGCATCGCCGCGCACCGCCTGGCCAAAGCCGCCGGAGCCCGCGCCTCGCCGGCCTGACACGCGAAGCTGCGACGCGCCAAACCGCGGCATCGCCAACTGGCCCACCGGAGAAACCCACAACCTAATCCCGCCAGCCGCGCCTTCCCGCGCAGCAACCCTTCATGGCCATACTGGCACACCAAATCGGTGTTGTCAGATCAGTCGGCCCTGGTAGAGTCGGGGAAGGGCGCGGTAGCTTGGGCCATTCGGCAACGCCCCGTTTCCCTTCCTCGCTCATCAAACCGGACGTGCGGAGCTACCGCATCCGGCTTTCCGACTGGCTTCAGTGCAAGGCCCACGGCGGCGGTCCCAAGTGGACGCGTCGGAGGTGCAAGACCCCGAGCGCGCCAAACACAGCCTCTCGCGGGAAGAGGCGGGTGCCACGCGACGGCACCTTGTGACGTCGGACCAGGAATCCGCGGACCCGTTCGTACACATGGTTATCGACGGTCCGGTACGCCGGTTTCCGAGTGCCGTAGCCGAAGTACGTGCTCCAGCCTCGCAACAAGCGATTGAGCCGGTCACGCACGTCAAGCCAGCACCCGGTGTTGCCGGGGACCAGGATATCGCTCACCTTGGCTTTGAGCCGCTGAACACTCTTCTTGGACGGGCTCGCGCCCAGATACCAATGGCCATCTTTCCGGTACCGATGCGGCCCGAAGCTATAACCAAGGAAGTCGAAGCTCTCGCGCCGGGCATCCTTCACCGAGGTTTTCGCCTCGTTGAGCGTCAGCCCGAGTTTCGTCATCACCGCTTTCGTCCACGCCAGAGCCTCGTGCGCATAGCCGCGGCTGAGGATGACGAAGTCGTCGGCGTACGAGACGATGTGGGCGCGGAAGGCTTCGCCGCGTCCGGTCAATCGCCAATGCTTCAGGAACCGGTTCATATAGATGACGGAGAGCAGCGGGCTTGCAACACCGCCTTGCGGTGTGCCGCGCTTGCTGTTCTTGCCGCCACTCATGCGCCGCTTCCCGTTGCCGTCCCGCTCCTCGACCGGCGCTTGCAGCCACAGCTTGATCAGCCACAGCACATGCCGGTCAACGATGCGTCGGGCCACCGATTTGAGGAGGTCCGAATGCGGGATCGTGTCGAAATATTTCGACAAATCGGCGTCAACCACGTCGGTATAGCCCCGGCAAATCAGCCGGTGCGTTTCCTTGATCGCATCGACCGCGCTGCGACGCGGACGATAGCCATAAGCACTGTCCTCGAAGTCCGCTTCGAATATCGGTTCCAACACGAGTTTGGCGGCAGTCTGAATGACGCGACAGCGGATCGTGGGAATGCCGAGCGCGCGCTCGCCTCCCCCGGGCTTCGGGATCATCACCCGCCGCACCGGATCGGGTCGGTACGTCTTCGAAACGAGGTCCTCGCGCAGCCCCGCTAACCATGCTTCCACGCCCGACGCCTCGATCTGCTCAAAGGTCACCCCGTCAACACCAGGCGCACCCGCATTGGCACGGGCCAGCGCGTAGGCGTGGCGCAGAATGTCCTCACGGCAGATCTTGTCGTAGAGCAAATAGAAGCGGTAGGCAGGCTCCGCCTTCGCCTTGCAATAGAGCTTTCTCTGAAGGGTCCTGATCCTTTCAGGCGTTTCGAGGCTCATCGCCAATCACCTGTTTCCTCACCGTCTTTGAAAGCACACCAGAAGTCAGGGACCTTCCCTCCGCCGGCATTACCCGGTTTCAACGGTACCGCGTCCCTGTCCGACTCCCGCTGCAGGCCGCCGCCAATTGCGACGTTGAAGACGCGACCTCCGCCCGCTGCGGGTCTCCCCCGATTACCCGCATCGCCCTTCCAGCGTGCCGAGTCCACTACCCCGGCGGATCAAACAGGTGCGCACGTCGATTGCTTCCCTATCCACACGGCCTTCCCCGTATCTCAGGCGGGTCGGCATCCGCATCTTCACTTTCGAGGCCTGCTCAGACTTCACTCATATTACGGCCCGCTGGATTGCTCGACCGCCCAAGGCGGCCTTTGTCACGAGGCTTCGAACCGGCCGGTTACCCGACCGATCCGCTCGTCAGCTACCAGATCAATCGACAACTATCTGGGTGGAATCCTCCTCCACTGGTGATGCGCGCCGTCGGGGCGCACTGAGAAATGCGGGCTAGAAGTGCGTGCATCCCCTCACGAGTCCCCGTCATGCCCCATACATCCGCGTTGCTCGGCTTTGCGCTCATCTGCCTCGGCATGGTGCTGACGCCGGGACCGAACATGATCTACCTGATCTCGCGCTCGATCACGCAGGGGCCCGCGGCCGGCATCGTCTCGCTCGGCGGCGTGGCGCTCGGCTTCGTGTTCTACATGCTGTGCGCGGCATTCGGCATCACCGCGCTGTTGTTCGCGATCCCCTACGCCTATGACGCGCTGCGCTTTGCCGGCGCGGCCTATCTGCTGTGGCTGGCATGGCAGGCGCTGAAGTCCGGCGGTCGCTCGCCGTTCCAGGTCAAGACGCTGAAGATCGACGGCCCGCGCAAGCTGTTCGCGATGGGCTTCGTCACCAATTTGCTCAACCCGAAGATCGCGATGCTCTATCTCGCGCTGCTGCCGCAGTTCATCGATCCCGCCGGCGGCAGCGTGCTGACGCAGTCGCTCGCGCTCGGCTCAATCCAGATCGCGATCAGCGTCAGCGTCAACGCGATGATCGCGCTTGCCGCAGGCTCGATCGCGGTGTTCCTCGGCACGCGCCCGACCTGGCTGCTCGTGCAGCGCTGGCTGATGGGCACCGTGCTGACGGGGCTCGCGGTGAAGATGGCACTCGAGGCGCGCAGGGCGTAGCAAGTACCCTCTCCCCCTGTGGGAGAGGGTGGCGAAATCGAGCGAAGCGAGATGAAGCCGGATGAGGGGTCTGCCTCCGCGGAGAGAGACCCCTCATCCGGCTCGCATCTGTCGATGCGAGCCACCTTCTCCCACAAGGGGAGAAGGCAAGAGCGCTCAGCGCCCCCTCAATCCAGCTTCGCTTCCATGCCCCGCTTCGTCGCAGGGCGGGCCATCAGCGCGTCGTACCAGCGCTTGACGTTGGGGAAATCGGCCAGATCCACCTTGTGGCGCGGGTGACGCCAGGCCCAGCCGAGGATCGCGAAATCGGCAACCGAGAGATCGCCGGCGACGAATTCGCGCCCCGCAAGCCGTCGATCCAGCACTCCATAGAGCCGCCGCGTCTCGGCCATGTAGCGCTTGAGGCCATAGGCGCGGTCCTGCTCGTTCTCCAGCGCGATGAAATGGTGCACCTGCCCCGGCATCGGGCCGAAACCGCCCATCTGCCACATCAGCCACTCATAGACCGGAATCCGGTCCGCCAGCGATTTCGGCAGGAACTTGCCGGTCTTCTCGCCGAGATAGAGCAGGATCGCGGCTGACTCGAAGATGCTGACGCGCTTGCCGCCGGGGCCATCGGGGTCGACGATCGCGGGGATCTTGTTGTTTGGGCTGATTTCGAGAAAGGCGGGCGCCATCTGCTCGCCCTTGGTGATGTTCACCGGGATCACCTTGTAGGGCAGCCCCATTTCCTCCAGCGCCACCGAAATCTTGCGGCCGTTCGGCGTGTTCCAGGTGTAGAGTTCGATGGTCATTTTCGCTTCCCCGCGGGCATGATCCGGAAAAGTGGACGCCGACTTTCATGCTCGATCAATGAGCTGAGATCATGATGCAACCGCAACATGATCTCAGCTTTGGCGCCTGCTTACGGGGAACCGGAAGGCGGCACAACCCGCGCTTTCCGCACATGTGTCCGCCGAAAATCGCCGCGCGGGCGCTGTTGACGGCGTAATTTCCGCGCTGGAATGTGGCGAAAAGCGCCGATACATTGCCGCCCGCCTCGAACCCGTAGGAAAAAACCTTGTCGAAATCAGCCTCCCGTGCCCGCCTCGCCGAGATCATTCGCAAGCGTTCGTTTGGACGCGGCGAGATCACGCTGGCCTCGGGCCGCAAGAGCGATTTCTATTTCAACCTGAAGCCGACGATGCTCGACCCCGAAGGCGCGGCGCTGCTCGCCGAGCTCACCTATGAGGCGCTGAAGGACGACAAGCTCGATTTCGTCGGTGGCCTCGAGATGGGCGCGGTGCCGCTCGCCGGCGCCATCGCACAGCTCTCCTGGCTGAAGGGCCACCCGATCGCGGCGTTCTTCGTGCGCAAGAAGCCGAAGGAACATGGCGCGCGGCTCTCGGTCGAAGGACTCGCCAAGGGCGAGACGCTTCAAGGCAAGCGCATCGTGATCGTGGAGGACGTCACCACGACCGGCGGCTCGGCGCTGAAGGCGGTGGAAGCCGTGCGCGAGGCCGGCGGAGAAGTCGCGCTCGTCTTCACCATGGTCGACCGCGAGGAAGGCGCAACCGAAACCTTTGCAGAAGCCGGACTGCCGTTCCGCGCGCTGTACACGGCAGGCGAGTTTCTAAGGGGCTGAGTTCTCACCGCATCCTCTATCGTCGTGCCCGGGTTTGACCCGGGCATGACGAATGGAACCAGCCGCACGCTGCTTCCCTCCGTAGATTCACCACAATCAATCGCTCGTTTACCATCCCACACTAGGGTGAATCGTGCCGGGGCAGCGATCGCCACGGCGCTTTCTGTTGGGTGGAGCGAGCGTTGCGTACAGGATTGAATGATCGGCGCATGCAGCGTCGCGTGATGCTTGTGACCGCGACGCTGGCGGGCGTCACCATGTGCATGCCTGCTCGCGTATCGGCCGAGGGCCTGCTCGACTTCTTCTTCGGCGGTGGGCAAAAGCGACAGGCGCGCCAGGCCCCGCCGCAAGCCAATTTCTTTGCCGACCCGTTCGGCCTCAATCAGCAGGCTGAACGGCCGTCCGCGCCGGTGTCCGCGCCGCGCGTCGCCGGATCGGGGCCGGCCTTCTGCGTGCGCAGCTGCGACGGCAAGTATTTCCCGCTGACCATGCGCGGCAACGCCACGCCGGTGCAGCTCTGCCAGGCCTTCTGCCCGGCGAGCCCAACCAAGGTTTACTACGGCAGCAATATCGACAGCGCCTCGTCGACCGCGGGCGAGCGCTACGCCGACAGCGAGAACGCCTACGCCTATCGCAAGGCGCTGCGCGCCGACTGCACCTGCAACGGCCGCGATCCGGCCGGCCTTGCGCCGGTCGACCTCGCACTCGACGCCTCGTTGCGTGCCGGCGACGTAGTCGCCACCACCGACGGACTTGTCGCCTATACCGGCATCCGCGTCGGCAACGACCAGGCGTTCGACTTCACGCCGGTCGCGTCCTATCCCGGGCTGACGGCAGCGGTCCGCGCCCGGCTCGGTGAAATGAAGGTCGCGCCGGTCAGCGCCGATGTCGCCAGCGACGCGCCGCCGCCGGAAACCAGCCGCGACGCCGCGCCCTCGGCCCCGTCCTCGGCGGTGCCGAAAACCACGGCGCCGAAGCCGGCCAAGCGGGCGCAAGCGAACTGACGGCTCGCGCCGTCATTCCGGGGCGATGCAGAGCATCGAAGCCGGAATATCGACCCGACCAGTGCTACCGCCCGACGATCACGCCGATCACGTTTGGCGCGGCCCGATATTTGTCCTCGATCGCCGCGCGCGCGGCGGCACGGTTCTCCGGATTGAGGATGCCGCGCTTCTCGGCGAGGATCATCCAGCAATAGCCCCACCAGTCCGTCAGCATCCCGTGATCGTCGACGAGATCGTAGCCCTGCTCGGCGGCGAAGATGCGCGCGTGCGCCTCGTCGAGCGAATCGAGCCAGGCGTGATCCTCGAGCGAGAACAGATCGTCGCTGAAATCGTCCGTGGTGTAGCCCCAGATCGACATGCAGACCGCGTTGAACTCGCGGTCGAGCTGGTCGTCATCGACCCATTGGCGCCGCGAGGCCTGATGCAGCCGCGACAACGAGCGGGCGAAATCCGCAATGCGGGTGAGGGCAAACTGATCAAAGGCGATGGTGGACATGTAGTCCTCGCGGAGGCTGATAGACCATAGATATTGTGTCGGCGCAGGCGTCGAATCACAATGATATATCAAAGACTTGCTAAAGTGTTCTTAATTTGTTCCGATGGAGTTAATAGCACCATCCAAGGACGTCGTCCTGGCGAAAGCCAGGACCCATTACCCCGGCAGGTCGTCATCTTGTGAGCTTGAGCCGACCCATGAGTGCAGGCAGCTACTACGTCTACATCTTGGCAAGCCATCATCACGGAACGCTCTACATCGGCGTCACCAACGACCTTCGGACGCGGCTCGAACAGCATCGTTCAGGTCATGGCTCCAGGTTCGTGCAGAAGTACAAGATCTTCCGTCTCGTTCATGTGGAAGAATTCGCCACGCCGCAGGAAGCCATTGCGCGTGAGAAGCAACTGAAGTTCTGGAAACGCGAGTGGAAGATCAAATTGATCGAAGCAGAAAATCCCGACTGGAACGACCGGTCGGGCCTCATTTGACGGGCGGGGTAATGGGTCCTGGCTTTCGCCAGGACGACGATGTTGGAGCGGAACAGGACTTCACGCACCCAGCCAATCAACTCGCGCGCCCTTCAAGAGCAATAAGGGCCGCTGAACGATGTCAGCGGCCCGGCCGTAAAAATTGCTTCGGTATGAAATGCGCCTGCCCCACGCGCGGCAGTCGATTTTGTAAGGAACTCGTTAAGCCTTGGAAATCCGTATCACCACGGTGTTCCCGATGCGCGCGGCGCGCGGGCCGCCACCTGGAAAAACGCGTGTTTGAACCGGCCGCCGCGCGCGAATGAACCAGCCGTCTTGCGGCCTGCGCGAGCGGCTCAGCTTGCAGCCGACAGCAGTTTGTCGCCGCATGCGTTCGCGTAGAACTTGCCGCCGCATTGCCGCTTGATCGCAGCACAGCGGGCGGCCGGGGTGGCGTTCGGTGTCACGCTGAAGCGGCAGCTCAGTCCGTCGGCGCTGCGGCCGATCTTGCCTGCGGCGTAAGCGGCGCTCGTGGCGCTGATGCAGACCACGAGCAAGGTTGCGGCCGCGATCTCGATCAATAGCCTCATCGCGCATCCTCCGCTAAAATGTCGCCAAATGTCGGCTTCGAAGCCAATCGTAACACCGATGATGGCAGGTTCGAAGGGTTCCCAGATCGGCCCGGTCCTTGCATAAAATCACGGCAGCGCGGCGCACGGCAGGCTCTCTCGATGGTTTCGATTGCGGTGCAACGTGCGTATCATTGTGTTGGGGTATGGTCGGGGCAAGTGGAACCGGTTTCCGAAACGACCACGCTCGAATAAGGAGATGAGATCATGATGCGTGCAATTGCGTCATGATCCGGAAGTCTGAACGGCAGGGATTGGCGCGTTGCAGGAACAAACAAACTACCCGGCACTGAATCAGCCGGTCGACGAACTGGCATTGGCCGAAATCAAGAGCGCGATTCTCGCCAAGCTCCGGCTTGCGATCGGCAAGGACGCCAACGCGGCGACCAGGCGCGACTGGTACAAGGCCGCGGCGCTGGCACTGCGCGACCGCATCGTGCATCGCTGGCTGAGCGCCGAGAAGGAGAGCTACGACGCCGGCGCCAAGCGCGTCTATTATCTCTCGCTCGAGTTCCTGATTGGCCGCCTGTTCACCGACGCGCTGAACAATATGGGTCTGTTGCCGCTGTTCGAGGCCGCGCTTGGCGATCTCGGCGTCGACCTCTCGGACTTGCGCAAATGCGAGCCGGACGCCGCGCTCGGCAATGGCGGCCTGGGCCGCCTCGCCGCATGCTTCATGGAGAGCATGGCGACGCTTGCAATCCCCGCCACCGGCTACGGCATCCGCTACGATTTCGGCCTGTTCCGCCAGATCATCAACCACGGCTGGCAGCAGGAATATCCCGACGAATGGCTCGCCTTCGGCAATCCTTGGGAGTTCCAGCGGCCGGAGGTGGTCTACAACGTTCATTTCGGCGGTCATGTCGAGCATGTCGACGAACGCGGCCGCGATCGCGCCACCTGGCACCCGACGGAGACGGTCGAGGCGATGGCCTACGACACGCCGATCGTCGGCTGGCGCGGCGAGCACGTCAACGCGCTGCGCCTGTGGTCGGCGCACGCGCCCGACCCGCTTGAGCTCGACGTCTTCAACACCGGCGACTACGTGTCCGCGAGCGCCGAGCAGGCGCGCGCGGAAGCGATCTGCAAGTTCCTCTATCCGAACGACGAAAGCGCTGCGGGGCGTGAGCTCAGGCTGCGGCAGGAATATTTCTTCGTCTCGGCCTCGCTGCAGGATCTCGTGAAGCGGCATCTCGCATCCGACGGCGGCTTGCGCAATCTCGCGCAGAAGGCCGCGGTGCAGCTCAACGACACCCATCCGAGCCTCGCCGTCGCGGAGCTGATGCGCATCCTGGTCGACCTGAACAATTTCCGCTGGGACGAGGCCTGGAAGATCACCGTCGCCACGCTGTCCTATACCAACCACACGCTGCTGCCGGAGGCGCTGGAGACCTGGCCCGTCGAGCTGTTTGAACGGCTGTTGCCGCGGCATCTCGAGATCATCTACCGGATCAACGTGCAGCATCTCGCGCTCGCCGATGAGCGTTGCCCCGGCGACATCGAATATCGCGCCTCGGTGTCCCTGATCGACGAGAAGAGCGGCCGCCGCGTGCGGATGGGCCAGCTCGCCTTCGTCGGTTCGCATCGCATCAACGGCGTCTCGGCGATGCATTCCGACCTGATGAAGGAGACCGTGTTCCACGATCTCCATCATCTCTATCCCCAGCGCATCACCAACAAGACCAACGGCATCACCTTCCGCCGCTGGCTGATGCTGGCCAATCCGAGGCTGACCGCGCTGTTGCGCGAGACCTGCGGCGAGGCCGTGCTTGACGACTTCTCGCTGCTCGAACGGCTCGAGAGCCACTCAAGCGATCTCGAGTTCCAGACGTCGTTCCGCGACGTCAAGCACCACAACAAGCTGGCGCTGGCGCGGCTGATCGGAGAGCGCAACAACATCAAGGTCGATCCGTCGGCGCTGTTCGACGTACAAATCAAGCGCATCCACGAATACAAGCGGCAGCTGCTCAACATCCTGGAGACGGTCGCGCTCTACCACGCGATGAAGGATGAGCCGCAGCGCGACTGGGTGCCGCGCGTGAAGATCTTCGCCGGCAAGGCGGCGGCGAGCTATCGTTACGCCAAGCTGATCATCAAGCTGATTAACGACGTCGCCGAGATCGTCAACAACGACGCTTCACTCGGCGGCAAGCTGAAGGTCGCCTTCCTCGCCGACTACAATGTCAGCCTCGCCGAGGTGATCATCCCGGCCGCCGATCTCTCCGAGCAGATCTCGACCGCGGGCATGGAGGCCTCCGGCACCGGCAACATGAAGCTCGCGCTGAACGGCGCGCTGACGATCGGCACGCTCGACGGCGCCAATATCGAGATCCGCGACTGGGTCGGGCCGGAGAACATCGCGATCTTCGGCATGGAGGCCGGCGACGTCATGGTCCGCCGCAAGCAGGGACTGGACGCTGGCGACGTGATCCGCAAATCGCCGCGGCTGGAGCGCGCGATCCGCGCCATCGAGAGCGGCGAGTTCTCGCCCGGCGATCCCGCCCGCTTCGCCTCGATCGGCCACGCGCTGCGTTATCTCGACCACTACATGGTCTCGGCCGATTTCGATTCCTACTACAACGCGCAACGCGGCATCGACGCGCGCTGGCAGGTGATCCCGGCCTGGACCCGCGCCTCGATCCTCAATGTCGCGCGGATGGCCTGGTTCTCCTCCGACCGCACCATCCGCGAATATGCCGAGGACATCTGGCACGTGCCGGTGCACCCGAGCGCGCCGCCACAGATCGGGACTCAGCGCGAGGCCAAGGGATAATCCCGGGGCACGGAAATCGATTACGTCCAACGTCATTGAGTTCGGCGCGCTTGCCGAGGTACTGATGTTGCGCGTCATTGCGAGGAGCTCGCGACAAAATTGCGGAGTATTTTGCGCTGAAGCGACGAAGCAATCCATGCCTCCGCTTGTTGAAGCATGGATTGCTTCGCTTCGCTCGCAATGACAGAGACGGACGTCTGCGATTAAGGACTCGTATGCTCACCAAGACCCCGCACCTTTTCGATGAAGCCACCGCAGTTACCGCCGGCGACAGTCGCTGGCAGGGGCGCACCAGCCCGGATTACTGGGCGTTCGTCGGGCCGTTCGGCGGCTGCACCGCGGCAACGATCCTGCGGGCGCTGATGCAGCATCCGCAGCGCGCGGGCGATCCGCTGGCGCTCACCGTGAACTATTGCGCGCCGGTCGCCGAAGGCACGTTCGATCTCGACGTCCGCCTCGTGAAGGCCAACCGCTCGAGCCAGCATTGGTCGGTCGAAATGACCCAGGGAGGAGGCGAGGTCGCAACGCTGGCGACCGCCGTGTTCGCCGAGCGCCGGCCGTCATGGTCGCACCAGCCGGCCGCGTTTCCCGGCGCCACGCCGTTCGAGCAGCTGCGGTCCTATCCCAAACTCGCGATGACCTGGGCCAATCAATACGACTTCCGCTTCGTCGAGGGCGAACCGGAGCTCGGCGGCGCCGCACCGAAGCAGCCGTCGAGCGCCTATTCAAAGCTCTGGATCGCCGACCGCGCCCCGCGCAAGGTCGATTTGCTGTCGCTGATGTCGATGTCGGATGCCTTCTTCGGCCGCGTTTTCCACGCGCGGCGCGAGCTGGTGCCGTTCGGCACGGTGTCGCTGACGACCTATTTCCATGTCGACGCGGCCGACCTCGACGCAGAGGACACCACCCGCGTGCTCGCCGTCGCGGACGCCAAGATTTTCCACAAAAGCTACGGCGACCAGCACGGTGAATTGTGGTCGCCGTCCGGCCGCCTGCTCGCCACCACGACGCAGATCGCTTATTTCAAGGCCTAGAAGCGTTTTCGAGCGAAGCGGACAACGGTTCACCTGAGGAAATGCCAGCTTCGGTTCTGATTCAATCGGAGCCGGAGGCGAAGGCAAATATCCACATTGGTCTGTTACGATCGGATTGCCTATTTCAGGGGTTGAGGGAACATTGGCGCATCGCTTCTGTTTCTCGCCTTTGGAGCATTGCCGCATGTCCGAAGCCGACACGTCCAGACCCTCGCGCATCGCGCTGCTTGGCGTTCCCATCGAGATCGGCGCGGCGCAGGCCGGTCCGCTGATGGGACCGGATGCGCTGCGCACGGCAGGGATCGCGCGCCTGCTCGAGCAGCTGGGCTTTTCCGTTGACGACCACGGCAACCTGGCGATCCCGGCTGTCGTCGCCGACGGCCCGGTGCCGGCAAACACCAAATTCTACGACGAGGTGAAGACCTGGACCCGCGCGCTCTCCGAGCGCGCCTACTGGCTGGCGCATTCCGGCGCGATCCCGATCTTCATGGGCGGCGATCACTCATTGTCGATGGGGTCGATCAATGGCGTCGCGCGCTACTGGCAGGAGAAGGGCCGGCCGCTGTTCGCGCTGTGGGTTGACGCGCATGCCGACTACAACACGCCGGCCACCACCATCACGGGCAACATGCACGGCATGTCGGCGGCCTTCCTGTGCGGCGAGGACGGCCTCGACAACCTGCTCGGCGGGCTGCCGCGCGCCTCGATACCGCCCGATCAGCTCGACCTGATCGGCACGCGGTCGGTCGATCCGCTGGAGCGCAAATTGCTGCGGCAGCGGAACGTGTCGATCGCCGACATGCGCCAGATCGACGAGTTCGGCGTCGCCGTGCTGACCCGCCGCGTGATCGAGCGCGTCAGGGCGAAAAACGGCGTGCTGCATGTCTCCTTCGATGTCGACTTCCTCGATCCGGCGGTGGCGCCCGGCGTCGGCACCACGGTGCCGGGCGGCGCGACCTATCGCGAGGCGCATCTGATCATGGAGCTGCTGCACGATTCCGGCCTGGTGCGCTCGCTCGACATCGTCGAGCTCAATCCGTTCCTCGACGAGCGCGGCCGCACCGCGCGCGTCGCGGTCGAATTGATCGGCAGCCTGTTCGGCCTGCAGATCACCGACCGCCAGACGCCGAGCAACGCGGTGTTGCCGGAGATGGGTGAATAGCGAGTGGCGAAACGCACACGACTTCCGCTCCGTCACCCTGAGGAGCGCGCACTTGCGCGCGTATCGAAGGGTCGACGGCCACCAGCCGGGCCGTTCATCCTTCGCGACGCGCTACGCGCTCCTCAGGATGACGGAGCAAGACATCGGTGCGCTGCGCGCAGCAGAGAATCACAACAGAAAAGGCGGCCTTGAAGGCCGCCTTTTCAAATCGCGAGACCGGTGCGCGCGGTTTTACTCCGCCGCCAGCTTCACTTCCGGCGCGGCGGCGCGGACTTCGGCGTCGACCTGGCTCTCGAACTTGGCGAAGTTCTTCTGGAACATGCCGACCAGCGCTCGCGCGGTCTTGTCGAACTCGGCCTTGTCGGCCCAGGTCTTGATCGGATCGAGGATGTGCGGCTCGACACCTGGCAGCGAGGTCGGCACCGCGAAGCCGAAATACCGGTCGGTGCGGAAATCGGCGTTGCGCAGGCTGCCGTTCAACGCGGCAGTCAGCAACGCACGCGTCACCTTGATCGGCATGCGGCGGCCGGTGCCGTACTTGCCGCCGGTCCAGCCGGTGTTGACCAGCCAGCAATCGACATTGTGCTTGGCGATCAGCTCGCGCAGCATGTTGCCGTACACGGACGGATCGCGCGGCAGGAACGGCGAGCCGAAGCAGGTGGAGAATTCCGGCTGCGGCTCGTTGCCGAGACCGCGCTCGGTGCCGGCGACCTTCGCGGTGTAGCCGGACAGGAAGTGATACATCGCCTGCGCCGGCGTCAGCTTGGCGATCGGCGGCATCACGCCGAAGGCGTCGGCGGCCAGCATCACTACGTTCTTCGGATGCGGCGCGCAGCCGGTGCGCGAAGCGTTCGGAATGAAGTCGAGCGGATAGGCCGAGCGGGTGTTCTCCGTCTTGGAGCCGTCGTCGAAATCGGGCACGCGGTCCTTTTCACCGAGCACGACGTTTTCCAGCACGGCGCCGAAGCGCTTGCTGGCGGCATAGATCTCGGGCTCGGCTTCGCCGGACAGCTTGATGCATTTGGCGTAGCAGCCGCCTTCGAAATTGAAGACGCCGTCCTCGCTCCAGCCATGCTCGTCATCGCCGATCAGCGTGCGCTTCGGATCGGCGGAGAGCGTGGTCTTGCCGGTGCCGGAGAGGCCGAAGAAGATCGCGGTGTCGCCGTCGGGGCCGACATTGGCTGAGCAGTGCATCGGCATCACGCCCTTCTCGGGCAAATAGTAGTTCAGCGTGGTGAACACGCTCTTCTTCATTTCGCCGGCATATTGCGAGCCGCCGATCAGGACGATCTTGCGGGCGAAATCGATGGCGACGACGTTCTCCGAGCGCACGCCATGACGTTTCGGATCGGCGCGGAAGCTCGGCAGATCGATGATCGTGAGTTCGGGAACGAAGCTCGCAAGCTCCGACGTCTCGGGACGGATCAAGAGCGTGCGGATGAACAGCGAATGCCAGGCAAGCTCGGTGAAGACGCGCGTCTTGATGCGATGTTTGGCATCGGCGCCGCCATAGAGATCCTGCGCGAACAGCGTCATGCCTTCGGCGTGCTTGAGGAAGTCGGCATAGAGCGCAGCGAACTGCTCCGACGTGATCGACTGGTTGCCAGCCCACCACATGCTCTTGTCGGTGAGGCCGTCGCGGACCGTGAACTTGTCCTTCGGACTGCGGCCAGTGAACACGCCGGTGTCCGCGCAGAGCGCGCCATCGGCCGATAGCACCGCTTCATTGTTGCGCAGTGCGTGCTCATAGAGCTGGGGCGCACCGTAGTTCCAGTGAACGCCCTTGAGATTTTTTAAGCCGAATTTGTCGGCGCCGAAGGCACCGTTATGCACGCCCGTCTCTTGCACGAAGAACCTCCTCGAACCCGCGTATCCTTGTTCGCGCGAATGTCGCCAATCGCGCCCCGCCGCGGTGACCGCCTGTTGAATATAGCCTTCCGGCTCCGGTCCGGCGACCTAATAGTGGGGATCGCCGGGCTTGCCAAGCTAGTCGACCGGGTTTTGGTTTATTCCAAGGCAGGCAGATCATTTGACGCATATACCGCAGCGCGGGACTGTTTCGCTTCGCTTTCGTTTTCCTGTCTATTTCACGGGAGTCGCGCGAGGTTTGATCGCGGTTTTCCCCGAAACCATGGCACTGCGATGCACAAATGGTGCCAGTGCGTGGAGCGCGCCCGCTCCGATCAACGCCAAGAGTACCGAGAATGCCGGGTATGCATTTCGCGGCGATGATACGTCGTTGAGTTGCTTCGGCAGGACCTGACGCAACGCCGCTGCGTCGCGCATGTCGCCCACTATCGTGTTGCACGGGGCAGCACCACCTGATCGGCACCGAGCTTCAGTCGCGCAACTTCGATCAAGGCCAACGAGCCATCGCCGAAGCTGAATTGCTGTAATGCACAACTGGGGCAAAGGTTCCGCAATACATATCTCATCGTCTGCGGCGAGGCCGCGCAGCGCCGTAGATGATACCGCAATCAGCGAACCAGGCGCGCTACAGCGCTCCACCCATCGCGATCGAATCTTCCCGCGGTGACGCCATGATTTTCTTCGACCGCATTCGGTTCGTCGGCGGTGACAATCCGCCTGCGCAAGATGATCGCGCTGTCAGGCGCGCGGCAAAGGTCCCCATCACCAGACGCCGCGCTGGGTCTCGACGAATGCACAGCGAGCCGCGGCCATGCGACACCATGCCTCGTCGCGACGACGGCAACGCGGCTCGGTCGGCCGACAATCGTTCGGATTGTTCTTTTTGAACTATCCCTTGGCGCGCGCCTCGCCGGCGAGGCGGACCAGCATCTTGCGCAATTCCGCACTGGTCGTAACCCTTTCGGAGAAGTCGAGCCGCAGCGTCTTGCGGTCCGCCTGCATGTCCATGCCATCGGGATCGCAGCCGGTGCAGATCCAATCCGCGCTCTCTGCCCCAAGCAGGCGCGTGGCGTAGAGATTCATCGCCTCGCGGTGATCTTCATTCATGTGCGCCACCGCGCCCGCCTCTGCCTCCAGCAGGGGCGCAGCGTCGCTCAGATCGGTCAGAAACTGCCCCGGCTTCAGATCGATGATCCGGCCAAATCCGGCGACCAGATGGGCGCCGCTGGGCCGGATCCGAAAGAATGCAAAATCCTTAAAGTCTACAAAAGCTTCGGCGGAGGGATGGGCGCCAAGATAGCGCCGGCGCAGCAGCGGTGTCTCAACCGCGGCGGCCTCCTCCGCCCGACCCGCCAGCATGATCCGCGCCCCTTCCAGCGGATCTCCTTCGGCGCGCTCATCCAGCATGAGCGAGACCCTGCCATCGGCCAGGATGTTCTTCGTATGCAGCGCTAGGCGCGAGATCAGCAGGATCGGCGAGCCGTCCGGATGGGCCGCCAGATTGACCAGCGAGCAATAGGGATCGCCGCTGCCGGCCATCAGTGTGGCGAGCGCCCCCTGGCGGCTGCGTCGAAGCAGCGAGCGGACCTGGTGAGCGGGATTGAAATCGGGGGTCGGTTGCATGGGTCTATCGGGTCATTTTATTGCGGAACCGGCCGATTTCTTAGCGAAAAAGGGCCTTTCCTCATCATCTCAGGGTGCTATATGGGGGTCCAACGCATGGGTCGCAGAAGCGTTTTTGCGGAACTCGGTCACACTTCAGCCCAGCTTGCATTGCTCGTTGACTGCGTTCGAAGCCCTATTGTACGGCGCGTCGCTGGAATGCCCGCCGCTTAAGCCACTCTCATTGTGAAAGCAGCACATGCCCACAATCGCCTTGGTCGACGACGACCGCAACATTCTCACTTCCGTCTCGATTGCGCTCGAAGCCGAAGGCTATCGTATCATGACCTATACGGACGGAGCATCGGCGCTGGATGGTTTTCGCACCTCGCCGCCCGATCTTGCGATCCTCGACATCAAGATGCCGCGCATGGACGGCATGGAGACGCTGCGACGGTTGCGGCAGAAGTCCGACCTGCCGGTGATTTTCCTCACCTCCAAGGACGAGGAGATCGATGAATTGTTCGGCCTGAAAATGGGCGCCGACGATTTCATCCGCAAGCCGTTCTCTCAGCGCCTGCTGGTCGAGCGCGTCAAGGCCGTGCTCCGCCGCGGCCAGCCCAAGGATCCGACCGCCCCGCCGAAGGAGCCGGACGCCCGTGCGCTCGACCGCGGCCTGCTGCGGATGGACCCGGAGCGCCACACCTGCACCTGGAAGAACGAGCCGGTCACGCTGACGGTGACCGAATTCCTGATTCTGCAGGCGCTCGCCACCCGCCCCGGCGTGGTGAAGAGCCGCAATGCGCTGATGGACGCCGCCTACGACGACCAAGTCTATGTCGACGACCGCACCATCGACAGCCACATCAAGCGGCTGCGCAAGAAGTTCAAGGTGGTGGACGACGAGTTCGAGATGATCGAGACGCTGTATGGCGTCGGCTATCGCTTCAAGGAAGCCTGATCTGCGCTTCCAGGGGCGCTTTGTTAACTGACAGGGCCCGCGCGGCTGGGGTAAGGTTGCGCGGGCGATTGCGTGCTTCGCGGGACGACATCCAAACCAACCGGCAGCTTTGCCAGTGCTTGATCGAACGCAGCCCGAGCAGGGACTGAACACCGAGGACGCGTCACAGCTCCTCGAACATGATGCAGTAGCTGACGACGTGGCGCAGGAGAAAGGCTGGCGGCGCCCGCTCGGCTGGCTGCGCCGTGCCGGCCAGTTTTTCTTTGCGCTGTCGTTCTCGAGCCTGACGCGCCGCATCGTCTCGCTCAACCTGGCCGGACTTGTCGCGCTGGTCGCCAGCATCCTCTATCTCTCGCAGTTCCGTGCCGGCCTGATCGAGGCGCGCACGCAGAGCCTCATGGTCTATGCCGAGATCATCTCGGAGGCGATCGCTGCGTCGGCGACCGTCGAAGGCAACACCGTCACCATCGATCCCGATCGCCTGCTCGACCTGAAGCCCGGCGAGAGTTTTGGCCAGCCGGATGAATCGGCGGACTTCCCGATCAATCCCGAGCGCGTCGCGCCGATCCTGCGCCGCCTGATCGCGCCGACCAAGACGCGGGCCCGCATCTTCGACCGTGACGGCGGACTGATCCTCGACAGCCGCAACCTGTTCGCGCGCGGCGACGTGCTTCGCATGGAGCTGCCGCCGCCATCGGAGAAGCCGTCGCTGTACGAGAGAGCCAAGATCTCGATCAAGACCTGGTTCAACCGCGGCGACCTGCCGATTTACCGCGAACTCGGGCCCGAAGGCGGCAAGGGCTATCCGGAAGTCGCGCAGTCGCTCGAGGGATTGAACAGCAGCATGGTCCGCGTCACCGAGCGCGGTGCCGTCGTGGTGTCGGTCGCGGTCCCCGTGCAGCACTTCCGAGCCGTGCGCGGCGCGCTGATGCTGACCACCCAGGGCGACGACATCGACCAGATGGTGATGTCCGAACGCCTCGCCATCCTGAAGGTCGGCGGCGTCGCCTCCGCGGTCATGATCATGCTGTCGCTCCTGCTGGCAAGCACGATCGCAGGTCCGGTGCGGCGGCTCGCCGACGGTGCCGAGCGCGTCCGCCACCGCATCCAGACCCGCGTCGAGATTCCCGACTTCACCGGGCGCCGCGACGAGATCGGCCATCTCTCCGGCGCGCTGCGCGACATGACCAACGCGCTCTACAGCCGCATCGAGGCGATCGAGATGTTCGCTGCCGATGTCGCGCATGAACTCAAGAATCCGCTGACGTCGCTGCGCTCAGCGGTGGAGACGCTGCCGCTGGCACGCAACGACAGCAGCCGCGCGCGGCTGCTCGCCGTGATCGAGCACGACGTCAGGCGGCTCGATCGCCTGATTTCCGACATCTCGGACGCCAGCCGGCTCGATGCCGAGTTGCAACGGCAGGACATGGCGCAGGTCGATCTGCGCCGGCTGCTGACGACGCTGACCGGCGTCGCCAATGAGACACGGCTCGGCCACGACGTCGCAGTGGAGGCCCGCTTCGACGGCCGCGGACCGACCGACACATTCTCGGTGCCGGGCCATGATTCGCGGCTCGGCCAGGTGATCTCGAACCTGCTGTCGAACGCGCAGTCCTTCTCCAAGCCCGGCGACAAGGTGCGCATCGTCTGCCGGCGCATCCGCAACGAGGTCGAGATCGTCGTCGACGACGACGGGCCCGGCATCGGCCAGGATGCGCTGGAGCGGATCTTCGAGCGCTTCTACACCGACCGGCCGCACCAGGGCTTTGGCCAGAACTCCGGCCTTGGACTCTCGATCTCCAAGCAGATCATCGAAGCGCATGGCGGGCGCATCTGGGCGGAAAATCGCCTGGGCCCGGCCGGTGAGGACGGCAAGCCCACGGTCGCCGGCGCGCGCTTCGTGGTCAGGCTGCCGATACTATGAGCCGCAATGTCAGCGTGCATGCGTCCGCCGTTCTCGTCGGCGAGCGTGCCGTGCTGATCCGGGGGCCGTCAGGCGCCGGCAAGTCCCGCCTGGCGTTCGACCTGATTCTTGCCGGCCGCTCCGGACAGGTTCCGACAGCCATTTTGGTGGGTGACGACCGTGTCCATCTCGACACAGCCGACGAACAATTGTGGGTTCGCCCGGCACGGGAGCTGGCCGGCCTGATCGAGATCCGTGGCCTCGGAATCCGCCGCTGCGACTTTGTCGCCGAGGCCCGGGTGGGGCTTGTGGTCGACCTCGCGGCCGACGACGCGGAACGGCTGCCGCCGCCGGAGGCCCTGAAGACCTGCCTAAACGGTGTTTTATTACCAAGAATCCCGATCGGCATCGGCGTCCAACCCCTGCCGCTGGTTGTCGCCGCGCTGACGACAACCGAGAGTTCATATCCCGGTAATCTTGCGGCCGATTGTGGAAAGGAAATTGGTAACCATATCACATCCACTATCGCGTCCGATTTGGTCGGCGCAGCCTCCCCTCTCTACCGCCAGGAACAGGGAGACTAGCCAAGATGCCCTCTTGCGCAGGGCCTCTGGATGGTCAAAGTGGCGCGTTCGTGCGGTGCACCAAAGAGCGCCCACGAGGAGTTTCCGATGATTGGTCTAGTGCTGGTGACCCATGGGCGCCTTGCCGACGAGTTCAGAGCGGCGCTCGAACACGTGATGGGTCCGCAGAAACAAATTGAGGCAATTACGATCGGAGCGGAGGACGATTCCGATCTCTGTCGAAGCGATATCATCGAAGCGGTGAATCGCGTCGATAGCGGCGACGGCGTCGCGATCCTCACCGACATGTTCGGCGGCACGCCGTCGAACCTTGCGATCTCCTGCATGAGCCGCCCTAAGGTGGAAGTGCTCGCAGGCATCAATCTTCCCATGCTGGTCAAGCTTGCCAAGGTTCGCGAGGAGCGCTCGTTGCCCGATGCGATCGCGATGGCCCAGGAAGCCGGCCGCAAATACGTCACCATCGCCAGCCGCGTCCTTGCAGGCAAATGAGCGACGAGACCTCGGGCGCGAACGACGTCGGCCCGAGCGTGCCAGCGGGCGCCATCTCCCGTGAACTCCTGATCGTCAACAAGCGCGGCCTGCACGCCCGCGCCTCCGCCAAATTCGTCCAGACGGTCGAGCGTTTCAACGCCGAGGTCTGGGTCACGCGCGGCAGCGAGACCGTCGGCGGCACCTCGATCATGGGCCTGATGATGCTCGCCGCCGGGCCCGGCACGACGGTGATCGTCTCCGCGAAGGGCCCCGAAGCGCAGAGTGTGCTCGACGCCATCGCTGAGCTCGTCGCCAGCAAATTCAACGAAGAAGGCGCGTAGGCCGCGTTGGCGCCGCTACTTCGCCGGCGGCACCAGATAGACCTTCCACACCGTCGACGGGCCGGGATGGCCATGGAAGAACCGCTGCGTGGTCATCACCAGCGGCTCGGCAGCCTTGGCATGCTCCGCCATCCACTCTTCGCACGGCTTCAGGAAGACCGGATCGGTGGTGTCGCAGATGCCGATGAAACCGTAACGCTTGGCTTCCTCGAGCGAGGTCAATCCGGACGATACCTCGCCGGGCGTGATCGCGGCCGGATGATCGGGGCTGTAGAACGTCATCGGCTCGCTGATGTCGGAGCGGGCGGCGACGACGGCCCAGCGCGAATGGAATTTGGCCTGCCAGGTCTCGGTCAGCTCGCGCGCGAGCTCGGAGCGCGCGGCATAGGTCGAGGCTGTGTTGTGGCTGGACGCCATCTCCTGCGTCGCGATGCTCGGCGCGGCGAACAGCATGGCGACCGTGATCACGAGCCAGATCGCGGTGACGGTGAACAGCGCCATGCGCGGCATCCGCACGCGGGGAATCGCGACCAGCGCGAGCGGCACCAGGAAGAACAGCGGGATGCCCCAATCGGTCTTCATGTAGACCGTGAATGCCAGCGCGCCGAGCGGCGGCCCGATCGCGACGATGAACTGGACGATCCAGACGTTGAGCGCCTGCGCGCGATTGAGCTCCGGATTCGGCCGGTCCGACCAGATCCGCACGGGCCGCCACGACAGTGAGCTCAGCGACAGCGCGAGCAGGCCGAGCAGGGCCGGTGCGGCGAGCAGCCCGAGATTGTGCCCGATATAGCCGAGCACGAGCTGGACGTTGAGCGCGCGGCTCGACAGCGCGTAGACGTCGCCGGCATAGGTGAGCGGCAGGAAATCCACTTCCTCCAGCCAGACCAGATGCGGGATCATCAGCACGAGCATGGTGCCGATCCCGACCCAGGGCGCCGGCGAGCGCAGGAACTGCAGCCGCTGCGGGTGGATCAGCGCGGCAAGGCCGATCGCGCCGATCATGGTCAGCACCCAGTATTTGGTCATCAGCGCCAGCGCGCCGGCGAAGCCGAGCAACAGACCGGATCTCACGCTCCGCTTCTCGAACGCGTTCAGATAGGCCAGCACTAGAAGCGGCAACGGCACGAGCTGCGCCAGATCGGCGTTGTACTTGAAGCCCTTGAAATTGAAGATCGGGTACAGCGCGAGCATCACCACCGTGAAGAACGCGCGGCGGCGGTCGACGACGCGCAGCGCGATCAGCCAGCAGACCACCATGGCGAAACTCACGGTCGCCATCGCAAGCGCGTAGGTCGACCAGTTGGCGACCGGGAAGAACTTGAACCAGACACCGGCGATCCAGCCCGACAGCGGCGGGTGCTTGCCATAGCCGAGCAGGAAGCGCTGGCCCCAGGCATAGGCTTCCGCAACGTCCATGTGGACGTCCTGTGCGGCCTTGAGCTTGATGAGGATCTCCGTCCACAGCACCGCGTGGACGAGCGCGAAGCTGATCACGAGCCACAGGCCGGTTTTGGGATCCGTGGCCCGCGACACCAGCCATGCGGCCAGTCGGCGGATTGTCAGCCGGCGGTTCGCGCGCCGCGCGGCGGGGAGATAGGCGGCAGTCGACATAGTCAGTGCCTACGGCATGATCCGGACAAGTGCGAAGCGGTGTTCCGAAAAGATCATGCCCAACAGGAGACGAAAGCGCGATGATATCTCGTTCGGATTTCATCGCGCTTTAGCGCGTTTTTGCCGCCAGTGAAATCAGCTTGGCGTGAACGACGCTCTCAGCCGACGACCAGCGCCACGCGCTTTTCGGCTGCCGCCCGCGGAACGAACCGCAGAGCGAGCAGTCCGCCAGCGGAGACAAGGTCCAGCGCATCGAAAGGTCCGGAGCACCAGACCCGACCGAAACATGCCCGGAAATCGATCACGACGCCGCCCGGCGATTCGCCGTCACACCGCTGCAAAATACCGCAATATGGTTGCCGCTTGGGGGGTGCGGATGCTATCCCGCGCCCCATGACAACCGCCCCGATTTCCAACATCCGCAACTTCTCCATCGTCGCCCATATCGACCATGGCAAATCGACCCTGGCCGACCGCCTGATCCAGATGACGGGCGGGCTGTCGGATCGCGAAATGGCGGGCAAGGAGCAGGTGCTCGATTCCATGGACATCGAGCGCGAGCGCGGCATCACCATCAAGGCGCAGACCGTCCGGCTGAACTACCGCGCCAAGGACGGCAAGGATTACATCTTCAACCTGATGGACACGCCCGGCCATGTCGACTTCGCCTACGAGGTCTCGCGGTCGCTGGCGGCCTGCGAGGGTTCCCTGCTCGTGGTCGACGCCAGCCAGGGCGTCGAGGCGCAGACGCTCGCCAACGTCTACCAGGCGCTCGACAACAACCACGAGATCGTGCCGGTCCTGAACAAGGTCGACCTGCCGGCCGCCGAGCCGGAGAAGGTGAAGCAGCAGATCGAGGACGTGATCGGCATCGATGCGTCCGACGCCGTGATGATCTCGGCCAAGACCGGGCTCGGCGTGCCCGAGGTGCTGGAGGCGATCGTCACCCGCCTGCCGCCGCCGAAGGGCGACCGCGACGCGACGCTGAAGGCGCTCCTGGTCGACAGCTGGTACGACGTCTATCTCGGCGTGGTCGTGCTGATCCGCGTGGTCGACGGCGTGATGAAGAAGGGCCAGCGCATCCGGATGATGGGCACCGGCGCCGCCTACGACATCGAGCGCGTCGGTTTCTTCACCCCGAAGATGGAGCAGGTCGAGGAGCTCGGCCCCGGCGAGATCGGATTCATCACCGCGGCGATCAAGGAAGTCGCCGACACCCGCGTCGGCGACACCATCACCGACGACCGGAAGCCGATCAGCGAGATGCTGCCGGGCTTCAAGCCCGCGATCCCGGTCGTGTTCTGCGGCCTGTTTCCGGTCGACGCCAACGACTTCGAGACGCTGCGCGCGGCGATGGGCAAGCTGCGGCTGAACGACGCGAGCTTCTCCTACGAGATGGAGACCTCCGCCGCGCTCGGCTTCGGCTTCCGCTGCGGCTTCCTCGGCTTGTTGCACCTGGAGATCATCCAGGAGCGGCTGTCGCGCGAGTTCGACCTCAACCTGATCGCGACCGCGCCGAGCGTCATCTACAAGATGAAGCTGACCGACGGCAGCGAGCTCGAGATCCACAATCCCGTCGACATGCCCGACGTGGTCAAGATCGCCGAGATCGACGAGCCCTGGATCGAGGCCACCATCCTCACCCCCGACGAATATCTCGGCAGCGTGCTGAAGCTGTGCCAGGACCGCCGCGGCTCGCAGAAGGAGCTGACTTACGTCGGCACCCGCGCGATGGTGAAATACGACCTGCCGCTCAACGAGGTGGTGTTCGATTTCTACGACCGCCTGAAATCGGTCTCCAAGGGCTACGCCTCGTTCGACTATCACCTGACCGACTACAAGCCGGCCGATTTGGTGAAGATGCAGATCCTGGTCAACGCCGAGCCGGTCGACGCGCTGTCGATGCTGGTGCATCGCACCCGCGCCGAAGGCCGCGGCCGCGCCATGGTCGAGAAGATGAAGGAGCTGATCCCGCCGCACATGTTCCAGATCCCGATCCAGGCGGCGATCGGCGGCAAGGTGATCGCGCGCGAAACCGTGCGTGCGCTGCGCAAGGACGTCACCGCGAAGTGCTACGGCGGCGACATCACGCGCAAGCGCAAGCTTCTGGAGAAGCAGAAGGAAGGCAAGAAGAAGATGCGGCAGTTCGGCAAGGTCGACATCCCGCAGGAAGCCTTCATCGCCGCGCTCAAGGTGGATAGCTGACGCGTCGGCCCGTTCGCCGGCGCGGATGATGTCTATCGTTGTCTCAGCAACGTATGAAAGCGCACTGCGATTTGAATCGCCATTGAGCCGAGCGCCGACTATGCTACGATCATGTCGCGCATATTGTCACTCGCAGTCGTCGTTCTCCTGTTGCTGCAACCGGACCTGAGCTCGGCCGCTTCGGCGAAGAAGCGGCACACCGCCCGCTGGCATGGCTACGGCTTCCTGCCCGGTTATAGACAGCCGCCCAATCCCACCATTCCAGTGCTTGGTCCACGCGGCGCCGCTCGCGGCCTGCCGGACTATGCGCCGCAGTATTGGTATGGCGGTGATTGGTACTATTTCGGCCGGCCCGGATTTTATCGCGGACGCTACAATGGCGGCAGCTTTGGCCCGTGCTGGACCTGGACGCCGATCGGACGGGCCTGGAATTGTGGATAGAAGGCGCGTGGAGCGTTCGCGCGGCCGCTCTTAGATCCAGCGCCGCACCCGGGCGACATAGTCGTCATAGGCTGCTCCGAACTGCCGGCGCATCTTGGCTTCCTCGAAGGGAATGTGAACCCAATTGGCCGTCGCGAATACGCCGACCGGCGCAATCAACATCGGCCAGGCTCCAACCCGTATCGCAATGCCCAGGGCCAGCAGCACGAGGCCCAGGTACATAGGGTTGCGGGTGAACTGGTAGGGACCGCTGGTCACCAGTTTCCGGTTGGTCGGCGACGTCGGTTCGATTTCGGTGCCCTCTCGCCGGAATAGGACGAAAGCCCACACCGGCGGACCGAACGCGATGACCACCAACGCAAGTCCGAACAGCGGAAGCGGCAGGCCGGGCAGCCTCGGCCAGTCGAGCGACCAGCTCAGCGTCACGCCAAGCAGGAGATAGATCAACGTCCAGATCGGCGGAGGGAGCTTGAGCATGGCCGGGACCTCACTGGAATAGACGCACAATCGGCATTTCAGCTGCGGCTGCAGCGCGCTCCTACCACAAAAACATGTTCGCCCTGAGTCCATTGCGACGGTCATTCAGCCCGTCGCGACGCAACTCGCACGGGCCCGATCGTCGCAAGACTTCGATAGCTGATCTGCGACGGCGCTATCCCACCTTGCCCTCGCCCACGGGATGGGCCACCATCGCGCACCCGCCCAACAAAAACGCGAAAAGGGGCTGAGGAAAGGCATGAACAAGCCGCAGGGTTTCGACCTCGTCGAGCGGGCACGCGCGCTGGCGCCGCTGATATCAAGCGAAGCCGACGAGATCGAACGCACGCGGCGGCTGACACCGGCCGTCACGTCCGCACTCGTCGAGAACGGGCTGTATCGCGCGCTGCTGCCGAAGAGTTTTGGCGGCGCCGAGGCTACACTGGACGCGTTCATGCAGATGCAGGAGGAGATCGCCAAGGCCGACGCGTCGACGGCCTGGTGCCTCGGCCAGTGCAGCGTCTGCGCCATGACTGCGGCCTATCTCGATCCCGACGCCGCCAGCGAGATCTTCAACACCGCGCCCGGCATCCTGGCCTGGGGCGCGATCGCGCACGAGGTGCGCGCCGAGCCCGGCGGCTACCGCGCCAGCGCACGCTGGGACTTCGCCTCCGGCTCGCGGCAGGCAAGTTGGCTCGGCGCCCATGTCCGCGTCGTCGAGGCCGACGGCTCGCAGCGCAGGAAGCCGGACGGCTCGCCGGAAATCCGCACCATCCTGTTCCCGGTGTCGTCGGCCACCCTGCACGACGTCTGGGACGTGATCGGGCTGAAGGGCACCGGCACCGATTCCTACTCGGTCGAAAATCTCTTCATCCCCGAGAAATTCGCCGCACTGCGCGACGATCCCACCGCCCTTCGCGAGCAGGGACCGCTGTACAAGCTCTCCACCAACATGGTGTTCAGCATGGGCTTTGCCGCCACCTCGCTCGGCGTCGCACGCGCCATGCTGGACGCGGCGACCGAGCTTGCGCGCGGCAAGACGCCGCAAGGGCTGAAGGCGATGCGCGACAACAACGCCGTGCAGGGACCTGGACCATCCATCAATCGGCGGCCGTGGTCGACACCGCCTATCACATGGCCGGCGCCACCGCGGTGTTCGCAAAAAATCCGTTCGAGCGGCGCTTCCGCGACATGCATGCGATCGCACAGCAGATCCAGGCACGCGACACGCAATATGAGGACGCCGGCAAGGCGATCCTGTCGGCCAATCTGGCCGCGCCGCCATCGGCGCGTTAGCCATGCGTTCGTCGCTTCGCTCCTCGCAATGAAGCAATGGGCGCTGGCCCCTACGCCACCAGCGCCGATCTCACTTCCGCCCCGCGCTGGGCCTGCAGCAGGCTGACGACCTCGGCGTTCGGCCGGGCGCGGCTGAACAGAAAACCCTGGCCCTCGTGGCAACCTTCGGCGCGCAGGCAGCTCAGCTCGGCCTCGGTCTCGACACCCTCCGCGGTGATGGTGACGCCGAGCCCCATGCCGAGGCTGACGATCGAGCGCACAATCGCCTGCGCGTCGCGGTTCGCGCCGAGGTCGCGCACGAACGACTGGTCGATCTTGATCTTGTCGAACGGGAAGCTGCGCAGATAGCTCAGGCTCGAATAGCCGGTGCCGAAATCGTCCATCGACATGCGCACCCCGAGCGCGCGCAGCGCATGCAGCGTGGCCAGCACCTGGCTGCTCTTCTCCAGCAGCAGCGTCTCGGTAATCTCGAGTTCGAGCCGCCGCGCCGGCAGACCGGATCGCTTCAACGCGTCGGTGACGAGCGACAGCAGATTGCCGGTGCGGAACTGCAGCGGCGAGAGGTTGACCGCGACGCGGACGTCATCCGGCCACTGCGCCGCGTCCATGCAGGCGCGGTGCAGCATCAGCCCGCCCAGCGGGTTGATCAGCCCGGTCTCCTCCGCCACCGGGATGAACTCACCGGGCGAGATCATGCCGCGCTCCGGATGCGGCCAGCGCACCAGCGCCTCGAAGCCGGTGATGCGTCCGCTCGCGAGATCGACCAAGGGCTGGTAGTACGGCCTCAGGCCCTCGTTCTGGATCGCGTCGCGCAGATCGATCTCGATCTTGCGCCGGCTCTGGGCGCGCGCATCCATCTCCGCCTCGAAGAAGGAGAAGGTGCCGCGGAATTCGCTCTTGGCCCGCGACAGCGCCATGTCGGCGCTCTTCAGCAGCTTTTCCGAATCCTCGCCGTCGCCGGGCGACATCGCGATGCCGATGCTGGCGCCGATCACCACCGAATGCCCCTCGAGCAGATAAGGCTCGCCGATCGCATCCAGGATGCGCTTGGCCAGCAAGACCGCGTCCTCGGGCCGGACCACGCCGCTCTGCACGATCGTGAACTCGTCGGAATTGAGTCGGGCCAGCGCATCCTCCTCGCGCAAGGTCGAGCGCAACCGCTTGGCCACGCCGCGCAACAACTTGTCGCCGACGCCATGGCCGAGCGTATCGTTGACCGCCTTGAAATTGTCGAGCCCGAGCATCAGCACCGCGACATTGTCCGAGCTGCGGCGGGTGTGCTGCAGCATGTCGTCCATCTGCTGCCGCAACAGATTGCGGTTCGGCAGGCCGGTCAGACTGTCATGCTGCGCCATGAAGGCGAGCCGCGCCTCGGCACGCTTGCGCTCGGTCATGTCCATCAGCGCGAGCAGCATGGCCGGCCGGTCGCCGTGCATCAACTGGCGCGAATAGATCGCAAGATCGATCAGCGTGCCGTCGGCGCGAACGTGCTTCCAGGTCCGCGCGGCCTGTTCATCGGTGCTGCGCCCCGCGGCCCAGGGCAGTTCTGGATCGAACGCCTGCAAGCTCCGGATCGTGAGCTTCTCGAACTCGGCGCGGGCATAGCCGTAATGGGCGACCGCCGCATCGTTGACGCTGAGAATCCGCTCACCGTCGAGCGCGCACAGGATCATCGGCACCGGGTTGCCGTCGAACAGCAGGCGGAACGACGCTTCGCGTTGCTTCAGCTCGGTGATGTCGACGCGCAGCCCGACAATGCCGCCATCCGAGGTCAGCCGTTCCTCGATCAGGACGACGCGGCCGTCGGCGAGCACCTGCTCGTGCCGCTCGCCTGGCTGGTACATCTTCTTGAGCCGCTCGGCGATCCATTCCTCCTCGCGGCCCGTCGCCTCGGGATAATCGCCACGTTCAACACCGATGCGGATGGTGTCTTCCAGCCGCGCGCCATGCTCGAAGAGATCCGAGCTGCGCTTGTAGATTTCCGAGTATTTCTTGTTCCAGAGGATGTAGCGACCCTCGGCGTCGAGAAACACGATGCCCTGCGGCAGAATATCGATCGCCTCGCGCAGCCGCTCGTTGGACTTGCGCGCCTCCGCGATCGCCGCCTCGGCCTGCGCACGCTGACGCACCAGCTCGCCGATTTCGGCGGCAGCACGGTGCGAACTGCCCGACAGGTTCGGCGCAGGCTTGGCCTGGTGGCCACGGCGACGGTGCATTGCAGCCTGCTTCGGTTTCTTGATCTTTTTCGGCCGCATTATCGGCATCCGCACGCCCCACGCGCATTCCAGCTTGGCGAGTGTTTCTGCGATAAGTGTCTGAAAAAATGGTATCTATCGACGAGGAGCGCACCGGTCACGAGCCCGCGGCCTGCCCGCTTTGAAGGCGAATACACGCACCGCGCGAGTGCACGATACTGTACAAGCGACGACACGCCAGATTCGCAAGACGGAGGCGCCGTCGCATAGTGAGGAATGCGTAAACGAGCGTGCGATTGCATAGTGGATGCGCCGAAATCTCCCGAAGCGCACGAATATGTGTCAGCGCGCAACACGGTTATCGTGGAGTTAAGGCGCGATGCGATGCGCGCGCTCCAGCGCGCCCGGTTTGCGATCACGATGCGCATACCGCCACGGCCGTTGCACTTGACGAACCCATAGAGCATCGCAGCGTGCGAACGCCTGCCCTGAATGAACTGCGCAGATGATGCCTGCCGGCTGCCGTCGCTTGCAAAGCGCTGCAGGCACAGGCGGGCGGAGAAGCGGCGCGTAATCTTTGCTCCTAGCTGTGGGTGATCAAGCAATTGCGATGAAAGCGCCGTCCTCACACGGCAAATCCATGCTAGCCTTGCGCGGACAGAGTGATCCGAATGACACCCCGCCTGCTTCTGATCCCGCTCCTGCTCTCCGCCCTCATCGCCACCAGTTCCGCCTGGTCGCAGGACAAGGGCTCCCTCGACCCCAAGCCGCTGCCGCCGCTCGCCAACCCCAAGGATCCGAAGATCGGGGCGAAGGAATTGTTCGCACGCAAGGTCCTGCCGGCCGCGATGCCGACGCAGTCGATCGGCTCCTATGCGAAGGGCTGTCTCGCCGGCGCCGTGAAGATGCCGCTGAACGGCGACACTTGGCAGGTGATGCGGCTGTCGCGCAACCGCTACTGGGGCCACCCGGCGATGATCGCGCTATTGAAGCGGCTTGCGGCGAAGGCGCACAAGGACGCGGGCTGGCCCGGCATCCTGGTCGGCGACATCGGCCAGCCACGCGGCGGCCCCGCGCTCTCTGGCCACGCCAGTCACCAGATCGGGCTCGATGCCGACATCTGGCTGACGCCGATGCCCGATCACAGATTGTCGCGCGAAGAGCGCGAGGAGATGTCGGCGGTCATGATGGTGCGCGACGACCGCCTCGACGTTGATCCGCGCGTCTTCACGCCCGGTCATGTGCTCGTGCTCCGCGACGCGGCGCAGGAGCCGGCCGTGCAGCGCATCTTCGTCAACGCTGCGATCAAGAAGGCGCTGTGCCGCGAAGCCAAGGGCGATCGGAGCTGGTTGTCGAAGATCAGGCCGTGGTGGGGCCACGACTACCATTTCCACATCCGGATGCGATGCCCGCCCGGAAGCCCCGAATGCAAGGGACAGCCGTCGCAGTCGGGGGACGAAGGCTGCAAGCCCTCCGACCTCGCCTTCTGGTTCAAGGACTCGGTGCTGCATCCGAAACCCCCGCCGAAACCGCCGAAGCCGCGCCCGCCGATGACGCTGGCGCAGCTGCCGGCAGACTGCAAAGCGGTACTGAACGCGCCGGACGCCAAGCAATAACATCTTTGTCAGACGCTGTTCCGGCAGGCTGCAGATGCGTTATGATCCGCCGTCACGCGCCGCAAGCGCGTTCACATCGCGGATCAGGGCGCTGATCTCTCGTCATTCCCCCATTTTATTATCGATGCGGGCCGTCGTCGCACACGATGACCAACGTTCTTTGCAGTGGACTTAGACATGCGCAAATCGCTCCTTGCCGCCGTGTTGTTGCTCGTTGCAAACCCCGCCTTCGCAGCGGAAGAGCCAAGCGGCTGCGACAAGTTCAAATGGCCGATCGACCATGCGCGCGCCGCGCTCACCGCGCCCGATCGCGCCAAGCTGACGTCGGGCAGCGAACAGGCGGCGTTACCGTCGACGGGCATCACGCTCACGCTGGTCACTCCCGCCGACGCAAAGCTTCCCACGCCGCCGGAGCGTGCGCCGAAGGATGGCACCTTTGCCGGGTTCACCAGCTTCAAGACAACCCCGAAGTCCGGGCTCTACACCATCAGCCTGTCGGCCGGCGCCTGGGTCGACGTGGTGCAGGACGGCCGTTCCCTCAAGCCCAAGGCCTTCAGCGGTGCGACCGATTGCGACGGTATCCGCAAGACGATGAAGTATGAGCTCTCCGCGAGCCCCTTCGTGCTGCAAGTCAGCGGCGCCAGGGAGAACTCGATTTCGATCGCGATCCAGCCGAGCGAATAGGACGATCGTTGGACAAACGAGCGCCTTTACCGTAAGCCTCAGCCTGCTATGTTTGCAGTGCGATATCCCCGATGACCGTAAGTCCTCCAGGGAGCAGCGGAACAGCGCTTCCGCCGATCGCGGCCCAGATCCATCCCACGCCTGATTTGCGCGCGCTTGTTCGCGCGCGAGGTCGCACGGAGCGCTTCCTATGTCACGTATTGTCGGACTCTTCACCGCCTTCGTTATCCTGCTCGGCGCGATGCATTCGCCCGCCGCAGCCGACGACAAGACGCTGACCGTCTTCGCCGCGGCCTCGATGAAGAATGCGCTCGACGACATCGACGCGGCCTATACCGCGAAGACCGGCGTCAAGATCAACGCCAGCTATGCCGCAAGCTCGGCGCTCGCCAAGCAGATCGAGCAGGGCGCGCCGGCTGACGTGTTCGTCTCCGCCGATACCGACTGGATGGACTATGCGATCAAGCAGAAGACCATCAACGAGCCGACCCGGATCAATCTGCTCGGCAACTCGATCGTGCTGATCGCGCCGAAGGATTCCAAAATCGACAATGTCAACATCGCCCCGGGCTTCGACCTCGCCAAGCTTGCCGGCGACGGCAAGATCGCGACCGGTGATGTCAAGGCCGTGCCGGTCGGCAAATACGCCAAGGCGGCGCTGGAGAAGCTCGGCGCGTGGCAGGCGGCGGAGCCGAAATTCGCGATGGCCGAAAGCGTGCGCGCCGCGCTGACGCTGGTAGCGCGCGGTGAGGCCGTGCTCGGCATCGTCTATTCGACCGACGCCAAGGTCGAGCCGGGCGTCAAGATCGTCGGCACCTTCCCGGCCGACACCCACCCCGCCATCATCTATCCGGTGGCGGCGACCACAAATGCGAAGCCGGAGACCTCCGACTATCTCGCCTTCCTGCGCTCGTCCGCGGCGAAGACGATCCTCGAGAAGTACGGCTTCAAGTTCCTGATCAGCCCGACGACCTGATCCAGCGCCGCCGATTTGAAGCTCCTCCAGTGATTGCCGCGACTACGATGAGGAGCTTCAAATCGATCAGCGGCACTGGCAAATCGAATCTTGCTAGTGTCTGTTCCCGAAGTTCGTAACAGAGGAGCCGCACTTGCATCCGAACTTCGGGAACAGACACTAGTGTTTGAGATTTCGCCAACCGAGTGGACGGCGATCCTGCTCTCGCTCAGGGTCGCCGTCATCGCAACGCTGGTGGCGACTCCGTTCGGAATCGCGCTCGCCTGGCTGCTGGCACGGCGCGATTTCTGGGGCAAATCCATCCTCGATGCCGCCGTGCACCTGCCGCTGGTGCTGCCGCCGGTCGTCACCGGCTATCTGCTGCTGCTGACCTTCGGTCGGCGCGGCCTGGTCGGCGCCTGGCTGGCCAACCATCTCGGCATCGTCTTCGCCTTCCGCTGGACCGGCGCGGCGCTCGCCTGCGGCGTGATGTCGTTTCCGCTTCTGGTGCGGCCGATCCGCCTCTCGATCGAGGCAATCGACCGGCGGCTCGAACAGGCGGCCGAGACGCTCGGCGCCGCTCCCTGGCGGGTGTTCGCGACGGTGACGCTGCCGCTCGCTCTGCCGGGCGTGCTCGCCGGCATGGTCCTCGGCTTCGCCAAGGCGATCGGCGAGTTCGGCGCGACGATTACCTTTGTCTCCAACATCCCCGGCGAAACCCAGACCATTTCGTCGGCGGTCTATTCGCTGATCCAGACGCCGGAGGGCGACCGCGCCGCCGGGCGGCTCGTGATCATCTCGATCGTGATCGCGATGGGCGCACTCGTCGCCGCGGAGTGGTTCGCGCGCCGCGCCACCGCACGCCTGCACGGACAATAGCGATGCTGCGCGTCGACATCACCAAGCAGCTCGGCGAGTTCACGCTTGCGGCGTCGTTCGCCAGCGAGGGCCGCGTCACCGGGCTGTTCGGCGCCTCCGGCTCCGGCAAGACCTCGCTGATCAATACCATTGCCGGGCTGTTGCGCCCCGACCGCGGCACCATCGTGATCGACGGCGAAACCGTCGACGACACCTCGGCCGGCATCCACGTCCCGACCTATCGCCGCCGCATCGGCTACGTCTTCCAGGACGCGCGGCTGTTTCCGCACCTCGATGTCCGGCAAAATCTCGATTACGGCCGCCGCATGAACGGGCTCGCCGACGATCCCGCGCAGCGCAAGCGGGTGGTCGAGCTGCTCGACATCGGCGCGCTGCTCGACCGCCGTCCCGGAAAGCTCTCCGGCGGCGAGCGCCAGCGGGTCGCGCTCGGCCGGGCGCTGCTCTCGAAGCCGCGGCTGCTGCTGCTGGACGAGCCGCTGGGTGCGCTCGACGAGGGCCGCAAGCTCGAGATCCTGCCCTACCTGGTGCGGCTGCGGGACGAGGCCGGTATCCCCATGGTCTATGTCAGCCACGACGCCGCCGAGCTGCGCCAGCTCGCCACCCAGATCGTGATGCTGCGCCTCGGCCAGGTGACTGCCTTCGGCGGTGTCAAGGTGCTGACGACGACGTCGTAGCTGGCCGTTTCACCGAAAGCCGGCATAAGATAGCCCAGCTTGTCCGCTAGACGTCCCTTGGCGTCGGACCGGACGCATAGGGAAAGACGCATCGTGCGATTGACTGGCTGGACATTGCTGCTGATCGGCCTGGCGCTGTGTGTGACGGTCGCGTGGGCGGCCGTCGGTTTCCTGCTGATGGGCCTCGGCTTGATTTCGCTGCAGGTCGCCGAGCGCGGCCGGCACCGCGCCAGTTTGGCGGTGGCCGCGCCCGCCGTGGGGTTCATCCCGCCGCTTGTCGGCGCAGGTCTACAGCCGCCGATCTTCGAGCCCGTCGTCCAGCGCGACGGCACGCCGCGGCAGCCCCGCCGGGCGGCATGGCCCGCCAAGACCGGGGATGCCCCCTATGACCGCGAGGCGTGGGACCGGCTGGTCGCGAGCGATCCCGATATTGCCCGCCTCGCCAAGGTCCTTGCCGATTACGGCCCGCAATATGTCGACGAGCTGGCGACCAACTATCTCGCCGCGCCCGACAAGAACCGGCTCGGCGGGATCGTCGACGGCATCATCGCACGGGCGAGCGGCGGTCAGCCGGTGCCGCCGCCTGCGCCGGCACGGGGATCGCAGCCGCCGCTACCTCGCTCCGAGGCCCAGGCCGTGAGGGCGTCCGGGGACGCGAAGCCGGGCACCGCACCGCCACCGCCGCCGGCCAATCCGGCCGACGCGCTCGAGGCGTCCCTGATCGCCGCGGTCGAGGAGGCCTCCGCCCGGACCGCCGGACGGGCCGATCCGTCCAGGCCCGGCGGCGATGCGGCGAGCCGGCCGGCGCCCGTGACCCGGCGGGAGCCGGAGTTCGCGCGGGTGCCGAGGCACGGGCAGCCCGGCCGGCTGCCGCCGCTCCCATCGTCCAACCCATCCGCCGATCTCGAAGCGTCGCTGATCGCCGCCGTCACCGAGGCGTCCGCCAAACGGGCCGATCCGCCAAGGCCGGGGGCGCCGCCGGAGGGTCCACCCGCACCCGCGAAGCGCGAGCCGGATGGCACGCCTGCTGCGCCGCCGCCTGTCCCGCCCAAGGCAGGCGCGCCGGCCAGCGATGTCGACGCGACCCTGCTTGCGGCGCTGGCCGAGATTTCCGGCGAGAAGCTCACCGACCCGACCAAGCCGAACCCCGCCTCGAAGGAGCCGCCGCCCTCGCCGGCCGACGACGACCTGTCGGACATGATCAAGAAGTTCGCGCCCGATTCGAATTTCCTGCGCAAGACGTAAGCTGCGTCTCCGCCCCCTTGGGGGTCAGACCCCCGCCACCGACGCCCAGATATCCGCAAGCTTGCGCCGGAGGATCTGCATCCGCGTCTGCGGCACGGCCTCCTCCTCTTCTTCCGGCAGACGAAGGCCGACGACATTGACGCGGCCGCCGCTGATATTGCGCGCCACCAGGACAATCGCATCCAGCGCGAGCTCGGCGCCTTCCTTCGGCGCGCGGTCGAGATTGATGTCGAAGTAATCCGCCAGCGTCAGTTTGGCCTGGTTTTCATCGACCTTGACGCCGTAGATCTCGGCGAGCTCGCCAAGCGTGTGCTCACCCGAGACCATGAAGTCGCCCAGCAGATGCGGGTCGGGTGCGGTCGACGGCGGCATGTCGACGAAGAAGCGATCGAGCGCCTCGGCGCGCTCCGGCGGCGCCAGCAGATAGAGGTAGTCGCCGGGCTCGACGGGATCGGCCTCGGTCGGTGTCAGGATCCGCTCGTCGCGGATCACTAGCGTCGGCTTCGACCAGGACGGGATCAGGCCGCGGCGGAAATACAGGCTCTTCGGCCGGACCGGATAACCGACCAGCTGCTGTTCGAGCTGGCCGGGCAGATCCAGTTCGACGCGGCGCGGGCCGCGCTCGGTGCGCGGCAGCGCGACATGCAGCCGCCGCGCCGCTGGCGCCAGCGTCCAGCCCTGCAGCAGCAGCGAGATGATGACGACGACGAAGGCGACGTCGAAATAGAGATAGGCCTTGGACAGGCCGACCAGCATCGGGATCGAGGCGAGGAAGATCGCGACGGCGCCGCGCAGCCCGGTCCAGGCGATGAAGACCTTCTCCCGCCAGTTGAACTTGAACGGCGCGAGGCAGACCAGCACCGCCAGCGGCCGCGCCACCAGCATCAGCGCGAACGCCACCAGCACCGCCCCGCCTGCACTCGCGACCAGGCGATGCGGCGACACCAAGAGGCCGAGCAGCACGAACATCACGATCTGCGCCAGCCAGGTCGCGGCGTCGAGAAACGTCACCACGGAATTATGCGCGCGGGTCGGCCGGTTGCCGATGATGATGCCGGCGAGGTAGACGGCGAGAAACCCCGAGGCATGCACGATCTGCGAGCCGCCGAAGATCACCAGCGCGGCGGTGGTGACGAACGGCGCGTGCAGCCCTTGCGGCAGCGCCACATAGTTCAGCGCCAGCACCACCAGCCGGCCGCCGACCACCCCGATGACGGCGCCGAGCACCGCCTCCTGGATGAACTCCATCGCGATATGCGACGCCGAGCTCTGGCCGATCGAGATGAACTCGACCAGCATCAGGGTGAGGAAGATCGCGAACGGGTCGTTGGTGCCGGATTCGGCCTCCAGCGTCGCGCCGACACGCGGGCGCAGGCGCAGGCCCTGGGTGTGCACCAAAAGGAACACCGCCGCGGCGTCGGTCGAGGCGACGACGGCGCCGACCAGGAGCGACTCGATCCAGTTGAGGTCGAGTACATAGCGGGCGACCGGCGCCGTGACCAGCGCGGTCAGCAGCACGCCCGCGGTCGCCAGCATCATCGAGGGCGCCAGCACCGTGCGGATGCTGGCAAATCGCGTCTTCAACCCGCCGTCGAACAGGATCAGCGCCAGCGCCACTGAGCCGACCAGGTAGGTGGTGCGGACGTCGTCGAACTGGAGGTGGCCAGGCCCGGAATCCCCGGCCAGCATGCCGACCAGCAAGAACACCAGAAGCAGGGGGGCGCCGAACCGCAATGCCAGCAGGCTCGACAGGATGCCGGCCATCACCAGAACGGCGCCGAGCAGGATTGCTATGCTGACCGCGTCGAGGGAAGCCATGCGCCTTCAGTGGATCAAATACTTGCAATTGCATCCTTATCGTCGCCACACTTGGACGCCAACCCATTTTCTGTCATCAGCGGCATTGTGCCCGGTTTTGCAGCCTCAGGTCGCCTCGACACTGTGTTGTATCGATGGTCGCATGCCCGCCTTTGTGGGATTCTACCGGCCAATCGAATCACATTTGCCTGACCCGCACTTGAGTTGAGATTTTGCCGATGGACATGAGCCTCAAGGACGTCCTGGAATCGATCCAAATGGCGGCGCGCTCGGTCGGGGCCGAGATCGCCTCGCCCTGGTTCTACCTTCAGTTCGGCATCATCCTCGCGGCCGCGGGGATTTCCTACGCCGCCGACACCGCCATTCACGCGCGGGTCGACATGTCGTCGCTGGCGATGCGCTGGCCGCTGCCGCTCCGGCACTTCGCGCGCGTGATGGTGGCGAGCGCCTCCACCGCCGTGTTCGCGGTCCTGATGATCATCTCGCGGATCGTGATGTGGCACACGACCTGGCCAAGCCGCAGCTACCTGATCGCGGTCTCCGCCAAGCTGGCCCTGGCGTGGCTGGTCATCCGCCTGGTGACGTCGGTGATCGACAACGCCTTCATCGTCAAGCTGGTCTCGATCGCGGCCTGGGTGGTCGCCGCGCTGAGCATCATCGGCGAGCTCAACTGGGCCGCGGACACGCTGGATTCGGTCGGCGTCGTGGTCGGCGGCCTCAGGCTGACGCCGCTGCTGCTGATCAAGGCCGGCGCGGTTTTGATCGTGGCGCTGTGGCTGACCAACATCGCCAGCAATTTCGCCGAGAGCCGCATCAACCGCGCCACCGACCTGACGCCGTCGATCCAGGTGCTGCTGGTCAAGATCATCCGCATCGGGCTGATGGTGATGGCGGTCGCCATCGCGCTCGACGCGGTCGGCATCAACCTCTCGGCGCTTGCCGTGTTCACCGGCGCAGCCGGCGTCGGCATCGGTCTCGGTCTGCAGAAGATCGTCGCCAATTTCATCAGCGGGCTGATCCTGCTGGTCGACAAATCGGTGAAGCCGGGCGACCTCGTCACCATCGGCGACAGCTCGGGCAAGATCAGCGCGATGAAGACGCGCTACATCTCGGTCGCCGCCGGCGACGGCCGCGAGTTTCTGATCCCGAACGAGGATCTGGTGACGCAGAAGGTCACCAACTGGACCTATACCGACAAGAACACGCTGGTGAAGATCGCCTTCGCCACCAATTACGATGCCGATCCCAAGCTGGTCTGCCAACTTGCGATCGACACCGCTGCAGCCCATGAGCGCGCCATCAAGGGCAAGCCGCCGAGCTGCATCCTGACCGAATTCGCCGAGTTCGGCATGAAATTCTCGCTGACCTTCTGGATCGCCGATCCCGACGGCATGGACAGGGTAAAGAGCGACGTGATGCTGGCGCTGTGGGACGCCTTCAAGGGTCGCGGCATCCACGTGCCCTACCCGGTGCGGGAACTCCGCGTCCGTGGCGGCGCGCTCCCGGTCGAGAGCGTGGTGGAGGTTTCCAGCTAGCTTCCGGCCCCGATCTCCGCGCAATCGCGTTCCGCGTTTGTCGCGAGGGCAAACCGGTTGCGACTTTGCGCCGGCGCGGGCCGTCGGATCCGGCTCCTGCCCGGAAATCAGGCGTTTGGGCATCGCCCTATGTCCAACCTTGGCTTGCACCGGCCGCCCCGATCATTAAATTAGGGCCAGAAATCAGCCCCTTGCCTCCAGAACCGACCCGCCCATGAGCTATATCGACGCCACCGACACCTCCCTGCGCAAGACCGGACAAATCAAGCTGCACGGGCAGACCGGTTTTGTCGGCATGCGCAAGGCGGGCGCACTGGCGTCGAAGTGCCTCGATGCGCTCACCGACATCGTCAGGCCGGGCGTCCCGACCTCCGTCATCGACGAGTTCGTCCGCAAGTTCGCCTTCGACCACGGCGCCTATCCAGCGACGCTGATGTATCGCGGCTATCGCTACTCGACCTGCACCTCGATCAATCACGTGGTCTGCCACGGCATGCCCAGCGACCGCCCGCTGAAGGAGGGCGACATCGTCAACATCGACGTCACCTTCATCGTCGACGGCTGGTATGGCGATTCCAGCCGGATGTATGCGATCGGCGGCATCGCGCGGAAGGCCGAGCGGCTGATCGAGGTGACCTACGAGGCGATGATGCGCGGCATTGCCGCGGTCAAGCCCGGCGCCACCACCGGCGACATCGGCCACGCCATCCAGAGCTATGTCGAGCCGCAGGGCATGAGCGTGGTGCGCGACTTCTGCGGCCATGGTCTCGGCCGCCTGTTCCACGACGAACCGAACATCATCCATATCGGCCGCCCGGGCGAAGGCGTGACGCTGAGGCCCGGCATGTTCTTCACCATCGAGCCGATGATCAATCTCGGCAAGCCGCATGTGAAGATCCTCTCCGACGGCTGGACCGCGGTGACCCGCGACCGTTCGCTGTCGGCGCAGTTCGAGCACTCGGTCGGCGTCACCGCCGACGGCGTCGAGATCTTCACACTGTCCGAGCGTCACGGCGAGAAGCCCTGGGTCGCGGTGTAATCGGCGGCGGTATAATCGGCGGCGGCGCAATCAAGCGTCGCTCCGCGTCCGCGCGATGATCTCCTCCGGCGTATAATTCTCTCCAATCGACATCGCGCAGATGCGCGAGATGTGGGTGTAGGGCAAGCCGGTCTCCTCCGCCCAGGCATTGAACTGCGCCTGCACCTTGGCGAGATCGCGCTTCGACTTGACCTCCTCGGCGATGTCGAGGCCGGCGTCGCGCAGGCAGGCGACGACGTCGCGTGAGGTGACGAAGCCGTCCCAGCCGAGGAAGCGCAGCAGCATCTGCCCGGTATTGCCACCAAGCCGGCTGCCGCGCTTGGCCAGCAGGTCCAATAGCCCGACCTCATCCGATGACGGCCAGGCGGCGAGGAACTTGCCGAAGCTGCCGTGCTCGCGCGCGATCTCCTGCACGAAGCGGCCGTTGTCGCGTACCGACATGATCTTGGCGCCGTTGCGCACGATCCTGGCGTCGCTCGTGAGCTTCTCCCAGAATTCATCGGGCTTGAAGGCGAGCTTGGCCGGCTGAAAGCCCAGGAAGGCATCCTCGAACCCCGACCATTTGGCATCGATCACGCTCCAGGCGAAGCCGGCGCAGAACACGCGCTTGGTCATTTCGGCGAGCGCGCGGTCGTCGCCGAGCTTGGCCAGCGCCTTCGGCGTCGTCACCAGCGGCAGCACCGTCTCCAGTGCCTTCGCGCCGCCCTTGCGCTTCTCGGCACGTGCCCGGATCACCTTGAATGAAGTCACGCCCACACCTTTCCCGATGTTTTCAGGAGAGCGAACGGTAGTTCAGCGGTTCGGCCGAGGCAAACCGGGGCAGCATCGGCTCTTGCAAAACCCGGCGGGCACGGCATGGTTGTGGCCGATGCCCGCCAAGCCCGCCGACAGCCAGACCGAATCCGACGAGACGCCGCATTATCACGGCCATCGCGAACGGCTGCGCGAACGCTTCTACGCGGCCGGGCCAGAGGCGCTGAGCGATTACGAGCTGCTGGAGATGGCGCTGTTTGCCGCCATCCCACGCCGCGACACCAAGCCGCTCGCCAAGGCGCTGTTGAAGAAGTTCGGCTCGTTCGCCGAGGTCGTGCATGCGCCGGTGGCGCGGCTCCGCGAGGTCGACGGCGTCAAGGACGCCGCGATCAACCAGCTCAAGCTGATCGCCGCCGCGGCGGACCGGATCGCCAAGGGCGAGATCAGGCGCAGCGTCGCGCTGTCGTCGTGGAACGATGTGATCGACTACTGCCGCTCCAGCATGGCCTTTGCCGACAAGGAGCAGTTTCGCCTGCTTTTCCTGGACAAGCGCAACCAGCTGATCGCCGACGAGGTGCAGCAGACCGGCACCGTCGACCACACGCCGGTCTATCCGCGCGAGGTGATCAAGCGCGCGCTGGAACTGTCGGCGACCGCGCTGATCCTGGTGCACAATCATCCGAGCGGCGACCCGACACCGTCGCAGGCCGACATCCAAATGACGAAGGCGATCGTCGAGATCGCGAGGCCGCTCGGGATCGCGGTGCACGACCACATCATTGTCGGCAAGAACGGACATGCGAGCTTGAAAGGGATGCGGCTGATTTGAACACCGAACGCAACTGAACTGCCGCGCCTATGTCGCGACCAGCAGACGAACGCGCGTCATAGCTCCCTCGCGGAAGATGGCAATTTCTCCCTTGTGGGCACGGGCGACCTCGGCCGCAATGGCAAGGCCGAGACCGGACCCGGTGGAATCCGGTCCCTTCGCGAACGGCCGGATGACATCGCTTGGCGGAACGGCAAATCCATCACCGTTGTCGGCGACTTCGATCCATGCCCTGCCGTCATCGGCGCCGACGGAAACGACGAGCCTGCTGCGAGCGCCATGTTTCAACGCGTTGTCGATGAGATTGCCCAGCGCTTCGCGCAGGCTGACCGCGTCGCCATTCACGATTGGCGTCGGCTCGGCCGGCACGAAAGCGATATCGACCTCGCGCGTCAGGGACAACGGAACCGCCGCGGCCAGAACGCCCCTTGCCAACACGTTGAGGTCTATGGGCGTCATGGCGACAACGTCAGCCCGGTGAATGACCATGGCGTGATCGAGAAGTTGGCCGGTGAGCCGGCCCAGCTCGGTCGTCCGCTCCCGAATGCGCGCCACCGTGACGGCCTTTTGCCGCGACGGAGGCGTCGCCGACAGGATTTCGACCTGGGCGTCGAGCGCCGCCAGCGGCGTACGGATCTGATGCGCGGCATCGGCAATGAAGCGTTGCATCAGCGTGATGCGATCCGAAAGCCGCCGCATGAAGTCATCGATCGCGTGCACAAGATTGCGGATCTCGGCGGGCGGCTCGGTCTGAAGCGGCCGCAGATCATCCGGGCGGCGTCCAACGATCTCGCGCTCGATGCGCGTGAGCGGCTTCAGGGCGAACGTGACTGCATAGCCCGTCGCCAGCAGCGCGAGTGCACTCATGGCCGCGATGACGCCGAGCGCCTTCAATGTAAGATCACGCGCCAGGGCGCGCCGGGCTTCGGTGGTCTGAGCCAGCACGATTGTCACCCAGCCGCCCACGGCAGGATCTTCGATCTGCTTGGCCACCGTGGCGATGCGAACAGGCTGCTCCTGATAGAGTCCGTCCTCGATCACCACACCATTGCGTATCTGCTCGGGCCCGGCTTCCGAGGCGAGGTCCTCGTAGCCGGCGACGACGACACCGCGCGGGTCAACGACCTTGTAGAAGACGAGATCGTAGGCCGCCAGCGCCGCGATGGTGGATACGGGCGGCTCGAGCGTCACGACGCCGCCCTGCACATAGACGTTCTCGGCGATCTGGATCGCCCCGCCGCTCAGCATGCGGTCATAGGCTTGTTGCGCGGCGATGGAGGCCGAACGCCAGGCGGCGAAGCCGAGGATCACCGCGCCGAGCGCCAGCACCGCCGACAGGACGGCGATGATCCGGACACGCAGCGAGTAACGCAGGTCAGAGTGCCGCAAGTTGATAGCCTAGCCCGCGCAGGGTACGAATCTCGATCGGCGCATCGCCGAGCTTGCGCCGCAGCCTTGCCACGAATTGCTCGACAGCGTTGGGGCTCGCCTCCTGATCGAAATTGAAGAGCTGCTCGACGAGTTCTTCCTTGGGAACGATGCGCTCGGGCCGCGCCGCCAGGATTTCGAGAACCGTCAGCTCCCGTCTGGTCAGATTGAGCGGCCTGTCGGCGACGGTCGCGACGCGGCCGGCACGGTCGATGACCAGCGGCCCGACGCGCAGCAGATTGTCGGGCTGGCCTGCGCTGCGACGCAGCAGGGCGCGGGCGCGCGCTTCGAGCTCGCCATAGTCGAATGGCTTGATCAGATAGTCATCGGCGCCGAGGTCGAGTGCGCCGATCCGGTCGTCGACGGCGGACCGGGCGGTCAGCACCAGCACCGGCGTCGCGAGCTTGCGGCTGCGCATGCCCTTCAGGACCGCAATTCCGTCCTGTCCCGGCAGCGTCAGGTCGAGGATCACGAGATCGTAGGGTTGCACTTCAAGCAGCTCGGCGGCGGTCAGGCCGTCCCGCTCCCAGTCCACGGCGTACCCGACTTTCTCGAGGCGCATGACCACGGCCTCGGCGATATCGACGGTGTCTTCGACAACGAGTACCCGCAAACGGGAGCCTCCGGCGTCCTGAGTCAGTTTCGCGTCAGTGAGCCACGCTATCTCATCTCCCAAGCGCCCATAAGTGCGCAAGGACATAACACGAGGCACAACACAAGGGAGGGCCACATGCTCGCGCCATCTGATGCCGCATCCGCGTCGCCGCTGCTTTCCGTAGCGGGTGTGACGCTCCAGTACAAGACGCCTGACGCCGTGGTGACCGCGACGCGCCGGGTCTCCTTCGATGTCTATCCGTCCGACCGCTTCGTGCTGCTCGGACCGTCCGGCTGCGGCAAGTCGACCCTGCTGAAGGCAATCGGCGGCTACCTCACCCCCGTCGAGGGCGAGATCAGCCTGAAAGGGCGCAAGGTGTCCGGGCCGGGCCCCGACCGAATGATGGTGTTCCAGGAGTTCGATCAGCTCCTGCCCTGGAAGACGGTGCGCGAGAACGTCGTGTTCGCCCTGACCGCCTCCGGCCGCGCCGGCCAAACAGAGGCTGAAGAACGGGCGCGCTCCTACATCGACAAGGTCGGCCTGACCAAGTTCATCGACAGCTATCCGCACACGCTCTCCGGTGGCATGAAGCAGCGCGTCGCTATCGCCCGCGGCATGGCGATGGAACCTGACGTGCTGCTGATGGACGAGCCGTTCGCCGCGCTCGACGCGTTGACGCGGCGCAAGATGCAGGACGAATTGCTGCGGCTGTGGGACGACACGCACTTCACCGTGCTCTTTGTGACCCATTCGATCGAGGAGGCGATCCGCGTCGGCACCCGCATCCTGTTGCTCTCGCCGCATCCGGGCGAGGTCAAGGCCGAGCTCAACAGCGTGCCGCCGGCGGAGATGGGCACCGGCAAGCAAGCTGCGCTCGAAACCCGCATCAACGATATGCTCTTCGCGAGCCATTGAGCCGAGGCGACCGTCATGACCGATCTCGTCAGCTTCCGTCCGGAAATCATCCGCGAAGTCCAGTCGGGCGACGCCCCCGTCGTCGCCAAGACGCTCAGCCCGGCCGAGCGCATCTATCGCCTCGGCTTCGTGCGCAAGACGGCAATCCTTGTCGTCCTCGCCGTGGCCTGGGAGATCTATGGCCGCTGGCTCGGCAACCCGCTGCTGTTCCCGACCTTTGGCCAAACCGTCGAGGCCTTCGTCAGCAACGTCGCAAGCGGCGTCATCCCGCAGCGCATGCTCGTCTCGTTGCAGACGCTCGTCATCGGCTATGGCATCGGCATCGCCCTAGCGGCGCTGCTCACGACGCTGGCCATCGGCTCGCGGATCGGCGCCGATCTGCTCGAGACGCTGACCTCCATGTTCAATCCGCTGCCGGCCATCGCGCTGTTGCCGCTGGCGCTGATCTGGTTCGGGCTGGGCACCGGCAGCATCATCTTCGTGCTGGTGCATTCGGTGTTGTGGGCGATCGCGCTCAACACCCATGCCGGCTTCCGCTCGGTCTCGAACACGCTGCGGATGGTCGGGCAGAACTACGGCCTGCGCGGCCTGAAGCTGGTGCGCCTCATCCTGATCCCGGCAGCCTTCCCGGCGATCCTGACCGGCCTCAAGGTCGGCTGGGCCTTCGCCTGGCGCACTTTGATCGCCGCCGAACTCGTCTTCGGCGTCTCGTCGGGCTCGGGCGGGCTGGGCTGGTTCATCTACGAGAACCGCAACCAGCTCGAGACGGCGAACGTCTTCGCTGGCCTCTTCACCGTGATCCTGATTGGCCTCTTCGTCGAGAATATCGTCTTCGCCAACATCGAGCGCAGGACGATCCGTCGCTGGGGTATGCAGCACTAGAGCATTTTCTGTTCTGATTTGAATCGGAACCGACGTCCTGGATTCTTGTTTTGACGCGTTTTCTTCACGCGAACCGGTATCCACTTCGCTGAAAAACGCTCCAGCCCACCACCGCAACCAGGCCGAATGGCCCGCATTCCAAGGAGGAGACTTATGACATTGAAGAACATCGTCCGCTCGCTCGCGGCTGCCGCCGTGCTCGCGGCGGCGCTCGGCGCCCCGGCCCGTGCCGAGGTCGCCGAAGTGCGCATTTCCAAGGGCTTCGGCATCCTCTATCTGCCGTTAATCGTGATGCAGGACCAGCAGTTCCTGGAGAAGCGCGCCAAGGCCGCCGGGCTCGGCGACATCAAGGTGACCTGGCTGATGCTTGACGGCGGCAACGTCATCAACGACGCGATGATGGCCGGCACGCTCGATTTCGCCGGCACCGGCGCGCCGGGCTTCGTCACGCTCTGGGCCAAGGCCAAGGGCATCCCCGGCGTCGAGGTCGTCGGCGTCTCGGGCATGAGCTCGACTTCGCTGTGGCTGATGGCGAACAAGCCGGAGCTGAAGTCGCTCAAGGACTTCACCCCGACCGACAAGATCGCGCTGCCCGGCATCAAGACCTCGCTCGCCGCCGTCGTGCTGCAAATGATCGCCGCCAAGGAATTCGGCGCTGCCAACTACGCCAAGATGGATCCGATGACGATCAGCCTGCCGCATCCGGAGGCGCTCGCCGCCCTCGTCGGCGGCAAGACCGAGGTCAAGGCCCATTTCACCTCGCCTCCCTTCCAGTATCTGGAAGCCAAGAGCCCCGGCATCCACCGTGTGCTCAATTCGGTCGACTATCTCGGCAATCTCACGCTCGACGTCACCTTCGCGCCGAAGAAGTTCGTCGACGCCAATCCCAAGATGACCCAGGCCTTCATCGAGGCGATGGACGACGCCACTGCGCTCATCGCCAAGGACAAGAAACTCGCCGCCGAGATCTATGCCAAGAACTCGAAGGTCAAGGTTGACGCCGCGGAAGTCCAGCAGATGATCGAGGACAAGGATGCACGCTTCACCGCGACACCGGAAGGCGTGATGCAATTCGCCGAGTTCATGCACAAGGCGGGCTCGATCAAGGTCAAGCCGGCGAAGTGGAGCGACATGTTCGTGCCGCAACTCGCCGGTCGGCCCGGAAGCTGAAATATCGCGGGAAAGGACGCTTTCGCATCTCTCTCCATTCGTCGTCCCGGCGAAAGCCGGGACGACATCGAGTTTGTGGCGCGATCCAATCCAGCACGCCGTCATTGCGAGGAGCGACCGCGACGACTTGTCCGCCGAAGCCTCGGCGAAGACGGAAGCAATCCATCGCTCCGCCCCGCCGTCATACCCCGCGCATGCGGGGCATCTAGTACGCCGCGGCCGCTCGGATCAATCAGCTGCCTCTGGAATACTGGATCGCCCGCTTTCGCGGGCGATGACAGTCGTGGAGATATGGCTTCGCGTTCTCGCGGCGCGTTGCGTCCGAGGTTTGCTCTTCGTTCCGCCCTCTCTTGAACAGAGGGCGCAGGGAAAGCCGGGTGCCGATTGCACCCATGGGTCCCGTGCAAATGGAAAGCACGGGAGGTAGGACCACAGGTGAAACCGGAGCAATCCCGGCTTTCCCTGCGCGATGGTTTACGGCTTATACGTGCTCTCCCCGGCGAGACTGGGCTTTGTTGTCACCGTCATCAGTGAGAGCTCCTGCTCTTACTGATGAGACACCTGCCACTAGGGCGTCAGGCCTGCACGACTTCACCGTCCGCTATCTGCCACGCTCGTCAGCCGTGACATCGGCGTCCACCGCATCTCGACCCAGCACTCGTGACGATCGCGCAGCGCCCCTCAAGCGGGTGAGACGGGCCATTCATACACCGAGTTTCGCTTCTGGAAAACAGAAATATTTTGCGCGCGAGGGCTTGACGGGTTTTGACTGACTTGCCCGTCGGGTTGATTTGTCGCAGGTCAAGCGCCGGATAGTTCTTGCCCGCAGGTGCATCCGTGTGGCGCGCCAGCGCATCGTCATCGTGCGCATTGACTTAGAGCAAGATGAGTCAGGATGGAATCGGTTCGCCTCTCCCCAACGGGGGGAGGTGAACCTCCGTTGCCGCTCCACTCGACCTGATCGATACGAAGATAGCGCGAGCGGCTACCAGGCTTCGCCGAACGGCCGCAATTCGACATTGAACGACCAGGCGCTGCGGTCCTGATGAACGACGTGCCAGATCTCGTCCGCGATCGCCCGCGGCTTGATGAAGAATTCGTCCGGCCGCTCCGGCCAGCGCTTCCGCGTCCACTCGAGATCGATCACGGCATCGACGACCACATAGGCGACATGAACCCCTTGCGGCCCCAGATCGCGCGCCATCGCTTCGGCCAGGATCCGCTGCGCCGCCTTGGTCGGCGCGAAACCTGCGAAGCCGGCCTTGCCTCGCAAGGCCGACGTGTTGCCGGTCGCGACAATGGCGCCCTTGCCGGCGCCGATCATCGCCGGGGCAAATCGCCTGGCGAGGTACAACAGCCCCATCGTGTTGACCTGGAAGTTCCGGTTCAAGATCGCGGGATCGATCTCCCGGAAGGTGCCGAACGCACCACCGACGGCATTGTGAATGACGGTGCCGGGACTGCCGAGATCGCGCTCGACCGCTGATGCCACCGCCTCGATCTGCGCCGGATCCGACACGTCGCAGCGATAGCCCCTGGCGTTCGGCAGCTCCTTCTCCAGCGCGGCCAGCCGCTCCTCGTTCCTGGCGAGCAGCGCCACGCGATAGCCGCCCTCGGCAAACCTCCTCGCGAGTGCCGAGCCCGTGCCGGGTCCGACACCAGTAATCAGGCAAACCGGCGTGGTCATGCGATCAACCCTCCGCGTTGCAAGCGGCAATCCTGACGGTCAGGCGGCCGCCTTTGACAACAATTTCTCGACATAAGGTCCGAGATCCGGCTTGAAATGCTGGTGCGCGATCAATCGGGCAAAGTGGGCGAACACCCGCGGATAATCGTTTTCGACACCGGCGTGCAGGATCTTGTCCAACCCGCGCTCGTTCAACTGCACGGCCCGCGCATGCTCGTTCATGAACAGCGCAAGCTCGGCCGCGAAGCAGATGTCGGCCAGCGAGAGGCTGTCGCCCACCAGCGCGTCGCACCGTGGAGACAGCGCCTGCTCCAGCCCCGAGGCGTAGATCGCAAAAGCCAGCTTGGCGCGCGCGTGGATCGCCGCATCGACGGAGCCGTCCGCCAGCGCCAGCAGGTAGATCTGCGAATCCCGTGCGAAGACCAGGCTGACATCGAGAAAGCTGTCGATGCGGGACGCTTCATAGGCGTCGCGACCGTAGAGCGGGAACGCCGCCTCGCCGAGCCGCGCCACCGCGCGCATGATGCTGTTCGACTCAAAGATGCCGACCGTGCCATCGCGCCCGAACGCGGCCGGCACGTTGCCGAACGGCTGCGCCTCCATGAACGCGTCGGTCTTGAAGAGCTGCGCGCTAGTCAACCCGACTCGGCCAGTGCGCGCCAGGGACGCGAGCGATTGCCGCTCCTCTTCCGCCAGCGGACGCGCATCGTAATCCCACAGCCAGTCGCGCAGTTCCTTGCTGGATGCGCCTCTGACCTCGACGTCCACGCCGCAGAAGCGGGCGGCAATGGTTGCTTTCCACACCCGCGGATTGGGCAGGTAGGAGAAGATGCGCAGGTCGGCCATCGTGGATTGCTCCTGATGCGGCCGCCGCCTCAGGCGGCGAGCTTGAGGATCTTGACGACGTCGCTGGGCTCGCGGATCGGCTGCGGGTTCGTCCGGGTGAAGATCGAGAGCATGGCGTTCTTGCCGATCAACTCGAAGCGATCCTCGGCGACGCCGACATCGGCGAGCCGCCGCGGCAGGCCTAGCTCGGCGATGAACGCCGCGAACGCCTCGCCGGCGTCGCGCTCGGGCGCACCGAGCGCGGCGGCGATCGATTGCTGCGCGGCCTCCGTCGCGGGACGATTGTATTTGAGCACGCTCGGCATCATCACCGCCGTGCAGAAGTAATGCGGCACATCGCAGGTGCCGCCGAGCACATGGCCGATGGCATGGCTCGCTCCCATCGGCACCCGCGACTGCAACCCGAAGGCCGACAGCCACGAGCCCAACTGGCAGTTCAGCCGCGCTGCCTCATCGTCGGGGTTAGCCTTGGTGCGCAGCAGGCCATCGTGCAGATAGCGCAGCCCCTGCTGACACACGGCATCGACAAGCACGTTGGGACGGGAGGAGCAGATCGCCTCGATGCCGTGATCCATCGCCCGCGTGCCGGAGCCCAGCCAGAGTTTCTCCGGCGTATATCTGGTGATCGCGGGGTCGAGGATGATGCTGCGCGGCATCATCAGGGGATGATTGAAGATCTGCTTCAGCTTGCGGCTGGTGTCGGTGACCAGCGTGCCCGAATTATATTCGCCGCCCGACAGCGTGCTGGGGATCGCTATCATGCGCACCTTCGGGGTCCGGAATGCGCCGAAGCGGCGCTCGGGCGTGGTCTCGAAGCCGTCTAGCCCTTCCGGCGCGAAGATCTCGTGCTCCATGCACATCAGCACGATTTTCGCCGCATCGACCACAGAACCGCCGCCGATCGCGACGATCAGATCGGCCTTGGCCTCCTTGGCCTGCCGTGCAATCCGCACCACCACGTCCCGGGTCGTGTGCTGCGGCACGCCGTCGAAGGTCTCGGCATGGCGATCGCCGAGGCCTTTGCGAATCTTCTCGATCTCGTCGGTTGTCGTGTTCAGCGTGCGGCTGGCAATCAGATAGACGCGCGTCGCGCCGAGCCGCTCGGCCTCCTCGCGCAACGCTTCGGCCGCCGGCTTGCCGTAGCTCACAGATTCCATGGTGGGGTATTGATGGCTGCCCGTGACGTGCATGCTCTTCACTCCCTCGGTGGGTCCGTGATTAGTCCAATCAATCAGGTCGACAGTTTGGAAAAGTCCGGCGGACGCCGTTCGGCGAAAGCGGCGAAGGCCTCGCGCGCCTCCGGCGTCGTCAGCCGCTCCTTGAACACGGCTGCTTCCGCGGCGATTTGCGCCGCGATGCGCTGGTGCTCACGCATCAGTCTCTTGGTCAGGCTGAGCGACCCCGCGGGCCGCGTAGTCAGCGCGATCGCGGCGTCATACGCCTTCTTGCGCAGCTCGGCTTGCGGCACCACGGCATTGGCGAGGCCAGATGCCACCGCACCCGCCGCATCCATCGGCTCGCCGAGCGCAAACATCGCGTAGGCGCGTGCATGTCCGATCCGCAACGGCAGCAGCCAGCTCGATGCCGCTTCCGGCACCAGCGCGAGATTGACGAACGGCGTGATCAGCCGCGCATTGTCCGCGAGATAGACCAGATCGCAGTGCAGCAGCATGGTGGTGCCGACGCCGACGGCATTGCCCTGCACGGCGGCGACCAGCGGCTTGCCGACCTTGCTGATGGTCCCGATGAAGCGATGGGCGGGGCTATCGACCGTGCTTTCGCCGCGCGCCTGGCTGGCGAAATCGGCGAGATCGTTGCCCGCGGTGAAGCTGTCGCCATCGCCCTGGAACAAGATCACGCGAACGGAGGCATCCGCCTCCGCCTGCTTGAGCGCATCAGACAGGGCGTTATACATGGCGCCTGTCAGCGCGTTCTTCTTCTCCGGACGCTGCAGCGTCAGCGTCATGACACCATCGGCAATCTTGACTTTGACGTGCTCCGTCATGGCGTCCTCCGTCACGCCACGGCGCGGGCCGGCGTGGTCTCGACGATGCCGTCGAGGAAACCGGTCAGCCGCTGGCGGATGATCTGCTCGGCTTCAGCCATGATGCGGTCGATCAGCTCCTTGACTGTCGGGATGTCGTGGATCAGGCCGACCACCATGCCGCAGCTCCAGGCGCCGGCGTCCATGTCGCCGTCGATCATCACCTTGGGATAGACACCCGCGACCTGCTCGTGGATGTCCTCGATCTTCAACTTGGCGCCCTTCTCGCGTTCGATCTCGAGCAGCTCGTCGACGCCCTTGTTCTTCAGCACACGCTCGGTGTTGCGCAGCGCGCGCATGACGAGGCGGGTGTCGAGCTCGTTGGCCTCGACCAGCGCCTGCTTCACATTGGGATGAACCGGCGCTTCCTTGGTGGCGATGAAGCGCGTGCCCATGTTCATGCCCGCCGCGCCCATCGCCAGCGCCGCGACCAGGCTGCGCGCATCCGCCATGCCGCCGGAGGCGACGAACGGGATCTTCAGTTCCTCCGCCGCGCGCGGCAGCAGGATCATGTTCGGGATGTCGTCCTCGCCGGGATGGCCGCCGCACTCGAAGCCGTCGACGCTGACCGCATCGCAGCCGATCTTCTCGGCCTTCAGCGAATGCCGCACCGAGGTGCATTTGTGGATCACCTTGATGCCGGCGGCCTTCAGCGCCGGCATGTATTGCTCGGGGCTGCGGCCTGCGGTCTCCACCGCCTTGACGCCGCCTTCGCGGATCGCGGCGATGTATTCCGGATAGGGCGGCGCGGTGAAGCTCGGCAGGAAGGTGAGGTTGACGCCGAACGGCTGGTCGGTCATGTCGCGGCAGCGCGCGATCTCCTTCGCCAGCACTTCCGGCGTCCTCTGCGTCAGGCCCGTGATGATGCCGAGGCCGCCGGCGTTGGACACCGCGGCCGCCATCTCGGCGAAGCCGACATAGTGCATTCCGCCCTGGATGATCGGATGCTGGATGCCGAACAGTTCAGTGATCGCTGTCTTCACGAATATCTCCTGCGTTTCCGATCAGTGGACGATTTCGAACAGACCCGCCGCGCCCATGCCGCCACCGATGCACATGGTCACCACGCCGTATTTTGCCTTGCGCCGTCGGCCCTCGATCAGGAGGTGGCCGGTGAGCCGCGCGCCGGTCATGCCGTAGGGATGGCCGATTGCGATCGAGCCGCCATTAACGTTCAGCTTGTCCGGATCGATGCCGAGCTTGTCGCGGCAATAGATCACCTGCACCGCATAGGCCTCGTTGAGCTCCCACAGATCGATGTCGTCGATCTTGAGATTGTGCCGCTGCAGCAATCGCGGGATCGCGGCGACCGGGCCGACGCCCATCTCGTCCGGCTCGACGCCGGCGGCGACGAAGCCGCGGAAGATGCCGAGCGGCTTCAGGCCCTTCCTGGCCGCGATCTTGTCGCTCATGATCACGCAGGCCGACGCACCGTCCGAGAGCTGGCTAGCGTTGCCGGCGCTGATGGTCTTGCCCTCGAACACCGGCTTGATCTTGGCGAGGCCCTCCGCGGTCGTATCGGGACGCGGACCCTCGTCCCGCGACAGCGTCACCTGTTGGTAGCTGACCTGCTTGGTGTCCTTGTCGACCACGGCCATTTTGGTGGTGATCGGCACGATCTCGTCGTTGAAACGGCCGCCCTGCAGCGCGGCACCGACGCGGCGCTGGCACTCCAGGCTGTATTCGTCCTGCCTGTCGCGGCCGATTCCGTAGCGCTCGGCGACGACTTCCGCCGTCTCCAGCATCGACATGTACATGTCCGGCTTCATCGCCATCAGCTCGTCGTCGACGGCGTGGAATTTGTTCATGTGCTCGTTCTGCACCAGGCTGATCGATTCGATGCCGCCGCCGATCGCGATCTCGACGCCGTCGAGCATCACCGAACGCGCGGCGACCGCGATCGCCTGCAGGCCGGAGGCGCATTGCCGATCGATGGTGGTGCCGGCGACCGTGACCGGCAGCCCGGCGCGGATCGCGCCCTTGCGCGCGACGTTCATCACCATGGTGCCCTGCTGCATCGCGCAGCCCATCACCACGTCCTCGACCTCGCCCGGCGCGATGCCGGCGCGCTTCACCGCCTCTGCCATCACATGGCCGGCCAAGGTCGGGCCATCGGTGTTGTTGAGCGCACCGCGATAGGCCCTGCCCACGCCGGTGCGCGCGGTGGAAACGATAACTGCGTCTGCTGTCATGCTAGGTCTCCTTAAGCCGCCGCGTCGAGCTGCGCATAGCGAAGCACGTGATAGGCGGGATCGCCGAACTGGATGTTGATGGACAAGATACGCTTGAAGTAGTGGCCGACATTGAGCTCGTCGGTCATGCCCATGCCGCCGTGGATCTGCACCGCCTGGTCGGCGACGAACTTGCCGGCATAGCCGATCTTCGATTTGGCGCCCGAGGCGAGCCGCGAGAGGCCGGCTTCGCCTGCGTTGAGGCTGAGATTGAGATGCTGCATCAGGGACAGCCCCTCCTGATGCGCGATGAACATGTCGACCATCCGATGCTGCAACACCTGGAAGGAGCCGATCGTGACGCCGAACTGCTTTCGCGTCTTGGAATAATCCAAGGTCGCGGCGTTCAACTCACCCATCGCCCCGACCAGCTCGGCGCACAGCGCGCCGATCGCCCGGTCGCGGCAGGCCTCGAGCGCGGCGACGCCGTCGCCCTCGCGGCCCAGGAGCTGGCCGCGCACCTCGCGCAGGCTGATCTCGGCGGCGCGCCGGCCGTCGATGGTCTTGAAGCTCTTGAGATCGAGGTCGGTGGCGCGGCGATCGACCACGAACAGGCTGACGCCGCCGCGATCGTGGCGATGACCCGAGGTGCGAGCGGAGACGATCAGATAATCCGCCCAGGGCGCCGCGATGACCGCCGTCTTCTCGCCGGTCAGGACATAGCCGTCGCCGTCCCGGCGCGCCGCGGTGGTGACGGTGGCGAGATCGAAGCGCGAGCCCTTCTCGGTCCACGCCAGGGTCCAGATCTCGTTTCCCGCGATGATCTCGGGAAGGAAGCCCTGCTTCTGTTCCTCGGAGCCCGCCTGCTCGATCAAGCCGCCGGCCAGCACGACCGTCTCGACGAACGGCTCGACCACGAGATGACGGCCGAATTCCTGCATGATGATCATGGTCGACAGCACTCCGCCGCCGAGTCCGCCGACGGCTTCCGAGAACGGCGCGGCGAGCAGGCCGAGCTCGGCGAAGGCGCCCCACTGCTTGCGGCTGAAGCCGTCCTCACCCGCGACGATCTTGCGCCGCGCATCGAAATCATACTGGTCGCGCAGCAGCCGCTGGAGGCTGGACCGCAACAATTCCTGCTCTTCCGTGAACTGGATATCCATACGATCCTCTTGTTGCGCTGTTGCTAGAGACCGAGCACGGCCTTGGCGATGATGTTGCGCTGGATCTCGTTCGATCCGCCGTAGATCGAGAGCTTGCGCGCGTTGAGATATTTTTCCGACGCGGTGTGGCCGTAGTCCGGGCCGGGCATGAAATGGTTCGCGCTGACCGGATGCTCGCGGATCGCCAGGCCATAATTTCCGATCGCGCGATGGGTCAGTTCGGTGATGTTCTGGAAGATCTCGGTGCCGCGGATCTTGAACAGGGATGCCGCCGGCCCGGGGTCGATGCCGCGGGCCATTTGCGCCACGACGCGCAGCTCGGTCGCCTCCAGCGCCAGCACGTCGAGCTCGACGCGGGCGATGTCTCGGATGAATTCCAGATAGGCCGGATCGTCTGCCGGAATCTCCGCCTTCACGATCTTCTTCAGCCGTTCGATGTAGCGCGTCGAGCGGCCGATGCCGGCCATGCTGGTGCGCTCATTGCCGAGCAGGAACTTGGCGTAGGTCCAGCCCTTGTTCTCCTCGCCGATCAGATTCTCGACCGGCACGCGGACGTTTTCGAGGAAGACGTCATTGACCTCGTGCGAGCCGTCGATGGTGATGATCGGCCGCACGGTGACACCCGGCGATTTCATGTCGATCAGCAGGAACGAGATGCCGGATTGCGGCTTGGCCGCCGGATCGGTGCGGACCAGGCAGAAGATCCAGTCGGCATGCTGGGCCAGCGTGGTCCAGGTCTTGTGGCCGTTGACGATGTAGTGGTCGCCGTCGCGCACTGCCTTGGTGCGGACGGTCGCGAGATCCGACCCCGATCCCGGCTCCGAATAGCCCTGGCACCACCAATCCTCGCCGGAGAGAATGCGCGGCAAGAACTTTGCTTTCTGCGCCGCGTTGCCGAACGTATAGATGACGGGGCCGACCATGGTGACGCTGAACGCCAAAGGCGGCAGCGTGCCGGCGCGCGCCGTCTCCTGCTCGAAGATGAAGCGGCGGGTGATCGACCAGCCGGGCCCGCCATATTCCTTGGGCCAGAGCGGCGCGATCCAGCCCTTCCTGTGCAGGATGCGATGCCACAGCAGCATCTGCTCCTTGGAAAGGTCGGTCTCCGGATTAGGGACGCGCATCTCCGCCGGATAGTTGTCCTTGATGAAGGCGCGAACCTCGTCGCGGAACGCCACATCTTCAGGAGATAGCGCGAGCTCCATGGGACCTGCTCCTTACCACTTCTCGCCGAAGGGACGGATTTCCAGCTCGAAGGTCCACGCGCTCTTCGGCTGCTGGTAAAGCTGCCAGTAGGCGCCCGCGACGGAGGCCGGCGGCATCAGGACGTCCGGATTGTCGAGCGCGTTGGGGCCGAGCGCCTCGATCCGACGCTGCCGCACCCATTCGGTATCGACGCCGGAGTCGATGATGAGGTGCGCGACGTGCATGTTCTTCGGACCCAACTCGCGCGCCATCGCCTGCGCCACCGCGCGCAGGCCGAACTTGGCACTGGCGAAGGCGGCATAGCCGCTGCCGCCGCGCAGCGACGCGGTCGCGCCGGTGAAGAAGATGTTGCCCTGCCCGCGCGGCAGCATCAGCCGCGCCGCCTCACGCCCGGCCAGGAAGCCGGAATAGCAGGCCATCTCCCAGACCTTGCGGAACACGCGCTCGGTGGTCTCGAGAATCGGGAAATTGACGTTGGCGCCGATGTTGAAGATGCAGACCTCGAGCGGCGCGTGCTTGTCGGCATCGTTGAGGAAGGAGATGATCTCCTCCTCCTTGCGCGCATCGAGCGAGCGGGCGTGGATCTCGCCGCCGGCGGCCTCGATGTCCTTGACGAGCGGCGCCAGCTTGTCGCCGTTGCGGCGGCCGGCGAAGATCGTGAAGCCTTCGGAGGCGAATTTCTTGGCGATCTCGCCGCCGATGAAGTCGCCGGCACCGATGACCGCGACCGTCCTGTTTCTCTTCTGCATGGTGTTCTCCGGCTTTTGTTTGCGTAAGTTGCTGTTCGGACGCGTCAGCGCGGGCTGCGCACCGACTCGGCCAGTTTGTGTTTCAGCAGCTTGCCCGTCGACGTCGCGGGCAGCGCGTCCATCAGGATAATCTCCGACGGCCGCTTGTACGAGGTGAGTTGCGGCGCGACATGGGCCATCAGCTCCTGCGCGGTCGCCGTCGCGCCCTTGATCAGCTGCACGAAGGCGACGACCTCCTCGTTGCCCTCGACCTGGCGTCCGACCACGGCGCACTGCACCACCGCATCATGCGTGCTCAGCACCGCCTCGATCTCAGCCGGATAGACGTTGAATCCGGAACGGATGATCATCTCCTTGGTGCGACCGACGATGAAGAGGGCATCGCCCTCGAAGCGGGCGAGGTCGCCGGTGTTGAACCAGCCGTCGCTGTCGATCGCCTTGGCGGTCAGATCGGGGGCGCGGTAGTAGCCGCGCATCACATTCGGGCCGCGGACATGCAGCTCGCCGACCTCGCCAGCACCAACCGCCTTGCCGTCGCGTCCGACGAGCCTGGTTTCAAGGCCCGGCAGGATGGCGCCCACCGCATGGTCGGCCCGCGGCGTATCGTGCCGCACGCCCGAGATTCCCGGCGAACACTCGGTAATACCGTAGCCGTTGAGCAGCGGCAGGCCGAGCTCCTGCTCGACCCGCGACTTGAGATCGAGGTCGAGCGGCGCACCGGCCACCGAGATCAGGCGAAGCTTGCCGCGGTCGAGCTTCGGCAGGCCGGCATTGCGCCGATATTCGAGCAGGCGCTGATAGGTCGCGGGCACGCCGTTGAGGATGGTGATGCCCTCCTCCGCCATCGCTTTCACCAGCGCGGCTGGGTCATACTTTGCGACCAGGCGCACGGTGGCGCCGACCATCAAGGTCATGGTGAGCAGGGAGATGCCAACGATGTGTGAGATCGGCAGCACGCAATACTGTACATCCTCAGCCGTCATCTTGCGCCAGGCGGCGGTGCCGCGGGCGCTGAACAGCAGATTGCGGTGAGTCAGCATCACGCCCTTCGGGGTGCCCGTGGTGCCCGACGTATAGATGAGCACCGCGACCTGCTTCGCGCCGTCGGACTCGACCCGCTCGGCCAGCGTCGCCAGGTTCAGGCCGGTGACGCCGACGCCGCGGAGCGGGCCGACGTCCTGCACGATGGCCTCATAGCGCGCGGCGTGCGCCGCCGCTTCCTGCGAGACCTCAGCGGTCAGGAACACGCGGCGGGCGCCGCTGTGTTCGCGGATCTGATCGAGCTCGCGCGGCGACAGCCGCGGATTGACCACGATGGACCAGACGTCGAGCCGGCTGGCGGCCAGCAGCAGGCAGGCGAGCGGAATCGCATTCTCGCTGACAATCATGATGCGGTCGCCAGGGCGAATGCCGACCGCACGCAGCGCATCGACCACGCCGCTCACGTCCCGATCCAGCTCGCGGTAGGTCAGCTTCGCGCGATCGTCGATCAGCGCCGGATGATCCGGCGTCGTCGCGACATGCCGATCCATCACCTCGTGGATACGGTTCGGCAAGCCTGCAACACTTCCTTCCATCACCTGCGTCGTCGCCAGCACCGAAACCTCCCTGCGATAGCCCTGGGGGCTTGTTTGTTTGCTCCGATCAGGCGGTCTTGCGCCGCCCCACGGCCAGCTGCGCGACGATCTCTTCCTCGACCTCGCGCAATTTGTCCTTGCCGAAGAAGATCTCGTCACCGACGTAGAAGGTCGGCGACCCGAACGAGCCGCGTGCCACCGCGTCGCTGGTGTTCTCGATCAGCTTCTTCTTGACGTCGTCCTGCTGGGCGCGAGCGATGAGGCGGTCGATGTCGAGACCCGAGGACAGGAATGCCTCGCGGAAGATCTGCGGGTCGTCCATCTTCTTGGGCTCGACCCACATGTGATGATAGGCGGCGCGGAAATAGGCTTCGAACAAGCCCTCGAACTGCGCGGCCACCGCGCCGCGCATCAACGCCAGCGTATTCACCGGAAAAAACGGGTTCGACTTGAACGCCGTGATGTTGTGACGCCGCAGGAAGCGCTCGGTCTCGAGCGCGTTGTATTCGGGCTTGTTCTTGATCCCGCGCAGGGAGTCGGCCGGCGACATGTTGCCGGTTGCCTTGTACACGCCGCCGAGCAGCACCGGGACGTAATCGAACTTGACGCCGGTGCGCTGCTCGATGTCCGGCAGCACGAGCTCGGCGAGATAGGCGTTGGGACTGCCGAAATCGAAGTGGAACTCGACCTTGAGCGGAGCAGCCATGAAACGCCTTCCCTTCGACTGGCGGCAATTGCGCGCCGCCGGGTTGATCGTGGTCGAGACCTTAAGTTCTATTTTCGAACTGTCAATATGATATTTATCATTCAATGGCTCTCTGGAGGCATCTTATTGAAATGATACTAGTTCCGATTTAGAATTTATTTGCGCTGCCGTTGCAGATCGCTGGAGACGCCGATGAGATGGGATGCACTCGAGGAGGAGCCGTGCTCACTGGCCCGCACCGTGGCCGTGATCGGTGACCGCTGGAGCCTCTTGATCCTGCGCGAATGTTTCTTGCGCATCCGCAGGTTCGATGACTTCCAGGCGTCGCTCGGGATCACCCGCCATCTGCTCGCCGACCGGCTGAAGAAGCTGGCGCGCTTCGGCGTGCTGCGCAAGATTCCGTATCAGGAAGCCCCGAAGCGCTACGAATACATCCTGACGCAGAAGGGCCTCGATCTCTATCCGATCATCATGTCGATCGTGCACTGGGGCAACATCCACATGGTCGACTCGCGCGGCCGGCCGATGCTGCACCAACACAAGACCTGCGGCCACATGTTCGACCCCGTCATGGTCTGCTCGGAATGCGGCGAGCCACTGTCAGCGAAAGCCGTGCACGTGCATCCCGGCCCGGGCGCGCGACGGTCCTCGCCCGCGCAAGCACACCGCAAATGATCGCTTTGTCGAAGCCGGGCTGGGCTCAACGGCGCCGCCGCCGGATTGTTTGAGGAGTATGCGGATTGCGTCAATCAGGCTGTGGCTGCGCGAAACCTACGACACCACGCCGATGACGAGGCCCGCCAGCATGGCGGGCCCTTTTGCGAGGCGATCCCAGCCGAACCGATAAAGACGGTGGACCTTGGACCGCCCGACCGCCTGTTCAATCGTCGTCGGAGTCCCAACCCGACACGCTGCGGTAATCGTCGTCGCAATTGCGATACCGGTATCGAGGCGCGTAATAGCCGTCGTCATAGCCGCTGTAGGTGCGGCGGTACGTCGGATATTCGCTGTAGCCCTGGTACGACGGATAGGACGGGTAGGCCTGCGCCTCCGAAGCCAGCGCGCCGCCAATGAGGCCGCCGACGATCAGGCCGCCGATCAGCGCAGCGTTTCGGCCGTCACGTGCTTGAGCCGGCGCGGAGCCGGCGGTCAGTGTTGCCGCCACCGCGAGCGCAGCGAGACCACTGGAGAGGGCTTTCGTGAGCGAAGACATGTGTCGCCTCCATTAGGATTGCGCGAACGTTCTATGTTGCCCGCCTTGAAGCCATGCTGAACATGCTGTTGTCGGTCGTTCATCTCGGGGGGCGCTGGACGGGGCTGAGATCGACGCACGCGCCCGTCAGGTCGTTCGGCAGACGCTTCGTCCCACCAGGAAGAAAGAGGCCGCCGGTTGAGGCGGCCTCTGTGCCCTTTATCTTAGCGCCGGAGCTTGCCGGGTGCGTAGCCCGAGGCTCCCGGGTGGCCGGTGACCGATCCATTGGACCGCATTTGATGGCCGGGCGAATAACCAGACGCGCCGCTGCTACCTGCAACAGATCCGTTGCCCTGAAATGAATGACCCGGCGAGAAGCTGGATGCGCCACCACCAAAGCCCGCTCCCGGACCGCGCGCATGGGCCGCCGACGTTACAGCGACCAACGCAGCCGCGATCACCAACACCTTTTTCACTTGATCCACCCTTTCTTCTTGATCGGCCGCCAAACGATTCGGCGGCCGTCCCGGATCGGAAAAGTGGAATAGAGCCTCAAGCTGACACCAGTCTTACAGACAGTCGGAGTCACCGCACGCGCCTTTTGCCTGTTCAGCGGCGGTTCATGCGGCCTCACCAAATTTGATTGCGGGCTGGTTTCACAAAGTCACTACGGAGAAACTGCATGTTCAATCGTCGGATGATGACGGCGTTCGTCATCGGCGCGAGCCTCTTGGCCACGGCCGGACTGGCCGCGGCCAAGAACGCCCATCACAACAATGGCCATAACCTTCTTGGCGAGAAGATTCACAAAAACGGGAAGCACGAAATCGGCAAGATCGGCAACAACCCTGTCGTTGCGGAAGTGAGCAATGACAAGGTCGTGAGAATGAGCGCCGGGAGCCTGCCTGTGCAGAAAGTGAAGTCGAGCAAGAAAATGGCGGGTGCCGACACGACCCAGGTTGCCGCGAACGGTCCGATCAAACTTGCGCAGGTGACGGACTATTACGGATACTGTTTCGACACCGGCGTCGATGTCGAATGCTATTGGTATCCAGCCACGGATGTGATCGTAACCGATCCGTGGGCGCCTTATCCGTATTGAGCTCTAGCCAAGAAAAGACCCGCGACGAGGCCCGCCGTTATTGGCGGGCCTTTTTGTTGCAACGGGAGGGCGCGGCCCCGGACCCCTGGGGTAGTGGGGGCTGGGCCCGAGGCCGCGCTTGCCTCGCGCTGGCGCATCCAAGGTCACCCAATGGCGATACGATGCGCAAGGTGCCGAAAGTCATATGCCGCAGTGGCGCGCCGCGACATCACCGCAAACGCTCAGCGCCGCCCCAGCGGAGTATGATCGCGCGGACGGCGCTGGCTCAGTCTCCGGGCAAGGGCAATTTCCCGGACGCCCCATAGCAGCACAGATGCCGCTCACGCTGTCAGTGACAAAAGGGCACTTGTCACAGCCGGCGCAGCATTTGTTTTCGTACCTTGTTCACGTGCAAGGCGCGCCGCCCATTGTCCGCAGCCGGTTGCGTCTAGCCGGCGCCCCGACTTGGCCGCGCCATAACGGGAGAAATCATGATGGCTGACGAGGCGAAACTGCTTTGAGGTCCTTGCCGAACTACGTGAAGCGCTGGAGATCGACGCCACGGAAAGCTGCAGGTCGATCAACGGACACGCGATCTTCTGCACAAGGCCTTGAAGGTCCGCCGGGATCGAGAGCAGCGCAGGATGGAGGCGCGCGATGATCGCCGGCCCTGCTCTGCGAATGGTGCTGGCGATCCCGGGAAGACTCGAACTTCCGACCTACGGTTTAGGAAACCGTCGCTCTATCCGGCTGAGCTACGGGACCGCGAGCCCGCAGACCAACGGGCGTGGCCCTCCCATAGCAGAGCCGTCGCCGGATCGCCAGCCTGCGCCGACACCCGGCATGCATGAAGTCGTAGGTATTTCAGCCGCGCACGTTGCGGACGCCGTCCGCGAGCCGGTTCCTACGCCGCCTGCCCGGCCGGCTTCGATGACGACCCAACCGCGGTCGCGGCGCAGCGGGCCGGCAGGTACTCGATCGCCTCGTCCTTGATCGAGCCGAAGCGCAGGCTGACGATGTCGAGCGCATAGTTCTGGTGCATGGCGCAGGCCTTTGGTGATCTCGCCAATCCCGCGCGTCACACCAAAATCGTCAACCAGCCTGATCGTTGAGCCGGATCGACAGCCATCGCGGACCGTGGCCGGGCGTCTGCGTGACCTCCGTCACGTTGCGCCGGGCTTCCAGGATATCGCGCGGCAGCTACATTCGCGGCGTCGATTTTGCTTGCAAGTTCGGCGGCGCCGGTTTTCTTAAGCACGGTACCGTGCGTATACACGCGCGGTAGGTTTGACTGGCGAAACGAAGGGTTTTGGCATCGGTCGGAGGGTGAGCCTTGGTCGACCTGCGCAAGCTTGACGATGTGACCGCGCGCCTCGGAGACGTGGTTCTCGATCCTGCGCGTTGGCCGACCTTCATGGACGAGGTCTGCGCTGCCGTCGGCGCGACCGGCGCCGCGATGCTGCAGAGCGACGTCCGCACCGAGGACATTCCCCGCACCGAATCGGTCGACGATTATTTCACCAGGGTCTACTTCCCCAACAACCTGCATCTCACCGACATCCGCGCGGCGCGCGGCGTGCCGCGGCTGCTTGGTGGCGCCGATGTCGTCACCGACGCCGATCTGTTCGAGTCCGAGCGCGAGATGCTGCGCGATCCGCTCTACGCCAGTCTCGGCGAGTTCGGCCTGAAATGGTTTGCCGCCGTCGGCTTCCGCGCCGGCCCTGCGCTATGGGGATTGACCATCCAGCGCTCGCCGAAGCAAGGCATGTTCGATGCCGACGAGGTCAAGGCGCTGTCACGGCTGTCGACACGGCTGACGGAGGCCGCGACGCTGTCGACCGTCGTCGGCCGCTCCGCGATCTCGGGCATCACCAGCGCGCTCGGCCTGATCCAGGTCGCGGCGATCGCGGTCGGCCGCTTCGGCGTCGTCATCGGCACGAACGGCCAGGCGGGCGCCTGCCTCGGCGACGACCTTGCGATCCGCAACAACCGCCTGACGCTCCGCGACCGGCAGGCCAATGCCGACCTGACCCGGTTGATCGATCAGCTCGACCACACCTCGGACCTGCTCACGGTGCCGTCCTCGCCGATCGTGGTGCGCCGGCTCGACAGGCGGCCGATCGTGATCCAGATGCAGCCGGTGCCTCCCGCGGCACGCTCGCCGTTTCTCGGCGCACGCGCGATCCTCCTGATCCGCGATCTCGAAGGCAGCGTCGCCTTCGATCAGGCGCTGCTGGCTGCGACCTTCGAGCTGACGCCGGCGCAGGCACGCCTCGCCGCACGGCTCGCACGCGGCGATTCGGTCGAGGACGCAGCACGCGAGGCCGGCGTTGCGCTCGCCACCGCCCGCAACCAGCTCAAGTCGATCTTCCAGAAGACCGGCACGCACCGGCAGGCGGAGCTCGTCGCGCTGCTGCACAGGGTGAAGTGAGCGCGGCCGCGGGCTGCCGCCAGGCGCAGCTTTGCGGCGCGCGAACTCTCGCGGCAATCGGAGACATTGCGGAGCGGGGTCTCAAAGTTCCTCGTCACTGTGAAGGCAGCATGACGGCTCCACACAAGGGAACCCGCCTTTGATATTGAGAATACACGTCAATTTTGATCGTTGTGTCCCATCCGTCACACCTGGATGCGAACTGGAATCCATCTACAAGCAGCGTGACAAGCTGCCCCAAAATGGCAAAAATTGGCGCAAATCGTGACCGCTGATTTGCATCGGGGTTTCGTTCGTGACTGCGAGCCGTTCATCGGCGTTTGCCATTGCCGCAGTGACCGCCTGCCTTGAGCTGGCGCCAGTGACCGCGCATGCGCAGTGGTGGCGCAGCGGGCCGAAGGACTTCGAGGATTGCGCCGATATCGCCGAGAAGGCGAAGACGAAGGAAGACAAGACCGCGCAGCTCGGCGAGTGCAACGCCAAGTTTGCTGGACGCCGCAAGCCCGGCGGCGGCTACACCTATTACGACTTCATGCAGGACCGCAGCTTCGACATCGCGGGTCCCAATCCGACGCGGGACGAGCAGAAGAAGATCGACCAGGAATATACCGTCTATCTCGAGAAGCAGCGTCGCTCGAACATCGTCGCAGCGTTCAACGCCAAGCAGCTTCAGCAAGAGGAAAAGCTGCAGCAAGAGCAGCAGCAGCAACAACCGCCACAGCAACAAGCGCAGCACAAACGGATCCAGGTCACGATGCGCAGCGAACCGGTACGCGTGCCCGTCCCGGTCGCAAGCCCGGTCAAGCAGGCCGCGCGCATCAGGGCTGCGCACTGCGCCAAGAACTCATTCTCGTGCGAATGGCCGCGACTGTCGCAAAGCCTCGATGATCTCAAGAAGCTGTTCACTTTTCAGCCATCGACACCAGGACGGCCGGCGAAGCGAAGCTGATCTCTCTCCCATTCCTCCCGCACGCAACGGGCGCAGCCGAGGGTCTCGCTGGCGCGAACCGCGATCAGACGCCGCGGCATCAATTGCTGATCACCATCGCCCAGAACCTGCGGTACGGCGACTTCGCATTGTCCACGAATGCGACCCCGACGCGCTTTGCGTCGGGCATCAACAGGTTCTCGCGGTGACCGGCCGAGCTTTGCCACTGCTTCAGCATCTCGGCGAAGGCGATGAAGCCAGCGCCGATATTCTCGGCCGCGCGCTGCTTCTTCAACGGCGCAATGCGCGAGAAGAAGCTGCCACCCGCCGAATGGCTCACCGAGCCGGTCGCCGACATCGCCCGTGCCTGCCGCAACACCATCGCATTCAGCTTCGCGTCGAGCCTCACCCTGGACATGCCGTGAGCGCGCCGATAGGCGCTGAGGACGCCGGCATAGTCGGCCGCGCTTGCAGCGGTGGTCAGGCCCAGCACAAAGCCAAGCACGAGAACGAACAACTTCATTTCGGAACGTCTCTTTCAAGAGGTCGCTGAGAACTACAGAGGATCAATGCGTGCGGCTACGCTTGTGGTGCCGCGGCGCGATGTGCCTAGCAGCGGGCACGGGCCGCTCGCTTGACGCCGCCATCCGCGCACGCTGCTCCTGCAGCCGCGCGTCATAGCCCGGCGACGGGATCACGGTCGGTGGCGCGGCCTGCGCAGACCACGCAGCGAACGCCGCAAGCGCGACAAGCACGATGCAAACCGGTTTCATGGCTTCCTCCTTCCCACACGCGGCACCACCTAGTGTCACCGCGATCATAACCCTACGCCGCGCGGATCTGCTGCGGCGTCAGCCCCGGCGAGCCCTTGCCGTCGGCCTCCGCTGTCCGGATCAGTTGAATGACACGGCGCGACAACGGCACGTCAAGCCCGCGGCGATCGGCGATCGCGGTGATCACGCCCTGCAGATAATCGATCTCGGTGCGGCGGCCGCGTTGCAGATCCTCCCACATCGAGGAGCGCGCCTCGGGATCGATCTTCATGGTGCGGCCGAGCAGCATCGTAAACAGCGGGTCCGGCAGCCGCAGCAAAGGCGGCATGCAGCTCGAGGGCAGCGGCGTCGGCGACACCGGCGTGATGCCTTCGGCGCGGACGGCGGCCATTCCCTCCGCCATCTGATCGGCGAGCAGGCGCCGCCAGTCGCGTTGCGCGAGTTGCTGGCGCAGCGGAATGTTGGAGAGCGCGTTCAGCGCATTGTTGAGATTGACGATCAGCTTGCCCCACCGCACGCCGTCGATGTCGGAGGTCGCGCGGATGGCAAGGCCCGGCGCCGACAGACGTGCGGCGGTGCCGGCGTCGTCACGGGCGATCACGATGTCGCCCGAGGTCGAGCGATGGAAGCGGCCGTCGCCGAACGGGACCACGTTGAACGGCACCATGCCGCCGAGCACGCTCCGGCCCGGCAGCCGCTCGCGCAGCAGCGGCACATTGCCGACGCCGTTTTGCAAACTGATCACCACGATATCGGACGGTGCATGGCGCGCGATGAGGTCGGCCATCTCGCGTGTATCGGCGCTCTTCACCGTGACCAGCACCACCTGAGCATCGCGCAAGATCGACGGATCGTCGGACAGCGTGAGGCGGTCCGCTGCGACAACCTGCTCGGAGCGGTCGACATCGGTGACCCGCAAGCCGCGGGCCGTGATTTCCTCGACCACGCGCGGCCGCGCCAGCAGTGCGACGCGGCGGCCGGACGCCGCCAGCATGCCGCCGACGAAGCAGCCGATGCTGCCGGCGCCCGCAATGCCGATCGGCCGGTCGTTGTTCATCTCGCCGAACATCCGTTCATCAAAGCTCGATAGCAGACCTGGCATTGGCTGCCTATCGACCGCGCCGCTGGTTGCCAACGCCCCGCCTTGTAACCGTCACGAGCGGCCGTTATGTTTCTGCCGCGGGGCACGGTTGCTGCAGGAGACAATCATGGGTTTACTCGACGTACTCAACGGCATGCAGAACGGGCCCCGCGGTCCGAGTGCGCCAAGCACACAATCCGACAGCTCCAGTGGTGGGGGAATGTCGCCGATGACGATGGCCATCCTGGCGCTGCTTGCCTGGAAAGCCGTCAAGCATTTCACCGGCAGCAACCAGCCGGGTACCGCAGCGCCGGCACCGACGCCGTCACAGGCTCCGCCGCTCCCCGGCAACGTGACCGCGGGACTTCCCGGCGGGTCCGGCGGCGGACTCTCTGATGTGCTCAAGAGCGGCCTCGGCGGACTGCTCGCAGGCGGCGCGGCCGGCACTGTGCTGAGCGGCGGCCTCGGCGACCTGCTCAACCAACTTCAGCAGACGGGGCATGGCGACGCGGCAAATTCCTGGGTCAGCAACGGTCCCAACAAGCAGATCTCGCCTGGCGATCTCGCCAACGCGCTCGGCGCCGACCAGATCGATTCGTTGGCATCGCAGAGCGGCATGTCGCGCGACGATTTGCTGCAGGGCCTGAGCCAGTATCTGCCCGACGTGATCAATCACCTGACGCCGGACGGGCGGCTGCCGAGCGGCGACGAACTGCACGGCAGGCTGTGACGGCGGCGGTTTGATTCCATCCGAGGAGGACCACTGACATGGGCGGCATCATCTGGGTCATCATCGTCGGCTTTGTCGCAGGGATCATCGCGCGGTTCCTGTCGCCGGGGCCGAACAATCCAAGCGGCTTCATTCTCACCACAGTGCTCGGCATCGCCGGTGCGTTTCTCGCAACCTGGGTCGGCCAGGCGATCGGCCATTACGGTCCCGAGCAGGGCGCCGGCTTCATCACCGCCACGATCGGCGCGCTGGTGGTGCTGTTCATCTGGAACCGGCTGGTCGCGGCGGGCGTGGTCTCCGATCCCGGCAACAAATAAGAGCAGGCGCGAAGACCGCTTCAACAACGTCATGCCCGGGCTTGTCCCGGGCATTTACGTCTTTGCAACGGCTCAGCGGGACGATGGATGGCCGGGCATAAGCCTGCGGAAGCGACGCTGTCTCTCGGCTATGTCCTGCCATCCACAGAGACGCCTTTACTGAATCAAATGCATGCCGGCGTCCATGCGAACGAACTCACCGGTCATGTTGCTCGACGCCGGGCTTGCCAGGAAGCAGACCAGGTTGGCGATATCCTCCGCCGTCGACGCGACCTTCAGCGGCACCCGCGCCACCACGGCATCGCGCACCTGCTTGGCGCCCGCCTCGCCGCGGCCCTTGGTGAACCACGGCGTATCGATATAGCCCGGGCAAACCGTGTTGACGCGGATCAGGGGCGCCAGCGCGCGCGCCAGCGACTGCGTCATGGTGTTGAGCGCGCCCTTGCTCGCGGCATAGGCGACCGACGAACCACCGCCGGAAATGCCGGCGATCGAGGAGACGTTCACCACCGCCGACGGCCGGCCTGATGCCTTCGCGCCGGTTTCCAGCAGCGCACGCGCGGCGCGGACCATCTGGAACGGGCCGATGGTGTTGACGGCATAGATGCGCTGGAAGTCTTCCGCCGACAGCCCGTCGAGATCGTGATGCGGCACATGCTTGGTGGTGCCGGCATTGTTGACCAGCACGTCGAGCCGGCCCCAACCTTGCGCCGCGGCGGCAATCTTCTTGCAGTCCTCGTCGCGCGAGACGTCGCCCTGCACCACCAGCACCTCGGCGCCCTGCTTGCGGCAGGCTTCCGCGGTCGCCTCAGCCTCCGCCTTGCTGTTGGAATAGTTGATGATGATGCGCGCGCCGTCCGTGGCGAGGATTTGCGCCGTAGCAGCACCGAGCCCCGATGCGGACCCGGTCACGATCGCGCACAAACCTTCCTTCGACATCTGCGTTTCCTTTTTGTTGTTCTGGTCCAGTTCAATTCCGGACCGTCGGATACCACATCGCGCGGAGAAATACCTGCAAATCAGCAAGGCCCTTACGCATAGGCGTCCGGCCCCTTTCGCAGGCTCGCCCACTGCGCATCGTCGTGGCCGCAGATGATCTTGACGCCGGCGGCCTCGAGCTTCGCGATCTCGTCGAGCGATTTCAGGAACTGATCGACATCGAGGCTATTCCTCGGGGAAGTTCGCTGGTCGAGATTCGCGCGCACGCTCAGCGCGTCGGAAGCGAGCAGGAATTCGCCGCTCTTGTCGAGCTTGACCAGCGCGCCGGTCGTTCCCTTGGAGTGTCCGGGCAGCGGGATCAGGGTCAGCTTGCCGTCGCCGAACACGTCCGTCTGCCGGTCGAAGATTTCCATCTTCAGCGGATGATCCCAATCCGCCTTGATGTATCCGCGATCGAACGCATCAGGCGCATTCGCAGCCTCGATCTCGAGCGCGTGGACGAAAATCGTCGCCTTCTTGAAGAAGGCGTTGCAGCCGCAATGATCGGTGTGCAGGTGGGAACAGATCACGACATCGATGTCGTGGGGGCCGAGGCCGACCGCCTTGAGACTCGTCAGCACATGATCGCCCGCTGGCATGATCGGATTCATGTACTTGGCGAGCGTGCCGAGCCGACCTTCGAGATCGGTCGCAACGTCGGGATGACATCCGGTATCGAACAGCACATTGCCCTGAGCGTGCCGGATGAGCGCGCATGACACCGGAAGCTCGAACATCTCACCACGCGCGGCGTCGGGCAGATAGGTCCGCTTCGCCATCCTGAGCCGGCCGCCCGACAACATATGCATCTTCATCACGTCACCCCTGATGCCTCAAACTACATATGAGTTTTATGGAAACTCATAATGGATTTGACAGCAGATTAATCTCCCTTATAGCTTCCGCGCAACGCCGCGATCGCGGCAACGCGCTCAACGAAGCAGCTCTCGTCGACCGGCATCGTTGACATCGACTCGCGGCCACCCGAGGGAAACGACGCCACGATGTACACCGTGTTCAGCGTGTTCGCTGCGACTGCCGATGCTGCGGCGTTCAGATCCTTCCTTTGCATTCCCGCGCGTCCCGATCGCGCCTATTTTCCCGATGGCATCGAGCTGTCCTATGGCGACATTGCGCGGCAGGTCTGTGCGCTGCGCGATCAGTACCGCGCGGCCGGCTTCGGCCACGGACACCGCGCCTGCCTGTTGCTGGAGAACCGGCCTGATTTCATCGTGCATTGGCTGGCGCTCAACGGCCTCGGCGTCTCGATCGTTCCGATTAATCCGGCCTACCGCGCAGCGGAAATCGAATATCTGATCGCGCATGCCGAGCCTGATCTGATCGTCACGCTGCCTGATCAGAAGGAATTGCAGAAGGCGCTGGGCGGCGCGGTGCCGCTGCTTGCGGTGTCGGGCGACGATCTCGGCGTGAGCGTGACGCGAATCCCGCTGACGAAGCGGCCGCCGCCGCGCGCCGACGATCCCGGAAGCGACACCGAGGCCGCGCTGCTCTACACCTCCGGCACGACGGCGCGGCCAAAGGGATGCATTCTCACCAACGAATACGTGGTCGGCGCCGGCCGCTGGTACGCAAGCCGCGGCGGCGAGGCGACCTATCATGTCGGCACCGAGCGCCTGTACAGTCCGCTGCCGCTGTTCCACATGGCCGGCCTCACGCTGACGACGATGGCGATGATGCTGACCGGTGGCTGCCTGATCCTGCCGGAGCGTTTCAATGCAAAGTTCGCCTGGCGCGACATCGTCACCTGCCGGGCAACGGTGCTGCATTATCTCGGCGTGATCGTCGCGGCCCTGCTCGCCCAGCCCGAGACGCCGGACGAGAACGCCCACGCGCTGCGCTTTTCGATGGGCGTCGGTGCCAATCCCGAGCAGCGCGCGAGCGCCCGCGCGCGCTTCGGCATTCCCTTCGTCGAGGGCTGGGGCATGACGGAGACCGGACGCAGCCCGTTCAACACGGTCGAGCCGCGGCATCTCGAGACCAACACCATCGGCCGCAGCGAGCCCGGCCTCGAGATGACGATTCTGGATGCCGATGGCAATGCAGTGCCGAAAGGCATGATTGGCGAACTCTGCGTGCGCCACTCCGACGCAACGCCGCGGCGCGGCTTCTTCTCAGGCTATTTGAAAGACCCGGAGGCCACCGAGCAGGCGCGGCGCGGCGGCTGGTTCCACACCGGCGACAGCGCCTGGCAGCACGATGACGGCGCCTTCGTGTTCGTCGACCGCCTGAAGCACCTGGTGCGGCGCGCCGGCGAGAACATCTCCGCGGCCGAGGTCGAGGCCGTGCTGACGACGTCTCGACTGGTCAAGCAGGCAGCGATCGTCGCCGCGCGCGATCCGATCCGCGACGAGGAAGTCGCGGCCTTCATCGTGCTCAATGACGGCGCCGATGCTTCGCACGCGCTGGCGCAGGAGATTTTCCGGTTCTGCCGCGAGCGCCTCGCGCCATTCAAGCTGCCGGCCTGGATCGCCTTCGTCGCGGAGTTGCCGCTAACCTCGACCAACAAGATCCAGAAACACGCGCTGCTCGGCGCGGACAAAGACCCGCAATCGCATCCAGGCATGATCGACCTGCGGCAAGACAAGACCAACGCCATAAGACAGCCCAGCTAGAGGAAACGAACAACAATGACATCGACTTTCCGAGGGATCGCCGCGGGCGCCGCAGTCCTGTCGGCCGCCTTCGCCACCCCATCCCATGCGCAAATCTCCGACGACATGGTGAAGATCGGCGTGCTGACCGACCAGGCCGGACTCTACGCCGACGCGACCGGCCCCGGATCGGTCGAAGCGGTGCGGATGGCGATCGCGGATTTCGGCGGCAAGGTTCTGGGCAAGCCGATCACGATGGTCGATGCCGATCACCAGAACAAGGCCGATGTCGGCGCCGGCATCGCGCGGCGCTGGTATGAGCAGGAGAATGTCGACGTCATCGTCGACTTCGCCAATTCCGCCGTGGCGTTCGCCGTGCTCGAACTCACCAAGCAGAAAAACAAGGCGATGCTGGTGTCGTCGGCCGGTTCCTCCGATCTGACCGGGAAAAGTTGCTCGCCGAATTCGGTGCAATGGACCTACAACACCTACGCGCTCGCCAACAGCACCGCGCGCGCCCTTGCCAAGGGCGGCGCCAAGAGCTGGTACTTCGTCACGGTTGATTACGCCTTCGGCCACGCGTTGCGCAACGACGCCGCCAAGACGGTGGAGAAGCTCGGCGGCACTATCGCCGGCGAGGTGCGGCATCCGCTCAACAGCATGGATTTCTCGTCCTATCTGCTGCAGGCCCAGAGCTCGAACGCGGACGTGATCGCTTTCGCCAACACCGGCGGCGATCTCGCCAACTCGATCCGGCAGGCGCAGGAATTCGGGCTTGCCCAGAAGCAGAAGCTGGCAGCCTTCCTGATGCAGACCAGCGACATCCATGCGATCGGCCTGCAGGCGGCCCAGGGGCTGCAGCTCGCAACCGCCTTCTACTGGGACCTCGACGACAAGACCCGCGACTTCGCCGCGCGCTTCATGGCCAAGACCAAGAAGCGGCCGACCATGGTGCAGGCCGGCCTCCACTCCGCGGTCATGACCTACCTCAAGGCGATCGAGAAATCGGGGACCGACGATGGCCCCAAGGTGATCGCCCAGATGAAGGACATGCCGATCGACGACTTCTTTGCCCGTAATGCCTACCTGCGAGAAGACGGCCAGCTCATCCATGACATGTATCTGGTGCAGGTGAAATCGCCCGCGGAGTCCAAGGGCGCCTGGGACTACGAGAAGCTGGTGCAGGTGATTCCGGGCAAGGAGGCGTTTGCGACGTCTGAGGAGAGCGCCTGTCCGCTGCTGAAGAAATGATCGCTCTCACCAACCCGCAACCCACAGGCAAGGCTGGACATCGCATGACCGAACTGCCGCTGCTCTTCACCCCGCTCCGACTGCGCGACCTCGAACTGAAGAACCGGATCATGGTGTCGCCGATGGCGACCTATTCGGCGCGCGGCGGCCACGCCACCGACTGGCACACCGCGCATATCGGCAAGCTCGCGGCCGGCGGCGCCGGCCTCATCTTCGTCGAGCAGAGCTCGGTGAGCGTGCAGGGGCGCATCACCCACGGATGCCTCGGCATCTGGAACGACGCTCAGGTCGCGGGCCACGCCACCCTCGCCGCGCTGATCCACCGCTTCGATGCCAAGGCGGCGATCCAGATCGCGCACAGCGGCAGGAAGGGATCCTCGCAGCGGCCATGGGAAGGCGGCGGCCCGCTCAGTGAGGCCGACATCAAGGCGCGCGGCGAAGAGCCGTGGAAGATCGCGGCATCGAGCAGAATTCCCTTCGACGACGGCTGGCCGGCGCCGCACATGCTGACCGCCGAGGAGATCGATGGCGTGGTGGACCACTTCCGCCAGGCCTTTCGCCGCGCCAGGGCCGCCGGCTACGACATCGTCGAGCTGCACTGCGCACACGGCTATCTGATGCATTCCTTCCTGTCGCCGCTGGCGAACAACCGCAACGACAAATACGGCGGGTCGCGGGAGAACCGCATGCGTCTGCCGCTACGCATCGCACGGATCATGCGCGAGAAATGGCCCGACCATCTGCCGGCCTTCGTGCGCATCTCGTCGGTCGACGGCGTCGATATCGGCTGGTCGATCGAGGACTCGATCGCGTTTGCGACCGAGCTGAAGGCGATCGGCATCGATATGGTCGATTGCTCGTCGGGCGGGATGAAGCTGCCGCGCGGCAATTCGCTGGTATCGCGGACCCCCGGCTTCCAGGTTCCGTTCGCCGAGCGCATCCAGAAGGAGGCCGGCATGCCGACGGTCGCGGTCGGACTGATCCGCGAGGCTGACTACGCGGAAGCCATTTTGCGGGACGGCAAGGCGACGCTTATTGCGCTCGGCCGCGAACTGCTGTGGAATCCGAACTGGCCTGCCCAGATGGCGCTCGCGCTCGGTTGCGATCCGGAGTGGTCGCATTGGCCGGAGCAATATGGCTGGTGGCTGAAGCGGCGGGTGGCGCAGCAGGGACGATAGCGATGCCGGTGGCGAAGAAAGATGTGGCGAGCGCCGGCCCCGCGGCCGGCGCGCGGTCTTGCGACGGCCCCGGCGATACCTCGCGCGATCTTCCGAAGATGGAGAATTCGGTCAAGTCGGCGCGGCGCGTGTTCGACGTGCTCGAATTCTTCGAGGAGCATCAGCGCGCCGCGTCGGCGATCGAGGTTGCGACCGCGCTGAAATTTCCGCAGTCCAGCACCTCGGCGCTGATGCGGACGATGACCGCCTTCGGCTATCTGCACTACGACACCAGCCGTCGGACCTATATCCCGACGCCGCGGGTTTCGATGCTGGGGCACTGGCTGAGCCCGGCGCTTTTCACCAAGGGACGCCTGATCAATTTGATGGAGGACCTCTCCGCGAAGACCGGGGAGACCATCATGGTCGCGGTGCGCAACGGCCTCACCGCGCAATACGTTCATGTCATTCAGGCCAAGCTGCCGATGCGCCTGTATGTCAAATCCGGCACGCTGCGGCCGCTGGCCCGATCCGGATCGGGCTACGCGCTGCTGTCGGCCTATCCGGACCGCGAAGTCCGCCGCCTTGTGCGCCTGATCAACGACAACGAGACGCAGCCCGATCGCCAGATCGACATCAAGGCCTTGCTGCTGGAGCTGAAAAAGGTCCGCGCCAAGGGGCATGCCTTCTCGCTCGGTCTGGTCACGCCGGGCGCCGGCGTCGTTGCCATGAACCTGCCGCCGATCGCGGAATCGAACGAGCCGCTGGTGCTGTGCGTCGCCGGACTGACCGATGCGTTGATCGCGCAGGAAGCCGAACTCGCCGACCTAATGCGGAAGGCGATCCGGTTTCATCTGGCGGACTGAACGGATGTCGCCGACCAACCTGCTCCCGCGCACGGCATACCGACCGAAGTCGCCAAAAATCCACTATGCGGAATTCGCGCGGGCAGTCCGGCTTCATGCCATCAGCGCAAGCGGCCCTGCGGGCAGCGCTTGTCACGGCTATGGCTTTTCCGCATCATTGAGCGCAAGACAGCATCGCAAGCAGGTCTGCCGAGCGGCCGGACCCAAGCCAATCAACAAGAGGAACGCTGTGGCGGAGAGTGAGAACATCGTCGCCGAGACCGCGGAAAAGATCTTCGCCGATCTCGCAGATGCCCAAACCATCAATCACGACAAGCAGGGCGCATGGAAAGCGCCGCTGTGGCAGGCGCTGACGGAAGCCGGCCTGCCGCTCTCCTGGGTGCCGGACGATCTCGGCGGTTCCGGCGCCAGCCTCGCCGAAGGCTTCAGCGTCCTCAACGTCGCCGGGCGGCATGCGATCGCTGTTCCGCTGGCCGAAACAATGCTCGCCGGCTGGCTGCTGACGCAGGCGAAGATCGCCTCCCCCGAAGGCGAGATGACCGTGCTGCCGGCAAGCCCGAAGGACCGCATCACCCTCAATGCCGACGGCAGCCTCTCCGGCCGCGCCCGCGGCGTGCCGTTCGCGAAGGAGGCAAAGCATGTCGCGGTGCTGGCGCACGGCAACGGCGGGGCGTCGATCGCGCTGGTCGACGCCGCGAAATGCCGGATCGAATCCGGCATCGGCCTCGGCGGCGATCACAGCGATACCGTCACGCTCGACAAGGTGCAGCCGATCTCAATCAAGCCGGCCCCGAAGGGTTTTGACCAGACCACGCTGATGCTGATGGGCGGCGTGGTACGGAGCCTGCAGATCGCCGGCGCACTGGAATCGCTGCTGGATATCTCGGTGCGCTATTCCAACGAGCGCGTCGCCTTCGAGAAGAAGATCTCGAAATTCCAGGCCGTGCAGCACAACCTCGCCCGCCTCGCCGGCGAGTCCGCCGCGGCGCTGGCCGCGGCGACCTCGGCAGCCGACACCATCGTCAACGCCACGTCACTGGACAATGACGCGGTGTTCCTCGAAGCGACGTCCGCAAAGATCCGCTGCTCGGAAGCGGCAGAAAAGGGCGGCGGCATCGCGCATCAAGTGCACGGCGCGATCGGCTTCACCGTCGAGCACATCCTGCACCGCTACTCGCTGCGCGCGCTCGCCTGGCGCGACGATTTCGGCTCGGAGAGCTACTGGGCGGTCGAGCTCGGCAAGCGCGTCGCCGACCGTGGCGCCGACGAATTGTGGCCGCTGGTGGCCTCGCGCTGAGATCCGGACATTAGAGACATCACATGACCGCAGCCCTTCGTTTCGATCCGATCCGCCTGCCGGAAAAGTGCGAGCAGCTCCGCAAGGAGGTGCGCGCCTTCCTCGCCGAGGAAATCGCCGCCGGCACCTTCGATCCCCACGCACCCAACCGCGAGGACAATGACGCGCCCGAGTTCTCCCGCCGCGTCGGCGCCAAGGGTTGGCTCGGCATGACCTGGCCGAAGAAATATGGCGGCCAGGAACGCTCGTTCCTCGAACGCTATGTGGTCACCGAGGAGATGCGGGTGGCGAACGCGCCGACCCGGCGCTTCTTCGTCGCCGACCGCCAGAGCGGCCCGGTCCTGCTCAAATACGCGCCCGAGCACATCAAGATGGACATCCTGCCGCGGATCTGCCGCGGCGAGCTCTGCTTCGCCATCGGCATGAGCGAGCCGAACTCCGGCTCGGACCTGTTCGCGGCAAAGACGCGCGCGACCAAGACCGACGGCGGCTATCTGATCAACGGCACCAAGATCTGGACCTCGTCGGCGCACATTGCCGATTACATGATCGCGCTGTTCCGCACCTCGCCGCCGACCAAGGAGAACCGGCGCCACGGCCTGACCCAGTTCCTGGTCAAGATGAAGCAGCCGGGAATCCAGGTGAACCCGATCGGCCAGATTACCGGACAGCGCGAATTCAACGAGGTGGTGTTCACCGACTACTTCGTGCCCGACGATCATGTGCTGGGTGAGATCGACGGCGCCTGGAAGCAGGCGACCAGCGAGCTCGCCTATGAGCGCAGCGGCCCCGAGCGCTTCCTCGAAACCTACTATGTGCTGACCGAGCTGGTGCGTGCCGTCGGCAAGACTCCGGACACCCGCAGCGCGGAAGGCATCGGACGCCTGGTGGCGCAGGTGCACACCATGCGCCGCATGTCGGTGTCGGTCGCCGGCATGTTGCAGGCCGGCAAGGAGCCGGTGGTCGAAGCCTCGATCGTGAAGGACATCGGCACGGTGTGGGAGCAGCAGCTGCCGCATCGCGTCCGTGATCTTGCGGCCTTCGTCGAGGAGACCGCCACCAATCGCGAGACGCTGGAAAAGCAGCTCGATTTCGCCATCAAGACCGCGCCCAAGCTGACGATCCAGGGCGGCACCACCGAGGTGCTGCGCGGCATCATCGCCCGCGGACTGGGCCTGCGCTAACGCCGATGGCACCGACGATCTCACCGCCTGCGCACTTCACCTCTCAGGGAGAGGTCGGCGCGCAGCGCCGGGTGAGGGATCACGGTCCATCGAGAGAGCACACCCCCTCACCCGATTTGCTGGCGCAAATCGACCTCTCCCCTTGGGAGAGGTGAAGATCTCTGCGCCGAGAGATTGAAGCCTTACGGAGACAACAGATGACCAAGTACACTGATATCGGCGTCGAAACCCACGGCCATGTCGGCCTGATCGAAATCCGCAAGCCGCCGCTGAACTTCTTCGACGTCTCGCTGATCAACCAGATCGCCGATGCGCTGGAGGAGTTCGACAACAATATCGAGATCCGTGCTTCGGTGCTCGCAGCGCAAGGCAAGGCGTTCTGCGCCGGCGCCAATTTCGGCGACCCGGCCCGCCAGGAGCAGGAGGAGCGCGCCAAGAGCGATCCGGCCTCGAACCTGCCGATCAACCATCTCTACGTTCAGGCGGTGCGCATCTTCCGCAACAAGAAGCCGATCGTCGCCGCCGTGCACGGCGCCGCGATCGGCGGCGGGCTCGGGCTTGCCGTCTCGGCCGACTTCCGCGTCGCCTGCCCCGAGACGCGCTTCTCGGCGAACTTCACCAAGCTCGGCTTCCATCCCGGTTTCGGCCTCACCGCGACGCTGCCGGAGCTGATCGGCAAGAACAATGCCGAGCTGATGTTCTACACCAGCCGCCGCGTCACGGGCGAGGAAGCCTATCGCTGGGGCCTCGCCAACGTGCTGGTGCCGCAGGACCAGGTGCGGGCTGCCGCGATGAAGCTGGCGCAGGAGATCGCCGAATGCTCGCCGCTCGGGCTCGTGTCCACCCGTGCCACGATGCGTGCCGGCCTCGCCGACCGCGTGCTCGCCGCGACCAACCACGAGCTGGTCGAACAGACCAAGCTGCGCGCCACCGAGGACTTCAAGGAAGGCGTCAAGGCAACCGCCGAGCGCCGCATCGCCAACTTCAAGGGGCGGTAAGCGCGCAAACGCGGCTCCCTCAACACGGTGTCCCGGCGAAGGCCCATAGGCGCTAAGATAGTTGGATTGCTTGATAGCGACGCTTGTGTCTGGGCGGCTCGCGGAGGTGCCGCCGGAGCGTGGAGCGGAGTCTGCGGAGGCAAGCGATTGCGGGCTGGGGAATGATGGCTTGCCGTAGCGAAGCGACGAGCTGGTGCAGGAGACGCCACGCCCCTGGGCGGGTCAGGCGGCGTCGGCCAAGCGGGGAGAGTCCTCGAGTTCGTCGACGAGCGGCTCGAGCAGAAGAATGATCAGCAGATGGGCAAGGATATGGGGTCTGGCGGATCGCTCGTCAGTTCCGGGCGGCCCCTTCAGGCCAATCAAGCTTTTCAGCCGCTTGAAGCCGAGCTCGATGCGCCATCGTAGCCGATAGAGGGCGAAAATGTCGGCAGTCGTGAAGTCCTTTGGTTTGAGTGAGGTCACCAGGATCACCCAATCTGCGGCGTCCAGTGTTTGCCTGGAGAGCTGATGGCCTCCCTTTTGTGCGGTCCGGCGTGCCTTGCGTCGCGCAGCCGCGGCAGCTTGCGCCGGCTTCCTGATCGCAACCAGACGCATGGCGAGCGGCACGCCAGACCTGCGTTTTATCCAGATCGGCCGATCGATCATGCCGCCTGCCGTGGCTTTGCGCAGTTCGGCCGTGAGATCAACCAGACCACCTTCGGCATCAAGCCAACGCGCACTCTTCCAGCCGGACCGGATCACGAAGTCCGCACCGGCATCGAGCAGACGTGCCATGCGCTCGGGCTGCAGATAGGCGCGATCGGCAAGACGGATTTCGCCGGCAACCGCCGGTATCCGATCCAGCGTCTCGCCCCCGCGCTCATCAGTCAATTCGAAGTGACCAAAACGCTCCCGCGGAAGATCGAACGCACTGTGGACACGCCACACCGCGTTCTTGTTCCTGCCGCTCGTCCCAGCCTTGGGGACCGTCGTGGCGTCAACAATGCGGATCAGGCGACCGCGGCTCGCCTTCGGTGCACCGCTCACAAGCGCTTGGCCTACCAGGCGCGCCAGCCAATCCCCGCATTGACGCAAGCGATACAACAGAGCCACGTTGGAGATATCGACAAGGCCCACCGAGGTTGCCCATGCCGTCGTCAACCGCAGACCCCTCTCGCCGAGACAGTACGCCAGGATCAGACGCAGCAAATCGACCGCATTGCTAATCTCTCGCGGGCGGACAAACGCCTTCGTCTCGCGGGCGCTGACCCCGAGAGCATCGGCCCCGCCAAGCCGCGCAACAACACGCGCCCAGTCTTCGTTCACAAGCGATTCGTGCCTCATCCCATCTTGGAATCACAAGCAAATCCAACGCGCAAATCCTATTTTAGCGCCTATGGGCGAAGGCCGGGACCCATACGCCGCGGCCCGCGGAAAGGGTACAAGCGGCGTCGGCCTCTCTCACAATTCAATTCGGTGGTTATGGGCCCCGGCCTTCGCCGGGGCGACGTGAGGGGAAAGTCACTACTTTCTCGGCACCACCAGCGCATCGACGATGGTGACGCCCTGCCCTTCGGGGTGCACCAGCACCGGATTGACCTCGATCTCCGCGATGTCGCCTGCGTGCCGTGCTGCCAACAGCGATATCTCCGAGATCAATCGCGCTAGCGTCGCGACGTCCGCCTTCGGCGCGCCCCGGAATCCTTGCAGCAGCGGCACGGCCTTCAGCGTCTCCAGCATCGCCGACGCCTCCGCCGCGCTCACCGGCGCCGGACGGTAGACCACATCCTTGAACAGTTCGGTCGTGACGCCGCCGAGTCCGACCATCACCATCGCCCCGAACGTCTTGTCGATCATGGTGCCGACAATGATCTCGACGCCCCTCTTCGCCATCGGCCCGACCAGCACGCCCTGGATCGCGGCCTGCGGCCGATGCTGCTGCACGCTCTCCAGCATGTCGCGATAGGCCGTGAATGCCTCACCCTTGGCCCTGATGTTGACGCGGACACCGCCGACCTCGCTCTTGTGCGGGATGTCGGGCGACTGGATCTTCATCACAAGCGGAAATCCAGCCTGCGCGATCGCGGCGTCGAGCCCGTCGCGCTCGGTGACCAGTACCTCGTGCGGTAGCGCGATGCTGGCCGCGCGCAGCAGCGACTTGCTGTCGAATTCGGACAGCGTCTTCGATCTCAAATGCGCCGAAAGATCGCGCGGCGGCGACGCCGCGCTTTCCACCTCGGGCGCCAGTCTGAACTTCGCATAGTCGGCGAGACGCCGCATCGCGACGCCGACATGCGTCAGCCCCGAGAGCACCACAACGCCGGACTTTGCGAGCTCCTGCCGCGCAAATTGCGACGGCAGCGTGTAGGAATAGAACACCACCGGCTTCCGCTGCGCTGCGATCACAGGCTTCAGCTCGGCCTCCTTGAACGGCATCCGCGTCTCGCTCGACAGCGACAGCACGACCAGCGTCGCGTCGACTTCATCGGACGCGTCGAACAGCTCGATGCTGTTCTGCAGGCCGCCGCTGGAGACGCCCTGCGCGGTCACGTCGACCGGATTGCCCGCCGCGCCATAGGACGGCATCCACTGCTTGATCTGGCCCTGGACATCAGCCGAGAGCTCGGGCACGCGCAGGCCTTGCATCGACACGGTGTCGGCACCCCAGATGCCGGCGCCGCCGGAGACGGTCAGCACCGCAACGCGATCGCCCTTCGGCAGCGGATTGGTCGCCAGCACCGCGGCGATCGTGACGGCTTCGTCGAGATCGTTGGAGACGATGAAGCCGTATTTGGCGAACACCGCGTCATAGGCCGCTGACCATCCGGCCATGCTCGCGGTGTGCGAGGCGGCCGCGCGCTCGCCGGCGCCGGAGCGGCCGACCTTGGTCACGATCACGGGTTTCCTGAGCTCCGCCGCTCGCTTTGCAGCGGCCATAAACTTGTCGACGTCACGGATGCCCTCGATGAACAGCAGGATCACGTCGGTGGATGCATCCTGCACCATGTAGTCGAGGAACTCGCCGGCGCCGAGATCGCTCTCATTGCCGGCGCTGACGACGTAGCTGAGCGCGATGCCCAGCGCCTTGGCGCGGTGATAGATCGCAAAGCCGATGCCGCCGCTCTGTGCGACGATGCCGATCCGCCGCTTGCTCGCAACGAGCGCCGGCGCATCCGGCTTGACGTCGACGGTCGGGCTGAAGGTCGCGGCGACCTTCTGCACCTGACTGTAGAAGCCTTCGGCGTTCGGGCCGGAGATCCGCATGCCGGTCTTCCGCGCCAACGCCACGATCGCATCCTGCATCGCCGCGCGGTCGCCGCCCTCCTCGGCAAAGCCGGAGGAGATGATGACGGCGTTCTTGACGCCCACGGCCGCGCACTGTTCCAGCGCCGCCAACACCGTGCGGGCAGGAATGACGATAACGGCAAGATCGATCGGCGCGCCGATGTCGGCGATCGACTTGAAGCATTTTAGCCCGTCGATCTCGTCATAGTTCGGATTGATCGGATAGAGGTTCCCCGGATAGCCGTTCTTGCGCAACATCGCGAGCAACCGCCCCGGAATCTTCTCGTGATCGCGCGAGGCGCCGATCAGCGCGATGCTCTTTGGTGCGAAGAAGGAATCGAGCGGATGCGGCATGGGAGCGTTCCGATTATTGTTGTGCTCACGATATTGGATCGCTGCCATCAGCTCAATCTTCCCCCGTCATCTTGAGGCGCTCGCGAAGCGAGCCTCGAAGGATGGACGGCCACGGCCGGGCCGTGATCCTTCGAGACGCGCTACGTGCTCCTCCAGCGACAAAGGCGAAGCCTTTTCGCGGGGATGACGGGTCGTAGATGCGTAGCCCGGATGAAGCGCAGCGCAATCCGGGAACAGTCCAACCGCGGAGAGCGCGGCCCCGGATTTCGCGGAGCCTGTCATCGGGCGCGCGTTCGCGCGACCCGTTGGCTCCATCCGGGCTACGAATGTCATGCCGTCAGCTTGAACGTCACACCGCAGAGCAAGAACTCATCGCCCGACACCGCGCAGCCCCTCGCCTTCGCCGCATCCAGCACCTTCGCCCTGTTCGCGACCTTGAACGTCAATCCGCTCATGATCTCGCTGTCGCCCTTGACGAACCGGAAGGCGCTGTTCGGCAGCTTCAGCGTCGTGCCGGTCGCGGGGATGCCGATGATCCTGCCCCAATGCTCCGCCAATGCCTGCGGCTCGGGGCTCTGCATCTCGACCTCGGTCAGCGCCAGAGTCGTGTCCTTGCGGATCGACTTCTGCCAGTCCGGGCCGGCGGGCGGATACGGACCGAGAATGTCGTCGCTGCCGTCGGTGTGATTGAACTCGATGAAGGCAGCGCGACAGTCGCGCGGGTGCAATTGCACGCCGTGATAGGGCGCGTGCGTGATCACGTTGGCGGTGCGCACGCCCATCGCATTGGCCTTGGCACCGCGCACGTCGGGATCTTCGCAAGCGAAGATCGCCATGTAGCCGCCGCGGCCGCCGGTCTTCTCGATGAAGCGCCCGGCCGCCGTGTCCGGCTGGAATGGCGCGACCACCTCGAGGAGGATAGTGTCGACCGGCAGCAGCGCATTCTCCAGGCCGTACTTCGCCACGTTACCGTCACGGTAACAGACATTGAGGCCCATGATCGCGGAGATGTCCGAGATCACGGGCTCGAGCTGCGGCGCAACCAGGCAGATCTGCCGCAGCCGCATGTAGTCGGCCATCGCTTACTGCCCCTGGAAGGTGGGCTTGCGCTTCTCGACGAAGGCCTTGGCCGCTTCCTTGTGGTCGGCGGTCTCGCCGGCACGCGAGTGATGGATCGCCTCGCCGTCGAAGCAGGCTTCCAGCGTCATCGTCTCGGCATTGTTGATGTTGCGCTTGATGTAGCCGAGCGCGACCGACGGCCCCTGCGCCAGCGACCGCGCCAGCTCGAGCGCCGCCGCATCGATTTCGGCATCGGGCATCACCTTGCTCACCATGCCGAGACCCAGGGCCTCCTGCGCCGACAGCACCGGCGACATCAGATAGAGCTCGCGCGCCTTGGCGCTGCCGAGCATCTTGGTGAGGAAATAGGTGCCGCCGTAATCGCCGGAGAAGCCGACCTTGGCGAAGGCGGTCGTGATCTTGCAAGACGCGCTGGCGACGCGGAGATCACAGGACAGCGCGATCGAAAGCCCGGCACCGGCCGCCGCGCCATCGAGCTGCGCCACCACCGGCTTCGGCATCTGGTGCAGGATGCGCGAGACCTCCATGCCGCGGCGCAGGTTCGCCATCTTGGTCTCGAACGGAAGCGGCGCGCGGCCCTCCGCCATCGACTTGACGTCGCCGCCGACGCAGAAGGTGCCGCCGGCACCCTTGATCAGCACCGCGCGCACGTCGGGATCGTCCTGCGCGCGCCGCGCGGCGTCCACCAGCCCGCGCGTCATGTCGGGATTGAGCGCGTTGCGCCGCTCAGGCCGGTTCATCGTGATCGTGAGCAGGCCCTGGTCGAGGGATTGGAGAACCATCTGATTGTCGCTCATGGCGTTTTGCCTTTCGTTGTTGTTGGTATTAGCGGGAACCACCTCCGCGCCGTCATTGCGAGCGAAGCGAAGCAATCCACGTCCGCATCCGCGGAAGCATGGATTGCTTCGTCGCTAACGCTCCTCGCAATGACGGCCGAACCTTGTCATTTCTTCACCAGCGGACAGCGCGAGTCTGCGAGCGGCTGGAAGGCCTGGTCGCCCGGCACGGTCGCGAGCAGTTTGTAGTCGTCCCAGCGCCCTTTCGATTCCGACGGCTTCTTGACCTCGAACAGGTACATGTCGTGCACCATGCGGCCGTCCTCGCGGATCTTGCCGTTCTTGGCGAACATGTCGTTGATCGGGGTCTCCTTCATCAGCTTCATGACCGCAGCCGAATCGGTAGTGCCCGCGGCCTTCACCGCCTGCAGGTAATGCAGCACGGAGGAGTAGACGCCAGCCTGCGCCGAGGTCGGCACCCGCTTGGTGCGTTCCATGAAGCGCTTCGAGAACGCGCGGGTGTCGTCGTTGAGGTCCCAATAGAAGGCTTCGGCAAGCAGCAGGCCCTGCGCGGTCTCGAGCCCGACGCTGTCGATGTCGGTCACGAAGGCAAGCAGCGGCGACAGCTTCTGGCCGCCCTTGGTGATGCCGAACTCCGCGGCCTGCTTGATCGCGTTGATGGTGTCGCCGCCGGCATTGGCGAGCCCGATCACCTTGGCCTTCGAGGCCTGCGCCTGCAGCAGGAAGGACGAGAAATCCGAGGTGTTGATCGGATGCCGCACGCTGCCCAGCACCTTGCCGCCGGACTTCACCACCACGTTGGAGGTGTCCTTCTCCAGGTCCTGGCCGAAGGCATAGTCCGCGGTCAGGAAGAACCAGGTGTCGAGGCCGGATTTCACCGCGGCAAGTCCGGTGACGTTGGCCTGCGCGAAGGTGTCGAACACGTAGTGCACGGTGTAGGGGCCGCAGGCCTCGTTGGAGAGGCGGATCGAGCCGGGCCCGTTGAAGATGATGATCTTGCCGCGCGCTTTCGCGATCTCGGCAGCGGCGAGCGCAGTCGCGGACGCCGCGACGTCGAAGATCATCTCGACGTGCTGGTTGTCGATCATGTCGCGGGCGATGTTGGCGGCGAGATCGGCCTTGTTGAGATGATCGGCGACGACGACCTCGATCTTGCGGCCGAGCACCTCGCCGCCGAAATCCTCCACCGCCATCTTGGCGGCAGTTTCACTGCCGGAGCCGGTGATATCGGCATAGAGGCTCGACATGTCGAGGATGCCGCCGAGTTTCAGCGGAGGCTTGTCCTGCGCCATCGACGGATTCGCCGAAATCGCAAGCACACAGGCCAGCACGCCGGCCAAAACTCGTCTCATCAAAAGCCTCCCTTGAAGCCCGCGCCGCATTCCATCGCGGCCGGTCCGTTTCATTCGCGCGCGATCATGCCGCATGCCATTCACAGCGGCAAGCCGCGGAGCTGCCACGCGTTTTCCGCTGAACGGAATGGCTAAAATGTGCGAAGATCGATCAATGCCAATGTTGTCGATGCGGATTCTGCCGACGCCCGTTCGCAGCGCGCTCCTCGTGTGCGCGACGCTGTTTGCTTGCGGCAGAGGCCATGCGGCGGGATGCAATTTCGAGACCCAGGGCGAGGGCCGCGTGGCCGCGATCGTCGATGCGCGCAGCTTCCGCCTCGATGACGGCCGCGAGGTCAAGCTGGCCGGCATCGAGGTGGCGGACGCGGTGAAGGCCCGCGCAGCCTTGTCCGGACTGCTGGTCGGCCGCGACGTGACCTTGCACGGCGGCGAGGACATGCCGGACCGCTACGGCCGCCAGCCGGCCTACGCCTTTCTCGCCGGCGCCGAAACACCCGTGCAGAGCGAGTTGCTGCGGCAGGGCCTTGCTCTGGTTTCACCCGAGGTTGGCGACAGGGACTGCGCGGCTGCGCTGATGGCCGCGGAGGCCGAGGCCCGGCAGGCCCGATCGGGAACCTGGGGCGAGGCCAGCGTCATAAAAAGCGCCGAAAGTCCGGGCGATATTTTGGCCGGGATCGGGCGCTTTACCGTGGTCGAGGGCCGGGTTTTGTCGGTACGGCAGGCCGGGGCAACGACCTATCTGAATTTCGGCCGAAACTGGACACGGGACTTTGCGGCGACTATTTCAAAGCGCATAGTCCCTGCGTTTGAGGCGGCCGGGCTCGCGCCCAAGTCCCTCGAAAATCGAAGGATTCGCGTCCGAGGCTGGGTGGAAGCGCGACGTGGCCCACGTATCGAATTGCTCCGAGTGGGGCAGATTGAAGTGCTCGGCGGGAGCTAGCGGATGTGTCCGGATGGACCGTATCCCGGCCGGTTCACTTGACAATTGTGAGTTGTAGATTTGACAGAGCGTGCAGGACGGCGTGAGGGACTGACAGGCCGCCGCCTTTCGGCTGCGCCGGTGCTTGTCTGTGCCGCGCTGATGCTCGCAGCCTGCAGCAATGTCGGCCGGTTCGAGCAGGTGACGCCCACCGCAGCGGTCGCGGCTCCGGTCAAGCCGAACCGCGTAGTGCAGCAGACGCCTGCGACCGAGCACGAGCATGAGCGCATCCTGTCCTCCTATGGCGGCGCCTATGATGATCCGAAGCTCGAGGCGCTGATCAGCAAGATCGTCGACCGGCTGGTCGCGGCCTCCGAGCGGCCCGACCAGGCCTACAAGGTCACCATCCTCAATTCCGGCGCGGTGAACGCTTTCGCGCTGCCGACCGGCCAGCTCTATGTCACGCGCGGGCTGATCGCGCTCGCCAGCGACACTTCCGAGCTCTCCTCCGTGCTCAGCCATGAGATGGCGCATGTGCTGGCCAAGCACGCCTCGATCCGCGAGGATCAGGCGCGGCAGGCTGCCGTGGTGACGCGCGTCGTCACCGACATGAGCAACGATCCCGATCTCACCGCGCTGGCGCTGGCCAAGACCAAGCTGACGATGGCGAGCTTCTCGCGGCAGCAGGAATTCGAGGCCGACGGCATCGGCGTCGGGATCGCCGCACGCGCGCATTTCGATCCCTACGGCGCGGCGCGCTTCCTGACCGCGATGGAGCGCAACGCCGCGCTCAAGATCGGCAGGACTGCGCTCGATCCGCGCGCGCAGGACTTCCTGTCGTCGCATCCGGCCACGCCCGAGCGCGTCGCCAATGCGCAGGCGATCGCGCGGCAATACACCTCGCCCGAGAACAACGACCGCGATCGCGAGAGCTATCTCGCCGCGATCGACAACATCGTTTACGGCGAGGACCCGAGCGAAGGTTTCGTGCGCGGCCGCCGCTTCCTGCATCCCAAGCTCGGCTTCACCTTCACGGCGCCCGACACCTTCACGCTCGACAACACCGCGCAGGCCGTGATCGGCGTGCGCGAGGGCGGCAGCCAGGCGATGCGCTTCGACGTCGTGCGGGTGCCGGCCGAGCAGTCGCTCGGCGACTATCTCAATTCCGGCTGGATGGAAGGCGTCGAGAAATCCTCGACCGAAGACCTCAACATCAACGGCTTCCCGGCGGCGTCGGCGACCGCGCATGGCGACCAGTGGCAGTTCAAGGTCTATGCGCTGCGCTTCGGCACCGACGTCTACCGCTTCATCTTCGCCGCCAAGCAGAAGACCACCGAGAGCGAGCGCAACGCGCGCGAGACCGTCAACTCGTTCCGCCGCCTGACGCTCGAGGAGATCCAGGCCGCGCGCCCGCTGCGCATCAAGGTCATCAACGTGCAGCCGGGCGACACAGTGGAATCGCTGTCGCACCGCATGGCCGGCGTCGATCACCCGACCGAACGCTTCCGCGTGCTGAACGGGCTCGACGCCCACGCGCAGGTGAAGCCGCGCGACCGCGTCAAGATCGTGGTGGATTGAGACGTCCGAAGGATTGAGCCTCCGTAGCCCGGATGGCGCGCAGCGCAATCCGGGACGGGGTCATCCGCGGCGAGAGCGGCCCCGGATTTCGCGGAGCCTGTCATCGGGCGCGCGTTCGCGCGACCCGTTGGCTTCATCCGGGCTACAAGTTCAGCCTTCCGCCTCGCGCAGTCCGCTCAGCCACAGCGCGAGCAGCGTCCAGACCGCGCCCGACAGCAGGTAGGCGCCTGCCGAGATCAGCCCGAAATGGGTTGCCAGCAACAGCGCCGCGAGCGGTGCGAAGCCGGCGCCGAACAGCCAAGCCAAATCGGACGTCAGCGCCGAGGCCGTGTAGCGATAGGCCCGCGCGAAGCTGGAAGCGATCGCGCCCGAGGACTGGCCGAACGAGAGGCCGAGCAGCACGAAGCCCAGCACCATGTAGACCGTCTCGCCGAGCGGACCGGCATCGAGCAGTTGCGGGGCGAAGCCGCTATACACCGCGATCGCGATCGCCGAGCCGATCAGCAGCGGCTTGCGTCCGACGCGGTCGGCGATCATGCCGGACGCCACGATCGCAGCGACGCCGACCATGGCGCCGATCATCTCGATGATCAGGAAGCGCACCGGGCTTTCCCTGGTGAACAGGAACACCCAGGATAGCGGGAACACGGTCACCATGTGGAATAGCGCGAAGCTCGCCAGCGGCGCGAACGCCCCGAGCAGGATGTGGCGGCCCTCCTGCGTGACCGTTTCGGTCACGCGCGCCGGCTGCAGGTCCCGGCTTTCGAACAGCTCGGAATATTCATCCGTCGCCACCATGCGCAGCCGCGCGAACAGCGCCACGACGTTGATGGCGAAGGCGACGAAGAACGGATAGCGCCAGCCCCAGTCGAAGAAATCGTCCGCCGACAGGTTGCCGGCAAAGAAGGCGAACAGCGCGCTCGCCACGATCAGCCCAAGCGGGGCGCCGAGCTGCGGCACCATCGCGAACCAGCCGCGATGACGCGCCGGCGCATTCATCGCGAGCAGCGAGGCCAGGCCGTCCCAGGCGCCGCCCCAGGCGATGCCCTGCGCGGCCCGCGCCGCGGCGAGCAGCCAGATCGCCGCCACGCCGATCTCGTTGTAGCCGGGCAGAAACGCGATCGCCACCGTGGCGGTGCCGAGCAGGAACAGCGCGATGACGAGCTTGGCGCCCTTGCCGTGGCGGCGGTCGACCGCCATGAAGATGACGGTGCCGAGCGGGCGCGCGGCGAAGGCCAGGGCAAACAGCCCGAAGGAATAGAGGGTGCCGGTCAGCTCGTTGACGAACGGGAATACCAGCTTCGGAAACACGATCACCGAGGCGATCGCGTAGACGAAAAAGTCGAAGAATTCCGATGTGCGCCCGATGATGACGCCGATGGCGATTTCGCCGGGTTTCGCATGCCCGTGACCTGATGATGTCGCCGGGTTGCCGTGAGCCATTGCTGGGGCCTGTGCCATCGCGCCGTAAACCGTCCTTGGAGTGAGGCCGCGGGCAGACTTTGCCTCGCGGTCCATCCGACTGTTTCGCGCCACATCCCGCAGTGCAACATTGGACAAATTGTCCAATGTCCGTTCTGTTGCATCGCAGCTACCCCTTGGCGGAACTCATAAAATTCCAGCGGGGTAAGCTGTGCGCGCCTTGAAATTATTGGCCTTATTGCCGTTTGCGGCCCTGCTTGGCGGGTGCGATTTCGTCGTCCTGGCGCCAGCCGGCGACGTCGCCGCCCAGCAGCGCGACCTCGTCGTCATCTCGACCGTCCTGATGCTGCTGATCGTCCTGCCGGTGATGGCGCTGACGGTGTTCTTCGCCTGGCGCTACCGCCAGTCCAACACCGCCGTGCCCTACGAGCCGGAATGGGATCACTCCACCCAGCTCGAGCTCGTGATCTGGTCGGCGCCGCTCCTCATCATCGTTTGCCTGGGCGCGCTGACCTGGATGGGCACCCATCTGCTCGATCCCTACCGCACGCTCGGCCGCATCGACGCCGGCAAGCCGATCGAGAGCAAGGACGCGCCGCTCAATGTCGAGGTCGTCGCGCTCGACTGGAAGTGGCTGTTCATCTACCCCGACTACGGCGTCGCCGCCGTCAACGAGCTCGCCGCTCCGGTCGACCGCCCGATCCGCTTCCGCATCACGGCGTCCTCCGTGATGAACTCCTTCTACATCCCGGCACTGGCTGGCCAGATCTACGCCATGCCCGGCATGGAGACGAAGCTGCACGCGGTCGCCAACGAGCAGGGCACCTTCAGGGGCTTCTCCGCCAATTACAGCGGCGCCGGCTTCTCCGGCATGCACTTCGCGTTCAAGAGCCTCTCGGCCTCCGACTTCGACAAGTGGATCGCCAACGCCAAGGCCAGCAGCAACATGCTCGGCCGTTCCGACTACCTGCAGCTCGAACGCCCGAGCTCCAACGAGCCGGTGCGCCTCTACGGCTCGGTCGATCGCGATCTCTACAAGGCGATCCTCAACATGTGCGTCGAGGCCGGCAAGATGTGCGTCAGCGAGATGATGGCGATCGACGCCAAGGGCGGCCTCGGTCGCGAAGGTCTCAACAACACGCTGCCGCTGACCTACGACAAATACGCAAGGCGCGGCGCGCCGCTCGGCAACGAGCCGACCTTCGTCGCCGGCATCTGCTCGATCGACGAGCTGAAGGACACGCCGTCGCGCGAGATCTTCGCGCCGTCGGACATGACTCCGCTGCGCGGCGTCGGCATGAAGCGCCCGCCATTCTCTCCCGCCCATCCGTCATCGACGTCGCTGCTGCTCGGCCAGCGTCCGAAATCAGAGTCCTGAGAGGGCCGCATGTTCAACAATCCTGAAATCATCAAGGCGATCTTCGGCCGCCTCAATCTGGACGCGCTGCCGCTGCACGAGCCGATCCTGGTCGGCACCTTCGCCGTGGTCGCGACCGGCGGCCTCGCGTTGTTCGCCGCCGTCACCTATTTCCGGCTGTGGGGCTATCTGTGGCGCGAGTGGTTCACCACCGTGGACCACAAGCGCATCGGCATCATGTACATGATCCTCGGCATCGTAATGCTGCTGCGCGGCTTCGCCGACGCACTGATGATGCGCCTGCAGCAGGCGATCGCCTTCAACGGCTCGGAGGGCTACCTCCCCGCACACCACTACGACCAGGTCTTCACCGCGCACGGCGTGATCATGATCTTCTTCGTGGCGATGCCGCTGGTGACGGGCCTGATGAACTACGTCATGCCGCTGCAGATCGGCGCCCGCGACGTCTCCTTCCCGTTCCTGAACAATTTCAGCTTCTGGATGACGGTCGGCGGCGCGGTGCTGGTGATGGCCTCGCTGTTCGTCGGCGAATTCGCGCGCACCGGCTGGCTCGCCTATCCGCCGCTGTCGAACATCGGCTACAGTCCCGACGTCGGCGTCGACTATTACATATGGGGACTACAGGTCGCCGGCGTCGGCACGACGCTATCGGGCATCAACCTGATCTGCACCATCGTCAAGCTGCGCGCCCCGGGCATGACGATGATGAAGATGCCCGTCTTCACCTGGACCTCGCTCTGCACCAACGTCCTGATCGTCGCCTCCTTCCCGGTGCTGACGGCGGTGCTGGTGCTGCTGTCGCTCGACCGCTATGTCGGCACCAACTTCTTCACGAACGACTTCGGCGGCAGCCCGATGATGTACGTGAACCTGATCTGGATCTGGGGCCATCCCGAGGTCTACATCCTGGTGCTGCCGGCGTTCGGCATTTTCTCCGAGGTGACCGCGACGTTCTCGGGCAAGCGGCTGTTCGGCTACACCTCGATGGTCTACGCCACGGTCGTCATCACCATCCTGTCCTACCTGGTCTGGCTGCACCACTTCTTCACGATGGGCTCCGGCGCCAGCGTGAACTCGTTCTTCGGCATCACCACCATGATCATCTCGATCCCGACGGGCGCGAAGATGTTCAACTGGCTGTTCACGATGTATCGCGGCCGGATCCGCTTCGAGCTGCCGATGATGTGGACGGTGGCGTTCATGCTGACCTTCGTGATCGGCGGCATGACCGGCGTGCTGCTCGCGGTGCCGCCGGCCGACTTCGTGCTGCATAACAGCCTGTTCCTGGTCGCGCATTTCCACAACGTGATCATCGGCGGCGTGCTGTTCGGGCTGTTTGCCGGCATCAACTACTGGTTCCCGAAAGCGTTCGGCTTCAGGCTCGATCCGTTCTGGGGCAAGCTGTCGTTCTGGTTCTGGGTTACGGGTTTCTATGTCGCCTTCATGCCGCTCTACGTGCTCGGCCTGATGGGCGTCACCCGTCGCCTTCGCGTGTTCGACGATCCGTCCCTGCAGATCTGGTTCATCATCGCGGGCATCGGCGCCTTCCTGATCCTGCTCGGCATCCTCTCGATGCTGGTGCAGTTCGCAGTCAGCATCATGAAGCGCGAGCAGCTCCGCGACGTCACCGGCGATCCCTGGAACGGGCGCACGCTGGAATGGGCCACCTCGTCGCCGCCGCCGAGCTACAACTTCGCCTTCACGCCGGTCGTCTACGACAACGACGCGTGGTGGGACATGAAGCGCCGCGGCTACAAGCGTCCGCTGTCCGGCTTCAAGCCGATCCACATGCCCTCCAACACCGGAACCGGCATCATCCTCGCCGGCCTCGCGACGGCGATGGGATTCGGCCTGATCTGGTACATCTGGTGGCTTGCTGCCGTCAGCTTCGTCGCGCTGCTCGCGGTCGCGATCGGCCATACCTTCAACTATCACCGCGACTTCAACATCCCGGCGGATGAAGTGGGTTGGGTCGAAGATGCGCGGACGCATTTGCTTGCCGCTGGAGCCAAGTCATGACTGTAGCAACCGTCTCCACGCAGAATTCCGAACCGGTCTTCCACGTAATCGACGAGCACGCGCATCCGGAAGGCGCCAGCACCATGCTGGGCTTCTGGATCTACCTGATGAGCGACTGCCTCATCTTCGCGATCCTGTTCGCGACCTTCGGCGTGCTCGGCGGCAACTACGCCGCAGGTCCTGCGCCGAAGGATCTGTTCGATCTCAAGCTCGTCGCGCTCAACACGACGATGCTGCTGCTGTCCTCGATCACTTATGGCTTCGCCATGCTGACGATGGAGAAATCGAAGATCGGCGCGACGCAGGCCTGGCTTACCATCACCGGGCTGTTCGGCCTCGCGTTCCTCGGCATCGAGCTCACCGAGTTCGCCCACATGATCCATGAGGGCGCGACGCCGCAGCGCAGCGCCTTCCTGTCGTCCTTCTTCACGCTGGTCGGCACCCACGGCCTGCACGTCACCTTCGGCCTGGTCTGGCTGACCACGCTGATGGTGCAGGTCGCGCGTTTCGGCCTGATCGAGGCCAACCGGCGCCGCCTGATGTGCCTCTCCATGTTCTGGCACTTCCTGGACGTGGTCTGGATCGGCGTCTTTACCTTCGTCTACCTCCTGGGAATGCTGCGATGACATCAGACTCTCACGCCCTGCCATCCGAAGCCGGCGATCACGGCCACCACGCCCATGATACGGCGGCGCATGGCACGCTCTCGAGCTACCTGATCGGCTTCGGCCTCTCCGTCGTCCTCACCGCGGTGCCGTTCTGGCTGGTGATGACCGGTGCGATCGCGGACAAGCAGGTGACCGCGCTGATCGTGCTGCTGCTCGCCGCGGTGCAGATCGTGGTGCACATGGTCTACTTCCTGCACATGAACACCCGTTCCGAGAACGGCTGGACCATGATGGCTCTGATCTTCACGGTCATCATGGTGGTGATCGCACTGACTGGCTCGCTGTGGGTCATGCATCACCTCAACATCAACATGATGCCGATGCACGACATGAGCCAGATGCCGTGACGATGCGGTCTTCCAGGCCCTCTTTGTTGCTCTTCACGCTCGGCATGCTGGGCGTGGTGCTGCTGACCGCGCTCGGCGTCTGGCAGATCGAGCGCAGGACCTGGAAGCTGGCTTTGATCGAGCGGGTCGAGCAGCGCATTCATGCCGCGCCCGCTCCGCTGCCGGCCCCCTCATCGTGGCCGGCAGTGACCGCCGCCAGCGACGAATACCGCCGCGTCACCGTGACCGGCACCTTCCTGAACGCGGACGAGGCCCTGGTTCAGGCCGTGACCGTCGACGGTCCCGGCTTCTGGGTGGTGACCCCGCTGCGAACCGCCGACGGAACCACCGTGCTGGTCAACCGAGGTTTCGTCCCGGCCGAGAAGCGCGATCCCGCGACACGGCGCGAGGGCGATCCACAGGGCGCGGTGAGCGTCACCGGCCTGCTGCGGATGTCGGAACCGAAGGGCGGTTTCCTGCGCAGCAACGACGCCGCGGCCGGCCGCTGGTACTCGCGCGACGTCGCCGCGATTGCGGCCACGCATGGCTTGTCGCAGGTCGCGCCCTTCTTTATCGACGCCGACGCCACCCCGAACCCCGGCGGTTACCCGGTCGGCGGGCTCACCGTCGTGCGGTTTCACAACAGCCACCTGATTTACGCGCTGACATGGTTCGCGCTCGCCTTTATGCTGGCAGGTGCACTCCTGCGCGCCGTACGCGGCAGGGGTCGCGCCGGCGGCTCCGATCCACGACGGGCCGCCGTGCGCCGCCTGATCGGCGCAGCCCGCAACCTGTCTCGCAACCCAGGCCCAGATGCTCGAGCGCACATCGGATCTGCATGACGACGAAATGGCGGCAGGGACAGCCGTGACGCCGCCTGCCGGAAGCGTGCCGACCGGCCTGCCGTTCGACCTCACCGCACCTTCACCGACCGACGCCGCGACCAACCGCAAGAACATGGCGCTGCTGATCCAGCTGCGCTGGACGGCGGTGATCGGCCAGATCGTCACCATCGCCTTCGTCCAGTTCTGGATGGGCATCGCGCTGCCGCTCTTGCCGATGGCCGCCGTGATCTGCGGCCTGGTGGCGCTCAATCTCGTCAGCCTGGTCTGGGTGCGCTATCGCGCCGACATCAACAACCGCGAACTCCTGATCGCGCTGACGCTCGACGTGGCGGCGCTGACAACCCTGCTCTATCTCAGCGGCGGCGCCACCAATCCTTTCACTTCGCTCTATCTGCTGCAGGTGACGCTCGGCGCGGTACTGCTCGACGCGCCGTCGACCTGGTCGCTGGTGGCGCTGGTCTGCATGAGCTACGCCTGGCTTACCGGCTATTACGAGCCGCTGGCGCTGCCGCAGGAAGGATTTGGCGATGCGTTCAGCCGCTACATCGCCGGCACATTCATCGGCCTCGTGCTCGACGCGGTGCTGCTCGTGGTGTTCGTGACCCGGATCAACCGCAATCTGCGCGACCGCGACGCGCGGCTGGCCGCGATGCGCCAGCATGCCGCCGAGCAGGATCATATCGTGCGGATGGGCCTGCTGGCGTCCGGAGCCGCGCACGAGCTCGGTACGCCGCTCGCGTCGCTTTCGGTCATCCTGAGCGACTGGCGCCGGATGCCGGCGCTCGCCTCCGAGCCCGAGCTGTCGCAGGACCTCGGCGAGATGGAGACATCGCTGCAGCGCTGCAAGACGATCGTGACGGGCATCCTGCTGTCCGCGGGGGAAGCGCGCGGCGAAGGCTCCTCACCGACGACGGTTGCGGCCTTCCTGACGGCGCTGGTGGACGAATGGCGGACGACGCGGCCCTCGGCCACCCTGTACTTCCGCAATGCGTTCGGTGCCGATCTGCCGATCGTCTCCGACATCGCACTCAAGCAGGCGATCTTCAACGTGCTGGACAATGCCGCCGAGGTGTCGCGCGACTGGATCGAACTGATGGCGGAGCGGAAGGAGGACACGCTGGTGCTGTCGGTGACCGACCGCGGCCCGGGCTTCTCGCGCGAGGTGCTTCCGCATGTCGGCAAGCCCTATCAGTCGACCAAGGGCAGCCCCGGCAGCGGCCTCGGCCTGTTCCTGGTGGTCAACGTCGTACGCAAGCTTGGCGGCGTGGTGACGGTGCGCAACCGGCCCGATGTCGGCGCCGCGGTCCGGCTCGAGCTTCCGCTCTCGACGCTAGTGATCGGAGACGAGCTTGACGGATGAACGCCAGCTTCTGATCGTCGAGGACGACGCCGGCTTTGCCCGCACGCTCAAACGTTCGTTCGAGCGCCGCGGCTACGGCGTCGTCGTCGCGGCCTCGCTCGACGAGGTCCGCGGGCTGCTGGAGCAGCAATCGCCCGGTTATGCTGTCGTTGACCTCAAGCTCGCTGGCGGCGCCTCCGGCCTTGCCTGCGTGGAAGCGCTGCATGCGCATGATCCGGAGATGCTGATCGTCGTGCTGACGGGCTTCGCCAGCATCGCCACCGCGGTCGAAGCCATCAAGCTCGGCGCCTGCCACTATCTGGCGAAGCCATCGAACACCGACGACATCGAGGCCGCGTTCCAGAAAGCGGCCGGCAACGCCGACATCGAGGTCGGCGCGCGTCCCACTTCGATCAAGACGCTGGAATGGGAACGCATCCACCAGACTCTGATCGAGACCGATTTCAACATCTCCGAAACCGCCCGCCGGCTCGGCATGCACCGCCGCACGCTGGCGCGCAAGCTCGAGAAGCAGCGGGTGAAGTAGCGGCCGTCGCCTGCGCCGTTGCCGACCGTTTCGCTGCCGGTTTATAGCGGACGCATGAGCACGACCGACAATCTCTTCCAGCCCCGCTCCGACGCTGCCGACGATGCGACTATGATCGCGGAGGCGATCGGCTGCATCGAGCGCTTTACTGAAAGGTTCAATGCCCGCGACCTCGCCGGTATGGATGCGTTGCTGCACTTCCCGCACGTCATCCTGTCGGGCGAGCAGCTCGTGATCTGGGACGAGGTGGGCAAGCTGCCGGCGTCGTTCTTCGACGATCTGTCGCGCACGACGGGGTGGGCGAAGACCACCTATCAGCGCAAGGATCCCGTGCTGGTCAGCCCGCGCAAAGTCCATCTCGTGGTCGAATATACCCGCGATCGCGCCGACGGATCGATCGCGAGCCGCCACCGCAACCTCTGGATCGTGACATCAGAGAACGGCCGCTGGGGCATCAAGCAACGGTCGTACTGAAGCGGCAAGACCAATCCTCTCATCCATTCGGTTTCACCTGCGCCCACGATGGCTGACCGACCAGGCGTCAGTCGCCTGGACGGCCTCGCCTGCATGGCTGGCAGCAAACGCGCGCCGCGGCAGCAGAAGCGGCGTGAGCAGCAGGAGCAGACCGCTGATCGCGATCGCGGCACGCGCGCCAGCGAAGCCGGCCAGTGCGCCCCACAGCGCGGTCAGCACCGCGATGTTCGCGCTGCTGGTGATCGACCAGGCCGACAGGATGCGCGCGGTTCGCTCGATCTCGATCTGCCCGAGGCGATGCGCCGCCAGCACGGGGTTGAAAATCCCTGCGCAGGTGACGAGGCCGAACTGGAGGAGAAACACGACAACGATGCCGGGCGCTCCGTTCGGCATGAAGGCCAGGCCGACCGACCAGCACGCGCGCAGCGTGCCGGCGGTGAGCAGAACGTTGTGCTGTCCGAACCGCGCGACCAGGGCAGGCGCGACACGCGCGCCGATCAGGCCGCCCACGCACGGCGCGCCGAATGCGAGCCCGTACTGCCAGGGCGCAAATCCGAGATCGCGCAGCATCAGCACAGCGAGCAGCGGCGCTGTCGCCATGATCAGGCCGTTGACCAGCACGGTGTTGAAGAAAAGCGAACGCAGCACGGGGTGAGCGAGGATGTAACGCCATCCCGCGAGCAGGTCGGCCGCGCGAAAGGCCGGCGCGTCGCGGCGCGCCGGCACCGGCTCCGTGCCGCCGATCGCACGGATTGCGGCCGCGGAGACGAGATAGCTGATCGCATTGGCGACCACGGTCACGACCGGACCGAACAATCCGATCGCCGCGCCGCCGAGCGGCGGCCCGATCGCGGTCGCCGTCCAGGTGGTGGCTTCAAGCCGGCCGTTCGCGATCACCAGATCCTCGGGCCTGACCAGCGCCTTCAGGCAGGCGCCGCTGGCCGCGCGGAAGGCGATGTCCGCCGCGGCGACGATAACCGACACGACGAGGAGCTGAGCGAAGCTGAGCCAGCCGAACATAAAGCCGATGGGCACGCTCAGCGTCGCGGCAAAGCGTACGACATCCATCGCGATCATCACCGGCCGCTTGCGGCGGAATTCAATCCACGGACCGAGCGGCACCGCCATCGCGGCGCCGGCCACCGGCCCAACCGCGGCCAGCGCCGAGACCGCCCGGCCCGACATTCAGCACGAGGATCGCGATTAGCGGGAATGCATCGAAGGCGAGCCACGTTCCGATCGTGCTGACCGCGAACGCCGCCCACAGCCAATCGAATCCGCGCCCCAGCGATCGTCCTGCAAGCATACCGCGCCTCTCGCCGGTCCCGCGATGTCATGTCATTGGCGAATGATCAGGAGGTATGAGTCGCGGCGTTCCGCCAAGCGCGATTTGTGCAAGACTGCATGCAGGAGGACTGTGCACATCCCCGCCTCAGCACGCACGATTCCGCCTCTCCCCCTGGGAGAGGCCGGACCGCATGCAGCGAAGCGGAATGCGATCCAGGTGAGGGGTCGCGGTCTCTCGAGGGCCGTTTGTTCACGGACAGACCTGAACCCCTCACCCGGATTGCATCTCACGATGCAATCCGACCTCTCCCACAAGGGGAGAGGTGAACGGCGCGTGTTGGGGAAAGCAAAAGGCCCGGTCTTTCGACCGGGCCTTCCGTCTGAATTCTGGCAAGCGCTGCTTACGCGGCTTCGTCGGCCACCGCGGTGTCGTCGCCATCGGAGTCGAGGTCGTCCCCGTCGGCATCGCCCTCGGCGTCGCCTTCCGCAGCTTCGGCCTTGGCGCCGCGGCGCGGGCTCTTGGCGAGCTGGCTCTCGATTTCCTTGACCGCTTCGGTCTCGGTCGAGTGCTGCACCACGGCGATTTCGCGCGACAGGCGGTCGAGCGCCGCTTCATAGAGCTGGCGTTCGGAGTAGGACTGCTCGGGCTGCGATTCCGAGCGATAGAGATCGCGGACCACCTCGGCGATCGCGACGATGTCGCCCGAATTGATCTTCGCTTCGTATTCCTGGGCGCGGCGCGACCACATGGTGCGCTTGACGCGGGCGCGGCCCTTCAGCGTCTCCAGCGCCTTCTTGACCAGCGCCGGCTCCGACAGCTTGCGCATGCCGACATTGGCGACCTTCGCCGTCGGAACGCGCAGCGTCATCTTGTCCTTCATGAAATTGATCACGAACAGCTCGAGCTTGGCGCCCGCGATCTCCTGCTCCTCGATGGCCAGGATCTGACCGACGCCGTGAGCCGGATAGACGACGAATTCGTTGGCCTTGAAGCCCTGACGCTGGGTCACGACCTTCTTCTCTTCCGCACGCGGTGCGGCGGCCGGCTTGGCGGCAGCCTTCGGAGCAACGGCGGGAGCGGCAGCCTTCGGAGCAGCCGGCTTGTGCGCGGCGGCCGACTTATGCGCAGTGGCAGGCTTGGGGGCGACCTTCGCGGCGGCAGTGGTCTTCGCAGCTGCCGCTTTCGCGGCAGTCTTGGCAGTCTTTTCTGGCATCACGCTTCTTTTGTTCTTTGAGGACTTTGCGGCCGAAGCCTTCCTGGCATCCTTCACAGGCGCCTTGGCACGGCCCTTGAGTGCGCTGCGAGCAACAACAGCGGCTTTCTTGGTCGTCTTTGAAGCACTCTTTTTACGCGTTTTCTGTGACACAGCCTGCGCGCGGAAACTGCCACGCCCCTGTTCGAGTTTGCGGGAACCCGAAGCCACAGGATACGCATGGCAGCGGGTTCTTGGCCTGCAATGTGCTCAATATAGCACATTTTCCGCAAAAATCAATGATTTACGCCCGATTCCGGACATAGAGCGGGACCTTGCGGTCATATGTCCGTCATTAGGGTTAAATCAGCAGGCCGTGCAGGGGCCGGAACGGGCCGTAGCCCGCCCTTATCGGGGTAGTTCCGTCGAATCAGTCGCCGGTTCCCGGGTTCGGAGAAAAATATTTCTCGAACTTGCCCTCTTTGCCTTCCCACTCCTTGGCGTCTTCGGGGGCATCCTTCTTCTGGGTGATGTTCGGCCAGCTCTTGGCGTAATCGCGGTTGACCTCGAGCCACTTCTCCAGGCCCGGCTCGGTGTCCGGCTTGATGGCGTCGGCCGGGCATTCCGGCTCACATACGCCGCAATCGATGCATTCCTCGGGATGGATGACCAGCATGTTCTCGCCCTCGTAGAAACAGTCGACGGGGCAGACCTCAACGCAGTCGGTATATTTGCACTTGATGCAGGCTTCAGTGACGACGTAGGTCATCCAAAACTCCGAAAACGGTCAACTTTTTCAGGGGTTGCCTAGCGCAGGAATACCGCAGCCGCAAGGGAAGCGGGCTCCCAAAAGTGCAGGCGTTCCGGCGCAAATCCGAATTGCAGCCCCTAAATAACTACTCCTTGCCGGCTTGCAAATCGTCATAGAGCACGCGTGCCGACGTGGCATCGCCGCGCCGCTCGGCAAAGCCCGCGACTTTCAACACGCGGACGCTGTTATCGAGCGCGACGGTGACGACGTCGCCAAGCTTGACCGCATGCCCCGGCGATTTCTCGCGCATGCCGTTGATGCGGACGTGCCCGGACTCGACGAGCGCGGCCGCGCTGGTGCGGGCCTTCACCACCCGCGCGTGCCACAGCCATTTGTCGAGGCGCTGTCGGTCCAAGCGGGTTCTTATGTTTGACGCGTTTTCTTCACGCGAACCGGCCTCCATTCGCTCGAAAACGCTATGTTTATTCCTTCCGGCTCGCGAGCTGTTCCTTCAGCGCGGCGAGCTTTGCGAATGGCGAGTTCGGATCGATCGGCCGGTCGCGCTCGCGCGGCGCGCTGGAGGCATAGGGCCGATGCGACGGCCCGCCGTCGCGCTTGTCGCGGCCGAAATCGCGCCCGCCGCGGTCACGATCGCCGCGCTCGCCCTTGCGGTCGCCGCCGAACTTGTCGCGGCGACGCTCATTGTCGCGATCGCGCCCCTTGCCCTCGAAGCGCTCGCGGCGCTGGTCGCGGCCCTCGCGATTGTCGCGGCCCTGTGCGCCATCGGCAGGCGCCGCCGACGCGTCGGCCGGTGCTCCGGGGCGCGGCGTGCGGAAATCCTGGTGACGGCGCGGACGGCGGTGCTGCTCGCGCTTCTCGCCCTCGCCGCCTTCGGCGGCCTGCGCACCGCCCTCGGCGGACTTGCCCTGGTGACGGCCGCGATTGCGGTCGTGACCCCGATGATGCGGACGGCGCTCGTCGGGGCGACCACCGGGCCGCCAGACCTCAACCAGTTGCGGCTCCGCCGGCGTCTCGGGCGCGGCCGGGGCAGCCTCTGCCGGTGCGGTCTCGGCCGGCGCCGCTTCGGAGCTCGCCGTCACGGCGGGCGCATCGGACGCGACGGGCTCGGCCGCGGCATCAGCAGCGGGCGCTTCGGACGGCGCCACAGGTTCCGGCGCGGCTTGGGCGACGGCCTCGGGCTGTGCTTCGGCAACGGCCGGGGTCGCTTCACCCGTGGCGGGCGCGAAGCCGACTTCGGGCAGCAGCGCGGCCGACGGCGCGGGATCGCCGGACACCGGCTGATCGCTCGCGGCATCCGCCTCCGGCGCATCGGCGCTGGCCTCGACCGGCATCTCGGCGGCAACCTCCGCGCTCGCCTCAGCGGGCGTATCGGCAATAGCGTCCGTGGTGGCCTCGGCCGGCGTCTCGGCGGCGGCCGCCTCGGTGCTCTCGGCCGGCGCCGGTTCAGCCGGCTTTGGCGGCAGCGGCGGACGGCGATCCATGCGGTAGCCGAGCGCGCGCAGGATCGAGGCAAAATCCTCGCCTGCGGATCCGGTCAGCGAGGTCATCGCCTGGGTCACGACAAAGCCGCGGCCGTCGAACGCCCCGGCGGGCTTTTCGCCCGGCGAGGTCTCGCGCCAGGCCAGCGCCGGGCGGATCAGATCGGCCAGCCGCTCCAGGATGTCGACGCGCACCGCGCGCTCGCCGCACTGGCGATAGCCGAGCACGCGATAGGCATCGCGCGGCAGGGCCTTGTCGACCGGGAACGAGGTGCGGCCGCTCGACGCCAGATGCTGCACGTTCGACAGCGCGCCCATGTCGACATTGTTCTGCTTCTCGGCCCACAGCAGCGAGGCCAGCGAACGCGCCGCGGGCTTCAACAGCTGCGGGAAATAGATGTGGTAGGCGCCGAACCGCACGCCGTATTTGCGCAAGGTGGCGCGCGACGGCTGGTCGAGATCCTTCATCTCGGAGGCGATCTTCGACCGCTCGAGCACGCCGAGCGCCTCCACAAGCTGGAAAGCGATGCCGCGGGCAATGCCCTGCAGATCCTCGGCCTTGGAGAGCTCGAACAGCGGCCCGAGCAGCTTCTCGATATGGGTCTTGAGCCAGAGGTCGAGCCGGTTCTGCACGGCTTCACGCGAGGCGCCGGTCAGCCGCTCGTCGGAAATGATGCGCAGCCGCGGATGCAGCGCGTCCTCGGCCGCGACCAGCTTGGCGACCGCATCGCCAGTCCAGCGGATGGTGCCGTCGGAGGTCAGCACGAACTGCTCGTCGGGCGCGGCGCCCAATTTCTCGGCACGCGCGTCGATCTCGCGCGCCAGCACCTGCTGGGCGGCGGCCTGCAGGGCCTTGGCGTCAGAGCCGGCTTCGGCGGCATCGGGCGCAAAGGTGAATCCATCGAGCCGGCCGATCACATGACCTTCCACGATCACATCGCCGGTTTTGCCAATTTCCGTATTCAAAACTGAGTTCTCCCGCAGGCGGCGCATCAATACACTGGTCCGCCTGTCAACGAAACGCTCCGTGAGCCGTTCATGCAGCGCATCGGATAATTTATTTTCGAGCTCGCGCGTGATCCCCTGCCAATGCTCCGGGTCGGACAGCCAATCCGGCCGGTTGGCGACGAAGGTCCAGGTGCGAATCTGCGCGATTCGGCCCGATAGCGTGTCGATATCGCCGTCGGTGCGGTCGGCCTGGTCGACCTGGGCGGCGAACCATGCGTCGGGGATACGCCCCTTTTGCATCAGGAAGCCGTACAGCGTGGTCACGAGTTCGGCGTGGGCGGCCGGTGACAGTTTCCGGTAGTCCGGGATCTGACAGGCCTCCCACAGCCGTTCCACCGCGGCCGCCCCATGCGCCATGTCGCGCACTTCGGCATCGCGTGCGGCATGATCGAGCACGCGCTGGTCCTCGGCGACCGGCGCCCGCGTCAGCGTCTCGTGGCCGGGCGGCAGCGCCAGCGATACCTGCAGCGTGCCGAGCGAGGCGAAATCGAGCTTCGCATTGCGCCATTGCAGCATCTTGACGCTGTCGAAGGTGTGGTTCTGCAGCGCGTTCACCAGTTCCGGCTCGAACGGCGCGCAGCGCCCGGTGGTGCCGAAGGTGCCGTTGCGCGTGGCGCGCCCGGCGCGGCCGGCGATCTGCGCGAATTCGGCCGGCGTCAGCCGGCGGAACTGGTAGCCGTCATATTTGCGGTCGGAGGCGAAGGCGACGTGATCGACGTCGAGATTGAGCCCCATGCCGATCGCATCGGTGGCGACGAGATAATCGACGTCGCCGTTCTGGAACATCGCGACCTGCGCATTGCGTGTGCGTGGGCTGAGCGAGCCGAGCACGACCGCCGCACCGCCATGCTGGCGGCGGATCAGCTCGGCGATCGCATAGACCTCGTCGGCCGAGAACGCGACGATCGCCGTGCGCCGCGGCTGGCGCGTGATCTTGCGGTCGCCGGCGAATTCGAGCTGCGACAATCTCGGCCGCGTCACGATGGAGGCGCCCGGCAACAGCCGCTCGATGATCGGCCGCATCGTCGCGGCCCCCAGCAGCAGCGTCTCGTCGCGGCCGCGACGGTTGAGGATGCGATCGGTGAAGACGTGCCCGCGCTCGAGATCGGCGGCGATCTGGATCTCGTCGACGGCCAGGAACGAGACGTCGAGATCGCGCGGCATCGCCTCCACGGTTGAGACCCAGAAGCGCGGCGATTTCGGCTTGATCTTCTCCTCGCCGGTGATGAGCGCGACGCTCTCCTCGCCCGCGCGATCGGCGATCTTGTTGTAGACCTCGCGCGCCAGCAGCCGCAGCGGCAGGCCGATCACGCCCGACGAGTGCGCCAGCATCCGCTCGATCGCGAGATGCGTCTTGCCGGTGTTGGTCGGCCCGAGAACAGCGGTGACGCCAGCGCCGGGCACGCGGTCATTTCCGAACGAGGATGAGAAAGCCATATCTTGCAGGTGTTTCTTGAACTGGTGGCGTTATAGCCGTTCCGTCATCCTGAGGAGCGCGTAGCGCGTCTCGGAGGATGCACGGCCGAGATCTATCCGCACGTTTTGATCGGACTTTCCTCTCGCGGACGAAGCGGGGCTGTCGCCCTTCGAGACGGCCGCTGCGCGGCCTCCTCCAGCGACAACGGCGGAGCCGTTGCGCGGGGGTGACGGTCTGGCAGCGTGTTTCGCAAAATCTGTCTCACAATGCGACGCTTTCCGCGCCAAACTTAAGCTTCGGAACGGGTTGAGAACGAATCGCGCCCGAATCGCTGACTCCCCTCCAGGCCTGAAACGTTCACCGCAACATCTCGGGTGACCTTCGGGCCGCGGCACTAGATCAAGTTTATCTGGGCTCCACAAGCGGCTGGTAAAGGTGCTGAGTCCCTTAAATTCCTGATATCGCCGAGTCGGATCAGAATCGAGCAAGAGTCAACTGGATTCCGGTGACGTTTGTTGCATGCCTGGCGCGAGGAACCCCCTCCCGTTGGGTGAGAGGGAAAGCATTCCCGCCGCTTCTCGTCACTCGTCATGCCCGGGCTTGACCGGCTTGACCCGGGCATCCATCAACCCAAAGACCTCTCTCGAAACGACGGATTGCTGGGTCAAGCCCGGCAATGACGAGGTGTTTTGCCCGCCGCTACTGCGTCTTCGCCACGCGCGGCGGCGCGGCCGTGGTGACGAACGAGGTGGCTTCCAGCATCGCGGGGCCGAGCGGGGTCGGGATCGTCATACGGAACGGCACCAGGATGCGCGTGCCTGCGATCGGCACCAGCGTGATCTCGATGTTGCGCTGGGCGGCGAGGTATTTGATCACGGGGCGATCCGGGATGTAGCCCGAGATCGGCACGAAATAGATCGCGCAGACCAGCGCCGGGCCGTGATAGCCGCGATCGGCCTTCACCGTCACCACCCGCTTGTAATCCAGCTTGAGATCGTAGCGCATGCGCCCGTCGAACACGCCGGCGGCGGTGCGGCAGCTATCCGGGCTCAACAGCTCGGTATTCCCAGGCACGCGCAGCATCGAGCCGGTCATCGGATCGAACACGCCCTTCTTGTGCGCGTCGGTGACCGGAATGCGGTCGGCATCAACAGGCGGCACCGGCTCGATCATGGAATCCTTGACGTTGCCATTGGCGAGCACCATCCGGATCGTCTCTGACTTCTTCGAGGTGGTGGTGGTCGCGGTGTAGGAATTGGCCACCAGCGCGCCGTTGACGACGCGGCCCTGCGAGGCGCCGGTGCCGGTGCCGCCGGCGAACGCCTTCAACAGCCCCGCGGTGCCGCCCTGGGCCGAGGCGGAGAAGGTGTCGTCGCCGATTTCGATGGTCCAGGAGCCCTTGCCGACCGGGATACCGGCGAGCGTGGCCTCATACTGCGCATCGAGCCGCCCCTGGGCCTTCGCAGCCTCCGGGCCGAGCAGCATCAATGCGCCGGCCAACAGGCCGAGCAGCCACCCGGAGGGCGGCAAAATGGCAATTGGGGTAGTCACTTACCTGACGGTCCTGCTATCGGCGCTCGATCGTGTCATTTAGGCAGTCGAATTGGCCAGACAACGCGTGTTCCGCAAAAGCGGGCGCCGGTCTTGCGCCCAGAACACGCGTCATCAAACCCGCGCGCGTCTTTATGGAACCAGAATTGCAGCCGAATACGCCCTTTATATGGTTGCCATCTCAGGCGTTAAGTGGCTGGAACGGCTTATGAACCGGCAATTTCCGGGGCGCCCATGCGGCGATATAATCTTGACGCTGCGGCCATCTCCCCCTATACACCCGCGGTTCCTGGAAAATGGACGCGAATTCAAAACCCCCGCGCGGGCCGTGTGATTGCACGCCCGGATAGAGAGGCGGGGATGGAAAAGGATTTTGTGAAATGTCCCGGCGCTGCGAACTGACGGCCAAGGGCCCCCAGGTGGGCCACAAGGTGAGCCACTCGAACATCAAGACCAAGCGGCGCTTCCTGCCGAACCTGGCCAACATCACCTTCATCTCCGAAGCGCTCGGCCGCAACGTGCGCCTGCGCGTCTCGACCAGCGCGATCAAGAGCGTCGACCACAATGGCGGCCTCGACGCCTATCTGCTGAAGGCCAAGGCCGAGGCGCTCTCGCCCCGCGCCCTCGAACTCAAGCGCGCGATCGAGAAGAAGGTCGGCAAGCCGGCGCCGGTGAAGAAGGCTAGCTGAGCTAGCTGCGACACATCGCTGCAGCGGAAAGCAGCGGAGAGAGTTTTGAACGGCCGGGTCGGATGACCCGGCCGTTTTTCTTTGCTGATCAGCAAATTACCTAGTTGGGATGCTACTATAGGCAGTGACCCCGATTCTTCACACGCTAGCGCCCGACATGCTAAGTAAGCCCCCGGCGAGGGCCGTCTTCCCGGATTGTGTTCGAGCGTGAGATGGTTTGCTCATTGATTTGCAAACAAATGAGCAAACGTGACGACGGTTACGGTTCTGTCCGGTCCAGAGCGGCGACGGCGGTGGACGACTGCCGAGAAGCTTCGGATCGTGGAGGAGAGTCTGGCGCCTGGGGCCAGTGTTGTCGAGGTTGCTCGACGACATGATGTCCACCGCAATCTGGTCACGGCCTGGCGGCGGCAGGCACGCACAGGCGTCCTCGCTTTCGAACCTGGGCCGATGCAGCGGCAAGCTGACGAGGTCGGTTTTGCGGCGGTCTCCATTTCGCCAGACCGGCAACCGTTGACCTCGCCCTCCGGGACCTGCGGCGCGATCGAGATTGAGTTCGCGGCCGGGGCTCGGATGCGGATCACGGGCGCGGTTGACGCGACGACGCTGAAGGCAGTTGTCGCGGCGCTGACGGAAGGGCGGTCACGATGATCCCATTGCCGGCCGGCGTGCGGGTATGGCTCGCGACCGGCTATACCGACATGCGGAAGGGCTTTCCGTCGCTGGCCTTGCAGGTCCAGGAGATCCTGCATCGCGATCCGCTCGGCGGCCACCTGTTTTGCTTCCGCGGTCGCCGCGGCAATCTCTTGAAGGTGATCTGGCATGGTGTGCTGCAGAGCATGAAGGAGGTGAATAACCGAATTTAATGCGTACAGCTTTATGAGAGATGGAGGACGGCCCTCCTGCATCGGCGTTCCAGCGCAGATGCAAAACCACGACACTGTGGCTTCGCTTAAAAGGCGCGGTCATCAGCAAGTGTTGCAAAAGTCCCGGGTTTACGGGGCAGGTAAGTATCCAGAAGGCGAGCGAAAGCGAATCTTCCGATGACGCGTCGAAAATTACTAAGGCGTCGCCAAAATCAGGGGCGCGTGCCATCCCTGAGATCAATCCGTGAGACGCCTGGATTACTGCGCGGATGGCGACCGGCGTTTAGGGGACGCGATCTGGATACAGGCTCTTGTAGAGAACTGCAGGAACCAGTCGTTGTGATGCCAAGGGAGAAGTTCAAGCGGCGCACACCGCGAGACGAGAGTACCGAAGCACAACACTGGGGCGGATCGGCTCGTAGTAGTGATGAAGGTGCTGTAATGGAACTGGAGCGAAGGGGCCGAAACAAGTGGGTTGCGCCCATATGCAACTGTGATGAGCAGGAGGACATGTGAGTGTAACCGGACGTAAGCAGTACGATATCGACAAGCAGACAGTGATGAAGGCCTACAAACTGGTCAAAGCCAATGCGGGCGCGGCCGGCGTGGATAAGGTGTCGCTCGAAGCTTTTGAGAAAGACTTGAAGGGCAACCTTTACAAGGTCTGGAATCGAATGTCTTCTGGCAGCTACTTTCCACCTGCCGTTCGGGCTGTCCCCATTCCCAAGAAGAACGGCGGACAACGCATTCTAGGCGTGCCGACAGTAGCAGATCGCGTGGCGCAGACGGTCGTCAAGCTGCAGATTGAACAAGCACTCGAGGAAATCTTCCTTCCCGATTCCTACGGCTACCGGCCCGGAAAATCCGCGCTGGACGCCGTCGGCGTCACCCGGCAACGGTGCTGGAAGATGGACTGGGTGCTGGAGTTCGACATCAAAGGCCTGTTCGACAATATCAGCCACAAGTTGCTTATGAAGGCCGTCAGGAAGCATGTGCAAGACGAATGGGCTCTGCTCTACATCGAACGCTGGCTAATAGCGCCGATGCAAGGCAAAGACGGAGCGATCACCGCTCGCGACCGGGGCACTCCCCAAGGCGGCGTGATCAGTCCCGTCCTTGCCAATCTGTTCTTGCATTATGCGTTCGATACATGGATGGCGCGGAACTTCCCGCAGTCACCGTGGTGTCGATACGCGGACGACGGGCTCGTTCATTGCCGAACCAAGGCTGAAGCGGAAGCCATCAAGGCGGCGTTGCAAGCAAGGTTTGAGGAATGCGAACTCGAAATGCATCCCGACAAGACCAAGATCGTCTACTGCAAAGACAGCAATCGCCCGGGTAGCCATGCCAGTCAGTCATTTGACTTTCTGGGATTTACCTTTCGACCGCGCAGGGCAAGAAACCATCAGAAGAAAGAAAACTTCTGTACGTTCTCGCCAGCGGCCAGCAGGGCGGCGATGAAGTCCATGCGTATGACGATCCGGCAGCTCCGGCTCAGGCTTCGCTCGCAGACGGAAGTCGACGCAATCGCCTTGGAACTGAACCCCGTCCTTCGTGGATGGATGCAGTACTACGGCAGATATGGGCGGTCAGAAATGCACAACCTGTATCGATACGTCGACGAATCTCTTAACCGCTGGGCGCGACGCAAATACAAAGGGCTGAAGAACGGAAAAGTCAGAGCCTCCACCTGGCTCAGATTGATCCGCTGCCGTAGGCCGAAGCTGTTCGCTCATTGGACGATGTTGAGTTCTGCTTCGTTACTTGTTGAGAGCCGTATGACGTGAGAGCGTCACGTACGGTTCGGAGAGCGGCTCCGGGTGCAACTCCCGGGGCCGACTCACCACGGCCAGGGCGCCTGCCTGTTCACAAAACGCCTGGAGCGGGGTCGCTTCATCTGGCCGAGCCCGGCTGAGGGTGTGGTGACGATCTCGTCGGCGCAGCTCGGTTATCTCTTGTCGGGGATCGACTGGAGGCACCCACAAGAGACGTGGCGGCCGACATCGGTCGGATGAGGCTTTGCGCTTCTCGGATCGTGATGGATGTGATTCCATCATCGTCGTGACCACATCTGAATCGCTCCCCACCGATCTGGCCGCCGCGCACGCGATGATCCTCGCCGAACGGGCCGCGAGGCTCGAAGCGGAAGCAGTCGCGGCGAGCGCCAAAGCGGAAGCCGCCAACGCGAAGGCGGCCGAGGCACTGATCAGTTACCTCAAGCTCGAGATCGAGAAGCTGCGTCGCCAGATCTACGGCAGCCGCTCGGAGCGCAAGGCACGGCTCTTGGAGCAAATGGAGCTTCAGCTTGAGGAGCTGGAAGCGACCGCAACCGAGGACGAACTGGCGGCTGAGAGGGCGGCGACCAAGACGCAGACCGTGCAGTCGTTTAAGCGCAAGCGGCCATCGCGCAAACCGTTCCCCGATCATCTGCCGCGCGAGCGGATCGTGGTCCCGGCCCCGGAGAGCTGCCCCTGCTGCGGCTCATCGAAGCTCTCGAAGCTGGGCGAAGACATCACAGAGACGCTGGAGGTCATTCCGCGGCAGTGGAAGGTGATCCAGACGGTGCGCGAGAAGTTCTCGTGTCGGGACTGCGAGACGATCACTCAGCCGCCGGCGCCCTTCCACGTGACGCCGCGCGGCTTTGCCGGGCCCAACCTCCTGGCCATGATCTTGTTCGAGAAGTTTGGCCAGCATCAGCCCCTCAACCGGCAGAGCGAGCGCTACGCCCGGGAGGGCATCGATCTGAGCCTGTCGACACTGGCCGACCAGGTCGGCACCTGTGCGGCGGCCCTGCAGCCGCTTCATGCACTGATCGAGCGCCACGTCCTGGCCGCCGAGCGGCTGCACGGCGACGACACCACGGTGCCAATCCTGGCCAAGGGGCAGACGGTCAAAGGACATATCTGGACCTACGTCCGCGACGATCGGCCGTCTGGCGGACGGGCGCCGCCGGCCGCGCTCTATTACGCCTCGCGCGATCGACGGCAGGAGCATCCCACGCGGCATCTTCAAAGCTTCACCGGCATCCTACAGGCCGACGCCTATAGCGGCTATAACGAACTGTATGACGCCTCGCGCGCGCAGGGACCGGTCACGCCCGCACTCTGTTGGGCCCATGCTCGGCGGCAATTTTTTGAACTGGCGGACATCGCCGCCAATGCGAGGCGCGACAAGAACGCCGCGGCGATCTCGCCGATCGCGCTGGAGGCGGTCAAGCGCATCGATGCACTGTTCGACATCGAGCGCGGCATCAACGGCCAAGGCGCCGAAGAGCGGCTGCGGGTGCGCCAGGAACAAAGCATCCCGCTCTTAACGGCATTGGAAGCATGGCTGCGCGAACAGCGCGCGCGGCTGTCAAACTCGTCCTCGGTCGCCAAGCCCATCGACTACATGCTGCGCCGCTGGGATCGATTCGCTCGCTTCATCGAGGACGGGCGGATCTGTCTGACAAACAATGCGGCGGAGCGCGCGCTGCGCGGCTTTGCAAGCCTTGAGTCATTGTGCGCCCCTTCTTTAAGTGCTTGTAAACATTGGAAGCGTGTCCGCGTCAATTTCGCGAGACGGGCGACCCTTTCGGGCAATCGCTGTTTTGACCGCCTCGGACGCCAAATCGGCAGCTCGAATCTGACAGGGTGCTCGCGGAACAACCTGCACAGCAGGAAGAACGCCGCTGGAGACAAGGCGGCGGATCATATGACTTGAGACACCGAGCGCTTTTGCGGCCTCGATCTGCGTAAGCCATTCGCCGTTTTTTTCCGCTGAACGGTAGGCATGGATGCCACGCACACGGCGAATAGAGCTGACCCGATGTGCTGTCCAGGTCTTACCCATGCCGGTGGGCAAGCCCATGCGATTGAGCGTGGCGGCGATGTGCTCGTCAGACCAGCGCCCGGCCATGCTGCGGACAACAGCCAAGGCATCTTCCGCCGTGGAGGAACCGTGTTCACCGGAGCGCGGCTTGCGGATCCGAAGCTCGGAGTGCTGCCCACCCTGCCAATGGATCGTGAGCACAACGTCGCGTACCGCATCGTCGACGTCCGCGATGATGTCGACAATCAAGGCTCGCAGTAGCTGCTGGCGCGCGCGCATCGTCACATCAGGGGATTTCCAGGCTACGGACAGGTTATCCACCAGATCGGCAAAGGTGCCGGGATCGACCGCGTGGCCGGATGACTGATGGTCATTCTGGCGATTTTCCAGCTCGCGCAGACGGCGCAAAGCGTATTCCCAGTTCTTCTCCAACTGCGCAGCGATCAGGCGATTATCGGGGTCACAGGCAGCGTAGCGGCGCTCAGCAAGCGTGGCATCGTACCGGGCTTGCTGGAGTTCCAGATCAAGGATCCGGCGCTTGTCATCTTGGCGTTCCCGTTGCATGCGCTGCGCCTCGAACGCGGCCTCGATCGCCATGGGTTCTACCGCTCGTAACAGTTCTCGTGCAACTGCCGCGTCGATCTTTGAAGCACCGAATATCATACAGCGAAGCCGACCTGCCAGACTACCCTTGTCACAGCGGTAGACCGGGTAGCTGATTCGACCGCCCCTGTAGCTGACGCTCAGGCGCTGACCACAACGAGCGCACGTCAGAATGCCCGACAAGAGCGCCTGGCCGCCCCGGCCTGATTTTGCGCCATCTGGGCGACCGTAGGCGTTAAGCGCCAATTGCTTCTGGTTGCGCTGGTAGTCATCCCAGGTGATGTACCCTTCGTGATGATCCTTTATCATCACATCCCAGGTGCCCGCCGGTTTGTAGTGCCCGTAGGTCCGCCGCGCTCTTCCTTCGACAATCGCGGTTCGCTTCTCGCTTTTGCCGTATACGTAAACACCCGCATAGAACGGATTCTTCAGCACACTGATCACATTGCGGTAGCGGATGGGCTGCCAAACGAAGTTTGTCATGCGACCTTCATCAGCCGGTCGGGGGAAGTGGATTTGCTCCGCCTTCATCGACAACAACACCTGGCGAGCGCTACCAAGTTCGCGAAAGCGAGTGAAGATAAGTCGAATCACCTCTTGCAGACGCAGGTCAGCATCCAGGCCCAGACCGGCTTCGCGATGCCAGACATAACCAAACGGCACTGATAAGCGTAGCTCACCACGTTGGGCCTTCGCCCTGGCTGCGTCTAGCATCCGTGCCCGGATTATGCCCAACTCAAACTCGCTTATGCTTCCCTTCATGCCGAGCAAGAGCCGATCGTTCGGAAGGCAAGGATTATAAATGCCGTCGTGATCAATCACCCTCGCTTCAACAAGCCCGCACAACTCAAGCAGATGATGCCAATCGCGGCCGTTGCGCGCGAGCCGCGATGCATCGAAACAAATCACGGCGCCGACGGCTCCTGCGCACAACCATGCGACCAGCCGATCAAATCCGGGCCGGGCCACCGTTCCACTCGCCGAACGGCCGAGGTCATCATCAATGACTTCCACGTCGGAGAAGCCGTGCCGGCGCGCAATATCCACAAGATCGTACTGTCGCCGTTGGCTCTCCAGATTGGCCATCACCTGGGATTGCGTTGACTGCCGCACATAGACGACAGCTTTGCGCTTCAAGAGCGCTTCCGGGATCTGGTCAGTGTCGGGCATCACCGAGCTCCTCGACTACCAGGCCGGCGGCCTGCATGAGGATTTGGGCGAGCGTCAGTAACGCCTTCACCCGCGCCGCCTCGTTCATCCTGTCCAGCCTGTCCGGCTCGAATATCAGGCTCAGTTGCCCGACTGAAATCTGTGCAGCTACGCGCTCCTGCTTCATCGGCGTTCTCCCATACGACTCGATCGCTCGGGGAGTTTGCGGAAATGGCGAGCGCTGTGACCAGTCTCTTCAGCTCTGATAATGCAGCAAGATCAACTTGTGGTCGCCCGGAGGTCATCTCCGCGCACGCGATTGGATCTACCATCCAGCTGGGAATCGTGATGACCGTGCCCAATGGGGCTCGGATCCGCAAAAACTGACCTGTCGCGCGTTGCTCCACACGACGCACGTTCACCATCTGGCCAAAATAGGGATGCCAGCGATAGTGGACCTCAAAATCCTCCCCGACATGGGCAGAATGAACGGTAAACGGCCCTCGGACGCAAGTCCTGGCTGTTCGCCGGCTCCGAACGCGGGGCCGACCGCGCCGCCGTCATGGCGACGCTGATCATGACGGCAAAGCTCAACGACGTCGATCCGCAGGCCTGGCTCGCCGATGTGCTCGCTCGCATCGCCGGCACGCCACAAGGCCGGCTCAATGAGCTGCTGCCCTGGGAATGGAAGAAGACCCCGGTCGGGTCCGCCGCCTGATCGGACCGTCGCCCCACGCGATTATCCCGCGGCCCTCACCGGACGGTTACCATGCTAAGCAATCTCCTTACTCTAAGGAATTTGCATGCCGGCCTCGATCCCGTCCGTTAAGAAGCGCGCATTTCGGAACGCGCTGGACTTGAAGCTGCGACGATGCCGCGGTGACATGCTGCAGCATTTCCTCGCTGCCGTTGCCAACAAAGTGTGGGGTGAAAACTTCATACCCGCGACCGCACACTATACACAGGGCGACTTGAAGTGCGACGGCCTACTGCAGGATCCACTTACAGTCTTCGCTTGCTATGGGCCGACAAACGGTGGTGACGGTCAAAGCAGCGGCGCAACGGCGCAGGCCCTCGCAAAGGTGACCGACGATTTCCTCGGCGCGGTCAAGGCGTGGCCGGATGTCAAGGGATGGTTCTTCGTCAATAATTACGTCACCGGAATTCCTCCTCAAATCACGGCCAAGCTGGTGCAAATCGCAAATGATCACCCGCATATTACGATACGGTCAAGGTCGATCACGCGATCGCAGAACTGTATGACGATCGTACGGGCAACCTGGTAATTGCTGCAACTAAGAATGGCCCGCAGATTGACATCGCGATCCAAGGCGATGGAAACCTTGGTGGCATCGACATGATGAAGATATTCTGCTTCGATAGCATGCTGTTCGAGGCAGTTTCAGATCGCTTGGGAGGGCCAGGCTTCTTCGTCCACGACAGTCATCTATTTGATGGAGTAGACGTTCGCCAAGTGCGTGCCGCTATACTTTTCGGCGCAAGAACTTCCAATGCGCACAACGGTCAGTATATCATAGCTATGAACAGCGACGAGTTTGCGGCAACTGGAATAGCAAACGACCCCACGGTGACTAAGGGCATACTAGACGTCCGCTTAACGGACGACGAGCGTGGTGGATTGTTCGGATTTAGGTTTGATTAGCTACCCCAAAATGTAGCTCAGCCCCTCCTCCGTCGGATGCACCCATTTGTACGGCGAGGTCCCTCCTTGTAACGGCGAATGCTGCGTGGTCTCACTATTCGCGACCAATCTTCGTGCTCTCCGCTGCTTCCCTCCGCCCGTCAGCCTCTTCACCAGCTCCGCGGACAGCTTCGCACGAATCGCAGCACCTGAATCAGCAGCGTCGCGATCGCAAGGTCGATCGCAAATGCCGCCACACGGCGCCAGAAGCCACCGCGTTCACGCGCTACTGCGATCGGGGATTCGGGGGAGAGATCGGTCGCAAGATCACTCGAGAGAAACTGCTAACGAAAACCAGCTCGCCCATCGGGGCCTGCCCGCGTCCCGCAAGACGTCTTGGTCACGCAGAAACCGCATGCCAAAGTTCGGTTGCGGTGACAAGCTGTCGCAACCGCTGGCGCGTCGCGGTACGGACGATTGCAGGCCGCCTGCGCCAAAAATCGAATTTTCTTCGCATTTTCAACGCGACACACCCTGTCCAGTCCCCGCTGCGAAAATATTCCTCTTCCCACCCACCCCAACTCAGCATTACAAACCCCGCGTCCCGCCTCCTCTGAGAGGGGCGTATCGCGATCGTCACGGACGTTGGGTGCGGGATGCGGTGGACGCGAGGGGCGCGCGTGACGTGCGCGCTTCAATCGCGGACGGTGAAAGCGTGTGGTCCTGACGCCCTAGTGGCTGGTGTCCTCTCGCGAAACGCGACAGCGTTTCTGCGAGGGCGGTGACAAGCAAGCCCAGTCTCGCCGGGGAGAGCACGTATAAGCCGTAAAACCATCCGCGCGGGGAACGCCGGGATTGCCCGGCCGTACCTGTGGTCCTACCCCCGTGCTTTTTTTGTTGCACGGGGCCCATGGGTGCGTGCTGGCACCCGGCGTTCCCTGCGCCCTCTGCTTCATAAGCGAGGGTCCAAACTGCCGCAAAGCTCGGGCCGATCAGGCCGCGAGACTACGCGCGCTCATCCCTCTGCTGTCTGACATGTGAATCGATCCGACCTGCGCGCCGCGGCGCGCCGCCGCGTGGGCGCGATGATGGAGCAGGCGAAGGAGAATTTGCTTCGAGTCGTCGCGCGTGGAGCAAAGCAATCCATCGCGCGAGCCGTGGAGAGATGGATGTTTTCGTCGGCGCGCATGACGCAGCAGGGTTGCTGCTGACAATTCCCGCCATGACGATCGGAATGATCGCTCGACGCGGTTGTCCGGTGAAAGAATCGTTAACGAAAAACGCCTTTCAACAAAGAAGATTTCAAACTCAGGAGCGAGCCGGCCTGTCGCGCGAAAAGCCTTTTGGCAAAGGGGAATCACGTCATCGCGAGACATCATCACGAGCGCATGAGGCGCATGCAAAACGCCACGATCTCTTTCATAAATTTGTAGTCTAACGAGACGCTCAACCACGCTCGCGATTCGGCGCGGCACCCTCCGCAAAACTAGCGGGACCGTGAAGAGGATCACGGTCGGCACAACTCATCGTGAGGCGCGTGCGCCGCACCCTTGGGAAGAAGCCGGGCCCCACCTAGATCGTAGCTCAAGAACGACCCACGCAAAGGATTTGGTAAATGCAAGTTCGCGCATTCGATACGCGCGGAAGACTGGTGCCTGCGCTCGCGGCCGCCGCCGTGGCGGTGCTGGCAACGGCCGCGCTGTTTCTCCTCGAATTCAACCCGCCCCGCAATGTCAGCGTGGGCGACCCCGGCATGATCACCACCGCCGCCGCCAACCGCGCCGGCGCCATCGTGCTGCCGACCGATCCCGAAACCACGGGCAGCGTTCGGTAAGACGCCTGTCAGCGAACTCCAACAGCGTCGTCCCGGCCTAGTGCGCAATTGCGCACGGGGGCCGGGACCCATTACCCCGAATGCATCTGTGGCACGACGCTGGGGCCACATTCCGCATAACGGCAAAGAGCGGTGGCTATGGGTCCCGGCCTGCGCCGGGACGACGGCAAATCTGAGCGGCACCACGCCGCATTTTCGCATCCCTGCCCCAGCTTCTCGCCACAAGCCTGACGCACGCGACCTGCGTAAGCTCCCTCTTGCGAACAACAATAAACGCATAGGGAGGCTCTCGAATGATGTGGAAGGCCATCACGGTCGCGGCGGTGCTCTTGGCTGCGGCACAGGCGCAGGCTGCCGAGAAGAAATATGGCACCGGCGCCAGCGACACCGAGATCAAGCTCGGCCAGACCTCGCCGTTTTCCGGCGCGGCGTCGGCCTACAGCGTGATCGCGAGGACGCAGGCCGCCTATTTCAGGATGATCAACGACCGGGGCGGCCTGAACGGGCGCAAGATCAATTTGATCACGCTCGACGACGGCTACTCGCCGCCGAAAACGGTGGAGCAGACCCGCAAGCTGGTGGAGCAGGAGGAGGTCGCCGCGATCCTCAATCCGCTGGGCACGCCGACCGGGCTGGCGGTACGCAAATATCTCAACGACAAGAAGGTGCCGCAGCTCTTCGTCGGCGCCGGCGCCACGCTGTGGGGCGACTACGCGCATTATCCGTGGACGATCGGCTTCCAGCCGTCGTACCAGGCCGAGACCGCGGTGTATGCGAAATATGTGCTGGCCAACAAGCCGGACGCCAAAATCGCGCTGTTCTACCAGAACGACGACGCCGGCAAGGACTATGGCAACGGCTTCAAGAAGGGGCTGGGGCCGGAGAACACCGCGAAAATGGTGGTGGCGGAAGCGACCTATGAATCGACCGACCCGACGGTCGACAGCCAGATCGTGAAGCTGAAATCGTCGGGCGCCAACGTGCTGTTCATGCACGCGATCCCCAAGCAGGCGGCGCAGGCGATCAAGAAGATCGGCGAGATCGGCTGGAAGCCCGACATGTTCTTCCTCGCGGCGACCTCGACCTCGGTGTCCTCGGTGCTGAAACCGGCCGGCTTCGAATACTCCAAGGGCATCATCTCGTCCTACTCGCTGAAGGATCCGAACGACCCGCAGTGGAAGGACGATCCGGATGTGATCGCCTGGCAGGACTTCATGAAGAAATATTTCCCGGAAGGCAATCTGCAGGACCAGCTCATCGTCTACGGCTATGTGGTGGCGGAGGCGACCGTGCAGGTGCTGAAGCAGTGCGGCGACGACCTCACCCATGAGAACATCATGAAGCAGGCCGCCAACCTCGACACCACGCTGCCGATGCTGCTGCCCGGCATCAAGATCAAGACCTCGCCGACCGACTACTTCCCGATTCAGGCGATGCGGTTGCAGAAATTCAACGGCGAGACCTGGGAGCTGTTCGGCGACACCATCGGGAATGATTGAGGGAAGCGATTTAAGGCTGGCCTCTCCTCATCGTCGTCCCGGCCTAGTGCGCAATTGCGCACGGGAGCCGGGACCCATTACCCCGACCGGATGGTGTGGCGCGACGCTGGGGGCCACAGCCCGTTGCAACAACAGGCTGTGGTGGTTATGGGTCCCGGCCTTCGCCGGGACGACAGGAGAGTTACGCCCCCTTCTCCAACAGCACCTTGAAATCGGCCCGCGCGCGTCGCGCTTCGGCGCGGGCGGCGTCCGAGGCGTCGCCGAGGCCGAAATAGCCGTGGATCAGGCCTTCGCCGGAGTGATACGTCACCGGCACGCCGGCCGCCTGCAACGCCCTCGCATAGGCGTGGCCCTCGTCGCGCAGCGGATCGAACCAGGCTGTGGTGACCACGGCCGGCGCGACGCCTTTGAGGCTCTTGGCGCGCAGCGGCGAGACACGCCAGTCGGTCCCTTGCGCCTTGTCGGCAAGATAGTGTCCGCAGAACCACTCCATCACCGCGCGCGACAGGAAGTAGCCCTCCGCATTCTCGGCGCGCGACGGAAACCTGGCGTTCTCCGCCGCGTCGGCGAAATTGCCGACGACATCGGTGACGGGATAGACCAAGAGCTGCCCGGCAAGCTTGATGCCGGCATCGCGGCAGGCGAGCGCAGTGGTGGCGGCGAGATTGCCGCCCGCGGAATCGCCGGCAACGCCGAGGCGCGACGGATCGCCGCCGAATTCACCGAGACGCGCGACCACGTCGCGGATGGCCGCGAATGCATCCTCGAACGCGCCGGGGAAGCGCGCCTCCGGCGGGCGGCGGTAATCGACCGAGATCACCACCGCGCCGGTCTCGATCACCAGGTTGCGGGCCTGGCGGTCGTGTGTCTCGAGATCGCCGGCGACCCAGCCGCCGCCGTGGAAGAAGATCACCGTCGGCGCCTTGCCGCTGCCGTTGCGATAGAGCCGCGCGGCGAGCTTGCCCACGGCGCCCTGCACCTCGATGTCGCGCGCGACCTCGACCGGCGGCGGCGGCACCGCCGCCCGCGCATCGGCCAGCGCCCGCAGCTGTTCGCGCGCGCTCTTCGGCGTCATGGTCGTGGGGTCGCGCAGCGGCAGCAGCGGAATGATCTTCTCAATGACGGGGTCGAGGGGCAGAGGCATGATGGTGCTTTCTCAGGAGCAGTTGCCTTATCTGACAACATGCTCCCGAAAAGCACAACACTCATGCGACGTGCTGCTGCAACGGCTCCGGCTCGATCTGGGCCGGCTCATCCCGCGGCACGGAATCAGACCGTTCGGCCTGCGGTTCAGGTGCGGCCGCAGCAAGTTGCTCCGCGAGTTCCTTGGCGAGCGCGGTGGCGCCGACATAGTCGGTCTTGCCGGTGCCGAGCAGCGGCACCTTGTCGACGACGCGGATGTCGGCAGGCACGGCGAGCTCGGAGGCGCCGGTCGCTTTCGCCTGGCGCTGCATCGCGGCGCGGTCGGCATCCTTCTGCGTGGTGAGCAGCACGATGCGTTCACCCTTGCGTGCATCGGGGATCGAGACCGCGACCGAGGTCGCCTGCGGCCACAACGCCGCCGCCATCGACTCCACCGCCGACAGCGAGACCATTTCGCCGGCGATCTTGGCGAACCGCTTGGCGCGGCCCTTGATGGCGATGAAGCCTTGCGCGTCGACCGTGACGATGTCGCCGGTGTCGTGCCAGCCGTCCGGCAATGGTTCGAGCACGCCGGGATTTTCCGCGCGGAGGTAGCCGAGCATGACGTTCGGGCCGCGCACTGAGAGCCGTCCGCCTTCCTCGATGCCGGGGACCGGATCGAGGCGGTATTGCATCAGCGGCGAGATGCGGCCGACGGTGCCCTGGCGGTTCGCCATCGGCGTGTTCATCGCCAGCACCGGCGCGGTTTCGGTAACGCCGTAGCCTTCGAGGATGCGGATGCCGTAGCGCTCCATGTAGATCTGCCGGGTACGCTCCTTCACCGCTTCCGCGCCGGCGATCACCAGCCGCAGCGTGCGGAAGTCATAGGCATGCGCGGAGCGTGCATAGCCGGTGAGGAAGGTATCGGTGCCGAACAGGATGGTGGCGCCGGTCTGATAGATCAGCTCGGGCACGATCCGGTAATGCAGCGGCGACGGATACATGAAGATCGGGATGCCACCGAGGATCGGCATCATCATGCCGCCGGTAAGACCAAAGGAGTGGAACACCGGCAGCACGTTGAACACCTTGTCGTTGGCGTTGGCATCGACCCGCGCCAGCGCCTGCGCCGCGTTGGCAAGGATGTTGCGGTGGGAGAGCACGACGCCTTTCGGCGTGCCTTCCGAGCCCGAGGTGAACAGCACGACCGCGGGATCGTTCGCCTTGCGGGCGACGCGCGGCGCGGTGCCGGCGCGAAAGCCCTGCAGCTTGTCGACCAAGCCGATGCCCGCCCTGACGTCCTCGAGATAGACCACGCGGGCCTGCTCGGCGATCGCGGCGATCAGCCTGTCGAGCTTGCCCTTCTCGATGAACGCCTTCGAGGTCAGTACGGTGCGGACCTGCGCGGCCTTCATCGCGGCCAGCACGTTGACCGGGCCCGCCGAGAAATTGAGCATCGCCGGCACGCGGCCGATGCTCTGCAACGCCATGAACACGACCGCGACGCCGGCCGAGTTCGGCAGCAGCACGCCGACATTCTCGCCGACCGAGGTGCCCTGCTCGAGCTTGCGGCTCAGCACCTGCGCACCGAGAATCAGCTTGCGGTAGGTCAGCTTGGTGCCGAGCGCGTCCTCAACGATCGGCTTGCCGGTGTCGCGATCGCGATAGGCGTGGCCGAGGCCTTCGAACAGCGTCTGGTCGAGCATGGCATTCTTGACCATGGCATCGATCATCACGTCCTGCAGCGCGGCGCCGGCGGCGTTGCGGCGTGCCTTGCCCTTCAACGACTGGTCGACCGGCAGCTTCACCGACGGCAGGATCGAGATCGTCACCTTGGGGAACCAGGAGCGCTTGATCTCGCCGTTCTTGAGATAGCTGAGATGCGAGCGCTGCGCGCCCTCGATGCGAACCGGGACGACCACGGCGTCCGCCTTGTCGGCGATCATCGCGGTGCCGTCATAGACCTTCATCAGCGAGCCGGAGACGGTGATGCGCCCCTCCGGGAAGATCACGACCGGCTCGCCGGCGGCGACCAGCTTGATCAGGTCGCGCGCGGCCAGCGGCTTGGTCGGATCCATCGTGTAGTGCTTGATCATCTTCAGGAACGGCCTGGCCCACCAGGCCTTGGAGATGCCGGTGTCGACCGCGAAGCTCGCGTCGATCGGCAGCATGGCGTGCAGCAGCGGACCATCGACCAGGCTGACATGGTTGGGCGCGATCAGCATGCGCGTGCCCGCCGGCGGCAGGTTCTCCATGCCGCGCACCTCGAGGCGGAACAGCGCGCGGAACAACAGCGCGCCGAAATCGCGCACGCCCTCCTTGCCCCACTTGCCCAGCACGAACCACACGGTGCCGAAGCTCGCAATCGCGAGGCCGAAGAAGATCCAGGCGATCGCAAGCCCTGCGGCCTGCAGCAGCGCCACGAACAGGGCGCCAGCGACCATGAAGCCGGCCTGCAGGATGTTGCCGGCGGCGATGATGCGGGCGCGCTCGGACGGCGCAGTCCAGGCCTGCACTGCGGCGAAGGACGGCACCACGAACAGGCCGCCGCCGAAGGCGAACAGGAAGAAGTCGACGATCATCCGCAAGCCGCCGAACGAAGTCGCGAATGCAAAGGCGGTGACATCCTTGCCGAGCGCGGTGTGGCCGATCGCCCAGGCGAGATCGAGCCCAACCACGCCCATCACGATGGCGCCGATCGGCACCAGCGCGAGATTCGGCCTGACATGGCTGAGCTGCGCGGCAAACAGCGAGCCGGCGGCGATGCCGATCGCGAAGATCGCAAGGCACAGCGTGACGACGCCCTCGGTGCCGCCGACGCCCTCCTTGATCAGCGCGGGCAGCAGCGAGAGCACGATCGCGCCGACCATCCAGAACCAGGACACGATCAGCATGCCGTCCCACAGCCGCGGCTCGGCATAGAGCGACTTCAACAGCCGCACCGTCGAGGTCCAGGGATTGGCCGTAATCGGCAGATCAGGCGCGGAGGGCTGCGTCACCGGAATGCGCGACGCAAAGCCCCAGGACAGCACCGAGAGGCCGACCACGGCGGTGCAGATCCAGCCCATGTGGCTCGCCTCCGCGACGAACAGGCCGCCGGCGATGGTGCCGATCAGGATCGCCATGAAAGTCGCGCCCTCGACCAGCGCGTTGCCGGTGGCGAGTTCCGACACCGGGAGCTGGTCCGGCAGGATGGCGTATTTCACCGGCCCGAACAGCGCGGCGACCACGCCGAACAGCGCCAGCGCGACGAACAGCAGCGGGATCGAATGCATGAAGAAGCCGGTGGCCGCGAAGGCCGCGGCGAAGATCTCGAAGAATTTCAGGCGGCGCGCGACGACCGACTTGACGTATTTGTCCGCAAGCTCGCCGCCGAGCGCCGACAGCACGAAGAACGGAAAGATGAAGACGGCACCGGCGATCGTGACCAGAGTCGGGCCCTGGCCTGTGGTCGCGCCGTAAAGCAGGATGATGACCAGCGCGTTCTTCAGCACGTTGTCGTTCAATGCCGAGCAGAACTGGGCCCAGAACAGCGGCGCGAAGCGGCGGGACGACATCAGTTCCTTTATCATGACCGTTTCCTTGTGTTCGGGCGTGGGGCGCCGAAGGGTCTGCAAGCAGGCGTGTCAGGGGATGGCGAGCGATGTAGGAATGAGGCGGATGCCGCAATCTTAGTCTGCCTCGCAACGTATCGGTTCGAACCGGCGCAAAATCACCCGCGCCGGGCCGGGACGCCGCGACATTGCCCGGCAGGGATGTACGAGACCTTTCGCGGGCGTACGACCGACCGGGGGAGACAGAGGTGTGCGGGGACATGGTGAGTGCTTTGTTGAGGATTCGATGACAATTGCCGATCGCCGGCGGCTGTGTGTTGTGCTCACGTCAATTCGCTCAAGCCGGCGAACGGCGACAGCGAGCGCTTGCGCGGATTGCGACCGTGGCCGCTCGACGACGCGCCGCTCAGCGCGCGCCGTCGGGCGCGCCGCTGCTCCAGAACCCCTGCGACGTCGCAGGCGCAGGCGATACGCTCGACTGGTGCGGTCGCGAGGTGGACGACGATGCGGCCAAGGCCCTTCGCGAACCCGATCGCATCGTCGGCGAAGGTGGTGGTCAGTTGAAGTGCTAGCATCTGCATTTGAGTGGTCTCCGATGTAGACTTGAGCAACGCTCAAACTTAATAATGCGAAAATGAACATTGTTCAAGACGAATCTCGACGAGAGCGCAAAAAGGTCCAGCGGCGCGCTTTGCTGATCGACATCGCACGCCGCTTGATCACCACTAAAGGTCTGAGATCATTGAAGGTTCGCGATGTTGCCGAGGCCGCCGGCTGCTCCATCGGCAGCGTCTATAACGAGTTCGGCGACTTCGACGGCCTGATCCTCACGGTGAACCGCGAGACGGTTCAGGCGCTAACCGCCCGGCTCAAGACAGTTCCGGCCGACGATTCCCTCCGCCAGCTGCACGGGCTCGCCGGTGCCTATCTCGGCTTCGCGACCGAGCACGCCAATCTGTTGCGTTCCCTGTTCGAGCACCGCATGGAGGGCGACCGGCCGTTCCCGGAAGATATCCTTACGATGGTGATGGATGCGTTCGCGCTGATGCATGCGCCGCTGGCGCGGCTGTTGCCCGATCGCGATCCCGAGGATGTGGCGCTGCTGTCGCGGATGATGTTCTCCGCGGTTCACGGCATCATTTCACTGGGGCTCGAGGAGCGCATGGTCGCGGTGCCGCCTGCGCAGCTGCGCGAGCGGCTCGCGCAATTCATCGACACGCATCTCGAAGGGCTCGGCCTGGCGCGCGACTGACGTTCAGGCGCGCCTGCGCGCAATCGTGCCGGCGACAATCTGCATGGCAACGCCGAGCACCCACCCGACCATGACGGCAGCGGTCCAGGCAAAATCGGGCTCGCCGCGCAGCACGATCACGCCGACCGAGAAGAATGCGACCAACGTCGCGAGGAAGGTCCCAACCGCGCTGAGGAACTCCGCCGCATCGACCTTGCGCGGCGTCTTGCCGTCCAAGGGATGAAAGGCGAGCTGCGGCGTGTCGATGCCGAGATAGAAGCCGACGGCGCCGCAGAGCATCATGATGAGCAGGAACGCCTGAGAGGTCAGCGCCGAGACGCTCGACCCGACATGGACCGCCACGAACAGGCCGCTCGCTGCTCCTGCCATGGCAAGGCCGAGACGTTCCAGGATATGTGCGAATTTCCGTACGCGGGCTCGCATGGTGCTGCCCTCACCGGTTGCATCTAACAGGTTAGGCCGTTTTTCCCGGCCTTGAAAGGCGCGAGTGGCTCACATGAGCGCGACTTCGCCCCAACCGGCACGTCATCAATCTGTGATCCAGCCTACAGACAGGGTTGCAGATTAACCGCCATACTTCCTTTGCTAGCGGTGCAGCAACGCGACCGATACGAGGCCACGGATCTTCGGAAGGAGCCGACGCGTCCAATTCATATTGACCGGATATTTCTCGACAGCGATTCGGAGGCATCACCGTGATTGCAAGAATTCAGGCTTTTCCAACCACTGACGGCATCTTCGTGGTCTGGGAGGTGTCGGCGATGATCCCGAACTGCCTCGGCTTCGCGCTGTATCGCCAGCAGAAGGGCAAGAGCGCGAGCGTTGTCGACACCTGGGTCGGATTCGAGGATCAGGCGCAAGGCCACAAGAACGGCGAGCATCGGCCGAGCACAGAATGGCCGGTGCAGAAGACGAACTGGACCGATTTCCTTGCCCCAAGCGATGCGCCGGTTCGCTACGGTGTCGTCCCGGTCCTCAAGGACGGTAACAGCAAGGTCAAGCCCACGGCCAACGCGCCGTCGACATGGACCGATTATGTCTCCGCTATGCCGTCGGGCCCGCTGAAGCCGTGGTTCAACCGCGGCACGATCTCGGCGCAATGGCTGTCGCGTGCGATCGGTCAGGACCGCAAGCCGGCGCAGACGCTGGACAAGGCGATCTCGACCAAGGGCAACAAGATCCGCGACTTCCTCAAGGGACAGCTCGGTGCCCGCCTGCTCGCGCTGCTGGCCGATGCGAAGGCGAAGAAGCGCGACGTCTATCTCGCGCTTTACGAGCTCAACGACCCCGAACTGATCGCCGCGCTGAGTGCGCTGAAGGGCAAGGCACATGTCGTGCTCGGCAACAGCACCGGCAAGTCCGACGCCACGGCGAAGGACACCGAGAAGAACGCCGGTGTGCTGAAGAAGGCCGGCGTCGACATCGTTCGCCGCAAGATCGCGCCGAGCCGCTACGCCCACAACAAGTTCGCGGTGTTCTGCGACGGCGCGCAAAAGCCGCAGGTGGTCTGGACCGGCAGCACCAACTGGACGCGCACCGGGCTCTGCACCCAGAATAACAACGGGCTCGAGATCACCGACGACAAGATCGCCGCCGCTTATCATGATCATTGGAAGATGATCTACGCGGACGGCAGCAAGTCTCCGAAGGCGCTGGCGACGGCGGGTGATCGGGAGTGGCCGTTCACGATCGGCAACTCTGATATCAGCGTCTGGTTCACGCCGACCACCAAGAGCGGTGACCTCAAGGAGGCCACCAGGATGATCGAGGACGCCGAGCATGGCGCGGTGTGCCTGATGCTCAATCCGGGCAACAACGGCCTGCTCGGCCCGATCCTGGAGAAGGCGCAGGACAAGAACCTCTATGTGCGCGGCGTGCTCAACAATTTCCCGGCGCAGGGCAAGGACAGCCCGAAGGATCAACTGCAACTCTTGACCAGCGACGGTCAGCAGCAGGTCTTCAAGGGCAAGCAGATCGCCGACGTGATCCGGCCGGCCGGAATCGACAAGACCGCGGACTGGTGGCAACGCGAGATCACGAACACCGGCAAGTTCATGATCGCCGTGCACAGCAAGGTGATCGTGCTCGACCCCGCAGGCAAGAACCCGGTCGTCATGACGGGCTCACACAATTTCAGCGACCGCGCCAGCACCAAGAACGACGACAACCTCGTCATCATCCGTGGCGATTCGCAGCTGGCGCTGACCTATGCCGCACGCATCGTCAGCATCTACGGCCAGTATCGCTGGCAAGCCTGGCGCAACACGGCTGAAGGCCAGAAGGACAAGGGACTGAAGCGCAGCGATACCTGGTTGAGCAGCCGCATCGGCAAAGGCTGGGCGGAAACCGAGACGCGGTTCTGGCTCGGCACGACGTAGCCGTGGACATCGCCGCGCTCGGCTCATGACGTGAAACGCGGAACGGCGTGGCCGTCCCGCTACAACCTGTTCGTTCAGTTCTTTTCAACGAGTGCATTTCAATGGCCAGTCCCAAGATCATCATTCTGTCTGATGGTACCGGCAATGCCGCCTCCAGCGTCTGGCGCACCAATGTCTGGCGGATCTTTCAAGCGCTCGACCTGCAGAGCAACAGCCAGGCCGCCAAATATGATGACGGCGTCGGCACATCGTCTTTCGTTCCGCTCGCCATTCTGGGCGGCGCCTTCGGCTATGGCCTCAAGCGCAATATCCTGGACGCGTACAAGTTCATCTGCCGCAACTACGACCATCAGAACCATTCGAAGATCTTCCTGTTCGGATTCAGCCGTGGTGCATTCACCGTGCGCGTGCTCGCCGCGCTGATCCTCGATCAGGGCCTGATCGTCGCCGACACTGAATCCGAGCTGCACGACGGAGCCGTGAAGGCCTACCGCGCCTATCGCGCCAAGGGTTACCACTCGGTATGGCGCATCGAGGTGCTATTCCGGGCCATTCGCGACTACGTCCTCGTGCCGGTGCTGGACCGCGTTCAGGGCAACAAGCCGTATGCAAGGATCGCGCGGAGGCTGATCCCGGCGATCGAGTTCATCGGCATCTGGGATACCGTCGCGGCTTATGGCCTGCCCATCGACGAGATGACGCGCGGCATCAGCAACTGGGTGTGGCCGCTCGAACTGCCGAACCGCATTCTCAGCCCACGCGTCAACTGCGCGCGGCACGCACTGGCCCTCGACGACGAGCGCACGACCTTTCATCCGGTGCTTTGGACCGAGCAGGAGCCAGGACAGCTCGCACCACCCGTGCCGGCCACCATCGATGGCGAGCGCCTCGTCCAGGTATGGTTCGTGGGCATACATGCCAATGTTGGTGGCGGCTATCCGGACGATGCCGTCGCGTTCGTGCCTTTGGCATGGCTGGTCGACGAAGCCGTCAAGCGCGGTCTCGTCTTCAAGAGCGCGCCCGTTGCCGATCCCGACGCGATCAAATCGATCAGGTCATCCGAGGACAAGGACGGCCGCCTGTACGATTCGCGCGCGGGGCTAGGCGCCTACTACCGATACGGTCCGCGCAAGGTCGCCGATCTCTGCAACGATCCTTACGTCGGCGTCAGCGTGCCAACGCCCAAGATCCACGAAAGCGTGTTCGAGCGGATCGATAGCGGCTGCAATGCCTACGCCCCGATCGGGCTGCCGCCCGACTATGTTATCGTCTCCCGAAGCGGCCAGATCACGCCTCTGGGCGCCGGAACGTTCGAAACGCCAGCTGGCGCGCCGGCACGTCATGCGGCCCAGGAGAAGCTTTGGAACTACGTCTGGATGCGCCGGATCACCTATTTTGCCACGCTGGCGGCATCGCTGCACCTGGCGGCGTTCTGGCTGTTCCACAACCAGCACAAGGAGCACGAATTCAACTCCTCCTTCAGGATGATTTCCGAGTTGGTGCGCTTCGTCGAATCGTTCCTGCCCAATTCGTTTCATTGGTGGACCGATTGGTACGCAGGCAATCCGGAATGGTTCGCCGGTGGGATCATCGCTGTTGTTGTGCTGATGGCAGTGGGCAACTCGCTCAGCGCAACGATCAGCGACAGGATGCGGATCATCTGGCGTGATCGCGTGAACCCGGCTCCACTCTCCGGGCTCATGCATGATGCGATCTACAAGTTCCGCACCAGCGCGATCTATCAGTGGATCCTCAATGTCGGGAAACGACACGTCGTGCCGTTCCTGCTCGCCGTCGCCATGGTCTGGTTCGGCGCAACGTTGCTCAGCCATTTTCTGTTCAACGCGGCGGACTCGATGGGCGCATTCTGCCAGGGGACAGCGGCCGACAAGCTTGTCGCCGTCGACAAGGGCGTTCCGCAGGACGCCGTCGACTTCAACACCACCGCGATCTGCGCGCCGACCGGGCTCAAGGTGCGCACCGGTTTCAAGTACGAAATCGCGATCACCATGACGGATGCCTGGGAGGACGGCGAACGCACGGTCACACCGGTCGGATACCGGACCTCGACCATCGAGCGTTCAAAGCGCTGGCGCGGATACGCGACGATCTTCTTGCGGCGCATCCTGTTCCGGCCATGGTACAGGCTGATCGCGCGCGTCGGAGAAACCGGAGTCGACGAGTATTTTCTGGATCCGGCGCCTGTGCCGAGCACCGACCCGCAAGTCTACAAGGCAAGGTTCACGGCCGACCGCAGTGGCGAGATCTTCCTCTATGTCAACGAGGCCGTCATCGGATTGCCGTGGCTCTCCAATTGGTTCTATCGCGATCACAAGGGTAAAGCGAAGGTAACGGTGAAGTTGCTGTGACGTGGTGCAGCCTGCGTCGTTGTGTCAGTGTCGCTGGACGACGAATATAACGCACGGGGCAACAACGCCGCCCCGCGCTCTGCCTCACGCTCTTAGGGTTACGCCGCGCGTCCGAGCGAAGCGTCGAGATGCTTCAGCCGCGGCATCACTTCCTGCTTCAGGAGGCGCAGCGAATTGTGCCAAGCTTCGGGCTTGTGCTTGTAGTCGAAGCCGAACACCAGCAGCACGCCGAAGCCGCCGACCTCCTGATGGATCTTCTCGATCTTCTCGATGACGGTCGCCGGCGAGCCGATGATCCAGTTGTGGCGGGCGCAATATTCGACGGTGACGTCGCTGTCGGGCACGTCGGGCGAGGCCTTCAGATAATCCTTGAAGCCGAAATGGCCGAGCAGCGGCAGGAAGTACTCGCCCATCATCCGGCCCATCATGTCGCCGACCGAGATCTTCCAGGCTTCTTCATCGGTGTCGGCGACGAACACCTCGCGCACCATCCGCCAATCCTTGCGGCTCGGCTTGCGGCCGGTCTTGGCCGCGCCGGCCTCCACCGACTCCCAGTGGCTGCCGACATAGGCGGGGTTGAGGTTGAGGCTCATCGGGATGAAGCCGCGCTCGCCGGCGAGCTTCAGCGTGTCGGAGTTCTTCGACAGGCCGGCGACCCCGATCGGCGGATGCGGCGCCTGCACCGGCTTGATGTGGGGTTTGAGGAAATCGAACATCGTGTCGGGCTTGGTGACCGTCCAGTACTTGCCCTTGTGGGTCCACGGCGCCGGGTCGGTCCACATCTTCAGGATGATCTCGAGCGCCTCGCGGGTCATGTCGCGGTTCTGCCCCGACATGCCGTCGACGTTGAACATCGCCCAGTCGCTCGGCAGGCCGCTCGCCGCGACGCCGAAATTCAGCCGCCCGTTCGAGAGGTGGTCGAGCATCGCGACGCGGTTCGCCAGCTCCGCCGGGTGATGATACGGCAGCAGGAAGCCGCCGGGCCCGATGCGGATGTTCTTGGTCTGCATCAGCGCCTGCGCGATCAACAGATCCGGCGACGGATGCGGCTCCCACGGCGCGGTGTGATGCTCGCCGATCCAGGCCTCCTGATAGCCGAGCTCATCGAGCCAGCGCAGGGTCTGCAAATCCCAGTCGTGGCCCTCCTTCAATCCGCACTCCGGCGGATGCGACGGCATCGCGAAGTATCCGAGTTCCATGGGGGCTCCTCTCCTCTTTGTTCGATGCGTGTCTTTCCGCACGCGAGCGAAGAGTACCTCCTTTGGTTGCGGCAGAATAATGGCTTTTGGCCGAGCAGCATTCGTAGTCTGGATGGAGCGAAGCGCAATCCGGGAGCAATCTAACCAAGTCGAGCAAGGTCCCCGGATTTCGCTTCGCTCCATCCGGGCTACAATCCTACCTTGCCCCGAACGTGGTCTTGCCGAACAACGCCTTCTGCGTCGAGGGCTGTGAGCGCCAGTATTGCGGCGGCGCGCTCACCTCGCCGCCGAGCTCAGCGGCGGCGTGCCAGCCCCAGCGCGGGTCGTAGAGCATGGCGCGGGCAAGCGCGACCATGTCGGCCTTGCCGGAGGCGACGATCTCTTCCGCCTGCTTCGCTTCCGCGATCAGGCCGACCGCCATCGTGGTGACGCCGGTCGCTTCCTTCACCGCCTGCGCCGCCGGCACCTGATAGCCAGGGGCGAGCGGGATCTTCTGCAACGGCGAGACACCACCGGAGGAGACATCGACCCAGTCGACGCCGCGCTTCTGCAATTCCCTGGCGTACGCGATGGTCTGCGCGACGTCCCAGCCGCCCTCGACCCAATCGGTCGCCGACAACCGCACGCCGACCGGCTTGCGGTCCGGAAACGCGGCGCGCACCGCATCGAACACTTCCAGCGGGAAGCGCATCCGGTTTTCGAGCGAGCCGCCATACTGGTCGGTGCGCTTGTTGGCGATCGGCGACAAAAACTGGTGCAAGAGATAGCCGTGCGCGCTGTGCAGCTCGAGCGCATCGATGCCGAGTCGCTCGGCGCGCCTGGCGGCTGCTACAAACGCATCGCGGATGCGCTTCAGGCCAGCGTCATCCAGCGCCAGCGGCGGCGCCTCGCCGTCCTTGTGCGGGACAGCCGATGGTCCCACCGTCTGCCAGCCGCCTTCCGCAATCGGGATCAATTGCCCGCCCTCCCAGGGACGACGGCTCGACGCCTTGCGGCCGGCGTGGGCAAGCTGCATGGCGACCGCGGCCTTCGAATGCTTGCGCACCGCGGCCAGGATCGGCTTCAGCGCCGCCTCGTTGGCGTCGCTGTACAGGCCGAGGCACGCCGGCGTGATCCGCCCGATCTCCTCGACATGGGTGGCCTCGATGCAGAACATCGCGGCGCCCGACAGCGCCAGCATGTTGATGTGCGTGAAATGCCAATCGGTGGCCGAGCCGTCGACCGCCGAATACTGGCACATCGGCGAGACCATGATGCGGTTTGGCAGTTTCAGGCCACGCAACTCGATCGGGGTGAACAGGGTGCTCATGCAAGGACATCCGGACCTAAGGAAAACGCGCGCCTTAAGATAGAGACGGCACGCGCGATCACCAACTGTCCGGCGCGCCGAACGGCCCGGGCGCAGATCAGCAATGCGGTAGCGGAGATCCCCTTGCGGGGGCACCTCACTCCATCAGGGTGAACTGCAGCAGCAGGTTGCGCTGGATCGGCGAGAAATTGTCGTCGGAGACCATGGTCAACACGGTCTCGCCGTCCGCCGTCACATGGGCGTCGATGCCTTCCATGTTGTCGATCTCGTTGCCGAGATCCGCGTTGAAGATCGCCGGACCGTCGACGACGGCACCGGGTGCAATCTCAGACAGCGCGAGGCGACGGATGCGGATGCCGACGCCCCCGATCCAGGAGAATTTCCGCTCCAGGATGAGCAGATCGCTCGAAGGCAGCAAGACCGCATCGCTGATGTCGAAACTCTCGGTACGCCGCACGCTGAACTGCCCAGGCGTCTTGCCGCCAACGAGAAAGGCCATGAGATTGCCGCTCGGATCGAGCCCGCGTTCGGAGAGCGCTATCAGCGTGCCGGCAAGCGGCAGGCCCTTGGGCACGAAGACCAGCGCCTCGAGCCCCTTGTTGAGGGGAAGCTTGCGCACCGCCGGTGGCATCGGCACCACCTCGCCGAGCGCACGGGTAAAGCCCTTGGCGAAATCGTAGCGCAGCACCTGGTTGACGCGCTCGAGCCCGACATAGACCACGGAGCCGTCGAGCGCGATCGATTCCGAATCGTACCAGTTGCGGGACGTGATCGGCTTGCCGTCAGGGCCGAGCAGCGGCGCCGCCTCGACATCGTCGAGCCCAACCATCTCCCGGCCGCGATAAACGATGCGGCCGGTGAACCAGCTTCCCTTGTCACTGATCGCGATGAAGCGTTCGCCCTTGGGATCGAGCCGCAGGCCGGACAGCCCGCCGAAGCCGGGAAACGGCGAGGTCAGGATCAGGCCGCTGCGATATTCCAGCGCGCCGAACCGCGTCCGCGCACGATCGCGGATATCGAACGAGGGCAGCGGCCGCGCCTTGACCTCGATCGAGACCGGCTCGCTGACGGAATACGGGCTCGGCTTGGCGGCCCGCTTCGGCGGCGCCTGCGTCGCGCTCTGCGCCTGCGCGAGGCTTGGGAGCGCGGCGGTCAACAGCGCCGCCGCCACATCCTGCAGGAAGCGGCGGCGGTTAGGGGGTGGGCGCATGTCTCACGAGTGGAGCCGGCGACGGGTGCCCTGCGCGGGGGCGGCGCCGTGGGTCTCACTGAACAGCTCGGCGAGCTTTTCGGTGATGGCGCCACCGAGTTCTTCGGCGTCCACGATGGTGACGGCGCGACGATAATAGCGCGTGACGTCGTGACCGATGCCGATCGCGATCAGCTCGACCGGCGAGCGGGTCTCGATCTCCTCGATGATGTGGCGCAGGTGCCGCTCGAGATAGTTGCCCGGATTGACCGACAGCGTGGAATCGTCGACCGGCGCGCCGTCGGAGATCATCATCAGGATGCGGCGCTGCTCGGGGCGTGCGAGCAGGCGCTTGTGCGCCCAGTCCAGCGCCTCGCCGTCGATGTTCTCCTTCAGGAGACCCTCGCGCATCATCAGGCCGAGATTCTTGCGCGCGCGCCGCCACGGCGCGTCCGCCGACTTGTAGATGATGTGGCGGAGGTCGTTGAGGCGGCCGGGATTGGCCGGCTTACCGGCGGCAAGCCATGCCTCGCGCGATTGCCCGCCCTTCCAGGCGCGCGTGGTGAAGCCCAGGATCTCGACCTTGACGCCGCAACGCTCCAGCGTGCGCGCCAGGATGTCGGCGCAAGTGGCGGCGACGGTGATCGGACGGCCGCGCATCGAGCCGGAGTTGTCCAGGAGCAGCGTCACCACGGTGTCGCGGAACGTCGCCTCCTTCTCATGCATGAAGGACAGCGGGTGATAGGGATCTGTCACGACGCGCGACAGCCGCGCCGGATCAAGGATGCCCTCCTCGAGATCGAACTCCCAGGCACGGTTCTGCTGCGCCATCAGGCGGCGCTGCAGGCGGTTGGCGAGCCGCGCCACGATGCCCTGCAGATGCGCGAGCTGCTTGTCGAGATAGGAACGCAGCCGCTCGAGCTCGTCGTGATCGCAGAGATCTTCGGCCGCGATCACCTCGTCGAACTTCGGCGCGAAGGCATGATATTCCGGACCGCGCGGTTCGTTTTGGCCGCGGGCGTTCGGCCGCGTCGCCTCGCCCGGCGTTTCGTCGTCGCCGAGCTCGCCGTCGTCGAACGTGTCGCTGGTGGAGGCCTGTGCGCTTTCCATCGCGCTTTCGCTCATCTCTTCTGCCGTGGCCTGCGCCTGGTCGGCGCTCATCTCCTGCGCGGCGTCGGAATCGGGCGAACCTTCGGCGCCGGACTGATCGTTGTCGCCGTCCGGATTTTCGTCCTGATCGTCCTCGTCGGTGTCCATGTCGCGTTCGTCGCCGAGATCGAGCGCCGACAACAGATCATGCACGAGGTCGCCGAACCTGGCCTGGTCCTCGGTGAAGCGGCTCAGCTTGTCGAGCCGCGTCCCGATCTTGTCCTCCAGCACCGGGCGCCAGAGATCGACCATCTTCTTTGCGGCTGCGGGCGGCGCAAGGCCCGTGAGGCGCTCGCGCACCAGCATCGCCAGCGCGTCCGACAAGGGCGCGTCGGCGCGATCGGTGATCTCGTCATACTTGCCGCGATGGAAATGATCGTCGAGCATCGCGGTGAGGTTCTTCGCAACGCCGGCCATCCGCCGCGAGCCGATCGCCTCGACCCGCGCCTGCTCGACCGCCTCGAACACCCCGCGTGCCTGCGGATTGCCGGGCATCAGCTTGCGATGCACCTTGGGATCGTGACAGGCGATCTTCAGCGCGATCGAATCGGCATGTCCACGCACGATCGCAGCATCACGCTTGGTCATCTTGCGCGCCGGCTCCGGCAGCCGCGCCTTGCCGGGTGCAAGTCCCGGGCGTTCGGCAGCGAAGCTGACCTCGAGCTCGGGCTTCTTAGCGATGGCGCGCAGACACGCGGTTACCGAGCGCTTGAACGGCTCGGTCGGCGCTTCCTTCGAACCGGGACGGAATTTGATGTTGGAGGTTGTCATAGCGATTTCGTCAACCAATGGCGCGTTATGCCGCGATATCCCTCACTCCAACGTCACCGTCTCGCCGTCCGCAGCGAGCCATCCGCCAAGCGCCACCTCTTGTCCGAGTAAGCGTGCGCTCGACGGAGACTGTTGGCATAGATCAGCTGAGCGCCACGTTGACCGAGGATTCCGGCAGCTCGACGTTGAAGCAGCGCTGGTAGAACTCTGCGACCAGCGGCCGCTCCAGCTCGTCACACTTGTTGAGGAAGGTGACGCGGAATGCGAAGCCGATGTCGTTGAAGATGTCGGCGTTCTCCGCCCAGGTGATCACCGTGCGCGGGCTCATCACCGTCGACAGGTCGCCATTGGCGAACGCGTTGCGGGTGAGGTCCGCCAGCCGCACCATCTTGTTGACGATGTCGCGGCCTTCCTGCGTGCGGTAGTGGCGCGCCTTCGCCAGCACGATCTCAACTTCCTCGTCGTGGGCGAGGTAGTTCAGCGTGGTAACGATCGACCAGCGGTCCATCTGGCCCTGGTTGATCTGCTGCGTGCCGTGATAGAGGCCCGAGGTGTCGCCGAGGCCGACCGTGTTGGCGGTCGCGAACAGGCGGAACGACGGATGCGGCTTGATGACCTTGTTCTGGTCGAGCAGCGTCAGGCGGCCCGAGACTTCCAGCACGCGCTGGATCACGAACATCACGTCAGGGCGGCCGGCGTCGTATTCGTCGAACACCAGCGCGATGTTGTGCTGCAGCGCCCAGGGCAGGATGCCGTCGCGGAACTCGGTAACCTGCTTGCCCTCCTTGACCACGATCGCGTCCTTGCCGACGAGATCGATACGGCTGATGTGGCTGTCGAGATTGACGCGCACGCAGGGCCAGTTGAGGCGGGCGGCGACCTGCTCGATATGGGTCGACTTGCCGGTGCCGTGATAGCCGGTGACCATCACACGGCGGTTCTTGGCGAAACCGGCGAGGATCGCGAGCGTGGTGGCGCGGTCGAAGCGGTAGTCCGGATCGGATTCCGGCACGTGCGGATCGACTTCCGAATAAGCGGGAACTTCCAGGTCGCTATCGATCCCGAAGACCTGCCGAACCGACACCTTCATGTCGGGCAAGCCGACGGGTTCCTGCGTTTTGGTCTGGACGGCGGTCGTCATTCATCCTCCGAGGTCCCGGGCAGTCCCGAAACCAGATTTAAGCATTTGGCTGCGGATTGGGTGCTTCGCACAAGCCTAGCAGAGAGCAACGGCTGGCAGAAGCCCGAGGGCCAATCAAAGTTCCGTTGTCCTATCATGAAGATAGGGCGGCGTTCGGTTTTTGGAAGGCTGCCCTGCGAATCACGCCGTACTTTCGCCGCATCACCGCGGCGCCCCGTCCCGCCGGGCACTTTCGCCCCCGGCAGGGAGTTGTTAGGTCTGCATTGATGTGACGGCTACCACAGGATTTTTGTGACTTCTTTCCTCGACCCTCTGATCACGTTCGTTTCAGCCCATGCGTGGCTTGCCTATCTGACGCTGTTTCTGGCTGCCCTGCTGGAGGCCGTCCCGGTGGCCGGGTCGCTGGTGCCGGGCTCGACCATCATCCTCGCGCTCAGCGGGCTGGTGCCCGGCGGCGAGTTGAAATTGTGGCCGGTGCTCGCGGCCGCCGCGGCGGGCGCGGCACTCGGCGACGGCACCGCCTATCTGATCGGCTACCGCAGCCAGCGCGAAATCCTCTCATCCTGGCCGCTGAACAATTACCCGCGAGTCGTTGCGCAGAGCGAGGCCTTCTTCAACCGTTGGGGCGTACTCGCGGTGTTCTTTGCCCGCTTCGTGCCACCGATCCGCGCCTTCGTCCCGATCACGGCAGGGGCGCTCGATATGCCGCCAGCGCGCTTCTACGCCGTCAACATCCCGGCGATCCTGCTTTGGGCGCCGGCGCATGTGCTGCCCGGCGTGCTCGCCATCACTGCGCTGCACGATTATGCCGGTCTGCCGCATCATGGACATGTCGGCAAGCATCTCTGGATATTTGCGGTGGCAGGCTGCGCCTTGATCATCACGCTGGCGGTCTGGACCATCCGTCGCCGGCACGGCGGCGGCCTGATCGAACCGGCCCGATCCAAATAAGTATCTTAAGTATCTAAAGGCTGTTGGTCGTGCCGCTCCGCCCAGGGGCCGGGCCGACGTAGCGCGCGCGAGGGCGGATCAGCTTGCCATGCTGCAATTGTTCGCTGGCATGCGCGATCCAGCCGACGCTGCGGGCCATCGCAAACAGCGCAAGCTCGCTGCCGGCGGGCATCCGCAAGGAATGCACCAGCACGGCGAGTGCATAATCAATGTTCACGAACTCGCCGGTCGCCTCCGCGATCCGCTCCGGCACCTCCTTCGTGAACTTGCGTGGCGCGCCGGCGCGGGTCAGCGCCTCGAGCAGCGAGATCGCGCGCGGGTCGCCCTTCTTGTAGACGCCGTGGCCGAAGCCCGCGAAGCGTTCGCCGAGCGCGACACGCTCGCGGATCACCGGGGCGACGTCGTTGTCGATCAGCGTCTTGACCAGATGCGAGGCCAGCACGCCGGCACCGCCATGTTTCGGGCCCTTGAGCGCCACGAGACCCGCGATGACAGCGTCGTAGAGATTGAGGCCGGTCGACGCCGCACAGCGCGCGGTGAAGGTCGAGGCATTCAGTTCGTGGTCGGCGAGCAGCACCAGCGCGCGGCGGATCAGATCGGGCGCGTGCTTGTTGTCGGGCGCCCAGACCCGGGCCACCTGCTGATGCAAAGGCTCTGCCGATGTTCTCGCGTTCAGCATGGTCGCGACGAGGAGCCGCAAGATCCGGGCACCGACCAGCGCGCGGCCGTCTGGGGCGCGGGTGAAGGCTCCGGGATCGGCGCTTGTCGCGAGCGCCAGCACCGCGACGGTCCGGTCGATCGGCGCCGCGCGACGCGCCGCCTCCGCAATCATACGCATTTCGTCCGAGACATGCGGGCAGTTGTCGGGCGCGAACGGATCGACGTCCGTGACGTCCCATAGCAGCGTCGCGGTGTGCTCCAGCGTATCGCGCTCGGCGAGATCGACGCAGTTGACGCCGCGATAGATCGGACCCTGTTCGGTGATGGTCGCGATCGCCGAATCCATCACCAGCAGGTCCACGTCGAAATTGCGCAACCCCCGCGGCTCCGGCGACGGCGCGCGGCGCTCCTTCAAGTCCCTGATGTCCTCGGCGCGGTAGCGGTGGCTGCGCGAATCCGGCGACGGCTCGGAGCGGATCAGGCCGCGGCTGACATAGGCGTAAAGGGTGGCCGGCGAGATCGCGAGTTCGGCGGCAGCTTCCCGGGCGGAGAGGTATAGTTCAGCAGATTTTTTCATATTGATTTATATAATCAAGATTGATCAATACGTCGAGAGCCCTGACCTTCTAAGTGTGAAACAGGAGATCGGGCCATGAATATGCATCTCACCAAGAGCCAGATCGGTCTGGACGGCGTTCCCGCCGCCGAGACCGTGTTATATTAAGCCATGTCGACGGCGAGCGCGGCGAATTGATCATCGCCGGCGCGCGCGTCGCGGACCTCGCGGGCAAATCGGGCTTCGAGGGCGTCACCGCGCGCCTTTGGAACGGCGCCACCGGCAAGGCACTGAGCGAAGCCAATGTCCGCGCCAGCCTCGGCGCCGCCCGCGAACGCGCCTTCGCCCGCCTGCCGGACCTGTTGCCGGCGACCCGCGGCATGTCGATCGTCGACGGCTTCCGCGCCGCGATCGCAGGTTTGCGCGGCGAGAACGGGCTTGAGCATGAGGCGACCATCGTGGGCGCCTTCCCGGTGATCGCGGGCGCGCTGGTGCAGCGCGCCAAGGGTCACGATCCGATCGCGCCGAACCCGAATGTCAGCCACGCCGCCGACACGCTGCACATGCTGCTCAACCGCAAGGTCGAGCCGCGCGAGGTCGCGGCGCTCGATGCCTATTTCGTCACTGTCTGCGATCACGGCATGAACGCCTCGACCTTCACCACGCGCGTGATCGCCTCGACGCAGGCCGATCTGTTCGCGGCGATCACCGGCGGCTATTGCGCGTTAACGGGCCCGCTGCATGGCGGCGCGCCGGAGCCGGTGCTGGAAATGCTGGATGCGATCGGCACGCGCGAACGCATCAAGCCATGGGTCGACGACGCGCTGGCGAGCGGCGAGCGGCTGATGGGATTTGGCCACCGCGTCTACCGCGTGCGCGATCCGCGCGCCGATGTGCTGAAGGTTGCGATCGAGCGGCTGGAGGCTGACGGGGCCGACCTGCCGTTCGCCGGCGAGGTCGAAGCCTATGTCCGGCAGGCCTTGCGGAAGAAGAATCCGGATCGGCCGCTCGAGACCAATGTCGAGTTCTTCACTGCGATCCTGCTCGACGCGCTGGAAATCCCGCGGCAGGCGTTCACGCCGATCTTCGCTGTGGCTCGCGCCGCCGGCTGGACCGCACACGCCCTGGAGCAGCGGCGCACCGGACGGCTGATCCGGCCGAGTTCGTCCTATGTCGGGGCGATGCCGAAGGGCTGAGAGCCTATTGGAAAACACCGTAGCCCGGATGGAGCGCCGCAAAATCCGGGAACGGTGCGGCCGCACATGCAGGAGTCCCGGATTACGCTGCGCTCCATCCGGGCTGCGCGCGGCGGCTCAGGCCTCGCGCACCACGGTCTTCAAATAGTTGTACGCCTTGATGATCTCGATCAGGCGATCTTCGGTGGAGCGGTCGCCGCCATTGGCGTCGGGATGGTGCTGCTTCACCAGCGCCTTGTACTTCGCCTTGACGTCCTCGAGCGTCGCCTCGGCGCCGAGTCCCATCACCTGCAGCGCCTTGCGCTCTGCGTTCATGACCTTGCGCGTCTCAGGCTTGGCCTGCGCGCCCGGACCGGGCCGCCAGCGGCCGCGGCCGTTGAGCTCGGAGAACATGTGGAACGGATCGGACGCGGCGTCGAAATCGCCTTCGCCCTTCTTGCCGCCGCTGTTGGCTCCCATCTTCCAGGTCGGACGGTGGCCGGTCAGCGCGTCCTTCTGGTAGCGCGCGACGTCCTCCGGATTCATGCCCTGGAAGAAATTGTAGGACTGATTGTACTCACGGACGTGATCGAGACAGAAGTGCCAATACTCGCGCGAATTCTCACGGCCTTTCGGGGCGCGGTGCGCGCCCTTGTTCTGACACCCCGCCCACTCGCAAGTGACCGCCTCTTGGCCAGCCTGCGCCTGGCGCTTCGCACTCACCTTGGTCGGCTTGATGCGAATGGAGTCGAAGAATTTTGATGAATCGATCGGCATGTTGTCTTTGACTACGCAATGCACAATTCTTCAAGTCTTGACATTGCGCAGACCTCGTTTCCCGCTGCACCATTGACGAAAAGCCGTCGCGAGCCTAACTCCGCCGCCATGAGCACGAAAGACTCTATCATAAACAAGTTGCGTGAAGCTTTCTTGCCGGAAAGCCTCGACGTCGTCGATGAATCACATCTGCATGAAGGCCATGCCGGCCATCGGCCAGGCGGCGAGACGCATTTCAGGCTGTATATTGTGTCGCCGGCCTTCGAAGGGAAGAGCCGGGTCGAACGCCATCGCATGATAAATGCGGCGCTGGCGCAGGAACTTTCCGCCTCCGTGCACGCCCTGGCGATCCATGCGAGCGCCCCCGGGGAAAACCGGCGCTAGTTCACACTTGCCCCGGGACGCCGCAGCGGTTTTCATCTAGTGAGGATGGATACTCCCGGCGATGGACCTGCTCCATATCCGAGCAGGCAATTTGCGGATCGCATCGCCGCCGATTGAAGGGCCGCTCGATGATCCCTCGCTGGCTACGCTTCCAGTCGATCGCAGCCGCTGCCGGCCTGCTCCTGATCTGCGCGACGCGTCCGGCATCGGCGCTGGATATGCCGAGCCCGTTCGTCCAGGAAGTGCTGATCAAAAGTATCCTGGTATCACTCAACGACGCGGTGGCCGCCGACAATTTCACCGTGTTCCACGCCAAGATCTCGAAGCCGTTCCGCGACCAGTTTCCACCGGACAAGCTGAAGACGATCTTCAAGGATCTGGTCGACAAGCACGCCGTGTTCGACGCGATCGTCGCCAAGCCGATCATCCTGGACCAGGATGCCAAGATCGACGACAGGGGGGTGCTGCAACTGAAGGGCCATTTCGATACCACGCCCAAGCAGGTGAAGTATCAGCTCGGCTTCATCCCCTCCGACGGCGCGTGGAAGCTTTCGGGCATCTCGATCGACATCGAGTAATCCGGCAACCCTCACCAGACCCGTCATCCCCGCGCAAAGGCTCGCCTTTGTCGCTGGAGGAGGGCGCCAGCGCGTCTCGAAGGATGAACGGCCACCAGCCGGGCCGTCGTGCTTCGAGACGCGCGCAATGTGCGCTCCTCAGCATGACGGTGATGGATCTGCACCAGCCCCGCACGCTATGCCGAACTAGAACGCCGTCCCGGCCCGCTTCGGCTTCTTCTCGTCGAGCTCGCCCGCCTCGCGCGGAATTGGGACGATGCGCAGCGCGGTGATGCGGTTGCGCTCGCGGCGGAGGACACGGAAGCGGAAGCCGTGGAAGGTGAAGCTCTGGCCGCGCTCGGGGATCGACCGCGCTTCGTGGATCACGAGGCCGGCGACGGTGGTCGCCTCTTCGTCCGGCAGGTGCCAGTCCATCGCACGGTTGAGGTCGCGAATCGGCACCGAACCGTCGACCATGACCGAGCCGTCCAGCTGGGCGCGCACGCCGGCCACCACGACGTCGTGCTCGTCGGAGATATCGCCGACGATCTCCTCGAGGATGTCCTCCAGCGTCACCATGCCCTCGACCTCGCCATACTCGTCGACCACGAGGGCGAAGTGGGTCTTGCGGCGACGGAATGCCTTCAACTGCTCGGAGACCGGCCGCATCTCCGGCACGAACCAGGGCGGCAGCGCAATGGCCGAGGCATCGATCGCGGATGTGTCGCCGTCGTTGGCGCGGATCGCGCGCAGCAGATCCTTGGCGTGCAGCACGCCGATGATGTTCTCCGGCTTCTCCCGCCACAGCGGGATGCGGGTGTACTCGGTCGCCAGCACCTCGCGCACCAGTTCCTCGGGCGGCAGGTCGGCGTTGATCGTGGTCATCTCGGTGCGGTGAACCATCACGTCGGAGACCTGCAGCTCGCGCAGGTCCAACAGGCCTCCGAACATGTCGCGGTCCAGCTTCTCGACCTTGCCTTCGTGGTGCAGCAGATCGACCGCGCCGCGCAGCCGTTCGGTCGGCGACAGGATGGCCTGATGCGCACCGATCTTGATGCCGAACAGCTTCATCAGCGCGCGGACGATGCCCTCGATGACGGTCAGGAGCGGACCGAGCACCAAGACCGTGAGCCGCATCGGGCGCGCGACCAGCAGCGACACCCGGTCCGGCGCATTGATGGCGACGGTCTTGGGCAGCACTTCCGCGAAGATCACCACCAGCACCGTCATGACGCCGGTGGCATAGAGCACGCCGACATCGCCGAACCATGCGGTGAAGATGCCGGTTGCGAGCGCTGAGGCGCCGATATTGGCGATGTTGTTGCCGAGCAGCAGCGCACCGATCATCCGCTCGCGCATCGCGATCAGGCTGGAGACGACGGTAGCCTCGCCGTTGCCCTGTTTCGAGAGCCGCAACATGCTGGCGCGCGAGGCGCCCGTCAGCGCGGTCTCGCTCGCCGAGAAGAAGGCGGACACCAGCAGGCAGCAAATCACGATGGAGAAGGCTATCCAGTCCAACTTGCTTCACCGAACAGTGTTTTGAGCAAGACTTCCCCGGAAGATCCGTGTCCGCTTGTCGCCGACGCGGCCGTCCGGTTCACACCATGCTCTAGTGCTTCGCCAGCTTGGCCTGCAGGAAATCGCGCACCAGCGCCGGCTCGACATTGTTCGCGATCACCGCGCGGCCGACGGCTTCTAGCAGGATGAAGGTCAGCTTGCCGCGCTTGACCTTCTTGTCCTGCGCCATCAGCGCCAATAACGCGTCGGCATCGGCAAGCCCCTCCTGCGCAAAGCCCGCGATGCCCTGCAGGCGCGTCGGCAATCCTATCGCGGAAAGATGACGCTCGATCCGTGTCGCGTCCTCGGGCGAGATCATGCCGAGCTGCGCAGAGAATTGCGCGGCCAGCACCATGCCGACCGAGACGCCCTCGCCATGGAACAGGCGATCGGAGAAGCCGGTCGCGGCCTCCAGCGCATGGCCGAAAGTGTGGCCGAGATTGAGCAGCGCGCGCTCGCCGGTCTCGCGCTCGTCGCGGGAGACGATCGCCGCCTTGGCGCGGCACGAGGTCGCGATCGCGTGCTCGCGAGCGGCACCTCCCGAGAAGATGTCGGCGTGGTTCTTTTCCAGCCAGGCGAAGAAGGCGTTGTCGCCGAGGATGCCGTATTTGGCGACCTCGGCGTAACCGGCGCGGAATTGGCGCGGCGACAGCGTGTCGAGCACAGCGGTGTCGGCGATGACCAGCACCGGCTGGTGGAAGGCACCGATCAGGTTCTTGCCCTGCGGCGAGTTGATGCCGGTCTTGCCGCCGACCGAGGAATCGACCTGCGCAAGCAGCGAGGTCGGCACCTGCACGAAATCGACGCCGCGGCGCAGGATTGCCGCCGCGAAACCGGCGAGGTCGCCGACCACGCCGCCGCCGAGCGCGATGACGAGATCGTTGCGCTCGATCTTGGCCGCGATCAACGCTTCGCTGACCTGCGACAGCCCGGCATAGCTCTTCGAGCCCTCGCCTTCCTCGACGACGATCCGCGCCGTCGGAACGCCCGCGGCCGCGAGCGAGGCCTCGGTCGGCTCCAGCCAATGCCTGGCGACGGTGCGGTCGGTGACGATGGCAGTACGCACGCCGGGCCGCAGCGCCGCGACCCGCGCGCCGAGCGAGGCCAGCACATCGCGGCCGATGACGATGTCATAGGCGCGGTCGCCGAGCGCGACGTCGACGGTAACGGAAGCGGAATGTTTGAGGGGCGCGGTCATGAGTTGGTGTTCAATCCATCCTGCGTTGGGTCTGTGGCCGGACGGCTGCCGCACAGATGCGCGTGCAGAGCCTCCAGGCATTCCTCGACGATGCGGTCATGCGGCACGTCGCGGGAGGCGATCGTTAGATCGGCATTCCGGTAGACCGGCTCGCGCTCGCCGAGCAAACGACTGACGGTCGCCTCGGGGTCGGCGGTCTGCAGCAACGGGCGGTCGGCACGGCGGCGAACCCGGCGCATGATGACATCGGGATCGGCCTTGAGCCAGATCGAGATCGCCTTGTCGCTGATCCGGTTGCGGGTCTCCTCGCGCATGAAGGCGCCGCCGCCGGTCGCCAGCACGACCGGGCCGTGGTCGAGGATCCGGGCGATCACCCGCGCCTCGCCGTCGCGGAAATAGGCTTCTCCGTGGGTCTCGAAAATCTCCGGGATCGTCATGCCGGCTGCGGTCTCGATCTCGGTGTCGGCGTCGGTGAAGGGCAGCCGCAGGCGCGCGGCCACCCGCCGCCCGATGGTCGATTTGCCCGCCCCCATCATGCCGACCAGCACGATCGACCGCGATCCCAGCGCGGCCGCGATGTCGGCCTCCAGGGTCGGGTGGACTTGTGCCGGTGCGGCGATCTCGGACATCAAAAAGCTCGGTTAGCGGACGAATTGCTGGAATTCCAGCCACCTATACTACCCCCGGCGATACCGTTACCAGCGACTCTTGCAACCGCGCGGGGAACATGTTGGATGATTTCATTGGTTAATTTGCCGCCCGAGTCGCCTCCATGCCCAGCCTGTTCCGCTTCCTGACGGTCGTCGCCGTGATTTTCGGGATCGGCTACGGCATCATCTTCGCGCTGGCGAATTTTGTGCATCCGAAGCCGCGGGAAATGACGGTGACCATCCCACCGGATAAGTTCCTCAAGAAATAGGCGCTATCATTCCTGGCATGCGCTCCAGAACTGCTCCCAAGACTGCTGCCAGGGTTCCCGCCAAGACCTCCGATGCCAACCTGATCGCGCTGTTCCTCGACATGCTCGCCGCGGAACAGGGCGCCGGCCCCAACACGCTCGACGCCTACCGGCGCGACCTCACCGACTTCTCCGAATTCCTCACCCGTGCCGGCGGCAGTTTCGCCGGCGCGGACACCGATCAGCTCCGCGCCTATCTCGCCGACCTCGACACCCGCGGCTTCAAGTCGTCGAGCGTGGCACGGCGGCTGTCGGCGATGCGGCACCTCTACCGCTTCCTGCTCAACGAGCGGATCCGCAGCGACGATCCCGCCGCCATCCTGTCCGGCCCGAAGCGCGGCCGCGGCCTGCCCAAGGTGCTGTCGATCCCGGACGTCGACCGCATGCTGACGCGCGCCAAGGAGCTGACGCAGACCGACGCCTCGCCGGCGCAGCGGCTGCGCGCGCTGCGGCTGCACTGCCTGCTCGAGGTGCTCTACGCCACCGGTCTGCGCGTCTCGGAGCTGGTGTCGCTGCCGGTCTCTGCCGCGCGGCGCGACGCGCGGATGATCGTGGTGCGCGGCAAGGGCAACAAGGAACGGCTGGTGCCGCTCAACGACGCCTCGCGCCAGGCGATGGCGGATTATCTCGCGGTGCTGCAGGTGATGCAGCCGGAGAAGAAGAAGGCCGCGCCGTCGAAATGGCTGTTTCCGTCCTCCGGCGAGAGCGGCCATCTGACGCGGCAGCATTTTGCCCGCGACCTGAAGGAGCTCGCCGCCGCATCCGGCCTCGCGCCGCGACTGGTCTCCCCGCATGTGCTGCGTCACGCCTTCGCCAGCCACCTGCTGCACAATGGCGCGGATCTGCGCATCGTGCAGACCTTGCTCGGCCACACCGACATCTCGACCACCCAGATCTACACCCATGTGGTCGAGGAGCGGCTGAAGAGCATGGTCCGCGACCTGCATCCGCTGGCGGAGAGGTAGCCTTCGGACGCGGATACCTTCGCGTCATCCGCCTTGACTTCGGCGGCATCTGCGCGGAAAGAGCGTCACCTGCCCGCGACTTGGCGCGCGCGTTCAACCCGGATGCGCGTTAACCATTTGAAGTTACAAAGCTTCTCTATCCCACACCGGAACGCTTCGCCCCTCGCACCGTTCCTCTTTATATTGAGTTGATGCCCGACCCGATGCGCAGCTATCTCGACTTCGAAAAACCCGTTGCCGAGCTTGAATCCAAGATCGACGAGTTGCGCGCGCTTGCCGCCTCGGGCAGCGACATCGGCGACGAGGTCGCGCGGATCGAGGACAAGGCGGCGCAGGCGCTGACCGAGCTCTACGCCAATCTGACGCCGTGGCAGAAGACACTGGTGGCGCGCCATCCGCAGCGCCCGCACTTCACCGACTTCGTCGGCGCGCTGATATCAGAATTCACGCCGATGGCCGGCGACCGCAAATTCGCCGACGACGAGGCCCTGATCGGCGGCTTCGGCCGCTTCCGCGGCGAGAGCATCTGCGTGGTCGGCCAGGAGAAGGGCGCCACCACCGAGAGCCGCATCAAGCACAATTTCGGCATGGCGCGCCCCGAAGGCTACCGCAAGGCCGTGCGGCTGATGGAGATGGCCGACCGCTTCGGCATCCCCGTGCTGTCGATCGTCGATTCCGCCGGCGCCTATCCCGGCATCGGCGCCGAGGAGCGCGGACAGGCCGAGGCGATCGCACGCTCGACGGATGCGTGCCTGTCGCTCGGCGTGCCCAATGTCGCGATCGTCACCGGCGAAGGCATGTCGGGCGGCGCGATTGCGATCACCACCGCCAACCGCGTCCTGATGCTCGAGCACGCGATCTACAGCGTGATCTCGCCGGAGGCGGCGTCCTCGATCCTGTGGCGCGACGGCACCAAGGCGCAGGAAGCCGCCAACAGCATGAAGATCACCGCCCAGGACATGCTGCGCTTCGGCGTGATCGACCAGATCATCAAGGAGCCTGCCGGCGGCGCCCACCGCGATCCCGCTGCGATGATCGCAACCACGGGCGATGCGATCGCCCAGGCCTTCAACGACCTACGAAATCTTGATCCTGATGCGGTGCGCAAGCAGCGGCGGCAGAAATTCCTCGATATCGGCCGGGAGCTCGGTTAGCCCGCCCGAATTCAGCGGATTTTTCTCCGAATCACCCATTTTGGCCGCAATTGGGCCGGACGCGGGTGTTTAACGTTCCTTGAACCATGCCTGTTACGTTGCAGGCAGGTGACCCCCGTTCAGGTTGCGAGCAGGGGGACCGAAGGCTAATATTTTAGACAATGGCTTCAGGGCATATTCGCCGTGTTGGGGTCGCGAAAATCGCCCGGTGGGTGTGGAGCTTGGACTTGATTCATCGCACGCTCGTTCGCGCGCTTGTGGCATCTGCGGCCGTCGCGGTGAGCGTGTTGCTTGCCGGCTGTAACAGCGACCAGATCTCGCTCGCCAACAACGCCAAAGCCAACCAGCCGGTGCCGCCAAAGCTCGTCGCCGCCATGGCCGAGAAGGACATGGATCTGCAGTCGCCGATCCTGATCCGCCTGTTCAAGCAGGAAGCCGAACTCGAGGTCTGGAAGCAGACCCGTTCCGGCGACTTTGCGCTGCTCAAGACCTATCCGATCTGCCGCTGGTCCGGCGATCTCGGCCCGAAGATTCGCGAAGGCGACCGTCAGGCGCCGGAGGGGTTCTATTCGATCAACCCCAGCCAGATGAATCCGCAGTCGGCCTATTACCTCTCGTTCAACACCGGCTATCCCAACGCCTTCGACCGCGCGCTCGGCCGCACCGGCTCGGAGCTGATGGTGCACGGCGACTGCTCCTCGCGCGGCTGCTACGCGATGACCGACGAGCAGATCGCGGAGATCTATGCGCTCGGCCGTGAGTCCTTCTTCGGCGGCCAGAAGGCTTTCCAGTTCCAGGCCTATCCGTTCCGGATGACGGCGGCCAACATGGCCAAGCACCGCAACAACCCGAACATGCCGTTCTGGAAGATGATCAAGGTCGGCAATGATCATTTCGAGGTGACGAAGCACGAGCCGAAGGTCGACTTCTGCGAGAAGAAATACGTCTTCGACGCGGCGCGGCCGCCGAACGCGACGCGCGATCCGGTGTTCGAAGCCTCCGCCAAGTGCCCGGCCTATGTGATCCCCGACGAAATCGCGAGCGCCGTGCGCGAGAAGGAGCAGCGCGACGACGCCGAGATGGCCAGGCTGATCGCCAAGGGCACGCCGGTGGCGCGCCTCAACACCGGCATCGACGGCGGCATGAACAAGATCTTCGCCTCGAAGATTCCGGAAGGAAGCACCGGTCTCTCCGACGGCGGCGACAGCCAGAGCCTGCAATCGCTGGCGCTGTCGCGTGCACCCGGCACGATCCCCGGAACGGTCAACCCGCCGAAGCCGAATCTGGCGCCTCAGCAGGACGAACCTGTGGTGGCGACGACATCGGCCACGGCATCGACGCGCGTTGCAACCGCCGGCGAGTCCGAAGGCATCTTCTCGAGCTTCGCCCGCAAGGTCGGCATCGGCGGCACCGCCGACGCATCCCAGGCGACCGCGGCGCGGCCGCCCGCCCCTGCGCCGGCGAAGCCGAAGGTCGCCGAAGCGAAGCCGCAATCGGTGGTTCGCGTGGCGCCCAAGCATGAGGCGAAGCACGAAACCAAGCAGGCCGCCAAGCCGGCGCTGAAGCCCTCGGTCACCGATACCGCCGCCGCAGCACCGGCCCCGGCGGCGACCGCCACCACCCAGCTCGCCGGCTCGGCACCGGTGGTGCAGTCGAGCTCGTTCGACAACCGCTTCTCGGCGATGAAGTGAGCGCGGGCGCCATCTCTCACAGTATTTGTCACCACGAGCGACATTGGCAGTTCCGTGATTCCCGCGCAAAGGCTTCGCCTTTGTCGCTGGAGGAGCGCGGAGCGCGTCTCGAAGAATGAGCGGCCAGGCTGTTGCGGCACGGCCGTCGTGCTTCGAGACGGCCGCGATGCGGCCTCCCCCAGCGACAACGGCAATGCCGTTGCGCGGGCATGACGGAGCTGGCACCTGATCCACTTGTCAAACAGCCTAGCCGCGCTGTCATCACCCGCGAATGCGGGTGATCCAGTATTCCAGAGACGCCATGGCTTGAGCCGAGAGGCCGCGGCGTACTGGATGCCCCGCATGCGCGGGGCATGACAACTGAGAGAGATATGATTGCGCATTCTCGCGACGCGTTGCGTCCGAGTCTTGCTTGTCTTCCCACCCTCTCTTTGAACAGAGGGCGCAGGGAAAGCCGGGTGCCGATCGCACCCATGGGTCCCGTGCAAATGGAAAGCACGGGAGGTAGGACCACAGGTGAAACCGGAGCAATCCGGCTTTCCCTGCGCGATGGTTTTACGGCTTACTTCGTGCTCTCCCCGGCGAGACTTGGCTTTTTTGTCACCGTCTTCGCAAAGACGCGTTCCGCGTCTTGCGAGGAGACACCTGCCACTGGGGCGTCGGAACCACACGACTTCACCGTCCGCCTCATGCGCACTCGTCAGTTGCGCACTCCGCGTCCACCGCATCCCGACCCAACACTCGTGACGATCGCGAAGCGCCCCTCAAGCGGGTGAGACGGGCGGATCATAGACTGAGTTGCATTTCTGTAAAACAGAAATATTTTTGCATGAGGGTCTTGCCACGTCGGGCAAGTCAGTGATTGGCCTGTCAGGCAGCCACCGGCGGAAGGGTTCCCTCCCCCCTTGCGGGGGTCCGAGGCGAGCGAAGCTCGCTCTCGAGGTTAGGGAGAGGGGTGGCCACACGACGCCTCTCAATGTGCGATTAACGACATGCGATCAAGGTTGGGAAAGCGAAGCTCCCACGATCATCTCGCCCGGGGCTTACCCCTCTCCCCAACCCTCCCCCGCAAGGGGGAGGGAGCCTGAACAGCGTGCTCACCTCACTGTCATTCCGGGCGACGCGTAGCGTCGAGCCTAGAAGCCATTTATCCATGGATTCTCAGATGCGCAATTGCGCATCGTAGTTCTCGCTTAGCGAGCCCCGGGATGACGAAGGGAGCCGGAGTACGCGCGCCAGAATGATGTAGGAACGAGCGATCGACCTCGCTGCATGGGCCATCTTTCAAGTTCAGATTGCCCTTGCCGATTCTGCATGAACGGTCGTGAAATGCTGCCGGAAGCACAGCCGGGAAATTGCAATGGATGATCAAGCCGTGCGGATGGCGCTGCAGCGCCATTGGGATGCTTCGGACGCTAGCGACTTCGAGCGCGAACATGAAATCTACCGCGAGGATGCGGTGCTTGATTATCCGCAATCGGGCGAGCGGATCCATGGCCGGCGCAACATCCAGGAGAGCCGGACAGTCCAGCCGAACAGGAAACGCTTCACGATCCAGCGCATGATCGGCGGCGGCGACCTCTGGGTGACGGAATACATCCTCACCTATGACGACAGGCCATCCTACATGGTGAGCATCATGGAATTCCGCGACGGACTGGTCGCCCACGAAACGCAGTATTTCGCCGATGCATTTGCCCCTTCGCCCTCACGGGCGCACCTGGTCGAGCGCGTGGGCGGGACCTCGTCGTCGCATTGAAGCGCGACGCGATGAGCTTGAGGCGTCATCGCGGCGACGCCGCGCTACGGCGCGAGATAGCGCAGCAGCTCGGGATTGCTGCGCACCTCGCTGGCCGCGCCCTGCAGCGCGATGCGGCCACGGTCCAGGACGTAGGCGTAGTCGGCGACGCGCAGCGCGAGATCGAGGTGCTGCTCGACGATGACGACGGAGATCTCCTTGGCGAGTTCGATCAGCCGATCGGTGATCCCCTCGATCACGCCGATCCAGACGCCTTCGGTCGGCTCGTCCAGCAACAACAGCTTGGGATTGCCGAGCATGGCGCGGCCGATCGCCAGCATCTTGCGCTCGCCGCCGGACAGCGTGCCGGCCGGCTGGTCGAGGCGCTGACCGAGCTTCGGGAAAATCGCCAGCACGCGGTCGACCGCGCGCGCATCCGAGTTGAACAGCGAGCCGACCGCGAGGTTGTCGCGCACCGACAGCCGCGCGAACACCGAGTGCTCCTGCGGCACGTAGCCGATCCCCGAGCGCACGCGCTCCTCGGTGCGGCGGCGGGTGATGTCGCGGCCGTCGAAGAACAATTCGCCCTTCGAGCTCGAAAGCTCGCCGACGATGGTCTTCATCAGCGTGGTCTTGCCGGCGCCGTTGCGACCGAGCACGGCAACGCCGCCGCGCCAGGGAATGTCGATGTTGACGTCGAACAGCACCTGGCTCCGGCCATAGCCGGCGTCGAGATGCCTGATATCGAGGAATGACTGGTCAGGCACGGCGCAGATAGATCTCCTGGACGCTCTTGTTGCTCTGGATCTCCGCGACCGTTCCCGTCGCCAGCACCTTGCCCTGGTCGAGCACGGTAAGGCGGTCGCAGATGTCGCGGATGAAATCCAGATCGTGTTCGACAATGACGAGCGAGCAATGCTGCTTGATCGGCTGCAACAGCTCGCCGGTGACGCGGCGCTCCTCGAGGCTCATGCCGCCGGTCGGCTCGTCCAGCAGCAACAGCCGCGGCCGGCCGGCGAGCGCCATCGCGATCTCGAGCCATTGCTGCTGGCCGTGCGACAGGGTCGCGGCGGCGTCATAGGCGCGATCGGCGAGACGAAACTGCTGCAGCAACGTCATCACCTGGTCGTGCAGCCGCCGGCGCGTCCGCGAGAACACCAGATCGACCAGCGACGACTGCGCCTGCAGCGCCAGCAGGATGTTGTCGTAGAGCGTCAGAGTCGGCAGCACGGACGTAATCTGGAACTTGAGACTCATCCCGGCACGGGCACGCTCGGTCGGGGTGAACGCCGTGATGTCGGCATTGATGAAGCTGACCTTGCCCGCGGTCGGCACCTCGGCGCCGGCGACGCATTTCATCAGCGTGCTCTTGCCCGAGCCGTTCGGGCCGATCAGGCCGTGAAACTCGTTCTCGGCGACGGTCAGGCCGGCATCGTCGAGCGCGGTGAGCTTGCCGAACACCTTGCTGATGCCTGACGCCTCAAGGAGCGGCATTGTGCGTCCCCTTCGGCGCCTTCCCGAAACGGCCGACTCTCTCGCGCTCACCGAGCACGAAGGAGATCAGCCCGAGCGGGCGGAACATGATCACGAGCAGCAGCAGCACGCCGAGGATGATCGGCCAGATGTCGCGGTAATTGTCCGAGAGCCAGAAGCTGACGCCCTCGATGATCACAGTGCCGATGACGGCACCGATGAGCGTGCCGGAGCCGCCGAACAGGACGTAGAGCACGACCTGTGTCGAGAACACGACGCCCAGGATGTTGGGCCAGACGAAGCCCTCGTGGAAGGCATAGAGGCTGCCGGCGAGCCCTGCGATGGCGCCGCCGATCGCGAACACGATCGCCTTCAGATGCTGCGCCTTGTAGCCGAAGAAGGCGATGCGCTGCTCGTTCTCGCGCAAGCCCGCGAGCGCCAGCCCGAATTGCGAGCGCACCAGGAAGCGGCACAGGAGATAGACGACGGCGAGGATGCCGAGCGCCAGATAGTAATAGACCGGACCTTCCGAGATGTCGGTCGAGCCGAGCGACAGCGACGGGATCGAGGGGATGCCGTTCTGGCCGCCGAGATAGTACCAGCCGCGCGCCAGCCGGTCCGCCGCATAGGATCCGGTGAGCGTGCCGAGCGAGACGAAGATCACGCTCGCCGGATACCGCCCGAGCAGCAGGAAACCGCCGAGCAGCAGCGCCGCGGTGAGCCCGATCAGCGTCCCCGCCGGCAGGATCAGGAAGATCGAGGTGATGTTGAGATCGCGCGCCATCAGCGCCACGCCATAGCCCGCCGCGCCGAAGAACAGCGCCTGGCCGAAGCTCATGATGCCGGCGTAACCCCACACCAGATCGAACGACAGCGCGAACAGCGCGAGGATGATCACGCGGGTGGCGAACACCGTCAGGTAATCCTGCAGGACCAGCGGCAGGAGCAGTGCGATCAGCAGCACCAGCCCTTCCACGATCGGCAGCACCTGCCGTGCTGCCGCGCCACGTCCCGCCGGCGCGCCTGCGGCCGGTGCACTCTCACCCGTCACGACATCCGGTCCCTCGCTGAGGCGGGCGACGGCTTGCTTTGCTGCTGCCATCTGCCGCTCAGCATTCCTTGGGATCGACGAGGCCGTTGCTGTGCGCCACGACCTCATAGGTCCCGTTCTTGGCGACGGCAGTATACATCTTCATCTTGCAGTGGCGCTTGCCCGGCACCATCTCGGCGGGTCCTCCGGGCCCCTCGACGATCTTGGCGTGATCGAGCGCCGCCGCGACGGATTCGCGGTCGACCTTGCCAGCCTCCTTTACCGCCGCCTCCCAGAGTTTGAGGCCGCGATAGGTTCCGGTCGCGGCGCTGCCGGCGGCGAACAGGAAGTTGCCCGGGAAGTCCTTCTCATAGGCCGCCTGGATCCTGGCACTGACCGGATCGTCCTTGGTCAACACCTTGAAATAGTCGAGGCAGCTCGCGAGCCCCTCGATCTCGTTGGCCTGGTTTATGTTGAGCGTGTTCTCGTCATAGTAGACGCAGGCGAGCCGGCCGCCGCTCTTGAGGAAGCCCGCTTCATAGAGCTGCTTGAAGAACGGACCGACGCCCGGCGGGATCACCGTGTTGAAGACGACGTCGACCTTGTTGGAGACGATGCGGTTGACGGTCGCGGAGAAGTCGACCTGGTCGAGCGGGTAGTACTCCTCGAACACGACCTCGCCGCCATTGTCCTCGATCACCTTGCGGGCATAGACGTTGAGCGTGTGCGGCCAGACATAATTGGCGCTCGGCAGCGCGAACTTCTTGCCGCCGTTCTTGATCAGCCAGGGAATGAACTCGTCGCATTGCTGCGCCGGCGTCGGCCCGGTGCAGAACAGATAGGGCGTGCACTCCTTGCCCTCGTAGAGTTGCGGATAGATGTAGAGCGTCTTGCCGCGCGCCACGATCGGGTCCTTGATCGCATTGCGCATCGACGAGGTGATGCCGCCCAGCACCATGTCGACCTTATCGCGCTGGATCAGCTTGCGGACGTTGCCGACCGCGACCGACTCGTTCGACGCGGTGTCCTCGATATAGAGCTCGAGCGGCCGGCCGAGCAGGCCGCCGGCCGCGTTGATCTCCTTGATCACCATCTTGGCGACGTTGGCATCCGCGTTGCCGGCATAGGCGATCGGTCCGGTAAGGTCGGTCGCGATGCCGACCTTGATCGGGCCCTCGGCGGCGTTGGCCCAGTCCGGCCTGACCACCCAGCTTCCGACGCCGGTCGCGATGGCGCCGGTGGCGAAGGCGAAATTGCTCATGAAGCGGCGGCGGGTGAGATGGCTGCGATCCATGGACATCTGACTAGACCCCTTTTCCCGAGATGAGGCCCTGCGGCCTGAACTTGATGAAGGCAATGGCGAGCACGAAGACGAGCACGTCGGCGACCACGGGCGACATGATCCATGGCAGCGCGGCGCTGAGCGTGCCGATGACGCCGGCGCCGGCGACCGGCCCGATGAAGGAGCCGACCCCGCCGACCATGACGGCGACGAAGCCCTGGATCAGGAAGCGGATGCCGAGATCGGCGAACAGGCTGAACACCGGCACGATCAGCGCGCCGGCGAGCCCCGCCAGCGCCGCGCCGAATGCGAAGGTGGCGCCGTAGATCAACGGCGTGGAGATTCCGGACGCCCGTGCCAGCGCCGGGTTCTCCAGCGTGGCGCGCACGCGTAACCCGAACGAGGTGCGCGCCAGCAAGAGATAGCAGGCGCCCATCACCACGAGCGTGACCACGATGATGGTGAAGCGCCAGGTCGAGATGTGCACCGAGCCGAGGTCGATCGAGCCGCCGATCGGCTCCGGCACCGTGAGGTAGAAGCCGCCGATCAGACCGCGCACGGCCTCGCGGATGATCAGGCCGAGCGCATAGGTGCCGAGCATCGCCACGATCGGCGCGGCGTAGAAGCGCCTGATGATCAACGCCTCCAGCACGAAGCCGAGCGCGCCGACGACGAAGGGCGCGGCGACCATGCCGGCCCAGACCGGCGCGCCGTGAGCGGATGCCAGATATGTGACATAGGCTCCGAGCAGGACGAACTCGCCCTGCGCGAAGTTGAAGATGCCCATCATGCTGGCGATGATGCCGAGCCCCAGCACGACCAGCACGATGATCGCGCCGAAGCTCACGATCTCGAACGCCGCGGCAAAGCTGCTAGCCATGGGGTCCGATCCATCCGGCCTTTGACAGCGACAAGCGGTGCCTCACATCGTCTTCCAGTCGCCGCTCTGCTCGAAGGCATGCGCGGCGCGGTAGATGGTCTGTTCCTCGAACATGCGGCCGACCAGCATCAACCCGACCGGCAGCCCATCGACCATGCCGCAGGGCAGCGACATCGCGGGGTGATGGGTTATGTCGAACGGTGCGGTGTTGGAGATCATCTCGAGCGCGCGGGCGACATACTCCTCGCGGCTGGCATTGGGCGCCGGAAGCGGTGTCGCCTTCATCGGCGTCGTCGGCAGCAGCAGCAGGTCGTAATCCTTGAATGCCTTGTCGTAGGCCGCGGTCAGCCGCCGGGAGATGTTGAGTGCCTTGCCGTAGAAGCGCGGGCCGAAATTGTTGTTGATGTAGGTGCCGAGCATCATGAACAGTTTGGCGGTCTCCGACAGCGAGTCGGCCTGGCGGCGCCAGCCGCGATGGAAATCCATCAGCGAGGTCGAATAGAGGTCGGGGCGACTGAGGCCGTAGCCGTCGCCGAACATCATGGTCTGGGTCAGGCCTTCGGTGCCGATCGGCGTCCAGATCGCGGGACCCATCATGTGCATCGGGATCGACACGGTCTCGACCGACGCGCCGAGATCCTTGAAGCGCTTGGCCGCCTCGCGGACGCTTTCACTCACCGCGGCTTCCGCATTCGGCTGCTCAAAGCCTTCCTGGAGGATGCCGATCTTCATGCCCGTGACGCCGGCCCCTAACGCCTTGGTGTACTGCTCGACCTTCGGCGCCTTGATGCGCGGATCGTAACCGTCGTCGCCGGCGATGACCTCAAGCAGCAGCGCGTTGTCTTCCACCGTCGCGGTCATCGGGCCGGTGTGGTCGACGAAGATCTCGATCGGCATGATGCCGGTGTAGGGCACGAGCCCCCAGGTCGGTTTCATGCCGTAGGTGCCGCAGAACGAGGACGGCATGCGGATCGAGCCGCCCTGGTCGCCGCCGATCGCCATGTCGACCTCGCCAAGCGCGACGACGACGCCCGAGCCTGACGACGAGCCGCCGGCCGAATAGCCCATCTTGTGCGGATTGTGCACCGGCCCGTAGGAGCCGGTGTGGCTGCCGCCGGACAGGCAGAAGTGTTCGCAGTGGGTCTTGCCGGCGATCTCCGCGCCGGCATCGAGCATGCGGGTGACGATGGTGGCGTCGAAATCGGGCACATAGCCTTCCAGGGTCGACGAGCCGTTCGTCATGGGAACGCCGGCCAGCATGATGTTGTCCTTCAGCGCGACCGTCTTGCCCTTGAGCTTGCCGCAGGACGCGCCCTTCACCGTCGCCTTGCGGTACCAGGCGTTGCGCGGGTTTTCCTCGGGCGACGGGCGATAGCCCGGCGTGCGCGGGTACTTCACCTCCGGCAGTTCGTCCGGCATCGCGGCGACGAGATTGTAGGCATCGATCGAGCCCTGCATCAGGCCGCGGAACGAGGCCACGTCCTCATCGGTCAGTGACAGGCCGCATTGCTCGGCGACGGCGCGAAGTTGCATTGGCGTGGGAAGGACGACGGTCACGGCGCTCTCCTTAGGCTTCTTGATTCCCCTGGGCGCGAGGCGTGGGGCGCGCTGGTTGCGCGCGAACCGTCCACCCCGCCGCACTATTCAAAACGGAAATATTTTCCTTTTCAAGTATTATTTCGTAGCTCCCTCTCCCGCTTGCGGGGGAGGGTTGGGGTGGGGGTGTCGCCGCGAGCTATTCCGTGGAGAGACCCCCACCCGTATTGCAGCTGCGCTGCAATACGGCCTCCCCCGCAAGCGGGAGAGGTAAGAAATTCAGACCGTCCGGATCACCTTGAAGTCGAGACCGTCGGCCTCGGCAAGATACATCGGCATTTCGGCACGGCCATCACGGATGATAACCGGTCCGCGCGCGCCGCCATAGACAATGTTGCGCGAGGCCGCGAACAACGGCGCCATGGACAGCGAGCCGGCGCGGTTGGCCACGGCCTCGAGGAAGCGCAGCCCTTCATAATTTGACTGGCCGACCGAGCCGATCGGCGGCGCGTAGGGACCGAACATCGCGCGGTAGCGATCCATGAAGTCGTCATTGGCGTGCGAGCCGACCGACGGAAAATAGCCGGAAGCGCAGAACAGGCCCTCGGAATTGTCGGCGCCGATGCCGAGCAGCACGGTCTCGTCCATTGCGCCGGCCAGGCGCAGCGTGGTGGCGCCGAGGCCGCATTCGGCGAAGGCGCGGTTGAAGGTGATGCTGTCGGTTCCGATCAGCGAGATCAGCACGACGTCGGGCCGCGCCGCGCGGATTCGCGCCAGATGCGGCGCATGGTTGTCCTCACCGACCGGAACAAACTCCTCGCCGACCACATGGCCGCCGGATTCGGCGATATAGGCCTTCACCGCGCGATGCGACTGCCAGGGCCAGACATAATCGCTGCCGATCAGATACCAGCGCGACGCCTTCTTGGCCTCGGCGAGCCAGTGGATCGCCGGCCGCATCTGCCAGCGCGGCGTCTCGCCGATCGCCATCACGCCCGGCGTCCGCTCGCCGCCTTCATAGAGCGGCGTGTAGACATAGGGCACGCGGTTGCGCGTCACCTTGCGCAGCGCGACCCGGACCGCGCTGGTGTGCAGCCCCATCATGAGGTCGATGCCGTCGAAGGCGATCGCCTGCTCGGCGCGGTCGATCACCTCGTCCAGCGTTCCGCCGGCGTCATAGATCGACAGCTCGATCTCGCGGCCGAGGATGCCGCCGCGCTTGTTGATCTCGGCGACCGCTAGCTGCGCGCTGCAGGTGGCAGCCGGTCCCCAGACGCCGGGCGAGCCGGTGCAGCAGATGAAGGCGCCGACGCGAAGCCGCCTGTCCGCCCCGCGCTGCCGGAACACGGCGCGATCGCTCGGCGACATCGGCCGATCGGCCGGCGGCGCCGACAGGTTCCGCAGCAGCAGGGACGGCGGAACGGCAAGACCGCTGCGCGCCTGGAAATTGACCGTCGCGTGCACACCCTCTCCTGTCTGGCATCAGGGGCCCGGGACGTTCCGCCGGCAACTGCGGCACTCGCCCTCTTGCGGGCCATGATGCCGTCTTTCAGATCGCCTTGACCAGCTTGAAATCGAGACCGTCGGCCTCGGCGAGATACATCGGCATTTCGGCGCGGCCGTTGCGGATGGCGACGGGCCCGCGTGCACCGCGATAGACGACGTTGCGCGCGGCCGCGAACAACGGCTCCATCGCCAGGGTTCCGGCGCGTTCGGCGGCCGCCTCCAGGAAGCGCAGGCCCTCGTAATTGGACTGGCCGACCGAGCCGATCGGCGGCGCATGCGGGCCGAACATCCCGCGATAGAGGTCCATGAAGTCGTCATTGGCGCGCGAGCCGACGCAGGCGAAATAGCCGGAGGCGCAGAACAGGTTCTCGGTGTTGTCGGCGCCGATGCCGAGCAGCACGGTCTCGTCCATCGCGCCGGCGAATCTGAGCGTGGTGGCAGCGAGCCCGGATTCGGCGAAGGCGCGGTTGAAGGTGATGCTGTCGGTGCCGATCAGCGAGATCAGCACGACTTCCGGCTGCGCCGCGCGGATGCGCGCCAGATGCGGCTCATGATGGTCCTCGCCGAGCGGGACGAATTCCTCGCCGACGACCTGGCCGCCGGATTCGGCGATATAGGACTTCACCGCGCGATGCGACTGCCAGGGCCAGACGTAATCGCTGCCGATCAGGTACCAGCGCGACGCCTTCTTGACATCCGCGAGCCAATGAATCGCCGGCCGCATCTGCCAGCGCGGGGTCTCGCCGATCGCCATCACACCCGGCGTCCGTTCGCCGCCCTCATAGACCGGCGTGTAGACATAGGGGACGCGGTTGCGGGTGACCCTGCGCAAGGCGACACGGACCGCGCTGATATGCGACCCCATGATCAGGTCGACCTCGTCGAAGAGGATCGCAGCTTCTGCGCGGCGCGCCACCTCCTCGATCGGGCCGCCGGCATCGTACATCGACAGTTCGATCTCGCGGCCGAGAATGCCGCCGCGCTTGTTGATCTCGGCGACCGCGAGCAGGACGCTGTTGGTGGAGCTCGGGCCCCAGATTCCCGGCGAGCCGGAGAAGGTGATGAAATTGCCGACCTTGAGCTTGCTGTGCGCGCTGCGGCGTCGGGATGAGCCTTGCCTCGTGGCCGACAGGTCGAGCTCGGCCGCGCATGACGACGGATCCCTGAACAGCAGCGGCGGCGCGACGGGTAGACCGCCATATGCCTGGAAAGCAACCGTCGAAAGCACGCCAACTCCTGTCTGGGAAGCACAACGCAACGCAGCCAGCCGGGCGGTCCGCGGCTACCGCCCCTTTGGTTGGGGGAATATCCTAGGTGAAAATATTGAATATTCAATAATTGAAGTGCATATAGAAATGGCATGCGTTGCCGGACATTCATTCAACCGGGTCAGGATCCCAGATCGTAGCCGTGGCCAAACCGCCGAAAGAAAATTCCCCGATCACCGAACATCTCGCCTACCTGCTCGCGCAAGCGAACAGGGAGATCAACCGGCAGTTGGAGACGCGCCTGAGCAAGGAAGGCGTGCCGGTCGAGCAGTGGCGCATCCTGAAGGTTCTGTCCGACGGCAACGGGCACTCGATGGGCGAGCTTGCCGAGGCGGTGCTGCTGAACCATCCGACCCTGACCAAGATGATCGACCGCATGGTGTCGGATGCCCTGGTCTACCGCGTCCAGGATCCCAAGGATCGCCGCAAGGTGCTGATGTTCGTCTCCGATCGCGGCAAGGCGCTGAGCCGCCGGCTGAACTCGCTGGCCATGAGCCAGGAGGAGCACATCGTCGAGAGCTACGGCGGCAAGTCGACCAACGAGCTCAAGCGTCTGCTGGAAAACCTGATCGGCAGCGCCAACTGACGCCGCCCGCTATTCGCGTCGGCTGAGCGCGCGACGCGCTAGATCGCGCTCCAGCCCAGCCATCCGGTGTAGAGTCCGACGAACATGATCAGCACCGCCGATGCGTAAGGCGCGTGGTGCGCGAACCAGCTGAAGCCGGACCAGCGCCGCTCGATGTGGCGCATGCTCAGTGCGGCAAGCACGCCGGCCGAGACCATGGTGATCGCAAGGCCGATCCCGAAGCACAGCACCAGCGTGAAGCCGAGGCTGAGCTGCTTGAGCTGGATGCAGAGCAACAGCACCGTGATCGCCGCCGGGCACGGGATCAGGCCGCCGGTCAGGCCGAACAGCACGATCTGCCACGTCGTCACGGTTCGCCCGGCAAAGCGCTTGCGGATGTCGGCCGCATGCTCGCGGGCGTGCGCGTCGTCCTCGTCGCCCAGGTTCATGTGCGAATGGTCGTGCTCCTCGAAGGCGGCCTCGAACACCTTGCCGCGTCCGCACAGCGACAACCGCATCCGAAACGCGTGGGGTTCGGGAATCTCGTCGAGGCTTTCCAGGAAGCCTTGCTTGGCCGCGAACGCGAACGACTGCGTCGTTCCGTCGGGCCGTTGCGTCTCGACAATGACCGCTTCGGGCGATGGCAACGCGCCCTGTTCGGCTTCAATTCGCCAGCGCGGCGGTACGCCGTCCTCGAAGATCGCGAGCGTCAGCACGGCATCGCCGAGCTCGATGCGTTGCGTTTCATCATGGTGATGATGGTGGTCGTCATCGCCATTCTGCTCGCGCCAGGTCCGCCAGGCCATCCAGGCGGCGATGCCGATGATCACGACGGCTGATGCGACCTGGAAGTAGGCCTCGCTCTGCTCGCCGTTCCATTGCCGCCCGAAATACAGGCCGCCGAGCGCCACCGCCCACACGATCGCGGTGTGCGAGATCGCGGCCGACAGGCCGAGCAGGGCGGCCTGCAGCACGGTACCGCGGATCGCGATGATGAACGCCGCCATCATCGTCTTGGAGTGGCCCGGCTCCATGCCGTGCAACGCACCGAGCAGAATCGCGCTCGGCACGAACAGCCAGGCATGGGCCGAGCCCTGCTGCAGGAGTTCGGAAAGGCCGATCATCGCGTCACTTCAGATAGGTGCGGACCACGTCGATCAGGTCAGCCGCGCCTTGCGCCTTCGCGGAATCCTTCTCGTGCGCAGGATCAACGACGTGATGGCGAATGTGCTCCTCGAGCAGCTCGGCCGTCAGGCCGTTCACCGCACCACGGACCGAGGCGACGAGCATCAGCACGTCGGCGCAGCCGAGTTCGGATTCGAGCGCGCGCTCGACCGCCTCGATCTGCCCCTTGATACGCCTGATCCGGCCGATCAGCTTCGACTTGTGCTTGATGGTGTGCGTCATGATAGCCTAAGATAGGGGGGTACCCTATATGGGTCAAGCGACAATCCACTTGCATCCCCCCGGGGCGGCGCCATCAACACGACGGTCCGCACCATCAAAAAGGCCCGGCTTCCTGTCGGGAGCGCGCCGGCCGGTTCGTCCTCGGACAAGCGCGCACGAACGGAGCCACCTGCCCGCCTTGGGCCCCGTTCGCAGGCGCCGCCTTCCCGCCTCCCGCGCGAAGGTTCCGGCCCACCTGATCCAGTTAACGAGGACCATCATTCATGACTTCGATCACGCCGTTCCTCTGGCTCGACAACAACGTCCGCGAGGCCGTCGCCTTCTACAAATCGGTGTTCCCCAACGCCAGGATCGAGACCCTCAACGACTTCATGGCGAGCTTCGAGCTCGAGGGGCAGCGCTTCCACGCGCTGAACGGCGGCCCGAAATTCAAGTTCAACGAGGCGGTGTCGTTCTTCATCAGCGTCGAGACGCAGGAGCAGGTGGACTACTTCTGGACCAGGCTCACCGCCGACGGCGGCCAGGAATCCAACTGCGGATGGCTGAAGGACAGATTCGGCCTGTCCTGGCAGGTCGTGCCCACCGCGCTCGGCCGCTACCTCGGCGACCCCGACCGCAAGGCGGCCGACCGCGCCATGCAGGCCATGATGAAGATGAAGAAGATCATCATCGCCGATCTCGACAAGGCTTTTGCGGGCTGATCAGGAAATCTGCGCTGACGTTTCCGCGTCGTCACGGCCGGGCACAGCCGTCTGAAGGACGGCGTCGCTTCCGCTCGCCTATGCCTGGCCATCCACGTCTTTCTGCCCGGGACAAGCCCGGGCATGACGAGTTTGTGGGTGGACTAACCAAACCGCCGACACCGAACGCCGAACATAATCAGGATATGCGACCGCCTCTCCCGCAAGCGGGAGAGGCGACATCAACTCGCGACCGATCTCGATCAGGGATTATCGAGCTTTACGCGTACCGGCCGTGGCAGTGCTTGAACTTCTTGCCGCTGCCGCAGGGGCAGTCCTCGTTGCGGCCGACCTTGCCCCAGCTTGCCGGGTTGTTCGGATCGCGGTCGGCGGCCGGGGTCTTCGGCACCAGCGAGGCCTGGGCGAAATTGGCTTGGGCGAAATTGGCCTGCGCAAACGCCATCTCGTCCTCGCCGGTGTTCGGATCGAGCTTGTGCACTTCCATGGCCGGCAGCGGCTGCGGCGGCTCTTCCGGCGGCACGATCTCGACCCGCATCAACTGCGCGGTGACCGCCTCGCGCAAATGCGCACTCATCTCCTGGAAGAGGTTGAACGCCTCGGTCTTGTATTCCTGCAACGGGTCGCGCTGGCCGTAGCCGCGCAGGCCGATCACCTGACGCAAATGATCGAGCATAATCAGATGCTCGCGCCAGAGATGGTCCAGCGTCTGCAACAGGATGGTCTTCTCGACGTAACGCATCACGTCGGGGCCCCACTGCGCGACCTTGGCCGCCATGTGCTCGTCGACATGCTTCTCGATGCGCGCGAGCAGCTCCTCGTCGGCGATGCCCTCTTCCTTGGCCCATTCGTCGACCGGCAGATCGACATCGAGCACGCGCTTGAGCTCGTCCTTCAGCCCGGCGGTGTCCCACTGCTCGGCATAGGCATGCTCGGGGATGTGCTTGGCGACGACGTCCTCAACGAAGGCATGGCGCATGTCGGCCACAGTCTCGGCGACGCTGTCCTCCCTCATCAGTTCGACGCGCTGATCGAAGATCACCTTGCGCTGGTCGTTCTGGACGTTGTCGAACTTGAGCAGGTTCTTGCGGATGTCGAAGTTGCGCGCCTCGACCTTCTGCTGCGCCTTCTCGAGTGCCTTGTTGATCCAGGGATGGATGATGGCCTCGCCTTCCTGCAGTCCGAGCCGCTGCAACATGCTGTCGAGCCGGTCGGAGCCGAAGATGCGCATCAGATCGTCTTCCAGCGACAGGAAGAATTTCGAGCGGCCGGGGTCGCCTTGACGGCCGGAGCGGCCGCGCAGCTGGTTGTCGATGCGGCGGGATTCGTGACGTTCGGAGCCGATGATGTAGAGGCCGCCCGGCTTCTTCACGGTCTTGGCCGGCTTGGAACCCTTGGCGGGCTCGACCTCGACGTCTTCCTCCGCCTTCAGCACGATCTCGCGGAAGCGCTCGATATCGGCCTTGATCTGCTCGATCCTGGTGGCCTTCTCGGCCTCGTCGGTGATCCCGGCGGTCTCCTGCTGGATCCGCATCTCGAGCGAGCCGCCGAGCTTGATGTCGGTGCCGCGGCCGGCCATGTTGGTCGCGATCGTGATCGCGCCCGGCACGCCGGCTTCCGCCACGATATAGGCTTCCTGCTCGTGGAAGCGCGCGTTCAGCACCGCGAACAGCTTGGCCGGCTTGCCGGCGCGCGCGGCGACATAGAGCTTCTCCATGCCGGATTGGGAGGTGAAGTCGATCTGCTTGTAGCCGTGCTTCTTCAGGTACTCGGCGAGCACTTCCGACTTTTCGATCGACGCCGTGCCGACCAGCACCGGCTGCAGCCGCTTGTTGGCGCGTTCGATCTCGGCGAGGATCGCGGCATATTTTTCCCCCTGCGTGCGGTAGACCTCGTCGTCCTCGTCGAGGCGCGCGACCGGCAGGTTGGTCGGGATCTCCACCACCTCGAGCTTGTAGATGTCGAACAATTCGTCGGCCTCGGTCGCGGCCGTGCCGGTCATGCCCGACAGCTTCTCGTACATCCGGAAATAGTTCTGGAAGGTGATCGAGGCGAGCGTCTGGTTCTCCGGCTGCACCGGCTGGTGCTCCTTCGCCTCCAGCGCCTGGTGCAGGCCTTCGGAGTAGCGGCGGCCCGGCATCATGCGGCCGGTGAACTCGTCGATGATCACGACCTCGCCGTCGCGGACGATGTAATCCTTGTCGCGCGTGAACAGCGTATGCGCACGCAGCGCCTGGTTGATGTGGTGCACGACGGAGACGTTCTCGACGTCGTAGAGCGAGTCGCCCTTGAGCTGGCCGGCGTCGCGCAGCAGGGTCTCGATCTTCTCCATGCCGCCTTCGGTCAGCGTCACGGTGCGCTGCTTCTCGTCAACCTCGTAGTCGGACTTGTCGAGCTTGGGGAAGAAGGAATCGATGGTGTTGTAGAACTCGGAGCGGTCGTCGAGCGGGCCGGAGATGATCAGCGGCGTGCGCGCCTCGTCGATCAGGATCGAGTCCACTTCGTCGACGATCGCGTAATAGTGCCCGCGCTGGACCATATCGTCCAGGCGGTACTTCATGTTGTCGCGCAGATAGTCGAAGCCGTATTCGTTGTTGGTGCCGTAGGTGATGTCGCAGCCGTAGGCCGCCTTGCGCTCGGCGTCGTCGAGGCCGTGCACGATCACACCAGTGGTCAGCCCGAGGAACGAATAGATCTGGCCCATCCAGCCGGAGTCGCGGCGGGCGAGGTAGTCGTTGACGGTGACGACGTGGACGCCCTTGCCGGCGAGCGCGTTGAGGTAGACCGCAAGGGTTGCGACCAGCGTCTTGCCTTCACCGGTCTTCATCTCGGCGATGTCGCCCTCGTGCAGTACCATGCCGCCGATCAGCTGGACGTCGAAATGGCGCTGGCCGAGCGTCCGCTTGGCCGCCTCGCGCACGGTCGCGAACGCCGGAACCAGGATGTCGTCCAGCGTCTTGCCGTTGGCGAGTTGCTGCTTGAATTCGGCGGTGCGGGCCTTCAGCTGCTCGTCGGTGAGTTTGACGAGCTCGGGCTCCAAAGCGTTGATGGCGTTGACGCGGGCTTGATATCCCTTGACCCGACGGTCGTTGGCGGAGCCGAAAAACTTGCGGGCGAGCGCGCCGATCATGCGTAATTCCTGTTCTTCGGTCTTGCGTTACAGCCAGAAATGGTCCACCGAATCGCCTGTCAACTCACCGTGACGCGCTGCGGGTCGAGCCCCGAACCGGGGACTGATCCGCCAATTGAGTGGGAAACAGGCCATCCAAGGTTCAACGGCCAAAAACGCAGCAAAATAAGCGCTATCGCCGTTGACACAATGGGTCAGAGATATGGCCCGGTCGGTGGGTTGTCAACGCTGGCAAGATGTCAAGGAATTCATCATTTTGCCCGACTTTCGCGTTGCCAACGACGCACGATTGGGCGAGTGTCCGCCCCGCTCAAGCTTCCCACCTTTGAGACAAGGATATTGTATGACCACCTCGCTCCCGGAAACGAAAACTGGCCTGCGCCTCGGCCTGGCCACCCTGGCCGCGACGGGCTGTCTTGTCGCACTCCTGGCCGCCGGCCTTCCGGCCCGGGCCGCCGACTCCGACCCGGTGCTCGCGAAGGTGAACGGTTCCGAGATTCGCGCCAGCGACGTCGCGCTCGCCGAGGAGGAACTGGGCCCGAGCCTGCAGCAGATGGACCCCGCGACCCGCAAGGACAACGTGCTGTCCTTCCTGATCGACATGAAGATCGTGGCCAAGGCCGCCGAGGACAAGAAGGTCGAGAACAGCGACGAGTTCAAGAAGCGCCTCGCCTTCGCCCGCAACCGCCTGCTGATGGACAGCCTGCTCGCCACCGAGGGCAAGGCCGCGACCACCGACGAGGCCATGAAGAAGGTCTATGACGAGGCCGCCAAGCAGATCTCCGGCGAGCAGGAAGTGCACGCCCGCCACATCCTGGTCGAGACCGAGGACGAGGCCAAGGCGATCAAGGCCGAGCTCGACAAGGGCGCGGACTTCGCCGAACTCGCCAAGAAGAAGTCCAAGGACCCCGGCGCCTCCGACGGCGGCGACCTCGGTTTCTTCACCAAGGAGCAGATGGTGCCGGAATTCTCCGCGGTCGCCTTCTCGCTCGAGCCGGGCAAGATCTCCGATCCGGTGAAGTCGCAGTTCGGCTGGCACATCATCAAGGTCGAGGAGAAGCGGAACCGCAAGGCGCCCGACTTCAACCAGGTGAAGGGCCAGATCGAGACCTACGTGACCCGCAAGGCCCAGGCCGACTATGTCGCCAAGCTGCGCGAGACCGCCAAGGTCGAGCGCACGGAAGCCGCCAAGCCCGACGACGCCGCGAAGCCGGCGGACGCCGCCAAGGATGCGCCGAAGCCCGCCGACAACAAGATGGCGCCGGCGAAGAAGTAAGCGTCAGCACGCTCACCGCGTTGCAATTGCGATGGCCGGGCTTGTCCCGGCCATTTGCTTTTTGGGCCGCCTCGTAGCCCGGATGGAGCGAAGCGCAATCCGGGACGGACCCATCAACGGCTACGGCTGCCCCGGATTGCGCTTCGCTCCATCCGGGCTACGGATTCTTGAACGATTGATGACAGCCGCGTTCGTGCTGAGCCCTCTCCCGCTGCGACGAGCGAAATGATAAGGAGCGCTTCCCTCCCCGTAGCCGGAAGCTTTCCCATGTCCACCGCCGTCTCTCCCCTCGCCCCGACTGATGTTCCCGACATGCCCGTGATCCCAGGCGTGAAGCTTGCGACCGCGGCCGCCGGCATCCGCTACAAGGGGCGCACCGACGTGCTGCTGGCGCTGCTCGACGAGGGCACCACGGTGGCGGGCGTGTTCACCAAGTCGAAATGCCCGTCGGCGCCGGTCGAATGGTGCCGCGCCAAGCTGAAGGGCGGCAAGGCGCGCGCCGTCGTGGTCAATTCCGGCAATGCCAACGCCTTCACCGGCAAGACCGGCAAACAGTCCACCGCGCTGACCGCGCAGATCGCGGCGAAGGCGGTCGGTTGCTCGACCGGCGAAGTGTTCCTGGCCTCCACCGGCGTGATCGGCGAGCCGCTCGACGCGACCAAGTTCGACGGCGTGCTGGCCAAGCTCGCCGAGACCGCCACGCCGGATCACTGGATGGACGCGGCAAAGGCGATCATGACCACCGACACCTTCCCGAAGGTCGCCACCGCGACCGTGAAGCTCGGCAAGGCCAAGGTGACGATCAACGGCATGGCCAAGGGCGCCGGCATGATCATGCCCGACATGGCAACCATGCTGTCGTTCATCTTCACCGACGCGCCGCTGTCGGCCGCCGTGCTGCAAGCGCTGCTCAAGACCGGCGTCGAGGACACCTTCAATGCCGTCACCATCGACGGCGACACCTCGACCTCTGACACGCTGCTCGCCTTCGCGACCGGCGCCGCGGCAGCCGACGGCGCGCCGAAGATCACCCGCGCCAGCGACCCGCGCCTGAAGGCGTTCACCAAGGCGTTCCACGGCGTGCTCGCCAACCTGTCAGAACAGGTGGCGCGCGACGGCGAAGGCGCCCGCAAGCTGGTGGAGGTCATGGTGGAGGGCGCGACAACGAAGCCGTCGGCTCGCAAGATAGCCATGTCGATCGCCAACTCGCCGCTGGTGAAGACCGCGATTGCCGGCGAGGACGCCAATTGGGGCCGCGTGGTGATGGCGGTCGGCAAGGCCGGCGAACCCGCCAACCGCGACAAGCTGTCGATCTCCTTCAACGGCATCCGCGTCGCCAAGAGCGGCGCGCGCGATCCGTCCTACAACGAGAGCGAAGTGTCGGAGGCGATGAAGGCGCCGAAGATCCAGATCAAGGTCGCGCTCGGCCTCGGCAAGGGCCGCGACCGCGTGCTGACCTGCGATCTCACCAAGGAATATGTCGCGATCAACGGCGACTATCGGTCGTAAATCTCTCCTCCCTCTCCCCCCGCCCTTCGCGGGGTCGAGACGAGCGCAGCTCGCTCTAGAAGGTTGGGGTGAGGGGCTCTCACCGCGAATGCGGCGATCGATGAACTCGTGGAGACTCCCCCTCACCCGATCGCATCTTGCGATGCGATCGACCTCTCCCCGCAAGCGAGGCGAGGTAGCGCGTCAGCTCGAGATCCGCGCATCGGCGACGGCCTTCTGAAACAATGCGTTCATCGCCGCCGCGATGCCCTGGGTCGGGCTGACCTCGAAATAGAGCCCGGGCGAGGCGCAGCTCTGCATGTTCTGGGCGATCTGGCTGTTCGGCGAAGGGCCGTAGGGCCCTTGGTTGAACGGGTCGATCCAGGTCATGTACCAGTTGTTGGTCGGCAGCGCGAGATAGGTGGTGTAGAGCACTGCGATCTTGATGCCGCGGTTCTTGAGCGCTGTGCACAGCGCCGGATTGATCGGCGACTGGCAGCGGTTAGCGCCCGTGATCGGCTTGAGGCAGGCCGAATTGGGTTCATCGGCCACGCCGTCGGACACGAAGAACAGATATTTGAGCGGCGCCGACGCCGTGCCCGCGCCCGGATTGGCAATCGCATTGTTGATCTGCGGAAAGATCGTGGTGAACTGGCTGTCCTTGTCCTGGGTGTAGGAATCGTTGTTGCCGTAGACGCCCATCAGGTCGATGTTGCCGGCCGCCGACTTCGCGCTCGACAGGCTCGACGACAGCGAGAACAGGCTGCGCAGCCCGTAGGTCGCCGAGGACGCCCCGAAGTCGTAGATCGCCATGCGAAACTGGTTCGAATAGGTCTGAGTCGCGGCCGCAGTGTCCATCAACTGCTGGGTCGCGCTGCGCAGCACGTCGATCCGCGTCGTCACGCCGAGCTTCTTGGCGAGATTGTAGTAGTTGTTGGGATCGGTGTAGTCGTGGCAGGCGAATGCGCACTGGTCGTTCGGCTTGAACTTGTTGCCGGTGGTGGCCGTGACCAGCGCCGCCACGTCCGTCGGCGTCGCACCGACGCCCATCGACGGCGAATTGTCGAGCAGCAGGTAGAAATCGACATAGAGCGGCATGTTGGCGGTCGCGGTCGACGTGCCCGTCACCCTGACCGTCTTGCTGCCGATCAGGCCGAGAAACATGGTCGGGACATCGGCTGCGAACTGGACCGTCGAGGTGAGGACGCCGCCGGTCTTGGTCACGGTCGGCGTCACGCTGCCGAGCGTGAAGCCGTTCTGATTGAACACGTTGCCGTTGAAGATCTTGGTGGCGTCGTCGACAGCCGCCGGGATCGGCCCGTCCGACGTCATGGCGCCGGCGGCAATGAAGCCGGGCGAGGCCTTGGCGATCGATCCGACGCTCGCCGCATCGGCCGCGGACAGCAATTTGCTGCGGATCTGGTTGGCGCGGGAATAGTCGACCGCACATCCGACGGCGACGAGTATCGGGACCAGGGCAAGGCCGAAGATGATTGCAATGTTGCCCGAGCGGTCGCGGCGGAAACGGCTGAGGGTCCGGATCAAGATGCGCATGGATTCTGTGGACGGGGGGAAACGCGGAGGGACCTTCACGTAGCCGGTACGGAATTAAGGCGAGCTTATCGCGGCCGCAGAAAAAAGAGCGGAAACAAATCGTTTGGCCCGCAGAGCGTTGCTGGTTAATGAAAGCTTGAAGATCGCAACCGAACCATCACAGCGCATGGCCGATATCAAGCTCACCCTCGTCGTCGCCTGCGCGCTTGTCGATGCCGACAAGCGCGTGCTGCTGGCGCAGCGCCCCGAAGGCAAGGCGCTGGCCGGCCTGTGGGAATTTCCGGGCGGCAAGATCGAGCCCGGCGAGCGGCCGGAACAGACTTTGGTTCGCGAGCTGCATGAGGAAATCGGCATCACCGTGAGCGAGCCATGCCTCGCGCCGCTGACCTTTGCCAGCCACGCCTACGAGACCTTCCACCTCTTGATGCCGCTCTACATCTGCCGGCGCTGGGAAGGCATGGTGGTGCCGCGCGAGGGCCAGAACCTCGCCTGGGTGCGCGCCAGCAAGCTCCGCGACTACCCGATGCCGCCTGCGGATATCCCGCTGCTGCCACATCTGATCGACCTGTTGCTGTAGGGCGTATCGGACCGCAATCAATGCTGTCATGCGCGGGCTTGACCCGCGCATCCATCAATCTTCAGCATCCATCAATCTTCAGAAGAATCACGTGAAGCAGATGGATTGCCGGGTCAAGCCCGGCAATGACGGTCGATGGACGGCCATCATTCGCGCTTTATCCGCTTCACTGCGGCCTCCAGGCTCGCCTTTGCCGAGCCCGGCTTCAGCGGCTTCGGCTGGCTTTCATGCGGCGCCCAGCCGGAGAGCCAGACGATGTCGAAGGTGGCGCGGATGCGGCCGTCGGCGTCGGCAAAGCGTTCGGCGTAGATCTGCGCCATGCGCAGCATGGTGGCGCGGCGCGTCGGAGTGCGGCGGCGCTCGCGCAAGATATTGGTCGCGCCCATGCGCCTCAAATCCTGCATCAGCGCAAACGCGCTCGCGTAGCGCACCACGACGCGGTCGACATCGGTGACCGGCAGGGCAAAGCCGGCGCGCTGCAGCAGCGCGCCGATGTCCCGCAAATCGGCGAACGGCGCGACGCGCGGCGAGACGCCGCCCTCGCATTCCACCTCCGCCGCGGCAAAGGCCTGCCGCAGCTCGGTCAGCGTGTCGCCGCCGAGCATCGCCGCGAGCAGCAGCCCGTCCGGCTTCAGCGCGCTGCGAATCTGCGCCAGCACGCCGGGCAGGTCGTTGACGAACTGGAAGGCCAACGCGGAGACGGCAAGGTCGAGCGACTCGGGCGCCAGCGGCAGCGCCTCCTCCGGCGCAAATTCGACCTGCCCGATCGAACTGACGCGCCCGCGCAACGCCTCCGCAAGGCCGTCACCCGGCGTCCACACATCCGCCGCAGCGGAAAAGCTGCGCGACACCGCCTGCACCCGATCCGCCATGTCCTCAGCGGCGCGCTCGAGCAAAAACGTCACTGCGCCATCGCGCCGCGCGCGCATAAGCCGCGCGCCGAGCAGCGCGCGGTCGAACAGGATGGGAGCGGTCGTCGGGTTCGGTGCCATGCCGGCTGGTTACGCCGGACCGCGGCCGCAGGCAATGCGGGTTGAGCCTTTGCCACTCCGACGCTAGCCTCACCGCATGGACGCCGAGGCATCACCCCCACGCTCCGTTGCAAGCCATCTGCGCAGCGCGCTCGGCGCGGTCGGCGGCGCCTGCGTGCAGACGGCGCGGCTGGTGCTCGACATCGCGCTGCCGACGCTCTGCGTGTCCTGCCGCGAGCCGGTCGCCGGCGAGGGCGTGTGCGCGGAATGCTGGGCCAAATTGTCGTTCATCGCGCCGCCTTATTGTCCGCGGCTCGGCATTCCCTTCGTCTACGACCCCGGGCCCGAGCTGTTGTCGATGGAGGCGATCGCCAATCCGCCGGCCTACCAACGCGCCCGCGCCGCGGTGCGCTATGACGACGTCGCGCGCACGCTGGTGCACGCGCTGAAATACCAGGACCGCACCGATCTTGCCCCTACCATGGGGCGCTGGATGGCGCGAGCGGGCAAGGAATTGCTGGGCGATGCCGATGTGCTGGTTCCGGTTCCCCTGCATTGGCAGCGCGGCTGGAGCCGCCGCTACAACCAGTCCGCTGCACTGGCCAAGGTGATCTCACGCCAAAGCGGCGTCCGGATGGCTTCCGGGGCGCTGCGGCGCGTCCGCGCCACCGAGCAGCAGATCGGGCTGTCGCGTGCGCAACGCGCCAGCAATGTCCAGGGCGCATTCAAGGTGGCCGACGAGCGCAAGGCTGACATCCAGGGCCGCCGCGTCATCCTGATCGACGACGTGCTGACCTCCGGCGCCACGGTGACCGCCTGCGCGCGGGCCCTGCTGCGCCAAAGCATCGCAGGTCGACGTGCTGGTATTCGCCCGGGTTGTCGATAGCCACCGCGCTCCCATATAATCCCACATTCTGGTTCAACCGAGCGCATCATGACCGCTGCCATTGAAATCTACACCCGCCCGGGCTGCGGTTATTGCACCGCGGCCAAATCGCTTTTGACGCGCAAGAACGCCGCGTTCACCGAATTCAACATCGCCAGCAACCCGGCCTACCGCGACCAGATGTACGGCCGCGCCGGCGCCGGTTCGACCTTCCCGCAGATTTTCATCGGCAAGACCCATGTCGGCGGCTGCGACGAGCTCTACGCGCTCGACCGCGAGGGCAAGCTCGACGGTCTTCTGGCCAACGGAGGCGGCGCCTGATGAGCACAGACAACACCTTCACCGCCGCGATGGTGCAGATGCGCACCGGCCTCCTGCCCGAACCGAGCCTGGAGCAGGGCATGCGGCTGATCCGCGAGGCGGCGGCGCAGGGCGCCGACTATGTGCTCACGCCCGAAGTCAGCAACATGATGCAGCTGAACCGCAAGGCGCTGTTCGAGCACCTGGCAAGCGAAGAGGACGACAAGTCGCTGCAGGCCTATCGCGAGCTCGCCGCCGAGCTGAAGATTCACCTGCATATCGGCTCGCTGGCGCTGCGCTACTCGCCCGAGAAGGCGGTGAACCGCTCGTTCCTGATCGGGCCCGAGGGCAATGTGCTCGCGAGCTACGACAAGATCCACATGTTCGACATCGATCTGCCGGGCGGCGAGAGCTATCGCGAATCGGCCAATTACCAGCCGGGCGAAACCGCCGTGATCTCGGACCTGCCGTGGGGCCGGATCGGGCTGACGATCTGCTACGACGTGCGCTTCCCGGCGCTCTACCGCGCGCTGGCCGAAGCCGGCGCCTCGTTCCTCACCGTGCCCTCCGCCTTCACCCGCAAGACCGGCGAAGCGCACTGGCACACCCTGCTCCGCGCCCGCGCCATCGAGACCGGCTGCTTCGTGTTCGCCGCTGCGCAAGCCGGCCTGCACGAGAACAAGCGCGAGACGTTCGGGCATTCGCTGATCGTCGATCCCTGGGGTGAGATCCTCGCCGAGGGCGGCGCCGAGCCCGGCGTGTTCCTCGCCACGATCGATCCGGCCAAGGTCGAGACCGCGCGCAAGGCCATTCCCTCGTTGCAACACGGCCGGCGCTTCGGCATCGCCGACCCCAAGGCCGGTCCGGAGCATCTGCACCTCGTCCGGGGCTCGGCATGATCCGCTACACCCTGCGCTGCGAGCGTGGCCATCAGTTCGAGAGCTGGTTCCAAAGCTCGTCGGCCTATGAATCGCAGGAGCGGCGCCACCTGATCAACTGCCCGTCCTGCAGCTCGGCCAAGGTCGAGCGCGCGATCATGGCGCCGCAGATCATCAGCAAGAAGGGCCGCGAGCCGGCTCAGCCTGCGCCGGCCGCACCGACGGAAACAACCGCCAGCGAGCCGGCGTCGCTGATGATGGCGCAGGAACGCGAGCTGCGCGCCAAGCTGAAGGAACTGCGCGACCACATCGTTAAGAACGCCGACAATGTCGGCGACCGCTTCCCCAACGAAGCGCGCAAGATGCATTACGGCGATATCGAGCATCGGCCGATCTACGGCGAAGCGTCGCCTGAAGAGGCGCGCGCGCTGATCGACGAAGGTGTCGAGGTCTCACCGTTGCCGACGCTGCCGGAAGACAGGAACTAGGCGCGAACTACCTCCATCCTCGTCATTGCGAGGAGCCAACGGGTCCGGCTCTCGGCCGGCCCGACGATAATCTCAGCGACGAAGCAATCCAGCTTCGAGCTTGTTGCATCATGGATTGCTTCGCCGCCTGAACGACGCAAATGCCTCCCGACACCCTCTCCACCTGGCAGGTCTGGGCCTTCCTCTCCGCTGTGTTCGCCGCGCTGACCGCGACCTTCGCCAAGGTCGGCGTCGAGGGCATCAACTCCGATCTCGCCACCCTGATCCGCACCGTGATCGTGCTCATCACGCTGTCGGCAATCCTGTTCGCGACCGGGCAATTCACCCACCCCGGACCGATCTCGGGCAAGAGCTGGCTGTTCCTGCTGCTCTCCGGGCTCGGCACTGGCGCGTCATGGCTGTGCTATTTCCGCGCGCTCAAGCTCGGGCCCGCGACGCTGGTCGCGCCGATCGACAAGCTGAGCGTGGTGCTGGTGGCGCTATTCGGCGTCGCCTTCCTCGGCGAGCGGCCCTCGCTCTACGGCTGGATCGGCATTGCGCTGATCTCGACAGGCGCGGTTCTGATCGCAGCGAAGGGCTGACACATAGCGTTTTCAAGCGAAGTGGATACCGGTTCGCGCGAAGAAAACGCGTCAAAACAAGAATCTTTAAGCGGCAATCAACAGCGCAACGCCGATCACGATCAGGACGATGCCGGCGAGCTCGCGCAGCGAGAACGGCTGCTTGAGCGAGACATACGCCACGCCCTGCGCGAACAGCACCTCGATCAAGGCCAGCGTGCGCACATTGGCTGCCGCGGTGAGCGCGAAGGCCAGGAACCAGAATTGCGAGGAGAACGCGCCCATGAAGCCGGCGAACATCGAGGGCCGCCACAGGCCGAGGATTTTCCTCAGCACCTCGGGCGCGCGGAGCAGCAGATAGACCGACAGGATCAGCGTCTGGACGAACAGGCTCCACATCAGCGTATAGGACGCCGCCGTCACGAAGGAGACGCCCTGCACCGTGATGATGGCGCCGCGGAAGCTCACCGCCGACAGCGCGAACACCGCGGCGGCGCCGAGGCCGAGCGCGGTGGGGCGCAGATCCGCAAAACCCTTCTGGCCGCCGGGCCGCAGCGCCGTGACGACGACGCCTATGGTCGCGATCACGATCGCCACCACCTTGGCCGTCGTCAGATGGTCGCCGAGGAAGATGAAGCCGAAGATCGCGGTCTGGATCGCCTCGGTCTTCATGTAGGCCGTGGTCACCACGAAGGAGCGGTCGTTCATCGCCAGCAGCATGAAGCCGGTGCCGACGATCTGGCTCAGCGCGCCGACCACGAGCCACGGCCAGAACGCGGCCTGCGGCCACGGCACGTGATCGCCGGTCGCAATGATGGCGAGCGCGAAGAACACCACCGAAAACGGCAGCCCGAACAGAAAGCGGATGTTGGTCGCGCCGCAGGTCCCGAGCGGCCCCGTCAAGTGCCGCTGCATCGCATTGCGCGCCACCTGCCCGAACGCGGCGACGATCGTGAACGGAATCCAGAGCGAGGAGATCGTCAACATAAGCGAAAGGGAATCGGGGCCGGCGGGAGTATGGGTCCACCGTGCCGATTGCGGCTCACGCGGTCAACCGAGCCAGCGCATGACAGGGCTGCGGAGCGTCCACAAACGCAGTGTCGCCTGTGTGGAGACGGCACCGCCAAACATAGCCAACAGCCTCAAACCTCCTCCGCCACCACCATGTAGTTCACGTCCATATCGGTCGAGATGCTCCATTTGTCGGCGAGCGGATTGTAGACCACCCCGGCCTGCTCGGTGACGGTGAGGCCGTTGTCGGCGAGATAGCGCTCGAGCTCGGCGGGGGTGACGAACTTGCTCCAGTCGTGGGTGCCGCGCGGCAGCCAGCGCAGCACATATTCGGCGCCGACGATCGCGAGCGCAAAGCTCTTCCAGTTGCGGTTCAGCGTCGAGACCACCATCAGCCCGCCGGGCTTGAGCATCGCGGTGCAGCGCTTGAGGAATGCGCCGACGTCGGTGACATGCTCGACCACCTCCATCGCCAGCACGATGTCGAAGCGCTCGCGCGCGTCCATCTCCTCAACCGTGGTGCAGCGGTAATCGATCGACAGATGCCCCTTGTCGGCATGCAGCTTCGCCGCGGCGATGTTGGTGGCCGATGGATCGATGCCGATCACCTGCGCGCCGAGCCGCGTGAACGGCTCGCACAACAGCCCGGCGCCGCAGCCGATGTCGAGCATGCGCAGGCCCGACAGGCAGCCCAGGCTCTTGACGTTGCGCTCGAACTTGCGGCATGCGGCGTCGCGGATATAGGTCAGGCGCAGCGGGTTGATCTTGTGCAGCGGCGCCATCTTGCCGTGCGGATCCCACCATTCGTCCGACAGCTTCGAGAATTTCGCGACCTCGGCCGGATCGACCGAGCTGGCGGAGGATGAGGAAAGACTTGTCTGCATGGCCATGATTGCGCGCGCCCCTATCGCGCCGTGATCGAACTGCGGAACGCCAGCGGCGACGCGATGGTCTTGATCGTCTCGACGCCCTCGCCGACGCCGCGGATGGTCACGTCACCATAGTTGAGGATACGCCCGAGGATGCTCTGGTTGACGTCGACGCTCTCGACCTTGTCGAGGCTCATCTCGAAGGTCCGCCGCTTGATGAAGCCGGTTTTGTGCACGACGCGGAAATTGGTGACATCGGTTTCCGTGGTCCAGCGATGGAACCAGGCCGCAGCGGTCCAGTACAGCGCCGCGACCGCGACCACGGCCGCCGCCGCCAGGCAGAGCAGGACCAGACCGTCCACGGTCGTCATCCGCGACAGGATCGCAAGCACCAGCGCCACAATCCAGGCGACGATTGCCGGCCAGTAAAATATCCAGTGCGCATTGGTCGAATACAGCACCTTTTCGCCCGGTTGCAGGATTTCGTCGATGTAACGTCCCATCCGATCCGCCTTCGAGTCACCTCTGCGCCACAACCCGCCCGCAACCGGCCGAAGCGCCCCCAGGAACCGGCTTGCCCCCGGGCGCGTCGGTATGTATACGCGCCTTTCGGTCCCCGCGCTTGCGGTTTTGGGCGCGGGTTACCCCACTTATCCTCTTAAAGGAATAGACGCGTCGTCATGGGCCGCCTCGTGATGAAATTCGGCGGTACGTCCGTCGCCAATATCGATCGAATCCGCAACGTCGCGCAGCATGTGAAGCGTGAGGTCGACGCAGGCCATGAGGTCGCCGTCGTCGTCTCGGCAATGTCCGGCAAGACCAACGAGCTGGTTGCCTGGTGCACCGACGCCTCTCCCATGCACGATGCGCGCGAATATGATGCGGTGGTCGCCTCCGGCGAACAGGTCACCTCCGGGCTGCTCGCGATCGTGCTGCAGGGCCTCGGCATCCAGGCGCGTTCCTGGCAAGGCTGGCAGATCCCGATCAAGACCTCGGACGCACACGCCTCGGCGCGCATCCTCGATATCGACGGCGGCGAGATCATCACCCGCTTCAAGGAGCGCAAGGAAGTCGCCGTGATCGCCGGCTTCCAGGGCATCAATCCGCAGACCGGCCGCATCACCACGCTGGGCCGCGGTGGCTCGGACACCTCGGCGGTGGCGATCGCCGCCGCGCTGCATGCCGACCGCTGCGACATTTATACCGATGTCGACGGCGTCTATACCACCGATCCGCGGGTGGTGCCGAAGGCGCGCCGGCTCGACAGGATCGCATTCGAAGACATGCTGGAACTGGCCTCACAGGGCGCCAAGGTGCTGCAGGTCCGCTCGGTGGAGCTCGGCATGGTGCACAACATGCCGATCTTCGTTCGGTCCAGCTTCGACAAACCTGAGGATATCGACCCGTACGCCAACCAGCCGCCGGGCACGCTGATCTGCAGCGAGGAGGAAATCATGGAAATGCACGTCGTCACTGGCATCGCCTTCTCGAAGGACGAAGCCCAGATTTCCGTGCGCCAGGTCGAGGACAAGCCCGGCGTCGCCGCCGCGATCTTCGGTCCGCTCGCGGATGCCAATATCAACGTCGACATGATCGTGCAGAACGTGTCCGAGGACGGCAAGACCACCGACCTCACTTTCACCGTTCCGGCCGCCGACTACAACCGCGCGAAGGATACGATCGCGTCCGCAAAGGCGAAGATCGGCTACGCGCGGCTCGACACCGCGACCGACGTCGCCAAGGTCTCGGTAATCGGCAGCGGCATGCGCAGCCATGCCGGTGTCGCCGCCAAGGCCTTCAAGGCGCTCGCCGATCGCAACATCAACATCCGCGCCATCACCACATCCGAGATCAAGTTCTCGGTGCTGATCGACGCCGCCTACACCGAGCTCGCGGTGCGCACCCTGCACACGCTGTACGGGCTCGATCAGGCGTAGGCATCCACCGGCGGTCCACCGTCGGCGGTCTCTGATTCGTCATTCCGAGGCTCGCCAACGGGTCGCGCGAATACGCGCCCGATGACAGGCTCCGCGGGAGCCCGGAATCCAGATCAGTACGGTATGCGCGATCTGATGGATTCAGGGCTCGCGCCAAGGGCAGTGCCCCGACATGACGAGAGGGCTGGGCCGCGGTCGGAACAGCCGCACTCCAGCAACCGCGCCCCGGAGTTAGAATTTCTCTTAGCGGGCGCAGCATTGGCCTGACGCAGACGTTATTTGCTACTGGCAGGCGTTTTGCTTGGCAAAGCAAGCCTCGATTGGCTATACGGCCAATCAGGTGGGCTGCCCCAAACTGTGCCACAGTTTTGGCTATCCCGATTCGGCGGGACCGGCACTTGCGGCGACGCCGAATGACTAAAATTGTTGTTTTTGGCGAATTTTGCGCCAGCGGCTGACGATCCCGCTCGCTGGCCTCGTGGGAGGAATTGAAGCATATGCGGAGCGCGTCGGGAGGCCCCCGCGTCCTGTTGAGACGGCTCCGCGAAACCATGGCGGAGCAAGTCTCCGCACAGGAACGCCTCGACAAGATCGTGGTGCTGATCGCGGCCAACATGGTGGCCGAGGTCTGCTCCTGCTACGTGCTGCGTGTCGACAACACGCTCGAACTCTATGCCACCGAAGGCCTGAATCGCGACGCTGTGCACCGCACCGTGCTCAGCGCGCATGAGGGTCTGGTCGGCCTCGTCGCCAGCGAGGCGACGCCGCTGAATCTCTCCGACGCGCAGAGCCATCCGGCCTTCTCCTACCGCCCGGAGACCGGCGAAGAGATCTACCACTCGTTCCTCGGCGTGCCGATCCTGCGCGCCGGCAACACGCTCGGCGTGCTGGTGGTGCAGAACCGCGCCAAGCGCACCTATGTCGAGGAAGAGGTCGAGGCGCTGCAGACCACCGCCATGGTGCTGGCGGAGATGATCGCCTCCGGCGAGCTCGCCTCGCTTGCACAGCCCGGGCTGGAACCGGCGGCGCGGCACTCGCTGCACAAGACCGGCGCGGTCCTCTCGGACGGCATCGCGCTCGGCCATGTCGTGCTGCACGAGCCGCGCGTCGTCATCACCAATTACATTGCCGAGGACCTGCCGAAGGAGATCAAGCGGCTCGACGCGGCGCTGCTCAAGCTGCGCTCCGACCTCGACCACTTGCTCGAGCGCGGCGATGTCGCCGAGGGCGGCGAGCATCGCGAGGTGCTGGAAGCCTACCGCATGTTCGCCAACGACCAGGGCTGGTCGCACAAGCTGCATGAAGCGGTGGCCACCGGCCTGACCGCGGAGGCCGCCGTCGAACGCGTGCAGTCCGACACCCGCGCGCGCATGCTGCGCTCGACCGACCCCTATCTGCGCGACCGCCTGCACGACCTTGAGGACCTCGGCCATCGCCTGATGCGCCAGCTGGTTGGGCAGGATCACGCGCCGTCGCGCGAACAGTTGCCCGACAACGCCATCCTGATCGCGCGCGCAATGGGCCCCGCGGCGCTGCTCGATTATGACCGCAAGCGGCTGCGCGGCCTCGTGCTCGAGGAAGGCACCGCGAACTCCCACGTCTCGATCGTGGCGCGCGCGCTCGGCATCCCCGCGGTCGGCGAGGTGCCGAACGCGCCCGGCATCGCCGATCCGGGCGATGCCATTATCGTCGACGGTATCTCGGGCGAGATCTATGTGCGTCCCTCGACCGAGATCGAATCCGCTTACGCCGAACGCGTGCGTTTCCGTGCGCGGCGGCAGGCGCAGTATTCCGCGTTGCGCGACAAACCCTGCGTGACCAAGGACGGGCAGCGAATCGAGCTCCTGATCAATGCCGGCCTGACCATCGACCTGCCGCATATCGACGACACCGGCAGCGCCGGCATCGGGCTGTTCCGCACCGAATTGCAGTTCATGGTGAGCCCGACCCTGCCGCGCTCGACCGACCAGCTCGCGCTCTACCGCACCGTGCTCGACGCCGCGGGCGCGAAGCCCGTCACCTTCCGCACGCTCGACATTGGCGGCGACAAGGCGCTGCCCTACATGGAGACGGTGATCGAGGAAAATCCCGCGCTTGGCTGGCGCGCGATCCGGCTCGGCCTCGACCGCCCCGGCCTGCTGCGCGGTCAGATTCGCGCGCTGCTGCGCGCGGGCGGCGGCCGCGCGCTGAAGATCATGTTCCCGATGATCTCCGATGTCGTCGAATTCGACCAGGCCAAGGCAATCGTCGAGCGCGAGCTGACCTATCTGCGCCAGCACGGCCATTCGTTGCCTGAGCGCGTCGATGTCGGCACAATGGTGGAGGTGCCGGCCCTGCTCTATCAGCTCGACGAGCTGCTCAAGCGGGTCGATTTCGTCTCGGTCGGTTCGAACGACCTGTTCCAGTTCCTGTTCGCGGTCGACCGCGGCAACGCCAAGGTCTCGGAGCGCTTCGACATCCTGTCTGCGCCGATCCTGCGCGCGCTGCGCGACATCGTCCGCAAGGCCAAGGCTGCGAAGAAAGCCGCCTCGCTGTGCGGCGAGATGGCGTCGAAGCCGATCGGCGCGCTGGCCCTGATCGCGCTCGGCTACCGCTCGCTGTCGCTGTCGGCAACCGCGCATGGCCCGGTGAAGGCAATGATCCTCGACCTCGACGCCAAAAAGGCCGAGGCGATGATCAATCCGCTGCTCGATGCGCCGTCCGGCAGCGTATCGATCCGCGAGGCGCTGACGAAGTTTGCCGAGGCCGAGGGGCTGACCTTGTAGCGACGCTCCCGTCGCCTCAGCCCGCTTCCGCCGTCCGCAATTTCCGAGAATCGCCCATGTTACCCGAAGCCAAACTCGATATCCTGCTCGCCCACCACGCTTCGCTCGAGGCCGAACTGCTGGGCCAGGTGAATTCCGAGCGTTATGTTGCTATCACGCGCGAATTGTCCGAGCTCAATCCGCTGATCGATGCGGTCAAGGCCTATCGCACCGCGCGATCAGAGCTTGCCGGCGCCGAGGCGCTGCTGGCGGATGCCACGACCGATCCCGAGATGCGCAGCATGGCGGAAGCCGAGCTGGAAACGCTGCAAGTACGCATCGGCGAGCTCGAGCAGAAGATCCGCATCGCGCTGTTGCCCAAGGACGCCATGGACGACCGCAACGTGATGCTGGAAATCCGCGCCGGCACCGGCGGCGACGAGGCCTCGCTGTTCGCAGGCGACCTGTTCCGGATGTATGAGCGCTTCGCCAACCTGCAGGGCTGGAAGGTCGAGGTGATCTCGGCGAGCGAAGGCACCGTCGGCGGCTACAAGGAAATCATCGCCGAGGTGCAGGGCCGCGGCGCATTCGCGAAGCTGAAATTCGAGTCCGGCGTGCATCGCGTGCAGCGCGTGCCCGACACCGAGACGCAGGGCCGCATCCATACCTCCGCCGCGACGGTCGCCGTGCTGCCGGAGGTCGAGGACGTCGACGTCGACATCAAGAACGAGGACTTGCGGATCGAGACCATGCGCGCGCAGGGCGCAGGCGGCCAGCACGTCAACAAGACCGAATCGGCGATCCGCATCACCCACATCCCGACCGGGATCGTGGTGATGATGCAGGACAGCCGCTCGCAGCACAAGAACCGCGCATCGGCGATGAACATCCTGCGCTCGCGCATCTATGATGCCGAGCGCCAGCGGGTCGAAGCCGCGCGCTCGGCCGACCGCAAGGAGAAGGTGGGCTCCGGCGACCGCTCTGAGCGCATCCGCACCTACAACTTCCCGCAAGGACGCGTCACCGATCACCGCATCAATCTGACGCTCTACAAGCTGCCGCAGGTCATCTCGGGCGAAGCACTCGGCGAACTGATCGACGCGCTGACGACGGAGCATCAGGCCGCACAACTCGCAGCGCAGGGCGCGGCGGCGTAACGGGCACCTCCGGATCGGCCGAGGGCAGCGCCGTTCACGGCTCGCCGGGCGGCGGAGACGACTTCAGCAAGCGATGCAACGCCGGACTCGCGGCACGCCGAAGCTCCTCGACATTCCTCTTGGAGAGCGCCTGCAGCTTCTGCTCCCCCTTCTTGGTCAGCTTGAGCTGAACGCGCCTGGCATCCGTGGGGTCGGAAACGCGGCTGATCAGCCCGAGCTTCGCCATGCGATTCATCAGCTCGACGGCGGAGTGGTGCCGGATCAACAGGAACCGCGCGATATCGCCGACGGTCGCGGGACCGGGATGGACAAACCCCTTGATGCCGAGCAACGCCTGATGCTGCTGCGGCGTCAGTCCGGCCTTCCGCGCCGCATTCTCGCTGAATGCGAGGAACGACCGCAGCCGGTATCGGAAACGCGCCAGCGCCTCATAATCGACCGCCCCGGCCGCAGCACTGCGCGTCGTGGTTCCGGCTGGCGCTTGTCGGTGCTTCGATGGAGGCATGTCATCCCTGTCCTGGCTGCCTGCCGATTGGCGGTAACAGGATGACGCTAGCAAGACGAAGCGGAACAGACCATCCCGCCCACTGTCGCAGCTCACGTTTTCAACGACTTAGAGCGTTTTCGAGCGAAGTGGACATTGGTTCGTGTGAAGAAAGCACGTCAAAACAAAAATCTAGAGCTTCGGTTCTGATTCAATCAGAACCGAAAATGCTCTAGCCGTCAGCTCGGCCCGCTCCGCACGCCATCAAGGCTGCGGCCACTGATCGTAGCTCGAACTCAGGATCTTCAGCAGCACGATCTGGAAGGCGACGGGAATGCGTGGGCTCCTGCGGCGGATCGATTTCTCCAGCGCTTCGGTGATTTCGCTCCTGGTGAGACGTCCGGCCGACGCACGCTCGATCAGGTCGCCCCACACCACCGACAGCGATTTGCCGGTGTGGTGCGGCGACGGAATCGAGATCCCGCGCGCCTGCGCCCAATCCACGATCTCGCGCGTCGTTTGCGGCCCGCAATTGCGCGCGGTCGCAAGATGCCGGGCCGTCAGCTCGCGGAGCAGATCGTCCGACGGCGACCATCCCGTCTTCGGCGGCACCTCGCCTCTGAGCTCGACCGCCAGTTCCTTCAGCACGTTCATCGCGCGAACGCTCAAGCCGCAGGGCTCCGCGGTGCCGTGGTCCGCAGCGACGCCGCCTCCGGGACCTTCCTTCCGTTCTGACGTTTCTTCGATCATGTCTCCTCATTACAGGACCGGCAGCTGATTGGTAAATCATCGATATATCGTTGACCGATATAGTTCGACGAAAGTGACATTGACTAAATGTGCGGGAGGACAATGCTAGGCTAAACGGGCTGCTCCATTGCAGCCGGCGCATTTTGCCGTGGGTCGACCGATCCGGCGACGGGATCATGCGCGCCAATAATCATGTGTTTGGAGGATATTGAGCGATGAGCACCAAGGAGTTTCGGCCGGGCGGAGGATTGAACGTTTCGCGTCGTACCCTGCTGCAGGCCGGCGCGGGCTTGATCGGCGGCACGGTGCTTCCGGCTTCTGTTACCGCACCGGCATTGGCCGCGGATCATCCGGCGATCGGGACCTATCCCGCCGGCTCATCCGGTTCTTCGGTCTTCATCGGAATCTCGGTGCCGCGCACCGGCACCTATGCAGTACAGGGCGAGGACGAGCTCAAGGGCTATGAGCTCGCGATCGAGCACATCAACAGCGGGCACGAGCTGATCAAGAAGATCTCGCCGAAGACCACCAAGGGCGTGCTCGGCAAGGAATTGAAGTACGGCGTCGCGGACTCCGCAGCGAAGCCGAACGAAGCCGTGCAGGCGCAGCAGCGCTTCATCACCGAGAACAAGGCCGTGATGATCACCGGCGGCACCTCCAGCGCTGTTGCGGTGGCGCTCAACAAGCTGGCGCAGCGCGAGAAGGTAATCTTCGTCTGCGGCATCTCGGGCTCGAACGACACCACCGGCAAGGATTGCGTGCGCTACGGCTTCCGCCAGGATTTCTTCGGTCAGACCGCGGCGGCGGCGATCGCGCCGGTGCTGATCAAGCAGTTCGGCAAGAACAAGAAGGCCGCCTACCTGACGCCGGACTACACCTACGGCCACACCGTCACCAAATCGATGCAGGACTACCTCGCCCAAGCGGGCTGGACCACCAGCACCAACCAGGTGTCGCCGCTCGGCGCGCCCGACTACTCGTCATATCTGCTCAACGTCGCGAACTCCGGCGCGGACGTGCTGATCAACGTCAACTGGGGCCATGACGCCGTGCTGTCGACGCAGCAGGCCAAGCAGTTCGGCGTGCTCGACAAGATGAAGCTCGTGGTGCCCTACCAGGTGCCGTTCATCGCCCGCGAGACCGGCGGCCTGATGCAGGGCGTCTATGCCGCGACCGACTACTGGTGGACGATCGAGGACAAGTATCCGCTGGCCAAGATGTTCAACGATGCGTTCGACAAGAAGTACGGCTACAAGCCGGAGTGGGGCGCGGAGAACGCCTATGTCAGCTTCGCGCACTGGGCCCGCATGGTCGAGGAGGCCGGCAGCTTCTATCCGCCCGACGTGATCAAGACCTATGAGAAGGGCGAGACCCTCCCGTCGCTGGTCGGCGATGTCCATTATCGCGCGGAAGATCACCAGTGCGTCCGCCCGGTCATCATCGTCCGGGGCAAGATGGAAAAGGACATGAAGAACAAGGAGGACTATTACGAGGTCATCGAGATCGTACCCGGCGAGGGGTTGATGCAGAAGCCGGACGCATTCGGCTGCCATCTCGGCGACTACACCTGATTAAGCGTGGGAACTTAGGCGCCGTGGGCGGAGTTACTCGCCCGCGGCGTTGTTTTGTGTCGGAACGCTTGCGACGGCACACATTCGTTGAGCAGCCATGTGAAGTGTCGCCATGATCAACTGGCCGAATTTCGTCTCGCAACTGTTCAACGGCCTCGCGCTCGGCGCGCTGCTGGCACTGATCAGCTCCGGATTGACCATCATCTACGGCACCCTCGGGGTGCTCAATCTCGCGCACGGCGCGATGTTCATGATCGGCGGCTATGCCGGATACGTCGCCTACACCTACACGGGCTCGTTCATCCTCGCGGTCATCGCGGGATCGCTGTTCGTGATGGTCCTCGGCGTAGTGATGGAGCGCGTCATCATCCGCCACTTCTATCACCGTCCGCATGAGGACCAGCTCCTGGTCACGTTCGGGCTCGGCATCTGCTTCGTCGAGATCGTGCGGCTGATCTTCAGCAGCCAGTCGCAGGTCGTGCCGCCGCCGGCGACGCTGCAGGGCATCACCTCGCTCGGCTTCCTGTTCTATCCGACCTATCGCCTCGCGGTCGTCGGCATCGTCGCGGTCGCGCTCGGCGCGCTGTTCCTGGTCCTCTACCGCACGCGGCTTGGGATGATCGTGCGCGCCGGCATCGAGGATTCGGTAATGGTCGATTCGCTCGGCATCAACGTCTACCGCGTCTTCATGATCGTGTTCGGCATCGGCGCGATGGCCGCGGGCTTTGCCGGCATCATCAATGCGCCGGTGGTCTCGCTCACGCCGGGCGTCGGCGACGACATCCTGGTCGAGACCTTCGTGGTGGTGGTGATCGGCGGCGTCGGCTCGTTTCCCGGCGCGATCCTCGGCGGCCTGATCGCCGGCGAGATCATCAGCATCACCTCGATGTTCAACCCAGGCTACGCCTATGTCATGCTGTTCGCGGCGATGACGCTCGTGCTCGTGCTGCGACCGCACGGCCTGCTCGGCACGCAGGGCCGCGAATGACGACGGATCAACAATGCTGAAACAGCGCCCCTTTCTGATCGAGACCCTGACGGCCATAGGCCTGATCGCCGCGCCTTTCGTGCTGCCGCTGCTCGGATTTGCGCCGAACACGGTGAACCGGATCCTGGTCTGGGGCCTGTTCGGCCTCGGCTTCGATATCCTGTTCGGCTTCACCGGCCTGTTGTCGTTCGGCCAATCCGCGTTCTACGGAACCGGCGGCTTCGTCGCGGCGTATCTGTTGACCCAGGCCGGCTTCCCGAATGTCGTGCTTGCGCTCATCATCGGCATGATCGCGGCCGCCGCCACCGGCTATCTGATCGGCCTGATCGCGTTGCGCCGGACCGGCATCTACTTCGCCATGATCACGGTCGCGATCGCGGAGGTGTTCTTCTTCGTCGAGTTCAATCCGCTGTCGGACTTCACCGGCGGCGAAAACGGGCTGCCGGGCGTGCCGACCCCGAGCTTCAATCTCGGCTTCACCACGCTGCATTTCACCACCGGCTGGTCGCTCTACCAGTTCCTGGCGCTGTGCTACTTCATCGGCGTCGCGATTGCACTGCGCATCGTCCGCTCGCCGGTCGGCGCCATCTTCAACGCCATCCGCGACAACCCGCTGCGGGCGACGGCGGTCGGCCACAACATCCACGGCTACAAGCTGACCGCCTTCGTGATCGCCGCCGCCTATGCAGGATTTGCCGGCGGCCTGTTGGGCGTGCTGCAGGCCTTCATGCCGCCCGACGCCTTCACCTTCGACACCTCAGGGCAGCTCGTGATGCAGACGGCGATTGGCGGTCGCGGCACCCTGTTTGGGCCGCTGGTCGGCGCCGCCGTCTGGCTGTCGCTGCAGGATTTCCTGCAGGCCACGCTCGGGCTGGGCGCCGCCTGGAAGCTCGTGCTCGGTATCGTCTTCGTGCTGCTGGTGTGCTTCCTGCGCCGCGGCATCGTCGGCGGCCTCGTGGATCTCTACGGGCTCCTGACCGGACGGCGCGGCAAGGCGCCGGACGAGAGCGCGCCGCTGGACAGCGCGGTGACCGCCGAAGCCAGCCCCGCCCGGCAGATCGCAGCCGCACCGATGCCGGCGCGACACCGCGCCGCCGCCGATCCGTCCGGCCCGATCCTGCAGGCCAAGGGCCTGACCAAGCGCTACGGCGGACTGGTCGCCAACAGCAATATCGATTTCACGGTCAACCATGGCGAGCTGCGCGGCATCATCGGCCCGAACGGCGCTGGCAAGTCGACCTTCTTCAAGATGCTGACCTGCGAGGTTCATCCGACCTCGGGCACCATCATGTTCGAGGGCCGCGACATCACCGGAATGAACGTCACGGATGTCTGTCAGCTCGGGCTGACCAAGAGCTACCAGGTCAACCAGCTATTCGCCGGACTGACCGTCCGCGAGAACCTGGTGATCGCGGCCCTGTCGGCGCTTCGCGGCAAGTTCCGGCTCGATCTGTTCCGCAGCATCGACAGCATTCCCGGCCTGTCCGAGCAGGTGCAGCACACGCTCGAGCTAGTCAATCTCGCGGCGAGGCCAGACACGCCGGTGTCCGAGCTCGCTTATGGCGAAAAGCGCCGGCTCGAGATCGGACTGGCGCTCGCGACGTCGCCGAGCCTGCTGCTGCTCGACGAACCGCTGGCCGGCATGAGCCCGCGCGAGCGCGTCGAGACCGTCAAGCTGCTGAAGTCGATCAGCCGGGGCCGGACGATGATCATCATCGACCACGACATGGACGCGCTGTTCGAGCTCGCCGAGCGCGTGACCGTGCTGCAGGAAGGCCGCGTCCTGGTCGAAGGAACGCCCGAAGAGATCAAGAACAACTCGACCGTCCAGGAGGCCTATCTCGGCGGCGTGCATGGAGAGCTCGCCGCATGAGCCTGCTCGAGGTCAACGGACTGAACAGCTATTACGGGGATTCCCATATCCTGTTCGACGTCTCGCTGCGCGTCGAGCGCAACGAGGTGGTGGCGCTGCTCGGCCGCAACGGCGCCGGCAAGAGCACGACGCTGAAGAGCTTGATGGGCGTGGTGACGCCGCGCAGCGGTTCGGTGATGTTCGACGGCGCCGAGGTCGCCGGCAGGAAGAGCCACAGGATCGCGCAGGCCGGCATGCAGCTGGTCCATGAGGAACGCCGCATCTTCGGCAGCCTCAGCGTCGAGGAGAATCTCGTCATCGCCGGGCTGACCGCCTCGCAGCGCTGGCCGCTCGACCGCATCTACGAGATGTTTCCGCGGCTCAGGGAGCGCCGGGGCAATCGCGGCACCGACCTGTCGGGCGGCGAACAGCAGATGCTGGCGATTGCCCGCGCGCTGGTGCGCGACCCGAAGATCATCCTGCTCGACGAGCCGTTCGAGGGGCTGGCGCCGGTCATCGTGCGCGACCTGATGAAGGCATGCCGCGAGCTTGCCGAGGCCGGACAGACCATCGTGCTGGTGGAGCAGAACCTGGCCGCCACACTAGCGCTCGCGGAGCGCATCTACATCATCAACAATGGACATATCGTCCATGAGGGACCTGCGGAGGAGATCAAGGCGCAGCCCGACGTGCTGCAGCGCTATCTCGGGGTCTAGGCCAGAGTCCAGCTCAGTTTCCGAGCGCGGCGATCATCCGCCTGGCATGATCGGCAAGCACATCCATGTCTTCCTTGCGGGTCTGGGGCGGCAGCAGCGCCACGCCGTCTTTGACCGGCATCACATGCATGTGCAGGTGAAGGACCACCTGGCCGCTGGCGGGTTCGCTGAATTGCTGGATGATGATGCCGTCCGCGTGGAAGGCTTTCATCGCGGCGATGGCGACGCGTTTCGCCGACCGGGCGACCTCCGCAAGGTCATCTTCCGCGATATCGAGGATTCCGCGCGCTCGTGCTTTCGGAATCACCAGGGTATGCCCCGGCGAGCGCGGCATGATGTCGAGGAAGGCGAAGGTCCGGTCGTTTTCGTAGACCTTGAAGCTCGGGATCTCGCCGCGCAGGATCTTGGCGAAGATGTTCTGGTCGTCATAAGACGTCATGGTCGTCGCTTCCGGATCGAGTCGTTCAGCCGTCAACCGTGCGCGGCCGGCGCGCACGGCGCAAGTGATATCGACGCCGCGTCGACCATCGGCTAACAACGCGCGATGAGCGAACCCGCTGACAATGGCAGCCAGACCGTCGAGACCATCAGGCGCGCGCTCTCCGCGCGCCTCAAGGCCGCCGGCAACGGCTCCGCTGAGCTCGATGCACGGCTCCTGGTCGGCGCCGCGCTCGGCCTCGATCTGACCGGCATCATCACGGCGGCAGGCCGCGTGATCACGCCGGACGAATCGGATCGCCTCGAAGCCTTCGCGCAACGCCGCCTCGCCGGCGAACCGGTTGCCCGCATTCTCGGCATGAAGGAGTTTTGGGGACTGCCGCTCAAGCTCTCGGCTGCCACGCTGGTGCCGCGGCCCGACACCGAAACGGTGGTCGAGCGCGCGCTGGAGCTGTTGCGCGCCGACGGCGCGACCGATCGCGCGCTGCGGATCGCCGATCTTGGCACGGGCTCCGGCGCGATCCTGCTGGCGCTGCTCTCGGAACTGCCGCATGCGCGCGGCTTCGGAACCGATATCTCGACGGAGGCGCTGCAGACGGCGAGCCGGAACGCCGCGGAGCTCGGACTTGCGGATCGCGCAACATGGATTATGTGTGACTACGGCAGTGGGCTCACAGGCGCGTTCGATTTGATCGTGTCCAACCCGCCCTATATCCGCACAACCGACATTGAAGGTCTCGCCGCCGAAGTGCGTGACCATGATCCGCGTGCGGCGCTTGATGGCGGCACGGACGGGCTCGACGCCTACCGCGCGCTGATTGCGCAATCTACGGGTCTTTTGACGTCACGTGGCCTTCTGGTTGTGGAAGTCGGTCTCGGCGAGAGCGACGACATTGAAGCCCTGATGACGGCATCGGGATTATCCCCAACGGGACCGCCCAGGGCCGATCTCGGGGGCATCCCACGGGCGGTTTCGGCCCGGCGACTGCCCCGATAAAGTCCTATTTGAACGCAAAAAACCTCTTGGAATATCCCCCGGGAACGACTACGTTCCGGGCACAACATCGGTGCTGGCCCCGTAGCCTACGGGTGATGACCAGGGTTCTCGACGGGAACCCGCCGATTGAAAGGTTCCAAGAACGCAGGTCACATAGAGCGCAAGAGCCTGAGCCGTGCTGCTCTCGACCGCCAAGCGAACGAAAGCCTGTTATTGCGCTTGAAGACTTACGCAAGAGAACTGCGCCTGTCTCGACGGGCGGAATGATTTGGTCGCCGGCGAGGTCGTCGGCGGTTGGGGAACGCGTCTTTGCTGAACGCGATGGTCGGCAAATCGAAGCCAAATTCGAACGGTAGTGCGATTCCGTGCGCGTGAGCGCGCACCGAATCGAACGTAGCAATGGACGGCAATAACTTCAGGGCTGGAATAAAAGGCGACAGATGAGAAACGGTCAGAATAACAAGCGGATGCGCAACCGGAACAATAACAATAACAACAACAACAACCGGCGCGGCCAGAATCCCCTGACACGGGTGTATGAATCGAACGGACCCGACATCAAGATCCGCGGCACGGCCTCCCACGTGGCCGAGAAATATGTCCAACTTGCCCGCGACGCGCGCTCCTCCGGCGACCCCGTGGCCGCCGAAAACTACTACCAACATGCCGAGCACTATTACCGGATCATCGCGGCCGCTCAGGAGCAGTTCCGGCAGAACCAGCAGCAGCCGCGCCCCGACGCCGAAGTGACGCTGTCCGAGGACGGCGACGACGACGGCTACTCGAGCTTTGGTCAGGAGCCGGGCTTCGTGCCGCAGCCGCAGCCCTATATGCGCGACAACGGGCAGCAGCCCTACCAGCGCGACCAGCAGCAGCCGCGCGAGCATCGTCCGCAGCCGCGCGAATATCAGCCGCAGCCGCAGAGCCAGCCGCAACCCGCGATGGCCGATGCCGGCGGCGTCGATCGCTTGCCCTCCTTCATCACCGGAAGCCCGCAGCCGCCGGCCAACGGCACCTATGAAGGCAATGGCGGCGGGGAACGCAGCGAGCGTGGCGAACGCTTCCCGCGCCGCCGCCGTCGGCCGCACGGCCCGCGTCCCGAGATGGCCGCGCAGCCGGCGCCGAGCGAGGATATCAATCCGGGCAACGATTAAGGCTTCGCATCAATCTTGAGAAAAGGGCGGGCAACGCGTGAGGCGGCCCGCCCTTCGCTTTTGCGCCCTTTGCTTTTGCCCGCGCATTTTCGGTTCTGACTGAATCAGAACCAAAGCTCCGGGCTCGTGCTTTGACGCGTTTTCTTCACACGATCCGGCGTCCGCGTCGCTCGAAAACGCTTTGTCCGCGCGTCGCCGTCGACGACGGCACCAGCACCGGCTGTAGCGACGGGATCAGCCGCGTGCGCTCGCGGTGCGCGGGAATCGCGCGATAGACCTGCTTGCTGGCCTCGACGATATGCACGCCGGCGAACGGCAGCGACAGCGCCGCGCCGACGCGCTCCCATGCCATCGCCGAGCGCAGGAACCAGCCGCCCTGCACCGGCGGCATGAACAGCGCCTCGCCCCATGCCGTCGGCGTGAACCAGGTCTGCCGCAACAGTTGCGTGATCTGCGCGCGCGAATACGGGCGACCATGGCCGAACGGCGTGTTGTCGGTGCGCGTCCATACGCCGCGGCGATTCGGGATCACGGCGATCAGCCGCCCGGACGGCGCCAGCACCCGCCAGACCTCGCGCAACAGCCGCTCCGGATCGTCCGACATCTCCAGCGCGTGCACCAGCAGCACGCGGTCGACCGCGGCATCCTGCAGCGGCATCGAGAATTCATCGATCAGGGTCGCGAGCGCGGGCCGCCCGGTCGGCCATTTCAGCACACCCTGGGCCGCCGGCATGAAGGCGATGCAGCGCTCGCAGGACTCGCGAAACAGGCCGAGATAGGGCGTCGGATAGCCGAGCCCGAGCACGCGCTGCCCTTCCGCATTGGGCCAGCGTTCACGGATGCCGCGGTTGATCAGCTGCCGGGCCACGATGCCGAGGCGCTGCGAATAGAAGTCGCGGAGGTCTATGACGTCCATGAGTCCAACCTAACATGCCGCTTGCGGCCGCGGCGCGCGGAAAATTGCGTTGCCGCAGGAGCGTTAACGCCGTATTTCACCCCTATATTTGGCGTGTTAGAGCATGATCCGAAAAAGTGGGAACCGGTTTTTTCGATAGGATCAGGCCCAGCTAGAGAGACGTCAGAGCATGGTCCGGTCCCAGGCGGATCATGCTCTGGCGTCCTCGCCCAAGCACTTCGTGGAGATATTCATGGCCGCCGAAATTCGTACCTTTACCTGCCTCACCGACAATTTCGGTTACCTGGTCCACGACCCCGCGACCAAGGCCACGGCGTCGATCGACGCGCCGGAGGCCGCACCCATCATCAAGGCGCTGGAGCGTGAGGGCTGGACGCTGACCGACATCCTGATCACCCATCACCATGGCGACCATGTCGGCGGCGTCGCCGAGCTGAAGCAGAAATACGGCTGCCGCGTCGTCGCCCCGCATGACAAGTCCGCGAAGATCGCCAATGTCGACCTGCGCGCCGCCAATGCCGACGTGATCAAGGTCGGCAGCCTGCTGGCGCGCGTGGTGGAGACGCCCGGCCACACGCTCGACCACATCTCCTACGTGTTCGACGGCGAGAAGGCGGTGTTCGCTGCCGACACGCTGTTCTCGATCGGATGCGGCCGGGTGTTCGAAGGCAACTACCCCATGATGTGGGATTCGCTGCTGAAGCTGCGTTCGCTGCCGGACGACTTCCGGCTCTATTGCGGCCATGAGTACACCGCCTCCAACGTCAAATTCGCGCTGACGGTCGAACCCGACAATCCGGCGCTGCAGGCCCGCGCCGCCGAGGTCACGCAGCTGCGCGCCGAGAACAAGCCGACGATTCCCGTGCTGCTCGGCGACGAGAAGAAGGCCAACGTGTTCCTGCGGGCCGACGAGCCTTCGGTCGCGGCGAAGCTCCGCATGAAGGGCGCCGATCCGGCCGAAGTGTTCGGTGAGCTCCGCGAGCGCAAGAACAAATCCTGATGTCGCAGCCCTCGGCGGCCGAGATCATCGCGCAGCTCGAGCTGAAGCCGCATCCGGAAGGCGGACATTATCGCGAGACGTTTCGCGACAAGCGCTGCGACGGCAGCGGACGCGCCTGCTCGACCGCGATCTACTTCCTGCTCGCGCGCGGCGAGCGCTCGCACTGGCATCGCATCGATGCGGTCGAGGTCTGGCACTACTACGCCGGTGCGCCGCTGGTCCTGCAGATCGCCCATGAGGGCTGCAGCCGGCACAGGGTCACGCTCGGTCCCGACGTCAGCAGCGGCGAACGGCCGCAGGCGATCGTGCCGGCGGGTGCCTGGCAGGCCGCGGAAAGCACCGGAGACTGGACGTTGGTCGGCTGCACCGTGGCGCCGGGATTCGAGTTTGCAAATTTCGAGCTGGCGCCGAGGGGCTGGGAGCCCTCTTCGTAGGATGGGTAGAGCGAAGCGAAACCCATCAATTGGAGCATTGCGCGGCATGATGGGTTTCGCTTCGCTCTACCCATCCTACGTTCTCTTTCTCAACACCATGTCCTTGGCCGCGATCAGGCCACCGCCCGCGATCAGGATCGCAGCGATGGCGATGTTGGCACTCGGTCTGGCGAAGCCCGCGAGGATCAGGAAGGCGGTCGACAATAGCGGCGTGGCATAGGATGCAGCGCCGAGCACGCGGATGTCGCCGCGCTTCATGCCGATGTCCCAGGCGAAGAACGCAGCACCCACCGGGCCGATGCCGAGTCCAACGAGAGCGAGCCATTGCAGCGGCGTCGCGGGCCACACCGTGGTCTCCACCATCAGATGCACGAGCGCGGCGAGCAGCGCGGTGGCGAGGCAGAAGCCGGCCACCGCATCGGTCGGCACCGCCTTCAGCCGGCGCGACATCACCGAGTAGGTCGCCCAGACGAAGGCGGCGACAAAGGCGGCCGCGAAGCCCGGAATCTGGCTCTGCGCGAAGCTGCCGGTGTTGCCCGCGAACAGCAGCACCGTGCCGACCAGGCCCAGCACCGCGCCGACGATGTGATGGACCGCGAGCCGCTCACCCGGCAGCAGCGAGGAGAACAACACGATCAGGAGCGGCCAGAGATAATTGAGCAGGCCTGCTTCCGCCGGCGGCGCGAAGCGCAGCGCCAGGAAATACAGCGCGTGATAGCCGAATAGGCCGCCGACGCCGACGGCCCAGGCGACCGGCGGCTGCTTCAATGCGGCGAAGGCGGACGGACGAAACAGGAAGCTTGCGAACGCCACCGCCGCCCCGATCGCGAAGGTCATCGCGGCGAGCTGGAAGGCCGGAATCTGCCCGGTTGCAACCGTCATGACCGACAAGAGCGACCACATCAGGATGGCGGTCAGTCCAACAAGGGTGGCGGTACGAGTCGACATCAGGGCAAGATCCGGCACGGCCGGGCACGAGCGCAGAACATCTCTTCGCTCAAGCTGCCGCGGCCATCCACGTCATCGTTCGGCCCCCTTGTAATGACGTTGATGCCCGGCACAAGGCCGGGCATCACGACTTGATTGATAACGCCTGCGACGCGACGACGCTTCGCGTCACGCGTGATACTGACCACCATTGATGGTCAGCGTCGAGCCGGTGATGAAGCCGGCATCGTCAGCGGCCAGGAATACGACCGCACGCGCGATCTCCTCCGGCTCGCCGAGGCGATTGACCGGGATCTGCGGAATCACGTTCTTCTCCAGAACGTCCTTCGGCACCGCCTGCACCATCTCGGTGTTGATGTAGCCCGGAGCGATCACGTTGACCGTGATGCCGCCCTTGGCGTTTTCGATCGCGAGCGCCTTGGTGAAGCCGATGTCGCCGGCCTTCGCCGCCGAATAATTGACCTGGCCGAACTGGCCCTTCTGGCCGTTGATCGAGGAGATCGAGATGATGCGGCCGAACTTGCGGGCGCGCATGCCCTCGATCACCTGGCGCGTCATGTTGAACAGCGAGCCGAGATTGGTGTTGATCACGGCATTCCACTGCTCGAGCGTCATCTTGTGGAAGGCAGTGTCGCGAGTGATGCCGGCATTGTTGACCAGCACGTCGACCGGCCCGAGCTCGGCCTCGACCTTCTTCACGCCATCCGCGCAGGCGTCGAACGAGGCAACATCCCATTTGAACACGGGGATGCCGGTTTCGGCCTTGAACTTCTCGGCAGCCGCATCATTGCCGCCGTAAGTCGCCGCCACCTTGTAGCCCGCCGCCTTCAGAGCCTTGCTGATCGCAGCTCCGATGCCCCGCGTTCCGCCCGTCACCAATGCAACACGTGCCATGTCCGATTCCTCCTTGGCCGTCTTTTACAGCCGGAATGACTCCGGCTTTTTTGCACTCACTCACGTACAAAACAAAAATGCCCGGCGCGTGGCCGGGCATCTTATTTATCAGCTCGCGCCGCGGTTGACAGATGATCTTTTCATCACCTAACCCGCCCCGCTGCCTTTTGTTCAGTCGCGTGCAACGCACATGGCGATGCCCATGCCTCCCCCGATGCAGAGCGTCGCGAGACCCTTCTTGGCATCGCGCTTCTGCATCTCGTGCAGCAAGGTCACCAGCACGCGCGCGCCCGACGCACCGATCGGGTGACCGATCGCGATCGCGCCGCCGTTGACGTTGACCTTGGCGGTATCCCAGCCGAGGTCCTTGTTGACCGCGCAGGCCTGCGCCGCGAACGCCTCGTTGGCCTCGATCAGGTCGAGGTCGGCAATGTTCCAGCCGGCCTTCTTCAGCGCGGCGCGCGAGGCGGGGATCGGACCGGTGCCCATGATCTTGGGATCGACGCCGGCCTGCCCCCAGGAGACGATGCGGGCGAGCGGCTTCTTGCCCTGCCGCGCGGCTTCCTTGGCGGTCATCAGCACGACGGCTGCCGCGCCGTCATTGATGCCCGAGGCGTTGCCGGCGGTCACGGTGCCGTCCTTCTCGAAGGCCGCGCGGAGCTTGGCCATCGCGTCGAGGGTGGCGCCATGGCGCGGATATTCGTCGGTGTCGACCACGACGTCGCCCTTGCGGGTCTTGATGGTGACCGGGACGATCTCGTCCTTGAACCTGCCGGCCTTCTGCGCGGCCTCGGCCTTGTTCTGCGAGCCGACGGCGAACTCGTCCTGCTGCGAACGGGTGATCTGGTACTGCTTGGCGACGTTCTCGGCGGTGTTGCCCATGTGGTAGCCGTTGAAGGCATCCCACAGCCCATCCTTGATCATGGTGTCGACCAGTTCGAGGCCGCCCATCTTGACGCCGCCGCGCAGATATTGCGCGTGGGGGGCCATGCTCATGGACTCCTGGCCGCCGGCGACGACGATCGAGGAGTCGCCATTGACCAGTGCCTGGTAGCCGAGGGCGACCGAGCGCAGGCCCGAGCCGCAGAGCTGGTTGACGCCCCAGGCCGGGCTCTCCACCGGGATGCCAGCCGAGATCGAGGCCTGGCGGGCCGGATTCTGGCCCTGCGCGGCGGTGAGGATCTGGCCCATGATGACTTCGGAGACCTGCCCGGGCTCGACGCCCGCGCGCTCCAGCGCCGCCTTGATGGCGATCGCGCCGAGGTCGTGGGCGGGGGTGGTGGCGAACGCGCCGTTGAAGCTGCCGACCGGGGTGCGGGCGGCGCTGACGATGACGACATCGTCTGACATGGACATCTCCTGTGGTTGTGGCTGGGTTTTTTCGACGGCGGGCGGCCGGTTGGCGGGCCTGTCTCTTAACTACCCATCCTGTAAACCTCGTTGAGGCATGTCAATCGGAGTGTGGCCGAATTCGCGCCGCGACGCACTCAAATTGACGCCCTTGGCAGTTTCCTGAGCAATCCCTATGCTTTGAGATTAACCGTGCCGCACAAAACGGTAGCCGAAGCGCTTTGAAAATGCTTACCTTTGCTGCGATGCGTTGCATTTAGCCCTGCGGCGGTGCTGCCGGGTTCCGGATCCTTCGGTGTTTGAAGTGTGAGCCCATGGCAAAATCTGAACAACCGACTACGATCAAGAAGTACGCGAACCGGAGGCTCTATAATACCGGTACGAGCACTTACGTGACACTTGAGGATCTCGCCGCGATGGTGAAGGAAGGCGAGGATTTCCTCGTCTACGACGCCAAGACAGGCGACGACATCACCCGCTCCGTGCTCGCACAAATCATCTTCGAGCAGGAAAACAAGGCCGGGCAGAACCTGCTGCCGACCACGTTCCTGCGCCAGCTGATCCGCTTCTACGGCGACAGCATGCAGATGGTGGTGCCGAAATATCTCGAGCAATCGCTGGAGACGCTGACCAAGGAACAGGAAAAGTTCCGCAAGCAGATCGCCGGCGCCTTGAGCGGAACGCCGTTTGCGCCGCTGGAGGAACAGGTCCGCCGCAACATGGAGCTGTTCCAGCAGACCTTCTCGATGTTCAAGCCGTTCGTGCCGCAGCGTCCCAGCACCGGGTCTGAGAAGGTGCCGGAGCCCGCGCCGGAGAACAACAACATCGACGACCTGCGCCGTCAGATGAAGGACATGCAGGAACGTCTCGAGCGCATGTCGCAGCCGAAGAAGGACGAGTAGGCGTTTCGTCGCGCATTCCGCGCGTTGTGGTCCGTCATGCTGAGGAGGCTGCGAAGCAGCCGTCTCGAAGCACGACGGCCACCGGCCGGGCCGTGCATCCTTCGAGACGCCGCTGCGCGGCCACTCCAGCGACAACGGCGAAGCCGTTGCGCGGGGATGACGGGTCTTGTAGCGGCGCTTCGAACTACCCCGCCGCCGGCACTGCCTTCTCGGCCCCTGCGCTCCACGGCCGATCCGGTGACGCAAGCCCGATCAGGCGGCCCTGGATGAAGTCGCAGCCCCACTCGCGCAGCATCACGGCGGCTTCTTCGTCCTGCACCCACTCGGCGACCGTCTTGATCTGAAGCCGCCGCGCCAGGTCGATCAGCGTCTGCACAAAGGCGCGATCGTCGGCCGAGTGCACGATGTTCTGCACGAAGGCGCCGTCGATCTTCACGAGATCGACACCGAGCTTGCGCAGGTTGCGGAATGAGGTGTAGCCCGCGCCGAAATCGTCGATCGCGATCCGGCTGCCGAAATTCTTCAGCCGCGTGACGAAGCCGCGGACGTGGTCGATGTCCTGGATCGCGACCGTCTCGGTGATCTCGACGATCAGCCGCTCGCCGACGCCGGGATGCGCACGCATCAGCGATTCGATCGTGGTCCACCAGTCCGGATCCATCGTGGTGTCGGGCGAGATGTTGAGGCTGAGCTGCACGCCAGGCGCGGCGGCGAGTTCGGCAATCGCCAGCTCCAGCACGCGGTGATCGACCAGCCGGATCAGGCCGAGCCGCTCGGCAACCGGCACGATATCAGGCGCGAGCAGCGCCTGGCCGTCCTCCTGCTCCATGCGGACCAGGCATTCATAGAACGCGGGCTGCCGCGAGCGCGCCTCGACCACGGGCTCGAACCCGATCACGATCCGCCGCTCGTTCAGCGCGGTGACGATCTCATCGGTGACGCGGATGTTGACGCGACGCTGGGCGTCGCGCTCGACGTTCGGCTTCCACATCGCGAACGATCCGGCGCGGCGGCTCTTGGCGGACTCCAGCGTCTCCTGGGCGCGGTTGACCGCCTCCTCCGCCGACCTCGCATGCCGCGGGATGGTGACGACGCCGATCGAGGCCGTCACCGACACCGGGCCGGACTTGGTCGGCACCACGTCGTCGCGCACCGCGGCCAGGAACCGTTCGGCGGCCACATTGGTGTCGTCGACCGTGCAGTTGCGCAGGATCAGACCGACCTTGTTGCCGGAGAAACGGCCGAGCATGTCGCCGCTGCGCAGCCGTGCGCGAATCCGCTTCGCGACCTCGGCGATGACAGCATCCGCGACGTCGAAGCCGAAGGCGTCATTGACCCGCGCCAGATGATCGATGCCGATCAGCATGAAGGCGCAGGAGGTGCGGAAGCGCGCGCACTCCTCGATCGTCTCGGCGAGCGAGGCGATCAGATGAGTGCGGTTGAGCTCGTTGGTCAGCGGATCGTGACGCGACAATTTGAGAAGCTGCTCGTCGCGGGCGTGGCGCTCGTTGTTGATGCGAACGATGCCCTGCGCGCGCTCCGGCCGGCCGTCGGCGCCCGCAAACCAGACGCCGGTTTCCTCGATCCAGATCACGGGCGCGGAGGTTACCGCGCGCACGCCGTATTCGATCCGATAGGGAATCGCTTCGCCGCTTGGTGCCGGCGCGGCCAAGCCGAGCGCCTCGCGGCGCACAGAGGGCGACGGCTCGATCAGTCTGGCGAACTCCGCGCCGCTGGCGAATGCCGCCTCGGGGATGTCAGGGAAGAGCGCCGCGACATTGTCGCTCCACGCGAGCGCGTCGGTCGCCAAATCCCAAGCGAATGTTGCCTGGCCGAGCGAGGCGAGGATGCTGGCAGCTGGCGGGACAGAGGGCATCGGGCTTGCCTCGATTCGGAACAGCACGCGGTGATTCTACGTCCCAAAGATAGTGGTTCCGGCAAATCCAACGCTAGGTGAAGTTGATAAATAATCCGGAAACCACATTTGACGGCGCCCCGGAACGGATGCGGCATATTCGGCATGGCCCTTGCCGTGACAAGGTTGCTGAAGGACGCAATGTCCCAAAATGTGACGGTTAACCGGGGCCTGTTCGCAATGTTCGATATCGATCAATCTGATGTCGAGGAGGATGAGGTCGCGAGCGATCGCAAGGTGGCCTGCACGGCGTTGGTCCCGCTGACCGCGACGACCCATTGGGCGCCCAAGGTGCCGCTCATCAATGCCGATCCCTCCTTCGTCGCCCAGTTGCTCGCGACCGCCGAACGCGAACCGCAGACCCGCAGGCTCCGGCGGGGATCACTGGCCGACGCACAGAGTGCGTACGATCCGCATCTGCGCGAACGCCGCAGCGTCGCGCGGCGGACCCGGCAGATAATCTAGCGATTAACCGTCAGGGCTTCGGCGTATCTGACGGCGGCTGGTTGCTGGGCTGCAGATCCGGTGAGGCGACCGAGGGCTTTGGCGCGGCCTGATCGAGCAGCACGGATTCCGCGACCGATGCCGCCGGCGGAATCGGCGCGGCGGGCGGCGGTGGCGCAGCCGGCGCGGGTGCAGCGGTAGGTGCGGGCGCAGCGGCCGGCGCCGGTGTCGGCTGGGGTTGCAGCAGCGTGTCGCTCGCCATCGGCTCGGACCTGCTGGCACGGGCGCTCGTCGCCGCAGGCACGGCCTGCGCGCGGCGGCGCGTGCGCAGCGCGATTCCCGAGATGAAATCGACCAGCGCAAGCAGCGCGAGCAGCAAGTAGGTCGAGGTGCCGAATTTCGGCCAGAGCACGAATTCGGCGGCCGCGGCGCCGCACACGATCAGCGAGAGCAGATGATCGGTGAGATATTTCGCGCCGGGGCGGGCGGCCTTGATGACCTCGAGCAGCAACAGCAGCACGCCGACGGCGAGCAGCATGTCGCTCAGCGTGATCTGCCATTCCTCGCCCGACATCAGCGTCAGCCTGATCAGCGGATCCGTGAAGGACACGCCGGGCATCAGGAAAACGATGATGTTGTAAACCGCGAGCGGAATCAGGAGCAGCGGAAAACCGACCATCGGGCTTGCGCCTTATTCAGGGAGAACCAAGCAATGCGGCGATGCATCAGCCTCGTCGCAGACGCGCCCGTCTTGACCGCACTCGTTGGCCGAATTCAGGCGCAGCGCCGCAAGCCTTGCAGCGCAGGCCGGACGTCCGATCAGGACTCTTTCTTGGCCTTCAAGACCTGGCGGCCCTTGTACATGCCGGTCTTCAGGTCGAGGTGGTGCGGACGACGCAGCTCGCCGGAGTCCTTGTCCTCGACATAGGTCGGGGTCTTGAGCGCGTCGGCCGAACGGCGCATGCCACGGCGCGACGGCGAGGTTTTTCTTCTGGGAACGGCCATAGCGGTGTCCTCTAGGGTGTTGCGGAGGCATCGTCCGAAATGCGGACGGCACAGCGCTGAGAGCGCAAGCTGCGATGCCGGTAAGGCCGCGCTTATAGAGGAAGGGATCACGTAAATCTAGGGTGGGATAACGCAAAATGCGCCCGAAATCGGCTTAAGTGCCGCGATTTTCGCGCCAGCAGCGCCCAACCTTGTTGGCCCGCGCCATATAGGTGCCGGACAGCCGGCGTACCCCGGGGCCCGGGTTCCGGGCACTTCTTTTAACCGGATTCGGCAGGATTGCCGCCAAAAGCGCCGCCTCGCGCGGCGACAGGGCCGCCGCCGACCTCCCGAAGGCGTATTGGGCACCGGCTTCGGCGCCGAACTGCCCGGACGGCCCCATTTCGGCGATGTTGAGGTAGATTTCCAGGATCCGCTGCTTGGGCAGCACGAAATCGATCCAGAGCGCCAGCGGTAATTCCAGGCCTTTGCGGATCACGCTACGCCCGGACCACAGGAACAGGTTCTTGGCAACCTGCTGGGTGATGGTCGATCCGCCGCGCGCCACGTCGCCGTCCTCGGCGTCGTCGATCACCTCGCGCAGCGCGCCCCAGTCGACGCCGCGGTGGGTGCAGAAATGGGCGTCCTCCGAGCCGACCACGGAACGCGGCAGATACGGTGAAATTGCACCGAGATCGATCCAATGCCGCGTGACCGGCGCGCCCTTCAGCGTCCGCCACACCATTAGGGCCGAGACCGGGTGGCCGGTCCGGTAAAACGGCGTCACCAGGTACGGCAGCAACAGCAGGGCCAGCAAAAGCAGCAATAAAATTCGGACGATGCGCAAAACGAAGGTCCCGGCGGGGACGCGGTCCACCCGCCAGAACAAGGCCGGGCACCCGACGTCCGCATGATAATTCACGGTTTTTCCAGCACTTTTAAGGCGCATTCCGTCGCAGGGTGGAATTGACGAAGCCGGTGCCATCAACGATTGTCCGCCCGAAAATCGATCTGGAGCAATTCTTAATGACGACCGGTACTGCAGAGTTTGCCAAGCGGCTGGATCAGACCGCGGAGGACACCGAAGCCCTGCTCGCGAAATTGCTGTCTGATGCGACGGAGACCGACGAGATCGAGCGTCCGAAGCGGCTGATCGAGGCGATGCGTTATTCCAGCCTTGGCGGCGGCAAGCGGCTCCGGCCGTTCCTGGTGGTCGAGAGCGCGGCGGTGTTCGGCGTGCCCCGGGAGTCGGCCCTGATGGCCGGCGCGGCGCTCGAATGCATCCATTGCTATTCGCTGATCCACGACGATCTGCCGGCAATGGACAATTCCGACCTGCGCCGCGGCCGTCCCACCCTGCACAAGGCCTATGACGACGCGACCGCGATCCTCGCCGGCGACGCGCTGCTCACGATCGCCTTCGACATCATCACCCGCGACGCGATCCACAAGGACGCCACGGTCCGCCTGCTCCTGACCCGCGCGCTGGCGCGCGCCTCCGGCGTCGGCGGCATGGCCGGCGGCCAGATCCTCGATCTCGCCGGCGAAGGCCGCTTCGGCGACCGCGAGCCGGTCGACGTCGCCCGCCTGCAGCAGATGAAGACCGGCGCGCTGTTGCGCTTCGGCTGCATCGCCGGGGCGATCCTCGGCCAGTCCTCGCAGAAGGAATACCAGGCGCTCGACGATTACGGCAAAGCGCTCGGCGAGGCCTTCCAGATCGCCGACGACCTGCTCGACGTCGAGGGCGACTCGGCGGCGCTCGGCAAGCCGGCCGGCGCGGATGCGGCGCTCGGCAAGACCACCTTCGTCACCCAGCTCGGCATCGATGGCGCGAAACAGCGCGTGCGCGACCTCGTTGCACGTGCCGATGCCGCACTGTCGGTGTTCGGCGCCAGGGGCGACGTGCTGCGGGCGACGTCGCGCTTCGTCGCCGAGCGCAAGAACTAGCCGACGGCATCAGCGAAATGAGCAGGGAGTTCGAGGCCCGCCTTGTTCGTTTCCGCAAGCTGCCCATGCCGGTCCGCGTTATCGTGGGCCGGCCGCGCACCTTCGTCTCGGTCGCCTTCGGCATCCTGGTGGCGCTGCTGGTGCCGGAATCGGCGCGCACCGTCACGCGCCTGCTCGCCGGCTGGGACGCCTTCGCCGCGCTCTATCTCGTGCTCGCCTATGTCATGATGCTGCGCTGTGACGTCGGCCACATCAAGCGCAATGCGATCGTGCAGGACGACGGGCGATTCCTGATCCTGCTGCTGACGGCCCTTGGCGCGTTTGCCAGCCTGGCCGCCATCGTCTCCGAGCTCGGCGCGGCGAAGGACAATCCGGCGGCGCTGGCGGTTGCGGTCGTCACCATCGCGCTGTCATGGACGGTGGTTCACACCGCATTCGCGCTGCACTACGCCCACGACTTCTATCGCGGCAAGACACCCGGCGGCCTGCAATTCCCGAGCGCCGGCGAGCATGTCGAGGCCGACTACTGGGACTTCGTCTACTTCTCGTTCGTGATCGGAATGACCGCGCAAGTCTCCGATGTCTGCATCACCGACAGAATCATCCGCCGCACCGCGACCGTGCACGGCATCATCTCGTTCGTGTTCAACACCGCGCTGCTGGCCTTGATGGTGAACATCGCGGCGAGCGCGATCTAGTCCAGCGGCAGATTCGGTGCACCTCTCCCGCTTGCGGGGAGTGAGCACAGTTCCTTCGCGGCGAGCGCGCTCTAGTTGCAGACCTCGGCATTGCCGACGCCGAGACCCGGGCCGCCGCTGCGATACTCGAGATGGCAGCCGGGCCTGACAAGACGACACAGATAGGCGTCGCACATGATCTGCATCTGCCGGCGGTGATGGTGATGGTGCAATCCAGCGGTTCATGGCTAAATCCTGTCAGCACCAATTCCTGCCGGGAGGACTAACCCATGAGCCATGATCGATCGAGCGTCGAGGCTGTCGTGCAGACCTATTTCGACGGCCTCTACGAGGGCAGCGCCGACAAGCTCGGCACGATTTTCCATCCGTCCGCCGACCTCCGCTGGGTCGAAAAGGGCGAGCTGCAGGTGCTGACCGTGCCGGACTGGCTCGAGCGTGTGCGCAAGCGGCCGTCGGCGAAGGCGGAAGGCAAGCCGCGCGAGGACTTCATCGTCACCATCGATCGCTCCGACGAGAAGACCGCCTTCATCAAGGTTCGCTGCCAGCTGCCGCCGCGCTACTTCACCGACTATCTGGTGGCGATGAAGCTCGCCGATGGCTGGCAGATCGTCTCGAAATCCTATCGCTACGACCTCCGGGAGTGATCGCCGGCGTTTCGCGCACCACTTCGGATCGCCCGTATCGCCGTGCGGCGTCCCCTTCGGCGGCTGTTGGACGACGACTTTGTGACGGCTCGGGCGGCCCGAGGCCGGCCGATCTGCATTGACTGACGCAGGTTTCCGGGCGAATTGAGCCTCTTATGGAAGCCAAGTTTCAGATCTTTCTCACCCTGCTGGGCCTGCTGGCGGGAACCGCGCTGCTGGCGCGCCGGGTCAATGTTGCCCCGGCGATCCTGCTGCTGCTGGTCGGCGTGATGCTCGCCTTCGTGCCGGGCATGCCGTCGGTGGAACTGCCGCCGGAGCTGGTGCTGCTGGTCGTGCTGCCGCCGCTGATCTATTCGGCGAGCGTCGCGATGAGCTGGCGCGAGTTCAAGGCCAATCTGCGCCCGATCATCCTGCTGTCGGTCGGCTGCGTGATTTTCACGGCTTTCATGGTCGCGGCCGCAACGCATTATCTGATCGGCCTGCCCTGGAGCGTCGGCTTCCTGCTCGGCGCCATCGTCGCGCCGCCGGACGTGGTCGCGCCGCTCGCGATCGCCCGCAAGCTCGGCATGCCGCGCCGCATCCTGGTCGTGCTCGAGGGCGAAGGTCTCGCCAATGACGCGACCGCGCTGATCCTCTATCGCTTCGCGGTGGCGGCGATCTCGACCGGGCTGTTCTCGCTGCCGAAGGCGACCGGCACGTTCTTGGTCATCGTCGCCGGCGAGATCCTGTTCGGCGCGGCCGTCGGCTGGCTCAGCCTGCGCGCACGCCGCCGGGCCCGCGATCCCCAGGTCGAGATCACGCTGTCGCTGATCACGCCCTACATCGCCTATTGGATTCCGGAGCATTTCGGCGGCTCCGGCGTGATCGCCACCGTCGCCTGCGGGCTCTATATGAGCTGGAACGGGCCGCTGCTGATCTCGGCCGCGACGCGTCTGCAAGGCATCTTCTTCTGGGACCTCGTCATCTACCTGATCGAGGGCCTGCTGTTCCTGCTGACCGGTTTCCAGATGCGCTCGCTGTTCGAGCGATCGAAGGCGTTTCCGCTGCACGACATCCTCGCGGCCACCGCGCTGGTCGCCGTCATCGTGATCGTCGCGCGCTTCCTCTGGGTGTTCCCCGGCACCTACCTGCCACGCTGGATCAGCCGGCGCGTGCGCGAGCGCGATCCGCTGCCGTCCTGGCGGGCGGTGTTCGTGGTCGCCTTCACCGGCGTGCGCGGCGCGGTGTCGCTCGCCGCGGCGCTGGCTCTGCCCCTGGCGCTTCCGAATGGCGATCCCTTCCCCTACCGCGACCTGATCCTGTTCGTCGCTTTCGGCGTGATCTTCGTGACGCTGGTCGGGCTCGGCCTCGGCTTGCCGCCGGTGGTGCGCTGGCTCGGCCTCGCCAGGGACGGCCGCAGCGAGCATCTTGCCGAGCACGAACAGGAGATCGCGGCGCGGCGCGACGCGCTGGCGGCTGCGCTGAAGTCGCTCGACGCCATCACCGACGACCGCGAATTGTCGGACGAGGTGGTGAAGCTGTTGCGTTCGCGGCACGAGATCCGCCTCAGCCAGTTGCCCGACTCCCTCGACCCGGACAAGCACGACGTCTCCGCGACCGGCACCGAGCTGACGCGCGAACTGATCTCCTCCGAACGCAAGTTCATCCATGCGCTGCTGCGCGACGGCAAGATCACCGACGAAACGCGCCGCCGGATCGAGCGCGACCTCGACCTCGAGGAAGCGAGCCTCGCCAACCGCGAGTATCGGCGGATTCCGCTGTAGTGCCCGCGCCTACTCCGCTGCTGCGTTCTGGCCGGGGCCTCCGACGAAGCCTGCGGGATCGCCGAAGCGTTCGATCATGACGGCGGTGAGATCCTTGGTCTTGCTGGTGACGCAGGCGCCGGAGCGCACGGTGTAGCGGTCCTGGCGCTTGACGTGCGGCGGCGCCTCGCCCTGCTGCAGCGCGCGGGCGGCATCCATCACCAGCTTGCGGAAATGCATGATGCCGAGATCGGTCGGCCCGAGATGCTCGCGGGTACGGTCGGCGATCGGTCCCTGGCTGTCCTGCACCGCGGCGTCCTGCTCGGACACGCCCTTGATGCCGGTGTAGCTCTTGGTCCGTTGCAGCGTGCGGTCTATCAGATAGTCGTTCGACTTGTTGCGCAGCGACACGTAGTTCTCGTCGACCACCGCCATCACGCCATTGCCGTTGCGGTAACCGTCGCGCTCCGCCTCGGTCAGCGGCCGGTGCGGATTCCATGCGTAAGTGTAGATCCAGCAATTGGTGTCGGTCACCGGCACGAAGCTCTGGCCGAAGATATTCTCGCCCGGCATCGAGCTCGGCGCGTAGGAATGGATCGGCATCAGGAACTGGGCGATGCGCCAGTAGATGTTGTCGCTTCCCGTGAGCCGCCCGCCCGCGACGGTGAGGCCGGCATCGTGCGGGTTGATCTTGATCACCGGGCGCGGGTCCTCGGCGATCCAGCGCATGTGGTCGGTCGCGACCCGCATCAGCGGATTCACGAAATGACGCTTGATGTCGAGGATCTCGTTCTCCTCCTTCTCGAAGGAGAGATGCGCGAAGGTGAAATGCGCGGTGTCGATCGAACCCTCCAGCGCCTGCACCCAGTTGCAGTCCTGCCACTTCTTGCTGACGAAGCGGTGCGACGGCGGCAGCAGCGCCATCTCCAGCGCCGGCAGTTCCGGCATTTGATCGGCGGGACCCATATAGGCCCAGATCATGTCGCCCCATTCGCGCACCGGATAGGACTTGATGCGGATCAGGTCCTTGGCGTTGAGGTCCGGATACGACGTCGGCATGTCGACGCAAGCGCCGTCGGTGTCGAACTTCCAGCCGTGATAGACGCAGCGGATGCCGCATTCCTCGTTGCGGCCGAGCCAGAGATTGGCGCCGCGGTGCGGGCAGTGCTGATCGATGACGCCGACCACGCCGCGGCTGTCGCGGAAGGCGAGCAATTCCTCGCCGAGCACCACGATCTTCTTCGGGTCGCCGTCAGGCTCCGGGAGTTCCTCCGAGAGCAGCACCGGAATCCAGAACCGGCGCAGCAACTCGCCCATCCCCGTTCCCGCACCTGACTCGGTGAGGAATTTGTTGTCTTCGGCGCGGAGCATGGACGACCTCCCGGATGTCTCGTTGCTTTTCTGGCTTCGTAGATGGCGCAACGGCTCACACCGGCCGTTCTCCCTTCACGGTCACGCGCGTGCCGGAGCGGGTATGCGGCCAGTAGTCCCACATCGCGCGGTGCTGGGCACAGCGGTTGTCCCAGAACGCGATCGCGTTCTCGGTCCAGCGGAAGCGGCACTGGAACAGCGGATTCTCCGCATGCTGGTAGAGATAGGCCAGAACAGCGTCGCTCTCGTCGCGGGGGATGCCGATGATGTGACGGGTGAAGCCGCGATTGACATAGAGCGCCTTCTTGCCCGTCACCGGATGGGTGCGGACCACCGGATGCTCGGCGCGCGGATAGCTCTGCTTGTCGGCGACGCCGTAATTCGCGTAGAGCCCGCGATAGGTCTGCTCGCCGTCATGCAGCGCAGTGAGCCCGTCGAGATAGGCCTTCATGCGGTCCGACAGCGCCTCATAGGCGGCATACATGTTGGCGAACAGCGTGTCGCCGCCGCGCGGCGGACACTGCTTGATGTAGAGGATCGAACCCATCGGCGGCTCGAGATCGCAGGACACGTCGGTGTGCCAGCCCTCGCCATTGGCGCGCGGCGAATCCTTGTCGGCGTAGATCTTCATCAGCGCCGGATCGCCCTCGTTGGGCGCGGCCGGATGCACATGCAGCTCGCCGAACTTGCGGCCGAAGGCGAGATGCTGGGCCGGGGTGATGTGCTGGTCGCGGAAGAAGATGACGAGGTTTTCGGCGAGCGCGCGATGGATCTCGTCCATCTGGCGGTTGGAGCGCGCATCGCCATCGACGAGCTTGCCGATATCGACGCCGGAGATCTCCGCGCCGATGATCGGCGTCAATTTCTCGACGCCGATGGTCTCGTAGGGCTCGGATTGGTCGGCGAGTTGCCGGTAACGCGGGCCCTGCTTGCCGGACAGTGAGCTCATGGGCGTCTCCCGATGTTTCTTGATTACGAAACATCGTAGCCCGGATGGAGCGCAGCGCAATCCGGGATCAGCCCATGCATGGCAGCAGTGCCCCGGGTTTCGCTTCGCTCCACCCGGGCTACCGCCACCGCAATTTACTCCGCGGCGCCCGCCGTCACCGGCAGCTTGGCGCCGTTGCCGTAGCGCTGGTCGATGTAGTCGATCACCAGCGCCTTGAACTCGGCGGCGATGGTCGGGCCGCGCAGGGTGCGGAACTTCTTGCCGTCGACGAACACAGGCGCGGCCGGCGCTTCGCCGGTGCCCGGCAGCGAAATGCCGATATTGGCATGCTTGGATTCGCCGGGGCCGTTGACGATGCAGCCCATGACTGCGACGTTGAGCTGCTCGACGCCGGGATATTTCGTCTTCCAGGTCGGCATCTCGTCGCGGATGAAATCCTGGATCGAGCGCGCCAACTCCTGGAACGTGGTCGAGGTGGTGCGGCCGCAGCCCGGGCAGGCTGCAACCAGCGGCACGAAGGTGCGGAAGCCCATGGTCTGCAGCAATTCCTGCGCGACCTGCACTTCCAGCGTGCGATCACCGCCGGGCTCCGGCGTCAGCGAGATGCGGATGGTGTCGCCGATGCCCTGCTGCAAAAGGATGCCGAGCGCGGCCGACGAGGCCACGATGCCCTTCGAGCCCATGCCGGCTTCGGTGAGGCCGAGATGGATCGCATAGTCAGAGCGACGCGCCAGCTCCTGATAGACCGCGATCAGATCCTGCACGGCGGAAACCTTCGCCGACAGGATCATCTTGTTCTTGGGCATGCCGAGCTCTTGGGCGCGGGCCGCCGACAACAGCGCCGACTGCACCATCGCCTCGCGGGTCACCGCCCGGGCATCGCGCGGGTTGGGCGAGGCGGTGTTCTCGTCCATCAGCTTGGTGAGCAGCTCCTGATCGAGCGAGCCCCAATTGGCGCCGATCCGCACCGGCTTGTTGTTCTTGTTGGCGATCTCGATGATGTCGGCGAACTGCGTGTCGCGCTTGTTCTTGAAGCCGACATTGCCCGGATTGATGCGGTACTTGTCGAGCGCTTCGGCACAATCAGGATATTCGGCGAGCAGCTTGTGGCCGATATAATGGAAGTCGCCGATCAGCGGCGTGGTGATGCCGCGCTTGCGCAAGCCGTCGCGGATATGCGGAACGGCGGCGGCGGCCTCCTCGCGGTCGACGGTGATGCGGACCATTTCGGAGCCGGCGCGGCTGAGCGCTGCGACCTGGGCGATGGTGCCCTCGACATCGGCGGTGTCGGTGTTGGTCATCGACTGCACCACGATCGGCGCGCCGCCGCCGACGGCAACGTTACCGACCATGACCTGGGTGGTTTGGTGCCGCGGCTGGGGGCCTGCGACGTCGTCTTGCGGCAAAATCTCGGGCTTGTTCATGGCGCCTCGAATATCAGGTTTTGGTGACATTCACCAAGGGGACGGTGGGCTTTCGCAATCGCGCAGCCGAAGATCATGTTTCCGGTGTGAATTCAATAGCTTATGCCGCCGATTGGGCTGAAGGCAAGCCATGCAGCGGAGTCCGGCATGGTCCGCTATATTGGGCCGGATTGGGGTGATTCAAAGGGCAAAGTCGCGGCTTTTCATGCGATCCGGCGCATCTTTTGGTTTCGAGCATGACCTTCGCGCAAACGCCTGGCGTCTGTCGCGCGAAAAACCGGTACCCACTTTTTCGGATCATGCTCTAGCATCCCGTTAAGACATGCCGGGAGGACGTGACATGGCCGACCATAACGAGCTGATCACCACGGCGGAACTCGCCGACATCCTCACCCGCCCCGAGCTGCGCCTGTTCGACTGCACCACCTATCTGGAGCCGGCCCCTGCGGGCAGCGGCGTCCCCTATATCGTCGTCTCGGGCCGGCAGACCTTCGAGGCCGGGCATATTCCGGGGGCGAATTTCCTCGATTTGCAGGCCGAATTCTCCGATGCGCATACCGCGCTGCGCTTCATGATGCCGCCGGTCGCGCAGCTCGAGGCCGCATTCGGCCGCCACGGCATCTCGGCCAATAGCCGCGTGGTGCTGTATTCCATCGGCACCGCGATGTGGGCGACCCGCTTCTGGTGGATGCTGCGCGCGCTGGGTTTCGAGCGTGCCTCGGTGCTCGACGGCGGCATCGACAAATGGACCGCCGAGGGGCGCGACATCGAGACCGGGCTCGCCGGCGGCTATCCGCCCGCGACCTTCACGGCCCGGCCGAAGCCGGACCTGTTCGTCGGCAAGCACGACGTGCTCGCCGCGACAGCCGACCACGGCACCGTGATTGTCAACGCGCTCGGGCCGCAATTCTTCAGAGGTCTGGAGCCGAGCCGCTACGGCCGGCCCGGCCGCATCCCCGGCAGCGTCAGCGTGCCGGCGGCGACCTTGGTCGATCCCAAGAGCAAGACCTTCGTGCCGCTGAAGGAGGCCGAGGCTGTGTTCGCAGCCCAGGGCATCACCAAGGACAAGCGCGTCATCGCCTATTGCGGCGGCGGCATCTCCGCAACCGTCGACCTGCTGCAACTGCATCGGCTCGGCTATCACAACCTCACGCTCTATGACGGCTCGATGGGCGAATGGGCCAAGGACGAGTCGCTGCCGATCGAGACGGGGTAGTACGTGATCAGCCCAGTTGGCTGTCGTCATTCGCAGAATCCATCCGGTGTCGTCACCCGCGAAGGAGGGTGACCAGTATTCCAGAGACGTTTGAGTTCAATCTGAAGGGCCGCGGCGTACTGGATGCCCCGCCTTCGCGGGGCATGACGATAGTGTATGACGTACGTCCGCGTTCTCGCGACATGATTTGTCCGAGTTTTGCTTCTCGTTCCGCCCTCGCTTGATCAGAGGGCGCAGGGAAAGCCGGGTGCCGATCGCACCCATGGGTCCCGTGCAGTGAAAAAAGCACGGGAGGTAGGACCACAGGTGAAACCGGAAAACACTCCGGCTTTCCCTGCGCGATGGTTTACGGCTTATACGTGCTCTCCCCGGCGAGACTGGGCTTGTTTGTCACCGTCATCAGCGAGAGAGCTCGTCCCTTACTGATGAGACACCTGCCACTAGGGCGTCAGGCCTGCACGACTTCACCGTCCGCCTCACGCATGCTCGTCAGTCACACGCTCGGCGTCCACCGCATCTCACCGCAACACTCGTGACGATCGCGAAGCGCCCCTCAGGCGGGTGAGACGGAGGCATTAGACCGCTGAGTTGGGTGAAACGCGAAGCGAAAAATTGTCCGTCGGGTTGATTTGTCGCACCGCGCCATGCTGCTTCCCCGTCATGCTGAGGAGCGCGGAACGCGCGTCTCGAAGCACGACGGCCACCGGCCGGGCCGTGCATCCTTCGAGGCTCGCTTCGCGAGCACCTCCCAGCGACAAAGGCGTAGCCTTTGCGCGGGGATGACGGGGACAGAACTCAGCCTCACTCAAGTCACGCCGGGACGTTCGGATCCGGCGTCACCTTCGGATCGGGCTTGTTGACGAGATAGAGCCCGGCAATCACCAGCAGCGCGGCGACGCCGAACACGGCGGTCAGCGTGTCGTGCATGATGAAATAGGCCGCGACCACGCCGAACAGCGGCGTGATGAAGGTGAAGGCCGAGAGCTTGCTCGCCGAATAGGTCTTCACCATCGCGAACCAGATCACGAAGGTGCAGCCCACCACCCAGATCGCCTGATAGACGAGCAGCGAGATCGACAACGCGCTCGGCATGTGCGTGATGTGCTCGCCCGAGATCCAGGAGGCGAGCGCGAGGATCGGAACCGACACCGCCGCCTGATAGCCGAGCGCCTTTTCCGGCGCGGCCTTGCGCAAGTTGGTGCCCTTGGCGACCAGCGTGGTCGCCGCCCACAGCACGCCGCCGCCGACCACCAGGAGGTCGCCGAGCAGCACCTTGGCGTCGACATTGGGCTGCGGCACGCCGATCGCGAGCGCGACGCCGGCAAAGCTCAACGCCAGCCCGCTCCACTGCACAGCGCTGAGCCGCTCACCGAGGAACTGGTGCGAGCCGAGCGCGACGAAGAACGGCGCGGTGTAGAGGAAGACCGATGCCCGCGAGGCTGAGGTGAACACCAGCCCGGTGAAGATCAGCACGAACTCGACCCCGAACATCAGCCCGGCGACAAGGCCGGGCAGCAGCGTGCCGTCACGTTCGAAAAATTTCACGCCGCGCATCCAGCCGACGATCAGCATCACGGGCAGCGCGCCGGCGGAGCGGATCATCGCCTGCAGCATTGGCGGCACATCGGGCAGCGCGAGCTTGACCGCGAGCTGATTGAAGCCCCAGCTCACGCACAGCATCAGCATGATCGCGATGGCGCCGGGCGGCAGCCCGTGCCCGGCGGTGACTGGTCTTGCGGCGTTGGTGGTGATCGCTTGCGTCGACACGTTTCCTCGAGGCCGGCTTGATGCCGTGTTGTTCTGTGACTTATTGGGATCGCCGACTCACCTCCCCCGCTTGCGGGAGAGGGGGCGCAGCGTCTTCGCGGTGATTGTTGGCCCAAATCGCATAGCCACTACGATTTCTGGCAATGCGCGCAGGTGCCGGCGATCTCGACGACGGACAGTTTCGGGATGAAGCCCGAGGCCCGCGCCGCCGCGGTGAGGCTTTGCGCGACGGGTGCGGCGGGGATTTCGCCGACCGAGCCGCAATGGTCGCAGATCAGGAACGCCACCATCGAGGTCTCGTCATGGTCGTGCGCGCAGGCGAGGAAGGCGTTGCGGCTCTCGATGCGGTGGACGAGGCCGTTCTCCATCAGGAAGTCGAGCGCGCGGTAGACGGTGATCGGCGCCGGCCGCGGCATCGACTTGGCGAGCTCGTCGATCACCTCATAGGCGCCGAGCGGGCGGTGGCTGGCCAGCAGCGCCCCCAGCACCTGGCGACGGATCGGGGTGAATTTCTGCCCCCGGCGGGCGCACACCTGCTCGGCATGGGTCATCGCGTCAGCGGCGCAACGGCCGTGATCGTGATCGGGCGCGGGGAATGTCGGCTTGGCCAGGCTCATTTGATCCGAAACGTAACATTTTTGCGCCCGGTCCCAAAGCCCGCGCCGGCCGTCCCGCCCCTCCAGCCATGTGTGCAGTGCGGAGCAGCCCTCCGTTAACCTAGCATGCAGATTTAATAAGCAAGCTTATTATATCCCAAGCTTATGGAGGCAGGAGCATGCCCGGGTCCGTGGAGACCAATTTCCTTTTTACGCTTGGCGAGGTGTTCCGGCTGATCCGCGTCTACGCCGACAAGGAGGCCGCGCGCTATGGCATCACCCGCGCGCAATGGGCCGTCCTGACCAAGGTGGAGCGCAATGAGGGCCTGAAGCAGACCGAGCTCGCCGAGCAGCTCGATATCCAGCCGATCACGCTGACCCGGCTGATCGACAAGCTCTGCGACAGTGGCTGGATCGAGCGCCGCGGCGACGAAAACGACCGCCGCGTCAACCGCCTCTATCTGAAGAAGGCCGCGCACCCCCTGCTCGGCAAGCTCGCCGGCCTCCGCTCCGAACTCACGACGACTGCGCTCGAGGGCATCAATCCCACTGATGCGCATCGCCTGCTCAGCCAACTCGAATCGATCAAGGAAAACGTTCGCAATGCCATCCAAAGCCCAGCCAGCGACTCCTCCCGAAAGGAACAGCGCTATGGCTGAAACCGTCCTCAAGCTGGCACCCGAGCAGAAGAGCAATCCGGAAACGCCCGCGCCCGAACAGATCACCCGCAAGCCGCGCCGCAGCCTGATGACCCGCCTGCGGCGCCGTCGCCGCACGCTGCTGCTGGTGGTGCTGCCGATCGTAGCGGTGATCGGCGGCGTCGTGTTCTATCTCAATGGCGGCCGCTATGTCGGCACCGACGACGCCTATGTCGGCGCACAGAAGGTGCTGATCACGCCGGAGATCTCCGGCAAGATCGACAAGATCGTCGTGAGGGAAGGCCAGCACGTCAAGAAGGGCGACGAGCTGTTCGAAATCGATCCGGTGCCGTTCCGCCTGGCGGTCGCCCAGGCCAAGGCGGCGCTCGACCAGACCAGGACCACCTATGACAACCTGGTCGACAACATCAAGATCAACACCAAGATGCTCGAATTCGCCCAGCAGAGCATCGAATTGAAGAAGCGCGACGTCGAACGCAAGTCGACGCTGGCCAAGCAGAATTTTGGCTCCCAGCTCGACCTCGACAATGCGGCGAACGCGCAAGTCACCGCCGAGAGCCTCGCGCAGTACATCCGGCAGCAGATCTCCAACGCCAGGACGCAGCTGCTCGGCAATGTCGACCTTCCGATCGAGCAATTCCCGCCCTACGCCCAGGCCAAGGCGAAGCTCGACGACGCGCAGCGCAACCTCGATCACACCGTGCTGCGCGCGCCGATGGACGGCGTTGCGACCCAGGTCGACCAGATCCAGCTCGGCCGCTTCGTCGCCGCGGGCTCGCCGGTGTTTTCCGTGATCGACGTCGATAATCCCTGGGTCGACGCCAACCCGAAGGAAAGCGACTTCACCTATGTCGCGGTGGGCCAGCCGGTCACGCTCGACGTCGACGCCTTCCCCAACCACGTGTTCAAGGGCACGGTCGGCTCGCTCTCGCCGGGCACCGGCGCGCAGTTCGCAATCCTGCCGCCGCAGAACGCCACCGGCAACTTCGTCAAGGTGGTGCAGCGCGTGCCGGTGCGCATCTATTTCGACAAGGACGATCCGTTTGTCAAAAAGCTGAAGGCGGGCATGAGTGTCTACGCCACGATCGACACCAACCACCGCCGCACGCTGGCCGGCCTGCTCGGCCTCGCGCCGGCGTCCGCCCAGCAGGACTAAGGTTGATTGGGTCGCACCGGCGACCGCGAAGACAATGCGCTCCCTCTCCCGCTTGCGGGGGAGGGTTGGGGTGGGGGCTCCCTCCACGAGTCACACTGTGGAGAGAACCCCCACGCGGCGCGCCGCGCGCACCGACCTCCCCCGCGAGCGGGAGAGGTGACTTCATCGCAAGAACAGGACTGAACTGAATGACCGAGCCGTTGCCATCCGCCGTCCCCGGCCTGCGCCGGAACATGGTGACGGTCTGCGCCATGACGGCGACGATCATGCAGGCGCTGGACACCACCATCGCCAACGTCGCCCTGCCCTACATGCAGGGCTCGCTGTCGGCCTCGCAGGACCAGATCAACTGGGTGCTGACCTCCTACATCGTCGCGGCCGCGATCATGACCGCGCCGGTGGGATGGATCGCCAACCGCTTCGGACGCAAGCGCATCTTCATCATCTGCTCGGCCGGCTTCACCATCGCTTCCGTGCTGTGCGGGCTCGCACAGGACATCAACCAGATGGTGCTGTTCCGCCTGTTGCAGGGCGTGTTCGGCGCGGCGCTGGTGCCGCTGTCACAGGCTGTCATGCTCGACTCCTACTCGCTGCACGAACGCGCCACCGCGATGGCGATCTGGGGCATGGGGGTGATGCTGGGCCCGATCATGGGCCCCTCGCTCGGCGCCTGGCTCACCGAAACCTATTCCTGGCACTGGGTGTTCTTCGTCAACCTGCCGTTCGGACTGCTGACGGTGCTCGGCCAGATCATCTTCATGGACGAGACCAAGCAGGACCGGACGCGGCGGTTCGACTGGTTCGGCTTCATCGCGCTCGCGGTCGGCGTCGGCGCGTTGCAGCTCGCGCTCGACCGCGGCGAGCAGCTCGACTGGTTCGAATCCAACGAGATCATCGCCGAGTTCATCATCTCCGGCGTCGGCTTCTATTACTTCTTCGCGCATTCGCTGACGACGTCGAGCCCCTTCGTGCAGTTCGCGCTGTACAAGGACAAGAACTTCGTCACCGGCAGCGTCTTCATGATCGTGATCTCGCTGTCGCTCTATTCGACCATGGCGCTGGCCTCGCCTTACCTGCAGAACGTGATCGGCTATCCGATCATCACCGCCGGACTGCTGCTGGCGACCCGCGGCAGCGGCACCCTGGTTGCGATGATGATGGTCGGCCGCCTGATGAAGTATATCGAGGCGCGTACGCTGATCATCGCCGGCCTCGCGCTGATCGTGATCTCGCTGTTCTACATGAGCGGCTGGACCGACCAGACCGGCGTGCCAGAGATCGTGACCTGGAACATCGTGCAGGGCTTCGGCTTCGGCCTCGTCTTCGTGCCACTCTCCACCGCCTCGTTCCTGACGCTGCCCGCTTATCTGCGCACCGACGGCACCTCGATGCTGACGCTGGTGCGCAACATGGCGAGCTCGATCGGCATTTCGCTGGTCACCGCCGAATTGACCCAGGGCAGCCGCCGCACCTACGCGATCCTGTCGGAGCACATCAATCCGTTCAACCACGCGCTGCAGATGCCCGACGTCGCCGCCAAGCTCAACCTGAACACCGACACCGGACGCGCGCTGGCCGACGTAATGCTCAAGCTGCAGGCGGAGATCATCGCCTTCGCGCACGACTACCAGCTGATGATGATCTTCATCCTGGTTTCGCTGCCGCTGGCGATCCTGATCAGCTCGACCAAGACCACGCTGCGCAACCAGTCCGGGCCGTCGGACCATGCGGCGGTGATGGAGTAGAAGCCGTCGTCCGCGCCCCGATCGCACGGCCAGACCTCCTTTTCCGTGTCATCGCCCGCGAAGGCGGGCGATCCAGTACGCCGCGGCTTATCGGTTCAATCACAACTGTCTCTGGAATACTGGATCGCCCGGTCAAGCCGGGCGATGACAGCTTAGCAAGCCCAACGCTCCTCCTAACGAACGAGACGGGACGCACCGCAATCGCGTTGACTTTCCGCCGCGCGCTCCCAATACTTCTCAAAAAACAAGCAAAAATCCGTCAAAAATGACGATTGCAAGGGGAGGACACTATGCCGACTTCACGCAGGACGCTGCTGAAGACGTCTGCGGCTGCCGCCGCTGCCTTCAGCTTCGATTGGACACGCGCGCAGGCTCAGGCCGAAACGGTGCGCATCGGCTCGGTCTATGACATGACCGGCCCATTCGCGGCGGGAGGCTCGGTCGCCTCATCTGTTGGCACCGACATCGCGATCGAGCTCTGCAACGAGCGCGGCGGCATCGGCGGCAAGTACAAGGTCGCCACCCTCAAGGTCGATTCCCAGAGCAAGGCCGACGTCGCCATCAACGAGGTCGAGCGGCTGATCAACCAGGAGAAGCTCGACATCATCGCGGGCGTGTACTCCAGCGCGCACGCGGTGCCCCTCGCCGCCAAGGTCGAGCAGCACAAGAAGATTCTCTGGATCACGACAGCGGTTTCGACCGCGGTCTTCAAGGACCGGAACCTGCGATATGTCTTCCGTGCGCAGATCCATTCCGATCAGTACGGCCAGGCCTTTGCGGGCTTCCTCGCCGAGCACACCAAGGCCAAGCTCGGCATGGAGCCGAAGGACGTCAAGGTCGCGCTGATCCACGAGGACGGCCCCTATGGCGTCGGCGTCGCCGCCGCCGACGAGACGTTTGCCAAGCAGGCCGGGCTGCAAATCGTGCTCAAGGAAGGCTATTCGGCCTCAGCGCCCGATCTCTCCGTGCTGGTGACCAAGTTGAAGCGCGCGAAAGCGGACATCATCTCGCACGCCGGCTACAACCCCGATATCACCCTGTTCCTGCGCCAGGCGCGCGAGAGCGGACTGAAGTTCAAGATGCTGTTCGGCGCCGGCGCGGGCTACAGCCAGCTCGACAAGCTGCGCGCGACCTTCGGCGCCGACATCGACAATTTCTGCAACATCGATCCGGTGCCGGCGCAGCTGCTCGATCCCGCCAAGCTGGCGCCGGGGGTCGGCGATCTCACCAAGATCATGGTCGAGCGTTACAAGGCGAAGACCAACGCGACCGATGTGCCGCCGCACTGCTCGATGGGCTTCAACCAAACCTGGATCCTGCTCAACAACGTGCTGCCGGTCGCCAAGGAGAAATATGGCGGCTTCGATCCGGAAGCGATCCGCAAGGCGGCGCTCGACGTCGACATCCCGCCCGGCGGCACCATCCAGGGCTATGGCGTGAAGTTCTATCCGCCGGGCACGCCGTTGGCCGGCCAGAACGAGCGCTCGACGCCGGTCGTGATGCAGAACGCCGGCGAGCACATCTCGGTGGTGTGGCCGACCAACATAAGGACACAGGATCCGGTGTTCCCGCTGCCGAAGAGCTCGATCTACGCGGCGTAGGGTCGGAGATTGCGGCCGCATCGGCAGTCGCACCCTCTCCCCTTGTGGGAGAGGTGGCTTCGATGCAGCGCATCGAAGCCGGGTGAGGGGTCTCTCTCCACGCGTGACTCTCTCGCGATTTACGCTTGCGGTGACAACCCCTCATCCGACGCGCTTACGCGCGCCACCTTCTCCCACAAGGGGAGAAGGGAAGAGGGGCACTACCGACGCCTTCTCTCGAGATATCTCACAACATCACCCGCCTGCCCTCATCCGCCGCCCAATAGCCGGCGTAGTTCACCTTCGTCGTCTCATAGGCCAGCGCGAGGTCGGCGAGCGGCTGGCGGCCGGTCGCGACGCATTCCATGAAATCCTGGATCTCCTGCAAATAGCCGCGGGTCCATTCCTCCTCGAGACAGACATATTGCCAGCCGGTTTTGCGATCGACCTTCTCGGTGATGTAGACGGACGCGAGCTTCTCCTCAGAGGTCTGGTAGCTCACTAGCTGCGTGTTCGGCGTGATGTTGGCGAACAATGAGCCGCTGGAGGTGTAGGTCTCGATCAGATTGCGTACGCCGCCCATGATCATGTCGCCGGAGAACACCGTCGCCTTGGTGCCGTCGGAGAAGGTCAAGGTCAGCGTGCCCCAATCCTCGACGTCGACCGGATTGGCCTTGATATAGGCGCGCTCCTCCGGCTTGAGGCCGGCGGTGACGTTGCCGACGTCGCAGATGACGCTCGCAACCGTGATCGTTTCGCCGCGCGCGCGGGCCTCGACCTGCTTGAGATAGAGCACCGCCGACAGCGGATGGCAGCCCATGCGGATCAGCGAGCCGCCACCGGTCATCGCCCATTGCGCGGCGTGCGCCGCATGCGAGCCGGAATGGCTCTCCTCGCCCTTCATGAACAGGATCTTGTCGCCTGTCGCGCGGATGATCTCCGCGGTCTTGGTCACGGCCGGGGCATAGATCCAGTCCTCGGCATACATGAAGAGCTTCCCGGTTCGCTCGATCGCGGGGCGGGTTTTCTCCATCTCCTCCATCACGCGCTGGTACATCAGCGCCTTCGGCACATGCCTGCCGATCGGCTCTCTGTCGCCGTCCCGGCCGAAATAGCCGCTGAACGGCTTCTCGCAGATCACGTGCTTGCCGGCCTGCATCGCCGCGACGATCATCGCGGCGTGCAAATTGGGCGGCGTGCAGATGTCGACGACATCGAGCTCACGGTCGGCCGCGAGCTCGGCGAAGCTGCGATAGGTGGTCGGGATCTGATGCTTGCGCGCGAACGCGACGACGTGATCGCCACGCGCCGCGACCGCCCTCACCTCGACGTCGACGCCGTAGACGCGCCGGTAGGCAACCATATGCAGCTCCGACACGAAGCCGCAGCCGGTCAGACCGATCCTGATTTTCGCCATGGGAACGCCTCTGCGTCACGCCGGCGAAGCGTAGCGCTTCGCCATCACCGCGTCGAATGCAATTCCCATGACATCCGGCGACGGCGTCATCCCCGTGAACAGGGCGAACGCATCTGCGGCGGCGTTGATCGCGAGATCGCGGCCGGTCAGCACGGCGGCGCCCGTGGCCTTCGCCGCGGTGAGCAGCGGCGTCCAGAGCGGAGTGTAGACCGCGTCGGCGACCCACATCGATGGATGCAGCAACTCATCCGGCACCGGCGACGCAAGGCTCGGCAGCATGCCGACCGGCGTCGCATTGATCAGCCCAGCGGCGCCTTCGACCGCGGCCGCGATGCTGCGAACCGCGACGCCGCCCTGCAATTGGCGGGCAAGCTGCGCGGCTCTGGCGGGTTCGGCATCGAAGATCCTGATGTCGCCAACGCCGAGGCCGGCGAGCGCGAAGCCAATCGCCTTGCCGACGCCGCCGGCCCCGATCAGCGCGATCGCGCCGCGTGGCGTAGTCGCGAGCAGCGGTTCGATCGCGCGTGCAAAGCCTGTCGCGTCGGTGTTGTGCCCGACCAGCCGCGGGCCGTCGACGACGATGGTGTTGACCGCGCCGATCGCGCGCGCGTCCGGCGTCAGCTCGTCCAGCAGCTCGACGACGGCCTCCTTGTAGGGAAAGGTGACGTTGACGCCGGCAAAGCCGAGGCGCCTGACGCCGTCGAGCATGGCGCGCAGATCGTCGCGCCCGGCGGCCGCCACTTCGATCAGCTGGTAGTGGCAGTGAACGCCGAGCACGGTAGCCGCCTGCTCATGCATCGCGGGCGCGGCCGAATGCGCGATCGGATATCCAATCAGACCCGTGAGGAAGCGGTCGCGCATCGTCCCTCGAATGCGAAAGCTTTCAGCTCATGCCGTCGAGCCGAGCATAGCTCGCTTCCATGCCATGCTCCATACCGGTCGCGAGCATCGCTGCGCGCGTCTCGGCATCGGGCAGCGTCATCCGCATCGTCATCAAGGTGCCGCTGCCGTCGGGCTCGAAGCGGGTCTCGACATGATTGTCCGGCGTCGGATCGGGCAGATGCATACGCTCGACATGGACGATGCGGCTGAAGGGCTCGAGCTCGAGATATTCGCCGGTGAGGTGAAATCCGCCGCCCTTGCCGTCCGTCCACTCGTAGCGGATCTTGCCGCCGGGACGCGCTTCGCTGATGCAGACCGGCATGGTCCAGCCCTCCGGGCCGAGCAGCCACTTCTGCAGCAGCTCGGGCTCGGTGTGCGCGCGGTACACCGCCTCGGGCGGAGCTTTGAAACGTCTGACAACGACGACATGGCGGTCGCCTTCAGTCTTCAGCGCCAGCTTGCTCATGTGGGACCTTTCACTTTTCAGGCTTCATCGCGGCCAGCACTCCGTCCAGCCGGTCGTAATTGGTTTCCAGCGCACGCCGCAGCATTCCGAGCCATTGATCGATCTCGGCGACCGCCTTTGGCGCGAGCCGGCATGGCCGCTTGGTGCCCTCGATCCGCCGCACGATCAGGCCGGCATGCTCGAGCACCTTGAGATGACGGGAGATCGCCGGCTGGGTCATGTCGAACGGCTCGACCAGCTCCATCACCGTCGCCTCGCCCAAAGCGAGGCGCGCCAGGATCGCGCGGCGGGTCGGGTCGGCGAGCGCGGAGAAGGCGGCGTCGAGGTCGGCCATGCTTAGTTCCATATCGATTATATAACATATACGTTATATAACTGATCACGCATAGTCAAGCGAAATCCGCTGCGAAGGCGCGCAGCGGATTTTGGGGGACGCTTAGGGCTGGATTCGTGTGCGCGGCCGATGGCGCGCCGTGGCAGGCGCAGTTCGCGACGGCGTCGCTAGACGTCGAAGAACACCGTCTCGTTGTCGCCCTGCAGGTGGATGTCGAGCGTGTAGACGTTGCCCGCACCCGCCTTGCGCTTGGCGATCAGGGTCGTGCGACGATCTTCTGGCACCAGCGCCAGCACCGGATCGCTGGCGTTGCCGGCTTCGTCGTCGAAATAGATCCGCGTGTAGAGATGCAGCAGCATGCCGCGCGCGTAGACCGCGAGCAGGATGTGCGGCGCCTGCGGCTTGCCGTCGGGATCCGGCACCACACCCGGCTTGATGGTGTCGAAGGCGTAAGCGCCGCTCGCATCAGTGCCGCAGCGGCCGAAGCCCTTGAAGGAAGAATTCGGCAGCGCGCGCTTGTCCTGCGGATCGGAGAAGCGGCCCTGGGCATCGGCCTGCCAGATCTCCAGCATGCAGTCCGGGATCACGGCGCCGTCGCCGTCATAGACCTTGCCCTCGATGCGGATGCGCTCGCCGGAGACGTCGGGCGTCAGCAGGTTGTTGGTGAAGGCGTCGTTCCACGCATATTCGCCGTTCGGCGTCAGGCCGTACTTGAAATAAGGGCCGACGGTTTGCGACGGCGTGATGCCATCGGGACGCTGGTTCGACACGTTACTTGGTCTCCATCGGCGTGGCGTTGCGCCCGCGCAGCACGATATCGAAGCGGTAGCAGAGCGCCCATTCCGGCTTGGTGTTTTCGAGATCGAACGACGAGATCATCCGCGCCCGCGCCTTCTCATCGGTCACCGAATTGAAGATCGGATCGAACGGAAACAGCGGGTCGCCCGGAAAATACATCTGCGTGACCAGCCGCGAGACGAAGGAGGGGCCGAACACCGAGAAGTGGATATGCGCGGGCCGCCAGGCATTGTGATGATTGCCCCAGGGATAGGCGCCGGGCTTGATGGTGATGAACTTGTAGTAGCCCTTGGCGTCGCTCTGGGTGCGGCCGGCGCCGGTGAAGTTCGGATCGAGCGGCGCCGGATGCTGGTCGACGACGTGGATGTAGCGGCCGCAGGCATTGGCCTGCCACAGCTCGACCAGCGTGTCGGGCACGCCGCGGCCATCCTCGTCGAGCACATAGCCGTGCACGATGATGCGCTCGCCGAGCGGCTCGCCCTTGTGCTGGATGGTGAGATCGTTGTCGTGCTCGCGCACGGTCTCATGACCATAGACCGGGCCGGTCAACTCCGAGAGTGTATGCCGCATCGGGATCAACGGCTTCGAAGGCGCGCGCTTGATCGTGGAGCGATAGGCCGGTGACAACCGCGCCGGATGCGCTGCGAGCGACTGCAGCGGATATTGAAGGGTCATGGCAAATTCCTCCGTGGGCCCGCATGCCAGCGAGCCCTGCCGAAGATCATTATAGGACATAACCAATTCGGGGAAGGGCTGTTTTCAGCCCTTCCAAGCCATTGGCCTAATTGATCTTTTCGATCGCGACCGCAACGCCCTGGCCGACGCCGACGCACATAGTTGCCAAGGCAAGCTTCCCGCCCCGCCTCTCCATGCCGTGCACGGCGGTCAGCGCCAGCCGCGCGCCGCTCATGCCGAGCGGATGGCCGAGCGCGATCGCGCCGCCATGCGGATTGACGAAATCGGCATCTTCCTTGACGCCGAGCTGACGCAGGCAGGCGATGCCCTGCGAGGCGAAGGCTTCGTTGAGCTCGATCAGGTCGAAGTCCGACACCTTGATGCCGAGGCGTTCGACCAGCTTCTTGGTCGCCGGCACCGGGCCGATGCCCATGATGCGCGGCGGCACCGCAGCCGACGCGAGCCCGAGGATCTTCGCGCGCGGCGTCAAGCCGTGCTTCTTCACAGCAGCCTCGGAGGCGAGGATCATCGCAGCCGCGCCGTCATTGACGCCGGAGGCGTTGCCTGCGGTCACCGTGCCCGGATTGCGCACGATCGGCCGCAGCTTGGCGAGACCCTCGAGCGTGGTCTCGGGGCGCGGATGCTCGTCCTTGTCGACGGTGATGGGACCGGCCTTGCCGCCGGGCGCCTGGATCGGGATGATCTCCTCGGCGAAATAACCCGATGCGATAGCCGCGCCTGCGCGCTGCTGCGAGCGGATCGCGAACGCGTCCTGATCGGCGCGCGACACCTGGAATTCTTCCGCGACATTCTCGCCGGTCTCCGGCATCGCATCGACGCCGTACTGCGCCTTCATCAGGGGATTGATGAAGCGCCAGCCGATCGTGGTGTCGTAGATGTCGGCCGAGCGCGAGAACGCTTCCGCCGCCTTGCCCATCACGAAGGGCGCGCGCGTCATCGATTCAACGCCGCCGGCGATCGCGAAATCGATCTCGCCGGCGCGGATGGCGCGGCCCGCGGCGCCGACCGCATCGAGGCCGGAGGCGCAGAGCCGGTTCAAGGTCTGGCCGGGAACCGAATCGGGCATGCCGGCGAGCAGCAGCGCCATGCGCGCAACATTGCGATTGTCCTCGCCGGCCTGGTTGGCGCAGCCGAAAAAGACCTCGTCGACCTCAGACCAATCGAGCGTCGGATGCTTCGCCATCAGCGCCTTGATCGGGGCCGCGGCGAGATCGTCGGCGCGGACCTTGGCGAGCGAACCGCCGAAACGGCCGATCGGAGTCCGGACGGCATCGCAAATGAACACATCACGCATTGAATCTCTCCCTGAATGCCGTGGCTTAGGCGCTGGATAGGCCGGAACTTGAGGTGAGTTTTAGGAGTGTGCCCGCGGCAGGTCAATTGATGCGCCTGCGCGCCATGCACGCATTACCGTGAGGGCTATTCTATCTGGGCCGTGGAGAGGGTGGAAAACCCCGTTCTCTCGGATAGGACCGCGCGGCGAAATTTTGTAGCTTCCGCGTTCTGGAGCCCGGTCGGTTCTGATGAGATCAGAACCGGGCACCAGATTCTTGTTTGGACGCGTTTTCTTCACGCGAACCGGTGCCCACTTCTCTCGAAAACGCTCTGATGACAATCCAGCAGTCCATCCCCGTTCCGCCCGAATCTGCTCCCGCCGAGGCGCCGTCGCGCGTCACGCCGATGATGGAACAGTATCTGGAAATCAAGGCGGCCCATCCCGGGCTGTTGCTGTTCTACCGGATGGGCGACTTCTACGAACTGTTCTTCGAGGATGCCGAGATCGCCTCGAAGGCGCTTGGCATCGTCCTGACCAAGCGCGGCAAGCATCAGGGCATGGACATCCCGATGTGCGGCGTGCCGGTCGAACGCGCCGAGGATTATCTACATCGCCTGATCGGCGCCGGACATCGCGTCGCAGTGTGCGAGCAGACCGAGGATCCGGCGGCGGCGCGCGCCCGCGGCAACAAGAGCGTGGTCCGCCGCGGCGTGGTGCGGCTGGTGACGCCGGGCACCCTGACCGAGGACACGCTGCTCGACGCCCGCACCAACAACTATCTGATCGCGATCGCCCGTGCCCGCGGTTCGGCCGGCGCCGACCGGCTCGGGCTTGCCTGGATCGACATCTCGACCTCCGAATTCATGGTGACGGAGTGCTCGACCGCGGAACTTGCGGCGACGCTGGCGCGCATCAACCCGAACGAGGCGATCGTCACCGATGCGCTTTATAGCGACACGGAGCTTGCGCCGACCTTGCGCGAGCTGCCGTCGGTGACGCCGCTGACCCGCGACGTGTTCGACAGCGCCACCGCCGAGCGGCGGCTGTGCGACTATTTCGCGGTCGCGACCATGGACGGCCTCTCGGCGATGTCGCGACTGGAGGCAACCGCCGCGGCCGCCGCGGTGACCTATATCGACCGCACCCAGGTGGGGAAGCGTCCGCCGCTGTCGCCGCCGGCGCGCGAGGCCGCCGGCACCACGATGGCGATCGACCCGGCGACCCGCGCCAATCTCGAACTGACGCGCACGCTCGCCGGCGAACGTCGCGGCTCACTGCTCGATGCGATCGACTGCACTGTCACTGCGGCGGGCTCGCGCCTGCTGGCGCAGCGCCTTGCCGCACCGCTGACCGACGTTGCCGTGATCGCGCGGCGGCTCGACGCCGTCTCGGCCTTCGTCGCCGACAGCGCCGCGCGCGAAGACGTCAGAACCGTGCTGCGCGCGGCGCCCGACATGTCGCGCGCACTGGCGCGGCTCTCGGTCGGCCGCGGCGGCCCGCGCGACCTTGCCAGCCTGCGCGACGGCATCCTGGCCGCCGACCAGGCGCTCGAGCTGCTGGCGCAGCTCGATAATCCGCCGGCCGAGATCGCCGCCGTGATGGCGGCGCTGCGCCGGCCCTCGCGCGATCTCGCGCAGGAATTTTCCCGCGCATTGAGCGAGCAACTGCCGCTGATCAAGCGCGACGGCGGCTTCGTCCGCGAGGGCTATGAAGCCGCGCTCGACGAGAGCCGGAACCTGCGCGATGCCTCGCGCCTCGTGGTCGCCGCGATGCAGGCGCGCTACGCCGAGGACACCGGCATCAAGACGCTGAAGATCCGGCACAACAATGTGCTCGGCTATTTCGTCGAGGTCACTGCCCAGCACGGCGACAAGCTGCTGGCGCCGCCCTTGAACGCCACCTTCATCCATCGCCAGACGCTGGCCGGACAGATCCGCTTCACCACATCGGAGCTCGGCGAGACCGAGGCCAAGATCGCGAATGCCGGCGAGCGCGCGCTCAATCTCGAGCTGGAGATCTTCGATCGGCTGAGCGCGATGGCGCTCGCCGCCAGCGACGATCTGCGAAACGCCGCGCATGCCTTTGCGATGCTCGACGTCGCGACCGCGCTGGCCAAGCTCGCCGTTGACGATAATTACGTGCGGCCCGAGGTCGACGGCTCGCTCGGCTTCGCCATCGAGGGTGGACGTCATCCGGTGGTCGAGCAGGCGCTAAAGCGCGACGGCCAGCCGTTCATCGCCAATGCCTGCGATCTGTCGCCGGTACCCCCACCCTACCCTCCCCCGCAAGCGGGGGAGGGTAGGATGGGGGCCGGCCAGCTCTGGCTGATCACTGGCCCGAACATGGCCGGTAAGTCGACCTTCCTGCGCCAGAACGCGCTGATCGCGCTCTTGGCGCAGATCGGCTCGTTCGTTCCGGCGTCGCGCGCGCGGCTCGGCATCGTCGATCGCCTGTTCTCGCGCGTCGGCGCCGCCGACGATCTGGCGCGCGGACGCTCCACGTTCATGGTCGAGATGGTCGAGACCGCCGTGATCCTCAACCAGGCGAGCGAGCGGTCGCTGGTGATCCTCGACGAGATCGGCCGCGGCACCGCGACCTTCGACGGGCTCTCGATCGCCTGGGCCGCGATCGAGCATCTGCACGAGAGCAATCGCTGCCGCACGCTGTTCGCCACGCATTATCACGAGCTGACCGCGCTCTCGGCCAAGCTGCCGCGGATGTTCAACGCCACAGTCCGCGTGAAGGAATGGCAGGGCGACGTCGTGTTCCTGCACGAGGTGCTGCCGGGCTCGGCCGACCGCTCCTACGGCATCCAGGTCGCGAAGCTTGCAGGATTGCCGCCCGCCGTGATCGCGCGCGCCAAATCGGTGCTGGCAAAACTGGAAGCACAGGACCGCGGCCAGACCGCGCGTGCGCTGGTCGACGACCTGCCGCTGTTCGCCGTGCCCTCCCGCGCCGCCACTGAGGACGCGCCGCCGAGCGAGGCGGATTTGCTGGTGGAAGCAGTGAAGGCGCTGCATCCCGACGAGATGTCGCCGCGCGAGGCGCTGGAGGCGCTCTATGCGCTGAAGGCAAAACTGCCGAAGCAATAATTCCGTAGCCCGGATGCAGCGAAGCGAAATCCGGGGTTGGTTGGTTACGTACCTTCCATCACCCGGCGAATGCTGCGAGGATAGGCGATGGCATTCGGTGATCGATCACTCCTATCGCCCGCACTCCATGCAAAGTTATCGGCGGTCGGGAAAGCGCTTGGCCGCAGCGGGTCTGATCAAGCTCTTCGCGAGGCCCTGGCGGATCTTGCTACGCTCCCAGCGACCGAGGTCGTGCGAGCGAGCCGCGAGATCGCTTGGGCCGCCGGCCTCGACTGGTGGCGGCAACCTTCGCTCAGGGAAACGTTACTGCGCTGGCTGTCGTCCGAGCAGACACTCATGGCCAGGAATCCAGACTATGCGTGGCTCTTTCTATTTCATCCCGATGGCCGCGTGAGGGAGCTTGCTCTTGATCATCTCGAGACCCCGCCCGGCTCTCAGTTCTTTTTCGCCGCGTTGGCGTGGCGACTAAACGATTGGGTCGGCCCGGTCCGCCTTGCTGCACAGCGCTGTGTCCAACGCGTGGCCTCTCAAATTCCAGCAACCGTCGCGGCTGATACCGCGAAGTACCTCCTTGGTCGCCGCCTCATCTGGGGCCGCTGGCACGACACGGCGGCAAGTCTCGATCTGGTATACGGTCGCGACGATGTCCTGTCAGAATTCGTCTCCACGCTGGAGAAACAGCCCAGCGGCGCGAGCGGAGCCCATTTGCGCAACGCCCTGCGATTCTCCAGTCTCGATCGCTATTTGCCGCATGTCGCAGAGATAGCGATCGAGCCCGCCATCCGCGCCGTAGCGTATCAATGCTTGATCTCGGGGAGGGCGACGTGGCTGGCAGGCTTCGAATGGATTTGGATCGACAAGGTCTACGGATTGCAAAAGCGCGTCCCAGTCTTCGACACACGCGACATTAAGCGAGAGCATGATCGAGTCTTCTTCATCGCCCGAGGCGTCCGCGACAAATCGCCTGTTGTGAGGAGGGCTGTCGCCGACGCCATGATTAGCGTGCGGTCGCAAATAGACGATGAGGCCCCTCTGGTCGCCCGGCTTGCAGATGATCCCAATCCTGCCGTGCGCTCGCGAGCGGACTTCATGTTGAGGCATCCGCCGCCACGGAAGCCCCCTTAGCCTGATCAGCGGCTCAACTGACCCCGGGTCACGCTGCGCTCCATCCGGGCTACGAGGCACCGATGGTTGGGTTAGCGTAGCGTAACCCACCGCTTCTTTCACCAAGGCGCCATGGTGGGTTACGCCTTCGGCTACTAACCTACCCCTACGTTTTCTACGCCTTCACGGCTTTCCTCCGCCCATTCCACCACAGCGCCAGATTCCACACGATGCAGGTGGCGAGCGCGCAGCAGAGGCCGATCGCGGAGCCGAATTGCAGCACCGCGACATGCAACACGGCAACGCCCAGGCCGAAGCCCATCAGGCCCCAGGCGCTGTTGGCGAGCACGGCGGCGGTGGCCGGGCCGCCGATGCGCGGATGCAGGATCAGCATCATCGAGGAGAACACGATCGGAAACAGCGCCATCACGCCGGTGACGCGCGGACCGACCCAGCTCGACGCCGTGACCACGGTTCCGACCAGGCTTGCGACCAGTGCGGCACGCAGCGGGATGTCGTACCAGCGCCGCGCGATCAGCGGCATCTTGGCGACATGCCGGTAGGGTTTCAGCAGCGGAATGCAGATCGCAAAGGTAATCGCGTTGACGATCAGCCCGCCGGCGAGCGACCATTCGAACTGGCGCATGATGGTGGCGAGCACGAGCCACAGCGCGATCGCGGCGCCGGCGCTGATCCACATGCTGCAGCGCTGCGCCAGCACCGCGTAGGTCAGCCCCATATAGATCGTCGCGGCGTTGACCGGCAGGCTCGACAGCGCGCCCTCGGCGATGAAGGCCGCGTCATGGTCGAGCGCAAGGAAGGTGTAGGACGGCCCCGCCGAGATCGGCAAGGTCGCGATCAGCGCGCCGATCACCGGCCCCGATCGCTCCGTGACGATGGACGCACTGACCACGAACGCCGCCGCGACGGCCATGCGCAGCACGAGGATCAGGAGGAAGTGGAGCTCGGGGGACATTTTGTTGTTTTGTTGTTTTTCTTATCCTCCCTTGAAAGGGGAGGGTCGACGCGAATGCAATGAGCGGCGGGGAGGGGTCACGGTCTCTCCGCGGAGACGCTGCCGGAACGGAGAGATGACCCTCCCCGGCTCGCATTCCGCGTTGCTCCATGCGAGCGATCACACCCGCTGCATCGAGACGATGACCTTCGGGCCGTTCTTGATGGTCTGGTAGACCACGCAATAGCGTTCGGTGAGCTTCAGCAGCAGGTCGAGCTTGTCCTGCGGCGCGTCGGTGCCGACATCGAAGCGGAGCCGGATCTCGCGGAAGCCGACCGGCGCCTCCTTGTCGACGCCGAGCGTGCCGCGAAAATCGAGATCGCCCTCGGCGAAGACGGTGCCGACTTTCAGCGGCACCTCGACGGCGGTCGCGACCGACTTCAGCGTGACGCCGGCGCAGGCGACCAGCGCCTCCAGCAGCATGTCGCCGGAGCAGAGCTCGAGCCCGGAGCCGCCGGTTGCGGGGTGGAGGCCGGCGACCGCGAGCGCGCGGCCGGTTTCGACCTTGCAGGAAATACTCTCGTTATCGATTGAGCCCTTGGCCTTCAGCGTGATCACGGCGGCCGTCGGGTCGGCCTTGTAGCGTTCCTTGATCGGGGCCTGCATTGCGCGGAGTTCGGCGGAGTCCATGGTTCTGCTCCCGGCATATTTTTCTTTATGCCGGTGTAAGGCCTTGTAGCGCCGCTGTCACCAGCGCGGTCCGTTCGGGACGCGAATAGACATAGATCGACCTGATCGGGTTGCCCTTGATCCTCGCCACCAGCGCCGCCGAGCCCGCGATCGAGCCGAAATCGATCGAGCCGGCATCGAGGAATTCCAGCGCCTTGTTGGACCCGGCCGACTGGACCCAGACGATGCTGATGCCGTTAGGCCGCGCCGGGAAACAGCGCCGAGACCGCGAACATCGCGGCCAGCGTGCGCCGGGACAACGATGACATTCGACGATCTGCTTGACCTGATAAAGAAACACTCTTTTATTTCAATGAGTTAATCTTGCGATCAACAAGAAAATCCCTACCCTTTGCGAGGCGGCGCGAGAACGACCTTGTTCGAAGCGCCACTGAAACAGCATGGAGCAGCAGTCCTTATGCTTTGGTCAGTGACAGCAAACGCTCCGTCCGTTATCGGATGCAAGCATGGACAGCGTCGTAGCCGAAGTCCGCCCTGCAGCGGATGATCGTTTCGAGACTGCGCGGATCACCGCGACGGTCAATGCACTCGCCGAAAAGCATGCCGGCCGGGAGGACCAGTTCCGCGCCGCGATGGCGCAGCTGCTCAAGGCCGAACTGCTCGCGGCGCGCGCCACGGCGCAGGCACTGCTCCTGAAGGACCGGCACGGCCGCCGCTGCGCCGAGCGGCTCTGCTTCGTGCAGGACGAGATCATCCGCATCCTCTATGAGGCGGCGACCAAACACCTCTATCCCTCGCCGATCCCCTCGGGCGCCGAGCGGATGGCCGTGGTCGCGACCGGCGGCTATGGCCGCGGGCTGATGGCGCCGGAATCCGACATCGATCTGTTGTTCATCCTGCCCTACAAGCAGACCGCCTGGGGCGAGCAGGTGGCGGAGGCGATCCTCTATTGCCTCTGGGACATGGGGCTGAAGGTCGGCCACGCCACGCGCTCGGTCGACGAATCGATTCGCCAGGCGCGCGGCGACATGACAATCCGCACCGCGATCCTGGAGACGCGGTTCCTGACCGGCGACCAGCCGCTCTATGGCGAACTGGTCGAGCGCTTCGACAAGGAGGTGGTGCAGGGCACCGCATCGGAATTCGTCACCGCCAAGCTCGCCGAGCGCGAGGAGCGGCATCGCCGCGCCGGCCAGTCGCGCTATCTGGTCGAGCCCAATGTGAAGGACGGCAAGGGCGGGCTGCGCGACCTGCACACGCTGTTCTGGATCGCCAAATACGTCTACCGCGTGCGCGAGACGGATGAGCTTCTGGAACGCGGCGTGTTCGACGCCCAGGAGTACCGCACCTTCCGCCGCTGCGCCGACTTCCTCTGGTCGGTGCGCTGCAACCTGCACTTCTTCGCCGGCCGCGCCGAAGAGCGGCTGTCGTTCGACATGCAGCGCGAGATCGCGGTTCGGCTCGGCTACACCTCGCATCCCGGCATGCAGGACGTCGAGCGCTTCATGAAGCACTACTTCCTGATCGCCAAGGATGTCGGCGACCTCACCGCGATCCTGTGCGCCAAGCTCGAGGAGGAGCACAACAAGCCCGCGCCGGTGCTGAGCCGCATGGTGGCGCGCTTCCGGCCCGGTGCCAAGCGCCGGCGGGTGACGGGCAGCGACGACTTCATCGTCGACAACAACCGCATCAACCTCGCCGCCCCCGACGTGTTCAAGCACGACCCGGTCAATCTCATCCGGATCTTCCGCCTCGCGCAGCAGAACGACCTCGCCTTCCATCCCGACGCGATGCGCACGGTGACCCGCTCGCTGAAGCTGGTCAATACCGAGCTCCGCGAGGACCCGGAAGCCAACCGCCTGTTCATGGAGATCCTGACCTCCGACAACGCAGAGATCGTGCTGCGGCGGATGAACGAGACCGGCGTGCTCGGGCAATTCATCCGCGCCTTCGGCAAGATCGTGTCGATGATGCAGTTCAACATGTACCACCACTATACGGTGGACGAGCACCTGATCCGTTGCATCGGCTTCCTGCAGGAGATCGAGCGCGGCGGCAACGAGGAGTTCACGGTCGCGAGCGACCTGTTCCGCAAGATCCGTCCCGAGCACCGCCCGGTGATCTATATCGCGACGCTGCTCCACGACATCGCCAAGGGGCGGCCCGAGGATCATTCGATCGCGGGCGCCAAGGTGGCGCGGCGGCTGTGCCCGCGGCTCGGCTTCTCCCCTGCCGACACCGAGCTGGTGGCCTGGCTGATCGAGGATCATCTGACGATGTCCACTGTCGCGCAATCGCGCGACCTGTCGGACCGCAAGACGATCGAGAACTTCGCCGCTGTGGTGCAGTCGGTGGAGCAGATGAAGCTGCTGACCATCCTGACCACCGCCGATATCAGGGGCGTCGGCCCGGGCGTGTGGAACGGCTGGAAGGCGCAGCTCCTGCGCACGCTGTATTACGAGACCGAGCCGGTGCTGACCGGCGGCTTCTCCGAAGTCAATCGCGCCCAGCGCATCGCAATGGCGCAGGCCGAATTCCGCGCCGAATTCACCGAATGGCCGGAAGCCGAGCTCAACGCCTATATCGGCCGGCACTATCCGGCCTACTGGCTCAAGGTCGAGCTGCCGCGCAAGATCCGCCAGGCGCGCTTCATCCGCGCGAGCGAACAGGCCGGTCACAAGCTCGCGATCAATGTCGGGTTCGACGAGGTCCGCGGCGTCACCGAGCTCACGATCCTCGCGACCGACCACCCCTGGCTATTGTCGATCATCGCGGGCGCCTGCGCCTCCGCCGGCGCCAACATCGTCGACGCCCAGATCTACACCACGACCGACGGCCGCGCCGTCGACACCATCTCGATCTCGCGCGAATACGACCGCGACGAGGATGAGGGCCGGCGCGCGACCCGGATCGGCCAGATGATCGAGGACGTCTTGGAGGGCAAGCTGCGGCTGCCTGAGGCGGTGGCGCGGCGCGCCGTGCGCAGCAAGGCGCGGCCGTTCATCGTCGAGCCCGAGGTCACCATCAACAACCAGTGGTCGGATCGCTACACCGTGATCGAGGTCTCCGGCCTCGACCGGCCCGGCCTGCTCTATCAGCTCACCACGGCGATCTCGAAGCTCAACCTCAACATCGCCTCCGCGCATGTCGCGACCTTCGGCGAGCGCGCCCGCGACGTGTTCTATGTGACCGACCTGCTCGGCGCCCAGGTCACCGCGCCGACCCGGCAGGCCGCGATCAAGAGCGCGCTCCTGCACCTGTTGTCGAGCGAGGACGCCGCGGCGAAACCGGCTGCCTGACGACTCTCTCCGCCGTCATCATTCCGTGCGGGCCGCCCCGGAATGACGACAGAGGCGATCACACGACCGCGCAGGTCTAATCGGGTTGTTCGGCGTCGGCTCGGCCTTGGGGTTCGAGCGCTGCCAGGTTCGCCTCCAGGAAGGCAAGATAAGTTGCCTGGGACAACAGAAGGCCCAGATCGAACAGTGCAAGCAAGGCGCTCCCCCACGAGCCGTTCGCCGACTCGCTGCTCGTTGGTCCGTCCCCGTCGATAACGGAAGGTTGGAAGCGGTGGTCGCTCCCCAGGTGCTTTGCTTCGGGCCCGATGTCATCGGAGCAAAGGATCAAGTGCAGGCGAGTTTTCGACATATCAATCCCCAGATTCGTAATCGGCGATCGCATGGCAATTTCAGACGGCCTATTGTCATCGAGTTACCCAACAAGCGTAGTCGAGGCGCTGGAACCGGCCATTGAACGGAGGTTGATCGGGCCGTTACATGTGGTGGGGGAGAACCATACCTAGGTTTAGGCACAACCTGAGCCTGAGTGAGCGCGATGGTTTCGCTTCCCGGGCGACCTGACGGCATGCGGGAAGATCACGAAAGCTCCCGCATAATGTCGCTCGAACGGCGAAAAGCTGCTAGTATTCAGCCTGTTAGGAGGGCGACGTTGTCGCCGCTGATGATACTGGTCACCTGATGATACTGGTCACCTAGCGACGCAGCGCGGCCCGCAATGGCCAATTGCTTCGTGCTGCCGATGATGCGCAATCCGAAAATGAAGTGGCCGGCCGAACAATGGCTGCTCGGCTGCATGGTGCTGGCGCTCGGGACGGCGGCGTGCATTTGGCTGGTGCTTGGTCCGTCGCCGGCGACCCCCGCATATCTGATTGCCGTCGTGCTGCTCGTCGCCGCGCTTGGCGCTGCATTGATCGTGATGCGCCTGGTGGGCTCCCGCCAAAGGCAGATGGAGGATGTGCTGCACGGCCAGGCGAAGGGCGAGGAGCACGCGATCGAGGCGCTGCGCAACAGCGAGGCACAATGGAAGGAGGTGTTCGAGCACAACCCGGTCATGTACTTCATGGTCGATGCAACGGGCACCGTTCTGTCCGTCAACACGTTCGGCGCGGCACAACTGGGCTACTCCGTCGACGAATTGCTCGGGCAATCCGTGCTAAGGGTCTTTGCCCCCGAAGATCGGGACATGGTCCAGAGCAACGTGGCAGCATGCCTCGACAAGATCGGCCAAACCCACAGCTGGGAGATCCGGAAGGTCCGCAAGGACGGGTCCCGGCTTTGGGTTCGTGAAAACGCCAAGGCCGTGCGGCGGCTGGACGATCAATTGATCGTCCTGATTGCATGCGAGGACATCACTGAGCGCAAGCAGGCCGAAAACGCGCTGCGGCAGAGTGAAATGTATCTGGCCGAGGCTCAGCGATTGAGCCACACGGGCAACTTTAGCTGGCACGTTGAGAGTGGTGAGATCATCTGGTCGGAAGAGACCTTCAGAATATTCGAATTCGACAAGGCTCCTTCCATCAAGCTCGACACGGTGCTTCAACGCATCCATCCGGATGATCGCACGCGCGTGCGACGGACCATCGAGTGCGCGTCCCGCGACGGCGAGGACTTCGAGCACGGATACCGATTGCTGATGCCCGACGGGTCGATCAAACATGTCCACGCCAGGGCGCATGCGGTGACGGATGCTTCGGGCGAGACTGAATTCATCGGCGCGGTGACGGACGTGACGGCCCGCAAGCAAGCCGAGGCGGACTTGCAGGAGATGCAGGCTAACCTCGCGCATGTCACTCGCGTGACGGCGCTCGGGGAGCTCGCTGCGTCGATCGCCCATGAAGTGAACCAGCCGCTCGCCGCCGTCGTCGCCAACGCCGCGGCATGTCTGCGCTGGCTCGACCGGCCCAGCCCCGATCTGGATGAAGCGCGCGGAGCGGTGAAGTCTATCATCAAAGACGGCAATCGGGCGGGCGATGTCCTCCAGCGTGTCCGCGCCCTGGTGAACAAGACGACCGGTCAGAAGACACCGCTCGACGTCAATGACGTCATCAACGAGGTGATCAGCCTGGTGCAACACGAACTGGCGAGCCACCGGGTGTTGCTGCGGCTGGAACTTGCTCCCGCTCTCCCGCTGGTCCTCGCCGACCGCATCCAGCTGCAGCAAGTCATCCTCAACTTGGTCATCAACGGCATCGAAGCGATGCAGCCGGTCACGGACCGGCCGCGGGAACTTACGATCCGCACAGACCATGACGAAGCCCGGCAAATCCTGGTTACGGTCAGGGACTCCGGCGTCGGCGTCGCCGGCGAAGACGCCGGCCGGCTGTTCGACGCCTTCTTCACCACCAAATCGGGCGGCATGGGAATGGGGCTGTCGATCTGCCGCTCGATCGTCGCCGCTCACGGCGGGCGCCTCTCTGCGGCCGGCAACGTCGGCCCTGGTGCGACATTCCAGTTCACCCTGCCGTTGCATCAAGGGAATCACGCATGGTGATCAGGCGCCCGACACCGCCGCCCACCCTCGCAAGCGCCGAGGACCCGATCGTCTTCGTCGTCGATGACGACGCATCGGTGCGTGAAGCACTGAGAAATCTCTTCCGGTCGGTCGGCTTGAGGGCCGAGGTGTTCGCCTCGGCGCACGAATTCCTGCAGAGCAAGCTTCCGAACGTCGCCAGTTGCCTGATCCTTGACATCCGGATGCCCCGCCTGAGTGGCCTGGACTTCCAGGCCGAGCTGGTGAAGGCCGACATTCACATTCCGATCATCTTCATGACGGGTCATGGCGATATACCGATGACGGTCAGGGCGATGAAGGCCGGGGCTATCGACTTCCTGACCAAGCCGTTCCGCGATCAGGACATGCTGGATGCGGTCACGACGGCGATCGAGCGCGACAGAAGCCGCCGCGATGAGGCAAAGGTCCTATCAGACCTGCGTGTTGCGTTCGCCAACCTGACTCCTCGCGAGCGGCAGGTGATGGCTCTCGTCACGGCGGGGCTCATGAACAAGCAGATCGCGGCCGAAATCGGGGTGGCCGAGATCACCGTGAAGATACACCGCGGGCACATCATGCGGAAAATGGCGGCGAAGTCGTTGCCGGACCTAGTGCGGATGGCGCAAATGCTCGGGATCGGGCCCGCATCCAGCAAGCCGCAAACCTAAGTATGATTCTCCGACCCGGCTTCGCGACGCACTGTGCGATAGCAAGACCGCACAGGACGCGGCAAACACTCCTTTGGTTGTCCCCAGGAAGGATCTCCTTGCCCAACCCGCCGGTAATATCAATCATCGACGATGATGGGTCGGTTCGCGCCGCGATCTACAATCTCGTCAGGTCGTTTGGCTACATGGTCCATACATTCGCGTCGGCTGAGGAATTCCTGCGTTCGCCTCACCTTAACGACACATCGTGCGTGATCACGGATGTCAGAATGCCGGCCATGAGCGGCCTCGATCTGCAGGATCACCTGCTTGCCAACGGGCAGCGCTTTCCGTTCATTTTCGTCACGGCTTTCTCGATCGAAAGCGATCGCGTCCGCGCTCTGAGGGCGGGAGCGATCTGCTTTCTGATCAAGCCGTTCGACGGGGAAGCTCTGATCAGATGCCTCGATACCGCCCTCGCCCAAGTCGGCGCGCCCGCGATCGAATGAGGCCATATCGAACGCGGCAGGCGGGCTATACGCAAGGATAATCCCCGCAAACATCTAGACAAGTTGAAGGTGAGCAGTGGCGGCGCAAGACTTGGCATCGTCGTCTTCTGCAAGGACGACGGCAAAGACAGCATCAGACATTGTGATCGGAAGATGGCCATTCCTCGGAGGGAGGTTGCCATGCGTGCAGAACCGCGCTGCTCTCAATGTGACAGGGAAGATCCCAAGGTCATCTCCCTGCGAAATCCGGCGAGCGAACGCTACTGCGGGCGCCTGTGTCTCTACAAAGGTCAGGAGAACTTCATTCGCTGGATACAGCGAGCCAATGCGGAGACCACGTCATGACAAACCGTTGCGGCAATCCGGAGTGCAGGCGCCCCTTTGGACTGATCCGGCGCAGCTGGCACTTCGAGCAGTTTTGCTCGACGAAGTGTCGCGAGGCCTATAAGCGGCAGTTGGAGCGCAACAGAGCCTATTGGAAATGGCTCTATCCTTTGCCCCGAACCGGTGAACCATCGAAGAAATTGATCTAGCGACGAGAGCGAGGAACGCTCAAAGGAGCCGCCATGACGACAGTAGACGCGATGCTGGTGGGAGCGATACTCGCGTGGGCGCCTTCGCTCATTTTATTCCTCTATATCATGCGCGACCTGCGAAACGCGCCTTAGCGAAGATCGATTGATCGTCGATCAATCGCCCGGCGGCGCTTCGCAAGCGCTCTAAACCTCCACGCCCTCGTGGCGCAGCAGCCAGCGCTTGCGCTCCAGTCCGCCGCCATACTTGACCAGCGAACCATTGGCGCCGATCAGGCGGTGGCAGGGCACGACGACGCTGATCGGGTTGGAGCCGTTGGCGTGGCCGACGGCGCGCATCGCGTTCGGCACTTTCAGCTTCGCCGCCAGTGCGCCGTAGCTCATGGTGGTGCCGGGCGGAATCTTCGGCAGCGCGTGCCAGACCTTCTGCTGGAACGGCGTGCCGGCGACGCGCCATTTGATCTCGGCGAGCCGATCGAGGTCGCCCTTGAAATAGCCGCTCAAGGCGTCGCGAAGCTCACGCGGCGCGCGGCCGGCGCGCAGCGTCACCGCGCCATAGTGAAGCCGCAGCAGCTCGAGCATCCGCCCTTCGTAGTCGTCCCAATCGAGCGCGCGCAACACGCCGTCGTCATCGGTCACCAGCAGCGCGGTTCCGATCGGGGTCTTGAGACGATCGAGGTTAAAGGCTTGCGGCGTCTTCGGTGCGGCCATGCTGATCTCGCGGAAATCGATCTTGCTCGGTGATACTTTCACCTGACGGCCGCCGACGTCCACCCGAATTCCGCGACACTGCGCGCGGGCGGCGTCCTTGCAATGGAGCACCCCTTCCTCCATCATCGCTGCAACGATGACATCCGACGGAGGGAAGCTCCGCGGACAAGATCATCGGCAACATGGGAGGTCACGACATGAGAAGCGTGCAATTGCTCGCTGCGAGTTCGCTTGCGATCGCGTTGTCCGTTACGTCAGCTGCCGCGCAGAAGAAATACGACATCGGGGCGACCGACACCGAGATCAAGATCGGCCAGACCGTGCCGTTCTCGGGCCCCGCATCGGCCTATGCCGGCATCGGCAAGACCCAGGCCGCCTATCTCAAGATGATCAACGATCAGGGCGGCATCAACGGCCGCAAGCTGAACCTGATCCAGTATGACGACGCCTATTCGCCGCCGAAGGCGGTCGAGCAGGTGCGCAAGCTCGTCGAGGGCGACGAGGTGCTGTTCACCTTCCAGATCATCGGCACGCCATCGAATGCCGCCGTGCAGAAATATTTGAATGCCAGGAAGGTGCCGCAACTGCTGGCTTCGACCGGCGCATCGCGCTTCTCCGATCCCAAGAACGCGCCGTGGACGATCGCGTACAATCCGAACTACCAGTCCGAGGGACGCATCTACGCCAAATATATCCTGGCCAATTATCCCAACGCCAAGATCGGCATCTTCTACCAGAACGACGATCTCGGCCGCGACTACATCACCGGCCTGAGGAGCGGTCTCGGCGCCAAGGCCGATAGCATGATCGTCGCGGAAGCCTCTTACGAGCTGACCGACCCGACCGTCGATTCCCAGATCGTCAAGCTGAAGGCCGCGGGCGCCGACCTGATCTACGACGCCTCGACGCCGAAATTCGCAGCGCAGGCGATCCGCAAGATCGCCGACCTCGCTTGGCATCCGGTGCATATCCTCGACATCAATGCGAGCCCGGTGTCGGCGACGCTGAAGCCCGCGGGCCTCGACATCTCAAAGGGCATCATCTCGACCAATTACGGCAAGGACCCCGCCGATCCGCAATGGAAGGACGATCCCGGCGTGAAAGCCTATTTCGCGTTCATGGACAAATATTATCCCGAGGGCGACAAGCTCAACACAGTCAACACCTACGGCTATGCGACCGCCGAACTGCTGATCCAGGTGCTCAAGCAGTGCGGCGACGACCTCACCCGCGAGAATCTGATGAAGCAGGTGACCAGCCTGAAGAACTTCGTGCCGAGCCTCGCGCTGCCCGGCATGTCGATCACGACGGGACCGAAGGACTATCGCATCAACAAGCAGATGCAGATGATGCGCTTCAACGGCGAGCGCTGGGAGCTGTTCGGCCCGATCATCGAGGATACCGGACCGGCGGGTTAGTCGCTCCGGGGCCAGATAAGCTCCCTCTCCCCGTTCCTACGGGGCGAGGGGGTAGCTGCACTCGTGGAGACTCCCCCTCACCCGCATCGAATCTTCGATGCGATGCGACCTCTCCCCGCAAGCGGGGCGAGGTGAGGCGGAGCACGACCCCCAACCCGGTTTCTTTTTCGCATTGCCCCCTACTTTGGTTGACTGAAATCGCTGACCTTTTCGGCATCGCTCGTCTTGCGTTGCAACAAGCGTTCCTCCAGTATCCCGGCCCAGCGATGGCAACCGCGGGAATTTGGCCCCGCGGACGAGATCATCGGCCAACCATCAATCACGTGAGGAAAGCAGCATTATGAGGAATGGGATTTTCCACCTGGTCACGGGAACGGCGCTGGCGATGGCGCTGGCGGCCTCGCCGGCCCTCGCGCAGAAGAAGTACGATCCCGGCGCAAGCGATACCGAAATCAAGATCGGCCAGACGGTCCCCTTCAGCGGTCCGGCCTCCGCCTATGCCAGCATCGGCAAGACCCAGGCCGCCTATTTCAAGATGATCAACGATCAGGGCGGCGTGAACGGCCGCAAGATCAACCTGATCCAGTATGACGACGCCTATTCGCCGCCCAAGGCGGTCGAGCAGGTGCGCAAGCTCGTCGAGAGCGACGAGGTGCTGTTGACCTTCCAGATCGTCGGCACGCCGTCGAACGCCGCCGTGCAGAAATATCTCAACGCTAAGAAGGTGCCGCAGCTGTTCGCGGCCACCGGCGCGTCGAAGTTCACCGATCCAAAGAACTTCCCCTGGACGCTCGGCTTCAACCCGAACTATTTCGTCGAGGGCCGCATCTACGGCCAGTACATCCTGAAGGAGCATCCGAACGCTAAGGTCGGCGTGCTCTATCAGAACGACGACCTCGGCAAGGACTATCTGAACGGCATCAAGGCCGGCCTCGGCGCCAAGGCCGCCAAGATGATCGTGGCCGAAGCCTCCTACGAGGTCTCCGATCCGACCGTCGATTCTCAGATCATCAAGATCAAGGATGCCGGCGCCGACCTGTTCTTCTCGGCCTCGACGCCGAAGCAGGCCGCGCAGGCGATCAAGAAGATCTACGAAATGGGCTGGCATCCGATCCAGATCGTCGACATCAACGCCACCTCGGTCGGTGCCGTCCTGCAGCCGGCGGGTCTCGAAGCCTCCAAGGGCCTGATCAGCACCAACTACGGCAAGGATCCGGCCGACCCGCAGTGGAAGGACGATCCCGGCATGAAGCGCTATTTCGACTTCATGGCCAAGTATTATCCCGACGGCGACAAGAACTCGAACTTCAACACCTACGGCTACTCGACGGCCCAGCTGATGGTGCACGTGCTGAAGCAGTGCGGCGACAACCTGACGCGCGAGAACGTGCTGAAGCAGGCGACCAACCTGAAGAACGTCGAGCTCGACATGGCGCTGCCCGGCATCAAGGGCAACACCACGCCGAACGACTACCGCGTCAACAAGCAGCTTCAGATGATGCGCTTCAACGGCCAGCGCTGGGAGCTGTTCGGACCGATCCTCGAGGACCAGGCTCCGGCGGGCTAGTCGTCCTTGCAGATGTGAGATGCGATCGGCGGCCTCCAGAGGCCGCCGATTTGTTTTTGGAGCGGCCGACTCAATCTATCGACGAGGATAGTAATTGCGAGCACCGTTGAGGCACCTACTCCGGAATCTCGCCGAAGTTCTTCCCCACCGGCAGCACAGCATGACGGATCAACCGCGAATCCTCCACCGCGGCCTGGCGGTGCTTGACCGCCTCGCGATAGACGGGGTCGCGGATCATCTCGACGAAGGCACCGACGCTCGGATACTCCGCGATGAAGCAGTGGTCCCAGCGCTCCTCCTGCGGGCCGATCAGCATCAGCTCGAACCGGCCCTGCCAGACGATGCGACCGCCGAGCCGCTCGAATACCGGACCGCTTTCACGACCGTAAGCCGCATAGGCTTCCGCGCCGGTCGCCTTGCGGCCGTCGGGATAGGCCGCCCATTCGCGCAAGCGCACCAGGTTGAGCATGTGGATCGGACCTGGCCGATTGTTGTCGCGGAACTGCGCGAAGACTTCCTTGGTCGGATCGATGTGGCCCATGCGGCGCTCCTTATGTGTTGTTCACTGGAGCGCGATCTTGATCGCGCTCCATCGTCTTGTTTGAGCATGATCTTTTCGGAGAACCGGTGCCCACTTCTCCGGATCATGCTCACACTATCTAGCACGCGCTGCCTCACCTCCTAATCCCCCGTTAAGCTTTGCGTAACCGCCCCTTAAACCGGGAGCGCTAGTGTCCCGCCGGAATAGTGTGAGCGTTGCTTATGGCGTGGGGACGGAAAAAAGGCGGTGCGCGCAAGGAGCCGCTGTTCGGGCTTCCGGCCGCGCTTGCCGACCTGCGGCTGTCGCCCGACGATCGCATTCCCGGCGGCGGCGACGACAAGCCGGCCAAATCCAAGCCCAAGAAAACAGATTCCGGCGAGAAACCGCGCGCCTCGCGCAGCGGCAGCAAGCGCCGCGGCAAGTCGCGCGGCTTCGGCATCGGCCGCCTGCTCTACTGGGGCGCGGTGCTCGGCCTGTGGGCGTGCATCGCGGTGATCGGTGTCGTGGTGTGGGTCGGCGCGCATCTGCCGCCGATTCAGTCGCTGGAAATCCCGAAGCGCCCGCCGACCATCCAGATCGTCGGCCTCGACGGCAGCGTGCTGGCGCAGCGCGGCGAGATGGCCGGCGCCAATGTCGCCTTGAAGGATCTGCCGCCCTATCTGCCGAAAGCCTTCATCGCGATCGAGGACCGCCGCTTCTATTCGCATTTCGGCGTCGACCCGTTCGGCATCCTGCGCGCGGCGGTGGCCAACCTGATGCATCGCGGCGTGTCGCAGGGCGGCTCGACGCTGACGCAGCAGCTCGCCAAGAACCTGTTCCTGACCCAGGAGCGCACCATCCAGCGCAAGCTGCAGGAGGCAGAGCTCGCGCTGTGGCTGGAGCGCAAGCATTCCAAGAGCGAGATTCTCGAGCTCTATCTCAACCGCGTCTATTTCGGTTCCGGCGCCTACGGCGTCGAGGCCGCGGCGCAGCGCTATTTCGGCAAATCGGCGAAGAACGTGACGCTGGCGGAAGCCGCGATGCTGGCGGGCCTCGTCAAGTCGCCGTCGCGGCTGGCGCCGAACCGCAATCCGAAAGGCGCCGAGCAGCGCGCGCAGGTCGTGCTGGCAGCAATGGCCGACGCCAAGTTCATCACCGACGCGCAGGCCAAGGCCGCCATGGGCCAGCCCCTGCTCAACGTGAAGCCCGCCGGCGCCGGCACCGTCAACTATGTCGCCGACTGGATCGGCGAGGTGCTCGACGATCTCGTCGGCCAGATCGATCAGGACATCGTGGTGCAGACCACGATCGATCCGAGGCTGCAGAACATCGCGGAAGCCGCCGTGATCGACGAGCTCGCGGCCAAGAGCGTGAAGTTCAATGTCAGCCAGGGCGCGCTGGTGGCGATGTCGCCTGATGGCGCGGTGCGCGCCATGGTCGGCGGCCGGAACTACGCAGAAAGCCAGTACAATCGCGCGGTGACCGCGAAGCGGCAGCCCGGCTCGGCCTTCAAGCCGTTCGTCTATCTCACCGCGGTGGAGGCCGGTCTGACGCCTGATACGATCCGTCAGGATGCCCCACTCGACATCAAGGGCTGGAAGCCCGAGAACTACACCCACGAATATTTCGGTTCGGTGACGCTGACCCAGGCGCTGGCGATGTCCCTGAACACGGTCGCGGTGCGGCTCGGCCTCGAGGTCGGCCCGAAGAACGTGGTGCGCACCGCGCACCGGCTCGGCATCTCCTCGAAGCTCGAGCCCAACGTCTCGATCGCACTCGGTACGTCCGAAGTGTCCGTCATCGAGCTGGTCGGCGCCTACGCGCCATTCGCCAATGGCGGGTACGCCGTATCGCCGCATGTTGTGGCCAGGATCAAGACCAGCTCGGGCAAGGTTCTCTACGACCGTCCGGCCGATCCGCCGAACCAGGTGATCGAGCCGCGCTACGACGCGATGATGAACAGCATGATGCGCGAAACGCTGATCTCCGGCACCGCGCGCAAGGCCGAAATCCCCGGCTGGACCGCCGCCGGCAAGACCGGCACCAGTCAGGATTATCGCGACGCCTGGTTCATCGGCTACACCGCCAATCTCGTCACCGGCGTCTGGCTCGGCAATGACGACAATTCGCCGACCCGGAAGGCGACCGGCGGCGGCCTGCCTGTGGAAGTGTGGACGCGCTTCATGAGAGCCGCGCATCAAGGCGTGCCGGTCGCGGCCATCCCGAACTCGCAAGGCAATTGGGGACCGGCGAACCTGGTGCAGATCTCGTCGCAGATCACGCCGCCATCGGCCCCGACGGGCCAGATGCAGGCGCCGATGCAACCGCCGCCTGCGCCCGTGCCTCAAGCAGGCGGCGGTTATTACCGCCCGCCGGCGCCGGTGCGCGCCTCGGCTGCGCCGCCCCACCCGCACGCGCGTCCGGAAGCGGCCGCGGGGTTGGATGGCTGGCTGGTGGATCGCCTGTTCGGCGGACGTCGCTAAGGCGTGATGAGACTAGGTTGAGCTGAAACGGCAACGGAGATTCACCTCTCCCTTGGGAGAGGTAAAGCGAGTCCGTCGCCGAACCGATTCGATCCAAACTCATCTTGCTTTAGGCGTGTTCGGCTCGTCGCTCGGATGAAGCCAAGGGGCTACGCGCAACGTTTCCATTGCCAACAGATCGTCATTCCCCGCGAATGCGGGGGATCCAGTACACCACGGGCTCTCGGTTTGAAGACAGACGTCTCTGCAATACTGGAACGCCCGCTTTCGCGGGGGACGAGCGTTCGATTTGGGGCGCTACCGCCGGCTAATCCAGGATCCCGTAGCGATGCAGGTCGTTGCCGTGGGTGTCGAGCCAGCTCTTGGCACGGTCGACCGACGTACAGAGCTTGCCGACCACCCTCCAGAACCGCAGCGAGTGGTTCATCTCGACGAGATGCGCCACTTCATGGGCGGCGAGGTAGTCGAGCACGAAGGGCGGCGCCAGGATCAGCCGCCACGAGAACGATAGCGAACCGGCCGCGGTGCAAGAGCCCCAGCGGCTGGATTGATCGCGGATCGAAATGCGCCGCACCCGGACGCCGAGTTCCGCGGCGTAAAGCTCCGCCGCCTTTTGCAGATCCTTGCGCGCCTCGCGCTTGAGGAAGTCGTGCACGCGGCGATCCATGTGCTCGACGCCACCGGCGACACACAACACCTTCTCGCCGCTGTCACGGGTCTCGGTCCAGACCGTGCCGCGTTCGCCGGCACGGTGAACGAGGCGGTGTGGCACGCCGCGCAACGGCACCAACGTGCCGGGCTGAAAGGGCGCGGCCTTCGGCAGACGGCCGAGACGTGCGGCGATCCAGCCGCCGTGGAGGTTCGCGAAGTCCTTGGCTTCTATGATCGTGCCACGCGGTGGCATCGTCAGGATCGCTTCACGGTCTGTCGGATGAATTCTCAACGTGTAGCGGCGCGCGCGCCTGTGTCTGCGAAGCCTGACGGTGAAGAATTGAGAGCCGTGCCTGACCAAAAGGGTCGCGGGTTCGGCGGGCCGCCGATAGAGGAGCGCGCGAGTAGCCATGTTTGAGAGTCCGGGGAGCAGGAGTTCACCCGAATTCTGCCATATCCGCCGCCAGCGGAATGGCTCGGCGCAAAAACAAATCATTTGCCCAATATACAGGGGTCGACCGATTCTCGCCCCCTATGGGCTGGGGCTGGAACCGGAATTTTTAGAATGAATCACGATTGAAAGCAACGCTCAAACAATGAAGAAATAATCATTCCTTGAGCGCTCCCGGAATCGAAATTCTTTTAGTCAATTCAGCAGCTTGTGCCGCGACCGAAATCGCGGCCGAAACGATACCTATTCGGCCGCTGCGACCAGGGAAAGCCGCGTAGTGGCCGCCGAAACCATGAAATCGGAGATGCGCGGCACGATTTCGGAGCGGAAACGCGAGCCGTTGAACACGCCGTAGTGCCCAACGCCCTTCTGCACGTAGTGCACGCGGCGATGCTTGGGAATCGCGGTGCAGAGCGCGTGCGTCGCCTCGGTCTGACCGAGGCCGGAGATGTCGTCCTTCTCGCCTTCCACCGTCATCAGCGCAACGCGGCGGATCTTCGAGGGGTCGACCGGCTTGCCGCGATGGGTCATCTCGCCCTTGGGCAGCGCGTGCTTGACGAACACGAGCTCCACGGTCTGCAGGTAATACTCCGCCGTGAGATCCATCACCGCGAGGTACTCGTCGTAGAATTCGCGGTGCTTGTCGACGAGATCGCCGTCACCCTTCACCAGATTGGCGAACAGCGCCTTGTGCGCGTCCATGTGCCTGTCGAGGTTCATGCTGATGAAGCCGTTGAGCTGCAGGAAGCCCGGATAGACGTCGCGCATCACGCCGGGATGAGGGAACGGCACCTTGGTGATGACGTTGTTGCGGAACCATTCGATGCCGCGCTCTTCGGCCAGGTTGTTGACCGCGGTCGGATTGCGCCTTGTATCGATCGGGCCGCCCATCAGCGTCATCGACAGCGGCACGAAGGGATCTTTGTTCGCTTCCATCACGGACACGGCCGCGACCACCGGCACCGACGGCTGGCACACCGCGATGACATGGATGTTGCCGCCGAGCGTGTGCAGCATCTCGATGACGTAGTCGACATAGTCATCGAGATCGAAGCGGCCGGCGGCGAGCGGCACCATGCGCGCGTCCGCCCAGTCGGTGATGTAAACCTCATGCGTCGGCAGGAATGCTTCGACCGTGCCGCGCAGCAGCGTCGCATAGTGGCCCGACATCGGCGCCACGATCAGCACGCGCGGCTGCGGCGCGCGCAGCGGCCGCGTCAGCTTGCGGTCGAAATGCAGCAGGCGGCAGAACGGCTTTTCCCAGATCGAACGGACTTCGACCGCGGTGCGGATGCCGTTGACCTCGGTCGTGGGCAGGTTCCATTCGGGCTTGCCGTAGCGGCGGGTGGTACGCTCGAACAATTCGCATGCGGCAGCGACCGATTTGCCGAACTCGGTGTGCGTCCACGGATTGAGCGGATTCTGGAACAGAATCTTGGTGGCGTCGGTCACCGCGCGCGCCGGATTGAGCGACGCATGCGCCATCTCGTACATCCAGTAAAGCGGCGTCGTGAGTGCCGGCCTGCCTTCCGCCACCAGTGGCGGGGCACCGCCAAATTCACCAATCGGCATCGTCGTTCAGACCCCTGTCATACCCCTGTTTTGCGCCGCAGCATACTGCCGAATGCGCAATAATGCGTCAATGCGACGCTAGGTGCATTTAGGGTCGATATCTGCCTAAAACAGCGAAATTCCTTGGGAAAGTGACATTTATTCACCAGCGCTGAGCAGCGATCCGTGACGCTTGGCGCTGCGCAACAGGGCAAGGAAGGTTGCAAAAGATGCAGCGAACAGGACGGCGTTGATCAGAAGCGCATCGATCATCAGGTCGGCGCGGAAGACGTGGTCGATCAGAAGCGCGCGCATGCCCTCGAACACATAGGTCGGCGGCAAGGTCCAGGCGACATATTGCAGCCAGACCGGCAGCACATCGACCGGATAGTAGATGCAGGCGAGCGGCATCACCGCGAACATCAGCGTCCAGACGATGCTTTCGGCGCCGAGCCCGTTGCGCAGCACCAGGCCCGAGGCGAACACGCCAACCGACCAGCTCGTGAAGATCAGATTGCAGAAGAACGCGATCAGCGGCACCCCGATGGCGTAGAAGTTGAAGCCGAAAAAGAACAGCGCCATCAGCGTCATCGGGGTGATGCCGATGGCGAGCCGGATCAGGCTCATGATCATCAGCGAGAGCAGGAACTCGATCGGCTTCAGCGGGCTCATCATCAGGTTGCCGAGATTGCGCGCCCACATCTCCTCGAGAAACGAGATCGAGAAGCCGAGCTGCCCGCGGAACAGGATGTCCCAGAGGATGACGGCGCCGATCAGCGAGCCGCCGGCCCTGGCGAAGAAACCCGAGGTTTGCGAGATGTAGGTCTGCAGAAAGCCCCAGGTGATGATCTGCAGCGCCGGCCAATAGACCAGTTCCAGAAGCCGCGGCCACGACGACATCAACAGATACCAATAGCGCAGCACCATCGCATTGATGCGATGCAAGGAAATCCCGTGATTCTGCCGGCTCACGACCTCGCTCACGTCACGCCCTCCCGCATCCGGCCGCGCGCGACGTCGAGAAACACCTCTTCCAGCGTGTCACGGTTATAGCGCGCCATGATCCGGTCGGGGCTGTCGTCGTCCTCGATCTTGCCGCGCTTCATGATGATGACGCGGTCGCACAGGCGCTCGACCTCCAGCATGTTGTGCGATGCGAGCAGGATCGTGGCGTTGTGGGTCTTGCGATAGGTTTCAAGATGCTGCCGCACCCAATCGGCGGTGTCAGGATCGAGCGACGCGGTCGGCTCGTCCAGCAGCAGCAGTTCCGGCTGGTTGATCAGCGCCTTCGCGAGCGCGACGCGCGTCTTTTGCCCGGCGGACAGCTTTCCATTGGCGCGATCGAGGAAATCCTTGAGGTCGAGATCGGCGGCAAGCCGGTCGATCCGCTCCCGCAAATGCGTCACCGCATAAAGGCGCCCGAAAATCGTCAGGTTCTGCCGCACCGTGAGCCGCATCGGCATATCGACATAGGGGCTTTCGAAGTTCATCCGGCCGAGCACGTCGTAGCTCTGCTCGGGGATCTTGGCGCCCAAGACCTGAACTCGGCCCGAGGTCGGCAGCACCAGCCCCATGATCATCGCGATCGTCGTGGTCTTGCCGGCGCCGTTGCCGCCGAGCAGTCCGGTGATGCTGCCGCGCGCGATGCGGAAGGAGATATCGTCGACGGCGCGGGTGGCCTTGTAGAGCTTGACCAGATGCGCAACATCGATCGCCGCCGATCCGCTCAGATCGGCCGCCGGCGGTTGCCCCTGACCTGTCTCGCTCTGTTGCATATGGCCGTTCATTGAGCCATTGCGACAATAAGCGCAAGGCTTGCACCGCCTCCTTGCGGTAAGTCGCGAATTTGTGCGCTGCCCATAGCACAGCTAAGGTCCAGATATGACCGACCTCGCCGCCTCCGATTTCCGCCAGCCACGCAGCTATGTCCGCCTGGATACGATCCTGCGGCTGCGCTGGCTGGCCGCGCTTGGCCAGCTGGTGGCGATCTTCATCGTCGCCCAGGGATTGGAATTCGACGTTCCGATCGTGCCCTGCGTCTGCATCATCGCGTTCTCGGCGTTGCTCAATCTGGGACTGCAGATCGCCTTCAATCCGATGCAGCGGCTGGAGCCGACCCACGCCGCTGCCCTGCTCGCGCTCAACATTGTGGAGCTTGCCGCGCTGCTCTATTTCACCGGCGGCCTGCAGAACCCGTTCTCGTTCCTGTTCCTCGCACCCGTGCTGATCTCGGCCACGGTGCTGCCGGTCCGGCTGACCATCGCGCTTGGTTGCCTAGCGGTCGCCTGCGCCTCGGCGCTGTTCTTCTACCATCTTCCGCTGCCGTGGGACGCCGACGATCCGCTGGTGCTGCCGCCGATCTATTTGATCGGCGTCTGGTTTTCGATCCTGCTCGCGATCGGTGTCACCAGCCTCTATGCCTTTCAGGTGACGGAGGAAGCGCGTCAGCTCTCCGACGCGCTCGCGGCCACCGAACTGGTGCTGACGCGGGAGCAGCATCTGACCCAGCTCGACGGCCTTGCCGCCGCCGCCGCGCACGAGCTCGGCACCCCGCTGTCGACGATCTTCCTGATCTCGCGCGAACTCGAGAAGACGGTGCAGGAGCCGAGCCTCGCAGGTGACCTGAAGACCCTGCGCGAGCAGGCGCAGCGCTGCCGCGACATCCTGAGCAAGATCGCGCAGTTGTCATCGAGCGGCGCGCCGTTCGACAACATGAAGCTGTCGACGCTGATCGAGGAGGCGGTGGCGCCGCATCGCGACTTCGGCGTCAATATCAAGGTGCGGCTTGCTGTCGCAGCGACACCCGAGCCGATCGGCGCCCGCAACCCCGCGATTCTCTATGGCGTCGGAAATATTCTGGAAAATGCCGTCGATTTCGCGCACCAGACGGTCGAGGTGAATGCGTGGTGGAATGCCGAAACCGTTGAGATTGTGATCTCCGATGACGGTCCGGGCATCGCGCCGGACATGCTGAAGCGGATCGGAGAACCCTATCTGTCGCGCCGCCGGGGCGCAGATGAGGCTCAAAATACCCGCGGAGGCCTGGGTCTCGGCGTTTTCATCGCAAGGACGCTGCTGGAGCGCACCGGCGCCAAGGTGTCGTTTACCAACCGCATCTTCCCCGATCACGGCGCCGTCGCTCAGATCGTCTGGCCGCGCGAGCGCTTCGAGGGCACTGCACCGAACGCCGAGAGTGCATCTTAAGAACAATTCTCAATCACACGTCTGGCATTACTGGTGCAGCGGCCGCGACTTTCGGCTGCCTTGGCAGCGCCGCACTGCGCCCCCATATAGTGGCGGTCTGCCACAGGGAAAAATCGACAGTGAACGCCATCGCTGAACTGAATGAGCACACCGACCGATCGCTCCTCATTGTCGAGGACGACAAGCCGTTCCTGGAGCGCCTGTCGCGCGCCATGGAGACACGCGGCTTCTCGGTGACGTCATGCGATACTGTGTCCGATGGTCTCGCCGAGATCAGCCGTGCCGCGCCCGCTTTCGCGGTCGTCGACCTCCGGCTTGGCGACGGCAACGGTCTCGACGTCGTCTCGGCGTTGAAGCGCAAGCGTCCCGATGCGCGTGCGATCGTGCTCACCGGCTACGGCAACATCGCCACCGCCGTCACCGCGGTGAAGATGGGCGCCGTCGATTATCTGTCGAAGCCGGCCGACGCCGATGACGTCGTCGCCGCGCTGTTGGCGAGTGGCACCGAGAAGTCCGAGCTGCCGACCAACCCGATGTCGGCCGACCGCGTGCGCTGGGAGCACATCCAGCGCATCTACGAGATGTGCAACCGCAACGTCTCGGAGACCGCGCGCCGGCTCAACATGCACCGTCGCACGCTGCAGCGCATCCTCGCCAAGCGCGCGCCGCGGTAAGCGTCGTTTTACATTCCTTCGTGACGGCCGGGCAAAAGCGGGAAGCGCGTCTTCGCGCTGGACGTCCCGGCCATTTGCTTTTTTTGTAGCCCGGATGGAGCGCAGCGAAATCCGGGGCGGACCCACCCGTGGAACGCTCGCCCGGATTGCGCTGCGCTTCATCCGGGCTACGTGACCGTCTTCAAAACTCGCTATGTCCCTGCGGGTCGACCAGCCGGTTGATCCGCTGCGCCGCGGCCATGGCAAAGCGCACCGTCATCGCCTTGCGCGTCGGCGCCGGCAGGCGATGCTCAGGCGCCTCGCAATGCAAATGCGCGCCATAGGCGTCGGCGATGATCAGGCCGGTATCGGCGGGAAAGATCTCGCACGGCAGATCCTGGGTAAAGGCGAAGAACAACCGGTCGCAATGCATCCGGTAGTCCTGCCATTTCTGGTCGGCGCGCAGATCTTCCACCGACGACTTGATCTCGACGATCCAGATCTCGCCGCGCTCATTGAGCGCGACCAGGTCGGCGCGGCGGCCGGACGGCAGCGGCAATTCGCTGATGCAGGAAAAGCCCAGCGATCTCAGGAGCCTCGCCGTGCCGCGCGCGATCGCAAGCGCGGTCTCCGACTGGCGTCGGTCGGGCGCGGGCGCAAGCGCGATCTGGCGGGCGGGCGATTCCATCGCGGCCAGATTAGCCGATTCCGTTGCGTGGCGGCAGCGCCGGATTCGGCCGCGAATTCGCGACGGAACCGCCTTGCCGCAGGTCGGATAGTCAGGATCGACCATCCAATCCCACTGCGGAGAGACTCCCACTCCAACCCTCCCCCGCAAGCGGGAGGGGGAGCCCGAGGATTGTGCTCACATCACGAAAGGCGTCACGTCACGTCACGACAACGGCAGGCCGAGGATCACGCCCTCGTTGCCACGCAGTTCGAGCTTGCCTTCGATCTTCTCGCCCTGCCGGTCCATGAACGTCGACAGCAATATCTCATTGCTGAAGCCGATGGCGCTGGAGGTGATCGCCGCGGCCTCTGTGCCAAGATTCAGCGCGATCACCGCCGCGCCTTCCGCGCTGCGCCGCCGGTAGAGCAGGACGTCGCCATGCGCCGCCACCGGCTCATAGTTGCCGCGGACGAGCTGCGGCATCCGCCTCCGCAGCGCGATCAGCGCCTTGTAGAGGTTCAGGATCGACGCCCCGTCCGCCTCCAGGCTGGCGACGTTGTCGCTGGCGAAGTCGCGCGCCAGCGGCAGCCATGGCTCCACGGTCGAGAAGCCGGCGTGGCGCTCTGCGCTCCATTGCATCGGCGTGCGGCAGCCGTCGCGGCCGACACCGATGCCCGGCACGTTCTTCTCAAAGGGATCGCACACCTGGTCCGGCGCCATCGCGAGCTGACGCATCCCGATCTCGTCGCCGTAATACAGCGTCGGCGTCCCGCGCAGCGTCAGCAGCAGCATCGCGGCGACCGGCGCCTGTGCGAGCCCAACCCGGCTCGCCACCCGCGGCCGGTCGTGATTGCCGAGCACCCAGTTCGGCCATGCCCCCGGCGGCAGCGCCTTCTCGTAGTCGACAATGATCTTTTCGACCGAACGCGCGCTCCACATGGTCGACAGCAGCGCGAAATTGAACGGCATCTGCGCGCCGCGCAGATCGTTGCCGTAGTAGGCGACCAGCCGGTGCAGCGGCAGATAGACCTCGCCGATCAGCACGCGATCGTCGAACTCCTCGGTGACGCGGCGCATCTCGGTGATGACCGCATGCACCTCGGGCTGGTCCGTCGAGTATTGCGTGAGGAATGTCTCGTACGGCGGCCGGCCCTCGATATAGTGCGGGTTCGGCGGATTGTCGCGGAATTCAGCGTCCTTGATCAGGTGCCAGATCACATCGACGCGGAAGCCGTCGACGCCCTTGCGCAGCCAGAAGCGCATCACGTCGTAGATCGCCGCCCGCACCTCGGGATTGCGCCAGTTGAGATCGGGCTGCTGGGCGAGGAAGGCGTGATAGTAATATTGCCCCGAGGCCTCGTCATACGCCCAGGCGCTGCCGCCGAATTCGGACAGCCAGTTGTTGGGCGGACCGCCGTCGGGCGCGGGATCGCGCCAGATGTACCACTCGCGCTTGGGGTTCTCGCGTGAGCTCTTCGCCTCGATGAACCAGGGATGCTGCTCGGAAGTGTGGTTCGGGACGAGATCGAGGATCAGCTTGAGGCCGGAATCATGTGCGGCCGCGACAAGCTCGTCGAAATCCTCCATCGTCCCGAACAGCGGATCGATGCCGGCGTAGTCCGAGATGTCGTAGCCGAAATCGGCCATCGGCGACGGAAAGATCGGTGACAGCCAGATCGCATCGACGCCGAGCTCCATCAGATAAGGCAGCCGCTCGATGATCCCCCTGATGTCGCCGACGCCGTCGCCGTCAGTATCCTGAAACGAGCGCGGATAGACCTGATAGAAGATTCCGTGCCGCCACCAGTCCGTGTCGCCCTGATCCATCCCGCACCCCAAGCTCGCCGCCCGGCCCAAGCGGGGCAACGCCCGGTGCCACCGCCGGGTTCACGGATGACGCACAATTCGGGACGGAAAAATGACGGCGGGGCTCAGTGCCGGGCCGTCACAATCTGGAAGATGGTGATCAGGACCTCGAACAGGATCAGGAAGACGATGATCAGCTCCAGCCGCAGCGAGCGGCCGGTGTCGATGATGTCGGTCAGGACCTGGGCGGTCTCGGCGATGACGGCAAGCTTGCGATTCAGCGACTCGGCACGCTCCTTGAGCTCATACTCATCCTCGAGCCGGGCGTAGAGCCGCTCGAGCTGCGGCTTGTCCCACAGGATGTCCGGCTTCTCCGACACCTCGACCGGACCGGACACGCGATGCCGGACCAACAGCGCATTGCCGATGTGCTTCAGGATCGCAGCGCGCCCGCCGTAGATCCGCCCGCCCTTGGCAAGTTCACGCGCCAACGGCTCGGTCATGTCGAAGACGGCCGCGACCTCGCGCTCGTGCCGCGCCAGCACCACGCTCTTGGCCAGCGCCTCGCCGACAATGATCAGGCGTTCCGGCGACAGGCCTTGCAGATAGATCGGACCGCCGGGCGGAATCTGATCGTCCTTCTCCGCGGCGACCTCGATGATCGCGATCTCCTCTTCGCGCCGGGTGAAATGGCCGGTCATGCGTGACTGCAGGCTGCGGAGGAATTCATCCTCCTCCAGCGCGTTGAGACCGATCAGGACGACGACGCCGTAACGGAACAGAATGGCGACGCCAGTGTCGTTGACGCGGAATGCAAGCGGCGTCGTGGCCAGCACGTCGCCGCGCTCCAGGCCGGACGTGTTGATGCGGTCCGCGACGAAGAATGCGCGGGCAGTGGTCCGGTGTCCGCCGAGCGGTGGTTTTGAGGCCTGGGTCATGGAGTTCCGGACTGCGAGGACCTAGATCATGGTTGAGAGCAGCGGCGTACCGGGCTGCTCACGAATTTGTTCTGCCAGGCACGACCTTATCACGGTCTGTTTTGGGATCACACGCCGGGTCAGGCGCATTTCCAGTCCGTGTTGACGGCTTTTCCTGGAAGCCTATGGTGACGTCATGGACGAGAAAACCGAAACCAAACCGAGGGCCGGCGCGATCATCGTGCCGGTGACGCTGTTCGAGCAGAACTGCACCATCATCTGGCACGAGCCGACCAAGAGGGCCGTGGTGATCGACCCCGGCGGGGACGTGCCGAAGATCCAGGCCGCGATCAAGCAGACCGGCGTGACGGTGGAGAAGATCTGGCTGACGCACGGTCATATCGACCATGTCGGCGGCGCCGCGGAGCTGCGCGACGCGCTGCAGGTCAAGATCGAGGGACCGCACATCGCCGACAAATATCTGCTCGACAATGTCGTCTCGAGCGGCGAGCGCTTCGGCATGACCGGGGTGCGCAATTTCGGCCCGGACCGCTGGCTCGACGAGGGCGACCAGGTCTCGATCGGCGATCTCACCTTCGACATCCTGCACTGCCCCGGCCATTCGCCGGGCAGCGTGGTGTTCATCAACAGGGAGCTGCGCTTCGCGCATGTCGGCGACGTCCTGTTCGCGGGCTCGGTCGGGCGCACCGACCTGCCCGGCGGCAGCCATGCGACGCTGATCCAGTCGATCAAGGAGAAGCTGCTGCCGCTCGGTGACGATGTCGGCTTCGTCTGCGGCCACGGCGCGGGCTCGAGCATCGGCCAGGAGCGGATGACGAACCCGTTCCTGACCGGCGAGATGTGAGCTGCTCAGGCGCCAACCTCGCCTGCTATTTCATCAACCCTGCGGCCGTCAGCGCCCGCGCGATGACGCGGCTGACATCGACGCCGCGGCTCCGCGCCTTGCGCGGCCGCGTGCTGCGGCGGCCGGATGCCGCTGCGGTGGCGGGCTCCGACGCCGTCACCGGAATCGTCATGGAGATCGTGTCGGCGCGCTCGCGCGGGACACCCGTCGGCGCCACATGCGGCTGACGCGCTCGATCGGTCAGGCCGAAAAAGCTCGCGATGTGATAGGATGACGAGATTCCGGCCTCGATCAGGAACGCGCCCTCCACGCCATAGCGCTCGTCATTGTCGGCGAGGCCGAGTGGCGTGCCATGCGCCATGTCGGTGATGCTGTAGGACTCGACCAGCGTCTCGCCGTCGGCATTCCACCAGACCTCGCGCGGATGACCGTCGACATCGGACTTCGACATCGCGGCAAGCGGCAGGCCGTGGACATCGAGCCATTGCCGTACGATCGCATCGGCATTGGCCGGATGCACGGTGCGGTCGGCGCTGCCGTGCCATACCGAGATCTTCGGCCACGCGCCCTTGTGCTTCGAGGCCTTGCGGACGAGACCGCCGAGCTCAGGCGCGGACAGCGCGCTCGCATGCATCATCGCATGCAGCGCCTCGCGCAGATTGCTGGCGACGCCGTACGGCAGGCCGGCGATGATCGCGCCACCCGCGAACACATCGGGATAGGTCGCGAGCATGACGGAGGCCATCGCGCCGCCGGCGGACAATCCCGTCACATAGACGCGCCGCGGATCGACCTGATGCGTGCTGACCATGTGCGCGATCATCTGCCTGATCGAACGAGCCTCGCCGTGGCCGCGCGCGATGTCCTCCGGATTGAACCAGTTGAAACAGGTATTGCCGTTGTTGATCGCCTGCTGCTCCGGCATCAGCAGCGCGAAACCGTAATGCCCGGCGAGCGTCGACCAGCCGGTGCCAAGATCGTAGGACGCAGCCGTCTGGCCGCAGCCATGCAGCACGACGACGAGCGCCGGCGACCGCGCAAGCTGCGCGGGCACGAACGAGAACATCTTCAGTGCGCCGGGATTGGCGCCGAATTCGGTCGTCTCGACGAGCGGCGTCGGCACGGCGGGAGCGAGCGCGCCCAGGCCGTTGAACGCGTTCATCTTGGGCAGATGACGCAGAAATTCGACGTTGTTGACCAGTGACAACAGCAACTCCTGAGGTGATTCTTCTTCTGGTGTACCAAACCAGATAGTTGCTGCACTGCAAACTGAAAAGGCCGTGTGCTGTCATTCCCTCTGAATCGTGAGATTCGGCGTTAACGCGTGATCATCTCCTGATTTGAGCATGATGTTTCGGAAAACGGCTTCTACCTTTTCGGATCATGCGCTGGCGCGACGCATCCATGACAGAAATGCGGCTGAAATCGCGACCGACAGCACAAACAATGCGCATGCCGCAAACAGCGCCACGCGTGATGAAATCGCAGTCTCGACGGCGAAGAAAACCGCGCCGATTGCGGCGACACCGGCCGCATTACCGATTTGCGTCGTCGTTCCATACATGCCCGAGCCTGCACCGGCGCTCGCAGGCTTCACGCTCGAGAGCACCGCGCTCGACAGCGGCGCCATCACCAGTCCCTGACCATAGCCGACAATCATCAGCACCAGCGCAAGCATCAGCGCCGGCGGCGCCGCGATCATCTCGACGGCGGCAACGAGCGCGGCAAGACCGACGATCTGCAAGGCGCAGCCCTCGATCAGCACCAGCGTGCCGCGATGCCGGGCGCGCACGCCGCTGTGGCGCGAGGCGGCCACGAAGGTCAACGCCAGCGGCACGAACACCAGTCCCGCCTGCAGCGGCGGTATCTGCAAGCCCTTCTGCATGAAGATGGTCATGACGAGGTAGAAGGACAGATTGGCGAAAAAGAAGAAGAACACGGCGACCAATCCGCGCATGAAGGCGACGTCCGACAGCAGCGCCAGATCGATCAGCGGCATGCCGCCACGGCGTGCCGCGATGCGCTCCAGCCGCACGAAGCCGGCCACGATCGCAACGCCCGCCGCCATCACCAGCCACACCTCACCCGACCAGTCGAGATCGTGGCCGAACAGCAGCGGGCCGATCAGGCACAGCAGGCCCGCGAACAGCACGAGCGCGCCTGCTATATCGAGCCGCGTGCCGACGCGGCGCGGCACGGTCGGCATGATCTTCAGCGCCGCGGCGATGATGATGACGCCGCAGGGCACGTTGACGAAGAACACCGCGCGCCAGCCGAGGCCGGCGAGATCGAGCGTCACCAGCACGCCGCCGAGCATGAAGCCCGCGGCACCCGCGAGCCCGAGCACGACGCCGTAGATGCCGAAGGCCCGCGCGCGGGCGGCATCCGAGAACAACAGATGCAGTGTCGCCAGCACCTGCGGCACCATCAGCGCCGCGGTCGCCCCCTGCGCCAGCCTTGCTGCGATCAGCTCGGGGCCGGATTGCGCGAGGCCGCACCACAGCGAGGTCAGCGAAAAGCCGGCGACGCCGGCGATGAACACGTTCCTCGTGCCGTAGATATCGCCGAGCCGGCCGCCGGTCACCACCAGCGTCGCATAGGCGATCAGGTAGATCGCGATCACGGCCTCGATCTGCGCCGGCGTCGCCTTCAGCTCCGTTGCAATCGTCGGGATCGCCACGTTCACGATGAAGGCATCGACGCCGAACATGAACTGCGCGGCGACGACGATCGCAAGCACCCACCAGCGGCGGGATGTGTCCGCTCGCGCCGAAACGATCTGATGCATGCGCTGTGGCCCTGCCCGAAACAATGAGACGCCTGACATCAGCAGATTCCGGTCATCCGTTCGATTACCTCCGAGGTAAGAAACGGATCACGGGAGTTCGGCCTCGGGGGCCAACTTGTGTTGACGCGCTGGGAAACATTCCGGACGGCGGCAAGCGCCGCCGATTTGCGCAACAACCATGCGGGCGCTGCAGCCCCCAAGCATTGCCATGCCCCGGCCCACCCCGTAGGTTGACCGAAAGCCCCCGATAACAAATAAGCCGGAGAGAACGACCTATGGCGCGCCTCAAGTTCGGAGCCTTCCTCGCCCCGCATCACCCGATCGGCGAGCATCCGATGCTGCAATTCCGCCGCGACCTCGATTTTGTCGAGCAGCTCGACGACCTCGGCTATGACGAGTTCTGGTGCGGCGAGCACCATTCCTCGGGCTGGGAGACGATCGCGTCGCCGGAGATGTTCCTGGCCGCCGCCGGCGAGCGGACCAAGCGCATCAAGCTCGGCACCGGCGTGATCTCGCTGCCCTATCACCACCCATTCAACGTCGCGCAGCGCATGGTGCAGCTCGACCACATGACCGGCGGCCGCGCCATCTTCGGCTCCGGCCCCGGCGCGCTCGCCTCCGACGCCCACACGCTCGGCATCGACCCGATGACGCAGCGCGACCGCCAGGACGAGGCGATCGCGGTGATCCGCCGCCTGTTCAACGGCGAGCGCGTCACGGCGAAGAGCGACTGGTTCGAGATGCACGACGCCGCGCTGCAGATCCTGCCGCTGCAGGAGGACATGCCGTTCGTGGTGGCCTCGCAGATCTCTCCGTCGGGCATGACGCTCGCCGGCAAATACGGCATCGGCATCATTTCGCTTGGCTCGATGTCGACTCAGGGCCTGATGGCGCTGCCGCAGCAATGGCAGTTCGCCGAGGACGCCGCCAAGAAGGCCGGTACCACCGTGAGCCGTTCGAACTGGCGCGTGCTGCTGTCGTGGCACATCGCCGAGACCCGCGAGCAGGCGCGGCGCGAGGCTGGCGCCGGCCTGATGCGCTGGCACAATGAGTACAATGTCGGCACGTTGATGCGGCCGGGCCTGACCGCGTTCTCCTCGCCGGACGAAGCCGTCGACAAGACCGCCTTTGTCGACGGCGCCGCCTCCACCATCGGCACACCGGATGATCTCGTGAGGATGATCAAGAATCTCGTGCAGGTGTCCGGCGGCGTCGGCACCATCGTGGGCTTCGCCCATGACTGGGCCAACCCCGAGAACACGCGCCGCAGCTGGGACCTGGTCGCGCGCTACGTGATTCCGGAGATCAACGGCTATATCGATGGCCTGCGCAAGTCGCGCCAGTTCCTGATCGACAATCGCGCGGTGTTCGAGCGTGCAGGGCAAGCGGTGATGGCCAAGATCATGGAGAACGACAAGGCCGCCGCCGCTCTTCAACAGACCGGCCCCGGCCGCGTCGCCATCCCCGCGGTGAATGCGCCGGACCTGCAGAAGGCGGCCGCCAAGCAGAAGGCGTGAGGCCAGGCGTTCGTTGACGCATGAGCGTCGCGCCGCATCCACGACTGTCGTTCCGGCGAAGGCCGGGACACATACGCCGTGGCCTGCGTTGTGAGCGGGGCTCCTCGTTCGTCGTCCTGGCGAAAGCCAGGACCTATAACCACCGCACTTGGTGATGAACGCGATCTTGGCCCAGCGTCGCGCGACAACTGACATCTGTGGTAATGGGTCCTGGCTTTCGCCAGGACGACACTGAATGTGTTGCACGGCCTGTGGGTCATACATCCGCATTCTCGCGGCACGACGTGTCCGAGGTTTTCATCGATCTTCGCCCGTCTATCGAACAGAGGGCGCAGGGAAAGCCGGGTGCCGATCGCACCCATGGGCCCTGTGCGGTGAAAAAGCACAGGGGTAGGACCACAGGTGAAACCGGAAAACACTCCGGCTTTCCCTGCGCGATGGTTTACGGCTTACTTCGTGCTCTCCCCGGCGAGACTTGGCTTTTTTGTCACCGTCTTCACAAAGATGCTTCGCATCTTGCGAGGAGACACCTGCCACTGGGGCGTCGAGACCACACGACTTCACCGTCCGCTTCAGCCACGCTCGTCGGTCGTGACATCCGCGTCCACCGCATCTCACCGCAACACTCGTGACGATCGCGACGCGCCCCTCAATCGGGTGAGACGGGGGGATTGAACATCTGAGTTGGGTCAATCGCGAAGCGGAAAATTGCCCGTCGGGTTAATTTGTCGCACCCCTCGTCCCCATTCCCAGACGACGAAGAGACTAGAGACTGTTGTGACGAAGAGCACATTCTTCGGCTCGTCCGGACCGGGCATCGTGATCGTCGGTCTGATCTGCGCGCCTGGATCGCGGCGGACCCAGCAGAGGTAAGAGCCAATGACTGTGCGATCACAAATCCGCAGGAATGCCGCCGGCGTCGCTGTTTTCTCCCCGCGCAGGCGTCGTTTTCGGCTAGACTGGCACAGCCCTGCGCGGCCTCCCGCACGAGGCGGAAGCTGATGCGGGAGAGGCAAAGGGTTATTTACTGACCAAACCTATTTCTCGAGCATGATGATTTTCGGACGACGGGTTTCCACCTTGTCCGACCGTTTCCAGACGATGGCGTCCCAATCGGAGCAATGGCCATGTCGATGCAGAATGTGGCACCTACCCCCTACGCGCTCACACCGCCGAAGCGTAACTCGCTGAGGCATATCCCGGGCGACGAGGGCTGGCCCATCATCGGCAAGACGCTGGAAGTGCTCGCCGACCCGAAGGGTCATATCGAAAAGAACGCCGCGAAATACGGCCTGTGCTACCGCAGCCATCTGTTCGGCGAGACCAGCATCGTGCTGCTCGGACCCGAGGCCAATGAGCTCGTGATGTTCGACCAGGCCAAGCAGTTCTCATCCGAACATGGCTGGGGCCGCATCCTCGGCCTGCTGTTTCCGCGCGGGCTGATGCTGCGCGATTTCGAGGAGCACCGCTTGCATCGCCGCGCGCTGTCGGTCGCCTTCAAAAGCGAGCCGATGAAATCGTATTTCACCGAGCTCGACAAGGGGATCGCTGCGCGCGTGGCGCAGTGGAAGACGAAACGAGGGGAGATGCTGATCTATCCGGCGATGAAGCAGCTGACGCTCGACCTCGCAGCGACCTCGTTCCTCGGCGCCGACATCGGCCCCGAGGTCGACGAGATCAACCGCGCCTTCGTCGACATGGTGGCTGCGGCAGTGGCGCCGATCCGCAAGCCCTTGCCGGGCACGCAAATGGCGCGCGGGGTCAAAGGCCGCAGGCGCATCGTCGCCTATTTCGCCGAGCAGATTCCGATCCGGCGCGCCCGCGGCGGCGGCAACGACCTGTTCTCGCAACTGTGCCAACTGAAGCATGACGACGGCGCGCTGCTCTCCGAGCAGGACATCATCGACCACATGAGCTTCCTGATGATGGCGGCGCACGACACGCTGACCTCGTCATTGACCTCGTTCGTCGGCGAACTCGCCGCGCATCCGCAATGGCAGCAGAAGCTGCGCGACGAGGTCGCCGCGCTCGGAATCGCGGCGGATCAGCCGACCAGCCTCGAGCATCTCAACGCGATGCCGCTGTCGGAGATGGCGTTCAAGGAAGCGCTGCGGCTGAAGCCGCCGGTGCCGTCGATGCCGCGACGCGCGGTGCGCGATTTCTCCTTCAGGGGATATGCGATCCCCGCCGGCACCATGGTCGGCGTCAATCCGCTGTTCACGCATCACATGAAGGACATCTGGCCGGAGCCAGAAAGATTCGACCCGCTGCGCTTCACCGAGGAGGCGCAGCGCGGCCGCCACCGCTTCGCCTGGGTGCCGTTCGGCGGCGGCGCGCATATGTGCCTCGGCCTGCACTTCGCCAACATGCAGGCGAAGTGCTTTGCCCGCCACTTCGTGCAGAATCTCGATGTGTCGCTGCCGGCGGGCTACAAGGCCGATTGGCAGATGTGGCCGATTCCGAAGCCGCGCGACGGGTTGAAGGTGATCGTGAAGCCGGCGTAGGGCGAGCATTCATGAACGTCGCGGCCAGAGGACAAGCGGAAATTGCTGGGCTCGGCCGTCATCGACGGCTTTTGATACTCAGCGGACGTTTGACTCAAAATGAATGAGCGCAGCGACATCCGACAATGGCCGGCTTCTTCGCTGCAATAGTCTATATGGTCCATAGTGGCACGTCCTGGGAACGGAACCCATGCCCGAGATCAAGACCGAGTTTCTTTTCACCATCGACCTGGATTTTGAAATCTCGATTCTAGGTGACACGCCTTATGGCATCCGGCGCATCGCAAGGCTCAATACCGGCAGCTTCGAAGGCCCAAAGCTCAAGGGCGTGGTATTGCCGGGGGGGTGGCGCATGGACGCTTCTGCGCTGCGACGACGTGTTGGATATCGAAGTGCGGCTGATGCTCGAGACCGACGACAAGCATCAAATTTATATGCACTGGAAGGGCCTTCGCCACGTTCCGAAAGATGTCTTGGACCGCTTGCATCGCAACGAAACCGTTGACCCGGGGACGGACTATTTCCGGGCCACACCCTATTTCGAGACGAGCTCGGAAAAATATGGCTGGTTGAACCGCATCTGCGCGATTGCCAGCGGCTCGCTCGCCGCAAAACGCGCGAAGACTGGAGGTTTTTCAGGTGGTGTAATCTGCTACGTCATTGCCCGCTTTTGTGAAGGGTTTCGGATGCCGGCCGTTTGAGGGACAGCGCCGCGCATTCGGCGGCCGGCGTCCGAAAGCCTCCAAGGGAGGAAACCGCGGGTAAGGGAACGTAAGGCTGTGCGGCCGGGACTATGGGGATTTGAGCGCCGCGGGCGAGATGGCTGATTTGAATCGAGCCGATGCAGCGGGTTGTTCGACGGTTGAGCGGCTGACGAACGGGCCACGGGTGGCATCGAACTCCATAATTTGTCCGTCGATTTGCGACGGCTGGGGGAAATCTGAGCGCGCTCTGCCGTGGCCGGTCGAGAGCCAGCGGGCACGACGAGCAGATTTGCAGGATTGAGACGTGATCATGAGGTGTCGATCCTGATGCGGTTCATTGGAGCTGTCGGCCGATGCCGCGGCGTTGCACCGCGCGCGAAAACCTCGATGACGATCATGCAGCCGCCACAGCATGGACAGCTCGGCTTGCTGGGATCGGCGGTAGGCTGGCCTTCAGGTTTTGCAGCGGCGAGCAGCTCACGGGCGCGTGCGACGTTGGCGGCACAAGCGCCTTTGGCGAACAGGCCGTAGTGGCGGATGCGATGCAAGCCTTTTGGCAGCACGTGGATGAGGAAGCGGCGGATGAACTCATCTGTGGCGAGCGTCATCTGCTTGTATCGATCGCGGCCCTCGATGCGGTAGTCCTTCCACTTGAAGGTGACGCCGCCCTCGTCGCAGGCGATCAATCGGCTGTTGGCGATGGCCACGCGATGGGTGTAGCGCGACAGATAGGCCGGCACCGCCTCAGGGCCGCCGAACGGCCGCTTTGAATAGACGACCCACTCGGCCGTGCGCAGCGGGGCGAGATGAGTCGCGAAGGATTGCGCCTCGGCGAGATGGGCGTGGTCGCCGAAGAAGCTGAGGCGGCCGGCTTGGTGGGCGGCGACAAGCTTCTCCAGGAACAGTCGCCGGAACAGGCGGGAGAGCACGCGCACGGACAGGAAGAAGCCCGGCCGGCACGACACCCAGCGCTGGCCGTCGGACGAGATGCCGCCGCCCGGCACGATCATGTGCACGTGGGGGTGATGGGTCAGCGCCGAACCCCAGGTGTGCAGCACGGAGGTGACGCCGATCCGCCCACCCAGATGCTTCGGATCGGCGGCGATCGTCAGCATGGTCTCGGCCGAGACCTTGAACAGCAGATCGTAGACCACGGCCTTGTTCTGGTAGGCGATGTCGGCGATGGCCGCCGGCAGCGTGAACACGACGTGATAGTACGGCACCGGCAACAGCTCGGCCTCGCGGTCGGCAAGCCAGTCCTTCGCGGCGGCGCCCTGGCACTTCGGGCAGTGCCGGTTGCGGCAGGAGTTGTAGGCGATCGTGGTATAAGCGCAGTCCGCGCAGCGCGCGACGTGGCCCCCGAGGGCCGCCGTGCGGCAGCGCTCGATCGCCGACATCACCTTCATCTGGTCGAGGCTGATATGACCGGCATGGGCTTGACGCCATGCTAGGCCATGGCTGCGGAAGATATCCGCAACCTCCAAAGCCGGGCGCGACATGCGCGGCCTGCGCGTCAGGCAGGCGGCTCGTCTCGCTTGGCGCGGAGCGGGGTGAGGTGATCCAGCGGGCTCATGACCTCGCGGATGGTGTTGGTGGCGACGCGGGTATAGAGCGCCGTGGTCTCGAGCTTGGCGTGGCCCAACAGGACCTGGATCACCCGAATATCAATGTTCTGCTCGAGCAGGTGGGTCGCGAAGCTGTGGCGCAGGGTGTGCGGCGTCACCCGCTTGGCGATCTCGGCCATGTGGGCCGCCGCGTGGCAGGCGCGCGTGAGCTGGCGCGTCGTCATCGGGCTGGCCGGCTTCAGTCCCGGAAACAGCCAGCCCTGCGGGCGGGAAATGCGGTACCAATCGCGCAGAAGTTCGAGCAGCACAGGGGAAAGCATCGCGTGGCGATCCTTGCGGCCTTTGCCCTGCTCGACGCGCAGCATCATGCGTTCGGAATCGATGTCGGATACCTTCAACGCGACGACCTCAGAGACACGCAACCCTGCACCGTAAGCGACACTGAGCGCCGCCTTGTATTTGATGCTCGGCGCCGCCTCCAGAAAGCGCGCAACCTCTTCCGGGCTGAGAACAACCGGAACCTTGCGTGGCTCGTGCATGAACGACAGGTGCTTGGCAAGCTCGGGCCGATCGAGCGTCACATTGAAGAAGAACCGCAGCGCCGAGACGGTGGCGTTGATCTTTGGCGCGCCGGCGCCGTTCGACGCCAGATGCAGCCGAAAGCCGCGCACGTCCTCCGACTGGGCCAGGTCGGGCGAGCGGCCGAGGAATACCGCGAAGTCCTTGACCCTTTGCACGTAGTCGTGTTGGGTCTTGGGCGCGAACTTGCGGATCGCCATGTCTTCGATCATGCGCTGGCGCAACGGACTGATGGCCTGCTTGGTCATTGGGGATGCTCCTGTTTTGAGTGAAGGTTGCGAACCCCTCATCTCAAAACAGGACGCCCCGTCGCGCTATCGTCTTGGCTGCGTCGCCAGCCCCAGCGCCCTACCGCGCGAGCGGTTTAGTCCTATGGCCCAAGACCGACATGCCCTCCACGTCGCCCTTCGAGGGTAAAGCGGACATCGCAGGGCTTAGCCGCAATCGACGGCCTTTGACCCCTTAGCTGACCTTCAGCAGGTCTGCTTGGGCGGCCAGTGTAGCTCCGCCGCTGGAGCGGCCGCTGATGACTTGCGTAGAAGTTCCTAGAGTAACGCTGTCTGCCAGAGTCGAACGTCGCCATGACGTAACCTCGTTCCTCAAGACTTCGCCGTTGCGGGTATCTGACCGGGCTCGAACGGACCCGGCTCGAAGAAGCCCTCGATCGATTCGACCCTTGCGTAGTTCTCGGCGATGCTCTCGGGTGTCAGATGTGGATCGTTGAAGCCAGGTCCCATGACGATAGCGATACGTTGGATTACTCCGGCTTCCACGTTGTAGATCCTGTTCGTCTCCGAACAACTATCGCTTGCCAGCCAGACGATCGCTGGCGCAACAGCCTCAACCGGCATTGTGGCTTCGCTCTGCTTCAGCCAAGCGGGATCCGCAACCGCCGCTGGGTGCATCCTCGTGTACCCGGCTGGCGAAATGGTGTTCACGAGAATCCCATGCTCAGCGCCTTCAATTGCAAGAATGCGCATCAATCCAACTACTGCGCACTTGGCCGCAGCGTAGGTGGCTTGGCCACGTAACCCAAACAGGCCGCTGACTGACGTCGTGAAGATGATCTTCCCGTAGCGCTGTGCGACCATATACGGCCAGGCAGCCTTCACCGTGTTAACCGGCCCGCCGAGGTGCACCCGCCAATAGTGATCGAAATCGTCAAGGGTGGCGTCCTCGAATAGCTGGCTTCCGCAAATACCAGCGTTGTTCACGAGGAGGTCTATTCTCCCGAAATGCTCGATGGTCGTCGCGATCAGGTCACTGCCACCTTCAGGGGTGGAAACATTGCTGTCATTCGCGATTGCCTCGCCTCCACGGGATCGAATGCAATCGGCCACCTGTTCCGCGATCGTGGAATCCTTCCCGAACCCCGATACCTCGGTCCCCAGGTCGTTCACAACGACCCGGGCGCCGCGTTCGGCGAGAAGTTCGACGTAGGCCCGCCCAAGCCCGCGACCTGCGCCAGTCACAACCGCGACCTTTCCCTCCAACGAAATTCGTTCTGTCATCTCGCTATCCTCCTTCCAGCAAGATTGAATGCGTCTGCGCGCAACCGTGACACCAACTGTCGGGGCGCTATGTCCCTTTGGCAAAGCTAGATTCACGTCCCCCGCAATCGACAACGCGTCCGCTTTCGGGAAGTTCGCTGATGTCCGCTTATGTGAAGGGTTTCGGATGCCGGCCGTTTGAGGGACAGCGCCGCGCATTCGGCGGCCGGCGTCCGAAAGCCTCCAAGGGAGGAAACCGCGGGTAAGGGAACGTAAGGCTGTGCGGCCGGGACTATGGGGATTTGAGCGCCGCGGGCGAGATGGCTGATTTGAATCGAGCCGATGCAGCGGGTTGTTCGACGGTTGAGCGGCTGACGAACGGGCCACGGGTGGCATCGAACTCCATAATTTGTCCGTCGATTTGCGACGGCTGGGGGAAATCTGAGCGCGCTCTGCCGTGGCCGGTCGAGAGCCAGCGGGCACGACGAGCAGATTTGCAGGATTGAGACGTGATCATGAGGTGTCGATCCTGATGCGGTTCATTGGAGCTGTCGGCCGATGCCGCGGCGTTGCACCGCGCGCGAAAACCTCGATGACGATCATGCAGCCGCCACAGCATGGACAGCTCGGCTTGCTGGGATCGGCGGTAGGCTGGCCTTCAGGTTTTGCAGCGGCGAGCAGCTCACGGGCGCGTGCGACGTTGGCGGCACAAGCGCCTTTGGCGAACAGGCCGTAGTGGCGGATGCGATGCAAGCCTTTTGGCAGCACGTGGATGAGGAAGCGGCGGATGAACTCATCTGTGGCGAGCGTCATCTGCTTGTATCGATCGCGGCCCTCGATGCGGTAGTCCTTCCACTTGAAGGTGACGCCGCCCTCGTCGCAGGCGATCAATCGGCTGTTGGCGATGGCCACGCGATGGGTGTAGCGCGACAGATAGGCCGGCACCGCCTCAGGGCCGCCGAACGGCCGCTTTGAATAGACGACCCACTCGGCCGTGCGCAGCGGGGCGAGATGAGTCGCGAAGGATTGCGCCTCGGCGAGATGGGCGTGGTCGCCGAAGAAGCTGAGGCGGCCGGCTTGGTGGGCGGCGACAAGCTTCTCCAGGAACAGTCGCCGGAACAGGCGGGAGAGCACGCGCACGGACAGGAAGAAGCCCGGCCGGCACGACACCCAGCGCTGGCCGTCGGACGAGATGCCGCCGCCCGGCACGATCATGTGCACGTGGGGGTGATGGGTCAGCGCCGAACCCCAGGTGTGCAGCACGGAGGTGACGCCGATCCGCCCACCCAGATGCTTCGGATCGGCGGCGATCGTCAGCATGGTCTCGGCCGAGACCTTGAACAGCAGATCGTAGACCACGGCCTTGTTCTGGTAGGCGATGTCGGCGATGGCCGCCGGCAGCGTGAACACGACGTGATAGTACGGCACCGGCAACAGCTCGGCCTCGCGGTCGGCAAGCCAGTCCTTCGCGGCGGCGCCCTGGCACTTCGGGCAGTGCCGGTTGCGGCAGGAGTTGTAGGCGATCGTGGTATAAGCGCAGTCCGCGCAGCGCGCGACGTGGCCCCCGAGGGCCGCCGTGCGGCAGCGCTCGATCGCCGACATCACCTTCATCTGGTCGAGGCTGATATGACCGGCATGGGCTTGACGCCATGCTAGGCCATGGCTGCGGAAGATATCCGCAACCTCCAAAGCCGGGCGCGACATGCGCGGCCTGCGCGTCAGGCAGGCGGCTCGTCTCGCTTGGCGCGGAGCGGGGTGAGGTGATCCAGCGGGCTCATGACCTCGCGGATGGTGTTGGTGGCGACGCGGGTATAGAGCGCCGTGGTCTCGAGCTTGGCGTGGCCCAACAGGACCTGGATCACCCGAATATCAATGTTCTGCTCGAGCAGGTGGGTCGCGAAGCTGTGGCGCAGGGTGTGCGGCGTCACCCGCTTGGCGATCTCGGCCATGTGGGCCGCCGCGTGGCAGGCGCGCGTGAGCTGGCGCGTCGTCATCGGGCTGGCCGGCTTCAGTCCCGGAAACAGCCAGCCCTGCGGGCGGGAAATGCGGTACCAATCGCGCAGAAGTTCGAGCAGCACAGGGGAAAGCATCGCGTGGCGATCCTTGCGGCCTTTGCCCTGCTCGACGCGCAGCATCATGCGTTCGGAATCGATGTCGGATACCTTCAACGCGACGACCTCAGAGACACGCAACCCTGCACCGTAAGCGACACTGAGCGCCGCCTTGTATTTGATGCTCGGCGCCGCCTCCAGAAAGCGCGCAACCTCTTCCGGGCTGAGAACAACCGGAACCTTGCGTGGCTCGTGCATGAACGACAGGTGCTTGGCAAGCTCGGGCCGATCGAGCGTCACATTGAAGAAGAACCGCAGCGCCGAGACGGTGGCGTTGATCTTTGGCGCGCCGGCGCCGTTCGACGCCAGATGCAGCCGAAAGCCGCGCACGTCCTCCGACTGGGCCAGGTCGGGCGAGCGGCCGAGGAATACCGCGAAGTCCTTGACCCTTTGCACGTAGTCGTGTTGGGTCTTGGGCGCGAACTTGCGGATCGCCATGTCTTCGATCATGCGCTGGCGCAACGGACTGATGGCCTGCTTGGTCATTGGGGATGCTCCTGTTTTGAGTGAAGGTTGCGAACCCCTCATCTCAAAACAGGACGCCCCGTCGCGCTATCGTCTTGGCTGCGTCGCCAGCCCCAGCGCCCTACCGCGCGAGCGGTTTAGTCCTATGGCCCAAGGCCGACATGCATCCATGTCTGCCTCCACGTCGCGCTTCGAGGGTGAAGTGGACATTGCCGGGCTCGGCCGCGATCGGCGGCTTTTTGATCCGAGGCGGGCATGCCGATGCAAGTCTTACTCGTTTCTTACCGGCGTGGTACGTGCGGTATTGCCGGATCAGCGCCATGCAGTCTTCTCTTTGGGAGAGGCCAATGAGATTGCGAGTGATCTTTGCCGCATGCACTGTCGCGATTTTTGGATCGTCCATCATGACATTCGACGCGCTCGGCCAGAAACAATCGCTTAAAGACCAACTGGTTGGTACTTGGACGCTGCTCTCGTGGGAGCAGAGGAGAAGTGACGGCACCAAGGTTGAACGCTATGGTGACAACCCGAAGGGTATCGCCTTCTTTGATGCCGGCGGTCGATACATCATTACGGTGATGCGATCAGATCGCGCCAAATACGCGAGCAATGCGTTGTGGCAGGGCACGCCTCAGGAAAACAAAGAAACGGCGGATGGCACGATAACCTACTTCGGAACGTATTCGACAAACGAGGCGGATAGCAGCATCGCCATTCACGTCGAAGGCAGTTCCTTTCCGAACTGGAATGGCACAGATCAGAGGCGCTTTGTGTCGATAACAGGGGACCAACTGACGCTGACAGTTCGTCCTCCGACCGGAGATGTCGTCGATGTGATTTGGAAGCGAGCGAATTAGTTTGAGTCGGTCAGGTCAGCTGTTGGCCCAAGGCCGACATGCGTTCATGCCGGCCTCTCCATCGCCCTTCGAGGGCAAAGCGGACATCGCCCGGCTTAGCCGCAATCGACGGCTTTTGACCCTAGAGCAAGATGAGTTTGGATCGATACGGTCCGGCCGCGTATTCGCTTGACCTCTCCCCGACGGGGAGAGGTGAACCTCCGTTGCCGCTCCAGCTCAACCTAATCTCATCACGCGCTAGGAGGCCTTCACCTTCGCCTGCAAGGCGGTGCCGCATGCATACGTCTTTACCGTGCGCATCAGAAGCCTCAGGCGTTCAGGTCTGTGGGCGGTTGTATGCTGGCCGCATTGCTCCGCGTCCCTCCGAAGAGGTACTTCGCAAGAACAAGGTGAACTCGCGTCAACCCAATTGACCGAAACGGCCGGCTTGGATGAAGCTAAAATGCCGAAGTGTAATCATGCAGGAGGCTGCCATGCCTGCTTCCAATAACCAACACACACTTAACCCCGCACGCCGCCACTTCATGCGTGCATCGGTCGCGTTTGCTGGCAAATTGGCTAGTATCGCAGCTCTCGCATCGATAGCCCTGCCGCCGAGCTCTCAGGCCACACCCGGTAACGGTGGCGGTTACGGCGGCGGGCACGGCGGCGGTCGCGGTCACTGCTTCCTCAAAGGCACGCGGGTCCTGACTTCGCGTGGCGAGGCACAGATTGAGGACCTTGGAATTGGCGATCTCGTCAAAACGATGCGCGGCGAGGATTTGCCGATAAGATGGATCGGGCGACACACCTTTAGACGGAATGGGGCTTCTTGGAATAAGCGCGTCATGCCGATCCGCGTGTCGCGCTTCGCCATCGACGATAAGACACCTCACACCGACCTTTATCTCTCGCCCCTACACGCACTCTTTATCGACGGCTTCCTTATGCCGGTGAGGGATCTCGTAAACGAAACTTCCATCGCGCCGGCCTTGCCGCCGGACATGGAGACCATCGAGTACTTCCAGATTGTGCTCAACACACATGAAGTAGTCTGGGCCGAGGGGGCTCCCGCCGAGACCTTCGGTGGGAACGGTCTTGAGCTGTTCGACAACTTTTCCGAGTACAAGCGCCTCTACCCGAATGATCCTTGTTCGACGATTCCACTGGTCGCGCCGAACCTGGGTACAGGGCCAGCGCACTTGCGCGCTTTGCTCGGGATCGGAGCGTCGTACTTCATTGACGTGCGTGATCCCCTTCAAGAAGCCTATGAGCAGTTCGCAGCGCGTGCTGAGGAACTCGCCGCATAATGCAACGAGCGCCCGTCGGCGCCTGCGCAGGCCGGCCGAAGCTCACGGTAGACACGAGGAAGCTCGAAGCAGCACAGGAATGAGCGAATCACGCCGCCACGGCCGCGTCGCCGGATAGTCGGCCGCTTCCTGACGGAGGCGGAAAATTTGGTTATTCACTTCCGGAATTGGCCCAAGGCCGACACGCGTTCATGCCGGCCCCTCCGCCGCCTTTCGAGGATGAAGCGGACATCGCCGGGCCCGGCCGCGATCGGCGGCTTTTGACCCCGAGCGGGCCAGAGAAAGCGCGTTCGCTCAACGCCGGGTTCGATCTGCCAGGATCAATCGGCACGTCCGCGCGTCGTTCCTGCTGTCGGTTTGATGTTCTGGTTCAACCGGAAGAAATTGGTCGGATCATACTTGTTCTTGAGCGCAACCAGTCGCGCAAGATTCTCGCCGTAGGCCGCTGCAATGCGCTCGGTTCCTTCCTCGCCGAGATTGTTGGCATAGACGCCGCCAGTCGAGAACGGCCGCATGGCGTCCCACAACTCGCGCGCCCAGCGGATGCGGGCCGTATCCTCTGCCGGATCGTCCCAGATGGAAATGGGGAAGCAATCGTACAGCGCATCACGGTTGGCATAGGGCGTGGCGTTGGCCGGTATGCGCGCGATCGCGCCGCCGACATGCTGCAACACAAGCAGCGATTCCGCCGTGGCTGTCGCATACGACGCCAAGAGCGTATCGATCGCAGCGTCGGACAGTTCGCGCAGGAACTGTGCCTTCCAGTAGTACCGACGGCCGCGCGGAAAAACAGGATCTCCGGCGGCCTGGATTTCCACGTAGGGACGCGGTGCGATCTCATCCTGAATTGGTGCTCCGTATCCGCGCAGCGGCCTGACGACCCGCTCGCCTTCATCGATCGGACCGACATAGCAGGCCGAAACACTAAAGACCCGCTCGCCTGAGGGCGTGGTCGCCAGCGCCGCATCCAGGCTCAGCTCGTCCGGAGCGGCCTTCGCAAACGCATGATAGAAGCGCATCGCATCGCGTGCGCGATCGTGCGGGTACAAGACCGAGCCAGCCAACAAGATTGGACCGACCGGAAACAACCGGTACTCAAAGTTCGTGACAATGCCGAAATTACCGCCGCCCCCGCGGATGGCCCAGAACAAGTCCGGATGTTCGGTAGCGCTTGCCCGCAACAATCGGCCGTCCGCCGTCACGATCTCGGCTGAAATGAGGTTGTCGCAAGAGAGGCCATGTTTGCGGCCGAGCTTGCCGAAGCCGCCGCCCAGCGTCAGTCCGGCGATCCCAGTGTCGGCGTTAACTCCCATCGTGGTCGCGAGGCCGTGCGCCTGTGTTGCGGCATCAAACTCGCCGAGATTCAGACCCGCCTGCGCTCGCGCCGTCCGTCTGATTGGATCGACCTCGATTTGCTTCATGCGCGAGAGATCGATGACGAGCCCATCGTCGCACACCGAAGCGCCGCCGATGTTGTGGCCGCCGGCGCGCACGGCAACCGCCAAGGATTGCGACCGCGCGAAATCGACGGCCGCAATGACGTCGTCGGAGCCGGCGCAATAGACGACCGCGGCCGGGTGCCGGTCGACCATGCCGTTCCAGACTTTTCGGGCCTGATCGTAGGCTACATCGCCCGGTACGACGACTTCGCCACGGACCGCCCGCCTCAGAATGGCGACGTCAGAAGCTTGACCGTTGCGTCTCTCCGTGAGCCTGGTTGCGTCCATGGCGGCCTCCCGATCCGCCGCTGCAACGCGGCGTTGACGGTCCGAAGCGTCTCACGGCGCTTAATCACCGGCAAAATCGAATTTCTCAGTCGCCACATGAGTGGAATTCACCTACGCTTGCGCAATGCGAAAGCTTCCGCCATTGGGTTCTCTTCGCGCCTTCGAGGCTGCCGCGAGGCATATGAGCTTCCGCGAGGCGGCCAACGAACTCGGCGTGACGCCGACCGCGATCAGCCACCAGATCCGGATCCTTGAGGATATTTGTGGTCAGCCGCTTTTTCGTCGTCGCCCGCGTCCCCTTGAACTGACAAGTGCCGGCGAACGACTGTTTCCGGTGATCAGGAGCGGTTTCGATACATTCGCCAGCGCGATCGCCTCTGCGTCCCCGCGCGTCAGTCACGGCCGGTTGCGAGTGACGAGTCCAAATGCCTTTGCCAGCCGATGGCTGGTGCCGCGACTGCCAAAGTGGCGCGAGGCCCATCCGAAGATTCCATTGGAGATCATCGGGACCGACGCGGTGCTCGATTTGCGCACTGGAGAAGCCGACATCGCAATTCGCTACGCGCGGCACATGCCGCTTGATCTGAGCGGCAAGGAGATCTTTCGCGACTCGTTTTTTCCAGTGTGCAGTCCCGCATTGTTGGCGAGGGGAGGACGACGAATCGAACGCGCCGCCGATCTTCTGCACTATCCATTAATCCACTTCGACTGGATGAATCGCGACCGTGATGCGCCGACGTGGTCCCGCTGGCTCGCGACCGCGCGATCAATTGATCCTGCTATTCAAGAGACCAACAAGGCGTGGCACTTGAGTTTCAGGGAAGAACTGCACGCAATTGATGCTGTGGCCGCGGGTGAAGGAATCGCGATCTTTAGCGACGTTGTCGTTGGACGCGAGCTCAAGAGTGGAGTTCTCGTCAAGGCTCACGATCTGTCGCTGCCGGGCTACGGCTATTACGCTGTTCACGTCGCCCATCATCCCGAGCAGCCCAGCATCGAAGCCTTCTCGACCTGGTTACGGTTTGTCACATGATCTGCCGGGCTTGCGGCCCCGCCGTCGTTCCGCGAGCCCGAACTTCATATAGAGCTATTAAGCCCGCGGTTGAGCCAGTCCCAATCCTCGAGCACGAACAGCTCGACCGCCCCAATGAGGAAGCCGAGCAGGAAGCCGTAGGTGGCGCCGGCCATCAGCGACGCAGCTCCGCTGCCGCTGCGGGTCAGGCCGACGGCGACACCGGACAGGGTAGCGACCACGATCACGGCAGCGAAACGTTGCAGCTTCCGTTCGAGCCTGGCGTTCACGCGCGGCAGCGGTCGGGGGGTGCCTGCGATGTCGACCATTGCCGTGTTCCTCCCCTCGTCATCGCACGGCGATGCAGCGATTCATTGCTACGCTGTTTCGCTTCGCTCGTGACGGCGCCGTCCGCGCTCGATGGCGTCGATTGTCCCTGCGCCCCCCGGGGCCAACGCAAGCGCGCGCTGGCGTCAACACTGCACGAGGTCCGCCTGTGGCCGGAAGGACACAACTGCGGTTTTTCGGTCGCAACGGCCTTATTTTGGGTCGTGTAATCACGTGAAGTGAAACGACACATGACGAAATGGATCGACGAGTTCAGGCAAGGTTGGCAGGGCAATTCCCAGCCCTCGCAGCCGGTTGCGATCGCCTTTGCGCTGCTCTGTCTCGTTCTGGCGACGGCCGCCCGCTACGGGCTGGCCCAGATCAGGCCGGATGTGTTTTTTACGCCGTATTTTCCGGCCGTGTTCTTCGCGACCGCCTTTGGCGGGTTCAGGGTGGGAATCGCGACGGCGCTGGCGAGCGGGCTGCTCGGCGTCGTCCTCAATTTCAACAGCGCGGCCGTCGATCCCGCGCGCTTTGCGCTTCTGATGATCTTCTGGGCGGTGTGCGGCATCGCGATCTGGGGCGTGGAACACTATCGCTCCCTGGTCATGCAGCAGCGCGAGGTCTCCAAGAGGCTGATCGAGGAGGAGCAATACCGCAAGCTGGTGGTCGAGGAGCTGCAGCATCGGCTGAAGAACAAGTCCTCGACCATTCATGCCGTGCTGCACCAGGCGCTGCAGGACCGGCCCGAGGTCTGGGAGCGCATCGACCACCGCATCCGCGCGCTCTCGGCGACCGACGATCTGATCGCGCGGGTCGACGGCTACGGCTGCGACATCAAGGATTTGCTGCGCTCGGAGCTCGGGCCCTACGGCCATGTGCGGTTCAACCTCAATGGCGAGCAGCTGTTCCTGCCCGCCAAGCTCGCGGTGTCGCTGGCGCTGATCTTCCATGAACTCGCCACCAACGCCGGCAAGTACGGCGCCTTCTCGTCGCCACGCGGGTTCCTGCAGGTGTCATGGACGGTGGACGACGACCGTCTCAACGTGATCTGGGACGAAACCGAAGGACCCGCGGTCGAGACCGTCGGCGAAGCCGGCTTCGGCACAAGACTCCTGAAATCGGCGCTGCGTCCGTTCGACGGCAAGACCGAGATCAGTTATCTGAAGACCGGCGTCCACTGCACCATGCAGTGCCGGCTTCCCAGCAGCTGACGCGACAACCGCGCGACGACGCCGCGTTTCGCATGCGAGCAGCAACCGCGCGAGCCACAATCACTTTCGCAAGCGGTGCTGCCTAGCATTGATACTCTGTTAATGACGATCGCCGCGACCGCTTGCGAAAGCCGTCGTGGGCTCATTTTGTCACGGCTTTTCACAGTTCCGCTTAACCAAAACTACAAGGGACTTTGCCAAGCTCGGCCCATGCATAATTTCACCAAACACGACTTTCAGCCCGGTTTGTCTGCGACCGGCAATGAAAACATTTCCAGCAATGAATTGCACATCTTGCGCCACCTTCTCCGCCTGCTGCCTGCGGGCGTGACAGTCCAGGACGAGCACGGCGAATTCATCATCGTGAACGAAGCCGCCGCGGCGCAATTGCAGCTCGCCGCCAACGCCGACCGACCGTCGTCGGGGGACGGCCGCCATGAAGCCTCTCTCGACAAGCTGCGCAGCGGCCGGGCGGTGGTGCTCGAGGAGACGCTCAGCTGCGGCGCCTCCAAACACGTGTTTCTCACCTCGCACCGGCTGGTGCAGATCGCCGGACGCAACCTCCTGATCTCGAGCTCGACCGACATCAGCGAGCAGAAGGCATTCGAAGACCAGCTGTTCCGCTCGGCGTATTACGACGAGCTGACCGGCCTGCCGACGCGACGGGTGATCGAGCATCGGGTCAACAGCCTGATCCGGGGCGACGGATCACAGGGCCAGTTCGCGCTCGCCTTCCTCGACGTCGACAATTTCAAGCATATCAACGACTATTACGGGCATGCGATCGGCGATGCGCTGCTGATCGAGCTGTCCAAGCGGCTCGGACTCGCCTTGCGCGAGACCGACATCCTGTCGCGCATCTCCGGCGACGAATTCCTGCTGCTGCTCAACCCGATCAGCGGCGGCCAGGAGGTCGCGGAGTTCATCCGCACCATGCAGGAGCGGCTGAAGGCGCCGTTCTTCATTGATCAATCCGAGATCTTCGCCTCGACCTCGATCGGCGTCAGCCTTTATCCCATGCATGGCAGGAGCTACGAGGCCCTGCGGCAGAACGCCGACATCGCGATGTACCGCGTCAAGAACAACGGCAAGGGCTCGACCGCGTTCTTCGACACCAGCATGGAGCGAGAGGCGCTGGCGCGGATGAAGATCGAGCAGTCGCTGCGGCTGGCGATCCTGGACAAGCGCTTCTGCTGCGCGTTTCAGGCCAAGGTCGATATCCGCACCCAGGAGATCAAGGGCATCGAGGCGCTGGTGCGGCTGCGCGACGATGAGGGCGTGATCCAGGCGCCCGGCACCTTCATCAACCTCGCCGTCGAGCTCGGGCTGATCGACGATCTGACGCTTCTGGTGCTGGCGGAGATCGTCAAGTCGATCGACCTGATCAACGACACATTCGGTCCGACCACGACGATCAGCATCAACGTCGCCGCCAAGCAGGCCACCAATCCCGAATTCATGCGCTCGTTCGCCCGCGCGCTCGAGGAAACCGGCTTTCCGAAGCGCTTCATGATCGAGGTGACCGAAGATGCGTTCGTCACCCGATCGCATTTCCAGGACCAGATCCTGCCGATCCTGCGCAAGATCGGCGTCGGCATCTCGATCGACGATTTCGGCATCGGCTACTCGTCACTGTCGGCGCTTGCCGACATCACCGCCGACGAGATCAAGATCGACCGCTCCTTCATCACCGACATCCATAAGCGGCCGCGCAGCCAGGGCATCCTGCGCGCAATCGAATCGCTGAGCGAGGCGCTCGGCATGACCGTGATCGCCGAGGGCATCGAATCCTACGAGGAGCTCACCTATCTGCAGGCGGCGACGCGGATCCGCTATGCGCAGGGCTATTACTTCGCCAAGCCGATCTTCCTTGAGGATCTGAAGCCCGCAACCCCGCTCGCCAGCGAAAGCCGCGCGAGCCTTGCCCCGCGTCCGGCCCAGGAAACCCGCGCCACCTATTCGCGCGCCAACGGCTTCCACCGCTAGGGTCGGATTGACTTCAGCCGAACGGCGGTCGATGCGGACGCAACAGGATACCGCCAATCGCTCTACAACCAGTGCGCTTGGCGCGACAACTCGCCGATTAAGCGTTGAGTAACCGGTTTTGCTAACGGCTTGTGCGAACTCTGCGGCTTATCCATGCCGGCATGGGGTATGGCATGCGTGGATCGATACAAGGGCAGGCGGACGTCCCGTCAGAACAGGGTGCGAGAAGGTGGCGGGTCGCGGCGGCCCTCCGCGGGCCGGTGCTGTGGCTGACCGTGTGCGGCGCCCTGCTGGTGGCCGCGATCTTCGCCGGCACCATCATGATGATCGGCGAATTCCGCGAACGCGCGCTCGTCAACAGCGAGCGCGAGCTGGAAAACACCGTCCTGCTGCTCGCCCGCCACTTCGATCAGCAGTTCGAGGACTCCGACATCATCGCCGAGACCGTGATCGACGAGCTGCGGATCTCCGAGATCAGCTCGCCGGAGCTCTTCAGGGCAAAGATGGCGGCGCCGGAAACGCATCAGATGCTCAAGGCCAGAGGCGTCTCTTTCCTGGGCAAGATCTCGCTGTTCGATGCCGACGGCAAGATCATCACCTGGTCGGGCGATCTGCCGCCGCCGGCCAGGCTCGACATCTCCGGGCGCGACTATTTCAAGAGCTTCAAGTTCGATGCGCACCCCGAACCGGTGCGCACGGACACCTTGCGCAGCCTGCTGGTCGACGGCTTCAGCACCATCATCGCCCATCGCCTGAGCCGGCCGGACGGCAGCTTTCTCGGCGTCATGACGCGGCGCATCGATCCCTTGAACTACGAGAAGTTCTTTGCCTCGGTCGCACCGGGGGCGAGCGCGGCGATCACCATGGTCCACACCGACGGGACCCTGCTCGCGCGCTATCCGCATGTCGACGCGGTGATCGGCCGCAAGCTCTCCAACGCGTCGCTGATCAATCTCGTGATGCGCAAGGGCGGCCAGCATACGATGCGCACCATCAGCCCGGTCGACGGCACCGCGCGGCTCGGCTCGGCCGCGAAGCTCCACCATTTTCCCGTCGTCGTCATCGCGACCAACACGGTTGAGGCCGCGCTCGCCGATTGGCAGGCGCAGACCCGCTTTCTGATCTCCGCCGCGACGCTCGCAGCCATCGTCGTCGCGATGGTTCTGTATGTCCTGATCAGGCAGATCCTGCGGCAGAATCACGAGGCGCAGCAGCGGCTGGTGGCGGAGCGGCAGCGGCTCGACACCGCGCTCAACAACATGATCCAGGGCCTCGTGCTGTTCGACGCGTCAGCGCGCGTGGTTGTCTGCAACCAGCGCTATCTCGACATGTGCGGGCTCTCGGCCGAGCTCATCAAGCCCGGCTGCACCGTCGAGCAGGTGATGCGGCATCGCAAGGTGACCGGGTCGTTCGTCGGCGACGTCGACGAGTTCTGCAACACGGTGCGGACCAATATCGCCAACGGACAGGTGACCGAGGTCGTCACCACGACCGCCGATGGGCGCAGCTTCTCGATCGTCAACCAGCCGCTGGCCCATGGCGGCTGGGTCGCGACGCTCGAGGACATCACCGAACGGCGCAACCTGGAGCAGGAGCGCGACCGCAACAACGCCTTCCTGCGCGAAATCGTCGACCATATTCCCTCGCAGATCACGGTGAAGGACGCGCACACCCGCCGCTATCTGCTGGTCAACCGCGTTGCCGAGACCCATTTCGGCACCACGCGCGAGAACATCATCGGCAAGACGGCGCGCGACATCTTCCCGCCGGCGCTCGCGGCGGTCATCGCCGAAGACGACAACACCGCGCTTCAATCGGCCGACGGCTTCTTCAAGGACGAGCACCGCTGGCTCAGCCATATCACCGGCGAGCACTACATCACGTCGCACCGGATCGGCATCCGCGATGAGGCCGGCATGCCGCGCTACGTCATCACCGTCGTGGACGACGTCACCGAGCGGCGGCGCGCCAACGAGAGGATCGCCCATCTCGCCCATTACGACGCGCTGACGGACCTGCCGAACCGCGTGCTGTTCCGCGAGCAGATCGAGCGGGAGCTGGAACGGGCCCGGCAGGGCCAGCAGTTCGCCCTGCTCTACATCGACATCGACGAGTTCAAGGGCATCAACGATTCGCTCGGTCACCATGTCGGCGACGAGCTGCTCAAGACCATCGCCGGCCGCATCAAGGCCTGCCTGAGCGAAGGCGACCTGATCGCGCGGCTCGGCGGCGACGAGTTCGCGGTGATCCAGACCGCGATTCGCGGCATCGGCGATGTCGAGGATTTCGTCGCCAGCGTGCATCGCGCGATCCGGCAGCCCTGCGATTGCCTCGGCCATCATCTGTCGACCGACGCCAGCATCGGCGTCGCGCTGGCGCCGCGCGACGGCACCGACCTAGACCAGCTGATCCGGAATGCCGACATCGCGATGTACGGCGCCAAGGCCGAGGGCCGCCGCACCCACCGCTTCTTCGAGCCGGAGATGGGCGCGATGGCCCGCGCGCGGCTGACGATGGAACAGGATCTGCGGCAGGCGATGACCGACGGCGGCTTCGAGATCCACTATCAGCCGCTGCTCGACCTCAACAGCAACGAGGTGACTGGCTGCGAGGCGCTGCTGCGCTGGCGGCACGCCGAGCGCGGCACGGTCTCGCCAGCCGAGTTCATCCCGGTTGCGGAGGACACCGGCCTGATCGGCGAGCTCGGCGAATGGGTGCTCCGGACGGCCTGCATGGAGGCCGCGACCTGGCCGGATCACATCCGCCTTGCCGTCAACGTGTCCCCGATCCAGTTCAAGAACATCAGTCTTGCGCTGAAGGTTGCAACTGCGCTCGACGCCTCCGGCCTGAAGCCGAGCCGGCTCGAGCTCGAGATCACGGAAGCCGTGCTGATCGGCGACGACGAGGTGGCGCTCGCGATCCTGCACCAGTTGCGCGCCCTCGGCGTCAGGATCGCACTCGACGATTTCGGCACCGGCTATTCGTCGCTGAGCTATTTGAAGCGCTTCCCGTTCGACAAGATCAAGATCGACCGCAGCTTCGTCAGCGACATCGCCGTCGACGGCTCGGCGACGATCGTGCAATCGGTGGTGAACATCGCCACCTCGCGCAACATGACCACGACGGCGGAGGGCGTCGAAACCGAACAGCAGCGCGATTTGCTACGCGAGCTCGGCTGCACCGAGATGCAGGGCTATCTGTTCAGCGCCCCGAAGCCGGCCACCGAGCTCAAACGCCTGCTCGCTGCGTCCACCGCGCCTGCGCTCGCGCACGCTTAGAGCATGATCCGGAAAAGTGGAAACCGGTTTTCCGAAAGGATCATGCTCAAACGAAAAGATGAGATCATGATGCGATTCATTCTAATCGCGTCATGACCTCAGCCGCACTCTACCGTAGCGCCGGCCGCCAGCCTATATTGGGGCCGATCCCACGTGGCGCGAAGGTGTCAGCCATGCAGCCTGTGTCTATCCTCCTGAACATTCTCTGGATTCTGATCGGCGGCGCATGGATGGCGTTCGGCTGGCTGGTCGCCGCCGTGATCATGGCGATCACCATCATCGGCCTGCCCTGGGCACGCGCCGCCTTCAACATCGCGGTCTATACGCTGCTGCCGTTCGGCTCGCGCGCGGTGCGCCGCGACGAACTGACCGGCCAGAGCGATGTCGGAACCGGGCCGCTCGGCCTGATCGGCAATGTAATCTGGTTCGTCCTGGCCGGCTGGTGGCTCGCGATCGGGCACCTGATCACCGCGCTGCTGCTGGCGGTGACCATCATCGGCATCCCCTTCGCCTGGGCGCATCTCAAGCTCGCCGGCATCGCGCTGTGGCCGATCGGCAAGGCGATCGTGCCGGCGTAACGCGCCGATCTCGCGACCAGTGCGCGGCCGCGCAGCCGGGAATATCGAACACTGTCGCCGTGCCGACTGCGACCCGCGCATGAACTTTCGGAAAACCTGCTTCACATCTTCCGGATCAGGCGTCAGGCGGTGAGCCGCCCGCGGTTGTTCGCGGCAAGGATCGGGCGGATCAGCCGGCCGAACCGCTCCGCTTCCTCGTCGTGCAGATAGCCGGACAGGCAGAAGGAGTGGCAACCCGCGTCGATGAACTGCTGCAGCGTGGCGGCGCATTGCTCGGGATTTCCAACCACGGCGATGCCGGCGCCGGGCCGCACCTTGGTGATGCCGGTCCACAGATGCGGCATCAGGAGATCGCCATACTCGCGCGCGAGCTGCTGCACGCGCTGGTTGGCCTCCGAGCGGTTGTAAAGCGTCTTCATCTCCTGTTTCTGCCGCTCGGTGGCGTGACGCACGAGCTGGTCGGCCGCCTCCCAGGCGTCCGCCTCGTTCTCGCGGCAGATCACCTGCAGCCGCATGCCGAAGCCGGTCATGGGCACGCGCCATCCGCCTGATCTCGGCGATGTTCTGCGCAATGCGCTCGGGCAGGTCGCCCCAGAACAGATGCACGTCGGAATGCTTCGCCGACAATTCCCAGGCCTGCCGCGAGCCGCCGCCGAGATAGAATCTCGGGAACGGCTGCTGCTTTGGCCGCGGCCGGATGTGGGCGCCCGCAATCGTGTGGAACTTGCCCTCGACATGCACCGGGCCGCGCGTGGTCCACAGCGCCTTGAGGATCGAGACCTCCTCCTCCATCAGCGCGTAACGCTCCTCTTTTGCGTAGCGCACGCCTTCGGCCTCGACCTCGCTCTCGTTCTGGCCGGCGATCAGATTGATGCAGATCCGCCCGCCCGACATCTGGTCGAAGGTCGAGATCATCTTGGCCAGCAGCACCGGGTTGATGTAACCGGGCCGCGCCGCGATCAGCGGCTTGATCCGGGCCGAGCGCGCCGCCATGAACGCGCCCGTGATCCAGGCCTCCCAGCACACCGAGCCGACCGGAATCAGCAGATATTCGAAGCCCGCGTCCTCGGCCGCCTTGACCACCCGCTCGCAGAGTTCCGGCGAGCCCGCGACCTGCGCCTCCATCAGCCCATAGGCCGTCGTGTCGCCATGCGTGGGCAAATACCAGCCGAATTCCAGCGGACGCATGCCGATCTCCCTCGAAATACAGCCCTTTTTCCAGCGGACCGTCATATTGGCAGGGCCATTTTACAGTCCACGCGGGACCGGACAACGTCGTTGCCGTTCATGGGCCAATCAGCTAAATGAAGCCCTGCACGCACCCGTAGCTCAGCTGGATAGAGCGTTGCCCTCCGAAGGCAGGTGTCAAGTCTGCTGGTGCGAAAAGCGAGGAAGAAAGCATATTGAAGTACAAAGGCTTGCGAGGGCCGTGCGTTGGGGTTAACTCATCTGCGAAATCCGCGTAAGCACTGCGTAAGCAGTAAGCACCCGTAGCTCAGCTGGATAGAGCGTCGCCCTCCGAAGGCGAAGGCCACACGTTCGAATCGTGTCGGGTGCACCATTTTGCCGCCATTCAGAATAGAACCGCGAACTCAGGGCTTGGATCGGCCGTTTGTGATCGGCCCCCTTCTTGCGCAGCTATCGGGCGAAGCAAAATTGCGCGAAGCTGATATTGGATAATATTGGCGCAAGCCAATCTTCACGATGACGCAAATGGACGCCAGAATTACCGAACTCGTGGCGCGGCTCACGGCGCTGGAAGGAGAGCGCGCGGAGATCTTAGCCGAGATCAACACCCTGCGATCGGTGCGGAGTGAAGAGGCCGCGGCTGTCAAAGCGGTCCCTTCGGCAAAAGCCGGCGATCCCATCGACCGGAATTCGACAATCGAAAAGAAGATTGCTCTGTTTCGCCGGCTTTTCCGCGGCCGCTCAGATGTCTTCCCCATCCGTTGGGAGAATCGCACGACAGGGCGCAGCGGGTATGCACCTGCCTGTACGAATGAGTGGCAGCGTGGGATTTGCGAAAAACCAAAAGTCAAATGTTCGGCATGTCCAAATCAGGCATTCCAGGCCGTAGATGAAGTGTCGATCGAACGCCATCTACGCGGGACCGACACGAATGGCGCCCCGTTCGTTATGGGCGTTTATCCGATGCTTGCGGATAATACCTGTTCGTTCCTGGCCGCGGATTTCGACGAAGGGGAATGGCGAAGAGATGTCTTCGCTTTCAGGGAGACCTGCCAGCGCCACAAAATTCCTGTTGCCATTGAGCGGTCGCGATCCGGAAACGGTGCTCACGCTTGGATTTTTTTCGAGGAACCGATACCGGCGGCGTCGGCGCGCCGTCTCGGGGCCTTCCTAATCACCGACACGATGGAACGTGTCCCCGATATCGGATTCGGATCCTACGATCGGTTTTTTCCGAGCCAGGATACAATGCCGGTGGGTGGCTTCGGTAATTTGATTGCCTTGCCGCTTCAGGGACTCGCGCGAAGTTCTGGCAACAGCGTGTTCATCGATGAGTCTTGTTCGCCATATCTGGATCAATGGGCCTTCCTGTCAGCGATTGAACCTATGGCGCGATCGGGGGTGGATCATCTGGTCGAGGAAGCGAGTGCATCTGGAAAAATTCTCGGCGTACGCATTCCTCTTGTCGACGAAGACGAAGAACCGTGGCTTGCCCCGCCATCGCGCCGACAGCCACCGCCAACAATAAGCGGGCCACTGCCAAGCGCGATCACCATCGTGCAGGCTGACCAGGTTTACATCCCGCGTCACGCGCTACCGCCGCCCTTGATCGCTCGCCTTATTCGTCTCGCTGCGTTCCAGAACCCCGAATTCTACGCTGCACAAGCGATGCGCCGATCGACCCATGACAAGCCTCGGATCATCTCTTGCGCGGAGTTGACTAGCCATCACGTTGCTCTGCCTCGCGGGTGCTTCGACGCCGTTCGCGATCTCCTTGCGTCAGTTGGAATTGCAGTAACAATCGAAGATTGCCGCACTACCGGTGCGCCGATCCCATTCGCATTCACCGGGGCACTGCGCCCAAACCAGGAGCGCGCGATCGCAGCCCTGTTGCCGCACGATACCGGCGTGCTTGCGGCATCGACGGCGTTCGGCAAAACGGTCTTAGCTATCCGCATGATGGCCGAACGCGGATTGAATACGTTGATCCTCGTTCATCGCCGTCAACTAATGGATCAATGGATTGAGCGGCTTACCGCGTTCTCAAGCCTGCCGCGCGATGCGATAGGCATGATAGGCGGTGGTCGTCGCGAACCAAAGGGTCAGGTTGATGTCGCACTGATCCAGAGCCTTGTTCGCAAAGGAGAGGTCAATGATATCGTCGGCAATTATGGGCATCTCGTAGTCGATGAATGCCACCATTTGTCGGCGGTGAGCTTTGAACTCGTCGCGCGCCGCAGCAAGCCACGTTACATCCTAGGCCTGTCGGCAACGGTGACCCGAAAAGACGGGCATCACCCGATCATCGTTATGCAATGTGGCCCCATCCGCCATCGTGTAGATGCGCGATCCGAGGCCGCCAAGCGCCCATTCGATCACGTGGTGCGGATCAGGGATACCAGCTTCCAACTCCAAGCCACATTGGGCACCTCTTCTCCTTCCATCCAGGATGTTTTCAAGGAAATGGTCGTTGATGAAGCGCGCAATGATCTTATATTCGATGACGTCTTGCGTGCGCTGGAAGCGGGTCGTTCACCCGTCGTGATAACGGAGCGTACCGCCCACTTAGAGATCATCGCAAAGCGTCTTGAGCGTTTCGCGAGGCATGTGATCGTATTGCGCGGTGGGCAAAGCGAGAAGCAGCGGCGCGACAGCGCCGCACGGCTCGCAGCAATTCCCGAAGGCGAGGAACGTGTCATAGTCGCGACGGGACGCTACCTCGGCGAGGGTTTCGATGATTCTCGCCTCGATACCCTTTTTCTTACCATGCCGATCGCTTGGAAAGGCACGCTTGCCCAGTATGCCGGACGGTTGCATCGTCTCAACGACGCCAAGCGCGAGGTGATCATATATGATTATGTCGACATGAGAGTGCCGGTTCTGGCCCGCATGGCTGCGAAACGCCGCCTTGGCTATCAGTCAATTGGTTACAAGATATTGGGTCGCGATTTGTTTTCCGGCCAGATAGTCACATCGAGCGCACTCGCTGCGCGATAGTCAAGCGGCCAAATAGTTAGAAGAGCGCGGGCGGAACTACAAGAGGCCGCCAAGCCGAATAATTCCTTTTCAGCCTGTCCGGCGCCAAGGGCGCGGATTTTGTGAGTGGATATCGCCAGCTCCGAAAGGAACGAGACCAACTCCCGGCTATCATTGCAATGATTCGCGGAGGCGCCTCGATGAGCCGAACCCAGCCAAAATCCTCGCCGACGGATGAGCATGCGAGACGGATCGCGCAGGCGATCGCCAAGGGTCGACCGCCCCCATTCAATGATGCCTTCGATCGGTACTGCGAAAGCTCCCCACGCGAAATCTTTGCCGCCTTCACGGGCGCGGCTCGCCACATGCCTCCGGCTGGCCAGGATGAGCCGCTTGCGATCGGTTATCTGTTTCTGCTGCAGCGGCTGCTCGAGCATCTACGTTATCGCACCGATCGCGGCTACGCAGACGCAGCCAAACTGATCGCGGATTTTCAGGCCGACGTCGTCGCGCAGGTCGAGGCCGGAAACGTCGACGGCCGCATGCTTCCCTTTGTGGGAGGAGCCCTGCACCAGTCGAAAATCCCGGCATCGCCTGAGCTTGCCGCGGCGTCGGCAAGGCAGCCCGTCGACCCGGACGAGGACGGACCGCTTCCGACCGACGTCCACGCCGCTCTCGCCGGCATCCTCGAAGCCTGCGACGGCGATCCGTTCCTGGCCGTGGGCTCGCTGATCGAAAGCGGTCATGCCATGCCGGCGGAAACCCGCAGCGCCTTGGCCGTGGGCCTGGCGCTTGCTGGCATCCCCGAAGCGCGTGGCGCCGCGGTTCTGTTCCTGCTCGACCCAAATTCGACTGTGCGCCGGGCGGTTGCCGGCGCGCTTGCGCAGGTCGCCGCCTCGCTGACGCCGACAGATGTCCGGCGGCTGATCGCAATGCGCAATTGGCGACCCGAGAACGAGCGAGCCGAAGTCGACGCGGTCATACGCAAGGCGCGGGCGGCTGGGATCGATTGCGCGCCATGGGAGGCTGGCAGCATCGAGGCAATCGTCGCCACTGCCGTCGACGGCGCCACAGCGCAGGGATTCCTGCTGATATCCCCGGCCGGACGGAAAAAGCGGATATCATCGGTCCTGACCAAAGGCGGGATAGCGGATGCCTGGAGCGGCGAGCCGGAATCGCGCCGCCAGATCGAGACGAGTCTCGCCGCCGCCGGGATGGATACCCCTACGCTTGCCGTATCCCGATCATATCTCGATCGCATCGTGGCGCACGAACTGGCGCTCAGTATCGAGAAACGGGAAGCGCCGCCGTTCGGCCTGCTCCAGGTCGCCGAAACTATCGGCGGTGCCGATTGGCAACCCGCGCGCATGGCCTTTGGTGAAACGCTCGCCGGGCTAATCGCCGAGGTCCCCAAGGCGATGTGTGAGCCCGCCACGCTCGCATCGGTGCTGCGGAAGTGCAACGAACTTGCCGAGCTGGAGGCCGTCGCACAATCCTGGTTCGAGGACGACCCGCAGGTCGCTCAAGCGGTGGCGCGCGCCCGCGGCCGTGATCGTGCTAAACTTGTTACGTATCTATTGCAGAGCGTCATTGCGCGACATCGTGACAGATGGGCTGATATTGTTTTGCGCACGGCCCTGTGGATGCGCGAGGCTCCACCGGAGGCCGACCTATGCTGGCGCGAGCTCGCGATCGTTGCAAAAGCGCTCGTCGACGGACAGGATGTGACGGAGATCGGATTGATGCGCGATATCGCATTGCGGACGATCGCAGTCCTCAGGGACGCTGGGCGGATGTGAGAGAGCCGGTGGCGCGTTTTGCGCCGCCTATTCGCCGAATTGGGGAACATGGCACTTGAGGTGGCGCCCCAATGGAATCGATCAAAAAAATTATATAGCAATTTCAATTACATATGAGTTCGCAGTTTTATTCTGAATGGCGCGCCAAATTTCTTAGTCAAGCCTCGATGATTGCAAACCGTCGCAGTTGCCACTCAGCGCTCGATGTAAACGTCCGTCGACTTGAAGATGATGCGTCGCGATTTACCTTCGGCGTAACGCCCCTGGATTGATTAGTTCGCGTCTGGCTTTCTGCGAAGAGCCGTGCCGGCATCCCCACTATTCGCGAACGTAAGGGTCGCGGCGCTGGCCGTCAGTCACCGTCAGCTCCACAAGTCCCGCTACACTTCACGCAGCGAATTCTCTCAGAGCCCCGGAAGCCGAGACTATCGCCAATGGTGTCGCCAAGTTGAGGCAGCTAGCCGCCAAAGCCAGCCAATAACCTCCAGCAAAGCTGGAGGTTTGATTGGGAACCGCCAAAGGCGGTTTTAAGGGATGTTAGGACGATTGCTTGGATTTTGGGGCAGCTGAAATCTTTAGCTCAAACTGATCCAGTTGCTGGTCGGCCATTTCCTGATTCTTGATGTAGGCCCGGATCATTTCCTCATCGCGGCCGACGGTCGTGACAAAATATCCGCGTGCCCAGAATTTGTGGCCCAGGAAATTTCGCATCTTCCGTTCGACGTTCTGCGCGATCCAGATCGAACTCTTCCCCTTCATATACCCGATGATCTGCGCCACCGAATATTTCGGAGGTATCGATATCAGCATGTGGACATGATCCGGCATCAGGTGACCTTCCTCGATCCGGCACTCCTTCCGTCGTGCCAGATCGTGAAATACCTGGCCCAGATGTCGCTTGATCTTCCCGAACAGCAGCTTCTTGCGGTACTTCGGCGTAAACACGACGTGGTACTTGCACTCCCAAGTCGCGTGATTAAGATGATTGTACTCTGCTTCCATCATGGTCTCCTTGAGGGTTCTTGGCGGTTCCCCAAGGAGACTCCATGACTTCATTCCCGCAGCTGTAGAACTGCCGGTTTTCGCCCCGCCATAGGCGGGGGCTTAGCAGGCTTGGTTAGACAATCACTTCGATGTTCGGCGCGTTTTCGACCTCTTGGCGTTTGAGCCCGTACGCTACCTGGCGGGACTTTTTAGCTAAGCTTTTCGGGTATAGGCTGGAGGGTTGGGTACGGCCTTGGGTAATGGGAAAGGCTGTTGCAAGGATTTCCCGCTCTTGAACTGCCCCTGATGGTTCACGTGGTTGATGAGCGCGCGGGTGTACTCAAAAAACTGCTCCTGTTTGAGCAACAGCGCCTCGTCGATATAGAAGAAGGTCAGTGAGGTGAGGTCGCGAACCTCGTCGACCTCCTTGGCCAGTTCCTCAAGCGAAACGTAGCAAAGCGCTCTGCCTTGGTTGGGGTCATGCCAGAAGGCGTGGGCGTACCGATTTCTGATTTTCAAGCACTGCCGCATCGCTGCGATAACGGCATCGAACTCAGAAGCCATATTGACTGCGGTGTAGGGCACACGTCCAAGCCCATCGGCGATATCGATCCTGCTTGTCTCACCTCTGACCCTGAACATCGTCTTTAGGGTGCTATTGAGGTCATAACCCCGCATGACCTGCACGCAATTCATGAGATCTAGCTCAAGGTCGCCGTAATCGACCAGCAACCGGCCGATGACCGCCATTTCCTTCGGGAAACGAGAGTGGATCGGGAACATCACTGGCTCACTGGTTTGTGCCGGCTGCGCATCATTGCCTGGCCGACTTTCCCCTGTCTCATAGCCCGGTATTCATCCTGGGTGAAAATGACCGTGGCTATCGCGGCTTCGATGTTGCTCTGGTACCAGCCGAACTCGTGCATATGCCGCCAGTGAGTGTCGTAGTCGGATTCTCCGTCCTTTTTGACCTGCGGAGGAGGCTTGAGGTCAAGGAATGCGGTCAGCGCCATGCGGTAGAGAAGGGCGCTGTAGAGGTGGAGCGGTCGTTTGCCCGGCGCAACGATCAACCGCATAGGGTCAATGGGATTGCCATGTAGAAAGTCATTCCGCGCGTGGTTCATCGCGCCGTAGAGCCAGACAGGTAGCGGTCGCTTGGGTTGGCCGGGCTTGTATTTGTGAGGTTCATAGATCGCATCGGCATTATCGGACAGATTCCACTTCGTACTTTCTAACAGCTTGTAGACCTCCTCACAGGTCCCGTTAGGAGTCAGAATCTCGAAGGCACTGACCCACAGTGCGATCGACCGCCCAAGGTCGTAAATCGTCACCTCGACGTTGCCGGGCAACATCGCCGCTGATAGCGCCATGTTGAGCGAGCGGAATAAGGAAGTGTCCTTCTTGGACGGATTGGCTGAACCGAACCGTGCCACCCATCGCTCTAGGAGTGCCGGGAGAAGTGCTTTGTCGACCATGTTGGCCGGGAGGGCCATATGGGGGATACCGGGGCTCGTCTGGCCCTTTATCGCCCGGACTTCATGCCAGCCGGTCTGAACCATACTCTGCATGACAAGTCCTCCGTACTTGGAATCGACCAACCACGGGTAAAACGAAAACCAATTGGCGTATTTGATATTGTGATTGTTCTCGAACCTGAGGACGTGCGCCCAAGCGTAGGGAATTGTGGACATCGCCACCGCGTCTCGAAATCCTGCAAGAGCTTCTGCTGATCGGTATTGCTCGAACTTTTCTGTCTTCACCAGAATGATGCTCGGGCTGACCTGCTGACCGAATTCTGAGGTGAAGCGGTTGAGGTACATCTCGAACTGCTTATGGCGCTTCGCCAGCTCCAGCGCGCGAGGATCGTGTGCGGGGACCATCGCGACGCCATCGATCTCAACGGGCTCCTCGATCAGGATGTTCGGCAAGGTGAACATCTGAATCCATTCGTCGGGCTGGGACATCGTATGACCGTGAGTTGAAAACCTTGCGAATATCACCTTTCTGGAGTGAATAACAATCGTGCGAATATGGAAACGTGGTGGGATCGTTGGTATTTTCGGCAGTCCGGACTGAGTCTCGGCTTTTTTGTTGGCGAGGCCCTAACGTGCTTGAAGGCGACATGCCGGCGATATCCTTCACGCACATCTGTTCGAGCCTTTCGACGCTGCGGGGCAGCAGCATCGCTGGATTTGGGACCCATTGCGAGTTAGACCCGCTCCGGGGGGTTATGAGCGAAACCATCTTCAACATTTTCCTGCCATTCAAAGACGAGCGATGCGGCCACGCGCTCTATGTGGCTCACGAGTTCGCCGGCGACGATGAAGCGGGAGTACGCTTCCTTCAGAACTGCATTGACGACGATTTGAAGGTCGCTACGCGAATCGATCTGCCGCGTACTTTCACGCGCTCCGAATACTACTCGCATTGCCGATTAGGCCGGGGCCACGAGCTCTACGACCAAATATTCCAGAAGGAAGGCGCTGGCAAAGCGCCCCTGTTCGTGACCAGTCTGGTTTGTAACGGGCGCGTCATGGTCAATGCGACTGTGCATCACCATGACACCCACTTTTACCTCACGCCCCAGACGATCGGCGATGCGACGATGGACGACTGGCTGATCAAGTACACGAGAGAGGAGGGCATCGACCTTCCCCAGCTGATCCACGACGACTTTTTTCTGGCGATCAAGCTCACCTTTAACGCGGGCCTTCACGTCTCTGCTGCCAAGCTGCTGGTCTCATGCATTGATAGCGTCGCCTATATCGAGTTTGGCGACGCGCGCGACTTCCAACCTTTCGTGCGATGGCTGTCCACCTACGCCGACCTATCAATTGTCGGGGTCACACCGGAGGAGCTTTGGGAGCTCCGCAACAGTCTTCTCCACATGACAAATTTGAGCTCGCGAAAGGTCAATGAGAAGAAGGTGCGGAGGATCTCGATCCGTGTTGGCGGTAAGCCGGAAACAGATGCCGATGGCACCTACTTCTTCGGGTTCATGGAGCTCGTGAGAGCCTTCCAGGGAGCGCTTAGCCGATGGATCGAGAGCTATAACCAGGACCGTTCGAAGTTTGTGAAGTTCGTGGAGCGATACGACGAGACAATCTCGGACAGCCGTATGCTAATGCGAACTGCCCAAGGAGCCGCCGCCCAAGTCTAGCTAAAGAGGCGATGGAGTGGACAACGTTGTCTTCTTCAGCCGGTGCGGCGCAGCTTACCGAAAGACCCCAATTACTTCGCCGTCATGAAGGGCATCCGAAAGTTCGTTAATCATAGTCTCCCGCTCCTCTCGTGCGCGGTGATCCGATCTTTCCAGTGTAAAAAACCAAACCCAAGTGGTCGGAGCCTTGATTTTGGGTTCGAGTGCGGATTCCGATGATCTCGCCCGGGTGTACCGATTTGATCTCGCCCAGGATTCCGAGATGATCTCGCCCACCATTCCGATTTGATATCGCCCGGGCGCGAGGCGTTCTGGCTGTTTGGTTTCTGGCATCGGCGAAGCCGCGTGGTCAATCTTGAATCGCGGCTCGAAGGACTTGTTTTTTTGCTGCTCCTGCTGTGGGCATGTGGGCAACGCCCTTCGCGTTGTCCACGCGCAGCGGCATGTCCACAGCGCCACTGGCTCAGGCCGTTCGGCCGGGCTTGCGGGTTCGCCGCAGGCTCTCGCCGTTGAGATCGATCCGGTGAGCATTGTGGACCAGGCGGTCGAGGACGGCATCGGCGTAGGTGGGGTCGCCGATCAGCGCGTGCCATTGATCGACGGGGAGCTGGCTGGTGACGATGGTGGAGCGGTGGCCGTAGCGGTCCTCGAGGATCTCCAGGAGGTCGTGCCGGGCCGCGGCGTCGAGCGGCTCGAGGCCCCAGTCGTCGAGGATGAGCAGATCGACACGGCCCAGTGCGCGCAGCAGACGCGGGTGGCGGCCGTCGCCGCGCGCCAAGGCGAGATCACTGAACAGTCGCGGGACGCGCTGATAGAGCACGGAGCGATTGTCGCGGCAGGCTTTGTTGCCGAGCGCCGAAGCGAGCCAGCTCTTGCCGACGCCGGACGGGCCACAGATCAAAAGATTGGTGTGGTCGTCGATCCATTGGCCTTCGACCAGCATCGTCAAGAGGCTGCGGTCGAGGCCGCGCGGGGTGCGATAGTCGATGTCCTCGACGCAGGCCTGCTGGCGCAGCTTGGCGTATTGCAGCCGCTTCGACAGTCGCTTGTCGCGCCGCAGCGACGCTTCACGTTCGAGCAGCAGCGCAAGCCATTCGGCGTGGCCGAGGCTGGCGGCCTCGCCGCCGGCTTCGATGTCGGCGAAAGCCTTGGCCATGCCATGAAGGCCGAGCGCGTGAAGCTGATCGAGGGTCGGATGGGTGAGCAAGGCGTGATCTCCCTAGTTGTAGTAGCGCGGCCCGCGGATGTTGGGATGAAGGATCGGCGCGTCGTCCGCGGAGCGCTTGGGTGAAGGACGCCGATCAAGGTTGTTGGCGAGGATCGATTTGACCGAACCGTAAGTGCGCGCGCCGATATCGATCGCCCGCATGGCGGCGGCATCGAGCCGCTGTTGCCCGTAGGATCGGGCGAGCCGGATGATGCCGAGGCAAGCGCGGAAGCCCTGTTCCGGATGCGAACGCTCATCGAGGATCAGATCGCACAGCGCCGCGGTGGCCGGTCCGATGATGGCGGCCTCCTTGCGGATGCGCTCGATGGTCCAGCCGGCGTAGCGCCGATGACTGGAGGCCATGTGCTCCGGCACGGTCGTGTGCTTGTGGTTGCCGCTCATGCGCTGATGCGCGGCGATCCGCTCACCCTTGTGGAAAATCTCGACGGTGCGGGCGGTGACGCGTACCTCAACTTCGGCGCGGACGAAGCGATGCGGGACGCTGTAGTAATGCGCCTCGACCTCGACGTGATAGTCGATGCTGACCCGGCAGATCCGCCACTCGGCAAACACGTAAGGGCTTTCCGGCAAGGCCTTGAGTGCCGGCCGGTCGATCTCCTCCAATAGCTTGCGGCGGGTCACGCCGAGCCGCCGGATCGGTCGCTCCTCGTTGAGCCGGGTCATTAACTCGGCGATCGCCGCGTTGACCTCGGCGAGGCTGTGGAAGGTCCGGTGGCGCAGCCGTCCAAGCAGCCAGCGCTCGACCATGAGGACCGCCTGCTCGACCTTCGCCTTGTCGCGTGGCCGCCGTGGCCTGGCCGGCAGAATGGCGGTGCCGTAATGCGCCGCCATGTCGGCGTAGCTGCGGTTGATCTGCGGATCGTAGAGGCAGGCTTTGATCACCGCGACCTTGGTGTTGTCCGGCACCAAGAGCGCCGGCACGCCGCCGATCGCCTCGAAGGCGCCGACGTGGCCGCTGATCCAGTCGGTGAGCCCCTGCGTCCAGGTCGCCTGCGCGTAGGTGAAGCTCGATGCGCCGAGCACCGCGACGAAGATCTGCGCGGCGCGCCGCTCGCCGGTGAACCGGTCGATCACCACCGGCACGCCGTCGCCGGCATAGTCGACGAACAGCTTGTCGCCGGCTGCATGCGACTGGCGCATCGTCACCGACAGCCGGCCTTCCCAGGCCCGGTACAGCTCGCAGAACCGCGAATAGCGATACCCGCCGGGTTCGCCCGCGATGTACTCCTCCCACAGGACCGACAGCGTCACGTGCTTGCGCTTGAGCTCGCGATGCACCGCCGCCCAGTCCGGCTCGGGCTGCCGCCGATGGCCCCGCCGGGTGCCCGGACCGGCTCCGGCGCTGGCGAACAGCCGGGCCTCCAGCACCGTGTCGGTGACGTCGTCTGGCAACGGCCAGGTCAGCCCCGCCGCCTCGAACCGGCGGATCGTCAACCGCACCGTCGAAGGTGCCGTTCCGACCCGCCGCGCAATCTCGCGGGTCGGCATCCCGGCCGACTTCAATCTGATCACATCGCGCACATGGCGCATCGCAAACCTCTCCGTCGGCATCCAGGTCCCCTTCGCAAAGCCGAAAGGCAGGACCGTAGCGGAGCCAGAAGAGGCCTCGTCACCCCGGGGCGACATCATCCCGGAATGGTGGGCGAGATCATCTCGGAATGGTGGGCGACATCAAATCGGAACGGTGGGCGAGATCATTCCGGAATCCTGGGCGACATCGAGCGGAATCAGCATTCGAGCTCAAAATTCACCCAGCGGCCTTCCAGCCACATTCGCCAATTTCTGCCGCGCGAGCGCTTGCGCATGTTCTTCTCGATCGCGCTCGCGAAGGCATCATGCTGATAAGTGGTAGCGAATTGATACTGGAAGCACGTCAACTGAACATAGCCGCCAGCAACAAACCGTTTTGTCGAGTGGCTTTCAGGTTCCTCATGGCCTCCAAGGTCACATCCAAGTGAGAAATATTTCCCCTCTGATGCGATCCGCACAAGCAGCCCTTTTAGGGCTGGGGACGCAGCTCCCTCAGGGATATTCGCGGCGACATCTGGACGCCCGCGCGTGTCGACAAAGCCAGAGTTATTCCGAATGTCGTCGAATAGTTCGCCGTAAGGAACGGTCGTTCCGTCGCCACCATATCGCTCGACTCTTAGGGCCATTTAACAAATCGGTTTTCTTACCGCTGCCGAAATTGCCTCACATCTTGGAAAGGGCGCGCTGGAGTTTTTTGATATCGTGTCAATGAGAGTCAAGCCGCTGTTTTGTCTGAAAGCTTTCTATGTCGGCACAGTTTCATCGCTTCTGAAAACTCTCAAGGCCGAAGAGTTCTCGCTGTATCTCCGCCAAGTCCTCTTTTGGCTCATTGGCCTTGCGGTAAGCGCGACTCATTAGCTTGGGTGCTTCATCGTGATCCGATGCATGGATCATATGGTACATGACGCGGCGCGCGCCGCCCTCTTTATCGTAAATGGGCCACGCATGCGCATGTTTGTAGTTGAACTCGCCTTTAAATCGGCTCGCGAAAAGCAAAGCGCGGTCGAACGATTTCATGCCTTGTAGTTTTTTCCAATCACTACCACCCCACCACTTGGAAAGAATATCTTGGTTGCGCGTGGTTGCGGCCATGGCTCGATCAAGCCATCCAGTGGCCAAAAAATAAAACAGTTCAATCTTATTGCCTGACTTGTGAGTTGCCAGCGCCTGCAACGAACTCCATTCGCACTCGAAAGTGTGCTGATCAAGCAAGCAAAACGTCGCCATCTTGTCTGTGATTGCGCCACTGCTAAGAATCCCAGCAAGGTTCGCATTGAAATCGCCAGGCAGGACTTTAATCGTTCTATTTTTCATCTTGTTGGACGCTGCAAGCTCGTACAACGCAGGCAGCTTTTCTTTGGCCTGCTCACACAACCAGAATTTTCTTAGAAAGGGCGGCTTGGATTCGATCACGAGTTTCGCGGCCCATGCATCCTCTTTGCCTGGGTACTGAGGTCCTGCAAAGCCATCGATGTAAGCGCCGTGCTTGGTGATCATCACGAAGTAGTAGAGGTACCGCTCGATCAACTTCGCTTTGTTTTCCGTCCAAATAGGACGGTCCGGCGACCGAAAGCGAAGTGGCCGGTCGGTGGGCGGAAGATCGCCGAAAAGGACGCCTTGTTTGTTCATGCAACCGATGCTGGAGCATCAGCTGGTCAATCTCAAGCCGCAGCTACTTCGAATCCCACACTTTTTGGGAAATCACGGTGAAGCCTGCCGTCTAACAGGCCACCGCCCTTCCCGTTCTCGCCCGGGTCGACCGCAGCGGCTTCGCGCTCTGTCATGCCCTGTTCCACCACCAGCGGGTTATTTGCATAGCGACCCCACTGTTTGAGGAACGGCGCAGACCCGATGCGATGACATTCGGCAATCGCGTCTCGCGCCCACTGTGGATGAGTAGGTCTGGTCTTTTCCAGAGCCACGCCGCTTTCACCCCCGATGATTACCCAATCAGGCACTTTGCCAGCTATCGATAGGGATCCGAGGGGGCCCATTGCCGGCTCGTAGCTCACGAAATGTACTGCGGCCGGGACAGCCAGGAGATGCTTTCCTCGCTGTTGATAGGCCGCGGCATCTTCGGCAGTCGTGCCAAGCCAGACATTTGTATATCCGCGCCCCCAATCTTCGGGCAGCATTTTTTTAATATTCTGGGGACGCTTGGTGAGCAGCTGCCAATCGAGATGATCGCATTCGCGGATCAACCGCCAAAGGTCGGTGCGCCAGTTCGGGTCGACCTGATTGTCAAAGACGTCAGCCAAGGACGCGCAGAAGACGCGCTGGCGACGTCCGTGTCGCCGCTGAAACCCTTGCGCGGAAGCATTCCACTTCACCGGAGATCGCCAATACGATTCCGTTGTTCTCCGGCGGGGATTGTTGCCCCATTTGACGTGACCGCTTCGCTTTGACCAGCCCTCCGCGTAGCAAAAATCGCAAGCCGAAGGAGCGCCGCCCGGCCGATCGATCTTGGTGCAGCCGACCCATGGGTTGAATGTTGAATCCGTCCATTCAATTTTCGAAGTCTGGCCCATGTCTCGCTCCGGTTGCATGATAAACTGACACGTCACGGTTAACCAGAGGTAAATGTTCTTATTTTGTTCCGAACTTGTTGCCTATCCATTTGATCTTATTGAATCCATCAGATGAAGACGCAGCGCTGCTGAGTAGGCCAATCGTACCCGTGGATTAAGACACCGCCACCTTGGTGACATAGCGTTCGGGACGTTGCCCCGCTCGGCGACTGTATTACAGGCCTAGCCCCCGGTTTCTTCCAAAAGTCCACTCGATTCCGCCGTCGTCGCGTTGAAGGCCGCTGATGTGCCGGCCGATGTGCCTCTCAAGCATCGGTAGCCAAGGCACCAACTGAAAGCCGAGCCCGTTGTCGATCATGGCGAAGCGGCCGCTGACGAGGCTGGCGACGCCAGCGAGGCGGCCGCTGACATGCTCGCCAGCGTTTGCTGGCATGTAGGTTAGGCCGCGCTCTCTCGCCATCTGATGGCCGACACGCTCAACCTCCCGTCGCTCAAGAGTCGCCAACGTGTCCACGGGGACGCGAACGTTGCCATCCTTGGCGGTCGCAAGGCCCATGTCCACAAGCCGCCGGGCACGACGGCTGATAGCTCTGTTGGCTTCGCTGCCAAAACCGCTGTCCCTGATTTCCGAGCGGTCCTCGGCAATAATCTGTCGGTCGAGCCACGTCGCACCATCGCTGGCAATCTGCCGGTCGAGGCCGATGGCCGAGAGCGTCCGTATTCTCAGCCCGTCGCCGCCCTGGCTCAGGTCGTAAGTCTGCCCGCGCGCGACGATGTCCTTCGGGACTTTCCAATTGTCGGCATCGATCCGTTCGACAAGGCCCGCCCGGCGCAGCGCTTCCAGACGGCGGACGTGAGAACGCACGAAAGCTTCGGGGTCCTTGCCCTGCCGCTCAAAGCTATCGCGAATTCGCTCCAGGTGCCGGCTCGGCCGGTAGATGCCGTTGTCCTCTCCGACATTGCCGGCAATGTTGCGGTCGGCTGGTCTTGGACCGGAAACGACTGGGGCGGCTTCGACGATCATGTCCCGCGCGACCTCCTCGATCCGGCTCAGGTCCTTGAACTCCATGCGATGGACCCGGCCATCGATACCGTCGACGACCAGGTAAACCCGCTCGCCCATCTCGTCTCCGGCCAGGCCCTTAGCCAGGACGCGACCGACGATCTTCTCGCCTGCGCCTTCGCCGTGAAGGGCGAATTGGCCGACACCACGCTCCTCGGCGAGACCATTCCTGGTGAGCGCCCGATGGATCGAGTTGATAGCCTCATTGCGGTGGTCCAGATCCTTCAAGACTTGCTCCGCGCGGTCGGAAAGGGCCCATCGCCCCGGCTCCAGCTCAGTTGCTATTCCATAGCGCTCCAGGTGCCGCACGCGGCCGATCATGAGTTTGCGGTTCTCCCGGACGAGGAAGGTCGCGCCCTCCCCGGGGCGCAGGTCGATTTCGCCCTGCTCCTGTTGCTCGCTCAAGAGCATCTTGTCGAGCCGGGTCACACGCTCAGCCTCGACCTCGTTCTGCAGCTTTGTCTGGAGCTCGATCTCGCTCTGGTGGCCCAGTTCCCGGGTGACCAGTTCGCTTGCCCGGTGGCGAACGCCATGGGCGATGTAGTCTCCGGCGATGTTGAGGATGCGGCCATCGTCGAGGACGCCCCGGACAATGATGTGGGTGTGAGGATGGCCCGTGTTGTGATGATCGACCGCGATCCAGTCGAGGCGGGTGTCCAGATCCAATTCCACCCGGCGCATGAGGTCGCGGGTGAAGCCGCGAAGATCAGCCATTTCGGTGGAATCCTCAGGCGCGACGATGAAGCGAAACTGATGGCGATCTTTCCGGCCGCGCTCCACAAACGCCTTGCCGTCGGCCTCGTTCTCGAAAGCGGAATAGGCCCTGCCTCGTTCACCGTCCCGCATCACCCCGTCCCGTTCGAGGTAGCGGAGATGGGCGTCGACCGCCCGGGTCATCGTCGTCCGCATCTTGGGCCCCCGCACACCCTTCCCTTGCGGATTGAACCGGACCACCCTCGCCTTGACCACTACCCGACGCGCGCGGAAGCGGCCCGCGGAATCTCGTTGCCAGCCTCCACTTCCACCCTCTCGGGGAAACGAGGCAACGACCTTCGCGCCCCGGCCGCGGGCATTGAACCGGCCTGTGCTTCCTCCTTCCCGGCTCCCGCCCGATCGCGCTCCCGCACCGATGCGGCGGGGATCACCACCTGCCTTCCGGACTGCGATTTGGACCTGCTTGAAGAACGGCTGATTGCGTGGATTGATGCGCGCTCCATCGCTGCGCGACCGCCCCGGCCTGACCCGAAAATTTTCGCTCTCATCCCTCGCCATGACGAGACGATTGACGTCGAAATGAGCCCACACAAGAGCTGCCGAACATCGATCGCATCAAATCGCGTCAACGCGTAGTATAGCGAACAAACAGCGGGTTCTCTCATCGACACACATTGCGGGCGCCATCGCTTGATGAATTGAAATCAAAAAGAAAATCTCTGAAAGCGGCGCCGCGCCACCTCGCGCGGTGCCGTTCAGACGGCGTCGCAAGGTGCAAAAACCAATGTGCAGACAACCCTTTGCGACCGGAGGGAGCCAGCGAACGTCAGTTCGCTTTATCTTGCCCTCCTCGCTCCTCGCCCTCCTCGGTCGCTGGTTCCCAGGGCCCAACTTCCAAGCCAATAGACTCTCGGTACTCGCGGCGATTTGCGACAAAATGCAGTTCGGGTCATTGCGGTGGATCCTCCAATAGCCCCTGCCCGAACACGTCGGCCGGTGGCCGATTCATTGCGAAAGAGCCGCCGCGACTTGGCAGTTGACTTGCCAAGCCCCCACTGTTTGCGAGCGAAGCGAGCGTTTGCGATAGCGATCGTTAGGAGAGTCGCCCGGAGGAATTTCACCTCCGGGCGCTCGCAGAACTGTACGTGACACTCTCGCGTCATACAGCTCCCATCAGGCCGAAACGGTGGCCGTTCCGAACGCCTTCCAATGCTCAAACAGCCCGGGGTTTCCACGGGCCAGCTTTCTCAGAAAGAGGCTGGCCTGTGCCTTGCTGTGCTGAAAGCGCTTGAACTTGCGCATGGTCCAATCCCTGAGCTTCCGGTTAACGTAGGTAACCAGAATGTCCAGGGACGAACGACTGAATCGCCCATAGTAGGCAATCCACCCACGAAGGAGCGGATTGATCTCCTTAGCGATGTCAGCCAGCGTCACCGACGTCAGTCGCAACGTGTTCAAGCTCCGGATCGCTTTTCGCATCGACTTCATCGCCGTTGGGCTAACCGCCGGCGTGTAGCCACAAAAGAACGTACTGTCTCGCGTGTTACGAACCTCCCGAGGGCGGAATTAATACCCAAGGAAGTCAAACACAACATTCGAGTATTTCCCTTCGCGCCTATTGTCTTTGCAATAAACGATCTTGGTCTTGGTCGGATGCATCTGAAGTCCACATTCTGCCAGTCGAGCACCAAGCTCCGCCTTGAGGGCCTCGGCTTGCTGTTCGCTCCGACAGTGGACAAGTCCATCGTCGGCGTACCGACACCATGGAAGATCAGGATGTGTCCGCGTCATCCACAGATCAAACGTATAATGCATGAAGAGGTTGGCGAGGCAGGGGCTAACGACACCGCCTTGTGGCGTGCCGCGTGTCCGCTCTAAAACTTCGCCATTCTTCTCCATCGGAGCTGTCAGCCATCTTTCGATATACAACAGCGCCCATTTGCACTTGACATGCTTTCTGACTGCTCTCAGCAAAAGTTCATGCGGAAGATTATCAAACAGCCCCTTGATGTCGAACTCCAGAACCCAATCAAACTTCCAGCACCTCTGGCGTGTGACACCGACGGCATCCAAGGCCGATTTCCTCGGCCTGTATCCATAGGAGTCAGGAAGAAAGATAGCTTCCAAGTCCGGTTCAATCATCTGTTTGACCACCATCTGCGCAATCCTGTCGCCAACAGTGGGCACACCTAAAATCCTCTCGCCTCCCGACTTCTTCGGGATCGAGACGGCGCGAACTGGTGGTGGAAAGTAGGTCCCCGAAGACATTCGATTCCAAATCTTGTAGAGATTTCTCGCAAGATTCTTCTCGAACATTTCCAAAGATTGCCCATCCACCCCGGCCGCGCCGTGGTTGGCCTTGACCGCCTTGTAGGCTTCAAATACCTGTCGTTTCTCAATTCGAAACGGCTTGTTTGTCGTACTTTCCGAAGTCATCCTGTTTCCAGTTGTTTCAAACGATACGACGGCCTGACCCGCCCCCTTTGCTCCAACCCCATTACAGGGTTTTCAACGCTACTACGGGACGGTCCGTCCCAACCTCTTGCATCGGTACTCTCGCCTCACGGTTGCTCCGCTTGGGCTTCTCCCTTCACATCAAGAGCCTGGTTCTTGCAGTTCCGCGCGAACGCCTGTGTCCGACTCACGCCCCCTTTACGCCGGTCGCCACCTGCCCAGTCATCAGGCACCTGGCAGACTTGTCCCAGAACCTTCGGGAGATCCTGGTTTCGACGACGCTTCTACGGCTGACGACGCTTCTTCGAAGGGTTCACTTTCGTTCGTCTTTCGGACACCCACCTGCTCGGATCACGTCCGAACTTTTCATCCGACGCTCACCACCACGGCTCTTTACCGCAGCAGCTCGGACTGGTTTGAAGCCTGCTCCTGAAAGCCGGCTCCGGAGGGCCTTCCTCCATCATTCACGCAGCGTTACGATACGTGATTACTCCATATGCACTCCTTTCTCCTTTCGTATCTCTGCAACACACCCCGAAGGGCCGAGACACCCGTAGGGTGGCTCGGTGAGGAGCGAAGCGACGAGTAGAGCGCGGGCCGAAGGCATCGCCCGTATGCCATCAGCACGTTAATTGCGCACTCCTCCGCGAACTCTTGCCGCGTGAGCGAGGGTCATTCAGTAGCAAACCCAAAAGCCGATGGCACCGCGTCGTTGCTGGGAAAGACCAACAACTCGTTCTGGTCGGCGCATGTGGCCTGCTATCGAAGCGCATTGGAAGCGGAGCACTACTGCCGGAAACATGGTCTCTCGACGACAGGTTTGATGCGGTGAGCGCAACATTTGCTATCAGCCCAAATGTGCAGAATATCTGCGGAAATTTACCCCGGAAAACGTCGAAGCGGCAGCACAAACAGCGACCGTCGAAGCGCTAAAGAAGCCTCGCCGCTATCGTTACAGCGCGCGCACGAATAACGCTCCGATTGCTCTTTTGGGCGTTCTGGGGCATGGGGCATGCATGTGGAATGATGAACTTCGGCGGCACGGAGCATCCGAAATGCACCGCAGAGCTGTCTCTCGCCACATTCGCATCTGGCGCGATATTGGTCCGAGATTTCCAATCATGTGACGGGCAGTAGTTTCCGCACCATCTCGGCAGAGTGTCAGCAACAGCTTGTCTCAAATAACGGATCCCAACAATGGTCAGCGCAGCGCACGCCCGGTGTGCGCGCCGGCGGCGAGCAGGAGGGCCACCGCCATCGGATCGAGCACGGCGACAAGCGCCAAGGTCAGCATCCGAACGGATCGCTCGAGGTCGGTAGCTGGCATGCCAATCAGTTCGGCGAGATACCGCACGGGGCCAACGTCGGCTTCGGCGCGGCGACGTTCGGCGTCAATCTTGGCTTTCTCGACCCGGAGGTTTGCAAGGGCCTGTGCCTCGTGTTGACGCGCGGCGACGATATCGGCGCGATCGCGGCGCTTCTGGTCGGCAATCCTCATCGCTCCAATGGGACGGCCGAGCCGCGTCGATTCCTCGATCGCTGCATCGATCTGGGCAATGCGTCGATCGAGGTCGGCGACGCTCTGACTCTGGATCGCCAGGCGCGCCTCAGTGTCGGCGGTCCTATCCGCGAGCGCCAGATCGACGGTCACCATATGGTCGAGGTGAGCACGCGTGAGAAAGCCGAACACTCCGATTGCGTTCAGGCCCATCAAGATACCAATCATCACGACGAGAACCAGACACAGAAGGGGCGGTGCCGAGCGCCAGTTCTCGGTCAGCCATGCCGCGGCGACCAGCTTTCCGGCTTCTAGCGCAGCACCCATAATAATCACGGGCCAGAATGCGCCGGCAAAGATGGCGGTAAGACCATCAATAGAGAAGGCCGCCGATACGCATGCGAGCACCAGGGCAACGATGAACGCGGCGCGCTTGACAGGTGTCATCGAACGCCGCGTGGCAGTTGCTTCGGGCGCGACGCCTGCAGCTTCTGTAACAGCCGGTGCGACGGACGCTGTTACGACGATCTCCTCAGCGTTACGCAGGATATGACCAGCTTTCTGCCACGCCCTCAGCCGCCGACCGGCTCGCATACGGTTCCAGCCCCATTGACGCCCGAGCTCCGCCGCGCTGGCCGTCACCCGCCCATCCGGCTGGGAGCGTAGCCAAGCCAGCGCTTCGGTTTCGTCGAACGGGCGGCTCGGAGGGGTTTCAGTCATTAAAAAGACGCTGCTCCTCGGAGTACCGGCCGACGCCAAACCTGGGTTTACGATTGGCGGCACCATGGCGATCCCGAGCAGCCACAAAGCTTACCCTCCGCGCGTTCGGGACGGCAGAAACTAATCCCGCGCCGAACAAAGTTCGCTAGGCTGATCCCTTTTTGGGATGACAGGCGATCGCAGAGTGCTCAGGCACGATGTCACTCAATCCACGAAACGTTCTAATCGACGCTGGCAGAGCTAGGCCGATTCCACGGGCGCGAGCCATCACCATCGTTCGGCCGAGGGTGGCATATGCTAAGCGGCGGCAGAACGGCCAAATTGCACGCCACAGCGCGCTACTGCCCTCGCGTGGCTCTGCCGCTGCGGCCATTGTGTAATCTTGATTTACACCTGCACGACACAGGACCAAGTGCGCAACCGCGGCGTCTCGCGCGAGGCGAGACGCCGTAAGCTGACGCTCAGCGCGACCAGACCAGCGCGTAGCCGTCATCGATGGTGACGAGGTTGGCATAGATTGGCGCCGGGAAGGAGGGGTCGTCGAGCTTCACCGAGTGATACACGGTGTTGTCCTTCGAGGTCCGCTGCCATGCGGCACCTATTTCGACGTTGCCCGCCATGATGCGCAGACTCGGAGCCTTCTCATTGCCCGAAGGTTCGGCGGGAAGGAAGCGCGCCTTGATATTGAGCGAGAGCGTCTTGATGGTGCCGGTGTACGAGCCATCTTCGGCGCGGGTGAAGGTGCCAATTTGAGCCATCGTGATCTCCTGTTGCTGTTTTCCAAGTCCGCGACTACCGCGGCCTTGATGGCGATCTTTGAGCGCCACAACGACCGTTCCGCAGCCATGGCCCGTAGCGAAGCGGAGGATGGCGGATTGAGCGATCTTGTTGTCTCGCGAGGAATGCCGCCGCTGGGCGGCAGGGGAAGAAGATCGCGAAGAAGCCATTGCGGGCAAAGGTTGGCGAGCATAGCGAGCGTATTGTGGCGCGTGATCCGCCAGCAAAAGGCCGATATGGACGTGGGCCAAGCAGCCTGGCAGGAGGGCATCGGCTCGAAGGCATCCCATCAACCGCCGCGACCGCCACACCACACCAGCAGTGCGGTCGAACCACAGCGGATTGCTCCGCCGACCCGATCCGGTGGAGAGGGCTTTATCGCTCGTTGCGGACGGTTTCGTCATGCCGCCGCATCGGAGCAGATCAACAACTCAGACATCAGCCAAGAAGTGGCCGCTCACCCTTTGGGCCGCCGGCAGGGCGGGTCAATTTTGGGGAGTCATAATACTTGACAAGTACGGGCCGCGAGCGATCCAACTCACTTTCGCTGCCGCAGCTCCGAAAAATCCAGCGGTGAGAAAAGCTTAAGGCTGTGCGGATGGAAACTGATGATGCGCATTCGCCTTAGGCCCGAGAGTATTTCGTGCTGCAATGCGAGGTTTTCCTCGGTGAGCCGCTTCCCTTCTGCGATAGCTGCGGCAGCGCGGTCGAACAGCTCTTCGGAAGATTCCAAAGCATCCGCCATACAGATCTAACTAACTTAAGTTAAGTCGGTTCCCGAGGCGCCCTAGCTTTTAGCAGCCTTCCTCGGCTCTGGCTTCCTGCCTGCTAGGCGCTTCATCAGGTCAGCCGCTGACTTGTCCTCGTCCGCTTCGATCTCGCGCGCGCCTTCTCAATATGAAGGCTTTGGATTGTTCTCGATCAATCTGGCTTTGGCTTAGCGCGCGTCATTTTAGCCGCCTTGAACGGGCGCGGAGTTATCATGAGCCCGCTCACCGGCGAACCGCAACAACTCTGGTGACGGATCGACGCCACAAATGCGTTCGGCACCTGTGCCATAGAACATCAAATTGACGCCCGACCCGATTCCGATGTCGAGCACACGCACTTTCGCGGCCTGCCCGATCCGCCTTCTATATGGCGCGATCTGCTTCTGCCGCATCAAGAGGTCGAGGATGCGTGGAAACAGCCAGTCAGCGTAAATGCCCATTCTTCCTCTCCTTCATACTTGTCGATTCGAGGTCAGGAGCGCAGATATTTGATGAATGCGGCTATGCCCAACACGACAAACGCGAGAAGCAACAGCCAGATCACGCCCATCCCCGCCATCATCCCGATCGACATTCCGCTCATATCCATCATCATTAGTTCGCTCCGTCCGTTGTCCTTTGGTCGCAGAATATGCGACGGCTGCGCCCTGGTGATTTGGTTGAGTGCAAGGGCGCCGCGGCTTAGGTCGCAACTTCGCCGCCGCCCTATTGCGACCAGTTCGCCATCATTTGCGTGCAGTGCTCGACCATACGGTTGGTTTGGCCGGAGCTTTGAGGATGGGCTTCCGAGCGCTGTTGGCTGGTTTCCGGCGTTGGCTGCGAAGTGGTTTCCGCGGCGGCCAACGAGCCTGCTAGCAACAAAGTGGCCCCGATGCCTGCGCCGATTACTCGATTACTCCACGTCATTTTACAGCTCCATTTACCTGCGTTTTGCGTTCCCGTCGCGCGTTCCGGTGTGCTCCAAAGTGCGCGACTCTTGGGGACTCCGCATGCCAGCGCCTTGCGGTTACACCCTCACGACAGCGTGACCGCACCGGCAGTCGTGGTAAAAGCCTTTGACCCCACCTGCGCTTCGGGTGCGCGCAGAACAAATTTCGTTGCTGCTGTAACCGGCACGTCCCCGGCTACGAATGCGTAGAACAGGAACCCCATATGAGCTCCGTCGAGGCCGAACTAAAGGGTCTCATGATCGCTGCGCTCGGGGGCGACGAGCGCGCGTACCGCGAGCTACTTGGGCGAATGAGCCGGTTGCTGCGTGGCTATTACAAAGCCAAACTGGCGCAGGCGGCCCGCGGAGCTGCAGATGCCGAGGATCTGGTCCAGGAGACGCTGATGGCGTTGCATGCGCGTCGAGACACGTATGATCCAGCACAACCTTTCACGCCGTGGCTGTATGCTATCGCGCGTTACAAGCTCATCGATCACTATAGGAGGACGCGCAATTCCGCTGGAAACGTATCGATTGACGATGTCAAGGAAATCGTTGCTCACGATGACCAGACTGCGAGCGAGAGTTCGCTCGATCTCGACCGACTGCTGGACGGGCTGCCGTCCAAACTCCAGACGGCAATTCGGCACGTAAAACTGGAAGGGCTGAGCGTGGCGGAAACCGCAGCGCGCGAGGGACTATCCGAACCCGCCGTTAAGGTGAACGTACACCGGGGAATGAAGGCGCTCGCTGCTTTGGTCGCCAAGGGACGAAGGTCATGAAGACTGATGATCTCGTGGATATGCTGAGCACGAACCTTGACGCGGTCGATTGGCGCGGCGTCTCCCGTAGGCTCTTGAGCGCCGCCGCCCTTGGCGCCATCGCAGCACTTGCCGGGATGATGCTGCTGTTCGGCCCGCGCACGGACATATCTGACCTTCGCGCCTGGATCTTCCTCGCGGTGAAGTTTGCGTTCGCAGGCGCCCTTGTTGCCATTTCGCTTGCATATCTGGTTAGGGTCGCGCACCCCGGCGGCGAGCAGCGGGTATCGCTGGCTTTGGTTGTTCTTCCGTTTGCTGCCGCGCTTGTCGTACTCGTGGTGACGCTTGTCCTGGCGCCACCGTCCGCATGGCAGGCCATGATCTTCGGCGAGCATTGGCTGCTCTGTATCTCGTGCATCCCGCTAAACGCAATTTTCCCATTCGCGGCCATCATTTTCGCGATGCGCGAGTTTGCGTTGCCGACAAATTTGACACGCGCCGGTGCTCTTGCGGGGCTCGCCGCCGGCAGCATCAGCGCGGTCGTCTACGCGCTGCATTGCACTGACGACTCGCTCGCCTTCATCGCGCTCTGGTACGGTCTCACCATCGCGCTTTGCACTGTGATCGGCGCCCTCCTGGGGCCGAAGCTGCTGCGCTGGTGAGCTCCCGAATCACACGTGAGCATGGCTCTGGGGATGATCCCGGGGTGGGGCATTCATCATTCGCAGCATCTCGGGCCCACCTGTTTTCAGGAAGCGCCACACCAGTGCGGCTGCAAATGCAAGGAATATGATGTTCAGCCAGGTCGCGTAGTTCCAGCTAAGGGAAGCCTCAACCACCCGCGCGTTGTGCTGTTGCGGGACGAGACCAAGTCCTCCGAAAATTACTTCTACAATCAGCGCTGCGATCGCCATGGCTGCATAGAACGTGACGAAAAGAAATCCCGTCATCTTCAATCCGTAGTACTTGCGATAGATGTTAAGGACGGGAAGAACGATTAGGTCGGCGAAGATGAATGCGATCACGCCGCCGAAGCTGATGCCGCCGTTCCAGAGCACGGCGGCGAGCGGAATGTTTCCAACGGAGCAAACGAACGCGATCACCGCGACCAGCGGCCCAATGATCGGTCCCCAGATCTTCGCAATCGTCGGGTGATCCACCAGGAAGAACGACTGCCAGAACCCGTTCGGAACCCAGGCAGCGAGCGCTCCAGCGATCAGAAGGCCGCCGACGATATCCATCCAGACCGAGACCCAGTCCATCACAAAATAATGGCTGATAGCCGTAAGCCCCCGGTCCGAGGTTATGCGCTGCCAAAGGCTTCCGCCTTCAGTGACCGACATGTCCATCTCAGCATGGCCTTCCATACGCCCGGCTATGCCTCTGTCCGCCTGCTCCTTTGCCTGCGCGCGAAGATCGCGGCCGAGAAACCGTCGAAACAGAAGAACCAAGAGCGCGACCATGATCGGCGCGCCGATCAGCTCGGCCGCCATGAACTGCCAGCCGAGGAACACCAGCATGATGATGCTGAGCTCGAGGACCAGGTTAGTCGAAGCCATTTCGAACGCCATTGCGGCCGTGAAATCGGCGCCCTTGCGAAAGACCGAGCGGGCCAGCGCCACCGCTGCGTAGGAGCACGACGAAGAGGCCGCGCCGAGCGCAAGCGCTGTTGCGGTCGAACGAGGCCGATCATCCGGCAGTAGCCGAGCCATTTCCCGATGAGAGACAACCGCCTGCACGACCCCCGACAGCGTGAAGCCAAGGATCAGCGGCCAAAGGATTTCCCATCCCATGGCAAACGCCATACTGAGCGCGCGAAAGGTCGATTCCATCGTCGGCGATTTCCCCTGCTTCACGTGCGTTACAACGGCCATCGAGCCAAGGGGTTCGGTGATTAGCACTTCGCTTCGACAATCTCTTTGAGTTCGTCAGGTGCGGCAACGGTCACCGAAGCTCGATCACCCATCATGACGAACGGCATGATTGCGGGCCGCCTTTTAGCGCTGCTGCACGTGCTCTTTCCTTGGCCTTCCTGCGGTCTGGTACGGCGCGATAGTTTTGTACAGCTCGCGGGCGGTGCGTTGGGACTGCGACTACTGTGTTGGTAAGCGATTTCGGAACCGCGCCTCACGTGAGCGTGAGGTAACCGGCCAGCGATTTTCTCCGAACTCATCATCAGAAGTGCATCACGCGCTTAGCCGGACCATGTTCTTAAGACGCCTTCTTACGATTTCGCTCGTATTGCCGCTGACGGCTGTATCTGCAAGCGCCTAGCATTACAGTTGCATCTTCCTGAAGGTTCTGAATCTATGGGCGACCATGATTCGGGATCTGATGATTGGTGGCGCGTCGGTTGAGGATACGCTGACGCTGTGGGCTTCGTCGTTGCGAGATGCCAAGCAACGCATCCGTCCGCTGTTTACGCAAGAGCGGGTCGCGGCCTCGGCGGGGCAATTTCTCGACGGACTGTTGGGCAACGAGCCGCGCAAGACGGGTTGGATGCGGGCGGAAGCGGCTGGCGATCCAGGCCCGTGGCGCCAGCAGGCGATTCTGGGTCGGGGGCAGTGGGATGCCGACGCGCTGCGCGATATTGTACGTGAGTACGCGCTGGAAACGCTGGGTGACGAGGACGCGGTTCTGGTCATCGATGAGACCGGCTTTTTGAAACAGGGCAAGGCCTCGTGTGGGGTCGCGCGCCAGTACACTGGCTCGGCGGGCAAGATCACCAATTGCCAGATCGGAGTGTTTGCCTCCTATGTGTCGCGGCATGGCCATGCCTTCATCGATCGGGCGCTCTACCTGCCAAAGGAATGGACGGACGAACCCGCTCGCCTGAAGGCCGCACATGTCCCGAGCGATGTGAGCTTTGCGACGAAGCCCCGGATCGCGCATCAAATGATCGCTCGCGCGATCGCCGCAAAGGTGCCGTTCTCGTTCGTAGCAGCGGACAGCGTGTATGGCACGGGAGCGATCGAAACCCTGCTGCGCAAGGCGGGCAAAGGCTATGTTCTGGGGGTTGCTTCCAATCACGTGTTCTATTCCTGGGGCAAGCAGCAGCCTGTCGCCGGCACTGCCTCTACGATCGCGCAGAGCCTTCCCAAGAAGGCCTGGCGCCGCCTGCCGTCCGGCGAAGGAACCAAAGGTCCGCGCTGGCACGACTGGGCCTATCTTGAGCTGGCCGATCTCGACGCCGGCGAATACAACGACGACCTTGCCGGGGAATGGACCCGAGGTCTTCTGATCCGCCGCAATATTGCCGACAACAGCTTAGCCTTCTTCTCCACATGGTGCCCCAAGGGCACGTCCATGCAGAAGCTGGTATCCGTGGAAGGCCATCGCTGGGCCATCGAAGACAGCTTCGAAACCGCCAAGAACGAGCTCGGTCTTGATCACAACGAAACCCGCTCCTGGCATGGCTGGCATCGCCATGTCTCACTGGTCATGCTTGCCTTCGCCACGATGGCCGTCATCCGTCATCGGGCCAACACCGGAGCATTGCTTAAAAAAACGCGACCGCGGCCCCGACCGAAGCATCGTTCTTGATCCGCTGGTCGATCCAGGAAATCCGCCGCATCGCCATGAAGCTCGCCCAGCGGCGCATCCCGCATGCCCACATCCTCGCATGGTCATCCTGGCGCAGGGCTCATCAAGCCAACGCGCGCAAAGCGCATCTCAAGCAAAAATTACAACTGTAATGCTAGGCGGGCTCGACGATTTCGGATAAGAGCTATTGGCCGAGTGCGAGGCGAGCTGCGCGCAACGCCACTGTCGGAATGCCGCGCGAAACGAGTTCCGCTTTCGCGTATGACACTGCCGTATCTCCCTCGCTGTCCCCTGCGACTGGAACCGATGCGGCGCCCGCCTGGCGTTATCAGGGCGGCCCGAAATCCCACTGATTTGCAGAAAGCGCGGCGAGCGCGCTCGGGAACGGGGACAGGTTGTCAATGAGCGGAACGCGGGAGTAGCCACGGCACGTGCTTTAGGAGGAGATGATCATGCTATTCCAGATCGGAGACTATCTGGCTGGCGCAGTGATCGGCGTGGCAACAGCCGTGATCGTGCGCGTCATGGTCTCGCCGGGATTCGATATGGTGCTGGCGATGCTAATCGGCATGGGCATTGGTACGATCGTATCGCTGATACTCGGATACATGCTTTCCCCAATGCTCGGTATTGTTGAGACAATGGTGCCGGGATCATTGATCGGGATGTATGGCGGCATGCTGTTCGCGATGCGCGACTCAATGGCAGCGGGGTCGCGAACCATGACCGCCGTGATCACTGTCGGTGCGATTTTCGGGATCGCGATGACTATCGCGGTGAAGGTGTACAATTACGTCTTGAGGGGGACGATGATTGAAGCTGGCGATTGATGGAGTCGACAATGGATGTTCAGACACAAAGCAAATGGGATCGCGCAAGCCGCACCTATGATTTCTTTTCTGCGGTCGATGACAGACGCCTCGGATCTGAAAAGCGGAAGTTGCTGAGTAAGGCGCGGGGCAAAACGTTGCATGTGGCCGCCGGAACCGGAAACGACTTCAAATTCCTTCCTCCGAGAGCGGATATTGTCTCGATCGATATCAGCCCCAAGATGCTGGAACGCGCCAAATTGAAGGCCGCGAGCTATGAAGGATCAATCGAGCTCCGCGAAGCCGATGTTTGCAATCTGGATTACCCTGAGGCGACGTTCGATACGGTTGTAACGGTCTTCACGTTTTGCTCGGTGCCCAAGCCAATTGCGGGCTTGCGGGAGCTTTACCGCGTGCTGAAGCCGGGCGGGCAAATTCTGATGTTGGAGCACGTCCGTAGCGCTGCCATCGGTCCCTTGGGAGTCATGATGGATCTGATGACACAGCTCACGCGTAAGATTGGGCCGGAGCTCAATCGAGATACCGTAGGCAACGTACAGAAGGCGGGATTCCGACTACGTCGTGTGGAAAACATTTACCTCGATGTCGTCAAGACTATTGAGGCCGTAAAGGATCGCGCTTGACCTCAATTTGGTCTAAGAAGCCAAACCTCGTCACGAACTCGTGAGAATGCAGCGGAGGGATTTCTTGCGGAGTGCCGTAACCTTCCGATTCTCACGACCGACCACCCTAGCAATAGCCTCTGTCAGTTGTTAGTCTGCCGACATGTCGCTTGAGAGGATTCGACGGATACCAGCGTTGTTGATGGCCCTCGCCTTGGCTGTGGGACTGGTCCTGCACGCCTTCGATGGTACAGGCGTTTTCGCCAAGTCGGTTATGGTCGCGAGCGATATTCCGATGTCCCACGACATGGCTGTATCGAAAGATATGCCGGGCGCAGGCACCGTGCCAGGCAAGTGCAACGGCTGTGCTGGCGACGAAAAGGGCCTTGCGGCGGCATGTTCCGCTTTTTGCGGCGCGATGGCGATGCCGTCGGCGTCAGTAACTGTTTACTCGGTTCTGGTCGAAAGACTGACTCCGACGACTACGCCGGACTTGATCGGCCGCTCCGATCCTCCCGATCCCTATCCTCCTAGGCCTACTGTCCTGAGCTGAGGCCGATCGCTTCTGGGCGATCGGACCTCGACGCGCGTTCGACGCTGCGGCGTCTCAGGCGCGATTCCGGCATGCGTTGCACCCGTCTCGAATGTCGTGGTGCAGTGCACTACGCACAGGATGGCCCGACATGTCCGCGGTTCGGACAATCACTCGGCGTTCGCTTCTTGTGGGGAGCGCAAGTCTCGCGGCAGGGACTGCGCTGCCGCTTGCAGTGCGCGCCGTCGCAAATTCGATAAACCAGGTCGAGCTCACCGCGGCGCCTGGCCGCGCCCGAATGGTCGGCCGTGCTTACCCGGCGACCGATGTGTGGTGTTACGGGGACCGCATCCCCGGACCCGAGATTCGCGTACGGCAGGGCGAGCGCGTCCGCATCGTCGTGCATAACCAGTTGCCAGAGGAGACTACTGTGCACTGGCACGGGATCCGGCTGCCAAATGCTATGGACGGAGTGCCTGGTCTCACTCAGCCGCCGATCAAACCGGGCGAGCAGTTCACCTACGAGTTCACGCCGCCAGACGCGGGGACTTTTTGGTATCATCCGCATGCGGACAGCCTGAAGCAACTTGGGCGAGGGCTCGCTGGCGCATTGATCGTGGAAGAGGCGGAGCCCGTCGCTGTCGATCGAGACCTTCTTTGTGTGATCTCTGATTGGCGCCTCACGTCGGGCGCGCAGATAGCGGCCGGTTTCGGCAACGCGATGGAAGCCGCCATGTCCGGCCGTGTCGGCAATACGGTGACGATCAACGGAACTGTCTCCGAGGAGGTGTCCGTGCGCGCGGGCGAGCGCATCCGCCTGCGGCTTGTCAACGCCGCGCTGGCACGCATCATGGCGCTTCGCTTCGAGGACCATCGCCCAGTCATCGTCGCGATCGACGGGCAACCCTGCGAGCCGCACGAACCGAAGGGAGACCGGCTCCTTCTTGGCCCTGCCATGCGCCTGGACGTCGTGCTCGACATGCAAGGCGAGCCCGGGCGGCGATACCGGGTGATCGACGACTTCGATCAGGACCTTTCCTATTGGCTCACGCACTTGGCGTACGACGAGATGCCGCCGATCCGCTCGCATCCGCCGGGTGCCGTACCTGCACTCCCCCGCAATCCTCTGCCTGAGCCAGACCTCGCATCCGCAGAGCGGCATGAGTTGCGGCTGCAAGGCGGCATGATGGGCGGCGGTGCGATGATGGGGCTGGGCGGAACGGAGGGCATCGGGCGGGGTGCAAGCTGGGCCATCAACGGTACCTCGATGGTCTGCAATGGAAGCCCCGACATGCCGCCGTCTCTCGTTGTGCTGCGTGGACGGAGCTGCGTCCTGACATTTCGCAACGAAACCGCTTGGTGGCATCCGATGCATCTGCATGGCTCGAGCTTTCAGATCTTGAGCCGCAACGGCTCACCGGAGCCGCATCGTCAATGGGCCGATACCGTTCTGGTGACGCCGAGGGAGACGGTCGAAGTTGCGTTTGTTGCCGACAATCCCGGGGACTGGATGCTGCATTGTCATGTTGCGGACCACCAGGTGTCGGGACTGATGACCGTACTCCGTATCATTTGACTCGTAAGAACTCGATGGAACCCGCGCTTCACAAGGAGAGCTAGATGAATAGACGGACCTTCTGCCTCGGTGCCTCGATTGCGATGTTCGTGCTCCCGATGCCGGCCATCGCCGAGCCGATCCAGGCAACCCTGTACAAGAACCCGCAATGCACCTGCTGCGAAGGCTACGCCGCTTATCTTCGGAAGAGCGGCTTCGCAGTCGAAGTGAAGCCGACCAATGATCTCGCGGAGATCAGTCAAAAGGCCGGCGTGCCTGAGAAGTATCAGGGCTGCCACACAATGTTTGTCGATGGTTACGTCGTCGACGGTCACGTGCCGGTGGAGATTGTCCGCAAGCTCCTCAGGGAACGACCCGCAATTGCGGGCATCACGCTTCCCGGCATGCCGGCGGGATCGCCCGGGATGTACGGTCAAAAAACACAGGCTTTCTCGATCTACGCGGTCACCAAGGACGGCAAACCACCTACGCTCTACGCGACTGTGTGACCACCTGTATGCAACGAGTTCGAGACCTAATGAAGGGTCTAGGGAGCACGAGGCCAAGATGAATACAGAAACCGTCGTAGTTTCGTCCGCGCCAAAACGGCGGTCGACTGCCCGGCTGCGCTATGGTTTGCCAATCATGGTCTTCACGGCGCTGGCTCTCATGCTCGCGTGGGCCCTCAATCGTGATCCGCACCGGATTCCGTCGGCTCTGATCGGACAGCCGGTGCCGCAGTTCACGCTGCCGCCTGTCAAAGGCCGCACGCTCGGCTTATCAAATACCGATCTGACGGGCGAAGTGTCGGTGGTGAATGTCTTCGCGTCGTGGTGCGCGGAATGCAGAGCCGAGCACCCCTTGCTGTTACAGATGAGGAGTGACGCGATCGCACCGATCCATGGCCTCAACTACAAGGACCCGGCCGATGATGCTGCCAAGTGGCTCGATACATTCGGCGATCCGTACACGCGCACCGGCGCCGACCTCAACGGCCGCGCCGCCATTGACTGGGGCGTGTATGGCGTGCCCGAGACCTTTGTGATCAGCAGGGACGGGCGCATCGCCTACAAGCAGATCGGCCCGCTCACTCAGGAGGTGTTGGAAAGCGAAATCATTCCGCTGATCCGGAGGCTTCAACAGCAATGACGCGTAACACCGGCGCAAAGTCTATTGGTTTCGCCACATGGCTGTGTGCAACCACGCTTGTTGCGACCTTACACATGTCAAATGCCGCCGAAGCGCCGAAGAACTTTGTCCTCCTCGACAAGCCGACTCCCATCGCGACGATCAGCTTCAACGATGCCGGCGGGCACACGCGCAGCCTTGCCGATTTCAGCGGTAAGGTCTTGCTGGTCAACATCTGGGCAACGTGGTGCGTGCCGTGCCGCAAGGAAATGCCGGCGCTGGATCGCCTGCAAGCGACGTTAGGCGGCGCGGGCTTCGAGGTGATCCCTGTTTCCATCGACCGGGGCGGAATGGAAACGATCGGCAAATTCTACAACGAAATCGGCGTCCACAATCTCGCAATGTATTCCGATTCCTCCGGCCAGGTGCTTCACCAAGTGCGAGCACTCGGTCTGCCGACGACGCTACTCGTCAGTCGGGCCGGACAGGAGATCGGCCGCATCGTGGGCCCGGCCGAATGGGACGCGCCCGAGATTGCCGAGTTCCTCAAGCCCTACATTGCGGATCACACCGTCCCCATCAATCACGCCGATCGAGGCAGTCCACCATCATCGTCGGATGTTCCGGATGGATCAGGTCCCTTCATGCGTGGCGTCCATTGGGTGAAGGCGCTCCTGACCTGGTGAAAATGCGGAGAAAGACAATGAATGGACCTCAATCAACCAGTTCGGTGAACACGATGGCGGGCGCCGTAAGCCGGATGGCAATTCGGCGCTATGTCGCCAACAAATGGTTTCTGCTCGCGGTCGCTGGCTTGGCGCTGATTGGCATTACGGCCGCCAGTTGGAGTTGGCTCGTTGCAGCGGGAATTGCATCGGTTCTCCTGAGCGTGCTGCCTTGCCTTGTTATGTGTGGCCTTGGCCTGTGCATGCACAAATTTATCGGCGGCTCCGGCGCGCCTCGCGCGCCCGGATCGCCAGCGGCTGATCCGTCAGCGGTTTCTGCTCGGCCAGCACCCGACAGCACGCCTGCATACGGCTCGAACTGCTGCGGAGAAGGTCTGGGAGTTCCTGCGGATACGCTCGCAGAAAATCCTGGAACTCAAGTGAAGGAGAGCACCCATGCGTAAGTCGACACTGTTGCTCGCCACTATCTCTCTTGCGGTCGTCGCCCTCTCTGCGGCGGTCTACGCTCGCGACTCTGACGACGCGCCTAGCTCGATGATGGGAAGCGGGATGATGGCCGGTAGGGGAATGATGGGCGGAGGAATGATGGGTCGGATGACCGGCATGATGGACCACTGCGGCACGATGATGAGAGGCGATCATTCCAGTGGCCGGCCCAACGATCAGTGGCGCAATCCGCCATCGCGTGAGGATGGCAGCAAGGAATGAGGTAAACAGCTAATTGCTCGATCGATCCATGCGCGCGGTTGATCTCGTGGCCGCGAACCCGGTCCACGCCTCAGGCGAGGTGACTTCCATGAAGATAAGACCAAGATTGTTACTCTTAGCCCTCGTGCTCGCGGCCGTCGGCGCGCTGACAACGGTCGGAGCTTTGCTTGTGGCTCCGCCACCGCCAAAGAGCATCACTTCAGGTACCGCAGCGATTGGCGGGCCGTTCACTCTGGTCAGCACCGACGGGAAGAGCGTCAGTGACCAAAGCTATCGCGGCAAATGGCTGCTCATTTTCTTTGGCTACACCTTCTGTCCAGATGCCTGCCCGACAGCGCTCACCAACATCAGCGCGGCCCTGGAAAAGCTCGGTCCGGATGCGGGCAAGCTCCAGCCGCTCTTTGTTACCGTCGACCCCCAGCGCGATACTCCGCAGGTCATGGCCGAATATCTGAAATCCTTCGATCCACGAATTGTTGGATTGAGTGGAACGCAAGCGCAGATCGACAGCGTCCTCAAGGAATACCGGATCTATGTCGCGCGGCAGAAATCCGAGGCCGAGGACGGCAACTATCTCGTCTCGCACAGCGCATACGTCTACCTGATGAATCCGCAGGGCCGATTTGTGGACGTCGCTCAGGGGAGTGAATCGGGAGAAGAGATTGCGGAATGGCTGCGCAAGAAGATAGCTCACCCGACCGGATGAAGGAATCATCGATGAAACGAGCGATCAACTTGATATTGAGCATCATGTTCGTGCTCACGACCGGCATTCAGGTGCATGCACAAACACCTGGCCCAAGCCCGATCGTGGTCGAGCACGCCTGGGCACGAGCGACGCCGGGCGGGGCGAAGACCGGCGCGGCGTATCTGACCTTGATCAACAACGAGGACTCGGCTGATCAGCTTCTCGGCGCATCAACGCCAGTTGCCGACAAGGTTCAGTTTCACAGCACCATCGAAGAGAACGGCGTGTCCCACATGCGCGAAATGCCCACCGTCGACCTGTCGCCGCGCGCGAAGGTCACGTTTGATCCGGGCAGCATGCATATCATGCTGGTCGGCCTGAAGCAGCCGCTGAAGGAAGGCCAGACATTCCCGCTGGCTCTCACGTTTGCAAAGGCGGGCGAGGTCGATGTCACGGTCCCTGTTGCGAAGGTCGGCGCCATGCAGCCCGGCGGTATGGCTCCGATGATGCACGGCCACGACGATATGATGAAGAAGTAAGCAGGCTTGGGGATCTGGTGACGAAGATGCATCCTCTGCGACGCAGAAACTTGAAGATCGTGCTGCCGTGCATCGCCTGCATCGGCATCATGCTCGGCCTCGTGGCCTATTCTCCGACGCTGTATCGACTGTTCTGCGCTGCGACTGGATATGGCGGCACGACACAGAGGGCGGACTCCGATTCTGGCTCGGTGTCCGAGCATACAATCAACGTCCAGTTCGACACCAATGTTGCTCCGGAACTGCCGTGGCGATTTGAGCCAGTGCAGCGCGAGGTCAAGGTGCATCTTGGCGAGCAGAAGCTCGTGTTCTTCACAGCCGAGAACCTCTCCGATCAGGAAGTTATCGGACACGCGTCTTTCAATGTGACGCCGCAAACCACTGGCATCTATTTCAACAAGATCCAGTGCTTCTGCTTTGACGATGAGCGGCTCAACGCGCATGAGAAGGTCGACATGCCGGTGGTTTTCTTTGTCGATCCCGCGTTGGCAAACGATCCCGAAACTCGTGACGTCGATACGATCACGCTCTCATATACATTCTTTCGTACTGTCCATCCCGACAATCCCAAGGACCTCTCGCGGTTTACGGCGGCCGCCGAGCCTGATCCCGTGCGCGGGCAGCAGCTGTTTGAGCAACGCTGTGCGGCCTGCCACGGGCTCGACATCAACAAGGCCGGCCCAAAGCTTGGTGGGGTCTTCGGCCGCAAGGCCGGCTCGGCTGCCGGATACAGCTATTCGCCTGCACTCAGCGATCTCGACGTGCACTGGAGCGCCGATAACCTCGAACGATGGCTCACCGATCCCAGCAAGTTCAAGTCGGGCACGAAAATGCCTGTTCGCGTGATTGAGCCGTCTGCCCGGCGAGACATTATTGCTTATCTGCAGGAGGAGAGCCGGACGATAAGGCAAGGCTCCCTGCCCCGGGCGGTCGCGCAAAGCCCCGCCGATAGCAATCGCAAAACGGGCACATCTCCGGAAGTACGGGTACGGCCTGATCTCCGTGTAGTCGGTCACGTGTCACAGTAGAGACTGAAACCAATCGGTCCCGAGGCCTTGATCAGGAGGACAAAGCAAATGCGCAGCATCAGCATTCTCTTTGCAGCCGCAACTGGCCTTGCCGTGGCACGCCGCAGCGCTGTCAGGTGCCGGTGCCCGATGCTGGAAGCCTACGCGAGCAGTCAATTTTGAAGGAACGAGGGAGAGACCTATGGTCGACAGACCCATGGTTCGACGCATCATGATTTTGGCCATATTGCCAGCCTTCGTCCTTGGCGTTGGTGGCATGCACTTTACAAACTCTGTGAAACTGCTTCTGGCAAATCGAGCAGCTGCGGCAGAGATGCCCCAGGATGAATTCGAGCAGCGAGTAAAGAACTATCTGCTTGCACATCCGGAGGTGATCGGTGAAGCGCTCAGTCGGCTCGAGGCGAAGCGCGGCGAGCAGGATGCTGCCGAGGGGAAGGCTGCGCTAAAAGCCCATGCGTCCGAAGTATTTCAGGACCCCGACAGCCCCATTGGCGGAAATCCCAACGGCGATGTCACGCTGGTCGAATTCTTCGACTACAATTGTCCTTATTGCAAAATGATGGCGCCGTTGATGGAAAAAGCAGCTGAGGCCGATCCCAAGCTGCGCATCGTCTACAAGGAATTTCCGATTCTCGGCGAGGGCTCCGTGTATGCCGCCAAGGCGGCACTCGCAGCCAACAAGCAAGGCAAGTATGAGGCCTTGCATCGTGCGCTTTATCAGGTTCGGGGCGCGGTTGCCGAAGCCAAGGTGCTGGAAGTGGCGCGCGCTGTTGGCCTTGATGTCGAGCGGCTGAAAGCGGACATGCAAGACAAGGCAATCGAGAGCATGCTGGACAAGAACGTCAAGCTCGGGGAAGCCCTGCACATCACCGGAACGCCCGGCTTCGTGGCCGGAGAACAGGTCTCGACCGGCGCAAGAGACCTGAGCAGCTTGCAGGCGTTCGTCGCACAGGCAAGGAACGATCCTCGATCGGTCAAGTGAGCACCTTCTACAAGGTGACCGCGATTAAGGTGGCTACCAGTCGCATTTGATCACGGAAAAGCAACATTGGACCCGAGAAAATGCACAACGAAGGAGATTTGCTATGAATCGACGAAAGACCGTCATGCTCGCCGTCGCAGGCATGGTCAGCATGATCACTGGGTCACGGCGAGCGCGTGCCGGATCCCACTTCCAAGAGGACGGACCGATGGTCATGGCAAGCGGCGACGACGTCCCTGGCTTGACCAATGCGAGGTCGGGATCGGCAGCACAGCTGTGCGACCTGAAAGCAGTCGGACCAGAGGCCCAGGTGACTGCTATTCAACACCTCGGCGACACTTTTGAAGTCACGACAGCAGACGGTCGAAAGATGGCCTTCCGGGAAGTCGACCTTCGCATCAAAATCGACACGGGCGAAAAAGGCCCGCTCATCGGTAAGCCAGTGATCATGCCGGGTGGCATGATGGATGACCGGGTCACGCTGTTCTTCGCGTCGCCTGCGGAGGTTGGTACGCTCGTCAAATACGGGAGTTGAAGCGGCTCGGCCCGGACGAGCCGTCTGCTCCATGGACGGACTTGTCGACAGACGTGGAGCCAAGGTTCGCCGCCTGTCCACTTGTGATAGCGGCGCGCACCGGGATACGGATGGGATGTGACGCGTGAATTCTGGAGAGAACAATGCGCTGGCCTTTCTTCTTGACGCTCGTGGCGTTCGCATCGAGCGCGCTTTCGTCAGCGCTTGCCGCACAAGGCAACGCTGACCGGGGCCAGCGCGTTTTTGGAGCGTGCGCGGCGTGCCATTCGCTGGAGCCGAACCGGAGCATGACCGGACCAAGCCTGGCAGAGCTTTGGAATCGCAAGGCTGGGAACCTCGCTAGCTTTCCACGCTATTCGTCGGCCCTGAAATCTTCGACGATTGTCTGGAACGACAAGACCCTCGACGACTGGCTCAAAGACCCGCAGCATCTTGTTCCCGGCAACAGCATGACGTTCCAGGGTATCAAGAACGATCAGCAGCGCGCAGATTTGTTGGCGTTTCTCAAGCAGGCAACGCAGCCGGGACACGCGCCGCCGCAGATGGGCGGGATGGGGGGCATGGGCGGCGGGGGCGGCGTTCCCAATCTGAAGAAGCCCGATCCCGAACAGCGCGTAGAGGCGATCACTTACTGTGGGGATACCTATCGGGTGACGACCGGCGACGGCAAGATGCATGCTTTTTGGGAACGCAACCTGCGCCTCAAGACGGACAGCAGCGGCGACGGCCCGGATAAAGGCGCGCCCGCCTTGGTCGGCGCGAGCATGATGGGTGATCGCGCGGACGTAATCTTCGCTGCACCCGACGAGATCAGCGGGTTCATCAAGAAGGAATGTAGCGGTCGGTAGGCCCTGTGGTGCCGGGCAAGCATGCGACACCCGAATCGAAAGGAAAGATATCATTACAGCGACGTTGGCGCGCTCCACGTCCAGGACCCGCGACAGCACGCGCTCGATCGTCGCGCGTGCACGCCCATACATGCCATCCCCCCTTACCGAAAGCGTCATTGCCCCAGGGCTTCGCTTTGGCCGTAAGCATTCTTCCCCGGGTGGTCGACGAGTGATAATGCGATGCTGATTGGACTCGGCATCAGTCCTGTGGGTCACGCCGAGTTTACCACCATCATCGCGCCGGACCTTGGGCCGTTCTCGCCCTCCTATCCGGCAATTGATATCGTCTTGCCATGACAGCGGGTGCTTTTGTTCGACTTTCGACGATCCTGCTGACCCTATCACTCGTGTTGGGGCCGGTGGCGACCAATATGCATGCCGCGTCGATGATCTCAAAAGCAGTCCCAGCTACCCTGAATGGGATGCAGGCGCCGAGCAATTCCATTGGCTGCTCTGGAATGAAGAGTGGCCCTCTCGCCAAGGCTTGTTCCTTGGATTGCGCCGGCATGGTTGCGGTAGCGTCCGAGGTGACGACGATTGACACTGTCACCGCTCAACCACGTCCCTATCATACGCTCGGTCTTTTGGTCGGCGTTCGCTTTTCCCCAGATCCGCATCCTCCCAAACGCGTCGCCTTCAGCTGATCGCCTCCTTTGAACGGCGATCTGTTCTGAAATGCTCCAGCAGCGAGTCACCTCTGCCTGGAAGGTCGGCGCCCATGATTCGACCGGAGCCGCTGTGCGGCAAAGCTGGGCGTCGTAAAGCCCGAAAAGATCCCGCATCCAAAAGAGCTTTGCGCGGGAGTGGATCAGGGAGGTCACAATGCCTATGGACGAGTCCGATCTGGCTTGGGGATTAGGCTTGCTCGCGGTTACTGCCGCAGGCGTGCTCATTGCACTGAGTCTGGTGGTTGGAAGCGCTCTGTTGTTCCGACGCCTCTTTGGGCGGCAGGAGCGGATAGCCGTTGAAAGCGATAGCAGCGCGCTGGCGATACTTGCGACTAACAGGCGAAGGCCGGCTATCGCCCAGTCGAGAACCCGCCGGATCGCCTTTCTCGGCTCTCTCCTGGCATTCCTCCTACTCGCGATTGTGCATTGGGGATTAACGCCGCCCTAGTGCGATGCGGTCGGCACTGAGGCACAAGCCGAGACTCGGTCCTGGTTGACGCCTCAGTTCGAGGCGCAGAGCCGAGGCGCTTCGTCGCCTCACGCGCAATAGCGCCATCGAGATCGCCTTGGGCCTCGTAATTTTCGCGCTTGTCGGGATGCTCGGCACGCTGCATCCCGCCATCCATCTCGTAAATTTGCAAGATTGAAGGTTTCGCGGGAAAGGCTACACGCGAATAGACGCGCGAGTTACGAGGTTCGGCTTTTCGCATCGCAACAGCACCTTTTGGCCGAGCGCTGCGGTACATCCGCGTTGCCGACGGTCCCGATCTTGTCTTGGTTGGCAGCTATTTTGGTGGCTTAGCCGGATCTCCCTGCTATTCTATCGTCATGCAAGTCATGGCTCGCGCGTTATCCTTGCTATTGTTGGTCGCCGCATCGATGCTGCCTGCGGTTGAGCGAACGAACGCGCGCGCAGAAGCCCCAGCTATGATTCAGACCGGCTTCGTGCAAGTCGCAATGACCTATCACACGGGTCGAATGGCGATGACGTGCCATCGCTGCTGCGGGAAGGCATGCGCCGCATTTACCGTGGCTTGCAGTGCTCATTGCGGTACGGCGAGTGCCCTCGCTTCCCTGGTTGTTGTTTCGACATCGAGCGCTCCTCCCACAGCATGGGCATCCATGTTCAAGGCCGTTCTTGATCACGGCATCCCGCCTGAGCCGCATCCCCCGAGACCTATCCTCATCGGTTGAAGTGGCCCGCTGCGGCCATCGTAGATCTGTGCGCATCAGGTCAGGCATCCAACAGCACACTGCGAACGATTCATTTGGCTGCCAATGAGCAAGCTTGCTGACGGCCGATAATCCCGACGCACAGCGCTCAGATCAGTCGGCAACAGCCGAGGCTGCATCTCGTCGCAACTACGAATGCCGAGTGCTGGGAGTACGAAATGATAGCTTCACAAACCTTGGCCGCTCTTGGGAGCCTTGCCGTTCTGCTTCCAGTCGCGTTAACTGAGTTGCCCTCCGTCTTCAGCCCTGCAGGCGATCCTCCCCGAATCGTCGATGCACGCCAGTCACCTTATTCGGCAATCGGAAAATTCAGAGGAACGATGACGTGTACAGCAGCGATCGTTCTGAATCCAAGAATCATCATCACGGCAGGTCATTGCGTCACGGAAAGAGACGGCACGACAAGACGATCCAAATTGTCGTTCCAGCTGGCATATCAGACTGGAACCGACCTTGGACGATTTAAGGCCACCCTTTGGGCCGTTGGTTCGACGCAAAGCTTCGCGCAAGAATCAATCCACGACGCATCGAAAGACTGGGCGATACTCATACTTGATCGCGCACCGGTTGGCGTTCGTCCATTTGCTCTCCGTCATGACTCGCCGAAGGCCTTAGAATTTCTTGAGCGACAAATCCTCTTGCCGGCCTATTCGAATGATGTCGGCGATGCCGAAGCTCTCAGCGTCGATCCGAACTGCACCGTTCGCGATCTAGCTTGGGACACACTCATCCACACCTGTACGGTGAAGGCTGGTTCGTCGGGAGCTCCGCTATTGCTGCCGGAGGGATCGGCTTACGCCGTTGTCGGCATTCACACGGCTTCGATATTTGCCAGCGATGCGGATGGGCGCGTTGGAAAATTTGTTGGCAATCAGGCTATCGGTTCCGGGATGTTTTCGGAAGCGGCGCTCAGGCTTTCTAGGCAACTGGACGGGGGTCCCATCCAAACCGTCAACATGGGCGACTACTAATGTCGATTAGGCCGCACGCGAAATGGCCTCGACTCGAAAGTGGACGGGCCATGACAAATGACGAGTAACGGTAAGAGGCCTCCAATGAGATTATTCGCTGTTCCTACAACACGCGCAAAGCCGAAACGGCTCCCGATGCGATTGCATACTTGGTGCTGCCGGAGACGAATGGTGATCAAACCATGATCAAGTTCGACGCCCTAGGAATCTTAGTCCGACCTCGCTTTTGGGCCGCCAAACTCATCTATGATCTTTCATTTGCTATTCTGCTGCGCGACACCGCCTGGCAGGAAGACCTCCTCTCATCGCTTGAGCCCAAGGGAGGCGATCGGACGCTCCTTTTTGGGCCCGGTAGTTCGTCGTCGGCGATTTTGCTCGCGCTTCACAATCCCAACGCAACTTTCGTGGTTGTGGATCCAAGCTCGAAGGCTGCCGAATGGACCCGGCTCACTGCCGTTCGCAAGCGGCTCGAGAACGTCACTGTTATGCATGTTTCTCGGGCCCACCAACTTCCGGTGAACGCGGGCTCGTTCGACGCGGTGATTTGCATGCTTGCGCTCCATGATAGTCCCCCGGACGAGAAGCTCGGCCTTATTAGAGAGATGACCAGGGTCCTGCGACATGCGGGGACGTTGAGGCTGGTTGATTTTGATAAACCAGAAACTCCCGGCGAACGGCGGATTCTCGAACTTGGCAGACGCGTCTCAGGGACGCTCGCAGTGGCCTCACACTTAGACGGGAGTTGGATTGGAGTTCTCGCGAAGGTCGGCGTCGCAGGCGCGCGACGAGAATTCTCGCACTCGGTTGGGGTTGGGCGGATTTCGATGGTGAAAGCTCGAAAGCGCTAAGCCCTTCAGCATGCTAAAAAGGCAGTGCGGGCCCACTTGGCTTGGATTTCGAGGTCCGGCGCCCCTCATATCGATTGCTCGCGCGCTCGTTCTCTGAGTGAAGTCCGAAGGGATCACCTCGGCGGTGACGGGGGTGCTGCAGGCTAGACCCATTCTAATTCTGGAAGGTTCGCACCTCGCGCCGTTAGCGGCGAGCGTTACCGTCGCGAGAGAGCCGGCGGACGAGCCTCAAAAGGAGTTGACCTGGAGCGGAATTAGAACGGCTCAAATTGCACCGATCCGAAACCGGCGGTACGACCGTCGTCGGACCCAACCCTTCAACTTGGCATCCCGTGAGGCTGCTATCCTTACCATCGCGTCTTGCAGTGCTGGCCATGCTGCTGGCTCTGGCCTTCTTTGGCGCAGCGAGGGCCGAGACGAGCGATGTCGAAACCACGTGGCGACTGTTGGATTACATCGCGGTGGATTACGCCGGCGCCGTGTCGCATGGCGCGGTCTTAAGTCCTTCCGAATATGCCGAGCAGAACGAGTTCGCGGCTACTGTTACCGCAAAGCTCGCTGCGCTCCCACCCAAGCCGGAACGGCAAGCGCTAGCGACCGAAGCCGCCCGCCTGCAGCGGGCCATCGCAGACAAGGCTGATGCCGAGCAAGTCGCGGGTATGGCGCATGGCCTGGGGGCTGCGTTGCTTGCGGCCTACCCAGTGCCGCTGGCGCCGAACAAGGTTCCGGATTTCGCGCGCGGCGCGACGTTGTTTAGTCAGAATTGCGCCTCCTGTCATGGCGAGGCTGGCGATGGCCACGGACCAGACGCCGTCAAGCTTGATACCCCGCCGATCGCATTCACGGACGCCGAGCGCGCTCGCCAGCGCAGCGTGTTCGCGCTCTACCAGGTGATCACCCAAGGTCTCGATGGCACCGCGATGCCGAGCTTCGATGGTCTTCCGAGCGATGATCGTTGGGCTCTGGCCCTGTACGCCGGTCATTTCGCCTTCCCCGATCCCGCTGCGGCCGAAGGGGAACGGCTGTGGAAGCAGGACACCTCGCTGCACCGGCTCATTCCCGATCTGAAAGCGCTCGTCGGCACGACACCCGCAGCGCTTGCGAGCAAGATTGGTCCAGACAAGGCGGACGCTCTGATGGCTTATTTGCGTCGTCACCCCGACGCAGTCATGCAACAGCAGGCGCGAGCCCTGTCACTGGTGCGCGGCCGGCTCGCCGAGAGCCTTGCCGCCTATCGTGCAGGGGACCGCCAACATGCCGCTGAGCTGGCTTTGTCTGCCTATCTCGATGGATTCGAGCCGGTCGAACCGACGTTGAGCGCCCGCGATCGTACGCTCATGGAGCGGATCGAGGGAGCGATGGGCGACTACCGCGCCGCGATCCAAAGCGGAGAGAATGCCGACGCGCTCGCCAATCGCGTGCAGGTTCTCGACGATCTTTTTGACGACGCGGAGGCGTCGCTTTCCCCCGATGCAGCAAGCAGCCTCTCAACGTTTCTCGGGGCGGCGGCGATCCTGCTGCGCGAGGGACTGGAAGCGCTGCTGATCGTCGTTGCGATGATCGCCTTCCTCCGTAAGGCCGAGCGGATGGAGGTCATGCCCTATGTCCATGCGGGTTGGGTGGGCGCCCTCGTCGCCGGCCTCCTGACCTGGGTCGTCGCGACCTGGGTGGTCGGTATCAGCGGCGCGAGCCGAGAGCTGACGGAGGGGTTCGGGTCGGTCTTCGCCGCAGTCGTCCTGCTCTCGGTCGGCATTTGGATGCACGGCAAGGCACAGGCCGATCAATGGCAACGCTACATTCGCGAAAAGATGGCGAAGGCGTTGTCCGGAAGTTCGGCCTGGCTGCTGTTCGGGCTCGCTTTCATCGTCGTTTACCGAGAGGTGTTCGAGACGATCCTCTTCTACGCGGCGCTGTGGGCCCAGGGAAGCGGCAGCATGATACTCGCCGGGGCACTGAGCGCGTGCGCGGCGCTGGCGGTCATCGCGTGGGCGATGCTGCGCTATAGCCGCCGGCTACCGATCGGCAAGTTCTTCACCTACAGTTCGTGGCTCATGGCGGTTCTGACGGTCGTGCTGGCCGGCAAGGGCATCGCAGCCCTGCAGGAGGCCGGCATCGTCAGCATCGTACCCTTACGCTCGGTGCCACGCATCTCGTTGGTTGGTCTGTTCCCAACGACGCAAACCGTGGCGGCTCAGGTACTCATGATTGCGGCTTTGGCTATAGGCTTCGCCCTCAATCGTCGAAAGGTCGCATAGAAAAATGGATAGAGCCTTGGTCGGTGCCGGCGCTCGTTCTTTGCGAGAGCACCGCAACGAAATCAGTGAAACGACGTGAACCAAACGTGACTGGCACGCGTGTTCCATGAGAGCGGGTTGACCTGAAGACAGGATCGGCGGATCGTGGCGACTTGCAATTTGCAGTGGCCTTCGTGGCAATCTGGTACGGCTCGACGATAGCCCGTGCATCGGCGCCCCGCTCAGCCCTTGCTTGCTGCGCTGGTGACCGCCGGTGCTCAAAGTCCATCCAGGTATCAAAACCTTACTTGCGGCCTCTCGTCGACCGCTTGGCGTTCCTCGCCGACGCTGAAGAATTCGTGCGGTGCAAAGCCAAGAGTGCGCGCGAACAGCACGGTCGGGACTTGCTGGACCATGCTGTTATATCCCTGCACCATGGCATTGAATGATTGGCGTGCCGCAGCAAGCCTGTTCTCGATATTGGTCAAGTCGGTCTGGAGTTGCTGGAAATTGGCGTTCGCCTTGAGGTTCGGATCAGCCTCCGCCAACGCGAATAACTGGCGCAACGCACCGCCAAACACGGTTTCGGCCTCTGCCTTTGCCGCGGGGCCTTGTGCCGCCACCGCGGCGTTCCTTGCCTGCATCACCGCATCGAGCGTCCCGCGCTCGTGGCCGGCGTAGCCCTTCACGGTTTCGACGAGGTTGGGGACAAGATCGTGACGCAGTCTAAGCTGAACGTCGATATCGGCGAAAGCCTGGTTACATTGCTGGCGCATCGTGACCAGCCGGTCGTAGCTCGCAAACCCGAACAGCACGACGGCCACGACGACGGCAAGAATGATCCATGCAGAAATGGACATGGCACGGCTCTCGGGCTGCTGTCGCTCCATAGCGTAGCGCGGGCGCGGCGGGAGTCTATCCCGGATGGTTCAACTGAATGCGACGAGATCCCGCCGAGTTCTCAGTCTGAGCCCTCACACCTTCTTTTTCTTTCGAGTCCCCTTGACCTTCCAGCGACTGGAAGGTGCACATTCCAGCTAACAGGAATGTATGCGGGAAGTTTGCCATGAATGGATCTGCTGATATTCGAGCCCCGTTGCCGTGACGCTCGCGATCCGAGGGATGACTTGCGCCGGTTGCGCGCGGACAGTCGAGAGGGTGCTGCGACAGGTACCTGGCGTGGAGAACGCGGCCGTCGACTTCGATCTCGGTCTCGCTGTCGTGAACGGAGCGGCCACCCCGCCGGCGCTGATCGCCGCAGTCGAGGCTGCGGGCTTTGGCGCCTCCGAAGTATGAATATCCCTGCGAGAGTGCGACAAATGGAAGGAACAATGAACACCGCGGAAACCACTGCTATTGAACCGAGGCATGTTGTTCTGCCGATCGAAGGCATGAGCTGCGCGACCTGCGCTGGGCGGGTCGAGAGGGCGATTTCAGCGCTGCCGGGTGTAAGGGCAACCGTAAACCTCGCGAGCGAGCACGCGGATGTCGAATTCGACAGCTCCAAGGTGAACCCCGTCGCCCTCGCCGAAGCCGTGGTGGGCGCCGGCTACGAGGTGCCACGCGAAATGCGTGAGCTTGCGATTTCGGGCATGAGCTGCGCCACCTGCGTCGGGCGCGTTGAAGCGGCCCTTAAGCGGGTACCGGGCGTCATGCGGGCCGAAGTGAACCTCGCGAGCGAGAAGGCGACGGTCGAGGGCATCGCAGGCATCTTGCGACCATCCGATCTAATTGCTGCAGTTCAGAACGCCGGCTACGGGGCCGAATTGCTGACCGGTGACCGCGAACGCGATGAAGCGATCGTCGCAGCCGAAGACCGCCGCCTCCGGCGCGAGACATGGCGGATCATCGCCGCGGTCGTGCTGAGCGCGCCGCTGCTCGTACCGATGTTCGGGATGATGCTGCCGGGATGGCTGCAGTTCGCGCTCGCCACCCCCGTCCAGTTCGGCGTCGGCTGGCGCTTTTACACAGGAGCATGGCGAGCCCTGCGAGCCCGCACTGGCAACATGGATCTCCTGGTGTCGCTTGGTACCTCGGCCGCGTATTTCTATAGCGTCTACCTGATGCTCGCGGGCCCGCCGGGCGGTCATCTCTACTTCGAGGCAGCGGCCGTGGTCATTGCCTTGATCATGGTCGGTCGTTGGCTAGAGGTGCGCGCCAAGCGCTCCACCACCGCCGCTATCCGGGCGCTCATGTCGCTGCGCCCGGCGCGTGCGCGAATCGAGCGCGATGGCGGCGAGATCGAAGTTCCGGTCGCCGACGTCTCAGTCGGCGAGATCGTTGTGGTCCGGCCAGGAGGGAAAATTCCAGTCGACGCCACGGTACTGACCGGACGCAGCGAGGTCGATGAAAGCCTGCCGGTGCCGAAGGCCGCCGGCGACAAGATCACCGGAGGCTCGATCAACGGCGGCGGTCTCATTCGCGCGCAGGCGAGCGCGGTCGGCGACCAGTCAACCTTGTCGCGGATCATCGCCTTGGTCGAGCATGCCCAAACGAAGAAGCCGCCAGTGCAGCGCCTGGTCGATCGCGTTGCTGCGGTCTTCGTGCCGATCGTGCTGGCAATCGCCCTAGCGGCCTTTTTGGGCTGGTGGCTGATGGTCGGAGATATGACGGCGGGCGTCGTTGCCGCGGTTTCGGTGCTGGTCATCGCCTGCCCTTGCTCGCTCGGCCTCGCAACGCCAACTGCGCTGATGGTCGGCACGGGTGCTGCGGCGAAAGCAGGCATCCTGATCCGCGACGCCGAAGCGCTCGAGCGCACGCACCGGCTTGATACGATCATCTTCGACAAGACCGGCACGATCACCGAGGGCAGGCCCGCGGTCACGGAAATTGTCTGCCACGACGTCGATGAAGCGCAGCTGTTGGTGCTCGCAGCCGCCGCCCAGACCGGCAGTGAGCATCCCCTCGCCAAGGCCGTGCTGATGAAAGCAAAGGGACTGAGCTTCCCGAAGCTCGTGGATTTCCAGAGCCACACCGGCCTTGGTCTGACGGCCAACGTCGACGGGCACAGGATCGTGATCGGCAACCGCCGGCTCATGGCTGAGCACGGCGTGAGCCTCGATCCGCTCGTTGCCGAGCCCGCTCGCCTAGAGGAGCGAGGCCGCACGGTCATGTGGGTCGCCGAGCTCACCACCTCAGCCGAATTGCTGGGCATCATTGCCGTAGCCGATCCGGTGAAGCCGACGGCGAGCGACGCCGTGCGGCACCTGCACGATATCGGAATCGAGACCGTTTTGTTGACGGGCGACAACGAGCGGACCGCTGCGGCCGTCGCGGCTCAGGTCGGGATCGACCGCGTGCTCGCGGGCGTTCTTCCCGGCGAGAAGTCGAACGAGGTGCAGCGGCTGCAGAAGGAAGGCAGGCGAGTCGGCATGGTCGGGGACGGCGTCAACGACGCGCCGGCACTCGCCGCAGCTGATGTTGGTATCGCGATGGGTACCGGTGCTGACGTCGCGATGGAGACCGCGGGAATCACGCTGATGCGCGGCGATCCGCTGCTGGTCGGGAATGCAATCTCGGTGAGCCGAGCAACCTACAACAAGATTCGGCAGGGCCTGTTCTGGGCCTTCATCTACAATGTGGTGGGCCTGCCGCTTGCCGCCTTCGGGCTGCTCAGTCCAGTGATCGCGGGCGCAGCGATGGCTCTGTCCTCGGTGAGCGTGGTGACGAACGCGCTGCTATTGCGTCGCTGGCGGCCGGCTGGCGTCGGCAAGGCGTCGCGTGTTGTCAAGCCATCTGACCCGGCGCTCACCGCGGTAACCCAAGTTGGAGGACCGTAAGATGGATGCGATGACGATCGGCCAGGCGGCGCAGCGCTCGGGCGTACCGCCGAAGACCATCCGCTACTACGAAAGTGTGGGGCTCGTCAGCCCGGCGGCGCGCGGAGAGAACAAGTATCGCGCCTACGGCGACAAGGAGGTCGAGATCCTCCGCTTCATCAATCGCGCAAGAGGCCTTGGTTTCTCGCTCCAGGAAGTGGAGGAACTCCTTGCACTCTACCGCGACCGCAGGCGGCCAAGTCCCGAGGTGAAACGCCTTACGCTGCGCCACATTGACGATCTCGATCGCAAGATCGCCGAGTTGCAAACGATCAAGAAGGCCCTTCTGCACCTCGCCGAAAAATGCCGGGGCGACGACAGGCCAGACTGCCCGATCCTGGATGATCTTCAGTCCGGCCGCGCGCTGTCAGCCGCGGCGTCGGCGCGAGGCCGCCGAATCCGACCTCGCGCGGCGGGAGCGTCGAACGCCAATCGAGCGAATCATTGGAGATAAAGATGCCGGTCATGCACCGTAGGTCATTGCTCAAGGGAGTGCTCGCCGCCGCTGGAACTGTCATCAGCTTCCTGCTCGCCCGGTTCGGCCGCGCCCAGACCATGATGCCCGGCATGGGCGGAATGATGGAAGACCATATGGGCGGCATGATGAGAGGCGGCATGGGCGACATGATGGGCCCGATGCGGACCGGCATGCAGCTCTTTCGCCGCCACGCCGCAATCCACCGCAAAGTGACGGCTCTCTCGGACGGTGTCCGGACCGTCACCGAATCGGACGATCCGGAAGTGGCTGCGCTCATTCAGAAGCATGTCGCCGACATGTACACGCGGATCGATCAGGATCGGCCGTTTGCATAGGCGATCGTGCCGACGATCAAAAGAACGATCGACAGTACCATCGCCAGGATGGGCTGGTTGATGGAAAGCTTTCCGAGATTCATGGCTTGATACCTGCCGCAGCATTGTCGCCTGCCTGCGCCATTTTCGGTGTCACCTTGGCGCCGACGCGGGCACGCTGCAGCCCGTCGACGATGACGTGATCTTCCGCCTTAAGGCCCTCGCGAATCACGCGCAGCCCTTCATCAAGCGGCCCGAGCATCACCGGCCTTGCCTCCACCGTGTTGTCTGCCTTGACCACGAACACGATCTTGCGCGACTGGTCGGTGGCTATGGCAGTGTCCGGGATCAGCAGCGCCTCGTAGGGCGACGAGCCGATAATTCTGACGCGGCCAAACTGCCCCGGCAGGATCGAGAGATCCTTGTTCGGGACGATCGCGCGGCTGCGCAGCGTCGCGGTCGAGATGTCCAGTCGATTGTCGAGGAAGTCCATCTTCCCCTCATGCGAGGGCTTGGTCTCGCCGGTCAGCGCTACCTGCACAGGATTTGACGTATCGCGCGAACTCGGCCGCTTGCCTTCGAACCACAGCTTGCTGTTGCGCTGATAGGTCGCCTCGTCGACGTCAAAATAGATGTAGATCGGATCGAGCGACACGATCGAGGTTAGCAACGTCGCGCCGCTATCGGCGCCCTGCACGAGGTTGCCGGGAGTCACCAGGTGGCGACTGACGCGGCCGGTGATCGGCGCCAGCACGTGAGTGAATTCGACATTGAGCTGCGCGGCCTTCAGCGCACCCTCGGCCTGCGTCTCGGCCGCATAAGCCGCCTGCAAGGCCTGACGGCGCTGATCGACGACCTGTACGGAAACTGCGCTGGTCTGGACCAGGTTCAGCCCTCGGTCGAGTTCACGCTTGGCAAGCTCCGCCTTGGCGCGCGCGTCGTCGAGTTGACCCTGGGCCTGCGAGGCGACCGCCTCGAATGGACGCGGATCGATGATGTAGAGCAGATCGCCAGCATGGACAATCGCACCGTCCTTGAACTCGACGCTGTTGACGAAGCCGCCGACGCGGGCGCGGACCTGAACCTCCTCGATCGCCTCGAAGCGACCGGTGAACTCGTCCCAGTCGGTGACGGTGCGCTTGACCGGCTGCGCGACGGTCACGGGTGGCGGCGGAGGCGCGGCCTGCGATTGCGCCTTCTGGTCGCAGCCCGCGAGCGCCAGCGCGAACAGCAGAACGATCGGTGCGCCGCCGCATCGTGGAAGGCGACGAAACAAACCGGGCGCCCGAGCCGGATGCTCCGTTATGTCAGTCGTACTCACTTCCGTATCTCCAAGGACCCAGAATGTTGCAGTTAAATTGGACAGGTCGCACTGCTACCGTCGGCCGGCGCAATACGGGCGGCAGCATTCGCACCGCCGTTCTGATGCCGATCTCGAACTTGATTTCGATGGCGCTGCCGCTCTCGTGTTCCGCGTGTCGATCGCGAAACCGCAAGTTTCAGCTCGACGATGCTTTGGAGAATGACCTTGCAACCCCGGCGACGGAAATCACCTCTCGCCATGGAGTCGATAAACGGTCGTTATTGCCGCTCGCCGTTCGCGAGCGGGAAAACCATCAAGCCGTTACGTGTGCGCTCACGGATTTTTCCTCGTCGTGGAGCTTCGACGCCGACTTCACGGAGCATTCCTGGCGGTTATGGACATGATAGCTTTACCCGAACGGTCGCCGGATTTAGTTGCTGAGCGCACTGGCCGAAGCGGACGCGGCGCTGAGATCTCGCACGAACTCAAAAACTCGCTTTGCGCGGCTGCTGGCGAACACACTCGTCGAAGTCGGTGGATCGCCTCGCACTCGGAGCCGTGCTGCATCACGAGCTAGGCGGGCCTCCTTGAGCGACACATCCTTGAGGGAACCCAGGCCGAGCCAGCGCTGCTTGCCGTCCTTCCAGTATCGGCAGCTCCAGTTCTTCGACGTAGCGCTCGCGACCACGAGGTAGAGACCATCACCGTCAGGATATTTGCCGGGCTGAGTTTCGCGTTCGACGTCGAGGGGTTTGAGTCTGCCGGCCATGTGTTCTCCATCACAAAAATCCGTCCTCCGAACCCACGTCAAAAGCTACGGTTTGCGCGATGACTAGGAGCAACATCGCGGCATCGCCGGCAACATCGTTGCGGCGCTACTCGTTGTTTTTGCTGTCGATTCGAACGAATGGATACTGAGGAGAACAGTGTAGTGGCGGAGAGAGTGGGATTCGAACCCACGGTACGGTTTCCCGCACACACGCTTTCCAAGCGTGCGCCTTAAGCCACTCGGCCATCTCTCCGGGAGGCCCTCTCTTGAAGGGACGAGGCGGATTTTGCAAGGGAGTGTGGGGCCGCGGCCGGAAATTTCCCCAACTCACTGGGATTGTTGGATAATTTCGGCCTGAGGCCGCGCCGTTACCGGCGCCATGGCCGGGAGACGCGGCAGGTTTTGGCACCGATTGGTTAGAGACCGGCGCAAATCATCGGCGGTGCCCAACACGCTTCACCGGCAACCGCCTGTCATTTCGGGTCTTCCAACACGGTCCGCGCACGGCGCGGCTCGATGACCAAGCCCCCCGAGACCTATGATGCGCAACTGCGCATCTGAGAACCGATCGGGCCATACGCTCCATGGATGAATGGATTCCGGGCTCGACGCTACGCGTCGCCCCGGAATAATGGTGAGGCGAGCACGTTGCTCAGGCTCCCTATCGCCGGTGGCTTCCTAACAGGCCAATCACTGATTTGCCCGACGAGACTGGGCAAGAATGGCAACTAAGGGGCTGGGGCGGCTCGGAAAGCACTGACGACGAGCGACAGCGAGATTTTGGCGCGGAAGGGCCGCAAAGCAAGCCGAATGGCGCGCAGAGTGGCCGCAAGGAGGTTTGCGCCGGCAATGCGCGTCTTTTCTGCAAGGTACGCGACGAAGCGGTCGAAGCCGAGAATGCTGAGCACGCGGGTGAAGTTGTAGCAAAGCGCCATCAGGCTCCATTCGCCGCGGACCTTGTCGAAGCCGCGCACGAGAAAGTGCTGATAGCCGGCGCGGCATTTGAGTGTTCCGAAAGGGTGCTCGACGATGGCGGAACGGCGGCGCATCAATGTGGCAGCCTCGGCGCTTTGCATCCTCATGCGGTGACGTTCGAGAACGTCCTCGTGTTCCCAGCGCGCGATGCTCCGGTAAGGCGCCTTCGGGGCAAGACACCGCGCGCTCAGGGGACATGCTGCGCAGGCCGCCTTGCGCGCCAGGTAGCGGATCTCGATGCGGCCGCTCGTGTTCGTCCAGCGCCCTTCCGTCGGGCGCAGCAGCTCGCCGGCCGGGCAACGGTAGGCATCGGCGTTCGCATCGTAACTGAAGTCCTTGCGGCTGAGGCGGCCTTCCTTGAGCTTGCCATTGCCCTCGTGCAGCGGCACATAGGCAACAATGCCGTCATCCTCGCAGGCCTTCAGGTCCTCGCTGGTGGAATAGCCGGCATCGGCCGCCACCTGCAGAGTCTCGACGTCGAGGGCCTCTTTTGCCGCCTTTGCCATCTCATGAAGATGGCCCGCGTCGTTGCGGTTGACGACCTCGCTGGCAACGATGAGCGTGTGCTTGTCGTCAACGACGCTCTGCACGTTGTAACCCGCAATGGTCTGGTCGCCCTTGCTCAGAAGCCTTGCGTCGGGATCGGTCTTCGAGAGTTGCCCCTTGTCGCTTGTCTCCAGGTTCTTGAGGTCGGCTTGCGCGCGCTCGCGCCGGGCCATCAGCTCCTTCACCTTCTCGCCGACATCGCCGCTGCCCTTGCTGCCATCTCCCGGACCGGCACATCGCTTGGCTTCCTCGGCATCGTTGGCTTCAAGGGCCTTGCCATAAGCCTCGATCTCCTTGTCCAACGCGGCGATCTGTTTGGCCAGCTTCCCTTGCGTGAAGATGCTGCCCTTGCTGGCGTTACCATGGAATAGCGCCCCGTCGATCGCAACGAAGGTCCCACCGATCAGGCCGAGGTCGCGCAGGAGCAGCACGAAACTGCGGTTCGCGGCCTTGAGCGCCGCCCAGTTCTCCTTGCGGAAGTTGGCGATCGTCCGATAGCCCGGCTTCATGTTCTTCAACAGCCAGATCAGCTCCAGATTGCGGCAGGCCTCCCGCTCCAACCGCCGCGACGACCTGATCTGGTTGATGTAGCCGTAAAGGTAGAGCTTCAGCAGATCGGCCGGATCGTAGGGCGGCTGCCCCACTTCGTCCGCGGCACGATCCGCATGGCGGAAGCCGAGCTTTGAAAGGTCGAGCGCGCCAACGAAACTGTCGATCGCCCGCACCGGATTCTGCTGTCCGACATAGTCCTCAATCCGGGGAGGAAGAAGACTGGGTTGCTCCCGGCTGTCGCCGGCCTTGAACGTCCGATTCGCCATGCGCCGAATCGTACATCAACTCCAAAAAATGCCGAGTTCTTGCCCAGCCTCGACGGCGCAAGACCCTCACGCAAAAATATTTCTGTTTTACAGAAACGCAACTCAGTCTATCATCCGCGCCGTCTCACCCGACACGAGGGGCGGATCGCGATCGTCACGAACGCGGCGTGAGATGCGGTGGACGCTAGTTGCGCAACTGACGAGTGCGCATGAGGCGGACGGTGAAGTCGTGTGGTCTCGACGCCCCAGTGGCAGGTGTCTCCTCGCTAAGCACGCGAACGCGTCTTTGCGAAGACGGTGACAAAAAAGCCAAGTCTCGCCGGGGAGAGCACGAAGTAAGCCGTAAACCATCGTGCAGGGAAAGCCGGCGTGTTTTCCGGTTTCACCTGTGGTCCTACCCCCGGTGCTTTTTTTGTTGCACCGGGCCCATGGGTGCGATCGGCACCCGGCTTTCCCTGCGCCCTCTGCGGATTGAGAGGGCGAAACGAACGGCAGAACTCGGGCAAATCGTGTCGCGAGAATGCGAGTCACATCCTCGCGGTTGTCATGCCCCCGCGCATGCGTGGCATCCAGTACGCCGCGGCCTCTCGGTTCAAGCCCCGGCGTCTCTGGAATACTGGATCACCCGCATGCGCGGGTGATGACAGCGCGGCCAGGCTGTTTGATATGTGAATCGGGTACGAGCCCGCCATCATCGCGGAGAGGCCGCAACGCAGCCGTCCCGAAGCAGACGGCCGCGGGCGGCGTGCATGCTTCTTCCGGCGGGATGAAGTACGGCTAAATCGGTCTTGCTGGCTGCACCTCTCCCACTTGCGGGGAGGTCGTATCGCATCGAAGATGCGATACGGGTGGGGGTTCTCCCCCCAATGCGACTCGCGGAGAGAGCCCCCACCCCCGCCCTCCCCCGCAAGCGGGAGAGGGAGCGCAGCGCCTTCGTGATTGCCGTCCAGCCTTATCTCAGCATGCGTCATCTCAGCATGCGTCGCGACGCGCGTTCCGCGCTACTCAGCGACAGCAGCGAAGCTGCTACGTGGGGGACGCGGACTGTCCATTCAGCGCTAACAAGTGTGATTGCGGCCTGCCGTCCAGCAAGGATAGCAGGTCGCTCAGTGATACCGCGCCGCGACATCCGATGCGCGGCGCGGCCAAACGGTCGGCGGCTCGGGCAGCGCGGTGTCGCCCGAATCATGCGTGCTCTGCAGCGCGTCGATGAAGTCGGCGAACCACTGCTGGATGGTGTGGGTGTTGAGCTTCGTCATCATCGCTTCCCAGCGCGTCCGCCGTTCGGTCAGCGGCATCACCAGCGCGGAAGCAATCGTGCGCGCCATGCCGTCGATGTCATGCGGGTTGACCAGGAGCGCGGCGTCGAGCTCGTTGGCGGCGCCGGCGAATTTCGACAGCACCAGCACGCCGGGATCGGCCGGGCTTTGAGCCGCGACATATTCCTTGGCGACAAGGTTCATGCCGTCCTGCAGCGGCGTCACCACGCCGACCTGCGCGGTGCGATAGAGCCCCGCGAGCACGCTCTGGCCAAAACCCTTGTTGAGATAGCGGATCGGCGTCCAGTCCACCTCGCCATGCGCGCCGTTGACGTCGGTGACCAGCCTGGCGATCTCGCTCTGCAAATTGCCGTAGGCCTCGATCACGCCGCGCGAGGGCGTTGCGATCTGCAGCAACGACACCCGTCGCTTGAGGTGCGGATAGAGCATCCACATTTTGTCGAACGCCTTGATGCGATTGCCGAGCCCCTTGGAGTAGTCAAGCCTGTCGACGCCGATCGCGAGCTTCTCGCCGTTGAGACTGCGCCGCAGTCGCGTCACGTCGGGATGCGTCATCGCCTTGGCGGCCTGCTGCGCGAACCTCTCGGGATCGATGCCGATCGGGAACACCGCGACGCGCGCGCGACCGAACGACGAGGTGACGACGCCGTCGCGGACCGCGAGGTCGAGGTCGTCCCGCACATAGGCGAGGAAGTTCTCGCAATCTTCCTCGGTCTGGAAGCCGATCAGGTCATAGGCGAGCATCGCCTCGATCAGCTCGCGATGGTTCGGCACGCCGGAGATCACCGCGCGCGTGGGCCACGGCGTGTGCAGGAAGAAGCCGATCGGCTGTGTCACGCCGAGATCGCGCAGCTCGGCGCCGAGCGCGAGGAAATGATAATCCTGGATCCAGAACACGGAATCGGGTTTGCGGAATCGCAGCAGCGCGCGCGCCATGAAGGCGTTCACCTCGCGATAGCTCGCATAATCGTCTCGCGACGCGCGGATCAGATCGGCACGTGAATGCAGGGCCGGCCACAGCGCCGAATTGGCGAATCCTTCGTAGTAGCCGCCGTAATGCGCGGCCGGCAGGTCGAGCATCGCCAGCGCGCCGGCGCCGAGCGCTTCGACCTCCGCAAATGGCTCCTTCAAGCTCCCGTCGCGGACGCGGCCGCTGGAACCAACCCATATCGCCCCTGTCTTTTCCACCACCGGCAATAGTGCCGCAGCCAGCCCCCCCGTCATGGGTTCATTGGGTTTTCCGCGCGCCACGCGGTTCGAAACGACGACGAGGTTCACCCGGTTCCCTCCTGTTGCTCAACTCGCGTATTAACAACCATTCATCAAGATGGTTCCTCATCAAGGAATCTCCCAAATGAAACCAAATTCTGGCGAAGACGGCAGGAACTCGCGGGAACTCGCGAAAAGAAAATTGCGCGCGAGGTGGCGCCTGCGACGCAAAAGCACCGCATTCGATTCGGAGGTGGCGAGATACGGTGAGCCGCTTAGGACGGGCTCACATGCCTTTCGTCATCGCTCCAGCAGACGCGCGAGGAATTCGCGCACGTCGCTCGGTGTGTCGAAATGGCCGGCGACCCCGGTCGCGCGACGGCCCACGGAAAATGCGAGACCGTTGAAGTCGGGCATGATCTCGAACACGCTCTCGTCGGTGACGTCGTCGCCGATGAAGAACGGACGCCGTCCCTTGAACGGCTCGTGCGTCATCAGTTCGCGCACGCCGCTCGCCTTGGTGAAGCCGGCCTGCTTGATCTCGCACACGCTCTTGCCCGGCATCACCTCGATCGGCGCGCTCGGCAGATCGGCGCGGATCAGCGACACCGCTTCATAGATCGCCTTCTCCGCGTGCGGCGCGAGCCGGTAGTGCAGCGCCAGCGAGTAGCCCTTGTCCTCGAGCAGGATCCCGGGGCTGAGCTTGGCGATCGCGGCGAGACGGCGCTTCAACTCCTTGTCCAGCGCCGGGGCGTGCGCGGCGACTGCTTCGTCGCTGTCCGGCTGCAGCCGCATCTCGGCGCCGTGGCCGCCGATGGCGGGAAACAGATCCGGCGCGAAGATCAGGTCAATGTCGTTGAGCGAGCGGCCGCTGACCAGCGCCAGCGCGCCGTCAGTGCGCTCGTGCAGAAGCCTCAAGGTCTCCGCCAGATCCGGCGGCACCCAGACCTCGCGCGGCGTCGACGCGAAATCGAGCAAGGTGCCGTCGATATCGAGCAGCACCGCGGTCTCCTTCAGACGCGGAACCAGCGATGCCGGCACCGGCACGCTGTCCGGCGCCAGATTGTCGTCAGGGGCGATGTCGTCATCCACGGGCATTTCGGCCAGGTCATGCTTCATGTCATTCTACTCCACAACTGCCAGCGGTCGCGCGACAGATTCGAGCGATTTTCGCTCGGCCGCGACGGCGTAACGCCACGCCACGACTGCGGCTCCGACCATGAGCGCCGCCCCCAGAAGGTAACCGGCGAAAACGCTGCTGCGCGATCCGGTGTCGATCAGCACGCCGAACAATGCGGGCCCCACCACGCCGCCGATGCCGGTGCCAATCGCATAGAACGCAGCGATCGCGAGCGCGCGGACCTCGAGCGGAAAGTTCTCGCTGACAGTCAGATAGGCGGCGCTCGCGGCCGGCGAGGCAAAGAAGAAGATCACCATCCAGGCGATGGTCTGGCTCTGCGCGCTGAGCGCGCCGATCGAGAACAGATAGCCGGACAGCGCCAGCAGCACGCCCGACACGCCATAGGTCAGCGTGATCATGGTGGGGCGGCCAAGCGTGTCGAACAGGCGGCCGAGCAGCAGCGGCCCGAGGAAATTGCCGGCAGCAAAGGGGAGGATGTACCAGCCAACATCGCTCGCGGGAATGCCAAAGAAGTCGGTCAGAATAAGGGCGAAGGTGAAGAAGATCGCATTGTAGAAGAATGCCTGCGCCGCCATCAGCACGAGCCCGACCAGCGAGCGTTGCCGGTAGGTGGAGAACAGTGTGGTTGCGACCTCGCGCAGCGGCGTATGATCGCGCATCCGGATCCTGATCTTGTCGAAATCCCCGCTCGGCTGGGTATTGCCGAGGACGGAGGTCTCGATGCCGTCGACGATCCGGTGCGCCTCGTCGGGGCGGCCGTGGATCATCAGCCAGCGCGGGCTCTCGGGGATCCACATCCGCATGAACAGCACGACGAGGCCGAGCACGGCGCCGGTGAAATAGGCGATCCGCCAGCCGTGGTCCGGCGCCAGCACCGCAGGGTCGAGCAGGAAGATCGCGCTGGAGGCGCCAATCGCGGCGCCGATCCAGAAGCTGCCGTTGATGACGAGATCGGTCCAGCCGCGATAGCGCGCCGGCACCAGCTCCTGGATGGTCGAATTGATCGCGGTGTATTCGCCGCCGATGCCGGCGCCGGTGAGAAAACGGAACAGCGCGTAGCTCGCAACATTCCACGACAGCGCGGTGGCCGCGGTTGCCGAGAGATACAGCGCCAGCGTGATGAAGAACAGCTTCTTGCGCCCGATGCGGTCGGTCAGCCAGCCGAAGCCCAGCGCGCCGAGCACCGCGCCGGCGAGATAGGCGCTGCTGGCAAAGCCGACATCGGCGTTGGAGAACCGCATCGCCGGGCTGTCCTTCAGCGCGCCCGACAATGCGCCCGCGAGCGTCACTTCGAGCCCGTCGAGGATCCAGGTGATGCCGAGCGCCAGCACCACGCGGGTATGGAATCCGCTCCAGTACAGATTGTCGAGCCGAAGCGGAATCGAGGTCTCGATGATGCGATCATCGCTCTCCGCGGCCGGCGCCGCCGCCTCGCCCGTTGTCGCAGTGCTGAGCTGTGTCCGCTGCAGAGTCATCGCGCCTGAGTAATGGGAAAAACCCCGGAACGAAACGCTCCAAGGCTCTCACCGCCGGAATTGCGGCAAACTGGATGCCCGCCACGCGGCGATAACGCCCGCGTCGTGCAGAGGTTCCCATATCGATGGACAGGAACGGAACATGGCGGCCACAGTTGCCCGCTGAGATGTCAAGGAGCCAGCCATGGCGGCACGCAAGCAAGCCACGCGGAAAACCGCACGAAAGTCCACCACACGGAAGACCGGCGCGGCACGGCGCAAGATCGCAACGCGAAAGACGGCGCCCAACCGCTGGTCGCAGCGAGTGACGCAAGAGAGCGATGCGCTCGACCTCAAGCGCGGCGTGTTCAAGCTGACCAGCGCGAAGAAGATCGCGGCATCGCTGAAGCGGTCCGCCGAACAGAGCAAGCGCCGCAAGAGCGGCGCCTACCGGTCCGCATTGTCGATGCTAACCTTCTATATCAACCGCGCCGGCAAGACGCTGCCGCAGGCGCAACGCTCGCGGCTCGAACGTGCCAAGGTCGAGTTGAAGCACCAGTTCGGCCGCGATTAATGTCGTCGTCCTGGCGAAGGCCAGGACCGATACGCCGCAGCCATGGCAACAGGCGCGCGGCTAGTTGCGTCTACAGCAATAACGAGCGGTGGTTATGGGGCCCCTGGGTCGCCGGGACGACGATTGTCTATCCGCTCGGGCGTACCCGCCTACGCCGCGCGGATGTTCGCCATGAAGCGGTCGAGCTCCTCGCGCAGCCGCGCGCTCTCGACCGACAGCGAGCGGGCCGAATTCAGGACCTCTTCGGAGGCTGCGCCGGTCTCGGTTGCGCCGCGATTGACCTGGGTGACGCTGGCGGCGGCCTCCTGCGTGCCCTGCGCGACGTTCTGCACGCTGCGGGCGATCTCCTGCGTCGCCGCGCTCTGCTGCTCGACCGAGCTCGCGATGTTGGTCGCGATGCCGGAGATCTGGGAGATGGTGCCGCCGATCTCCTTGATCGCGGCGACCGATTCCTGCGTCGCGGCCTGCATGCCCGAGATGTGGTTGGAGATTTCCTCGGTGGCCCTGCCGGTCTGGCTCGCCAGCGACTTCACCTCGGCCGCGACCACCGCGAAGCCGCGGCCGGCATCGCCGGCGCGCGCCGCCTCGATAGTGGCGTTCAACGCCAGCAGATTGGTCTGCTCGGCAATCGCCGTGATCAGCTTGACCACGTCGCCGATCTCCTGCGCGGCACGCGACAATTTGCCGATCCGCGCATCGGTTTGCTCGGCCTGGCGCACGGCGGAATCGGCGATCTGGCTCGACTCCTTGGCGCGGCGGCCGATCTCGTCGACCGAAGCGGACAGCTCCTCGGTGGCGGAGGCAACCGACTGCATGTTGCTGGACGCCTCCTCGGAAGCGCCGGCGACCTGGCTGGACAGATTCTGCGTGGTCTCCGCGGTCCGCGTCAGGGTGCCGGCCGCCGATTCGAGCTGCACGGCGGATGCCGACACGTTGGAGACGATCGAGCCGACGGCGGATTCGAATTCGTCGGCGAAACGGATCAGCTCGGCACGCCGCGCGGCGGCGCTTGCCTTGTTTTGCGCTTCCTGGGTCGCGGCGTCGCGCTCGGCCTTGGCGATCGCCTGGACCTTGAACTCCTCCACCGCACCAGCCATCTCGCCCAGCTCGTCGCGGCGGCCGAGGCCGGGCAGCACGACGTCGAAATTGCCGGCGGCGAGCTCGCGCATCGCGGCGCACATCGCGGCAATCGGCCGCGAGATGCCCTTGCCGAGCAGGAACGCCCAGGCGAGGCCCAGCACGAAGCCGCCAGCGGCAAGCATCAGGATCAGCCGCTCGGTCTCGCCGATCGTGGCATGGGATTCGTTCTCGAGCCGCTTCTGATCGGCGAGCAGGTTGGACTTCATCGCGGCCGAGCCCTGGCTGATGGCGGTTGCGGATTCCGTCATCTCGACCGTCAGCTCATCGATTGATTTCGAGTTCTCGATCAGCTTCGCCAGCGATTGCCGGTATTCGTCGAGCAGCCCGGCGACCTCCTTCAGCCCCTGATTGATCCGCTCGGTCTTCGAGGAGAGCGCGTGCAGCGAGTTCTCGACGAACTTCAGCCGCGCCATCGCGCTGGTCGCGACCGTCTTGTCGGCATTGACAAGGAACATGTTGGCGAGCGCGGTCGCCGCCTGGAACTGGTCGGCGACCTTCTTGGAGCCGAACTGAATCGACTGGAGCTCCGAATCGTCGGCATTGCTCGGGAGATCGTCGAGCTTATAGCGCATCGAGTTTGCGCTGCGGTTGAGATTGTTCTGCGCGATCCGTGCGCTCTCGTCCTTCAGTTTGACGATGTCGGCGAAGATCTTGGAGAAGGTGCGAAACTCGCGCTCCAGCTTGGTGACCTGATCGAGCCGGGCCGGGTTGGTGGTGCCCTTCATCGCGGCCAGGATGGCGTCCTTCAGGCTGGCTTCCGCGGCGAGCGCCGCCTTGGCGTCGTCCTCCTTGCCGGTGACCACGAAATACCGCGCCAGCGAACGATAGGAAATCAGCTCGCGGTCGATGTTGCGAGCAAGATCGGCTTCCGCGACGCTCTGGCGGTAGGAGGCGACGCCGGCCGAGACCCGCTCGAAGCCCATATAGGCAAAACCCATGCTGGCCGCCGAGATCGCCAGCGTCACGGCAAAGCCGAGCATGATCTTGGCGCGGAACCTGAGGGTTGGGAATTTGATCGAACGCGATCGCTTGAACCCCGGCATCCCCACCCCCTCGTCTTCATTCTGAAAACCATGCGGTGTCCGGAGGCGCCCCGCCCCGAACCCGGCGCGCAAACCTAGGGCAGAAATGGATAAAGCTGTGTAAACGCCGATGCGCGCCGGAATACGGGAATCGACGGGCGGAGGCGGGGGTCCGCCACGCGCCGCCCCAGCTTCGACCCGTCGCAGCAGCTCTCCGCCGCCCTTGCCGCCTCGCAGGACTACTCCCGCCGCGCCGTCAGGCGCACGTCGGGCGACTACTACCTTGGCCACCGTTGTATTCACATGTATATATCGCAATGTCCGGCACCGCATGGACCAAGGCTTGAACACGCACCGTCAAGCGCCGGCGATAACGGAGGAAGCGATGTATCAGGAAGCACTTGCGAAGGTGACGAACCAAGCTGATCCGCGACAAGTTCGAGAACTTCATCGGCGGAAAGTGGATTGCTCTGGTCAAGGGCCAGTATTTCGACAATCCGAGCCCGGTGACGGGTAGGCGGCTGTGCCAGGTGGCGCGATCGACGGCCGAGGACATCGAACTCGCGCTCGACGCCGCGCACAAAGCAAGGGAAGCCTGGGGCAAGACTTCGGTCACCGAGCGGCGTTCGGCGGTTACAAGCAGTCCGGCATCGGCCGCGAGAACCACCTGAAGATGCTGTCGCACTATCAGCAGAATAAGAACATCCTGGTCAGCTATTCGCCGAACGCACTCGGATTCTTCTGAGGCGGCGGCGACCACGCGGGCGCGCCCTTCCTCCTCCCAAGGCGCGCCCGCTCCCTTTGGCGGGCATCGCGGGACGCGAATTCAGCGGCCTGGAGCGGTCGCTGCATCACTCCGAACCATGCGAGCGGAAGCAGGATGATGGTTGCCCGGGTCGAAGTCACTCCGAAGGCTGAAGGCGCTGCACGGGCCGCTGACGTTCCACCAATCCGGCGGCTGCTGCGACGGCAGCGCGCCGATGTGCTACCCGGCCAACGAATTCCGGGTCGGCGGCCAGGACGTGCATCTCGACTGGATCGCAGGCTGCGACGTCTATATCGGCGCCGCCCAGTTCGAATACTGGCGCCATACCCAGCTCATCATCGACGTGGTGCCCGGACGCGGCGCCGGCCTCTCGCTGGAGGCGCCGGAAGGCGTCCGTTTCCTGACCCGCAGCCGGGTGTTCAGCGACGACGAAGTCGCGGAGCTCGAGGCAGCCGAGCGCCCGGCCTGATCCCCCTGCGATACCGGCAGGCCGGTGCACCGACCGCTGGCATTCCAGACCGGCCCGGACGCGCCTCCTACGACCTTGGTCCCTCGCATTCGCGATTGACGGGAAAGCAGGCCTCTTTAATTTAGACTGGTTATAAGCAGGCCCGGCCGCTGCCCGCAGCCGGGAAAAACATATCGGGAGGCGTCCCATGTCATTGCGGCGGATGGCGCTATTATCGGCGCTTGCGTCAAATGGGCGTGCCGGCAGCTTGGCCGGCCAATGATGTCTCCCACTACGATACGGTACCCAACGGTACCTCGATCGCGTCCGGCCTGAGCCGCCGTCGCGGTATGCGCGGAACCATCCGCGCCAAGAAGAATAAAGTGACCTGGTCTGGGAGAAAGCCTTTGGCGGAGAAGCACAGCGGTGCCGCCGACAGTATTGTCGTGGCGCAGGCAAAGACCGACGGGCCGCGGGAAGCCGCGGACGAGATCGCCCGTCAATTGGCGCGTGCCAAGCTCGCCATGGTCACGGTGTTCGTCTCGCCGTTCTACGATCCCGAGACCTTCATCGCCGAGCTGTCGCGCCGGATGCCGGACACGCCGATCTTCGGCTGCACGACGGCCGGCGAGCTCTCGCCGGCCGGCTGGGACGAGGACAGCGTGGTCGCGATGGGCTTCAACGCGGCCGACTTCGTGATCGCGGCCCGCCCGCTGCTCGACCTCTCGACCTTCCGGGTCGATCGCGGCCGCTCGATCTGCACCGAGCTGCAGCAGGAGTTCGCGCAACGCACCGAGCAATGCGATCCCGCCGACGAGTCCTTCGGGCTGCTGTTCATCGACGGAATGTGCCAGCGCGAAGAGACCATCATGTCGGCGATCTACGCCTCGCTGGGAGACATTCCGATCGTCGGCGGCTCGGCCGGCGACGGCCTGCGCTTCGAGAAATCCTGGGTCTTCCACAACGGCAAGGCACACACCGACGCCGCCGTCGTGATCCTGATCAGGACCCGGCTGCCGTTCCGCCTGTTCAAATGCGATCACTTCGAGCCGACCGCGACCAAGATGGTCGTGACCGACGCCGACATCGAGCGGCGGATCGTGAAGGAGATCAACGCCGAGCCGGCCGCGCTGGAATATTCGCGCGCGGTCGGCCTCAGCGATTCCAAGCTCGAACTGTTCTCCTTCGCCGCCCATCCCTTGCTGGTCCGGGTCGGCGGCGCGTATTACGCACGGTCGATCCAGTGCACCAACCCGGACGGGTCGCTGCAGTTCTTCTGCGCCATAGACGAGGGGATGGTGCTGACGGTAGCGCGCGAGCGCGATCCGATTGATGCGACGAGCGACCTGCTCAAGGAGATCACCGACGAACTCGGCGAGATCTCGGTCTTCATCGGCTTCGAATGCGTGCTGCGACGGCTCGACGTCGAGCAGCACCAGTTGTCGCGGGAGATGTCGGAACTCTATCGCCGCAACAATGTGATTGGCTTTCAAACCTATGGCGAGCAATATCGCTCCATGCACGTCAATCAGACGCTGACCGGCGTCGCCATCGGCAAGCGAGCTGTTGCTCCGCAATGACGGATACCGGCACCAGTCGCATTGCAACGCTCGAGCGCGAGGCCGAGAAGCTGCGCAAGATCAACGCGGCGCTGATGTCGCGCGTCGAGCGCTCGACCGACCAGCAGCTCAACGCATTCTCGCTGTTCGAGACCGCGATCGCGCTCGACCAGCAGGTTCGCGACCGCACCCAGCAGCTCAAGCAGGTGCTGCAGTCGCTGGAAAAGACCAATGGCCGGCTGCTGCAGGCGAAGCAACAGGCGGAGGCGGCAAGCTCGCTGAAATCGTCCGTGCTGGTCTCCGTCACCCACGATCTGCTGCAGCCGCTGAATGCGGCGCGGCTGACGCTGTCGGCGCTGACCGAAATGGTCACCGAGCCCAAGGGCGTCGCCCTGACCGACCAGATCGACCGTTCGCTGGCGACGCTCGAGGACATGCTGCGTACGCTGCTCGACATCTCCAAACTCGATGCGGGCGTGCTCAAGCCGGAGTTCGGACCGGTCGCGATCGCGTCGCTGTTCGAACCGCTGCAGCAGGAATTCAGCCCTGTCGCGGCCAAGCGCAACCTCTCGCTCCGGATCATGCCGTCGTCCGGTGTGGTCCGCTCGGACCCGCTGATGCTGCGCCGGATCCTGCAGAACCTGTTGGCCAATGCATTGCGCTACACCCAGCGCGGCAGCGTGCTGATGGGTTGCCGTAACAGCGGCGACAACATCTGCATCGAGGTGCACGACACCGGCCCCGGAATCCCGGAAACGCAGCGCGAGGCCATCTTCGTCGAGTTCCAACGTGGCGAGGCCGGCGCCGGCGACAAGGCCGGCATCGGGCTCGGCCTCTCCATCGTGCGCCGCTTTGCCAACGTGCTGGGCCACGACATCCGGCTGACGTCGCGTCCGGGCAAGGGCTCGGTGTTCTCCGTCACCCTCCCGCGCACCGCCGACCCAGTCGCAATTCCGGCGCGCGAGCAGGCCAGCGTCGATTATCGGTATGGCGGCATGGAGGGTGCGAAGATCCTGCTGATCGAGAACGACCTGTCGAGCGCCGAAGGCCTCGCCAGCCTGCTGGAGAAATGGGGTTGCGACGTCGCGGTGACGATCTCCAAGACCGAGGCGCTTGAACGCATCCGGGCGCTGGATGGAATTCCAGACGCCATCATCGCCGATCTGCATCTCGACAATGGCGAGACCGGGATCGAGGCCGTCGACGTGATCCGCAACGAGATCAAGACCGGCGTTCCGGCGATCATCGTCACCGCCGACTACTCCGCCAAGGCGGCCTCCGATGTGTCGGCCTTCGGCCACGAGCTGCTGAAGAAGCCGATCAAGCCCGCTGAGATGCGCTCGCTGCTGTCGTTCCTGCTGGCCGCGGAGCAGCCGGCAACGCGGCTATGATTGGTCGCCGCGCGACGGCGCAGCCGTGACCGGCGCGTGATCGTGCTTGCCAAAATCCAGCTTCGACAATGCGATGATCGCCTCGGTCCGGCTCCGCACGTTGAGCTTCCGCAGGATCTCCGAGACATGCACCTTCACGGTCGTGACCGAGATATCGAGCTGATAGGCGATATGCTTGTTCTGCAGGCCGTGGCAGATCATGTCGAGCACGCGCAGCTGCTGCGAGGTGAGCTGACCGAGCTGCTGGATCAGCTCCCGCGTATCGGCCTGGCCTTTCCGGGCAGCGGCGGCATCGCGGAATCGCGTCGGCAGGCACACGGCGCCTTCGAGGATGCCGCGCAACAGGCGCGCCAGTTCGGCCTTCGGCGTGGATTTCGGAATATAGCCGGAAATGCCGAGCGAGATCGCGCTGCCGATGATTCGGGAATCGTCATGCGCCGACACGATGACGAGCGCGCTGCGCGGCGCGGCAGCGCGCACCCGATAGGCTCCCAATAGCCCGGTGGTCCCGGGCATCGACAGATCGAGCAGGATCAAATCAAGGCCGTCGCGCGCGGCGATGACATCCAGCGCGCCGTCGATCGACGTCGCCTGCAGCACTTCGGCATCGGGAAATTCGGTGTCGATCACGCCGATCAGGGCGGCACGAAATAGCGGGTGATCCTCGACGATCAGCAGCCGAGGGGCACCCGCCTTGCTCACCGGCTGTTCGTCCAAAGGCGCGGTTGTGGTCAAAGCTGCGCCGTCCTCTCCCGGATCGCTCATGACTGCCATTGCGGGCATGACGTTATCTCAAAGCCGACGTGCAGCCTATAGAACGTTCGATGCCCTCGCCTTGCAGCGCAGCAACCCTAAGGCGCCTTCTCGGGCTTTGAACCTGCGCAGGACTCGGGAAGCGGAAGCGGGACCTTGCCGAGCTCGATAATCGCCTTGTTGCGGCTGAACAGCTTCAGCTTGCGCAGGATCTCGGTCACATGGGCCTTCACCGTGGACTCCGCGAGCTTGAGCTCCGCGGCGATCTCGCGGTTCTGCAGGCCGCGGGTAATCAGGTGCAGGACGCGAATCTGCTGCGGCGTGAGCTTCTGGATCCGTTCCTGCAACGTGCGCGCCGTCTCCGACTGCTCCAGTGCGCCCACCGCGACGAAATCCCGCGGCGCCGAGACCGAGCCGCTCAGGACCCGGGCGATCGCCTCCGACAGCTCGGCGAGCGAGGTCGACTTCGGCAGATAGCCGACCGCGCCCATCTCCAGCGCCTCGCGGATCGTATGCTTGTCCTCCTCGCTCGACACGATGGCGATCGGAAGCCGGGGATAGCGATCCCGGATCTTCTGGAACCCGGAGAAGCCGACGACATCAGGCAGCAGCAAGTCGAGCAGAGCCAGGTCGATATTCGGCTCGGTCGCAAGGATACCGAGCGCGCCCTTGATCGAGGTGGCCTCGTAGATGCGGGCGTCCGGATGCGAGATGCGAATGGCGTTGCCAAGCGCTTCACCGAACAATGGATGATCGTCGATGATCAGGAAGCCCATCATAAGGAGCCTCGTACGGATGTTGCCGCCGTCGTGCCCTGGAGCATTTCGGTTCTGATTGAATCAGAACCGAAGCTCCAGATTCTAGTTTTGACGCATTTTCTTCACGCGGACCGGTGCCCACTTCGCTCGAAAATGCTCTAGTTCGACGAGTCGGAGTCCTGCAGTGTCCGCAAATAGGCATATACGTTTTTCAGCTCGTCGTCGCTAAAAACGTCCTTCCACGCCGGCATTCCCTTGGATGGCCGGCCCTCATGGACCGTCTTCCAGAAGGTTGCTTCCATGTCGTTGCCGTAACGCTTCTTCAGGAGGCGCAGATCGATGCGCCGTTCGCTCTGCACTGCGTCCGGGCCGTGGCAATGGGCGCAGGTGCCGTTGAACGTTTCCCGCCCGGCCTTGGCGTCTCCGGTGACTGCCGCGGTCTGGATGGGCTTGTCCGGCGCGGCAGCCTGCCCGACCGTGACGGGTTCGCTCGCCCCCGTGGACGACGTCGCAGCCTGGGTCGCCTGGCCGAACTTCACCGGTGCGCCGTTCGGCACGCCATATTTGACGAACAGGGCGGCGATGTCAGGCTGCAGTGACGGCAGCACGGCATCGACCTCATCGCGCAGCGCGCCCGACGCCTTGGCGAAGCCGATTGCGGTCTTCCAGAGCAGGCCGTCGCCTTCGGTCGATACGACCTGATACTTGTCGCCATAGGCGGTCTTGTTGAGCCAGCCGGCCACCGGCGCCCAGATGAAGGCGACGTCCACCGTTCCCTTCGCAAGCGCCGCCATCCCTTCGCCCGGGCTGAGCACGGTGACTTTCTGGATGTCGTCGCGCGACGCAAGCAGGTTTTGTGGCGCCGATTCGTATTGCACCGCGACCCGCAGGCCCTTGAGGTCGTCGACGCCGGCGAGCTTGCGATCCCTGGCGCCGACCAGTGCATAGCCTTCATGGGCGATCGGCTTCGAGAAGATCACGGCCGGCCCCATGAAATCCTCGACCAGCGGCAGGCCGACCATGGCATCGCATTGCTTGCTGAGCAGGGTTTCGCGAACCGTCCGCTTGCCGAAATAGGACTTGTACCAGTTGTAGCTCACCGCACGGCCGAGCTTCCCGGCCACCGCCTGGCCGATCTCGAGATACAGGCCGGGCTTGCCGGGGTCGTCGCTGGAGAACGGCAGGTTGGTCGGGTCGGCGCAGAGCCGCAGCGGCTTGATCTCTTCGGCGCCGGCCGACAGAGCCGGCGCCATCAATATTGCGGAGAGCAGCACGGCACGGATCGCCTGTCCCAACCGCGCGTCACGCGAACATCCACGCACTTCGTTTCGGGTCATGCTGAACACGGACATGCTGCCTCCGTTCTCGACAATCGTTACTGCACGGTGAACACGAACAGCGAGCCGCCCTCGGGCGCCGCGGCGGTCATCTTCTTGCCGATGTCGCCGAGGAAGGCCGGGATCGACGCCGTGCGTCCGACCACGATCGCGACATACTGCTTGCCGTCGACCGAGTAGGTCACCGGACCGGCGCCGATGCCGCTGCCGAGGTTCTTGCTCCACAGCACCTTGCCGTTCTTGGCATCGATGGCGCGGAAGTCGCCATGCAGATTGCCCGAGAACACCAGGTTGCCGGCCGTCGTCAGCGTGCCGCCGTTGAAGGGCAGGTCTTCCTTGAGGCCCCACACCTTCTTGTTGGCGATGGGATCCCAGGCCACGAGCTCGCCGAGGAAGCCGCCGGGACCTGCCTTGGTCGGGAATTCGGCGCCGAGATAGAACACGCCGCGCTTGTAGTTCACGTCACTGACCGACCAGTCCATGCAGACATTGTTGGTCGGGATGTAGACGAGGCCGGTCTGCGGGTTGAACGACATCGGCTGCCAGTTCTTGCCGCCGATCAGGTTCGGGCAGATGTCCTTGGCGGGATGGCCGGGGCCGGGCCGCTTGTCCGGATCCTCTTCGGCCCGCATCGTGTTGACGTCCCACTTCTTGGCCCAGTTCGCGAAGACATATTTCTCGGCCGAGATCACCTTGCCGGTTTCGCGGTTGGCGACGAAGAAGAAGCCGTTGCGGTCCGCCTTCATCAGCACCGGAGTCTCGGCGCCCTTGATCTTCAGGTTGGCGAGCACGAGCTCGTTGACGCCGTCATAATCCCAGGCGTCGGCTGGCGTGCCCTGGATATGCCACTTGATCTTGCCGGTGTTGGGATCGATCGCGAGCGTGGACGCCGTGTACAGGTTGGTCAGCTTGCCGAAATTGCCGTCGCCGGTGGAGCGCACGCCGGTGTTCCAGGGACCCGGATTGCTGGTTCCCCAATAGACCGTGTCGGACTTGGCGTCGTAGGAGCCGACCAGCCAGGCTGCGCCGCCGCCGTGCAGGCCGGTGTCGCCCTTCCAGGTCTCGCTGCCGGGTTCGCCGGGCGCTGGCACCGTGTAGGTCTGCCAGAGCAGCTTGCCGGTGTTAAGGTCGAACGCCTGCAGCGCACCGCGGACGCCGTATTCGCCGCCGCCGAAGCCGGTGATGACCTTGTCGCGGACCACGAGCGGCGGCGAGGTGATGACCGAGCCCTGCTTGTAGTCGACGACGGTCGAGGTCCAGAGCTCCTTGCCGGTCTCGGCATCGAGCGCGGTCAGCTTGCCATCGAGCCGGCCGACGAAGATCTTGCCGTTGGCATAGGACACGCCACGATTGTTGACGTCGCAGCAGGCGTATTGAAGCACGTCGTCGGGGATATCAGGCTGATAGGTCCATTTGCGCGCCCCGGTCGCGGCATCGATCGCATAGACGTATTTCGGCCCCCAGGAGGTCGAGACGTAGAGGGTCTTGCCGATCACGATCGGCGAGGACTCGTTGGAACGCAGCGAGGCCAGCGACATCGAATAGGCCAGCTGCAGCTTGCCGACGTTCTCGGAGTTGATTTGCTTCAGGGGGCTGAAGCGCGTATTGCCGTAGTCGTGGCCTGCGACGGCCCACCCGTTGGGATCCGATGCCGCCTTTACGACGGAATCATTCGCTCTCGACACGCCGACACTCGCCATCAGCATGGCGGCCAGCGACACGCCGGCAAAGAAAGTCCCGCTCCTCAGCTTCATCTGTTTCCTCCAATATGGTTTCGTTGCCGCGACGGATGCGTCGCGGGCGCGGCTTTCTAACCAATTCATGAACGCGCGATCTTTCGTCGCTGCATCGCCGATGAAAATGACAGCAACGTTTTTTGGCCGTTATAGGCGGAAGGTAGTAGCCATCGCGGACGGTGCTTTGCCGCGCGTCGCGATCGACAGGTTGGCGATCGCAAGCGCCATAAAGGCGGGTGCATCACGTGCGCTTGGGACGATCGGTGCGGGCTTGTAAATTGCCCATCCACCGGCGGCCTGCTAGGATCGAAGCACAGGCCCGGCACCCTTCATGACAGGGTCGCGACTACGACTTAGATCGCGGTTACGCCCCCCATGAAGCGTGCTCTACTGAGCCAATAATTGAGACTTTGGGAGGAACGCGTGTCTACAGTCAAACTGACGGTAAACGGCAGGGCGGTCTCGGTCGACGTCGAGGACCGGACCCTCCTCGTGCATCTCTTGCGCGAAAACCTGAACCTGACCGGTACCCATGTCGGCTGCGATACCAGCCAGTGCGGTGCCTGCGTCGTCCATGTCGACGGACGGGCAGTCAAATCCTGCACCATGCTGGCCGGCCAGGCCGCCGGCTGCAACGTCACCACGATCGAAGGCCTCGCCAAGGGCGACGAGCTGCACCCGATGCAGGCGGCCTTCCGCGACAATCACGGCCTGCAGTGCGGTTACTGCACCCCCGGCATGATCATGTCCGCTGTCGATATCGTGCACCGCCATGGCGGCAATCTCGACGAGGAAACGGTCCGCCACGAGCTCGAAGGCAATATCTGCCGCTGCACCGGCTACCACAACATCGTCAAAGCGGTGCTCGATGCAGCCGGCCGCATGAAGGTCGCGCAGGCCGCCGAATAGCAGCCCCAAGGGCTGTACAGGACCACGCACGATCAAGCTCATCACCGCCGATCTCGATGGAAACGGCGGCAAATCGAAATCTCCGGTCGGGAGGACTAGACCATGGGTGTTGAAGGAATCGGCGCACGTGTCGTGCGCAAGGAAGATCGCCGGTTCATAACCGGACAGGGACGTTACGTCGACGATATCAAGATGGTGGGCATGAGCTATGCTCACTTCATCCGCAGCCCGCATGCGCATGCCAAGGTCACGGGCATCGATTCAGCCGAGGCCATGAAGATGCCCGGCGTGATCGCGGTGCTGACCGGGCAGCAGCTCGTCGACGACAAGGTCGGCAACCTCATCTGCGGCTGGGCGATCACCTCGAAGGATGGTTCGCCGATGAAAATGGGCGCGTGGCCGGCGATGGCGCCGGAGACCGTGCGTTTCGTCGGACAGGCGGTCGCGGTCGTGATCGCCGAAACCAAGAATCAGGCCAGGGACGCGGCCGAAGCGGTCGTCGTCAACTATGAAGAGCTTCCCGCGGTGCCCGACATCAAGGCCGCGATCAAGCCCGGCGCGCCGCAGCTTCACCCCGAAGCTCCCGGCAACGTCGTGTATGACTGGCACCTCGGCGACGAAGCCGCGGTGAAGGAGGCCTTCAGCAAGGCAGCCAACGTGGTGACGCTCGAGCTCACCAACAACCGCCTGGTGCCGAACGCGATGGAGCCGCGCGCGGCGATCGCGCATTACGACCAGGCCGACGAGCACTTTACGCTTTACACCACGTCGCAGAACCCGCACGTCGCCCGCCTGGTGCTGTCGGCATTCTATAACATCGCGCCGGAGCACAAGCTGCGCGTGATCGCGCCCGACGTCGGCGGCGGCTTCGGCTCGAAGATCTACATCTATCCGGAAGAGATGGTGGCGCTGTGGGCTTCGAAGAAGGTCAACCGCCCGGTGAAGTGGACCGGTGACCGCTCCGAGGCCTTCCTCACCGACGCGCATGGCCGCGACCATGTCTCGAAGGCAGAGATGGCGTTCGACAAGGACAACAAGATCCTTGGTCTCAGGGTGAAGACCCACGCCAATTTCGGCGCCTATATGTCGCTGTTCTCCTCGGCGGTGCCGACCTATCTCTATGCGACGCTGCTGTCGGGCCAGTATGTGATCCCGGCGATCTATGCCGAGGTGATGGGCGTCTACACCAACACGACGCCGGTCGACGCTTATCGCGGCGCCGGCCGCCCGGAGGCCAGCTACCTGATCGAGCGGATGATGGAGACCGCGGCGCGGCAGTTGAAGGTCGACCCGGCCGAGCTGCGCAAGAAGAACTTCATCACCCAGTTCCCGTATCAGACGCCTGTGATCATGGCGTATGACGTCGGCGACTTCCACGCTTCGATCGACGCCGCGATGAAGGCGATCGATTACGCCGGCTTCCCGGGCCGCAAGGCCAAGGCGAAGGCCGACGGCAAACTGCGCGGCATCGGCATCTCCTGCTACATCGAGGCCTGCGGCATCGCGCCATCGAAAGCGGTCGGCAGCCTCGGCGCCGGCGTCGGCCTCTGGGAGTCCGCGGAGATCCGCGTCAACCCGGTCGGCACCATCGAGGTCCTCACCGGCTCGCACAGCCACGGCCAGGGCCACGAGACGACGTTCTGCCAGATCATCGCGGAGCGTCTCGGCGTGCCGCTCAGCCAGGTCTCGATCGTCCATGGCGACACCGACAAGGTGCAGTTCGGCATGGGCACTTACGGGTCGCGCTCGCTCGCGGTCGGCGGCACCGCGATCGTGAAGGCGATGGAGAAGGTCGAGGCCAAGGCTAAGAAGATCGCGGCGCACGCGCTCGAAGCCTCCGAGAGCGACATCGTGATCGAGAACGGCGAGTTCAAGGTCACAGGCACCGACAAGTCGATCGCGCTGCCGATGGTCGCGCTCGCGGCCTACACCGCGCACAACCTGCCCGAAGGCATGGAGCCGGGCCTGAAGGAGACGGCGTTCTACGACCCGACCAACTTCACCTTCCCGGCCGGCGCCTATATCTGCGAGCTCGAGGTCGATCCCACCACCGGCAAGACCTCCTTCGTCAACTTCGTGGCGGCAGACGACTTCGGCCGGCTGATCAACCCGATGATCGTCGAGGGCCAGGTTCATGGCGGCTTGGCGCAGGGCATCGGCCAGGCCCTGCTCGAAGGCGTGGTCTATGACGGCAACGGTCAGCTCGTGACCGCATCCTTCATGGATTACACCATGCCGCGTGCCGACGACCTGCCGTCGTTCCAGCTCTCGCACACCACGACGCTGTGTCCGGGCAATCCGCTCGGCGTCAAGGGCTGCGGCGAGGCCGGCGCGATCGGCGCTTCGGCTGCCGTGATCAATGCGATCACGGACGCCATCGGCAACAACAAGCTGGAAATGCCGGCGACGCCCGATCGCGTCTGGAACGCCATTCACGGTTGAGGGAGGAAGAGCCATGTACGAGACAAATTATCACCGCGCTTCCTCGGTCGCCGACGCCGCGGCAACCTTCGCCAAGGGCACGGAATCAAAATTCCTTGCCGGCGGACAAACCCTGCTCCCCGTGATGAAGCAACGTCTCGCCGCGCCGTCCGACGTGATCGACCTCTCCAAGGTGCCGGAGATGATCGGCATCGAGGTTTCGGGCGACACTGTCACCATCAAGGCCGCGACGCCGCATCACGATGTGGCGCAGAGCGATGCGGTCAGGAAAGCGATCCCGGCGCTCGCCAATCTGGCGTCGATGATCGGCGATCCCGCCGTGCGCTATCGCGGCACGATCGGCGGCTCGCTCGCCAACAATGATCCGGCGGCGGACTATCCGGCGGCGGTGCTGGCGCTTGGCGCGACGATCAAGACCAACAAGCGGTCGATCGCCGCCGAGGACTTCTTCAAAGGCCTGTTCGCGACCGCGCTTGAGGACGGCGAGATCATCACGGCGGTCTCGTTCCCCGTTCCGGCCAAGGCGGGCTATGCGAAATTTCCGAACCCGGCCTCGCGCTTCGCGCTGACCGGCGTGTTCGTCGCCAAGACCAACGCCGGCGACGTCCGCGCCGCGGCGACCGGCGCATCGCAGAGCGGCGTCATGCGGGTCCCGGCGATCGAGGGCGCGCTGAAGGCGAATTGGTCGCCCAGTGCGCTCGATAGCGTCAAGATCCCGTCGAACGGGCTGCTCGCCGACATCCACGGCTCGGCAGACTATCGCGCCAACCTGATCAAGGTGATGGGACAGCGCGCGGTTACCGCCGCGGGTTGATAGCGTCTAGACACAAGTGCAAGAACGGCGCGCAGCGATGCGCGCCGTTCGTTTTTTGCGGATGAGCACGGACAAAAAGCCGCTTGCCACACGGCGTATTCGGCGAGACAATTTAGCTAATCAGCTAATTAAAAATACCGTCGCACGGACGGGGCGAGGACGCGCATGACATTCGGCATCACCGACGCACACCGTTTGCCACGACCGTGGAATGAGTCCGACGTCAGGTGACGCGCAGCGATACCGCCGCAGCCACGAGACCTCATCCGCATAACTCCTAACTACAACGGACCAACAACGTGCTCGATAAACCAGCCTCCCAAACCGCCGCCCGCACCTCCGGCCCGCTCGCCGGCTTCCGCATCGTCGAATTCGCCGGCATCGGCCCCGGCCCGTTCGCCTGCATGCTGCTCGCCGACATGGGAGCCGAGGTCATCACCCTCGATCGCGTCGGCGCCGGCAAGAACCTGAAGGCGGTCGCAACGCGTGGTCGCAAGGTGATCGAACTCGACCTGAAGAACAAGGCCGCGATCACAGAGGTGCTCGAACTGCTGAGCCATGCCGATGCCCTGATCGAAGGTTTCCGCCCCGGCGTAATGGAGCGCCTTGGGCTCGGCCCCGACGTCGTGCTCGCGCGCAATCCGAAGCTGGTCTATGGCCGCATGACCGGCTGGGGCCAGGAAGGCCCGCTGGCGCACGCCGCCGGCCACGACATCAACTACATCTCGATCACGGGCGCGCTCGCAGCGATCGGCACCAAGGAGAGGCCGGTGCCGCCGCTCAACCTGGTCGGCGATTTCGGCGGGGGCGCGCTGTATCTCGTGGTCGGCGTGCTCGCCGCACTGCTGGAAGCGCAGAAATCCGGCAAGGGCCAGGTCGTGGACACCGCGATGTGCGACGGCGCGGCATCGCTGATGTCGATGTTCTACGACATGAGCGCACAGGGCCGCTGGAGCGGCGGCCGCGACCAGAACTTCCTCGACGGCGGCGCGCACTTCTACGGCGTCTACGAATGCTCTTGCGGCAACTTCATCTCGATCGGCTCGATCGAGCCGCAATTCTACGCGCTGCTGCGCAAGCATGCCGATCTGACCGACGCCGATTTCGACGCGCAGATGGATCGCAAGGCGTGGCCGGCGCTGAAGGAGAAGCTGACCAAGGTCTTCAAGAGCAAGACGCGCGCGGACTGGTGCAAGATCATGGAAGGCACCGACATCTGCTTCGCGCCTGTACTCACCATGGAGGAGGCGCCGAAGCATCCGCACATGGCGGCGCGCAACGTGTTCGTCAAGCGCCACGGCGTCACCCAGCCCGCCCCCGCGCCGCGCTTCTCGCGCACCCCCTCCGCGATCCGCGAGCCGGAGGTGGCGAAGATCGGGGATGTGACGAGCGCGTGGAAGGTCGCGAGGTAACTTCCGCTGTCATGCGAGCTCGCGACAAAAATGCAAGGCAATTTTGCGCTGAAGCGACGAAGCAATCCATCGTTCCGCGAACGGCGAAATGGATTGCTTCGCTTCGCTCGCAATGACGGCGCAGAGAACGCAGAGTGGATAAGGACGCGTAGCGCCGTACCCACGAAGTCCTACGCCGCGTGATCGACCTTGAGCACGCCGCGGCGAATCTGGTCCTCCTCGATCGATTCGAACAGCGCCTTGAAGTTGCCTTCGCCGAAGCCGTCGTCACCCTTGCGCTGAATGAATTCGAAGAAGATCGGCCCGATCGCGTTCGCCGAGAAGATCTGCAGCAGCACCTTGGTCTGGCCGCCCTCGACCACGCCCTCGCCGTCGATCAGGATGCCGTTTGTCTGCAGCCGCGCGACGTCTTCACCATGCTTCGGCAGGCGGGTGTCGATCCGCTCGAAATAAGTGTCGGGCGGTGACGGCATGAAGGGCAGACCGGCGTCACGCAGCGTCTCGACGGTGCGATAGATATCGCGGGCGCCGCAGGCGATGTGCTGGATGCCCTCGCCGCGATAAATGTTGAGATACTCCTCGATCTGCCCGGAATCGCCGGCGTCCTCGTTGATCGGAATCCTGATCTTGCCGTCCGGGCTGGTCAGCGCGCGGGAGAACAGGCCTGACGCGCGGCCCTCGATGTCGAAGAAGCGGATCTGGCGGAAGTTGAACAGCTTTGCATAGAAGCTGGTCCAGACATCCATGCGCCCACGATGGACGTTGTGGGTGAGGTGATCGACGTAGTAGAGGCCCGAGCCCGCGGGCCGCGGATTCTCCGCGCCGAGCCATTCGAACTCGGCATCATAGGCCGAGCCCTTGGCGCCGTAGCGATCGACGAAATAGAGCAGGCTGCCGCCGATGCCCTTGATCGCGGGCACATCGAGCGTCTTCTGCGCGGATGAGGCTTCCGCCGGCTCGGCGCCGAGCGAGATCGCGCGCTCATAGGCCTGCTTGGCGTCGACCACGCGGAACGCCATTGATGGCGCACACGGTCCGTGCTCGGCGACAAAATTGAAGCCGTGGGTGCCGGGCTGTTCGTTGACAAGATAGTTGATGTCGCCCTGGCGATAGACCGTGATCTTCTTCGCCTTGTGGCGGGCGACCGCGACGAAGCCCATCAGCTTGAACAGGGCATGCAGCTCGCCCGGATTTGGGTGCGCATATTCGACGAACTCGAAGCCGTCGGTGCCCATCGGGTTGTCGGCGCTGATCTCGGCCGGCGGCGCATCGTGCGGAAACGGACCCATGGCGATATCTCCCTGATTTGTCTGGAGATCAGTTTCCGTCACCTGCTGCGCAAGGTGCGTGCAAAATGCTTCACGATTTGCTAAGATTGCGCACGATATGTGCACAGAATTGGATCTTGACGCATGACTGAAGTCGACACCTTCGACCTTAAAATGCTCGCCGCGCTACAGGACGACGGCCGGCTGACCAACCAGCAATTGGCCGACCTCGTCGGCCTGTCCGCCTCGCAATGCTCGCGCCGCCGGATGCGGCTGGAGGAGGAAAAGGTCATCTCCGGCTATCACGCCGATCTTGCCGGCGAAGCGCTCGGCTTCGGCCTGATCGCCTTCATCCACATCACGCTGGCGACCCATTCGCCCGACAACGCCAAGCGGTTTCGCGAGCTGGTCAACCGCGTCGACGATATCCAGGAGGCCTATGCGCTGACGGGAGATGCCGATTACGTGCTCAAGGTGATGCTGCGCGACCTCAAGAGCCTGTCCGACATCGTCAACAATGTGCTGATGCCGCACCAGAGCGTCGCCCATGTGCGCTCTTCGATCGTGCTCGATCGGCTGAAGGAGAGCTCAAAGCTGCCGCTCACGGCGTTGCAGGGGTAGTCCTTTTTGGCGCGTTTTCTTCACGCGAACCGGTCCCACTTCGCTGGAAAACGCTCTGCTCTGGCGCAAATCGAGGGAAATCCGTCATTCGCTTTCCCGGACCGATTTGCGATCATTCCTCCAACATCCGGCAAGAGGGACGACGATGGCGCTGCAGATGCGACCGAACTGCGAATATTGCGACAAGGACCTGCCGCCGAACGCGACAGACGCGCGGATCTGTTCGTATGAATGTACGTTCTGCGCGGACTGCGCCGACACCAAGCTCGGCAATGTCTGCCCGAACTGCGGCGGCGGCTTCGCGCCGCGGCCGATCCGGCCCGCGAAGGAGTGGCGGCCGGGCGTGTGCACGGCGAAACAGCCACCGTCAGACAAGCGGGTGCATCTGAAATACAGCCTCGAGGATGTCGCCGCGCATTCGGCGCGGCTGAAGGATATTCGCCCCGAGGAGCGGTGAGGCTTGCCCCGCTCTCCGGCTCCCTCCCCCGGCAAAGGGGGAGGGCGGGGTGGGGGTCAGCCACGGGTGCCGGCGTTCGTGGAGAGGCAAGATCCCCACCCGGTTTGCGCTTTCAGCGCAAACCGACCTCCCCTTTTCAAGGGGAGGCTAAGCGACCGGCTGCGACCGTCGAACAGAATCACTCCGCCGCGACGATCGTCCCTTCAACCTCGCCGAAGCCGACGCGGTAGCCGTCGCCCTGGCACCAGCCGCGCATGACGAGCGAATCGCCGTCTTCGAGGAACGAGCGCTTGACGCCGCCGGCAAGCTCGACCGGCTCGGTCCCGTTCCAGCTGATCTCGAGCAAGCTGCCGCGCTGATGCTTCTCCGGGCCGGAGATCGTGCCCGACCCTAAGAGGTCGCCGACATTCATGGCGCAGCCGGATGAGGCGTGGTGCACAAGCTGCTGCACCGACGACCAGTACATGTACTTGAAATTGGTGCTGCAGATCGTCTTCGTCTCGTTCATCGACCCGGCACGCAGCGCGACATCGAGCTGCATGTCGTAATTGTTCGGCTGCGTCTGCTTCAGATAAGCGAGCGGCTCCGGCTGCTGCGCCGGGCCCTGCATCCGGAACGGCTCCAGCGCTTCGCGCGTCACCACCCAGGGGCTGATCGATGTGGCGAACGCCTTGGCCTGGAACGGACCGAGCGGCACGTACTCCCACTGCTGGATGTCGCGCGCGCTCCAGTCGTTGAGGATGACGAAGCCGAAGATCATCTCCTCGGCCTGCTTCTCGGTCAGCATCTCGCCCATCGGCGACGCCTGTCCCACGACCACGCCCATCTCCAGCTCGAAATCGAGCCGCTTGCACGGGCCGAAGCTCGGCACCTCAGCGGTCGGCGGCTTCAGCTGGCCGCGCGGCCGGCGCACCTTGGTGCCGCTTACCACCACGGTCGAGGCGCGGCCGTTGTAACCAATCGGCATGTGCAGCCAGTTCGGCTGCAGCGCGTTGTCCTTGCCGCGGAACATGACGCCGACATTGGTGGCGTGCTCCTTCGACGAATAGAAATCGGTGTAGCCCGAGACCGCAAACGGCATGTGCAGCTTGACGTCAGCCATCGGCACCAGCGCCCGCGCCCGCAATTCCCTGTTGTCCCGTAGCTCCGGGTGATCGGAGCGCAGCAGCTCGCTGATCCGCGCCCGCGTCGCCGACCACACTTTCGGCCCCAGCGCCATGAAGGCGTTGAGCGACGGCTGCGAGAAAACGCCGAGCGGCCCGACATCGAGCCGCGAGTCCTGCTCGAGCTCCCAGAGATCGAGCACATAGTCGCCGATCGCGACGCCGACGCGAGGGGCCAATCCGTTCGCCGAGAACACGCCATAAGGCAGATTCTGGATCGGAAAGTCGGAGGTCGGCGCGACGTCGATGAAGGAGCGGAGTTTGGGGTCGTTGGGGTGGGGCACGGATTTCTCCAATCAGAAAGTCGTCATACCCGGCTTGACCCGGGCATCCATCTTCAGGAACCCCGATGGATCGCCGGGTCAAGCCCGGCGATGGACGATTGACATGAATTCTACGGCTTGCTCGGATCGAACTTCTTTTCCAGACCCTTCCAGCAATCCGAATAATCGTCCTGCAGCGTCGACGACGTCGCCGCATGCTTGGTCACGCGCTGGGGAAACCGCGTTTCGAACATGAAGGCCATGGTGCCGGTCAGCTTCACCGGCTTGAGCTCGCTGTTGCTGGCGTGCTCGAAGGCCTCGCGGTCGGGGCCATGCGGCAGCATGCAGTTGTGCAAGCTGATTCCGCCGGGCACGAAGCCCTGCGGCTTGGCGTCGTAGACGCCGTAGATCAGGCCCATGAATTCCGACATGATATTCATGTGATACCACGGCGGACGGAAGGTGTTGTCGGCCACCAACCAGCGCTCCGGGAAGATCACGAAGTCGATATTCGCGGTGCCCGCGGTCTCCGACGGCGAGGTCAGCACCGTGAAGATCGAGGGATCGGGGTGATCGAAAGCGATCGCGCCGACCGGCGAGAAGGTGCGCAGGTCATATTTGTACGGCGCATAATTGCCGTGCCAGGCGACCACGTCGATCGGCGAATGCGGCAGCGTGGTCTTGAACAGCGAGCCGCCCCATTTCACGTAGAGCTCGGTCGGCGTGTCCTTGTCCTCATAGGACGCAACGGGCGTCAGGAAGTCGCGCGAATTGGCGAGGCAGTTGGCGCCGATCGGGCCGCGCTCCGGCAGCGTGAACGCACCGCCGTAGTTTTCGCAGAGATACCCGCGCGCCGGACCATTTAGAATCTCGACGCGGAACTTGACGCCGCGCGGGATCACCACGATCTCGCCAGGCTCGGCATCGATGCGGCCGAACTCGGTGACGAAGCGCAAATTGCCCTGCTGCAACACGAACAGCATCTCGCCATCGGCATTGTAGAAATGCTGGTCCACCATCGATTTGGTGATGAGATAGACGTGCGCCGCCATGCCGGCTTGCGTGTTGGCATCGCCCGCCGTGGTCATGGTCTGCACGCCCTGCAGGAAGGTCTTGTCCTCCTTCGGGATCGGCGCGGGGTCCCAGCGCAGTTGCGCGATCGGCATGTCGTATTCGTGGCACGGCGCGGTCCGCCACAGCCCGGCACCAACCTTGGCGAAGCGGCCGGAATGCTTGACCGACGGACGGATGCGATAGAGCCAGGAGCGCTCATTGGTGCCCCGCGGTGCCGTGAACGGCGAGCCCGAGAGCTGTTCGGCGTAGAGCCCGTAGGCACAGCGCTGCGGCGAGTTGCGCCCCATCGGCAGCGCGCCGGGCAGCGCCTCGGTCTCAAAGCTGTTGCCGAAGCCGGACATATAGCCCGGCGTCACCTGCGCGGTGCTGCGAACGATCTGATCAGGCGAGGTGTTGATATTCATGGTCATCCTCCTCCTTGCAGGGCGGCCCACATTTCCTGGTCGCGCTTGTCGGTCCAGATCACGGGATCGTCGATCCCGGACGCCTCGTCATAGGCGCGGGAGACGTTGAACGGCAGGCAATGCTCGTAAATCGCGAAGCTTGCGAATTTCGGATCCATCACCTCGCGCGTCGCGGCCATCGATTCCTTCAGCGTGCGGCCTTTGGCGACGGAGCTTTCGGCGGCGCCATAGAGCGTGGTGACGAAGTCGCGGGTCATTGCGATCGCATCGCGCGTGGTCGACAGGCCGGTCAACGCATCGCCGCGGCCCGGCGCGATCGCCTTCGGATTGAAGGCGCGGATCTCGTTCAGCGTCATCGGCCATTCGCGCAAATGCGCGTCGCCGCAATAGCAGGCCGAGTGGTACTCGATGAGATCGCCGGAGAACATCACCTCGGCATCCGGCACCCAGGCGACGATATCGCCGGAGGTGTGGCCGGCGCCGAGCTGCATCAGCCGCACCTCGCGTTTTCCCAGATAGATCGACATCTCGCCTTCGAAGGTCAGCGTCGGCCAGGTCAGGCCGGGAATGCTCGCGGCATCCTGGAACAGGCGCGGGAAGCGGCCGTACTCGGAATCCCAGTCCTGCTGGCCGCGCTCCTGGATCAGCCGATAGGTCTCCTGCGAGGCAACGATACCCTGCGCGTGATAGGCGGACGCGCCGAGCACGCGGACGGCGTGATAATGCGACAGCACGACATATTTGATCGGCTTGTCGGTGACGGTGCGCACCCGCTCGATCACCTTGTTGGCCATCGCGGGCGTCGCCTGCGCGTCGAACACGAGGCAGCCGTCCTCGCCGACGATCACGGCGGTGTTGGGATCGCCTTCGGCGGTGAAGGCATAGAGATCGGTTCCGATCTCGGAGAAGGTGACCTTCTTCTCCGCGAGGTCGGTGGTCGAGGCGAAACCTTTGGCCATCAGTTCAATCCTGTTCGTTTAAGTCGAGCTATTGTTGTTGCTGTTGCTGCTGTTGGCCCGCATCCAGCGTCCGTCGCTTCGCGAGCGCGATCGCCTCGCGCAGCACATCGATGTCACCGATGTGATTGGCGAGCACCAGAACCAGCGCGGCAGCGAAATCGGCGCTCTGGGCCTCGGTGAGGCCGCGATGCGCCTCGACGATGGCGCGGAAGGCGTCATCGGGCCTTGCGAAATTCGAACTGGTCGACAGCGCCATGCGCGACACCTCAATTCAGGCCGGATGCGCGCGCCACCGCCGCATCGAGCGCCGGCCGCTGCGCTTTGCGGAAGCGCGCGGCGACGTAGCCGTCGGGCCGCAGCAGATAGGCCGTATCGGGTGCGGCGTCGTAGCGCTTGGCGGCAAGACCTTGCGCATCGACCAAGCCGCCCTCGCCGCCGACCTGGATCCTGCCGACGCCTTCAGGCACGTCGGCGACCGCTCCATTGCCAAACGCCAGCAGCGTGAAACGTGTTCCCTGCTTGATGAAGGCCTCGGTCAGGAAGCTGGGCTTACCGTCGCGCTCCGCAACAGGCGCATCCAGCATCGAGGCGCCGGGCCGCGGGCCGCCGCGCCATTCGTCGCGGTCCTCCGTCGACAGCGGCGTATCATAGACCGAGGGCACCGACAGCCGGCCGCCATTGACCATGCGCTTGCCGAACTCGGTTTCCTTGGCGAGCGAGAGCACCGCCTGGCGCAGCCGCGCCTCCTGCCGGGTTGCCGGCGCCATGAAATCGGTCGAGCGCGTCGATTCGCGGATGTTCTCGTCCGCCGCCGCGCTGCGCTCGATGTGATAGCTCTCCAGCAACCCTTCCGGCGAACGCCCGCGCAGCACGCGATCGAGCTTCCACGCCAGGTTTTCGGCATCCTCGAGCCCGGAATTGGCGCCGCGTGCGCCGAACGGCGAGACCTGATGCGCGGAATCGCCCGCGAAGATCACCCGGCCATGGATGAACTTGGCCATCCGCCGGCACTGGAACTTGTAGAGCGAGATCCACTCGAAGTCGAAATTGTCATGCCCGAGCATGCGCTCGATCCGCGGCCGCACATTCTCCGGCCGCTTCTCCGCGACGGGATCGGCATCCGGATTGAGCTGCAGATCGATCCGCCAGATGTCGTCCGGCTGTTTGTGCAGCAGTGCCGAGCGCCCCGCATGGAACGGCGGATCGAACCAGAACCAGCGCTCGGTCGGGAACGCCGCGGTCATCTTGACGTCGGCGATCAGGAACTGGTCCTCGAACACCTGACCCGCGAACTCCGCGCCGACCATCTGCCGCAGCGACGAGCGGGCGCCGTCGCAGGCAATGACAAAAGTCGCGCGCACCTGGTACGCGCCGTCGGGGGTTGCGATCGTCAGCGCGACGCAATCGTTGCGGCTCTCCAGCGCGACCACCTTGTTGCGCCAGCGCAGATCGATCCCGGGCAGTTGCTCGACGCGATCGACCAGATAGGCCTCTGCATAGAACTGCTGCAGGTTGATGAAGGCCGGCCGCTTGTGGCCCTCCTCAGGCAGCAGATTGAATTGATAGAGCTGCGCGTCGCCGTGGAAGATCCGGCCGACGCTCCACACCACGCCCTTGTCGACCATGCGGTCGCCGACGCCGAGACGATCCCAGAACTCCAATGAGCGTTTCGAAAAGCAGATCGCGCGCGAGCCCTCGCCGATCCGATCGGCATCGTCGAGCAGCACCACGTGCTGGCCGCGTTGCGCGAGATCGATCGCCAGCGACAGCCCGACCGGGCCGGCGCCGACGATCACGACAGGGTGTTCCGCTACACTGGCGCCCGACCGGTCCTGGTCGGGATGGCGGCGGTAGCCGAACTGGGTTTTGGCCTGTGCCGTATTGGCTTGTGCCATAGCGTGACCCTGGATGTTTCCTTCCGCGCCGGCCTTTGGCCGTGGACTTCCATGACAAGCTTGCGACCGGCGCGCGATCTTGCTAAATTAGTCTCACTTGCAACTATCTTAAACTCCCAGTCGGGCCCGTCGTCAACTCAAATTGGAGGGATTTTTGGCCAGGACCTCTGCAAGCCAGCCTCCGGTGCGCGCACGCGGCGCGCTGGACGGCGATCTGCGCGACGATACCGCCCCCGGGAAAAAGCGGCTTGATCTGTTCCACTTCGTGCCGTTCCGGCTGAACCGGCTTTCGGCCGAGGTCAGCTCGGCGCTGTCGAGCGAATATCAGGCGCGCTATGGCCTCGACATACCGGAGTGGCGCGTGCTCGCAACGCTTGGTTTTCGCGCCGACCCCTGCAGCGCACAATACATCGCGCACTGCACCCGCACGCACAAATCCACCATCAGCCGCGCAGTCTCGGCGCTGATGGAGCGCGAGATTGTCGAGCGCGTCGAGAACGAGGACGACCGCCGCGAATTCCGCCTGCGACTGACGAAGAAGGGGCAGGCGCTGTACGAAGAGCTGATCCCGCGCCTGCTGCGCAAGGAGCAGGAGATTCTCTCCTGCCTCTCGGCGCAGGAACGCCGCGACCTCGGACACCTGCTCGGCAAGATCGAGGCAAGCCTCGATCTCGTGCAGACCAGCGAAGAGGCCGACGCCAAGGAAGCGTATTAGGCGAGTTCTGCCGCTCGCCCTGCTCTCAACCCTTCATGCCCGCGCAACGACTCCGTTAGCGACGCTAGCGCGTGATGAGATTAGGTTGAGCTGGAGCGGCAACGGAGGTTCACCTCTCCCTTGGGAGAGGTGAAGCGAATCCGCGGCCGAACCGATTCGATCCAAACTCATCTTGCTCTAGCGCCTACTTCGCAAACGACCGCGACGGGGCCAGATGCAAGGCGAACGCATCGACCTTGTCGCTGGCGCGCGGATAGATTTCGCTCACGATCGGATCGTGCCCGGGAATGAATCGGTCCGGATGGCCGGCGAGCCGCTCGACGGTCTCCCAGCCCTGCGCCATGTCGCCGACGTTGTAGACGATCGGGAACGGGCTGCGGCTGTGCAGGTTCGCATAGTAATGCGCGGCGTCGGACGCCAGCACGACAGGGCCGCGCGCGGTCTCGACCCGTACCACCTGCAGGCCGTCGGAGTGGCCACCGACCCGATGCACGGTGATGCCGGGCGCGATCTCGCCGTCACCGGAATGAAAGGTGACACGCTCGCCATAGACATGGCGCACCATCTGCGTGACATGCTCGACCGAGAACGGATGGCGCAGCATGCCGTTGCACATGCACCGGCCGGTCGCGTAGCTCATCTCGCGCTCCTGCAGATGGAAGCGGGCGTTCGGGAAGCGGTCGAGATTGCCCGCGTGATCGTAGTGCAGATGCGTAACGATGACGTCGCGGATCGCATCGGCGCTGACACCGAAGCCGGCCAGTGCGTCGACCGGGTTGAGCGTCAGCTTGCGGGCGCGCGCCTTGGCTTCCTCGGCGTTGAAGCCGGTGTCGACCAAGATGTCACGGCCGTGGCCGCGGATCAGCCAGACGAAGTAATCGAGATCCTGCGCGGTGGTGTCGTGCGGATCAGGCGCCAGGAAGTTCATGTTGGGCGTGCGCGGCGACATCGTCGCATAGCGCAGGGCGTAGATTTCGTAGGCGTTTCCCATCGGTTTCGCTCTTGTTTGAGTGGCTTGCCGTCCCGCACACAAAGCCATCGCTCCGCGCAAAGGTCAAACCGCGCACGCAGAGTGGCAGGCGCGTGACGGAGCGGCCGCGGCCTCTGTGAGAGCTATCACATTATCCTCTCGCCGGAACTTGCACCATGCGCGGATGACGATGGCGCCATGACCGCGGCGATTGCGTTCCGGCCTGCACAACTGTTGCGATCAACGACGCCGCGGCGAGGCGTTGACGGGGTTTGGCGCTGGTTTGATAATGGTTTTTCCGTAGAGTAAGGTCGCCGAGGCGCGAGCTGGAGTCGGCGCCTTTTTGTTTGGAATGCCGCGATCTGGATTGCCGCGATCATGAAAATCCGCCTTGCCTTGCTCGCCACGTTGATTTTTTCGATCGCCTTGCCAGCCCCATCCCTCGCAGCCGGTGAACGTTTCGCGCTGGTCATCGGCAACGCCAAATATCCGGACGCCGACGCGCCGCTAAAGGAGCCGATCAACGACGCGCGCGATGTCGCCGACGAGCTCAAGCGCGACGGCTTCGCCGTCGATATCGGCGAGAACCTGACCGGCGACGGCATGCGCCGCGCCTTCGACAAGCTCTACGCCAAGATCAAACCGGGCTCGGTGGCGCTGATCTTCTTCTCGGGCTACGGCATCCAATCGAACCGGCAAAGCTACATGATCCCGGTCGATGCGCAGATCTGGGCCGAGCCCGACGTTCGCCGCGACGGCATCAGCCTCGAGACCGTGCTTGGCGAGATCAACAGCCGCGGCGCCGGCGTCAAGATCGCCCTGATCGACGCTAGCAGGCGCAATCCGTTCGAGCGCCGCTTCCGCAGCTTTTCGGCGGGCCTTGCCCCGGTGATCGCCCCCAACGGAACGTTGGTGATGTACTCGGCGGCGCTGTCGTCGGTCGTCTCCGACAATGGCAGCGATCACAGCCTGTTCGTGCGGGAGCTGCTGAAGGAAATCCGCACCCCCGGCCTGATGGCGGAAGAGACGCTGAACCGCACCCGCGTCGGCGTCACCCGGGCCTCGCGCCAGGAGCAGGTGCCGTGGATTTCGTCGTCGCTGGCTGAGGATTTCTCCTTCATCCCGGGCGGCGCGCCGCAGCCTGCGAGCCTGCCGCCTGCCGCGCCTACGGCCGAGGTGGCGGCACCACAGCCCACACCAGCATCGCAGCCCGCACAGGCTCCGCCGGCACCGCCCGTTAAGACCGCGATAGCGCCAACCCCGGCGCCACCACCGCCGCCGGCACCACCGAAGCAGGCCGAGATCACCCTGCCGCCACCGCCCGCTCAGGCGCCCACGGTGATCGAGCCCTCGCCGACCCCGACCAGCCCGGCCGCACTCGCGCTTGCCGACGATCCAACGATCAAGGGTCTGAGCGACCGGCTCGACAAGAATCCGGACGATGCGGCGGCGCTGTATCGCCGCGGCCAGGTCTATGCCAGCAAGGGCGCCTACCAGCTCGCAATCAGCGACTTCACCAATTCGCTGCGGCTGAACCCCAAGGATGTCGAGGCCTATAACAACCGCTGCTGGGTGCGCACCGTGATCGGTGACCTGCAGGCCGCGCTGAAGGATTGTAACGAGGCGCTGCGGCTGCGTCCGAACTTTGTCGATGCGCTCGACAGCCGCGGCCTGATGAACCTGAAGGGCGGGCAGAACAAGAATGCGATCGCCGATTTCGACGCGGCGCTGAAGATCAATCCGCGCCTGACGTCGTCGCTGTACGGAAGGGGCCTCGCCAAGAAACGCAACGGCGCGATCGCGGAAGGCGATCTCGACATCGCCAACGCCAAGGCGATGGACCCGAATATCGTGAAGGAGTTCGCCGAGTACGGCGTGAAGTGACGAGGCAAATCGGCGCCGGCCGCGGCCGACCTCGAACCGCCGGCTGAATTGCTCGACCAAACAGCGGGTGCCTCGCGCCGGCTAATCGATTTCGGTCGTTATTTGGAAACGCGCGTAGCGCGCAGGAGGGACTCCATGTTCAAGCCGTCCGGACATCTGGCCGCCGTCGTTTCGATCACGACCATCGGCGCCGCGCTGTCGTTCGCGTCACGGTCGGCTATGGCAAGAGCAAGCTGAAGGACCCGAGCCAGACGCCGTCGGAAGTGAACCGCCGCGTGCAGGTCGTGAACATGGAAAACAAGGCCTCCGCGTCCAAGTGATGGGCGTGGCATGCCATATTTTTGCGGTTACAATGCGTCCCGCACCCCGGCGGGACGCATTTGCATTTGGGGCAAGCCCAAGGCAAACGAAGAGGCAAACGAAAAGGCAAACGTGAAAGCAAGCCCGAGTGACCCGCCTCACATGATGTCAGAGCATGATCCGAAAGAATGGATACCGGGACTGCGCGCACCCGGACAGCGAGGTGACGAGCGGGATGAGGTTTCGACAGGCGCATGCGACGCGCCAAGTTCTGGGTTGATCCGGCGATGAATTTTCCTCAGTACCTCAGGCCAGCGCTTGGAACGGTCGTCCTTGTCGCCCTTGGCATCGCCTATTATTCGTTCGAGCTCCGCTCCCACCCGGAAGCGAAGGAGACGCCCGGCCAGGCGCTGGTGGTCGTGACCAAAGCGACCAATGCCTGCTTCTCCGACATGGTCCGCGTCACCGGATTCATCGTGCCGCGCCGCGAGGCGCAGGTGAATGTCGACCAGGAAGGCTCCAAGGTCACCGAGGTCCTGGTTCGCGAGGGCGACGCCGTCACCGAGGGCCAGGAACTGGCGCGACTGACTCCGCCGCCGCAGCAGGCCGCCCAGGGCAATACCAAGCCGATCGTGCTGCGTGCGCCGGCGACCGGGCTCGTCACCGAGGTGCGCACCGCGGTCGGCGCGCCGGCCTCGCCGCAGGCCCCTCCCATGTTCAAGATCTCCGTCAACAACGAGATCGAGCTCGACGCCGAGGTGCCGGGCTTCCAGCTCCTGAAGCTCAATCCGGGCGCCACGGTGCGAATCAGCCGGGACGATGCGCCTGATATGGTCGGCAAGGTGCGCCTGATCTCGCCGCAGATCGACCGCACCACCCAGCTCGGGCATGTCCGCATCTCCCTGAACAACAACCCCACGCTCAAGGTCGGCATGTTTGCCCGCGCCAATATCGACGCCAAGCGCTCCTGCGGCGTCGCCGTGCCGCGCACCGCGATCGACCGCCTGACGCTGCAGGTCGTGAAGGGCAATACGATCGAGACGCGCAGGGTCCGCGTCGGGCTGACGTCCGACACCTCGACCGAAATCCTTGAGGGTCTCGACGTCGGCGAAATCGTCGTGGCCGACGCCGGCACCTCGCTGCATGACGGCGACCAGATCAAGACGATATTTGCCGAAGACCTCGATCGTACGCGGACACGCTAATGGCTTTGAACATCTCGGCATGGTCGATCCGGAACCCGCTTCCCTCGATCGTCTTCTCGATCATCCTGCTCTTGCTGGGCTGGGTGTCCTTCACCAAGCTCGCGGTGACGCGGCTGCCGAGCGCCGACATTCCTGTGATCTCGGTTGCGGTCTCGCAGTTCGGCGCAGCACCTTCGGAACTTGAATCGCAGGTCACCAAGACCATCGAAGACGGCGTCTCCGGCGTCGAGGGCGTACGCCATATTTCATCGTCGATCACCGACGGCCTGTCGGTCACCACGATCCAGTTCGCGCTGGAGACCAACACCGACCGCGCGCTGAACGACGTCAAGGACGCAGTCACCCGCGTGCGCGCCAATCTGCCGCAGAACGTCACCGAGCCGCTGATCCAGCGCGTCGATGTGATCGGCCTGCCGATCGTGACCTATGCCGCGATCTCGCCCGGCAAGACGCCGGAGCAGTTGTCCTATTTCGTCGACGACGTGGTCAAGCGCGCGCTGCAGGGCGTGCGCGGCGTCGCGCAGGTCGAGCGCATCGGCGGTGTCGAGCGCGAGATCCTGGTCTCGCTCGATCCCGACAAGTTGCAGGCCGTCGGCCTCACCGCTGTCAATGTCAGCCAGATCCTGCGTGGCAGCAATGTCGATCTCGCCGGCGGCCGCGCCGAGATCGGCAAGAACGACCAGGCAATCCGCACACTCGCCGGCGCCAAGACCCTGAACGAGCTCGCCGGCACCATGATCCCGCTGTTCGGCGGCGGCGAGGTGCGGCTCGACGACCTCGGCACCGTCACCGACACCATCGCCGACCGCCGCACCTTCGCCCGTTTCAACGGCGAGCCGGTGGTGGCGCTCGGCATCAAGCGCTCCAAGGGCGCCAGCGACGTGGTGGTCGCGGCCGCCGTGCAGAAGCGCATCGACGCCCTGAAGGCTGCCTATCCCGACGTCGACCTCAAGCTGATCGACACTTCGGTGGAGTTCACCAAGGGCAATTACGAAGCGGCGATCTCGACCCTGTTCGAGGGCGCGATCCTCGCCGTCATCATCGTGCTGTTGTTCCTGCGCGACATCAGAGCCACGATCATCGCCGCGGTCTCGCTGCCGTTGTCGATCTTCCCGGCGTTCTGGGCGATGGACATCCTCGGCTTCTCGCTCAACCTCGTCTCCTTCCTCGCCATCACGCTGTCGACCGGCATCCTGGTCGACGACGCCATTGTCGAGATCGAGAACATCGTCCGCCACATGCGGATGGGCAAGACGCCTTATCGTGCCGCACTTGAAGCTGCCGATGAGATCGGCCTTGCGGTGATCGCGATCTCGCTGACGATCATCGCGATCTTCGCGCCCGCGAGCTTCATGTCCGGCGTCGCCGGGCAATTCTTCAAGCAGTTCGGCATCACCGTCTCGGTGCAGGTGTTCTTCTCGCTGCTCGCCGCGCGCTTCGTCACGCCGATGCTGGCCGCCTACTTCCTCAAGCATCATTCGCAGGACGAGCCGCCGCCGGGCCGCATCCTGCGTGGCTACCACAGCCTCGTCACCTGGTCGGTGAAGCACCACTACGTCACCGTGCTGATCGGCTTTGCGATCTTCGCTGCATCGATCTGGAGCATCACGCTGCTGCCGCAGGGCTTCCTGCCGGCGCAGGACACCGCACGCTCGCTGCTCGCGATGGAGCTGCCGCCGGGCTCGCAGCTTGCTTATACCGAGAAGGTCACCGAGGAGATCGTGGCGCGGTTGCGCAGGCGGCCCGAGGTACGAAGCGTGTTCGTCGACGGCGGCCGGGTGCCGCCGGGCACCCAGGAGGTGCGTCGCGCCGCACTGATCATCAACTACACGCCAAAGGCCGACCGCAAGATCACGCAGCGCCAGCTCGAGCTTTCGATCAGCAAGGAGCTCGAGAACGTGCCGGATATCCGGTTCTGGTTCCTCGACGAGAACGGCCTGCGCGCGATCTCGCTGGTCGTCACCGGCACCGACAGCAACATCGTCAACAACGTCGCCAGCGAGCTGGCGACGCAGATGAAGCGGATCCCGATCATCGCCAATGTGATCTCGGAGACCGCGCTCGACCGGCCCGAGCTGCGCATCCACCCGCGCGCGGAACTCGCCGCGAGGCTCGGCGTCTCGACCGAGAGCCTGTCGCAGACCATCCGCGTCGCCACCATCGGCGACGTCGGCCCGGCGCTGGCCAAGTTCGACGCCGGCGACCGCCAGGTGCCGATCCGCGTGCAGCTCGAGGACAATGCGCGCGGTGACCTGAAGATGCTGCAACAGCTGCGGGTGCCCCTCGGCCAGCATGGCGAGCGCGGCGGCGTGCCGCTGTCGGTCGTCGCCGACATCAAGCTCGACCAGGGCCCGACCAGCATCAACCGCTACGACCGCGAGCGGCAGGCCACGGTGGCTGCTGACCTCGTCGGCAATGCCGCGCTCGGCGACGCCACCAAGCTGATCTACGACCTGCCGGTCATGAAGAGCCTGCCCAAGGGCGTGAAGGTCAGCCCGTCCGGCGACGCCGAAAGCCTCAACGAGCTGTCCGACGGCTTCGCCACCGCGATCACCGCCGGCCTGATGATGGTCTATGCGGTGCTGGTGCTGCTGTTCGGCACCTTCCTGCAGCCGATCACCATCCTGTTCTCGCTGCCGCTCTCGATCGGCGGCGCGATCGGGGCGCTGCTGTTGACCGGCAAGCAGCTCACCACGCCGGTGTGGATCGGCATCCTGATGCTGATGGGCATCGTCACCAAGAACGCGATCATGCTGGTCGAGTTCGCCATCGAGGCGATCCGCGGCGGCAAGACACGCGAAGAGGCGATGATCGACGCCGGCATGAAGCGCGCCCGTCCGATCGTGATGACCACCATCGCGATGGTTGCAGGCATGACGCCGTCCGCACTCGCCTTCGGCGCCGGCGGCGAGTTCCGCTCGCCGATGGCGCTCGCGGTGATCGGCGGTCTCCTGTTCTCGACACTGCTGTCGCTGGTGTTCGTGCCGGCGATGTTCATGGTGATGGACGACATCGGCGCCCTGATCTGGCGCTTCAGCAAGCGGCTCGTGGTCTCGCACGCCGACCACGAGCTCCCCCCGAACGACGATCAATCCATGCCTCCATCCAAGGGACCGCCGGACGCGATCTCGCCTGCGGCGGAATGATGGCGCAATCGCGGCGGCGCTGAAAGCAAAACCCCTGCGGTCAACGGGAGGACCGCAGGGGTTTGCAGATGGATGGTGTGAGGCCAGCAAGGCTGGGTGTCACCCCAAGGACCCGCATCATGATGAAAGCGGCCGCGACCGGTTCCCGCAAGCATGTCTTTTGGGCAATCGCACACGTCCTTACGCAAGCAGAACGCGCAGGACACTTCGATCATCCCGCACGCATTGCAATGCCGTTTAATCGTTGCGCGCCACCGCGGTCAGCTTGGGCATGTTCTGCAACAGGATGCGGCCGCGCTGCAGGTCGAGAATGCCGTCCCTGCGCCAGCTCTGGAGCTGCCGGTTGACGCTCTCGCGCGCCGCGCCGACGAAGATGCCGAGCTGCTCCTGCGAGATGTGCACCTCGGAGCCGAAATCCTCGGCCAGCGCGCACAGCCGCCGCGCCAGCCGCACCGGCAGCGGCTGCAGCACGGATTCCTCCATCCGCTCGCCCTGCCAGCGGATGCGCTGGCACAACAGTTCGATCAGCCGCACCGCGACCTTCGGCTCGCGCTCGAGGAAGCCGACAAAGTCCTCCCGCCGCAGCACGAACAATTCGCTGGGCTCGCCCGCGGTCGCGTCCGCAGTGCGGTCCTGGCCGTCGAGGACCGCGACCTCGCCGAAGAGATCGCCGGGTCCCATGAGATTCAGCGTCAGCCGGCTGCCGTTGGAGGCGCCGGTCTCGATCCGGATCTGGCCGCGGCGAACCCCGAACAGGGCGTCGCCGGGATCGCCCTTCTGGAACAGCACCTCTCCGGTCGCGAGCTGCTGGGTGTGGCAAAGGCCCGAAAGCCGCTGCAATTCGTCCGCGCCCAGATCCGCGAACATCGGGTTCATCTTCAAAATGACCGCAAATTCGGCCTGTTTGCTCATGGTACTGCCTTCCAGATCAAATCCCAGCGGTCCGGCAACGCCGGTTAGCAAAGTTCCCCCTCATGGGAGTGTGTCAGAGGTCACATAAGTTCATGCTGGTGACGGATTATTTTTCCGGCGGTTGGAGCCAACTCCCGTTTCGGGGATAATCCCGGTTGGTCGGCCTTGTCCGTCCGATGCAACCGAACCGATGCCGCTTGCCCGGTCTGGAATGACGACATGAGAGCACTGAAATTTGCCGGGGCTGCGATCGCCGCCGCGGCCGTGATCATCGCGCTGCTCGGGGCGTTCGGGATCCCGTCCGGCTTCCTGACCTCGGCGATCGCGGAGCGGATCGAGCGTGAGACCGGCTACAAGGTCGCGATCAATGGCAGCGCCAGGATCGCGCTTTGGCCGACGGTTCACGTCACGCTGAACGACGTCGTGCTGCAGGCCCCGAAGCAGCGCGACGTCAACAACCGCTTCGCCGCTGATAGCATCGAGGCCGAGACGACGCTGTCGAGCCTCTGGTCGGGCCGGCCCGAGATCACCGACCTCGTCATCGTCAGGCCCGTGGTCAACCTGCCGCTGCAGCGCGAGCGGACGCGTGACAACAATCCGCCGGCGCAATCCGCCTCGTCCGACGACACGGGCACTGTGTCGGTCAGGCACGTCAGCATCACCGGCGGCACCATCGTGCTCTCCAATGTCCATGACCATGTCGAGGACCGGATCGAGACGGTCAATGCCGACGTGACGGTCGATGCCGACCGAAAGCTCGTGGTCACGGGCAACGCGCGCGCCAGCGACAAGCCGCTGAAGTTCGAGATCCGCGCCACCGCGCCTCCGCCGCCGCTGGAGCGGCAGAACGTGCCGACCGAATTCAACATCGATGCGCCGGGCCTCTTGCCCGCGGCGATCAAGGCCAATGTCGAGCTGCGACTGAACGGCACGGTGATGATGTTCAACGGCGTGTCCGGCACGCTCGGCGACGGCGGCTTCACCGGCTGGGCCACGGTCGATTTCGCCAGCAACAAGCCGCTGGTGAAGCTCGATCTCGACTTCCGGCGAATTTCGATCGCCACGACGCCGAGCCAGCCCGGCACGGCGTCGGAGCCCTGGAGCAACGCGCCGATCGACCTCAAAGTGCTCAACTATGTCGACGCGCAGGCCCGCATCTCGGCGGCGGAGCTCGTGATCGGCGACGGCCGCTTCGCGCCGGCGGCAATCGATGCCTCGCTCGCGAGCGGCGTGCTGAAGGGCCGGCTCAGCAATCTCGGCGCCTATGACGGCAACGCCAACGGCGACCTCACCATCGACGCCACCACCAACAATCCCAACTACGCGCTGCGGCTCGATCTCAACGGCGTCCGCGCGCTGCCGGTGCTGAAGAACCTTGCCGGGTTCGACAAGCTCGACGGCCGCATGGAGGCCAAGCTCGACCTGCACTCGCAAGGCGGAAGCGAACGCGCCATCGTCGCCGGTCTCGGCGGCACCGCGCTGGCCGCGTTCCAGGACGGCAAGATCCTCGGCCTCAACGTCGCGCAGATGATCCGCAACCTCACTGCCAGCCCATTGTCCGGCTGGCAGGAGAGCGCGGAGCTGTCGACCGATCTCAGCCAGCTCTCGGCCTCCTTCAAGATCGACAACGGCCAGGCCGTCACCACCGATCTCGACCTGGTCGGCCCGCTGGTGAAGATGACCGGGGCCGGCACCATCGACCTCAACACCAGGCAGATCACCTTCCGCGTCGAGCCGCAGCTCGTGATGACCACCGAGGGCCAGGGCCGCGCCGGCAATCCGGTCGGCTTCGGCATTCCCGTGATGATCGAGGGGCCGTGGGCGGGCCCGCGGATCTATCCGGAGATGCAAGGCATCCTCGACAACCCCGAGGCGGCCTATGCCCGGCTCAAGGAGATGGGCAAGGGCCTGTTCGGGCCTGGTGGCGCCGGCCTCAGCGGGCTCTCCGACCTCCTCAACGGCGTGCAGGGCGGCCACGGCACCACGCAGCCCAACAATGGTGGCCAGGCCCAAGGCGGCGGCGAGAGCCAGAACAACCCGCTCGGCGGACAGCTTGGCGAGGCCATCGGCAATCTGCTGCAGCAGGGGCTTTCCACCTTGAACCAAGGTAATGCAACACGCGGAAACCAAGGCTCGACTCAAGGCCGCAGCGCCGATCCCGCCCCGCCACCGTCGCCGCCCGATCCTGACCAGCGGGGCGACAATCCGGCGATGAACGACATCCTGCGGCAGCTGTTCAACCGCTGACAGTCCCGCACAAGGGTTTTAATCCCCCGCGATCCTCGCCGCGGAGATTCTCAGCTGGAAGGGCGAGCCGAGCGCGAAGGCAACGGCGGCGGAGTGAGCGGAACCCGCGCCGGCCCGCACCTTGTATTCGCGGAAAAGATGTGTATATTGATGGAATTCGATTAGCCGTTGTGCCTTGTTGAATGGTCAGAGCGGCCCTTTTCCAAAGAACATCGTGAGTTGAATCGATGACGCGCAATCTTGCGCAACACATGCGCATATGCGCGTTTTGGAGAAGAGAGATGCCGACAGGTACTGTGAAGTGGTTCAACGGCCAGAAGGGCTTTGGTTTCATCGAGCCCAGCGATGGCAGCAAGGATGTGTTCGTTCACATCAGCGCGGTCGAGCGTGCCGGTTTGTCCGGCCTTGCCGAGGGACAGAAGGTCTCGTTCGAAGTGAAGACCGACAAGATGCGCGGCAAGACCAGCGCCGAGAATCTCACGCTGGTTTAAGCCCGTTGCGTGGGCATGATCCGTTTGGAAAGCCGCGACGCGGTTTTCCGGATTATGCCGTATCGTCATTCCACGGATGTACTGGGATGACGTGGCGACCCGCTCGATCCCCACGGATTGGGCGGGTTGCGGCATGTCTTCTTGTGCGTGATCTGCCGGAACACTGCGTCCCGCCGTTGCCCGGGACGGGCGCGGCGTTTGCGCCGAGAATACGCTTTTGAAAGGATGCCGATGACCGCCAGGAAGCCGAACCTGTCGCCCGCAAGCCTTGCGAGGGCCGACCGCCAGCGGCTTGCGGCCGAGGAGGGCGCGCGCGCGATGGCCGAGGTCGAGCGCGAGGCGCTCGCCGTGCGCAAGAACATGGAGCGGCTGCGTGCGCTCCGCGAGGCGCGCGACGCCGAAGCGGCGAGCGATGCGGCGCCTGCCTCATCCGCGCCCCGGCCGAAGCTCGCGCGCCGCGTGAAGCGGATCGTGCGTTAGTCCGATTCGATTTTCAAACAGCGCGGGATGTGAGTGCGCGGCCTCGCGACGCGATGCGCCCGAGCTGTGCGACCAGATCACCCTCTCAAGAAATCGGAGGGCGCAGGGAAGGCCGGGCGCCGATTGCACCCGCGGCCTCCTGTGCAATAGGAAAGCACAGGAGTTAGGAACCACAGGTTCAACCGGATCATCCGGCCTTCCCTGCGCAATGGTGTTACGGCTTACTTCGTGCTCTTCCCGGCGAGACTAGGCTTGCTTGTCACCGCCCTCCGCGCGACGCGTTCGCGTCAAGCGGACGGGGCACCTGCCACTGGGGCGCCAGAACCACACGACTTCACCGTCCGCCGGCCTGCGCATTCGTCGGTCGCGCCGCCAGCGTCCATCGCATCCCGCCGCACGTTCGTGACGATCGCGATACGCCCCTCTTGCCGGGCGGGACGGCGGGAGTTGTAGAGCTGAGTTGGGGGAGGAGTCAAGAGAAATTCTGAAAAGCAGAAGTCCGAAAATTGACTGCACCGAGTTGTGCTGCGAGCGCTCCGTGAGTTGCGCAACAGTAATCGCGTCACGGATCGAGATCATGCGCCTCAAGGGTCGCACTCACGCGAAAGCAAGCGGCCACAGCAGCAGCCTCTGCGCTGGTTGCTCGGCTCTCCATCTGCTAGTCAAGGGAGCGCATGTTTGGGAAATGTCCGCCGATGCCGCCACGCTTTTCGCGCTCTTCGACTCTAGCTGCCGTCGCGCTGCTCCTGCTCGCAGCGCAGCCGGCGCTGGCCGCTGATAACACGGAGGCGATGCCGAAGGGCGCCGCCGTCACCGTGCTGAAGGCTGCGAAATACTGCTTCGACAATATCGTCGAGGTCTCGGGCCTCGTGACGGCGCGCGACGAGCAGCAGATTCGGCCTGATCGGTTTGGGCTGAAGGTGGCGGAGGTGATGGCCGATCCCGGTGATGCCGTCACCGCGGGCCAGCAGCTGGCGCGGCTGACCGACGGCACCAATGCGATCAAGCTCACCGCGCCGGTGGCGGGCACGGTCTCGGCCTCCACGGCGATCGTCGGCGCGCCGGCTTCCGCCAAGGGCGAGGCGCTGTTCACGATCACCACCAGGAGCGAGTACGACCTGGTCGGCATGGTGCCGACCCGCGACATCACCAGGCTGAAGACCGACCAGACCGCGCGGGTCACCGTGCTCGGCGCCGGCGAGATCGACGGCAAGGTGCGGCTGATCGCGCCGACGGTCGAGCCGAACAGCCAGCTCGGCCAGGTGTTCATCGCGCTAGCCACCGACCGGCGGCTGCTGGTGAATTCGAGCGGCCGCGCGCAGATCAAGACCGGGCAGAGCTGCGGCGTCGCGGTGCCGCTGACCGCGATCCTCTATTCCACCGCCGGCACCGTGGTGCAGGTGGTGCGGCGCGACCGCGTCGAGACGCGGCGGGTCGAGACCGGGCTGATGTCGGCCGGCCAGGTCGAGATCCGCGACGGCGTGCAGGAGGGCGAGATCGTGGTCGCCCGCGCCGGCGCGCTGCTCCGCGAGGGCGATCCGGTGCGGCCGGTGGCTGAGGGGGCGGACGCGAAGTGAGAGGACGACAGCGGACGGCATGAGGTGAGCACGGCTGTCTGGCTCCCTCTCCCGCTTGCGGGGGAGGGCCGGGGTGGGGGTCTACCCACGAGTCATATTGAGGAGAGAGCCCCCACCCGTATTGCATCTATCGATGCAATACGGCCTCCCCCGCAAGCGGGAGAGGCGACGCGGAGTTCGGGGAAAGAGCCGGCCCTAGCCGCCGAGCTTGACGTCTTCCAGCAGCGACGAAGACACCTGCGGCACCTGCTCGCCTTCCGAGGCACGAGACACGGCGATGCGGGTCTTGTTGAAGGCGGCCTCGACGCCGGCCTGGGTGTTGAGATTGGTCAGGAGCTCCGACACCAGCACGCTGTTCGCCGTCCTGGAATCGTCGGCGACCTTGCCCGGCGCGGCCGAGGTCAAGACCAGCGTATTCTCCGGCGGGCTGATCGGGGCGAGCCCGTGCGAATAGGCGCGGAAGCGGCGCTCGTAGGGATTGCGCCTGGAGGCATCAAGCACGACGAGCTTGGTCTTGGCGCCCTGCTCGTTCATCGCATCGAGCACGGATTCGACGCTGACGCCGACGCGCTTGACGTCGGATTCCTTCCAGATCGTGGCGTCGACCGGGATCATGTAGCTCTCGCGGCCGACCTGCACGCCGTAGCCGCCGAAGAACAGCATCACGACGGTGCCGGGGCGGATCCTGGCCTTCATCCGCTCGACCGCGCGGACCATGTCGTCGCGGGTCGCGTCCTCGACGACGTCGACATCGAAGCCGTCGTGGCGCAGCGCGGCCGACAGCGTGCGGGCGTCGTTGATCGGCTGGGCGAGCGGCGCGGAGGCGTCCGGGTAATGGCCGTTGCCGATGATCAGCGCGAGATGGGACGCGCCGGTGGTGACGGCGCCGGTGGCCTGCTCGGTGGTAACAGCCTTGGCGGCGTCGAGCGAACGCTTGTTCAGCGCGGCATGGGCGCCGATCGCCAGCGACACCGTGCCTGCCAGCGCCACGGCGACCGCAATGGTGCGGCGGGAAATGCGAAGCTGCCTAAGGTTCATGGCGTTCCTAGTCCCAATCCTCATCCCAAGGCGCTCAACATGGCCGCGCCAGTTAGTCGCGTTCGATCCGGTCAGGTTTAATGGGGTTGCTTACGTGTGTGCCGGTGAGTTCAGCTCTATTTGCGGCATCGCAACAAACAAACCCTTAACCCGAGCGGGCGCCGGGAGCAACCCGTTTGGCGCATGGGGCCGATCGGACGCGACTATTGACGGCGTCCGCCAGCCGTTACGTGACCTCGGTCACATTTGAGTTTCTCGTGGATTCATGTAGCCTTCCCAAAGGCTTGCGGGCTTTTGGGGCGGACCACGGAAACATCGTCTGCCATGACGGCGTTAACCGGTTCCTTGAGAAAGAGTTTCATGGGCTTTCACAGGATCGCGGGGGCGGCGTGCCGGGCGCTGACGGCCAAAAAGGACGGCCCGTCGCTGTACGACGTCTGCGACCCCCTGCTGCTGAAATACCAGGGCGGCGACGCCCATCTGGGACAGTTTTACCGGACCGCGCTCGGCAATCCGGCGCTGCGGCCGCTGCTCCGCCGCACCGGCGTCCCGGCGCTGAAGGATCCCGCGCGGCTTGACCGGCTGCGCGCGGCGCTGACCGCCGCCCGCGACGACGCCACGCCGGACTGGGCCGCGATCGGCGCTCCCGTCGCCGAGCTGATTGATGGCATCGATGTGCGCCACCCGCAGCCGCCGGCCGCCGCGGCGCCGGGGCGCGCACCTGACATGGCCGAGATCGACCGGGTGATCCGCAGCTGCGGCGCGCATCTGCTGCGCTCCTTCGCGAGATGCGGCTTCATCCCGACCTATGCCGCGTTCAACCTGCTCGGCGATGCCGACATAAGCGGGCGCGAGATGCTGATGGCGCTCACCGGCCTGAACGCGCGCGGCTACAAGAACTCGACGCTGCTGTTCTCACTCGCCCGCATCTTCATCGCGCATTCGCCGGCGCGCGCGCTGATCAATCCGCCGTGGCGCGGCATCGCCGAGCCGATGTGGGAGCCGGTGCAGATCCGCCATCGCTCGGCCTATTACGACGCGTTCTTCACCGAGGCCCTGCTCGGCTTCCTCGAGACCGGGCTCGCGTCGTCGGATCAGACCAAAGCTGCGCGGCGCGCGATCTCCGACATGGTGGACTTCTGCCTGAAGACCAGCGCCGAGGAGGTGCCGTCGCATGACGGCTCGGTTGTGAAGGTGATCACCGCGCTGGCGCCGGGGCGGCATCCGCGCTTCTCGCGCTTCTTCGCCCAGATCAAGCAGGATCTCGGCTTCGGCATCTATGTGCCCGACTGCGACACCACGGCGTGCTCGTTCTCCGCCGCCACGCAGGCGGGAGCCGACGATCCGATCCTCGCCCAGCCGCTGGTGGATTTCTACCGCGGCTACCAAGTGCGCTCCGGCGCCAACGAGCCGCGCGTCACCGTGCCGCTGAACGATAACATCGATTATGAGGGCGGCGTCGTCACCTGGATCGACAATCTCGACGGCGACCGGCCCTACGGCAACGACCTCGATCCGACGCTCAACCTCGACATCCTCGAGGTCTCGTTCCGCAACCTTAAGCGCTGGAACATCATCGAGACGCCGCAGCGGCTGGAGACCCTGCATCGCATCATCGCATTCCAGAAGCGGCTGGTCGAGAGCGGCGCGTTCAAACATCCGCGCTCGCACATCTACTATCTGCCGGAGCTCTATTCGGCCTATTTCGGCCGCTGCTACGCCGCCTTCATCGCGCTGCCGCTCGCAGCCCAGCGCGTCATCGATCCCGGCAACGTGTTCGCGCTGATCCGCGCCCGCGTGCTCGGCTACGTCATGAACGAGCTGATCACCCATGAGATGAACCCGTTCGACGCCGCGCTCGCGCTGATGGCGCTGGCGCATCTCAACGCCGAGGTCGCAAGCTTCACGCCGGCGTTGCACTGCATCGTGCAGACCATCGGCGAAGGCGGCCGCCGCGGCCCCTACAGGGCCTATGAGTGGAACAAGATGAAGACGCCGACGCGCATCCTGGTCGGCGGACCGGAGGTGACGTCGGCCTTCGTGCTGATGGCCCTGGCGCTGGCGCGGAAGCGAATGGCTGCCTCGTAGGATGGGTGGAGCGAAGCGATACCCATCGATGCACGGGGACAGATGATGGGTTTCGCTGCGCTCTACCCATCCTACGGACCGTCGAGGAGGCGAATGGCTCATTCGTAGGGGGATGACGTGAAGTTGAAACCGGCTGCAACACAACGCCACTGGCACCGCTGCCCAATTGCCCGCACAATCCGTGGGCAATGAGATTTGAACGCTCAAGTCCGCGCCGGGATTGCCAATGCTCAAGACGTTGCTCACCGCTGGCCTGCTGTTGTCGCTGCCGACGCTGGCGCACGCCGCCGACATCACCGGCGTGCCGAAGATCCGCGACGGCGACCAGGTGATGATCGGCAGCGTCCGCATCCGGCTCGGCGGCATCGACGCGCCGTCGACCGACCAGCTCTGCCTCAACACCAAGGGCGAGCGCTGGACCTGCGGCGTGGCCGCGCGCGACGCGCTGGTCAAGCATGCCGGCAACAAGAGCTGGACCTGCCATGCCCGCTCGGTCGATCGTCGCGGCCGCACCATCGCGCGCTGCCAGGTCGACGGCGAGGACATCCAGAAATGGCTGGTCGGCAGCGGCTGGGCGCTGGCCAACCCCCACATCTCGCACGACTACGAGCCGGACCAGAAGGCGGCGCGCGAGGCCAAGGCCGGGATGTGGCAGGGCGCCTTCATCGCGCCGTGGGACTGGCGCGTGCGCAACAAGAAGACGCCGGTGCTCGGCGCCGCGAAGGTGCCGGACAGCGCCCACGCGATCCTGCTCGCGTCGGCCTCCGGCCCAGTCGCGCCCTCGCCCGACTGCACCATCAAGGGCAACGTCAACCACTCCGGCGAGTGCATCTATCACAAGCCGACCAGCCGCTGGTACGCACGGATCGAGATGAAGATCAGCAAGGGCACGCGCTGGTTCTGCTCGGTCGAGGAGGCCGAGGCCGCCGGCTGCCGCGAGACGCGGCGCTGACAGCTTGATAGATGCGAGTGCTTTCTGGCCGCATCGACGGCGCACCCCCTCTCCCGCTTGCGGGGGAGGGCGGGGGTGGGGGCTTTCTCTACGAATCGCATTGCGGAAAGAGCCCCCACCCGCATTGCATCTGCGATGCAATGCGACCTCCCCCGCAAGCGGGAGAGGTGAAGAAAGCCCGCGGATGGATTGCATCAGGCCAACGCCGTGACCGACATCGAGCTCGCCCCGCACGCGGCGCACAGGCGCCACCGCATCCGGCGCGTCGCAATGGCGCTGCTGTTCGTGCTCGCGACCTATCTGATCGCGGCCTATCTGGTGCTGCCGGAGCTCTGGAAGCATTACGAGCACCAGAAGGGCCTCGCTGATCTGCCGATGGTGACGCGCACCGCGCAGGGCATTCCCGGCGATCCCCTGAATGTCGGCCTGATCGGCGATCTCACCGATGTGGTCTGCGCAATGCATGAGGCAGGATGGTATCCCGCCGATCGGATCACGCTGAAATCCTCGATCGAGATCGTCGGCAGCGTGCTGCTCGATCGACCCTACAAAGACGCGCCGGTCAGCAACCTGTTCTATCTCGGCCGGCGCGAGGACCTCGCCTTCGAGAAGCCGGTCGGATCGAGCGCGGATCGCCGCAACCATGTGCGCTTCTGGAAGGTGCTCGCGTCAGGCGAGGAGAAGCGCCCGGTGTGGCTCGGCGCCGCGACACTCGACCGCAGCGTCGGCGTCAGCCACTACACCGGCGCGGTGACTCATCACATCGCGCCCGACCTCGACGCCGAGCGCGCGCTGCTCGCAACCGATCTGGAATCCGCCGGTCTGGTCACCGCGAAATATCAGGTCACCGGGATCGGTCCGACGCTCGCCGGCCGCAACGGCGGCGGCGATCTCTATTACACCGACGGCGAAATCTGGGTGCTGCGCCTGGTCGAGGCCTGCAAGAAGCATCATGGCACGGTCGAACAGATCCCAAGCCCGGCCGCGACCGCATTCAAGGACCAGGTCTGGCACGCCGTCGTCGACGCGATCGGCAAATAGGGCAGCCGTGTCCCGCACTTTTCGAAGCTCTGGATTGCTTCGCCATGCTCGCAATCGCGGGCCTGATCGCATATCTTCCTCACCTGATCCCTCACACGCTTGATTTGCGCGTTTTACCCAAGGAACAAGAAGATGACCGTTCGCGCGGGCCGGGAATTTCTGGCCATCCCCGGGCCCACCACGATGCCTGATCAGGTGCTGCAGGCGATGCATCGCCCGGCCCTCGACATCTACTCCACCGAGATGGTCGAACTGACCGAAGGCCTGCTGCGCGATCTCTCGAAGCTGTTCGCCACCAAGGGCAAATCCTACATCTACATCTCCAACGGCCACGGCGCCTGGGAGGCGACGCTCTCGAACGTGCTGTCGCGCGGCGACAAGGTGCTGGTGCTGGAGAGCGGCCGCTTCGCGATCGGCTGGGGCATGGCGGCGGCCGCGATGGGCGCCGAGGTCGAGGTGCTGAAGGGCGACTGGCGCCGTGCCATCCGCCCCGCCGAGGTCGAGGCGCGGCTGCGGCGCGACAAGGAGCACGCCATCAAGGCGATCCTCGCGGTGCAGGTCGACACCGCCTCCGGCGCCTACAACGACATCGAGGCGATAGGCAAGGCGATCAGGGCCGCGGGTCATCCCGCGCTCTTCATGGTCGACACCGTGGCCTCGCTCGGCTGCACGCCGTTCGAGATGGACAAATGGGGTATCGACGTCGCGATGAGCGGCTCGCAAAAGGGGCTGATGACCCCGCCCGGTCTCGGCTTCGTCGCCGCCAACGACCGCGCGTGGGACGTGCACAAGAAGGCGAATTTGCGCACACCCTATTGGGACTGGACCGAACGCGAAGGCAGCGAGCACTACCGCAAATATGCCGGCACCGCGCCGGTGCACCTGTTGTTCGCACTGCGCGAGGCGATCAACATGCTGCACGCCGAAGGGCTGGAGAATGCTTTCGAGCGGCACCGGCTGCTCGGTGAGGCGGTACGTCGCGCGGTCGCCGTCTGGGCCGAGGGACAGGTGCTCGGCTTCAACATCACCGAGCCCGCCGAGCGTTCCAACACGGTGACGACCGTGACCGTGAAGGGCGCCGACCCCACCGCGATCCAGCGCTATGCCAAGGAGAAATGCGGCGTGGTGCTCGGCACGGGCATCGGCGACCTGCAAGGCCAGGCCTTCCGCATCGCGCATATGGGCCACGTCAACGCACCGATGGTCCTGGGCACACTCGGCGTCGTCGAGGTCGCGCTCAACGCCCTGCAGATTCCGCACGGCAAGGGCGGAACCGACGCCGCGGTGCAGTGGCTGGGCGAGAACGTAAAGGCGTAAACTATCCGCCGCGGGTCCGACGTCGCGGACGCACATGCTCGACCCGTCATCCTGAGGAGGCCGCGGCGCGGCGCAATTGCGCCGCCAGGCTCACATCTCGGGATGACGGATTGCGCGTGACGCATTGCTGAGGAAGCATCGACACTTTTCGCTGTCATCATTTTCCGCTTTACTGCCGGCAACAGCCGGGCACTGATCCCTGCGAAATAACGAGAATGGAGGGACCGCTTGGCGTCGGTGGAATTACGCGGCCTGGTCAAGCAATTCGGATCGTTTGTCGCGGTCGATGATGTCTCCCTCACGATCGATCATGGGCAACTGGTCTGCCTGCTCGGGCCATCCGGCTGCGGCAAGACCACGACGCTGCGGCTGATCGCGGGCTTCCTCGAGCCGTCCGACGGCGAAATCCGCGTGGGTGATCGCGTGGTCTCCTCGAAGGTGCGCACGCTGCCGCCCGAGCAGCGCAACATGTCGATGATCTTCCAGAGCTACGCGCTGTGGCCGCACATGACGGTCGCCGAGAACATCGTCTATGGGTTGCGGCTGCGCAAGGCCGATCGGGACACCATCGCCAAGAAGCTCGCCGCGATCCTGGCGACGACCAAGCTCGAACCGCTGGCGCAGCGCTATCCCGGCGAACTCTCCGGCGGCCAGCAGCAGCGCGTCGCGCTGGCGCGCGCGCTGATCGTCGGCCCCGAGACGCTGCTGCTCGACGAGCCGTTGTCCAATCTCGATGCCAATTTGCGCGAGGAGATGCGCTTCGAGATCCGCAGGCTGCACGACGAATATCGCTACACCACGGTCTACGTCACCCACGACCAGTCGGAGGCGATGACCACCGCCGACCTGATCGCGGTGATGAATGCCGGCAAGATCGACCAGCTCGGCACGCCCGAAGACATCTACGCGCGCCCCGAATCCGAGTTCGTCGCACGCTTCATCGGCGCAGCCAATGTGATCAGGGGCACCGCGCGCGACGAGAGCCATGTCGCGTTTGCCGGCGCGACGCTGCAGGTGATCGGCGCGAAGCTCGTGGCCGGCCAGACCGTGCCGGTCGCGATCCGTCAGCATGAGATCCAGCTGTCGACGCAGGCGTCCGCCTCGCCGCAGAACACGCTGAAGGCCACGGTGACGCGGCAGGTCTATCTCGGCATGAATCGCGATTACATGGTGGAGACAGAGGACGGCACGTCGTTGCGCGTCACCACGCCAACCGAGACCGCGGTCGACAAGGGCAGCGAGGTCTGGCTGACGCTGCCGCCAGAGCGCTGCCGGGCGCTCAGCCGATAACAAGAAACGGAGGGACGCGATGCGGAAGCAAATTTCCAGACGCGATGTCCCTAATTCATTGCCGTTCGCCGACCGGCTGGCCGGCTTCCTTTGTACCTGCGCATGCACCGAGTGCTGCCCGGTGAAGTCGACGAAGAACTGCTGGGTCTCGCGGGTGCCTCGCCCCGCTTGCGGGGAGAGGCCGCCGCGCATCGCAAGATGTGCGGCGGGTGAGGGGGAGTCTCCGCGCATTCGGTGCCCGCGGAGGCAGCCCCTCACCCCAACCCTCTCCCCGCGAAGAGCGGGGCGAGGGAGCTCAGCTCAGCAAGCGGGGACAACATGACCACCTCCTCCCCCGTCACCAAGCCCCGCATCGACTGGACGCGGCTCGTCCTCTGGCTGTTCGCGGCCGTGCTGATGCTTCTGATCCTGCTGCCGCTATCATGGCTTGTGGTGTTCGCCTTCACCGACAAGGACCGGCACCTCACGCTGCAGAACTTTGCGACCCTGTTCAGCAATCCGGACTTCCTCGATCCGCTGCTGACGACCGCGATTATCGCAGTCACGTCGGCCGTGATCTGTTGCATGGTCGCGGCGCCGATCAGCTGGCTCGTGTCGCGCACCGACATGCCGGGCCGGCAGATCATCCGCGCGCTGGTGACGGCGTCCTTCGTGACGCCGCCGTTCCTCGGCGCGATCGCCTGGGAATTGCTGGCGGCGCCGAATTCGGGGCTGCTGAACCAGCTCTACCGGCTGTTCGCGGGCGAGGACGCGGACGCGCTGTTCAACATCTATTCGCTGACCGGGATCATCTTCGTGATCTCCTGCTACACCTTCCCGTTCGTGTTTGTGCTGGTGGCGAATGCGCTCGACACCATGCCGGGCGAGCTGGAGGACGCCTCCGCGATCCTCGGCGGCAACGCCTGGACCACGGCGCGGCGGGTGACGATCCCGCTCGCCCTGCCCGCGCTGGTCGCGGGCGCGCTGATCGCGTTCCTGCAGGCGATGACGCTGTTCGGCTCGCCCGCGATCCTCGCGCTGCCAGCCGGCTTCCACACCATGACGACCAAGATCTGGAGCCTGTTCCAGTATCCGCCGAAACTGGAGCTCGCCGCCGCCGCGGCCGTGCCGCTATTGCTGCTCACCATCCTCCTGCTGCAGGGGCAGAAATTCCTGCTCGGCCGACGCAGCTATTCGGTGATCGGCGGCAAATATGGCGCGCCGCGCCGGGTGGAGCTACGCGGCTGGCGCTATGTTGCACTCAGCTTCTGCCTCGTGGTGCTGCTCAACCCGGTGTTCCTACCCTATCTGGCGCTGCTCAACGCCGCACTCTCGCCGAACGCCACCACGCTGGTGACACCGTCGACGTTGACCCTGCACAACATCGTCTTTGTGTTCACCGAGCTGTCCTCGACCCAGCTCGCGCTGAAGAACACCGTGATCCTCGGCACCGCGACCGCGACCATCGGCACCATCCTCGCGCTCGTGATCGCCTATGTCACCACGCGCCGGGTGATCGCGGGCCACCGCCTGCTCGCCTTCCTCGCCACCGCGCCGGTCGCAGTGCCCGGCATCGTGCTCGGTGTCGGCCTGTTCCTGAGCTACACGCGCCCGCCCTTCGTGCTCTACGGCACGCTGTGGATCCTGCTGCTTGCGTTCCTCACCATCAATCTACCCTCGGCCTATCAGCAATTGCAGGCCGCGTTCGCGACCATCCACCCTGAGCTCGAGGAAGCCAGCCGCATCCTCGGCGCGACCCGGCTGCAGGCGCTGCGCCAGATCACCGCACCCTTGCTGCGCACCGGCGTGATCGCGACCTGGTGCTTCATCTTCATCGGCGTGATGCGGGAACTGTCGGCGGCGATCGTGCTGTTCACCTCGCAGACCAAGGTGCTGTCGGTCCTGATCTACGACCTCAACGAAGGCGGCGACCTCGCCGCGATCGCGGTGCTCGGCATCGCGATGCTGGTGATCACTTTCGCCGTGGTGCTGGCGGTGAACCAGATCCCGATGTCCGGCGGCAATGCCGGGGCGAGGCTAAGGAACACGTAGGTCTAACCGCTGTCATTGCGAGCGAAGCGAAGCAATCCATCGTTCCCCTCGGGGATAGAATGGATTGCTTCGTCGCTTCGCTCCTCGCAATGACGACGGAAACCGGGCGCTCGCCCATCTGGCAATCGCCACATTCATCCCGATATAAGGCGGAACCCCCTGCATGATGAGGATCGTGTGACCGAAGCCGCTATCAAGACACCTCTGCAACCCCCGCCCGTCGCGCCGCGCCGGCCACACACCTTCACCACTCACGGCATCACGGTGACGGACGACTATGCGTGGATCAAGGATCCGAAATGGCAGGAGGTGCTGCGCGATCCCTCGATCCTCGATCCCGATATCCGCAAATATCTGGAGGAAGAGAACGGCTATACCGAGACCCTGCTGGGCCACACCGACGGCTTGCAGAAGCGGCTCGTCAGGGAGATGCGCGGGCGGATCAAGGAAGACGATTCCAGCGTGCCGTCGCCGGACGGCCCGTTCGCCTACTTCCGCAAGTTCCGCGAGGGCGGCCAGCACGAACTGTTCTGCCGCACGCCGCGCGACGGCGGCGACACGCATATCGTGCTCGACGGCGACGCGCTGGCGAAGGACCACAAATATTTCAAGTTCGGCGGCAGCCGGCATTCCGACGATCACCGGCTGCACGCCTGGAGCGCCGACACCAAGGGCTCCGAATATTTCTCCATCCGCGTGCGCGACTGGTCGACCGGCGGCGATCTCGACGACTGCGTCGAGGAGACCGACGGCGGCGTGGTCTGGGCCAAGGATTCGAACAGCTTCTTCTACGTCAAGCTCGACGACAATCACCGCCCCATGCAGGTGTGGCGACACCGGCTCGGCACCAGGCAGGCGGAGGATATCCTGGTCTATGAGGAGCAGGATCCCGGCTGGTTCACCCATCTGCATGAAAGTTCGAGCGGCCGCTTCTGCGTGATCGCCGGCGGCGACCACGAGACCTCGGAGCAGCGGCTGATCGACCTTTCCAATCCGGACGCGCCGCCGCGCCTCGTCGCTGCGCGCGAGGAAGGCGTGCAATATTCGATCGCCGACCGCGGCGACGAGCTCTACATCCTCACCAATGCCGATGACGCCATCGACTTCAAGGTGGTGACCGCGCCGCTCGCGTCTCCAGAGCGCGCCAACTGGCGCGACCTGATCCCGTATCGCGAAGGCGTTTACGTGCTCGACGTCGAGCTCTATGCCGGCCACATGGTGCGGCTGGAGCGCGCCAACGCCCTGCCGGCGATCGTCATCCGCGACATCAAGAGCGGCGAGGAGCACGCGATCGCGTTCGACGAAGCGGCCTATTCGCTCGACACGATGGGCGGCTATGAGTTCGAGACCACGAACCTGCGCTTCTCCTATTCGTCGATGACGACGCCTTCGGAAGTCTATGACTACGACATGGCGAAGCGGACGCGGGTGCTGCGCAAGCGTCAGGAGATTCCGTCCGGCCACAACCCGGCCGACTACGTCACCACGCGCATCATGGCGACCTCCCATGACGGCGCGCGGGTTCCGGTCTCGATCCTGCATCGCAAGGACTTTGTCCGCGACGGCAAGGCGCCTTTGCTGCTCTATGGCTATGGCTCGTACGGCATGGCGATGCCGGCGTCGTTTACCGCCAACCGGCTGTCGCTGGTCGACCGCGGCTTCGTCTATGCGATCGCGCATATCCGCGGCGGCGCCGACAAGGGCTGGGGCTGGTATCTCGACGGCAAGCGCGAGGAAAAGCCCAACACGTTCGACGATTTCGCCGCTGCTGGGCGCGCGCTGATCGATGCAAAGTACACCGGCGCGAAGCGCATCGTCGGCCATGGCGGCTCGGCGGGCGGCATGCTGATGGGCGCGGTCGCCAATCGCGCCGGCGAACTGTTCGCCGGCATCGTGGCCGAAGTGCCGTTTGTCGACGTGCTCAATACGATGCTGGACGACACGCTACCGCTGACGCCGCCGGAATGGCCGGAATGGGGCAACCCGATCGAGAGCGAGAAGGATTTTCGCACCATCATGTCCTACTCGCCCTACGACAATGTCTCCGCGAAGCATTATCCCGCAATCCTCGCGATGGGCGGGCTGACCGATCCGCGCGTCACCTACTGGGAGCCAGCGAAATGGATCGCGCGGCTGCGCGCCACCATGACGGGCGGCGGACCGGTGCTGCTGCGGACCAACATGGGCGCTGGCCATGGCGGCGCCTCCGGCCGCTTCGACCGCCTCGACGAAGTCGCGATCGTCTACGCATTTGCGCTGTGGGCGGTCGGGTTGGCGGAGAAGGCCGAGGTGTAACCCTCAGAGTGCCTCTTGGTAGCCCGGATGGAGCGAAGCGAAATCCGGGCTAACATTACAGTTGTAATTTTTGCTTGAGATGCGCTTTGCGCGCGTTGGCTTGATGAGCCCTGCGCCAGGATGACCATGCGAGGATGTGGGCATGCGGGATGCGCCGCTGGGCGAGCTTCATGGCGATGCGGCGGATTTCCTGGATCGACCAGCGGATCAAGAACGATGCTTCGGTCGGGGCCGCGGTCGCGTTTTTTTAAGCAATGCTCCGGTGTTGGCCCGATGACGGATGACGGCCATCGTGGCGAAGGCAAGCATGACCAGTGAGACATGGCGATGCCAGCCATGCCAGGAGCGGGTTTCGTTGTGATCAAGACCGAGCTCGTTCTTGGCGGTTTCGAAGCTGTCTTCGATGGCCCAGCGATGGCCTTCCACGGATACCAGCTTCTGCATGGACGTGCCCTTGGGGCACCATGTGGAGAAGAAGGCTAAGCTGTTGTCGGCAATATTGCGGCGGATCAGAAGACCTCGGGTCCATTCCCCGGCAAGGTCGTCGTTGTATTCGCCGGCGTCGAGATCGGCCAGCTCAAGATAGGCCCAGTCGTGCCAGCGCGGACCTTTGGTTCCTTCGCCGGACGGCAGGCGGCGCCAGGCCTTCTTGGGAAGGCTCTGCGCGATCGTAGAGGCAGTGCCGGCGACAGGCTGCTGCTTGCCCCAGGAATAGAACACGTGATTGGAAGCAACCCCCAGAACAAGCCTTTGCCCGCCTTGCGCAGCAGGGTTTCGATCGCTCCCGTGCCATACACGCTGTCCGCTGCTACGAACGAGAACGGCACCTTTGCGGCGATCGCGCGAGCGATCATTTGATGCGCGATCCGGGGCTTCGTCGCAAAGCTCACATCGCTCGGGACATGTGCGGCCTTCAGGCGAGCGGGTTCGTCCGTCCATTCCTTTGGCAGGTAGAGCGCCCGATCGATGAAGGCATGGCCATGCCGCGACACATAGGAGGCAAACACTCCGATCTGGCAATTGGTGATCTTGCCCGCCGAGCCAGTGTACTGGCGCGCGACCCCACACGAGGCCTTGCCCTGTTTCAAAAAGCCGGTCTCATCGATGACCAGAACCGCGTCCTCGTCACCCAGCGTTTCCAGCGCGTACTCACGTACAATATCGCGCAGCGCGTCGGCATCCCACTGCCCCCGACCCAGAATCGCCTGCTGGCGCCACGGGCCTGGATCGCCAGCCGCTTCCGCCCGCATCCAACCCGTCTTGCGCGGCTCGTTGCCCAACAGTCCGTCGAGAAATTGCCCCGCCGAGGCCGCGACCCGCTCTTGCGTAAACAGCGGACGGATGCGTTGCTTGGCATCTCGCAACGACGAAGCCCACAGCGTCAGCGTATCCTCAACCGACGCGCCACCAATCATCAGATCCCGAATCATGGTCGCCCATAGATTCAGAACCTTCAGGAAGATGCAACTGTAATGCTAAGAGCAGCAATCTACCTTGCGCCCGCCTCCCTACCGTCGTCCTGGCGAAAGCCAGGACCCATACCGCGTGATCCATCAATGACGCGCGGTGCGTGTACCGCGGGACGATAGATCATTGCCGGCCTTCGCCAAACTCGTCCCTGTGGTTATGGGTCCCCTGGCTTTCGCCAGGACGACGGCGAAGTGCGTAACGACAGCTACCTTCCCTTCGCCTTCCGCCAGACCGCGAAATCCTTCAGCGTCTGCTCGTCGGTCGCCGGATAGAGCCCGAAAATGCCGCGGCCCTTGTGGACTTCCTCGGTCACGAAATCCTCGAATGCGGTCATCTCGAAGGTCTCATCGGCGATCTCGTCGGCGAGATGCGCGGGGATCACGATGACGCCGTCGCTGTCGCCGAGGATCACGTCGCCGGGAAACACCGGCGCGTCGCCGCAGCCGATCGGAACGTTGATCTCGATCGCCTGGTGCAGCGTCAGATTGGTCGGCGCACTCGGCCGGTGGTGGAACGCGGGGAAACCGAGTCTGGCGATCTCGGCCGCGTCACGAAAACCGCCGTCGGTGACGACGCCGGCACAGCCGCGCTTCATCAGCCGCGTCACCAGGATCGCGCCGGCGGATGCGGCGCGCGCGTCCTTGCGGCTGTCCATCACCAGCACGCTGCCGGCCGGGCAATCCTCGATCGCCTTGCGCTGCGGATGCGAGCGGTCGCGGAACACATCGATCTTGTTGAGGTCCTCCCGCGCTGGCATGTAGCGCAGCGTGAAGGCTTCGCCGACCATGGTCGGCTGACTGGGGCTCAAGGGGTGGACGTCCTGGATGGCTTGGATGCGGAAGCCGCGCTTGAACAGCGCGGTCGCCACCGTGGCGGTGGAGACGGATTTCAGCTTGTTGCGGGTGGTGTCGCTGAGTTTTGACATGGTGCTTGGTCCCAGTTGTCGTTCCGGGGCACGCGAAACGTGAACCCCGGAACCTCGAAATTTTCAGGTGCGCAATTGCGCATCATAGCTTGTTCGCCGACGCGAGTGCCTTGCAACGACGGCCTCTAGTAAATCGACGGCTCGCCCACCGGCTTGCCAAAGCCGGTTTCGAGGAAATCGAAATCGCAGCCCTCATTGGCCTGCTTGATGTGTTTGGAGAACATCCAGCCATAGCCGCGCTCGAAGCGCCTTTCCGGCTGCTTCCATTCCGCGCGGCGTTTCGCCAGCTCCGCCTCCGGCACATCGAGATTGATGGTGCGCGCAGCGACATCGAGCGTGATCAGGTCGCCGTTCCTCACCAGCGCCAGCGGGCCGCCGATATAGGATTCCGGCGAGACATGCAGGATGCAGGCGCCATAGCTGGTGCCGCTCATCCGCGCATCCGACAGCCGCACCATGTCGCGCACGCCCTGCTTCACGAGCTTTGTCGGGATCGGCAGCATGCCCCATTCCGGCATGCCCGGCCCACCCTGCGGGCCCGCATTGCGCAGGATCATCACGTGGTCCGCGGTGACGTCGAGATCGGGATCGTCGACCGCCTTCTTCATCGACGGATAGTCGTCGAACACCAGCGCCGGCCCGGTGTGCTTGAGGAAACGCGGATCGCAGGCACTCGGCTTGATCACGCAGCCATCGGGCGCAAGATTGCCCTTCAAGACCGCGAGCGCGCCCTCCTTGTAGATCGGGTTCGCCACGGTGCGGATGACGTCGTCGTTGTAGACCTCGGCGTGAGCGATGTTCTCGCCGAGAGTCTTGCCCGACACGGTCATGCAGTCGAGATGCAGGTGGTCCTTGATCCGGCTCATCAGACCGGGCAGCCCGCCGGCATAGAAGAAATCCTCCATCAGATAGCGGTTGCCGCTCGGCCGCACATTGGCGATCACCGGCACCGTGCGGCTCGCCTTCTCGAAATCCTCGAGGGAGATGTCCTGCCCGGCGCGGCGCGCCTGCGCGATCAGATGGATGATGGCGTTGGTCGAGCAGCCCATCGCCATAGCGACCGTGATCGCGTTCTCGAATGCGCTTCGCGTCTGGATTGTCTGCGGGGTGAGATCCTCCCACACCATCTCGACGATGCGGCGGCCCGCCTCCGAGCTCATGCGGATGTGGTTGGCGTCGGCTGCGGGGATCGACGACGCGCCCGGCAGCGTCATGCCGATGGCCTCTGCGATCGCGGTCATGGTCGAGGCCGTGCCCATGGTCATGCAGGTGCCGTAGCTGCGGGCGATGCCGGCCTCCATGTCGACCCAGTCCTTGTCGGAGATCTTGCCGGCGCGGCGCTCGTCCCAGTATTTCCAGGCGTCTGATCCGGAACCCAACGTGCGGCCCTTCCAGTTGCCGCGCAGCATCGGGCCGGCCGGCAGATAGATCGCGGGCAGATTCATACTGGTGGCGCCGAGCAGCAGCGCCGGCGTGGTCTTGTCGCAACCGCCCATCAGCACCACACCATCGACGGGGTGGCCGCGCAGCAGCTCCTCGGCATCCATCGCCAGCATGTTGCGGTAGAGCATCGTGGTCGGCTTCAACAGCGATTCCGACAGCGACAGCGCCGGCAGCTCCAGCGGAAACCCGCCGGCCATCAGCACGCCGCGCTTGACGTCGTCGACCCGGCTCTTGAAGTGCATGTGGCAGGGCTGCGCGTCCGACCAGGTGTTGATGATCGCGATCACCGGCCGGTCTCGCCACTCCTCCGGCGCGTAGCCCATCTGCATCGCGCGGGAGCGATGGCCGAAGGCGCGCAAATCGTCGGGCGCGAACCAGCGGGCGCTGCGCAGTTGGCCGGGGGTCTTGTTCTTTTGCGTCATGATCGGGGCCCCATATCTGTCGAGGTCGCCTGCATAGGCTAGTGTTTCGGTTGCCGGAAAGGGCTTATAAATCGGTCGCGGTGCATATACTCGAATTTGGCTGGGGTGTCCTAGCCCGTCGATCAGGAGGCGGACTTCACTGAACATGACGGTCAAGCGGATCCTTCGCCTGCAGGAACAGTTCGAGGCGGGCGAGAGCACACATCCGGGCGCGGGGAACGGCAGTGCAACCGGCCGCGGATTCGCATGAGTATCGGGTGGCCCATCACCTCGCGCGCCCGGACAAGCGGAAAGCTGCGACCGCGCCGATGACGCTGACCAGCAGACTCGCCATCGCAATGATCGCGCTCGTAGCGATCGCGGTTTCCGCGGTCGGATGGCTGAGCTATCGCAGCCTCGAGCAGGCCCTGATCCCGCGGGTCCTCGACCGGATCGAGGCGCAATCGCGCTTCGCCGCGGCTGCCCTCGAGGCGTACGTCCAGAGCGCGCCCGCCGACATCACGACGTTCCATAACCTCGCCGCCGTCGACGGCTTGATGCGCGCGCGGCTCAATGGCGGGATCGATCCTGTCGACCGCACCACGGAGGCGGTGTGGCGCGAGCGCCTGGAAGGCCGGCTCGCCGTGCAGATGGCGCTGAAGCCCGCCTATTCACTCCGCTTCATCGGAGTTGCGGACGGTCATCGCGAACTCGTCCGTGTCGACCGCTCCGGTCCGAACGGTACCGCCCGCATCGTGCCGCAGGCGGAGTTGAAGCAGGTCGGCGACGCCGCCTATTTCCGCGACACGATCAATCTGGGAGCCGACGGCATCTACGTCTCTCCAATCCGCCTCAACGAGGAGGCTGGCGTCATCGACACGCCGCCGGCGCCGACCATGATGGTCGCCAAGCCGGTCGCGGCGCCTGACGGCAAGCCGTTCGGGATCGTCATCGTCAATATCGACATGCGGCCGGTGCTCGAGCGCGTTCGCGCCTCGGTGCGGCCCGGCGAACAGGCCTATGTGGTCGACGCGAGCGGCAATTATCTCGTGAACCCTGGCCGCAGCCGCGAATTCGGCGCCCAGCTTGGCCGGCCGGCGAGTTGGCAGCGCGACATGCCTGCGCTGTCAGCCGCGAGCGGAGCCACGCAAAGCACCTCGACCATGAGCAGCGATCCCGCCGGACAATGGATCGGGATCGCGCTCGCGCCGGCCACGCTGGCCCGACATCAATGGATCGCGGTGATCGAAGCCGTTCCCAATACCGTTTTCATGGCGCCAGCGATGGCGATCCGCAACAGTTCGATCCAGGTCGGCCTGCTGGCGGTGCTCGGCGCGGGCGTCCTGGCCTGGCTGATCGCGCGATCGCTGACCCGGCCGATCACGCGACTGACCGCCGCCGTCGAGCGCGTCGGCGAAAAGGGCACCGCGGCGATTCCGGTCGACGCCGGCGGCGAGACCGGCGTGCTGGCGCGCGCTTTCGTCCGCGTGATGGACGAGGCCAACGCCAAGACGGTGGCGCTCGAGCGCGAGGCCGCCGAGCATCGCCGCACCGAGGCGGCGCGCGACCACCATGCCGAGCGCGAGTACCTGTTCGCATCGGCTGTCGAATCCTCGAACGACGCCATCATCACGATGTCGCTCGAGGGGATCATCACCGGCTGGAACCCGGCTGCCGAGCGGCTCTATGGCTACAGCGCCGACGAGGCGGTCGGCCGACATATCTCCCTGATCGTGCCCCCGGACCGGCGCACCGAGATCGACGATATCATTCGCGGGATCCGCCGCGGTGAACGGATCGAGGAAAGCGAGACCGTGCGCCTGCGCAAGGACGGCAGCACGGTCGACGTGTCGCTCTCGACCGCGCCGATCAAGGCGCTGTCGGGCGCCATTATCGGCATCGTCAAGTCGGCGTACGACATGACCGAGAGCCGCAAGTCCGAGGAAAGCCTGCGCGAGAGCGCGCAGCTCGCGAGGGGCATCATCGACGGCTCGCTCGACGCCTTCGTGCAGATCAACCAGTTCGGCATCATCCGCGACTGGAATACCCAGGCGGAGACGATCTTCGGCTGGACCCGCGAGGAGGCGATCGGCCGCAACGTCTTCGACCTGATGGGCCGGCCGGACGGCCCGCTCAGGACGGCGCTCGCCGGATTCCTGAGCTCCGGCGGCGAACGGGTGCGCCAACCCCGCCGCGAGGCGCAGATCCGGCGCCGTGACGGCAGCGAATTCACCGCCGAGCTGAGCATCTCGGCACTGAAGACCCGCGATGGATTCGTGTTCAACGGCTTCATCCGCGATCTCACCGAAAAGATCGCCGCCGAGGATCGGATCCGGCAGTCGGAGAAGATGGAAGCGGTCGGCCAGCTCACCGGCGGCATCGCGCACGACTTCAACAATATCCTCACCGTCGTCACCGGGACGATCGAGATCCTGGCCGACGCCGTAAAGGACCAGCCGCAGCTCGCGGCGATCACGCGGATGATCGACGAGGCCGCGTCGCGCGGCGCCGATCTCACCCAGCAACTGCTGGCGTTCGCCCGCAAGCAGCCGCTCGAGCCGCGCGAGATCGACGTCAACGCACTGATCATCGACACCACCAAGCTGCTGCGCCGGACGCTGGGCGAGCAGGTCGAGATCCAGTCGGCCTTCGAGGACGAGACGTGCCTGGCGGTCGTCGATCCCAATCGGCTCGCCAACGCCCTGCTCAACCTCGCGCTCAACGCCCGCGATGCCATGCCGCAGGGCGGCCGGCTCACGATCGAGACGGCATCCGTCGTGCTCGACGAGAGCTATGCCGGCTCGCATGGCGATGTGCGGCCCGGTCCCTATGCCATGATCGCAGTGAGCGATACGGGGACGGGAATTGCCGCCGACATGCTCGACAAGGTGTTCGATCCCTTCTTCACCTCGAAGGGCCCCGGCAAGGGCACCGGGCTCGGCCTCAGCATGGTCTACGGCTTCGTCAAGCAGTCCGCCGGGCACATCAAGATCTACAGCGAGCACGGATACGGAACGACGATCCGCATGTATCTTCCGGCGGCTTCCGGCACGGGGGTCGCGGCCGAGGAGGCGGCGGCGCTGGAATTCGAGGGCGGCCACGAGACGATCCTGGTGGTCGAGGACGACAAGCTGGTCCGCGACTACGTGCTCGCACAACTGCACGGTCTCGGCTATGTCACGCTGGAGGCCGCGAATGCCAATGAAGCGCTCGCGATCGTCGAGGCCCGCAAGCCCTTCGATCTGCTGTTCACCGACGTGATCATGCCCGGGCTCAACGGCCGCCAGCTTGCCGAACGGATTTTCAGGATGAGGCCCGACCTCAAGGTCCTCTACACCTCGGGCTACACCGAGAATGCGATCATCCATCACGGGCGCTTGGACGAAGGCGTGCTGCTGCTACCCAAGCCCTATCGCAAGTCGGAACTCGCGGCGATGATCCGCAAGGCGCTCGCCGATTAGAGCATGATCCGGAAAAGTGTGAAGCGGTTCTCCCTCGCGACAAACGCGGAACGCGTTTGCGCGGAGATCATGCTCAAACAAAGAGCTAAAGCGCGATGACGATTCAACCTAATCTCATCGCGCTATGGATGTGAGCTCGCGGATGCCGGCTCTGCTTCAATCAGCGCGGCAATTCTCGAAGGTTGCGCGGAAATCAGGCTTGGCGCTGTGCCGTCATCACGATGCGGACGAGGTCGGCGGCGTTGCGCGCCCCGAGCTTCTTCATGATGTTGGCGCGGTGATCCTCGATGGTGCGCGGACTGATGCCGAGATGACGTCCGGCCTCCTTGTTGGACGCGCCTGAAGTGAACTGCTCGAGCACCTCGCGCTCGCGGCGGGTCAGCGGCTCGCGCCCCGGAAAATGCAGCGAGGCGATGCGCGACGCCGAAGTCTCGGTGCGGCGCCTTGTGTAGGCCTCGATCGCTTCATTCAACCGGGCGACGATCTCGTTGCCGCGGAACGGCTTCTCGATGAAATCCAGCGCGCCGTTCTTGATGGCGCTGACCGCCATCGCGATATCGCCCTGCCCCGAGATCATGAAGATCGGCGCCGGATAGTCCTCGCCGTGCAGTTCCTTCAGGATGTCGAGACCCGATTTGCCGGGAATGTGCACGTCGAGCAGGATGCACGCCGGCGTCCTGCTTCGCGCAACGGAAAGCAGCGCGGCGCCGTCCGCAAAACAGATCACCTTGTAACCGGCTGTCGACAGAACCACGGAAAGCGTCTCGCGAACGGCAGGATCGTCGTCGACTACGAAAATCTCCCCGCGGGGAACGCCATTCTCAGCCATGTGCATCGTCCATCAGTGGTGAAGCGTGGTGCTTAGCCCCACAAGATATCTCTCGACCGTATCGATCAATGGACCCGTATTTGTACGGGACGTCCGCTTAACGCACAAGTAGCACCGCATTCCCTAAAAGTGGAGGTCGTGGAGAAACATGCATGAGAAATGCAGCGGCGGATAACGTTGCGGCGTGCTCGGACGAAGGCAATGATCCCTACAACATGATTGTGGCGGACCTGGTTGCGTCTGATCGGGCACGTCCAGGCGAGCCTACGGCTGATCGAGTCCGTGATTGCGCGTGAAGCCCTGCTCGCCGAGCAGGACGCCGCCAGCAACATCTTCGTCCTGGACGATGTTATGCCACGCTATATGGTCGCATCCACTGCCTTGAAAGCCTGTGACGTTGGCCTCGGTGCCGCGCTTGGTCGGCTGCTCGACTCCGAGACCCCGACACGCATCCTGAACTCATCCGCCGGTCCGGAAACGACCGCGCCGCGGCGGACGGCTGTCACGCAGATTGCGCCATTGGCGCTCCAACACATAAGATCGCGATCTGTTCCGCGCTCAGTTCGGGATGATGGCAGATTTGACGGAACGCGCGGGCTAGGTCAGGCCCCGACCCGGACGGCTTCGCCGGAGGCTGATCGCTTCTTGCTCGGCTTGCCCTTGAGGAAGCCGACGTCCAGTTCGGTGCCGTTGACACGGATCAGTTCGCAACGGCGATAGGCGAGCCCGGTCGACGACAGCAGCAGGAAAAACTCCTTTAGATTGAGCCCCTGAATGGAACCTTCCACTGTGAGGGCTGCGTCCGTGTCGGAGATGGCGTCGAGCCGGCAGTCGCGCCGCCAGGTGCCGTCGATGGCCATGATGCAGACATCAAAGCCCCTGCTGAACGTGACGCGTTCGACGAGTTTGCCATCTTCCGTCATGGTCAAAGCCTCGCTGCCATGGCGGCGACCCTCGGCAGGACGGCTCCTGCCGCCGACGTCCGCGCGCCGCTCGGCCGATACAGGCCGCGCCGTTCGGGGAACGGCTTGAATCCGTCCGTCAGGCCGACCACGGTTTCGGCGGCGCCCAGCACCAGGAAGCCGTCGGCCTCCATCGATCTGGCGAGGCGGTTGAAGACGTTGATCTTGGTGTCCTGATCGAAATAGATCAGCACGTTGCGACAGAAGATCACATCGAAGGCGCCGAGCTGGGAAAAATCGTGCAGCAGGTTGAGCTGGCGGTGCTGCACCATCGTGCGCAACTCAGGATTGATCTGCCAGAACTCGCCCGATTGCTTGAAGTACTTGACCAGCATCTGGATCGGCAGTCCGCGCTGCACCTCGAACTGGCTGTAAATGCCGGCCTTCGATTTCTCCAGCACCTCCTGCGACAGGTCGGTCGCGATGATCTCGACCCGCCAACCCGCCAGTACTGCGCCCATCTCCTTCAGGCACATCGCCAGCGAATAGGGCTCCTGACCCGTCGATCCCGCGGCGCACCAGATCCGGACGCTCCTGCGTGCGGCACGCGCCTTCAGGAGCTCCGGCATGATCGTGTTGCGGAAGTGATCGAACGGCACCTTGTCGCGAAAGAAGAAGGTCTCGTTGGTGGTCATGGCTTCGACCACCTGGACGACGAGCGAGGACGAACCGCCCTTGATCTTCGTCACCAGGTCAGGGATGCCGGACAAACCGGACTTGCGCGCCAGCGGAAGCAGGCGGCTTTCGATCAGGTACTGCTTGTCTGCGGACAGGTCGAGCCCTGAATGATCCTTCAGGAGCTTACGCAGATACTCATAGTCGGGGGGCGTCACTGGAGCCTCGCAAGGGCAAAAAAGATGAAACTGGCGTCAGGCTTCGGTGGGCAGATCGAGTGCAAGCAGTCCGACTTCCTGGAACTTCGCGGTGACGATGTCCTTGTCGAACGGCTTCATGATGTACTCGTTGGCGCCGGCATGCAGCGCACGCGAGATGTGATCGATGCCGTTCTCGGTGGTGCAGAACACCACTTTCGGTGCATCGCCGTCGGGCATCCGGCGGAGCTGCACCAGGAATTCGAAGCCGTCCATCACGGGCATGTTCCAGTCGAGCAGCACCGCGTCCGGCATTCCGCGTTTGCAGGCCTCGAGCGCCTTCTCGCCGTCCTCGGCCTCGATAACAGTGAAATCCATTCCTTCGAGGATGCGGCGTGCGATCTTCCGCACCACGCCGGAATCGTCGACAACAAGACATGTCTTCATGTGTTTGCCTCCTTGTTGAACCAGCCGTCTTCGCGGCCAGCGTATTACGCAGCAGCCTTGGCGTCTGGCATCAATTCGAGCACGCGATCGACATCGAGGACGACCATGAGCTGGCCGTCGAGACGGTGGACGCCGCCGGCGAGCTTGGCCATGCGGGGATCGAGGTTGACCGGGTTGTCCTCGCGGCCCGCCTCGGGCAGCCGCAGGACCTCGCCGATCTGGTCGATCAGCAGCCCGTAGGATTCGCCGCGCAGGTCGACGCCGACCGCCATCATCGCCTTGCCGTCGCCGGCCCGGGGCAGGCCGAGCCGGGCGCGCATGTCGACCACGGTGACGATGCGGCCGCGCAGGTTGAGCACGCCGGCGATCTCCGCCGACGACAGCGGCACCCGCGTCAGCCGCTCCGGCATGAACACGTCCTGCACCCGCGAGATCGGCAGCCCGAACAGCTGCCCGCCGATCACGGCGGTGATGTATTCGGCCATGATGCCTTCGCTCGCTTCGCTCTTGCTGGTCATCGCTCCTGTTTCCCTGGGTCCCGTCAGGCCGCTTTCCGGATCTCGGCGGTCTGCTCCTTCAGCGCCGCGATCAGCCCGGGACGGTCGAACTTGGCGACGTAATCGTGGAAGCCGGCCTGCCGGCCGCGCTCGATCGCCGCCGGCGACACCATCGCCGACAGCGCGATGATCGGCAGCCCGGTCAGATTGTGGTCAGAGCGGATGCTCTCGGCGAACTCGAAGCCGTTCATCTCGGGCATCTCGATGTCGGTCAGCACGACGTCGAAGGCCTGCCCCGAGCGCAGCGCGGCGAGCCCCTCCTGCGCATTTGGCGCGGTCCGCACCTTGTAGCCGGCGGCCTTCAGGACCGGCGCCAGCATGTTGCGGAAGAACGCGGAGTCGTCGACCAGCAGCACCGACTGCGCGCTGGCCGACGGCCGCATCTCCTTGCGCGAGAACCAGTCGGCAAACGCCATCGGCAGGAAGTGGCCGACGTCGATCACCTCGGTGGCCTGGCCCTTGATCACCGCCGAGCCCAAAATGCCGTCCTGCGCGCCCGCGACCTCGATGTTGAGCCGCTCCTCGACGATGTCGATGATCTCGTCGACCACGAGCCCCATCGAGCGGCCGTCGTCGGCGAACACCAGGATCGGCTGCGCGCCCTGCGTCTGCACCTGGACGCCTTTCATCTGCACCAGCGGCATCAGCTGCTCGCGGTACTGCACCATGTGGCGGCCGTTACTGAGCTCGATCTTGTCGGTGGCGATCTCCTCGAGCCGGGTGACGAGGCCGAGCGGCACCGCCTTGGGCTGGCTGGTGCCGGCGCGGAACACCAAGAGCGAGGTCAGCTGCTCGCCGCTTAAGGCATGCGAAGCGGCACTGTCGTCGGCCACGGCATGGGCCGCCGAGCCGGAGGCGCCGAGCGCTTTGGCAATGCCGTTGGGGTCGATGATCATGATCACCGCGCCATCGCCCAAAATGGTGTTGCCGGAGAACATGTCGATGTGGCGCAGCTTGGTCGACATCGGCTTGACCACGATCTCCTCGGTGTGGAACACGCCGTCGACCACGATGCCGAAGGTCTGGCTGCCGACCTGGGTCACCACGATGAAGCCGTGCTCGGCCTCGGTGGTCGCGCCGTCGTCGATGTTGAGCAGCTTCTTGAGATGGATCAGCGGCAGCAGCTTGTTGCGCAGCCGCAAGACCGCGGTGTCCTTGATGCGCTCGATGCGGTGCTCGGAGTTGGCGCGGGCCCGCACCAGCTCGACCACCGAGAGCTGCGGGATCGCGAAGCGGTCGCCGCCGGCCTCCACGATCAAAGCGGAGACGATCGCCAAAGTCAGCGGGATCTTGATGGTGACGGAGGCGCCCTCGCCGGCCACGCTCTTGATGTCGATGGTGCCGCCGATCTGGTCGATATTGGTGCGCACCACGTCCATGCCGACGCCGCGGCCGGACACCGAGGTGACCTGCGCGGCGGTGGAGAAGCCCGGCGCGAAGATGAACTTGTGGATCTGCGCTTCCGTCATCTTCTCGAGTTCGGCCTCGGTGACGAGGCCGTTCGAGAGCGCCTTGGCCTTGATCCGCTCGGTGTGGAGGCCGCGCCCATTGTCGGCGATGCAGATGATGATGTGGCCGCCCTCGTGATAGGCAGAGAGGCGAATCGTGCCCTGCTCGCCCTTGCCGGCCGCTGCCCGCTCGGCCGGGGTCTCCAGGCCGTGGTCGGCGGAGTTGCGCACCATGTGCGTCAACGGGTCCTTGATCAGGTCGAGCACCTGGCGGTCGAGCTCGGTGTCGGCGCCGTGCATCTCGAGTTCGATCTGCTTGCCGAGTTCGCCGGAGAGGTCGCGGACGATGCGCGGCAGCTTCTGCCAGGCGTTGCCGATCGGCTGCATCCGCGTCTTCATGACGCCCTCCTGCAGCTCGGCGGTGACGTTGGAGAGCCGCTGCAGCGGCACCTTGAACTCGGTGTCCTCGTTGCGGCGCGAGATCTCCAAGAGCTGGTTGCGGGTCAACACCAGCTCGGAGACCATGGTCATCAGGTGCTCGAGGGTGTCGACATTGACCCGGATCGACTGGTGGGCGATCTTGTCGCCGCCCTCGACCTCGGCCTCGGCGGCCGCGGTCCTGCGCGCCGGCTTCTTCGCGGCCTCGGCGGCTTCAACCGCAGGCGCCGCGGCGGGCCTGGCCACGGGCGCCGGCACCGCCACCTCGGTTGCGGTCTCGCGGAAGGCGCGCTCGAGCTCGTCGAGCGAGACCTCGCCCGGACGCAGCGGCCGCTCCAGCGTCTGCGCCACCAGCGTGCCCGCGGTCACCGCCGGCTGCATCGGCGGCGCCTCGACCACCGGCACCGCCGCCTCATCTGCCATCGCCGCCATGCCGCGCTCGACCATGGCTTCCAGCTGATCGATCAGGTCGCGGTCGGTGCCGGCGGGCTCGGCCTCGGTGGCCTCGAGCCCGGCCAAAATCTCCTTGATGCGGTCGATCGAGGACAGGATCAGCGTCACCGCCTCGGCGGTCACCGGCATGCCGTCGCGGAACTTGCCCATCAAGGTCTCGCCGGCATGCGCCAGCGCTTCCAGCCGCGGCAGCCCGAGGAAGCCGCAGGTCCCCTTGATCGTGTGCACCAGGCGGAAGATGTTATCCAGGATCTTGGCGTTGTTCGGATCCTGCTCGAACTGCACCAGCTGGTTGTCGACCGTGTCCAGGCTCTCGCTGCTCTCCGTCAGGAACTCGCGCAACAAATCGTCCATCGGAATCGGCCCTCAAAGTGCTACGGAATGGTCGCCGCCTATCGATAACCTCGCCAACTTCACGGCGACGTTAATTTTGCTGTCCGTGCAAATACGGACCATGAGGCATTTCAAGGAGTTGGGAGATGCATTCTGCGGCCTCGGCCGCGCTCGAAAGAACAGACACTTACTACTCGCGCAGGTAGAACAACGTCCGGCGAGCGCCGCGAATTGAATCAAATTGCAACAAGCGGCTGTTAAGCCTGGCCGCAGCATGCCATGACGCGACACGCGCACGTCGGCGCGATCGCGCACCGCGCTCCAGGTGGAAGGCGCGCAAGACAAAGGCGGCGGAGTTTTCTCCGCCGCCTTCATATCGATGCCTGTCGCGGCAGCGCTTAGCGGAGCAGCTGCAGAACGCTCTGCTGCGACTGGTTGGCCAGCGCCAGCGCGGACACCGCGATCGACTGGCGGGTCGACAGCGCCTGGCTGTTCGCCGCTTCCTCGTTGGTGTCGGCCAGCGTCAGGTTGGACGAGCCGGTCTGCAGCACGTTGATCAGGTTCTTCGAGAAGTCCTGACGGATCTGCACGATCGACAGGTTCGAGCCGAGGGTCGACGCCTGGGTCCGCAGCTGGCCGCTCGCGGTGTTGAGCGTCTTCAGCGTGGCGTTGGCCGAAGCGTTGTCCAGGAAGTCGGTTCCGGCTGTCAGCTTGGTGAGGTTGAGACCTGTGGCATTGAAGGTCACGCCCTGGATCTTCAGCGTCGAGGAGCCCGTCTCGTTGAAGGTCAACTTGAGCTGATCGCCGTTGAGCAGGTTGATGCCGTTGTACGACGCGTCCTGGGCCGTCGTGGTAATCTGGTCCAGGATGTTGTTGTACTGGTCGACCAGGTTGGCACGGTTGGCCAGCGCGGTCGGATCCTGCACCGGGGCGCTGCCCGCCAGGCCGTTGAACAGCTTGCCGGCGCCGGCTGCCGTGCCGCCGATCGTGCCGATGGTCGCGGAGGCGGCATCGTTGGTGGTGCTGATGGTGAGCGCACCGGCCGAGCTGAGCGAGGCCTGCAGGTTGTTGGCCGCAAGCGCGGTGTTCAGGTCGTTGAGGGACTTCACCTGGCCCGCGCCGGTGCCGAAGGTGATGTTGGTGGCGGTGCCGTTGCCGGTCGCGCCGATCGTCAGGATCAGGCCACCCAGCGGGGTGCTCGCGGTGCGCGCGGTGGTGCCGGCGGTCAGGCCGAAGGCGGTCAGCGAGGTGCCGGTGCCGGAGATCACGAGATCCTGGGCGGTGCCGGTGCTGATCTGGAGCTTGCCGCCCGACACGGAGGAGGCGGTGGCCGCACCCGTGATGCCGTCGATCGCCGTGAGCAGGTCGCCGACGGTCAGCGTGCTGCCCGCACCGGTGCCGAGGGTGACGTTGCCGGACGCGTCGGTGGTCGAGGTGGTCTGCGCCGTCGAGAACGTGATCGTCTTGCCGTTCACGGTGAGGACGCCGGTCGGCGTCGCCGCCAAGGTGTCGGAGTTGGCCGCGCTGACGAGCTTGGTGGCCGACGTGATCGCAGCGGGCGTCGACAAGTTGTTGTTGACGACGGAGCCGGTAAGCTGGGCGTTGCTGTAGGTGGTTGTGCCGAGGAGGTTGTCAGCAGTCGCGCCGGTGATCGCGGCGGTCGACACCGAAGACTTCTGGGAATAGCCGACGGCGGCCTGCAGCGCCTGGTTGGCGACCGACTTGGCGCTGTCGACCAGCTTCTGCAGCGAGGTGATGCCGGTGTTGGCGGCCTGCAGCACCTGCACGCCGTTGCTGATGCCGTCGAGCAGGTTGTTGATGTCGCTGGCGCGGTTGTCGAGCGACTGCGCCGTGAAGAAGTTGGTCGGATTGTCGAGCGCAGTGTTGACCTTCTTGCCGGTGGCAAGGCGGTTCTGCGTGGTGGCGAGCAGATCGGCGGTCGACTGCAGCGAAAGCAGATTCTGGCGGACCGAAGCCGAAAGGACGATGCCGGACATACTGGATACCCTTCTGGATGAGCACGATTGACGCGACGCCGCAAGTTTCACACGGCGACCGTGTGACACTGGCCCGTCCGCGCTACCCGTTCGTTAAAGAGCTCCTCCGTACTAATACCCAGAAGAGCGCTCGCGAGGTCAGTCCATGGGGAACCTGTGCCCTGCGATATAGGGGCGTTCAAGCGGCGCCCGAACGCACGCCAAGTCACCAAAGATTGCGTACAGCGTGCGGGCTTTCGCGCCATTCGACCGATCGATCGAAGTGCGATCGGACTCGTGTCGTTGGGACAAGCGACGGCGTTAACAGAAAATCAACAATGCCACGGAAATGGCGAAACCGTTCGCCAGCCGTAGGCATGCGCTCTTCGCGCAAAACGCGAGCCAATCGCAACTTTCTACCGTCTAGGTGTATAAAGTGAGTACCGCAACTCTTGTGCAAAATTGCGCAGGCCGGCTATGTTCGCTGCCGTTCCAAACGCCAAGAGTAGGTGATGTGAGACCGTAGTGCTCCCGCCCTCGGCAGGAGATCCAATGTCTGCGGTAACGCGTCCGCCCAATCGTTTGTTGCAAGCGCTGCCTGCGGCAGAGTTCGCGCAACTCCACCCGCTTCTCGAAACCGTCGAACTGACCAAGGACGCTGTGCTAGCCAACGCCGGCACGCCGGTGCAGCGGGTCTATCTCCCGCACGGCGGCATCATTTCGCTGATGGTCAATTTGTCCGACGGACAGTCGGTCGAGATCGCGACGATCGGCCGCGACGGCGTCGTTGGAGCGGTCGCCGCGCTTCACAGCCGCCCGCTGCTCACGGACGCGATCGTCGCGGTCCCGGGGACGGCTTCGATGCTGCGGGCGGAGGATTTCCGCGAGGCGGCCGAGCGCGGAGTCGCGTTTCGAACCCTGGTCGCTCTCCATGAGCAGGCGTTGATGGCACAGGCGCAGCAGTCCGTGGCGTGCAACGTGTCGCATCCGGTCGAGGCGCGACTGTCGCGATGGCTGCTGCGCGCACGCGACCTGTGCGGCAGCGAGGCGTTGCCGCTGACCCAGGAGATGCTGGCGCAGATGATCGGTGTCCGGCGCAATGCCGTCTCGATCGTCGCGCATGGATTTCAGCAGGCCGGCGTCCTCCGCTATAGCCGCGGACATATCGAAATCACCGATGTCAACGGTTTGCAGAAGGCTGCCTGCGAGTGCTACGCGACGGTCAAGGCGTATGCCGCGCAATGGGTTGGGTCCGAGGATTGATCGCGCGAGCGAGCAACGAGCCCAGACGCAGCGGTCAACAGTATGCGGCAATAGACCTATTTTTATTAAACTCAAGACGTGCCAAGATAGGTTGCGGGCGCGTACGACTGCGCGCGTCGGTGCCAGAGACAAGCTTTGCCGGCAGGCTGGAGGTTGCTTTGGATACGGCTTCGCGATCACCTAACGGTTTCCTGTCGTCACTGTCGGCGAACGATTTCGAATTGATCCGGCGGCACCTGCAAACCGTCGACCTGGTTGCGGATACGGTGCTGATCGAAGCCGACGAGATGCTCAAGCGCGCATATCTGCCGCACAAGGGCGTGATCTCGCTGGTGGTCAAGCTCGCCCGAGGCGAGCACGTGCAGGTCGCGATGGTCGGCCGCGACAGCATCTTCGGTGCGTTCGCCGGGCTCGGCGAGGCTCCCACGCTGAACAGCGCGGTGGTGCTGGTGCCGGGCGTCGCCTCGACGATCGAGGTCGAGGCCTTGCGGAAGGCGGCCGGGCTGAGCCCGACATTTCGCGCAGCGCTGACGCGGCACGGGCTCGCCGTCTACGCGCAGATCCAGCAGACTGCCGGCTGCAACGCTGCCCACACCGTGGAGTCGCGGCTGGCGCGATGCCTGCTGCAAACGCGCGATCTCGCCTGCAGCAACAAGTTCGTCCTGACGCAGGAATCGATAGCGCAGATGATCGGCGCCCGACGCAACAGCGTGTCGCTGGTAGCCCACACCTTGCAGCAGGCGAACTTCATCCACTACAGCCGCGGTCACATCGAGATCATCAATCTCGACGGGCTGATCAAGACCACGTGCGAGTGCTACGCCACGGTCAAGACCCGGTACGCGCAGCTGCTCCATGGTCAGGAGACTTTCAACAAGTGACCGTCTCGCGACGCCGTACTTCTACGGCTCACGATTTTCACCGTCGGATAACATTGAATCCACACAGTGCGTGGACGCGCGGGGGAGCCGATGTTCACGTATCAAACGACCGACCACAAGGAAGCCAGGCGTCTCCGTATTGCGCAGTTCAGCGGCAGATCCGCCACCGTTCACTTCGGCGGCGCGACGATCACCGGCCGCGTGCGGTCGATTGTCGAAGGCAAGGGTGACGTCGGGACGATGTGGGTGATCACGATCATTCCGGAAGAGCGGACGGCCGCGGCGCCGAAGACGCGGCCGACGCCGCGTATGCACATTCCGGCAGAGGATTATCTCTGAGACACCAGTCGCCGCCACGCCGCGGCGGTCTCCGGCAAGACAGCCGGTGTGCACGCGCAGCCCGGAGCATGCGAGCCGTTTCTCGCCGCCACCTGTGGCGGCGAAGGCGCTCAGGCGGTGTACAGCAGAGCCTTGCGGACGAGGTCGGCGGTGTTGCGCGCACCGAGCTTGCGCATGGCTTCGGCGCGGTGGCTCTCGAACGTCCGCGGGCTGATGTTCATGCGCAGCGCGCCCTGCTTGTTGGAATAGCCGTCGCTGATCAGGCTGAGCACTTCGCGCTCGCGCTTCGTCAAGGGCTTACGGCCGGCCTCCGGCGCGAACATCACCTCGGGCGAACAGGATCGTATCGGCTTGTCAGCGCGGAGCGGCTTGAAGTCGGCGGCCGGCACGGCATTCGGATAGAGATCGGAGATCTGCTTCAGCATCGCCGACACGCGTTCGGTCTGCTCGAGTGCGTTCTCGATGACCTGCCGCAAGTAAATGCCGTTGCCGGGTGTCTGCGCGAACTGATGGCTGTGCTGCTTGAGCTCATTCATATAGAGCAGCAGCGCCGTCACGGGTCCATTGAACTGGCGGACGATCGCGGCCCCAGCCTCCTCCGTGACCTGCGCTCGCGGGGCGACCTTCTGGGTCTCAAGCGGCGGGGTCTCGAGCGGCATGGCCTCGTCGATCCATGTCGGGAGGCGGGCCTCGGCTCGATTGTCGTGTTGCGTCATAAGTATGGTTTACCGAAGGTGAACTTGTGTCTGCGTTAACGCGGAACCCCGTAGAAATACGGACGATGCAACTGTGATCTACGGTTCCGGCAGGCCAAGCAGAGGCAGATCACCGCCGATTGGCAACGAATCTCGCATATTTGAGTCGAATTACAATATTTTTACGGGACGACGCCTGCCTCAACCGCGGTAGTTTCACGGACCCGCTTTTACCTTTCCGAAAGACCCGATCGCCGCATCCGACGTTCGATCCGGCCGCGATTCGTGCCGTGATGCGGATCGCGTCGCTCCGCATTCGGGGCGGGGTCTCCGTACGATGCAGCGCGCGAGAGGGCCGTGGCAGGCCGGAGGAACCGGGTCAGGCGATTGTCAATTTACAGCCTCACCACGGGGCCGCCGCGATGATCCGCCACCTCGGATAGCCCGCAAGACCCCAGCAAGGAGGCAGCGACGATGCGAGGACGAAACGGATCCTGGATGGCGATGGTCGCGCTGACCGCCGCACTGGTATTGGGGGCCGATGTGCAAGCCCAGACCCCGCCGACCGGCAATGCGACGCCGACGCCCGACAACGCTGTCATGGTCACCATCTTCTTCAAGCATGACCAGTCGCGGCCGTTGAGCGAATTGAACGCCCAGCTCGAGCGGCAGGGCTTCTACAAGGCGTTTCCGCCGGAAGGCATCGAGGTCGTGAGCTGGTACGTGATGATGGGAATTGGCCAAGTGGTAACGCTGCGGCTGCCCGCATCACGGCTGCGCGAGGTCAACCGCGTCATCGAGAACAATGCCTGGGGCGCCTATCACACCGAGTTCTATCCGACCTATGACTACAAGGCGGTCGGGATGGCCAATCACGAAAAGGCGAAGTGAGGCGATTTCTCCGCTCGACTGCAGACGGCCGCGCGCCGGGTTCGCCAGCCCTGATCGATCAGAGCCGGCGTCCACGGCCGGGCGCGACCCGTCCGCTATGCGTGCGCCCGCGAGGGTTGGCTGAGCTTCCTGGCCAGAATCCGCAGATCCTCGGTGCGCCCGCTGCAAAGCAGGCGCGTGAATTCGTCTGGATCGATGGAAGCAGGCGGGAAATCGGCCGATTTGCGCGCGACACGGCGTAGCCAAGTCAATCCGAAGAGACGCTTGAGCATCTTCATGGTTGTTGAGCCCCGATGAGCGTCTACGTTAAATCGCGGTCAGGAAGATTGGTTCCGCTCCTCGCCGTGCCCCCGCTGAATTTCGCTGGCGCACAGTCAGGCGAGCAGTGCCTTGCGCTGTCGCACCCGCTCAATGGACTGCCCGATGCTGGGCTGATCGAGCGTGCCCTCAGCGATCCGCGCCACGATCGCCTCGGCGATGGCGGCCATCTCCTGCTCCTGATCGAACAGATTGTTGCCGATGCAGACCATGTCCATGCCGGCGCCGATCGCCTGCAGGCTGGCGGCGTGCGTGCCAAGCGCCATCTGTAATCCTTGCATCTGCATGTCGTCGGTGATCAGCAGCGTCTCGGGCAGGCGCCGACGCAGCCGGTCGATCCCGACGGATGACAACGTCATTGGATTGCGGGTGTCCCACGGCCGGACGATCGCGTGGCTGACCAGCACGGCATCGCCATGGGTCTGCGGCGCCAGCGCATAGAACAGCTCCTCCTGCTCCGGCCGCAGCGCATCGGAAATGTCCATGAACTCCAGATGCGAATCGACCTTTGCGCCGCCGATCCCAGGAAAATGCTTCAGGCAGAGGCCGACCCGGGCCTGCCGCGCCGCAGCGTCGACAAGACGCGCATTGGCCTCGACCTCGGCGATGTCGGCCGAGTAGGAGCGCTTGATCCGGCCGATATTCGGATTGTCAGGGTTGTAGTCGACATCGATCACCGGCGCAAAATTGTAGCTGACGCCAAGCCGGCGCAATTCGCCATAGCTTGCGGCCAGGATTTTGCGCTTCTCCTCGGTGGCGAGCAGATTGAAATCCTTCGCGCTCGGTAGCGGCTGAAAGCCGAGGCTCTCCTTGAGTCGGCGCACCAGCCCGCCCTCCTGATCGATGAAGACCAGCGGGCGTGAGGGCAGCGACGCGATCTCGGCGCACAGCGCCTGCAGTTGCGCGGGCGAAGCGATGTTGTTGTCGTATTGCCGGGTCTGGCAGGAGTAATCGAACAGGATCACCCCGCCGAGCCCGAAGCGCATGGCAAAATCCTTCAGCCAGGCGGGGATGACCTTGCCATAGAAGCCGAGGATAAAGAGTTCGCCGACGGACATCTGCATGTGCTGGCCCTGCGCACTGAATCAGGTCCCGCATAGCATGCTGAAATAGCGGTAAGAATATGCTGGCGCGCCTGCCGCCGGAACTGCGTTCCCCGCGCTTGCACGCCTATGTTAGAGATGCCGCACGCGGCCGCCGCGAACGCCAAGATACGGCAGCAAGGCACGACAAGAAAACCCGGAATCGCCCATGACAGCACCTTACGTCCCGCAAATGGCCCTTTACCGCCAATGGCTGAAACAGACCCGCGGCCTTGAGTTTACGAATTTCGAGGAGATGCGGCGCTGGTCGGTCACCGACATCGACGGCTTCTGGCAAAGCATCTGGGACTATTTCGACATCCAATCGCCGACGCCGCACGCGGCCGTGCTCGCGAGCCGCAAGATGCCAGGCGCGATGTGGTTTCCCGGCGCCTCGGTGAACTATGCGCGGCAGGTGTTTCGCCATGTCGAGCCGGCGCATGCCGCGGGGCTGCCGGCCCTCGTCTCGAGCGGCGAAGACGGCAAGCTTATGGAGACGAGCTGGCCGGAGCTCCGGCGCAAGGCGGCCGCGCTGGCCTTGCATCTGGAGGCCAACGGCGTGCGAAGCGGCGATCGCGTCGCGGCCTACCTGCCGAACATCCCGGAGACCATCATCGCGTTTCTCGCGACCGCGAGCCTGGGTGCGATCTGGAGCGTCTGCGCGCCCGACATGGCGGCGCCTGCGGTGATCGACCGCTTCAAGCAGATCGAGCCGAAGGTGCTGATCGCCTGCGATGCCGTGACCTATGCCGGCCGGCGCCATGACCGGCGGCCGGTCATCGACGAATTGCGGCGCGCGCTGCCGACGGTGCAGCATGTCATCCTGCATAGCGAGACGGCCGCCTCCGACACGCAGCTGTCGTCCATCCTCGCAGGCCAAAGCGCCGAGATCGACGCGTTCGAGCCGGAATGGCTGCCGTTCGACCATCCGCTCTGGATCGTCTATTCCTCGGGCACGACCGGATTGCCGAAGCCGATCCTGCACAGCCATGGCGGCGTGATCGTGGTGGCGCTGCCGCTCTCGACGCTGCACAACGACATCGGCTGCAGCTACCAACAGAACTCGTTCGGCGAACGCTTCCATTGGTACAGCTCGACCGGCTGGATCATGTGGAACTGCCAGACCAACGGCCTGCTCAACGGCACCACCTGCTGCATCTTCGACGGCAGCCCGGGCGGCTCCAAGGACAAGCCGGACTGGACCACGCTGTGGCGCTTCGTCGCAAACGCCAAGGCGACGTTCTTCGGCGCGGGCGCGGCATTCTTCGCCAACTGCACCAAGGCGGAGATCGATCTCGCGGAAGTCGGCGACCTCTCGCAGTTGCGTACCTTGGGCTCGACCGGATCGCCGCTCAGTGCCGACACGCAAGCCTGGTTCAACGACCGCTTCGCCACGCTCGCGAATATCAACGGCAACGCCGCGCAGGCCGACATGTGGTGGGCGAACATCTCCGGCGGCACCGATTTCGCCGGCGCCTTCATCGGCGGCAACCGTGAGCTGCCGCAGACGCCGGGCACGATGCAGTGCCGCCTGCTCGGCTGCGCGGTGGAAGCCTTCGACGAGCAGGGCCGCGCCGTGATCGACGAGGTCGGCGAGCTTGTCTGCACCGAGCCGCTGCCGTCGATGCCGCTGCGGTTCTGGAACGATCCGGGCGATGCGCGCTATCGCGCCAGCTATTTCGAGACCTATCCGGACAATTTCGACGGGAGCGGCCGCGGGCCAGTGTGGCGCCACGGCGACTGGCTCAAGATCAATCCTGACGGCTCCTGCGTGATCTACGGCCGCAGCGACGCTACCATCAACCGCCACGGTCTGCGGATGGGCACCAGTGAGCTCTATTCCGCGATCGAGGCGCTGCCCGAGGTGCTCGATTCCATGGTCGTCGACCTCGAATATCTCGGCCGCGACAGCTACATGCCGCTGTTCGTGGTGCTGCGCGAGGGCATTGCGCTGGATACTGCGATGAAGGCCAGGATCAACAAGGCGGTCGAAGCCGGACTGTCGCGCCGCTTCCTGCCCAACGACATTTTCGCGGTGGCTGAAATTCCGCGCACACTGTCGGGCAAGAAGCAGGAGCTGCCGATCAAGAAGCTGCTGCTCGGCCACCCCCTGGAGAAGGTCATCAACAAGGACGCGATGGCCAATCCAGGCTGCCTGGATTGGTATCTCGACTTTGCAAGGACCTATCTGATCAAGCAGACCGGCGCGGCGTGAGGCATGACGCCCGCATTCAGGATCCAATGACATGCCGTCACCCAGCTATATCGACCCGCTCAACGGAAAACTCTATTCGCTGGATGTGCCGCGCTGGTGCTCGGACGAGGGCAAGCCGCTGCTGGTGACGCCGCTGCCCGGCATCTCCCGCGACGACATCGATCGCGGCACGCGGTCGCTGTGGCGTTACCGGGCCTCGCTGCCCGTCGATATCAAGCAACCGATCACGATGGGCGAAGGCTGCACGCCTGTCGTCGAAAAGGAGTGGAGCGAGCTGCGCCCTCACTTCAAGCTCGAATGGTTCAATCCGACTGCGAGCTTCAAGGATCGCGGCACCACGGTGATGCTATCCTTCCTGCGTCAGCTCGGCGTCGATGCGGTGCTGGAGGACAGTTCCGGCAATGGCGGTGCGTCCGTCTCAGCGTATGGCGCTGCCGGCGGGATGCGGGTCAAGATTCTCGCGCCCGCCACGACGTCGCCGATGAAGGTGGCGCAGATGCACGCCTTCGGCGCCGAGGTCCAGCTGGTGGAAGGCCCGCGCGAGGAATCCGAGGCGGAAGCGATCCGGCAGTCGAAGCGGACCTTCTATTCCAGTCACAACTGGCAGCCGTTCTTCCTCCAGGGCACGAAGTCGCTGGCCTACGAGATCTGGGAAGACTTCAACTACTCGGTGCCCGACAACGTCATCATGCCGGTCGGCGCGGGCAACAGCATGCTCGGCTGCTACATCGGATTTAAGGAGCTGCTCGCGGCCGGACAGATCACGCGCCTGCCGCGCCTGTTCGCCGCGCAACCGCTCAACTGCTCGCCGGTCGATGCCAGCTTTGCCGCCGGCCTCGACACGCCTGTCAATCGCGAGGTGCGCAAGACCATTGCCGAGGGCACCGCCATCAAGCATCCGCTGCGCCTGAAGCAGATCATCGCGGCGCTCCGGGAGACGGGTGGCGGCACGGTCGCTATCCCCGAGAAAAGGATCATCGACGCGTTGAAGCGGCTGGCGCGCACCGGCCTCTTCGTCGAGCCGACCTCGGCCTCTGCTGCCGCCGCGCTCGACGTGCTCAAGGAGCGCGGCGCGATCCGTCCGGCCGAGCGTACTGTCGTCATCATCACCGGGACCGGAATCAAGGCCGCCGGATTGATCACCGAGATTCTGGAAGCGAGCCAGGCTTACACCGGCGGCGGATTCAGCCGCGCAAAGCCCTCCTGGATGCGATAAGGATAGTACGGATAGCTCGGCATCACTGCGCTCGCTTTGTCGAGACGCGCGATCTGATCCGGTGTCAGCGACCACCCGACCGCACCGAGATTGTCGCGGAGCTGCGCTTCGTCGCGCGCGCCGATGATCACCGAGGACACGCTGGGACGTGTGAGCAGCCAGGCGATGGCGATCTGCGGCACGCTGCGTCCGGTCTCAGCGGCCACCGCGTCCAGCGCGTCGACGATCGCGTAGAGCTGCTTGTCGTCGACGGGCGGTCCGAACTGCGCAGTCTCGTGCAGGCGACTTTGCTTCGGCAGCGGATGGCCACGCCTGATCTTGCCGGTGAGCCGGCCCCAGCCCAGCGGGCTCCAGACCAGCGCGCCAACATGCTGGTCAAGCGCGAGCGGCATCAACTCCCACTCATAGTCACGGCCGACCAGCGAATAATAGACCTGATGCGCCGCGTAACGCGGCCAGCCGTGCCGCTCGGAAAACGCAAGCGATTTCATCAACTGCCAGCCGGAAAAATTCGAGGCGCCGACATAACGCAGCTTGCCGGCGCGTACGAGCGCATCGAGCGTCGACAGCACCTCGTCGATCGGCGTGAAGGCATCGAACGCATGGAGTTGCAGCAGGTCGATATAGTCGGTGCCCAGCCGCCGCAGGGCCGCGTCGACCGCGGCGACGAGCCGATGGCGCGACGTGCCGGCATCAGACGGACCGTCGCCCATAGGCAGGCCGGTTTTGGTGGAGATCAGCACCTTGTCGCGGCGCCCCTTGATCGCGGCGCCGAGAATCTCTTCCGACGCGCCGTTGGAATAGACGTCGGCCGTGTCGAACAGGTTGACGCCGGCGTCGAGGCAGACGTCGATCAACCGGCGTGCCTCGTCGACACCGCTCCGCCCCCATGCCGAGAATAGCGGTCCCTGCCCGCCGAACGTGCCGGTACCGAAGCTGAGCACCGGCACTTTCAGACCGGAGGCGCCGAGATTGCGATATTCCATGATTGGACTCCCTTTGATCCTGTTCATTCCGCCGGGCACTGCGCCGCCAGAGCGGCGGGACGATCGAGGCGCAGGCTCCACAGCGCCAGCAGCAGTCCGATCGCGGTGATGACCGCGGCCACCAGCGGCAGCGCGCCGAGGCCGAGGCCACGATCGATGGTCACGCCGCCGGCCCAGGCGCCGAGCGCATTGCCGAGATTGAAGGCCGCGATATTGAGGCTCGATGCCAGTGTCCGCCCTTCCGCGCCGGCGGCTTCGAGCACGCGAAGCTGCAGCGGCGCGACGGTCGCGAACGCGGCGATGCCGAGTACGAACAGCAGCGCCACGGCCAACGCCTTGATCGAGACCACAGCAGCGAGCACCACCAGAACGACGGCGAGGCCGCCGAGCGTCACGAGCAGCGCACGCGCTACTCCCTTGTCGGCAAGCCGCCCGCCCGCGACGTTGCCGATCGCAAGGCCTGCGCCGAATACCAGCAGGATCGGCGAGACGGCGGCATCCGAGAATCCCGTGAGCCGCGTCAGGATGGGCTGCACATAGGTGAAGACCGCGAACAGGCCGCCGAAACCGAACACCGTCATCGCCAGCCCAAGCAGGACCTGCGGGCGGCCAAGGACGGCGAGCTCCTCGCGCAGCGGCGCTGGCTTGTCCTTAGCTCCGACATGGCCGGGGACCAGCACGGCGAGCACGACGAAGGCGATGACGCCGATCGCAGCCACCGCCCAGAACGCGGCGCGCCATCCGAGCATCAGGCCGAACCAGGCGCCAAACGGCACGCCCAGCAAGGTAGCGACCGTCAAGCCGATGAACATCGTGGCGATCGCGGACGCACGCTTGTCCTCGGCGACGAGGCTCATCGCCACCACCGAGCCGACTCCGAAGAAGGTGCCGTGCGCGAGCGAGGTGAGGATGCGCGCCGCCATCAAGAGGGCATAGTTGGGCGCCAGCGCGCAGGCCGCGTTGCCGAGCGTGAAGATCGCCATCAGCGCCAGCAGCACCGCCTTGCGCGGCATTCGCCGCGTCGCCAGCGTGAGGATCGGCGCGCCGACGAACACGCCGAGCGCGTACCCGGAAATCAGGAGGCCCGCCGCAGAGACCGAGACCTGCATGTCAGCGGCGACCTGCAACAACAGCCCCATGATAAGGAATTCGGTGGTGCCGATGCCGAAGGCACCGGCGGTCAGGGCAAGAACAGCAGCAGGCATGCGTCGCTCCGGGTCGAATGAGGATTCCGCGATGCGACATAGCGGTCCGGTTCCAAAAGGATTAGAATGGCCCCGATCCAATCATTTGTGATGTGAATTCAATATGGCCCGCGACACCAACCGCTCTGGCGAGATGGACGTCTTCGTCCGCGTCGTCGATCTCGGCGGCTTCACCGCCGCGGCGAACAGCCTGCGCCTGACACCCTCCGGCGTCAGCAAGCTGGTCTCCCGGCTCGAGACGCGGCTCGGCACAAGGCTCGTCAACCGCACCACCCGGAAGCTTCAGCTCACCGAGGAAGGGCAGGCCTTCTACCAGCGCGCCCAGCGCATCCTCGCCGACATCGAGGAGGCCGAACGCGAAGCCGCCTCCTGCGTGCCGCGCGGCCATCTCACCGTCAACAGCAACATCCCGTTCGGCACGCTGCATGTGATGCCGCTGCTGCCGCGCTTCATGAGCGAGCATCCCGACATCACGCTCGACATCGTGCTGACCGACACGCTGGTCGACCTGATGCAGGAGCGTGCCGACGTCGCGATCCGCGTCGGACCGCTCGGCGCCTCGCGGCTGATCGCCCGCAAGCTCGGCACCAGCCGCATGGCTGTTGTCGCCGCCCCCTCCTATCTTGCCCGCTTCGGCACGCCGAAGACGCCGGCCGACCTCACCGGCCATCGCGGCATCGGCTGGACCTTTCCACGCAGCATCCGTGGCTGGCCATTTCGCCGGGGTGAGCGGATCGAGGAGGCACTGCCGCCGCCGGTCGCACGCGCCAGCGATGGCGAGACCGCGCGCCAGCTTGCGCTCGGCGGCATCGGGCTTGCGCGGCTCGCGCTGTTCCACATCGGCCCCGACATCGAGGCCGGGCGCCTGGTGCCGGTGCTGCAGACCCTCAATCCCGGCGACCGCGAGGACATCCACGCGGTCTATGTCGGTCACGCCGGCCCGTTGCCGGCGCGGGTGCGGGCCTTCATCGATTTCCTCGCCAAGCATATCCGCATTGGCGACCCGGCACTGCGGCGTGGCGCAGACGGAAAGTGGAAGATCGCGCCCGGTCGGTGAGCATTCACCGCACGATCGCCTGATCGTGAGCCGGTCTAGACCCGCTTCAACAAATAGAGGTGCGTGACGTAGGGAAACACCACCTCATCAGCGTCGCCGAGACCGGCCTCGCGTAGGATGGCGTCGGTCTTGTCGCGAAGTGCCGCCTTCTCCGCGTCCGGAAGATTGGCGACATAGCTCGTCGATGCGACGCGCTGGAAGACATCCTGCCGCAGCATCCGATGCGGATGCTCCTGCACGATTTCCTTCTCGAGCACGAAGCGCGGATCCATCAAGATCCATCGCCAGCGTCCCGTCCGTTGCCGGGGCGTGTCTCCCGCGTAGTGTTCGATCATGCGGGACAACGCGTCGACCCACGGCATGCGGTCATCCCTGTTGTTCCAGACCAACGCCAGCGTTCCGCCCGGACGCAGCAGCCGCGCGATCTCGGCGACCGACGGCTCATTATCGAACCAATGGAAGGCCTGGGCGCAGGTGACGAGGTCGACACTTCCCGTTTCCAGGCCGATCGCATCGGCGCGCGTGTTGATGACCTCGACCGTCGCTTCCTTCGCCAACCTGGCCGACATCTCCGGCACGGGCTCCACGGCGATCAGGCGGGCGGTCGAAGACAAATGCGGAAGCAGGAGGCGAGTGAACTTGCCGGTTCCGGCGCCGAGATCGACGACACAACGTGCGGCCTGAAGCGGTAGCGCGGCGACGATATCAGCCGGATAGCTGGGCCGACCAGTCTCGTAAGCGTTGACCGCGACACGATAATTTTCAGCCGTGGGGTTCAGTGTCATTCCGCTTCTCCTGCGAGCCATGCTGGACTGTGAAACCTGATGGTATAGAGCAGCGCCTGCGCAGAACGGGAAGCGCGCGTCGATTCAAGACTCGCTCAACATCCGTCACCTTTGCGTCACAGCCCCAATCGCTTGGCCATGCCGGCATCGGCATCTTGCATGGGTTGGCAAGCGCGGCCAAAGCCGCTAAACGTCCGCCCCCTTTCACATCACAATCAGAGCATGACATGTCGAGCGCCCCGCCCGCCGTCTCGATCGGCGTCGATTTCGGCACCAGCAACACCGTGGTCGCGCTGTCCGATGGCGACGGCCGCGTCGAGGCCATCCGTTTCGACCATGGCGGCCGGACGCACAATGTCTTTGTGTCGGCGCTGTGCTTCTGGGAGGAGCGGCCGGGCAGCGGCCTGCATCCGCGCGCCGAGGGCGGCCCGTGGGCGATCGAGCAGTTCCTGGAGGGGCGCACCATTCACCGCTTCATCCAGTCGTTCAAGACGTTTGCGGCAAGCTCGGCGTTCAACACCACGCAGATCTTCCGGCAGCGCTACAAGTTCGAGGACCTGCTGGCGGCATTCCTGCGCACACTGGCGCGCCATGCCGGCGACGGTTTCGATCTCGGCGCGCCGACCATCATGGTCGGGCGGCCGGTGCGGTTCGCCGGCGGCAATCCCAATGACGAGCTCGCGATGCAGCGCTACAGGGCCGCGTTCGAGCGGCTTGGGGCCGGCCACGCGCGCTATGTCTACGAACCGGTCGGCGCCGCGTTCTCCTTCGCGCGCAGCCTCGATCACGACGCCACCGTGCTGGTCGCCGATTTCGGCGGCGGCACCAGCGACTTCTCGGTCATGCGCTTCTCGCGCTCGGGCGGCGTGCTGCGCGCCGAACCGCTGGGACACGCCGGCGTCGGGATCGCCGGCGACACCTTCGACTACCGCATCGTCGACCACATCGTCTCGCCGCGGCTCGGCAAGGGCACCAACTACCGCTCGTTCGACAAGGTGCTTCCGATTCCCAATCACTATTATTCGAGCCTGGCCCGCTGGCATCAGCTCGCGATGATGAAGGGCAATGGCGACCTGCGCGAGTTGCAGCAGCTCGCGCGCACCGCGCTCGATCCCGCCCCGCTGCATGATTTCATTACCATCGTCGACCACGATCTCGGCTTCGCGCTCTATCGCGCCGTGTCCGACACCAAGGTCGCGCTGTCAACGCGCGACAGCGTCGAGTTCCGCTTCGCGCGCGAGGGCATCGATATCGGCGCGACCGTCACGCGCAACGATTTCGAGGCCTGGATCGCCGACGACATCGAACGGCTCGGAGCGACGGTCGACGAAGCGCTCGCCAAGGCCGGCATCACCGCCCCCGACGTGGAGAAGGTGTTCCTGACCGGCGGCACGTCATTCGTACCGGCGGTGCAGCGCCTGTTCGCCGAGCGCTTTGGCGCAGCGCGGCTGACATCGGCCGACCAGTTCGAATCGATCGCCTGCGGCCTCGCTCTGATCGGTCACACGCCGGACCCCGATCGCTGGTCGGTGGCTGCCGCGGCGTAACAAGACCGCTATAGGAAGGGTCGCGCCATAGTGGCGCATCGAAACGCCGCGAGTGCGGCGGTGGATTACGGGAGACGCCTCGGTTTGAAATGCACGTCACCGCATGATGGTTGCCACCCAGATTGCACCGGCCCTGCGCCGGCTCACGGCTTGACGTAGGTCCAGCCCTGCTCCTCAAGCTCCATGACATGCACGACACCCGACTTGACCACTTGCGCCTGCGGAATGATCGGAATGTCCCTGTTCTCGGCCTTGTGCATGTTCTCCTGGGTATTGCCGCAGGCTTTGAACGAAACTTCCGGCGTGCTCAAGGCCATCTCCTCGATGCGGGCCTTTACCGGCGACGTGTCGTTGCGCAGCATGTGCAGGCCGGGCCCGAACGTGACCACCTCGATTTCCACCTTCTCGCCGAGATTCTTGTAATATTGCGTGACGTTCGTTGCGTTGTTGAGCGCGAGATTCATCGCGGCGGGATCGTTGGTATTCACTTGCAGCACCAGGCGATGCAGCTTTTTCCCCGCAGCGGGCGGCGCGACGCGCGCAGCTCTCTGCTTGTGCAGCTGTGCGGCGGCGTGCGACGTCGCAGTTCTGGCGTTCGCCTGCGACGCGGCGAGATGGAGTGTCGGCGTCAGCGCCAACGGTCGCATGGCTTCCTGCGCAGCAGACGGCCACGTGGTAACCATAAGAGTGATAGCGCCGATCGTCGCCATCCTCGCAATATACAAAAATCTGGTCATGGTCCGCCTCCTATCGAGGAAAGTTTCCGCGCATTATCGGTCGTTGGGCCTTGCTACGGCATGTGGCCATTTGCACACGGCCTCTATCTTCGCCCGTACTTTCTCCAGCCCGGTCAGGGAGAACGTTCCTTCTCTGGTGGCTCCCATCCGGGGCTGGAGGCGGATGTCGAGTTCTCCCTCACCCGGGAGCGATCGCAACAACCCGACCACATCGCCGGCGAACGCGATGCCGCCCCCGAATGCCGGCGCATTGCCCGCGAGTTGCACCGGAGGACCGCCGTTCACGCGGTAGGAAAGGACATAGCCGTCGCCGCGGCCAGGCAGGGCAGGTCCCGCGACTGCCAGTTCGGTGCGTCCACCGCGGCAGCGGATCGAGAGCTGCATAGTCGAGCCGGCTGCAGCTTCGCGCGATGAAATCGTGGCGGTTGCGATCGGCGTATAGTCCAGCGGCGACGTCGTCTGGCTGACAATCCAGCCGTCCTCCGGCGCAGAAATCGCCGGAGGCGCGGCGGCATGGGACAGCCGATCGAGGCATTCCAGGCGGTCCGCGCGCTCCATCGCGGAGCAGGCACGAAGCTGGCCCAGCAGATCGTTCGATCCCTGCGCCAGCACAATAGCGGCCGCGAGTGCGATTGAGATCGGAAGGACAATCACGATCATTGCTCTGTCATTGCGATGCCCGGGCTGCGCGCGTGTGGCCATCGAGCCATGCCTGCGCCGCAGGGAAGCGCGTAAGCCCGGGAACGGTCGCGGCGAGATTGATCGATTTCCATTTCGGATCGAAACCGGGCGCCTGCAGCCTGTCGATCCGTGAGAACAGATGATCGACAAAGCGCGCGACCCGCTCAAACCGGTTCGAATTGGTCCGCCAATTGAAGGCGACAAGCGCTGTCGGCACGGCAATCGTCGCCACGCGTTCGCCCGACCTGATCAGGTTTGGATAATCGGTCGCATCCAGAGCCGCTGGAAGATAGTAGTCCTCCAGCTTGCTTCCGTATGGGACCGGCAGAAACTTGAAGCCAGGATCCCAGCGCCCGCGCAAGAAGGCATCGACCGGCTTCGACGTAATGAACACGACCGCCGCGATCTCGCCTTTGCGCATCTGCTCCAGTGCGACCTGATGCGGGATGAACGTCTTTTCGACGTCCAGACCGAGACGGCTGAAGATGAGCGGCCCCGAATAGGCTGCGGCGGTGCCCAGGGTATTGAAGTTCACCTTCTTGCCGACGAGGTCGTTCAGGCTGGCAATCTCCGGCCGAACGAACACGTGCAATTCAGACGGGAACAGGTTGAGCACGTAGGCAAGCCTGTGCTGGATATCCGGGACCTGGCTCTTGTACTCGTCGAGCGCGTCGGAATTGATGATCGCCGCGTCGATGCCGCGCAGATAGAGCAGCGAGTTGAGATTTTCCGTGGGTCCCCGCGTCACGACCGGCAGAACATGCATGTTGTCACCGTCATCGACCACACGAGCCATCTCTGCGGCAAGACGAATGGGCGCGCCCTCGATGCGACCTCCGGCCAGACCGACCGTCCAGGCGTTGATCGCCGCTCTCGGGTTTGGCGGCTCCTGCCGCACTGCCCGCGCGGCATGTATCGGGACGTTCTTCGTTTGCGCATCCACGGGGGACGGCTGAACGAACTGGAGCAGAGCCAATGCCGCAAGCAAAAGCAGCGGATGCGTTGCAGGACACCTGTTCATCGATCAGCTCCTTCTGTGCTATTGGCGCAGCGCGTCGAACCGCTGTTTCGCCTCCTTGACTCCGCCGGCCTCGGCCTTCGCGTAGAGAGCGCGCGCTTTTGGCGCATCGCCGCGCGTCCCATACGTTCCCCATTGAGGCAGAATCAGCGGGTCGTAGGTTTCGGCGAGCATGAAACTCGCCTGAGCATTGCCGTTCTCAGCGGCGCGCTCGAGCACGATCCGCGCCGAGCCGATATCGCCCTGCCCAAGCAACACGCTCGCGCGGGCCACCAATCTTGCCGTGTCCTGGGCGCCCTTTGGATTCCCCCGAGGCTGTCCGCGCGCGTTGGCGACGGCCACCGTTTCTGCTGCGCCCGGCTTTGCCGCGTCCGTCTCGACCTGCTTGGCCTGCGCAACCTGACCGGCGACCGGCATGTCCTTCGTGCTCCGCGCGAGGGCGAGTTCCTGCTCCAGCCCCGCGACCCGCCCGCGCTCCTGCTGCAACGACGCGCGCAATTCTGCAGCGCCTTGCTCTGCCCCTTGCTTCAGCCGCGCAGTCTCGTCACCCGCCTTGGCTGCTAATGCCGTCTGCGTCTCAACTTCGCGCCGAGCGGCTTTAAGCTCCTGCTCGAGCTGCGCCGTCCTCTCGCTCTCCTTCTGTAAGGACTTTTGCAGTTCCGCCGTGCCGCTTTCGCCGACCTTCTTTGCTTCACTGGCTTCGGCGCGCGCCTTCACCGCCAGTGCGGTCTGCGTCTCGACCTCGCGCCGCGCTGCCGCGAGATCCTGCTCCAGCTGGCCGGCCCTCTCGCTCTCCTTCTGCAGGGATTTTTTCAGTTCCGCCGTGCCGCTCTCTCCCGCCTGCTTTACTTCGGTCGCCTGGGCGTATGCTTTCGCCGCCAACGCGGCCTGCGTCTCGACCTCGCGCCGCGCTGCCGCGAGATCCTGCTCCAGCCGCGCCACCCTCTCGCTCTCCTTTCGCTGAGATTTTTGCGGCTCCACCGTGCCGCCCTCTCCTGCCTGCTTCAGTTCGGTCGCTTCGGCGCGCGCCTTCGCCGCCAGTGCGGTCTGCGTCTCGACTTCGCGCCGCGCCGCCGCGAGATCCTGCTCCAGCCGCGCCGCTCTCTCGCTCTCCTCTTGCAGGGATTTTTTCAGTTCCGCCGTGCCGCCTTCTCCTTCCTGCTTTACCGCGGTGGCTTGGGCGTACGCCTTCGCCGCCAACGCGGCCTTCGTCTCAACCTCGCGCCGCGCTGCCGCGAGATCCTGCTCCAGCCGCGCCGCTCTCTCGTGCTCCTCTTGCAGGGATTTTTTCAGTTCCGCCGTGCCGCCTTCTCCTTCCTGCTTTACCGCGGTGGCTTGGGCGTACGCCTTCGCCGCCAACGCGGCCTTCGTCTCAACCTCGCGCCGCGCTGCCGTAAGATCCTGCTCCAGCCGCGCCGCTCTCTCGTGCTCCTCTTGCAGGGATTTCTGCAGCTCCGCCGTGCCGCGCTCTCCCTGCTTTACTTCGGTTGCTTCGGCGCGCGCCTTCACCGCCAGTGCGGTCTGCGTCTCGACCTCGCGCCGCGCCGCCCCGAGATCCTGCTCCAGCCGCGCCGCTCTCTCGCGCTCTTCTTGTAGGGATTTTTGCAGCTCCGCCGTGTCGCTCTCTCGCGCCTGCTTTGCTTCGGTCGCTTCGGTGCGGGCCTTCACCACCAGTGCGGTCTGCGTCTCGACCTCCCGCCGCGCTGCCGTAAGATCCTGCTCCAGCCGCGCCGCCCTCTCGTGCTCCTCTTGCAGGGATTTCTGCAGCTTCGCCGTGCCGCTCTCTCCCGCCTGCTTTGCTTCGGTCGCTTCGGTGCGGGCCTTCACCACCAGTGCGGTCTGCGTCTCGACCTCGCGCCGCGCTGCCGCGAGATCCTGCTCCAGCCGCTCCGCCCTCTCGTGCTCCTCTTGCAGGGATTTTTGCAATTCCGCCGCGCCGCTCTCTCCAGCCTGCTTTACTTCTGCCGCTTCGGCGCGCGCCTTTACCGCCAGTGCGGTCTGCGTCTCAACCTCGCGCCGCGCTGCCGCGAGATCCTGCTCCAGCCGCGCAGACTTTTCGCTCTCCTTTTGCTGAGATTTCTGCAGTTCCGCTGCGCTACTCTCCCCTGCCCGCTTTACCTCGGCCGCTTCGGCGCGTGCCTTCGCCGCCAGTGCGGTCTGCGCTTCAACCTCGCGCCTTGCCGCCGCGAGATCCTGCTCCAGCCGGCCGGCTCGCTCGCGTTCCTGTTGCAGGGATCTCTTTAGCTCTGCCATGCCGCTATCGGTCGCCTGTCTTGCTTCGTCTTTCGCCGTGGCTGCCGGCGAGGCCCGCGGGTCGGCATTGCCGCGCATTCTGGCAATATCCCGCTCCATCCGTTCGGATCGTTCGCGCATCATCGATTTGCGCAACTCGGCAGCGCTGCGCCCCGCCGCCGACATTGATCGGTCGACGCCCTCGCGCTCCCGCTGCAGGGATTTGCGTAATTCTGCGATTTCGCTGTCGGCGGCCTGCCTGGCTCGAGCCGATTCTTGGCCCGCCTCTTTCAACCGCGCCTGTAGCATCTCGAGATCGTGCCGGACGACGGCGAGTTCGCGCGCCAGCATCTCCGCTCTCTGGCGCTCCTGCTCGGCGACCGGCTGCGACCCGTTCGGCTCGCTGCTCGTTGCTTGTGCCAGCTGTACCGATCTGTCGTCGCTCGGGCGCATCTGCGCTTGCCAGGCTTCGCCTGACGCCAGCGCTTGCGATGCCCATGTCGACGCGAGCAGAGTTGCGATGATGCACAGGGGCGCGGCTCGCGCCCATCCAGACGGGCGCGGCGTCGGCCTCCAGGCGAGCTGCCCATTGTTCGAGCCGCCTGCGATACCGCAAGCGTGCACCTCATCGATGAGGATGACGGTTGTTGGATTTCCCGCCCCCTCCACAATCACCTGTGGCATGGTGATTTGGCCCATTCCTTGGCCTACTCTCATGGGTCACGATAGCGCTCTCGGACACTCGAATACCATTCCCTCGCAAGGAGGCCCCTCACCTACCCCTTTCGGGTTAGGTAAGCGCGGCAGAAAAGCGGCCTGATTTGAACGGCCCTAGCCCACGGCGGCGGCGTGACGAAGGGACGCGAGCGTCTGTGCCAGCCCGGGTGGCCGAAGCAACTCAGTTCCGGCCTTGATCCCAAATCAACACGCGACTAGATCACCTCCATCATCAATCCGAGAGGATGCCGACGGCCATGGATTTCATCCGGACAGCAACGCCCACCAGCCTTGCCCACGGGGACATCCATCACCATGCCTGCATCCATCACGCTCTCGAATTTGACCCTGTCCGCGCCTGACGGCCGGATCCTTCTTTCCAACATCGACCTGAGCTTCGGACCCGAACGGACCGGGCTTGTCGGCCGCAACGGCATCGGGAAAACGAGCCTGCTTGCCCTCATCGCCGGGCAACGTCCACCACAATCCGGCACGGCCTCGGTGCGGGGCCGCGTCGGACTGCTTCTCCAGACGGTTCAAGTAAAGCACGACGAGTGCGTCATCGATCTGTTCGCTGCCCGCCACGCACTTGGCGCACTGCGCCGCGCCGAACAGGGCAATGCGACCACCGAAGAGCTGGCGGAGGTCGACTGGACGCTGGACGCCCGCATTGCATCCGCGCTCGGCCGCGTCGGACTTGACGATGTTCTCGACGTGCCCGTGGCGAGCCTGTCCGGCGGACAGGCCACCAGGGCGCGCCTCGCTGCACTCATTTTCGCAGACCCCGACTTTCTGCTGCTGGACGAGCCCACGAACAATCTGGACCGCGAGGGACGCAAGGCCGTGGTCGACCAGCTCGCCAACTGGCGTCGAGGCGCGATCATTGTCAGCCACGACCGCGCGCTGCTGGAGACCATGGATGCGATCGTCGAGCTGACGTCGCTGGAAGCGAGACGCTACGGCGGCAATTGGAGCCAACCGCAAGGCGGTCGAGCTCGCCGCGGCCCGGCACGACCTGGCGAGCGCCGAAAAGCGCGTAGCCGAGATCGACCGCAAGGAAAGAGAAACGACTGAACGGAAGGCGCGCAAGGACGGCGCGGGCCAGCGGAAGCGCGCAAAGGGCGATATGCCGCGCATCGCCGCCGGCCTGCGCAAGGATCGCAGCGAGGACACCGGCGGCGAGAACGCGCGCCTCGCCGAGCGCAAGCGCGCCCAAGCACTTCAGCTCGCCACCGCGGCGCGTCAGCGCATCGAAGTCCTTCAACCATTCTCGGTGCGATTGCCGCCGACGGATCTGCCGACAGGCAGGATGGTGCTCCGGATCGAAGCCGCCGATCTCGGTTACACCGCGGAGAGCCCGATCCTGCGCGACGTCACACTCTCCATCGTCGGACCGGAGCGGGTCGCGATCGTCGGGCCCAACGGGTCGGGCAAGACGACACTACTCAGGCTCATCACCGGCGATCTGCTGCCGTCGCGCGGCACGGTGCATGTCGTGAACCGCTTTGCGATGTTCGATCAAACGGTCAGCCTGCTGGATGCCAAGGCCTCCATCCTCGACAACTTCCGGCGCATCAATCCGAATGCCGGGGAGAACGAATGCCGCGCCGCGCTGGCGCGCTTCATGTTCCGGGCCGATGCAGCGCTGCAGATCGTCTCCCGCCTCAGCGGCGGTCAGTTGCTCCGCGCCGGCCTCGCCTGCGTCCTGGGTGGCGCGACGCCGCCGCCGCTCCTGATCCTCGACGAGCCGACCAACCATCTCGACATCGAATCCATGGAAGCGGTCGAAGCCGGATTGCGCGCCTATGACGGAGCGCTGCTGGTCGTGAGCCACGAGGCGATCGGGGTTACTCCACGTACGACTTTGAGGATGAGGTTCGCTTTGAGATCGACGTTCTGAAGCACCTAACGTATGAGCTCCATATAAAGAGCCCTCGGCTAAAACTGATCGAGTATCGTGGCAAGCAGATAGTTCATGATTTATTTGACTGCTTTTATAAGGACGTCGAAGGCGAGCTTCTGCCTAATGACTGGCGCGATCGCCTACGCGCGATTCGCGCGTTCGGCAACTGTGAAGAGATGCGAAGCAGGTTGATTTGTGACTACATTGCTGGAATGACAGATGCATATGCGCTTGATGTCTACTCAAGGCTAAAGACCACAAATCCAGCGGCACTCTTCAGACCCAGCTGACGTGTGCCGTTCAATAGCGTACATTGATCGCAGCCCTATCTGCCGCAAGCGCTTTGGCGTTCACCGCGACGTCCTGTTTGCGTGAAGGATCGCACCCGCGTACTCATTAGAGACGGGAATTTCGCGGATATCGTCATGCGGATCCAAACAAAAAATGACAAACCACCGCTTTGAAACAATCGCTCGATTTGTTTGCCCCAATTGCAAGCGCCACGTCTCCACCACGGTAGCCGTTCCAGAACCCAGCTTTGAAGCTGAGCGTGCTTCTGACAACGTTTCCGAAGGATCCGTGGAGGTCGCGTGCCCAAAATGCAAGAACGTATTCAATGGTCACTGCTTCAACACCGTAAGCAGCTGTGACATCACGCTCGACGATTTCGGCAACATAACGGTTGAGGCGGAACTTGCGCAGTATGCCCCCGATGACGAGGATTGGGTTGACTACGACGCGCCAGATAATCCACGAGCAGTATTTTTGGATTCCTACCACCACACCGGTGAATTACTAGCCGAGCACGGTGGAGAAGGTGCTCACCTTGTCAATCGGATGGTCTTCGCACAGCAGGTCGGCGCGCTAGAAGCGTATCTTTCGGACACGCTCATCAATCTCGTGTCGGAAGACGCCGAAGCACTGAAGAAGCTCCTAGCTTCCGATAAGGACCTGTCCAGCAAGAAATTCACGCTTGCCGAAATAGCAGCAGGCAAGGAACTCGTTCACTCGGAAGTGCTCCTATATCTGCGGTCAATCGTCTATCACAATATTCCGAAGGTACGCGCGCTGTACAACATTGCAGCGAACGTCGACCTTTTTGACCTTCTCGGCGCTGACAAAGAGAGGCTGTTCAAAGCGATCGAGTATCGCCACGATTGTGTGCATCGGAACGGCTGGGATAGCGAAGGCAAGCGACTTGAAGTCTTCACAAAAAGCTACGTCCAAGAAACCGCTGACATGATGAAAGTGTTGGTGGAGAGCATTGAGAAGAAACTCTATCGACTCGACATGGACGACCTAGTCCCCTTCTGAGCGCGCCCCCACCGTCCGATCGATTCGAAGCTACCTCTACCGTCCGTCGGCACGAGGCTGTCACCCGTGTCTTAGGTACGTTCCGTTACCCATGTCTCCGGGCCGGACAACGGCGCATATGGCGGAGAGGGAGGGATTCGAACCCCCGATAGGCTTGCACCTATGCCGCATTTCGAGTGCGGTGCATTCAACCACTCTGCCACCTCTCCAGTGGCCCGGGTGATTTGCGCCACCCGCGGTCGGGGCGTGTTCTAGGCGAGGATGGCGGGCCAGACAAGGCGCTGCAATAATATTTCCGTCACGGCGTCGCCGGACTGTGAAATTCGCGACCCGCCTGAAGAAAGCGCGTGGAAACAAAGCGCTAGCGTCACAGCACTGATCAGGTCGCACGGTGTCGCGAGGCAGAACAGGAGCTGGCCATGGAGCATGTGACGATTCGAGCCAACGGCGCGGCGTTCCACGTCGCAAAGACCGGCAAGGGCAGGCCGCTGCTGCTGCTGCACGGCTGGCCGGAATTCTGGCTGACCTGGAAGCCGGTGATGACCCGGCTGGCCGACCGCTTCACGCTGATCGCGCCCGATTTGCGCGGCTTCGGCGACAGCGACAAGCCCGCGGGACCTTACGGCCCCGATCAACATGCCGACGACATGCTGGCGCTGCTGGACGCGCTCGGCATAGCGAAAGCCGGCGTCGTCGGCCATGACGTCGGCGGCGCGGTGATGCAGCCCTTGGCCCGCAAGGCGCCCGAGCGCATCGCCGGCCTGTTCTTCTTCGATTTTGTCTACCCTGGCATCGGTGCCCGCATGGCTGCGCCCGACCGGCTGAACCACATCTGGTACCAATCGTTCCACCAGATGGAGATGGCACCAGCGCTGGTCGGCGCGACGCGCGAGAATTGCCGGACCTATATCGGCCATTTCCTGCGCAACTGGTCGCATCGCAAGGCCGCCTTCGATGACGTGCTCGAGGCCTTCACCGACAACTTCTTCAAGCCGGGTAACCTCGCCGGCGGCTTCGCCCACTACCGCGCGGCGCATGCGGCACGCGTGAAGATGATGCAGGGCGAGGCCCTGGCGCTGCCGCCTATCGCGGTGCCAACCTGCATCCGCTGGGCGGAGCACGATCCGCTGTTTCCCTATGCCTGGACCGACCGGCTCGGCGAAACCTTCACTCATCTCGACCTGAAGATGTTTCCCGACGTCGGGCATTTTCCGCATCGTGAGCACCCCGACCGCGCGGCCTCCGAGATCGCGGGCTTCTTCGGTCGAATCAATTGGAGGTAGAACGGCGGGTGGGACCGCCAGACGCGACAAAAATACTGGCGGTCCCTTGCCGCTGCTTGAAAATTGCCGGCTTGGAAGTGCGGCTTCGCTGGCCGGCGGAGCGACATGGGGACGGTAGCAACCCGCCCGGAATCGGCAACGCCAAGCCGATCTTAACCTAACCGGTCAACCTTACCGCGCCAGGGCGCCCGGAAGCGAAGCTGGCTCCGGGCCTCAAGGAACTCGTTGATTTCACATCCGGGTTGCGGTCCTAAAGCGGCGCCCGGAGGGCCAAAATGACGCCAAACCCTTCATTTTTGGCCGGTTTTTGCCCTGCTTTGCCTTGACTCTCCGCGATTTGCGGCTATAAGTCCCCCGCATCCGGCGCGAGGATTTCTCGCGCCGCTTGTCTTTGTGCGAATTTGTGCGGACTTGTGCCCGTTTCGCGCGAGACACGTACCCTAAACCCGACTGAACAAGAAGCCGGCCCGGATGCGTCCGAGGCCGGGATCGAACACGAAGGAATCAAACGATGTTCGCAGTCATCAAAACCGGCGGCCGGCAGTACCGTGTCGTTCCGAATGATGTACTCGAGATAGGCAAGATCGCCGGCGACGTCGGCACGATCGTGCAGCTTGGTGAAGTTCTGGTGCTCGGCGGTGACACGCCGGTGCTGGGAACGCCCACCGTGGCAGGCGCCTCCGTTGCAGCCGAAGTGCTGCAGCACAAGCGCGGCGCCAAGGTGATCGCGTTCAAGAAGCGTCGCCGCAAGAATTCACGCCGCAAGCGCGGTTACCGCGATGAGCTGACGGTGCTTCGCATCACCGAGATCCTCGCCGATAACGCCAAGCCGACCATCGGCCCGCGGCCGAAGAGGGAAAAGGTCGCAGCGCCCGCCGATGGCGAGGACGCCGCACCCAAGGCGGCCAAGAAGAAGGCGCCGGCCGCCAAGAAGGCTCCGGCCAAGAAGGCCGCCGCCAAAAGCGAGAAGAAGTGATCATCGCGCTTCACGAATTGAAGCGTGACAAAATGTGAAATGATTCCGTCAAGGAATTGATCTAGAGATCAAAGCGAAGTCGGAGACGGGCTATGGCTCACAAAAAAGCAGGCGGTTCATCGCGCAACGGACGTGATTCCAAGGGCAAGCGCCTTGGCATCAAGGCGTTCGGCGGCGAGCGCGTGATCCCCGGTAACATCATCGCGCGTCAGCGCGGCACCACCTGGCATCCCGGCCTTAATGTCGGCATGGGCACCGATCATACTCTCTTCGCCAAGATCGAGGGTCATGTCGAGTTCCGTGCCAAAGCCAACGGCCGCACATTCGTATCGGTTATCCCGATGGCGGAAGCGGCCAAGTAGACGGTGGACAAACACAAGTCCGCCGGGTCCTGTTGAACCGGCGGAGTCGCAAAGGGCTCCAGGGGAGGCGGGATAACCGGCCTCCCTTTTTTGTTGCGCGTGTTCCGGTTCGATCACGTGTGACGTTCCAAGCGTTGCGTAACATTTTTTCGCATCACAGGAGCCCGACATGTTGCAGGAAATCCCGACGCCGACGACCTTGCGTGAGGCAAGAGCTTGCGTCCTCGAGACCGAACGGCTGACATTGCGCAAGCCGACTCTCGCGGACGTAAAAGCAATTGCTCGCCTCGCCAATGATCGCCGCATCGCCGAGAACACCCGCCGCCTGCCGTACCCCTACAGCCAGGACGACGCCATCGACTTCGTGCGAGCCCTCGCCGAACGCGGACGCGAAACGGCTTTCCTGATCGAGAACAATCACACGCCGATCGGCATGGTCGGCATCGACTGGCGCGACGGGATCACGCCGGAGCTCGGCTACTGGCTCGGCGTCGACCATTGGGGCCAGGGCTTCGGCACCGAGGCCGCTCGCGCGGTGATCGATTACTTCTTCGAGGAGTTCGACCTCGACCACCTGATCTCCGGCGCGCGGGTGGTGAACCCGTCGTCGCGCAACATCCTCGAGAAGTGCGGCTTCCAGTGGAGCGGCGTCGAGCTGCATCGTTTCGAGGCGCTCGGCTCGTCGAGCCCGGTCGACTGCTTCCGTCTCTCGCGGAGCGTCTGGGCGTCGCTGAAGAACTGGAACAATTCGACGCGCCGGCACGGATAGTTCTTCGCCGCCAACATCGTGGCCTCGGCTCAATGCCGAGGCCACTCGATCACGCCGGCGGATTCACCGCAGGCTCCTCGCGTCCGAGCTGCTGCTCGCGCAGGAAGATGTAGAGGCCTGCTGCGATGATGATCGCGGCGCCGAAGATCGTGGCCCATGACGGCACGTCGCCGAACACCGCGAAGCCGAAGATCACCGCCCACACGATCATCGAATATTGGTAGGGCACCACGACGCTGGCCGGTGCGAGCTTCAGCGAGCGGTTGACGCAGAACAGCGCGGCGACCGAGATGAGGCCGGCGGCGGCGAACAGCACCAGGCTGCCAGCGGTCGGCGTCACCCAGCCGATCGGCGAGAGCACCGCGCCCAGGACGAACGTGCCGCAAAATTGCGACGTCGTCAGGACGATGTCGGGCGTCGCACGCAGCGAGCGGGTGATCAGCATCAGCAGCGCGAACGAGGTGCTGCCGCCGAGCGCAATCAGCGCGGGCCAGCTCACCGTCTGCGTCGATGGCCTGAGCGCGATCAGTACGCCGCAGAAGCCGATCAGGATCGCAGTCCAGCGCCGCCAGCCGACATGCTCGCCGAGCACGAGGCCGGACAGCGCGGTGACGAAGATCGGGCACGCCAGATAGTAGGTGATGACGTCGGCGAGCGGCAGATAGACGGTCGCCAGAAAGAACGCCGCGACCTCCAGCGTCGACAGCGTGACGCGCAGCAATTGCAGCCACGGGCGCTCGAGATGCAGAAAATCCGCACGCCGCTGCCACACGATCGGCAGCAGCACGAGCAACGCCGCGCAGGCGCGCAGCCATAGGAGCTGCCCGACCGAGTAGGTCGCGACGATGAATTTGCCCATCGCGTCGCCGAACGAGAACATGAAGATCGACAGCAGCATCAGGCCGATGCCGGCGAGCCGCGCCGATCGATCGTCGTAGGAGGACAGTTTTGCGAACAGGCTCATCTTGCTCTTGTCGCCGCCGCGTGTGAGTCGGGCCGCTCTTGTTGCCGGTTTTAGCGAGGTGGCCGCGCAGGACAACCCCGGGGGTTGCGATCGCACCAATTGTCGCAGTCCGGTGCCTGCGCTACCGGTGGGTCAGCCATTCAGGAAACAGTGCAGGAAAACGCCGCATGACCGAGTTCGACCCCACCCAACATCGCATGGTGACCGCGCAGCGCTGGTTCGAGGATTTTGTGCTCGGCGAGCGCTTCGTGATTCCGAGCCGGACCCAAACCTCCGCCGTGTTTGCCGCATTCCAGACCGCGAGCGGCGACACCCATCCGATCCACTATGACGTCGAATATTGCCGCGCGCGCGGCATGCCGGACCTGCTTGCGCATGGTTTCCAGACCCTGGTGCACACCGCGCCGGGCGCGGGGTTGTTTCCCTATGTGGTGGAGGAGTCGCTGATCGGCTTCCTCGAGCAGTCGAGCAAGTTCCTGAAACCGGTCTATGCCGGCGACACCATCTATCCGGCGCTGGAAGTGATCGAGCTCGCCCCGGGCCGCACCACCGGCGTGGTGACGCTGCGCTCGACCGTGCACAACCAGCGCCGCGAACTGGTGTTGGAGGGGGTGCAGAAGTTCTTGGTGCGGCGGCGCCCGGGTTAGCGCCGAGAGGCCGCAAGAAGGCCCGACAATTAAGGCTTTTTGCCGAAGTCAGGGCGCTTCCGGGTTGCCGCCGCGACCGCCCTGCCCTAACTAGTAACGATCATGAAATTCCTCGATGAAGCGAAGGTCTATATCCGCTCCGGCGACGGCGGCAACGGCTGCGTCGCGTTCCGGCGCGAGAAGTTCATCGAGTTCGGCGGCCCCTCCGGCGGCAATGGCGGTCGCGGCGGCGACGTCATCATCGAATCCGTCGACGGCCTGAACACGCTGATCGACTATCGCTATCAGCAGCACTTCAAGGCGCAGAAGGGCGGCAATGGCATGGGCAAGGACCGCCACGGCGCCAACGGCAAGCCGATCCTGCTGAAGGTGCCGGTCGGCACCCAAGTGTTCGACGAAGACCGCGAGACGCTGATCCACGACTTTACGAAGCTCGGCGAGAAATTCGTGCTCGCCAAGGGCGGCAATGGCGGTTTCGGCAACGCGCATTTCAAATCCTCCACCAATCGCGCACCGCGCAACGCCAATCCCGGCGCGCCGGGCGAAGAGCGCTGGATCTGGCTGCGGCTGAAGCTGATTGCCGATGCCGGTCTCGTCGGTCTGCCCAACGCCGGCAAATCGACCTTCCTGTCGGTGGTCAGTGCGGCGCGGCCGAAGATCGCCGACTATCCCTTCACCACGCTGCACCCGCAGCTCGGCGTGGTGAACTTCGGCGGCCGCGAATTCGTGCTGGCCGACATTCCCGGGCTGATCGAAGGCGCGCATGAAGGCGCCGGCCTCGGCGACCGTTTCCTCGGCCATGTCGAGCGCTGCCGCGTGCTGCTGCACCTGGTGGATGCGACCTGCGAGCATGCCGGCAAGGCCTACAAGACCGTGCGTACCGAGCTCGAAGCGTATGAGGGCCATCTGGCCGACAAGATCGAGATCGTCGGGCTGAACAAGATCGACGCGGTCGCGCCGGAAGAATTGAAGAAGCAGAAGGACCGGCTGAAGCGGGCGGCGAAGAAGACGCCACTGCTGCTGTCCGGGGCCACCGGCACAGGTGTGCAGGACGCGCTTGGCGCACTCGTCGAGGTGATCGGCGAGGCGCCGGTGTCCAGCAAGGCCAAGGGCGAGGCGGAGCCGTGGGCGACGCCGGTGCCGCAGGGTTGAACGACAAGGTCGAACAAGCCTTGCACTTCCCAAGCCACGTTGTGGCGCGTATTGCTTCCACCTTCCTGCTAGACCGAACCCATGAAACGCCCCGCGCTCAAGAATTTTCGCCGTATCGTCGTCAAGGTCGGCTCATCATTGCTGGTCGATTCGGAGGCCGGCGAGGTGCGCGCGGCGTGGCTTTCGGCGCTGGTTGACGACATCGCCAGGCTGCATAAGGAAGGCCGTGAGGTCATGGTGGTGTCGTCGGGCTCGATCGCGCTCGGCCGCAGCCGACTCAAGCTGCCGCGCGGACCGCTGAAGCTCGAGGAGAGCCAGGGCGCCGCCGCGGTCGGGCAGATCGCGCTGGCGCGGATCTGGTCGGAGGTGCTCGGCCGTCACGGCATTGGCGCAGGGCAAATCCTGGTCACGCTGCAGGACACCGAGGAGCGCCGCCGCTATCTCAACGCGCGCTCGACGATCGCAAAGCTGCTCGAATGGCACGCGGTGCCCGTCATCAACGAGAACGACACGGTCGCCACCAACGAGATCCGCTACGGCGACAATGATCGCCTCGCCGCCCGCGTCGCCACCATGACGAGCGCGGACCTGCTGATCCTGCTGTCGGACATCGACGGCCTCTACACCGCACCGCCGGCGGTTGATCCCGATGCGAAGCTGATCCCGGTCGTCGAAAGCATCACCGCGGAGATCGAGGCGATGGCGGGCTCTGCCGGATCCGAGCTGTCGCGCGGCGGCATGACCACCAAGATCGAGGCCGGCAAGATCGCGACCACCGCGGGCACGCATATGCTGATCGCCTCCGGCAAGATCGAGCATCCCTTGCAGGCGATCGCCGACGGCGGCCGCTGCACCTGGTTCCTGACCCCGGCCAATCCCGTCACCGCGCGCAAGCGCTGGATCGCGGGTTCGCTGGAGCCGAAGGGCACGCTGACCATCGACGCCGGCGCCGTGAATGCGCTGCGCGCCGGCAAGAGCCTGTTGCCGGCCGGCGTCATCCGGGTCGACGGCCAGTTCGCCCGCGGCGACGCCGTGGTGGTGCGCGGCCCCGACACCCATGAAATCGGCCGCGGCCTGGTCGCCTATGACGCCGAGGAGGCCGAGCGGATCAAGGGCCATTCCTCGCCGGAGGTGATGGCCATTCTGGGCACCAGCGGCCGCTCCGAGATGATCCATCGCGACGATCTCGTGGTCGGCCCGGCCGGGCCAATCCCGGCCAAATAGGCCATTGGCCGACCTGCCGGCGGTCGGCCGCCCATCTGCCATGCCGGTTCCGCGCCTCGCCAACCCCTCAATTGCCATGCTAGAATATGACGTTAGAGCATCATCCGGACCAGAACGGCCGCGTTAGCGAAAAGTGGAAACCGGTTTTCCGAAGAGATGATGCTCACATAGAAGCTGGGACGTCCATGACCACGCCTCTGAAGGCGATCGACGGCAACGCCGATCTCTCCGCCCTGATGACCGATCTCGCCGCCAAGGCGAGCGCCGCCGCGCGCGTGCTGGCGCTGGCGCCGCCGGAGCAGAAGGACCGGGCACTCGCCGCGATCGAACGCGCGATCCGCGCCAACGCGGCAGCCATCCTTGCCGCCAATGCCGAGGATGTCGCGGAGGCGCGCGCCGCCGGCACGACCTCGGCGCTCCTCGACCGCCTGACGCTGACGCAGGCGCGCATCGACGGCATGGCCGATGGGGTTGCGACCGTGCGCGAGATTCCCGATCCGGTCGGTGCCGTCACCGAGCGCTGGCAGCGGCCGAACGGCATGACGATCGAGCGCGTGCGCGTGCCGCTCGGCGTGATCGGCGTGATCTTCGAGAGCCGCCCCAACGTCGCCGCCGACGCCGGCGTGCTGTGCCTGAAGTCGGGCAATGCGGTGATCCTGCGCGGCGGCTCGGACAGCTTCCGCTCCTGCCGCGCAATCCATGATTGCCTGGTGCAGGGCCTGCGCGAAGCCGGCTTGCCCGAAGCCGCGATCACCCTGGTGCCGACGCGCGACCGCGCTGCGGTCGGCCTGATGCTGTCGGGGCTCAATGGCGGCATCGACGTGATCGTGCCGCGCGGAGGCAAGAGCCTGGTCGCACGCGTCGAGGAGGAAGCACGCGTGCCGGTGTTCGCGCATCTCGAAGGCGTCAATCACGTCTATGTCGATGCCGGCGCCGATCTCGAGATGGCGAAGTCGATCGTGCTGAACGCCAAGATGCGCCGCACCGGCGTCTGCGGCGCGGCCGAGACGCTACTGGTCGATCGGGCCGCCGCGGCGAGCAGCTTGAAGCCGCTGGTCGAGATGCTGCTCGACGCCGGCTGCGAGGTTCGCGGCGACGACGCCGTGCAGAAGGTCGATGTGCGCGTCAAACCGGCGTCCGATGAGGATTGGAACACCGAATATCTCGACGCCGTCATCGCAGCCCGCGTCGTCAATGGTGTCGACGATGCGATCGCGCATATCCACGACCACGGCTCGCACCATACCGATTCGATCGTGACCGAGGACGCCAAGGCCGCCGAGAAATTCCTGAGCGAGGTCGACTCCGCGATCGTGCTGCACAACGCATCGACCCAGTTCGCCGACGGCGGCGAGTTCGGCTTCGGCGCCGAGATCGGAATCGCCACCGGCAAATTCCACGCCCGCGGCCCGGTCGGCGCCGAGCAACTGACGAGCTTCAAGTACCGCGTCCACGGCACCGGGCAGACGCGGCCGTGATCATTGTCCCACGCGCACGGTAGACCATTGCAGCAAGCTTCGACCGTGCCGTACCCCGCAGCCCAGGCGCTGCCGTTCTATACCAACGGCATGCGGATCGGGCTGCTGGGCGGCTCGTTCAATCCGCCCCACGCGGCGCATCGCGCCATCAGCCTGTTCGCGATCAAGAGATTGCAGCTCGATCGCGTCTGGTGGCTGCTGACGCCGGGCAATCCGCTGAAGAACCATGACGGGCTGCGTGCGCTTGCCGAACGCGCCGACGCTGCGCGCCGCGTTGCCGATGATCCGCGCATCGACATCAGCTGTCTCGAAGCTGTCATTGGTACGCGCTACACTGTCGACACAATCATCCACTTGCGCCGCCGCGTCTCCGGCGTGCACTTTGTCTGGATCATGGGCGCTGACAACCTCGCGCAGTTCCACCGCTGGAAAGACTGGCGGCGCATCGCCTCCGATGTGCCGATTGCCGTGATCGACCGCCCGCCCCAAAGTTTCCGCGCCCTTGCCGCACCGGCAGCACAGGCGCTCGCGCGCTACCGCTTGCCCGAGAACCAGGCGACGCGGCTGGCCGATCAGCGCGCCCCGGCCTGGGTATTCCTGACCGGCATGAAATCCAAGCTGTCTTCGACCGGCCTTCGGAACCCTGACGGGAGCTGGAGGACGGCGTGAAGCACAAGAGGGTTACTGGAATATTGAAACCATTAACCCCACATGCGTAGTATGGTGTGTGGGCGCCGAGGATTCGGCACCCGCGATACAGTGAAAGGAATGGTCCCTGGCCACATCTGTATTGTCCAAGTCTGTTTTACCCAAGGTTCCCAAGACTGCGCGTAAAACATCGACGAAAACCGCGGCCTTGCAGGCGCAACCCGGCGCCGACAAGACGCTGAGCCTGATCCTCTCCCGCCTCGAGGATATGAAGGCGGAAGAGACGGTCACAATCGACCTTCGCGGCAAATCCGCATATTCCGATTACATGATCATCACCTCGGGCCGGGCCAACCGGCACGTCGGTGCGATCGCGGAAAATGTGACGAAGGGCCTGAAGGAAAACGGCGTCAAGAGCATTCACGTCGAGGGCTTGCCCAATTGCGACTGGGTGCTGATCGATTCCGGCGACGTGATCGTGCACGTGTTCAGACCCGAGGTGCGCGAGTTCTACAATCTCGAGCGGTTGTGGACTCAGAACCCGGCAGTCGCGGCGGTCTAAGGCTTATCGAAGCCGATGCGAATCGGCAGCAGCGCAGCTAGTCTGCACGCGCGCCTCAGGGCGCGCGAGTGTCAGGCTTGACGCGTTTTCTGCGGCAAACCGGTTTCCACTTTGCCGGAAAACGCTTTTATGCGCCTCGTTGTGATCTGCATCGGCCGTCTGAAACCGGGCCCGGAACGGGAGCTCGCCGAGCGTTATCGCGCGCGCTTTGACGATATCGGCCGCAAGCTCGGCTTTCGCGGCCTCGATATCCATGACATTGCGGAAAGCCGCGCACGTGACGCCAATGCGCGCATCGCCGAAGAGGCCGCAGCCATCGCCGCGGTGGTCCCGGAAAAGCATGTGCTGGTCGCGCTCGACGAACGCGGCAAGAGCGTCGACAGCGCAAGTTTCGCCCGGCAGCTCGGCCGCTGGCGCGACGAGGGAATCGCAAATACTGTCTTCGTGATCGGCGGCGCCGACGGACTTTCGCCCGAATTGCAGCGCAAGGCTTCGTTACGCATTGCATTCGGCTCCGCGACCTGGCCGCATCAAATGGTCCGCGTCATGCTCCTGGAACAAATTTATCGGGCCGCCACCATTCTGGCCGGCCACCCCTATCACCGCGCATGAATGCCGTAACGAACAGTCGATAGCGCTGAACAAAAACTGGATGCAACACAGGCGGGACATGGTTTCGTATTTCGGCGCTGCGTGTCGCGCCTGGCTGCCCGTATCGCAGCTGCTGTCGATCGTCATGCTCGCCGCGAGCCCGCTCTCGCCGGTGCACGCGCAAGCCGCGCTGCCGGAGCAACAGGCCGCGGTGACGACGGCATCGCCCGACGCCATCAAGCAGCGTGAACAGGAGCTCGAGGCCGCACGCGAGCAGCAACGCAAGGCGACCGAGCTGCAGGAGAAGTTGAAGGCCGAGATCGCGGCAATCGGCCAGGACCGCAGCAAGCTCAACCAGCAGCTGATCGACATCGCCGGCCAGGTGCGAAGCGTCGAGACGCGGATCGCGGACGCCGAGGCGCGCCTGCAGCCGCTCGACGGCCGCGAGCGCGACATCCGCGCCTCGCTCGATTCGCGCCGCGCCGAGATCATCGAAGTGCTCGCCGCACTCCAGCGTGCGGGGCGACGGACGCCGCCGGCGCTTTTGGTGCGGCCCGAGGACGCGCTGCAATCGCTGCGCACCGCGATGCTGCTCGGGGCGGTGGTGCCGGAGTTACGCGGCCGCGCCGAGAAGCTTGCAACCGACCTCGGCGAGCTGGTCGCGCTCCGCAAGACCATCTCGACCGAGCGCGACGCGCTGGCACGCGACCGCGACAAGCTCAAGGAGGACCAGACCCGCCTTACGGCGCTGGTCGACGAGCGGCAGCGACAGCAGGCCGCGGCCGAGAAGGACATGGAAGCCGAGGGCACCCGCGCCATCGCGCTGTCGAAGCAGGTCGACGACCTGCAAGGCCTGATCGCCAAGATGGAGCAGGATCTGAAGAGCGCGGCCAAGGCCGCCGCCACGGCCAATCTCCAGGGCGCGCCGGCGACCGTCAACGGCAAGCCGAATCTGGAGGCCTTCAAGAACCCGGCCCGGATGAGTCCGGCGGTCGCCTTCGCCTCGGCCAAGGGGCTGTTCTCGTACCCCGTGAACGGCACCAAGATTCGCGATTTTGGCGGTTCCGATGGCGCGGGCGGCGTACAAAAAGGCATTTCTTTGGCGACCAAGGCCGGCGCGCAGGTCACAAGCCCGTGTGACGGCTGGGTTGTTTACGCAGGCCCTTTCCGCAGCTACGGACAACTCTTGATCCTCAATGCCGGGGGCGGGTATCATGTCCTGATCGCCGGGATGGAGCACATTTCGGTTAACATCGGCCAGTTTGTACTTACGGGGGAGCCGGTAGCGACCATGGGCTCGACATCCCAAGTCGCATCCATTCTCGCGACCAATGCGAGCCAGCCAGTGCTCTATGTCGAGTTCCGGAAAGACGGCACTCCAATCGATCCAGGTCCATGGTGGGCCGCAAATGAAGGCGAAAAGGTTCGCGGATGATGCGCAAGACTTCTGTAATTCTCCTCAGCGCCGCCACCGGCGCGGCACTGACGCTTTTCGTCACGCAGCCCCGTGCTGTGCTGATGGGATCGAGCGCGCGCGCCGCGACGTCTGATACCTACCGCCAGCTCAATCTGTTCGGCGACGTGTTCGAGCGCGTGCGCAGCGACTATGTCGAGAAGCCCGACGACAGCAAGCTGATCGAATCCGCCATCTCGGGCATGCTGTCCGGCCTCGATCCGCACTCCAGCTACATGGACGCCAAGAGCTTCCGCGACATGCAGGTGCAGACCCGCGGCGAATTCGGCGGGCTCGGCATCGAAGTCACGATGGAAGACGGGCTGATCAAGGTCGTCTCGCCGATCGACGACACCCCGGCTTCGAAGGCCGGCATCATGGCCAACGACATCATCACCACGCTGGACGACGAGGCCGTGCAGGGCCTGACGCTCAACCAGGCGGTCGAGAAGATGCGCGGCCCGGTCAACACCAAGATCAAGCTCAGGATCATCCGCAAGGGCCAGGACAATCCGATCGACGTCACGCTGGTGCGCGACAACATCCGCGTCCGTTCGGTGCGCGCGCGCGTCGAGGCCGACGACATCGCCTATATCCGCATCACCACCTTCAACGAGCAGACCACCGAAGGCCTGAAGAAGGAGATCGCCAATCTGCAGAACCAGATCGGCGACAAGCTGAAGGGCTACATCATCGACCTCAGAAACAACCCAGGCGGTCTGCTTGAAGAGGCGGTCACTGTGTCCGACTCCTTCCTGGAGCGCGGCGAGATCGTCTCGACCCGCGGACGCAACGCCGAGGAGACGCAGCGCCGCACCGCTCATCCGGGCGACCTGACCAAGGGCAAGCCGGTCATCGTGCTGATCAACGGCGGCTCGGCGTCGGCTTCCGAGATCGTCGCCGGCGCGCTGCAGGACCACAAGCGCGCGACGCTGGTCGGCACGCGCTCGTTCGGCAAGGGCTCTGTGCAGACCATCATCCCGCTCGGCTCGGGCAACGGCGCGCTGCGCCTGACCACCGCGCGCTACTACACACCGTCGGGCAAGTCGATCCAGGCCAAGGGCATCGTGCCCGATATCGAGGTGCTGCAGGACGTGCCGGACGAGCTGAAGGCACGGACCGACACCAAGGGCGAGGCCTCGCTCCGCGGCCATTTGAAGACGAACGATGGCGACGAGAAAACCGGCTCGCAGTCCTACGTGCCGCCGGACGCCAAGGACGACAAGGCCCTGAAGATGGCCGACGACCTCCTGCACGGCATCAAGTCGACCTCGAGCGCGCCGGCGGCGCCTGCGCCCGGCGACAAGGCCGCAGTCGACAAGCCGGCCAGCAAGGCCGCGAACTGATCCGATCGATCGATTCGGCGAAAGGGCGGCCCTCGGGTCGCCCTTTTTGCTTTTGGGACCGACCATCCGGCGCCCGCACCGTGCTTTGACGGGTCGGCGCAGTGCGCGGGAATGCACTGCATCGTGCTATCGTTCGCGCTGTTGATTCGGGGAGGACGATGGCAGAGGCGGCCGACGAACTGAGCACGCCGCTTGGGCAGAACACCGTGGGCAAATCGCGCCGGTTCCGCCTGCCCTTCACGGCGATGCAGGCGCTCGCCGCGCTGCTGGGGCTGTTATTGGTTGCCTTCGTCGGCATTGCACTGTTCAACGACAACCCGCTTGGCGGCGAGCCAATCGCCCATATCGCGCTGCGCAAGGCGCCGCCCGCCGCGGCGGATGACAAGCATTCCGCGGCCAGCCAGGCCGCCGAACCCGCGGCCAAATCCACCGCCAAGCCGCCGGCCGCTGCCGGCGACGTCAAGACGGTCACGATCATCGATGGCTCGAGCGGCAAGCGCCAGGACGTGGTGATCGGCGGTGGCGATCCGAGCGACACGGCCAATGGCGACACACCCGCCCCCGCGATGACCGGCGCCGACCCGCGTCTGCTCGAAAAGTCCCGCTACGGCATGATCCCGGTGGTCGCCGACGGCCTGAAGCCATTCACGGTCTATGCGGCCGACGCCGACCGCGCCAAGGCGGCCAGGATGCCTGTGGTGGCCGTCGTGGTCGCCGGCCTTGGCGTCGGCGCCGCCAAGACGACCGAAGCCATCATGAAGCTGCCGCCAGCCGTGACGCTGGCCTTCACGCCCTATGGGGCCGACCCCGGCAAGCTCGCCGAGCGCGCCCGAACGCAGCGCCATGAGATCCTGCTGCAGATCCCGATGGAACCGTTCGACTACCCCGACAACGATCCCGGGCCGCAGACCCTGCTGACCACGCTCAACGGCGAGCAGAACCTCGACCGCTTCTACTGGCACCTGAGCCGTCTGCAAGGCTATGCCGGGATCGCCAACTTCATGGGCGCACGCTTCGTTGCGACCGATCCCGTGATGCTGCCGATCATCCGCGAGGCGGCCAAGCGCGGCCTCGGCTATTTCGACGATGGTTCCACCCCCCGCAGCGTCGCCCCGGCGCTGGCCACGAGCCAGGGCGTGCCGTTCGCCAAGGCCGATTTCAGCATCGACGCGGTGCCAACCTCCGCCGAGATCGACCGCACGCTGGTCAAGCTGGAGACGCTCGCCAAGGAACGCGGCACCGCCGTCGGCGTCGCCTCGGCCCTGCCGGTCTCGATCGAGCGACTCGGCGCCTGGATCAAGACGCTGGACTCCAAGGGTATCATGCTTGTGCCATTGACAACGGCGATGCTGAAATCAAAATCGAGCTAAAGATCAATCTGTTGGTGCAGCTTTAGACCTTGCCGGGGGGCCGGGTCGGGCGGCCCCGGGATATGCGAGGTATCGGCGGCATGGCACGTTATGAAGACCTGCCCTATCGCACCTGCGTCGGCATCATGCTGCTGAATGCGGCGGGACTGGTCTTCATCGGACGCCGCGCCGGCGGCATAGAACATGTTAACGAGGCCCATGTCTGGCAGATGCCGCAAGGCGGCGTCGATCCCGGCGAGGATACGTTTCAGGCTGCCAAGCGCGAGCTCTATGAGGAGACCAGCATCAGATCTGTGGAGAAGCTCGGCGAGGTCGCCGACTGGCTGATCTATGACATCCCGCGCACCGTCGCGGGCCGCGCCTGGAAAGGTCGCTATCGCGGCCAGCGGCAGAAGTGGTTCGCGCTGCGCTTCACCGGCAAGGACAACGAGATCAACGTTGCCAATCCCGGCGGCGGGCACAAGGCGGAGTTCATCTCCTGGCGCTGGGAGCCGATGAAGAACCTCCCCGAACTGATCGTGCCGTTCAAGCGACCGGTCTACGAGCGCGTGGTGAGGGAATTCGCAGCCCTGGCGGCGAAGTAACCGGCCGGCACGACCACCGTCATGTCATCAAGCAAGCCCTATCGCCCCAACGTGGGCATCGCACTGTTCAGCCCCGCAGGACGCGTGCTGATCGGCCGTCGATTCAAGGATGACGGTCCGGAGATCGTGCTGCCCGGTCTCGAATGGCAGATGCCGCAGGGCGGCATCGATGCGGGCGAGGATCCGCGCGACGCCGTCATGCGCGAGCTCTGGGAAGAGACCGGGGCGGTCGGCGCCGACTATCTCGGCGAGACCGACTGGATGACCTACGAATTCCCGCCCTATGACGGACCAGCATCGCACCGGCTGGCGAAATTCCGCGGCCAGCGGCAAAAGTGGTTCGCGCTCCGCTTCACCGGGCGCGATGACGAGATCGACCCGTTGACGCCGCGCAACGGCCAGCCGGCCGAGTTCGATCAATGGCGCTGGGAACGGCTCGACCGCGTCGCCGATCTCGTGGTCCCATTCCGCCGCGACGTCTATCGCGCCGTCGCCGCGCGCTTTGCGGAGTTCGCGGGCTAAAGCGCGATGAGATCAGGTTGAATCATCATCGCGCTTTAGCTCTTTGTTTGAGCATGATCTTTTCGGAAAACCGCTTCACACTTTTCCGGATCATGCTCAAGTGCAACAAGCAACAGCGCCCGCCAGGATCTGGCGAGCGCTGTACTCATTCAAGTTTGTAAGGCGATGAGCGGCCGGAGACGGCCTAATGCATCGCCGTCGTGTTGAGTTCGTTCTGGATGCTCTTGAAGTGATCTAGACGCTCGATCGCATGATCGAGCTCGGACCCTTCCTTCTCGGCGAGCTTTTCCTGCATCTCGTTGATCGTCTCTGCGAACTTCGCACGATCGAGATCGGCAATCGCGGTCGCGACGTCGGCCAGCACGGTCAGCCCCTTGTCCGACATCTCGGCGAGACCGCCGAGCACGATGACCTTCTCGCGCTTGCCCGCCGTGGTGACGGTCAGGATGCCCGGGCGAACCGCGGCGACGACCGGAGCGTGTCCGGCGAGGACGCCGAAATCGCCTTCCACGCCGGGGACGTCAACCTGATCGACCTCGCCGGAGAAAGCGAGCTTTTCGGGAGAGACGAGATCGAAGTGGAAGGTAGCCATGGTGACCCTGCGAGTAGTGAATAGCGAATAGCGAGTAGCGGCGGAGGGAGAAGCGAGCGATACCGCTATTCGCTACTCCCGCTTCGCCAATCGCTTGCTTACGCCGCCTCGGCGGCGAGCTTCTTGCCCTTCTCGACGGCTTCTTCGATGGTGCCGACCATGTAGAAGGCCGCTTCCGGCAGGTGGTCATACTTGCCCTGGCAGAGGTCGCGGAAGCCCTTGATGGTGTCGGCGAGGTCGACGAACTTGCCCGGCGAACCGGTGAACACTTCGGCGACGTGGAACGGCTGCGACAGGAAGCGCTCGACCTTGCGGGCGCGGGCAACCGTCAGCTTGTCCTCTTCCGACAATTCGTCCATGCCGAGAATGGCGATGATGTCCTGCAGCGACTTGTAGCGCTGCAGGATCTGCTGAACCAAGCGCGCGGTCTGATAGTGCTCTTCGCCGACGACGAGCGGCGACAGCATGCGCGAGGTCGAGTCGAGCGGGTCCACCGCCGGGTAGATGCCCTTTTCCGAGATCGCGCGCGACAGCACCGTGGTGGCGTCCAAGTGCGCGAAGGACGTGGCGGGCGCCGGGTCGGTCAAGTCGTCGGCCGGCACGTAGATCGCCTGCACCGAGGTGATCGAGCCCTTCTGGGTGGTGGTGATGCGCTCCTGCAGCGCGCCCATGTCGGTCGCGAGCGTCGGCTGATAACCCACGGCGCTCGGAATACGGCCGAGCAGCGCCGACACTTCCGAGCCCGCCTGGGTGAACCGGAAGATGTTGTCGACGAAGAACAGCACGTCCTGGCCCTGATCGCGGAAGTGCTCGGCGACGGTCAGACCGGTGAGGCCGACGCGGGCACGGGCGCCCGGCGGCTCGTTCATCTGGCCGAACACCAGCGCGCACTTCGACTTCACGCTCGGATCCGGATTGTGCGGATCGGCGTTGACCTTCGATTCGATGAACTCGTGATAGAGGTCGTTGCCTTCGCGGGTGCGCTCACCGACGCCGGCGAACACGGAATAACCACCGTGCGCCTTCGCGACGTTGTTGATCAGTTCCTGAATCAGCACGGTCTTGCCGACGCCGGCGCCGCCGAACAGGCCGATCTTGCCGCCCTTGGCGTAGGGCGCGAGCAGGTCGACGACCTTGATGCCGGTGACGAGAATCTCGGCTTCGGTCGACTGGTCGGTGTAGGTCGGCGCGTCCTGATGGATGGCGCGCAGGCCTTCGGACTTGATCGGGCCGGCTTCGTCGATCGGCTCGCCGACGACGTTGATGATGCGCCCGAGCGTGCCTTCACCAACCGGCACCCGGATCGGCGCGCCGGTGTCGGTCACTTCCTGGCCGCGAACCAGACCTTCGGTGGTGTCCATCGCGATCGTGCGCACGGTCGACTCACCGAGGTGCTGCGCGACCTCGAGCACCAGGCGGTTGCCGCCGTTCTTGGTCTCGAGCGAGTTGAGAATCGCCGGAAGGTGGCCTTCGAACTGCACGTCGACCACGGCACCCGTGACCTGGGTAATGCGACCGATCTGGTTGGCTGCTGTAGCCATGGACTGTTCTCCTTCGAAAATCTGCCTTAGACCGCCTCGGCGCCGGAGATGATTTCAATCAGCTCCTTCGTGATCATGGCCTGGCGGGTCCGGTTGTAGATCAGGGTTTGCTTGCGGATCATTTCGCCGGCGTTGCGGGTCGCGTTGTCCATCGCGCTCATCTGCGCGCCGTAGAACGAGGCGTTATTCTCCAGCAATGCGCGGAAGATCTGCACCGCGAGGTTGCGCGGCAGCAGGCGGGTGAGGATCTCGTCCTCCTCCGGCTCGTATTCGTAGGACGTGGAGGGAGCCGCATTGGCCGCGGGCGCGTTGACCTCCAGCGGGATGATCTGCTGCGCGGTCGGAAGCTGCGCGATCACCGACTTGAAGCGCGAGTAGAACAGCGTGCAGACATCGAACTCACCGGCCTCGAACCGCGCCAGCACCTTGTTGGCGATGTCCTCGGCATTGACGAAACCGAGCTGGCGCACCGAGCGCAGGTCGAGATGCTCGACGATCTGCCGCTCGAAGGTCCGGCGCAGCTGCTCATAGCCCTTGCGGCCGACGCAGAAGAACTTGACCTCTTTGCCCTGCGCGATCAGCGACTGCGCCCGCTCGCGCGCCAGGCGTACGATGGACGAGTTGAACGCACCCGACAGGCCACGCTCGCCGGTGCAGACCAGCAGGAGATGGACTTGGTCCTTGCCGGTGCCGGCCAGCAACGTCGGCGCACCCGGCGAACCGTTGGCTGCGGCGGCGATGTTGGAAATCACCGCGTCCATCTTGTCGGCATAGGGCCGCGCCGCTTCTGCGGCGTTCTGCGCGCGGCGCAGCTTCGAGGCTGCGACCATCTGCATGGCCTTGGTGATCTTCTGCGTCGCCTTGGTCGAGGCGATGCGGACCCGCATGTCTTTCAGTGACGCCATTCTTCGTTCACCCCGGCGATCCGACCGCCAGGGTCAGATCGCAAGCCTCCGTTCGTCACGCCCGGCGGCGAGCCGGGCGACGGCCCCATTGTTATGCAAACGTCTTGGCGAAGCCTTCGACCGCCGACTTCAGCTTGGCAGCGGTGTCGTCGGAGAGGTCGCGGCTGTCGCGGATCGCGTTGAGGATCTCGACGTTCTTGCCGCGCAACAGCGACAGCAGACCTTCCTCGAACGCCTTCACCTTGTTGAGCGGCAGCGGATCGAGATAGCCGTTGGTGCCGGCCCAGATCACGCAGACCTGCTCTTCCATCTTCAGCGGCGAGAACTGCGGCTGCTTCAACAGCTCGGTCAGGCGCGAGCCGCGGTTGAGCAGGCGCTGCGTCGAGGCGTCGAGGTCTGAGCCGAACTGCGCGAACGCCGCCATTTCGCGGTATTGCGCGAGCTCACCCTTGATCTTGCCGGCGACCTTCTTGGTTGCCTTGGTCTGCGCCGACGAGCCGACGCGCGACACCGACAGACCGACGTTCACCGCGGGACGGATACCCTGGAAGAACAGATCGGTCTCCAGGAAGATCTGGCCGTCGGTGATCGAAATCACGTTGGTCGGAATGTAGGCCGACACGTCGTTGGCCTGGGTTTCGATGACCGGCAGCGCGGTCAGCGAGCCCGAACCATGCTCCTTGTTGAGCTTGGCGGCGCGCTCGAGCAGGCGGGAGTGCAGATAGAACACGTCGCCCGGATAGGCTTCGCGGCCCGGCGGACGGCGCAGCAGCAGCGACATCTGGCGATAGGCGACGGCCTGCTTCGACAAGTCGTCATAGATGATCACGGCGTGCATGCCGTTGTCGCGGAAGTATTCGCCCATGGTGCAGCCGGTGAACGGCGCGATGTACTGCATCGGAGCCGGATCGGATGCCGTGGCCGCGACCACGATCGAGTATTCGAGCGCGCCCTGCTCCTCGAGCACCTTCACGAACTGGGCGACGGTGGAGCGCTTCTGGCCGACCGCGACATAGACGCAGTACAGCTTGAGGTTCTCGTCCGGCTGGGCGTTGAGCGGCTTCTGGTTCAGGATGGTGTCGAGCGCGATCGCGGTCTTGCCGGTCTGGCGGTCGCCGATGATCAGCTCGCGCTGACCGCGGCCGATCGGGATCAGCGCGTCGATCGCCTTCAGGCCGGTCGCCATCGGCTCGTTCACCGACTTGCGCGGAATGATGCCGGGCGCCTTGACATCGACGCGCTTGCGCTCGGTGGCCTGGATCGGCCCCTTGCCGTCGATCGGGTTGCCGAGCGCGTCGACGACGCGGCCGAGCAGACCCTTGCCGACCGGCGTGTCCACGATGGAGCGGGTGCGCTTGACGGTCTGGCCTTCCTTGATCTCGCGGTCGGCGCCGAAGATCACGATACCGACGTTGTCGGTTTCGAGGTTGAGCGCCATGCCGCGGGTGCCGTTCTCGAACTCGACCATTTCACCGGCCTGGACATTGTCGAGACCGTAGACGCGGGCAATACCGTCACCGACCGACAGCACCTGTCCGACTTCGGTAACCTCGGCTTCCTGGCCGAAATTCTTGATCTGGTCCTTGAGGATCGCGGAAATTTCCGCGGCGCGGATGTCCATCAGCCTGCCTCTTTCATCGCGTTCTTGATCGAATTGAGTTTGGTGCGAAGCGAACCATCCACCATGCGGCTACCGAGCTTGACCACCAGGCCACCGATAATGGAGGGATCGACCTTCACGTTGAGCGCGACGTCCTTGCCCGTCACCGATTTCAGTGCGGCCTTCAGCGCGTCGAGATTCTTGTCACTGAGCTGCTCGGCGACGGTGACTTCGGCAGTCGCCTCGCCCTTGTATTTCGCCACCAGCGCGCGATAGGCGCGGATCACATCGGCAACGGCGAACAGCCGGCGATTGGCGGTGAGCACTTTGAGGAATTTTGCGGAGGTGCCCGAGATACCGGCCTTGTCGAGCACTGCGGTCAGCGCCTTCAACTGCGCGTCCGCCGAGAACACCGGGCTGCGCACGAGCCGCTTGAGATCGGCACTCTCGTTGAGCAGAGCATCGAACTTGTCGAGATCGGCCCTCACTTCATCAACGGATTTTTCGTCGCGCGCCAACTCGAACAAGGCCGTTGCATAACGACCGGACACTCCCGAAACGGACGGATCTTCAGCAGCCACGAGCTCGCTCTTTTTTGCTGTCAAACTCGCAAGGGAAAAACCGTCGCCACCGAAAGCAGCGCCTAGCGATCCAAGCCCTTGGAATTCAAGCGGGACTTCGATTTTCGACCGACACGGGACGTGCCAGGACCGTTAAAATCGCGGCTTTGCTAACATAGCAATCGCACAGGTGCAACATGACGGCATAGGCCGGTGCTGCCTTGTCGCACACGCGCCTGCCCCCGTCCGCGCAAGCCGAATCAGGAAATTCTGCGCGCGGGAATTTGCCGCTCCGGCCACCGACGGTTCGCCAAGCCTGAGTTGGTTCCAGCAAAAATTTGCATGGGTCCATGCGCGGCTGCGCACGGAACCGATCACCGGCGCGTGTTCCATTTGGCGAATACTTACTCAAAACTTACTTCAGCACCGCTAAACAGTATTCGTGAGTATTTAACTCTTTAAAAATTGGTTAAAGAACAAGATTACGGAACCTCGCTGGAATACCCTAAAGCGGTAACAAGATATTTCAACCGGAGACAATCCGGATTTACTGCCCAATTCGTGCCTCATTGCGAAACCAAACGGCCCTGGTCAACGAAGGGATGGGGGTTCCACTTGCCACGCTTGTGGCAATACTGTCTGAGGGTCTTAATCAATGCGAAATATGAAGAAGGCGCTGGGTGGGGTAACCCAGTCGCGCACGGCGCTCGCTGTTGTCGCCGCCACTCTCCTGGTCGGGGGCAGCGTCACGGAGGCGTCCGCGAAGTCCAGGCATCATCATTACCGCCATCACCATCATCACCACGCCCGCGCCGAAACCTCCGCCTGGCGCGACGCCAACGCATCGATTGCCCAGCCGACCGGCGGCCGCATGTTCTCGGGAATGGCCTCCTTCTACGGCAACGAGTCCGGCAGCCGCACCGCTTCCGGCCAGCGCTTCAACCAGAACGCCATGACCGCGGCCCACCGCTCGCTGCCGTTCGGCACCAAGCTCCGCGTCACCCATGGCGGCCGCAGCGTCGTCGTCACCATCAATGATCGTGGCCCGTTCGTTCGTGGCCGCGTGCTCGACCTCTCCACCGGCGCAGCTCGCGCCATCGGCCTCACTGGTGCCGGCGTCGGCCGCGTCACCGCCGAGGTCATCTCCTGAGGCGTCCACCACGCCACCTTCCGTTCACAGTGTTCGGTAAGCGTTGCGTAGCGTAACGGTTGCGGATCTTGTTCCGCGCCGATCAGGCCTGCCGTCGCGAATGACGGCAGGCTCTTCGTTTCACAGGAAGCTTTGCGGATCGACGTCGACCTCGAGCTTCAGATTGCCCTTGGTCTTGGGACCCGCGGCCAGCCATTCGCGCAGATACTGCGACAGGTCGACATTGCGCAGCGACTTCACCAGCAGACGAAAACGATAGCGGCCCTTGATGACCGCAAGCGGCGCCTCGGCGGGACCGAGCACCTGGATCCGCTCGTCGAGCGGCGCGACCGCGGCGAGCTTGCGGGCGAAGCCTTCTGCCGTGGGACGATCGCCGGCCGAGATGATCAGGCTCGCCAGCCGGCCGAACGGCGGATAGCCGGTGCGTTCCCGGATCTCGATCTCGCTGGCATAGAACGCCTCGCGGTCGTTCGCGATCAAGGCCTTGATGACGGGATGCTCCGGCTGGTGCGTCTGCAGATAGCCGACACCGCGCCCCTGCTCGCGGCCGGCACGGCCGACCACCTGGTTCAAAAGCTGGAACGTGCGCTCGGCCGCGCGTGGATCACCGTTGCTCAAGCCCAGATCGGCATCAACGACGCCAACCAGATTGAGCCGCGGAAAATTGTGCCCCTTCGCTACGAGCTGGGTGCCGATGATGATGTCGACGCGCCCCTCGGCGATCTCGTTCAGCTCGCTGCGCATGGTCTCGATCGAGGTGATGAGATCGCTGGACAGCACCATGGTGCGGGCCTCCGGGAAGATGCTCGCCGCCTCCTCCTGCAGCCGTTCGACGCCGGGACCGACGGCGACCAGCGATTCCTCGGCCGCGCAGTGTGGACAGATGTTCGGCCGCGGCATCGAGAAGCCACAGTGATGGCAGACCAGCCGCTGGCGGAAGCGATGATCGACCAGCCAGGCATCGCAGATCGTGCAGGCGAAGCGATGGCCGCAGGCGCGGCACAGTGTCAGCGGCGCATAGCCGCGGCGATTGAGAAACAGCAGCGCCTGCTCGCGCCGCTCGATCGCATGGCGGATCTGCTCGGCGAGCGGTGGCGAGATGAAGCGGCCGCGCGGCGGCGGCGCGCGCCGCATGTCGATCGCCTCGATATGCGGCATGTGCTGGCCGCCGAACCGCGACGGCAGCGCCACGCGCTGGTAGCGCCCCTTGCGCGCATTGACCTCGCTCTCGACCGACGGCGTGGCGGAGGCCAGCACGATCGGGATCCTGGCGATATGCGCACGCACCACCGCCATGTCGCGGGCGTGATAATGCGCGCCGTCGTCCTGCTTGTAGGCCTGGTCGTGCTCTTCATCGACGACGATGAGGCCGAGATCGGCATAGGGCAGGAACAGCGCCGAACGCGCGCCGACCACGACCGGCGCCTTGCCCTCCGAGATCGCCGCCCAATTCCGCGCGCGCGTGCGCGGCGTCAGCTCCGAATGCCATTCGAGCGGCCGCACCCCGAAGCGCTGCGCGAAGCGGTCGAGGAACTGGCCGGTCAGCGCGATTTCGGGCATCAGGATCAGCGACTGCTTGCCGCGGCGGATGTTTTCGGCGATCGCCTCGAAATAGACTTCGGTCTTGCCGGAGCCGGTGACGCCGTCGAGCAGCGCGACATGAAAGCTGCCGCTTGCGGCGAGCGTCCGCATCACGTCGACAGCGCTGCGCTGCTCGCGCGAGAAATCAGGCTGCGCGTAGGATGGGTCCGGAGGCGGCGGCGCCTGCGGCGGCGGCATCGCCTCGACCGTCAGCGTGCCCTCGTCGACCAGGCCGTCGATTACGCCCGAACTGACGCCGGCCTCCCGCGCCGCCTCCGACTTGCCATGCAGCAGGCCGTCCGACAGCACCTCGATCACCCGCCGGCGCGCCGGCGTCAGGCGCCGTGGCGCCTCGCCGACCAGGCGCACGCCGAGACGGGTGCGTTCGGGCCCGAGATTCTCGCCCATGCGCAGCGTCATCCGCAGCACCATGCCGCGGGCCGACAATGTGTAGTTGGACACCCAATCGACGAGCTGGCGCAGTTCCGCTTTCAGCGGCGGGATGTCGAGCTTCTCGCTGACGTCCTTGAGCCGATTGTGCAGCCGCGGATCGGGATTCGCGTTCTCGGCCCACACGACCGCGACGACCTCGCGCGGCCCCAGCGGAACGCAGACGACATCGCCCGGCGCCAGCGCCATACCGCGCGGAATCCGGTAGGAATAGGTCTGATTCAGCGCGACAGGCACCAGCACGTCGACGACGCGCGTCGTCGATGTCGAAGTCGTACTGCTGCGCGTCGCGTGGTCCATCCGAGAATCGATCTTTGAGCCGCGGCAGGCTAGCGCCGCCCCAGCCAGTTAGCGAACGGTAAACGAAACCGGTGCGATATAATCAAGGGAATCGCAACGCCAATAGCGTCATGACCAAAACAAACCAGGCAAGCACGGAGCCGGTGACCCAGCCGCTCGAGCTCGACTGCGCCGACGCAAGCGTCACGCAGGAGATGACGCGCTGGCTGTCGCATCTGCGCGCCGAGCGGCGGCTGTCGCCGAAGACGCTCGAGGCCTATGCCCGCGATGTGCGGCAATGCCTGGCCTTCCTGGCCGGGCATTGGGGCGCGCAGGTGACGCTCGCGGGTTTCGCCGCCCTGGAGGCCAGCGATGTCCGCGCCTTCATGGCGATGCGGCGCGCCGACGAGATCGGCGGGCGATCGCTGATGCGGGCGTTGGCGGGCTTGCGCTCGTTCGGGCGCTTCCTGGAACGCGAGGGCAAAGGCAAGGTCGGCGCGCTCTCGGCCATTCGTGCGCCGAAGATCGCAAAAAGCCTGCCGAAACCGATCCACATCGAAGCGGCAAAACGTTTCGCCGACGCCGATGAGCGCGCCGGCGAAGCCCGCGAGACCTGGATCCTCGTCCGTGACGCGGCGGTCATGGCGCTGCTCTATGGTTCGGGCCTGCGCATCTCGGAGGCACTCGGACTGAAACGCCGCGACGTGCCGAAGCCGGGCGAAGGCGACGTGCTCATCGTCACCGGCAAGGGCAACAAGACCCGCATGGTGCCGGTGTTGCAGAACGTGCTGCAGCTGATCGCGGACTACGCGGCGATCTGCCCGCATCAGCTCAATCCGACCGGGCCGATGTTCGTCGGCGCGCGCGGCGGCCCCCTAAGCCCGCGCATCATCCAACTTACGATGGAGCGGCTGCGTGGCGCGCTCGGCCTGCCCGACAGCGCAACGCCACACGCGCTGCGGCACTCCTTTGCCACGCATCTGCTCAGCCGCGGCGGCGACCTGCGCGCGATCCAGGAATTGCTCGGCCACGCCTCGCTATCGACCACGCAGATCTACACCGGCATCGACAGCGAACGCCTGCTCGAAGTGTATCGCTCGGCGCATCCGCGCGGGTGAGGCGGCGGGCTGCCTTCAAATGTGACGCAGACTGTTTCGGTCACCCCACCGACGCCGTTCAAATTCATACGCCCGCCACAAACGGCGCGCCCCTTGCGTTGCGGGCCGCATTCGGCAATCGTGTACCGGTCTCACCCGGAGGGGGAATCATGAGCGCACATGAAAGTATGGAGCACGCGGAGCATGTCGAGCATGCGTCCAGCGAGAACAAGAAGATCGCACTTCTGATCGCCGTGATCGCATTGTGCCTGGCCCTCTCGGAAACGCTCGGCAAGGGCGCACAGACCGAAACGATCAGCAAGAATGTCGAGGCCTCCAACCTCTGGGCCTTCTTCCAGGCCAAGAGCATTCGCCGCACCACCTTGCAGACCGCGGCCGAGCAGGGCAAGCTGAGCCTCGGCGGCACGGCCGACGACGCCACCAAGGCAACGCTGCAGAAGCAGATCGACGAATGGCAGAAGACCGCCGCGCGTTATCGCTCGGAGCCGGAAACCGGCGAAGGCACCGAGCAGCTGGCCGAGCGCGCCAAGCACGCCGAGCATGAGCGCGACGAGGCGACGGCGAAGTATCATCACTTCGAACTTGCCTCCGCCGCCTTCCAGATCGCGATCGTGCTGGCGTCCGCGACCATCATCACGGGCATGATCGCGCTGGCCTGGGTGTCAGGCCTCGTGACGCTCGCCGGCATCGTGATGACCGCGCTCGGCATCTTCCAGCCGCATTTGCTGCCGCTGCATTGAACCGCAGAGCCCCGGCTCTCTCACCGTCGCCCTGAGGAGGACGGTCGAGCAACTTGCGCGGAACGTCTAGCGCGCCTGTTGCACGCTCTTGCGGAAGCGCGCGATCAGACGGAGCGTGCGCGCCGTCCATCCGTCACCATTGCCGCGCAGGACCTCGCGGATACGCTGCTTGATCGGCTCGACGATGGCGGTGGCCTTGGCGCGCATCGCCATCACGAAATGATAGAGCGCCTCGAACCACGGCATCTCCATCAGCTTCGGCCGCGTCACGTCGAAGATGAAGGCGGTGACGCCGACGCTGAGGAATTTCGCGAACAGAATGGTCGAGATCGCGCCCAGCCAATATTCGTGCGTGAACAGCCACAGGCCGACCAGCTTGAGCGGAAACAGCGGGATGACCGGGACGATGAACACAATCAGCGTCATCGCCGGCGACAGCGAATCGACCCGCTCGGCCAACCATTGCTTGAACGCGCTCAGCGGAATCGCTGCCACCATGCGCGCCACGATCGGCTCGAGGTGGTCCCACAGCCATGCTTCGATCAGGAAAATGATCGCAAGCAGGACCCAGAACGGCTGTAATAGGCGACGCAACATCTAGATGATCTCGACCCCGGCCGGCGCCGGACATCGATCACATATGGATGGCGCGTTTGCCCACCGCAAGCGAGGCTTCCTTGATGGCTTCCGAGCGGGTCGGATGGGCGTGGCATGTGCGCGCCAAATCCTCCGCCGATCCGCCAAATTCCATCAGCACGCAGGCTTCATGGATCATTTCACCGGCTTCGCGGCCGACAATGTGCACGCCAAGCACCCGATCGGTCTTCGCGTCTGCGAGAACCTTCACGAAGCCGTCCGTGGTCTGGTTCACCTTGGAGCGGCCGTTGGCGGTAAATGGAAACTTGCCGACGGTATAACCGATACCTGCCTGCTTGAGGTCTTCCTCGGTCTTGCCGACCGACGACACCTCCGGCGTGGTATACACAACGCCTGGAATGACGTCGTAATTCACGTGGCCAGCCTGACCCGCGATGATCTCCGCGCAGGCAACGCCTTCATCTTCCGCCTTGTGCGCCAGCATCGGTCCGGCAACGACGTCACCGATCGCATAGATGCCCTTCACATTGGTCGAGAAGTGCGAATCGATCTCGACACGGCCGCGATTGTCGAGCGCAATACCGGCTTCCTTCAGCCCGAGGCCTTCGGTGTAGGGCACGCGGCCGATGCACACCAGCACCACATCGGCTTCGAGCGCTTCAACCGCGCCGCCCGCGGCCGGCTCGACCTTCACCGACAATGTCTTGCCCGAGGTATCGACCGAGGTGACCTTGGCGCCGAGCTTGAAGACGAAGCCCTGCTTCTCCAGCATGCGCTGGAATTGCTTTGCCACTTCGCCATCCATGCCGGGCAGGATGCGGTCGAGGAATTCCACGACCATGACATCCGCGCCGAGGCGGCGCCAGACCGAGCCGAGTTCGAGCCCGATCACGCCGGCGCCGATGATCAGCAATTTCTCCGGCACCTTCTCCAGCGACAGGGCGCCGGTCGACGACACGATGCGCTTCTCGTCGATATCGATTCCCTTCAGCCGCGCGATGTCAGACCCGGTGGCAATCACGATGTTCTTGGTCTCGACGACTTCGGTCTTGCCGTCGCCGGAGACCTCGACCTTGCCGGCACTGAGGATCTTGCCGGTGCCCTTGAGCACGTCGATCTTGTTCTTCTTCATCAGGAACTCGACGCCCTTGACGTTGCCGTCGATGCCTTGCTGCTTGAAGTTCATCATCGAAGGAAGATCGAGCTTTGGCGCCGAGACGCTGACGCCCATCTTGGCGAAGGAGTGGGCGGCTTCCTCGAACATCTCGGAGGCATGCAGCAGCGCCTTCGAGGGCATGCAGCCGACGTTGAGGCAGGTGCCGCCGAGCGTCGCATTCTTCTCGACGACGGCCACCTTCATGCCGAGTTGCGCTGCGCGTATCGCGCAGACGTAACCGCCGGGTCCGGTGCCGATGACGACGAGATCGTAAGAAGCCATGATGGAAGTCCTGTAGCTAAACTCTGTGACAGTTAGTGGAGCACGACTTTTTCGGAGAGGGGGTTCCTGCTTGTCCGGATCATGCTCTAGCGACCGCCCGACACGTCGAGGGTCGCGCTCGTGACATAGGACGCCTCGTCCGAGATCAGCCAAACGATGGCATTGGCGATTTCCTCTGATGTACCGACGCGCTTCATCGGCACCATGGGCGCAAGCCGATGCGCGCGGTCGGGCTCGCCGCCCGAGGCATGGATTTCGGTATCGATCAGACCGGGGCGAATGCCCGCAACGCGAATGCCTTCATCGGCGACCTCATGACCGAGGCCGATGGTAAAGGTATCGATCGCACCCTTGGACGCTGCGTAGTCGACATAGGTGTTGGCCGAGCCGAGCTTGGCTGCGACCGAGGACAGGTTAACGATCACACCGCCCTTGCCGCCCCTCTTGGTCGACATCCGCTTCACGGCCTCACGGGCGCACAGGATGCTGCCGGTGACGTTCACCGCCATCATGCGCGCGATGCGCTCGGCGGTCATGTCCTCGACGCGAATCGACGGGCCGACGATACCGGCATTGTTGACCAGCGCGCCGAGCGTCCCGAACCCGTCAGCGGCCTTGAACAGCGCCAGGATGTCCTGCTCGCTGCCGACGTCGCACTTCACCGCGATCGCCTTGCCGTTCTTCGCCTCGATCGCGGCAACGACCTCGTTGGCCGCCGTCTGGTTGGAAGCGTAGCCAACGACGACGCGATAGCCGCGCGCAGCCGCCGCGAGCGCGGCGGCGCGGCCGATGCCGCGGCTGCCGCCAGTGATGACAACGACCTTGTCCATCACGTCAACCTCCAAGCGTGTGTGAGTGAAGATCCAATCGCGATGCCCGAAGCGATCGGGCATCGCGTGCGTCCTGACCTCAGAGATCCAGCACCAGGCGGGCCGGATCCTCCAGGCTCTCCTTGACGCGCACCAGGAAGGTGACCGCTTCCTTGCCGTCGATGACGCGGTGATCGTAGGACAGCGCCAGGTACATCATCGGGCGTGCCTCGATCTTGCCGCCGACCACCATCGGCCGCTCCTGGATCTTGTGCATGCCGAGAATGCCGGACTGCGGCGCGTTGAGGATCGGCGTCGACATCAGCGAGCCGTAGATGCCGCCATTGGTGATGGTGAAGGTGCCGCCCTGCATCTCATCGATCTTGAGCTGGCCATCGCGGGCGCGGCGGCCGTAGTCGGCGATTCCCTTCTCGATCTCGGCGATCGACTTGTGGTCGCAGTCGCGCACGACTGGCACCACCAGGCCGCGGTCGGTGCCGACCGCGACGCCGATGTGATAGTAGTTCTTGTAGATCAGGTCGCTGCCGTCGATCTCGGCGTTGACGGCCGGAATATCCTTCAGGGCCTGCACGACGGCCTTGGTGAAGAAGCCCATGAAGCCGAGCTTGGCGCCGTGCTTCTTCTCGAACGCGTCCTTGTAGTGCGCGCGCAGCACCATGACGTTGGTCATGTCGACCTCGTTGAAGGTCGTGAGCATCGCGGCAGTGTTCTGCACGTCCTTGAGACGGCGCGCGATGGTCTGGCGCAGCCGCGTCATCTTCACGCGCTCCTCGCGCGCGGCATCGTCGGCCGGCGACGGAGCGCGCACCTGCACGGCGGCAGCCGGCTGATAGACCGGGGTGGGCGCGGAGGCCGCCTTTTCGATCGCAGCCAGCATGTCGCCCTTGGTCACGCGGCCGTCCTTGCCCGAACCGGGAACGGTGGAGGCGTCGATACCGCTCTCGGCCGAGAGCTTGCGAACGGAGGGCGCAAGCGGCGCATCCGCCGGCGGCGCCTTCGGCGCAGCGGCAGGAGCCGGGGCGGCGGTCGGCGCGGCTGGAGCCGCCGCCTTGGCGGGTGCGGCGGCCGCAGCAGGCTTGGCCGGGGCCGCGCCGTCATTGATCTGGCCGAGCAATGCGCCGACGGCGACCGTTTCGCCGTCCTTGGCGATGATCTCGCCAAGCGTTCCCGCCGACGGCGCCGGAACCTCGATCGTAACCTTGTCGGTCTCCAGCTCCACGAGCGGCTCGTCCACCGCGACGGCATCGCCCGCCTTCTTGAACCAGCGGCCGATGGTGGCCTCGGTCACGGATTCGCCGAGCGTTGGAACGCGAATTTCAGTCATGGTCTTTTCCTCGATAACCCTGCGGTCATAAGACTTGTGCGGCCACCGTGCGCCAGGGCGGACGGTCCGGGGCTCCGTGACGACAGTGCTTCTGCCGGATACGCGGAGTACCGAATGCCCCGCTTTCGCGGGGCATGGCTGGAGTGAAGCTCGTCAGTTCAGTGCGTCGTCGAGCAGCGCCTTGAGCTGGGCCAGGTGCTTCGACATCAACCCGGTCGCGGTCGCCGCCGATGCCGGACGGCCGGCGTAGCGCGGACGCTTGTTCGTCGCGTTGATCTGGTTCAGCACCCATTCGAGATAGGGCTCGATGAAGTGCCACGAACCCATATTGCGGGGCTCTTCCTGGCACCAGACCATTTCGGCGTTCTTGAAGCGGCCGAGCTCCTGCACCAGCGCCTTCAGCGGCACCGGATAGAGCTGCTCGATACGCATCAGGTAGATGTCGTCGATGCCGCGCTTCTCGCGCTCCTCGTAGAGATCGTAATAGACCTTGCCGGAGCACAGCACGACGCGACGGATCTTGTCGTCCGACTTCAGCTTGATCTTCTCGTCCGGCAGCATCTGCGCGTCATCGTACAGAATGCGATGGAAGGTGGCGTTCTTGCCGAGCTCGTCGAGCCGCGACACGGCGCGCTTGTGACGCAGCAGCGACTTCGGCGTCATCAGGATCAGCGGCTTGCGGATCTCGCGATGCAGCTGGCGCCGCAGCACATGGAAGTAGTTCGCCGGCGTGGTCGGATAGACCACCTGCATGTTGTCCTCGGCGCACATCTGCAAATAGCGCTCGAGGCGAGCGGAGGAGTGCTCCGGCCCCTGCCCTTCGTAGCCATGCGGCAGCAGGCAGACCAGGCCGGACATGCGCAGCCATTTGCGTTCGCCGGATGAGATGAACTGGTCGAACACGACCTGCGCGCCGTTGGCGAAGTCGCCGAACTGCGCCTCCCAGATCGCGAGCGCATTCGGCTCGGCCAGCGAATAGCCGTACTCGAAGCCGAGCACCGCCTCTTCCGAGAGCAGCGAGTTGATGACTTCGTAATGGCCGGTGTCGTCGCCGCCGAGGTGATTGAACGGCGTGTAGCGGCTCTCGTCTTCCTGATCAATCAGGACCGAGTGACGCTGCGAGAAGGTGCCGCGCTCGGAGTCCTGGCCGGACAGGCGCACGTGATGGCCTTCCTGGAGCAGCGAGCAGAACGCCAGCGCCTCGCCGGTCGCCCAGTCGATGCCGACCCCGCTGTCGATCGCCTTGGCGCGATTGTCGAGGAAGCGCTGGATGGTGCGGTGAACCCGGAAACCGTCCGGCACCTTGGTGATCTTGCGGCCGATGTCCTTCAGAACAGCAACGTCGACGCCGGTGACGCCACGGCGGGCGTCCTCTTCCTGGTCGGCGATCTTGAAGCCCGCCCACTTGCCGTCGAGCCAGTCGGCCTTGTTCGGCTTGTAGCCGGCGCCGGCCTCGAATTCGGCATCGAGCCGTGCGCGCCAATCGGCCTTGGCCTTATCGACCTCGCCCTCGGTGAGCACGCCATCGGCGACCAGCCGCTTGGCATAGATCTCAAGGGTGCTCGGATGCGAGGCGATGCGCTTGTACATCACCGGCTGGGTGAACGCCGGCTCGTCGCCCTCGTTATGGCCGTGGCGGCGGTAGCAGAACATGTCGATGACGACCGGCTTGTGGAATTTCTGCCGGAACTCGATCGCGACCTTGGCCGCGAACACCACCGCTTCCGGATCGTCGCCGTTCACATGGAAGATCGGCGCGTCGATCATCTTCGCGACGTCGGACGGATACGGCGACGAGCGCGAATAGCGCGGATAGGTGGTGAAGCCGATCTGGTTGTTGACGATGAAGTGCAGCGATCCGCCGGTGCGGTAGCCCTTCAGGTCGGAGAGGCTGAAGCATTCCGCCACGACGCCCTGACCCGCGAACGCCGCGTCGCCATGCATCAAGAGCGGCAGGACGGAGATGCGCATGTCGGGTGGATCGCCGTGCTGGTCCTGCTTGGCGCGAACCTTGCCCATCACCACGGGATCGACGATCTCGAGATGCGACGGGTTTGCGGTCAGCGACAGGTGGATGTTGTTGCCGTCGAACTCGCGGTCCGAGGAGGCGCCGAGGTGATACTTGACGTCGCCCGAGCCTTCGACCGAGTCCGGATTGGCCGAGCCGCCCTTGAATTCATGGAACAGCGCGCGGTGCGGCTTGCCCATCACCTGGGTCAGCACATTGAGGCGACCGCGATGCGGCATGCCGACCACGATCTCCTTCACGCCGAGATTGCCGCCGCGCTTGATGATCTGCTCGAGCGCAGGGATCAGGGATTCACCGCCGTCGAGGCCGAAGCGCTTGGTGCCGGTGAACTTGAGGTCGCAGAACTTCTCAAAACCCTCCGCCTCGATCAGCTTGTTGAGGATGGCGCGGCGCCCTTCGGGGGTAAAGCTGATCTCCTTGTCCGGCCCCTCGATGCGCTCCTGGATCCACGCCTTCTGCGCGGCATTGGAGATGTGCATGAATTCGACGCCGAGCGTCTGGCAGTAGGTACGCTCGCAGATCTGAACGATCTCGCGCAGCGTGCCGTATTCGAGGCCGAGCACGTGATCGAGGAAGATCTTGCGATCGAAGTCGGCCTCGGTGAAGCCGTAGGAGCGCGGATCGAGTTCCTCGCGATCGCGCGGCGCCTCGATGCCGAGCGGATCGAGCTTGGCGTGGAAATGGCCGCGCATGCGATAGGCGCGAATCAGCATCAACGCGCGGACGGAATCGCGGGTCGCCTGAAGGACCTCCGCGTCCGAGAGCTCGGCGCCCTTGGCCTGGGCCTTGGCGGCGAGCTTGGCGCCGACCGCCTTCTCGACCTCCGCCCAGTTACCGTCGAGCGCTGAGGTCAGCTCGTCACGCGGCGTCACCGGCCAATTGTCGCGGCCCCAGGAAGCGCCGTCGGCGTTCTTCTGGACGTCGGCAGGGACGTCCCTCAGGCTCTTGAAGAATTCCTGCCACTCGGCATCGACCGATCCTGGATCCTGGTCGTAGCGGGCATAGAGGTCATCGATGTAGGCGGCGTTGGTGCCCTGCAAAAACGATGAAAGGGCAAAAGCGGCGTTCGCGTCCTGGCGAGACATGAGGCAGTCCTGGTGATTTTTTCGGTTCGCGCGTCAAAGACGGCGCAAGTGCCGGTCTGGAAGAGGGGCCGGCTGGTTGGGATACCCTTTACCCTATCTAGGTTGGATATTCCTGCCTAAAAGAACTAAGAAATGAATATATTTTCAGAACTTATAAATATGCGACCTTTGGCGGCAAATCGCCCCGTTCACGCTTCCCGGAACCGAAATTCCGGAAAGCACGCCTCGACGAGATAACGCTTGACGAGGGAAATTGTCGCGCCGGATGGGTTACTTCAACATCTCGGCCAGCGTGTGCCCGAGCCGGGCCGGCGACGGCGACACTTTGATCCCCGCCGCTTCCATCGCCGCGGTCTTGGAACCGGCATCGCCCTTGCCGCCGGAAATGATGGCGCCGGCATGGCCCATCCGGCGACCGGGAGGTGCTGTAACACCGGCAATGAAGCCAACCATCGGCTTCTTGCGGCCACGCTTGGCCTCGTCCCGGAGGAACTGGGCCGCATCCTCCTCGGCGGAACCGCCGATCTCGCCGATCATGATGATCGACTTGGTCTTCTCGTCGGCCAGGAACATCTCCAGCACGTCAATGAACTCGGTGCCCTTGACCGGGTCGCCGCCGATGCCGACCGCGGTGGTCTGGCCGAGGCCTTCCTGGGTGGTCTGGAACACCGCCTCGTAAGTGAGCGTGCCGGAGCGGGAGACGATGCCGACGCTGCCGGGCTTGAAGATGTTGGCCGGCATGATGCCGATCTTGCACTCGCCGGCCGTCATCACGCCCGGGCAATTGGGTCCGATCAGCCGCGACTTCGATCCCGACAGCGAACGCTTCACGCGCACCATGTCGAGCACAGGGATGCCTTCGGTGATGCAGACGATCAGCGGGATCTCCGCATCGATCGCCTCGCAGATCGCATCCGCCGCGCCCGGCGGCGGCACATAGACCACGCTGGCGTCGGCGCCGGTCTTGTCGCGCGCTTCCGCGACGGTGTCGAACACCGGAAGGTTGAGATGGGTCGAGCCGCCTTTGCCCGGCGCCACACCGCCGACCATCTTGGTGCCGTAAGCGATCGCCGCTTCCGAATGGAAGGTGCCGTTCTTGCCGGTGAAGCCTTGGCAGATGACCTTGGTGTTCTTGTCGATCAGGATGGACATGGTTCGTGATGCTTTCGCGAGACGAGCAGTGAGGACTCTATGCTCTAGTGGATACGCCGGTACACGCCGGTGAGCACGTCGGCCCATCCTTCCGCGTCGGGCGAGAACTGGATCTTCATGTTGTAGGTGTTGTCGTCGACGACCTCGTAGACGTGACGGGCGTTGCCGCGCAGCGAGCCGCGCACCAGGATCAGCGATTTGTTGATCCAGGCGCCCGAGGCCGGCGACGGCGGGTAGTAGCCGAGCGAATCGTGCCAGAACAGTTTGTAGGTCCGCTCTTCGCGGTCGTAGGTGAAGACGCCGTGGGTGGCAAAGCTCTCCTTGCCCTCGCGCGTCTGCACGCTGTCCTGGATCAGGTAGAAGCCGTTGAGCGCGACGCGCGCGCTGACATGCGAGGTCGCCGGACCACCTGCGGTCCAGCGCGACGGGTGGACCACCTCTTCGCCGCTCCACTCGCCCGCGAAGACCGCGAGCCTGCGGTGTTCTTCCAGCGGTGACGGAGCGTCGAGATGATCGGCCATCGTTAGCCTCCCTTGACGGCTTTCACGATCTTCTGTGCGGCATCATCAAGGTTGTCGGCGGGGACCACGTTGAGACCGCTTTCGCGGATGATCTTCTTGCCCTGCTCTACATTGGTGCCTTCAAGACGCACGACCAGCGGCACTTTGAGACCGACCTGCTTCACCGCGGCGACCACGCCCTCGGCGATCACGTCGCACTTCATGATGCCGCCGAAGATGTTGACCAGGATGCCCTTCACGTTGGGATCGGCGGTGATGATCTTGAACGCGGCCGCGACCTTCTCCACGCTGGCGCCGCCGCCGACATCGAGGAAGTTCGCCGGCGACATGCCGTAGAGCTTGATGATGTCCATGGTCGCCATGGCGAGGCCGGCGCCGTTGACCATGCAACCGATATTGCCGTCGAGCGCGACGTAGTTGAGGTCGAACTTCGACGCCTCGATCTCCTTGGCGTCTTCCTCGGTCTCGTCGCGCAGCGCCAGCACGTCGGGGTGGCGATAAAGCGCGTTGCTGTCGAACGACACCTTGGCGTCGAGCACGCGGAGCTGACCCTGCTTGGTGACGACGAGCGGATTGATTTCCAGCATCGCCATGTCCTTGGCGACGAAGGCGGCATAGAGCTGACCAGTCAGCTTTTCCGCCTGCTTGGCAAGATCGCCGGTCAGCTTCAGCGCGTTGGCGACGGTACGGCCGTGGTGCGGCATGATGCCGGTCGCCGGATCGACGGAGAACGAGACGATCTTTTCCGGCGTCGCGTGCGCGACCTCTTCGATGTTGACGCCGCCCTCGGTCGAAACCACGAACGAGACTTCGGAGGTTTCGCGGTTGACCAGGATCGAGAGATAGAACTCCTTGTCGATGTCGGAGCCTTCCTCGATGTAGAGGCGGTTGACCTGCTTGCCGTGCGGGCCGGTCTGCACCGTGACCAGGGTCGCACCGAGCATCTGCCTGGCGAACTCGTCGACCTCGGCGACCGACTTGGCGATGCGGACGCCGCCCTTGTCGCCGGCGGATGCTTCCTTGAACTTGCCCTTGCCACGGCCGCCGGCGTGAATCTGGCTCTTCACCACCCAGATCGGTCCGGGAAGCTGCTTCGCCGCCCCATCGGCGTCCTCCGGCTTGAGCACCGGCACGCCGCGCGAGATCGGCACGCCGAATTGATGCAGCAGTGCCTTGGCCTGGTATTCGTGGATATTCATGGAGAGACGCTCCCAAACCCTCTTGCGGCGAACTTCATCGAACTCGCGTCAGCCTTGAGACTGGCATACCATATACCAAGGCTCGTGCAACTACAAAATCCGCCGGAAATTCATAACCTTGCGCCGACAGGCGATTGAAAACGCCTATCGGGCCATTGCCAAGCCAGATTACTTGCCGAGCAGGTCGGGCGCGATCTTCTTGCAGGCGTCGACCAGGCCCTGCACCGCGCCAACCGACTTGTCGAAGGCTTCGCGGTCCTTGCCGGCCAGCTCGATCTCGACGACGCGCTCGACGCCCTTGGAGCCGATCACGACCGGCACGCCGACATACATGTCCTTCACGCCATACTCGCCGTTGAGATAGGCGGCGCAGGGCAGCACGCGCTTCTTGTCCTTCAGATAGCTCTCGGCCATCGCGATCGCGGACGCAGCCGGCGCGTAGAAGGCAGAGCCGGTCTTGAGCAGGTTGACGATCTCGGCGCCGCCGTTGCGGGTGCGATCGACGATCTCGTCGACGCGCGCCTGCGAGGTCCAGCCCATCTTGACAAGGTCGGGCAGCGGAATGCCGGCAACGGTCGAATAGCGCGTCAGCGGCACCATCGTGTCGCCGTGGCCGCCGAGCACGAAGGCGGTGACGTCCTCGACCGAGACGTTGAATTCGTCGGCGAGGAAATAGCGGAAGCGCGCGGAGTCGAGCACGCCGGCCATGCCGACCACCTTCTTGTGCGGCAGGCCCGAAGCCTTCTGCAGCGCCCACACCATCGCATCCAACGGGTTGGTGATGCAGATGACAAACGCGTCGGGCGCGTACTTCTTGATGCCGGCGCCGACCTGCTCCATGACCTTGAGGTTGATGGAGAGCAGGTCATCGCGGCTCATGCCGGGCTTGCGCGGCACACCGGCCGTGACGATGCAGACCTTGGCGCCGTCGAGCGCTTCATAGGAATTGGCGCCGGAGAGATTGGAGTCGAACCCGTCGACCGGCGACGATTGCGCGATGTCGAGCGCTTTGCCCTGCGGCACACCTTCGGCGATATCGAACAGCACGACATCTCCGAGTTCCTTGAGGCCGACGAGGTGCGCCAGCGTTCCGCCGATCTGTCCGGAGCCAATCAGAGCAATCTTGTCGCGTGCCATGGGAAATCAGTCCTTTGAACTGGTAGCAGGAGGGAGAGAAGTCGGTTGGAAGGGTGGTTATCCCTTTCGAATGATACGTTCAAGTCGCGGCCTGCCCAATTGTCGCCCCTGCCCGGAATTCGATCAGGCATGCCAGCGATAACCGTGCGGGCGCACGAAAAGTTGCCCGGAACGGGCGCGCTCGAGGCTGTATTCAGGTCTCGACCAGACCAGTCGATGTGCCGCTCGCCGACGAGTCTTTCCGACCGTGCGGCAACGCCAGGTAGGATTCCGAGCTCATTTCGATCAGACGTGACGCAGTGCGCTTGAATTCCATCGCCTCGATGCCGTCGGTCGCGAGATAGAGCGACACCGGGTTGGCCTCGGCCGAGGCCATCAGCTTCACGGCATTGTCATAGAGCGTGTCGATCAGCGAGATGAAGCGCTTGGCTGCGTTGCGCTGGGCATAATCCATCACCGGTATATGGTCGATCAGGATCGTGTGGTAGTCGTGCGCGAGCCGCAGGTAATCGGAGGCAGCAAGCGGCTTCTCGCAGATATCCGCGAAGCTGAAGCGCGCGACACCATTCGAAGAACACGGCACGTGCAGCGTGCGCCCCTTGATCGCGATGTCGCGCGACTTGCACGGCGCATTGCCGGTCATCTTGCGCCACGCTGCGTCGAGCGCCTCGTCGGCCTCATCATCCGGCGGCATCAGCCACATCTTTACGCCGAACAACTTCTCCAGCCGGAAGTCGGTGCGTGCATCGAGCCGCAGCACGTCCATATGGTCGGAGATCTGCTTGATGAACGGCAGGAACAGCGCACGGTTGAGGCCGCCTTTATAGAGGTCCTCCGGCGCGACGTTCGAGGTTGCGACCACGACGGTGCCGAGATCGAACAGCTTTGCGAACAGCCGCCCGAGGATCATCGCATCCGCGATGTCGGTAACATGGAATTCGTCGAAGCAGAGCAGCCAGGCCTCGTCGAAGATCGCCTGCGCGGTGAGCGCGATGACATCGGCTTCGTCGATCTCGCCGCACGCAATCTGCTGGCGATAGCCGTAGATGCGCTCATGCGCTTCGGCCATGAATTCGTGGAAATGCGCGCGGCGCTTGTGCTCGATCGGGCTCTGCTGGAAGAACAGGTCCATCAGCATGGTCTTGCCGCGGCCGACCTCGCCATGGACATAGAGCCCGCACGGCGGCTTCTCGTCCTTGTCGCCGCCGAACAGCCGGCCGAACAGGCTCTGCTTGCGCTGTGGCTTGTAGCTCGCGAGCCGCTCGTCCAGCGCACCAAACGCGTCGGCGGCGCGCGCCTGCGCGGAATCAGCCTCGATCGCGCCGGAGGCGACCAGGGCCTTGTAGTGGTCAAGGAAGGAACTGGGCGAGGTGGAGAGCATGAGCCATCTTACGGCCCTACCTCGCGGAAAATTGCAAGCCGCGAATTTTGGCGACGGCTATGCAGGAGCACGCCCTTGCGCACCCCGGCCGAGCGGACGAGCCGGCCGGGCGCCCAGAACCGGCGGTTATCTCACGCGCAGAGCGCGTAGGAATCCTCGACCACGTAGGGGCCGCCGCCGGTCGACGCACGCGACGAGAACAGCACGAAGCGATCCGCCATGAAGGTGCGGCTCGGGAAGTAGCCGCGGACGGAAAGATAATCCGCCACGTCCTGGCTCGACGCATCGTGCAATCGCGCGAGCGTCACATGCGGCGTGAATTTGCGCCCCTCGGGATCAAGCCCGATCCGCTGCATTAAGCGCTCGAGCTCCGCCTGCAGCTCTATCAGCGGCCGGCTCGGCTCGACGGAGGCAACCACCGCGCGCGGCTTGCGTCCGCCGAAGCTCGACAAGCCCTGCAGCTTCACCTCGAACGGTTTGCGATTCACCCGAAACAGCATCATGGCGATCTCGTTGGCTGAGACGCCATCGATATCGCCGATGAAACGCAGGGTGACGTGATAATTTTCGGGATCGATCCAGCGTGCGCCGGGAAGGCCACCACGCAAGCTGGAGAGGGTTTGGCCGATATCGGCCGGGATTTCCAGTCCAGTGAACAGACGCGGCATCGCAATAATCCTCGATGCGGTGGCGCGAGTTTTGGGAGCCCGCGCCCTGTTACGACCCGGTGACGAATCACCGACGTCTCTTTGTACCCGAGTTATATGACTCTGCGAAGCATGATGCGTTAACAGCTCGTAAACCTACGTCATCATGCGCAGCAGGGCCTGCACTTTCAACTGCGTTGCCCCGATAGTGCACTGAGAAATGCCTCCACCGTGGGCAGGATGTTCTTCACGACGATATCCACTCCGTCGGCTGTCGGATGCATGCCGTCGGCCTGGTTGAGCTTGGCGTCGGCGGCGACGCCATCGAGAAAGAACGGATAGAGCGGCACGCCGAAGGACTTCGAGAGATCGGGATAGATGGCGTTGAACTTGGCCGCATAGTCGCTGCCGTAATTCGGCGGCGCGAGCATGCCGCACAAGAGTACTGCGATCTTGCGCGCCTTCAACTTTGTGATGATGTCGGACAGCGCGGCGCGGGTGACGGCGGGATCGGTGCCACGCAGGGCATCGTTGGCGCCAAGCTCGAGGATCACGGCATCGGTTCCATCAGGCACTGACCAGTCCACCCGGTCGCGACCGCCCGAGGCGGTGTCGCCGGACACCCCGGCATTGATCATATCGACCTTTATCCCCTTGGCATCCAAGGCCTTTTGCAGGCGAACCGGGAAAGCCGCCGCAGCCGGGAGGCCATAGCCGGCACTTAAGGAGTCACCCAGCACCACCATCTTGATCGGTTTCGCGGGATCCGCCGCCTGCACGCTTGCCGCCGTCATCAAGCCCATAAGCAACACGAGTATGTGCACGAAGATCCCCAACCGGCCCTCGACCGCAGCGGCGGAAGTGCCATATGACCGAACCATGGACAGTCTCATCGAATCCTCTTCCCTGACCGGCGTCGAGCCGGACACCATCTCTGTCAAGAACGTCAATCTCTCGCTCGGCACCGGCGCGGCACGGGTTCATATCCTGAAAGATATCAGCCTTCGTGTGGCAGCGGGCGAGGCCATCGGCCTGATCGGCCCGTCGGGCTCGGGCAAGTCGACCTTGCTGATGGTGATGGCGGGGCTCGAACGTCCTGACAGTGGAGAAGTGGTCGTCAACGGCACGTCGTTCAATGCCCTCGACGAGGATGCGCTTGCGCGCTTCCGCGGCCGCCAGGTCGGCATCGTCTTCCAGTCGTTCCACCTGATCCCGACCATGACGGCACTCGAGAACGTCGCGGTACCGCTCGAACTCGCCGGCAGTGCAGATGCGGCGACGCGCGCCGCACAGGAGCTGCAATCGGTGGGCCTTGGCGAACGCCTGCATCACTATCCGACGCAACTCTCCGGCGGTGAGCAGCAGCGCGTCGCAATCGCGCGCGCGCTCGCGCCCGATCCCGCGATCCTCGTTGCCGATGAGCCGACCGGAAATCTCGACGAGGCGACAGGAAAGCAGATCGTCGACTTGCTCTTCAGCAAGCACACCGAGCGCGGCATGACGCTGGTGCTGGTGACGCACGACATCTCGCTCGCGCAGCGCTGCGATCGCGTCGTGCGGCTGCGCTCGGGCCGGATCGACGGGCACTCCGCGACATGAGCGTCGCGTCCGAAGTCGCGGTGCAGGGCCGCGCATCGTCGCTCGCCTTCCGTTACGCGATGCGCGAACTGCGCGGCGGCCTGCGCGGCTTCTATGTCTTCATCGCCTGCATTGCGCTTGGCGTGATGGCGATCGCCGGCGTCGGCTCGGTCGCCGCGAGCCTCGGCGACGGCCTGTCGCGCGAAGGTCGCACCTTGCTCGGCGGCGACGTCGCGTTCTCGTTGATCTCGCGCGAGGCCGAGCCGAGCGAGGTTGCGTTCCTGCGCACGCGCGGCGAGGTCTCGGTCGCAGCCAAGCTCCGCGCGATGGCGCGCAGCAATGACGGTAAGCTGGCGCTGGTCGAGCTCAAGGCGGTCGACGGCAAATATCCGATGCTCGGCGAACTGACGCTCGAGCCGAACATGCCGCTCGCCGATCTCCTCGCCGAGCGCGACGGCGCCTATGGCGCGGCCGTCGATTCGACCTTGCTCGCACGGCTCGACCTCACGCTCGGCGACCGCGTCACCGTCGGCACCGCGACCTACCAGATCCGCAGCGTGATCGCGGCCGAGCCGGACAAGCTCGCCGCCGGCGTCGGCCTCGGCCCGCGGTTTCTCGTCAGCGAAGCCAGCCTGCGCGCCACCGACCTGTTGCAGCCGGGCAGCCTGGTGCGCTGGATCTACCGGGTGAAGCTGCCCGACGGCGCCAACGACGATCGGGCCACCACCGCATTGATCGACGGCGCGCGCAACGCGGCGCCTGAGGCGGGCTGGGAAGTCCGCAGCCGTAGCAATGCCTCGCCGCAACTCGAACGCAACATCAACCGCTTCACGCAGTTCCTGACCCTGGTTGGCCTTGCCGCGCTACTGGTCGGCGGCGTCGGCGTCGCCAATGCCGTGAAGAGCCATATCGACCGCCGCCGCGACGTCATCGCCTCCTTCAAGGCGCTCGGCGCCACCGGCCGCGACGTCTTCACGATCTATCTCACCCAGGTGGTCGTGCTCGCCGGAATTGGCTCGGTGATCGGCCTTGCGCTCGGCGCCGCGCTGCCCTTCGCAATCGTCGGCCTGTTCGGCACGCTGCTGCCGCTGCCGGTGGTGCCGGCCGTGCATCCGGATGAGCTTGCGCTCGCCTTCATCTATGGTCAGCTCACCGCGCTCGCCTTCGGCCTGTGGCCGCTCGGCCGGGTCCACGACGTGCCGGTGGCGGCGCTATTCCGCGAGACCGTCGCCAGCGAATGGCACCGTCCGCGCTGGAGCTATCTCGCACTGATGGGGGTCGTGATTGCCCTGCTGATCGCGGTCGCCATCGGGCTGTCCTATGACAAGCGGGTTGCCACCGTATTCGTCATCTCCTCGATCGCGGTGTTCCTGCTGTTGCGTGGAATTGCCGAACTGCTGATGGCCGTGGCCCGGCGGCTGCCACGCAGCCGCATGACCATGCTGCGGCTCGCGATCGCCAACATCCATCGGCCAGGGGCGCTAACGCCGTCGGTCGTGCTGTCGCTGGGCCTCGGGCTCGCGGTGCTCGTCACCATCACCCAGATCGACGGCAATCTGCGCCGTCAATTCCTGGCTGCGTTGCCGGAGCGGGCGCCGTCGTTCTTCTTCATCGACATCCCCTCCACCGAAGCCGACCGCTTCGGCGCCTTCCTCAAGCAGATCTCCCCGGATTCGACGGTCGAGGACGTGCCGATGCTGCGCGGACGCATCGTCGCCGCCCGCGGCGTGAAAGCCGACCAGCTCAATCCCACCGTCGATTCGGAATGGGTGCTACAGAGCGACCGCGGATTGACCTATACCGGGGAAGTGCCCAAGGGCTCGAAGATCGTCGAGGGCGAATGGTGGGGGCCGGACTATAGCGGGCCTCCGCTGGTCTCGATGGAGAAGAAGATCGCCGACGGGCTCGGCTTGAAGATCGGCGACCAGATCGTGGTCAACGTGCTCGGCCGCGACGTCCCGGCGAAGATCGCCAATCTACGCAATATCGACTGGCAAGGGCTCGGCATCAACTTCGTGCTGGTGTTCTCGCCGAATGCCTTCAAGGGCGCACCGCACAGCCACGTCGCGACCTTGACGGAACCACATCCGGGCTCCGCCGATGACGCCCGCATCATCAAGCAGGTCGCCGACGCCTTCCCGATGGTGACGAGCGTGCGGGTCCGCGAGGCGCTGGAAACGATCGGCAGCGTGGTCAGCAACCTTGTGCTGGCGATCCGCGGCGCCAGCGCCGTGACGCTGATCTCCGCCATCCTGGTGCTGGGCGGAGCGCTCGCCGCCGGCCACCGCCACCGGGTCTACGACGCCGTCATCCTCAAGACGCTCGGCGCGACGCGGGCGCGACTGCTCGGCGCCTACGCGCTGGAGTACCTCTTGATCGGCTTTGCAACCGCCGCGTTCGGAGTCATCGCCGGCTCGATCGCGGCCTGGCTGATCGTCACGCGGCTGATGACGCTGAGCTTCATCTGGCAGGCCGGGAGCGCCATGCTGGTCGTGGTCGCCGCGCTCGTCGTCACCGTCGGATTGGGTTTGGCCGGAACACTGCTCGCACTCAATCAGAAACCCGCTTCGGTGCTGCGGAATTTGTGACAATATGTAGCAGCCGCTAACGGCGCTTTTCCCTATGAATGCCATATCAGAGCGACATTCAGCCGCGCGTGGAAGCTTGCGTCGGATGTGTTAATTTCCCACATACCAACCGGGTCGGATGATCGGTTTGATGACACGGAATTAATGTTCCGCAAACCGCGCCATCTGAGATAGATTTACGACCGGCGCCGCAAATCCCTTGCGCTCCACCGGGACCAACCACGGGAATTCGACCATGTCGGACCTAGACCGTAACTACGCTTCTCCTTTCGGCCGGGCCGCCGGGCGCATTGACGCTGCGGCCGTCGACGCCGGTCTGCGCGCCTACATGCTGCGCATCTACAACTACATGAGCATCGGCCTGGCCATCACCGGCCTCGCCGCGCTCGGAGTCTATATGGCTGCGGTGACCGGCGATCCGTCCGCCGCCGTCGCGAAGTTTGGCAGTGCCTATCTGACGCAGTTCGGCTACGCGATGTTCGTCAGCCCGCTGAAGTGGCTGTTCATCCTCGCCCCTCTGGTGATGGTGTTCGTCATCTCGGCCGGCATCAACCGCCTGGCACCCTCGACCGCCCAGATGCTGTTCTGGGTGTTCTCGGCGCTGATGGGCCTGTCGCTCTCGTCGATCTTCCTGGTGTACACACACACCTCGATCGTGCGCGTGTTCTTCATCACCGCAGCGACGTTCGGTGCGCTCAGCCTTTACGGCTACACCACCAAGCGTGACATGAGCGGCATGGGCTCGTTCCTGTTCATGGGCCTGATCGGCATCATCATCGCCAGCCTGGTCAACCTGTTCCTGGCGAGCTCAGCGCTGCAGTTCATCGTGTCGGTGGTCGGCGTGCTGGTGTTCGCGGGCCTCACCGCCTGGGATACCCAGCGGCTGAAGAACGACTACATCTACGGCTACGCCTCGCAGGGCGGCGCGATTGCAGAGCGCGCGGCGATCACCGGTGCACTCTCGCTCTACCTGAACTTCATCAACCTGTTCACGCTGCTCTTGCAGCTCCTCGGCCAGCGCGACTGACGCGCAACGCCGATCGGACAGATCGAAGCCCCGGCCCAACGGCCGGGGCTTTTCTTTTGCGCGGAGCAAAAATAGTGTCGCGCCATGTCCGATGCAGAAATGGCCCGAACAGAGGTCAGGCCCACCACCGAAGCCGACCTTCCCTCCATCACCGCGATCTATGAGCAGGCGGTGCGCTTCGGCACCGCCACGTTCGAGCTGATCCCGCCCGACCTCGCCGAGATGACCCGCCGCTACAGGGCGCTGATCGATGGCGGCTTTCCCTATTTCGTCGCCGTGCACGAGGGCCGCGTGGTCGGCTATGCCTATGCCGGCCCCTACCGGCCACGCCCCGCCTACCGCTTCACGGTCGAGAGCTCGGTCTATCTGGATCCTGCGGTCCATCGCCGCGGCGTCGGCCTGCAGCTGATGGAGCGCCTGATCGCCGAATGCACAGAGCGTGGCTTCCGGCAGATGATCGCCGTGATCGGCGATTCCGCCAATGCCGGCTCGATCGGCCTGCATCGCAGATGCGGTTTCCAGATGATCGGGACGCATCCCAGCCTCGGCCTGAAGTTCGGCCGCTGGCTCGACACCGTGATGATGCAGCGCGAACTCGGCGAAGGCGGCGCAACGGTGCCGGCGGATTAGACGAGCCGGGGGTATGGGATTCGGAGCCCGGATGAGCGTAGCGATATCCGGGGAAGTCGCATCCGCTTGGCGAGATCGTCCCCGGATGTCGCTACGCTCATCCGGGCTACAATAGCCGCGAATTGACGCGCCTAGACCAGCGCCAGCTTGCGGTCGATCACGAGCAGCACGCGCTCGAGCTCATGGCCGCGGCGCAGGATCAGGCCTGTCGCCGAGATCACGCTGTACATGCCCTGCTTGCGCGCGAGGCGCGGGTCCTTCTCGATCCGGTAGATCGGCACTTCGGAGGCTCGGCGAAACACCGAGAACACCGCACGGTCCTTCAGGAAGTCGATCGCGTAATCGCGCCACTCACCATCGGCGACCATGCGGCCATAGAGATTGAGGATGCGGTTGAGTTCAAGTCGATTGAATGTCACGCGGTTGGGCTGAGGGGCCGCAGCGGCGGGGCGCGCCACGGCGCGACTCCCGCTCGGATCTGTGTCCTCCGACATCAAACTCATCGAGCGCCTCCTGTCATCTCGGCGACGACCTTGTTCCGAAGGTCAGTGCCCCCTCTTCGGGATCGTCACGAGACTGACATGATCGCGCTAAGCGAGGGGCACCGCAAGGGGCCATTCTCGATGCAATCAGGCGGAAACCGTGTCGGAGCGCGACGGATTGTCCAAAAGACTGTCCAAAAAAGAGTCACAGGAACGTTAGAAGAATCATATTGCTGCCCCACTTCCGCCCATCGCCTGCCCCGCTGCTCTGCAAAAAGGAAGCCCTGCGTTGGCCCGGTCCTTTCGGTTCCGGATTCCTCAGCCCCCAGCCCCCCGGGGCCGTCGGGATCGGGCCTGTACGCAGGGGAGTTGATCCCCAACACTGGGCCAACGAAAGTTGGTCCTTTTTGTTTTTGGGCTTCCTCATGCGCGATCGAAACGAACGCGCAGCGTCTGACAGCCTTCGCCTCAACAGATTTCAGGATGGATATCGGTGCCGATGTCTCCGAGAAACGGCGCGCGTTAGCACTCGATCCGGAGGCCTGCGTTCACACAAAGCGTGACGCTGACCTCCGCGATAATGCTGTGCACCTTAATGCAGTGACGTGAACGCCGCACCGAGCATCGGGCCCGGCTTGTCGCGACTGCCATCCTGGACATACACCGCGGCAGCATCGACGCCGTCACGCGTGATGTTCTCCAGCGGCACGGTCCAGCTTCCTGACGAACCGTTCCAGTCGCCGACCTTCAGCAGATTGCGCACCACATTGTGGTAGGTGATCTCGCGGCCGCGATTCTCGCCGCGCCCGATCGAGATCGGCACCGATTTCGAGATCGAGCAGATCCAGACTTCACCACGCGATGCTGCCGGCGACTTGGACGCCGCCACCGAAACATTGATCTGCTTGCCCGTCAGCGTCATCGACACCGGCACGGACATCACGCCGGCGCTCTTGTCGGTGTCCTTGATCGCGCTCTCGATGGAGGCGCGATCGCTGCCGATCACATGCGCCGAGCCGTTGATCACGGCCTGCGGCGTGTAGACATCGCGATCGCCGCGCATATGCGAATAGGCTTTCTGACGTGCGCTGAAACGCGAATCGGCCAGCGTATCCTTCCAGCCGAGATAGTCCCAATAGTCGATCGGCATGCTCAGCGCGATGACGCTGGGATCTTTGGCAAGCTCACCGATGATCTTGTCCGCGGGCGGACAGGACGAGCATCCCTGCGAGGTGAAGAGTTCGACAACAGCACGCGGATCGGCGTGAGCGGGGCGGAGGATCGCGACGATTGCGCAGATACCAAGCGCGCTGGACCAGCGCGAGACACGATTATAGGCCATCATCGCTGTCATACTGCGAACCAGTCGTGATGATTTCCATCCGTATTTGTACGGAGCATGGAGTTGTCCCTGGACTGCGCGCCCCAAACGCGAGAAAGCGGCCTTTTCATAGGCCGCCTTCCTTTTAGCCGCTACTCACTAAGCAGTGAGCCATTGATCACAAATCCGCGTTAGGCGGCGAGTTTGCGCAGCACATAATGCAGAATGCCGCCGTTGCGGTAGTAGTCGAGCTCGTCGAGCGTATCGATACGGCAGAGCAGCGGGACCTCCTTCTTGGCGCCATCGTTTGAAGTGATCTCCGCGGTCAACGTCTGACGCGGCTTCAAATCACCCTGGAGCCCGCGGATCGTGACCTTCTCGTCGCCCTTCAGACCGAGCGAGGACCACGAGGTGCCCTCCTGGAAGGTGAGTGGAAGCACACCCATGCCGACCAGGTTCGAGCGATGGATGCGCTCGAAGCTCTGGCAGATCACCGCGCGCACGCCGAGCAGGCGGGTACCCTTCGCAGCCCAGTCGCGCGACGAGCCGTTGCCGTATTCGGCGCCGGCGAACACCACCAGCGGCACGCCGTCGTGCTGGTATTTCATCGCCGCGTGGTAGATCGGCATCTGCTCGCCGTCGGGCCAGTGCTTGGTCAATCCGCCTTCCGGAATATTTCCGTCGGCGCCCTTCAGCATGAAGTTCTTGATGCGGATGTTGGCGAAGGTGCCGCGCATCATCACTTCATGGTTGCCGCGGCGTGTGCCGTACTGGTTGAAGTCGGCGGGGCGCACCTGGTGTTCACTCAGGAACTTGCCGGCAGGCGAGGTCAGCTTGATCGAACCGGCCGGCGAGATGTGGTCGGTCGTGATCTTGTCGCCGAACATCGCAAGGATCCGCGCATCGACCACGTCGGTGATCGGATCGGGCTCCTTCTTCATGCCTTCGAAGTAAGGCGGGTTCTGCACATAGGTCGAGCTCATGTTCCAGCGATAAGTCTCGCTTTCGGTGGTCTTGATCTTGCGCCAGTTGGTATCGCCCTTGAACACGTCGGCGTACTTCTTCTTGAAGATCGTCGCCGTGACGTACCTCTTCATGAAGGCGTTGATCTCCTTGGCGGTCGGCCAGATGTCCTTCAGGAACACCGGCTTGCCGTCCTTGCCGATGCCGAGCGGCTCGACCGCGAGATCCTTGGTGACGGTGCCGGCGAGCGCATGCGCGACCACCAGCGGCGGCGAGGCGAGATAGTTGGCCTGCACGTCCGGCGAGACGCGGCCTTCGAAGTTGCGGTTGCCCGACAGCACGGCAGCGGCAACGATGCCGTTTTCGTTGATCGACTTCGAAATCTCCTCCGGCAGCGGCCCGGAATTGCCGATGCAGGTCGTGCAGCCGAAGCCGACCAGGTTGAAGCCGACCTTGTCGAGATCCTTCTGCAGGCCGGAATTGGCGAGATATTCGGCAACCACCTGGCTGCCCGGCGCGAGCGAGGTCTTCACCCACGGCTTGGCCTTCAGGCCCTTGGCGGCAGCGTTGCGCGCCAACAGGCCGGCGCCGATCAACACGCTCGGGTTCGAGGTGTTGGTGCAGGAGGTGATCGCGGCGATCACGACGTCGCCATGGCCGAGATCGAAATCGCGACCCTCGACTGCGAAGCGCTTCGATTCACTATCGGGCTTCTTGTACTCGTTGACCAGCGAGGTAGCGAAGCCGGACGCGACCGCCGGCAGCGCGATGCGGCCTTCGGGACGCTTCGGTCCGGCCATCGACGGCACGACGTCGCCGAGATCCAGCGTGAGCGTGGTGGTGAACACCGGATCGGCCGACTTGGCGGTGCGGAACAGGCCCTGCGCCTTGGCGTAGGACTGGACCAGCTTGACGCGATCGGCCTTGCGGCCCGAGGTCTTCAGATAGTCGATGGCCGCGGCGTCGACCGGGAAGAAACCGCAGGTCGCGCCGTATTCGGGCGCCATGTTGCCGATGGTCGCCTTGTCCGCGACCGAGAGATAGTCGAGGCCGGGACCGAAGAACTCGACGAACTTGCCGACCACACCCTGCTTGCGCAGCATCTGGGTGACCGTGAGCACGAGGTCGGTCGCGGTGACGCCTTCCTTGAGCTGACCCTTGAGCTTGAAGCCGACGACTTCCGGCAGCAGCATCGACAGCGGCTGGCCGAGCATGCAGGCCTCGGCCTCGATGCCGCCGACGCCCCAGCCGAGCACGGCGAGGCCGTTAACCATCGTGGTGTGCGAGTCGGTCCCGACGAGCGAGTCGGGGTAGGCGACCTCGAAGGTGCCGGTCTTCTTGCCGACCGTCATCTTCTCCTTCTTGGTCCACACCGTCTGCGCCAGGTATTCGAGATTGACCTGGTGGCAGATGCCGGTGCCGGGCGGCACCACCGAGAAGTTCGAGAACGCCTTCTGGCCCCACTTCAGGAACTCGTAGCGCTCCTGGTTCTGCTTGTATTCCTCGACCACGTTCTTTGCGAACGCCTTGTTGTCGCCGAAGAAGTTGACGATCACCGAATGGTCGATGACGAGATCGACCGGCACCAGCGGATTGATCTTCTCGGCATCGCCGCCGAGCTTCTGCATCGCGTTGCGCATTGCTGCGAGATCGACCACGGCCGGAACGCCAGTGAAGTCCTGCATCAGCACGCGCGCCGGACGGAAGGCGATTTCATGCTCGAGTTGGCGCTTCCTCAACCACTTCGACACCGCGACGATGTCGTCCTTCTTGACGGTGCGGCCGTCCTCGTTGCGCAGCAGGTTCTCCAGCAGAACCTTCATCGAGTATGGCAGCTTCGAAATGCCCTTCAGTCCGTTCTTCTCTGCCTGGGGCAGGCTGTAATAGACGTAGGTCTTGCCACCGACCTTCATGGTCTTGCGGCATTTGAAGCTGTCGAGCGAGGTCATGCGAGGAATCCCAATTCTCAGTTATACCCAGGAAAGGTATTTAAACACCGTCGACCGCGCCGGCCGTGAGGATCGGCCTGATGGCTTGCGGCCGCCAACTGTGTGTGCTGCATCAAGTTCCGGGCTTATAGAATCTTTCTAGAAGCACCGCCACATCGACAAGCGTGCGACAGCGTTGCGCGACCCAAAAATTCTCACGCGGTAGCCAAAGATTTCAGAGGGCTGTGACAAGGAGAAACATGCGGCTCTCGGGACGAAATCTGAAATGCGTGCGTGGCGGCCGCGAGGTATTTTCCGGCCTGGATTTTTCGGCCTCCTCCGGCGAGGTCATCGCCGTCACAGGCCCGAACGGCTCAGGCAAGACGTCGCTGCTGCGCGTCATTGCGGGGCTGCTGGTTCCCGCCGAGGGCGCGATCGCACTGGAAGGCGGCGAGGCCGAGCTGAGCCTGCCCGAGCAGGCCCATTATCTCGGCCACCGCGACGCGCTGAAGCCGGCGCTCAGCGTGCTTGAGAATCTGTCGTTCTGGCGCGAGTTCCTCGGCGGCAAGCCGGAGGATGCCAAACAGTGCCTCGCCGCCGTGGCGCTGGATCACGCCGCACATCTGCCGGCGGCCTATCTTTCCGCCGGCCAGCGCCGCCGCCTGTCGGTCGCACGCCTGCTCTCGGTGCGGCGGCCGGTCTGGCTGCTCGACGAGCCGACGTCAGCGCTGGATGCGGCCGGCCAGGAGTTGTTTGTCGGATTGATGCGGGATCATCTCGGCGGCGGCGGGATTATCATGGCCGCGACCCACATGCCGCTCGGACTCGAATCACGCGACCTGCGGATGGGAGGCGTCCAATGACCGCCCTCGCCGCGTTGATCCGCCGCGATATCAAGATCGCGCTTCGCGTCGGCGGCGGTGCGCTGATCGGCGTGCTGTTCTTCCTCACCGTCACGGTGCTGATGCCGTTCGCGGTGGGACCGGATCTCGCGCTGCTGTCGCGGCTCGGCCCGGCGATCCTCTGGCTCGGCGCGCTGCTGGCGAGCCTGCTCACCCTCGATCGCCTGTTCATGGCCGACCACGACGACGGCTCGCTCGACCTCATCGTGATGAGCCGGATGCCGCTGGAACTCGCCTGCGCGGCCAAGGCATTGGCGCATTGGCTCGCCGCCGGCCTGCCGCTGATCGTGGCGACGCCTGTGCTCGGCCTGCTGCTCAATCTCGACGGCGCCGCGACGTTGGCGGTCGCGCTGACCCTGCTTGCGGGAACGCCGGCGCTGACCTTCACCGGCATGATCGGCGCGGCATTGGCCGTGACGCTGCATCGCGGCGGACTGTTGCTGGCGGTGCTGGTGCTGCCGCTATCGATTCCGGTGCTGATTTTCGGCGTGGCGGCCTCTCAGGCGGCGATATCGGGGCCCCTCTCGTTCGGAACGCCGTTCTCGATCCTTTGCGCGCTGTCGCTCGTCAGCTTCGTAATCGGCCCATTTGCTGCGGCCGCGAGCCTGCGGCACGGGCTGGACTGAGGTAGCGTTCGATCAATTCTTGACGAGGGGAATTCGGCCAATTGCCTGCGACACATCAGACGATTATCAGGGTGCCATGACGCTGATCGACCTTGCCAACCCGACCAGGTTTCTGGCGCTGACCGCACGCATCCTGCCGTGGCTGGCGGGCGCGACCGCGATCCTGCTCGCGATCGGCCTCTATCAATCGGCCATGGCGCCCGACGACTACCAGCAGGGCGCCACGGTGAAGATCATGTTCATCCATGTGCCGAACGCCTGGCTGTCGATGTTCGTCTGGAGCGTCATGAGCGTGGCCGCGCTCGGCACCTTGGTGTGGCGCCATCCGCTGGCGGATGTCGCGGCCAAGGCCGCGGCACCGATCGGTGCCGCCTTCACCTTTCTCGCGCTGGTCACCGGCTCGCTCTGGGGCCGGCCGATGTGGGGCACCTATTGGGAGTGGGATGCGCGGCTGACCTCGGTGCTGATCCTGTTCCTGATGTATCTCGGCCTGATGGCGCTGTGGCGCGCGGTGGAGGATCCCTCGCGCGCGGCGCGGGCGGCGGCGGTCCTCACTTTGGTCGGTGCGATCAATATCCCGATCATCAAGTTCTCGGTCGATTGGTGGAACACGCTGCATCAGCCGGCCTCCGTGTTCCGCATGGGCGGGCCGACGCTCGACAAGGCGTTCCTGTGGCCGCTGCTGGTGATGGCGCTCGCCTTCTCGCTCTTGTTCGTCACGCTGCATCTGGCGGCGATGCGCAACGAGATCCTGCGCCGCCGCGTGCGCAGCTTGCAGATGATGCAAGCCAGCCGCATAGCGTTTACGAGCGAAGTGGGCACCGGTTCGCGTGAAGAAGACGCGTCAAAAGAAATTGGGGCGGCCTGACCATGTCGCTCGGACCCTACGCCCCCTTCATCGTGACGTCCTACGCGGTGGTCACGGCGGTCGTGCTGCTCTTGATCATCTGGATCGCCGCCGACTATCGCCGGCAGCAGGCCCGCCTGAAGGAGATCGAGGCCAGCGGCGTGACACGCCGCTCCGGGCGCAGCACTGGAGATGTCCGATGAGCGAACAGGCGACGGACTCCCCACCGCAGGGCCGGCGCTGGCTGGTGGCGTTGCCGCTGATCATCTTCCTCGGTCTTGCCGGCCTGTTCCTGCTGCGGCTCTATGGCGACGATCCCTCGAAGATTCCGTCGGCGCTGATCGGCCGGCCCGCGCCGCAGACCCCACTGCCCGCGCTCGACGGCCTGGTGAAGGACGGCGCACCTGTGCCGGGCCTTGACCCCACCGTGTTCAAGGGCAAGGTCAGCGTGGTCAATGTCTGGGCGTCCTGGTGCGTGCCCTGCCACGACGAGGCGCCGCTGCTGACCGACCTCGGCAAGGACAAGCGCTTCCAGATCATCGGCATCAACTACAAGGACACGCCCGACAACGCCCGGCGCTTCCTCGGCCGCTACGGCAATCCATTCGGCATCGTCGGCGTCGACGGCAACGGCCGCGCCTCGATCGAATGGGGCGTCTACGGCGTGCCCGAGACCTTCGTGGTCGGGCACGAGGGCAAGATCGTCTACAAGCTGGTCGGCCCGGTGACCCCGGACAACGTCGACACCGTGCTCAAGGCCGAGATCGAGAAGGCGCTCGCGGCGGGCAGCTAGCCCTTCCGCACATCGCCCGCCTCGGCTTCGCTGGCCTCCAGCGAGACCGGCTCGAGGTGGTAGCGCTTGGTCAACGGCATCTGGGCGATGGCGAAGATCATGGTCAGCGGCGTCACGCCGAACACCTTGAAGTTCACCCAGAAATCCGTGGTCTGCGTGCGCCAGACGGTCTCGTTCAGGATCGCCATGCCGGCGAAGAACAGCGCCCAGCGCAGCGTGAGGATGCGCCAGCCCTTCGGCGTCAGGTTGAACATCTGGTCGAACATGACGGCGATGAAGGAGCGGCCGAACAGCAACCCTCCGCCGAGCACCGCCGCGAACAAGCCGTAGATAATGGTCGGCTTGACCTTGATGAAGGTCTCGTCGTGCAACACCAGCGTCAGCGTGCCGAACACCAGCACGATCACGCCGGTCACCAGCGCCATGATCGGCACGTGCTTGGTCACCACGTAGGATGCGATCATCGCCGCGACGATCGCGACCATGAATGCGCCGGTCGCGACGAACAGATGGTACTTCGCGTTGGCGATGAAGAACACGAGCAGCGGCCCGAGTTCGGTGGCGAGTTTGAACAGCGGATGCGGCTGGGTCTTGTCCATCACCTAACCTTTGTTGCCGTCATCACCCGCGACCACGGGCGATCCGGTATTCCGAGAGACCTCGTTTCCAGTCCGCGGCGCGGCGTGCTGGATGCCCCGCCCCGCGTAGCATGACGAGGGGAACCTTAAGACTCGATTCCGGCGATCGCCTTGGCAAAATCCTTCGCCGTGAAGGGCGCGAGGTCCTCGACGCCTTCGCCGACGCCGATGAAATGCACCGGCAGCTTGTGTTTCTCCGACAGCGCGACCAGGATGCCGCCACGCGCGGTGCCATCGAGCTTGGTCATCACCAGGCCGGTGACGCCCGCCGTACGATGAAATGCCTCGACCTGCGACAGCGCATTTTGTCCCACCGTGGCATCGAGCACCAGCAGCACCGCGTGCGGCGCCGATGCATCGACCTTCCTGATCACGCGCACGACCTTTTCGAGCTCGTTCATCAGCTCGGACTTGTTCTGCAGCCGCCCGGCGGTGTCGATCAGCAGCACGTCGCGCTGCTGCTCCTTCGCCGCGGTCAGCGCGCTGAAGGCGAGGCTCGCCGAATCCGATCCCTGCGCGCCGGCGATGACCGGCGACTTGGTGCGCTCGCCCCAGACTTTCAGCTGCTCGATCGCCGCGGCACGGAACGTGTCGCCGGCGGCGAGCATCACCTTGCGGCCCTCGGCGGAGAATTTCGCGGCGAGCTTGCCGATCGTGGTGGTCTTGCCGGACCCGTTGACGCCGACGACGAGGATGACGAACGGCTTCTTCGAGGTGTCGATCTCGAGGGGCTTCGCCACCGGCGACAGCACCTTCTCGACCTCGGTCGCGACCACCTCCTTCACCTCGTCGGCGGAGATCGCCTTGTCGTAGCGTCCCTTGCCGACCGCATCCGCGATGCGCACGGCGACCTCGGTGCCGAGATCGGCGCGCAGCAGCACATCCTCGATGTCGTCGAGCATGGCGCGATCGAGCTTGCGCTTGATGACGAGATCGGCGACCGCCGTCCCGAGCGCACCGGAGGTCCGCCTCAGGCCGCCCTTCAGCCGCTGCCACCAGCTCAGTTTTGTTCCCGGAGTATCGTTCATGGTGCAGGTGTGTTAGCCGTTTCGCCTCGCAAACGAAAGTCTCGACGAATTGATCGATGTTCCCTCTTTGAGCGCGGAAGAAATCCTGGCGCGGGTGCTCCACCGTGACGGGCTGATGCTGGTCATCGACAAGCCGGCCGGGCTGCCGGTGCATCGCGGCCCCAAGGGCGGGCCCAATCTGGAGGCATCGTTCGACGCGCTGCGGTTCGGCCTGCCGCGGCCGCCGGTTCTGGCGCATCGGCTCGACAAGGATACCTCCGGCTGTCTGGTGCTGGGACGCCACCGCAAGGCGACCGCCTCGCTCGGGCTGCTGTTCAAGCACGGCAAGATCTCGAAGACCTATTGGACCGTGGTCGAGGGCGGCCCCGCCGAAGACGAAGGCACCATCGACCTGCCGCTCGGCAGACTCAACGCCGAGCGCGGCTGGTGGCAGAAGCCGGACCCGGACGGGCAGAAGGCCGTCACCAACTGGAAAGTGCTGGGGCGCGGCGAGGGTCTCACCTGGCTCGCGATGGAGCCGGTCACCGGCCGCACCCATCAGCTTCGGGTGCATTCCGCCGCCGCAGGCTGGCCGATGGTCGGCGACAATATCTACGGCAACGGCCCGCGCTTCGGCGAGCCGATCCTGCACCTGCACTCCCGCGAGATCGGAATCCCGATCTCCAGGAACAAGGAGCCAGTGCAGGTAGTCGCGCCGGCGCCGGCGCACATGCGCGAGCGGCTCAAGGCCTGCGGCTGGAACGGGGAGTGATCGTTGCGCCGGCGGATCTTGCGGCGACAGCAGGAACCCAAAACGACTGCAACTGTCGTTATTGCAGGAACGCGCGCCCGATGACCGGCTCCGCGAAGGTTTCGGCGGCGAATTTCTGATTCAACTGTCAAACAGCTTGCTCAGTGTCATCACCCGCGCATGCGGGTGATCCAGTATTCCAGAGACGTCAGGGCTTGATCGAGAGGCCGCAGCGTACTGGATGCCCCGTGCGCGGGGCATGACCACCGGGAGGATGCGAGCGCGCATTCTCGCGGTGCGATGCGTACGATCCGCAGCTCTCTCCACGGTCGTTGCGAGCCAACGGGTCGCGCGAATGCGCGCCCGATGACAGGCTCCGCGAAGGCTTCGACGGCGAGTTTCTGATTCAACTGTCAAACAGCTTGCTCAGTATCATCACCCGCGCATGCGGGTGATCCAGTATTCCAGAGACGTCAGGGCTTGAACCGAGAGGCCGCGGCGTACTGGATGCCCCGCATGCGCGGGGCATGACGACTAAGAGGATGTGAGGCCGCATTCTCGCGACATGATTTGCCCGAGTTTTGCTCTTCGTTTCGCCCGCTTGATCAGAGGGCGCAGGGAAAGCCGGGTGCCGATCGCACCCATGGGCCCTGTGCAACAAAAAAAGCACAGGGGTAGGACCACAGGTGAGACCGAAGAACACTCCGGCTTTCCCTGCGCGATGGGTTACGGCTTACTTCGTGCTCTCCCCGGCGAGACTTGGCTTTTTTGTCACCGTCTTCGCAAAGACGCGTTCCGCGTCTTGCGAAGAGACACCTGCCACTGGGGCGTCAAGACCACACGACTTCACCGTCCGCGTTGCATGCGTTCGTCGATCGCACGCTTCGCGTCCACCGCATCTCACCGCAACACTCGTGACGATCGCGAAGCGCCCCTCAAGCGGGTGAGATGGAGGCATTAGACCGCTGAGTTGGGTCAATCGCGAAGCGGAAATTTGCCCGTCGGGTTAATTTGTCGCAGGTCTCGTCTTCGCTCGCACAAGCGCACAAGAACCGTAGAGCGCGGCGACATGTAGCGATACAGAACGGGGTCCTTGGTCACGGTCAGCAGGAGTGCAAAAAGCGCAACCATGGGCCAAAAGGCCGCTGCGAGAAATTCCGCGAATGTCATATCTGGAGTTGTGTGGCGCCAAGCTACAAAAATCCATTAAGAGGCAGACTAAAAAGCTCGTCGTCGACGTACCGCACGCAATCGGCCGGCGCGGCGGCCGGTAATGAGCACCTGGTCGCCCTGGTTGGCGAAACGGAGTGCGGCCTGCTCGGTCGATGCCGGAACTGCCGCCCGTTATGATCACGACTTTTTCGTTCTGCATGGTCGGTTCGACTTATCGCTGTAAAGTTCGAAGTGGTCAAAGCGGGCACAAACTATCGCTTCGATTTCATCGGCTCAGTGGTTGCGAAGTATTGAACCAGGGCGTGAACACATTAACGCCATGGGTACGCGCCCTGGTTCGGCTCTAACCCAACGCGCGGTCAGTAGTCCCAGAAGACCGGCACCCAACGAAACGCGTCGCCGTCCACCGCGACCCGACCGACAGACGGGAATGGCAGGTGAGTGGCCACCAACATCTCGCCGGTCTCCGCCAGCTCCCGCAAAAGACGGACCCGAACGCGCGCCGCCTCTTCGGGGTCGTGCTCGAAGCCGTTGTGCCAGTCGGGTTGCTCGAACCCGACCGTAAACACCGCGTCGCCGGCGAACGTCAGCGCGTCGCCGCCGGACGCCAGGCGGACCACGCTGTGCCCGGGGGTGTGGCCGCCGGTGCGACGGACGACGACACCCGGCGCCACCTCGTGCTCCTCATCGAACTGCCGCAGCTGGTTGTGGTATTCTTTCGCGAACCGCTTGGCGGCCAACCGAAGCGCGTCCGGGAACCCCGGCGGCATGGCGGTGTGGGAGAAATCGGGCGACTCCCAGAATTTGACCTCGGCGGCCGCCACGTGGATCCGCAGGTCCGGACGCAGCCGGTCCTTCACCCCGTCGACGAGCAGCCCGCCAATGTGGTCCATGTGCATGTGGGTCAGCACCACGTCGGTCACGGACGCAAGATCAATGCCGGCGGCGTCCAGTCGCTTGATCAACTGCCCGGCCCGCGGCAAGTGCAAGTCCGGGTCGCCCCCTAGTCCAGCGTCGATGAGGATGGTCCGACCGCCGCTACGCACCACGACCGCGTTCAGCGCCCAGTCGAAAGCGTCCGGCGGCAGGAACATGTCATTCAGCCAGGCCGCCCGGGTGGCCGGGTCGGCGTTGTGTGCCAACATTGCGGTTGGGAGTGGTAGCACGCCATCGCTGACCACCAGCACGTCAATCTCGCCGACCCGCAGCGCGTAGCGCGACGGGACCAACTCTTCCAGTCCCGGTCTGCCGGGCCGTGAGGTGTATTCCAGGCTCATGGTTTTCTCCTGTTGAGCGTTGCGGATGATCTGATTCATCTTTGAAAACTCCTGTTCGATCTTGGAGGGAGGGCCGCGCTTCCCGCGTGGGAAGCGCAGTCAATGCTGGTGTTCAGAGATCGGTGACGCGCTCCGGATCAGCCGACGCGAGCGCAGCGGCGCGCTCGGGCTTCGGCGGATAGATCCAGACGGTGTTGATCTCCTGCTTCGTCTTCTTGGCGACGTCGCCGACCATCTCCACATTGCGCTCCCAGCCGCGCGTGAACAGCGCGCCCGCCTCGCCGAGATCGAGACACGTGACGTAAGCCTTCTGGTGGTAGGGCTTGGTCGGAACGCCGAGCAGCTCCGCTGCGGCGTTGTTGCCGGCAAAGGCGCCCATCCGCGTGGCGTGCTGGCACGACATCAGTGCGTAGTTGCCGTCGTCGTCGCAGGCGGCGCGGGCGGCATCGCCGGTGGCGAAGACGCCGGCGATACCCAGCACGCGCAGATCGCGATCCACCAGCAGCCGGCCGAAATTGTCGCGCTCGGCGGGAATCTGCGCCGTCAACGGCGCGGCGCGAATGCCGGCCGCCCAGACCACTGTCTCGGATTCGATGTGCTCGCCGGTCGACAGGGTGACGCCCGATTTGTCGAGCGAGGCAACGCCGGCCCCGAGCCGGGTCTCCACGCCGAGCTTGCGCAATGCTTCCTCGATGACGGGGCGGGGGCCTTCGCCCATGTCGGGAGCGATCGCGCTGTTGCGGTCGACGATGATCACGCGCGTCTTGGCATCCTTGCCGAAGATTTCGCGTAAGCGCGCGGGCAGCTCGGTTGCCGCCTCGATGCCGGTGAAGCCGCCGCCGACGACGACGACCGTATCGCGCCCATTGACGGCCGGGCGGTCGGCCAGACTGTGCAGATGCTTGTCGAGCGCGATTGCGTCATCAAGCGAGTCGACGCTGAAGCTGTGCTCGGCCAGGCCCGGAATGTTGGGGCGGAAGAGGCGGCTGCCGGTGGCGACCACCAGACGGTCGTAGGACATTGTCTTTCGCGCGCCCTTGGGAGTCGAGATCTGCACACACTGAGCCTTGGTGTCGATCGTCTCGGCGCTGCCCGGGATGTAGTCGACGTCGATCGCCTTGAGGACATCAAGCAGCGGCGCCGTCAGGGTTTCCGGCTTCGGCTCATAGAGCCGCGGGCGGACCACCAGCATCGGCTCAGGTGCGATGAGCGCGATCTCGAGCTCTTCCGGCGAAACGCCCTGAATGTCGCGCAGGCGGGCCGAGGAGAGGGTGGCGTACATGCCGGCGAAGCCGGCGCCAATGATGAGCAGTCGCATGTGGTTTACTCCTGGGTTTGATTTGCTCGGAACGCACGCGCGTCATCGCCGCCGCCCTATGTCGGCAGAGCCTGTTGCGATCGACGATGACGCGAAGAGGTGAAACGAGACCGCCGGATCCTTACGGCGCGGTGCAGTTCGCTAGCGAGGAAAGCAGCGCCTGGTCTTCACATGCCGCGTGACAGCTTCTCGGGCCCAATGGCCAGCCGCGCAGGACTACCGGCACCGTAGATTTCCTGGGCCAACCATGATTGATCAGGATTGAAGTCGCCGGATTGGCGCTTGGCGCGGTTTGTGCCGGCGCTTCTTCGGCTGTTGGCGAGGTGAAACGCATAGTCAGTGAGAGCCCGTACATGAGCGCCGTCGCGACGGCTTTCCGTCGCGGTGCAATTGCAAGGTGTTTCCAGTCCATCGCTTGTCTCCGTCCGCATGGTGTCGACACTGCGATATTTAGCGAACCAGATATTCGGCTGCCCCGGAGCGGTTGCGGTCCCTATAGAGAGATTGCTGCTAACGCATGCGCCTCCGCCAATCGCTCGGCGTTTCGCCTGTCAGCTTCTTGAATGCCGCGGCGAAGGCGGTCTGCGAGGAATAGCCAAGCGCCACGGCGATCGAGACGACTGATTCGTCGGTCTCCCGCAGCATGTTCATGGCCTGCTCGAGCCGGTGTTGGCGCAGCCAGGCATGCGGCGAGAGCCCGGTGCTCTCCTTGAAGGACCGGCAGAAATGGAAGCGCGAGAGACCGGCGTCGGACGCAAGCACTGAGAGCGAAACATCTGCATCGCTGTCCGAACGCAGGCGTTCGATCGCCCGGCGCAGGATCGCTGGCGAAAGGCCGCCGATGGTCGGCTGCAGCGTGGCCGGCACGCCCGCATGAGCGGCCAAGAGGCGCGTGGCGAGAAGATCCGTCAGTTGCTGCCTGAACAGTGTGTCCAGCGTGGCGTTGCCTTCGAGCGAGTCCGCAGCGCTCAGGAGCAGGCGGGACGTGATGGCGTCGGGATGCCCGGTTCTTTCCAGGAGGTCGCCAGGGCTTGCCGTGTTGGCTTCGCTGGCGATACGCAGAAGCGTCCTCTGCGGAAGGTAGAGCTGAACGACATGGATGGGCCGGTGAATGTCCCATCGGGAAGTAGAGCCGGCCGGAATGATCGTCACGACGCCGGGACGCGCCGTTCCAGTTGCAGCCGATTTTCCGGTGCGCCGCTCCAGCGCCTGTGAGCCGGCGGGATAAGTCATGATGACGTGATCGGCCATGGGTTCGACGATGTCGTGCAGCGGCTCGTGCTTCCAATAAGCGATGGCGCCGCTTTGGGAATCGGAGGCGATGCGAAGCGGCTTCGTCTTGAGCACCCGCGCCATCTCAACATTGGCGGCGCGCCGCTCGGAAGTCGAGCTATCGTCCGGCTGTGCGGCCGGCGCAGGTGGCAAGCCCTTGTGCGAGGGATTGCGCATGAGTGCGGTGCTCCTGATCATTGCGTGGCTCCTTGACCAGCGTCGGCGGCACATCCTTATGCAGAAACCGTCCGACCTTCTGCGCGAAGGCACCCACCTGTGTCATGGGAGTAGATCTCGTTTGTGAGAGGACTGGGGACCGGGGAGGCCACCGCCAAATCACGGCCAATTATTCGACATCGTCAAGCAACGGTCCAGACTTGCTCATTAGAACGATGGCCGTGTGACGGCCTGCCGCACCTATCGTCACAAAACGTTTCACAAGCTATTTTAACGAATTTTGATGCCTCTCGCGCGATCTCCGTTCGTCGCACGCCTCGTTTGATTCAATGCCTGTTATCATGAGCGCTCCGAGACGTACTGCTTCGCACCCGTCCTCATCGTCGCCGCACGATCCAACGAGCCGCGCGCCGTCGTGACCGGTCATCATGAGCCGCCGCACCAGGCCCGGCACATCGCCGTCGATCGCCACAGGCAGGAAGTGCTCGGTGCGGCCCTGCCGGTTGCTTTCGATCAGCACGTCGCGCGTGGCGCCGACCTCCGCCGCCAGCCGCCGGAGCAGCGCGGCCTCGCCTGCCGCACGCAGGCGTTTCGCGCGCTCCTTGATCGCGCCGCCGTCGACCTGCGGCATTCGCGCGGCCGGCGTGCCCGGACGCCGCGAATACGGAAATACGTGGAGGAAGGTGAGCTCGCATTCCTCGACCAGATCGAGCGAGCGCGTGAACATCTCCTCGGTCTCGGTCGGGAAGCCCGCGATGATGTCGGCGCCGAACGCGATGTCCGGCCGCAACCTGCGGACCTGCGCGCAGAAATCGATCGCGTCCTTTCGCGAATGCCGGCGTTTCATCCGCTTGAGGATCATGTCGTCGCCGGATTGCAGCGACAGATGCAGATGCGGCATCAGCCGCGAATCATCGGCGATGACGTCAAGCAGGTCGCGGTCGGCTTCGACCGAGTCGATCGAAGAGATGCGCAGCCGCTTCAGCTCGGGCACATGGCGCAGGATCTGCCGCACCAATTGGCCGAGCTTGGGTGTAGCAGGCAGGTCGGCGCCATAGCTCGTGAGATCGACGCCGGTCAGCACGATCTCAGCATGGCCGCGCGCGACCAGCGCGCGGACCTGATCGACCACCGCGCCCATCGGCACCGAGCGCGAATTGCCGCGGCCATAGGGAATGATGCAGAAGGTGCAGCGATGGTCGCAGCCGTTCTGCACCTGTACGAACACCCGCGGCAGGCCGCGCTCGAACCCGTCGAGCAGATGCGGCGCCATCTCGGTCACCGCCATGATGTCGGCGACCGCGACCTTCTCGCTTCTCTCGATGCCGAACGGCGCGTCGAACGCCGCGCGCGTCGCGCGCCAGGCCTCGCCGCGCATTTTCTCGTCATTGCCGACGACGCGATCGACCTCGGCCATGCCGGCGAACATCTCGGCCTGGGTCTGGGCCGCGCAGCCGGTGACGACGATGCGCGCCGCCGGGCGTTCGCGCTTCAACTTGCGGATCGATTGCCGGGCCTGCGCCACCGCCTCGTTGGTGACGGCACAGCTATTGATGACGATGGTGTCGGCAAGACCCGCCTGCTCCGCCTCGCGGCGAATCACTTCGGACTCGTACGCGTTGAGACGGCAGCCGAAGGTGACGACGTCGACGCTCATGGCCGTTAAAGCGCGACGAGATTGAGTTGAATTGTCATCGCGCTTTAGCTCCCTGTTTGAGCTGGATCTCCGCGCAAACGCTTCGCGTTTGTCGCGAGGGAAAACCGGTTTCCACGTTTCCGGATCATGCTCTAGGCGACGCCGGCGAACAGCGCCGGATCGAAGCGGCCCTCATATTCGAACTCGGCAGTGCCGGTCATCAGCACGTGATCGTCGCGCTCGCGCCACTCAATGCCGAGCTTGCCGCCGGGCAGCGTGATCTCGACGATGCGGTTGGCGCGCTTCAGCCGGGCCGCCGCGACCGCCGTCGCGCAAGCCGCCGAGCCGCACGCCTTGGTGAGGCCCGCGCCGCGCTCCCAGGTGCGGATCGTGATGTGGTCGCGGTCGACGATATGGGCGAGCGTGATGTTGGCGCGCTCCGGGAAGATCGGATGATTTTCCAGCAGCGGTCCGAACCGCTCGAGGTCATAGGCGTTGACGTCCTCGACCCAGAAGATCGCATGCGGATTGCCCATGCTGACCACCGACGGCGAATGCAGCACCGGATTGTCGATCGGCCCGACCTGCAGCTCGATGTAGCGGGTGTCGCGGAATTCCTCGGCGAGCGGAATGTCCTGCCAGCCGAACTTCGGCGCACCCATGTCCACGGTGTAGAGATCGGGCGCGGGGCCCTGCCAGCAATTGAGCAGGCCGGCGCGGGTCTCGAACGTCGCCGTGGTCTGGCCGGTTGTCTCGAACACGCGTCGTACCACGCAGCGCATGCCGTTGCCGCAGGCGCCGGCCTCCGAGCCGTCATTGTTGAAGATCTTGATGAACGCCTCGGTGCCCCGGAGCCGCGGCGCCTGCAGCACCATGAGCTGGTCATAGGGCACGCCGCCGGAGGGCGAAGCCACTGCACGCGCCTCCTCCGCCGAAACCTGCGCCTTGGAATCGCGCAGGTCGACGACGACGATCTCGTTGCCGATGCCGTTCATCTTGGCGAATACGTGGTTGGCGAGCGCGCTCATGGAATTTCCCAATTTCTGCCCGCTTATATGGCGAGTGGTGGCTGATTGGCCAGTGCGGCGAATTTGAAGCTCCTACGGTGGCTCCGCAGGCTCTGGTAGGAGCTTCAAATTCGAAACCGCACTGGAAACAATTGCTTGCTGGTGCTCCTGCAATTCCGAAGTTCGCACAGTGGCTGCCGTACATGCTTGCGAACTTCGGAATTGGAGCACCAGCATGGATAGCTCCTATGACGCATCTGTCATGGGACGAAAGCAGAACTTGCGTGTTAGGAATACCGCACCTTGCGGACCGTGCGCCGGGACAGATCAAGCGGCCGTCTGGGTATGGGGATGGAGAATACCGAATGAACTGTATCAGCACGTTCCGCGCGGCCCTGGTCGCGCTGCTGCCTTTGGCCGCGATCGCTCTGGCAAGCCCGGCGCCCGCCCAGTCGCCGGCGGCCACGCCCGCGCCCGCGGCGAGCCCGGCACCAACCCCCGCGCCCTCGGCGACCACGGTCGCACCCGCGACCCCGGTCGCACCGGCGACCCCGGTCCCGCCGCCGGCCGAAACCAAATCACCGGCTGACAGCCCCGCCGCCTCCCAGACTCCGGCGCCGCCGCCCGCCGCGCCGGTACAGACCGCCGACCCGTTCGGCGAGCCGATCACGCTGGAGCCGAAGAAGGTCGTCATGCTGAAGGGCACCGCCAACTGGGATTCGGCCTTCGATACCCTGATCGATGCCTTCAAGACCCTCACCGCGCTGCTCGACAAGCAGAGCGTCAGGGCATCGGGCAATCCGATGATCGTCTACACCTCGACCGACGACACCGGCTTCACCTTCATCGCCGAGATTCCGGTCGATCAGGACGTGAAGAACCTGGGCAGGAACATGAGCATGGGCAATTCACCCGAGGGCAAGTCGCTGAAGTTCGTGCATCGCGGCTCCTACGACAACATGGACAACACCTATGAGGCGATCACCAATCACCTCGACGACAAGAAGCTCGAAGCCAAGGACACCTTCATCGAAGAATATATGACAGATCCCCTGAAGACCGCCGAAGACAAGCTTGTGATCAACGTCTACGTACCCCTAAAGTGAGCCAGATGACCCATCGCCTGCCCTTCGCTGCCACCCTGATCGCGACCACGCTGCTGGCTGCGCCCGCACTGGCCGACAATGACTTTCCGCCGGCGATTTCGGTCACCGGCGAGGCGACCGTCTCCGCCCCGCCGGACCAGGCGCAGCTTGACGCGGGCGTCACCACCGACGCCAAAACCGCACGCGAGGCCGCCGAGGCCAACAATGTCACGATGGGCAAGGTGCTGGCCGCGCTGAAAGGCGCCGGGATCGCGGAGAAGGATTATCAGACGTCACGGCTGTCGCTGCAGCCGCAATTCGCCAACCGTCCGGCGCCGTCCCCGGCCACGCCGCCGAGCATCGTCGGCTATCACGCGAGCAACCGCGTCACGATCAAGCTGCACGATGTGAGCAAGGTCGCGGGGATCATCGATGTGCTGGTCGGCGCCGGTGCCAATGACATCGGCGGGCTCAGTTTCTCGGTATCGCAGGCCTCGAAGCTGCGGGATGAGGCGCGTGAAAAGGCCATCGCCGACGCCCGCCGCAAAGCGGAGATTTACGCCAAGGCCGCGGGCGTCACGCTCGGAGCACCCCTGGATATCGCGGAAGTCGGCTCGGCGCCGGGACCGACGTTCCGCGCCAGGATGGCCACGGCCGGGTTCGCGGCACCGACGCCAGTCGCGCAGGGCGAAGAAGCACTCACGGTCAATGTGAGCGTTTCCTGGGCGATCAAGGAGAAGTAATTCCCGTAATGCCGGTGCAGGCCGGGACGACGCTAGAGCGGGATGAGTTTGGTTGAATCGACCAGGCGACACGGGCTCGTTGCACCTCTCCCGCTTGCGGGCAGGGCAATCGCATATGACCTCCGCACACTTCTGGGGCGGGCGTTTCCGCGTCGTCATGGCCGGGCTTGTCCCGGCCATCCACGTCTTTGGTTTTCCGTGTGAAGAAGGACGTGGATGCCCGGGACAAGCCTGGACAAGCCCGGGCATGACGAGTTTGTGGGTAGACCAACTAAGCCACAGGCATCGAACGCGCAGCATAAACGGCATATGCGATTGCCCTGCGCTTGCGGGATCCGGGTGGGGGCTCTCTCTACGATACGACTCGTGGAGAGGACCCCCACCCCAGCCCTCCCCCGCAAGCGGGAGAAGGGCCGCAGCGCTTTCGCAGTCGCTGTTCAATCTAATCCGATAGAGCGCTGAATCTCGAACACCTGCCCGGGCTTCAACGCTGCGAATTTTTCGCGCGGCACTTTTGCCGCGTCCAGCGCTTTACCGAGCGCGATCAGCGGCGCGTCGATCGCCTCGTCGGTCAACTGGAATGTACCGTGGTGGTGCGCCAGCGCCTGTGCGGCACCGCAATCGGCGAGCGCCTTCACGGCATCTTCCGGGTTCATGTGCTGGTCGCGCATGAACCAGCGCGGCTCATAGGCGCCGATCGGCAGGATCGCGAGCCGCAACGGGCCGTGCGCCTCGGCGACGCGGCGGAAATGCCGCCCGTCGCCGTAACCGGAATCGCAGACGATGTAGAGCTTGCCGGCCGGCGTCTCCAGCACGAAGCTCGCCCACAGCGCCCTGTTGCGATCGAACAGGCCGCGTGCCGACCAGTGCCGCGTCGGCACCAGGGTCACGGCAAGGCCGTTGCCGAGCTCGACGCGTTGATGCCAGTCGAACGCTTCAGCTTTGATCGCGGCATCGGCCTCGCGCATCGTGATGTCGTTGCCGAGCGGCGTCACCACGCGGGGCCCGAACGTCTTGGCGAGCTTCGACAGCGTCGCGACGTCGAGATGATCGTAGTGGCCGTGCGACACCAGCACGACATCGATCCTGGGCAGCTTCTGGAAGGCAATGCCGGGATCATTGTGCCGCTTCGGCCCGGCAAAGCGGAACGGCGAAGCGCGCATCGACCACACGGGGTCGACCAGGATGTTGAGGCCTCCCGTCTGGATCAGCCAGCTTGCATGCCCGACGAAGCATAACCGCACCTTGCCGCCATCGACGCGGGGCGGCGGCGTATCGGCGTAGGGGCTCGGGACCCAATCCGGCCAGACGAAGCGCTGCCGGCCGCCGCCGAATTGCCAGCGCAGCAACTCGCCGAGCGCCTTCGGTGGCGCGCCGTCGGGATCGAAGAAACACCGGCCGTCAAAATGATCGGAGATGGGGCCGTCATAGGTTTTCATTGATGAGATCCAGATGGATGGAACACCGATCGCCGCGGCGGCTCCGGTCAGGGTAGCGAGAAGACGGCGACGGGTGATGGCAAGTGGGGTTCCGAAATGGCCAGATGGGCGGCCCCGTCTATATGGGTGGCAATGCCGGATTCGGAACCAGCGCAAGAAAACAACGTGTTTTCAGTGCCTTATCGTTTGTCCCGAGCCGTGGACGTGCAAACTTTCCTTGACTTTCCGCTCCCGGCAGCGTTTAACGCGGCCACTTTCTCGGAAAGATCCGTCTTTTCGACCCGCCGACCGGTCCTGGAGGCCGGAGGTCAACGCCCGACAGCGCGATGCGCCCTCGGGCGCGAAAGTGTTTGGACCATCGTCTTGACGATCCGCTTGGTAATCCCCTTGGCGATCCGTCGAGACCTCTTACGTCGTCATCACCCCCGCGGGCGATGATGTGATCTGGGCGCCTGCTTAGGCAAAGGACAACGGCATTGTTCGACAATCTGTCGGAAAGGCTTGGTGGCATTCTCGATCGTCTGACGGGGCGCGGTGCGCTGACCGAAAAGGACGTCGATGCCGCGATGCGCGAGGTGCGCCGCGCGCTGCTCGAAGCCGACGTCGCGCTCGAAGTGGTCCGCAGTTTCACCGAGAGGGTCCGCGAGCAGGCGATCGGCGCCACCGTCGTCAAGTCGGTGACACCCGGCCAGATGGTGGTGAAGATCGTCCATGACGAGCTCGTCGCCACGCTCGGCTCCGATGGACAGACCATCGACATCAACACGGTGCCCCCGGTTCCGATCATGATGGTCGGTCTGCAGGGCTCCGGTAAGACCACCACCACCGCGAAGCTCGCCCGCCGCATGGTCCAGCGCGACAAGCGCAAGGTGCTGATGGCCTCGCTCGACGTCTACCGCCCGGCGGCGATGGAGCAGCTCGCTGTGCTCGGCCGCGATCTCGATATTCCGACGCTGCCGATCGTTGCCGGGCAGATGCCGCCGCAGATTGCGCGGCGCGCGCTCGAAGCCGGTAAGCTCGGCGGCTACGACGTGGTGCTGCTCGACACCGCCGGCCGCACCACGCTCGACGAAGAGATGATGAAGGAGGCGGCCGAGATCAAAGCCGCCGCCAATCCGCATGAAGTGCTGCTGGTCGCGGATTCCCTCACCGGCCAGGACGCGGTCAACCTCGCGCGCTCGTTCGACCAGCGCGTCGGCCTCACCGGCATCGTGCTGACCCGTGTCGACGGCGACGGCCGCGGCGGCGCTGCGCTCTCGATGCGCGCGGTCACCGGCAAGCCGATCAAGCTGATCGGCACCGGCGAAAAGACCGATGCGCTGGAGGACTTCCACCCGAGCCGCATCGCCGGCCGCATCCTCGGCATGGGCGACGTCGTCTCGCTGGTCGAGAAGGCGGCCGCAAATATTGACGCCGAGAAGGCCGCGCGCACCGCCGAGCGCATGCGCAAGGGTCAGTTCGACCTCAACGACATGCGCGAGCAATTGCAGCAGATGGCGAATATGGGCGGCATCGGCGGCCTGATGGGCATGATGCCCGGCATCGCCAAGATGAAGAACCAGATCGCCGCTGCCGGCATCGACGACAGGATCATCAAGCGCCAGGTCGCGATCATCGATTCGATGACGCGGCAGGAGCGCAAGAACCCGGACATCCTGAAGGCGAGTCGAAAGAAGCGTATCGCGGCCGGCGCCGGCCAGAGCGTCGAGCACGTCAACAAGCTCCTGAAGATGCACCGGAACATGGCCGACATGATGAAGGCCATGGGCTCCGGCAAGCGCGGCCCGCTCGCCGGCATCGCGCAGGCGATGGGCTTTGGCGGCGGCATGAAGCCGCCCTCGCCCGAGGAGATGAAGGCGCTCGCCGAGAAGATGCAGGGCGGCGCCGGTGGCGGCCTGCCGAACCTGCCGAAGGATTTACCCGCCGGCCTGCGCGGCGGCCTGCCGAACCTGCCGGGACTGACCGGCCTCAGCGGCAAGCCGACGCTGCCGGGCCTCGGCGGCTTCCCGGGCAAGAAGAAATGAGGAATTCGTCGCGACGGTTCGCATGCGGCCTGCGCGACGCGGAATGCCAATCAAACGAACACATCGTATTTTGAAGGAGAACTAGATGTCCGTTGTTATCCGCCTCGCTCGCGCAGGCACCAAGAAGCGTCCGGTCTATCACGTCGTCGTCGCCGACTCGCGCTTCCCTCGCGATGGCCGCTTCATCGAGCGTCTCGGCCACTTCAATCCGCTGCTGCCGAAGGACAGCGAGGCGCGCCTGAAGCTCGACATGGACAAGGTGAAGGCCTGGCTCGCCAAGGGCGCGCAGCCGTCGGATCGCGTGACCCGCTTCCTCGATGCCGCCGGCGTCGTGAAGCGCAAGGCGCGCAACAACCCCGAGAAGGCCGTGCCGCGCAAGGAGCGCAAGGCGCAGGCCGAAGCCGCCGCCAAGGCATAAGCTGAACGGCGACCGCGGTGGCTGCACCGGTCTGCGTCGCCCGTATCGGCGCTGCGCATGGCGTGCGCGGCGCCGTCCGGCTATGGACCTTCACCGAAGACCCGCTGGCCGTGCAGGATTACGGCCCGCTGCTGACCAAAGACGGCACCCGCCAGTTCGAGGTCACGCATGTGCGTGAAGCCAAGGACCATCTGGTGGTGACGCTGAAGGGCGTCGCCACGCGTGACGAGGCCGAGCGGCTTAACGGCCTCGAACTGTATGTCCCGCGCGACCGGTTGCCCGAGACCGACGACGGCGAGTATTACCACACCGACCTTATCGGGCTTGCCGCGGTGACGACCGCGGAGCAGCCGCTCGGCAAGGTGATCGCGATCCATAATTTCGGCGCCGGCGACATCATCGAGATTGCCCCGCCGCAGGGCGCGACGATGCTGCTTCCCTTCACCAATGCCGTGGTGCCGACCGTCGATCTCGCCGGCGGGCGCGTGGTGATCGAGCTGCCGCAGGAAATCGACGGCGACGATCCGTCGGCGGCGTGACGAAACTCCCGCCGGCTGGCACTGTCCCGGTTTCGTCATACATGGACTGTTGCGACAATGTGTCCCGGGTCCTGCCTCCCTTGCCCGGGACGAGCAACGGGAACGCACCAGAATGACAAGCACGCACAAAGCCTGGCGGCTGCACGCACACAATGATCTTCGCTTCGATGACGTCCCGACGCCGAAGCCCGCGCCCGACGGCGTCGTCGTCAGCATCGAAGCCGGCATGGTGCTGTCCTACACCAACAGACTGCTGTCGGGTGCCTTGCCCTACAGCCTGCCGCCGATGCCGTTCGTGCCCGGCACCAACGCGATCGCGCGCGTCGTCACGACCGGCGAGAACGTCACGCATGTCCAAAGCGGCGACCGTGTATTCCTGAGCCCGCATCTGCGCGGCGACGTGCCGGACCGCGATCCGCCGCAGATCCTGATCGGCCTCACCGCGACGGTGACGACGCCGGAGGCGCTGGCGCTGCAGGCGCGCTGGCGCGACGGCGTGTTCGCGGAAACAGCGCATTGGCCGGCCGCCTGCGTGACGCCGCTCGCCAATCTCGACGACAAGCCGGCAACCGAGCTGATTGGGCTGGCGAAGCTGATCGTGCCGTTCGGCGGATTACAGCGCTCCGGCCTGCGCGGCGGGCAAACCATCATCATCAACGGCGCCACCGGCTATTTCGGCTCGGGCGCCGTGATGCTCGCGGTCGCGATGGGTGCGGGCCGCGTCGTTGCGGTCGGACGCAAGCAGGCGGCGCTCGATCAATTGCGCGATGCCTTCGGACCGCGCGTCATTCCCGCTGTCGTCACCGGCGACGCGACAAGCGACCTGCCGATCATCCGCCGCGCCGCGGGCGGCACCGCTGACGTCGCGCTCGATCTGCTCGGCGCCGCCAAGAGCACGTCGACCACATTGTCGAGCCTGCGCGCGCTGCGTCGTGGCGGCCGGATGGTGCTGATGGGCAGCGCCGAGGTGCCGCTCGAGCTCTCCTTCCGCGAGATGCTTGCCAACGACTGGGAAGTGGTCGGGCAGTTCATGTATGACCGGACCGCGCCGGGGCAGCTTGCTGGCCTCGCCGCCGAAGGCCTGCTGGATCTGCGCAAGATCAACGTAGCAACGTTCAAGCTCGCCGACTTCCGCCGCGCGGTAGACGCGGCCGCGATGATGCAGAGCCTCGACCTCACAGCCGTGGTGCCGTAACCAGAGGCCATGACATCCCACCCCGCACCCTGGCGCGCGACCGTGCTGACCCTGTTCCCGGACATGTTTCCGGGGCCGCTCGGCGTGAGCCTGGCCGGGCGGGCGCTGGCCGGCGGCCTCTGGGCGCTGGAGGCGCGCGACATCCGCGCTTCCGCCACCGACAAGCACCGCAGCGTCGACGACACCCCGGCCGGCGGCGGCCCGGGCATGGTGCTGCGCGCCGACGTGCTGGCCGCCGCGATCGATGCCGCCGCTGTCACGCCGGACCGGCCGCGGATCCTGATGAGCCCCCGCGGTCGGCCATTGACCCAGGCTCAGATTATTGAGCTTGCGGCGGGGCCCGGCCCCTTGATCGTCTGCGGCCGCTTCGAGGGCATCGACCAGCGTGTCATCGAGGCCCGCGCCCTCGAGGAGGTCTCGATCGGCGATTACGTTCTGTCGGGCGGCGAAATCGCCGCGATGGCGCTGATCGACGCCTGTGTTCGGCTGTTGCCGGGGGTGATGGGGAAGCAGGCCTCCGGAACCGATGAGAGCTTCTCCGAAGGACTACTGGAATACCCCCAATATACCCGCCCGCAGGAGTTTGAGGGCCGCCAGATCCCGGAAATCCTCATTTCCGGCGATCACGCCAAGGTTGCGGCCTGGCGCCTGGCCCAATCCGAGGCCCTGACCCAGGCCCGGCGGCCGGATCTCTGGGCCAGAAAGGCCGGCCAAAAAGCCGCGCCGGGGCGGACAAAAAGCACGACAGACGGGTGACAAACCCTGTGCTTTGCCTTATAGGAGCGCGCAAATCCGCACACGCGCAGGATAGATGGACGTTTGCGCAGCCCGCCAAAGGCTGGGCGCGCCGCCGATGGAGATTTCAATGAACCTTATTCAGCAGCTCGAAAAAGAGCAGTTCGACAAGCTCTCCGCCACCAAGGAGATCCCGGAATTCGCACCCGGCGATACCGTCATCGTCAACGTGAAGGTGGTCGAAGGCGAGCGTACCCGCGTGCAGGCCTATGAGGGCGTCTGCATCGGCCGCTCCGGCTCGGGCCTCAACGAGAGCTTCACCGTGCGCAAGATCTCCTACGGCGAAGGCGTCGAGCGCGTCTTCCCGGTGATGTCGCCGATGATCGACTCGATCAAGGTGGTCCGTCGCGGCAAGGTGCGTCGCGCCAAGCTCTATTATCTGCGCAGCCTGCGCGGCAAGTCGGCCCGCATCGTCGAGAAGCAGGACCGCGCCGCGGCCGTCAACGAGTAATCCATCCGCCTCGTAGCGTTTTCGAGCGAAGTGGGTACCGGTTCGCGTGAAGAAAACGCGTCAGAACAAGAATCCGATGTGATCAAAAGCGCGGGCTCACCCCGCGCTTTTTTGTTGCGGCATACCTATCTGGTGGACAGCTCCAACTCGTCATGCGCGGGCGCCTGTCCCCGACCTGATCGGGGATGACCCGCGCATCCATCATCATGAGAACGCCGTGCTCAGGATCGATGGATTGCCGGGTCAAGCCCGGCAATGACGACAGGGGCGCCCCGCGCATCGATTGATTGTCGCAGGGCTTTGCCCTGTGTTAGAAATTTAGAATGGTTCCGGATCAAGCTAGCCAGCCCTGCCAGCGCGTCGTGATCGACGATCGCTCGCGGCTGCCCGGCCGGTTTTTCGGACGCTTTGCAACGTCGGCGACGTCGGAGCTTACGCCCGCAGCGTAACGCTGCCGGACGCTTTCGCCTGCTCGCGCGTCGCCGCGCTCAAGCCGCCCATCATCGAATTTCTCACTGAGTTGCCCTTGGAGCTGACGCTCATGTCCAAACCGACCACGCTGTACGACAAGATCTGGAACGACCATCTGGTCCACGAAGCCGAGGACGGCACCTGCCTCATCTATATCGATCGCCATCTGGTCCACGAAGTGACCTCGCCGCAGGCGTTCGAAGGCCTGCGCGTCTCCGGACGCAAGGTGCATGCGCCCGAGAAGACGCTCGCCGTTGTCGACCACAACGTGCCGACCACCGATCGCACCAAGCCCAATCCCGACCCCGAGAGCATCGAACAGATCAAGGCGCTCGCCGAGAACGCCAGGGACTTCGGCATCGAATATTACAACGAGTTCGACAAGCGTCAGGGCATCGTCCACGTCATCGGCCCGGAGCAGGGCTTCACGCTGCCCGGCACCACCATCGTCTGCGGTGACAGCCACACCTCGACGCATGGCGCGTTCGGCGCGCTCGCGCATGGCATCGGCACCTCCGAGGTCGAGCATGTGCTGGCAACGCAGACGTTGATCCAGAAGAAGGCGAAGAACATGCGCGCGATCGTCGACGGCAAATTGCCGGATGGCGTCACGGGCAAGGACATCATCCTCGCGATCATCGGCGAAATCGGCACCGCCGGCGGCACCGGCTACGTGCTGGAATATGCCGGCGAGGCGATCCGTGCGCTGAGCATGGAAGGCCGCATGACGGTCTGCAACATGTCGATCGAAGGCGGCGCGCGCGCCGGCCTGGTCGCGCCGGACCAGAAGGCGTTCGACTTCCTGCGCGGCCGCCCGAAGGCGCCGCAGGGCGCGGCCTGGGACGCCGCGATGCGCTACTGGGAGACGCTGCGCTCCGACGAGGGCGCGCATTTCGACCACGAGATCCGGCTCGACGCGGCAAAGCTGCCGCCGATCGTCACCTGGGGCACGAGCCCTGAGGACGTCATCTCGGTGACCGGTTTTGTGCCTGATCCCGACAAGATCGAGGACGAGGCCAAGCGCATCTCCAAGCACCGCGCGCTGAAATATATGGGCCTGACGGCGGGCACGAAGATCACCGACATCAAGCTCGACCGCGTCTTCATCGGCTCCTGCACCAACGGCCGCATCGAAGACCTGCGCGCTGCGGCCAAGATCGCCGAGGGCAAGACCGTCAACGCCAATGTCAACGCGATGATCGTGCCGGGCTCGGGCATCGTGAAGGAGCAGGCGGAAGCCGAGGGCCTCGACGAGATCTTCATCAAGGCCGGCTTCGAATGGCGTGAACCGGGCTGCTCGATGTGCCTCGCGATGAACCCGGACAAGCTGAAGCCGGAGGAGCGCTGCGCCTCGACCTCGAACCGCAACTTCGAGGGCCGCCAGGGCTTCAAGGGCCGCACCCACCTGGTGTCGCCGGCGATGGCCGCCGCCGCCGCGATCGCCGGACACTTCGTCGACGTCCGCGACTGGCGCTAAACGCTGGCGTTTCGCTGCGGCTCTTGCTTCAAGCTGGAGCCGTTTCGGAAACGGCCCGTTAACGCACCTTACGCACACTGGCTCCTTGCGAAGATCAGCTTCGCGAGGAGCCGGACGTGGCCGAGAAGCGCGAATTCGTCGATATGATCAGCGAGGCGACGCGGCAGAAGCGCCGCCGCGCCGCGCCGCGCATCATCGATCCGTTGCCTGAGGTGAAGCAGACCTCACGTCTCAGCCACTGGCCGCCGGAGCGCTGGACGCAGTGGCGGATGGAAAACCTGACGCCTTGGAAGATCAAGTCCTGGAAGTTGAAGAACTGGGACTAAGCGCGGATCGCATGACTTAACAAGACGGGCGCCGTTTGGCGCCCGCTGTCATTTCAACCCTCACCAATAGCCGTAGGGCCGCCAATAGTGACGGCGATGCCACCACCACGGCCGGCAGATCCGGCGCGGCCCGTAATAGGTCCAGATCACCCGGCAACGGCGGTGATGATAGTAGGCCGGATAGTAGTAGGACGGACCATAGAAGAAACGCCGGTGATGGAAGTGCCGGCGATAGTAAGGCCGGTATCCGTAGCGATAACCGCCGCCGTAGAAGCGGTGGTAGCCGCCATAGTGGCGATGAAAGTCGCCATAGCGATAGCCGCCATGGAACGCCGGCGCGGCACGAAAGCCGCCGCCGTGAAAGCCGCGGAAGCCACCACCGTGGAAACCGCCTCCATGGAAACCACCGCCGCGGAAGCCACCGCCATGAAAACCTCCGCCGCCATGGAAGCCGCCATGCCGAACCTGAATCGTCGTTCCGTCTGCTGCAGACTTCGCCGCGGGCGATGTGCCTGGACTCGCCAGTGACAGCGCTTCTGCGCGCTGCTGCGAGGCGATCGACAACGTGAAGATCGCGGCCGCTGCGACACCGAGACGGCGCACCAATCCGCGCCGCAAATATCTCTCCCTCATCTCTGGACCTCCCTGACAACAGCAATCAGAACCGCGCCGCATCGCAGCCGGTCTCATTGCGTTCGTTGCAGTCGCTCCCGTGACGCTAGAAATGCCCAAGTGAATGCGCCATGAACGCGCGTGCGACGAAAAGTCCGAGAGGAACTGCAAAGCCGGCGTGCAGGCTATGGTGCTGCTGGTCAAAGGCTTCACGCCCTGATCCAATTCACCGGCTTTCTTCAGTCTTCGCCGAACGATCTTGATCAGCAAGAGCAGTTCCGATCGAACGGAACTGCTCCTGCCTTCCGTCTCCTGCTACGCAGGCAGCAATAGCGCCTGCATCACCAGAACGGGCCGAATCCGAAGCCGAAGGTGAACGGCGCCGGCGCAGCATACGGATAGGGCCGATAGTAGTAGGGCCGTCCGTAGTAATAAGGATACGGCCGGTAATAGGGTCGGTAGTACGGCCGGTCATAATAGGGCCGGTAGCCGTGAAAGTGGTGGCGATGGTAGCGGCGATGATGGCGTTGTGCGCTGAGGTCCGTCGCTTTGCCCGCACCCTGTTGTTGCGCGGCCGGTTGCGACTTGGCTGGCGCGGCGGCAGCCGCCGATACCGGCGCGTGAAGCGCGAGCACGCCTGCGACAACGGCAACACCGATCCATCTGATCATGATCAACTCCTGCAGATTTCGATGAACATCATCTGGGTCGCTCGAATCTGCCGGTTTCATGGCTGAGAACGACAACGGGCCCGCTGCTCACGGGCCCGTGTCTCAACTGCGCTGATACGCCGCGCGATCAGCGGCGCCAGTGGCGACGATACCAGCCGCGATGATGCCCACGATACCACCCGCGATGCCATCCGCGCCCGCGCCAGTGCACTTGTGTGGTCATCTGGCTTGAGTCGTCCTGAACCGTTGCGGCCGCACCTGGCGTAGCGAGCGTGAGCGCTTGCGCGCGCTCGGTCGGCGCCGCCAAAACCAGCACGGCACCGACAGCCGCGAGCCCCAGAACGTTCGTCACCTTCATGAGTTGTCTCCTCGATTCCTGGATGTCACGTCCTGCAACGACGATTCGCTGATGGAGTTGATAGAATCGAGCCCCGTTGCCGCGACGCAGATCGCAAGCAGAGTGCGGATGACGTGAATGGAGAATGAATGACTGCGCCACGATCATGAATGCCGCGGCCCCGAGGCGGGTTCCTTACGGACGCATGATTTTTCGCATCATCGCGCTAGCCGGTATCCGGCTCGCACCAAGACGCGTTAGCCCGGCCGCCAGAAGCAGTTCATGCGCGGCGTGATCACGGTGCCGCTCGGCCGATATTCCTGCACATAGGTCGCCGTACACTCGCGCACGGCATTCGGACCGGGATTGTAGCGTGGAATGACATCCGGTTCCCAATGCTCGGGCCGATAGATCGGTACGCGCCGCAGCCGGCGACGCCCGACGACAACTGTGCTGCCCGCCGCCGCCGGCGCCGCTTGGGCCACGCGCACATCGGCCTGAGCGGTCTGCGCTTGCGCCGCCGCTCCCGGAAGCCAAATCCCGACTGATGTCGCCAACAGCGCTGTCGCCACGATCCGTTTCATCACGCCACCCCGTTATTGGGCCGCACGGTCTCCCATTGGGCCGCCAAGGTCAACTGCGCTGGCGCCGCCGGCGGCACTCGCGCTAAAGGAGTGTCATGTGGACCACAGCCAAAGCCCCTTCGCTCGCCGAAATGGAGGCGATGGCGCACGAGATTTTCGAGCGCCTGCCGAACACGTTCCGGACCCTCTGCGAGGGCCTGATCATCCGCGTCGACGATTTCCCGACTGACGAGGTGCTCGACGAGATGCAGGCCGAGAGCGAGTTCGACCTGCTCGGCCTGTTTCAGGGGGTCGGCCTGCCGCAACAGAGCTTTGGCGACGTCGCCCGGCTGCCCAACCTGATCTGGCTCTACCGGCGGCCGATCCTGGACTACTGGGCGGAGCATGACGAGACGCTCGGCCATATCGTCCGCCACGTGCTGATCCATGAAATCGGCCACCATTTCGGCCTGTCGGACGCCGATATGGAGGCGATTGAGGCGGAAGCGGGCTAGGCCTGCAGAAATGGCCCTTTTACCGCTGTCACATTCGCGATACACATCCCGCCCGTATCCCTCATTTTTTGACCGGGAAGTGCATCGATGGACAAGTTCACCACGCTGGAAGGCGTCGCGGCGCCGCTGAAGATCATCAATGTCGACACCGACATGATCATTCCGAAGCAGTACCTCAAGACCATCAAGCGCACCGGCCTTGGCAAGGGGCTTTTCTCCGAGCAGCGCTACAAGGACGACGGCAGCGAAAACCCTGATTTCGTCCTCAACCAGCCGGCCTATCGCAACGCCAAGGTGCTGGTCGCCGGCGACAATTTCGGCTGCGGCTCGAGCCGCGAGCACGCGCCCTGGGCGCTGCTCGACTTCGGCATTCGCTGTGTGATCTCGACCTCGTTCGGCGACATCTTCTACAACAACTGCTTCAAGAACGGCATCCTGCCGATCCGCGTGTCGCAGGAGGACCTCGACAAGCTGTTCGACGATGCCGAGCGCGGCGCCAATGCGACCCTGACCATCGACCTTCCCAACCAGGAGGTCCGCGGTCCCGACGGCGGCAAGGTGAAGTTCGAGATCGACCCGTTCCGCAAGCACTGCCTGATCAACGGCCTCGACGACATCGGGTTGACGATGGAGAAGAAGAGCTCGATCGACGCCTACGAGTCCAAGCTCAAGGAGCGCGCCTGGGCTTGAGGCGCGGCCTTTTCATCATGCCCCCGGTGCCTGTCGGCGCCGGGGTTTTTCTTTGTCGGTTTGTCTTCAACGCAAAACTGCTTATAGCTGCCGCACATGTTGCCTGACGTCGTCACCTTCTGGCACGGCCCGATGGATGCGTTGCGCCAGACCTGCCTGCGCTCGCAGCTGGCGGCCGGGCACAAGGTCACCGTCTACAGCTTCGATCCGATTCCCGGCCTGCCCGACGGCATCGGCAACGCCGAAGCCGAGGCGGTGCTGCCGCATGCGTTCGCCGAGAAGCTGCGCCCGCCGCAGCCTGACGGTTCATGGCGCGACTGGACCATCCTGCAATTCAGCGACTTCTTCCGCATGCGGCTGATGACACAGCGCGCCGGCCTCTGGCTGGACGCCGATGTGCTGTTGCTGAGACCCGTCGAGCTCGATCCTGCAAAGCCGTATTTTGCCTGGGAACGCCCGCGGCAGATCGGCAATTCCGTGCTGTATTTCCCGCCGGACGATCCGATCGTGCGCGCATTCGAAGCGCTGATGGCACAGGACGAACTCACGCCGGACTGGCTGGCGCTGCGCCACCGCCTGACCTTTGCGATGCACCGGCTGATCGGCAAATCGAACCGCGTCTCCGATATTCGCATTGCGATCTACGGCCCGGCTGCGCTCACCGCGCTGGTGCGCCGCGAGAACGAATTGCAGCATGCGCTGCCGAAGCGATCGTTCTACGCCGTCCACGCCGAGCCGAGACTGTTCTTCGAGCCGATGGATTTTTCCAGGTACCTGAACGATCCGGAGATCATCGGCCTGCACATCTCGGGCAAGGGGCGCGCCAAGCAGGCGCCGCGCCCCGGCAGCCTGTATGCCTGGGCGACGGAGAAGTTCGGAGTGTAACGCGGCGCAGTTTTCACATCGTCATGGCCGGGCTTGTCCAGGACAAGCCCGGGCATGACGAGTTTGTGGGGAGGCCGACCAAGCCGCGCGCACCGAGCGCGCAGCATGATCGGCATATGCGATTGCCCTGCCTTACAAGGTGAGAAGGCAAGATCACCGATCGGCTAATGCCCCATCGCGGTGATCGCGTCCGCGATCGCAATGGTGCGCTTTGCCATCTCGGCGTGCAGGCGCTCGACCATGCGGCCGTCGAGCTGGATCGCTCCGCGCGACGCATTCTCCGGCTTCTCGAAAGCCGCGATGATCTTGCGCGCCTCGGCGACCTCGGCCTCGGGCGGCGTGAAGATGGCATTGCAGGCGTCGATGTGGCTCGGATGGATCAGCGTCTTGCCGTCGAAGCCGAGATCGCGTCCCTGCGCGCACTCCTCGGCAAAGCCGTCGATGTTGCCGATGTCGCTGTAGGGCCCGTCAAGGATTTCCAGACCGTGGGCGCGGGTCGCCAGGATGCAATGCGTGATCATCGGGATCATGGCCGCGCGGCCCGGCTTCATCCGGATCCGGGTCTCGCGCGCGATGTCATTGGGCCCGAACACGAAGCCCGCGAGCCTGACCTCGGAATCCTTCGATGCCGCGGCGAGCTTGTCGGCGTCGAGCACCGCGCGTGCGGTCTCGATCATGGCCCAGACCCGGATCGAGGCCGGGGCATTGACGTCGTTGAGGCGACCGGCGACGGCGTTGAGATCGTCGACCGTGGAGATCTTGGGGACCAGGATGCCGTCCGGCTGCGCCTTGCCGGCCATGCCGATGTCGTCGACCCACCAGGGCGTGTCGAGCGCGTTGACGCGGATCAGCACCTCGCGCTTGCCGAACCCCTTGGCGGCGACCGCCTTGGCGATCTGCTCACGGGCCACGGCCTTGGCGTCCGGCGCAACCGAATCCTCCAGATCGAGGATAATGCCGTCCGCCGGCAGGGTGCGGGCCTTCTCCAGCGCCCGCGCGTTCGATCCGGGCATGAACAACAGGCTGCGGCGCGGACGGGTCATCGGCATCTCCTGACGGCTTTGGCTCGGCAACAGACTACTGTCTAGGCATTGCACGGCGTCGTAGTTTGAACCCTGCCGTACCATTTCGGGCTCCCAACCGAAAGTCTTGTTCCGGTCACCTCCATGTGGTTAGGCAGAGGGCATGAAGCTCTTTCCGAAGCAGTTGATCGACGGCTACCGGACCTTCGCGACCCAGCGGTTGCCGACTGAGCAGTCGCGATACCGGGAGCTATCGGAACGCGGCCAGTTTCCCGAGACTATGGTGATCGGCTGCTGCGACTCTCGCGTCTCGCCGGAGGTGATCTTCGATGCCGGACCCGGCGAGTTGTTCGTGGTCCGGAACATCGCCAACCTGGTTCCAGTTTATCAGCCCGACAGCAACGCCCACGGCGTCTCGGCTGCGCTGGAATATGCCGTGACCGTGCTGAGGGTGAAGCATATCGTGGTGCTGGGCCATGCGCAGTGCGGCGGCATCCGCGCCTTCGTCGACAAGATCAAGCCGCTCACGCCTGGCGACTTCATCGGCAAATGGATGCAGATGTTCATCAAGCCGGGCGAAGTGGTCGAGCAACGCGACCACGAAAGCATGCAGGACTTCGTTGTCCGCATCGAGAAGGCCGCGGTGTTCCGCTCGCTGGAGAACCTGATGACCTTCCCGTTCGTCCGCGACCGGGTGGAGAGCGGCGAGATGCAGCTGCACGGCGCCTATTTCGGCGTCGCCGAGGGTTCGCTGTTCGTGCTCGACCGGGTCGCGAAGGAATTCATCAGCGTGCGCGACGCGCTGGAGCGGGGCGAATAGCGAATGGCGAGCAGCGAGTGGCGCAGACGTCCATTCGCTGCTACGGGTTCGCCAGTTACGCCGCCTTCTTCTTCGCGCTGATCAGCTTGCGGTTGATCAGGACTTCCGCAATCTGCACCGCGTTGAGCGCCGCACCCTTGCGCAGATTGTCCGAGACGCACCAGAACGACAGGCCGTTCTCCACGGTCGCGTCCTCGCGGATGCGGCTGATATAGGTCGCATCCTCGCCGGCGGCCTCATAGGGCGTCACGTAGCCGCCCGGCTCCTGCTTGTCGATCACGAGGCAGCCCGGCGCATTGCGCAGGATGTTGCGCGCCTCGTCCGGCGTGATCGGATTGGCGAACTCGACATTGACGGCTTCGGAGTGGCCGACGAAGACCGGAACGCGCACGCAGGTCGCGGTGAGCTTGATCTTGGGATCAAGGATCTTCTTGGTCTCCGCCATCATCTTCCACTCTTCCTTGGTGTAGCCGTCTTCCATGAAGACGTCGATGTGGGGGATGACGTTGAAGGCGATGCGCTTTGGGAACTTGTTATTGATCAGCTCGTCGTTGGTGTAGACGGCCTTGGTCTGCGAGAACAGTTCGTCCATCGCATCCTTGCCGGCGCCGGACACCGATTGATAGGTCGAGACCACGACGCGCGTGATGGTGGCCTTGTCGTGCAGCGGCTTCAGCGCGACGACGAGCTGCGCGGTGGAGCAGTTCGGGTTGGCGATGATGTGCTTCTTGGTAAAGCCGGCCGCGGCGTCCGCATTCACCTCGGGCACGACCAGCGGCACGTCCGGGTCCATCCGCCAGGCGGAGGAATTGTCGATCACGACAGCACCGGCCGCACCGATCTTCGGCGACCAATCCTTGGAGACCGAACCGCCGGCCGACATCAGGCAGATATCGACGTCGGAGAAATCGTAATGCTCGAGGGCTTTGACCTTCAGGGTGCGGTCGCCATAGGAGACCTCGACGCCGACGCTGCGGCGTGACGCCAGCGCGACGACCTCGTCGGCAGGGAATTTGCGCTCGTCGAGAATGTTGAGCATTTCCCGCCCGACATTGCCGGTCGCACCGACCACCGCGACTTTGTAACCCATCGTTCACTCTCCGACGAAAAATGCCCGTTCCCACGCTACATGCGGAAAGGGAAGAGGCAGCGCTTCTATGCGAGAAACCCCATCAAGACAACGTTTGCGTAGCGTTTGAGCGTTTTGATGCGTTTGTTTCGGGCCGATCCGGCCGCCCCCCATCATACGGGAATCCCATCAGCACTGACGAGCTTCGTCGACGAGGTCTACGCCACGCTCTCCCGACTGTTCGCCTATGTGGCAGCACTCGCCCTGCTCGGTGGTCTCGGCGTCTATCTATGGCAGCAACTGCCGGACGCAACGGCAATGGAGCCGGCGGCCGCGAGCTGGAGCTGGGCCGATCGATCGGCCCCGGCCTTTGCCATGAGCCGGCTCGATCCACCTGACAAAACAGAGACTTACCAAGTCTTCCGGCATCCCGAGGGCGGCCGCAAGGACGTTTTCCGCTGGGCCGATGCTGCGCAGAGGCCGGTCGCCGAGCTCGAGGTCTACCGCGCCGGCAGCAAGGTCGCGGACCCGGCTATTGCCGGGATCGCGGCGCGCCTGGACCCGAATGGCGACCGCGGGCTCGCAGCCGCCGGCATCGTCGACAGCAAGTTCGGCGGCGTGACGCTGCTGCGCCCCCAGCCGAAGGATGGCACCCGCGCCTGCCTTGGCTTCCTCAAGCAGGTCGACGCGCCGAATGTCCGGATCTCCGGCTGGACCTGCCAGGGCGCCAGCCTGCCCGCCCAGCGCGCCGTGGTGAGCTGCATGCTGAACCGGCTGACCCTGCTGACCGCGGGCAACGACCCGAAGCTCGCCGGGCTGTTCGCGCATGCCGAGCTGAGGCGGAGCGACTGCGTTACCTCCGGCCCGCCTGCCCTGTCGTCCGACTGGGTCATGGGCAGCGAAAACCCGAGGTTGCACGGCGCGCTTTGATGGCGGCACCGTGGCAAGACACTGGTTTTCATGAAACTTTTGCCTCGCGGTCCGCATTATGTCTGACGGTGTGGCGCAATTGACCTAGTGACGGCCCAGCCATCGCGGCTACAATGTGTTCCAATCGATTTGGCGACGCGCCAGCCCCAAGCGGGGCCGCAATGACGAGGATGCGATGACCGTGAAATTTCCTGCCGCGAACAAGCTCGTGGTGTTGCTTGCTGCGGCTGCCGTCACCGCAACCGCGCTCAGCGTGACCTCGGCCAGCGCACAGGCCCCGACCAAGCGTCAGCAGCAGCGCTATGACCGCGACGGTCGCCACTATTACGGCCCGCAAGGTCCGAACCGAGTCTACCAGCAGGGCCCCCGCACCCGCGTTTACGTGACCACCCGCTCATGGCTCGATGCCGGTACCGAAGTGTTGCCGGGCGACCGCAAATTCAACGACTACGCGTACCCGCCGGACGTCGGCTACCCGTCGTTTGCGCGCGAGAACAACAACCGTCCGATCGATCGCCAGCCGCTCAGCCCGCCGGCCGATCTCGGCGGCTATCCGCGGACCTTCCCGCTCTACTGATAATTTCAGCAACCAGCTGACACGAAAATGGCCGGGCTTGCCCCGGCCATTTTTGTATTTCGGTTTTGTCGTTCCGCAGCGATGCGAAAGCATCGAACCCGGAATGACGACACTGCCGTTACGCGTGCAGCTTCTGCAATTCCTTCAGGATCGCCTCACCCATCTGCGCCGTGCTTGCCGATGTGGTGCCTTCCGACTTGATGTCGGCGGTGCGCAATCCGCTGGCGAGCACGGCAGCGATCGCGGCATCGACCTTGTCGGCGAGATCGCCCATGTCGAAGGAATAGCGCAGCGCCATGCCGAACGAGGAGATCATCGCGATCGGGTTGGCGAGGCCTCGGCCTGCGATGTCGGGCGCCGAGCCGTGCACCGGCTCGAACAGCGAGCGGCGCTTCCTGGTCTTGGCGTCGATCTCGCCGAGCGAGGCCGAGGGCAGCATGCCGAGCGAGCCGGTCAGCATCGCCGCGATGTCGGACAGCATGTCGCCGAACAAATTGTCCGTAACGATGACGTCGAACTGCTTCGGCGCCTTCACCAGGTTCATGCCGCCGGAATCGGCAAGCTGATGCTCCAGCGTGACGTCCTTGTATTCGCGCGCGTGCACCTGGGTCATGACCTCGTTCCAGAGCACGCCCGACTTCATGACGTTGCGCTTTTCCATCGACGTCACCTTGTTGCGGCGCTTGCGCGCAAGGTCGAAGGCGACGCGGCCGATGCGCTCGATCTCGTAGGTGTCGTAGACTTGGGTGTCGATCGCGCGCTTCTGGCCGTTGCCGAGATCGGTGATGGTCTTCGGCTCGCCGAAATAGACGCCGCCGGTGAGCTCGCGCACGATCATGATGTCGAGGCCCTCGACAACCTCGCGCTTCAGGCTGGAGGCCTCGGCCAGCGCCGGGTAGCACACCGCCGGGCGCAGATTGGCGAACAGGCCGAGGTCCTTGCGCAGCCGCAACAGGCCGGCCTCCGGGCGCACCTCATAGGGGACGCTGTCCCATTTGGGGCCGCCGACCGCACCGAAGATCACGGCATCGGCCGCCAGCGCCTTGGCCATGTCGCCCTCCGAGATCGACACCTTGTGGGCATCATAGGCCGAGCCGCCGACCAGCCCCTGCTCGGTCTCGAATTTCGCGATTCCCTGCGCGTTCAGCCAGTTGATCAGGCGCTGCACCTCGGCCATCACTTCGGGGCCGATGCCGTCGCCGGGGAGAAGCAGCAGTTTATGGGTCGCCATGGTGTTACCTCGAGCTAACTGTTTGTTGTCATTGCCGGGCAAAAGCGCGAAGCGCGTCCTCGCACAGATGACCCGGCAATCCATCTCGCTTCGATGAAGCCTTGAAGATGGATGCCCGGGTCAAGCCCGGGCATGACGAGCAAAGAAAATCTGGCGCGAGTGCTAAAACGCCCCGCGCGGATTGGCAAGGCGCCCCGTACAGGGCCAAAATGGCCTCCGAAGCAACCCGCGCCCTGCCAAGAAGCCAATAAGACGGACCTCATGACCGCCGCCATCCTCTACGCCTTTGCCTCGGCCCTTTTCCTCGGCGCCGGGGTAGTGCTGGCGCAACTCGGCCTGCGCACCGTCGAGCCGCTGTCGGGCGCCGCCATCAGCGTGCCTTCCTTCACCCTCCTCTTCGTGCTGCTGTCGCCGCTGATCCTGCACGGCGAGCCGGTGGTCTGGCGCGGCTTGCCGATCTTCATGGCGATTGGCCTGTTCTTCCCGGCGTCGCTGACGTTCCTGACCTTCGCGTCGAACCGGGCGCTCGGGCCGGTCATCACCTCCTCGACGCTGGGCAATCTCGCGCCGCTGTTCGCGGTCACCGCCGCCGTGGTCCTGCTGCACGAGCCCCTGGAACTGCAGCAGCTCATCGGTCTCGTCGTCGCGGTCGCGGGTGCCGCGATCATCACCGTGACCCGGCCGCGCGACCTCGGCCATTGGCGGAGCTGGGCGCTGCTGCTGCCGCTCACCAGCGCGCTGGTGCGCGGAATCGTGCCGCCGATCGCCAAGCTCGGGCTCGCGGTCTGGCCAAGCCCGCTCTGGGCGTGCCTGGTCGGCTACATCATGTCCTCGCTGGTGGTGCTGATGGTGCAGCGGATCCGCAAGGGCAGCTTCATGGTGCAGGCCCCGCGCGAGGGCCGGTTCTGGTTCGCGATGACCGGGATCAGCAACGGGCTCAGCGCGCTCAGCCTGTTCGCGGCGGTCCGCAACGGCCCGATCACGCTGGTGGCGCCGCTCGCCGCGGTCTATCCGCTAGTCACCGTGGCGCTGAGCGCGATGGCGTTGAAGCACATCGAGATCACGATGCGGATCGTCGCCGGAACCGCGTTGACCGTGATCGGCGTGGCCCTGGTGCTGGTCGCCTGATTGTCCGTTCTGCAACACACCGTTGCGGCGCGAGGCGCTGGGCAGGACCGGCGCGGCCTGTCACAATGCCGGCATTGCCGGAGTGATTTGTGAGAGCCCCCACCCCATCCTACGCGCATCCCGCGCGGCTGATCCTTATTTTGTCGCTGGCACCGACCATAGGCCTCGGCATCGGCCGCTTTGCCTATTCGCTGGTGCTGCCCGACATGCGCGACTCGCTGGCCTGGTCCTATTCGGCCGCCGGCTTCATGAACACGATCAACGCCGCCGGCTATCTGGTCGGCGCACTGTTCGCCTCGCGCCTGATCCAGCGCTTCGGGCTGGCGACATCGGTGCGCTGGTCGACGCTCGCCTGCGTACTGTCGCTGGCGCTCTCGGCCATCTCGGGCAATTTCGTCGTGTTGAGTTTCGCCCGCCTCCTGCTCGGCCTCGCCGCCGCGGTCGGCTTTGTCGGCGGCGGCACGCTTGCGGCGACCATCGCACAATCGCGGCCGCACCGCGCGAATTTCCTGATCAGCCTGTTCTACGCCGGACCGGGCATCGGCATCCTGTCGTCCGGCCTGATCGCCCCCTTCGTGCTGCAGGGCTTCGGCGCGGGCTCCTGGTGGATCGTATGGTGGGCGATGACGCTGCTCGGGGTCGCCATGATCCTGCCGCTGTGGTTCGCGCCGTTTCACGCCGACACCATCGCCGGCGGCATCGTGCGAACGAAGTTCGCGATCTCACCGGTCCTGATCTATCTCACCAGCTATTTCCTGTTCGGCGCCGGCTACATCGCCTACATGACCTTCATGATCGCCTACGTCCGCGACGGCGGCGGCGGCGCTGTGGCGCAGAGCGCGTTCTGGAGCCTGATCGGCGTCAGCGCCTTCGTGACGCCCTGGGTCTGGCGGCGCGTGCTGGCGCTCGACCGCGGCGGGCTCGCGACCACGATCATCCTCGGCGTCAACGCGCTCGGCGCCAGCCTGCCGATCTTCGGGCATTCACCGCTGCTGCTCGCCATCTCGGCGCTGGTGTTCGGCGTCGCCTTCTTTGCCGTGGTCAGCTCGACCACCGCCTTCGTCCGCCTCAATTACCCGCCGGAAGCATGGCCCACGGCAATCGCCGCAATGACCATCGCCTTCGGGATCGGCCAGACACTCGGCCCGATCGTGGTCGGCGCCATCACCGATGCGGTCGGCAGCCTGTCATTCGCGCTGAACGTCTCGGCGGCGATGCTGGCGCTGGGAGCGCTGTTGTCCGCGTTTCAGAGGAAGGTCGGGCCGAAATCAGCGAATAGCGAGTAGCGAACAGAAACGCGTCTCCTATTCGCCACTCCCCATTTGCTATTCGCCGCCTCAATTCCCGCTAAACGAATTGTAGCCCTGGTCTTCCCAGTAGCCGCCCTTGTAGTCGTTGGTGACTTCCATCGAGACGACGTATTTCGGATTCTTGAAGCCGAGCTTGGTCGGCACCCGGATCTTCATCGGATAGCCATAGGCGCGCGGCAGGATCTGGTCGGCGAACTTGAACGTCATCTGCGTCTGCGGATGCAGCGCGCTGCGCATGTCGAGCGGCGAATTGTAGCCGTCCTTGTCGGCGCACTGGAACCAGACATATTTTGCGCGCATGTCGGCGCCGACCAGCTTGAGGAAATCGCGCAACGGCGTGCCGGTCCAGCTGCCGATCGCGCTCCAGCCCTCGACGCAGATGAGCCGGGTAACCTGCTTGACCTGCGGCAGCTTGTAGAGCTCGTCTATCGTCCAAGATTTCTTGTTCTCGACCAGCCCGCGCACCTCCAGCTTCCAGTCCGGGCCCGCGATATCGGGCGCATCGTCGAGATCGTAATAGGCATTGAATGGGAACGGCTTGGTGATCATGCTCTCCGGGAAGGTCGGCGCCAGCGCATCCGGATTAAACATCCAGGCCTGCACGGCGTCGTTGAACTTCGACACCTTCTTCAGCAGTTCCTCCGCCGAAGACGAATCGACAACATCGCAGCCGGTCAGCAGCGTCAGCGCGCCGAAGCTCGCGCCGGTCGTGATGAAGCGGCGCCGCGTCGGATCGGGCATGGTTTTCACGGCGTCGCGGACGAGCAGTTTCTCGTCGACGCCGGGGATCAGAAGCTTGCGCATGCGACCCATAACGTCCTCCTCAACGTCCGATGATCATGGCGCGCAGGCTCCGCGGCACCAGCACCGCGAGCGCGACATGGATCACCAGGAAGGCGACGATTAGCGCCATGCAGGTGAAGTGAACGTAGCGCGCGATGTCGTAGCCGCCGAACAGCACCGACAGCCAGTACAATTGCACCGGCTTCCACATCGACAGGCCGGACAGCACGATCACGACGCCGACAATAATGATGCCGGCATAGAGCAATTTCTGCACGTAATTGTATGTGCTGAGATCGTCATGCGACAGCTTGAAGGTGAGCGCCGCCCTGGTGTCGGAAATCACGCCACCCGGCGTGATCGGCAACAGCTTGCGACGGAACCGGCCGGTGACGAACCCGAGGATCAGATAGATCAGGCCGTTGACCATCAACAGCCACATCGCAGCGAAGTGCCACAGCAACCCGCCGGCCAGCCAGCCACCGAGCGTGATGCTCGGGGAGAAGGTGAAGTTGAACAAGGGCGAAGCGTTGTAGATCTGCCAGCCCGACATGATCATCATGATCATGGCGAGCGCATTGATCCAGTGCAGCACGCGCACCCACACGGGCTGGATGACCTTCGCGGGCGCCGCGGTGTCTGCGTGGTCGTCGGTGACGGCGAAGCTCGACATTAGGGGTTCTCTGCTCGAGGTCATTATCGGCTTATACGCCGGGAACCGCCACTCCGTTACAGAAACGCGCGTTATCAGTTTGATGTACGCGGCCTATCACGGTCACAAAAATGCGAGCCGGGGCGGGGCGCCGGCTCGCCGTTCCACACGCCCTGTCGGGATTAAACAGGACAGTCGGGTGTTACGTCGCCGGCATCAGGACGGTATCGATCACGTGGATGACGCCGTTCGATTGGTGGACGTTGGAGATCGTCACCATGGCAGAACCACCCTTGGCATCGACGATCCAGACCTTGCCGTCCTGCTTCTTCACCGTGAGCTCCTCGCCCTCGGCCGTCTTCAGCGTCTTGCCGTCGGTGAGGTCGGATGCCTCGAGCCTGCCGGGGACCACGTGGTAGGTGAGGATCTTGGTCAGCGTCGTCTTGTTCTCGGGCTTCACGAGATTGTCGACGGTTCCGGCCGGCAGCTTGCTGAACGCGGCATTGGTCGGCGCGAACACCGTGAACGGGCCCTTGCCTTCCAGCGTGTTGACCAGGCCCGCGGCCTTCACCGCGGAGACGAGCGTGGTGTGATCTTTCGAGTTCACTGCGTTCTGGATGATGTTTTTCGATGGGAACATCGCGGCGCCGCCGACCATCACGGTCTTCTCCGCGGCGCTGACCGGCACGACGACGGTTGCGGTGAGCGCGAGTGCGGCGAAGGCTGCGGCCGAGAACAGTGCAATACGCTTGGACATGGAAGGTCTCCCGATATTGGTGTGACCGGCGGCTCCGCCGGGATGAAAGGGTCAACGACGACACGAGTGATGGGCGAGTGCGTCGTCGTTGGCCCGAACTACGGGAGGTTTTGCGAGCGGTTTCGCCGGATAATTTATCGTGATGCGTGAAACTAATGTCAGGCGTGATCGTGGGGGCCGAACCCGATTGCAGCCCGGATGGAGCCAGCGAGTCGCGCGAACACGCCCAATAGCTCCATCCGGCTGCGAAGTTGTGAGGGTGCCTCGCCTAATCCCGGTTCGCCGGCGTCTGGATGAAGCCGCGATTGTGCGTCGGGCTGATCAGGATCTCGTTCATGCAGACACGCGGCGGCATGCTGGCGACGAAGGCAATGGTGCGGCCGAGATCTTCGGGCTGCAGCATCTTGGCCTGCTCGGCCTCGCTCGGCACCACCGGCCGCAGCTTGAGGATCGGGGTGGCGACCTCGCCCGGCGACAGGCAGCAGGCGCGCAGGCCGTTGACGCATTCGTCCATGTTGAAGGAGTGCGTCAGCGCCAGCACCGCGTGCTTGGTCGTGGTGTAGGCCGGGCCCGGCATCTTCGAGACATGGCGGCCAGCCCAGGAGGCGACGTTGATGATGCAGCCGTCCTTCTGCTTGCGCATCGTCGGCAACACCGCGCGCATGCAGTAGAGCACGCCGTTGAGGTTGATCTCGACGAGCTTGTCCCAGCCTTCCAACTCCATGTCGGCCCAGCTTCGCTTCGGCACGTTGATGCCGGCGCTGTTGACCAGGAGGTCGATGCGGCCGTGCCTGGCGACGATCGCCTCGGCGGCCTTGTTGACGTCGGCCTTGTTGCTGACGTCGAGCGGGATGGCCTCCGCCTTGCCGCCCGTCTTCGTAATGTTGGTCACCACGCGGTCCAACTCTTCCTTGCGGCGGCCGGAGACCACCACCGTCCAGCCGTCCGCAGCCAGGAATTCGGCCCCGGATTCGCCGATTCCCGTGCCGCCGCCGGTGACCCAGGCCACGCGTTTCTCGTTTTTTGTCATGCAAACTGTCTCCGTTGCTTTCCGAAGGGCGTTTTTGCTAATCCAAATCTAGTGCCCCGCTTCCGAAGTTCGTGATCCGCCGCGGCGAACACCGACACGAACTTCGGAAGCTCACGGGGCACTAGCAAACTTAATTTAACTCTAGTGCCGCTTATCGATTTGAAGTTCCTGCTAGGACTCGCGGCGCCCGGTCTAGGAACTTCAAATCGGCGGCACTGGTGATTTACCGGCTCTTTGCCCCTCGGGAAATGTTGCATGAACACGACCGCCAACGCCAACCTGTTTTCCCGCCTGTTCGACGGCCTCGACGATCCCAATCGGCTTGCGATCGAGCAGCTCGACGGCAGCCGCATCACCTATGGCGATTTGATTGCCCGCGCCGGCCAGATGGCCAATGTGCTGGTGTCACGCGGCGTCAAGCCGGGGGATCGCGTCGCGGCGCAGACCGAGAAATCGGTTTCGGGCCTCGTGCTCTATCTCGCCACCGTGCGCGCCGGCGGCGTCTATCTGCCCCTCAACACCGCCTATACGCTGAACGAGCTCGAATACTTCATCACCGATGCCGAGCCGGCGGTGGTGGTCTGCGACCCCTCCAAGCTGGAAGGGATCAAGGCAATCGCCGCCAAGGTCGGCGCCAAAGTCGAGACGCTCGACGCCAGCGGCAAGGGCTCGCTGACCGAGGCCGCCGACAAGGCCGGCAAGGATTTCGCGACGGTGCAGCGCGGCAACGACGATCTTGCCGCGATCCTCTACACATCCGGCACCACCGGCCGCTCCAAGGGCGCGATGCTGTCCCACGACAATCTGGCGTCGAACTCGTACTCGCTGGTCGACTATTGGCGCTTCACCGACAAGGATGTGCTGATCCACGCGCTGCCGATCTACCATACCCATGGCCTGTTCGTGGCGAGCAATGTCACGCTGTTCGCCCGCGCCTCGATGATCTTCGTGCCGAAGTTCGACCCGGACCTGATCCTGAAGCTGATGGCGCGCGCCACCGTGCTGATGGGCGTACCGACCTTCTACACCCGCCTGCTGCAGAATCCCGGCCTGAACAGGCAGTCAACGAAGCACATGCGGCTGTTCATCTCGGGCTCCGCGCCGCTGCTCGCCGACACCCATCGCGAATGGTTCGCCCGCACCGGCCACGCCGTGCTCGAGCGCTACGGCATGACCGAAACCAACATGAACACCTCCAACCCGTATGACGGCGAGCGCATACCCGGCGCGGTCGGTCATGCGCTGCCCGGCGTCTCGGTGCGGGTCACCGAACCCGAGACCGGCAAGGTGCTGCCGCCGGAGACGATCGGCATGATCGAGGTGAAGGGCCGGAACGTCTTCAAGGGCTACTGGCGGATGCCGGAGAAGACCAAGGCCGAGTTCCGTGACGACGGCTTCTTCATCACCGGCGATCTCGGCAAGATCGACGACAAGGGCTATGTCCACATCCTCGGCCGCGGCAAGGACCTGGTGATCTCAGGCGGCTTCAACGTCTATCCGAAGGAGATCGAGAGCGAGATCGACGCCATGCCGGGCGTGGTCGAATCGGCCGTGATCGGCGTGCCGCATGCCGATTTCGGCGAAGGCGTCACCGCCGTCCTGGTTTGCAACAAGGGCGCCGACGTCAACGAAGCCTCGGTGCTGAAGGCGCTCGACGGACGGCTGGCGAAGTTCAAGATGCCCAAGCGGGTCTTCGTCGTGGACGAATTGCCGCGCAATGCCATGGGCAAGGTGCAGAAGAACATTCTGCGCGATAAGTATAAGGATATTTACACGAAGGCATGAGGGACGCGGGTCGTCCGCGAGGAGCCGGGCGCTTTCCGACTCCGATCGCATCGAAGGCATTGGCGATTTGCGGTTGTGGAGACACAGCGAAGTGCGGTTGAAGGACTAGCGCCGTAGCCCGGGTGAAGCGAAGCGAAATCCGGGACCGCCCTGTCCATCCGTGAGAACCCCGGATTCCGCGGAGCCTGTCATCGGGCGCGCATTCGCGCGACCCGTTGGCTCCATCCGGGCTTCTGTAACGGGCCTTGGTTAGTCAATCCCTTTTTGCGTGGTCCGCTTGCCGGGCACTTGCTTCTGTACGGGATCGGCGCGGTGGCCGTCGCCTGATGGGGTGCATTGAGGAGCCGGCCGGCCAATCTACGGAAGCGTGGTTGTGAACCGACTTCCCGGATGGCGGCCTGACCGGATCCGTCGTCCCGGCAAAGGGACTTCGCTCGGGGAAGGCCTGGTGTCGTGGCCTGCCCAGATCGGTTGAGGCTCCTTGGTTAGGTTGCGTGGGCCATCGGATTGAAGGGTTTCGCATCAGCCAGCATCCGATGCAGGATGACTGCGAGCTTGCGCGCCAGCGCCACCTTGGCCTTGCGCATGCCCGCACGTTTGGCAAGCCGCATGGCCCAGCTCTTCAGCGCCGAGCAGTTCCTGACCGGCTTGGTCAGCATGACGTGGGCGGCCTGGTACAGCGCCTCCCGCACCGACGCGTCGCCGATCTTGCTGATGCGGCCAGTGTAGTCGGTTTGCCCCGACTGATACTTCTTCGGGGTGAGCCCAAAATGCGCACCGGTCGCCTTCGAGGAACGGAACCTGTTCGGATCGTCGATCGCGGCGGCATAGGTGAGCGCCACGATCGGGCCGACGGCCGGCGTTGTCATCAGAAGCCTGGCCGGGGGATGCGATCTGGCGAGCCTCTGGGTGTGTCTGTCCAGGCCATTGAACTCGCGCAGCAACACGGCATGGGCTTCGAGCAGGGCCTGCGCCACCAGCTCAAGTCCGGGGTGGCCGGCGACGAGCTCCCGGATCCGGTTGGCGAACGTGCGCTCGGTGGTCTTGCCGACCTTCAGGCCAAAGCCCCGCAGCACGCCACGTACGCTGTTCTCGATGTCGCGCAGCTTCGACTGCAGCAGCTTGCGGGCCGTCAGAACCGCCCGCGTCTCCTGCGCTTCAATCGACTTGCAGTGGACCGGCCGGAACCAGCCGAGCCGCATCAGTTGGGCGATGCCGCGGGCATCGTTGCGGTCCGACTTCACCGGCATCGCCTTGAAGGCATCGCGGACGTGCCGGGTCTCCAGCAGCTCGACGGCAAGCCCGGCCGCGCGCAGCGCCGCGTACAGCCATTGCGACAACGGACCGGCCTCCAGTCCGATCCGCTCCATCGCCTGGCCCAGCGATCGGAACCAGGCGATCAGCGCTTCCGGCTCGCTGGCAACCTTCGCCTCCCGCAAAATCTTGCCCGCGCCATCGACAACGCAAACGCTCGAGCTTTCCAAAGACACGTCGATTCCTGCATAGTGGTACATGGTCGTCCCTTAATGATGCTTGGAGCGGGCTCGCCCGACTCCGTTTGAACACCATCAGTTTGAGGGACGACCGCCTGCCCGAAAAGCCGCACGCGAGCGCGCTTCCACATCGCGCCGTAGCGGCCGGGCGGCTATATCCGTCGGCCCGTTACCCCATCTACGCACCGTTCAACAGGCTGATCACGAACCGTCCGCCGACAATGAACAGATACGTCCCGAACGCCACCTCCAGCGCCCGCTTCGACAGCGCGTGCGCGACCTTCACGCCGAGCGGCGCGGTGACGAGCGTGGTCGGCATCACCAGCAGCGTGCCAATCAGCGAAACGTAGCCGAGCGCGAACGGCAGCTGCAGCGCGGCGACGTCGGGAAAGCGCGCCGCGACGGGCCAGCCGGCATAGACATAGCCGAGCGCGCCGGGGATCGAGATCAGCACGGCGAGCGCCGACGACGTCGCGACCGCCTGATGGATCGGCCGGCCGTAGAAGGTCATCAGGAGGTTCGCGAACAGGCCGCCGCCGATCCCCATCAGCGTCGACAGCAGGCCGACGAAGAATCCATAGACCCGCATCAGAAAGCCCTTGGGCACGTCGTCGCCGAACTTCCAGGTCTCGCGCGCCAGCAGCAGCCGCGCTGCCGCCGACCACGCCACCATCACGAACACGATCTTGAACAGCCGCTCCGGCGCAAAGCGCGCGGTGACGCTGCCGGCCAGGACGCCGAGCACGATCGGCAGCCACCAGCGCTTGAGGATCTCCATGTCGACCGCGCCGCGGCGATAATGGGCGCGGAACGAACTGAGCGAGGTCGGGATGATGATCGCAAGCGATGTGCCGATGCAGAGCGGCATCCGCACCTCGAGCGGCACGCCGGCGAGACGAAAGCACTCGTAGAACACCGGCACCAGGATCGCGCCGCCGCCGATACCGAACACGCCGGCGAGAAAGCCGGACAGCGCCCCCACCGCGATCAGCAACAGCGCGAGTTCGAGAAGCTCCTTGGGATCGAGGCCGGCCATCATGTCCTTGGGCAACGTTCACTGTTCTGCGGCCGACAGGGCGCAAGCCTTGGGGCGCACAATCCTTGGGGCGCCAGCCCCGAGGGCTGGCCAGGCGAGCATTAGCCCGTTCGGGGATTAGAGGGTATCTTCGCGCGCCGGCTCGGCGACGTCAGCATGATCTTGTGCGCGTCGCCGGACTATCTCGGGCGGCGCGGCACGCCGCAGACGCCGGACGATCTTGCCGGGCACAACTGTCTCGTATCCTCGGACGCACCCGGCAGCGCGGCGTGGCGCTTCGCCGACGGCACCACAGCGGGCCGCAAAATCCGCATATCCGCCGGGCTCTGGATGAATAGCCCGGATGCACTGGCCTGCGCAGCGAGGGACGGCGCAGGGATCGTCCGTGTGCCGTCGTGGCAGGTGGCGTCCGATCTCGCCGCGGGGCGATTGCAACGCCTGCTGATCGGGCACGAACCGGCGCCCACGGAGCTGCATTTGACCTTCGAGCCATCCCGGCTCGCGTCGCCTAAGATCAGGGCTTTCGTCGATTATCTGGTCGAGTGATGGCGGAGCGGCGACGCCTTCGGAACCGGGCATCCACGCCGGTTCGCGCTTAGACATTTAGATTCATTTGTTGGTTCACCTGACACAGGGACTGGTATACCAGACTGCGGATCAATCAGATTTCGGCTGCGCTAACAATGAACTTCGGTTCGACCGAAGGCTATTTGGGCGTTGCACGGACCTGTCCGACTCCGTAAATAGAATTTATCTACCGCGTTCCCCGATGGGCCGGCCGCGGTCCCACACAACATAAAGCCCGCCGATGACCGCCAGGATCGAACGACCCCTTTCGCCCCATATACAAACCTATCGCTGGAGCCTGACGATGGCGCTATCCATCGTCCACCGCGCCACGGGTATTGCGCTCTATTTCGGCACGCTGCTGCTCGCCTGGTGGCTGATTGCGGCGGCTTCCGGTCCCACCGCCTACGCCAACGTCCAGGCCTTCACCGGCAGCGTCATCGGCAAGCTGATCGTGTTCGGCTACACTTGGGCGCTGATGCACCACCTGCTGAGCGGCATCCGGCATTTCGTCTGGGATCTCGGCTACGGGTTCAAGGCCAATGAGCGCGAGGCGCTGACCTGGGGCGCCCTGGTCGGCGGCGTCTCGCTCACCGTCCTCATCTGGATCATTGCCTACGCTGTCGGAGGTGGACGATGAGCGGCCCGTCTTCGATGCGCACGCCGCTGGCGCGCGTCCGCAACCTTGGCGCCTCGCACAGCGGCACGGGCGACTTCTGGCGTCAGCGCCTCACGGCAGTCGCCATGACGTTGCTGATCATCCCCGTGATCGTCGTGGTGATCATGCTGCTCGGCCGCAACCAGGCCGGCGCGGCGCAAATCCTCGGCTCGCTGCCCATCGCAGTCATCCTGCTGCTCTTCATCATCGCCAGCACCTGGCACATGAAGATCGGCATGCAGGTCGTGATCGAAGACTACGTGCATAACGAGAAGCTGAAGATCGCGAGCGTGATGGCGAACAACTTCTTCTGCTTCGTGGTCGCGATGGCCTCGATCTACGCAATCCTCAAATTGTCGTCGGGAGTGTAACCCATGGCCGGTGAAGGAAACGGCAAGGCCACCAACGGTGGCCCGGCCACGAACGGCAAGGCTTACCCGATTCAGGACCACACCTACGACGTCGTCGTGGTCGGCGCCGGCGGCGCCGGCCTGCGCGCCGTGGTCGGCTGCTCGGAAGCGGGCCTGCGCACGGCCTGCATCACCAAGGTGTTCCCGACCCGCTCGCACACCGTTGCGGCTCAGGGCGGCATCTCGGCCTCGCTCGGCAACATGCATCAGGACGACTGGCGCTGGCACATGTACGACACCGTGAAGGGATCGGACTGGCTCGGTGACCAGGATGCGATCGAGTACATGGTGCGCAACGCGCCCGACGCGGTCTATGAGCTCGAACATTGGGGCGTTCCGTTCTCGCGCACCGAGGACGGCCGGATCTACCAGCGTCCGTTCGGCGGTATGACCATCGACTTCGGCAAGAGCCAGGCACAGCGCACCTGCGCCGCCGCCGACCGCACCGGCCACGCCATGCTGCACACGATGTATGGCCAGTCGCTGCGCCACGCGGCCGAGTTCTTCATCGAATTCTTCGCCATCGACCTGATCATGGACGATCAGGGCGTCTGCCGCGGCGTGATCGCGCTCAAGCTCGATGACGGCACGCTGCACCGCTTCCGCGCCCAGACCACGATCCTGGCCACCGGCGGCTATGGCCGCGCCTATGCCTCCTGTACCTCGGCGCACACCTGCACCGGCGACGGCGGCGGGATGGTGCTGCGTGCCGGTCTTCCGTTGCAGGATATGGAATTCGTGCAGTTCCACCCGACCGGCATTTACGGCTCGGGCTGTCTCGTCACCGAGGGCGCGCGCGGCGAAGGCGGCTATCTCGTCAATTCCGAGGGCGAGCGCTTCATGGAGCGCTATGCGCCGTCCGCCAAGGACCTCGCCTCGCGCGACGTCGTGTCGCGCGCGATGACGATCGAGATCCGCGAAGGCCGCGGCGTCGGCAAGAAGAAGGATCACATCTTCCTGCACCTCGACCACCTCGATCCGAAGGTGCTGCACGAGCGGCTGCCGGGCATTTCCGAATCGGCGAAGATCTTCGCCAATGTCGACGTCACCCGTGAGCCGATCCCGATCGTGCCGACCGTGCACTACAACATGGGCGGCATCGCCACGAACTATCACGCCGAGGTCCTGACCAAGCGCAACGGCGACGACAATTCGGTGGTGCCGGGCCTGATGGCGATCGGCGAAGCGGCCTGCGTGTCGGTGCACGGTGCCAACCGCCTCGGCTCCAACTCGCTGATCGACCTCGTGGTGTTCGGTCGCGCGGCCGCGCTGCGCTGCGCCGAGAAGCTGACCGCCAACGCCAAGCAGGCTGAGCTGCCGAAGGATTCCGCTGACCGCGCGCTCGGCCGGCTCGACCATTTCCGCCACGCCTCCGGCTCCACGCCGACCGCGAAGCTGCGCGACAGCATGCAGCACGTGATGCAGAACAATTGCGCGGTGTTCCGCACCGGCGAGGTGCTGCAGGAAGGCCAGAACCTGATCCACAAGGTCTATGGCGGCGTCGGCGACATCTCGGTGTCCGATCGCTCGCTGGTTTGGAACTCCGACCTGGTCGAGACGCTTGAATTCGACAATCTGATCGTGCAGGCGGTCGTGACGATGGACTCGGCGGCGAATCGCACCGAGAGCCGCGGCGCGCACGCCCGCGAGGATTTTCCCGAGCGCGACGACAAGAACTGGATGAAGCACACGCTGGCGTGGCTGGATCCGAGCGGCAAGACCTCGATCGACTATCGCCCGGTGCATAACTACACGATGACCAACGACGTGCAGTACATCCCGCCGAAGGCGCGGGTCTACTGAGAACGAAGGCGAGCAAGCATGGTTGAATTCGCACTTCCGAAGAATTCGCAGATTTCAGGCGGCAAGACCTGGCCGAAGCCGGCCGGCGCCACCGAGACGCGCGAATTCAAGGTGTATCGCTGGAACCCGGACGACGGCAAGAATCCGAGCGTCGACACCTATTATGTCGACGTCAACGATTGCGGTCCGATGGTGCTGGACGGCCTGATCTGGATCAAGAACCACATCGATCCGACGCTGACCTTCCGCCGATCCTGCCGCGAGGGCGTCTGCGGCTCCTGCGCGATGAACATCGACGGCCAGAACACGCTGGCCTGCACCAAGTCGATGCACGACGTGGCCTCCGGCGGCGCAGTGAAGGTCAACCCGCTGCCGCACCAGCCTGTCGTCAAGGACCTCGTCCCCGACCTCACCAATTTCTACGCCCAGTATGCCTCGATCGAGCCGTGGCTGAAGACCACCACGCCGACTCCGCAGAAGGAGTGGAGGCAGAGCCACGAGGACCGCGAGAAGCTCGACGGGCTTTATGAGTGCATCCTGTGCGCCTGCTGCTCGACCTCCTGCCCGAGCTACTGGTGGAACAGCGAACGCTTCCTCGGCCCCGCCGCGCTCTTGCAGGCGACCCGCTGGGTCACCGACTCGCGCGACGAAGCGACCGGCGAGCGGCTCGACAATCTCGAGGACCCGTTCCGCCTCTATCGCTGCCACACCATCATGAACTGCGCCAAGGCGTGCCCGAAGGGCCTCAACCCGTCGGAAGCGATCGCAGAGCTCAAGTTCAAGCTGGTCGAACGGCAGATCTGACCCGCCTCTGACCTGCCGCAGGCGCCGGAGCCTGGCCATCGATCGACCAGGCTCCGCTCAATAGTCGGCGTTCCGCGCCTTCTCCAGTTAGAGCAGGTTACGTCAGCAGGCCGAACGTCATTTGAGGCAGCACGCTGTTGCCGGCGAACGCGGGAAGGTTGCGACTAAACCGTCGAAGAGCCGATCGATTTCCTGCCGCAGAACCGCGGACGGACTGACGTACTGGCGCGGCACGGAACGTTCGACGTGAACGGGAACTGTAGCTTCGGTCATTCATTCTCTCCTGACTGAACCCAATTCATGGACCATATCCTTAAGGTGAGGTCCAAAATCTCTGTTTTGACCGAGATCAAGGCTCGCGACGATCGCCTGCTCACACTGCGTCCATTACGATTTCGGATGGGTTGCTATGTATGCGATGGTGCTTGCGGCGCGCGGTGCGCCTCTCGTCCTTCAGGAGCGGCCTGACCCGGTTCCGGGCCCCGGCGAGGTGCGCGTCAAGGTCGATGCCTGCGGCGTCTGCCGCACCGATCTCCATGTCGTCGATGGCGAGCTGCCTGATTTGTCCTACCCGATCATCCCCGGCCACGAGGTCGTCGGCCGGATCGATGCGCTGGGAGACGGCGTCACCGAGCTCGCGATCGGCATGCGCGTCGGCGTGCCGTGGCTTGGCCGCACGTGCGGCGTCTGTCCCTATTGCCGCACGGGTCAGGAAAATCTCTGCGATCGTCCGCAGTTCACCGGCTACACTCGCGACGGCGGCTTCGCCAGCCACCTCGTTGCCGACGCTCGCTATTGCTTCCCGCTCGGAGAGCGTGGCGATGACGCGGCTCTTGCCCCGCTCCTTTGTGCCGGATTGATCGGTTGGCGATCGCTGGTGATGGCCGGCGACGGCAAGAACATTGGCATCTATGGCTTCGGCGCGGCCGGACACATCGTGGCGCAGGTCGCGCGGTCGCAGGGCCGGTCGATTTTTGCGTTCACCCGCAAGGGCGACGATGACGCTCAGTCGCTTGCGCTTTCCTTGGGCGCGAGTTGGGCTGGCGCGTCGGAGGACAAGCCTCCGGTCGAGCTCGACGCTGCAATCATATATGCGCCCGTCGGACCATTGGTGCCGCAGGCACTTCGCGCGGTGCGCAAGGGCGGGCGCGTGGTATGCGCCGGAATCCACATGTCCGACATTCCGTCGTTCCCCTACGATATTCTCTGGGGTGAGCGGCAGATCGTCTCCGTCGCCAATCTGACACGGCAGGACGGCATTGATTTTCTAGGCGCCTGGGCCGACGCCGATATCCAGACGCACATCACGGCTTTTCCGCTCGATCAAGCCAACGAAGCGCTGGCGCAGCTGCGCGACGGCAGGTTGGTGGGCGCGGCTGTGCTGCGACCATGACGGCGCCAACCCGCACAAACGACCGCGAGGACGGCCAGCGTGCGGTGCTTGCCTTCATGGACAAGCGCGTTCGTAGCGGCGCGGCGAAGCGGGTCGACACCCATATCTCCGTGGTCTTCCTCGAGCCAGATCGCGTTCTGAAGATCAAGCGGGCCGTTCGACTGCCGTTCTTGGATTATTCGACCCTGGAGAAGCGAAAGCGAGCCTGCGAGGCGGAGCTTGCCGTCAACAGGCGCTATACTCCTGAGCTTTACCGGCAGGTCATCCCGATCACCGAGGGAACAAGCGGCCCCGAAATCGGCGGCGCCGGACCCGTGCTTGAGTGGGCCGTCGAGATGGCGCGGTTCGACGAACGCTGCACACTCGATCATCTGGCTGCCGCCGGCGAGATCAGGCCAGAGCTCGGTGATGCGCTGGCCGATACGATCCAGCGATCGCATGAGAACGCCGAGATTTCCGACGGCGCCGCGTGGCTTGTCTCCATTGCCACTATTATCGACCGCAACACCGATAGGCTCCGCAGCCAGCCCACACTTGAAGGTCGCGCCGTCGAGCAGTTGCACGAACGAAGCCATGGATGGCTGGCAAGCTGCCGGCCTCTGCTTGAACGGCGGGCTTCAGCAGGATGCGTCCGACGCTGTCATGGCGACGCTCATCTCGGCAACGTCGTCCTCATCAACCAGAAGCCGGTGTTGTTCGACGCCATCGAATTCGATCCCGCGATGGCGACCACGGACGTTCTCTACGACCTTGCCTTCCCGCTGATGGATCTCATCCATTTTCGTTCGCAGCGCGCAGCAGGCCGGCTGTTCAATCGCTATCTCGAACCAACCTGGCGCGACAACGGCGCCGCGCTGCAATCGCTTTCGCTGTTTCTTTCCATGCGGGCGGCGATTCGCAGCCAGGTGCTCTTCACCAAATGCGAACAATCACGCGACGTTGCGGGGAAGACCGAGGCGACATCCTATTTCGAGCTGGCACAACGGCTGATCACCCCGGCAAGCCCCTCGCTGGTTGCGATCGGAGGGATGTCCGGAACGGGCAAGAGCGTGCTGGCGCGCGACGCCGCCAGCCATTTGCAGCCGCCGCCTGACGCGATCATCCTGCGTTCGGACGTCATCCGTAAGGAACTGTTCGACGTTGACCCGCTCACGGCGTTGCCGGAGAGCGCCTATGGCGCCGAGGTGAGTGAACGCGTCTATAAGGTGATGTTCGAGCGCGCCGCGCAGATCATCGCGCAAGGATTCTCCGTGATACTTGACGCGGCTTTCCTGCGCGAGAGCGAGCGGTCCGCGCTCGAGCTGGAAGCGCGCAGGATGAAAGCCGACTTTCGGCCGATCTTCCTGCACGCAGATCTGTCCACCCGCCTCGACCGAGTCGCATCGCGTGACACAGATGCTTCCGACGCGACGCGTGAAGTTGCCGCCCGGCAAGAACAATACAGCATCGGCCAGCTCGACTGGCCCCGGATCGATGCATCCGGCTCGCCTGAAGAAACCCTGACACGAAGTTCTTCAGTCCTGTTGAAGGCCCAGAGGCGGCTTCGCGTTGATCGAAATGCCTAAGGAAAGATACGGAAAAAGCTTGTCATCACCGTCTTTGCCGCCGCGGCGAATATGTCTTCATCTGCGAGACGGACGGCACATCCTTATCGGGCCGTTGCCGTCACACCGCTTTGATCCGCGCCGGATCGGATCAGGATGTCCGCCCCGACGGCATCGGCGATGAACCGATCGAGATCGAGCATGACATCGACGATGCTGTGATCGGCCGGATCCATCGTGACGGTGAACCCGAGCTCGCGGCACATGCCCAGCATCGTGGTGTTCTCGGTCAGCACCTGGCCGAACAGACGCTTCAGCCCCTCCGACCTTGCATAGTGGATCAGGAGTTGCATCAGCGCCCAGCCGAGCCCTTTGCCCTTGAGATCGGACTGCAGCAGGATGGCGTACTCGGCGTTCTCGTACAGCGAGTCCGAATGCAGCCGGACCGCACCCATCATCGCGCCGGTGTTCGGATCCAGCGCCACAAGGGCCATCGCGCGCGCATAATCGAGCTGAGTGAGACGCGCGATGAACGCATGTGAGAACTCCTTCATCGCGTGGAAGAAGCGCAGCCTGAGGTCTTCGGCGGTCACGCGCTTGAAGAAAGCCCGGACCATGGGTTCATCCTCCGGCCGCATCGGCCGCACCAGGACGCGCGACCCGTCCTTGAGCGCGAGCTCGCCCTCCCATTGCGACGGATAGGGCCGGACAGCCAGCCGGGTCTGACCGGCAAACAGTCGCGCAGGCTTGCGGATCGCCACGCGCGCATCGAGCGCGAACACTCCCGTCTCGTCCGCCAGCAACGGATTGATCTCGAGCTCGGCGACGTCGGGAATGTCGGCGGCCATCTGCGCGAGCTTGACGAGGGTGAGCGGCACGACGTCAGGCGGGACGGCGGGCACACCGCGATAGGCGCCGAGCAGCCGCGAGACCCGTGTCCGTCCGACCAGATCGCGGGCGAGATTCATGTCGAGCGGCGGCAGCGCCAGCGCCTTGTCGTTGATCACCTCGACCGCGGTGCCACCGCGACCGAACACGATCACCGGACCGAAGGTCGGATCGTCGGCGATGCCGAGAATCAGCTCGCGCGCCGCACGCCGCACGATCATCGGCTGGATCGTGAGACCCTGCAGCTTCGCGTCCGGCCGCGCGCTGCGCGCTCGCGCCAGCACAGTCGTGGCGGCCTCGACGACAGCTTCCTTCGTACGCAGGCCGAGGATGACCCCGCCAACATCGGACGTGTGCCTGATGTCGCGCGAGAACACCTTGACCGCGACCGCAAGTCCCTTGGCCAGGAACGGGGCTGCTTTCTTCGCTGCGTCCTCGGGGTCATGCGCGGCGACCGTTGGAACGATCGGAATGCCGTAGGCATCGAACAAGGCAACGATCTCGACCGGATCGAGCCAGGCCCGCTCCTCCGACAATGCTTTTGCGACGACTCGGCGCGCCGCCGAGGTGTCGGGCGTGAACACCGATGCAATGCTCGGCGGAGTTGCAGCAAGCGCCGTGGAAGCCTCGCGATATCGTACCAGATACATGAAGGCGCGCACCGCGTCGTCCTCGGTCGGGAAATGCGGGATGCGCGCGGCCTCGAAGGTTGCCCCGGTGCGATCATCGGCGCCGACCCACGCCGCAAGCACCAACGCGGCGACGGCACTTCTTTTTGCCCTGCGGTCGCGAACGCACTGCGCCACAGCCGCGGCAATTCCGTCGACCGGCGCCACCGCGGTTTCCACGTTCGCGACCAGGACGGCATCGCTGTTCGCGTCGTCGAGCAAGGCGCCGAGCGCGGACACGTAACGAGCGGCATCGGCGTCGCCCGAGATGTCGACAGGATTGGCGCGCGACCAGCCCGGCGGCAGGACCATGTCGAGCCGTGTGATCGTCTCCGCCGTCAACGTCGCGGGAACACCGCCGAGCTCGGCCAGCCGATCGATCGCGAGGATGCCGAGACCACCGCCATTAGTCAGGATCGCCAGACGGTTGCCGCGCGGCACAAAGCCGCGACCGAGCAGCTCGGCGCAATCAAACAGCTCGCGCAGGTCGTACACACGCAGCATACCGGCGCGGCGGAAGGCTGCATCATAGACGGCATCGGATCCGGCCAGCGCGCCGGTGTGGGTCGCGGCTGCTTTCGCGCCGTGCGCCATGCGCCCCGACTTGACGACGATGACCGGCTTCAACCGTGCCGCCGCGCGCGCCGCCGACATGAACTTGCGCGCGTCCTTGACGGCTTCGAGATAGATCAGGATCGCGCTGGTGTGGTCATCCAGCGCGAAATAGTCGAGCAGGTCGGCGACATCGACGTCGAGCTGGTCGCCGATCGAGACGATGCCGGAAAAGCCGAGCCGCCGCTCGGCCGCCCACTCGATCATCGCTGCTGCGACGGCGCCGGATTGCGAGATCAAGGCCACATGTCCTTCGGCTGGACGGTGCGCCGCAAAGCTCGCATTGAGCTTCGCGCGCGGCACCATGACGCCGAGGCAGTTGGGTCCGATCAGGCGCATCCCGCTCATGCGCGCCGTCCGCGCGACGGTCTCGGCGAGCGAGCCCCCGCCGTGACCGAGGCCCGCCGACAGGATCGCTGCGCCGGCGACGCCGACCGCGGCAGCATCCGCGATGATCGAGGGGATCGCCGCCGCTGGCGCCGTGACGACGATGAGATCCGGAACGAAGGAAAGCGACTTCAGATCGGGAAACGAGCGTTCGCCGTCGATGACGGCATGCCGCGGATTGACCATGGCGATCCCGCCGGCGAAGCCGCTTGCATTGAGGTTTCTGAGCACTGCCGCGCCCAGGGACGACGGGCGCGCGCTGCCCCCGACGACCGCGATATTTCGAGGCGAGAATACCCGCTCCAGGCCAAACGTCGACATTGCATGATCTCGCAGCGAACACGCGAAGGCGCCTGCCGCTTCGGACGCCCTCGGAGGAATTCTACTGCTTCGCTTCGCTGCCTGCACCCATCGCGGTCTCGGGGCCGGATGCCGGAACTCGGTTGCCTACCTAATGGAGGCCGAGCGCCTGCGCCAGGTTGAAGGTCAGGAAGCTCGCGACATAGGCCAGCGCGAGCATGTAGACGAACGTCACCACCATCCACTTCGCACTGCCGGTCTCGCGGCGGATCACCGCCAGCGTCGAGGCGCATTGCGGCGCGAAGATGTACCAGACCAGCAGCGACAACGCGGTCGCCAGCGTCCATTTCTGCGCCAGCACCTGGCCGATCGCATCCGCCGCCTCCTTGCCGCCCTCGATCGAATAGACGGTGCCGAGCGCTGCCACTGCGACCTCGCGCGCCGCCATGCCCGGGATCAGCGCCACCGCGATCTGCCAGTTGAAACCGATCGGCCGAAGCAGCGGCTCGAGCGCGTGGCCGATCATCGCCGCAAAGCTGTAATTGATCGCGGGCCCCTCGGCGCCGGCCGGTGCGGTCGGGAACGACGCCAGCAACCAGATCAGGACCATCATCGAGAGGATGGTGGTGCCGGCGCGATACAGGAACATCTTGGCGCGGGTGAACACGCCGATCGCGATGCTGCGCAGCTGCGGCACCTTGTAGTCGGGCAATTCCAGCATGAACGGCGCCGGCGCATGGTCGCGCCACAGAAAGAACTTCGCGACCGCCGACACCGTCAGCGCACTGGTGATGCCTGCGGCATAGAGGCCGAACATCACGAGCCCCTGCAAATTGACCCAACCCCACAGCGTCTTCGCCGGCACGAAGGCGGAGATGATCAGGGTGTAGACGGGAATCCGCGCCGAGCAGGTCATCAGCGGCGCAATCAGAATCGTGGTCAGCCGGTCGCGGCGATTGTCGATCACCCGGGTCGCCATGATGCCGGGAATGGCACAGGCAAAGCTAGACAGCAGCGGAATGAAGGCGCGGCCGTGCAGTCCGGCGCCACCCATGATGCGGTCCATCAGGAACGCGGCGCGCGCCATGTAGCCGAAATCTTCCAGCAGCAGGATGAACAGGAAGATGATCATGATCTGCGGCAGGAACACGATGACGCTGCCGACGCCGGAGATCAGGCCGTTCTGCAGGAAGCTCTGGAACAGACCCCAGCCTTCGGGCAGCACGTCGTGGATCAGTTGCCCGAGCGCGGCGAAGCTATCCGACAGCAACTGCATGGCCGGCTGGGCCCAAGTGAACACCGCCTGGAACATCACGAACAGGATCAGCGCCAGGATCATCAGGCCCCAGACCGGATGCAGCACGACGGCGTCGATCCGGTTGGTCAGGGTATCCGGCTTGGCCGGCAGGCTGACGCTCGCGCCGATGATGCGGTCCGCCTCGCGCTGCGCAGCCTTGAGGTCGGTGATCGTGGGCGCGGTCCATTGGCCGGCCGCGTGTGTCTCATGCGACCGGGCCAGGAACTCGTCGGTCCGCTTGAGCAGGTCGGCGATGCCGCCCTTGCGGACGGCGACCGAGGTCACGATCGGCAGGCCGAGCTCCTGCGACAGCCGCTCCAGATTGATATCGACGCCGCGGCGCTTGGCGATATCGATCATGTTGAGCACGAGGATCATCGGCCGGCCGATGCGCTTGAGCTCGAGCACCAGCCGCAGCGTCAGCCGAAGGTTGGTTGCATCAGCGACACAGAGCACGAGATCTGGCACCGCTTCGCCCTCGAAGCGCCCGAGCACGATGTCGCGGGTGATCTCCTCGTCCGGGCTGCGGCCGCGCAACGAGTAGGTGCCGGGCAAATCGAGCAGGGTGACGCTGCGGCCTTCCGGCGTGACGAAGCTGCCCGATTTGCGCTCGACGGTGACGCCGGGATAGTTGGCGACCTTCTGGCGGCTGCCGGTCAGGCTGTTGAACAGCGACGTCTTGCCGGTGTTCGGGGCCCCGACCAGCGCCAGGCGCAGGGATGCAGTTGTCATTCGACGATCACGGCCATGGCTTCGCTCCGGCGCAGTGCGATCGTGATGTTGTCGACGCGCACCGCGATCGGATCGCGCCGGATCGTGCCTTCGTGCAGGATTTCCACGCGCGCGCCTTCCACAAATCCCATCTCGACCAGGCGCTGCTCCAGCTCCTGCGGTGAGAGCGACGAGCCGGTCTGCGGGGCATCGAGCTTGATGATTTTGCCGACAAAACCGCGACCTGCACGTCCGAGCCGGATGTCGTGGGAGCTTTTGGGATCACGTGTCATATCGCGTGTCATGGGGCCTGTTTTTCAGCAGGTAGTTACAGGGTCAAGCATTTGCCCGCGACAGGTTTTAGAACCACTAAAAACTGCGTCCATACGCGTCGTCCCGGTCGATTCACCGCCGGGCCGCCGGCCACGGCTAACGGGGCCGTGAAGGGCTGCGCGCACCACCCGCCGTGCGACCTTGGCGGGGCGAGCGCGTCGCCCGCGACCGCCATCCGCGACCACCCCGGGCGATGCGAACGCAAATCGGCTACCAATTTGTCGATCCACGTCGATTTCCAGCCCCCGTACGCGGTCGCAGGGCGACAAACCGGCGCGGCTGCAACCGAGGGTCGGGTTTTGTCGTTCTCCCGCGCTAAGGTTTGCGTTAAGGTTCGCGCGGAGCCGGAGCGCCCTTGCAGACCGCACAACGCAATTCGCTGAGATTGTTGCAATGGATGATGGCCGCGTCGCTGGCCCTCCCGCTGGCATTGTTTGTTTTTGCTTCCGCGGTGACCTGGATCTCGACCGACGAGGCCGCCGACCGGGAGATCGAGCGCACGCTTGACGTCGCCCATGAGCACGCGCTCAAGGTGTTCGAGACCATCGACCGCAGCCTGTCCGAGACCGCCGAGATCATCCGCGGCATGTCCGATGCCGATATCGTCGCGCATCAGCAGGGTTTCCACCAGCGGCTGAGCCGGCTCGCCGATACGCTGCCCCAGGTGAAATCGGTCTGGGTGTTCGATGCCAGGGGCCATGCCCTGGTCAACAGCCTCGTCACCCCGCCCCCTGATATCGATTTCTCCGACCGGGATTACTTCCAGATGCATGCCGATGGCGACATCGGCACCTATATCGGCGAGGTACTGACGCCGCGGCTGCCCTACCAGGGATCTCGGTTCTTCAGCGTCAGCCGAGGCCGCAACAACGACGACGGCAGTTTTGCCGGCATCATCCAGGCCTCGGTCCTTCCCGAATATTTCGAGAACTTTTATGCGCGGATTGGCCGCGAGCCCGGCAGCTTCCTCGCGCTGATCCGGATCGATGGCACCGTGCTGGCCCACTTCCCCGCCGTCCACCACGATTTCAGGTACGAGCCGAACGGGCCGCTCGGGCAGCACATCGTCGCCCACCCGCTCTCCGGCACCATGACGATAAAGTCTCCGGCCGACGGCATCGAGCGGCGTCTTCGCTATCAACGGCTTGCCGAATACCCGGTCTATGTCAGCGCGGGTCTGGAGACCTCGGCGATCCGGGCGCGCTGGATCGCGACCATGGCCCCGCATCTGATCTTCGGCGTACCGGCCACTGCACTGCTGTTCGCCCTGCTCGGCCTCGCCTTGCGGCGAACGCGGCGCCTGTACGAGGAGGCCAACCGGCGCATCGAGGCCGAGGAGGCGCTGCGGCACAGTCAGCGGCTGGAGGCGCTGGGGCAGCTCACCGGCGGCGTCGCGCACGACTTCAACAATCTGCTGACCGTCATCCGTGGATCGGTCGACATGTTGCGACGGCCGGATCTGCCGGAGCCACGGCGACAGCGCTACATCGATGCGATCTCCAACACCGTGAACCGCGCCGCCAGACTGACCAGCCAGTTGCTCGCCTTCGCGCGCCGACAAGCCCTCAAGCCCGAGATGTTCGACGTCGGCCAGAGCGTGCGGACCCTCAGCGAGATGGTCGCGGCACTGATCGGGCCGCGTATCGAGATCGTCACACAGGTGCCGGACGAGCCCAATTTCGTCAACGCCGATCCCGGCCAGTTCGAGACCGCGATCATCAACATGGCCGTGAACGCGCGCGACGCCATGAATGGCGCCGGCCGGCTCACGATCACGGTCCGGCAGGCGGACAAATTGCCATCTGCCCCGACGAATCCGGCCAGTCCGTATGGCCATGTCGCAGTGGCGGTCGCCGACACCGGCGTCGGGATTCCGCAGGACCGGCTGGAACGGATTTTCGAACCCTTTTTCACCACCAAGGAGATCGGCCAGGGCACCGGCCTCGGCCTGTCGCAGGTGTTCGGCTTCGCCAAGCAATCCGGCGGCGAGGTGGACGTTGTCAGCGAGGTCGGCAAGGGCTCCACGTTTACGCTCTACCTGCCGCGCGTGACCGGCAACGGCTCCCCGCAAGCGCTGCTCGCTGACGATGCACCGCCGGCCGGTCGGGACGGCACCTCGGTGCTGGTGGTCGAGGACAATCCCGAGGTCGGAAAGTTTGCCGCCGACGCGCTGGCCCAACTCGGCTGCAGCGCCGTGCTGGTCGACAACGCCGTCCACGCGCTGGAGGAACTCGCGGCCGGCGCGAGCCGCTTCGACATGGTGTTCACCGACGTCGTGATGCCCGGCATGAGCGGCATCGAACTCGCGAAAGAAATCCGCCGACTGGGGCTCAATCTGCCGATCGTGCTCGCCAGCGGCTACAGCCAAGTGCTGTCGCAGCAAGGCAGCTCCGGCTTCGAGCTGCTGCAAAAGCCCTACTCGATCGAGCAGCTCAGGCAGATGCTGCACAAGATCGGACGAACGCTGACGGTCCGGCGCGATCAGGCGCCTGCATCGTCGTGAGGGGTTTGCAAGGCCGGGACGACAGCGCGTGTGTTGCATGGCTTGTGAGTCATACGTCCACCTTCTCGCGACATGATTTGTCCGAGTCTTGCATCTCGTCGTCCCTCCTGAAGACCAGAGGGCGCAGGGAAAGCCGGGTGCCGATCGCACCCATGGGCCCGGTGCAACAAAAAAAGCACCGGGGGTAGGACCACAGGTGAAACCGGAAAACACGCCGGCTTTCCCTGCACGATGGTTTACGGCTTACTTCGTGCTCTCCCCGGCGAGACTTGGCTTTTTTGTCACCGTCTTCGCAAAGACGCGTTCGCGTGCTTAGCGAGGAGACACCTGCCACTGGGGCGTCAGAACCACACGACTTCACCGTCCGCTTCATGCGCACTCGTCAGTTGCGCAATCCGCGTCCACCGCATCCCACACCACGTTCGTGACGATCGCGATCCGCCCCTCGTGTCGGGTGAGACGGCGCGGATGATAGACTGAGTTGCATTTCTGTAAAACAGAAATATTTTCGATGCGGGGACTTGCGCCGTCGGGCAAATCAGTGATTGGCATGTCAGGAAGGCACCGGCAGGCGGGTTCCCTCCCCCCTTGCGGGGGAGGGAGCCTGAGCCACGCGCTCACCTCACCGTCACTCCGGGCGACACGTAGCGTCGAGCCCCCGAATGACAGGTGAATCGGCACAACGCTGGTGTCAACTCCCCCATGCACGCTGTTTCTCTTCCATCCGGCTCCGTCAAGCGAAGCGGCCGTTGGAGTCGCGACCAAAACCGGCTATCCATGCGCCGCTTTTGACGAGGGCCACGCGTGATCCCCAGCAACGATACTTCGCCCGCGCCGTTCGGCGCCTTCGCGCCAAATGCGGCGCAGGCTGCGATCATCCGCCTGGCGCATGGCACCGGACTGAAACGCGGCGCGTTCCGCCCCTGGCTGTCGCGGCTGGTCAATCTGTTCGGTTCGGGGCCGCTCGACGTGCCGTATCAGGGCGCATCGTTCCGATTCTATCACCAAGCAAGCGCGACCGAGCGCGGCGCATTGTTCAATCCGGACTACAACCTTGAAGAACTCGAATTCCTGCGCCGGCATGTCGGTGCGGGCGGCACCTTCGTCGATCTCGGCGCCAATGTCGGCACCTACGCGCTGGCGCTGGCGCGCGACGTCGGGCCTGCGGGCAAGGTGATCGCGATCGAGCCGCATCCGGTGACGCATGCGCGGCTCAAATTCAACACGCAGGCCTCGGGCTACGCGCAGGTGCGGCTGGTTGCGGCCGCCGCCGGTCCGACCGACGGCGAGCTGATGATCGAGACCGACGGCGACAATCTCGGTGCCAGCCACATCGTGACCGGCACCCCATCGGGCAAGGCATTCAAGGTGCCGTCGCTGCGGCTGCAACGCATTCTCGAGGAGGCCGGCGCGACCAGGGTCGACGCGCTCAAGATCGACGTCGAAGGTTTCGAGGACCGCGTGCTCATCGGCTTCTTCCGGGAAGCCCCGGAGGCGCTGTGGCCGCGCGCCGTGGTGATCGAGCATCTGTCGAAGGATGAATGGACCAGCGACTGCGTTGCGGACATGCTCGCACGCGGTTACGTCGAACAGGGCCGGACGCGGAGCAACACGCTGCTGGTGCGGAGCTGAGATTGCCCGCGGCCGAGGTCGGCCCGCTCCGGACGACAGACTTGTCTTCTCCTTCCCCCTGAAAGGGAGAAGGTTGGGATGGGGGTCTGCCGCAGGGAACGGTGTCTGCGGAGAGAGCAGATCCCCACCAGCTTTGCTCTCACGAGCAAAGCGACCTCCCCTTTCCAAGGGGAGGTGAAGCAAGAACGAGGATGCAATTGCACCACAACAAGGGGAGGCTCGCGATGATCGACCATATCGGCTTTTCAGTATCCGATTATGAGCGCGCGAAGGCGTTCTATCAAACCGCGCTGGCGCCGCTCGGCTACAGCCTGATCATGGAAGTGACGGCGGAGCAGACCGTTCACGATGCCGCGGCCGGCTTCGGCGCCGACGGCAAGCCGGATTTCTGGATCGGCGGCGAAGGCGCGATGAACAAGCCGGTGCATATCGCGATATCGGCCAAGGATCGCGCCACCGTCGATGCGTTCTACCAGGCTGCGATGTCGGCCGGCGGCACGGACAACGGCCCACCCGGCATTCGCGCGCATTATCACCCCAACTATTACGGCGCCTTCGTGCGTGACCCCGACGGGCACAACATCGAGGCGGTCTGTCATATGCCGGAGTGAGTTCCCCGCACGAATCAGGAACGACGCTGCAAGCCGTCCGTTGTCGCTTCGACATGCATGGAGCGATTGATGACTACGAGCCGACCGGGCACCCTCGATCCCCGCAAGCTCTCGACGTCGACGCCGATCGAACCGCCGGAGGTCCCGCCGACGACGCCGGGCACGCCGAGCGAACCGCCGCCGGGAATCCCTCCCGGCACCCCTCGCCCGGAAGTGCCGGAGCCGGTGCATGAGCCCGGCGAGCCGCCGCGGCCGGACGAACTTCCCGGTGATATGCCTGATGAATTGCCGATCCCCACGCCGCCCGGCCCGACCAGCCCACCGCCTGCGACAGATCGACCGGCAGCGCCGCGCAGCGTCAGCCCGACCAGGTTCCGTTGCGGATATTCATACGTCTGAGCGTTTCTTCTGAATGCGCCATGAACAAGCGCGCATGCAACCCATTATGATGTCGAAATAAAATTCGACTCTGATTCGTCGCCCGCCACAATCCGGCCTAACGGCTGGCCGTTCATCGTCCCGCCGAATTGTTCGGCTCTCTCGTTTCCTTCCTGCCCAGACCTTTCGCCGGGGATTCCACTACATGACAAAGCTTCGTCTCGTGCTGCTTGCCACGACTGCGCTGACGGTGATGCAGTTCGCTGCCTCAGCGTCGCACGCACAAACCTCGCCGCTGGTCGTCGCGCAGGCGCAACCGAGGGAAGAGGTCGGACCGGACGGAAAGCCTAAGGCGCGCCCCACACCGGGCGGCCCGGCGCATCCGGCACCGCCGGCCGGCGCACCGCGTCCGGCACAGCCTCCGGCAGCGGCTCCGCATCCCGCGCCGCCCCCGCCCGCGGCCCCCGCGCGACCGACGCCGCCGCCTGCCGCCGCGCCGGCACGTCCGACACCGCCGGCACCTCCGGTCGCTCGGCCTGCACCGCCCGCGCCCACGCACCCCACGCCGCCCGCGCCCGCACACCCCACTCCGCCGGCAGCCGCCCCGGCACGGCCGGCTCCGACCCCGCCGCCTGCGGCCGCACATCCCACCCCACCAGCGCCGCCCGCTGCTGCACCTACGCGGCCGTCTCCGACACCGCCGCCGGCAGCGGCGCCTGCGCGCCCGACCCCGCCAGCGCCGGCTCCGACGCCGCCGCCCGCGGCCGGTCCGGCGCACGCGCCGAGCCCGGCGCCAAGCGCGACTCCTGGCGCGCGGCCCGGTGCATTGCCGACGTCACCGCCCGCCGCGCAGACGCCGGCAGCTCCGGCCCCCGGCGCGCGCCCGCAGGGCGCACCTCCGGCCGGTGCAAGGCCGGCCCCGGGCACACCGCCCGCCGCAGCCGCGCCTGCGCCCACACCTTCGGCCACGACACCGCCTACTGCCGGCGGACAGCCTCCGGCGCGTCCGGGCACCCTGCCCACGCAGCCTCCGGCCGCGGCCGGTGCGACGCCGCCCGCGCGTCCCGGTGCATTGCCGACGGCACCGGCCAGCCCGCAGGCCGGCGGCCCGGCCCGGCCGCCGCTTCCGGCGGGTGCCGCGGCCCCGACTGTCGTCCCAGGTTCTCCGGCCGCAGCGCCGCCGCCCGGCCGGGCGCAATACGCCCCGCCGACGGTTGCGCCAGCCTTCCGGGCCGCGCCTGCGGTTGCGGCTCCGCTACCGCCACCACCAGCACCGCCGCGGCGTGACCTGACGCCACTCGCCATCGGCGCAGGCGTGGTGGCCGGTGCGGTGATCGGCGCGACCATCGCCGACCTCCACAATCAGCGGCAGGAGGTCGTCGAAGGCGGCCGCACGATCTACACCGAGCCCGACCGCATCATCATCCGCGATCCGAGCGGGCAGGAGTACGTGCGCGGCAACGATCTGTATCGCTTCCGCTACGGCGCCCGCGACATCCGCACTGAGACCGTCGGCGGCGAAACCCGCACCGTCGTGATCCGTCCCGACGGCAGCGAGATCATCACCGTGGTCGGTCCGGACGGTCAGCTGCTGCGGCGAATCCGCAGGGATCCCCGCGGGCGTGAGCTCGTGATCATCGACAACACCTACCGCGATCCGCAGGCGGTCGGCGGCTTCTATGTCGACGCGCCGCCGCCGGTGGTCAGCATTCCCTATGACCGCTACATCGTCAGCGCGGAGGATGCGTCGCCCGACGTGATCTACGAGACCATGGAAGCGCCGCCGGTGGACCGGATCCAGCGACGTTATTCGCTCGACGAGATCCGCTACAGCCCGAACGTGCGCATGTTGATGCCGTCGATCGACATCAACACCATCAACTTCGACACCGGATCCTGGGCGATCCCGCCGGATCAGGCTGCGAAGCTGCAGGTGATTGCCGACGGCCTCAACCGGGCGATCCAGCGCAACCCGCGCGAGGTGTTCCTGATCGAGGGCCACACCGACGCGGTCGGCAACGACGTCGACAATCTGTCGCTGTCGGATCGCCGCGCTCAGGCCGCGGCCGAATTGCTGACCCAGCAGTTCGGCGTGCCGGCGGAGAACCTGACGTCGCAGGGCTACGGCAAGCAGTATCTGAAGGAGCAGACTGACGGACCGAGCCGCATCAACCGGCGCGTCACCGTCCGCCGCATCACCCCGCTGCTCAACGGCGATCAAGCGGCCGCGGCACCGCCGCGCTGAGCCGACGGTTAAGCGCAACAAAGCGAAATGGCCGGGAGCGATCCCGGCCATTTTTTGTTTGATGCTCGCGCGCAGACGTTTGCTCGACAGGCAATCGGCTTTCCTTACCTCGCCCCGCGTGCGGGGAGACGCATAGGCCGCCTTCGGCGGCCGTCACTAGAGAACGCCGAAGCTGAGCTTCGGCTATGTCGCATCGTAGATGCGATCCGGGGAAGGGGACTATCCGCGAGTCCTTATCTCACCATATTCGCGGAGACAGCCCCTCACCCCCACCCTCTCCCCGCAAGAGCGGGGCGAGGGAGCGCAGCACCGATGCGGCCCCTCACCGCGCCACCTGCTGCGGATCGTAGAAGAAGCGCTCCTCGATCAGTTCGTCGCCGCGCCAGGTCTGCCAGGCGACCTCTTCCATGCTGCGGACCTTGCCGTCCTTGCCGGTGAACTCGAACCGCCAGCAGATCGCGGAGTGATCGCCGTCGATCAGCAGCGGCCCGAGCCGCGTGGTCTTGACGCCGGCGACCTGCGCCAGCACCGCGGCCTCGCGCGCCGCCAGCGCCTCGCGGCCGACGCGCCATTCGCCGTCATTCTCCTGCGTGCGGGCATCGGCGGCGTAGAAGTTCGTGATGGCGCCGACATGATCGTTGGATTCCACCGTATCGGCGAAGGCCTGCAAGGTCTTGAGTGAAGGCATGAGGGATCTCCCTGTTTGTCGGGGCATGGTCGCCGCGCAAACGCTTCGCGCCTGTCGCGAAGGAAGACCGGTTCGCGGCCTCCGGACCACGCGAATTACCGACTAATGGTCGGTATTTACTGACTGATAGTCGGTAAGTCAATTGGCTTGTTTCTGGAACTGCGCTAGACAAAGAGCATGGCAACCCAGGCCGAACGGCGCGAGAAAACCAGGGCTTCGATCGTCAAGGCGGCGCGGCGCATCTTCGGCGAGCGCGGCTTTACGGCGACGACGATGGAAGACATCGCCGCCGGCGCGCGCGTCGCCAAGGGCGCGGTCTATCATCACTTCGCGACCAAGGAGGCGGTGTTCGAGGCGGTGTTCGAGCAGGTCTCGGTCGATCTCGTCGCCGATCTCGACCGCATCTCGCACGCCGAGAACGATCCGCTCGCCGCGATGGCGGCCGGCACGCAAGGGTATTTCGCGGCGTGCTCCAAGGGCCCGACCGGCCAGATCATCCTGCGTGATGGCCCCGCCGTGCTCGGCTGGGAGCGCTGGCGCGAGATCGACGCCAAGCATTTCGGCGGCAAGTTTCCGCACGCGCTGACTGCTGCGATGGAGGCCGGCGTGATCGCCAAGCAGCCGATCGAGCCGCTGGCGCGGCTGCTGCTCGGGGCGGTGACGGAGGCCGCGGTTGCCGTCTCCGCCGGCCCCGACATCGGCAAGGCCGGCACCGACTACGCGCGCGCGTTCCGTTCGCTGCTGGATGCGCTGCGGGTGAAGTAGCCGAACTCTCTGCTGTCGTCCCTGCGAAGGCAGGGACGACTGAGAGCTTGTGTCCGCCGCCTTAGCCCTTGTCGCTTTCGAGCTGGAAGATCTGCGAGCCCTCGCCGCTCGAGAGCAGGCCGGTCTTGCCGTAGAGCCCGAGCTTGGCGCGGGTGTCGGCGATATCGAGGTTGCGCATCGTAAGCTGGCCGATGCGGTCGGCCGGCGTGAACGGAGCGTCCTCGACCTTCTCCATGCTGAGCCGCTCCGGCGCATAGGTCAGGTTCGGGCTCTCGGTGTTTGATATCGAGTAGTCGTTGCCGCGGCGCAGCTCGAGCGTCACCTCGCCGGTGACGGCGCGCGCCACCCAGCGCTGCGCGGTCTCGCGCAGCATCAAGGCCTGCGAATCGAACCAGCGGCCCTGATAGAGCAGGCGACCGAGGCGAAGACCGCTGATGCGATACTGCTCGATCGTATCCTCGTTGTGGATGCCGGTGACCAGCCGCTCATAGGCGATGTGCAGCAGCGCCATGCCGGGCGCCTCGTAGATGCCGCGGCTCTTCGCCTCGATGATGCGGTTCTCGATCTGGTCGCTCATGCCGAGACCGTGGCGGCCGCCGATCGCGTTGGCCTCGAGGAACAGTGCGACCGGATCGGCGAAGGTCTTGCCGTTCAGCGCGACCGGCTGGCCCTCCTCGAAGCGCACGACGACCGTCTCGGGCTTGACGTCGCAATCGGCCCGCCAGAACGGCACGCCCATGATCGGATTGACGATGGTGATGCCGCTGTCGAGCTGCTCGAGATCCTTCGCCTCATGCGTTGCGCCGAGCAGATTGCTGTCGGTCGAGTACGCCTTCTCGGCGCTCATCTTGTAGGCGAAGCCGTGCGCGGTCATGAACGCCGACATCTCGGCGCGGCCGCCGAGCTCGTCGATGAACTGCTGGTCAAGCCAGGGCTTGTAGATCCGCAGGCTCGGATTGGTCAAAAGGCCGTAACGATAGAAGCGCTCGATGTCGTTGCCCTTGAAGGTCGAACCGTCGCCCCAGATGTTGACGCCATCCTCCTGCATGGCGGCGACCAGCATCGTGCCGGTCACGGCGCGGCCGAGCGGGGTGGTGTTGAAATAGGTGATGCCGCCGGTCGAGATGTGGAAGGCGCCCGACTGGATCGCGGCAATGCCCTCATGGACCAGTTGCGTGCGGCAATCGACCAGGCGCGCCTTCTCGGCACCGAAGTCCATCGCCTTGCGCGGGATCGCGTCGTAATCGGCCTCGTCGGGCTGGCCGAGATTGGCGGTATAGGCGAAGACGCGGGCGCCCTTCTGCTTCATCCAGAGCAGCGCCGCGCTGGTGTCGAGCCCGCCCGAGAACGCGATGCCGACTTTCTCTCCCTTGGGCAGGCTTTTCAGAATCGTACTCATGGAACGGTCCAATCGGTCGAAATCAGGGGTGTTTGGAGCTGGCGAATATCAAATTTCGGAAGGCTGGGCACGCCTTTAATCGCGGCTTTCGCGGCCGCGCCAGCGCTGCATCAGCCGGTGGCCGGGCATGGCCAGCCGCGTCAGCGCCGCATCGACCTGTTCGTCGGTCAGGCGAGTGGCGGCCCAGCGGTAGATCAGGGCATAGAACAGCCAGATCACCAGGAAGGACACAAGGCCCGCGATCGCCACGTCGGTGAAGAAATGGCCGCCAAAGGCCATCCTGAGCACGCTGGTGACCACGCCGAACACGGTGGCTCCGACATAGGCGAGCGGCCGCCAAGCGGCCGGCGCCAGCGCCGCCGGCGCATAGGTCCAGAACGCGGTCGCGCCCTCGCCGGAGAAGAACGAGCAGTTGCGGGCGCAAGCGCCGCGCGGATCCCACCACGCGACAAAGGGAAGCTCGCCGCCGAACTGGGCGACCGCCACCGGGCGCGGCCGCCCCCAATAGCTCTTGAAGGTGAGGTTGGTGAGCACGCCGGCGGAGAGCAGCATCGTGGTGAGCAGGAAGACCGCCGCGCGGGGCGATATCAGCATTGGCTGGTCCGGCCGGATGAATTTTGCCACGATCGCCACGATCGCCGGCAGCACCAGCGCCCAGGCGATCCACATCGCCGCATCGCGTGCGAACGCCGCGAGCCCGTCTGCCTTTAGCGGGAACGCCTTATGCGCGCTGTCGTAGAACAGCGCCGCCAGCTTCAGGTCGAGCTCAGGATAGATCCCGAACAAGAGGCCGATGACGAGCGCAAGCCCGAGCGCGATGACAAGTCCGGTCCGGTTCATGGCGCGCGGTTTAGCCGAGGCGGATGAGGTAGCGCAATCATTTCAAGTAGGTGCGAAGGGCATTTGCCGCCGTGTCAAACAAGGCATCGACACCTTGATTTTCATCGAAGTCAAATTGGTGCGGAGTATTGAGGGCTACGGCACCATTCTCGTTCTGCGTCCGTAAGACGTTCGGCACCAAGTGATCCAGGAGTTGGCGCGTCGCTTTCGGGAAGGTCGAGTCAACGGCCGGCAGACGGGCGAGAATTTGCTTCTCGAGCTCCGACAGGGACAGTTTGCCCGACTTCGCGTTCAGCACGCTTTCGAGAATTTCAGCCGCTACCCTCCGATTCGAATCCATGTTGAATGAGCTCCGGACGTGGGTCACGGCTGCGGCGGCGTTTGCGACGGCAGCGGCGGCGGCGGCAAGGGACGCGACGGCTCGCGCCAGGCGCCGGCGGTGCGGCCGGCGATCAGCCAATAGACCAGGCCCGCGACGATGCCGGCGCCGGTCATGATCTCCATGTGCCGCTGCACGATGCCATGGAATTGCATAGTGTCGGGATCGAACGGCACCAGGCCGAGATAACAGGCCGCGCCGACCAGCGCGCCGCCCACGGCATAGGCCAACACGCTCCTGACGTAGAAGGCCTCGGTGATCAGCACGATGATCAGCGCCGGCAGCAGCGCAAAACCGGAAATGAAGATGAAGCCAAAGCCGAGCACGATATTGATCGCGCTCTGGTCGATCTGCGCGCCGAAATCGCTGATCTCGGGATAGAGCACCGCGCCGACCACGATGATGCCGGCGGCAAGGCAAGCCACCAGGAATGCGAAGGCGACGACGAACAGGCGGCCGATCAGGGCCATCTCAACCCTCCATCGTCATTGCGAGCCAACGGGTCGCGCGAACGCGCGCCCGATGACAGGCTCCGCGAAGCAATCCATCGCACAGCTTGCCGAGACATGGATTGCTTCGTCGCTTCGCTCCTCGCAATAACGAATTGCATGGAGGACACGCTCAATCCGTCATTGCCATCGCGCGCAGCGCCTGGCGCTCGCGCGCCGAGAGCTTTTCGGTTTCCGACTTGAGCTGGCCGCAGGCGGCGAGGATGTCGCGGCCGCGCGGCGTGCGCACCGGCGAGGAATAGCCGGCGTTGAAGATGAATTCGGAGAATTTCTCGATCTGCTCCCAGTCCGAGCATTCGTAGGCCGTGCCCGGCCACGGGTTGAACGGAATGAGATTGATCTTCGCCGGAATGCCCTTGAGCAGCTTCACCAATAGCCTCGCGTCATCGAGCGAATCGTTGACGCCCTTGAGCATCACATATTCGAAGGTGATGCGCCGCGCGTTCGACGCGCCGGGATAGTCGCGGCAGGCCTGCAGCAATTCTTGAATCGGATATTTGCGATTGAGCGGTACCAGCTCGTTGCGCAGCTCATCGCGCACCGCATGCAGCGAGATCGCGAGCATCACGCCGATCTCCTCGCCGGTGCGCTTGATGTTCGGCACCACGCCCGAGGTCGACAGAGTGATGCGGCGGCGGGAAATGCCGATGCCTTCATTGTCGGCGACGATCAGCAGCGCGTCGCGCACCGCGTCGAAATTATAGAGCGGCTCGCCCATGCCCATCATCACGATGTTGGTGACGAGGCGCGAGCCGTTCTCGCGATCGGCCCAATCGTTCAACCGGTCGCGCGCCACCATCACCTGGCCGACGATCTCGCCGGCGGTGAGGTTGCGCACCAGCCGCTGCGTGCCGGTGTGGCAGAACGCGCAGTTCAACGTGCAGCCGACCTGCGAGGAGACGCACAGCGTGCCGCGATCGGTCTCCGGGATGTAGACACACTCGACCTCATGCGGCTTCTCGAGCTTGTCGCCGCTCGGCAGCCTGAGCAGCCATTTGCGCGTGCCGTCATTGGAGATCTGCTCGGCGACGACCTCGGGACGGTCGACGGTAAAATGCTTCTCAAGCTCGGCGCGCATGTCCTTCGAGACGTTGGTCATCTCGGCGAAGTTCCTGGCGCCGCGGAAATACATCCAGTGCCAAAGCTGCTGCGTGCGCATCCTGCGCTGCGACGGCGGAACTCCGACCTCACCGAGGCGATCAGCGATCTCGGCACGCGACAACCCGATCAGCGACGGCTTGGCCGGCGGCACATAGGTTTCGAGCGGAACCTTTTCGACCAGCGTATTGGCCGTGGCATGTTGAACGATCGATTGTGCGGTCATCGCGTGTCTGTGCTTGTGGGATTTCCGATCCTCACCCTTAAGGAGCGGCGCCTCCGCCGCGTCTCGAAGAATGAGGCCATCGGCCGGGCCGCATGGCTTGAGATGGCCCTGATGCCTTCTCACCCATGAGGGGAACCAACCCTCAAATAGGCCTTCTGCGGCCGATAAACAACGCTGATTCGGACTCTGGCGGCCTAGAGTTTCGGTTCTGATTGGATCAGAACCGAGGCTCTAGGTTTTTGTTTTGACGCGTCTTCTTCACGCGAACCGGTGTCCACTTCGCTCGAAAACGCTCTAGCGCCGGCAGTCGTGCGCCAGCCGGTCGAGCGCCTGCGACAGGCCCTTCAGCGAGAACGTATCGGTGGTCTCGGTGCCCTTGGCCGAGACAGCCTTCACCGTCGCCTCACCCGATTTGCGCATGGCTTCTACCATCCGCTCCTCCTCGGCCGCGTTCTTGATCCAGAGGCCGTCACCCTGCGTGTACATCGCGTAGGTCCCGCCGCCGACCTGGAGCGTCGATTCGGAGCCCGGCTTCAGCGTGTAACCGATCATGACCGAGACTTCGTTGACGACCTTTTCCGCCGGACGGGTCGAGACGAAGGCATAGGCCGGATCGCGCGGCCTGTTCGGCGGATTGGTCTTCGACGACGACGGCTTGGCGAGCGCGAAGCAGACCTTCTTGCCGTTCGGCGAAGCCGTGTAGGCACCCCAGGTGCCGTATTGGCCGATCAGCGTCGGCTCCGCACCGCCGGCCGCAGCCGCGGCAGGCGACGCGGGCTTGGCTGCTTCCTTCTTCGGCGCAGTTTGTTTCGGCGCAGCGTGCGCCGGTGCAAGCGAGATGATCCCGCACACCAGACTACCCGCAACCAGCGATGTCAGTATTTGCCGCACGGCCAACTGGTTCCCCCATCATTGTGACTGGAAGATGGCTCGGCGATTCCCCTCCGCCGGCTCGGATGGATAACCGGGAAACGTCTTCTTGGGAAGGCAGTTACGCCAGGAGACGAGCGTGCGGCACAGAAGCGGCGCGTTACCTCTTGGCGCGCGCTGCGCGCTGCTTCTCCCACTGCGCGTCGGTCCATTGCAGCAGGTCCTCCGCGCCGGAACTGCGCAAGTGAGAGCCGCCATCCTGCACCACCATCTCGCCGTTGATGTAGCCGGCCTGGTCGGAGATCAGGAAGGTCGCGAGGTTGGCAAGTTCGGAATGCTCGCCGGCGCGGCCAAGCGGATTGCGGTGCGACCAGCTCTCGCCGCGGCCCTCGGGACGCAACTGTCCGGTGGCGCCGGGCGTCGGGAACGCACCGGGCGCAATCGCCACCGTGCGGATGCCCTTCGGACCCCACTCGACCGCGAGGCTCTTGGTCATCGCCAGCACCGCGGTCTTGGCCATCGACGACGGCACAGTGAAGGCGCGGCCGGTGATGGTCGAGGTCGAAAGGATCGAGAGCACCACGCCCTTGTGCTTGCCCTCGATCCAGCGGCGGCCGGCCGCGAGCGTGCAATACAGCGTGCCGTGCAGCGTCGGAGCGAGGATCGCGTCCGCCGCGCGGAATGACAGATGTTCGGTCTGCGCGATGAAGGTTGCGGCAGCATTGTTGACGAGTACGTCGATCGGCGCCTCCTGCCAGATCTGGTCCATCATCGCCTCAACCGCCGCGCCATCGCGAATATCGCATCGCGCGGTGGAGACTTTCGCGCCAAATTCGCTGCGGAATTTTCCTGCGGTCTCCTCCAGCAATTCCTGCCGACGACCACAAATGATCAGTTCGGCGCCAAGCTCGGCAAAGCGACGCCCCATGGCAGCGCCAAGGCCGGAGCCGCCGCCGGTGATCAGGATGCGCTTGTTCGCCAGCAGGCCTTTTTCAAACATAGTTTGATCCTCCGCTTGTATTGTCGCTCCGCCGTAAATCCGGCATGAAGCTCTCAGCCTAGAACGCTGAAACCTTTGTGTGTCCGAAAATCAGGTGTGTCCATGAAAGCCATCCTCTGCTCGCAATACTGTCAACCCGACGATCTCGTGCTGGCTGACGTGCCGGATCCCGTGGCAGGTCCCGGCGAAGCCGTGATCGCGATCAAGGCGGCTGCGCTGAACTTCTTCGACATCTTGATGATCCAGGGCAAGTATCAGATCAAGCCGCCGTTCCCGTTCTCGCCGGCTGCGGAAGTCGCAGGCGTGATCGAGAGCGTCGGCGAAGGCGTCACCGATCTCAAGCCCGGCGACCGCGTCGTGGCGTCCTGCGGCCATAACGGCGCGCGCGACAAGATCGCGCTGCCGGCGAATGCGATCGTGAAGATCCCCGACAATCTCGACTATGACCGCGCCGCCGGCATCATCATCATCTACGGCACCGCGCTGCATGCGCTGGAAGATCGCGCGAGCCCGAAGCCGGGCGAGACGCTCGCGGTGCTCGGCGCCGCCGGCGGCACCGGACTTGCCGCTTGCGAACTCGGCAAACTGATGGGCCTGAAGGTGATCGCCTGCGCCTCGTCGGACGAGAAGCTCGAATTCGCCAAGCAGCACGGCGCCGAGCTGACGCTGAACTACGCCAAGGAAGATTTGAAGGAAGGTCTGCGCAAGCTGACCGGCGGCAAGGGCGCCGACATCGTGTTCGATCCGGTCGGCGGCGCTTACGCCGAAGCTGCGCTGCGCTCGACCGCGTGGGAAGGCCGCTTCCTGGTGATCGGCTTTGCCGCCGGCGAGATCCCGAAGATCCCGCTCAACCTCGCGCTCCTGAAGGGCTGCGACATCAGAGGCGTGTTCTGGGGCGCATGGGCGCGGCAGAATCCGGAGAAGAACCGCAAGAACCTCGAGAAGCTCGTGCAGTGGACCGCGGAAGGCAAGATCTCATCGCATGTCGACCGCACCTTCCCGCTGTCGCAGACCGCGGAAGCCCTGAAGGTGCTCGCCGGCCGCAAGGCGATGGGCAAGGTGATCCTGCATCCGGGAAGCTGAGAAGAGATCGCGTAGCCTCGGATGAAAGCCAACGGGTCGCGCGAACGCGCGCCCCGTTGGCTTCATCCGGGCTACGCGGCGCTTACTCCTCGCTCAGCGTGGCGCGTTTCAGCGCGGCACGCGCGGCCTCGCGATGCTCGGGCGTGATGTGGCTTGCCACCATGCGGATCGCGGTCGCGAGCACCGCCGCATCGTCGGTGAAGCCGAGGATCGGCATCATGTCGGGAATGAAGTCGAACGGCAGGATGAAATAGGCGATGGCGCCAAGCAGCGCCGCCTGCACATGGCGCGGCGTCTGGCGATCGAAGGCGCAGTAATAGGCCGCGAGCAGATCCTCGGCGAAAGGCAGCCGCGCCACCACCTTCTTGAACTTGATCCAGAAGCGGCGGCGCACGCTTTCGCGATCCTGGGCCAGCCGATCGGCGGGCTCGAATCCCACGCTGTGTTCGGTCGATGCCATCGCAAGGCTCCTCGACGCCGCGCAGCAGTCGGGCGACGTTCGGTGCGAATCTGGTGATGTCAGACGGCCGCCGCAAGGCGTGCTGCATCGTCAACGCCCTGACCCCTCATCCTGAGGAGCCGCGAAGCGGCGTCTCGAAGGATGCAGGCCTGGGCCTCATGGTTCGCCTGGCGATGTGCAGCATCCTCCAGAGACGCGCGTTCCGCGCTCCTCACCATGAGGACTGACAAAGTCAGCTCACCCCGAGCTGCCTTGCGATCGCGTTCATGGCCTTGGCGAGCTCGATGTCGCGTTTGGTCACCCCGCCGACCTCGTGGGTCGCCAGCATGACCTCGACCGTCTTGTAGACGTTCTTCCATTCAGGATGATGGTCGTTCTTTTCCGCGACCAGGGCCGCGCGACACATAAAGCCAAAAGCTTCGTTGAAGTCCTTGAACACGAAGGTCTTTGTGATGGCCGCACGGCCAGGCATCTCCGCCCAGCCGGCCAATTCCCAGAGCGCGGCCTTCCTTGCTTCCGCCGACAGCAATTCCACCATGACAGCCCTCCTGTTTGGCCCCAACCTTAACCTAACGGCCGGCCTGCGGGATGGGATCCACGCCGAAATTAAGGCCGAAATTGCGTCCTATCGCCGCTGCTAACCATGACGGAGATGTAACGTCGGCCGTCCCCGGAATTTGCTACAAATCAGGGATGTATGCGCGCCGGCCCTTTTGAGATTGAGCCCCAAGCTTTTGTTTGCGAGATCGATGACCAACGGCACTGGCCCCGCCGACATATTGCCGAAGCCGCCCCGTTCTGCGCGGCAACGGCTGACATTCGTGCTGATCGCGGGTGTGCTCGCCATCATCGGCACGCTGGCTGCAGGCTATTATTTCGCGATGCGGCCGGTGACGCTGCGCATCGCGGTCGGCCCGCCCAACAGCGACGATGTCAAGCTGGTGCAGACACTGGCCCAGGCTTTCAACAACCAGGCGAATAGCCAGGTCAAGCTTCGCCCGATGCAAACCGATGGCGCTCCGGCGAGCGCGCAGGTGCTCGCCGACGGCAAGGCCGATCTCGCCATCATCCGCGGCGATCTCGAAGCGCCGAAGAACGCGCAGGCGGTTGCGACGCTGCGCAAGAATGTCGTGGTGATGTGGGTTCCACCCGCGGCGAAAGGCAAGCGGCGGAAGGGCCCGAAGATCACCAAGATCGCGCAGCTTGCCGGCCACAAGATCGGCGTCGTTGGCCGTACCCAGGCCAACGTCAATCTGCTCAAGATGATCCTGGTGCAATATGGCATCGACCCGATGAAGGTCGATATCGTCCAGTTCCCGGTCAATGAGGCGGTCGAGGCGATCCGCAACCAGAAGGCCGACGCCTATCTCGCCGCAGGTCCCGCCAACAGCAAGATCACGATCGACGCGATCGCGGCATCGGCCCATGACGGCAACGAGCCGACCTTCCTCGCCATCGATGCCTCCGAGGCGATCGCGCAGAACCATCCGGCCTATGAAGCCTCGGAAATCCCCGCCGGCTCGCTCGGCTCAGCCGACCGGCCGGAGGACGAGGTCAAGACCATCAGCTTCTCGCATCACATCGTCGCCCGCAAAGGCCTATCGGAATCGACGGTGGCAGCGTTTACGCGGCAATTGTTCTCGATTCGGCAGTCGCTGAAGAGCGATTTCCCGCTCGCCGCCAAGATCGAGACCCCCGACACCGACAAGGACGCCGTCATCCCGGTGCATCCGGGCGCCGCCGCCTTCGTCGATGGCGAGGAAAAGACCTTCCTCGACCGCTACAGCGATTACATCTGGTGGAGCCTGATGGCGCTCTCGGCGATGGGCTCGGCCGGCGCGTGGTTCGCCGGCTATCTCAAGCAGGACGAACGCAACACCAACACCTCGCAGCGCGATCGCCTGCTGGACATGCTGAAGGCTGCGCGGCGCAGCGATTCGACCGATGAGCTCGACCAGATGCAGGCGGAGGCCGACGACATCCTGCGCGACACGCTGGTGTGCTTCGAGCGTGGCGCGATCGAACAGGGCACGCTGACCGCGTTCAACATCGCGCTCGAGCAGTTCCACAACGCGGTCGCCGACCGCAAGGCGCTGTTGATGAGCATGCCGCAGAACCTGCAGCGCGCCGCCACCCAGTTCCGCGCGGCGGGCTCGGCATAAGGGACGACTCCCTCTCCGCGAACTCATTCCGCCTCTCCCGCTTGCGGGGTCGAGACGAGCGAAGCTCGCTCTTAGGCCGACGCGCGTAGCGCGGCGGGTGGGGGCTCTCTCCGCGGCATCATTCGCGGAGAGAGCCCCCACCCCACCCTCCCCCGCAAGCGGGAGAGGGAGCCTGACAGACGTGCTCACCTCACGAGGCACGTCGCAGTTCTCCCGCGCGCAGCCACTCCCTGTAATCTCTCCGTCATGGAATTTTTCTAGGTCTTTGCCAGCTTGCGGCGCAGTGTCGCGTCCTGTTCCTGGAGGCCCCCATGACGATCCGGTTTTCGCGCAAGATCACTCGCCGACGTTTCCTGTCCACCGCGGCAGCGACCGGGGCCGGCGTCATTGCGATGCCTTATCTCTCCCGCGGCGCCGACCGGCCGGCGATCACCCATGGTGTGCAGTCCGGCGACGTCGGCGTCGACGGCGGCGTGGTCTGGGCCCGGGCCGATCGCCCGTCGCAGATGATGGTCGAGGTCGCGACCACGGAATCGTTCAAGGATGCGCGCACGCTGCCGCCGATCGCAGCGCTGCCGGAGAGCGACTTCACCGCCAAGATGCTGCTGGAGAACCTGCCCTCCGGCCAGGACATCTTCTATCGCGTTCGCTTCCGCGATCTCTCCCACATCGACATCGCAGGCGAGCCGGTGATCGGCCGCTTCCGCACCGCGCCAAGCGATCGCCGCGACGTCTCCTTCGTGTGGGGCGGCGACGTGGCCGGCCAGGGCTGGGGCATCAATCCCGATGACGGCGGTATGGTCACCTTCTCCGCCATGAAGAAGCACAAGCCGGATTTCTTCCTGCATTCCGGCGACACCATCTATGCCGACGGCATCGTCACGGCCGAGCAGAAGCAGCCCGACGGCAAGATCTGGAAGAACATCACAATTCCGGAAAAGGCCAAGGTCGCCGAGACGCTCAACGAATTCCGCGCCGCCCACAAATATAATTTCCTCGACGAGAATCTGCGCGCCTTCAATGCCGAAGTGCCGATCTTCGTGCAGTGGGACGATCACGAAGTGATGAACAACTGGTCGCTGTCGAAGCAACTGCCCGACGCCTACAAGGAGCGCGACATCATGCTGCTTGCCGCGCGTTCGGCCCGTGCCTTCCACGAGATGTATCCGATGCGCGAGAGCATCGTCGAGCCGGGCCGGGTCTACCGCACGTTGAGCTACGGCCCGCTGCTCGACGTCTTCATGCTCGACGAGCGCAGCTATCGCGGCCCCAACGGCCCGAACCTGCAGGAGACCTATGGTCCCGACGCCTATTTCCTCGGGCCCGACCAGCTCGCCTGGCTGAAGCGCGGCTTGCTCAACTCGCGCGCCACCTGGAAGGTGATCGCCTCCGACATGCCGCTCTCCCTCCTCGTCTATGACGACGCGGCCAACAAGAAGGGTTCGGAAGCCTTCGCGCAGGGCGACGGTCCGGCACGCGGCCGCGAGCTCGAGATCGCCGACATCCTGCGCTTCATCAAGACCGCTGGAATCGTCAACACGGTGTGGCTGACCGCCGACGTGCACTACGCCGCCGCGCACTACTACAACCCGAACAAGGCGCAGTTCCAGGAGTTCGATCCGTTCTGGGAATTCGTCTCCGGCCCGCTGCATGCCGGCACGTTCGGTCCGAACGAACTCGACAACACGTTCGGCCCCGAAGTGAAGTTCGTGAAGGCGCCGGGCGAAGCGAACCAGAACCTGCCGCCGTCGGCCGGCATGCAGTTCTTCGGTCACGTCAAGATCGACGGCAAGAGCGGACAGATGACGGTGAGCCTGCGCGATCGTGCCGACGCCGAATTGTGGTCGATCACGCTCGATCCGAAGTCGGTGTAGTCCGCTCGCATCCACTACGGAACCGCGCCCTTTCCCGGACGCCCTGACCCAAGGCCAGGGCGACGCGATTGACCGGGGGTGGACGTCACCGGCCCGTTCCGGTATCGATATCAGAGCCGTTATGCTGGGGGCCCGGAGGGGCGGAGCATGAGGCGCTGCGAGTCCATTCGTGTGCTCGGTGGCATCGTCGCGGGATCTCGGCCTTGCCGCCTGATTGTCGTCGCCATAGCAGTGTTCGTGCTGCTGCCGATCGAAGCCAGCGATGCCGGCTGGCTGCCGCGTATCTTCAAGAGCTCGTCAAAGCACGCCGGCTCGCCAAAGCGCGTGAAGTCGGCAAGGCCGGCCAAGTCGGCAAGGCACAGCGTCTCACCAAAGCCCCACGCTACACGGCTTGCCGCACTCGGGCCGGCCGTCCTGCCTCGTTCCGCTCTCAAACCGGCCTCGGCAAAATGCGATCCCTCGACATTCCGGGTGGTTCTCGATGTGGGGCATACGGCTGAATCGGAGGGCGCGATCAGCGCTCGCAATGTCGCCGAGTACATCTTCAACCTGCGCCTTGCCCGGCTGATCGACGAGAAATTGAAGGCCGAAGGCTTTGCCGAAACCAGACTCCTTGTGACTGAGGGCAAGGCCAGACCCAGCCTCTTCAAACGAGTGGCCGCAGCCAATGATCTGCGCACAGATCTCCTCCTGTCGATCCACCATGACTCCGTGCCCAACAAATTGCTCGAGGACTGGGATTTCGAGGGCAAGAAAAGCCATTACAGCGATCGGTTCAGCGGGTACTCCATCTTCGTCTCCCGCGACAATCCGGACTTCAAGACGAGCCTCTCGTTCGCCGAACTGATCGGCAAGGAATTAAAGGCCGAGGGGCTTCATTATGCCGAACAATATACGCAACCCATCATGGGTCGCTATCAGCACCCGCTGCTGAACAAGGAGACCGGCGTCTACAGCTATGATGAGCTCATCGTGCTGCGAAAGACCCGGATGCCCGCCGTGTTGCTGGAGGCGGGCTCGATCATCAACCGGGACGAGGAGCTCGAGATGGACTCGCCCGAACGGCAGAACATGATCAGCAGCAGCGTCGCGGCCGCCGTCAAGGAATTCTGCGAGCCGCGATGGGCCATCCTCGGCCCGCTCTGATCGCCCTGTGACGCACCGCCCGAGCACCTCAGCGAAACGCGATCCGATTGGCACCTGCCGATGTCAGCCCTGCTTGCCCGCCTTGATCTCCTTGAATTTGGCAAGCGCTTGCTCAAACTTGGCGTTGAAAAGCCACATGGCATCGAGGATTTCGCGGAAGGTCGCGGATGTCCTTGCCCTGTCGGCCCGACCGAAGGCGAAGATGCTGTTGTTCCGCAGGTATCGCATGATCCTGGCATCGGAAATTCTGTAGCCGACGAGGTTGCCCGAGCTGAGTGCGGCCCTGGTCGGCGTGGGAATGATCTGGATAAGCTCAAAGAGCTTCATTTGATCGATCGTGTCAGGCAAGGCTTTCAGGATCGCCGGGACCTCCGGGAAAATATCCGCGTGTGCGTTCATGAGGGCGTCTCGCACGGCGGTCCAGTGATTGAACCGATGATCCAGATTGCCGACCCGCGCTTCTTCCTTGTCGTCGCGGCGGCTCAGTGCAGGGTCGAGGGCTGCGATTGATCCCTTTATGGCTGCCCACTTCCTTCGACCGCTTCGATCTTCGGACGGACCGGTCTGCAGACTCCCCTTGTATGTGTTCGAGCGCGCATTTCCTGCATTTTGCTTGCCACCCGTCTCGGCAAAGAAAAGGCCGAGGCTGATACGGCCCGCCGCGGCGGCATTCGCGGTATCCAGGCCCTTGGCGCGCGCAATCGCAGTCGCCAGATCGACAACGTCCTTGAGTGGTGTATCCGATCTTTGCGCGCTGGCGGGCGGGGCCTCCATGATGTCAAAGAGCTTCCTGTACTCATCGAACAGCGGCTCATTGTCGGCGTCAAAATATGCCGGGGGGATTCCGAATCTGTTGGGCCTTCCGATTCTGGACGGAAGCGCGTCGGTGAGATCCTTGTATGCGCTCATCATTTCGATGCGGGCAACGTAGAGGGCCTGGCCCGGCAAGTTGGGGAGCGGTTGATTGGCATCGATCTGTGCGCGGCGCTGGCGCAGGATCGACTCGAAGTCCTTCAGGGCCTTGTCGTAGGTCTCGAGTGCGGCCGATTGGTTGCTCGTGAGTGCGACCGGCTCACCTATGGCTGGGGGCACGAAATCACTGATGGCGGCCGAGGCCAGCGACAGAGCCACATCGACGATCGCATGCATTGCGACCGGCGGCGTGAGGAGCAGCCCGAGAGATAGCGCTGCTGCGGGCGCAGCGGCAGATGTCCTGATCGCCATCGCGGCTTCCCGATGCCCTCGGCCTCGCCGAATCCGACAGCTTGGATCGTAGACGACGAACGCGCCGGCTGCGAGCGGAAGCCCTACAATCCGGCCGCAGCTACGCCAGCCGGGCGATCCAGAGCTTCAAGGCCGAAGGCGTGCTGGAAACCCGCGGTGGGGCGGCATTTTCGGAGCGGCGGGGGCGTCCTGCCCCAAGGGGACACCAAAATCGCGCCGGGGAGCTCGCAAAATCCACGGTTCCGTCTTGAAATTCAGTCATCCGAACCGCTAACAAACCGTTGTTTTTTAGCGTTTTCTGACTATATTGCAGCGCAACGCGGTAGGTGCCCGGTCCATTGGCCGGGCTTCCTTTTTGGGGCGATGCGTCCCCGTCAAATTTCTTAGGTATGAGCGTGATCCGGGCCCGGACGGGCCACGTCTGCGAGCGGCCGGCCCGAGTTGTCCGGCGAGATCGCGCTCACGACCCTTTGCACGACCAGAAGAAGAGCCATGAACCTTCGTAACGTCGCCATCATCGCCCACGTCGACCACGGCAAGACCACCCTCGTCGACCGCCTGCTGCAGCAATCCGGCACCTTCCGCGAGAACCAGAAGGTGACCGAGCGTGCCATGGACTCCAACGACCTGGAGCGTGAGCGCGGCATCACCATTCTGGCGAAAGCCGCCTCGGTGCAGTGGAAAGACATCCGCATCAACATCGTCGACACCCCCGGCCACGCCGATTTCGGCGGCGAGGTCGAGCGCATCCTCAACATGGTGGACGGCGCGCTGGTGCTGGTCGACGCGGCCGAAGGCCCGCTGCCGCAGACCAAGTTCGTGGTGTCGAAGGCGCTGAAGATCGGCCTGAAGCCGATCGTCGTCATCAACAAGGTCGACCGCCCCGACGCGCGCCCGACCGAAGTCATCAACGAGGTGTTCGACCTGTTCGCGGCGCTCGATGCCTCCGAGGAGCAGCTCGACTTCCCGATTTTGTATGGATCAGCCAAGCAGGGCTGGATGGCCGACAGCCCGGAAGGGCCGAAGGATCTCGGCATGCAGCCGCTGTTCGACTTGATCGTGCGCCACGTCGAGTCGCCGAAGGTCGAGGAAGGTCCGTTCCGGATGATCGGCACCATCCTCGAAGCCAACCCCTATCTCGGCCGCATCATCACCGGCCGTATCTCGTCCGGCAGCATCAAGCCGAACCAGCAGGTGAAAGTGCTGTCCGCCGACGGCAAGCTGATCGAGCAGGGCCGCCTGACCAAGATCCTCGCCTTCCGCGGCCTCGAGCGCACCCCGCTCGATGAGGCCGAGGCCGGCGACATCGTCGCGATCGCGGGTCTCACCAAGGGCACCGTCGCCGACACCTTCTGCGACCCCAGCGTCGAGACGCCGCTGCCGGCGCAGCCGATCGACCCGCCGACCGTGTCGATGTCGTTCATCGTCAACAACTCGCCGCTCGCCGGCACCGAGGGCGACAAGGTGACCTCGCGCATGATCCGCGACCGCCTGTTGCGCGAGGCCGAGGGCAATATCGCACTGCGCGTCGTCGAGGCCGCCGACAAGGATTCCATGGAGGTCTCCGGCCGCGGCGAATTGCAGCTCGCGATCCTGATCGAGACCATGCGCCGCGAAGGCTTCGAGCTTTCGGTGTCGCGCCCGCGCGTCGTGCTGCAGAAGGACGAGACCACCGGCGGCTGGCAGGAGCCGATCGAGGAGGTCGTGATCGACGTCGACGAGGAGCATTCCGGCGTCGTCGTGCAGAAGATGAGCGAGCGCAAGGCCGAGATGATCGAGATGCGTCCCTCCGGCGGCAACCGCTTGCGGCTGGTGTTCTACGCGCCGACCCGCGGCCTGATCGGCTACCAGGGCGAACTGCTGACCGACACCCGCGGCACCGCGATCATGAACCGCATCTTCCACGGCTATGCCCCCTACAAGGGCGAGATCCAGGGCCGCCGCAACGGCGTGCTGATCTCCAACGATCAGGGCGAGGCGGTGGCCTATGCGATGTTCAAGCTGGAAGATCGCGGCCCGATGATGATCGAGCCGGGCTGGAAGGTCTACAAGGGCATGATCGTCGGCGAGCACACCCGCGACAACGATCTCGAGATCAACGTGCTGAAGGGCAAGCAGCTCACCAACATCCGCACCACCTCGAAGGACGAAGCGGTGCGCCTGACGCCGCCGATCCGGATGACGCTGGAAAAGGCGCTCGCCTATATCGAGGACGACGAGCTCGTCGAGGTGACGCCGAAGTCGATCCGGCTGCGCAAGAAGCATCTCGACCCGAACGACCGCAAGCGCGCGGAAAAGGCCAAGGAAGCGGTGGCGTAAGCACACCTGTCATGCCCCGGCTTGACCGGGGCATCCAGTACGCCGCGGCCTGTCGGCCCTATCTTTGCTGTCTCTGGAATACTGGATCACCCGCATGCGCGGGTGATGACAGTCATGCGCATGACGGCTTCTGGCCCGACGGCGAACGTGCTAGGCCGGGACCATGAGTTCCCTTCCCTCCACAGTCGATGTTGCCATCATCGGCGCCGGCGCCGCCGGCCTCGGCGCCGCGCATGCGCTGAAGGACTCTGGCCTCTCCACCATCGTGCTGGAAGCCCGCGACCGGGTCGGCGGGCGGGCCTATACGATTCAGGCCGCGCCCGACGTGGTGTTCGATGTCGGCTGCGGCTGGTTGCATTCGGCCGACCAGAACAGCTTCGTCGGTATAGCCGAGCGGCTCAAATTCGAGATCAACAAGGACCTGCCGCCCTGGCGCGACCGCGCCTATGGCAACGCGTTTCCGCAGGCCGATCGCGACGCATTCACGCTTGCGCTCGACGAATTCTACGATCGCATCGAAGCGGCCGCGCAGGACGGCAAGGACGCGCCTGCCAACATCTATCTCGAGCCCGGCAACCGCTGGAACCCGATGATCGATGCGATCTCGACCTATGTGAACGGCTGCGAGCTCGACCGGGTCTCGATCCTCGATGTCGATGCCTACGAAGACACCAACATCAATTGGCGGATACGGCGCGGCTATGGCGCGCTGATCGCGGCCTATGGCGCGCAGGTTCGGGTGGCGCTGAATTGTGCGGTCAGGCTGATCGATCATGCGGGCAAGCGCGTGCGCATCGAGACCTCGCGCGGCACGATCGAGGCCGACAGAGTGATCGTCACCGTGCCGACCAATTTGATCGCCGACGAAGCGATCCGCTTCTCGCCCGCGCTGCCGGACAAGGTGGATGCCGCGCGCGGCCTGCCGCTCGGTCTCGCCGACAAGGTGACGGTGGCGCTCGATGACGCAGAGGCGCTGCCGAAGGAAGGCAATCTGCGCGGCGCCACCATGCGCACCGAGATGGGGACTTATCACATCCGCCCGTTCGGCCAGCCCTGCATCGAAGGCTTCTTCGGCGGCCGCTTCGCGCAGCAACTCGAAGACGCTGGCGATGGCGCCTTCGCCGCGCACAGCATCGACGAGATCGTCTCCTTCATCGGCAATGACTTCCGCCGCAAGCTGAAGCCGCTCAGCGAATCCCGCTGGTCGCACGACCCGTTCGCCCGCGGTTCCTATTCCCACGCCCTGCCTGGCCACGCCGACAAGCGCGCCGTGCTCGCCGCACCGCTCGACGGCCGGCTGTTCTTCGCCGGCGAGGCGACCTCGCCGCACTTCTTCTCGACCGCGCATGGGGCAAGGGACAGCGGAGAGAGGGCGGCGAGGGAAGTGTTGGCGGCACCACGCAAATCATAGTTGCTGCGCTCGTCACTCCGGGATGGTCCAAAGGATCAGACCCGGAATCTCGAGGTTCCGGGTTCGATGCTTCGCATCGCCCCGGAACGACGAAATCTACTCCAGCACCCGCGCCCGCATGTCCGCATCCGGCACGAAGCACGTCTCGTACTTCCCGAAGATACGGTAGCGGTTACGCGCGATCAGGCTGTAGACCGCATCGCGCAGCGGCTTTGGCACGGCGAACAGCACGCGTGTCCACTCCCATCCCGGCACATGACTCAGCACGGTCAGCGCGGCATCGGATTTCATATACGCAACGCCACCGCGCACCAGGGCGTTGGTGTCGGGATCATCGGGGTCGATGCCAAAAGCCTTGGCGAGCCGGGTGCCGTAGTCGGACTGGATCGGCGTGAAGCGAAAGCGGCGTGCCGTGTCGCGGGCGATGACGAAGCGGATCCAGCGCGAGCAAAAGACGCAGACGCCGTCGTAGAGGATCACGTCGTCGTCGGGCCAGGCGGTCATCGGCTATCCAGAATGAGCAAAGCGACCAGCATCAGCACGATCGCGGGGCCGGTCTTCACCAGCGCGCCGAGCGGCTCGATCCAGAGATCCGGCGTCAGGATCGCCGACCCCACCATATAGCCGAGCGAGGCGACGATGCCCGCGATCAGGCCGAAGGCCGCGGTGCGCCGGAAGGCGATCAAGACGCCGATGCTCATATCCATCAGGCTGGTCAGCACCGTGATCGGCCCGACCAGGACGGGCGGGAAATGGTGCGCGTTCAGAATTCCGGCGGCAGCGTCATAGGAGATGAACAGTGCGATGAATCCGGAGACGACCCAGAACGGCACGAGGCTTGCGAAGATCAACGCCTTGATCAGGAACAGCCGCGCGAACCATTTGTCCTGGATGGTCGCAGGATGTCCGCCGAGGCCTTGCGCGATCGTCTTCGGCACGATGCCTGTCGCCGTCGCCCATGCGGCGGGATCGCCGCTGACGCCGCGGCGCAGCTCGGCGATCGCCGTCGACCGCAGCGGCGGCATCCAGCCGAGCCGGCTTGCGAGATCGCCGAGACGGGCGCCGAGATCAATCAGGACGGATGGTGACGCGATCCGCGTCTGCTTCGCCGTGCCGAATGACCAGCGGAATTGCGCGACCACGCCGCCGAGCGAGATCGGCTGCGGCTGCATCAGGTCCCATGTCACCGCGCGCACGCGCTCATCCGCGAGATCGCGCGCGGCGAGCCAGGCGATGGTCGCGGCGATGTCCTCGACCGCGACCGGCTGAAACGGCGTCGCCGCCTTATCGGCCGGCAGGTCGACCGGGAGCGCCGCCAGCGCGCGCAGCATGGCGCTGCCGCCATAGGCCGCAGGTGCGATCACGAAGCCGGGCCGCAGGATGGCGTAGGCAATTCCCGATGCCGCGATCAGCTGTTCGGCCTCGCGCTTGGTGGTGCTGAAGGCTGTGCGATCCTCATCGGTTGCGCCGGGGATCGAGATCTGGACGAGACGGATGGCGCGCCCGCTGTCGCGGATCGCCGCGAGCAACCGCGCGACGAAATCGCGATGCACGGCACTTGTATCGCTGCGCGGGCCGTCCTGCAGCACGCCGAGGCAGTTGACGACGACATCGGCGTCATGCCTGCGCAACAGCTGCGCCAGCGCCGAAGAATCCATCGACATCACGGGCAGCTCGAGATCGAGCGCGCTCATTTTCTGCGCGGGCGAGAAATGCCGCGCGACGCCGACCGCATGGAAACCGCGCGCTCTCAGATCATCCGTGACGTAGCGGCCGATCAGGCCGGACGCGCCAAGCACGAGGATGTTGCGTGATGCCTGGTCGCTCATGGAAAACCCATTTGAGCATGATCCTGTCCGGAAAACCGCTGCACACATTTCCGGATCATGCTTAGAACGGCTTCGCGATCATCAGCCACAGGATAGTCATCACCGAGCCAAAGCCGGGAATACCGAACAGGAACCAGCGGCGGAAGAGCGCAAAATAGCGCGGCGGCAGCGCGTGACCTTTCTCGACCGCCGCTTGCGCGAGATCGCGCATCTCCATCTGCATGAAGATTACCGGCACCCAGAACATCCCCGCCACGGCGTAGAGCGCAAGCGACGTCAGCAGCCAGTGCTCGGTCGGGCTCGTTGCCGACAGCATCATCAACAGTCCGCCGCTGACCGGCTGCAGCAGCACCGCCGTCAGCGTGAAGATCATGTCCGCGACCACGACGGTCGCGGCCGTGCGCGCGATGAAGGCGGCATCGCCTGAACGATGCGCCATCAGCATGAAGAAGGCGATGCCGGTCCCGGTGCCGAGGATCACGATGGCGCCGAGCACATGGAGATATTTCACCAGGAAATAGAGCGTCATCGTTTTCCGCTCGCGACGGGACGCGGCACGCGCCCGAATTCGGATGCTTGGGACTTCAAGCACTCGCCCGTTTCTGGTAGCCGGTGGACTTGGCTCCCATAGGCCGGACGCGCGCGGAAATCCACTCCGGCGCCGTCCATGGCAGCGTCGGCTGACTGGTGCGACCGCGCCGCAGCGGCCGGATACCCGCGCAAATACCGCCGTCGAATCAGTCCGGTGGCGTCTTCCCGAACGCCGATGCTGTCACAATACATCGCCGCCGCGCCTTGCCTGTTGATGGATCGGCAAATCCGTCGCTTGAGGCAGCCGCCCTGTCCTCTTTCGAGACAAGTTTTCATGACACTGATGCAAAAAGCCCACAGGTTAACCGATAATTAAGGATAGACCTTGAAGGCGGCCGTCCGACTTGCTTTGATTATGGCCATGAGCACAACGCTGATCGAGGTCCGGGCGGCCAAAGCTGCAGACGCAGCCGCGGTGGCGTCTACGCATGATGAAGCCTGGCGCTCGGCGTACCAGGGCATCATCCCCGGCGCCGAACTCGAAAAGCTGATCAACCGTCGCGGCCCGCAATGGTGGGACAGCGCAATCCGCAAGGGCAGCCGCGTCAGCGTGCTGGTGTTCGGCGACAAGATCGCCGGCTACGCCAATTACGGCCGTAACCGCGCCCGCAGCCTGCACTTTGAAGGCGAGATCTACGAGCTCTATTTGCGGCCGGAATTCCAGGGTCTCGGCTTCGGCCGGCGCCTGTTCACCGCCGCGCGCCGCGACCTGATCCAGAGCGGCCTGAAGAGCATGGTGATCTGGGCGCTGTCCGACAACGAGCCGGCGACCGAGTTTTATCGTGCGCTGGGCGGCCGCATGGTGGCGCGCTCATCGGAGCGATTCGGGCCCAAATCGCTCGACAAGGTCGCTTTCGCCTGGACCAACTGAAAATCCTGCTTCTCTCGCAGCTGCAGCAAGGCTAAACCAGCCGGGGCGCTTCGCGCGAAAGCCTGCCCCGCGACAAGCCGGGGTCATGCTGCTTTCGCGCCCTGATTGCGCCAAACAAAAAATCACAACGTTCTCAACTTCCAAAAGGCCACGCGGAGCAATCCATGCGTATCGACGCCATATCGACCGGTAAGAACCCGCCCCACGACGTCAACGTCATCATCGAGGTGCCCGTGGGCGGCGAGCCGATCAAATACGAGATGGACAAGGAGGCCGGCACGCTGGTGGTGGACCGCTTCCTCTATACGCCGATGCGCTATCCCGGCAATTACGGCTTTATCCCGCACACGCTGTCCAACGACGGCGACCCCTGCGACGTGCTGATCATCAACACCCGCGCGATCGTCCCCGGCGCGGTGATGAGCGTGCGCCCGGTCGGCGTGCTCTTGATGGAGGACGAGGCCGGCGGCGACGAGAAGATCATCGCTGTGCCGTCATCGAAGCTGACCCAGCGCTACGACAAGGTGAAGAGCTACAGCGACCTTCCCGACATCACGCTGCAGCAGATCCAGCACTTCTTCGAGCATTACAAGGATCTCGAGAAAGGCAAATGGGTGAAGGTGCTGCGCTGGGGCGACGCCGAGGAAGCCTGCAAGCTGATCATGGAAGGGATTGAGCGGGCGAAGAAGAAGTAGCGAACCTCGCCCCGCTTGCGGGGAGAGGTCGGATCGCATCGTGAGATGCGATCCGGGCGAGGGGGTACAGGTCCCTCAACCGTCAACCGCTCGCGGAGAGAGCCCTCACCCCAACCCTCTCCCCGCAAGAGCGGGGCGAGGGAGCCCACTCACACCGCCGGCGCGGGCAGGCCGTGAATCGCGCAAGCTGCACGCAGCGTGTTCACCAATAGGCACGCCACCGTCATCTGCCCGACGCCGCCCGGCACCGGCGTGATCGCGCCGGCAACATTGAGCGCCTCCTGGAACGCGACGTCGCCGACCAGCTTCGGCTTACCACCCGGCACCGGAAGCCGGTTGATGCCGACATCGATCACGGTCGCGCCCGGCTTCAGCCAGTTCCCCCGCACCATTTCGGGCCGGCCGACCGCGGCATAGACGAGATCAGCCCGGGCAACGAGCCCGGGCAGATCGCGCGAGCGCGAATGCGCGATCGTCACCGTCGCGTTCTGGTTCAGCAGCAACTGCACCAGCGGACGGCCGACCAGATTGGAGCGGCCGATCACGATCGCATTCATGCCCTCGATCGACGGATGCACGCTCTTGGTCAGGATGATGCAACCGAGCGGCGTGCAGGGCGACAGCGCCGTGAGGCCGCCGGCGAGCCGTCCGGCATTGCTCGGATGCAGGCCGTCGACGTCCTTGGCGGGATCGATCGCATTGATGATGGTTTCGGTATGCAGCGATTTGGGCAGCGGCAGCTGGACCAGGATGCCATGCACCAGCGGATCGCGGTTGAGCCGCTCGATCAGCGCCAGCAGATCGGCCTGCGAGACATCCGCCGGCAGCTTGTGCTCGAACGAGGCCATGCCGGCGGCCTGGGTCTGGGTGTGCTTGCTGCGGACATAGACCTCGCTCGCGGGATCGTTGCCGACCAGCACGACGGCGAGCCCCGGCGTGAGCTGGTGGTCGCGCCTCACCCGGGCAACCTCGTCAGCGACACGGGCGCGAAGTTCGGCGGCGATGGCCTTTCCGTCGATGATACGGGCAGTCATGTCAGTCCTTTGTCTCTCGCGTTGCGGTCACCTTCCGCAAGGTCCCGCCAAGCTCTTTCGGGTCGCCGTCGACGGCCACCTGCTTGAGCCGCGAGGTGGCGCCGGACAGGATCTTCACCCTGGCCTTGGGCACGCCAAGCACCTTGGCGAGCAGCTCGGTCACCGCACGGTTGGCTTCCCCGCCCTCGGCAATGGCGCGCACCCTGACTTTCACCACGGATCGGCCGTTCGCCAGGGTTTCGATCCCGTCGACGCCGTCGCGTCCGCCGCGCGGCGTCACGCGCACCGAGATGCTGATGCCCTCGGTGGAATAGCGCCAAGGGTCCATCAACGAGGTCCCTCGAAAAGGGTCAGATGACGTTCGGGTAGATGTAATACATGATCACCCGCTCGATAAACATGATGATCAGGATCACGATGATCGGCGAGATATCGAGCCCGCCCAGGTTCGGCATCACGTTCCGAATCGGCCGCAGCACCGGCTCCGTGATCCGGTAGAGGAACTCGGCCACCCCCGAGACGAACTGGTTGCGCGTGTTGACGACATTGAAGGCCACCAGCCAGGACAGGATGGCGGAGGCGATCAGGAGCCAGACATAGAGGTCAAGGACGATGATGACGATGTCGAGGACAGCACGCATGTGGTGGGGGCTCGCGGGTGGGACAGTCAGTTGAAGCACGACGAGACTGGGAATGAACCGTCATCGCGCTTCTTTTTTGAGCATGATCTTTCTGGAAAACCGCTACGCATTTTGCGCTGGCGCGGCCTTCCGGGTCCGGATCATGCTCTAGATATCGGTTCATCCCCCCGCAAACAAGGGAACTTCCCCGGCCGCCGGGCCGAAAACCGCAGTTTAACCGTTCTTGACTTGGCCTTGGGCCGGACTGTAAATGGCGCCCGACTGTCGGCCGGGATACTCAGCACAACCCGGCTGCGATGGGGCCATAGCTCAGCTGGGAGAGCGCATCGTTCGCAATGATGAGGTCGGCGGTTCGATCCCGCCTGGCTCCACCACGCTCCGCCCTTCGGGCTACGCGTGGCGCAGCCGCGCGGAGCCCGAAGGGTGAAGCGTGGTGTCCGGCGTAGCCCGCAGGGCGAAGACGGACCAGTTCACCACCCCCATTCCATTTCTCCAACGCGTGGCGCTGGCCGCCATGGCCCGCAGAGCGACGGCGAGCCGAGGCAAGCCTTCCTGCTCTCGACCCCTCCCCTCACGTCCCCGTAAACCGCGGCGGCCGCTTCTCCACGAAGCTCGCGACGCCTTCCCTGAAATCGTTGCTCTTGAGCGCGATCTGCATCTCGCGGTTGGCGTCGATGGTGGCTTCGGCCAGCGTCTGGAACGGCACGTCGTAGAGCTGGCGCTTGATGGTGGCCATCGCGCTCGGCGAGACGAAATCGGCGAGATCGCGGGCATAGGCGTAGGTTTCCTCGCGCAGCCTGTCCGGCGTGCAGAGCCGGTTGACGAGGCCGATGCGCAGCGCCTCCTCGGCCGACACGCGCCGCGCGGACATCAGCAGATCGAGCGCATTGGCGTGGCCGACGATGTGCGGCAGCATCCAGCTGATGCCGTGCTCGGCGATCAGGCCGCGCCGCGCGAAGGCCGTCGTGAACACTGCATTGTCGGCCGCAAAGCGCAGATCGCAATAGAGCGCGTGGACCAGGCCGATGCCGGCGGTGGCACCGTTGAGCATCGCGATCACAGGCTTTTTAATCGCGGGATAATAGGCGTAACGCGTCTGCCAGTCGGCGCGACGGTTCATGTCGAACGGAATGCTCTCGCCGCGCCTGACCTCGTTGGGATCGATCCCCTTCAGCGCCTCCATGTCGGCACCGGCGCAGAACGCGCGGCCCGCACCGGTGATCACGATGACGCGGACATTGTCGTCATCAGCCGCGGCCTCCATCGCGCGGCGAACGTCGCGCTCCATGATCGCCGTCCACGCATTCATGCGATCGGGGCGGTTGAGCGTGACGGTCGCGATCCTGTCGCTGACGTCGTAGAGGATGTGTTCGTAGCTCACGGCGATCTCCCTGTGGTTTGTTGTTATCGGCGCACGCGCGAATTGCTGCGACACCGGCCACGGCGCGCAACACTAACACATCTGTCGAATGAGAACGCACGCGATGCGCGATACGATATTCCGCGCGGCGGCTATTCCGCGGCTTGCAGCATCATCGTGCGCGGCGTGTCCGCGATCCAGCCGTCGATGAAATGCTTCAGCCACGCTCGCTCGGCGGCGTCGTAGACCGCGCGTTCGGCGAAATGCAGATGGCGCGGCTGCGCGCCCGGCGAATCCATGCGCACGCAACCGCGCGTGGTCCAGCGGTGCATCATCGCGTAGGTCACATCGGGATGGAACTGCAGGCCGAAGGCATTGTCGAACTGGAACGCCTGGATCGGAAAGTCATCGCCCGAGGCAAGCAGCTCCGCGCCGTCGGGCAATTGAAATCCCTCGCCGTGCCAGTGGTAGACGCGCGCCGGCCAGTTTGGACAAAGCGCACGGCCCGCGGCCGTCGGCCTGATTGGATAGTAGCCGACCTCGACGCGCCCTTCCGGATGCGGCGCGACCTTTGCGCCAAGTTGCCGCGCCAGCATCTGGGCGCCCAGGCAGATGCCCAGGAACGGCCGCTGCTCACGCAGCGGCACGCCGATCCAGTCGATCTCGCGCCGCACGTAGTCGTCGAGATCGTTGGCGCTCATCGGGCCGCCGAAGATAACGGCGCCGGCGTGCTCGTCGAGCGTCTCAGGGAGCGCGTCGCCGAAGCGCGGGCGGCGGATGTCCAGCTTGTAGCCCAGCGCGTGCAGGGCGTTGCCGATCCGGCCGGGGCTCCTGGTGCAGCACGATCAGGATCGGCTGCATCGGGGCCGGCTCCGGCGTGGCCGCGGCCGGCCTTCGATTTGCGAAGGGCACCACGACACTGGCTTGGTCCGACCGGAACGACATTGTCTCTGCTTAGGGATTCGGCACGCTAGGCAGGATCATAGCTAAGCAATTCTTAATATCGCGTGAGCTTGCGCACTCACGCGAAGCAAGTCGCGGGCCATGAATAACCGTCGCGACGATGGCTAGCGCTTGCGGAGCTGAAAACCGCCGACAGCCGTCAGGATGAAGGAGCGCGGGAACAGGCGGAGCAGGAATGGCACGAGCTTGATGAAGAGTCCGGGCAACACGGCACGCTTGTTGGCCATCAGCCCTTGATAAGCCTGCCTGGCGACCTCTGCCGGCGCAACGTCAAGGATGGCGGAATCGAATCCGGGCGTAAAGCCGGCGCGCGCCTGGAACTCCGACGGCACCGGACCCGGGCACACCACGGTGACGCGCACGCCCTGCGGCGCCAGCTCGCGGCGCAGCGCCTCGGAAAACGACAGCACATAGGCCTTGGTGGCGTAGTAGACGGCCATGCCGGGTCCCGGCAGGAATCCGGCAATCGAGCCCAGATTGAGGATGCCACCGCGATGACGGATCAGCTGGTCGGCAAAGCGCAACGACAGATCGGTCAGCGCACGGACGTTGACCGCGATCATGTTGAGCTGCTCGGCGCGGTCGCGCTTGATCGCGAGGCCGAACAGACCAAAACCCGCATTGTTGACGAGATATTCGATCTCGACCCCGGCCTCGGTCAGGGCCGCCGCGATCTTGTCGCCGGCATCGTTCTCTTGCAGGTCGCAGGGAATCACGATCGGCGTCGCGCTGCCCTTGCCGCCGAGCTCGTCGGCGAGCGCCTTCAGGCGATCAGCACGCCGCGCCACCAGCGCCACACGGTGACCGTTCGATGCAAACACACGCGCCAGTTCGGTACCTATGCCCGCCGATGCCCCGGTTATCAGCGTCACACGCTCGGTCACGATCCAAACTCTTATTTCAAATTGCAGAGAGCTCTCGAACGGTCGCGACGAGAGCATAGGCATGCGGTGGGAGCAAGCCGCCCGTCAGCTTGTCGACAGGGAGCTCGCGCAAGTTTCAAGTGAAACGCCGGATTTTCAAGCGGATCGCCCATGATCGCGGCAAATCACACCGGACATTAAAGTTTCGTCATCTGTGATGCTGCTGTGATGATGTCCGAGTTGACACAATAGGCGTGTCAGGTTGCCGCGTCTGCCGTGCCCCACGGGCCCTTCGGCAGCGCCGCCTGTTTCTCGGCGACGCGATGCTTGAGATCGATGCGATCGCGCGAGGAAATGCCGAGCAAGTCGGCGGCACGCCAGACCACGTTGTCCTCGAACTCGCTGACCTGGCCGTCGACATAGACCAACTCCCACATCATCTCGACGATGCGCAGCCGTCCCTCCTCGTTCACCGAGCGCATGATCACGCTGGTAAAGTGATAGAGATCGACGGCCTCGCCCTCGACCCGCATGGCCGATGCGATCAGCTTGTCGGCGGTGCCGGGATCGAGCTGGAAACGGCTCTCGATCAGGCTGTGCAGCTTGCGTTTCTCGACCGCCGTCGGCTCGCCGTCCAGCGACACGACGTGAACCAGCAGCGCAGTGGCCGCCAGACGGTAGTCGCTGTCGTCGAAGGTCCGGTCGGCCTGCGCGTCGGGGGACACGATATCGGCAATGAATTGGCGGAGTCCGTCGAGCATCGCTCTCTCTGTCGAATAGGCTTGATGAAAAACTATATGGCGCGGAAACAGAACCGGCGCAATCGGCGCCGGTTCCCGCACAAGCATTACGTTTCGGCAATGTCCCGAGTGTGTCCGTCATTGCGACCGAAGCGAAGCAATCCATTCGTCGTGGTCGCTCCCCGCAATGACGGTGAAAATCAGCTCAAGGTATCTCGTACACCACGAGCTTGTCGGCGATTCCACGCAGCGCGGCCTCCTTCTGGATCGGCCTGATCGCCGCACGATCCAGAATGCCGGCAACCGCCTGCGATTCCATCACCGGCTGGGTCAGATGAATTTCCTGCGACGTCGACAGGCTCTGCACCCGCGCTGCGATGTTCACGGTCTGCCCGAAATAGTCCTGCCGTTCGTTCAGCATCACCGCCAGGCAGGGGCCCTCATGAATGCCGATCTTGACGATCAGGTCCTCCCGGCCGCACTCGGCATTGAGCTTCTTCATCGCGGCGCGCATGCGCAAGCCCGCCGACAGCGCGTCTTCGGGCTTGATGAACGTTGCCATCACGGCATCGCCGATCGTCTTCACCACCGCGCCGTGTTCGGAGGCGATGATCTCGAGCAGCGCATGGAAATGCGCGCGCACCAGATCGAACGCGGCGAGATCGCCGACGCGCTCATAGAGCGCGGTCGAGCCCTTGAGATCGGTGAACAGGAAAGTCAGCGCGGTGATTTTCAGCCGCTGGTCCACGTTGAGATTGTCGGCCTTGAACACGTCGCGGAAGGTCTGGTTCGACAACATACGCTTTGCCGTGAGGATCGGCTTGCGCTTGCCCAGCAACTTGTGCAGCGGATCGCCTGCGATCCAGACCGACGGGAGCACGCGGACGTCAGCCTGATTTTCCAGCGAGAGCCGCAGCGGCCCCGGTCGCATCGTCGACGTCCCGGTCGGTGCGTGCAGCTTGTTGAATGCGATCGAAAACTGCTGACGCTCGGTGGTGGGCTCGCCCTCAATGGCGAAGAAGTGCGCCGAATGCGTCACCGGCTCAAACACAATGACGAATTCGTTGGGCAAATTGAGCGACAGAATTGCCTTCTCACCGGGCGGCAGCTCTAACCCCTCCAGCGTCACCTCGTTGATCAACGTCGAAAGCGAACTCTCGTCGAGCTCGATGCCCGAGCTCCAGAACATTTGCCGGAAGTATTCCCAGATCGGCAGCGTATTGGGATCGTGCGCGGCAATGTGGCGGACCCGCGGACTGACAGTAAAAGCCACTTCGACGAGTTCATCGACCGAGGCCTCGTAGCCCGCCGCGCACAGCGCGCAATTGTAGTCGTCGTGGCGCAGCGACTTCAGCGTCGCGTGGGCGTCGAGCACGCCACCACAGCCTGGACACAGCACGTTCCAGCTCATGTCGAACAGACCGAGCCGCGAGGCATGCAGAAAGCCGGAGATCACCTTCTCCTGATCAAGTCCGGTGCTGCGGGAGAAATCCAGCAGGTTGATGCGATTGAGATCGCGATCATGACCATCCGCGATCAGCTGCTGCATGGCATCGACGACGGCACTATCGGCCGTCTGCCTGAGGACTGCGAATTGGGCCTGCGTATCGCTCATGGTGAGACCTCAAGCATGAGCCGGAAAGATACGAAGCGGCTTTCCGGACGAACGCGCTCAAAGGGAGGCAAGGAGACGATGACGGGTCAACCTGAACTCATCGCGCCTTAGATGAGCATCTTGGAGGTGTCGCGCAAGGGTTTTCAGCGTGCCGTGATCGCAAACATCGGCGAGCGGTTGGGTTGCGTCGTCACCACGCCGATCGGCATCACCGGCTCCTTGTCCGCCAGTGCGACGCGGAACGTACCGATGATCCTGGCGAGCGCGAGCGTCGCCTCGACCAGCGCGAAATGCGCACCGATGCAGACCCGCGCGCCGACCCCGAACGGCAGATAGGCGAAGCGATCGGGCGGCGTGCCGGTCATGAATCGCGCCGGCACGAATGCGTTTGGATCACGCCACAGCTTTTCATGCCGGTGCAACAGCCACGGCGCGATCAGGATTACGTCATGCTTCCTGACCGGCAGGCCCGAGATGGTGTCCGGACCATCAGCCGCGCGTGCGATCAGGAAGGCCGGCGGATAAAGCCGCATGGTCTCGTCCATCACCGCGCGGGTGAATTTCAGCCGCTCGATGTCGAGCGTGCCAGCTGCCGCCACGCTGCTGACTTCTGCTGCCAACTGCTCCTGCGTCGGGGGATCCAGCGCCAGCAGATAGAGCGCCCAGAACAGCGCGGTCGCCGTCGTCTCGTGACCGGCCAGGATCATGGTCGCGACCTGATCGCCGAGCTGCGCATCGGTGAAGGCCTCGCCGGTCTCGGGATCGCGAGCGGCCTCCATCAGGTCGAACAGGTCGCGAGCCGGCGCGTTGTCGTTCTTGCCGGCGGCGCGGCGCTCGGCCATTAGCTGGCCTACGAAAGCAGTCCAGCGCTTGCGGAAGCGGGCGCGCCGGAAATCCTGCGGGCTCGGCCAGCCAAGCGGCAGCAGCAGATCGAGCATGTGCGGCCGGGCCAGCGTTTCGCCGTATTCCATCACGAAGTTACGCAGCGTCGCGCCGTGACGGTCCATACCGAAGGAGAACATGGTGCGTCCGGCGATCTCGAGCGTCATCCTCTGCATCGTCTCGCGCAGATCGACCGGGCCGCTGCTGGCAACTTTCAGCTTGGCGATGGTCTCGTCGGTCACCGCGATCATGGTGGGCGCGAGCGTCATCACGGCGCGCGGCGTGAATGCCGGCGCCAGCGTGCGACGCTGATGTTTCCACGCGCGGCCCTCGGCGATCAGAAGTCCTTCGCCCAGCATCGGGCGCAGCACGCGAATTCCGGCTGGCGTGCGGGTGTAGTTCTCGTAATTGTCGACCAGCACATGCCGGATCGCATCAGGCGTGTTGAGAATAAAACTGCTGCGGCCGAAGAAGCGGCCCCGGATGATGTCGTCCTCATAGGCGCGCCGGCCCCAGGTCTCGATCGGCGAGTTGCGCATCGCCCGCATCCGCCCGAACGCGGTCATGTCGTCGGGCGCGCGCGGCGGGGCCGGCGGCACCAGCGGCCGCCGCGTGACTGTCGTGTCGTAGACCTCGGCTATGCTCATGGTCCTCGCTCCAGTCTATCGCGACGTCAGATCCAGACACGCAATCCCGGCGCCGTGAAGGCGTGGACCATAACAAGAGCTAATAGGTCAGCTCGGCGATCGCAATCCGGTTCTCCGATGCCGGCCAGGCCCGCGCCACGATCCGCTCCTCGTTGAAGATGCCGACCACCGGACGGCCGGCCTCGGCTACCGGAAGCCGCAACGTCGTCACCGAATCCGTCGGCACGCCCGGCTTCACATCCGACGGCTCCTTGCCGTCGAGCAGCACGACATCGCGCGGCAGGCCGAAATAGCCGCGCGGCCGCGACATCATGACGATGGCGCCTGCGCCTGTATCGGCAGGCAGCAACGGCCGTGCCGCGCGCAGATGCACGATGTCCGACGAGCGCGGAAACGGCGAGCGATAGATGTGCGTCGTCACCGAATCAGGTGAGGTCAACACGAATTCGAGGAACCAGGAGGGATCGACCTGCGCCGGCCCCCAGCGACCGTCCGATCCCGTCTGCGAGCTGTGCAGCGGGCCGCCGATGCGTTCGCCCGTTTCTGTCGAGACACGATAGATATCGACGGAGGCGCCCGACACCGGACGATTGGTCGGCACGCCGCCGGGCGTGCCCGTGACGAGGCCGCTCAACTTCACCGTCGCCTCCGGCACGATGCCGATCCGCGACGGCTCGCGTCCCGCGATGAACTTGTAGATCTCGCGGAAGGCGCGCGGATGAAACGCGGTCTCGCGATGATCGAGCGCGCCGAGCACCAGATTGGTGGCGCCCTTCAGGGCCGGGCCATCAACAGTGACATTGGTCGGCTTACCCGGCTTGCCGACAAAGCGGCCGTCGCCTTGTGCGAATTTGTCGAGCCCGTCGCTGCGCAGCGTCAGGTACGCGGTGCCCGCGGTCACCTCGCTGTCGCCGTCGTTCAGGGCGCGCAGGAACGGTCCGCGGCCGTTGAACTCGTTGCCGAGCCCCTCGTCCCAGGCATAGACGCCGTGGTTCGGCGTGCCGCACAGCACGGCATGACTGACATCGCCGCCACCGCCATTCTTGATGTAGTTGCGGATCGCGTAGCCGCCGCGCGAACTGCCGACCAGCGCGACGCGCGCGGCGCCGGTCGCCTGCTTCAGCTCCTTGATTGCCTCGCCGAGTTCGCGGCGCTGGTCGTCCGTCGAGGAGCGGTTGGCCTGCTCGACCTTGTCGTCGGTGCGCGCCAGCGGATCGGTGAAGTTGATCGCGAGCAGCCGCTCGCGCCGCACGCCGTTGGATTCCATCCGCCAGATCGTCGTCACCCAGAGCGGCGCCTGGTCGCCATTGCCGTGCACGAACAGGATCGGTGGGAGATCGGCACCCGGCGCCGCGGGCACCGTCTGCGCCAGGGCCGAGGTACCGAAACAGCTCCCCAGCAGGGGCAGGGCGCCGGCCCCCTTCAGAATCGTCCGCCGCGACAGGTCCATTGTCCCCTTCCCCAAGCCTTTCAGGCCTTTAGCTGTGCCTTACGTCCGCAATGGATACCGTAATTGCTGGACAGGACACGCTTTTCGCAGGCATCAGTTGATGCTGCCGGAATCATCAGCAAGCCATAGCAGGCCAAACGGAACCGGATATGACCGCACCGTCGACGCGCACTGACAGTATCACTGCACCGTTACGGCACTCAATCTTCAGGCGGATCTGGCTCGCCAGCCTTCTCTCCAATCTCGGCATCCTGATCCAGGGCGTCGGCGCCGCCTGGGCCATGACGCAGATGACACCGGAGGCCGACAAGGTCGCCCTGGTGCAGACCGCGCTGATGCTGCCGGTGATGCTGATCTCGATGCCGGCCGGCGCCATCGCCGACATGCATGACCGCCGGGTCGTCGCGCTGGTGTCGCTGGCGATCGCACTCACCGGCGCCACCACGCTGACGGTGCTGGCATGGCTCAATCTGGTGACGCCGAATATCCTGCTCGCGCTGTGCTTCGTCGTCGGCAGCGGCATGGCGCTGTTCGGCCCGGCCTGGCAATCCTCGGTCAGCGAGCAGGTGCCGGCCGAAACGCTGCCCGCCGCCGTTGCGCTCAACGGCATCAGCTACAACATCGCGCGCAGCTTCGGACCTGCGATCGGCGGCATCGTGGTGGCGGCCGCCGGCGCCGTTGCGGCGTTCGCCGCCAACGCCGTGCTGTATCTGCCGCTGCTGGTCGTGCTGTTCCTGTGGAATCGCGTCAACGAACCGTCGCGGCTGCCGCGCGAACGGCTGAACCGCGCCATCGTCTCGGGCGTGCGCTACATCACCAATTCGCCGTCGATCAAGATCGTGCTGACCCGCACCATGGTCACCGGCATCATCGGCGGCTCAGTCTCCGCACTGATGCCGCTGGTCGCGCGCGACCTCCTGCATGGCGGCGCGCAGACCTACGGCATCATGCTCGGCGCGTTCGGCATGGGCGCGGTGATCGGCGCGCTCAACATCAGCGAGATCAGGCGCCGCCTCAGCGGCGAGGCCGCGATTCGCGCCTGCACGCTGATGATGGGAGGCGCGATCGCCGGCGTTGCGCTGAGCAAGGAGCCGGTGATCACGGCCGCCGCGCTGGTGATCGCGGGCGCGGCATGGATGCTCGCGGTGGCGCTGTTCAATATCGGCGTGCAGCTCTCGGCGCCACGCTGGGTCGCGGGCCGCTCGCTTGCCGCCTTCCAGGCCGCAATCGCCGGCGGCATCGCGATCGGAAGCTGGGGCTGGGGCCGCATCACCGACGTGGCCGGCGTCGAGACCGCGCTATTGATCTCCGCCGGGTTGATGCTGCTGTCGCCGCTGCTCGGCCTCTGGCTCAGGATGCCGCCGGTCGGCGCCCGCAACGAAGATGCGACCGAGGCACTCGCCGATCCCGAAGTGCGTCTGCAACTGACCGGACGCAGCGGGCCGCTGGTGGTCGAGATCGAATATCGCGTGGCGCAGGACAACGCCCGCGCCTTCCACAATGTGATGCAGGACGTGCAGCTCAGCCGGCAGCGCAACGGCGCCTATGGCTGGTCGATCGCGCGCGACATCGCCGATCCCGAGCTCTGGACCGAGCGCTATCACTGCCCGACCTGGCTCGACTTCCTGCGGCAGCGCAACCGCGCCACCCAGATCGAGCGCGAATTGCACCAGAAGGCGGCCAGCTTCCACATCGGCGCCGAGCCGATCCGGGTGCGCCGGATGCTGGAGCGTCCGTTCGGATCGGTGCGCTGGAAGGAGGAGACGCCGGACCGCGCCGCCAACGAGGTGATCCCGGTGGTCGCGACCGCGGCGGGAAGCAGTACGTAGCCCCCTGCCGTCATTCCGGGGCATCGCGTCAGCGATGAACCCGGAACCAGTTACTCCCCGTGCTCGGCCAGCGTCCGCTGGCACGCCTTGGTCAGGCGGCCGCGATGCTCCTTCAGGCAGGCCAGCACGACCTGATCGCCGTCATTGAGATGGGCGCGGCAGAATCGGGTTGCATCGCGCGTGCAGGCATCATGCCCCTGCTGCGCCGACGCGGCGGACGCAATCAGGACCAGCGGAACGAAGGCAAGCAGAAATCTGGTCATCTCTCAAAACCTCTAAGGAATACGACGCCTTGGGTTCTATAGCGTTCCGACGCACCGAAGAAGCTTGAAGCGGCGCAGGCGCAAAGCGCGGTCCCCTTGCTTGACGGTCCGAACCTGCTCGTGCGGCAGCCGCCCGACTGTGACGATCATCACGCAAGGCTAAGGCGCTCTTTTTCTTGCGCTCCCGGCGGCTTGTTGGGACCGCGTTAAGACCTTGTTGGCATTAATCGCTCGTTACGGCTGTGGCGTATCCCGAGTCCTTAGGAAGTGTGTAGCAATGCGTAATGCGTTGGGCCTGATGCTGGCCAGTCTTGTAGCGGCGGTTGCGATCGCCGGAGTGTGGTTCTGGACCTCCTCCCCGCGCGCCGACGCTTCTCCCCCTCAAACCGTCGCTGCCCGCACGGCCGATCCGCTGCCGGCGGCTGCGAAGGCGGCAGCCAAGGACGATGTCGAGGTCACCGCCGCGCTGTCGAAGCGCGCCGACGCCACAACCGCCGCGGCGCAGCCGGCGGCGGCACCTGCCCCCGCGCCCGCGCCGGGGCCCGCACCGGTCGCGGCCGCACGCAAGCAGGCCTGCACTAATCCCGACGCGCTCGGCGTCAGCCGCACTGTCGTGGTCGACACGTCAGGCGGTCCGGGCTTCGGCTTCCTGCAATACAAGCAGTACGACTTCCTGACCGACAAGGAGGTCGTGCTGACGTTCGACGACGGTCCGTGGCCGACCACGCCCGCCGTGCTCAAGGCGTTGGCGGATGAGTGCACCAAAGCCGTGTTCTTCCCGATCGGCCTGCACACCACCTATCATCCGGATATCCTCCGCCAGGTCCTGGCCGCCGGCCACACCATCGGCGCCCACACCTGGTCGCATGCGCATCTTGCGAGCAAGAAGATCACCGAGCAGCAGGCCAAGGACGAGATCGAGAAGGGCTTCAGCGCCGTGAAGATCGCGCTGGGCACCGCCCCCGCGCCGTTCTTCCGCTTCCCGGCACTGGCGCACACGCCGGCGACCACGGCCTATCTCGGCTCCCGCAACATCGCGATGTTCTCCGTCGACGTCGATTCCAACGACTTCAAGTCCAAGAGTGCGGACGAAGTGATCCAGAATGTGATGACCAAGCTCGAGAAGCAGGGCAAGGGCATCATCCTGATGCACGACCTGCAGAAGCACACCGCGCAGGCCTTGCCGACGCTGCTGCGCCGGCTGAAGGCGGGCGGCTACAAGGTGGTCTGGATGAAGCCCAAGACCCAGCTCGAAACGCTGCCCGAATACGATGCGATGATGACCAAGCTCGAGAAACCGACCGCATCGGGTCGCCCGATCGGCAACGTCGTGCAGACGGTCGCGGAGTAAGGCGACCGGTTCGCAAGGACCATCCGCTCAACGCAACAGCGCCCCTGGATCCGATCCAGGGGGCGCTTTCGCTTTCTGATCACAGCCACCTTCTGCTGGTCCGACACGGCCGGACGACCTTGGCCGGGTTCGACCTTTTTGAGCGGTGACGGAGAGCGTGTCAGTCAATCTTCACTGCTGGGACCAAACCCGCGAATTTGAGCGACAGCCTGGAAAGGCCCATTCGCCTTCGAGAAAGGCGCCGTCGTGCCCGGCGGGCTGCGGCCTCCACCAAAATGTGGAAAACAACCCCACGCAAAGTAGCCTGCGTCCAGCCGTCTCCGGGCTGGACAAGTCTGAGGACTGGTGCCGCAAGAGGGATTCGAACCCCCGACCCCGTCATTACGAATGACGTGCTCTACCGACTGAGCTATTGCGGCGGACCGTTCGGCAACTGCCCTGAAGGGCAGCCACCTGATATCGGGCATGGCCTCGATTGGCAAGGAAAACGCGGGTATTTAACCGCACAGCGGTTATCTAACCGCGAATTAGCTTCCCAAACGTGACAGAAATCCGCGCCAGCCGCCCATCTGGGCCTTGGGCGGGCCAATTTGCTCGGCAAATTCGTCTCTTGCGCCATCCTCGTCGACCCCGGGGTCGTCAGGGGCGCGGACGATGGGGATCACGGCCGGAACTGGCGCTGGCGCCGCCTTGGGCAGGTCGGTACGGGACCGGAACAGGGGGGCTGGCGCTGATGGGGCTGATTCGGGCGGCGCGGGCTCAGCCGGGGCCGGGTCGGCCTCAATCGTCTCCGGCATGGGCGGGGCATTGTCCTGCGCGGCTGGGGCGGCCGGCGCGGCGGGTTTCATCTCGATCGGCTCGACCGGCCTTGGCGCTGGTGGCTCGTTGCCCGCCTCCGCCGGCGGCTCGACCCGGCGCGGGGCCAGCATCGCCTCCTCGAATGCCGATGTATCGACAGGACCGGGCTTGTCCGACGGCAGCGCCGCCACCGGTGTCTGCCACTGGAAGGCGTCGAGCCGGCCGGTGACCGGCGAGACCGGACGCCAGCGGTCCGAGACGTAGCCGTCAGCGGTCCAGGCCGGATCGTGTAGCGCCCGCACCGCGCGCAGGGTCCAGGCGCGCGCCCGGCCGCTGTCGCCATGCTCGGTGCGCTCGATCTCGGCCATCAGCAGCGCGACGCGCTGGGTCGGCGCCGCGATGAACGGTTCCAGCGCCCCCCGCGCCTTGGCGAACTCGGACGCGTCAATCGCCGCGCGGGCGACCGCCAGCGCGCCTTCGATGTGACCTGCCGTCTTGGCCGCCAGCGTCTCGACGCGGACCAGGCGCTGGCGTGCGGAATCGCCGAGGCGCACATGCGCATAGGCGTCGGCAAGATCGGGATGCGGCTGCGCCAGCCAGGCGGTTTCGACGAGGCGCATGGCGCGGCGCACCTGATGCGCCTCGCTGTCGAATTTGGCCGCGAGCACCGCGGCCGGAATCAGTGTCGGCGCGAGCTTGACCGCCTCCATCACGCTCTCGCGCGACAGATCGCGATCGACCGTCTCCAGTTCCAGCGCGCGCGCCGTCAGCAGCACGCCGCGCTGCCGCCGGTATGTCGCCTTGTCGATCAATCCCGATGACTGATTGTTGTCGAGGATCGCCAGCGCGCCGGCCCAATCGCCCTTGGCGCAGCAGAAGCCGAGCACCGCGTGCGAAGCCCATGACGACGAGGGCGACACTTTCAGCGCCTCCTCGGCGATCATCACCGCCGCGACCGGATCGTCGGCGCGCTGCGCCTCGATGAAGAGGCCGCGCAGGCCGAGCAGCCGCGTATCCTCGCGCTCGGCCATCGCGCGGAAGGCGCGCTGCGCGCCGGCACGGTCGCCATCGAGCTGCGCCGACTGCGCGTGCAAGAGCAGCGTCAGCGGATCGTTTTCGGCATGGCGGCGCGCCACGTCGGCATGCATGCGGGCAGAAGAGGCGTCGCCATGGCCGATCGCGAGCAGGCCTTGCGTGATGGCATGGCGGCCGCGGGCGCGGCGGCGCTCGCGGCCGGCACGGCGGATGCCTTCCGGCATCTTCCAGAGCGCGCGCAGGATCGTCCACGCCGCCATCGCTGCAACCACGACGATGCCGATGCAGAGCACGAGCACCGGCAGCGTCGTCACGACACGCCAGCGGTCCCATGACAGCACGACGTCGCCGGTTTGGTCGGCCACCCAGGCCGCGCCCGCTGCAGCAAGCGCGATCAACAGCAGGAACAGAATGATCCGGATCATCGAGGGCCTATTGATTGACCGAGGCGAGCGCCGCCATCGCGTTGTCGGCGAACTTTCGCGATGAGTCGAGCGCGGCGCGCCGCGCGTCCACCCTCTCGATCCAGGCTTGCGCCGCGGTGCGATCGGCCGGCGGCAGCGACCTCAATTCATGTTCGGCACGCGCCAGATCGTTGTGCACGGCGGCCGAGGTCATCCGCGCGACGATGCTGCCGCGATCCGTGCCGGTGCCGGTGCCGTCGGTCCGCTCGATCCGGATCAGCTTGGAAGCTCCGGCCTCCAGCCGATCGACCAACCCTGCACCCGTCGTCGCATCCTGCGCCGGCGGCGCGAGCTTGGGGACGATTTCGATCAATTCTCGGCAGAGCTTGTTTGCGTTTGGGACTCCGGATGCCGCGAAGGCGTCGAGCGGCTTCAGGGTATCCGGGTCGTCGGCGAGCGCTTTCGCGGCCGCAAGCGAAGCGACGAAAGGATCGCCATGGCGGACCGCGACGTCGAGCAGAGATGCGGCGACGAGCCGGCGCAACGGCGTGTCATCGGCCGGCTTCGCCTCGGCTCGGGTGTCGGCGATCTTGCTGTCCTGCTTGGCGATCTCGGCGTTCTGCGCTTTCACTGCGCCCTCGATCCGGTCGATGCGCGCGGTGATCGCCGACAGATCGGGCAACGCCTTCGCGCCGGTAGCGGCGGCCGCCAGCTTGTCGGATTGCGCCCGCGTGGCGGCGAGCTCGCTGCGCAACGCCGCGATCGATTTATCCAGTGCCTCGAGGCGCGGATCGGCCGCCGGCGGCCTATTGACCTTTGATTCCAGCTCGGCGACGCGCGCGCTGAGATCGTCGATTGCCGCGGTGTTGAGCTGTGACGCGGGCTGCACCTGTGGCCAGCCGAGCAGCCAGCCGACGCCGATCACCAGCGCGGCGGCCACCGCACCGGCGACCGGTGCGACCACCCAGGGCGAGACCGGCCGCGGCGGCTCGGACACCGGCGCTTCCGAAGCGGTCTCGGGACGCGGCTCGGGCCGGGGTGGGGCTTCGGGCGCAGCCGTATCGGCGGATGCCTCGGGCTGCTCCGTCTTCGGGGCCTCGCTGGAGACCTCGGTCGCCTCGAGTTCAATGGTCGGCGGCGCGCGCTTGGGCCGGGCGGAATCCGGCGACGGTGCTGTATCCTCGGGCCTCTCTTCAGCCATCGCAGGGTCCTCAAAAAACGAATGACGGCACATTCTAGCAGAATCGGCTTGGGTTCTCAGAGCACGATCCGAAAAACTGGGAAATGGCTAACGTCATGACCAGACGAAAGAATTAGGCCGGGTCAGGATCGCAAGGCGCGGACCAGCGCGTCCAGCAGCGCGCTCTCATCCGGCCGTGTCGCCACCGCCACCTGGGTGGCGCCGGCGTCACGCAGCACCGAGGCGACGGCGGCCGAGATGCAGCATTGCGGCAGCGCCAAAGCCGAGATTTCGAGCCCGCCGGCGCGCGCCGCGTCCAGGAAGGCCCGCGCGCTGCGGCGCGAATAGTGCAGCACCGCCGTGATCCGGTTCGCCAGGAACGCCTCTCTGACCTCGCCCGGAAAGCTTGCGACCGGCGCCATCCGGTAGGTGGTGCGGGTGACGACGGTCAATCCCTTCTTGCCAAGCTCGCCCGCGAGATCGCGCGAGAGGTCGGCGCCGGCGGGATAGAGCAGCGTGGCGGCAGTCTTCAACGCTCCGGCTTCGACCTGCGCCAGCACGAGATCGCGCAGCGCGACGGCATCGCCCTTCGCCACGAGGATCTGGCCGAAGCCGGCCGCCCGCGCGGCGTCGGCGGTGTGGGCTCCGACCGCGAACAGCGGCAATCGCAACAGCCGGCTACCGGCGAGATCGATCGCGCGCAGCGCATTGACGCTCGTCAGGATGACTGCGTCATAATGCGCGCCGTCATCGTCATGAAACGGCAACGGCTCGAAGCGCAGCATCGGCGCCGCCAGAGCATCGAAGCCTCGCGCCCGCAGGCTGGCGAGCGTCGCCTCATTGTCGGGATGTGGGCGCGTGACGAGAACAGCCACGGTTCAGCGCTCCAGCCGCGCGAAATGGAGATTCGCTACCGATTGCACTTCAAGACCTCGCAATGCTACCCCGAAAGGGACATTTCTTTGCAATTGAGCAGGATTGGATCGGGAGACCGGTTCCGGCTTTCCGGATCATGCTCGTAGCACAAGGGCCGCAATTGAGTAACGAACGACCGATGCTGGTGTTGGGGATCGAGACCACCTGCGATGAAACCGCAGCCGCCGTGGTCGAGCGCCAGGGCGACGGTTCGGGGCGGATCCTTTCCAACGTCGTGCGCTCGCAGACCGAGGAGCACGCCCGTTTCGGCGGCGTGGTTCCGGAGATCGCCGCGCGCGCCCATGTCGACCTGCTCGACGGCATCGTCGCGAGCGCGATGAAGCAGGCCGGCGTCGGCTACCCGCAATTGTCGGCGGTCGCGGCCGCGGCCGGGCCCGGCCTGATCGGCGGCGTGATCGTCGGCCTGACCACCGCGAAGGCGATCGCGATGGTGCACGACACCCCGCTGATCGCGGTGAACCATCTCGAGGCGCATGCGCTGACGCCGCGGCTCACCTGCGCGCTGGCGTTTCCCTATTGCCTGTTCCTGGCCTCGGGCGGACACACCCAGATCGTCGCCGTGGTCGGCGTCGGCGAATATGTGCGTCTTGGCACCACGGTCGACGACGCGATGGGCGAGGCTTTCGACAAAGTCGCAAAAATGCTGTCGCTGCCTTATCCCGGCGGGCCGCAGGTCGAGCGCGCGGCCGAAGGCGGCGATCCGAAGCGCTTCGCCTTCCCGCGCCCGATGCTCGGACGGCCGGATGCGAACTTCTCGCTGTCAGGGTTGAAGACGGCGGTCCGCAACGAGGCCAGCCGGCTGACGCCGTTGGAACCGGAGGACATCAGCGATCTCTGCGCGAGCTTCCAGGCCGCGGTGCTGGAATCGACCGCTGACCGGCTGAGCGTCGGCCTGAAGCTTTTTCAGGAGCAATTCGGCACGCCGCGGGCGCTGGTCGCGGCCGGCGGCGTCGCCGCCAATCACGCCATCCGCGACGCATTGCAGGATGTCGCGGCACGCGCGCAGACCACATTGATCATTCCGCCGCCGGCGCTCTGCACCGACAACGGCGCGATGATCGCCTGGACCGGCGCCGAGCGGATGGCGATCGGACTGACCGACACGATGGAGGCGCCGCCCCGCGCACGCTGGCTGCTCGACGCCAACGCCAAGGCGCCAGCCGGCTACGCCAATAGCCGCGCCGGATATTGAACGATGCCCGACCGCGTGCACCGCAGATTCCTTCTTACGTCGCCCCGCTTGCGGGGAGAGGTCGGATTGCACAGCAATCCGGGTGAGAGGGAGTTTCGACAGCCCGGTATCTGCGGATGCAGTCCCTCACCCCGACCCTCTCCCCGCAAGAGCGGGGCGAGGGAGCGCAGCTGAGCTCGGGTTCCAATGCCAGGGCATAGTTCAGTCAGCGTGATCGGAGCCGGTGCCTGGGGCACCGCACTGGCCGGTGTCGCGGCGCGCGCGGGACGCTCCGTCACGCTCTATGCACGCAATAGCGAGCATGCGGCGCAGATTGAGGCGACGCGGGTCAATCCACGGCTGGCCGGCGTCCGGCTCGATCCAGCCGTCGCCGTGACATCCGATATCGCGGCCGCCGCGCGCGCCGACATCATCCTGGCCGTGACTCCGGCCCAGCATCTGCGCGCGGCCGTCAGTCATCTTGCGCCACATTTGGAGCCGGGCACGCCGGTGATCGCCTGCGCCAAGGGCATCGAGCACGGCACCCACAAGTTCATGACCGAAGTGGTCGCGGAAGCCGCGCCTCAGGCTATACCCGCCATCCTGTCGGGACCGAGCTTTGCCGACGACGTCGCGCGCGGACTGCCGACCGCGGTGACATTGGCTGCAAGGGACGAGGCGCTGGCGCGGCACCTGGTGCAGGCGCTCGGCTCGGCGACATTCCGGCCCTACCACACGACCGACGTGCGCGGCGTCGAGATCGGCGGCGCGGCGAAGAACGTGCTGGCGATCGCGGCCGGCATCGTGGTCGGCCGTGACCTCGGCGCCTCCGCGCTCGCCGCGCTGACCACACGCGGTTTCAGCGAGCTCGCTCGCCTCGGCCGCGCCTGCGGCGCGCGCGCCGAAACTCTCGCCGGCCTGTCGGGATTGGGCGACCTGCTCCTGAGTTGCTCAACCGCGCAATCGCGCAATTTCGCGCTTGGCCGCGCGCTCGGCCGTGGCGAAGCCGCGCCGGTGGGCAAGCTCGCCGAAGGCGCGTTCACCGCGCCGGTGCTGATCGAACTCGCCGCTTCGCAAAACGTCGATATGCCGGTGTCAAAAGCCGTCGCGGCGATCCTCGGCAACAGGCTGACGATCGATGCGGCAATTGAGGGCCTGCTGACGCGGCCGTTCAAGGCGGAGGAATAATCGCCATTCTGGATGCCCGCGCTTGTCGCGGGCATCCACGTCTTGAATAATGGCACGGAAGGAAGACGTGGATGGCCGGAGCAAGTCCGGCCATGACTAAGAGGTTGTGGCGACATGAATTACTGGCTGGTGAAATCCGAACCTTCGGTCTGGTCGTGGGACCAGCAGGTCGCCAAGGGCGCGAAGGGCGAGGCCTGGACCGGCGTGCGCAACTTCACGGCGCGGCAGAACCTCGTGAACATGAAGAAGGGCGACAAGGCGTTCTTCTATCATTCCAACGAGGGCAAGGAGATCGTCGGCATCGCCGAGGTTATCAAGGAGGCCTATCCCGACCCGACCGACAAGACCGGCAAGTTTGTCTGCGTCGACATCAAGGCCGACAAGCCGTTGAAGACGCCGGTGACGATGGCCGCGATCAAGGCCGACAAGACGCTCGCCGACATGGCGCTGGTGAAATATTCGCGGCTCTCGGTGCAGCCGGTGACGACAGAGGAATGGAAGCACGTCTGCAAGATGGGCGGGCTTTAGGCTGTCGTCATCGCCGGGCTTGACCCGGCGATCCATCGTTCAACGACTCTTTCTTGATGGATGCGCGGGTCAAGCCCGCGCATGATGAGACGTTGTTATGCCCCCGCCGCCATGACGACCTGCGCCAGCAATTGCTCGCGCTTGGACTGGGTGCGGTAGCCTTTCATCGTCGCGGCGAAGCGCTCGAGGATGCCATCCTCGAAGGCGGTGACGATGGTGTCGTGGACGTAGCTCCTGCGGCAGATCGCCGGCGTGTTGGAGAGCTGATCGGCCGCGGCGCGGATCGCTTCCAGCACCTGGCGCTTGCGGCCGCGCTGGCTGGTGGCCGGCGTGATCCGCGACAGCGATTCCACGACGACCGCGGACGCCATCAACGTGCGGAAATCCTTCAGCGAGATCTTGATGCCGGCGATCTCGCGCAGGAACGCGTTCACCGCCGTGGTCGATGCCGCGCGCACGACGCCCGACCGGTCGTAGTACTGGAACATGCGCTTGCCCGGCACGGTGCGCAAAATGCCGACCGCGCGCACGAGCTTGGCCGCATCGCATTCCTTGCGCACGGCCTTGCCGCCCTTGGCCTTGAAGGTGAGCACCAGGGAATCGTCCTCCAACGTGACATTGGACTTCAGCAGGGTGGTGGCGCCGCGGGTGCCGTTGAGGCGGGCATAGGATTCGTTGCCGGGCCGGATCGCGGTGCGCGCGATCAGCTCAATCACCGCCGACAGCGCGAATTCGCGCGTCGGCTCGTCGCCGGACAGGAACGCCGAGACCTTGCGCCGGATCTTGGGCAGCGCCGCGACCAGCTTGGCCAGGCGATGCGCCTTGCGCTGCTCGCGGACCTTTTCCCAGTCGGCGTGGTAGCGGTATTGCAGCCGGCCGGCGGCATCGCGGCCGACCGCCTGCAGATGCGAGCTCGGATCGCTGGAATAGCGTACGTGGCGATAGGCCGGCGGCACCGCCATTGCGTGCAGTCGCCGGATGGTGCGGGCGTCGCGGATCCGGGTGCCGTTGGCACGAATGAATGAATAGCCGTTTCCGCGCTTGATGCGGCGGATGGTCAACTCGTTCTGGTCGCCAAGCCTTAAGCCGAGGTCGCGCGCGAGCTCTTCTACTGTGGTCTTGATGGCGGCGGGCGCGTCGAACTTGATCTTCGGCGACTGCAGCTTTGCCCGCAGCGACAACTTTGCTTGCGGTTTGGGTGGCCACTGGCCCAGCGCCTTGGCCAAGGTGACAGCAGGATCGGCGGAAACGGGCCGCACAGCCGCACTGTTCTGCTGATCCATCATCTGCTCAAGACGCCTCGTTCTTCCTGTTCTCCCGGCAATGCCGTTTCTTCTGGCTTCGTTCCGGTTGGGCCACCGGCCCCGGGGACGCCATTTAGGCGGTCCCGGCCCATATTGCGAGTCGCGAATCACCCAAAACGGTTCCTAATTACCTTTCATAGGTGCCATTCGCCCGATAACGTTGATGTCAGCCTGCCGCAGCACGCGAAATTGACAGCCTGAGCCACGCACCACGGCGGCGCGGCAGGACGATTTCGAGCCGGCGACCGACCCGGAAATCGGGTCAGAGGTCATGCCCCTTCTTGCGCAGTTCCTCGATGATCCGTTGCCGCATCTCCGCAGCCACGGACTGGCCGAACTTCTGGCCGGCCAGCAGCGATTGCTGCGTCACGATAGGCGACTTCTGCAGGAATTTCTGGCCCACCGGGGTTTTGTAGAAGGTGATCAGGCCTCGCAGCTCGTCCGGCGTGAAGTTGCTGGCGTAGATGATGGCGACGGCTTCCGACAGTTCGTTGAACCGCGCCTGGAAGCCGGCGAGCAACATCGGCGTCAGGGTGTCGTAGTCATGGTCGACGTCGCTGCGGCCCTGGACGATCGCGGGCTTCATGCTCTTCATGATGGCCGGCATCAGCGCCTTGAACTGATCCATCATGTGGATCGTTGTCACCAATTCCCTTGCGACGGCGAGCGCCTCCGGTGAGGGCGCCGGCGCTGCCGTTTGGGCGCGTGCAAGCGGTGCGGCCAGCGACATCACTACGACCAAGAGACCAGTGACCCGGGCTACGCGATGGAGCATAGGTTTCTCTCGTCGATGGATTACGGTAAAGCCGTCTTAGCACATGCAAAAGCCGTCGGGGACGCGCCTGACGGCTACTGCGCGACAAAGGTGACAGTCCTTTTTCCTTGCCCGGCCAGAACGCGGCCACGCATAATTATTACGGCAATGATCAAGACGGCTTGCCACCGCGTCGTTTGCGATCGGCAATGAGTGGAGGAAATGATGTCCGAGAAGATTTATGACGTGCCGGCTGACTGGGCCAAGCGCGCTTATATCGATGATGCCAAATATCGCGAGATGTATGCGCGGTCGGTATCGGACCCCAACGGCTTCTGGGCCGAGCACGGCAAGCGGGTCGACTGGATCAAGCCGTTCACCAAGGTCGAGAACGTCTCCTTTGCGCCCGGCAACATCTCGATCAAATGGTTCGAGGACGGCGAGCTGAACGTCGCCTGGAACTGCATCGACCGTCATCTGGAGAAGCGTGGCGACCAGACCGCGATCATCTGGGAGGGCGACGATCCCTCGGAGTCGAAGCACATCACCTATCGCCAGCTTCACGACGAAGTCTGCAAGATGGCCAACATCCTGCGCACGCGGAACGTCAAGAAGGGCGACCGTGTCACGATCTACCTGCCGATGATTCCGGAAGCGGCCTACGCGATGCTGGCCTGCGCGCGGATCGGCGCGATCCATTCGGTGGTGTTCGGCGGCTTCTCGCCCGACAGCCTCGCCCAGCGCATCAAGGACTGCGATTCGAAGGTGGTCATCACGGCCGATGAAGGCCTTCGCGGCGGCAGGAAGGTGCCGCTGAAGGCCAATGTCGATGCGGCGATCGCCAAGACCGGAGGCGTCGACTGGGTCGTGGTGGTGAAGCGCACCGGCGGCGGGGTCGACATGAATCCCTCGCGCGACCTCTGGTACCACGACGCCGCCAAGATGGTCACCTCGGAATGCCCGTGCGAGCCGATGAATGCGGAGGACCCGCTGTTCATCCTCTACACCTCGGGCTCGACCGGAACGCCGAAGGGCGTGCTGCACACGTCGGCCGGCTATCTCGTGTTCGCGTCGATGACGCATCAATATGTGTTCGACTATCACGACGGCGACATCTACTGGTGCACCGCCGACGTCGGCTGGGTCACCGGCCACAGCTACATTCTCTACGGGCCGCTCGCCAACGGCGCGACCACGCTGATGTTCGAGGGCGTGCCGAACTACCCCGACAACTCCCGCTTCTGGAACGTCGTCGACAAGCACAAGGTCAACATCTTCTACACCGCGCCGACCGCGATCCGCGCCTTGATGCAGGGCGGCGACGAACCGGTGAAGAAGACCTCGCGCGCCTCGCTGCGCCTGCTCGGCACCGTCGGCGAGCCGATCAATCCGGAAGCCTGGGAATGGTATTACCGCGTGGTCGGCGGCGACCGTTGCCCGATCGTCGACACCTGGTGGCAGACCGAGACCGGCGGTATCCTGATCACGCCGCTGCCGGGCGCGACCAAATTGAAGCCGGGATCGGCGACGCGGCCGTTCTTCGGCGTGGTGCCGGAGATCGTCGATGCCGACGGCAAGACGCTGGAGGGCGAGACGTCGGGCAACCTCTGCCTGATCCGGTCCTGGCCGGGGATGATGCGCACGGTCTATGGCGATCACGCCCGCTTCGAGCAGACCTACTTCTCGACCTACAAGGGCAAGTACTTCACCGGCGACGGCTGCCGCCGCGATGCCGACGGCTACTACTGGATCACCGGCCGCGTCGACGACGTCATCAACGTCTCCGGCCACCGCATGGGCACTGCTGAGGTCGAAAGCTCGCTGGTCGCGCATGAGGCCGTGTCCGAGGCTGCGGTCGTCGGCTATCCCCATGACATCAAGGGCCAGGGCATCTACGCCTACGTCACCTTGATGAAGGGCACCGAGCCGACCGAGGCGCTGCGTAAGGAGCTGGTTGCCTGGGTCCGCAGGGACATCGGCCCGATCGCCTCCCCCGACCTGATCCAGTTCGCACCCGGACTGCCGAAGACGCGCTCGGGCAAGATCATGCGCCGCATCCTGCGCAAGATCGCGGAGGACGAGCCGTCCAGCCTCGGCGATACCTCGACACTGGCCGATCCGGCCGTGGTCGACGATCTCGTCAAGAACCGCCAGAACAAGAAGGGCGCGTCGGCATAGGTCGACGCCGGGAAGACGCGAGACAGAAGTGCTGGGTCGCCGCGATGATCGCCGCGGCCCTTTTATTTGACTAGGTCTGCCTTTCACGTAATTGTCAGAGGCAAGGCGCCCCTGCGGCGGATTTGCGGCGAAGTGTTGTTTCCGGGTCATTTACTTTAATCCGAACATTTCCTTTCTTCCCGCTATCAGGACGTGTCTCGCGACTGGCGTGGCAACCATCCGGTTAAGCCACGCGGTTAACATTGCGTACGAGACCGGCAGGCCCGGCTCTTGGGCTCTGCTCCTTGTTTTTTGAGGCTCCGCGAGGAGCTGTTGGGCAGTGGAGAAAGTGATGTCGTTGAGGATTGCGGTGGCGTTGGCCGCCACCATCGGGGCGGGCGTTTTGATGTCGACGGCGGCCGAAGCGCGGCCGGAGATGGTCGGCATTCACGCCGAGAATTATTCGCCGGGCACCATCGTGGTGAAGACGAACGAACGGCGGCTCTACCTCATTCTCGATTCCAGTCACGCCATGCGTTACCCGGTCGGCGTCGGCAAGGCCGGCAAGCAGTGGGCGGGCACCACCCGGATCGACGGCAAATATCGCAACCCGGCCTGGTCGCCGCCCGCGGATGTGAAGCACGACAAGCCGAGCATCCCGGACGTGATCCCCGGCGGCTCGCCGCGCAATCCGATGGGCGTTGCGGCGATGACGCTCGCCGGCGGCGAATACGCGATCCACGGCACCAATGTGCCGGGCTCGGTCGGCGGCTTCGTGTCCTACGGCTGCATCCGCATGCTCAACTCCGACATCACCGACCTCTATCAGCGCGTCTCGGTCGGCACGACCGTCGTCGTCACCCGCTGACATCGATTGGAGCCTGGCGAAACAAAAGCCGCGCATCCGCGCGGCTTTTGTTTATTGCGGCATCGGGACATGATCGGCCCAAAGAGGCGCCGCGGTTTTCCGGAAAGACCGTCTCGCGCTTCAACGCGTGGCGTTGGCGCACCAGCCGCTGCGATGCCCGCCATTATAGGCGCGCGCGTAACCGCCTGCGAGCAGCGCCGCCGAAACGTTCTCGGTTTTCCTGGTCGCGACGTCGGCGACGACCCGGCCCTGATATTTGTCGGGACCGACATTGTAGATCACGACATCGCCCTGGCTGAGCAGATCACGCAGCGCTGAAGTCGCCGCCTCGGCCATACGCAGCTCCTGCAGACAGGACGCCTTCAGCTCCGGCGCATCGATGCCGCGCAGACGGACGTGCGTGGTCAGGTCGAGACCCGGCCAGACATGCACCCGCGCCGCGAAGGTGTCGCCATCGATCGTCCTGATGACGTCGGCGGGGTGCCGGGCGTCCGGTGCGCCGGCACGCGTCCAGATCGCATCGGTATCTCGGGAGCGGCTGTCGGACCAATGCGGCAGCGGCACATGCACCCATCGCCGGATCGGCAACATGGTGCCGGCGGCCATGCCGAGAACGAAGACCCATGGCAGCGCCGCCGAGAAGCGCCGGCCCCAGCGCGATCGGCCGAAGGGTGGGCGTCCCGGCGCACGATGAGCATTTATTCTCTCGTATGGGGACATATTCCCTGACTAGGCCTGAGTCGGGTTGTCCGGCAAGGATCTCAGAAGTCCGAGGCGATGCCTTTGGTTTCCCAGTCGCCATAACGAGTCGGTTCAGGGCCCTTCGGGCCCTGAACCTCCTTCGGCCGTGCGGCCGCATTTTGCGCGGCAGCCTCCTCGGCCGACCTGCGCCGTGCTTCGGCCTCGGCGAGGGCGCGTTGCGCGGCCGGCGTCAGCGGCTTGCGCGGCGTTGGATCCAGCGACGCTGAAGATTTATCAGACATGGCAAAACCTTCCGGCTGCGCGTCACGCATTTTGATGTCGCCGCAGCGGCGGCATCACCATCACAAGATATCTCGGAGCGATTCTTACATTTGGCATATTCGCGTGCCAGAGGTGTTTTTCCAGTTCATAGGCATGAGCCGAATGTAACTCAGCACCTTCCGAGATATCTCCGCTTCATGCCTCCTTCAAGATTTGCAGTTCCTTCCGAAGTACCCGGTCTCGCGGCACGACGAATCGCGGCCGACATTCTCGACGGCGTGCTGCACAAGCATCGCACGCTCGACGACCAGCTCGACGGCGCCGGCGCGCATCCGGGCCTGAAATCGCTCGCCGATCGCGACCGCGCGCTGATGCGGCGCCTGGTGTCGACCATCCTGCGCCGTCTTGGCACGCTCGGCCATCTGCTGTCGCGCCTGCTCGACCGCGGCATCCCGACCGATGCGCCGCGCGCGCAAAGCGCGCTCCTGATCGGCGCCGCGCAGATCCTCTGGATGGATGTACCCGATCACGCAGCGGTCGATCTCTCGGTGCGGCTGGTGCAGTCGGACCGGCGCGCCGCAAAATATGCCGGGCTCGTCAACGCCGTGCTGCGCCGTTGCGCGCGCGAGGGCCAGGGCCTGATCGACGAGATCAAGATGCAGACGCTCGATCTGCCGCAATGGATGCTGACGCGCTGGATCGCGCATTATGGCGAATCGACCGCGCGCGACATGGCGCTCGCGCTCGGCCACGAGCCGTCGCTCGATCTCACGGTGAAGTCGGATGCGCCGCAATGGGCAAGCCGCCTGCACGGCGAGACACTGCCGACGGGAACCGTACGCACGCTGCTGCAGGGTTCCGTGACGATGCTGCCGGGTTTCGCGGAAGGCCAGTGGTGGGTGCAGGACGCCGCGGCCGCGCTGCCGGCGCGGCTGTTCGGCGACGTTAAGGACAAGGCGATCGCCGACCTCTGCGCCGCGCCCGGCGGCAAGACCGCGCAGCTCGCCTTTGCCGGCGCGCGCGTCACCGCAGTGGACCGGTCGCCGGCGCGGATGGCGCGGCTGCGCGACAACCTCACACGCCTCTCGCTGCAGGCGGAGAACGTCGTGAGCGACACGGTCGAATGGCCGGCGCAGGCCGAAAGCTTCGACGGCATTCTGGTCGATGCGCCCTGCACCTCGACCGGCACGATTCGCCGCCACCCCGACGTCGCCTGGCTGCGGCAGGAGGCCGACATCGCCGCGCTGTCCGGGCTGCAGAAGCGATTGCTGCAAAAGGCGGTCGGACTGCTGAAGCCGGGCGGTACGCTGGTCTACTGCACCTGCTCGCTGGAGCCCGAGGAGGGCGAACAGGCGATTGCCGCGCTGCTGGCCGGCGAATCAGGCTTGCGGCGTGCGCCGGTCGAGAAGGGCGAGGTCGCGGACCTCGACGAAATCATCACCGCCGACGGGGATTTGCGCACCCTGCCCTGCCATTTGCCTCATGCCGACCCACGGCTGGGCGGGCTGGATGGATTTTACGCGGCAAGGCTGGTTAAATCCTGATTTCTAAACTTGTGTCTTCTAGGCTCCGACTGATTCGCGCGGTTTCAAGAGGGTGTCTTGAGCGCGTTTCCGGATTAATAAAGGATTCGTTGAAGATCCCCTCCCCACAAGGTTAAGCGTGTCGGTCGCTCAAAGCAGACGCATCTCGACGCTGATTGCTGGCCGCTTCGCCCGCAGCATGGTCGCACGCGCCAGCGGTGGAACCGTCGCGCTGTCGCGGCTGTGGCCCGGCCGCACCGACCGACTGATCATCGCGCCGCACGACCTCCGCACGGCGGACGCCACCCGCGCAGCGGAAATCTATGCCGGCCGATTCGTCTTCGCCGGCAAGATCGTCACCTGCCATGGACGCTCGATCTTCGACCTCGAGCCGCCGTCGGAAGATTGGGAAGCCGCCCTGCTCGGCTTCGGCTGGCTGCGCCATCTGCGCGCCGCCGACACCGCGCTGACCCGCGCCAACGCCCGCTCGCTGGTCGACCACTGGATCTCCAACCAGGCGCGCAAGCGGCCGCTGGAGAGCCGCGCCGATGTGCGCGCCCGCCGCGTGATCTCGCTGTTGTCGCAGGCACCGCTGGTGCTCGGCGACAGCGACAGCAAGTTTTACCGCAAATATCTGCGCGGGCTGGCGCGCGAGATCCGCTATTTGCGCTACTCCGCGCTCGACAATGACGGCGTTCCGCGGCTGCAGGCGCTGATCGCGCTGTGCTACGCCTCGCTCTGCCTCGCCAACCAGGCGCGCAACATCAAGGCGACCTCACGCAAGCTGTCGGAGGAGTTGCAGCGCCAGATCCTGCCCGATGGCGGCCATATCTCGCGCAATCCCGGCGCGCTGGTCGAATTGCTCAGCGATCTGCTGCCGCTGCGGCAGACGTTTGCCGCGCGGAACATCGCGCCGCCGCCGGCGCTACTCAATGCCATCGACCGCATGATGCCGATGCTGCGCTTCTTCCGGCACGGCGACGGCAGCTTCGCGCTGTTCAACGGCATGAGCACCGCGCCATCCGATCTCGTGGCGACACTGCTCGCCTATGACGACACGCGTGGCGTGCCGATGTCGAGCATGCCGCATTCCGGCTTCCAACGGATCGACGCCGGCACGGCGACCGTGATCGTCGACACCGGCCTGCCACCGCCGCCCAGCGTCAGCCAGGACGCACATGCCGGCTGCCTGTCGTTCGAGCTCTCGTCCGGTCCGAGCCGCATCGTCGTCAATTGCGGGATGCCGTCCACCGGGCGCGAGAATTGGCGGCCGTTCGCGCGCTCCACCGCGGCGCATTCGACGCTGACCTATCACGAGGCCTCGTCGTGCCAATTCGTCGAGCTGTCGGCGATGAAGCGCTTGCTGCGCGGCGCGCCGATCACCAGCGGCCCCAGCCATGTCGAGAACTACCGCGAGACCGTCACCGAAGGCGACATGCTGACCACCTCGCATGACGGTTATCTCTCCCGCTTTGGCGTGATCCATCGCCGCGTGCTGATATTGGCGCACGACGGCACGCGCCTTGAGGGCGAGGATTCGGTGGCGCCGGCGCAGGGCGGCCGCATCAAGGGCGCCGAGGCTGACTTTGCGCTGCGCTTCCACCTGCATCCATCGGTGAAGGCCAGCCGCCTGTCGGACGCACGCGGCGTCATGCTGGTGCTGCCCAACCGCGACGTCTGGACCTTCGAGGCCTACGACGACAAGGTCGATCTCGAGGACAGCGTCTTCCTGGCCGGCAATGACGGCCCGCGCCGCACCTCCCAGATCGTGATCCGGCAGGACGCCCGGCAGGCCTCCACGGTCCGCTGGAGCTTCGTGCGCTCCTCGGCCTCTGCCTCGGCCACCAACGCCCGGCGCAATGCCCGCCGCGAGCCGGAACTGCCGTTGTAAATTTGTGACGAAACCGGCCCATCCCGGTTCCGCACCCTGCCAAACCGTGCTACCCGGCTGCCTTAACAGCTAGGGAATCCCCACATGACCGACCAATTGCGCCGCGTGACCCGCGCTTTGTTGTCCGTTTCCGACAAGACCGGCCTGATCGACTTCGCCAAGGCGCTTGCCGGACATGGCGTCGAACTGGTCTCGACCGGCGGTACGGCCAAAGCCATCGCCGCAGCCGGTTTGAAGGTCAAGGACGTCTCCGAGCTCACCGGCTTCCCCGAGATGATGGACGGCCGGGTCAAGACGCTGCACCCGAAGGTGCATGGCGGCCTGCTTGCGATCCGCGACAACAAGGAGCACGCGGCGGCAATGCAGGCGCACGGCATCGCGCCAATCGATCTGCTGGTCGTCAATCTCTATCCGTTCGAGGCGACCGTCGACAAAGGCGCCGGCTTCGAGGAGTGCATCGAGAACATCGACATCGGCGGCCCGGCGATGATCCGCGCCGCGGCGAAGAACCATGACGACGTCGCCGTGGTGGTCGAGGCGCAGGACTATTCTGCGGTGCTCGACGAGCTCGCCGCGCACAAGGGCGCAACCTCGCTTGGCCTGCGCAGGCGGCTGGCCGCCAAAGCCTATGCCCGCACCGCGGCCTATGACGCCGCGATCTCGAACTGGTTTTCCGTGCAGCTCGACACCAGGGCGCCGGACTTCCGCGCCTTCGGCGGCAGGCTGATCCAGTCGCTGCGCTACGGCGAGAATCCGCACCAGACCGCGGCCTTCTACGCCACGCCGGACAAGCGGCCCGGCGTCGCCACCGCGCGGCAGCTTCAGGGCAAGGAGCTGTCCTACAACAACATCAACGACACCGATGCGGCCTATGAATGCATCGGCGAGTTCGATCCGAACCGCACCGCGGCTTGCGTCATCGTCAAGCACGCCAACCCTTGTGGCGTTGCCGAGGGGCCCGATCTCGCCACCGCCTACGCCCGCGCGCTCGCCTGCGACTCGACCTCGGCCTATGGCGGCATCATCGCCGTCAACCGCACGCTCGACGCCGACGCCGCGCGCGCCATCATCGGCATTTTCACCGAGGTGATCATCGCGCCCGATGCGACCGAGGAAGCGATCTCGATCATCGCCAGCCGGCGCAATTTGCGCCTGCTGCTCGCGGGTGGCTTGCCGAACCCGCGCGCGGTCGGCCTCACGGCCAAGACGGTCGCCGGCGGCCTGCTGGTGCAGAGCCGCGACAATGCCGTGGTCGAGGACATGAACCTCAAGGTCGCGACCAAGCGCGCACCGACCGATGCCGAGCTGCGCGATCTGAAATTCGCCTTCCGCGTCGCCAAGCACGTCAAGTCGAACACCATCATCTACGCCAAGGATCTCGCCACCGTCGGCATCGGCGCCGGCCAGATGAGCCGGGTCGATTCCGCGCGCATCGCCGCACGCAAGGCGCTGGATGCGGCGGCCGAGTTGAAGCTGGCGGAGCCCTTGACCAAAGGCTCGGTGGTCGCCTCCGACGCGTTCTTCCCGTTCGCCGACGGCATGCTTGCCTGCATCGAGGCCGGCGCCACCGCGGTGATCCAGCCCGGCGGCTCGATGCGCGACGACGAGGTGATCAAGGCCGCCGACGAGCACGGCATCGCGATGGTGTTCACCGGCGTGCGGCACTTCCGGCACTGATCACGGCCTGTAGCCCGGATGGAGCGTAGCGAAATCCGGGTCCGCCTGCCCGCGGAGAGATCTTCCCGGATTGCGCTTCGCTCCATCCGGGCTACGAATTGCTACGCGTCGGCGCGCACCTTCGCCAGCAGCACCAAGCCGACGAGGAAAAACACCACCAGCACCGCCATGCCGGCCTTCTGACTCGCGGTCGCCGCGGTGATCGCGCCGATCAGCAGCGGGCCAATGAACGACGTCACCTTCCCGGTCAGCGCGAACAGACCAAAATACTGCGCGATGCGATCCTTCGGCGCCAGACGGATCAAAAGCGAGCGCGATGCCGCCTGCAGCGGCGCGCCGGTGGCGCCGATCAGGCAACCCAGCACGATATAGGCGCGCTCGGCGGCGCCGGCGAACAACGGGCCGCCGGGCACCGGAGGCGAGACCGGTATGAACAGGATCGAATCCTTGTTCACGGTGAGGATCGTGACGATCGCAAACAGCAGGATCAGCAGGCTGCCCGTGATGACACGCTTCGGCCCGAACGCATCATCGAGCTTGCCGCCGAGCCACCCGCCGAACGTGCCGGCAATCGCCAGGATGATGCCGAACGTGCCGATGCGGATCGTGTCCCACCCGAAGGTGCCCGCTGCATAGATGCCCCCGAAGGCAAACAGCGACACTAGCCCGTCGGTGTAGATCATGTTCGCGAGCAGGAACCGCGCCATCGATTTCTGCTTCGGAAGGCTCGCCAATGACTCTCGCAGCTCGCGCAGGCCTTCACCGAGCGCATCGCGCAACCGACGCTTGGCCGGATAATCCGGCGTGAACAGGAACATCGGCGCGACGAAGATGATGAACCACAGCCCGGTCAGCGGTCCGGTGATGCGATCGCCTTCATGGGTGGCGGGATCGAGACCGAACAGCGGGGTGAAGCCGAACAGCGTGCGGCCGGTCTCGGCATTGGCGGCGAGGAAGCCGAGCACCAGCACGAGGCTCAGGATGCCGCCAACATAGCCGGTGGCCCAGCCGGTACCCGAGAGCCTCCCGATCCTGTCGGGTGGTACCAGCGTCGGCATCATCGCATTGTTGAAGACGGTCGCGAACTCGACGCCGACGCTTGCGATCGCATAGGCCAGCAGCAGCACGGGAATGACGTCGGGATTTCCGGGCTTGCCGATCCACATCGCGCTCGCGCCGATGACGAGCAGCGCACCAAAGCCTGCGATCCACGGCTTGCGGCGGCCGCTGGCATCGGCAATCGCGCCCAGCACGGGCGACAGCAGCGCGATCGCGAGCCCGGCGGCTGCCGTGGCAAAACCCCACATCGACTGACCGCTCGCCGGATCTGATGCGACGAAGCTCGCGAAATAGGGCGCGAACACGAAGGTCGTGATCAGGGTGAAATAGGGCTGAGCGGCCCAGTCGAAGAAGATCCAGCTGATGACGGCGGCGCGTCCCGGATAGGTCTTCACGTCGTCGATGCCTGTCTGTGCCGTCGCCGCCATCGTCATAAAGATTCCTCAAGTTGAGTCACGAACAGGCGTTTTGCCTCACCGACGCGTCCCCATATAGCATGAGTTTGTTTTGCGAATGTCACATCGACGAAGAGCAGGGGGCTTCGATGACACGTGCCGCAACGATATCGCGACGGTTGTTTGCCGCTCTCCTGTTGATCGGTATCGCTGCGCCGGCGTTCAGCCAGGAGCAGCGCCGCTTCTATTTGCCGCCGGCCGCCGACGCGATTCGCAGCATCCCCGCCGAAAACGGCATGGTGGTGGCGCAGGAGAAACTCGCCGCGCAGGTCGGCGCCGATTTCCTGCGGCGGGGTGGCAATGCGGTCGATGCCGCAGTCGCCACCGGCTTTGCGATGGCGGTGACCTATCCGCGCGCCGGCAATATCGGCGGCGGCGGCTTCATGGTGATCCATCTTGCCGAACGCAACCAGGACGTCACGATCGACTACCGCGAGACCGCGCCGCAGGCCGCGACGCGCGACATGTTCCTGGACGCAGACGGCAAGCCCGACCCCAACAAATCGCGCTATTCCGCGCTCGGCATCGGCGTGCCCGGCACTGTTGCCGGACTTGCACTGGCGCTTGAGAAATACGGCTCCGGCAAGTTCACGCTGGCGCAGATCATTCAGCCCGCGATCGACCTGGCGCGCGACGGCTTCATCGTCACCGACGATACATCCGACACCCTGTCCGACATGTATCGCCACATGTCGCGCTGGCCGAATTCGGCCAGGACTTTCTCGCATGCCAACGGCAGCCCGTTGCACGAGGGCGACCGGCTGATCCAGAGCGATCTCACGGCGACGCTGACGGCGATCGCGGAGCAGGGCCCGCGCGGCTTCTATGAAGGTGTGGTCGCCGAGAAGCTCGTCAAGGGCATCCGTGACGCCGGCGGCATCATCAGCCTCGACGACCTGAAATCCTATCAGCCGGTCATCCGCCCGCCGATCCGCGGCACCTATCGGGGCTATGACATCGTCTCGATGCCGCAGCCTTCCTCGGGCGGCGTGGTGCTGCTGGAGATCCTGAACATCCTCGAAGGCTTTCCGATGTCCGACATGAAGCAAGGCTCGGCGGCCTCGCTGCATGTGATGATCGAGGCGATGAAGCGCGCCTATGCCGATCGTGCGCGCTATCTCGGCGATCCCGCCTTCGTCGACGCGCCCACGCAATTGTTGATCTCGAAGGATTACGCCGCGAAGCAGCGCGCGACCATCGATCTCGCCCGCGCCACGCCCTGGACCGACGTGCGGAACGCAAAGCCGCCGCACGAGGGCGACAACACCACGCACTATTCCGTCGTCGATGCCAGCGGCAACGCCGTCAGCAACACCTACACGCTGAACTTCCCCTACGGCGTCGGCCTCGTCGCCGAGGGGACCGGCGTGCTGCTCAACAACGAGCTCGACGATTTCGCCGCTGCGCCGGGCGCCTCCAACGCCTTCGGCCTGGTCGGCTTCGAAGCCAACCTGCCCGGCCCCGGCAAGCGCCCGTTGTCGTCGATGTCGCCGACCATCGTGCTGAAGGACGGCAGGCCGGTGCTGGTGACGGGATCGCCCGGCGGCAGCCGTATCATCTCCGCGGTGACGCAGATCATCGTCGACGTGATCGATTACAAGATGGACATCGCCGCCGCCGTTGCGGCGCCGCGCGTGCATCATCAATGGCTGCCCGACGAGGTCAGGATCGAGCGCGGCTTTCCCGAGCAGGTGCTAGACGAGCTGAAGGCCAAGGGCCACAAGCTGGTCCAGCCGCTCGGCTACTCCTCAGCCAACTCGATACTGGTCACGTCCAGCGGACTGCTCGGCGCGCCCGACCCGCGCACGCGCGGCTCGGAGGCGGCGGCACAGTGAGACGAAACCGCAGGGCGGGCACAGCACAAGCGTGTCCACCATCGCGGGCACATCGCGCATCGATGCGCACGGCGCAAATGCACCTTTGCCCACCCACCAGCATCGCGGTAAATTGCCGCCTCCGCGCAAGCCGGCCGCGGATTTCGGAAGTGCCGGCGACAATTGCTTCCAAGGGAACGCGCATGAGTTCAGCCGAATCCAAACCGATGGAAGTCGCGGAGATCCAGGACAGCAGTCTTCTTGCCTTCTATCGCGACATGAACGTGCAGGAACGGCGCACGTTCTGGGCCTGCGGTGCGGGCTGGGCGCTCGACGGCATGGATTTCATGATCTATCCGCTGGTGATCGGCACCATCATCGCGCTGTGGAAGGTCGATGCCGGCACCGCGGGGCTCGCCGGCACGGTGACGCTGTTGTCATCGGCCGTCGGCGGCTGGCTCGGCGGCTACCTCTCCGATCGCATCGGGCGGGTGAAGACGCTGCAATTCACCATCCTCTGGTTCTCCTTCTTCTCGCTGGTCTGCGCCATCGTGCAGAATTTCGATCAGCTCCTGATCGCCCGCGCGCTGCTCGGCCTGGGCTTCGGCGGCGAATGGGCGGCGGGCGCCGTGCTGATGGGCGAAGCGATCCGGCCGCAATATCGCGGACGCGCAGTCGGCTCAGTGCAATCCGGATGGGCGATCGGCTGGGGCTTTGCCGTGCTGGCGCAGGCGGTGCTGTTCTCAATCCTGCCTGCGGAGAGCGCATGGCGCTGGATGTTCGTGATCGGCGCGCTGCCGGCGCTGCTGGTGTTCTATCTCCGCCGCTACGTTGCCGAGCCCGAGATCTCCGCCGCGACATTGGCGCAACAGCAGGCGTCCGGCAGCGGACCGGCCGCATTGTGGGAGATCTTTCACGGGCCGATCCTGAGGACGACAATCCTGGCCTCGCTGGTCGGCACCGGCATGCAGGGCGGCTATTACGCCGTCACCTTCTGGGTGCCGCGCTTCCTCACCACCGAGCGCAAGCTCTCGGTGGTCGGCTCCACCGGTTATCTCGCGACCCTGATCATCGGCTCCTTCATCGGTTATCTGGTCGGGGCCTGGCTCGCCGACCGCATCGGCCGGCGCAACCTGTTCCTGATCTTCTCGCTCGGCGCGATCGCGGTGGTGCTGCTCTACACCCAGCTGCCGCTGTCCAATGAAGTGCTTTGGATACTCGGCTTTCCGCTCGGCTTCTTCGCCTCCGGCTATTTCTCCGGCATGGGCGCGTTCCTGACCGAGCTCTACCCGACGCGGCTGCGCGGCTCCGGCCAGGGTTTCTGCTACAATTTCGGCCGCGGTGTCGGTGCGCTGTTCCCCTATCTGGTCGGTGCACTGTCGACGACGACGTCGCTCGCCAACGCGATCGCGATCTTCGCGGTGGCGGCCTATGGCGTCTTCTTCCTCGCCGCCTACGCGCTGCCGGAGACGCGCGGCCGCGTGCTGCATGCGGATGCGTAGCGCCTGTCGTAGTTGCGCGATGGCGGCGGCGCTTGCTTCGTCGTCCCCTCCCCCACAAGGGCGGAGGAAGCCCTAGTAATGTGTGCCCTAACTGTGGAGGAGCCGGCAAATGACGTCCCTCAAAGGCAAGACGCTGTTCATCTCGGGCGCGAGCCGCGGCATCGGGCTTGCGATTGCGCTTCGCGCCGCGCGTGATGGCGCAAATATCGCGATCGCGGCGAAGACCGCCGAGCCGCATCCCAAGCTGACGGGCACGATCTACACCGCCGCCGACGAGGTCCGCGCCGCCGGCGGCAAGGCGCTGCCGGTGATCTGCGATATCAGGGATGAGGCGCAGGTGGTGGCGGCGATCGAGCGGACCGTCGCGGAGTTCGGCGGTATCGACATCTGCGTCAACAATGCCAGCGCCATCAGCCTGACCACCTCGCAAGCGACCGACATGAAGCGGTTCGACCTGATGATGGGTATCAATACGCGCGGCACCTTCATGGTGTCGAAATACTGCATCCCGCATCTGAAGAAGGCGGAGAACCCGCATATCCTGATGCTGTCGCCGCCGCTCGACATGAAGACGAAGTGGTTCGAGCATTCGACCGCCTATACGATGGCGAAGTACGGCATGAGCATGTGCGTGCTCGGGCTCGCGGGCGAGCTGAAATCCGCCGGCATCGCCGTCAATGCGCTGTGGCCGCGCACCACGATCGCAACTGCCGCGGTCGGCAATTTGCTCGGCGGCGACGCCATGATGCGCGCGAGCCGCACGCCGGAGATCATGGGCGATGCGGCCTACGCGATCGTCACCCGGCCGTCGCGCGAATTTACCGGCCACTTCTGCATCGACGACAAGGTGCTCTACGCCAACGGCGTGCGGGACTTCGAGCGCTATCGCGTCGACGCTTCCGTGCCGCTGATATCGGATTTCTTTGTGCCCGACGACGACGTGCCGCCGCCCGGCGTCACGGTGCAGCCCTTGCCCTCGGTCGGCAGCGCACAGGCATCCCGCTAAGGCATGATCGCGCTTCAGACGATGAGCCGAAGCACGGCGATGCATCTTTATCTCACCGCGTTCGGAGAGCGTGGAGTTTCACAAGAGGTGACGCGTGCGCGCTCGGATCTGGATCGCGTTGGCGATGCTGCTGCCGGTCACGGTTGTGGTTGCGGGCAGCTATTTTCGTGCCGACAAGGCTGCCCGCTTCATGGCCGACTTCGTCGCGCACAATGTCTGCATCAGGACCTTCGTTTCCGGGCTCGACCCGGATGCCAATTTTGCGGCGATCGCGGACGTCCCGAGCGTTCGGCCGTGGCGGTACGTGATGAGTTACCAGGTCGATCGAACAGCCAAAGTCGTCGAGACATCGGTCATGGGAGTCGTGCACGGGCAGGCCACATTTCGCCAAGGCTTTGGTTGCACCTTGCGGCTCGGGCCAAAGCCTCCCTACCTGCTCCGGAGCGACCTCGACGCACTGAGAACTCCGACGTCGCCGGCATTGTTGCCGGACATCGCCCCTCCGACAGTTGTCGAGCCGTCGAACGCCGCGCTCGTGAGTGCGCTCGATCATGCATTCGAGGAGCCCGCAGGGGAGGTGTCGCGCAGGACCAAGGCCGTGGTGGTGGTCCACAACGGTCGTGTCATCGCCGAACGCTATGCGCCGGGAGTTGGCGTCGACACGCAGCTGCTCGGATTCTCGCTCAGCAAGTCGGTCGTGAATGCGTTGATCGGCATTCTCCAGCGCAAAAATCTCATCCAACCCTCGATGGCGGCGCCGATCGCTCAGTGGCAGGGCGCCAATGATCTGCGTCGTGCGATCACGGTCGAGCATCTGATGCGGATGACGTCCGGACTGGCGCTGGACGAAACGTTCCTCGGCTTCGACGAGGCCAGCCGGATGTACCTGGACGAAGACATGACCGGCTACGCCGCGAAAGCGCCGTTGATCGCGCCGCCGGGGACGCGATGGCACTATTCCAGCGGCTCAGCCCAACTCCTGGCTGGGATCATTCGCGATATCGTCGGCGGGCCGGAACAGACACTAGCCTTTGCATGGCGCGAGCTGCTCAATCCGCTCGGCATGCGCCACGTGACGCTGGAATTCGACGCATCCGGAACGTTGCAAGGCGCGTCCAACATGCTTGCGAGCGCGCGCGATTGGGCGCGGTTCGGCATGCTCTACCTGAACAACGGTCAGATCGGTAACGTGCGTCTCTTCAACGAGAACTGGGTGGATTTCTCCGCCGCGGCGACGCTCGATACCGACTACGGCGCCGGGTTCTGGACCAATCGCAGCACGGCCAAGGGTGCAGCGAACCGGATCAGGGCCGGCATCCCGCGCGACGCCTTCTTTGCCGCAGGTTTCCTCGACCAGCGTATCGCGATCATTCCGTCGCGAAACCTCGTGATCGTGCGCCTGGGGGATTCCACCGGCCGGTCCGGTGGTGGTGTCGAACGGCTCATCGCCGAGGTCTTGTCGGCGATCAAGCAATAGCGCGGCTGCACCACCTATTCACGCGGACCGGTATCCACTTCGCTCCAAAGCGTTCTAGATCGCGGACGCGTTCAGCCGTGCGCGCCAGTGCTGCACGCGCTCCTTGAGCATCGTATCGCGCACATAGGCCAATTCCTCATCCTCGATGCGCTCCAGCGTTTCGAGGGAGAAGCTGGCTTCACCGTGCGTCGTCCATGCCCGCTGCAGTTCGGCATCGCGGTGATCGCCCATGCGCAGCGTGAACCAGATGCGGTTCTGGATCTTCTCGAGATCGAGCGCCTGCCCGACCCAGACCTCGCCGGATGCGCGACAGCGGATCGCGAAGACTCCGGCGACGCTCGTACGCTTCTTGTAGTCGGCGATGGCGAGCTTTCTGGTCTCGGATTTCATGGCGGCTCCATTCGGCTGGTCGACCATTTATATCCGGATATTATTGACAATGCAATTACACCCGGATAAAAACAGCCTCCGTTTAGGAATCGATTGGACGACCGGACATGGACGCAACCTGCCATCTGGAGCCGACCTGGAACGCCGGTCGCGACTTCGCCCAACGCGAGATCGCGGGCGAGCTGGTGATGCTCAATCTGCTGCGCTTTCGGGAGACCGCCGACTATTCGGCGAGCCCCGAATTGGCCCCGCCGCAGCCGATCACCGGCGCGGAGGCCTACGACCGCTACATCGCGCACACCCTGCCCTTCCTGCGGAAGAGCGGCGGCGATCTGCTGTTCATGGGCGAAGGCGGTCCGTTCCTGATCGGACCCGAGGGCGAGCGCTGGGACCGCGCGATGCTGATCCGGCAGAAGAGCCGCGGGGCTTTCCTCGCCTTCGCCGTGGCGGAGGCCTATCTCGCCGGCATCGGCCATCGCACCGCGGCGCTGTCGGACTCGCGGCTGCTCCCGCTGGTCGAGCTGCGGCGATGAGTGAGGCGCTATCGGCCGACTTGGTACGGTCCGCCCTTCTCCAGCGCCCGGGCATAGGCCGGGCGCGCGTGAATGCGCTCGAGGAACGCCACGCATTTCGGATGGCCGTCCTCGAGCCCGCCGCGCGCCGCGGCGGCTTCGAGCGGAAAGCTCATCTGGATGTCGGCGCCCGTAAATTCATTGCCGGCGAACCATTCGCTCTTGCCGAGCTCACCTTCCCAATAGGCCATGTGCTGCCTGAGCTGCGGGTTGACCAGCGTGGAGAGTGCCTGGTTGGACACCTTGCGCACCAGCGGCCGCAGCAGCGCCGGCGCGCGCTTCGGCATCAGCGTGAACAGCAGCTTCAGCAGCAGCGGCGGCATCGCCGAGCCTTCGGCGTAGTGCAGCCAATAGGTGTAGCGCAGCCGCTCCGGCGTATTCGCGGGCGGAATCAGCCGGCCATTGCCGTAGGTACCGATGATGTATTCGAGGATCGCACCGGATTCCGCGATCGTATTGCCGTTGTCGGTGATGACAGGCGACTTGCCGAGCGGATGCACGGCCAACAGCTCTTTCGGCGCGCGCATGTCGGGCTGTCGCTGGTAGCGCACGATCTCGTAAGGCACGTCCAATTCCTCGAGCAGCCACAGCACGCGCTGCGAGCGGGAATTGTTCAGATGATGAACCGTCAGCATGGGTGTCCCTCGGGTCGTCGGCGCAGGCAAGCGGCGCTTGGTGCCAGCCTGACGCAAGAAAGTCGAGATGCACGCGTCGTGATTGCCTCAAATTGCCCGGGCAATATCTCACGCAACCGAAGAGGTCCGCAATGAACCCTGCCTATGTCGCCTTCGAGGGGGATCACCGCATCGCGGCCGGCGACCTCCCCCACGTCGCCCGCGCCGCCAAGCAAGTGCACGACCGCCGCAAGGACGCGGCGATCCTGGTGTTCGACGGCCGCACCTCCGCATTGGTCGATATCGATTTCCGCGGCTCGGTCGACGACGTGCTGGCGCGCCTGCCGAAGCTCGAGGCTCCCGCGGCGGACGAGCCGCCCGCACCCGTCGCGCCGCGCGGCCCCGGCCGCCCCAAACTTGGCGTCGTCGCGCGCGAGATCACGCTGCTGCCGCGGCATTGGGACTGGCTGGCACAGCAGAAAGGCGGCGCGTCGGTCGCGATCCGCAAGCTGATCGACGAGGCGCGGCGCGCGAGCGGCGACAAGGACCGCACGCGGCTCGCCCAGGACGCCGCCTATCGCTTCATGACCGCGATGGCCGGCAACCGTCCGCATTACGAGGACGCGATCCGCGCCCTGTTCGCGCATGACCGGCGGCGCTTCGTAACATTGATCGCAGACTGGCCGGCCGACATCCGCGACCATGCGGTCGGGCTCGCCTACAGCGATCAAGCGGACTAGCGCGGGGATGAGTAGCCACGAAACAAGCTGCGCTCCCTCTCCCGCTTGCGGGGGAGGGTTGGGGTGGGGGTCTCGCCGCCCGGGAAACTCTTCGTGTGGAGAGAGCCCCCACCCGGATCGCATCTGAAGATGCGATCCGACCTCCCCCGCAAGCGGGAGAGGTGCAGCGAGTGTGCCGCCAGCACGCTCAATTAAACGCATTACTCACACACTCAGCTCCGTTCGGGAAATCGATGTGCCCCCCTCCATCCCTGCGGAAGGCCTTTCTGTTCTTCCTCGCGCCGATACTGCTCAGCAACGTCATGCAATCGTCGTTCGGCACCATCATTTCGGCCAGATGACCGATGTCCAGATCGCCTATCCGACCATATTCGTGCTGCAGATGGCCTATTACGGGCTGGTATGGCGCAGGCAGACGATCAAGCGTCTGATTTGACATCGCGCGCCGCGGCTCACATGATGACTATCATATTCTACTGATGGCGCCTGCGACAGCGGGCCCATGCTAAGCGAGCCGAGGGAGAGACCGCCGTGCGCCAGAATCCGCAATTCCTGTTCGATTTCGGCAGTCCCAACGCCTTCCTCAGCCATGAGGCGATCCCGGCGATCGAGAAGCGCACCGGTGTCAAATTCGAATATGTGCCGATCCTGCTCGGCGGCATCTTCAAGGCCACCAACAACAAGTCGCCGGCCGAGACGCTGGCGGGCGTCAAGAACAAGCCCGAGTTCCAGAAGATCGAGACCGAGCGCTTCCTCAAGCGCTTCAATGTCAAGCCCTATACCTTGAACCCGTTCTTCCCGGTCAACACGCTGAACCTGATGCGCGCGGCGGTCGCCGCACAGCTCGAGGGCGTGTTCGAGAAATATGTCGAGGCCGCCTTTCACCACATGTGGGTCGAGCCGAAGAAGATGGACGACCCCGAAGTCGCCGGCAAAGCCATCGCCTCGTCTGGCCTCGACGCCGCAAGGCTGTTCGCCCGTGCGCAGGAGCCGGACGTGAAGGCCAAGCTGATCGCGAACACCCAGTCCGCGGTGGAGCGCGGCGCGTTCGGCTCGCCGACCTTCTTCGTCGGCAACGAGATCTTCTTCGGCAAGGAGCAGCTGCGCGAAGTCGAGGAAATGGTTAAGGGAGCGAATGGGGAGTAGCGGATGGCTGATGGCACGCACATATTGCTAACTCCCTACTCGCTATTCGCCAGCTCTCCTCAAGCAACAAAGAAGGACTAAATCCCATGCGCGTTCTCGTGGTCGGCGCCGGCGCGATCGGCGGATATTTCGGCGGCCGGATGCTTCAGGCCGGCCGCGACGTCACCTTTCTGGTGCGCCCCAAGCGCGCGTCCGAGCTGGCCTCGGCCGGGCTCGTGATCAAGAGCCCGAACGGCGACGTCACGCTGACGAATCCGCCGACCGTGCAGGCCGACAAGCTCTCCGAGAAATTCGACGTCGTGCTGTTGAGCTGCAAGGCATTCGATCTCGACGATGCGATCAAGTCCTTTGCGCCGGCCGTCGGCGACAAGACCGCGATCATTCCGCTGCTCAACGGCATGCTGCATCTCGACGTGCTGGACAGGACATTCGGCGCACCCCACGTGCTCGGCGGGCTCTGCGCGATCGCGGCGACGCTGAACGAGGCGCGCGAGGTGGTGCAGCTTCAGCCGATGCAGTCGCTGAATTTCGGCGAGCGTGCTGGCGGGATCTCGGACCGGGTACGCGCGATCGCGGACACCTTCTCTGTCGTCAACGGCGCGGCCGCCAGCGATCACATCATGCAGGACATGTGGGAGAAGTGGGTGTTCCTGGCCTCCCTCGCCGCCTCCACCAGCCTGATGCGGACCTCGGTCGGCAACATCCTGGCCGCGCCCGGCGGCAAGGACTTCCTGATCGGCATCCTCGACGAATGCAGCGCGATCGCCGCCGACGCCGGCCATATGCCGGGCGGCCCGTTCTTCCAGCGCACCCGCGGGCTGCTCACGACCGAAGGCTCGCCGATGACGGCGTCGATGTTCCGCGACATCAAGGCCGGGCTTCCGGTCGAGGCCGATCACGTGATCGGCGATCTGATCGTGCGCGCGGATGCGGCCAAGATTCCGGTACCGAAGCTGCGCACGGCGTACACGCATCTGAAGGCATACGAGAAGCAGCGAGGAGGTTAGCTCTGTAGCCCGGATGCAGCGCAGCGGAATCCGGGTCCAGTTGATCTGCGATACGACGATTCCCGGATTTCGCTTCGCTTCATCCGGGCTACGCGTCTATTCGCGACTCCCTATTCGCTATTCGCCCATCTCACAGATACGCCAGATAATGCGCCAGCGCCGTGATCTCCTCATCGCTCAAGGGATATGCCACGTCGGCCATCGCGGCCTGGGCGCCGCCTGAGCGCAAACCTGACTTGTAGTCGTGCAACGCCTTGACGAGATATTCCTCGCGCTGGCCAGCGATGCGTGCGACGGCCTTGGTGCCGGCAAAGGTGTCGGTGTGGCATGACGCGCAGCGGCGGCCGGCGGCGGCCTGCTTGCCCTTCTCCGACAATTCCGGATTGTCGTCCTTGCCGCCCTTGAACGGCGTCAGCGAAGCGAAATAGGCGCCGAGATTGCGGATGTCCTCGTTGTTGAGCTGCTCGACGATCGGCTGCATCTGCTCGTTCTTGCGCGCGCCGGCGCGGAAGAACACCAGCTGCCACTGGATGAACTGATCGAGCTGGCCCGCGAGCGAGGGAATGTTCTCCGTCTGCGAGATACCGTTCTCGCCGTGACAGCCGGCGCACAGCTCGGCCTTCTCCTTGCCGGCGGCGATATCGGCGGCATGGGCAAACGAGGTCAGCAGGATCGCCGCCGACAGAATTCCGAATGACGCAACGCGCATTGCCAGTTCTCTCCACGTGTCACTGCCGGCCGCCTGTCCTCGACCTGATCGGGGACGACCCGGCAATCCATCTGGCTTGCAGAAGGGTGTTTGTTTGGATGGATGCCCGGATCAAGTCCGGGCATGACGAGGTGGTTCCGTTTCCGGCTGCATCACGAGAGGCTGCGGCCGCCTCAAAGGCCACCGCAGCCCACATGAGTTCAGCCGTTACTTCTTGCTGTAGCTGATGCGATAGATCGCACCGGCCCAGTCGTCGGCAACGAGGATCGAGCCGTCCTTGTCGAGCAGGATGTCGGCGGGACGACCGAGATAGCCCTGGTCGCCCTCGATCCAGCCGGAGGCGAACACCTCCTGCTTGGCGTTCTTGCCGTCAGGCCCGACGATCACGCGCACGATGCGGCCGCCCTGATACTTGTGCCGATTCCAGGAGCCGTGCTCGGCGATCAGGATGTTGTTCTTGTAATCGGCCGGGAATTGGCTGCCGGTATAGAACTTCATGCCGAGCGGAGCGACGTGAGCGCCGAGTTTGAGCACCGGCGGGGTGAACTCCGAGCACTTGTGGCCCATCGCGAATTTCGGATCCGGCAGGTCGCCCTGATGGCAATAGGGATAACCGAAATGCTCGCCCATCCTGCCGATCATGTTGAGCTTGTCGCTCGGCAGATCATCGCTGATCCAGTCGCGCGCATTTTCGGTGAACCAGTATTTGCCGGTGCGCGGATCGACGTCGCCGCCGACCGAGTTGCGCACGCCGAGCGCCCAGATCTCCGCGTTGCCGGTCTTCGGATCGACGCGGCGGATCTGCGACACGCTGGTCGGCGGAATGCCGATGTTGAAGGGCGGGCCGAACGGAATGTAGAACCAGCCGTCCTTGTCGACGGAGATGTATTTCCAGCCATGCGCCGCATAGGACGGCATGTCGTCATACACCACCTTGCCTTGGCCGAGATTGTCGAGATTGGCCTCGGCGTTGTCGTACTTGATCAGCTTATCGACCGCGATGACGTAGAGCGCGCCATCCTTGAAGGTGAGGCCGGTGGGCATGTTGAGGCCCTTGAGGATCGTCTTGACCTCTTTCTTGCCGTTGTTGTCCTTGATCGCATAGACGTTGCCAAGGCCGAACGAGCCGACGAACAGCGTTCCCTTGTCGCCCCACGCCATCTGGCGCGCGGCGAGCACGTTCGACGCATAGACCTCGATCTTGAAGCCCGGCGGCAGCTTGATCTTCTTGATCGTCGCCGCGAGCTCGGCGTCGGAGGAGCCGGTCGGCGGGCCGGACGGCGGGGCAAGGCCCTTCTGCGCTTCGGTCTCGTCGCCGAGGAACCAGTCATCCGGCGGATGCGTCCAGAATTCCTTGTTGCCGGATTCGTATTTCTTCAACGGACGATTCTTGTCCGTCTGTTGCTGCGCACTGGCGAAGGTTGTCCCCGCCAGCAGCGCAATCGCCGCGAACGCAAGTATGGATCGATTGAAAGCCGATTTCATCGCGTCACTCCCCTATGCAAGCCGTTGCAGCTTGCCCCGTTATTGATTTTGAACGCCCTGAGAGATGATTGTGGCGGTCTGTAAGGTAGGTCAGACGACAAAATGGTAGCACATCCGACGACGCTGAGAAGCGGATGCATCTGGGTGCGCTGCAGTCAAAAACAAGTTTGAGGCGAAATTTTCGGGCGTGATGTGCTTGCGAAAGAGGCAGGCGCGCTGCGACGCAATATTCAGACGAAGCGAACGGTTGTGTCGCAGGGCATCGCATACGCGTAAACACGGAGCATCTGTTTGCGCGTGTGAGGCGGCCGCGAGCGACATGGTCCACGTCGTCGCAAAGCGAAGATGTCGCTGGCCGCTGGTGCGCGGCGACGATCTGATTCTGATCGCGCTGCATGCTCTGGCCCTTCGTCGCCCCGGCAGGATCGAGCTGCATCGGCGCCGCGATCGAAGGCTGTCCGGTCGGGCGCAGCGCGCCTTCGCAAGGGGAGATGGCGGACCGCAAGACCTTGCGGTCGTCTCCAGCGACACGATCGCGACTGAACTCGGCAAATGGGCCAGGGGCTACGGGCTCGATCAGGGCCCGAGCGGCACGAAGGCGCGGCTCGATCTTGGCCGGCAGCCAAAGCATCTCGACCCGGAGCCAGAGATCGAAGCGCCTGCCTGGAAATAAAAAAGCCCGCTTCGGTGGGCGGGCCTTCATCAGACTGTCAGCTCGGTCAGCGAGAAACTCTGGAGCGGGCGAAGGGGCTCGAACCCTCGACCCCGACCTTGGCAAGGTCGTGCTCTACCACTGAGCTACACCCGCATCCGAGATGGCGGCGATTGCTCGCCGGCAACGGCAGACCTATGCCAAATGCTTTGAGCGAATGCAACACAAGAGCGCGGCCAGGGCGCGACGAAATCGCTCGGTTTCCTTAAAAATTGAGCTCGAATCGGCCCGAAACCGGCCGGCATCACGATTTCTTTGCTTTTGGGCCGGGAACCGGCCTCAGACCGCCATCGCATCGCGGAGCGATTCGAGCCGGGTCTCGAACCAGCCGGCCAGGGTCTGCGCCAGTTCGGCACGGCGGGCGGGCTCGCAATCGAAAATCGCCCACCATTCGACGAAGGCGCGGTCGCCATCGACCACCGAGGTCACCCGCAAGGTGGCCGTGAAGTCGGTCATCGGCAGGGTCGGCGGACCGGCGAACTCGTAGGTCTGAAAGCATTCGATATCGGACTGCGCCAGCAGCCGCTGCCGGATCCGCCGCTCCCGGTAGACTACGTTGCGCACCGCCCCAATGGTGTCGCCGGACTTGCCCTCCTCGATCTCGCTCGTCCCCTCGCCATGGACCCAGACCGGGTAGTTGTTGAAATCTCGGATGATTTTCCAGACCTCGCCAGCCGGCTGCTCGAACACGGTGCTGTAATAGGCCTTGGCCATGGCGCATTTCCCCGGGGTACCTCGACAGCGCGATCTTCGACCGCGGCCCGGCGAAAACCCACCCGATCTCCGATGGAACGGGGACTAGCGGCAAGCGATTGAAATTTGTCGTCTGACCGCCATTTAGCCAGACAGAACGGCTGAACCAGCCGCGCGGAGCGTGCTAGAACGCCCCCGGATTTTCTGACCTCATTCAAGACCAGGCGAGGACAACGTGACGATAATGGAGCAGGGCGGCTCAACGCCCCAGGCAGCGCCCGATCTGATCAAGGAAACGACGACCCAGACCTTCGTCAAGGACGTCATCGAGGAATCGCGCCGTCAGCCGGTCCTGATCGACTTCTGGGCGCCCTGGTGCGGTCCGTGCCGTCAGCTCACGCCGATGCTGGAAAAAGCGGTCCGCAATGCCAAGGGCCGGGTCAAGCTGGTCAAGATGAACATCGACGAGCATCCGGCGATCCCGGGCCAGATGGGCATCCAGTCGATCCCGGCCGTGATCGCCTTCGTCAACGGCCAGCCGGCCGACGGCTTCATGGGCGCGGTGCCGGAGAGCCAGGTCAACGCCTTCATCGAGAAGATCACCAAGGGCGTCCCCGCAGCGGGCGAACCCGATCTTGCGGAAATCGTGAAGGAGGCCGAGGCCGTGCTCGCCGAGGGTGACGCCGCCGCGGCCGCGCAAATCTACGCCGAGGTACTGGCGCACGACGCCACCAACATTGCCGCGCTGGCCGGCCTCGCCAAGTGCTATGTCACGACTGGTGCCATCGAGCAGGCCAAGCAGACGCTCGCGATGGTTCCGGAATCCAAGCGCAATGATGCCGCCGTGAAGGCGGTGCAGGCCGCGATCGATCTCGCCGAGCAGGCGCAGTCGGTCGGCCCGATCGCCGAGCTTGAACAGAAAGTCGCCGCAAACCCGCTCGATCATCAGGCCCGGTTCGATCTCGCGACCGCGCTGAACGCGATGGGCAAGCGCGCTGAGGCGACCGAGCAACTGCTGGCCATCGTCAAGCGTGACCGCAATTGGAACGACGACGGCGCGCGCAAGCAGCTCGTGCAGTTCTTCGAGGCGTGGGGCGGCGCCGACGAGGCAACCGTCGAGGGGCGCAAGCGGTTGTCGACCATCCTGTTCTCCTAAAGCGCGGTAAGCGCGCTTGGGATTCTTGTTTGGGCATGATCTTGTCGGAAAGCCGCTATACACTATTCCGGATCTTGCCTGAGCCGCGCCTGTAACAGCGGGACTGCAGATGCCGATCAACGCCGAATACCGCGGGCCCGCCGAGCTTCCCGAAGTGATCCCGGTATTCCCGTTGCCGGGCGCGCTGTTGCTGCCGCGCGGCCAGATGCCGCTCAACATCTTCGAGCCGCGCTATCTCGCGATGGTCGACGACGCGCTGCGCGACGGGCACCGCCTGATCGGGATGATCCAGCCCGACGTGACGCATTCGCCGAACGAGGCCAATCCCGTGCTGTTCCGCATCGGCTGCGTCGGCCGCATCACACAGCTCGCCGAATCCGGCGACGGCCGCTACATCCTCGAACTGACCGGCGTCGCGCGCTTCAAGGTGGTCGAGGAACTGACCGTGCAGACGTCCTACCGGCAGTGCAAGGTCGACTTCTTTTCCTTCACCGGCGACTTCACCGCGCGCAAGGGCGAGGAGGCGGTCGACCGCAAGGCGTTGCTCAAGGTGCTCGCCGATTTCCTGAAGGCCAACAATCTCAAGGTCGACTGGGAAGGCATCGAGGCCGCGCCCAACGAGGCGCTGGTCAATGCGCTGGCGATGATGTCGCCCTACGGTCCCGCCGAGAAGCAGGCGATGCTCGAGGCGCCCGACCTGAAGACCCGCGCCGAGATCCTGATCGCGGTCACCGAAATGGATCTCGCCAAGAAGCGCACCAGCGGCGACCCGCCGGTGCAGTGAGGCCCTCTCACCACAACTCCCGCCGACCGAGCCAGATGTGGAGCGGAAGCATCAGGGAAAGGGCAAATCCCGCTGTGAGGTGGATCCAGCTGATCCAGGGTCGCACCTCCTCCGATCCAAGATAATACAGGCTAAAGGCGGTCACGATCAGGACGGCATTGAACGCCGCCATGATCGATCCGGAAATGCGATTTTTCCGGCTCCGCCATGCGCGCAGCAAGTGCACGGGAATCAGCGCGCCCAGCAGCAATAACGCCAGCATGGCGGCACCGCCATGCACCATCAGCATCGTCGCCGCGCTCTGCTGCCAGATCTCGTCGCCAGCGACGTTCTTTTGCCAATCCGCCACGAGCCAGCCAGCACCGGTCAGCAGCAGCACCGCGAACGCCGCGTAAATCGAATAGCGAAATGGACGCTTAAGCCGCAAGGTGCACCGCCTGAGGCCAGTCGGACGTGATCTGCACCTCGCCATCGACCGAGATCAACAAGGCACTCGCTCCGTAATGCGCGAGCAGGTCGCCGGCGCCGGTCCCGGAGATCATGACGACCTTCGTGAGCGCATCGGCGATCATGCATGACGGTGCTCGGACCGTAGCGCCGGTAACGGCACCCGTCGGCTTGCCGGTAAAGGGATCGATGATCGCCGATACACCCGGAGCTGCTCCATCAACCAGATCAAATCGACGCGCCGTCGACGCCAGCGCCTCATCGGTCAGCTCGATACGGGCGAGCAAGCGGAGCGGGTCGCCGGGGTCGCGCAGGTGGACCGTGTGCGGCCCCTGTCCGAATACCCGAAGATCGCCACCGGCATTGACCAGCCCGCCCGGAATATCGAAGCCGCGCAACACCTCGATTGCGCGATCGACTGCAAAGCCCTTGGCGATCCCACCGAGATCGATCTCGATCGCCGGTGATCGAAAGCGCACGGTCTGTTCAGACGAAAGCTCGATCGGATCGGTGACGCGCCATTCCGGCATGATGACCGGAGCGCCATCCAATCCAGGCAGCAGACCCATGGCCTGCAACACCGGCGCGACGGTGACGTCGAAAACACCCCTGGAACGTCGATGCATCTCGACCGCCGCCTCCAGGACCTGGAACGTCCAGGCATGGACTCGCGTCGGGCGGATGCCGGCTTCCCGATTGAGGCGGCTGACGTCGGTGTCGTGCTCATGAAAGCTCATCAGCCGATGAACTTCGGCGACTGCATCGAATGCGGCGTCAATGGCGGCAGCCGCGTCGGATCCGGCAGCAGCTGCGACCTCGATCTCGACGAAGGTGCCCAACAGCGGCCGCGCGCGGCGAGTACTATCGAAGGCGATTGGCATAGGCGGTCAGGATCCTCTTCACGCCCTCGGTGACATGCGTCGATGACAACGTCGCGCCGGAGATATTCCTGATGTCGCCGTTGATCTTCAATGCGCTGCCGCTGGTCTTGCCGACGAATTGCGCCAGCCAGCTCGGACTTCTGATCTCACCGCCATAGGATTCCCTGTATTGCAGGATTTCGACCTTATGCACTGCGCCGGCCGGGGTCAGCGCCACCGCATAGTCGATGAACAGGTGCTTGCCGATGACCCGGTCGAAGACGAAGAAGCCCGCGACTTTGCCGCCGGATTCGGCCTTCCAGACGCGTCCCGTCTGGACTTCGGTGAAGTGCGTCGCCGATGGAAACGCCTGCCTCTGCGCCTCCTCGATCGACAGGTACTGAACCGCATAGGCAGGCGAAGCAACCGACACGAGCGCCACCGCCGGCAGCGTATATCGAACCCACGTCATCTTTCACGCGACTCCCATCGTTTGTTGTCCTGCGGCGGCGCGCGCGTTCCGAGCGCCGCACTGATCTCAGAAGAAGAAGCCGACACCGCCGAGGAACGAATCCGACATCGCGCCGGTGATGCTCTTGTCGATGACGTGCTGATAGGTCGCCTTCAGGGCAATCTTCGGTGATGGGAAGAGCGCAAATCCGGCGGTATGGAACTGTCGCTGACCGGCGCCGATCGGCAGGTTGGCATCTGTGCCGGCAAACCCGCCGGTCTGCAGGTTCTGGTACGTATAGCGGTAGAACGGCACTGCCTCCCATTCGCTGTTTAGGATAGTACCGAGCGGCACGTGATAGGCGACCTCACCGGAATAGCCGTACATCGTCTTGCCGACGTTGTTGGTGGGATCGGAATCGTTGTTCGCGCGCAAATTCTCCGGATGGCCGAATTCCGCGCGGACATATTCGCCGCGAAGCTCGAGACCGGTGTCGGGGACGCGATAGCGGAACTCAGCATCGAACATCGTCAGGCTCGAGCGGCCGAAGAAATTGCCGAAATCATCATGCGCCCCGCGCGGCGTCGTGTTCGGTGAGTAGTACGCGCTTACGCTTCCGGCGAAGCCGGGCAGGACCGTCGGTGTGACGTCGAGCCGTCCGGATACGGCCACGGCATTGTTGAGCTGCTGGAAGTCGCCGAGCGGTGGCCTGGAGAACCCAAGCCCGTTCAGGCCATCGATCCCTGCGGCGTAGGGCGTTCCGGGAAGCGGCACGGTCTTGGCCTCGGTACGGTTGTCGAAGGAGTCGCCGAAGTCCTCGTTGCTGGTGCTGACCATCACCTGATACTTCAGATCATCGCTGATGGTCCCATAGACACTGCTCGACGGCACCTTCCAGGTCGATGGAATGAGACCGTTGTACAATTCGGGCCGGTTCACGCTGTAGAACTGCGTCGGCTCGTGGTGCTGGTTGATGTAGCCGATCGGCACGAGATCGATACCGGGCGCGCGCCAGTTGAACTGATCGAGGATCTTGAAATCGACCCAGAGCTGCTCGATCTCGGCGGTGCCGTGCAGCTTGTCGTCATTGTCAAAGCCCGAACCCGCGTGCTCGAACTCGATCTCCGCATTGAAGATGATGTTCGGCGTGATCGCGTAGGTCGGCAGCAGGACGAAGCGTTGCGCATCGAAGCCGTTCTGCCACTGGCCGTTGGCGGCAGGGTTTTGCACGGCACCGAACTTGACTTCGCCATAGGCGCCTATGCTGAGGCCGGGAACAGGCGAGTCCGCCAGCCCCAGAATGGGCTTGTCTCCCGCCGCTGGCAGCGGCGGGAGGTTCAGCATCGGCTTGGCCGGCGTCTCTGCGGATTGGGCTTCGGGCTTGCCCTTGGCTCCCTTTGTTTCCTGCTTTGCGTCCGTCGCCTCCTTCGCATCGGTGGATGACGCCGTCGCGTTGGCGCTCCGGATCGAGGCCGGCCGCGATGAGGACTTGGTGCCGGCGTCGGCCTGCTGGCGGCTGTCCTTCTGCTTCAGCTCGGCTTCGAGCGCCTGGATGCGCCGCTCCATCTTGTCGAGCTTTTTCAGCAATACCTCGTTCGTGCTATCTTCGGCCGCAAAGGCGCCGCTGCTGCTGAAGATCGACAGCGCGGTCGCCGCGAGGAGTGCGGCACGCCTGGAGCTAAAGCCCGGTCCGAATTTCGATACTTCCAAGTCCGTATGACGCTGCGACAGCATGTGCCCCCCTTGATCCGCGGAAACGAAAACCCGCGACAATTGGGCGCACCTAACACCACAGAGAAGCATTTCGGTACGTTTCTGGCAGTCTGAGAGCCAGACGGCGGTTAGAATTTCTCCACTTTGGAATTAGAATAAGAAAAAACAAGCCGGAGGCTCGGCAGAGTTCGTGGATTTCCGCGGAAGCTCGACGAAAGCGGCGAAATCGCTCACCAGCGGCTGCGGATCAGCTTCCGTCCTGTAATCATCGCTTGCACCAGGTTCTGGCGCTGAAGAATGCCCATCACGACCACACCCAAGACGTGCAACACGACCAGGATGATGACCGCATCCGAGGCGTAGGCGTGGGTGTCCTCGACCCACCAGACCCCGAAGAAGGTCACGGTGACCTGCATCGCGCCCGTGATCGCCGAAATCGCGAGCAGCGCCAGCAAGGCCACCAGCATCACGGTGCCGGCAGGATTGAGTCCGATATAGCGGCCGGTGATCCCGCGGCGCAGATTCCAGATGTAGCGCGGCGCGGCGCGCAGCCTCGCGCCCAGCATCCTGAACCGCGAATAGTGCGTGCCGGCAAAGCCCCAGATCAACCGAAAGGCCACGAGTCCGATCACGCTATAGCCGGCCAGCCGGTGCACCCGGTCATGGCTGTTCGGCGTGAACCACGCGATCAGCACGACGGCCGCGAGAGTCCAGTGCCAGAGCCGCAGCGGCAGGTCCCAGACCTGCACCGTCCGCGACGCGGAGTGCTGCGCGGATGGATCGCGCGGTCGCGGCGCCGCCTCTGCCATCGGCCTCAGGTCACTTCGCGATCGTGTGTTTCAGGGTGAGATCCTCGGGGTTGTAGAACAGCTCGAACAGCTTGCCGTCCTTGACGCCGTACACTTCGTAGCAGGAGCCTTCGATCTTGGAGCGGCGCACCTCGTAGCCGGCCGCCTTGGCCTTGGCTTCGGCTTCGCTCGCCGGCTTCCACGACGCCTTGTCGAGCTTGGTGCAGTTCTTGTAGCCGTCGGCAAGCGCCGTCGATCCCATCAGCCCCAATACAGACATTGCCAGCGCAGCACTCCGAATGACCCTCACGAATATCTCCTCCCGGTTTCGATGACGCGCGCAAGGCGCGCGAACCGAAGGACGCGGAGGCGATGGCGAAGTCAATGCCCCGCGGCGCGTTGAATGCCTTAGAGAAATTCTAACGGCCGCGAAAACCGCTGCAGTCTCCGTGCACAAACCAGAACTTGGCGGCTCGCTGCGGCCTTACGTCTCACGATCCGCCGCTGCGGCCAATCATCAGGAAGCGGCGGCCGCGACCGCGCGGCGAGCGGTGGGGTGTTCCACCGTCGCCGGGGCCCGCTCGCCGATCATCTGCGCGACCTTCGCGCGCCTGACCGGCGGGCTGAAATGGAAGCCCTGCACCTCCGTGCAGGCATCGGCACGGAGGATGTCGAGCTGCTCCCGGGTTTCGACGCCTTCGGCCGTCGTGGTCTTGCCGAGGCTGACGGCGAATCGGACTACCGCGCGCGCAATCCGGCGCGATTCGTCCGTCGGCGCGGACAATTCGGACACGAAGCTGCGGTCGATCTTGACCTTGTCGAACGGAAATCGCTGCAGGAAGCTCAGCGACGAGTAGCCGGTGCCAAAGTCATCGAGCGCGATCCGCACCCCCAGATCGTGCAACTGACCGAGCGCCGCGAACACCGCCTCACTGTCGTGGATGATCGCCGTCTCGGTGACTTCGAGCTCGAGCCGGTGCGGGGCAATTCCCGAGCTCGCCAGCGCACGCACCACGACCGGCACCAGCTCCTGGCTCCTGAACTGGGCCGGTGACAGGTTGACCGCGATCTTGAGATCGTCGGGCCATTTCGCCGCCTCGGCGCAGGCGGTTCGCAACACCCATTCCCCGAGCGGCACGATCAGGCCGGTCTCTTCAGCCAGCGGAATGAACGTCGCCGGCGGCACCATGCCGCGTTGCGGATGGTCCCACCGCAGCAGCGCCTCGAAGCCGCTGGTCTCGCCGCTCGCGACGTTGATGAACGGCTGGTAGTGAAGCTCGAACTCTCCGTTCAAGAGCGCGCTGCGCATGTCGCGCTCGAGGCTGCGCCGGGCCTGCAGCAGCTGATCGAGCTCCGGCTCGAAGAAGCGGTATGCGCCGCGCCCGCGGCTCTTCGCGGAATACAGCGCGAGATCAGCGCTTCTGAGGATCTCGTCCGAATCGGCGCCGTCGCGCGGCGCGATCGCAATGCCGATGCTGGTCGCAGTGATCACCCGATGAAGGTCGAGGTCGACGGGCTCGCTGAGCGCCTTCCTGATCTTCTCGGCGAGCTGGCCGGCATCCACGACAGGATCCGTCACGTAGTCGATCACGGCGAACTCGTCGCCGCCGAGGCGCGCGATCAGCGCCGTTTCGCTGACGCAGCGGCGGAGCCGCACGGCCACTGCCTGCAGCAGCGCGTCACCCGCGGGGTGACCGAGTGTGTCGTTGATATCCTTGAAGCGATCGAGATCGAGCATCAGCACCGCAAGGCTCGGCCCGCCGTGGCGCGTGATCGACAAGGCCTGCTCCATCCGCTCCTTGAGCAGCACACGGTTCGGCAGGTCGGTCAGCGCATCGTGCTGCGCCATGTGGGTGATCTTGGCCTCGGAGCGGCGTTGCTCAGTGACGTCGAGATGGGTCGCCACCCAGCCGCCGCCGACCATCGGTTGCCTGGTGACGCAAATCAGCCGGCCATCGGCGAGCTCGTCGATCCGGCTATTGATCTCGTTGGCCGGCAACGCGTTCAACGTCGCGAGCCGCTCGGTCGCGGCGCTGTCGCTGGTCTCGCCCTTGAGGATGCCGTTCAGGATACGATGCCTGATGATGTCGCGGTGAAGCGTCCCGGGACGCAACAGTTCGGGCGGCAGCCGGTACATGTTGGCGTAGCGGGCGTTGCACACGACGAGGCGCTTGTCCGCATCGAACATGCAGAGGCCCTCGCCCATGTAGTTGATCGCCGTATCCAGCCGCAGCTTCTGCTCCTGCAGCTCGTGTTGCGAGGCCTCGACCTGCTGGCGCGCCAGCGAGAGCTGGCTGATGATCTCCTCGAAGCGGTGCGTGCGCAGCGCAAGCCGGCGATCCGCGAGCACGCAGACCAGGCTCATCCCGAGCACCGACAGCGCCGCGCCGGCGATCGTGACGGCGAGGAAGGCGGGAGAGAGCGACAGGGCGTCCGGCGCCTGCCGCGGGTCGGGGACGATCGCGACGGCGCCCATCGCCGTGAAGTGATGGGACACGATCGCGAGCGTCAGCAACAGCGCGGCGGCGGCCGTCATCCGGCGATCCTGGTGGCGCACCGCGATCGCCAGCGCCGCATAGCCGAACAGCATGCCGAGCACGATCGAGGCGGCGACGAGATCGATCGACCAGACCACGCGGCCCGGCACTTCGAGCGCCCAAATGCCGAGATAGTGCATGCTGGCGATGCCGGCACCGATGATCGCGCCGCCGACCGGTGCGCGCCAGCGGCTGGACTCGGTGGCGGCAAAGCCGAGGCCGCCCGACGTCAGCAGCATCGCCGTGGCGAGCGACAGCGCGGTCAGCGCGGTGCTGTATCCGGTCGGAACACCCGGCTCATAGGCGAGCATGGCGATGAAATGCGTCGCCCAGATTCCGTAACCGATCGCGGCGCCCGCGATCGCGATCCAGATCAGGCGCGTTCTCGCCCGCGATGCGATGGCCCGATGGAAGATGTTGACGGCAACCACGCTTGCGACGAAGCAAACCAGGCCGGCGAGTACGACCAGCCTCCAGTCACGCTCACCGGATACGCACGTAAAAATACGGAACATCGCGTCGGCTCATGATTGTCTGCTCCGACAGATAGTCCGATCGAGTTTCCTTCTGGATAATTATTCCGGGCTTTCTGAGGCATGGTTATCCGCGCGTAAGCCGAATCCGCAGGAAATTAATAACCCCATAGATTTTCCAGCGGGTGTAAGAGACAGCGGCGCTGGGTTGTATCGGCGCGGTGCGATCTCTGTCTCATGCCGCGCTGCGAAGTGCGGACGGCAGCCGGCCGACAGGATCGCGGCCGAGATGACCGGTGGCTCCGGCGACGAGAACGAGCGTTATGTCCGGTTCTCGATCGGTTGCGCGCGCCGGGCGTCACGCGCCGGCGTCCGCGATCGCGCTGAACATCGCGGAATCCAGGGCATTCAGCCTGTCCGGGCGATTGACACGAACGTCGGCAATGCCGTTGGCGATGCTGAGGTGGACACGATCATCCATGATGGCCTCCCTGTCGCTAGTAGCCGGCGATCGCGAGCGCCACCACGACGCTCATGCCAATCCATCCGAAGTGACGACCGCGAGTGGCGATCGCATTGGCCAGCGCGGCGCAGCCGAACACCACGGCGAGCGTGGCGACGATCCAGTGCCGCGCGGCGTCGCTGGCCATCGCAGGCGCCACGATGAGGAGCGCGCCGCCGCCGATCCACGCGACCGTGCCGGCCTGCCACACCAGGCGGAGCAGCAGACGCAGCCGCGGCGGCTCGACGGTGGCGCGCGCAAAGATCCTGATTTCGCCGAGCACGCCATGGATCAGGCTGATGATGATCGCGATGACGCCGGCACCCTGCAGCAGATAGTCCCGCATCGGACGGCCTCCATACACTGCTGTATGGTTATGATCCCCGACGCTGGCGCCTGTCAATACACTTGTGTATGGTGGCGACCGACACGACAAGGGGAACCATGGCCGATCAGCTCTCGGCGCAGGATTGGCTCGACCTGGGTCTGAAGACCCTGGCTAAGAACGGCTTCACGGCGCTGAAGGCCGATCCTTTGGCCAAGGCGATGGGCGTGTCGCGCGGCAGCTTCTACTGGCACTTCGCCGATATCGGCGCGTTCCACGCCGCGGTGCTCAAGCGCTGGCGCGACGTCGCCGCCGAGCAGATCATCGCCGGCATCGAGGCGGCCAAGGGCGAGGACCCCGTGGCGGTGCTGCTGCGGCTGACCTTCATCAGCAAGCTCGCGCTGGAGCGGGCGGTGCGAAGCTGGGCAGCGCATGATGGCGCCGCGCGTGCCGCGGTGCAGGCGATCGACCGCCGCCGGCTCGACTATATCGAAAGCCTGCTGAAAAAGATCGGCCTGCCCGACGCCGTCGCCCGCGCCCGCGCCCAGATTCTCTACTGGACGTTTCTCGGTTTCGCGCTGTCCGACCAGGCGCTGCCGCAGGACAAACAGCAGGCCGTGCTCGAGGAGCTGCTAAGGATGGCGACTCGGCCGCCGTCATGACATCAAGCAATCGAGTGTGCTAGACAGAAACGAGCCGGAGACAGCAATGAATTCCACGCCCGACCATCTCGAAAGCACCGCCGATCCGAAACTGCTGGAGATCCTGGTGTGCCCGATCACCAAGGGGCCGCTGGAGTTCGACGCGGCGAAGCAGGAACTGATCTCGCGTTCCGCCAAGCTCGCCTATCCGATCCGCGACGGCATCCCGATCATGCTGCCGGAAGAGGCCAGGAAGATCGATTAGCGCCACGGCATGCGGGCGATCGTCACATTGCTGCTGTTGCTCGCTTCGCTGGCGAGCGCAGCAGCCGACGAGAGCAAGATCCGTGTCGGCCCGATCGACGCAGTGCTGACGGTCCCGCCCGGCGTCCCGAAGCCGCCGGTCGCGCTCCTGATCGCCGGCTCCGGCTCGACCGACCATGACGGCAACGGGCCGCAGCTCAAGCCGGCAACGCTGAAGAAGCTCTCCGAGCAACTGGTCGCGCGCGGCATCGCAACGCTGCGCTACGACAAGCGCGGCGCCGGCGGCTGGAAGAAGGAGTTCGGCCGCCCGGAGGATTTTCGCTTCAAGGACTTCGTCGACGATGCCGTGTCGCTGATCGAATATCTGCGTGCAAGCGGCAGGTTCTCGCGGATCGCGGTGGTCGGGCACAGCGAAGGCGGCCTCGTCGCGCTGCTTGCCGTGCAGCGCGCGCCGATCGACCGGCTGGTGTTGCTGGCGACCGCGGCGCGCAAGCAGGGCGACCTCCTGAAGGCGCAGCTCGAAAAGCAGCTGCCGGCGGACAAATACGCGCCGCTCGGCAAGGCGATCGACGACATCATGGCGGGACAGATCGTCGACCCGCCGCCGGGGGGGCTTGCGATCGCGCCGTCGATGCAGCCTGGCATGGCCTCCGCCTTCAATGAAGATCCGATCGAACCGATGAAGAAGGTCACCGGCCCGACGCTGATCGTCGCAGGCGGCCGCGACCATCAATTGGCGCGGCTCGACTTTCTCGCGCTCACCGCCGCCGACATCGCGGCCAAATCATTGTGGCTGCCGGACATGAACCATGTGCTGGTCGACGTCACCGACGAGGCGGACGATGTGGCGAGCTACAATCAGCCCGACCGCGCGCTCGATCCCGCCATGATCGATGCGGTGGCCGCGTTCATCTCACACGAATAATCTCGTAGATGGGGTAACGGGCCGACGGATATAGCCGCCCGGCCGCTACGGCGCGATGTGGAAGCGCGCTCGCGTGCGGCTTTTCGGGCAGGCGGTCGTCCCTCAAACTGATGGTGTTCAAACGGAGTCGGGCGAGCCCGCTCCAAGCATCATTAAGGGACGACCATGTACCACTATGCAGGAATCGACGTGTCTTTGGAAAGCTCGAGCGTTTGCGTTGTCGATGGCGCGGGCAAGATTTTGCGGGAGGCGAAGGTTGCCAGCGAGCCGGAAGCGCTGATCGCCTGGTTCCGATCGCTGGGCCAGGCGATGGAGCGGATCGGACTGGAGGCCGGTCCGTTGTCGCAATGGCTGTACGCGGCGCTGCGCGCGGCCGGGCTTGCCGTCGAGCTGCTGGAGACCCGGCACGTCCGCGATGCCTTCAAGGCGATGCCGGTGAAGTCGGACCGCAACGATGCCCGCGGCATCGCCCAACTGATGCGGCTCGGCTGGTTCCGGCCGGTCCACTGCAAGTCGATTGAAGCGCAGGAGACGCGGGCGGTTCTGACGGCCCGCAAGCTGCTGCAGTCGAAGCTGCGCGACATCGAGAACAGCGTACGTGGCGTGCTGCGGGGCTTTGGCCTGAAGGTCGGCAAGACCACCGAGCGCACGTTCGCCAACCGGATCCGGGAGCTCGTCGCCGGCCACCCCGGACTTGAGCTGGTGGCGCAGGCCCTGCTCGAAGCCCATGCCGTGTTGCTGCGCGAGTTCAATGGCCTGGACAGACACACCCAGAGGCTCGCCAGATCGCATCCCCCGGCCAGGCTTCTGATGACAACGCCGGCCGTCGGCCCGATCGTGGCGCTCACCTATGCCGCCGCGATCGACGATCCGAACAGGTTCCGTTCCTCGAAGGCGACCGGTGCGCATTTTGGGCTCACCCCGAAGAAGTATCAGTCGGGGCAAACCGACTACACTGGCCGCATCAGCAAGATCGGCGACGCGTCGGTGCGGGAGGCGCTGTACCAGGCCGCCCACGTCATGCTGACCAAGCCGGTCAGGAACTGCTCGGCGCTGAAGAGCTGGGCCATGCGGCTTGCCAAACGTGCGGGCATGCGCAAGGCCAAGGTGGCGCTGGCGCGCAAGCTCGCAGTCATCCTGCATCGGATGCTGGCTGATGCGAAACCCTTCAATCCGATGGCCCACGCAACCTAACCAAGGAGCCTCAACCGATCTGGGCAGGCCACGACACCAGGCCTTCCCCGAGCGAAGTCCCTTTGCCGGGACGACGGATCCGGTCAGGCCGCCATCCGGGAAGTCGGTTCACAACCACGCTTCCGTAGATTGGCCGGCCGGCTCCTCAATGCACCCCATCAGGCGACGGCCACCGCGCCGATCCCGTACAGAAGCAAGTGCCCGGCAAGCGGACCACGCAAAAAGGGATTGACTAACCAAGGCCCGTTACAGAAGCCCGGATGGAGCAGGACTAAGTCGATTGTCGTCGCAGGTTCGTAGCCCGGATGGAGCGAAGCGCAATCCGGGACAGCCCTCCCCGGAGATGCTTCCCCGGATTTCGCTTCGCTGCATCCGGGCTACAAGCTTTACAGCGCCTCACCCTTCAACAGCCGCGGCACTTCGCCCGACAGCCCCGCCGCCTGGCGGATGAACATCTCCTTCAGCGGCGGCGCGCGGTCGACCAGGCCCAATCCGATGTCGCGCACGGCGCGCAGCAGCGTCGATTCATTGGAGAACAGGAAGTTCAGCGAGTTGGTGGCGACCCCCATTGCCATCGTGTCGAAGCGCCGCCAGCGCTGATAGCGCTCGAGCACATCGGCCTGGCCGAGATCGATGCCGAGCCGTGCCGCGTCGACGACGACTTCGGCCAGCGCCGCGACATCCCTCAGGCCCATATTGAGCCCCTGCCCCGCGATCGGATGAATCACATGGGCGGCGTCGCCGATCAGCGCCAGCCGCTCGGCGATGAAAGAGCGCGCGACGAAATAGCCGAGCGGAAATGCGCGCGGCTTGTCGAGCGCCTTGAGCTCGCCGAGACGCAGCCCGAAGCGCTGCTCGAGCTCGGCGTGGAATTCCTCCTCACTCAGCGCGACGATGCGCGCGGCATCCTTGCGCGTCTCGGTCCACACCAGCGAGGAGCGATTGCCGGTCAGCGGCAGGATCGCGAACGGACCCGCGGGCAGGAAATGCTCCTCGGCGCGGCCCTGATGCTCGCGCTCATGCCCGACCGTGACGACGATGCCGGATTGATCGTACTCCCAGCCATGGGTCGCGATGCCGGCACGCTCGCGCAGCTTCGAGCGCGCGCCGTCGGCGGCGACAAGGAGGCTCGCATCGATCACAGCACCGTCGGCCAGCGTCACGCTGATGCCGTCGGTGCGGGCGTCGTAGGTCGACACCGCGGTGGCGCGCAGCTCGACGCCCTCGGCCTCCGCGCGCGCGGCGAGCGCATCGATCAGATGGCGGTTCTCGACCATATGCGCGAACGGCTCGCCGGGCGCGACGTTGCCGGCGAAGGTCAGGAACACCGGGCGGGTCGCGTCTTCCAGCTTGGAGTCGGTGACCACCATGTCCGTGATCGGCTGCGCGGTCGGCGCGACCTGGCCCCAAACGCCGAGCGTCTCGAACAGCCGCCGGCAGGCGGCCACGATCGCGGTCGCGCGGGGATCGCGGCTTGGCCGCGTGCCCAGCGCCGGATCGGCCACGATGACGGCCACGTCAGGCCCAAGCCCCTGGCGCAGCGCCACGGCCAGCGCCAGCCCGGCAAACGCGCCCCCGCAGATGACAATACTTCGCTGTCCCGGCATGCCCTTCCTCTACGCGTTTGCCGCTCTCAGACTGTGCTTGCTACCTGATAATAGCTGGGCGAAACAAGGTCCATAGTAACGGGCGTCATTCCGAGGCGCGCGAAGCGCGAACCCTGGTGTGCAGTTGCACACCTGAGAATCTCGCGCCAAACCGCTGGATTCCGGGTTCGATGCTGCCGCATCGCCCCGGAATGACACTGAGACGACAAAGAAAGCCATCCATGTCCAAGAGCCTGATCGACTTGCTGTCCATTCTCGATCTCGAGCAACTCGAGGTGAACCTGTTCCGTGGCAACAGCCCGAAGACAAGCTGGCAGCGCGTGTTCGGCGGCCAGGTGATCGGACAGGCGATGGTCGCGGCGTGCCGCACCGTCGAGGGCCGGCTGCCGCACTCGATCCATTGCTATTTCATCCTGCCCGGCGATCCGCAGATCCCGATCATCTACCAGGTCGAGCGCCTGCGCGACGGCAAGAGCTACACGACCCGCCGCGTCACCGCGATCCAGCACGGCAATGCGATCTTCTCGATCATGGTGTCGTTCCACGCCGATGAGCAGGGCGCGTTCGACCATCAGGAGAAGATGCCCGACGTGCCGCCGCCGGAGAAGCTCACCGCGGAGGAAGTGTCAAAGCAGCCGATGTTCAAGGAGATGCCGGAGTTCATCCGCCGCTACTATGAATCCGACCGGCCGATCGAGCTGCGTCCGGTCGAGCTCGGCCGCTACTTCGGCCAGACAATCGACGACGGCCGCATCCATGTCTGGATCCGCACCGCGGCGAAGCTTCCCGACGATCCGGCGCTGCACATGTGCGCGCTCGCCTATGCATCGGACTTCTCGCTGCTCGATGCTGTGATGGCACGCTACGGCCGCACGCTGTTCGACAAGCGCATGATGCCGGCGAGCCTCGACCACGCGATGTGGTTTCACCGCCCGTTCCGCGCCGACGAATGGCTGCTCTACGCACAGGATTCGCCGAGCGCGCAATCAGGCCGCGGCCTGACGCGCGGCCTGATCTTCAAGCCCGACGGCACGCTGGTGGCCTCGGTCGCGCAGGAAGGCTCGGTGCGCGAGCGCAAGGCGTAGAGCGTTTTCGAGCGAAGTGGACACCGGTTCGCGTGAAGAAAACGCGTCAAAACAAGAAACTAGAGCTTCGGTTCTGATTCAATCAGGACCGAAAATGCTCTGGCGCATGATCCCTCCGCGCAAACGCAAAAGCCTCCGCGCGGAGATCATCTTCAAACCAGTCACACGCCCGGCTGCGTGCCTCGCTGCACCAGCGCGGTCTGTGACGCGATCCAGCGCATCATCCAGCGATACACCCACGGGATCGGGATGAAGAAGGCGATGCCGATAAAGGTCACGATTCCGCGCCACAGGAATTCCAGTCCAGTGCCGTTGAAGGTCACTTCGTGGCGCGTGCCCTGGATGTTCTGGCAGAACCATCGCGTCCAGGCGGCGTAGACCCACGCCCAGCCGATGATCGTGATGAACGAGACGACCGCTAGCAGGGTCCAGCCGAGATACGCCCAGAATGAGCCGGTGAAGGTCAGCCCGAGCAGCTGCCCGTTGGAGGCGATGTTCGCGACCAGCCATTTCAGGAACAGCCAGTACAGCGCGATCTCGACCAGGAAGACCAGAAGGTTGAGCGACTGAATCCCGAGCATGGACACGACGACGATGAGCACGACCGCGCCGAAGAACCAGGGCACGATCGTCATCGCCGTCCCCTCGAAGCTGAGATTCGGCCGCCCGGGCACCTGCACGCACGGCACCAGCCATTTGAGATACCAGACCAGCATCCATGGCAGCGGGATGACGAAGGCGCTTGCGACCGCGAACACGATGCTGCGCCAGATGAACTCCCAGATGCCGAAATCGATCGACAATTGCCCGCCGCCGTAGCTTGCGGATGCCATCACCGGCGGCGGCCCGCCGGCCTGCGAGAATGCCGGCGAGGCGCCGGCGCCGGGAATGAGGCCCGGAATTTCACCCGCCTTCTGCCAGCCGGCCATGCCTTCGGTCCATACCAGCGTATCGGCCCGCACCATTCCGCGGGCGATCAAGTCGCGGAGCTGAGCTTCCGGCAGAGGACCTCTTTGCTGGCCTTCCGATGCGTAAAACCAGGTTCGGTTCGACATTTTTGTTTTCCTCGGGGGCGCGCGTGGGGACGCAACGGGGCAGAACGAGCCAGCGGGACCGCTGGCCAAAGGAAAGCCACATTCTGGCCGAGGGTTTTAGCCCCGTATAGTGAGGGAGCTCACGAGCCGCGCACGTTTTCCCCTTCAACCTGCAACTTTTTTGTGCCATTTGCCTAGAAAGATGCCAGATTTGGTGGACGCAGAACGCTGGCCCCCTGGCCGGCAGGTTAGCGCCCCGGGGACAGGGCGCATGCGGAAAAACCTCAAGGGAATGAAGGCCTGACCATGAAACTCGTCGTCGCGATCATCAAACCGTTCAAGCTGGACGAGGTGCGCCAGGCGCTGACAGCGATCGGCGTCCACGGCATGACGGTGACCGAGGTGAAGGGCTACGGCCGCCAGAAGGGCCACACCGAGATCTATCGCGGCGCCGAATATGTCGTGAACTTCCTGCCCAAGCTCAGGATCGAGATCGCGGTCGATTCCGAGCTCGCCGAGAAGGCGGTTGACGTCATCACCCAGCACGCGCGCACCGGCCAGATCGGCGACGGCAAGATCTTCGTGACGCCGATCGACCACGCCCTTCGCATCCGCACCGGCGAGACCGACAACGACGCGCTCTGAGACTTCAGTTCATGACCGCCACCGGCAACGACGCCGGCGCGCAAAAAACACCACACGCCGAGGAATGATGATGGGGGCACGAGCTCTTCGTGCAGCGAAAACCGCTGCGCCGATCAATGCTGCAATCCTGCTTGCGCTGGGCACGCCGGCGTTCGCGCAGGATACGGTCAATTCGACCATCAACGCCGCCGACACCGCCTGGATGATCGTCGCCACCGCGCTGGTGTTGATGATGACGATCCCCGGGCTTGCGCTGTTCTACTCCGGCATGGTGCGCAAGAAGAACGTGCTGGCGACGATGGCGCAGAGCCTCGCCGCGGTTGCGATCGTCTCGATCCTCTGGGTCACCTTCGGCTATTCGCTGGCCTTTGTCGGCGATGGTCCGTGGCTCGGCTCGCTCGACCGCCGGTTCCTGGCGGGCCTGACGATGGACAGCATCAATCCGGCGGCGAAGACGATCCCCGAAGCGCTGTTCATGCTGTACCAGATGACGTTCGCGATCATCACGGTGGCGCTGGTCGCTGGCTCGGTCGCCGACCGCATGCGTTTCTCCGCCTATGTGCTGTTCTCGATCGGCTGGTTCATCTTCGCCTATGTGCCGCTGGCGCATTGGGTATGGGGCGGCGGCTTCCTCGCCTCGACGGGCGTGCTCGATTTCGCCGGCGGCCTCGTCGTGCATCTCTCCGCCGGCGTCAGCGGCCTGGTGGCGGCGAAGGTGATGGGCAATCGCCATGGCTATGGCAGCGAGAACCTGTCGCCGTTCGATCTGTCGCTCGCCGTGATGGGCACCGGCCTGCTTTGGGTCGGCTGGTTCGGCTTCAACGGCGGCTCGGCGCTGGCGGCCAATTCACGCGCCGTGATGGCGATCACCGCCACCCATCTCGCGGCCTGCGCGGGCGCGCTGACCTGGGGCGCGATCGAATGGGCGACGCGCCGCAAGCCGTCGGTGCTCGGCATGATCTCGGGCGCGGTTGCCGGCCTCGGCACCATCACGCCGGCCTCCGGTTACGTCGCGCCGTGGCACGGCGTGATCATCGGCATCATTGCCGGCCTGGTCTGCTACTGGGCCTGCACCTGGCTGAAGCACCGCTTCAAATATGACGACTCGCTCGACGTGTTCGGGGTGCACGGCATCGGCGGCCTGACCGGCACGCTGCTCGCGGGCATTTTCGCGGCATCGGCGATCTGCGGCACCTCCGGGCTGCTCGAGGGGAACCCGAAGCAGCTGCTGATCCAGTTCTACGGCGTCGCCGTCACGCTGGTCTGGTGCGGCGGCGTGACCTTCGCGCTGCTCAAGCTGGTCAGCGTCTTCGTCCCCTTAAGGGTCTCGGCGCAGCAGGAGCTGGAGGGCCTGGACATCACGCAGCACGGCGAGGCGCTGCAGTAAGCGCGGGCCCGCCTCCGGCTCATGTCGGGCTTGCACGACACATAAGCATATGCTTATGTGTGGACATGATCGAAGCCGACATCTTCAAGGCGCTGGCCGATCCCACGCGCCGAAAGGTCTTTGAAAAGCTCGCTGGCGGAAGCCTGAACGCCAGCGCCCTGCGCGACGGACTGGAGATCAGCCAGCCGGCGATGTCGCAGCATCTCGCGGTGCTGCGCGCGGCCGGCCTTGTGCGCGAGCAGCGGCAGGGCCGCTTCGTGAATTATGCGGTCGACCCGGACGGGATCGCCACCATCGGGACATGGCTTGCGCGCTATCGCGCCTATTGGCCGAAGCGCATGGAAGCGCTCACCGACTTGCTGAAGGATATGGATCAATGAGCGACGCAGTTGAGCCCGATCACGCCGAGGCCGCCCTGGTGCTCGAATATGATCTCGATGCGCCGCCCGAGAAGGTTTGGCGCGCCGTGACCATTCCCGCGCTGCGCCAGCGCTGGCTGCCCGATGCCGACCTTGCCGGGGCCGAGCCTGAGTCATCGGTCGCGGGCGAAGAGGTGTGCTACCGGCTCCGCGAGTCCGAACCGCCGTTTCGCGAAAGCCATGTCACCTTCCGGATCGAACCGAACGAGGCCGGCGGCACCCGGTTTCGCATCATTCAGGAGGCCTGTGACGCGCGACAAGCGCGGCCGCGGGCGGCCAACAGCAACGGCCGCTGCCTGATGCGCGCAGCGTAGAGCTTTCGACGCGTTTTCTCCACGCGAAGTGACATCCGCTTCGCTCGAAAACGCACTCACCGCCAGACGTCATCACCTGCTGAAAGGGAGGTCGCCGATGCGCGACATGCTGCAACTCGTCCCTGTGGTCGTCGAACAATCCACCCGCGGCGAACGCTCTTTCGACATCTATTCCAGGCTGTTGCGCGAGCGTATCATCTTCCTGAACGGCGAGGTCAATGACGCCATGTCCGGACTCGTCTGCGCACAGCTTCTGTTCCTGGAGGCCGAGAATCCGAACAAGCCGATCAACCTCTACATCAATTCCTATGGCGGCGTAATCACCAGCGGGCTCGCGATGTACGACACCATGCAGTTCATCAAGGCGCCGGTCCACACGCTGTGCATGGGCACCGCGCGCTCCATGGGATCGTTCCTGCTGATGGCCGGCGAGCCCGGTCACCGCGCCGCCCTGCCGAATGCCAGCCTTCACATGCATCAACCGCTCGGCGGCTTCCAGGGCCAGGCCTCCGACATTCTGATCCACGCCACCGAGATGCAGGAGACCAAGCGGCGCATCATCCGGCTCTACGCGCGACATTGCGGGCGCGGCGAGGAGGAGGTTGAGCGGACGCTGGACCGCGACCACTTCATGACGGCGCAGCAGGCGCTAGACTGGGGATTGATCGACAAGGTTCTTGCGGAACGCGAGGCCGTCTAGCGTGCGATGAGTTTGGATCGAATCGTTTCCGCCGCGGACTCGCTTCACCTCTCCCCGACGGGGAGAGGTCGATTTGCGCAGCAAATCGGGTGAGGGCCGGGGCTTTAGCGAGAGACCGTAATCCCTCACCCGGCGCTACGCGCCGACCTCTCCCAAGGGAGTGGTGACCCTCCGTTGCCGCTCCAGCCCAGCCTCATCTCATTCAGTCTCATCCATGAGGTGCCAGAACTTCGACCGGATACCACCCGCTGCCCCGCCGCTGGGCAGAATTGTGTCCGGAGTCTGTCGTGCCCGCGTTTTGAACAGAGGTGATGATATTTTAGGCGCGGCGGAATGGCGCAGTGTCGAAGACCTCCCGCAAAGCAGGAAAAGGTCCGGATTCATAATCCATTAGCTGAACCGACCGATCTGGCACGGCATTTGATTCTAAGGGTCCCGGCTGTGCCCGCGTAGTGGATGCTCTCCGCGTGGTGAACCTCAGTCGCAATTCTCCCGGTGTTTCGCACCGGGCCCAAGCGGGGATAGGACTCATGAAAATTGTTATGGCGATCATTAAGCCATTCAAGCTCGAAGAGGTCCGTGATGCCCTGACCGCCATTGGCGTTCACGGTCTCACGGTGACGGAAGTCAAAGGTTACGGCCGTCAGAAGGGCCACACGGAAATCTACCGCGGCGCCGAATATGCGGTGAGCTTCCTGCCCAAGATCAAGATCGAGGTCGCCATCGCCTCCGATCAGGTCGACAAAACCATCGACGCCATCACCTCAGCCGCCAAGACCGGCCAGATCGGCGACGGCAAGATCTTCGTCATCAGCCTCGAGCATGCGGTGCGCATCCGCACCGGCGAGGCCGATGCCGCGGCCCTCTGATTTCGCGCTCAAACCATAAGACCTCAGGAGTAAGACAACATGACGTTCAAGCGTCCCTCAGGCGCGGGACTGGCGGCCCTCGCAGTCGGCATCTTCGCCGCGACTGCCGCTCACGCCGAGCCAACCATCAACAAGGGCGACAACGCCTGGATGCTCACCTCGACGGTGCTGGTGCTGTTGATGACCATCCCGGGCCTGGCCCTGTTCTACGGCGGTCTCGTCCGCTCCAAGAACATGCTCTCGGTGCTGGCGCAGGTTTTCTACACGGTCTGCGTCGTCACCGTTCTCTGGGCCCTCTACGGCTACAGCCTCGCCTTCACCGGCGGCTCCGACTTCATCGGCGGCTTCTCCAAGGCCTTCCTGATGGGCGTGACCACGGACTCCAAGGCGGCGACCTTCTCGGTCGACGCCAACATCTCGGAGCTGGTCTATTTCTGCTTCCAGATGACCTTCGCGGCGATCACGCCCGCCCTGATCGTCGGCGCATTTGCCGAGCGCATGAAGTTCTCGGCGATCGCGCTGTTCATCCCGCTCTGGGTGACGGTAATCTACTTCCCGATCGCGCACATGGTCTGGTACTGGCCCGGTCCGGACGCGATCCAGGATGCCGCCAAGGCGCTCGCCGCGGCTGCTGACGGTGCGGCGAAGACCGCGGCCCAGGCCAAGCTCGACGAGATCAACGCCGATGCCGGCTGGATCTTCAAGAAGGGTGCGATCGACTTCGCGGGCGGCACCGTCGTGCACATCAACGCCGGCATCGCCGGCCTGGTCGGCGCGCTGCTGATCGGCAAGCGCACCGGCTACGGCAAGGAGCTGATGGCTCCGCACTCGCTGACCATGACCATGATCGGCGCCTCGCTGCTCTGGGTCGGCTGGTTCGGCTTCAATGCCGGTTCGAACCTGGAAGCCAATGGCGGCGCCGCGCTCGCCATGACCAACTCCTTCGTGGCCACGGCCGCGGCGGCGCTGTCCTGGATGTTCGCGGAATGGATCATCAAGGGCCATCCCTCGCTGCTCGGCGCGCTGTCCGGCGCGGTCGCGGGCCTCGTCGCGGTGACGCCGGCGGCCGGCTACTCCGGTCCGATGGGCGCGATCGTGCTCGGCCTGGTGGTCGGTGTGGTCTGCCTGTTCTTCTGCACGGTCGTGAAGAACGCGCTCGGCTATGACGACTCGCTCGACGTGTTCGGCGTGCACTGCGTCGGCGGCATCGTCGGCGCGCTCGGCACCGGCATTCTGGTCAACCCGGCGCTCGGCGGCACGGGCATCATCGACTACACCGCGATCCCGCCGAAGGTCGCCGATTACGACTTCGTCGCGCAGATGATCTCGCAGGTCTCGGCCGTCTGCACCACGCTGGTGTGGTCGGGCATCGGTTCGGCGATCCTCTACAAGGTCGTCGACGTGATCGTCGGCCTGCGCGCCAACGTCGAGACCGAGCGTGAAGGCCTCGACATCACCGAGCACACGGAGCGCGCCTACAACATGTGAGTTCTCCCGGGACGCGACCGCCGCAAGCGGTTGGTCCCAGAACTACGGTCCGGGCACATACCCGGCAATGCCCGGACCGTTGAGGGGCTCCAGCGCAAGTTGGAGCCCCTTTCTTTTTTCAGTTCCATGAGAAACTATATGTGGAACTGGCAGGCCAAGACGCCAAAACAAGACAACAAAACAAGACAACAAACACAGGGAGGACGTCATGAAGCTCGGAGGCGGATGCTATTGCGGCAAGGTGCGCTACGAGGCCGAGGGCGAGCCGATGATGGCGGCGCAGTGCCATTGCCGGGAATGCCAGTACATCACGGGCGGCGGGCCGAACATGTTCATGGCGATGCCGGTCGCGGGCTTCAAATACACCGCGAGCGAACCCAAGCAGTTCACCCGCAACGATCTCGAACGCGCGGTGACGCGCGAATTCTGTCCTGAATGCGGCACCCATCTGGCGACCAAGGTGCCCGGCCTGCCCGCGGCAATCCTCAAGGTCGGGACCTTCGACGATCCAAAACTCTTCAATCCGCAGGTCGCGATCTACACCTGCGACAAACAGGCCTACCACCACGTGCCCTCGGGCATGCCGGCATTCGAGAAGCTGCCGGCGCACTGAGCCGCGCGTAGTGACGTAGAGATCGAACGCCCACCGCGATGGGACTGCGCCCCCTCTCCCGCTTGCGGGGGAGGGCCGGGGTGGGGGTCTATCCGCGAGTCGTATTGGGGAGAGAGCCCCCACCCGTATCGCATCTTCGATGCGATACGACCTAAGAGCGAGCTTCGCTCGTCTCGACCCCGCAAGCGGGAGAGGTTGACCGATCCTGCGGACAGGCCGTTCTACGAGAAGTCATATGCGCTCGGCGGTGCGCAGGAGCCGCGCGGATCACGCCGCATCGCGCGCGTGCTCGACGCGATCGCGGCCATGGCGCTTGGCGGCGTAGAGCGCCTGGTCGGCGGTGCGCATCAGGTCGCCGATATCGAAGCCGCTCGTCTTGACGGTGAAGCCGATGCTGATCGTCACGGGGAGCGGCGTGGCGCCGTCGAGGATTGTCCTGGCCGCGCAGTCGCGGCGGATTTCCTCGGCGCCGTGCGCCGCCTGCTCGTGGCTGAGCCCGGTGAGGACGACGGCGAATTCCTCGCCGCCGTAACGCGCCACCAGCGCGCCGCGCCGGATCGCGAACTGACGCAACACGTCGGCGATCGCGACCAGAACCTTGTCGCCGATCTCATGCCCGTAGCGATCGTTGATCGACTTGAAGTGGTCGATGTCGCACATCAGCACCGCCGCCGACACGCCGTCGGCCTCCGCTTGGTCGAGCGCGGTGGCGGCCGCGGCGTCGAAGCCGCGCCGGTTCAAGAGGCCGGTCAATTGATCGGTCTGGGAGATCTGCGCGAGCTCGCGGCGCGTCTGCGCCAGCTCCAGCATCAAGCGACCTGCGCGATAGGACATGGCGCCGCTCAGCGACAACGCGATGAAGACGCCCGCCGTCAGTCCGAAGAGTTGCATCTGCCCGACCGTGATCGGCGCGGCGAAGTCAGAACCGAACGCCAGCGCAACCATGGTGAACGACATCACCGCACTCGCCGTCGCGGCGATCGCCATGACCTTGCCGGTGCGGCGCACCACGTCGCCGTGTGTCTCGATCTTGATGGCCATGCCCCTGCGCGCGCCTTCCGAATGGCGGATCATTCGTCCGAGGTGTCTTGCCAATTGCTGAAGGAACTTGTGCAGCGCACGCTGGCCTTAATGGCGGGTAAAGCAGCACACTAGAATGCGCGCCGACTGCTAACGCGCCCTGCTCGCAACGGCCCGGCGTTCCTGCGGGCGGCGCTGATATCACGGCGCGGGCCGCTTCGTCCGCCGTTGGCGGATCGAGCAATGCTGTTGCGCCGCGCGCGGGCTGCCGTTTCCGACTTTCGTCGGCCCTCTCCACAGATCACGACCAGCCGCCGATGGTTAATCGCGTCTTAACCTCGCCCTATCTATGGTGACTTGATCAGTTTACGGTCGGGACCTCCTCACCCCCGACCGCAGTGAAAGTGCTGGCGCTTCAAACATGGCTATGACCGCCTCATCCGGCGCGGCGCAGGGCGCCGGCATTGTCGCTTCCGCCGGCCAGGCAGAGCGTTCCCCGTTCCTGCGCACGACCGAGCTGCTGGCCCCCTATCAGCCAGCTAAGCCATTGATTACGCTGTCATTAGGCGAGCCGCAGCACCCCGTGCCCGACTTCGTCGGACCGGTGCTATCAAAGCATACCGCCGAGTTCGGCCGCTACCCGATCGCCAAGGGCATCGAGCCGTTCCGCCGGGCGGTGGCAACCTGGCTGTCGAGCCGGTTTCGACTGCCGCGCCCGGTCGATCCGGAGAGCGAGGTTCTGGTGCTGAACGGCAGCCGCGAGGGGCTGTTTTTCGCGGCGATCACCGCGGCGCGCTACGTCTCCCCGCGCAAGGGCCGGCCGGCGATCCTGATGCCGAACCCGTTCTATCCGGCCTATGGCGCCGGCGCCCGCGCCGCCGGCTGCGAGCAGATCTATCTGCCGACCACGCTAGCCAACGGCTTCCTGCCCGATCTGGATTCGATCGACGAGGCGACGCTGGCGCGCACCGTGGCGTTCTACATCGCCTCGCCCGCCAACCCGCAAGGCTCGGTCGCCTCGCGCGCCTACTTCACCCGGCTGAAGGAGCTCGCCGACCGCTTCGGCTTCATGATCCTCAGTGACGAGTGCTACTCCGAGATCTACACCCGCGAGGCGCCGGGCAGCGCGCTGGAATGCGCGGGACCCGACTTCACCAATGTGGTCGCGTTCCAGTCGCTGTCGAAGCGCTCGAACCTGCCGGGCATGCGCGTCGGCTTCGCCGCCGGCGACAAGAAGTTTTTGGCCGCGTTCCACGAGCTCCGCAACGTCGCCGCACCCCAGGTGCCGGTGCCGCTGCAGCATGTCGCCGTCGCCGCCTATAGCGACGAGGCGCATGTCGAGGAGAACCGCCGGCTCTATCGCATCAAGTTCGATTTCGCCGACCAGATCCTCGGCAACCGCTACGGCTACAAGCGCCCCGCGGGCGGCTTCTGCGTCTGGCTCGACGTCTCGCAGCGCGGCGGCGACGAGGCCGCGGCGGTCAGGCTCTATCGCGACGCCGGCGTCCGCGTGATTCCCGGCAGCTATCTGGCGCGCGAGCAGAGCGACGGTTCCAATCCGGGCGCGGGCTACATCCGCCTCGCGCTCGTCTCCGACAGTGAATCCACGGCCGAGGCATTGCACCGGCTGGTCGAAACCCTGGATTAATCGCGAAGCGCGAAGATTGAGCATGGCAGCGATCGAACGTGTCATCCCCCTGGTCGGCCATTTGCCGCACTCCATGCGCGAGTCGTTGGCGCGGCGGCTGCGCGAGCTGACCGGGCTTGGGCTGATCGCGCTCGCCGGTGTCGTCGCCGCGGCGCTGATGACCTGGTCGGTGCAGGATCCCTCGCTGAGCCACGCCACCTCGCGTGCGATCCGCAACGTCGTCGGCTATCCCGGCGCGATCGGCGCCGATCTGCTGATGCAGATCCTCGGGCTCGGCGCGATCATGCTGATGCTGCCGGTTGCGGTGTGGGGCTGGCGGATGCTGACGCACCGCCCGTTCGACCGCGAGGCGCTGCGGCTCGGCTGCTGGGTGCTGTGCACGACGATCGCGGCGGGATTTGCCAGCTGCTGGCCGCACAACACCGCGTGGCCGCTGCCGACCGGGCTCGGCGGCGTGGTCGGCGACGCGCTGGTGCGCGCGCCTGCCGTGGTGTTCGGCCCGCCCGGCTTCATCTATCGCTTCGTGCTCGGCTTGATTCTGTTCGTTGCGATGGCGGCCTTCTTCCTGTTCGCCTGCGGCTGGGGCGCCAAGGAAAGCGATCCGGAACTGACGGCGATATCAGACGACGACGAACCGTTCGTCGAGGACGAAGAGGACGATCGCAGCTCGATCTCGCTCGGCTGGCTGTTCCACGCGCTGATGAGCGCCAAGGCGCGGCTCGGCTGGCTGTTCGCGAAAGCCTATAAATCGCTGGTGTCGAGCGCGCCGCAGGGCCGCGCTGCGGCCTTCGAGCGTCAGGAGCCCAATCTCGGCGGCGGCGGCCGCGCTGCGCCGTCGATTGCGCCTGTGGCCGAAGACGACAACGAGGACGTCGAACACGACACGGAAGCTTTCGACGACGAGGAGGAGGAGGAAGAGGAGGAAACTCCCGCCGCCCGCGCGCCGCGCAAGAAGGCCGAGCCGCGCGTCAAGAAAAAGTCCTCCGACAAGTTCGAGCTGCCGTCGGTCTCCGTGCTCACCGCGCCGAAGGCGAGCGACAGCCAGCCGCTCAGCAAGGCCGAGCTCGAGGCCAATTCGCGCGCGCTCGAAGGCGTGCTGCAGGATTTCGGCGTGCGCGGCGAGATCGTCAAAGCCAATCCCGGCCCGGTCGTCACGCTGTACGAGCTCGAGCCTGCGCCCGGCATCAAGTCGTCGCGCGTGATCGGCCTGTCCGATGACATCGCGCGCTCGATGAGCGCGCTGTCGGCCCGCGTCGCCGTCGTCGCCGGCCGCAACGCGATCGGCATCGAGCTGCCGAACGCGCATCGCGAGAAGGTTTATCTGCGCGAGCTGCTGGTCGCGAAGGAGAGTACCGAGTCGGTCGCCAAGCTGCCGCTGTGCCTCGGCAAGACGATCGGCGGCGATCCCGTCATCATCGATCTCGCGCGCACGCCGCATATGCTGATCGCCGGCACCACCGGCTCCGGCAAATCGGTCGCGATCAACACCATGATCCTCAGCCTCGTCTACCGGCTGCGCCCCGATCAGTGCCGCCTGATCATGGTCGATCCGAAGATGCTCGAACTCTCCGTCTATGACGGCATCCCGCATCTCCTCACGCCTGTTGTCACCGACCCGAAGAAGGCGGTCGTCGCGTTGAAATGGGCCGTGCGCGAGATGGAAGAGCGCTACAAGAAGATGGCCAAGCTCGGTGTGCGCAACATCGACGGCTACAATGCGCGCCTCGTCGAAGCCAAGGGCAAGGGCGAGGAGCTGACGCGCACGGTGCACACCGGCTTCGACAAGGAGACCGGCAAGGCGATCTACGAGGAAGAAAAGCTCGATCTCGATCCGCTGCCCTACATCGTCATCATCGTCGACGAGATGGCCGACCTGATGATGGTTGCCGGCAAGGACATCGAAGGCGCGGTGCAGCGTCTCGCGCAGATGGCGCGCGCCGCCGGCCTGCACGTCATCCTTGCCACGCAGCGTCCGTCGGTCGACGTCATCACCGGCACGATCAAGGCGAACTTCCCGACCCGCATCGCCTTCCAGGTGACGTCGAAGATCGACAGCCGCACCATCCTCGGCGAGATGGGCGCCGAACAGCTGCTCGGCCAGGGCGACATGCTCTACATGGCGGGCGGCGGCCGCATCAGCCGCGTGCACGGCCCGTTTGCGTCGGATGAAGAAGTCGAGAAGGTGGTGCGCCATCTGAAGACGCAAGGACAGCCGGAATATCTGGAAGCGGTTACCGCGGAAGAGCCGACCGACGAGGACGGCGCTGTGTTCGATTCGACCGGCATGGGCGCGGACGGCGGCGGCGACCTGTTTGCGCAGGCGGTTGCGATCGTCAAGCGCGACCGCAAGGCGTCAACCTCCTACATTCAGCGCCGGCTGCAAATCGGCTATAACCGCGCCGCATCGCTCATGGAGCGGATGGAACTTGAAGGCATCGTCGGCCCGGCGAATCACGCCGGAAAGCGCGAAATTCTGGTCGGCGAGGAAGAAGGCCAGTTCTGATCGGACATCATCACGGAAAAACCATATCTCCCTCGGATGAGGCGCTATAGGATCGCTCAAGCGGGACGAGCGTCGAACAGAGACCTGACATATCTGATGGAAAAGCATCTCACTCACCGCGGCATGCGCTACGCGCTGGCGCTCCTCGTCTCCGCCGCGCTCGCCGGCACCACCGCAACCTCGGTGAACGCGCAGAACGTCCCGACACCGAAGCCCGCGCCGAAGAAGAGCCGGGACGGCGGCACCCAGATGAGCGCGCAGGACAAGGGCCCGCAGACGACAGGCACGACCCAGGAGCCGACGCCGATCATTCCCGATCCGCGCCGCAATGTGCCTGCCAACATCTTCCAGACCTTCGACGCCAACCAGAAGGCGCAGGCGGCCAAGGTCTCGGCCTACCTCTCGTCGCTGCAAACGCTGGTCGGCAACTTCGTCCAGATCGGCCCCGACGGCACCAAGACGAAGGGCGATTTCTACATCCAGAAGCCCGGCAAGCTGCGTTTCGAATATGACGATCCGAGCCCGGTCGAGGTCATCGCCGACGGCTCGTCGGTCGCGGTCCGCGACCGTAGGCTCGCGACCCAGGACATCTATCCGCTGTCGCAGACCCCGCTGCGTTATCTCTTGTCCGACCGCATCGATCTGATGAAGGATACCAACGTCGTCAGCGTCACGGCCGATGACGTCTACGTCAGCATCACCATCGAGGAGAAGCAGGCGCTAGTCGGCACCAGCCGCTTCCTGCTGATGGTCGGCGCCAAGGACGGCAAGCTGAAGCAGTGGACCGTCACCGACCCGCAGGGCTACGACACCACGGTTGCTGTCTACAATCTCGACTCGACGCAGAAGCCCGATCCGTCGCTTTTCAAGATCGACTTCACGACGTATCCCGGCTCCTCGCCGGGGTAGCGTTTCGCGTAGGATGGGTAGAGCGCAGCGAAACCCATCGCGATCGTGAGGCGGTAGGGCAATGATGGGTTTCGCTTCGCTCTACCCATCCTACGGCGCCGCACCTGCGAGCGAATCCAGACCTGTGGACAATTGAAATCCGCATCGACAACCGTGCTATGACGCAGCTCTCATGCGGTTCTCCGTCACAACCTGGAACATCAATTCGGTGCGGCTGCGCATCGACCTCGTCGCCAAGTTCATCAAGGCGGCGCGGCCGGACGTGCTGTGCCTGCAGGAGACCAAATGCATCGACGACGCGTTTCCGCTGAAGCGCTTCAAGCGGCTCGGCTATGAGCACGTCGCGCTGAACGGGCAGAAGGGCTATCACGGCGTCGCCATTGTCTCGCGTCTGCCATTCGAGAGCACCGACATCAGGACCTTCTGCGACAAGATCGACTCGCGCCACATCTCCGTCTCCTTCGGCGAGAAGGCGCAGCTTTCAAGACCGCTGGTGCTGCATAATTTCTACGTGCCGGCCGGCGGCGACATTCCCGACCCCGCGCTCAATCCGAAATTCGAGCACAAGCTGCAATTCCTCGACGAGATGAAAGCTTGCGAGCCGCTGCATCCGCGCGGCGACGACCGCCACATCCTGGTCGGCGACCTCAACGTTGCGCCGCACGAGAACGACGTGTGGTCGCACAAGCAGCTCTTGAAGGTCGTCTCGCACACGCCCATTGAAACCGAGAAGCTGCTCGCCGCGCAAATGCACGGCGAATGGTTCGATATCGCGCGCGAGCGGATCCCGCTGTCGGAGAAGGTCTACACCTGGTGGAGCTACCGCGCTGCCGACTGGACCGTCGGCGACCGCGGCCGAAGGCTCGACCACATCTGGGTGTCGCGCGCGCTGAAGGACCAGGTCAGCGATTTCAGGATCACCCGCGATGCCCGCGGCTGGGAGCGGCCGTCCGACCACGTGCCGGTGACCGCGGTGCTGGAAGTTTGAGGCGACGCTGCGGCCGCACTCTCGGTTTGCCTCGCCCCGTAAGAACGGGGAGAGGGGGAGAAGATCAGCCGCTCAGCTTCGCGCCCGCCATCAGGATATCGCTCGCGAGCTGGCTCGTGCGTGCCGCGAGGTCGTCGCGCAGCCGCAGCGCCGCGGCGGGATCGCTTTCCAGCACGCGCTGGAACAGGCTGCGAGCGATGCGAATCACGGAAGCACGTTCGAGCGCGGTCGCGGTCGAGGGCCGCTTCATCGCCACGATCAGCGCGAGCTCGCCGATCAGCGCGCCGGGGCCGGCGACGATCTCGGCGCCACCTTCCTCGACGCGGAATCTCCCGCTCTGGACGACATAGCCGGCATCGGCCGCGTCGCCCGCCTTGAACAGCACGTCACCGTTTTCGAAATCGCGTTGCTCGGAGCCGATCGCCAGCATGCGCAAGGAGGTATCGCCCAACAGACGCATCGTCGGGACCCGCTCGAGCAGGACTACATCATCGTCGATCGACATTCAGGGCCGGGAACCGGAGTGCGCCTCGATTTTACGAATCGTTGAGCGCAAAGCGTATCACGGCACCAGCTTGTAGCCACCGGCTTCGGTGACCAGGATTTCCGGGTTGGCCGCGTCCTTCTCGATCTTCTGGCGGAGGCGGTAGATGTGGGTTTCCAGCGTGTGAGTGGTGACGCCGGAATTGTAGCCCCAGACCTCCTGGAGCAGGGTCTCGCGCGACACTGGCATCTGGCCGGCGCGGTAGAGGAAGCGGAGGATCGCGGTCTCCTTCTCGGTCAACCGCACCTTCTTGGCATTGGCGCCGGTGAGCATCTTGGAGCCGGGCCGGAACGAGTAGGGGCCGACAGAGAACACTGCGTCCTCGCTGGCCTCGTGCTGGCGAAGCTGCGCCCGGATCCGGGCCAGCAGCACCGCGAATCGGAAGGGCTTTGCCACGTAATCGTTGGCGCCGGATTCCAGGCCCAGGATGGTGTCCGAATCGGTGTCGTGGCCGGTCAGCATGATGATCGGGGCCTTGAAGCCGCCCTTGCGCAGGCTGCGGACCACCTCGCGGCCGTCGGTATCCGGCAGGCCGACATCCATCAGGACCAGATCGGGGGAATTCGCTTTGGCGGCGCTGGCGCCCTTGGCGCCGGTATCGACTGCGGAAGCCTCGAATTCCTCGTGTAGCGACAGTTGCTCGACCAGCGTATCGCGCAGATCGGTATCGTCATCCACGATCAAGATCTTGCGGGCATTGGCCATTGGTACAATCCTTTGGGGGCAGCAGGCGGACAGAAGCGGAGGGCGCTCATGGCCGAGACTTGAGGTAGATATGGTTTCAGGTAGGCGATTGTTACCGATTCACAAGGCAGCAGCAGTTTATCCCAAAATCGGCAGGCGGGAGGTGAATGTCCTGTAATGCCGCCAGATAGAACAACCGGGGCTTCCAAGGCAAGTTTGGATTGGAGTGATTCTGAGGGGAAGGCCAGCTATTTCAATCACTTATATGACAGATGGACGTGATCGCCCGCTCTCCGCCATTCAGGTCCAGCGCGCCGCCGGAGACCCGCGCCGGGGCTGGCTGAGCGCGGACGGCTGGACGGTGCCGGTCGCGCTCGGACGCGGCGGAATCCTTGCCAACAAGCGCGAGGGCGACGGCGGCACGCCACGCGGCGTCTTCCATCCGCTGCGGCTGTGGTGGCGCGCTGACCGTCACCCGCGGCCGAAAACCTTCCTGCCGACCCGCCCGATCCGACCCGAGGACGCCTGGTGCGAAGACCCCCGGGATCGTCATTACAACCAGCCGATCCGGCTTGACCGCGAACAGACCGGCGACCGCCTGACCCGCGAGGATCATCTTTACGACTTCATCGTCGAGATCGACCACAACGCCACGCCGCGCGTCGCCGGCCGCGGCAGCGCGGTGTTCCTGCACCTGGCGCGCACCAATTTCTCGCCGACCGCCGGCTGCGTCTCGATGACGAAATCGTCGATGCTGCGCCTGTTGCGGCGGATGAGCCCGCAGACCAGGATCATCATCGGCTAAGCTTAACCCACATGGTGAGGAGCAGCGCGTCTCTGGACGACGCTTCGCGTCGCCAGGCGAACCATGAGGCCCGAGCGGTGGCCTGCATCCTTCGAGACGCCGCTTTGCGAGGGACTAAAGCGCCAATGACGCAACAGGACGATAGTTTGAGACTATGACAATGCTCGACAACAACCAGATCGCGGCGGCCTCGAAAGTCCTGCACGACCACTGGCGCGCCGGCACCAAGCTCGGCGCGCTCGACGGCGCGATCCGGCCGCGCGACCGCGCCGAAGGCTATGCCGTGCAGGCCGCGCTGGAGAAAACCTCGCGCGAAAAACTGTTCGGCTGGAAGATCGCCGCGACCAGCGCGGCCGGCCAGAAGCACATCAATGTCGCAGGCCCGCTCGCCGGGCGCATCCTCGCCGAGACCGTGATCGCCGATGGCGGCACCGCCTCGATGAAGGGCAACGAGATGCGCGTCGGCGAGCCGGAATTCGCCTTCCGCATGGCGCGCGATCTGCCGCCGCGCACGGCGCCCTACAGCGTGCAGGAGGTGCTCGATGCGGTCGGCACGCTGCATCCCGCAATCGAGATTCCGGATTCGCGCTTCACCGATTTCACCGCCGCCGGCGAAGCGCAGTTGATCGCCGACAATGCCTGCGCGCATCTGTTCGTGCTTGGAGCGGCGACCTCGGCCGACTGGCGCGCGATGGATCTGATCGAGGAGCGGCCGACCATCACGCTGCGCGGCCGGCACTACACCGGCCATGGCAAGAACGTGCTCGGCGATCCCCGCGTCGCGCTGGCGTGGTGCGCCAATGAACTACGCGGTCTTGGGCTGACGCTGCGGGCAGGGGAGGTGATCACAACCGGCACCTGCCACCCGCCGCTGCCGATTGCAGCCGGCGATGTCTTCGCGGCGGATTTCGGCGTGCTCGGAAAAGTGTCGGTGCGGTTCGCGTAAGCTGTGATTTTCCACCTCGCCCCGCCTGCGGGGAGAGGTCGGATCGCATCGCTAGATGCGATCCGGGTGAGGGGGTACAGGACCCTCCAAACACAACGCTCGCGGAGAGAGCCCCTCACCCCAACCCTCTCCCCGCAAGAGCGGGGCGAGGGAGCGCTGCGTCGCTCGGGGCAACGAGTTTATCTTGCCCCAAAGATCGCCGAGCCCACGCGCACATGGGTGGCGCCCATCTGGATCGCCACCGCAAAGTCCGCGCTCATCCCCATCGAGAGATTCTTCAGGCCGTTGCGTGCGGCGATCTTGGCGCAGAGTGCGAAATGCGGCGCCGGCGCCTGGTCGACCGGCGGGATGCACATCAATCCCGAGATCTGCAAACCGTATCTGTCGCGGCAGGCGGCGATGAAGGCATCGGCGTCCTGCGGAGCGACGCCGGCCTTCTGCGGCTCCTCGCCGGTGTTGATCTGGACGAACAATTCCGGCTGCTTGTGCCGGGATTTGATTTCCTTGGCTAATGCTTCGCAAATGCTCGGCCGATCGACGGAATGGATCGCATCGAACAGCGCGACGGCCTCCTTGGCCTTGTTCGACTGCAGCGGCCCGATCAGATGCAGCACCAGTCCGGGGTTGGACTGCATTAACGCCGGCCACTTGCCTTTCGCCTCCTGCACGCGATTTTCGCCGAATACGCGCTGTCCCGCGGCGATAACGGGTGAAATGGCATCGGCCGCGAAGGTCTTCGACACCGCGATCAGCGTCACCGAGGCGCGATCGCGGCGCGCTTCCTTGCAGGCACGCGCGATCTCCTGCTCGACGGCGGCAAGGCCGTTTGGTGAATGGGCTGATAACGGCGTGGTCGGGCTTTGCGGCATGTTTGTATCGTTTTCTGACGTACGGTGGTGTTGGTCGAATTTTACCAAATTCGGGAAAGGCTTTTTGAAGCCCTTCATCTTACCTTGGCGCACGGGCAAGGGACCAAGATGTCGGGCGTAACCTTCAACCGCAACCGGGTGAAACTCAAGAAGGTTCTGGGCATTCGTGCCCGGCTGGCCTTGCTTGCAGTGATGCTGGTTGCGCCCCTGATGCTCGATCGGGTCCGCACGCTGGAGGCGTTCCGCGCCAAGCAGATCGCGCAGGCAGCGGAAGTCTACGCCAATCTGACCAGCCATTCCGCCGAAACCCAGCGCGAGGTGGTTTCCTCGGTCGAAACCATGCTGAAGTCGGCCGCCTATATCAGAGCCTCCGGCGGCATCGCGCGGAGCTGCGAGGTGCTGCGCGCCAGCCTGCCGACGATCCTGCCGTGGATCAGCAGCATCATGTTCGCCTCCCGCGACGGCGTGGTGCAGTGTTCCACGCTCAACGCCCAGGTCGGGATCAATCTCGCCGAGCGCGACTATTTCAAGAAAGCGCAGAGCACGCGCGGCTTCGTCTTCAGCGATTATTTGTTCGGCAAGCCCAATGGCCGTCCGATGATGATGGCCGCCTATCCGGTCGCCGCGATCAATCCGGAGGAAGATGCAGTCGTCGTCGCCGGCATCAATATCGACTGGCTTTCGCAGATCATGGGCAATCTCGGCGGACAGCCGGGCATGTCGGCGGTGCTGGTCGACAGCACCGGCGTCGTGATCGCCGCGCCATCGGACCATGCGAGCCTGATCGGTCGCTCGCTCGACACTGTTCCGTTGATGTCGGCGATCGCGGAGAAGGCGCTGAGCTACGACGAGCCCTCGGGCTCGGTGTCGTTCACTGCGTCCGACGGCGCGCAACGCACGCTGAGCTTCGCCCGCATTTCCGGAACGCAGTCACGGCTGATCGTGAGCATGGATGAAGCCAAGGTGACGGCGGCGATCAACCGCGAGATCCGCACGGCCTATCTGCAGCTCGGCTTCGTCTGCCTGTTCGTGCTGCTTGGCGCACTGGTCGGCGCGGAGAAGCTGATCATCAAGCCGATCGAGCTGATGACCGGCATGGCACGCCGGTTCGGGGAGGGTGACTGGTCTGCGCGCGTCGCCAAGCACAAGCTGCCGTCGGAGTTCGTTCCGCTGGCGCGCGCCTTCAATGCGATGGCCGCGCGGCTCAGCCAGCGCGAGCGCGAGCTCCTCGCCTCCAATGATCGCCTGACCTTGATGGCCTCGATCGACGCGCTGTCGGGCCTTGCCAATCGCCGCGGCTTCCAGAGCCGGCTCGATTTCGAGTGGATGAAGTCGCAGCAATATGACTCCGCGCTGTCGCTGTTGATGATCGATGTCGATCACTTCAAGCTCTACAACGACACCTACGGTCATCCCGAAGGCGACACCTGCCTCACCAGGATCGGCGAAACGCTGTCCGGTATCGCCGCCGACACGATGGGCTTTGCGGGCCGCTATGGCGGCGAGGAATTCTGCCTGCTGCTGCCGAACACCGACGCCACGCGGGCGCTCGCGATCGGCGAGACCGTGCGCACGGCGGTCCTCGGGCTGGCAGTGCCGCACTCAACGTCGGGCCACACCATCGTCACCGTGAGCGTCGGCGTCGCGACGACGAAGCCGAACGACGCCCTTCGCCCCGGCGATCTGATCGAAGCCGCCGACGCCGCGCTCTACGCCGCCAAGGGCCGTGGCCGCAACGCGGTGGTCGAGCATGGATTCGTGAAGGCGCAGGACGAAGCCGGGATGGCGATGGCGAGTTGAATCACGGCCTCGAGGCTTTGCGAAGCGGATTGACCGATCGCATTCACCGCAGGGGGTCTTACTAAGACTTCTCGAAACAGGCGCGACGCTTCCTGCGTTGGCGTCCAAAATTGCCGAAATCAGAGCCGCCGTTCTTAAATGTTGGCGAAAGTAAATACATGTCGCCTGTGAATAACGGGACAAAGGCTTTCTTAGCCTGAGAATCCTTCAACACTCGCATATACTTGCGCGGGTGACCGAAGCGAGTCACCTGCGTCTTCCACCATATTTAGTGTTTGATTCAGAAACTCGTACTTATCCTTGACGGGCGTTACGGAACAGCACTAGCTTCATAGGTGTTCGGCGCGAGGTGTTTGGGTCCCGCCGACGTTCCCGCAAAAGGGTCCCATAGAAAGGGCAACTTCACAGCTTTGTCGCTGCGGAGAACGGGAAGTCGTAAGCGATCTGGCAGTCGCTTACCGCAAATGAGAAAGCCGGACCTCTGGCAAGGCCCGGCTCAGAACTTGACTGCAATGAACCTTGGCAGGCGTTGCAGCGGCGTCCTCTCAACAAGGTGCACACTTGCGCACGCGGATTCTGCTGTCAACGCCTCCAAGGTTCGATTCGGAAATTAAAACGGAATCGAACCATGCAAGACAATCTTCCTAGTACAGCTAAACCTTATCGCCTCACGTTCGAGGACGCAGTTTATGTGTGGCTGCGTCACTGGCGCGGCGAATATCAGCATCACATCGCAGCATCCTATAACGTGAACCCGGGTAGGGTGAATGAGGTGCTGAAGGAGCGCACTTTAGCCGCGCTGAGGCAGCCAAACGCCTGCCGTCAGTCGCCTAACGCGAACCCGAGGAGCCCGGCCTACTTGCCGGGCTTCTCTCGTTTGGCCTTCTTCGGCGTTCGCTTTTTTGCAGATCGGTCATTTGCTTTTTGACCAGCAATTCGCGAACCACGGAGCACCGTTTGCAGTCTTCGCTCCGCCTCTTCGTCACTGTACTTATGGTCTTGCTTCTAGGCTTCGTCATGCGAACTCCTGCTAAACCGGAAGAAATCCTGGAGGTCTACGTTGATGAGAGCAGCCAAACCAAGCATCGATACTTAGTGCTTGGCGCGGTCGTGGTGCGCCTGACGAATTCTCAAAACATCAATGATCTAATTGCAGAAGCACGATCGCCGGAATTGCCGTTCAACGAACTGAAGTGGACGAAAGTCTCGAAAGCAAAGTTGCCGGCATACAAGCGAGTTGTGGACCTGATTTTCGGCAATTCGGACCAGATCCATTTTCACTCGCTTTTCGTCGACACCTCGAAACAAGACCATAAGAAGTTCAATGATGGCGACAGCGAGATAGGTTTCGCTAAGGAGGTCTATCAGCTGGCTAACAAGGTCGGCCGTCTATACGGCTCCGATTACTTCCATATCTATCCCGACTATCGAGACACCAACAGCACGCCCGAAGAGTTGCGTCTCATATTGAATCGCGCAGCGGCCAAGCGGGGAGACAAACGTGACTGGCCTATCCGCCGATGTCAGTTTCGCAATTCAAAAGAAATCCAGCTGCTCCAAGTGGTGGACGTGATCATTGGCGCTATTGCGTACCTCCTCAATGGACATGACAAAGCAAGGGACGCCAATCCGGCCAAGGTAGAGCTTGCTCAACACATCATCAAGCGAGCGGGCATCACGGACATCTCGAAGGGAACTGCCAGAGAGGGCAAGTTCACGGTGTGGCCGCGCAAGTTAAGGGGTGGTCCCTAGCCTATAGATTGAGGTCTCTTCGCCCATAGGGGCTGGGTTTCAATCCTCGCCTTTGGGCGAGCGCCACTGCCTAGGCAGTGGCTTCAGGCTAGGGAGTTGGAGAGAATATAGCGACAGCTTCACAGGTTGTGAATCCCGGGGAAAAGTATATTTTTTGCAATGCCTTACAGGGCTTGCGTTAATAAACGCAGGATCAGGGGCGCGTCAGCCAGATCAATACGATTCGGCCGCTCGCCCCAACATCTGAGTTTGTGGTGTCAACGATATAAGCGGGCGAATCTCCACTCGTCACTCTTGGGCCGACGCGTAGCGTCCCAGGAAAGAGCCGCGCCCATGCCACTGATTTGCCCGACGAGGCTGGGCAAGAACTCGGCATTTTTTGGAGTTGATGTACGATTCGGCGCATGGCGAATCGGACGTTCAAGGCCGGCGACAGCCGGGAGCAACCCAGTCTTCTTCCTCCCCGGATTGAGGACTATGTCGGACAGCAGAATCCGGTGCGGGCGATCGACAGTTTCGTTGGCGCGCTCGACCTTTCAAAGCTCGGCTTCCGCCATGCGGATCGTGCCGCGGACGAAGTGGGGCAGCCGCCCTACGATCCGGCCGATCTGCTGAAGCTCTACCTTTACGGCTACATCAACCAGATCAGGTCGTCGCGGCGGTTGGAGCGGGAGGCCTGCCGCAATCTGGAGCTGATCTGGCTGTTGAAGAACATGAAGCCGGGCTATCGGACGATCGCCAACTTCCGCAAGGAGAACTGGGCGGCGCTCAAGGCCGCGAACCGCAGTTTCGTGCTGCTCCTGCGCGACCTCGGCCTGATCGGTGGGACCTTCGTTGCGATCGACGGGGCGCTATTCCATGGTAACGCCAGCAAGGGCAGCATCTTCACGCAAGGGAAGCTGGCCAAACAGATCGCCGCGTTGGACAAGGAGATCGAGGCTTATGGCAAGGCCCTTGAAGCCAACGATGCCGAGGAAGCCAAGCGATGTGCCGGTCCGGGAGATGGCAGCAAGGGCAGCGGCGATGTCGGCGAGAAGGTGAAGGAGCTGATGGCCCGGCGCGAGCGCGCGCAAGCCGACCTCAAGAACCTGGAGACAAGCGACAAGGGGCAACTCTCGAAGACCGATCCCGACGCAAGGCTTCTGAGCAAGGGCGACCAGACCATTGCGGGTTACAACGTGCAGAGCGTCGTTGACGACAAGCACACGCTCATCGTTGCCAGCGAGGTCGTCAACCGCAACGACGCGGGCCATCTTCATGAGATGGCAAAGGCGGCAAAAGAGGCCCTCGACGTCGAGACTCTGCAGGTGGCGGCCGATGCCGGCTATTCCACCAGCGAGGACCTGAAGGCCTGCGAGGATGACGGCATTGTTGCCTATGTGCCGCTGCACGAGGGCAATGGCAAGCTCAAGGAAGGCCGCCTCAGCCGCAAGGACTTCAGTTACGATGCGAACGCCGATGCCTACCGTTGCCCGGCCGGCGAGCTGCTGCGCCCGACGGAAGGGCGCTGGACGAACACGAGCGGCCGCATCGAGATCCGCTACCTGGCGCGCAAGGCGGCCTGCGCAGCATGTCCCCTGAGCGCGCGGTGTCTTGCCCCGAAGGCGCCTTACCGGAGCATCGCGCGCTGGGAACACGAGGACGTTCTCGAACGTCACCGCATGAGGATGCAAAGCGCCGAGGCTGCCACATTGATGCGCCGCCGTTCCGCCATCGTCGAGCACCCTTTCGGAACACTCAAATGCCGCGCCGGCTATCAGCACTTTCTCGTGCGCGGCTTCGACAAGGTCCGCGGCGAATGGAGCCTGATGGCGCTTTGCTACAACTTCACCCGCGTGCTCAGCATTCTCGGCTTCGACCGCTTCGTCGCGTACCTTGCAGAAAAGACGCGCATTGCCGGCGCAAACCTCCTTGCGGCCACTCTGCGCGCCATTCGGCTTGCTTTGCGGCCCTTCCGCGCCAAAATCTCGCTGTCGCTCGTCGTCAGTGCTTTCCGAGCCGCCCCAGCCCCTTAGTTGCCATTCTTGCCCAGTCTCGACGAGGCTGGGCAAGAACTCGGCATTTTTTGGAGTTGATGTACGATTCGGCGCATGGCGAATCGGACGTTCAAGGCCGGCGACAGCCGGGAGCAACCCAGTCTTCTTCCTCCCCGGATTGAGGACTATGTCGGACAGCAGAATCCGGTGCGGGCGATCGACAGTTTCGTTGGCGCGCTCGACCTTTCAAAGCTCGGCTTCCGCCATGCGGATCGTGCCGCGGACGAAGTGGGGCAGCCGCCCTACGATCCGGCCGATCTGCTGAAGCTCTACCTTTACGGCTACATCAACCAGATCAGGTCGTCGCGGCGGTTGGAGCGGGAGGCCTGCCGCAATCTGGAGCTGATCTGGCTGTTGAAGAACATGAAGCCGGGCTATCGGACGATCGCCAACTTCCGCAAGGAGAACTGGGCGGCGCTCAAGGCCGCGAACCGCAGTTTCGTGCTGCTCCTGCGCGACCTCGGCCTGATCGGTGGGACCTTCGTTGCGATCGACGGGGCGCTATTCCATGGTAACGCCAGCAAGGGCAGCATCTTCACGCAAGGGAAGCTGGCCAAACAGATCGCCGCGTTGGACAAGGAGATCGAGGCTTATGGCAAGGCCCTTGAAGCCAACGATGCCGAGGAAGCCAAGCGATGTGCCGGTCCGGGAGATGGCAGCAAGGGCAGCGGCGATGTCGGCGAGAAGGTGAAGGAGCTGATGGCCCGGCGCGAGCGCGCGCAAGCCGACCTCAAGAACCTGGAGACAAGCGACAAGGGGCAACTCTCGAAGACCGATCCCGACGCAAGGCTTCTGAGCAAGGGCGACCAGACCATTGCGGGTTACAACGTGCAGAGCGTCGTTGACGACAAGCACACGCTCATCGTTGCCAGCGAGGTCGTCAACCGCAACGACGCGGGCCATCTTCATGAGATGGCAAAGGCGGCAAAAGAGGCCCTCGACGTCGAGACTCTGCAGGTGGCGGCCGATGCCGGCTATTCCACCAGCGAGGACCTGAAGGCCTGCGAGGATGACGGCATTGTTGCCTATGTGCCGCTGCACGAGGGCAATGGCAAGCTCAAGGAAGGCCGCCTCAGCCGCAAGGACTTCAGTTACGATGCGAACGCCGATGCCTACCGTTGCCCGGCCGGCGAGCTGCTGCGCCCGACGGAAGGGCGCTGGACGAACACGAGCGGCCGCATCGAGATCCGCTACCTGGCGCGCAAGGCGGCCTGCGCAGCATGTCCCCTGAGCGCGCGGTGTCTTGCCCCGAAGGCGCCTTACCGGAGCATCGCGCGCTGGGAACACGAGGACGTTCTCGAACGTCACCGCATGAGGATGCAAAGCGCCGAGGCTGCCACATTGATGCGCCGCCGTTCCGCCATCGTCGAGCACCCTTTCGGAACACTCAAATGCCGCGCCGGCTATCAGCACTTTCTCGTGCGCGGCTTCGACAAGGTCCGCGGCGAATGGAGCCTGATGGCGCTTTGCTACAACTTCACCCGCGTGCTCAGCATTCTCGGCTTCGACCGCTTCGTCGCGTACCTTGCAGAAAAGACGCGCATTGCCGGCGCAAACCTCCTTGCGGCCACTCTGCGCGCCATTCGGCTTGCTTTGCGGCCCTTCCGCGCCAAAATCTCGCTGTCGCTCGTCGTCAGTGCTTTCCGAGCCGCCCCAGCCCCTTAGTTGCCATTCTTGCCCAGTCTCGACGGCGCAAGGCCTCGCATCGAAAATATTTCTGTTTTCCAGAAATGAAACTCGGGCTATGATCCGCCCGTCTCACCCGCTTGAGGGGCGCTTCGCGATCGTCACGAGTGTTGCGGTGAGATGCGGTGGACGCCGAGGTGCACAGGACGAACGCACCAAGGCGGACGGTGAAGTCGTGCAGGCCTGACGCCCTAGTGGCAGGTGTCTCATCAGTAAGAGCTAGAGCCCTCACTGATGACGGTGACAACAAAGCCCAGTCTCGCCGGGGAGAGCACGTATAAGCCGTAAAGCCATCGCGCAGGGAAAGCCGGGATTGCTCCGGTTTCACCTGTGGTCCTACCTCCCGCGTTTTTTGTTGCGCGGGACCCATGGGTGCGATCGGCACCCGGCTTTCCCTGCGCCCTCTGATCGAAAGAGGGCGGAATGTGAGGCAAGACTCGGACAGATCATGTCGCGAGAACGCGAAATTGCGCCCCCAACACCCCTGTCGTCGCCCGGCTTGCCGCCTTCGCTAAAGCTCCGGCGCGCCCGAGGCCGCAAGCCCCGTCGAAGCCTTGGCGTAGACGGGACCGGGCGATCCAGTACGCCGCGGCTTTTCGGGTTGAACTCAGGCGTTTCTGGAATACTGGGTCACCCGCCTTCGCGGGTGACGACACCGAATAAGTTCCTTGAGGATGCCCTAGCATTACAGTTGCATCTTCCTGAAGGTTCTGAATCTATGGGCGACCATGATTCGGGATCTGATGATTGGTGGCGCGTCGGTTGAGGATACGCTGACGCTGTGGGCTTCGTCGTTGCGAGATGCCAAGCAACGCATCCGTCCGCTGTTTACGCAAGAGCGGGTCGCGGCCTCGGCGGGGCAATTTCTCGACGGACTGTTGGGCAACGAGCCGCGCAAGACGGGTTGGATGCGGGCGGAAGCGGCTGGCGATCCAGGCCCGTGGCGCCAGCAGGCGATTCTGGGTCGGGGGCAGTGGGATGCCGACGCGCTGCGCGATATTGTACGTGAGTACGCGCTGGAAACGCTGGGTGACGAGGACGCGGTTCTGGTCATCGATGAGACCGGCTTTTTGAAACAGGGCAAGGCCTCGTGTGGGGTCGCGCGCCAGTACACTGGCTCGGCGGGCAAGATCACCAATTGCCAGATCGGAGTGTTTGCCTCCTATGTGTCGCGGCATGGCCATGCCTTCATCGATCGGGCGCTCTACCTGCCAAAGGAATGGACGGACGAACCCGCTCGCCTGAAGGCCGCACATGTCCCGAGCGATGTGAGCTTTGCGACGAAGCCCCGGATCGCGCATCAAATGATCGCTCGCGCGATCGCCGCAAAGGTGCCGTTCTCGTTCGTAGCAGCGGACAGCGTGTATGGCACGGGAGCGATCGAAACCCTGCTGCGCAAGGCGGGCAAAGGCTTGTTCTGGGGGTTGCTTCCAATCACGTGTTCTATTCCTGGGGCAAGCAGCAGCCTGTCGCCGGCACTGCCTCTACGATCGCGCAGAGCCTTCCCAAGAAGGCCTGGCGCCGCCTGCCGTCCGGCGAAGGAACCAAAGGTCCGCGCTGGCACGACTGGGCCTATCTTGAGCTGGCCGATCTCGACGCCGGCGAATACAACGACGACCTTGCCGGGGAATGGACCCGAGGTCTTCTGATCCGCCGCAATATTGCCGACAACAGCTTAGCCTTCTTCTCCACATGGTGCCCCAAGGGCACGTCCATGCAGAAGCTGGTATCCGTGGAAGGCCATCGCTGGGCCATCGAAGACAGCTTCGAAACCGCCAAGAACGAGCTCGGTCTTGATCACAACGAAACCCGCTCCTGGCATGGCTGGCATCGCCATGTCTCACTGGTCATGCTTGCCTTCGCCACGATGGCCGTCATCCGTCATCGGGCCAACACCGGAGCATTGCTTAAAAAAACGCGACCGCGGCCCCGACCGAAGCATCGTTCTTGATCCGCTGGTCGATCCAGGAAATCCGCCGCATCGCCATGAAGCTCGCCCAGCGGCGCATCCCGCATGCCCACATCCTCGCATGGTCATCCTGGCGCAGGGCTCATCAAGCCAACGCGCGCAAAGCGCATCTCAAGCAAAAATTACAACTGTAATGCTAGGCGCCAAAGCTCTTCGGCGAGCCGGCAACCGCGGTGCTGCCACCCGACGCCACCTTCATGACGGCAAGGCCGCGCTCATTGGTTCCGTCGGAGCGGAAGCGGAACAGGCCGTCGATGCCGGCAAAGCCGGAAGGATTGGTCAGCGTTTCCGGTGCGAAGCGCTGCGCACCTTGCGTGCGGGCCAGTGCCGCAACCAGTGCGACGGCGTCATAGGCAAGCGTGGCCGTGCGCACCGGCTCGCCGCCGAACTTGGCGCGGTAGCGGCCCGCGAAGCTGCGGAAGCCGGCCGGATCGGGCGCGGCATAGAGGCCGCCCTGCAGCGCGGGGCTCGCGAACACGCGCGGATTGTCCCACAGCCCCGTGCCGAGCAACTGGATGTTGTGCAGATTGGCGCCGGCCGCGGTCAGCGCGTCCGCGGTGGCGACGACCGAATCGCCGTCATCGGCGAGCATGAGTGCATCGGCCTGGCCGAGCGCCTGCGCCACGTTCCGCGCCGGCGTCGCGCGGTCGGCACCGTATTTCTCGAATGCGACGATGCGACCGTTCTTGTGGCTCACCGCCTGCTTGAACGCGGCCTCGACCACGTTGCCGTAGGCGTTGTCAGGCACCATCGCTGCAAAGGAGCGCTTTCCGATACCAGACGCATAATCGACGATGCGATTGATATCGGACTCCGGCAGGAAGCTGAGAAGATAGACGCCGCGCCCGGCGACGCTCGAATCCGTCGAGAACGCGATTAGGGAGGTTCCGCGTTGGCGCGTGAGCTGCGCGGCGGCCGGCACCGAGCCCGCGAACAGCGGCCCCAGAATGATCTCGGCCCCCTCGGACAGCGCCTGCTGGGTTCCCTGCGCCGCGCCCTGCGGGCTGCCGCCATCGTCCTTGATCAGGAGCTGGATGTTCGGATTCTGAAATTCCGCCAATGCCATCTCGGCAGCGTTGCGCATCGACTGCGCAGCGACGCCGGCATTGCCCGCCGCCGACAGCGGCAGAACCAGCCCGACCTTGACCTGCCCCGTTCCGATCGCCTGCGGCTGCTGCGGCGGTCCCGCGGGCCCGGCCTCCGGGGTCGAGAACTGGTTGAGGGTTTGCTGGACGCCTGAGCAGGCCGACAGCAGCGGCGCGCCCATGATGAGGCCAAGCGCGGTCCGCCGGGTCGCGCCCGACGGCGGGGACTTGCGGTGATGCGGGCCTGCCATCGTCTCTCTTCTCTTGACCGACCGTGATCGGCCAGGATTCCATTCAGCCTCGATGAGGCCGGTGGATTCAGGCATATTGTCGGCGAATAGTTAACTAAAACAAAAGGATTATGGCCTCGCCAGACCTTGCCGGGAGGCTCCCGTTTCTTGGTTCGGCCGCGCTCCGCCACCGCCGCTGCCGGTGTAGCGCAAGCACCGCCGTCCCTCTAGATTGTCATTATGCGCGCAAAAGCTAGTTCCTTGTACGGCCCGGAGGCCACCGCGGGTTCTTCAAACAGAACCTTTTCCGTCGGTGGCCAGATACTGGCGGCCCCCAAGGCGGCTCCGGGGCTGCATCTGGTGGCGACCCCGATCGGCAATCTCGCCGACATCACCCTGCGCGCGCTGGAAACGCTTGCTGGTGTCGACATCATTGCCTGCGAGGACACAAGGATTACGCGCCGCCTGACCGAGCGTTACGCGATCGCCGCCGAGCTGCAACCCTACCACGAACATAATGCCGCGCAGGCGCGACCGAAGATGCTGGCGCAACTGGCGCAAGGCGCCTCGATCGCGCTGGTTTCGGATGCCGGCACGCCGTTGATATCGGATCCCGGCTTCAAGCTGGTGCGCGAGGTCTGCGCCGCCGAGCATCGGGTGATCGCAGTCCCCGGCCCATCGTCGGTGCTGACCGCGTTATCGGTCGCGGCGCTGCCGACCGACCGGTTTTTCTTCGAAGGATTCCTGCCCGCGAAGGAGCACGCGCGCCGGACGCGGCTCAACGAGCTCGCCAGGATCGATTCGACGCTGGTGATGTTCGAATCCGGCAATCGCGTTCAGGAGAGCTTGCGCGATCTCGCCGCGATCATGCCTGGACGCGACGCCGCAATCTGCCGCGAGCTGACCAAGCTGCACGAGGAAATCACGCGCGCACCGCTCGCCGAGCTTGCGGAGGCCGCGGATACGCTGGAGACGCGCGGCGAGTTCGTGCTGGTCGTCGGACCGCCGCCTGACAATGCCGGGGTGATGGACCAGGATGCGCTGGATGAGCTGTTGCGCGCGCAGCTCGCGCGCGGCAGCGTCAAGGACGCGGTGGCCCATGCGGTCGAACTGTCCGGCCGCCCCCGCCGCGAGGTTTATGCCCGCGCCCTCGAGCTCGCGAAGGACATCAGGGACGGCGATGGCGAAGACTGAGAGCGCCTCCCCTGAACGCGTCGCGGCATTCCGGACCGGCATCTCCGCCGAAAGCCGCGCCGCCGCCTATCTGATGGCCAAGGGCTATCGCATCCTCGCCAAGCGCTTCCGTACTCCCTATGGCGAAATCGACCTGGTGGCGCGCCGGCGCAACCTGCTCGTCTTCGTCGAGGTCAAGGCGCGCGCCAGCCTCGATGAAGCCGCCTATGCGGTGACGCCGCGCCAGCAGCAGCGCATCATCAATGCCGCCCAGGCCTGGCTAATGGCGCATCCCGAACATGCGGAATTTGATCTCAGATTCGATGCCGTCCTGATTGCGCCGAAGAGCCTGCCGCGCCATCTGTTAGCGGCATTCGACGCCAGCCCTTAACGTTACCTCCAGACTCGCGGGATACGCCCCATGAAATTGAACGTCGCCGTCCAAATGGATCCCATCGCGCGCATCAACATCCGCGGCGATTCCACCTTTGCGCTGCTGCTAGAGGCGCAGAAGCGCGGCCACGGCATTTCCTATTACACGCCGGACAAGCTGTCGCTGCGCGGCGACGAGCTGGTGGCGCCGGTGCAGCTTCTCACCGTGCGCGACGAGGTCGGCAATCACTTCACGCTGGGCGAGCCGAAGCGCGAGCCGCTCAACGCCTTCGACGTCGTGTTGCTGCGGCAGGATCCGCCGTTCGACCTCGCCTACATCACCTCGACCCATCTCCTCGAACGCATCCACCCGAAGACCCTGGTCGTCAACGACCCGGTCAGCGTACGCAACGCGCCGGAGAAGCTGTTCGTGATGAACTTCCCGCAGCTGATGCCGCCGACCCTGATCTCGCGCGACCTCGACGAGATCAACGCATTCCGCGATCAGCACGGCGCCGTCGTCATGAAACCGCTGCACGGCTATGGCGGCGCCGCGGTGTTCCGCGTCATGCCGCAAGACATGAATTTCGGCTCGCTGTTCGACATGTTCTCGGTCACCTTCAAGGAGCCGTGGGTGATCCAGCGCTTCCTTCCCGAGGTGAAGCATGGCGATAAGCGCATCATCCTGGTCGATGGCGAATTCGCCGGCGCCGTCAACCGCGTGCCGGCGGCTGACGATTTGCGCTCCAACATGGTGCGCGGCGGCGCGGCCAAGGCCACCGAGCTCTCGGACCGCGAGCGCGAGATCTGCACGACGCTGGGGCCTGCGCTCCGTAAGCACGGGCTGCTGTTCGTCGGCATCGATGTGATCGACGGCAGTCTCACCGAGATCAACGTCACGTCCCCGACGGGTATCCGCGCGATCCAGCGGCTCAACGGAACGGATATCGCGGCGAAGATCTGGGATAGCATTGAGGCCAGGCGCGCAGCGAAATAAGCTTTCCTTATTCGACGCACATTGCGGTTGCGTCTCAGATAGATTTCTAGCGAGCCTGCGCTCGCCTTATTCTTCTTGCCAGCTTGCGCGGGCGAGCGCAGCATCCTGTTGCCTGCGTCAGGTCAAGCGGCGGGCCGTCGCGGGCGACAACGCGAAATAATCTCATAAACATTGTGGAGGAAGACGTATGACGCTTAATGTCTCACGACGATCCTTGCTCGCGCTCGGTGCCGGTCTCGGCGCCAGCACCATGCTCGGCGGCACCGCGGTCGCGCGCGCGCCGAAGCTCGGCACGCAGACGCCCTACTGGCACCGCTTCATGCTCGGGGATGCCGAAGTCACCGTCGTATCGGACGGCCCGCTCCCGCTTGGTGATCCGTCCGGCACCTTCACCGGCGTGCCGAAAGAGCAAGTGAAGCAGATGCTCTCCGACAACTTCCTGTCGCCCGATAATGTCGTGCTCGAGCAGAACTCGCCGATCGTCAACACCGGCGACAGACTGATCCTGTTCGATACCGGCATGGGCACGTCGCAACTGTTCGGCCCGACCACCGGCCGACAGCAGAAGAGCACGCAGGAAGCCGGCATCAAGCCGGAGGACATCGATGCTGTCGTGCTGTCGCACGCGCATATCGACCATATCGGCGGCATCGTCGATGCCAACAACAAGCCGCTGTTCCCCAACGCACAGTACTACATCGCGCAAAGCGATCTCGACTTCTGGACTGACGAAGGCAAGATGGGCAGTGCGCTGAAGGACTTCATCGTACACGCCCGCAAGAACCTGCTGCCGGTGAGGGATCGCCTGGTGTTCTTCAAGGACGGCGAGGAATTCCTGCCCGGCGTGCAGGCGATCGCAGCGCCTGGCCACACCGTGGGCCACACCATCTTCATGGTGAGCTCGGGCGGCAAATCCTTCGCCTTCCTTGGCGATCTCTCGCATCACGCGGTGCTGTTGCTGGAGAAGCCCAGGATGGAATTCTCCTACGACACCGATCCGAAGCAGGCGGCGCAATCGCGGGTGCGACTGTTGGAAATGCTGGCGGCGAACAAGACGCCGGTGATGTCCTATCACTTCGCCTGGCCCGGCTACGGCCACGTGGCCAAGGCCGGTGACGGCTTCCGGTACTATCCGGAGCCGATGCAGATGCTGCTGTAACGAAGCTGCGGAAGATGCCTTCGGGGGCGGCAGCTGCCGCTCCCGAACGGTCCTGTCGACCGGGCGGCCTTGGGCAGAGGCGTTCGGTCTCCTTGGCAAGCGCGCAACGCCTGTCGGCCAGTAGTGCGACGCCTTGTCGCGCAGCTACGCACGCCCGGCGTCTGCGCGCCATCACATCACCCCGCCGGTCACCGATAGCGCCGCCGCAACGAGCCCCAGCGAGAGCGTTCCCGTAATGTTCTTGCGTCTGACCTCGCAATTGTGCACTTCGCACACCCAAACAGTGGATAGCTCCGAAATAACAATGGGTTGAATCTTTTTGTGATGCCCGAATTTTCGGGTTCCGGTTATGAGTCGCTCAGGTTGTTACAACCGAATCGACTCAACCGGAGATTCGTGAGATGAAAGTGACGATCACCACCACCGGCAAGTCAGACATGGCCGGGAAGGCAAAGTTTCCGATTAAATGCCCGAAGTGCGGTCATAATACCGATCATGTTCTCGCTGAACTCAAGCGAGACCCTATTCTCACCTGCCGGTGCGGGCATAAGTTTAAAGTCGAAACCGGAGGGTCCGCAAAGGCTGCTGAGGACGAGATTAGGAAGCTCGACCGGGCAATCAATGACCTGTTCAAGAAGCGATAAGTGCCCGGCGAGTTCCTCAAGCCACGACAAACTAGCGTCATCAACCGTCAGGCTGAGAATTTCGACTTCCGAACAAACCATTAAGAATCATCCGCTATGTGTGGACTAGATGTCCCTCTGCGGCACACAAATCCACGCTGGTTAAGAGCGCTTAACCTTTTCTTTGGAGCGTGTGGGCTTCGCTGGCGTCGGCTTCTGACGAGCAATTTTTCCAAGTCTCTCGTCGAAGCGCTTTTCGTTGTCGTCCGTTTCGAGTTCGCGGGCGGCCTGCTTGAACTTCTCTAACTGAGTTTCTTTGTGCTTTGGCATAACCATGACGGAGCAGGAGTGGATCAAATTCTTAATCTATGGGGCACCGCAGGCCGTTTCTATCACACGGCTACCTGCGGAGCTTAGCCGCGCTATTGGCTGCTCTAGCCCAGTTAAAGCCCATGCCAAACATGGCATTGATCCGCATCGGATGCCAATGGTCGGCATCGCAATCGACGTGGGCAGAGCCGTACTAGATAGACGGAACCACCTGCAGTTTTTTCACTTCGACGAAGTGGTTTTCGGCAAGTGGTTTCACGTAGCGGTCAAGCCAAACTCTAGCTGCACAGAGCTTTGGGTTTCATCGATTCACACCACCAAACCCAGCGAAGTGGCACGCTATACAAAGGCTGGGCGCGTATTGAGACCCGAGAAAAGGTAACGGGCGGCCAAGCCGCCCGTTTACGCGGTAGGGACTCCAATTCCCCTACATAGTGCACACCCCCAAAGAGTCGGCTCCTCAGTAAAAGCCAGCCCAGGGTGGCCACGGCCTGGAGATTCACCGTGTCGCGCGTAGGATTTAACCTACGTGATTCAGCCTTAAGATTCAATAACTTACTTTTATTTTAGTTAAGCTATTGATCTCTTAGACCGTTTCCGAATCGAGCGAACAAGGTTGCCGGTAGGTAAGTCGCTTACCAGTCGCACCAAGGATTGCCTTCTCGGCCCGATCCTGATCGTCCACGCCAAGCGCAACGCGGTTGCTGTAGCGGAAATCGAACTCCGCCAGATAGCGGTGCAGGTGCTTCTCAGCACAATGCTGATAGACGCCCTTCATGCCGCGCTTGAAGATGCTGTAGTAGCCCTCAACGGTGTTGGTGGTGATCACGTCAGAGCCGTAGCGGACGTATTCCTCCTGACCGTGGTTGACGGCCTGATGGCTGTCGTATTCGCGACCAACTTCCATGTAGTGGCGCGCCTCGTCCGTCATCAGCTTGCTTTCCCTGCGGATATTGGTCCGCAGGATCGGGGCAATGTCGGCAATCGACGTGCTGTCGATATGGAAGCTACGGGCCGAGCCGCCGCGCTCAACCAGCGTTAGAACGATGTTCTTATGGGCCGCGCCGCCCTTCTTGGGCTTGGGCATGCCTTTGAGACGACCGATATAGGTCTCGTCCACCTCTACGATCTTGCCGTTGCCGCCCATGGGGGCAAGCTTGCCATCGCGCATGGCTTCGCGGATGCGGTGCGCCAAAAACCACGCGCTCTTGTACTGAATTTCCAAAATGCGATGCAGCTGGTGGGCCGAAATGCCCTTCTTGCTGGACGCCATCAGGTGGACGGCCTGCAAGCACTTGTGCAGCGGGATATGGGCGGACTCGAATACCGTACCCACACGCACCGTGAACTGCTTGCGGCAACCAGCCTCGTAGCACTTCCACAGACCCAGCCTGACCTTGCCGTTCTTGCCGTTCTTGCCCTTAACGCCCTCTAGGCGCCCAGCTTTTCCGACTACGCCACAGTGAGGGCAAACCACGCCATCGGCCCAGAGAAGCTTCTCCAGATGGCGGAAGGCGCTCTTTTCATTGTGAAAGTAGGCTTTTGCAAGAACCGACATGACGCAAATCCATAGGTAGTAACTATGGACTCGATTCTACCTCCGATTCTGGGTTTGTAAAGTACATAATCGTCGTCTGACCTCAGGTTCCGCTACCCTCGATTGCGGAAGATAGGGGCAGCATGGTCCAACGCGTTTCCACCGTCGCTTTCGAGGGGATCGAGGCCCGCGCGGTCGACGTGCAGGTGCAGGTCGCACCCGGCCTGCCGGCCTTTGCCATCGTCGGCCTGCCCGACAAGGCGGTGTCGGAGGCGCGCGAGCGGGTGCGCTCGGCGCTGATCGCCTCTGGCCTGGCGCTGCCGGCGCGCCGGATCACCGTCAACCTCGCGCCCGCCGACCTGCCCAAGGAAGGCAGCCATTACGACTTACCGATCGCGCTCGGGCTGATGGCCGCGATCGGGGCGATCCCGCCGGACGTCCTCAACGGCTTCACCGTGCTTGGCGAGCTCGGGCTCGACGGCTCGATCGCGCCGGTCGCAGGCGTGCTGCCGGCCGCGATCGGCGCCAATTCGCGCGACGAGGGGTTGATCTGCCCGGCGGCCTGCGGCTCGGAGGCCGCATGGGCCAGCCCGGACATCCAGATCATCGCGGCACATTCGCTGATCCAGATCGCCAACCACTTCAAGGGCACGCAGGTTTTGTCGCGCCCGCAGCCAAGAGTGCATGAGCGCGAGGAGGCGCTGCTCGACCTGCGCGATATCAAGGGCCAGGAGAGCGCCAAGCGCGCACTCGAGATTGCTGCGGCCGGCGGGCATCACCTGCTGATGATCGGCTCGCCGGGCGCCGGCAAGTCGATGCTGGCGGCGCGGCTGCCCTCGATCCTGCCGCCGCTGTCGCCATCGGAGCTGCTCGAAGTCTCGATGATCGCCTCGGTCGCTGGCGAGATCCGCGATGGCGCGTTGACGGCGCGGCGCCCGTTCCGCAGCCCGCATCATTCCGCCAGCATGGCTGCGCTGACCGGCGGCGGCACGCGCGCCAAACCCGGCGAGATCTCGCTCGCGCATCAGGGCGTGCTGTTCCTCGACGAGCTGCCGGAGTTCGATCCGCGTGTGCTGGATTCGCTGCGCCAGCCGCTGGAGAACGGCGAGGTTGCGGTGTCGCGTGCCAATCATCGCGTCACCTATCCGGCGCGCTTCATGCTGGTTGCAGCTATGAATCCGTGCCGTTGCGGCCACGCCTATGAGCCCGGCTATTCCTGCAAGCGCGGCCGGCTCGATCGTTGCACCGCCGACTACCAGATGCGGATCTCCGGTCCGCTGATGGATCGCATCGACCTGCGGATCGAGGTGCCTGCGGTGACCGCGGCGGATCTGATTCTGCCGCCGCCATCCGAGAGATCGGCCGAGGTCGCCGCCCGCGTCGCGGCCGCACGCGACATCCAGCGCACGCGCTACGCGGCAGCCGGCATGCCACATATCCGAACCAACGCGGAGGCACCGAGCTCGCTGCTCGACACCATCGCGCAGCCTGATGCGCATGGGCAGAAGCTGCTGCGCGAGGCGGCCGAGAACATGCACCTCACGGCTCGTGGCTATCACCGCGTGTTGCGGGTGGCGCGCACGCTCGCCGACCTCGACGGCGCCGCGACGATCGGCCGGCTGCACCTCGCCGAAGCGCTGTCCTACCGCGCGCTGGCCGACGATCTTCGCCGCGCCGCCTGATGAGAGCTTTTCCGGCGAAGTGGACACCGGTTCGCGCCGAAGATCGGTCCGCGTCAACGCGGTGGTAACGAGTTTTATTTACGCTCCGCAAACCATAAGCCCCCGCGATCCGCGGCAAGCTTGGGTCGAGTGAGTAGCGTCATGTTGCGTTTCAAGGTTCTGGCCTCGGTGGTCCCCCTCGCCGTGGCCGCAGTATTTGCCCGCGCCGAGATCTTGCCGGGCCCTCGGCCCTGCATCGAAGTCGGCAGCGCCGCGCTGCAGATCGCATCGATCCCGTGGCTGGCCCAGCTTCACGTCAGCTTCACCGACGATCCCCGCCTTGCCACCGTCCGGGTCCGGATCGCCGACAGTGCCGAGGCCGCCGATTTCACCGTGATCGACGACGTCGACGACAGCGAAGCCGGCGCCTGCCAGAGCGACGCCGTGCCGCACCTGATCGCGATTTCCAGCGATCCGTCGCCGAGCGATCCGGTTATCTATCTTTCGCATGACGGGCCGTCCGACTACCGCATCTTCGTGCAGTCGAAGACCTTCTCGGCGCGCGACGCCGCAGCGCTGATCGTCAGCGCCCGCGACAACCACCGCCGTCTCGAGACGGCGTCGCTCTGATCTGGCGCGGCCCCGAATTAACCCTTCGCTAACCCTGTTCCCAGGGCAGCGCGAAACGCTCGCCGGCCTCAAGCACTTTGCAAGGTCGCCGACGCATAGTGCGCGACGGATCAAGCTATCTCAGGGCCACCATTGATGGGGCGTTTCTTCAGGATCAAGTTGCGCCTGCGTCGTTTCCTGCGGCGCCATTCCTGGATCGCGTTGATCGTCCGTTCCTTTATGATCTTCTCCGCCGCGTTCGGCGGCGCCTTCGGATTCATCACGGGCATTCTCTCGGACAAAAGCGGCTACGATCCTCATCTGTTCGCGATCGGCGTCAGCTTCCTGTTTGCGCTCGCCTGCCTCTGGATCGTCACGCTGAGCATCCGCCTGCGCTTCATGCGCAAGAAGCTGCGCACGATCGCCTTGCACAACGAAGCGATGTCCGATCGCAATTGGGAACTGCAGGAGGCCGAGCAACGCGTCAGCAACCTGTTCGAAGCCCAGGGCGACCTGATCGTGCTGCGCGACCCCGAGGGCCGCATCACCTATGCCAATGACGCCTATTGCGAGCTGGCGCAGGTCCGGCGCGACGATCTGATCGGCAGCACCGCGACGCTGAAGGTCCTCGAACAGGGCGATACCGCGCTCGAACCCAGCGGCACGCGCGTCTACGACCAAAGGATCGATGGACCGCTCGGCCCGCGCTGGATCGCCTGGCGCGAGGGTCTCGTCCGCAACGATGCCGGCGGACCGGCGGAGATGCAGAGCGTCGGCCGCGACGTCACCGATCGCACCGAGAGCGAGCGCGCGCTTGGCGAAGCGCGCGACCAGGCCGATGCCGCCAATCGGGCCAAATCGCGTTTCCTGGCGATGGCCAGCCACGAGATCCGCACGCCGCTGAACGGCATCATCGGCATGAGCGGACTGTTGATGGATACGTCGCTGACGCCGGAACAGGCGACCTATGTCAAGGCGGTCAAGACGTCGGGCGATGCGCTGCTCGCGCTGATCGAGGAGTTGCTCGACTACTCCAAGATCGAGGCCGGCAAGATCGATCTCGAGCACCGCCCCTTCGCGCTGTCCGGCCTGATCGAGGACGTCACCGAGCTGCTGGCGCCACGCACGCAGGCCAAGGGCATCGAGATCGCGGCCTATGTCGACGAGCGCCTGCCGTTGCAGGTGATTGGCGACGCTGCGCGGCTGCGGCAGGTACTGCTCAACCTCGCCGGCAATGCCATCAAGTTCACCGCAGCCGGCGGAGTTGCCCTGATCGTCGAGCCCGGCATCTTGCCGAACGAAATCAGCTTCCTGGTCCGTGACACCGGGATCGGCATCGCGCCGGAAGCCCAGCAGCGGATTTTCCGCGAGTTCGAGCAGGCCGACGAGCGCATTGCGCGCAGCTATGGCGGCACCGGCCTCGGCCTCTCCATCAGCGACCGCATCGTCAAGCGGATGGGCGGGCGAATAGCCCTCGCCAGCACGCCCGGTGCCGGCTCGACATTCGAGGTGTCGATCCCGCTTGCCGCGGCCGAGACCGGCGAGGGCAACGCCTTCGTCGCGCCCGATCTCTCGGGCCAATCGATCATGCTGGTCGCGCCGCAGAGCATCGAGGTCTCGCTGATCTCGCGGCGTCTGCAGCGCTGGGGTGCGCAGACCTGCATCGTGTCGGACGCCGAGGTGGCCGAGGCATTGTTGCCGGAGCGAAGCTGGCACGCGATCCTGATCGACCACGCACTCGGTACTGGCGCGATGGAGACGCTTGCCAATGCCGCCCGCAGCCATGCGATCCATCGTATCGTGATGTTCACCCCCGCAACGCGACAGGAATTGTTGGCATCCTCGACGCCCACCTTCACCGGCTACCTGGTCAAGCCGCTGCGTGCGTCGTCGCTCGCGGCGCGCCTGACTGCATCGCCCGAAGTCGCGGCACCGAGCCTTGCGATGGAAGCGCTCGCCGAGCCTGCGCCCGCTGCGGCTCCGGCCGCGGCCCCGGACAAGGGGTTCTCGATCCTGGTCGCCGAAGACAATGAGATCAACGCGCTATTGATGCGGTCGCTGCTCAGCCGCCTCGGCCACACCGCGGTCATCACCACGAACGGCGAACAGGCCATGGAATCGTGGCTGTCCGCAAAGTCCGCTGGCACGCCGTACGATCTCGTGCTGATGGACGTCCAGATGCCGCGCCTCAACGGCATTGAAACCACCAAGCGCATCCGCGCGCACGAAGCCGGCGAGCCCGGACGCCGGACCCCGATCCTGGCGCTCACCGCCAACACGCTGGTGGAGGACCGCTACGCCTGCTTCGAAGCCGGCATGGATGGTTTCCTGATCAAGCCGCTCGACCGCGAGAAGCTGGCAGAGGCGCTTGCGGGACTGGCCGCGTCGCGGCATCTCGCGGCGTAAGGTCGTCGCAAGCGCTCCGTCGTCCCTGCGTTTGCCCGGACGACGGCTGTCATGCGTTCGGATTAGGTGGATTGTCTACAGCCGTCGCAGCGCCACCGATTGCACCACGTGGTCGGCGCCCTTCTCGAGGATCAGCGTCGCGCGCGGCCGCGTCGGCAGGATATTGTCCTCGAGATTGGCGAGGTTGGTGCGCTCCCAGATCGCGATCGCGGTCGCCGTCGCCTCCTCGTCGGACAGCGGTGCGTAGCGGTGGAAGTAGGATCTGGGATCGGTGAACGCGGTGTCGCGCAGCGCCAGGAAACGCGTGATGTACCACTGCCGCAAGGCCGATTCGTCGGCATCGATGTAGACCGAGAAATCGAAGAAGTCGGAGACGAACGGCACCGCCTTGCCGTCACGCGGCAGCCTTCCGGTCTGCAGCACGTTGACGCCCTCGACGATCAGGATGTCGGGCTGGTCGATCTCGACCCATTTGTTCGGCACGATGTCGTAGGTCAGATGCGAATAGACCGGCGCGCGCACACGACGCCGTCCGGCCTTGATGTCGCTGAGGAATGACAGCAGCGTCGGCAGATCGTAGCTTTCCGGAAAGCCCTTCTTCTGCATGAGGCCCTGCCGCTCGAGCACGGCATTGGGATACAGGAAGCCGTCCGTCGTGATCAGATCGACCTTCGGCCGCGGCGACCAGCGCGCCAACAGCGCCTGCAGCACGCGCGCGGTGGTGGATTTGCCGACCGCGACCGAACCGGCGACGCCGATGATGTAGGGCATCTTGCGATCGCGGATGCCGAGGAACTGGCGCTGCGCATAATAGAGCCGCTGCATCGCATCGACGTAGATGGAGAGCAGCCGCGACAGCGGCAGGTAGATGTCCTCGACCTCCTGCAAGTCGAGTCGATCGTGCATCGACCGCAGGCGATCGAACTCGCCGGGCTCAAGCGTCATCGGCGTGTCGTCGCGCAGATGAGCCCATTGCTGGCGCGTGAAGATGCGGTAGGGATTGTATTGCTGATCTGGTGCCCGGATATCCATGAGACCGTTCCTCGATCAATCGCGCTTGCGCGACGCCTTCTCTTCCAGTCCGGACATCGAGGTGCGCTTCTCCAGCGCGGCCTCGACATCCTCCAGTTTCACACCACGTGACTTCAACAGAACCAGCAGGTGAAACACGAGATCCGCGCTCTCGGCGATGAGATGATCGCGATCATTCTCGATCGCGGCGATCACCGTCTCGATCGCCTCTTCGCCCAGCTTCTTGGCGCAGTGCTCCGCGCCCTTGTCGAGCAGTTTGCGGGTGTAGGACGCCTCGCCGCCGGCTGCAGCGCGGGCGTCGATGATAGCGGCCAGATCGTGGACCGTGAAACGCGACATTGACTCAACTCGACCGTGAGCACCGGCACCGTCCAGATGCCGCTCCCAAGTGCGGACTTAGCATTTTTGTGACAAGGAGTCCTAGATCATGATGCGATTGGAGCTAGTCGCATCATGATCTCATCTCTTGTTGGAGCATGACCTTTTCGGAAAACCGGTTTCCACTCTTCGGGGTCATGCGCTAGGGATCGAGACGCATCAGCAGCCCGGCGCGCACCATGTGGTCCTTGGCCTGGCGGATGGTAAATTCCCCGAAGTGGAAGATCGAAGCGGCCAGCACGCCGGTGGCGTGCCCCTCGCGGACGCCGTCGACCAAATGATCGAGGTTGCCGACGCCGCCGGACGCGATGACCGGTACGGGGACACTGTCGGCGATCGACCGGGTCAGCGGCAGGTCGAAGCCTTGCCGGGTGCCGTCCCGGTCCATCGAGGTCAGCAGGATTTCACCGGCGCCGAGGGACACGACCTCCTGCGCATATTCGATGGCGTCGATCCCGGTGGCATTACGTCCACCATGGGTGAAGATCTCCCAGCGGTCCGACCCGCCGGCGCGCTTGACCCGCTTGGCATCGATCGCGACCACGATGCACTGCTCGCCGAATTTCTCGGCCGCTTCCTTCACGAACTCACGGCGGCTGACGGCGGCCGAATTGATCGAGACCTTGTCGGCACCGGACCGCAGCAGGGTCTTGATGTCGTCGACGGTGCGCACGCCACCGCCGACGGTCAGCGGCATGAAGCAGGCCTCCGCCGTCCGCCGCACCACGTCCAGCATGATGCCGCGGTTTTCGTGGGTCGCGGTGATGTCGAGGAAAGTGAGCTCGTCGGCGCCGGCGGCGTCATAGGCGATCGCGGCCTCGACCGGATCGCCGGCATCGCGCAGGTCGACGAAATTGACGCCCTTGACCACGCGCCCGTCCTTCACGTCGAGACAGGGGATCACGCGAACCTTGAACATGGTCTTCTCCTAGGCCGCGGTTCGAGCGTTCTTGATCAGCTCAAGCGCGGCGGCTGGATCGAGCCGTCCGTCGTAGAGCGCGCGCCCGACGATGGCGCCGGCAAGCTTCCTCGCCCGCGGCTCGAGCAGCGCCTTGACGTCGTCGATCGAGGCAAAGCCGCCGGAAGCGATCACGGGAATCGAAATGCGATCGGCGAGCGCGATCGTGGCATCGAGGTTGAGCCCCTTGAGCAGGCCGTCGCGGGCGATGTCGGTGAAGATGATCGCGGCGACGCCGGCATCCTCGAAGCGCTGCGCGATCTCGAGCGCGGTCACCTGCGACGTCTCCGCCCAGCCTTCGACCGCGACCTTGCCGTCGCGTGCATCGAGGCCGACCGCCACCCGGCCGGGGAATTTCCTCGCCGCGCCCTTCACGAGCTCAGGATCGCGCACCGCCGCGGTGCCGATGATCACCCGCGTGATGCCCTTGTCGAGCCAGGCTTCGATGGTCTTGAGGTCGCGGATGCCGCCGCCGAGCTGCACCGGCATGGTGACAGCCTTCTGCATCGCTTCCACGGCGTGGGCATTCATCGGCTTGCCGGCAAAGGCGCCATCGAGATCGACGACGTGCAGGTATTCGAAGCCCTGCGCGGCGAAGCTGCGCGCCTGGGCCGCTGGATCGAGGTTGAACACGGTGGCGCGCGCCATGTCGCCCTGCTCCAGGCGCACGCACTGGCCGTTCTTCAGATCAACCGCGGGAAAGAGGATCATGCTCTGTTGCCTGCTCCCTCCCCCTTTGTGGGGGAGGGTTGGGTGGGGGGTAGCCGCGGACACGGTGCTTGTGGCTTACCCCCCTCCCGAATGCTTCGCATTCGACCTCCCCCACAAGGGGCGAGGTAACTAGAGGCGCGGCCATCACGGCTTCCACTTCAAGAAATTCGAGATCAGGGCAAGGCCGAAGCGCTGGCTCTTCTCGGGGTGAAACTGGGTGCCAATGGCGGTGTCCTTGGCGACGATCGCGGTGACCGGCCCGCCATAATCGGCGCGTGCCAGCACGTCGGCCTCGGCGGCGGCGAGGTGGTAGGAGTGCACGAAATAGGCGTGACGGCCCTTCGGCCCGAGCGGCAGCCGCTCCAGCACCGGGTGCTCGCGGACGAGGTCGAGCGTGTTCCAGCCCATGTGCGGGACCTTGAGGCTTTCATCGCGCGGCTCGATCTTGACGACGTCGCCGCCGATCCAGTTGAAGCCCTCGGTCGTGACATGCTCCTTGCCGCGCGTCGCCATCAGCTGCATGCCAACGCAGATGCCGAAGAACGGCCGCGCCTTGACCCGCACCGCCTCGGTGAGCGCTTCGAGCATGCCGTCGACCGCGTCGACGCCACGGCGGCAGTCGGCAAAGGCGCCGACGCCAGGCAGCACGATGCGATCGGCGCGATACACCGCGTCGGGATCGCGCGTCACCTTGATTGCTTGCGGATCCTCCATGCTGCGCGCGGCGCGCTCGAACGCTTTCGCCGCGGAATGCAGGTTGCCGGAGCCGTAATCGATGATTGCAACTGTCATCGCGATCCTCCTGGCTCTGGAAACAATCCGATAATGCTGCCTTGCGGCGGCGGTGGTTTTGAGAACGGCTGTCCCGGAATATTCCGGGTCGGTGGCGGCGCGCCGCGGTCGACTGACCCTTGATCGTTGACGATGCCACGATGGCGGGCGGTCCAGCGCTGGAAGAAGCGGCGCTCGGCGGTCTCCTCGTCATCGGCCACGACGATGTCGAGCTGCCGCCACTTGCCCCGTGACAAAGTCCAGCGTCGCAGGCTTGACGCCTCGAACCCCATCAGCAGCATCAGCACCAGATCGACGAAAAAGATCGCGCCGCGCCCGACGCCGAGCCTGGCCAGTCCGAAATCGATGGCAAAGCTAAGGATGATCCAGCCGACCAGCGCCAGCCATAGCCGGTTCCAGGCAAGCCAGATCACGCTCGCGACGGCGGCCCAGAAATGGAAGCCATCGCGCACGAAAGTGAACTTGTCGGTCGCCGCAAGATCGGCGCCATTAGCCACGGGGGCATGCACTGTGTAGACCGGCATCGAAATCTCCGCCGAGGATAGTCTCTTCTTTGAGCACGATCTTTCGGAAAACCTGCACCCGCTTTTCCGATCATGCTCCCGTATCAGCTGCCGAGCCGACCTTTCGTCGAGGGCACCTCGCCCTGATTGCGCGGATCGATCGCGACCGCCGTTCGCAGCGCCCTGGCCAAACCCTTGAAGCAGGATTCGGCGATATGGTGGCTGTTCTCGCCATATAGGGTCTCGACGTGCAGAGTCACGCCGGCGTTCATCGCGAACGCGTTGAACCACTCGCGCACCAGCTCGGTGTCGAACTCGCCGATCTTGTCGCGCGGGAATTCGACCCTGAACACCAGCATCGGGCGGCCGGAAATGTCGATCACGACGCGCGACAGCGTCTCGTCCATCGGCATGTGGATCGAGGCATAGCGGGTGATGCCGGCCATGTTGCCGAGCGCCTGCTTCACGGCCTGCCCGAGCGCGATGCCGACGTCTTCGGTGGTGTGGTGGTAATCGACATGGAGATCGCCATCCGCCTTCACCGTGATGTCGATGCGCGAATGCCGGGCCAAGAGGTCGAGCATATGGTCGAAGAAGCCGATCCCGGTCGAAACCGTGGATACGCCCGCTCCGTCGAGGTTGACCGTCACCTCGATGTCGGTCTCCTTGGTCTTGCGCTTGATGGTTGCCGTGCGCATGAAAATGAGCTTTCCCGTGCCGAAAACGCCGGTCTTTTAACAGGCTGATGTCACCTTCGCTACTGCGGGATGACGTCGAAATGCCCGACTTCTGGCCATGGTGACCGGAATTCCTTGCCAAATCGTCCGATTGTAACCCCCTGCCCGACCGCCTAAATCTGCGCCCAAGAGAGGTAACCTATGCAAGCATCTCCAAATGAGCCGTCCGGCTGGCATGGCACCACGATTTGCTCCGTCCGCAAGGGCGGCAAGGTGGTGATCGGCGGCGACGGGCAGGTCTCGATCGGCCAGACGGTGATCAAGGCCAATGCCAAGAAAGTCCGCCGGATCGGCAAGGGCGACGTGATCGGCGGCTTCGCCGGCGCAACGGCCGACGCTTTCACCCTGTTCGAGCGGCTCGAAAGCAAGCTGGAACAATATCCGGGCCAGTTGACCCGGGCGGCCGTGGAGCTCGCCAAGGATTGGCGCACCGACCGCTACCTGCGGCGCCTGGAGGCCATGATGATCGTCGCCGACAAGGACGTCTCCCTGGTGCTGACCGGCACCGGCGACGTGCTGGAGCCGGAGGCCGGGGTCATGGCTATCGGCTCGGGCGGCAATTATGCGCTCGCCGCGGCGCGAGCGCTCATCGACACCGACAAGGACGCCGAGACCATCGTGCGCCGCGCGCTGGATATCGCCGCCGATATCTGCGTCTACACCAACCGGAACGTGACGATCGAAACCGTGGGCGGCTGAGCGTGGCCTGCGACTACCGCTTCCGCCCGATGACGTCGGCCGACCTGCCGCAGATCAAGCGGTGGCTTGCGTTGCCGCACGTCCGGGCGTGGTGGGGCGATCCGGCCGAGCAATATGCGCTTCTCAGCGGCGACCTCGAGGAGCCGGCCATGGAGCAGTTCATCGTCTCGGCTGACGACGGCGAATTCGGCTACATCCAGTGCTATGACGTGACGGCGTGGGATTCCGGCTTCGGCGCGCAGCCAAAAGGCACGCGCGGCATCGATCTTTTCATCGGCGAGCCCGCCATGATCGAGCGCGGCCATGGCCCAGCCCTGATCCGCGCCTTTGTTGACGGACGGCTGGCGCTGGAGACGCCGCGGGTGGTGACCGACCCCGATCCGACTAACACACGCGCGGTGCGCGCCTACGAAAAGGCGGGTTTCCGCAAGATGCACATGATCGACACGCCTGACGGACCTGCGCTGCTGATGATCCGCGACAGATGACGTCGAGGTCGCAGGTCCGGAACAATGCTTGCCGATAGAGTTCTTTCAACCTAGCTAGAGCCAATGACCGACTTCTCCCCCCGTGAAATTGTTTCTGAACTTGACCGCTTCATCGTCGGCCAGACCGATGCCAAGCGTGCGGTATCGATTGCGCTTCGCAACCGCTGGCGGCGGCTGCAGCTCGACGGTTCCCTGCGCGAGGAGGTTCTGCCCAAGAACATCCTGATGATCGGGCCGACCGGCGTCGGCAAGACCGAGATCGCGCGGCGGCTCGCCAAGCTCGCGGGCGCACCGTTCCTCAAGGTCGAAGCCACCAAGTTCACCGAGGTCGGCTATGTCGGCCGCGACGTCGAGCAGATCATCCGCGACCTCGTCGAGGTGGCGATCGCGCAAACCCGCGAGCGCAAGCGCAAGGACGTCCACGCCCGCGCCCAGCTCGCCGCCGAAGAACGTGTGCTGGATGCGCTGGTGGGGCCGGCGGCGAGCGCCGGAACTCGCGAATCGTTCCGCAAAAAGCTGCGCGCCGGCGAGCTCAACGACAAGGAAATCGAGATCGAGACACAGTCATCCGGCAGCGGCATGCCGATGTTCGAGATTCCCGGCATGCCCGGCGCCCAGATGGGCGCCATCTCGCTCGGCGATATCTTCGGCAAGATGGGCGGCCGCAGCAAGACGCGCCGCTTGACCGTCGAAGGCTCGCACGAGATCCTGGTCAACGAGGAATCCGACAAGCTGCTCGACACCGACCAGCTGGTGCAGGAAGCCATCAACGCGGTCGAGAATAACGGCATCGTCTTCCTCGACGAGATCGACAAGATCTGTGTGCGCGAGAACCGCGCCGGCGGCGGCGACGTGTCGCGCGAGGGCGTGCAGCGCGACCTGCTGCCGCTGATCGAAGGCACGACCGTCTCGACCAAACACGGCGCGGTCAAGACCGACCACGTGCTGTTCATCGCCTCCGGTGCGTTCCACATCGCGAAGCCGTCGGACCTGCTGCCCGAGCTGCAGGGCCGCCTGCCGATCCGTGTCGAGCTGCAGGCGCTCACCCGCGACGACATGCGCCGGATCCTGACCGAGCCCGAGGTGTCGCTGATCAAGCAGTATGTCGCGTTGATGAAGACCGAGGGCGTGACGCTCGACATCACCGACGCTGCGATCGACGCGCTGGCCGACGTCGCGGTCGCCGTCAACTCGACGGTCGAGAACATCGGCGCGCGGCGGCTGCAGACCGTGATGGAGCGGGTGCTGGACGACATCTCCTTCACCGCGCCCGACCGCCATGGCGAGACCATCCAGGTTGATGCCGACTATGTGACGAAGCACGTCGGCGATCTCGCCAAGAACGCCGATCTAAGCCGGTTCATTCTCTGATCCGGCATCTCTCGCTCCGACGCAGGTCGGGGCCGACAACCATCGCTGCCCGCATTGAACCAAGACTCGGGCCGCTATCCCGTCTAAGAACTAAAGCGCGATGAGATTGCGTTGACTCGTCATCGCGCTTTAGCTTCTTGTTTGAGCATGATCTTTTCGGAAAACCGCTTCACACCTTGCGCTGACGCGGCCCTCCGGGTCCGGATCATGCTCTAGTTCTGGTGGTCATAGGCCCGGCCCTGGTGCGCAATTGCGCACCAGGTCGGGGCGACGTGGTGGACGATCGATGAATCTGCCGGCCTGGAAAAATCCCTGGCGCGTGATGCTTGCCGTCAATGCCGCCGTGCTGGTCGGGCTATTCTTTTACAAGATCACGCTGCGGCCCTTCGTCCCCTATATCCACCTGCTGGTCGACTATCACTACGGCTTCACCAAGCGCGCACTGATCGGCGCGATCGTCTCGCTGTTCACCGACAAGGTGCCGGTATGGCTGGTATTTGCACTGGGCGGCGCGATCTGGCTGGTGACGCTCGGCCTGTTCGTCAAGCTCTTCCGCCGCACGTTCGGGCTCGACGACGCGCATTGGCCACTGTTCGTCTTCACCGCGGGATCGCCGTTCTTCCTGAAGAACTTCATGTTCTCGCTCGGCCATTTCGACATCTATGGCTGCGCGCTGGCGATCGTGCTGTTGCTGATCCCGGCCCGCTCGATCGCCTATGTGCTGGTGGCCGCGCTGTTCTCGATCGTACTGATCTTGATCCACCACATCTTCGTGCTGATGTACGTGCCGACCATCGCTGCCATCTTGGTGCTGCGCTTCTATCTCGTGCAGGGCGTGACGTCGCGGAACGCTGTGGCGGGAGTCGCGGCGCTGGCCGCAGTCGGCATCCTCTTCCTCGCCGCGCAATTCCTCGGCACCGTCGACGTGCCCTATGACGAATTTCTCCGTCACCTGCAGAGCCGGATGGCCGACCCGTCACGAACCGACCTGCTTGAGTTCGGCTACATCTGGTACCAGCCGCTGTCGAAGGAGATCACGGACACCTGGGCGCGCATGCCCTCGAACATCCTGGGCGTCCCGGTGTTCGCGCTGCTGATCTGGCTGCACACGCCGCTCTGGCGGTATTTCGCGCGCCTGATCGACGCGCTCGCAAGCGAGCTGCACCGGCGGATCGTAATCGCCGCGATCATCATTATCAGCGCCGGCTTTTCCATCATGTTCGTGATCGTGTTCGACTACTCTCGCTGGATCTCGAACTGGGCGGTCTGCATGTTCCTGATGCTGCACGCCGTGAAGATGCTGCCGGCCTCGAAGGAGGTGCCGGTGATCCCGTCAGACGATCGCAGGACGACGACCTTCGGCTGGATCCTGACGCTGATCCCGCGCGTCGGGATCATCAGGCCGTTCTGAGCATGATCGATTCTGATTGGATCAGAACCGAAGCTCTAGATTTTGTTGTGACGCGTTTTCTTCACGCGAACTGGTGCCCACTTCGCCCGAAAGCGCTCTAGCCTCGCGCGCGGCGGACTCGGACATAGAGCGCGCCCTCGCCGCCATGGCCGATATGGGCCTCTTCGAAGCCGACGACCAAGGAACGGAATTCCGGCAGGCTGAGCCATTCCGGCACCTGGCGCCGCAGCACGCCGCGCTCTGAGTCCAACCCGCCGACCTTGCCCTTTCCGGTGATGACGAGCACGAAGGTGAGCCCATCGCTGTGGGCACGCTGCAGGAAGGAGAACAGCACGCGATGCGCGCGCATCTGCGTCATGCCGTGCAGGTCGAGCCGCGCGTCGATCTCCTGCCTGCCGCGCGACAGCTTGGCGCGCTCGCGGCGACCGATTGGCGCCAGGGGCGGCAAATGCGGGCGCGGCGCCGGCGCGGCCTTCGCGGGCGCCGCCTTGACCGGAACAGGCTTTGCCGGGACGTGATGCGTGCTCGGATCGGCGGCGACGGTGGGTGCTTTGATGGCAACCGGCCGCTTGCGCAGCGGCTTGACCTGTTTCGCCACGCTCTCCCAGAGCGCGCGCTCCTCCTCGCTCAACGCGCGTTTGCGCCGCGAAGGAGCGGAGAGGTCGAGGATCGGCGCGGGACGTTTCATTGATCGTCGCGATGGCGAGAGCGCCGCTTCTCCGGTTGCTGCGGAATAATGCCAGGCCGGGCTGCCGGCAACGGCACCGGTTCTGCCACAGGCGCGGATTGCGCGACAGGGGCTGTCGTGCCTGTCGTCGCCGGAGATGCTGTGGCTTTCGTGGCGGTCGGGCCTTTGGTTACATTGCCGGTCGTATCTTTCGCCGCACCCTTGGGCGCATCCTTGGCCGCATCCTTGGTCACAGGTGCAACAGGCGCGTCGGCCGGCTTTGCCGCCGGCTTGTCCTTCTGTGGATCGGTCTGCGGGAACAGCTTTGCGATCCTGGCCGACGGCCGGGCGTCGGGAATCGGCAGCTTGCGGCCGCGAGCGACCGGATCGAGACCCTTCGGGACCAGCATGACGAACTGCATATTATTCCGCAGGCGACCCGACACCTTCCCAGCATCCGCGCCGGCGCCGAAATAAAGATCGGCGCGCGCAGGACCCACAATCGCAGAGCCCGTGTCCTGCGCGATCATCAACCGGTGGAACGGCGTCTTCGACTGCTCGGATTCGATCGGCAGCACGCCCTCGATGAAGAACGGCGTGCCATAGACATGCAGCGCCTTGTCGACCGCGATCGAGCGGCCCGGCGTCAACGGCACGCCTTGCGCGCCCACCGCTTCATCCTTCTCCGACAGCGGAACTTCACGGAAGAAGATGTAAGAGCGGTTCTGCCGGCGCAGCTCCTTGGCGCCGTCGGGGTTCTGCTCCATCCACTCCCTGATCTTCTGCATCGACATCTGGTCCTTCGCGATGATGCCGCGATCGATCAGGATGCGTCCGACCGGCGTATAGGGGTAACCGTTATGCGCATCATAATTGATGCGCAGCGTGGTGCCGTCGGTCAGCTTGATCCGCGCCGAGCCCTGGATCTGCGCGAACAGAAGGTCGGTCTGGCTCTTCAGCCAGCAGATCTCCAGGCCGCGTCCGGCAATCGCGCCATCCTCGATCTGGGCGCGGTCATAATAGGGCACGAGCTTGCGCCGGCCGATCTTGCGGTACACCGGCCCGCTGTTGGGCAGGCCGACCGAGTCCTGTGTCTTGCCGCGCACGAACAGGTTGGACGGGCGGCGATAGACGGGAACGTTGTAGACGTCGGTCTGCGTCCGCGAGCCCTCGAGCACCGGCTCGTAATAGCCGGTGACAAAGCCTGCGTCTTCCCCGAGCCGCGAGATGCGCAGGGGTACGAAGTTCTGCTCGAAGAATTCCTTGGCCCGCGCGCTGTCGGTCGGCTCGAGCCGTTTGGCGATCCGGCAGGGATCGCGCAGCGAGCTGCCGAGCGCCTTCGATTCCGGAGGTAGCCCTTGCTGGGCCGCGATCGGCTTGCAGCTCGTCCGAAACGCCTTGTAGGCCGCGAGGTGGTCGTCGTCGTTCCAGCCGGGAATCGTGGCCCAGGTAAGCGGCTCATACTGGCTGCCGCTGACCTGCAGCGGCAATTCAAGCTTGGGATAGGGAACCTGGCGCGTAGGCTCGTGCCGCGCCGGTGCGTGCCGTTTCGCCCGGTAATGTGCGCCTATCGCCGCCGTGGAACACAGTATCGCGAGCGCGCAACTCGCAACGGCAAGGCGCCCATAACTGAGATGTTTAGTTAGCGCTTCCAGTACCAACCAGCTTCCAGTTCGGATCGCGGGAAGTCGAGTCACGGGCGAACGTCCAGACATCGGTGATGTCGGCCACCTTGTCCGGGCTGCCGTCGACAATCGTGCCCGCCTTGTCGCGCGTGACCGAAATCATCTGCGACACGAAGCGGACGGTCAGCTGCGCCGTGCGATCGCGCGTCTCCGCGTTGACGATCTCGGCCTTGTCGATCGACACGAACCGCGTCTCGGTCTTCTGCTCGTGCTTCTCGCGGTCCTTGATCGCGGCCTCGAAGCTTTCATAGACCTCGGTCGATAATAAATCCTTGAGGGCCCGGCGGTCGCCGTTGGCGAAGGCCAGCACGATCATCTCGTAGGCCGAACGGGCGCCCGAGAGGAAATGCCGCGGATCGAACGAGGAGTCCTGGGCAGCCACCGCGTCGAGACCCTGCGCCAGCGCCGTGCCGGGCTCGGCGATCCCCTTCCAGCGGTCGGTCGGTTCAGTCGGCTCGACGCGTGCCGCGGTGGGTTGGTCGATCACCGAACCCGGGATCGGAACGACGTTATTGTTATCCTGGCTGCGCTGAACGACGTTGGGTGCGGCGCGATCGTAAGGCGGCCGCTCGCTTCCGGTGCGCTGTCCGAGGACGCTGCGCAGGCGCAGGAAGATGAACACAGCCAGCGCCAGGAAGATGATGGTGTAGATATCCACGTCGATTTCGCTTTCTGGTCTCTGCCGGCAACGGGCCGGCTGTACAAGCGTTCCCGGTCGGGGAACGGCAGAGATTACATCACCGATTGAGTCCGCAGCATGTAGGCACGAAACTATGCCCGGCCAATGGCGCTTTTTGGCACGGGCAATTGTAGCGCGTTTTACCGCTGGGAGGAAACCCGTTCCTGCCCGGAAATCACGCATATTCAATAATTTAGGAAGCCGTTAATGGATTGTGCGGATCGGCTTGACCACTGCTGGCGGAGGAATCCGCCGCCCGCTCTTTGCCTCGTCGTCCTTGTCGAGCGCGCCGGGCCTATGATAGCCACTCGCGCGGCATCTGCATTCCCAACACCTTAACGCGTGCCGTCGGACATCCAGTCCATCGAGCGCCGCTTCAGGAGACATTTCATGACCAACGGCAACGGCGCACCTGTCGAGCAGGCCCCTCCCCAGCTCAACGTGCTGGCGCAATACACCAAGGATCTCTCGTTCGAGAACCCGAACGCGCCGGCCTCGCTCGGGCCGCAGCAACAGCAGCCGGCGATCAACATCCAGATCAACGTCTCCGCCAACAACATCGCGGAAAACGACTTCGAGGTGATCCTGTCGATCGAAGGCAAGGCCGAAAGCGCCGGCAAGGTGATGTTCAGCTTCGACCTGGCCTATGCCGGCGTGTTCCGGATCGTGAACGTTCCGCAGGAAAACCTGCACCCGCTGGTCATGATCGAGTGCCCGCGGCTGCTGTTCCCGTTCGCGCGCGAGATTGTCGCAACCTCGGTCCGCGACGGCGGCTTCCCGCCGCTGATGCTCGATCCCGTCGATTTCGTCGGCCTCTACCGCCAAAACATGGAGCGGCAAGCTGCCGCACAGGCGGCGTCCGGCGTCAAGCCGAGCTGATCCGACGGCATTCAGGCAAAACCAGCAGGCCAGCGCATTCGGCCCTGATCGCAATCAGGGCCGAATTGCCTTTAAGCGGCCGGTACAGCCACAGGCACCGGCGGCAAATAGTCGTTCCAGATCGGCTTGTCGCCCAAGGTCGCGACAAAGGCCCGGTGAACCTCGCGATCGGCATCACTGACCCGTGGCACCAGCGGAATTTCACGCTGCCGCCGCGGCGTATCGCCATAGCTGCCGGCGCGGGCGTCCGACGTCTCCGACGCCAGGATGAGCTGCGACTGCCGTGCCCCGATCAGGTCGATATAGACCTCGGCCAAGAGCTCGGCGTCGAGCAACGCGCCGTGCTTGGTGCGGTGGGAATTGTCGATCGAGTAGCGCGAGCAGAGATCGTCGAGCCGGTTCGACACGCCGGGGTGCTTGCGGCGCGCCAGCAGCAAGGTGTCGACCAGACGATCCTTCGGAATCGTCGGCCGCTTGATGCGATCGAGCTCGGCGTTGATGAAGCTGACGTCGAAGGACGCGTTGTGGATCACCAGCGGCGTGTCGCCAATGAAGGCCAGGAACTCCTCGACCACCTCGCTGAACAGCGGCTTGCTGGCCAGGAACTCGGTCGATAGGCCGTGCACGGCGAATGCCTCCGCCGGCATGTCGCGCTCGGGATTGATATAGACGTGGTAGGTCTGCCCCGTCGGCATGCGATTGAAGATCTCGACGCAACCGATCTCGACCAGCCGGTCGCCGCGCAGCGGATCGAGGCCAGTGGTTTCGGTATCGAGAACGATTTCGCGCATGACGTGAAGGAATCCGAAGAGCGGGCGAATCAGACGCGCCGCTTCGGCATCTTAACAACCTCGGCCAGAATGTCGCGGATGCGCGCCCGCACCGGCTCAAGCCCGTGCGAGGTATCCACTATGAAATCCGCACGTTTGCGCTTTTCGGCGTCCGGAATCTGGCGCGCGATGATGGCGTCGAGCTTCTCGGCATCCATCGTGCCTCGCGCCAGCACGCGCTCGCGCTGCAGCTCCGGCGAGGTGGAGACGACCACCACGGCATCGACCCGCTTTTCGCCGCCGGTCTCGAACAATAGCGGCACGTCGACGACAACCACGGGTGCGCCGGCGGCCTCCGCGTCGGCGAAGAATTTCCGGCGCGACGCGCCGAGCATCGGATGCACGATCTGCTCGAGCTGCTGCATCGCCGCGGCATCATGCACCACGCGCGCGGAGAGTTTTGCGCGGTCGACCTTGCCATTGACGGTGGTGCCGGGAAACGCCGCCTCGATCGCCGGCGCCGCTTCCCCTTCATACAATTGATGCACGGCCGCATCGGCGTCGTACACCGGCACGCCGGCCTCCATGAACAGTTTTGCGGTCGTGGATTTTCCCATCCCGATCGAGCCGGTCAGTCCAAGGATCAACATCGGATCAGCATCTTTCCGTCGTCATGCCTTTCAATACCGCCTCATACCGCGAGCAGTCGCTCGCGGCGCAGGAACCCGAGCAGCGACAATAGCGGCAGGCCGAGAATGGTGAAATGGTCGCCCTCGATGCGCTCGAACAGATGTACGCCCAGGCTCTCGAGCTGATAGGCGCCGACGCTGGTCGTCACCGCCGCTCCGGCCTGGTCGAGATAGGCTTCGATCTCGCCCTCGCTGAGCCGCCGCATCGTCATGCGCGCGACGCTCACATCGGCAAACAAGGTTTTTCCGTCACGCGCAACTGAGACGGCCGAATGGAGTTCATGGACATTGCCTGCGAGCAGACTGAGCTGCTCGGCGGCCTGCGCCCGGCCGGCCGGCTTGCTGAACATCCGCGGCCCCAGCGCAAGCGTTTGATCAGCCCCGACGACATAGTGGCCGGGCCTTTGGCGGGAGACGAACAAGGCCTTCTCGCACGCCAGCATCGAGGCGATCTCGCCTGGCGCCAATAGACCGGATTGCTTCTGCACGGCGCGCTCGTCGATATCGGCCGGCAGCGCCTCGAAATCGAGGCCGGCATTTTCGAGCAGCATTTTCCGCGCGCGGCTTTGCGACGCCAGGATCAGCTTCTGTTGTCCACGCCAGATGGTCATGACGCAACGATCACTCGGGCGGCCGCGCGCGCTGGCGGTCGGCATAGAGCTTCATCACCGCGGCCGCGGTCTCCTCGATCGAGCGGCGCGTCACGTCGAGCAGCGCCCAGTTGAATTTCGCGCTCAAGCGTCGTGCAAAGGCGACCTCGTCGGCCACCGCCTGCTTATCGATGTAGGTGTCGTTGTCGCGGTCGCCCATGCTGAGCAAGCGGTTCTGCCGCACCTGAATCAATCGCTCCGGCGTTGCGTGCAGGCTGACCACCAGCGGCTTCTTCAGGGTTTCGAGCTGGTGCGGCAGCGGAATGCCCGGCACCAGCGGAACGTTCGCCGTGCGGATGCCGCGATTGGCGAGATAGATCGACGTCGGCGTCTTCGACGTGCGCGATACGCCGACCAGGACGACGTCGGCTTCCTCGAGGCCTTCGACATGCTGACCGTCGTCATGCATCATGGTGTAGTTCAACGCATCGATCCGCCGGAAATATTCCGCGTTGAGCACGTGCTGCGCGCCGACCCGTCCCGTCGTCGCGGCACCCAGATACGCCTCGAACAATTGCATCACCGGCCCGATGATCGACAGGCTGGGAACATTGATCTCCTTGCACTTGTCTTCGAGCCGGCCGACGAGATCTTTCTCCAGAAGCGTGAACAGCACGATGCCCGGCGATTCCTCGATCTCATCGAGCACGCGATCGAGCTGCTTCTGGCTGCGCACCAGCGGATAGACATGCTCGACCGCGGTCACGTTGGCGTATTGCGCGGCGACCGCGCGTGCCACGGTGATCAGCGTCTCACCGGTCGAATCCGACACCAGATGCAGATGGAAATAGTTGGAGTTCGTGGGCACCAAAATTCCTGTCTATTTTGTGAATCCCTGTGGAGACCGAGGAGGAGAATCCGGGGCCGCCGGCCAGCCTCGGGATATCTCATCCTCTTCTTCACAGCGCCTCGCAAAAGGATAAGTCGACGTCATGGGAGCGATGATAGTGGGTAGGTGTGGATTTGTCTCTTCATAAGCTGGCCACGGACCTGCGCAAGCAATTGAGTGAGATCACCGAATCCCAGTGAGCATGCCACCGCGCCAGAATGTTGAGAGATGTGAACAAGCCTGCGAGAACGGCTGGATCGCCTTGCGTGAGTCAAATCCACCGCCATTCAGACTCAAACCTTAGATTCTAAAATTAATAGGTTTAGGAGAGCCGAGCTTGCGGATATGTATCCGTCCCTCGTTTGGAGAGCTTTGCTCGCAACGCTGAGACCGCCCGAGCCGTTCCTTGAAAGGCAGCCCCGCCATGTACGAGTGGATCAAGGCCGTGCACATCGTTGCCGTCATCTCGTGGATGGCGGGGATGCTGTATCTGCCGCGGCTGTTCGTCTATCACTGCGAAGCTGAGCCCGGCTCGAAGCAGTCCGAGACGTTCAAGGTGATGGAGCGGCGGCTTTTGAAGGCGATCATCAACCCCGCGATGATCGTGACCTGGCTCGCCGGGCTTTATCTGGTCTGGGCTGGACACTGGTACCTTTCGGGCTGGTTTCACGTCAAATTTACGCTGGTGCTGATAATGTCCGGTGTCCACGGCTTTTTTGCCCGGTGGGTGAAGGATTTCGCCGCGGATCGGAATCAGCGTAGCCAGAAATTCTATCGTATTATCAATGAGGTACCTACACTCCTGATGATTCTGATCGTCATCATGGTGGTCGTTAAGCCGTTCTAGGGACGATAATGCTCAAGAAGTGGGCTTCAGTCCTTCTTGCGGAGCACGGATCGATTTTCTATATAGGCTTCATCCCACCCTACGCAGGCGGATGTGGTCGCGTTTCGGTTCGTTTTTGGGCCGGCGCCGCATCAGGTTTGAAGCCCCAACGGCACTTTCCTGGCTGAGACCTGCGGACCTTCCTTTGGCGTCCGCTTTTTCCAAAGCCACCTCGCACCCCTTCCCTACTTACTTCCTCACAGGACTATCCCAATGCGGGAAATCAAACTCCAGGACCTCAAATCGAAAACGCCGGCTGAGCTCGTCTCGTTTGCGGAAGAGAACGGGGTCGAAAACGCCAGCACCATGCGCAAGCAGGAGCTGATGTTCGCCATCCTCAAGCAGCTCGCGATCGCCGAGACCGACATTATCGGTGAAGGCGTCGTCGAGGTTCTGTCCGACGGCTTCGGCTTCCTTCGTTCGCCGGACGCGAACTACCTGCCGGGCCCCGACGACATCTACGTCTCGCCCTCGCAGATCCGCCGCTTTGGCCTGCGCACCGGCGATACGATCGAAGGCCACATCCGCAGCCCGAAGGAAGGCGAACGCTACTTCGCGCTGCTGAAGGTCAACACGCTCAATTTCGAAGACCCCGAGAAATCCAGGCACAAGGTCAATTTCGACAACCTCACGCCGCTGTTTCCCAATCAGCGCTTCCGCATGGAGCTCGAGGACTCCACCAAGAAAGATCTTTCTGCCCGCGTGATCGACATTGTCGCGCCGATCGGCAAGGGCCAGCGCGCGCTGATCGTGGCGCCGCCGCGCACCGGCAAGACGGTGCTGATGCAGAACATCGCGCACTCCATCACCGCCAATCATCCTGACTGCTATCTGATCGTGCTGCTGATCGACGAGCGTCCCGAAGAAGTCACTGACATGCAGCGCTCGGTGAAGGGTGAAGTGGTCTCGTCCACCTTCGACGAACCCGCGGTACGTCACGTCCAGGTCGCTGAGATGGTGATCGAGAAGGCCAAGCGGCTCGTCGAGCACGGCCGCGACGTCGTGATCCTGCTCGATTCGATCACGCGCCTCGGCCGCGCCTACAACACGGTGGTGCCGTCATCCGGCAAAGTACTGACCGGCGGCGTCGACGCCAATGCCTTGCAGCGCCCGAAGCGCTTCTTCGGTGCCGCGCGCAACATTGAGGAGGGCGGTTCGCTGACCATCATCGCGACCGCACTGGTCGATACCGGCAGCCGCATGGACGAAGTCATTTTCGAAGAGTTCAAGGGCACCGGTAACTCCGAACTGATCCTTGACCGCAAGGTCTCGGACAAGCGGACCTTCCCGGCGATCGACATTGCCCGGTCCGGCACCCGCAAGGAGGAGCTCATCACCGATCCGCAGGTGCTGAAGAAGATGTACGTCCTGCGCCGCATCCTGAATCCGATGGGCACCATGGACGCGATCGACTTCCTGCTCGACAAGCTCCGGAACACGAAGAACAACGCAGAGTTCTTCGATTCGATGAACACCTGAGGCGGCCCGGAACGACAGGCGCTCCGTTCAAACGGGGCGCCTTTTTCATGTTGCGGTCTTGTTGCAGTACGCCCGCAAGATGGAGTGCGGCGCGTTAGTACATAAGTTACCTTATAACGTATTGATTTATAACAGATATATTAACTGACGAATGGCTGTGCTGCGTGATCAGAGTGCCGATTGCAACATAATTGCTGCGGAAATTTTGCGGTCGCATCCAAGTTATATTGCAATGCAGCATTCTTGATCAAATGTTGCAAAACGACACCGCATTGCCTTTGTAAAGTGCTCGGGAACAAATAGGCGATGCATTCACGCGACCAAACCATTTTTGCGCTGTCGTCCGGTCGGGCACCGAGTGCGATCGCGATTATCAGGGTCTCTGGTCCAATGGCCGAGTCAGTCGTCTCGGGCCTGGCCGGCAAGATGCCGGTTCCGCGGATGGCCACCCGTGTGCTGCTCCGCAATTCCGGCCGCCAACCGATCGACGATGCGGTCGTGCTGTGGTTTCCAGCGCCGGCGAGTGCGACTGGCGAGGACGTTGCCGAATTCCATGTCCATGGCGGACGCGCGGTGCTGGCAACGATGTTTGGAGCACTCGCTGCGTTCGACAATGTACGTCCGGCCGAGCCCGGCGAATTCACGCGGCGGGCCTTCGAGAACGGCAAACTCGACCTGACCGAGGCGGAGGGCCTCGACGATCTCATCCACGCCGATACCGACCGCCAGCGGCGCCAGGCGCTGCGTCAGTTGAAGGGGCTGCTTGGCGATCGCGCGCGCGACTGGCGCGAGCAGATCATCGCGGCGTCGGCGCTGATCGAAGCCGGCATTGATTTCTCCGACGAAGGCGATGTGCCCGACGAACTGATTGCGCCGGCGCTGGCGAAGATCAGATCGCTTCACGATGAGATTCAAGGCGTCCTTGCGGCGCAAGGACAAGGGGAACGGCTGCGCGATGGCCTGGTGGTCGCGATCGCGGGTCCGCCGAATGTCGGCAAGTCGACGCTGATCAACCAGCTTGCGCGGCGTGAGGTCGCGATCGTCTCGCCGCATGCCGGCACCACGCGTGACGTGATCGAGGTTCAGCTCGATCTCGACGGCTATCCGGTGATGGTCATCGACACGGCTGGCATCCGCGAGACCGAGGATCCCGTGGAGCAGGAGGGCGTCCGCCGTGCGCGGGCGCGAGCCGCGGAAGCGGATCTCGTCCTCTGGCTGACCGACCGTGCTGGCGGGGTGGGGACGCACGAAGATACGACGCCGGTCTGGCTGGTACGCAACAAGGTCGATCTCGATCGTGCGCGATCCAGTGGACTGGGCGAGGGGGACACAAACCCCCAGTTCAGGATCTCCGCAGCCCGCGGCGATGGAATTCCCGAACTGATCACGGCGCTGGTTGGCTTCGCGCACGACTATTTCGGGACCAGCGAAGGCGGACTGATCAGCCGGACACGGCAACGCAAGTTGCTGGAGGAGACGGCGCAGTCGCTCCACCGCAGCCTCGACGTGATCGGCCAGGGCGAAGAATTAGTCGCTGAGGAACTCCGCAGCGCGGCCTTTTCCCTTGGCCGCTTGCTCGGCCGGGTCGATGTCGAGGACATCCTTGACGTGATCTTCCGAGAATTCTGCATAGGCAAGTAAGACGCCCCCATCCGGGGTATTGTCAGATCGTTTCACGTGAAACACCAATTGCCCCCGGTGTGACCAGTCGCGCGTTTCACGTGAAACAGATTGGCCGGAACCAAGGGCGCCCGTTTCACGTGAAACAACGGAGCTTTCAACTTCGTTCTTCCGGCATTCATGACTCCGCGATAGAAGTCCCGCCATGATTTCTCCGGCGGATACATTTGACGTCATCGTCATCGGCGGCGGCCATGCCGGCTGCGAGGCTGCGAGCGCGGCTGCCCGGATGGGCGCAAAGACCGCCCTTGTGACCCACCGCTTTGCGACTGTTGGTGCGATGTCCTGCAATCCCGCCATCGGAGGCCTCGGCAAGGGGCACTTGGTGCGCGAGGTCGATGCCCTTGATGGTTTGATGGGTCGTGTTGCCGATGCCGGCGGCATCCAGTTCCGGATGCTCAATCGTCGGAAGGGGCCAGCGGTCCGTGGCCCGCGAGCCCAGGCCGACCGGAAGCTCTATGCCGCGGCCATGCAGGTCGCGATTACTGAGACCGCCAACCTGAGAGTGATCGAGGGTGAAGCTGACGAGCTGATCGTCGCTGATGGGCGCGTGACCGGCATTCGCTTGGGCGACGGCCGAACGCTCTCGACGGGTGCCGTCGTGATTACGACGGGCACCTTTCTGCGCGGTCTGATCCACCTCGGCGAGAGGAACTGGCCCGCCGGCCGAGTCGGCGAGGCGCCGGCCATGGGGCTCTCTGCGTCGTTTGAACGCGTCGGCTTTACCTTGGGACGGCTCAAGACCGGGACCCCGCCGCGCCTGGATGGCACCACGATCGACTGGTCGGCGGTCGAAATGCAGCCGGGAGACGATCCGCCTGAGCCATTTTCAGTGATGACCGAGCGGATCACGACGCCTCAGATCCAGTGCGGCATCACCAGGACCACGTCGGCGACCCATGAGGTGATCCGGGCCAATGTCCATCGCTCGCCGATGTATTCCGGCCAGATCAAGAGCACCGGACCGCGTTATTGCCCTTCGATCGAGGACAAGATCGTCCGCTTTGGCGATCGCGACGGCCACCAGATCTTCCTGGAGCCGGAAGGGCTCGACGACACCACGGTCTATCCGAACGGTATCTCGACATCGCTCCCGGAGGAGGTCCAGCTTGCGATCCTCGCCAGCATTCCCGGCCTTGAGCGGGTGAAGATGGTCCGGCCGGGCTATGCGATCGAGTACGACCATGTTGATCCGCGCGAGCTTGATCCGACCCTGCAGACCAAGCGCCTCCAGGGGCTGTTCCTGGCCGGGCAGATCAACGGCACCACCGGGTACGAAGAGGCGGCCGGGCAGGGCATTGTCGCAGGGCTCAATGCCGCATTGGTTGCCGGCGGCGCCGACCCGATCGTGTTCGACCGCGCTGACGGCTATCTCGGCGTGATGATCGACGATCTCGTCACTCGCGGGATCACTGAGCCCTATCGGATGTTCACCTCGCGCGCCGAATATCGGCTGACGCTGCGGGCCGATAATGCCGACCAGCGGCTCACCGACAAGGGTATTGCGCTGGGATGCGTCGGGACAGTCCGCGCGGTGCGCCACCGGACCAAGATGGCGGCGCTGGAGGCGGCGAAGGCCTTGGCGAAGTCGCTCTCGATCACGCCGAATGAAGCCACTAGGCATGGGCTGTCGCTCAACCGCGATGGGAACCGCCGCTCGGCCTTTGAACTGTTGGCCTACCCGGAGATCGAGTGGCCCGCGGTCCGCGCGATCTGGCCGGAGCTGTCGGCCATCGATCCCGCCATCGCGGTGCATCTCGAGATCGACGCCAAATACGATGTCTATCTGAAGCGCCAGACCGCCGATGTCGATGCCTTCAGGCGCGACGAAGGGCTGGTGCTGACCGATGTCGACTACGCCGTTGTGCCGGGCCTCTCGAACGAGGCGCGCGTCAAGTTGCAGAAGGCGCAGCCGCGGACGATCGGGCAGGCGGGCCGGATCGACGGCATGACACCGGCCGCGCTGGGCATCCTGGCCGCCTATCTGCGCCGCGAGGCGCGGCGCAAGACCGCAAAGGCGTCTGCGTAGCGTTTCACGTGAAACGGGACGGCGGTCGACTGTCCGTCGTATCGAAGGGCGGAAGCGACGAAGCAGTCCATCGCTTCCGGGCAGCACTTCTGGATTGCATCGCTTCGTCCCAACAGCGAGCACGATTGGCATCCAAGAAGATGGCTCCAGTTTCCCAATCCTCAGAGCTTCAAGTCTCCGCCGGCGACAAGGCCGCGGCGCTCGCGCTGACTCCTGTTTCACGTGAAACGGAAGCTCGCCTCGATCGCTATGTCGGGCTCCTGCTGGAGTGGCAGGCCAAGACCAATCTGGTGGCGCCATCGACGCTCCCGAATCTCTGGACCCGCCACGTCTCCGATTCGCTCCAGCTTCTAAATCTAGCGCCATCGGCGAAGTCCTGGGTCGATCTCGGCAGCGGCGGCGGCTTCCCCGGCGTGGTGCTGGCCTGCGCGCTGGCCGAGACGCCGGGCGCGTCGGTTCATCTGGTTGAGCGAATCGCCAAGAAGGCGGCATTCTTGCGCGAGGCGATTCGCGTGACGACGTCGCCGGGGACAGTGCATCTCGCTGATATCGGGGATACTGTGGATAGAATCTCCGGTCCGATCGATTGCGTCACCGCGCGGGCGCTGGCTCCGTTACATCAACTCATCGGCTTTGCGGAGCCGTGGGTCAAAAAAGGCGCGAGAGCGCTGTTTTTGAAAGGTCAAGATGTAGAGGCCGAATTGACCGAGGCCACTAAATATTGGAATATTGAACCGAAGCTTCATTCCAGCCGTACCGGCGGACACGGCTGGATCGTCGAGCTCGCGTCAATCGAGCGGCGCTAGGGGACTCCGCGGCAGCAAGTGGTATTTTGGTATGACTGTGATGGATGAGGTTTATCAAGAGGATAGGGCGCCGCAGCCGGCCGGCCATCCGCGCATCCTGTCTCTCGCCAATCAGAAGGGCGGGGTCGGCAAAACCACCACAGCGATCAATCTTGGCACGGCACTCGCTGCGATTGGTGAGCGGGTCCTGATCGTCGATCTCGATCCGCAGGGCAACGCGTCGACCGGCCTCGGCATCGATCGCCGCAACCGCAGCTGCTCGACTTACGACGTGCTGGTCGGCGAAGCGCCGCTGCGCGACGCCGTAGTCGCGACCGCGGTGCCCCGGCTGCATATCGCGGCCTCCACCATGGATCTCTCCGGCCTCGAGCTCGAGCTCGGCACCACGCCGGGCCGCGCGTTCCGGTTGCGCGATGCGATCGCCGGGCTGAACAACAATGTCTCGCCGGAAGCCGACTACACCTATGTGCTGATCGACTGCCCGCCGTCGCTCAACCTGCTCACCGTGAATGCGATGGCGGCGTCGGATGCGATACTGGTGCCGCTGCAGTGCGAGTTCTTCGCGCTCGAAGGTCTGTCGCAGTTGCTGCAGACCGTGGAGCAGGTGCGCTCGACGCTCAATCCGAACCTGTCGATCCACGGCATCGTGCTGACCATGTTCGACTCGCGCAACAACCTCTCCAACCAAGTCGTCGCCGACGTGCGCCAGTTCATGGGAGCCAAGGTCTACGACACCATGATTCCGCGCAACGTGCGCATCTCGGAGGCGCCGTCCTACGGCAAGCCGGTCTTGGTCTATGATCTCAAATGCGCCGGCAGCGAAGCCTATCTCAAGCTCGCCACCGAAGTGATCCAGCGCGAGCGCGAGCTGCGCACGCATTGACGATGCGTAGGATGGGTGGAGCGAAGCGATACCCATCCTTGCGCTGAAAGAGAGCGATGGGTTTCGCTGCGCTCTACCCATCCTACGATTCTGAAATTCAAGTCCGGAGTACTGCGCGTGAATCCAAGGGAGCTCGCAACAATGGCTGATGAAGCGCGTTCGCGACTGGGGCGCGGGCTTGCAAGCCTGATCGGGGACGTCGGCGGCGAGGCCGCGCATGTCGAGCGGCCGCGCGCGCAGCGCAAGGTGCCGATCGAATTCCTCAAGGCCAACCCGCGCAACCCGCGCCGCACCTTTGCCGATGCCGAGCTCGGCGAGCTCGCTGACTCGATCAAGCAGCGCGGCGTGATCCAGCCGATCGTGGTGCGCGCGATCAAGGGCGTGCAGGACCGCTACGAGATCATCGCCGGCGAGCGCCGCTGGCGCGCCTCGCAGCTCGCGGGCCTGCATGAAGTGCCGATCGTGCCGGTCGAGGTCAACGACTCCGATGCGCTCGAGATCATGATCATCGAGAATGTCCAGCGCGAGGACCTCAACGCGATGGAGGAGGCGCAGGGCTATCATGCGCTGGCCGACGAGTTCAAACGCAGCCAGGAGGACATCGCCAAGATTGTCGGCAAGAGCCGCAGCCACGTCGCCAACATGATGCGGCTGACCAAGCTGCCCGCCGAGGTGCAGGCGCTGATCGCCAAGGGCGATCTCTCCGCCGGTCACGCCCGCGCGCTGATCGGCGTGCCCGATCCGCTCGCGGCTGCGAAGCGCATCGTCGCCGAAGGCCTCAACGTCCGCCAGGCCGAGGCGCTGGCGCATGAGGAAGGCGTGCCGGAGCGCAAGTCGCAAAAAGCGCGCTCGAGCGCTGCGGCCAAGGTCAACAAGGATGCCGACACCCTGGCACTGGAGAAGCGTGTGAGCGACGCGCTCGGCCTTACCGTCACCGTCAACCATCGCGATCCCGGCGGCACGGTGCAGATCAACTACCGCAACCTCGAGCAGCTCGATGAGGTGGTGCGGCGGCTGGAAGGCGGCTAGAGCACGTTGTTTTTGGCTGGAATCGGGATTCCCAGAGGAGGCAATTTCTGATTCAAACTCCATGCTGGAGGACGGAGGCCAGCATGGATGACGCGACCTTATTCGGAAGACATCCGCGAGCGGGCCTTGGCGCGAGCTGACGCGGGGGAGACAGTTCGTTCGATTGCAGAGGCGCTACAGATCAGTCCCTCCTGTGTGACGAAGTGGAAGAATCTGAGGCGGGATACCGGTAGCCTGTCGCCTGGCAAGATCGGCGGCCACAAGAAGCGGGTTCTATCGGATGCCAACGCCGACTGGCTGCGCAAACGCATTCGCTCGGGGCCATTCACCTTGCGCAAGCTGACACAGGAGCTGGCTGCACGCGGGATCAAGACAGACGTGCGGGCGGTGTGGACTTTTGTTCACACCGAGGGGCTCAGCTTCAAAAAAAACGCTTCTACCAGCCGAGCAGGATCGCCCCGACGTCGCCCGTAAGCGGACCCGCTGGAAAGCACATCAAGGCAGGATCGACGTAGCGCGGTTGGTTTTTATCGACGAGACGTGGATCAAAACCAATATGGCGCCGCTGCGCGGCTGGGGGCCCTGTGGGCAGCGCCTCCAAGCATCTGCGCCTTTCGGTCATTGGAAGACCATGACCTTCATCGCGGCGCTGCGTCACGATCGGATCAGCGCGCCTTGGGTGATCGATGGTCCCATCAATGGTGAGTTCTTCACGCTGTACGTCGAGAAGGTGTTGGCACCCACCCTCGCACCGGGCGAGATCGTCATCCTCGACAATCTTGGCAGCCATAAGGGCAAAGCGGCTCGCCAAGCCATCCGCGCCAGAGGCGCCCACCGCATCTTCCTCCCGCCCTATAGCCCTGACCTCAATCCGATCGAGCAGGTCTTCGCCAAACTCAAACACCTCATGCGAGCTGCAGAGCCTCGTGACGTGGAGGCAACCTGGCGAAAGGCCGGTGAACTCCTCGATCTCTTCTCCAAGGAGGAGTGCACCAACTACTTCAAAAACTCAGGTTACGTTTCCGTATAAAAACATCATGCTCTAGTCCAGCCGATCTCTTTTCCGTCATTGCGAGGAGCTCGCGACAAAATTGCAAAGCAATTTTGCGCTGAAGCGACGAAGCAATCCATGTTTCCTTTGCGGGACGATGGATTGCTTCGCTTCGCTCGCAATGACGTCTCTCCAATATCGTGCGCTATCCCCGCCGTTTCGCATTCGCCGCGATCGACAGCAGCGCGCGCTGTCCGATCACGGCGGCAAGCGAGGCCTGCTTGCGCATCTCGAGCGCGGCGGTCGCGAGCTGCTCGACCACGGTCACCAGCCGCGGCGCGCTGAAATTGCGCAGCGCGATCTCGACCGCGGCCTTGCGCGAGAAGTGCAGCCGCGGAAATCCGCCTTCGAGCACGGCGGTAACAGGCGTGCCGTCGGCGACCGCGAGCGCCGATTTGTGCAGCCAAGCCGCGTGGCGCTGCGCGGCCGAGATGATCACGCCGGGATAGGTGCCGGCGACCATCGCTTTTGCGAACTCGCTCTCGACCAGCGCGGCGTTGCCGGCAAAGGCGCCGTCGACGATCGGGTCGAGCTTCAGCTCGGATGCGTCGGAGACGACAGTCATCACGTCTTCAAGCGTGATCTCGCCCTTGCCGTGCGCGAACAGCGCGAGCTTGCGCAGCTCGTTGCGCGAGGCCTGGCGGTCGCCGCCGAGCAGCGACATCAGCACCGCGCGCGCGTCCGCAGCCAGCCGCAGGTTGGAGATGCGCAGCTCGTCCTCGATCAGCTTGGTCAGGTCGCGCTCGGTGTCGGGATAGCAGCCGATCGCCACCGCATTCCTGGCGCGCTCGCAGGCCTTGCGCAGCGGCGATTCCGGCCGCAGCTCGCCGGCCTCGATCACGATCCGGCAATCCTTCAACTGTGTCTCGGCGAGCGTGTCGACGCCGCTGGCAAAATTGCGCGAGCCGGCGCGGACGCGGATGGCGCGGCGGCCGCCGAACAGCGGCACCGTCATCGCCTCGTCGACCAGCCGCGAGGGCTCGGCGGCGAGCTCGTCGCCATCGAGCCGCACCAGCGAGAACGGATCGTTGGGATCGTCGACCGCCGACGCCATCAGCGCGTCGGCGCGCTCGCGCACGAGGCCCGCATCCGGGCCGTACAGCAGGATGATCGGGCGGCCGGCGTCAGGCCGGGCGAGAAAGCTGTCGATCTCTTTTCCGCGAAGCGCGACCAATGCGGTGATCAGGTCCCGGCCGAGAAGAACGACGCCAGCCGGGTCTGGATGTTGTCGGCGATCTCCTGCGCGGCGCGGTCCTCGGCGTCGCGGAAGGCGCGCGAGCGGGCGAAGCGCTGATAGGAGCCGGGCATGTCATAGGACACGCGCGAGAAGGTCGTGCCGGTCATCACCGACTTGTTGGACGCGATCTCGATCAGGTTGAACTGCGCGTTGATGCCGTAGTTCTCGCTGGTCGGCAGCGCGGTGGCGGGGTCGATCATCAGCGAGGAGCGGCTGGTGGTGAACCGCAGCACCAGCTTGTGGGTCGGCGGCATGCCGGTGGCATTGCCGTAGAGCTTGAAGGCGAGCGCGTTGCGGATCTCGACGCCGATCCGCGCCTCGCGCGAGGCGTTCGGCTTGTCGACCGGCGGAATCTCGACGCCCATCAGCTTTTCGCGCAGGCCCGGCGTCCCGTCGGTATGCTCGGCATACATCGGGTGAAAGCAGCCGGCCGTCAGCGCGGCCAAGGCCGCCACGGCCAAAAGCCGGGCAGCGATCCTGATCCTAGCCGACGACATTCACGATCCTCATGGGAACTACGATCACCTTGCGGACGGGTTTGCCGCCCAGGGCGAGTTTTACCGCATCGAGCGCCAAAACGGCAGCCTCTATATCCGGATTTTGGGCGGTGCGTGGCACAGTAACATCACCCCGCTTCTTGCCGTTGACCTGAACGACCAGGGTCACGCTGTCTTCGACCAGCAAATCGCGCTCGATTTGAGGCCAACCGGCCTCCGATACCAGCCCGCTCTGGCCCAGAACCGCCCAGCACTCCTCGGCCAGATGCGGCATCATGGGCGAGAACAGGTGGACCAGGATGGTCGCGGCCTCTTTTATCGCCCAGACGACGTCGGGCGCGGGCTTGTCACCCTTCCCCAATACCTCGGCCAATGCGTTGGCGAACTCGCGGATATGGGCGAGGCAGACGTTGAAGTGCAGCCGCTCGATGCCCGACGAAACCTTGTCGAGCGCACCGTGCGCGGCCTTGCGCAAGGCGAGTGCCTCGGGCCCGAAGGTCGCCGACCGCGCCGCCGGCGCCGACTTTGCGATCTCGGCCGATTCGTTCACCAGCCGCCACAGCCGCTGCACGAAGCGCGAGGCGCCCTGCACGCGCTCGTCGCTCCAGATCACGTCGCGATCCGGCGGCGAGTCGGACAGCATGAACCAGCGCGCGACATCGGCGCCGTAGCTCGCGATGATGTCGTCGGGGTCGACGGTGTTCTTCTTGGACTTCGACATCTTCTCGATCGGACCGATCTCGATGTCTTCGCCGGTCGCCATCAACACCGCGCGGCGGCCGTTGCCGCCGATCTCGACCTTCACCTCGGCCGGCGTGACATAGGTGCCGTCGGCCTTCTGGTAGGTCTCGTGCACCACCATGCCCTGGGTGAACATGCCGGCGAACGGCTCCTTCATGTCGATGTGGCCGGTCGCCTTCATCGCGCGGGTGAAGAAGCGGCTGTAGAGCAGATGCAGGATCGCGTGCTCGACGCCGCCGATATACTGGTCGACCGGCATCATCCGGTTGGCGACCGCGGGCGTCGTCGGCGCGTTCTCGTTCCAGGGATCGGTGAAGCGCGCGAAGTACCAGGACGAGTCGACGAAGGTGTCCATCGTGTCGGTTTCGCGCACCGCCTTGCCGCCGCATTTCGGGCAGGTGACGTGCTTCCAGGTCGGGTGATGGTCGAGCGCGTTGCCCGGCTTGTCGAAGGTCACATCCTCCGGCAGCGTCACCGGCAACTGGTCGTCGGGCACCGGCACCACGTCGCACTTGGGACAATGGATCACCGGGATCGGGCAGCCCCAATAGCGCTGGCGTGAAATGCCCCAGTCGCGCAGGCGGAAATTCACCTGGCGCTCGCCGACGGCCCCCACCCTTCCCTCCCCCGCTTGCGGGGAAGAGTTAGGCAAGGGGCGCATCTCGCTCTCAAGGCGCTTGGCGACCTCTTCCTTCGCCTGCTCGATGGTCATGCCGTCGAGGAAGCGCGAATTGATCATGCGGCCATCGCCGTCATAGGCGGTGTCGGTGATGACGAAGCTCTTCGGGTCCTGGCCCTCGGGGCAGACCACCGGCACGTTGCCGAGCCCGTATTTGTTGACGAAGTCGAGGTCGCGCTGGTCGTGTGCCGGACAGCCGAAGATCGCGCCGGTGCCGTATTCCATCAGCACGAAATTCGCGACATAGACCGGCAGCTTCCAGCTCGGGTCGAACGGATGGATCGCCTTGATGCCGGTGTCGAAGCCCTGCTTCTCGGCGGTGTCGATGATCTCCTGCGCGGTGCCGATCTTCTTGATCTCGGAGATGAACTCCGCAAGCTTGGGGTTCTTCGCGGCCGCGGCCTGCGCCAGCGGATGATCGGCGGAGATCGCCATGAACTTCGCGCCGAACAGCGTGTCCGGCCGCGTGGTGAAGATCTTCAGCTCGCTCTCGCCGGCCGGCGGCGTCGCCGTATCAAGCGCAAAGCGGATCAAGAGGCCTTCGGAGCGGCCGATCCAGTTGCGCTGCATCAGCCGCACCTTGTCGGGCCAGCGGTCCAGGCCGTCGAGCGCCTCCAGCAGCTCCTCCGAGTACTTCGTGATCTTGAAGACCCACTGGCTCATCTCGCGCTGCTCGACGATCGCGCCCGAGCGCCAGCCGCGGCCGTCGATCACCTGCTCGTTGGCGAGCACGGTCATGTCGACCGGATCCCAGTTCAGCTTGCGCTTCTCGCGCTCGGCGAGGCCCGCGCGCAGCATGTCCAGGAACATCTTCTGCTGATGCTTGTAGTAGGAGGAATCGCAGGTCGCGAACTCCCGGCTCCAGTCGAGCGACAGCCCGATCGACTTGAGCTGCTTCTTCATCGCGGCGATGTTGTCGTAGGTCCAGGCCTTCGGCGCCACCTTGCGCTCGATCGCGGCGTTCTCCGCCGGCAGGCCGAACGCATCCCAGCCCATCGGATGCAGCACGTTGAAGCCCTTGGCGCGCATGTAGCGCGCCAGCACGTCGCCCAGCGTGTAGTTCCTGACGTGCCCGATATGGATGCGCCCGGACGGATAGGGAAACATCTCGAGCACGTAATATTTCGGCCGCTTATCGTCGTTCTTCGAGGCGAAGATCGCCTTGTCGTCCCACAGGCGCTGCCAGCGGGGCTCGGATTCACGGGCGTTGTAGCGTTCAGAGGTCATGAAATCGCAGGGCTTTGGGTGGAGTTTTGGGTCCTATCAAAGGACGGCGGACTAGGCCACAAAAACGCCCATGGGGTCAACGGTTTGGGTCCCACAAAGCCTCATCCCTCACGGCCTGGCCCTGCCGCTGCCGCAGGGGGCGGATCGGGGTTGGTTGGGGCTGCCGCAACTGGCTGCCTTAGCATTACAGTTGCATCTTCCTGAAGGTTCTGAATCTATGGGCGACCATGATTCGGGATCTGATGATTGGTGGCGCGTCGGTTGAGGATACGCTGACGCTGTGGGCTTCGTCGTTGCGAGATGCCAAGCAACGCATCCGTCCGCTGTTTACGCAAGAGCGGGTCGCGGCCTCGGCGGGGCAATTTCTCGACGGACTGTTGGGCAACGAGCCGCGCAAGACGGGTTGGATGCGGGCGGAAGCGGCTGGCGATCCAGGCCCGTGGCGCCAGCAGGCGATTCTGGGTCGGGGGCAGTGGGATGCCGACGCGCTGCGCGATATTGTACGTGAGTACGCGCTGGAAACGCTGGGTGACGAGGACGCGGTTCTGGTCATCGATGAGACCGGCTTTTTGAAACAGGGCAAGGCCTCGTGTGGGGTCGCGCGCCAGTACACTGGCTCGGCGGGCAAGATCACCAATTGCCAGATCGGAGTGTTTGCCTCCTATGTGTCGCGGCATGGCCATGCCTTCATCGATCGGGCGCTCTACCTGCCAAAGGAATGGACGGACGAACCCGCTCGCCTGAAGGCCGCACATGTCCCGAGCGATGTGAGCTTTGCGACGAAGCCCCGGATCGCGCATCAAATGATCGCTCGCGCGATCGCCGCAAAGGTGCCGTTCTCGTTCGTAGCAGCGGACAGCGTGTATGGCACGGGAGCGATCGAAACCCTGCTGCGCAAGGCGGGCAAAGGCTTGTTCTGGGGGTTGCTTCCAATCACGTGTTCTATTCCTGGGGCAAGCAGCAGCCTGTCGCCGGCACTGCCTCTACGATCGCGCAGAGCCTTCCCAAGAAGGCCTGGCGCCGCCTGCCGTCCGGCGAAGGAACCAAAGGTCCGCGCTGGCACGACTGGGCCTATCTTGAGCTGGCCGATCTCGACGCCGGCGAATACAACGACGACCTTGCCGGGGAATGGACCCGAGGTCTTCTGATCCGCCGCAATATTGCCGACAACAGCTTATACCAATCCGCTGAGGTGCTGACTCACGGCGAGCATTCCCAAATCAGAGGATCGATGATTCAACATGGCAACTGGAGGGAGTTGCCATGGGCCAGCCGATTGCGGTTCGAACGGATTTTGCAGCGGTTGAGCTGCGCCGGCTGGCGCGGCGGGCGAAGGACAGCGATCAGGTCCGGCGCCTTCTGGCGATCGCTGCGGTGCTCGATGGCGCATCGCGTATAGCGCGACAATCTGGGTGGGAAGCCGACGATCGCCTTGGGAACCCCACCGAAGTACGCCAATGCCTGGGTCTGGCCTTCAATCCAGTCTGGCAGTCGCTGACCGAAGCTCGCCATAGCGAAGGTCAGCGACGAGGCGGCGAGCACCGCGACAAAAATCTGGGCCTGGCGGATCTCGCCGGTTTGCGGATCAATCACCTCTACCGTCGGCCCGGCATAATCGGTCTGCATCACCGCACCCGCCTCATGGCGGTGGCGGAAGGTCGCCGTTGCCCGGCGCTGATAGGCGTCAAATTTCTCGCAAAACCACGTGTAACCATAACCGTCGGGATGCACCGTCCGGTATTCCTGCCACAGCAGCGTCAGCGTCACGCCCTTACGCTTGAGCTCCTGCGCTACCCGTGGCCACTCAGGCTCGCTCAAATCCTGCGGCGGCCGTCCTACCCGCCGGAACAGAGCCCGCTGCAACGCGCTCTCGCTCTCGTAAATCGGTGGTAGCGGCCAGCTCAGGCCCGCTTCACGCGCCCGCAGCAGGTAGGTGGCAACCGAGGTCTTGCTGATCTGCAGCCGCTCCGAGATGGCCCGAACCGATAGGCCTTGCTCGTAGGTCAGCCGCAGGATCGATCGTAGGTCCTTCACAGTGGTTCGTTTCGCTTGCTTCCGTCTCGGCATTGCCCCTCTCAAACTCAGCTTGAGAGAGAACATTGCCTGAACGGCGCTCCCGAAAACCAACCCCCACGACTGTCCGCGAATTAGCGGAATCCCTGTCCCGGAATTACTGAAATCCCTGTCCGCGAATTACCGAAATCGCTGTCCGGGATTTACCGAAACACGCACGGCTGGCACGGAGCGAAGGAGCTGAAGATCCCGCACAACATCTCGCTGATGCCGTTGCCGCCGCGTTCGCCCGAGCTGAACAGCCAGGAGAATATCTGGCAGTTCATGCGCCAAAATTGGCTGTCAAACCGCGTCTTCAAATCCTATGACAACATCGTCGATCACTGCTGTTGCGCCTGGAACACTCTCATCGATCAGCCGTGGAAGATCATGTCAATCGCGCTCCGCGATTGGGCCTACATCGGTCGATCAATTTGAGGATTGGTATTAGCCTTCTTCTCCACATGGTGCCCCAAGGGCACGTCCATGCAGAAGCTGGTATCCGTGGAAGGCCATCGCTGGGCCATCGAAGACAGCTTCGAAACCGCCAAGAACGAGCTCGGTCTTGATTACAACGAAACCCGCTCCTGGCATGGCTGGCATCGCCATGTCTCACTGGTCATGCTTGCCTTCGCCACGATGGCCGTCATCCGTCATCGGGCCAACACCGGAGCATTGCTTAAAAAAACGCGACCGCGGCCCCGACCGAAGCATCGTTCTTGATCCGCTGGTCGATCCAGGAAATCCGCCGCATCGCCATGAAGCTCGCCCAGCGGCGCATCCCGCATGCCCACATCCTCGCATGGTCATCCTGGCGCAGGGCTCATCAAGCCAACGCGCGCAAAGCGCATCTCAAGCAAAAATTACAACTGTAATGTTAGGCAGTGTGGACTCTAAGGATTCCCTTTTGAGAGCAAATCAGATTCAAGGCTGCTTTTGGGGAGGCAGTCTTGGGTGTGATGGATCGTTTGGTGTTGAGCGACGCGGCCTGGGAGCGCATGGCGCCGCTGATCATCGGCCGGCCCGACCAGAAGGGCTCGACCGGGCGAGACAACCGGATGTTCGTGGAAGGTGTGCTTTGGATCGTGCGGACCGGCTCTCCCTGGCGTGATCTTCCGGAGGTGTTCGGGGACTGGAACAGCGTGTTCCGGCGCTTCAGCCGATGGAGCACCAAGGGTGTTTGGTGGCGGATCTTCGAGGCGATGTCCGACGACCCAGACTTCGAATATCTAATCGTCGATTCCACCATCGTCCGGGCGCATCAGCACGCCGCTGGGGCGAAAAAAGGGGGCCTGAAGATCAGGCGCTTGGCCGCTCGCGCGGCGGCCTGAGCACGAAGATCCATATGGCCGTTCGCGGTCTTGGATGTCCTGTCCGGTTCACGCTCACCGCAGGCCAGAAGGGCGATGCACCGCAAGCCGCCGCATTGATCGAGGGACTGCCCGCCGAGGTCGTCATCGCCGACACAGCCTATGACGCCGACCATTTGCGCCAAGACATCGCCGCCAAAAAGGCGCTCGCCGTGATCCCCAACAACCCGTCACGCGCGCTCAAATATCCGCTCGACAAGCATCTCTATGCCCAGCGCCATCTCGTGGAATGCTGCTTCTCCAAACTCAAGCAGTTCCGTCGCGTCGCTACCCGCTTCGAAAAAACCGCCCGAAATTACCGAGCCGTCGTCACTCTCGCTGCCATCGTCCTATGGATGCGATAAGTGTCCACACCGCCTAGCATTACAGTTGTAATTTTTGCTTGAGATGCGCTTTGCGCGCGTTGGCTTGATGAGCCCTGCGCCAGGATGACCATGCGAGGATGTGGGCATGCGGGATGCGCCGCTGGGCGAGCTTCATGGCGATGCGGCGGATTTCCTGGATCGACCAGCGGATCAAGAACGATGCTTCGGTCGGGGCCGCGGTCGCGTTTTTTTAAGCAATGCTCCGGTGTTGGCCCGATGACGGATGACGGCCATCGTGGCGAAGGCAAGCATGACCAGTGAGACATGGCGATGCCAGCCATGCCAGGAGCGGGTTTCGTTGTGATCAAGACCGAGCTCGTTCTTGGCGGTTTCGAAGCTGTCTTCGATGGCCCAGCGATGGCCTTCCACGGATACCAGCTTCTGCATGGACGTGCCCTTGGGGCACCATGTGGAGAAGAAGGCTAAGCTGTTGTCGGCAATATTGCGGCGGATCAGAAGACCTCGGGTCCATTCCCCGGCAAGGTCGTCGTTGTATTCGCCGGCGTCGAGATCGGCCAGCTCAAGATAGGCCCAGTCGTGCCAGCGCGGACCTTTGGTTCCTTCGCCGGACGGCAGGCGGCGCCAGGCCTTCTTGGGAAGGCTCTGCGCGATCGTAGAGGCAGTGCCGGCGACAGGCTGCTGCTTGCCCCAGGAATAGAACACGTGATTGGAAGCAACCCCCAGAACAAGCCTTTGCCCGCCTTGCGCAGCAGGGTTTCGATCGCTCCCGTGCCATACACGCTGTCCGCTGCTACGAACGAGAACGGCACCTTTGCGGCGATCGCGCGAGCGATCATTTGATGCGCGATCCGGGGCTTCGTCGCAAAGCTCACATCGCTCGGGACATGTGCGGCCTTCAGGCGAGCGGGTTCGTCCGTCCATTCCTTTGGCAGGTAGAGCGCCCGATCGATGAAGGCATGGCCATGCCGCGACACATAGGAGGCAAACACTCCGATCTGGCAATTGGTGATCTTGCCCGCCGAGCCAGTGTACTGGCGCGCGACCCCACACGAGGCCTTGCCCTGTTTCAAAAAGCCGGTCTCATCGATGACCAGAACCGCGTCCTCGTCACCCAGCGTTTCCAGCGCGTACTCACGTACAATATCGCGCAGCGCGTCGGCATCCCACTGCCCCCGACCCAGAATCGCCTGCTGGCGCCACGGGCCTGGATCGCCAGCCGCTTCCGCCCGCATCCAACCCGTCTTGCGCGGCTCGTTGCCCAACAGTCCGTCGAGAAATTGCCCCGCCGAGGCCGCGACCCGCTCTTGCGTAAACAGCGGACGGATGCGTTGCTTGGCATCTCGCAACGACGAAGCCCACAGCGTCAGCGTATCCTCAACCGACGCGCCACCAATCATCAGATCCCGAATCATGGTCGCCCATAGATTCAGAACCTTCAGGAAGATGCAACTGTAATGCTAGGCCTGCCACCTCGCTTAAAAGCGCTCTAAGCGGCAAGATCCGCAACGACGGCGTCGAGCACCGGGAAGCCAGACTTCGTCACCCGTAGCCGCCCGTCGGCATCGACCGCGATCGCGCCTTCCTCGCGCAACATGGCGATGCGGTGCGGATCGAGCTGACGACCTGACAGCGCCGCATAGCGCCTGGGATCGATGCCCTCGGCGAGCCGCAGTCCCATCAACAGGAATTCGTCTGCGCGTTCTTCGCTGTTGAGGCTATCGTCGGTGGTGACGCCGTGCCCGCTTGATTCGACCCGCATCAGCCACGCCTCGGGCCGTTTCTCGGTCGCGGTCGCGTGTCTCACCCCATCGATGTCGAGCCGGCCATGCGCGCCGGGGCCAATGCCGGCATATTCCTCGCCGCGCCAGTAGACGAGGTTGTGCCTGCACTCGGCGCCGATGCGGGCGTGATTGGAGATTTCGTAGGCGGGCAAGCCTTCGCGGGTGCAGACCTCCTGCGTCACATCATAGAGCGCGCGTGCGGTCGCTTCATCCGGCGTCTGCAACTTGCCGGCGGCGTGCAGTCCGAAGAACGGTGTGCCTTCCTCGATCGTGAGCTGATAGAGCGACAAATGTTCGGCCGCTTCCGCGATCGCCTGCTTCAATTCGCTCGCCCACATCTGCGGCGTCTGGTCGGGACGCGCATAGATCAGATCGAAGGAATAGCGGTCGAACGCGGAGCGCGCGATCGCAACCGCATCGAGCGCCTCGCGCGCCGTGTGCAAGCGCCCCAGCGCCTTCAGTGATGCATCGTCCAGCGCCTGGACGCCGAGCGAGACGCGGTTGACGCCGGCAGCGCGATAGCCACGAAAGCGTGTCGCCTCCACGCTGGTCGGATTGGCCTCGAGCGTGACCTCGACATCGCGCGCGACCTGCCAGTGCTTGCCGATCGCATCGAGCACCGCGCCGACGGTCTGCGGCTGCATCAGCGAGGGCGTGCCGCCGCCGAGGAAGATCGAGGAGACTTCGCGTCCTGGCACACGCGCGGCCGTCGTCTCGATCTCGCGGGCAAATGCGCTTACGAAGCGCTCCTCGTCGACGGGCGCATGCCGGACGTGGCTGTTGAAATCGCAATACGGGCATTTCGACAGGCAGAACGGCCAGTGCACGTAGACGCCGAAGGCTGCTCGTTCAGCGCGGCTCAAGGCAAATCTCCACGAGCTTCACGAAGGCGCGCGCGCGATGCGACAGGCCAAGCCCGAGCGGCGGCAGGCCGTGCTTCTCGATGCTGGTCATCTCGCCGAATGTACGTGTGTATCCGTCGGGCAGGAAGGCCGGATCGTAGCCGAAGCCGGCGGTGCCGCGCGGCGGCCAGACCAGGGTTCCATCGACGCGGGCCTCGACCTCGTCGAGATGATCATCAGGCCAGGCCACGCACAGCGCCGAGACGAAATGCGCCTTGCGCTGTTCGGGAGTGGCGGCGCCGCGCTCCTGCAGCAGGCGCTCGATCCGCGTCATCGCGGCCATGAAATCCTTGCCCTCGCCGGCCCAGCGCGCCGAATAGATGCCCGGCGCCCCGTCCAGCGCGTCGACCACAAGGCCGGAATCATCCGCAAAGGCTGGCAATCCCGCCGCCTTGGCCGCCGCGGACGCCTTGATCGCCGCATTGGCGCGAAAATTGTCCCCGGTCTCTTCGGGCTCGGCGAGGCCGAGCTCGCCGGCCGACACCGCCTCGATACCGTGCGGCGCCAGCAGTTCCCGCATCTCGGCAAGCTTGCCGGGATTATGGGTGGCGATCACGAGCCTTCCGGTGATTCGGCGGTGCATGACCAATCTGTCTACGCCACCGCGATCTTTTGCAAGTCGACCAGACGCGCGACACCTTTGCGCGCCAGCGCCATCAACGCCAGGAATTCGTCCTGCGAGAACGGAGTCTTCTCGGCGGTGCCCTGCACCTCGATGATGCGGCCGTCGCCGGTCATGACGAAATTGGCGTCGGTCTCGGCTTCGGAATCCTCGGCATAATCGAGATCGAGCACCGGCGTGCCCTGATAGATGCCGCAGGAGATCGCCGCCACATTGTCGCGCAGCACGTTGGCCTTCAGCATGTTGCGGGCCTTCATCCAGTTGATGCAATCAGCCAGCGCCACCCAGGCCCCGGTGATCGAGGCGGTGCGGGTGCCGCCATCGGCCTGAATCACGTCGCAATCGACGGTGATCTGGCGCTCGCCCAGTGCCTCAAGGTCGATGGCCGCGCGCAGCGAACGGCCGATCAGCCGCTGGATTTCGACGGTGCGGCCACCCTGCTTGCCGGCGGAGGCCTCGCGGCGGGTGCGTTCCAGGGTGGCGCGCGGCAGCATGCCGTATTCGGCGGTGACCCAGCCGCGGCCCTGGCCCTTGAGCCAGGGCGGCAGCCGCTCCTCCAGCGTGGCGGTCACCAGCACATGGGTGTCGCCGAACTTCACCATGCAGGAACCCTCGGCATATTTGACGACGCCGCGTTCCAGCGACACGGGACGCAGTTCATCGGGCGCACGGCGGCTTGGCCGCATGAAGTCCTCCAAAAATCCGAGAAAAATGGCTGGCCGTGCTTGTAGGAGGGGGAAGGGGCAGCGGCAAGGGTTTTTGGCCCCGGTATCGGAGGCCGAATGCATGCTTGTCACCGGCCTCCCCGATCGACAAATTAGGGGCAATGTGAGGGAGTAGAGCGTGGCTCACCACGATCCGATAGGGTTGATCGCACCGCATGCCGGGCTGGCTCAGCTCAACGAACGTTCACGCGACATTTTTCGTCAAATCGTCGAAAGCTATCTGGCGACCGGCGAGCCGGTCGGCTCGCGCAACATCTCGCGCCTGATCGCCTTGCCGCTGTCGCCGGCCTCGGTCCGCAACGTGATGTCGGACCTCGAGCAACTCGGCCTGATCTACGCGCCGCACACCTCCGCCGGCCGGCTGCCGACCGAACTCGGTCTGCGCTTCTTTGTCGACGCGCTGATGCAGGTCGGCGATCTCACCGAGGACGAGCGGCAGTCGATCCGGACCCAGCTTGCCTCCGTCGGCCGCGCGCAAACGGTCGAGGCCGCGCTGGAGGAAGCCCTGATGCGGCTGTCGGGCCTGACCCGCGCCGCAGCGGTGGTGCTGACGCCGAAGTCGAATGCGCGGCTGAAGCACATCGAATTCGTGCGGCTGGAGCCGGAGAAGGCGCTGGTCGTGCTGGTCAGCGAAGACGGCCAGATCGAAAACCGGGTTCTGGCGCTGCCGCCGGGTGTTCCGTCTTCCGTGCTGACCGAGGCGAGCAATTTCCTCAATGCGCGGATCCGCGGCCGGACGCTGGCCGAAGCGCGCCTCGAGCTCGAGACCGCGTTGACGCAGAGCCGCGCCGAACTGGATCAGCTGACCCAAAAGGTCGTCGCGGCCGGAATCGCGAGCTGGTCCGGCGGCGAGAACGAGGATCGGCAACTGATCGTGCGCGGCCATGCCAATCTGCTCGAGGATCTGCATGCGCTCGACGATCTGGAGCGCATCAAATCGTTGTTCGACGACCTCGAGACCAAGCGCGGCGTGATCGATTTGCTCGGGCGCGCCGAGCGCGGCGAGGGGGTGCGGATTTTTATCGGCTCGGAGAACAAGCTGTTCTCGCTGTCGGGTTCCTCAACCATCATGGCGCCTTACAGCGACGCCCAGGGCCGGATCGTCGGCGTCCTCGGCGTGATCGGGCCGACACGGCTGAATTACGCCAGGGTGATTCCCACGGTCGATTACGCCGCGCGCATCGTGAGCAAGATCCTGGGCGGCTGACCGGAGGGCGGAAGGGCGCTTGATTTTCCCTGCCCAAAGCACGATATCCCCCTAACCAATCCCCAAGATTTGAATCGACGCGAGTTTTCGAGAAGGCAAGCCATGACCGATCCGAACCGGACGAATGACAATACCGAGAATCCGGCGCCGACGGGTGAGCCTGTGGTCTCCAAGCCCTACATCATGCCTGATGAGCCTGAGGTTGGATCGGCCGAGACGCTGGCCAAGGAACTGGCGGAGGCGCACGACAAGACGCTGCGCACGTTGGCCGAGATGGAGAATCTCCGTCAGCGCACCCGCCGCGAGGTCGCCGACGCCAAGACCTACGGCATTACCGGCTTTGCCCGAGACGTGCTCGAGATCGCCGACAATCTGCAGCGCGCGCTTGATGCCGTGCCGGCCGAGGCCAAGGAAGCCGCGGATCCCGGCCTCAAGGCGCTGATCGAAGGCGTCGAATTGACCGAGCGTTCGCTGCTCAACGCGTTGGAAAAGAACGGCGTGAAGAAATTCGATCCGATCGGCGAGAAGTTCGATCCGAATTTCCAGCAGGCGATGTTCGAAGTGCCTGACCCGTCGGTGCCGTCAGGTACCGTGGTCCAGGTCGTGCAGGCCGGCTACATGATCGGCGAGCGCGTGCTGCGTCCGGCGCTCGTGGGCGTTTCCAAGGGCGGCGCCAAGGCCGCCCCGGCTGCCGATTTCACGGCCTGATCGTCCGAACCTGGACAGGGCGCGGACGCAAGCGGTGCAGCTTGCGATCGCCGCGGCGTCATGCCGGCGGTTTCTCATGGGCCTTCGGCCAATAGGTGCCGAAGCTCCAGAGATCTCCTTCGAGGTCGCGGCAGGCAAAAAGACCTTACGCGAGGTCGGACGACTGGATGCGCTTGACGCCGGCCTTGTCCATATCGGACCAAGCCTTGGCCAGCGACCCCTGGGTGTCAATGCCGCGGCAGGCGTCTTCCACCACATAGGTTTCGAAGCCGGCCTTGCGGGCGTCGAGGGCAGTCGGCGCGCCCTGCGAGAAGCGCGATCAGCCCCGCGGCTCGACGCCGTCGCGCACCGCGCGGAAGCGCGGGAACGCCTTCTCCCAGTCGGTGCGCGGCGAGCTGCCGATGATGCGCATCGACGACTGCGAGCCGAACCGCAGCCACTGCACGATGGTCACCGGCGTATTGTCCTTGCCGCTGGTCGCGTCGATCCGGGTCTCGTAGCCCGGCTGGCCGTCGATCCGGATCGGCTCGGACATCGTGATGCGTCCGTCACGAACGCCGGGGATGGTGGTGGCGACCTGTTGGGCGAAACGGCCGCGGTCGTCGGGAGAGGCCGCGGTCGAGGCGACGACGCCGAGGATCATGAAAGGCTTGGCCTCGAAGCCGCTCTTCTCGTCGCCGTCGGCCAGGATCAGCGCCGCGCCGGGCGCCACCATGCGGACGTTCTTGAAATCGGCAAGCTGGGTGACCTTGAACGGCATCAGGCTGAGCTGCTCGTCGACCGGCACCTCGTTGCGGATCACGGCGGAGGCGAACATCTGGCGTACGGCGTCATCGGTGTAGATCTTGGCGGCATTCTCGGGCACCTGGACCGCGACATAGCCGGAGAAGGTCGGCCCCGGCAGGATCATGGAATAGCGCCGCACATTGGTGGCGCCGTCCCGCGCGCTCTCGATGGTGTAGTAGCCGAGCCCGGCCGGCGTCTCGAGGCTTTCCGGCTTGATCCCGCCGCTGCCGCCGGGATTTGCCTTGAAGGCGCTGACCACCTCGCCATAGGCAGCCGCGGGCAGATCCGCGATCAGCACCTTCACGCTCTGGTCCTCGGTCTCGAAACCGACGAACGTCTTCGCGCGGACAAGGCCGACCAGCGGCTTCATTCCGACATGTGCGCCCGGCGGAAACACCACGTCGGCAGCGAAGGCAGAGCACGTGGCGGCGATCAGCAAGGCAACCGCAGCGAGAAGGCGAAAAGGCATCATGGAGGATCTACCGGTTTGCTCGGCGGCCGTTCGATGGGCCGATGCAGGGCTGGGTGGGCCTCAGTCAGTCGGCCCGCTTTTAGCGGTTTTGATGGCCCTGCAACAGGGTCGCCATCTCTTCATTCCGGCCTGGCAGCCCCGATTCCGGACGTGTTTTGCCGGATAAGCCGGCACTTTCCGGTGTTTCCCGGCATCTCGGGGGGCTCGCGCGAGCCCCGCCGCCAGCGGCCAAATAGCGCGCCCTCCCTCGCTCGCGTGCGGGACCGTTGTGAGCGTTCACTCAACAAGCGGCACGCTCGCGCGGTGGCGGATCGCCGTCGGTTGCGCTCGCAATCATTGCTGATTTGTTAACATGTTTCGGGGCTGAACCAGCGTTGACCCGGAGGCTGACACAATCTTTCAAACGTCAGTCTTTTCAGGCCTCAACGTTGCGTCCAGTCCTTGCGGGCCAGACCCTCTCTCCTATATCAGGCTCACCGTCGCAATATCGCGAGTATGTGAACGTCTGGGGGTTCGGTACGGAGCGCCGTCAGGGCCCAACCAACCTGCCGTAGCAAGAAGGATATGAAAACCATGGGTAAGGTCATTGGGATCGACCTCGGCACCACGAATTCGTGCGTTGCCGTAATGGATGGCAAAAACGCCAAGGTGATCGAGAATGCCGAGGGCATGCGGACGACGCCGTCGATCGTTGCCTTCACGGATGATGGCGAGCGGCTTGTCGGCCAGCCGGCGAAGCGCCAGGCGGTGACCAATCCCGAGCGCACGTTCTTTGCGGTGAAGCGCCTCATCGGCCGCCGCTACGACGACCCGATGGTCGAGAAGGACAAGAAGCTCGTTCCCTACAAGATCGTCAAGGCATCGAACGGCGACGCCTGGCTCGAAGCCGATGGCAAGACCTATTCGCCCTCGCAGGTCTCGGCCTTCATCCTGCAGAAGATGAAGGAGACCGCTGAGGCTCACCTCGGCCAGAAGGTCGATCAGGCCGTCATCACGGTTCCCGCTTATTTCAACGACGCACAGCGTCAGGCCACCAAGGACGCCGGCAAGATCGCCGGCCTCGAAGTGCTGCGCATCATCAACGAGCCGACGGCAGCCGCGCTCGCTTACGGCCTCGACAAGACCAAGTCCGGCACGATCGCGGTATACGACCTCGGCGGCGGCACGTTCGACATCTCGATCCTCGAGATCGGTGACGGCGTGTTCGAAGTGAAGTCGACCAACGGCGACACCTTCCTCGGCGGTGAGGATTTCGACATGCGCTTGGTCGGCTATCTCGCCGACGAGTTCCAGAAGGAACAGGGCATCAACTTGCGCAACGACAAGCTGGCCCTGCAGCGCCTGAAGGAAGCTGCCGAAAAGGCCAAGATCGAGCTGTCGTCGACCACGCAGACCGAGATCAACCTGCCGTTCATCACGGCTGACCAGACCGGTCCGAAGCATCTGACGATGAAGCTGACCCGCGCCAAGTTCGAGGCGTTGGTCGACGATCTGATCCAGAAGACCATCGAGCCCTGCCGCAAGGCGCTGAAGGATGCCGGCCTCACCGCCGCTGAAGTCGGCGAAGTGGTGCTGGTCGGCGGCATGACCCGCATGCCGAAGGTTCAGGAAGTGGTGAAGCAGCTGTTCGGCAAGGAGCCGCACAAGGGCGTCAACCCGGACGAGGTCGTCGCGATCGGCGCTGCGATCCAGGCCGGCGTGCTGCAGGGCGACGTCAAGGACGTGCTGCTGCTCGACGTGACCCCGCTGTCGCTGGGCATCGAGACGCTGGGTGGCGTGTTCACCCGCATCATCGACCGCAACACCACGATCCCGACCAAGAAGAGCCAGGTGTTCTCGACGGCCGAGGACAACCAGAACGCCGTCACGATCCGCGTCTTCCAGGGCGAGCGCGAGATGGCGGCCGACAACAAGATGCTCGGCCAGTTCGACCTGATGGGCATTCCGCCGGCTCCGCGCGGCATGCCGCAGATCGAGGTGACCTTCGACATCGACGCCAACGGCATCGTCAACGTCTCGGCCAAGGACAAGGCGACCGGCAAGGAACAGCAGATCCGGATCCAGGCATCCGGCGGTCTGTCCGAGGCCGACATCGAGAAGATGGTGAAGGACGCCGAGGCCAATGCGGCCGAGGACAAGAAGCGCCGCGAGGCGGTCGACGCCAAGAATCACGCCGACGGCCTGGTTCATTCGACCGAGAAGGCTTTGGCCGAGCACGGCTCGAAGATCTCGGACACCGAGCGTCGCGCGATCGAAGATGCCGTCAGCGACCTGAAGGAAGCGCTGAAGGGCGACGACGCCGAGGCGATCAAGGCCAAGACCAACACGCTGGCGCAGGCTTCGATGAAGCTCGGCGAGGCCATGTACAAGCAGCAGGCCGAGGCCGATGCGGCCAAGGACGCTGCGAAGGATGACGTCGTCGACGCGGAGTTCACCGAGGTCGACGACGACAAGAACAACAAGAAGTCTGCTTAACGCGCGGGCCTGAGATGATGACCCTCACGCCAAAGAGCACGCTGAGCGTCTCGATGGAGTGGGGGTCATTTTTCGTTAAGCCGATCGCGGCATTTTCCCGACAGGCGCGGTCCCTGGCGATGAACTTCCAACGGAACTGACGGATGTCCACCAAGCGCTGCTACTACGAGACCCTCGAGGTCGATCGGAACGCGGACGAGACCAAGCTGAAAGCGGCTTTCCGCAAGCTCGCGATGAAGTGGCACCCGGACCGCAATCCCGGCGATGCGCAGAGCGAGGTCCGGTTCAAGGAAATCAACGAAGCCTATGAAGTGCTGAAGGACGGCGAGAAGCGCGCCGCCTATGACCGCTTCGGCCACGCGGCCTTCGAGCACGGCATGGGCGGCGGTGGCGGTCCCGGCTTCGGCGCAGGCTTCGCCTCCTCCTTCTCCGACATTTTCGAAGACCTGTTCGGCATGGCCGGGCAGCGCCGCAGCGGCGGCCGCGAGCGCGGCGCCGACCTGCGCTACAACATGGAGATCACGCTCGAGGAAGCCTTCCAGGGCAAGACCGCGCAGATCGAGATCCCGGTCTCCGTCACCTGCGAATCCTGCTCGGGCACCGGCGCCAAGGCCGGCACCAAGCCGAAGACCTGCTCGACCTGCGGCGGCGCCGGCCGCGTCCGACAGGCACAGGGCTTCTTCACGCTGGAGCGTACCTGCCCCGGCTGCCAGGGCCGCGGCCAGATGATCGAGGACGCCTGCACCTCCTGCGGCGGATCCGGCCGGGTGACCCGCGACCGAACGCTGTCGGTCAACATCCCGCCGGGCGTCGAGGACGGCACCCGCATTCGTCTTGCCGGCGAGGGCGAGGCCGGTATCCGCGGCGGTCCGCCCGGAGACCTCTACATTTTCCTGTCCCTGACTGCCCACCAGTTCTTCCAGCGCGACGGTGCCGACCTGCACTGCCGCGTGCCGATCTCGATGGTAACGGCTGCGCTCGGCGGCGAGTTCGAGGTGCCGACCATCGACAAGGGCAAGACCAAAGTGAAGGTGCCGGCCGGCACGCAGTCCGGACGGCGATTCCGCATCGCATCAAAGGGCATGCCCGTGCTGCGGTCCCGCCAGACCGGTGACATGTATGTCCAGGTTATGGTTGAAACGCCGCAGAATCTGACCAAGAAACAGCAAGAATTGCTGGCGGAGTTCGAAAGGCTGTCGTCCGGTGCAACCCAGCCGGAGGCAGCGGGTTTCTTCTCTAAGGTCAAGGACTTCTTCGGAAACCGCTCCGCCCAGCAGTAGTCGTCGTGCTTGACCGTAACGGTTTCGAGCTATACGTCTTTGTGACTGTTTTCTGACAACCGCTCGATCGTGCGGTCCCGCTTGGTAGCGACATGCCCTTGCAATCGTCCGCGCGTGCGTTGAAGAAGCCCCTCCGTCTCGATGACGAGGTCCGTTTTCTCCGTTCATGGATTGAGAAGCCGCTGCATATGGGCGCGGTGATGCCATCGGGGCGACTGCTGGCCCGCACGATGGCGCAATATGTCGACGCGAACGCCGAAGGGCCGGTCGTCGAACTTGGGCCCGGGACCGGTGCGATCACCAACGCGCTGATCGAGCATGGCGTCGATCAGAAGCGGCTCGTGCTGGTCGAATACAATCCGGGCTTCTGCGCACTGCTGCGCGAGCGCTATCCGCAGGCCAAGGTTGTCCAGGGCGACGCCTACGCGCTGCGCGACGCGCTCTGGGAGGTCATGAAGTCTCCCGCCTCCGCGGTGGTGTCCGGCCTGCCGCTCGTCACCAAGCCGATGCTGACGCGCGTGAAGCTGATCCGCGACGCCTTCGTGGCGCTCGCACCCGGCGCTCCCTTCATTCAGTTCACCTATTCGGTCGTGCCCCCGATCCCGAAATCGCTACCGGGCGTGTCCACAGAAGCTTCCGAACGGATCTGGATGAACCTTCCGCCCGCGCGGGTCTGGGTGTATCGCAAGGGCTGATCGCTCTGCGCTCTCGCGCGGGCTCGCCCGACCTGCGATTTCAAAATGTCCGCGCTGAAAATCCTTGTGATCCCGGGATCGCTTCGTACCGGCTCGCTCAATGCCAAGCTGGCAGCAGTCGCCGCGCTGGAACTGGTGCAGCTCGGCGCGGATGTCACCCGCATCTCGCTCGGCGATTTTCCGCTGCCGATCTATGACGGTGACCTGCAGGCCAAATCCGGCGTGCCGCTGAATGCGGTCAACCTCAAGCGGATGATCGGCGCCCATCACGGCGTGCTGATCGTGACGCCGGAATATAATTCCTCGGTGCCGGCGCTGGTGAAGAACACGATCGACTGGGTCAGTCGCGTGCAGGACCCGCACGAGGCCCGCGGCGAGGTGTTCCGCGACCGTGTCTTCGCGATCGCTGCGGCCTCCGGCAACCGGCTCGGGGGGACGCGCGCGCTGGCGGCGCTGCGGCTGATCCTCTCGGCGTGCCACGCGACCGTGATTCCGAACCAGCTTGCACTGTCATTCGCCGAGCAGGCCTATGACGATATGGATCGTCTAAAACACCACGCCGACATCGAGGCGATGCGGGCGTTGACGCGGCAGTTGATCGATCATTCCCAACGCATGATGTGAGGTGACATGCAGCCAGCCAGGATCGCTCCGAGAGACCGGTTGATTGTGGCGCTCGATCTGCCGTCCGTCGCTGCGGCGGAGGCGATGATCGAGAAGCTCGACGACAGCGTGGCCTTCTACAAGATCGGCTATCAGCTCGCCTATGCCGGCGGCCTGCCGCTGGCGAAGCAGCTTGCTAACAGCGGCAAGAAGGTCTTCATCGATCTCAAGCTGCACGATATCGGCAACACGGTCGCGCGCGGCGTCGAGAGCATCGCGAGCCTCGGTGCAACCTTCCTCACCGTGCATGCCTATCCGCAGACCATGAAGGCCGCGGTCGAAGCGCGCGCCGGCTCCGGCCTGAAGATCCTCGCGGTCACCGTGCTGACCTCCTACGATGACAACGATCTTCATGCCGCGGGCTATCGCCTCAACGTCTCCGATCTCGTCGAAGCGCGCGCCAGACAGGCGCAGGCGCTCGGCGTCGATGGCCTGGTGAGCTCACCCGAGGAAGCGGCCGCCTTGCGCAAGATCGTCGGCCCTCGGATGCATCTTGTGACGCCGGGGATCCGGCCGGCGGGATCGGCCACCGGCGACCAGAAGCGTATCATGACGCCGGCCCGTGCGATTGCCGCCGGCGCTGACTATCTGGTGGTGGGGCGGCCGGTGATGGAAGCAGCTGACCCCAAAGCCGCCGCAGAGGCCATTCAAGCTGAGATCGCGCAGGCGCTTGCCTGAACAGCAACAAGGGAGAAAGAAATGGCGAAGGGCTACTGGATTGGACGCGTCGACGTTCACAATGAGGAAGGCTACAAGCCTTACATGGCGGCCAATCCGGCCATCTTCCAGAAATTTGGCGGCAAGTTCATCGTGCGCGGTGGCAAGTTCGCCAGCGTCGAGGGCCAGAGCCGCTCGCGCAACGTCGTGATCGAATTTCCCGACTACGAGACCGCTCTGGCCTGCTACCACTCGCCGGAATATCAGGCCAACATCAAGGTGCGGCAGCCGCATTCGATCGCCGACCTCATTATCATCCAGGGCCACGACAGCCCGTAGACAGCCGGTTCAGCTGCCGGAACAGCCTCGATGACCCCCGTTCGACGCATGATCCATCGCCGGAAAACCGGTTTCCACTTTCCCGGATCATGCTTTATACGGCCCTCAGAGGTGAGCCATGGCTGACATGCGTCTAATCGTTGCGGGAGCCGGCGGCCGGATGGGCCGCACGCTGACGCGGGTAATTTCCGAAACCCCGGGAGCGGTTCTGGTGGGCGCGCTCGAAGCGCCGGGCTCGGAACTGCTGGGCAAGGATGCCGGGGTGCTGGCCGGCCTGCCGGCCAACGGCGTCACGCTGTCGGCCGACCTGTGGTCGATGTCGGCCAATGCCGACGGCATCTTGGATTTCACCGTGCCGGCCGCGACCATCGCCAATGTCGCGATCGCGGCCCAGCGTGGCCTCGTTCACATCATCGGCACCACCGGCCTGTCGCAATCGGATGATGCCGTGATCAGGAGCGTGACCGATCGAGCGATCGTGGTGAAGTCGGGCAATATGAGCCTCGGCGTCAATCTGCTTGCCGCACTGGTCAAGCGCGTCGCGCAATCGCTCGACCAGAGCTTCGATATCGAAATTCTGGAGATGCACCACAAGTCCAAGATCGACGCGCCGTCGGGCACGGCGTTGATGCTCGGCGAAGCCGCTGCCGCGGGACGCAAGATCGCGCTGGAGCAGCATTCGGCGCGTGGCCGCGATGGACTTACCGGCGCACGGCGCGCCGGCGACATCGGCTTTGCCTCCCTGCGCGGCGGCACCATTGCCGGCGACCACAGTGTGATCTTTGCAGGTCCGTCGGAGCGCATCACGCTCTCTCATCATGCCGAGGACCGCGCGCTGTTCGCGCAAGGTGCGCTGAGGGCGGCGCTGTGGGCGCAGGGCAGGAAGCCCGGCATGTACTCGATGGCTGACGTGCTCGGGCTGAGTGAATAATAAAGCTAAAACAACAATGGAAACTTTGAATGAGCGAACGTCTTCTTGTGCTCGTGCGGCACGGCCAGAGCGACTGGAACCTGAAGAATCTCTTCACCGGATGGAAGGATCCTGATCTCACCGAGCAGGGCATCAACGAAGCCAAGGAAGCCGGCCGCAAGCTCAAGGCGCAGGACCTGTCGTTCGACGTTGCCTTCACCTCCGACCTTACGCGCGCCCAGCACACGCTGAAACTGATGCTCGCCGAGATCGGCCAGACCGGGCTGCCGACGACGCAGAACCTCGCGCTCAACGAACGCGACTACGGCGATCTCTCCGGCCTCAACAAGGACGACGCGCGCAAGAAGTGGGGCGAAGACCAGGTGCTGATCTGGCGCCGTTCCTACGACGTGTCGCCGCCCGGCGGCGAAAGCCTCAAAGACACGCTTGCGCGCGCCTTGCCCTACTACGTGCAGGAGATCCTGCCCGGCGTGCTGCGCGGCCAGCGCACGCTGGTTGCTGCCCACGGCAATTCGCTGCGCGCACTGATCATGGTGCTGGAAAAGCTGACGCCCGAGCAGATCATCAAGCGCGAGCTCGCGACCGGCGCGCCCGTGGTGTACCGGCTCAATGCCGATTCCACCGTGGCATCCAAGGTCGATCTGGCTGGCTGAGCGAGCGGACGCGCGCATCGGCGCAGCAGCCCGGTCCACGTCATTGCGAGCGATAGCGAAGCAATCCATCGCGCGGCACGCGCGGAAGAATGGATTGCTTCGTCGCTGTCGCTCCTCGCAATGACTGGAGCTGCACCGTTCACGGCTTCCTAGGATGGCGGGAAGCTGAACCGTTCGCCTTAGTGCAAGCCCACCTGCCCGGCTTCCCAGCCCAGCATCGCCTGCTTGCGGGTGATGCCCCAGTGATAGCCGGTCAGCGCGCCGCTCTTGCCGAGTGCACGATGGCAGGGCACCACGAACGACACCGGGTTGCGGCCGACCGCGGCGCCGACGGCGCGTGACGCCTTCGGATTGCTGATCTTGTTGGCGATGTCGGAATAGCTGACCGCGCGGCCCATCGGGATCTTCAGCAACGTCTCCCACACCCGCACCTCGAAATCGGTGCCGATCAGGACCACGCGCAGCGGTTGGTCCGGCCGCCACAACCGCGTATCGAAGATACGCTGCGCCAACATGGTGGTGCCGTCGGTGTCCTCGACATAGGTCGCGTTCGGCCAGCGCCGCGTCATATCGGCGAAGGCGATCTGCTCGTCACCGGGATCGGCGAAGGCGAGGCCCGCCAGCCCCCGGCTCGTCGCGATCACGATCGCGGTGCCGAACGGCGAGGGATGGAAGCCGTAGCGCAGCGTCATGCCGGCGCCGCCGTTCTTCCACTCGCCTGGCGACATCGCCTCGTGAGTCACGAACAGGTCGTGCAGACGGCCCGGCCCTGAAAGGCCGGAGTCGAGCGCCGCATCGAGCACGCTGGCGGAGCCGCGCAGCAGGCCCTTGGCGTGATCCAGGGTCAGCGCCTGCATGAAGGCTTTCGGCGTCAGCCCCGCCCAACGGCGGAACAAATGGTGGAGCTCATCCGGCGTGACACCGGCGGCGTCGGCCATCGCCTCGATGGTCGGCTGCGCACGCCAGTGCTCCGAGATGAAGGCGATCGCGCGCCGCACCGAATCGTAGTCACGCAACGCTGCGTTCTGGAGGCCCGGCTTGGTCAGGCGCTGGTCATGTATGGCGAGTGTCATCATGGTCTCTGATTTAGGAGCCATGGCGCGTCCGAACCACCCGATTTCTGACAAGCCGCGATCAATGAATGGGATTATAGGTCGGGCCTCGCTTGGCGGTGTTTAGCGCGGCTATCAAGGCTTTGGAAAAGCTGGCCTTTTCGTCCGGACTCAGGAAGCTCCCGATGCTCACCCGGCGGCCCCTGGAGATCAGGTAAAGCCGTTCGATGCCGAACTCCTCATGCGACTTCTGCTCGAACTGCACCCAGAGCGGATTGAGCACCCATTCCACCACATGGCCGCGGTGGCTGATCCGGCGCACCCGCAATTCTGATGATGTCACGGTGATCTCCTCGCTCGCTTTGGCGGTACGGAAATTGACCTTGAACGCCCAATAGATCACCAGCACGTCGAGGCCGAAGAAGCCGAAGATCGGCCAGGCACCCATCCACCAGAACACCGCGCCGGCGATGAAGCTGATCGCGGTGACCGCTGTCATCAGCACCGCGAAGCCGGTCCGGTTGAGCGAGCGGTGCGGCGTCAGCAATGCCGAGAACAGCGCCGGCTCGGCGTCAGAGCCGATCGCCTCAAGGTCATCCTTGGGATCAAAATCATTGCCTGCAGTCATGACGTATCAGTATATCCCGGTCATGGCCAAAATCATCCGCTCTCAACGCGCCAAGACATCAACCGTTCGGTCCGCGCCGAAGAAGCCCGCGAAAACGGCAAGGCCACTGTCTAAACGCGCGGCAAAGAAGGCGGCGAAACCGAAGCCCTGGACGGAAGTGGAGGTCTACGATGCCTTCGATCGGTTCCGCAAAGCCAATCCCGAGCCCAAAGGTGAGCTCGAACACCTCAACCCCTACACGCTGCTGGTCGCGGTGGTGCTGTCGGCGCAGGCGACCGATGCCGGCGTCAACAAGGCGACACGGGCGCTGTTCGCGGTCGCCGATACGCCGGAGAAGATGCTCGCGCTCGGCGAGGACAAGGTGCGCGACTACATCAAGACCATCGGGCTGTATCGCAATAAGGCGAAGAACGTCATTGCGCTGTCCGAGAAGCTGATCGCCGAATTCGGCGGCGAGGTGCCGCGCACCCGTGCCGAGATCGAGTCACTACCCGGCGCCGGCCGCAAGACCGCGAATGTCGTGCTCAATATGGCGTTCGGCGAGCACACGATGGCGGTCGATACCCATGTGTTTCGCGTCGGAAATCGCACGGGGCTGGCGCCTGGCAAGACCCCGCTCGAGGTCGAGCTGGCGCTGGAGAAGGTGATCCCGCTGGAGTTCATGCTGCACGCCCATCACTGGCTGATCCTGCATGGCCGCTACACCTGCCTCGCGCGCTCGCCGCGTTGCGAAGTATGTCTGATCAATGACCTTTGCCGGTGGCCGGAAAAGACCGTCTGAGGCATGATCGACATCATGAGGTTGTAACCACTGCGAGTGGTTTCTGGGGCCGCTTCGGGATCCCGCTCTTCGCGGTGCTCGTCGCGCAAATGCGGCGTGGCCGTCTCCTGAGTGCGCCGTTATCGCAGCGAAATTTCCTGATGCCGTCGCGGCTCGATCAACTCGGGCCGCGAGCCGGACAGCCGCTTGTGCATGTGGACCATGAAGCGGACAGCCGCTTGTGCATGTGGACCATGAAGGCCATGCCGAACAGCGGTGTCGCCAGATTGACGATCGGGATCGAGACGAAGGCGGCGATGAACAAGCCCGCGGTGAATATGGTCGATGCATGGTCCCGGCGCATCGCCTTGGCTTCCGCGGGCGAGCGGAAACGCATCGCGGCGAGCTCGAAATATTCCCGTCCCAACAGCCACGCGGTCGCGATGAAGAACACGATGAAGCCGACGCCCGCGAACAGCACGAAAGGCAGTGCAACCAGGTAGACCAGGATCGTCAGCAGCGCCGTCTTGGCGCCTTCGGTCATCGCGAGCGCGAATGGCAATGCCGCGCCGGGCGGCTCGGCCGGATAATGCTCGCGCTCGACAATGTCGGCGACGTCGTCGACGAACAGGCTCGCTACCAGCGAAGTGATCGCGGGCATCAGGAAGATGCCGCCGAGCACGACGCCAAGGCCGGCGGCGATCGAGATGACCCAGGACAGCACGTGCAGGGTGGAATGGAAGTTCGGGCCGAGCATGCCCTCCGCCCAGACCTCGCCATAGTCGGCAAACCAGCTGAGCAGCCGCTGCAAGCCGATCGCCAGCACCGTGATGAGCACGAGCGCAAGCCCGATCGAGCGCCACAGGATCGCGCGCATCGGCGGTGACAGGATCTGCGAAAGCGCCTTGACGGCGGCGTCCAACATGACTGGGTTACCTCTCCGGAAGTTCTCGCGAGAGGTAGACACCCAATAAGGCTTCGGCAAGTGCCGATTGTGTCGCGATCAGGCGTCGAGCGGCTTGCCGCGGACCGTGGGTCCCCAGACGCCGATCGCGACGATCACGATGACCATCGCCGTGGTGATCAGGCCGAACACCCCGCCGACGCCGGCTTCGCGCAGCATGAAAGCCACGATAAAGCCGGAGAAGGTCGCGCTGAGCCGGCTCATCGAATAGACGAGGCCGGCCGCGCGGGCCCGGATCGCGGTCGGGAACACCTCGGTCTGGTAGGCGTGATAGGCATAGGACAGCGTCATGTTGGCGCCGGTCACCAGCACGCCGCTTGCGATCAGGAGCCCCGGCTCGGTGAGTTGCGAGAACGCGAGGCCGAACACCGAGATCGCCGCGGCGGCGCCGCAAATGATCCATTTGCGCTCGAAGCGATCGGCGAAGGTTGCGGCGAGCAGCGGCGCCAGCGGATAGGCGATGGCAATGATGAAGGAATATTGCAGGCTCTTGGTGACGGTGATGCCCTTCTGGACCAGCAAGGCCGGAACCCAGTTGGCGAAACCGTAGACGCCGAAGGCCTGGCAGAGATTGAAGATCATGAAGAGCAGAATCAGCGCGCCATAGGGCGGCCGGAACAACTCGGCATAGCCGGCCGGCTTGATCGGCGCGCGCGCCGGTGCCATCGCAACTCTTGCGGCCGGCCGCGCGGCAGTTACGCCTGCGGCGGCCTCGAGCGTCCGCATGATCTTGTTGGCCTCGCCGGCGCGGCCGTGGCGAGCCAGCCAGAGCGGGCTTTCCGGCACATAGAGTCGCAGCACCCAGATCACCATGCTCGCGGTGGCGCCGATCAGGACGACCCAGCGCCAGCCGTCGATGCCGTAAGGAGCGAGCGGCACCAGCCACCACGACAGCGCCGCAACGATCGGCACCGCCGACAGCATCACGGCTTGGTTGATCGCAAAGGCGCGGCCGCGCATCCAGCTCGGCACCAGCTCGGTGATGTAAGCATCGATGGTGATGACCTCGATGCCGATCCCGATCCCGGCAATGAACCGCCACAGCAAGAGGCCGCCGGGCGTCGTCTGGCACGCCATGATGACGGAAGCGACGCTGTAGAACAGCAGCGAATAGGTGAAGACCGCCTTGCGCCCGAAGCGGTCGGCGAGGAAGCCGAGGAAGAAGGTGCCGACGAACAGGCCGGCAAAGGTCGCGGCGACGAAGGCGCCGATGCCGGAGAAGCCGAAGAAGGCCTGGGTCGTCGTTGTCATCAAGCCGCTGCGGCTGAGGCCGGGCGCGATATAGCCGGTGAAGAACAGATCGTAGATCTCGAAACAGCCGCCGAGCGACAGCAGGATCACCAGCCGCCAGACATAGGCGGAGGCGGGCAGCGCCTCAAGCCGCCGCGAGATCTCGTCGGGCTCGCTTGTCGTGCTGACACGATCGGTCACTGAGCCGACGTCGACGGCGCTCATGCTGGTCCTCCCCGAATGGTCCAATGGCCGCCTTTCTTGCGAAGGCGTGCCGGTCAGCGCCATGTTTGGCAGTTGGAAGCCAGAAATCCAGACGAACATATCGAAGGAATCGTTCGACATTTTCGATAGCGCCGATCTTGGTGAATTTCTTCACTCGAACGCGCGCTAGATCAGAAGGGTCGCCTCCCAGGCGCCGCGCCCCACCTGTTCGGCGACCAGCGAGCGGATCAGCCGGCACATTTCTTCCATCACATAGGTCATCGGGCGGTTGCGCAGGCGGCAGAGGTAGAGCGTGCGGGTCAGCCTCGGTTCGATCACCTCGCGTGCGACCAGTGCCTTTGCCTTCAATGGCTCGCTCACGAAGTGGGTCGTCGCGATCGTGCAGCCCAAACCCGCGGTGAGGGCACCGATCATGCCGCTGGTCGAGTTGAGGTGCAGGATTGCACCGGCTTCCAGCCGCTTGAGCGGTACGGGGTCGTCCAGCAGCGCGCGGGCCGACAACCCGTGCCGGAGCAGAATTAGCGGCAACTGCGCGACCTGCTCGAACGTGATGGGTCCCTTGTTGCCGATCAGCTTCTCAGTGCCGACGCAGAACATCTGCTCCTCCAGCACCGGCTCCGCGATCAGGTCCCTTTCCGATGGTGGGTTGTAGACCAGCGCGAGATCGACCTCGGAGCTCATCAGGTGCAGCAGCGTGGCACCGGAGAGGCTTTCGGTTAGCGACAGCTTCAGGTTCGGATACTTTGTCAGCACGGTGCGCATCAGCGGCACGCCGATCGCCTTCATGCCGGAATTGGCCATGCCGATCGAGATGTCGCCGGCGATCTCGCTGCCGCCTTCCTTGATCTCGCGCTCGGCCGCCGCCATCGCACGCAGAATGATGCGGGCGTGCTCGTAGAGCCGCTCGCCGGCCGCGGTCGGTTCCATGCCGCGTGGCTTGCGCTCGAACAAGGGCGTAGCGAATTCGGATTCCAGGTTCGCGATATGATGGCTGAGCGCGGATTGCGCGACATTGGCCTGATCCGCCGCGCGCGACAGGTTGCGCTGCTCGTAAACCGCAATGAAATAGCGAAGCTGGCGCGAGTCCATCGGACCTTGCGTTCTGGAACCACGAATACACTATTCGACAGATTATATTTTTCAGATAGCGTGCGGAAGCCTAGTCTCAGCAACGAAACGAGCACGGAGCGACCGATGACGGGGAGCGGACTGCCGCTGGAAGGCGTGAGGGTCGTCGAGATGACCCACATGGTGATGGGCCCGACCTGCGGCATGGTCCTGGCGCAGCTCGGCGCCGAGGTGATCAAGGTCGAGCCGCCGGCCGGCGACAAGACCCGTTCGCTCGGCGGCATGGGCGTCTCGTTCTTCCCGCTGTTCAATCGCGGCAAGCGCAGCGTCGTCCTCGATTTTGCCAAGCCTGAAGACCGCGAGACCATGCACCGGCTGCTCGCAAGCGCCGACGTGTTCCTGGAGAATTTTCGCGACGGCCAGCTCGAGAAGCAGGGGCTCGGCGCCGACGAACTGCGCAAGAAATATCCGCATCTGATCCTCGCCGGCCACAAGGGTTTTCTGTCCGGCCCCTACGACCATCGCCCCGCGCTCGATGAGGTCGTGCAGATGATGTCGGGGCTCGCGGCGATGACCGGCACGCGCGACACGCCGCAGCGAGTCGGCTCTTCCGCCAACGACATCATGGGCGGCATGTTCGGCGTGATTGCGATCCTCGCCGCGCTCTACCAGAAGCGCGGCGGCAACAAGAACGGCGCGGACATCCGCATTGGCCTGTTCGAGAACTGCCTGTTTCTGGTCGCCCAGCATATGGTCGAGTATGAGATGACCGGGCGCAAGCCGCGCTCGATGCCGGAGCGCGAGCATGCCTGGCCGATCTACAACATCTTCGAGGCCGCCGGCGGCGATCGCATCTTCATCGGCGTCGTGACCGAAGGTCACTGGCAGAGCTTTTGCCACGAGTTCGGTCTCCAGGAATTCGCGGAGGATCCGACACTGCGCACAACCACGGACCGCATCATGGCGCGTGATCGAATCATTCCGCGCGTCGCGGAGGAGATCAAACGCTGGAAGGTCGCGGATCTATCGGCCAGGCTCGACGCGCTCAACATCTGCTTCTCGCCGATCAATCGGCCAGAGGATCTGCTGCAGGACCCGCACGTGCTGCGGCCCGGCGGCCTGGTCAACAATGTCAATGCCGACGGCAAGCCGTTCCGCGTGCCCGCGCTCCCGGTCGAATGGAATGGCGGCAATATCGGCGAAGGCCTGAAAGTGCCGGTGCTCGGTGCAGATACCGATGAGGTTCGTGCCGAGCTCGAACAACAAAAACGCTCATCAACCGGAAACGCTGCGTGAGGCTGTCATGACCCGTGTTCACGATATCTATCCCAACGACAGAGTGAGCCTGCGCGAGGTCGGCCTGCGCGACGGCCTGCAGCTGGTGAAGACCTTCCCGTCGACATCGGCGAAGCAGCGCTGGGTGCGCGATGAATATGCTGCCGGCGTCAGGCATTTCGAGGTCGGCTCGTTCCTGCCTGCGAAGACCTTCCCGCAATTCGTCGATGTCCGCGACGTGGTCGCGACCATCGCCTCGCTGCCCGGCGCGCATGGCGTCGCACTGGCGCTGAACGAGCGCGGCGTCAACGAGGCGCTGGCCTCGGGCGTGGCCGAGATCGCGTCGGTGGTATCCGCGACCGAGGAACACAGCCAGGCCAACGCCAACCGTTCGCGTGAATCGGCGATCGAGAACGTCAAGCGTCTCTGCGAACTGCGTGACGCCAGCGCGGATAAGCCCGTGGTCAACGCCGCGATCTCGATGGCGCTGGGCTGCTCGATCGTGGGGGCCGTCGATCCGAAGGAGGTGCTGCGCCTCACCGAGAAGCTCTACGAGATCGGCGTCGACATGGTCGCGATCGCCGACACCGTCGGCTATGCGGGTCCGAGGCAAGTCGGCGAGCTGACGAAGGGCGCCGTGAGGATCGCGGGATCGAAGCCGGTCTGCGTTCACCTGCATGACACGCGCGGCATGGGTATCGCGAATGCCTCCGCGGCGCTCGATGAAGGCGCCCGCGTGCTCGACGGCTCGCTCGGCGGCCTCGGCGGCTGCCCGTTCGCGCCGGGCGCCACCGGCAATGTCGTGTTCGAGGATCTCGTCTTCCTCTGCGAGAGCAAGGGATTCCCGACCGGCATCGATCTCGACCGGCTCATCGCCGTGCGTTCGATCCTCAAATCCGAGATGCCGAACGAGCCGCTCTATGGCGGCCTCGCCCGCGCCGGCCTGCCCTGCGGCACCAAGGCGAAGGCAGCGTAACGAGTTCGACACGTAGCCCGGATGGAGCGGAGCGCAATCCGGGACAGTCCGTCCGGGGACGCAAGGCCCCGGATTTCGCTGCGCTGCATCCGGGCTACGCTCAATCGTGATGATGCCCACGCTTGCGCTGCTTCTTATCAGGCGCCGTCGGGATCATCACCACCCGGCCGTAGCGGACGCCGCGCTCGGCGATGATGTGGTCGGCGAAATGCCGGACCTCGCTGCTCGCGCCCTTCAGCGCCGTCACCTCCATGCAGCTGTCGTCGTCGAGATGGACGTGCAGCGTCGCCAGCGACAGATCGTGATGGCCGTGGAAGTTCTGCACCAGCCGCCTCGACAGGTCGCGTGCGGCATGATCGTAGACATAGACCAGCGCCGCCACGCATTGTCCTGAGGGCGCCTGCTCCCCGCTCTGCTGCAGCCCGGCGCGCGCGAGGTCGCGGATGATCTCGGAGCGATTCTGATAGCCGCGCTCTTCTGCGGCGGCGTCGATCTCCGCGAGCAAATCATCCTCGATGGTGATGGTGATCCGTTGCATGGGCTATCCGTGTTGGCTTGCGCGGGCGTCTTGGCCGCGACGTTCCGATCCTCACGCCGACGCCGGCTCCGTGGCCGAGATCGTCACTTGCGCAGCCGCAACTGCAACCGGTGCCTCTTCGTCAATCTCTTCAGGAACAAGCGGCGGCGACCTGCCTTCTGGAAACACACTGAATTCGCCCGCTACCTCCTGGAGCGGCTTCTGCTTGTCGGCCCAGTGCAGGGCCGTGTAGTCGAATCCATGCACGATGGTGGGTTTGACGACTTCGAAATAGGGCGAGATGTCGAAGTCGCGGGGCATGTAGAGCGAGGAATCGCGGATATGCAGAATCTCGCGGCGTGCCTTGCGGCTGGCCGCGCGCGTGATCTTGGGCAGGATCGGATAACGCACGGCTTCGAAGGCCTGCGCGATCAGCGCCGAGCAGATGATCTTGGTCGGATCGCCCGAGCCGAACGCGATCATGCGCCGCCGCCAGCGCTGCGGGATCGGCAGCGGGAACAGATAGCGCGCGAGGTCGACGATGTTCTTGGTGTCGTAGCCGAAGCCGATGCGGTTGATGGCGTAGCGGCACACCGTGGTACGGTCCTCGTAAGACAGGCCGACCGGCCGGCAGATTCGGGTGTGATAGGTGAAATATTTCGACAGCGGCGCGGACGTCACGCCTTCGCCGACATTGGCTTCGATCAGCACATGCTGTTCGCCGTCGGGCTCGGTCGCGCCTTCGACGGGGCCTACATAGAGCGCGGCATGCGACCAGGTCGACTGCGTGAGGTATTTGATGATGCCTGAAATCCGGTTGTTGCCTTCGACAAGCAGGACATCGCCGGGCTGGATGATGCCACGCAACTGATCCGGCTCGCTCGGCGTGAACGGCTCGTAACCCGGGATTTCCTTTTGCAGGTACCCCGCGATCCATTTGCCGACAGTATCGAGCATCAAGCCCATGGAATCCCCCCAAGCGGTTCTACGACCGCTCGTTGCGACATAATCATGGTCGCTGGCCGTTTCAATTTAGTTCATGCATGGCGCGGATCAATCATGATTGATTCACCATGATGGTTGCTGCGGCCAGTGAGATGCGGCACAGTTCGCGAAGCGTTCCCTTTTGCCGCAAGTCCCCGGAAACCATGCCATGACAATGACCCGCCGCGATTTCCTGTCGGCGTCCGCAGGACTCGCAGTGGCGCCTGCGCTGGGCGGCCGGGTCGATGCTGCTCCGTTGCCGCGCGAAGCCGACATCGTCGTGATCGGCGCAGGCGCGGCGGGCATTGCTGCCGCGCGACGGATCGCGGCCGCAAATCGCCAGGTGATTGTGCTCGAGGCTGCCGGCCGGATCGGCGGGCGCTGCCAGACCGATGCATCGACCTTCGACGCGCCGTTCGATCGCGGTGCGCGCTGGATGCACAATCCCGAGACCAATCCGATGGTCCGGCTGGCCCGCGCGGCCGGCCTCGAGATCGTCACCGCGCCCGCGGGCCAGAAGATCCGCATCGGCCGGCGCTATGCCCGTCCCGGCGAGACCGAGGAGTTTCTTGCGGCGCTGGTGCGTGCCAACCGCGCCATCGACGATGCCTCGCGCAAGGCCGATATTGCCTGCGCTGCGGTGTTGCCGAAGGACCTCGGCGATTGGGCCGGCACCGCGGAATTCCTGCTTGGCGCCAGCTTCAGCGGCAAGGACCTCAAGGATGCCTCCGTCGTCGACAAGGCGCGCGCGCAGGACCGCAACGCCGCGATCGGCTGCCGGCAAGGGCTCGGCGCGTTGCTCGCAAAGCTCGGCGAGCAGCTTCCGCTGGCGCTGTCGACGCCGGCACAGCGCATCCTGTGGAGCAATCGCGACGTGATGGTCGAGACGCCGGCCGGCAAGATCACGGCGCGTGCCGCCGTTGTCACCGTGTCGAGCAACGTGCTCACCAGCGGCATCATCAAATTCGCGCCGGAGATCCCGAAACGCGCGCTCGATGCCGCGGCAAAGCTCGGCCTTGGCAGCTATGATCGCATCGCGCTTCAGATGCCGGGCAATCCGCTCGGGCTGTCGCGCGACGACGTCATCATCGAGCAGAGCAATTCGACCAGGACGGCGCTGCTCTACGGCAATATCGGCGGCTCCTCCCTGTGCACGATCGACGTCGCCGGCTCCTTCGGGCGCGATCTGTCCGCGCAGGGCGAGAAGGCGATGACGGCCTTTGCGGTGGAATGGCTGACCAAGCTCTATGGCAGCGAAGTCGGTGCCGCCGTGAAGAAGACCAGCGCCACGCGCTGGAATACTCAGCCCTTCGTTCTCGGCGCGATGTCGGCCGCTGCTCCCGGCGCGCAGTTCTCGCGCAGGGTTTTGACCGAGCCGATCGGCTGCCTCTATCTCGCCGGCGAGGCCACGCATGAGACGCTGTGGGGCACCGTCGATGGCGCCTGGGAGAGCGGCGAACGCGCCGCGGACGCCGCGCTGCGACGGATCGGCGGGCTGAGGGAGGCGGCGCCGGAAGCGCGAGCGCCGGCAGCAAAGCATCGATCGCGCCGTGCGCCGGCGCGTACGGCCGCGCCGATGCGTTAAGTCGCAGCCGCCAGTACAACGCGATCGAGCGTCATAGCTAGATTTGCTGAAGTAAGCTCCGCATATCAGATGTCGTCCCGGCCTAGTGCGCAATTGCGGGCCGGGACCGATGTCGCGCCCCATCTACCGGCGTCGTCCTGGCGAAACAGGCCGTGCAAAAATGTCGGCGCGGTGCCTGGAGCTGAGAACGAGGAGGGCACCCTCAAGCTGGACAGGGCCGGAGCGCCTTGAGCAGAGCGGGTACGCTCTTGATGGCAATCAGTCTCTTGAGGTTGTAGGCGATGATGCTGAGCGCCAGTTCGGCTTTGGCTTTGCGCAATCCGCGGACGAGGAAGCGCGGGGTTCCCATCAACCATTTGATGGTCGCGAACGGATGCTCGGCGACTTCGCGGCGGAGCCTCATCCAGCTTGGATCGGCGATCGCCCGCTGATGCATGGCCTCGCGGTCATCGTCATGGAAGCCGCGCACGATGATCCGCTGCGCCGCCTCGGTGCATTGCGATTTCAGCGGACAGGCCGGGCAGGCTTGCGTCCGATATTCCTTCTTCTGTTTGGTGTGGGAGGTCTTGAAGAGTTGGAGGACCTCACCGGCAGGGCAACCCCAGCTGTCGCTCTCTCGGGCGTAGCTGAACTGATCGCGGCTGAAGTATTGCTTGCCCTTCGGATTGACCCGCTCGCCATGCGGTACGATCGCGGTGATCCCGTCCTGCTCACATTGCTTGCCGTGCGCGCCGTTGGCATAGCCGGTATCGGCAACGACGCTCACCTGATCGGCGCCGACGGCCGCCTTGCCCTGCCGGGCCATCGGGTGGAGTTGCTGCAGATCGTTGCCCTCGTTGGTCAGATCGAACGCAACGATCATGTCATGCTGGGCATCGACCGCGATCTGTGCATTGTAGGCAACCTGATGGCCGCGCGGCGTGCGCATGAGCTTGGCCTCAGGCTCACCCAGCACCTTCTGCTTGAGCCCTTCCTGAACCAGCTGTTCGGCCTGCTGCTGCAATTCAGCCCGCTGAGCCCTCAACGCGGCAAGGGCTGCAGCCACGTCGGTCTTGGTCGGCTCAAGCGGCGTCTCCTCGGCGTCGGCCTCATCCATCGCCGTCAGGTAGTCGGCGATCTTGCGCTCGATCGCCGCATCCCGCTCCGCAAGCTTCGCCTTGGTGATCACCTGCTTGCGGCTCGCCGCCGCAGCAATCTTGCTCCCGTCGATCGCCAGGACTTCGCCTCCAAACACCGATTGCTCGCGGCAGAACTTTATAAAGGCCCGGCAGACCCCGGCAATCGCCTCAGGATAGTCCTTGCGGAAGTCCGCAATGGTCTTGAACACCGGCCTCACCCGGTTGATCAGCCAGAACACTTCGACATTGCGCCGAGCCTCACGCTCAAGCCGCCGGCTCGAACGCATCTGGTTCAGATACCCGTAGACATAAAGCTTCAACAGATCGCGCGGATCGTAAGGCGGCCGCCCCGTCGCCTCCGCCTCAACGTTCGAGAAACCCAGCCCGGCAAGGTCCAGGCTGTCCACAAAACCGTCAATGACGCGCACCGCGCTGTCTGCCGCGATCACCTCGTCCAACGTCTCGGGATACAACGTCGCCTGATAGCGCGATTGGCCAACGATGTGTGCCATCCTGCCCCCGAATCCGTCTCTGCCTCCCAAATCCAACATCAGACCGTGGTTTTTGCACGGCCTGGAAAGCCAGGACCCATAACCACCGCATTTGGTGACGAACGGGATCTTGGCCCCAGCGTCGCGCAACAATGAGCATTTGGGGTAATGGGTCATGGCTTTCGCCAGGACGACAGTGAGTGTGTGGCGCAGCTTGTGAATCATGCGTTCGCATTCTCGCGGCGCGATGCGTCCGAGGTTTTCATCGATCTTCGCCACCCTGAAGAGCAGAGGGCGCAGGGAAAGCCGGGTGCCGATCGCACCCATGGGTCCCGTGCAAATGGAAAGCACGGGAGGTAGGACCACAGGTGTAACCGGAGCAATCCCGGCTTTCCCTGCGCGATGGGTTACGGCTTATACGCGCTCTCCCCGGCGAGACTGGGCTTTGTTGTCACCGTCATCAGGGAGAGAGCTTGCCCTCTACTGATGAGACACCTGCCACTAGGGCGTCAGGCCTGCACGACTTCACCGTCCGCTTCACGCGCACTCGTCAGTTGCGCAATCGGCGTCCACCGCATCTCACGCCGCGTTCGTGACGATCGCGATCCGCCCCTCATCGGGTGAGACGGGTGGATCATAGACTGAGTTGCCCTTCCGAAAAACAGAAATATTTTTGATGCAGGGGCTTGCCACGTCGGGCAACTCAGTGATTGGCGCGTTAGGGAAGCACCGGCAGAAGGGTTCCCTCCCCCTTGCAGGGGGCAGGGCAATCGCATATGACCCCGGCGGGCTCCGGGGCTGACGTTTCCACGTCGTCATGGCCGCGCTTGTTCCGGCCATCCACATCTCTCTTTACATGGAAAAACAAAGACGTGGATGCCCGGGACAAGCCCGGGCACGACGAGTTTGTGGGGTACACCAACCACACCGCATGCATCGAACGCGCAGCGTGATCAGCATAGGGGGGGAGGGAGCCTGAGCTGTGTGCTCACCTCACCGTCAACCCGGGCTCGACGCTTCGTGTCGCCGGGAATGGCAAGAGGAGATGGCCGCCCTTTCACACCGGCAGCTTCAGCTCCATCAAATCCTTCGCGACCACGATCCGGCCGGAATAATGCTTCTTCACGTCCCTGGTCCAGTCCTCGTCGGTGACGAGCGGATCGTCGCCGGGAACGAAGTGGCTGAGCGCGAGCACCTTCACATTGGCGGCGGCGGCGATGCGGCCGACATCCTCGGTCGAGGTGTGGCTGTCGAGCAGATGCTTCTTCAGCGTCGCGCCGTTCTTGGTCTTCGCCACCAGGCGATCGACCGCGGGGATGTAGAGGCACTCGTGCACGAGCACGTCGGCGCCCTTGGCGAAGTCGGCGAGCTTCGGATTGTAGGCGGTATCGCTGGAGAACACGATGACGCCGTCGGGCGTTTCGAACTTGTAGGCGAAGTTGTCCGTGATCGGCGGATGCGGGGTGCGGAATGCGGTGACGGTCACCTCCGATGTCTTCAGCACCACGCCGTCTTCGGTGATGTCTTTTGCGATCAGGAGCTTGCGCGGGTCGGGGCGGCCTTCATCGGCGATCCGCGTCTCGACGTCGAACTTGTTGAGCTCCCAATACTCCCTGGTCATCGCCTCGATCCCCTTCGGGCCGAACGAATGGATCGGCGTCGTGAGGCCGGCGGCCCAGGCGTTGTAGAACAGGTTGCCGTATTCGAGGTTGTGGTCGGAGTGGTGATGGCTGATGAGGATGTATTTCACCGAAGGGATCGGCACGCCGGCGCTGACGAGCTGACGGCTGACGCCCATGCCGCAATCGATCACGAACGGCGTGTCGTCGACGACGACGAGATTGGCGGGATTGGAGGCGCCGATGCCGACGCGCGGCCCGCCCTTGGTGCCGAGGAACACGATGCGCGTCCGCGGCTTTGCCGCTTGCGCGCGAACAGTGGGTGCGGCGAGCATGGCGGCGCTGCCGAGCGCCAGCTTCAACGCGTTGCGGCGGTCGATCATGAATCTCTCCCTTGAGTGCGGCGGTTGCACCGGCCGTTCCGTCTAGAACACCTCTCCCCATCGGGGAGAGGTGGAGTTCGGACGTGGATGCAGTGCAACGCACGTCGCTTAGGTTCTAGCTGTCGCGCAAAATGCCATCAAGCGCCGGCAGGCCGGCGATGACGGCGGCGGCGATCAGCGCATAGCAGATCGCACGGAAGATTGCTTCGCTCGCCTTGCCGAACAGCGAAGCGCCGAACCAGACGCCGATGCCGTAGATCGGGCCGACGATCAGCGAGAACTTGACCGAGTCGAAGGTGATCAGTCCGGTGAACCAGTAGCTGGCCAGCGAGAAGAAATCGGAGGCGCCGAAGAACAGCAGGATGTTGGCGCGGGAGATCGCCGATGGGATCGGACGGCCGAGCCAGTAGCCGACGATCGGCGGACCGCCGGTCTGCGCGAGGCCGCTGCAAAAGCCGGACAGGCCGCCAATCCCGACCGACAGCGCCGCGTGATCCTTGCCGCGATAGCGCCAGCCGGACAGCAGCAGCACCAGCAAGGCCGCGACGAAGCAGGAGATGATCCAGCGCGTGGTGACGGGATCGAGCACCGTGAGGAAATAGGTGCCGATGGGAACGCCGATCAGGGCGCCGGCGACCATGACCGCTGTCGCCTTGTGGTCGGCATGCTTCCAGGCGTTCGGCAATAGCGGCGTGGCCGCGACGAAATCGATCACGAGCAGCAGCGCTGCCACCAATCGCGGCGCCGCGATGCTGCTCGCCAGTGGCATGAAGATCAGCGCCGAGCCGAAGCCGGAAAAGCCGCGCGCCGTGCCGGAGACGAACGCGATCCCGCAGATCGCGAGCGCAACCGCGGTGCTGACGTCGGACGGGATGAGGCTGAGGGAGTTCATGGGAGGGAACGCGACCGGCGATGATTTCAGTTCGACCTCGCCCCGCGTGCGGGGAGAGGTCGAAATTAGAGCTTCGCTTGAATTTCGTGTGAGAGGGAGCCTCCGCATACTCCGTCCTCACCTTTTTCGCGGGACGAGCCCCTCACCCCGACCCTCTAAGAGCGAGCTGCGCTCGTCTCGACCCCGTAAGAACGGGGAGAGGGAGCGCGACTACGCTGGATGGCCAGCGCCGTCCGATCCACGACATAGGCGCGGCTGGCACGCTCCATCCATTCCCTCCCCCGCTTGCGGGGGAGGGTTAGGGTGGGGGCTCGCGCCGCAATGGTGATCTCAACGCGGTTCAGCTGCTTGTCCCCTACGCCCGATCTTCGTTGAGGCGATCGGCTGCCTACCGATATTCCCTTCGCGGAGAGACCTCCACCCCGGCCCTCCCCCGCAAGCGGGAGAGCCCGCAAGCGGGAGAGGGAGTGTTGCAGCGTGCTCGGCCGCATCACCCGCGCAGCGTACCGCCGGTCTTCTTGGTCACTTCGGCGACGACCTTCGCCGCGACGGCGTCGATCTCCTGATCGGTCATCGTCTTCTCGCGCGGCTGGATGGTCACGGCGATGGCGATCGACTTCTTGTCGGGATCGATGCCCTTGCCCTCATAGACGTCGAACACGGTGACGCCGGAGATCAGCTTCTTGTCGACGTTCTGCGCAGCGCGGACGATGTCGCCCGCCTTCACGCCGCGATCGACGATGAAGGCGAAGTCGCGCGACACCGGCTGGAATGCCGACAGCTCGATCGCCGGCTTGGCGCGGGTTGCCCGCTGCTTGCCCTCCGGGATGCACTCCAGGATCACCTCGAACACGATCATCGGGCCGTCGGCGCCGAGCGCCTCGGCGGCACGCGGATGCAATTCGCCGAAAGTGCCGAGCACGTTCTGCGGGCCCATCTGAATGGTGCCCGAACGTCCCGGATGCAGCCAGGCAGGGCCGCCGGGCACGATCTGCAGCGCCTGTACCGGCGCGCCGGCGGCCGCCAGCACGGCGAAGGCGTCGGCCTTGGCGTCAAACACGTCCGCGGTCGACGAGCCGGACCAGTGGCGGCCGACACCCTTCGTCGAGGCGTAGCCGTGGCGCACGCCGGAGGCGGCGACGAACTGGTCCTCCGGCCTGTCGCCGCGGAACACCTGGCCGACCTCGAACAGCGCGACATCGGGATAGCCGCGGTTGATGTTGGATTGCGCCGCAGCGACGAGGCCGGGCAGCAGGCTCGGCCGCATGTCGGAGAGGTCAGCTGCGATCGGGTTGGCGAGCACGAGCTCGGGCTGTCCGCCACCGAACATCTTGGCCGCGTCGCTGGTGATGAACGACCAGGTCACCGCTTCCACCATGCCGCGCGCGGCCAACGCACGCTTGGCGCGGCGGGTGCGGAGCTGAATCGGTGTCAGCACCGGCTTGCGCGGCTCCTCGCCGCGATCGAACGGCGTCATCGGCACCTTGTCGACGCCGACGATGCGCACGATCTCCTCGACGATGTCGGCCTTGCCGTGAACGTCGGTGCGCCAGGACGGGATTGCGATCTTCACGACGGGACCATTGCCGGCCAGCATGAAGCCGAGCCGGCTCAGGATCAGCTTCACCTCGACCAGCGGCGCCTCGATGCCCGCAAGGCGCTTGACCTCCGTGAGCGGGAAATCGATCACGCGATCCTCGCCGAAGCGATTGCCAACCACGACGTTCTCGGACGGCGCACCGCCGCAGAGATCCATCACCATCCTGGTCGCGAGCTCGAGCCCCGGCACCATGAAGGCCGGATCGACGCCGCGCTCGAAGCGATAGCGCGCGTCCGAATTGATGCCGAGCTTGCGGCCGCTATGGGCGATGTTGATCTCGTTCCACAGCGCCGATTCGATCAGCACGTCGGTGGTGTTCTCATCGCAGCCCGAGGCCTCGCCGCCCATGATGCCGGCGAGCGATTCGACGCCATGCTCGTCAGCGATCACGCAGACATTGTTGTCGAGCGTATAGGTGCGGCCGTCGAGCGCGAGCAGCGTCTCGCCATCCTTGGCGCGGCGGACGGTGAGATTGCCCTTCACCTTCCTGGCGTCGAACACATGCAACGGGCGCGCGCGGTCGTAGGTCATGAAGTTGGTGATGTCGACCAGCGCGTTGATCGGGCGCAGGCCGATCGCGGTCAGCCGCTTCTGCAGCCATTCCGGCGACGGGCCGTTCTTCACCCCGCGCACCAGGCGTAGCGCGAAGCCCGGGCAGAGATCGGGATCTGCCACCGTCACCTGCACCGGACAGGGGAATTCACCCTTGATCGGCTTGATCGCGGGCTCCTTGAGCTTGCCCATGTCGGCCGCGGAGAGATCGCGCGCGATGCCGTGCACGCCGGTGCAGTCCTGCCGGTTCGGCGTCAAATTGATCTCGATGACGGGATCGCCGAGCGCGGCCCATTCGGCAAAGCCCTTGCCGACCGGCGCATCCGCCGGCAGCTCCATGATGCCGTCGTGGTCCTCGGAGATCTGCAGCTCGGCCGCCGAGCACAGCATGCCGCGGCTCTCGACGCCCCGGATCGTGCCGACGCCGAGCGTGATGTTCTTGCCGGGGATGTAGGTGCCGGGCGGCGAGAACACGCTGATCAGCCCGGCACGCGCGTTCGGCGCGCCGCACACCACCTGCACCGGCGCGCCGCCGTCGCCGGTGTCGACCATGCACACGCGCAGGCGATCCGCATTGGGATGCTGCTCGGCCGAGATCACGCGCGCGATGGTGAACGGCGCAAGTTGCTTCGCCTTGTCCTCGATGCTCTCGACCTCGAGCCCGATCATGGTGAGCTTGTCGGCGAGCTTTTCCAGCGGCTCATCGGTCTCGAGATGGTCCTTCAGCCAGGAGAGGGTGAACTTCATGACGACGGCTTCTCCAGTCCCCTCTCCCGCTTGCGGGGCGCGACGAGCCCAGCTCGCGCTGAGAGGGTTAGGGTGGGGGCTCTCTCCGCGATGGCAGCGGCGATTGTTTCGAGGACGCCTGCGCGGTTTGTCAGGACGTCGAGGTTGCTGAAGCGAAGGACCTTGAAGCCCTTCGCTTCAATGACGGCGGAGCGCGCCGCATCGGCGCGTTCGCCCTGATCTGAGAAATGCTGACCACCGTCGAGTTCGATGACAAGCTTCGCTGCAGGGCAAACGAAGTCGGCGACGTAGTTGTCGATTGGGACCTGGCGGCGGAAGATTGCGCCGTTGAGTCGATTGGCGCGCAGCTCGGACCAGAGGATTCGCTCGACATCGGTCGAGTTCCTGCGAAGCGCGCGCGCATTCGAACGCAGTTTCTGGGGGACCTTCCAGTCCGGGTGTTCAGGATCGACCATCGCTAGCCCCTTTGTGGAGAGACCCCCACCCCAGCCCTCCCCCGCAAGCGGGAGAGGGAGTCCGACCGTTCGTGGCGGTAGAGTCTTCGCATCCATTCGAGCGAGCTCCATCCATTCCCTCTCCCGCTTGCGGGGGAGGGTCAGGGTGGGGGCTCGCGCCGCATCGGGGGACTTAACGAGACTCACGAACTCAATCCCCCCGCGATCGTCGGGATGTCGAGCGGCTTGAAGCCGTAGTGGTTCAGCCAGCGGACGTCGCTGTCGAACAGTTGGCGCAAATCGGCGATGCCGTATTTCAGCATCGCGATGCGGTCGATGCCCATGCCCCAGGCGAAGCCCTGGTAGACGTCGGGATCGAGTCCGCAGGCGCGCAGCACGTTCGGGTGCACCATGCCGCAGCCGAGAATCTCGAGCCAGTCCTCGCCCTCGCCGAAGCGGATCTCGCCCTTGTCGCGGCGGCACTGGATGTCGACCTCGAGCGACGGCTCGGTGAACGGGAAGAACGACGGCCGGAACCGCATGTTGATATGGTCGACCTCGAAGAACGCCTTGCAGAACTCGTGCAGAATCCATTTGAGGTGGCCGAGATGCGAGCCCTTGTCGATCACGAGGCCCTCGACCTGGTGGAATTGCGGCGTATGCGTCGCGTCCGAGTCGATGCGATAGGTGCGGCCGGGGCAGATCACGCGGATCGGCGGCTTCTGCGTCAGCATGGTTCGCACCTGCACCGGCGAGGTGTGGGTGCGCAACAGCATGCGCGAGCCGTCTTGCTTCGGATTGAAGAAGAAGGTGTCGTGCATCTCCCGCGCCGGATGGCCTTCGGGGAAGTTCAGCTTGGTGAAGTTGTAATCGTCGGTCTCGATATCGGGCCCTTCGGCGACCGAGAATCCCATGTCGGCGAAGATCGTGGTGAGCTCGTCCCACACCTGGCTCAGCGGATGGATGCGGCCGGCCTCGGCGGGCGTCTCGCGCAAAGGCAGCGTGACGTCGACGGTCTCGGAGGCGAGGCGCGCATCGAGCGCGGCCTGCTTCAGCACGTCGCGCTTTGCTGCGAGCGCCTGGGTCACCGCATCCTTGGCGAGGTTGATCTTCGCGCCCTCTGACTTGCGCTCCTCCGGCGACATCTTGCCGAGGGTGGCGAGCAGGGCGGAGATCGAGCCCTTCTTGCCGAGGGCGGCCACGCGCACGGCCTCGAGGGCGGGCTCGTCGCCGGCGGCGGCGATCTGGTCGAGAATGGATTTTTCGAGCGTTGCGAGGTCGGACACGGTCAATTCCCTGCACTTTGGCCGGAGCATGATCTATCCGGAAAACCGGTACCCACTTTTCCGGATCATGCTGCAAAATTCGGCTGGGTTGTCGCCGCCCGAAGGCCGTAACGTCAAGCAAAAAGCCGGTCATTTCGGGCGGATGACGGGCTGCGTTGAACCCCGCGCGGAGGCCGGGCTACCCAAGTGGAATAGCAGGAGACTGCGCGATGTTCTTGCGATCCTGTCTGGCCGTATTGGCGGTGCTGTTCGCTCTCGGCGCGGCGCAAGCCGCCACGGAGGAATGTCCCGCCAAATCGACCCAGATGGATGACATCATCGCGGCCCTGAAGGCGGCGCCGAGCTGCAACCGCGCGATGACGATCTTCGAGTCGTGCGAATACGGCGCCAGCGGAGACGTCCAATTCGGCGCCGTGGTCGAGCAAAAGTGCGAGGCGGACTTCCTGTCCGGCCTCGGGGCGTCGCGGAAAAAGGCCTACCAGCGCGAGATGCGGGTCTGCGACCGAAAGTACCGGAATGAATCCGGCACCATGTACATATCGTTCACAGGATTTTGCCGGGCGGAGGTCGCCCAGCGTTACTCGCAAAAGGCGCTGAAAGCGGCGGGCCCGAAGGCCCGCTAGGATCAGGCAGCCAGAGCAGCCTTGGCCTTTTCGGCGATCGCCTGGAACGCCGCGGGCTCGTGGATCGCGAGATCCGACAGCACCTTGCGGTCGACCGTGATGCCCGACTTGGAGAGACCGTCGATAAATCGGCTGTAGGTCATGCCGAACGGACGAACGGCGGCGTTGAGGCGCTGGATCCAGAGCGCGCGGAAGGTGCGCTTCTTGCGCTTGCGGTCGCGGAACGCGTACTGGCCGGCCTTTTCGACCGCCTGCTTGGCGATGCGGATCGTGTTCTTGCGGCGGCCGTAATAGCCCTTGGCGGCCTTGTAGACTTTCTTGTGCTTGGCGTGAGCGGTCACACCGCGTTTGACGCGAGACATGACGGAAATCCTTGAGATCTAGAAGAGGTGACGGAGCGCCGCGCGGTCGCGGCGGGGTTCAAGCAGATGCGCGCGATCAGGCGTGCGGCAAGAAGTACTTCTTGACGTTGTCGCCGTCGGTCTTGAACAGCACGCGGGTGCCGCGGAGCTGACGGATCTGCTTCTTCGTCCGCTTGATCATGCCGTGGCGCTTGCCGCGCTGGGCGTGCATGACTTTGCCGGTGGCAGTCACCTTGAAGCGCTTTTTGGCGCCCGATTTGGTCTTCAACTTGGGCATTTGGCTCTCCTTCAGGCCAAGCACGAAATCCGCCCCGAGAGGCGTGCGGCCGGCTAAAATGCTCGTTAGAGCGTTGAAAGTGCTAAGGTTTTTTCCGAATTGAAAGAACCTGCACGACACGTCGCCACGGCAGCCCTTGATCAGCCGGGCGGCGAAGGCCGGCTTATGGCAGAGGATCGGCCATTTTGCAACGATTGAAGCGGGGAAACGGGTCCGGAACCGTAGCCCGGATGGAGCGGAGCGAAATCCGGGACGGTGCATCCGCGGCTTGACCTGCCCCGGATTGCGCTGCGCTCCATCCGGGCTACTGGAATCCGGGCTACGAAAAGAAACAGCCCGCCAGACGATCTGGCAGGCCGTTTCATCGCGAACAACGGACTGATCGAACTAGCGCGGCGCCAGCACCATCACGACCTGGCGGCCCTCGAACTTCGCGTCCTGCTCGACCTTGGCGAACTCCGCGACGTCGGCCTTCACCTTGTCCAGGAGCTTAGTGCCGATCTCCTGGTGCGCCATCTCACGACCGCGGTAGCGCAAGGTGATCTTGACCTTGTCGCCTTCCTCGAAGAAGCGCTGCATCGCGCGCATCTTCACGTCGTAGTCGTGATCGTCGATCATCGGGCGGAGCTTGATCTCCTTGATCTCGACGACCTTCTGCTTCTTGCGGGCTTCGGCGGCTTTCTTCTGCGCGGAATACTTGTACTTCCCGTAGTCCATGATCTTGCAGACGGGAGGGCTGGTATTCGGCGAAATCTCGACGAGGTCCATGCCGGCTTCCATGGCCATGCGCACGGCCACCACGGTTTCAACGGTGCCTTTGTTGACACCGTCCTGATCAATCAGCTGGATCTGTGCGTTGCGGATCTCGTCATTGGTGCGCGGCCCGTCTTTGGCGACTGTCGGCGGGGCTCTATTGGGACGGCGAATGGGTAACTCTCCAAAGTTGTGAAAGGGAAGGCGGATATTTTGAAGCAAGATGCTGCAACGGGCAAGCGTGCTCGCCATTTACGCGGCAAAACCGCCGATTGCGAGGCATTTTGGCCACGCCCGGCACATATAGCGGGCACGCGTGCTCCGCAAGGCGTGGACCCCAGCCGTTGACCGATGCCATCAGCTCATCGAAAACCAATTGTCTGACACGCGAGTGACCGAACCATGAGCCAAATCGCCGCCCCCGATCAGGAACCCGCCTTCATCGAGCTCGGCGAGGGCAATGGCCGGCGCCGGATCGCGGTGCGCGCCCGTTCAGGCAGCAGTCCCGGGCTGTTCTGGCTCGGCGGTTTCAATTCCGACATGAAGGGCACCAAGGCGATCGCGCTCGACACGTGGGCCGCCGAGCACGGCCGCGGCTGCGTCAGGTTCGACTATTCCGGCCACGGCGAATCCGGCGGGCAATTCGTCGACGGCACGATCGGCCGCTGGCTCGAAGAGAGCGTGGCGGTATTCACCGAGTTCTGCCGCGGGCCGCAGGTGGTGATCGGCTCGTCGATGGGCGGCTGGATGGCGCTGTTGCTGGCGCGCGAGATCGCCAGGCGCGGCAACGGTCAGGCACAGCTCGCGGGTTTGGTGCTGATCGCGCCGGCGCCGGATTTCACCGAAGAGCTGATGTGGAAGGGGTTCTCGCCGGAGATCCGCGCCGAGATCGAGACCAAGGGCGTCTGGCTCCGGCCCTCGGAATATGGCGACGGCACGCCCTATCCGATCACGCGCAATTTGATCGAGGAGGGCCGCAACCACCTCCTGCTCGGCAGCAAGATCGACGTCGGCTGCCCGGTGCGCATCCTGCAGGGCGCGCAGGATCCCGACGTGCCGTGGAAGCATGCCTTTGCGCTGGTGCACCGGCTGCCGGCCGAGGACGTCGTGCTGACCATGATCCAGGACGGCGACCATCGCCTGTCGCGGCCGCAGGACATCGCGCGGATCATCGCCGCCGTGGCGGAGATCGGCTAATTGCTGTCATCATCCGCGAAAGCGGATGATCCAGTACGCCGCGGCCCCTCGATTCAAAGCAGCCCCTCTGGAATACTGGATGCCCCGCCTGCGCGGGGCATGACGGCGGGAGGAATGCCAATGACGATCAACGACATGCTGCGCGCATTCTGCGACGCGGTCGAGCAGCGCAACGGCAAGGCTTTTGCAAGCCTCTTCACCGAGGACGGCGTCTATCACGACGTGTTCTACGGCGCGTTCAAGGGCCACGCTCGGATCGCCGAGATGATCGACGACTGGTTCTACCGGACCGCGACCGATTTCCGCTGGGACATGCACGACCCCGTCAGCGACGGCGAGACACTCTACGCGCGCTACACGTTCAGCTACCGCTCGACCTTGCCCGAAGCCAACGGCGCCCGCGCGATGTTCGAGGGCGTCTCGATCATGACGCTGCGGGACGGCAAGATCACTTGTTATCACGAGGTCGCCAACACCGCGCCCGCCTTCGTCGACCTGAATTTCGCGCCGGAGCGGATCGCCAAGATCGTCGCCAAGCAGGGCGCCGCGCTGAAGGCACGGCCGGAGATGGCGCGGCATCTGACGCCTTAAGGCAAGATGAGTTTGGATCGAATCGGTTCGGCGACGGACTCGCCTTACCTCTCCCAAGGGAGAGGTGAATCTCCGTTGCCGTTCCAGCTCGACCTAGTCTCATCACGCCTTAGCCTCCTCAGCACCGTCATTGCGAGGAGCGATAGCGACGAAGCAATCCATGTTTCAGCGTAGGCGGAACGATGGATTGCTTCGTCGCTATCGCTCCTCGCAATGACGACGGAGAGTGATTACGGCGGCGGCGGATTGGTCATCGGCCGGCGCTGGGCCAGCGCCGCGACCGTCGACGTGCCGATCGGCCCCTTCTCGTCGTAGAGCCAGCATTCGCCGATCGCGATGCCGTCGGTGGCGTGATGGTTCACCACCTCGAAGCCGATCCATCGCGTCAGCGGCAGGCGATGCAGATAAATCGTGACATCGCTGTTGATGTAGCCGAGCCCCTGGTCGCCGGCGTTGGCGAACGGGCTGGCGAAATCCGCGCCGGTCGCGACGTGGACGAACGGCGTCATCGCCACGCCCTCGACGAGCTCGCGCACCTCGCTCATCCAGAGCCGGCGGGCACCCAGCGAGCCCATGTGGCCTGTGATCGGCCGCGTTTCCCATTTGCCGTTCATGCCGAGCCGGGGATCGGTCGGCTTCGGAATGTCCGATGGCGCCGGCACCTCCCAGTTCGGCGGCGACCAGACGTTGCCGGGCGCATTTTCCGTTTTGCGCAACAGCTGACAGGAGGCGCGCGCCATGCTGGTGCCGCCGGAGACAAATTCGGCCTCGATCACCTTGATGCGCATGCCGTCACGCACCAGCCTCGTCGTCACCTCGATCGGCGTCGTGATGTTGGGCAGCCGGAACATGTCGACGGTCAGCCGCGCCGGCACGAAATCATCGGAGCCGTGGCGCTCCTCGATGACAAAAGCGAGCAGGCCGATCACGACGCGGCCGTGCAGGGATTCCGGACTCCACGGTCCGTTCGCAACGGCCGTCGGCATGAAGCCGTTGCCGTGCCTGGTGAAGAAGGGCTGGTTTGTCATGGCGCGCGACCATGACGGGAACAGCGCGATGAAATCAAGAGGCAGCGCGGGCCGCGCGCCACTCCTGCTGCACGGTGACGTCGGGCTCGCCGCCGGCCCGCGACGCCAGCGCCGCGAACTCATCCCGCGCGATCAGTTGCGACAACGCCCACACCGCGGCGCCGCGCACCAGCGGGCTTGCATCGCCAAGCAAGCGCCGCGCTTCGCCCGCGAGGCTCGCATCGTCCGAATTGCCGATCGCGATCAGCACATTGCGGATGAAGCGGTCGCGGCCGATGCGCTTGACCGGTGATTTCGCAAACAGCGCGCGAAAGGCTCCATCGTCGAGCCGCGCCAGATCGGCAAGATTTGGCGCGCGCAACGCGTCGCGCGCGGCGAGCTTCTGTTCGCGTCCCGCTTGCGCGAACTTGTTCCACGGGCACACGGCAAGGCAGTCGTCGCAGCCATAGATGCGGTTGCCGATGCTCTTGCGGAATTCGTGCGGGATCGGTCCCTTGTTCTCGATGGTGAGATACGAGATGCAGCGCCGCGCATCGAGCTTGTAGGGAGCGGGAAACGCCGCGGTCGGGCAGATGTCCTGACAGGCGCGGCAGCTGCCGCAATGATCGGTGTCAGGCTCGTCGCGCGGTAGCTCGGTGGCGGAATAGATCGCGCCGAGGAACAGCCACGAGCCGAATTCGCGCGAGACGAGATTGGTGTGCTTGCCCTGCCAGCCGATGCCGGCGGCCTGCGCCAAGGGCTTCTCCATCACGGCGGCGGTGTCGATGAACACCTTCACCTCGTCGCCAGTGGTCGCAGCGAGCCATCGCGCCAACGTCTTCAGGCGCTTCTTGATCACTTCGTGATAATCGTCGCCCTGCGCATAGACCGAGATCGCGCTGCGGCTGCGGCGCTCAAGAATTCTGAGCGGATCCTCGTTGGGTCCATAGTTGACGCCGAGCATGATGATCGAGCGCACCCCCGGCCACAACCCGCGCGGATCGGTGCGGCGCGCGGGGCTGGCGGCGAGCCAGTCCATGTCGCCATGGCCGCCGCTGTCGAGGAATTCGAGGAAATGCCTGCCGGCCTGCGCGATGGCGTCGGGACCGGTGATGCCGATGCTGTCGAAGCCGAGCGCATGCGCCTCGCGCATCAGCGCCGCCTTCAGATCATCAGGAGAAAGCCTGACCGTCTGGTTCAGAAGTCGAGGTCCACATAGGTGCGCGACGCCGGCACCCCCGCCAGCCATTCGCTGAGCAGCGGGCGAAACGACGGGCGGGATTTCACCCGCGCGTACCACGACTTTGCAGCGTCGTCCTCGCTCCATGGCACGTCGCCTAGATAATCGATCGCCGAAAGATGCGCCGCGGCGGCGAGATCCGCGTAAGTAAGCCGGTCGCCGGCGAGATAGTTCCGCGTCTTCGCGAGCCAGCCGATATAGCTCAAATGATAACGCACATTGACCTTGGCCGCGCGCATGATGTCGGGGGCCGGCGGACCGCCGCCATTGTCCTCGCTCATGAAACGCTTGTAGATGCGCTCGGTCACCAGCGGGTTGGAGGCTTCCTCGAAGAACTTTTCGTTGAACCACGCCATCAGCCGGCGCACCTCGACGCGCTCGGCCATCGACGTCGGCAACAGCCGTCGCTCGCCGGCGTTAAGGCCATGCGCCTCGTCGACATATTCGGCGATGATCGCAGCACCCGGAACCGGCGGAAAGCCCTCCGCGATCAACACCGGTGTGGTCGCCGCCGGATTGAGCGCAAGAAACGCTTCGCGCCGTTCCCAGACCCGCTCCTCCACAAGGCGCAGATCGAGGCCGTACTCGCCGAGCACGAGGCGGATGAATCGCGAATGCGGACAGAACGGATGGTGATACAGCGTGTACATGCAGTCCTTGGTAGTGTCGCGGCGCTTAAGAAACCATCAACCTGTGTGACGTGAACTTGAGGGGCTTGGCCGAACCAGCCTCGATCGACTCTATGTCGCGTGATCACGCAAAGCGGTAGCCACCCCCGCGGGGGGTGCGGGTCACAAAAACGCTATAGCTCAGCAAATCCGTCAGGCAACAACTGTTTGCCGTTTTTTTGCGATTGCAGCATAGGGGTGAATAGGCCAGAAGAGCGCGGTTCTTCCAGACAGGGGCAGACCACATCATGATGACGGATACGCTGCGGGCCGTGATTCTCGGCATTGTCGAGGGCGTCACGGAGTTCCTGCCGGTTTCTTCGACGGGCCACCTGCTGCTTGCTGAGCGCTTCTTCAATCTCGGCGAAGGCGACTTCTGGAAGAGCTTTGCGATCCTGATTCAGCTCGGCGCGATCCTGGCGATCGTCGTCCTTTATTTCGCCAAATTGTGGCGCATCGCGCTCGGCATGTTCACCAATCCCGACGACCGGCGCTTCGTCATCGGCGTGCTGGTGGCCTTCCTGCCGGCGGTGGTGATCGGTCTGATTGCCGGCAAATACATCAAGGAATTCCTGTTCAATCCGTGGGTGGTCTGCTTCTCGCTGATCGTCGGCGGCGCCATCCTGCTGTGGGTCGATCAGCTCGATCTCAAGTTCTATGAGGACGACGCGACCCGATTCCCGTTGCTGATGTACTTCTGGATCGGCGTTGCGCAGTGCATGGCGATGATCCCCGGCGTGTCGCGCTCGGGCGCCAGCATCGTGGCCGCGATGTTGCTCGGCGCCGACAAGCGCTCGTCGGCGGAGTTCTCGTTCTTCCTCGCGATCCCGACCATGATCGGCGCGTTCGCCTATGATTTCTACAAGAACCGCGGCGACTTCACGACCGACGGCCTCGGCATCATCGCGATCGGCTTCGTGGTCTCGTTCATCACCGCGGTCATCGTGGTGCGAGCGTTCCTCAACTTCGTCACCCGCCGCGGCTTCACCTTCTTCGCCTGGTGGCGCGTGATCGTCGGCACGCTCGGCCTGATCGCGCTGGCGATGGGCCGGTAAGACAAGTCACTCGAAGTTTCGCTGTGTTTTCACCTCTCCCGCTTGCGGGGGAGGTCTTATTGCATCGAAGATGCAATACGGGTGGGGGCTCTCTCCACACGAAGGTTATCGCTCATGGCAACACCCCCACCCCAGCCCTCCCCCGCAAGCGGGAGAGGGGGCGGAGTCCCGTTGCGACTGCGCCTACGCGCTCTTCTTCTGGAACTGCCCCGTCGCGCGGAAGCGCCAGAGATATTGCCGGGCGATGGTTTCCATCGAGTCGGGCCTGATGCCGAGGCCGGCGAAGGTCAGGCCCTCTGCCCTCGCAGCATCCGACACCACATTGTCGGCGCGCAGCATCGCGACCTGGTCCGGGGTCAGCTTGAGCGCGCCGGGGGCGAACTGCAGGAACACCGACATCAGCCTGGCGAGGCCGAACGGCAGCGGCACCAGCATGCGGTCACGCTTGGTGATCTCCAGGATGATCTTCATTACCTCGCGCATGGTCAGCACTTCCGGCCCGCCGAGCTCGTAAGTTGCGCCGGCCTTGGTCTTGCCGTCGACGGCGTCGGCCACGGCCCGCGCCACGTCGGCGACATAGGCCGGCTGCAGCTTGTTGACCCCGCCGCCGACCAGCGGCAGCGCCGGCGACATCCGCGCCAGCGCCGCAAAGCGGTTGGTGAAGTGATCCTCGGGCCCGAACAACAGCGACGGCCGGATGATCGTGGCCGAGGGAGAAGCAGCGAGCACTGCCTGCTCGCCGGCGGCCTTGGAGCGGAAATAGCCGGAGGCCGAATTCTCGTTGGCGCCGATCGCCGAGACATGGACCATCCGGGCGCCTGCGGCAGCCGCCGCCTTGGCAACCGTCTCGGCCCCCTTCTGCTGCACGGCGTCGAAGGTCTGCCCGCCGCCCTGGGCCAGGATGCCCACCAGGTTGATGGCGACATGCGAATCACGCATCGCGGCCTCAACCGAGGCGGGGTAGCGCACATTGGCCTGCACGGCGTGGATCTGCCCGACCCGGCCGAGCGGCTGCAAATGGCCGGCAAGCTCGGGCCGCCGCACCGCGACTCGGATGCGGTAATCGCGCTTGCAGAGCGCCCGGACCACGTTCCGCCCCAGAAAACCCGATCCGCCGAAGACAGTGACGAGCGTGTCGAGGTTCGATGCCATGAGGTCAGTTCCTGCCGGATTCGAGAGTTATTGAGGGTATTTAGCCGGTTGGCGATACGCCATCGGCCCCATCGTGTACAGGGTATTTGATTTTCCAATCGCGAATTTGACAAGCGCGTCATCGAACCTTACTAGAGCGGCCCACGTGCCCAGGTGGCGGAATTGGTAGACGCGCTGGCTTCAGGTGCCAGTGGCTTCACGGCCGTGAAGGTTCGAGTCCTTTCCTGGGCACCACTCCCTTTGCAAGTCCTGGGCACCACTCCCTTTGCAAGCGATTGAAATCGCTCGATTGCTGGGAATTTGGGCTGCCGATCGGCCGATATCGGGCGAGCCACAGTTTTCAGGTGTAAGCCGTTTGCTATGCGCGGCGTGATTGCGCTCGCCTCTACCGTCTGAGCACTTCGCCCGTCGAAATCGACCGCCACGCCGAGGAATATTGGCGGGCATCAAAGGGAAGACCGCCAGGCAATCAGGCTGACAAACCGAAAATCAGTGCCGGACGAGCCTTAGCCGTCGGCGCAACGGCCTCAGGCCGGATCGATGTCCTGCAGGTAGGAGGCGAGCCCGTTGCCGAACGACCACTCGTCGCGCGCATTGGGCGACAGGATTATCTGCACGTCTTCGCGCCGCAGGCCCGGCTTCTCGACGAGGCGGTCGGCGATCGCCCTGTAGAGCGCCTTCTTGGTCGCGGTGTCGCGCCAATTGCCGGCGACGATGTGAATGAACACCACGTCGTCGGTGCGGTGAATGCCGAGATAGTCGGGGTCGTAGATGAATTCCTCCCGCTCATGCTGACGGATGAACTGGAAGCGATCGCCCGGCGGCACGCTGTAGGTGTCCATCAGCGCCTGGTGGACGCCATCGGAGATGGCGCGGATGTGGTCCTTCGACTTGCCCTTCAGGAGCGAGATGTTGACGAGCGGCATGGGTCGACCTCCCTGGATGGGTCTCGTGCGGAAGATGCCTTGCGCTCACACCATGCGCCGGCCGCTCCGCTTCGCGACCGCTTTCTGCACAAAGTACATCGCGACCAGCGAGACGATCGACGTCGCGACAACGATGTATCCCAGCCGGTCGAAATGCAGCAGCGAACCGTCCGGGTTCTCCGCGATGATCGCCGCCGCCAGCACCGAGCCGAGCCCGCCCGAGAGCTGTTGCACGGAGGCGCTGACCGCGCTGAACGAGCCGCGCTGGCTCGCGTCCGGGATCGCCGACATCAGCGCCTGCGACGGGATCATGCGCGAGAAGATGCCGACGAACATCAGCACGTTGACGACGATCGCGGTGATCAGCGAGACCTGGCCGAGATGGGTGTAGATCAGCACCATGACGACGGATACGGCGCTGCCGAACACGAAGGTCGGATACTTGCCGAACGTGTCGCTGGCACGGCCGACCAGCGGCCCCATGATGATGCTGAACAGGCCGGAGACGAGATAGATCGTCGGAAGGTGAACGATGTCGATGCCGAGATTGTGCACGGTATAGGCGCTGCCGAACGGCATCAGCATGAAGCCGCCGGTCGCCAGCAGCGTCGTCACCGCGAAGGCGAGCGTATAGCGCGGCTCGCCGACGGTCGCGATCAGGTGCTTGAACGGATTGGTGTCCTGCTTGAACCGCAGATGTGCATCGACCGGCTGCATCGCGAGCGCGATGGCGGCGATCGCCACGATCGACAGACCGACGATCGCGGCGAAGGCGACGTGCCAGTTCCAGTGGTTGGCGAGAAACAGCCCGGCGGGAATGCCGAGCACCTGGCTCGCGGCGAACGCGGTTTGCACGAACCCCATCACGCGGCCGCGCTGCTGCAGCGGGAACAGGTCGGTGATGATGGCGAGCACGACGGAACCGATCACGCCGCCGAACAATCCGGTGACGATCCGGCCGAGCAGCAGCACGTGGAAATCCTGTGCCAGCGCGCAGAGCGCGGTGCCGAGCGCGAAGCCGACATAGAAGAACAAGAGCAGGCGCTTGCGGTCGAAGCGATCGGCAAAACCGGCAGCGAGGATGCCGGACATTCCGGCACTGAACGCGTAAGCCGAAACCGCCACGCCGAATTGTCCGGCGCTGATGTTGAGCGACGGCATCAGGATGGCGCCGAGCGGCGACATGATGATGAAATCGAGGATGATGGTGAACTGCGTGAACGCGAGCAGCGCAATGAGGAGTGACTGGTAGCGCGAAAAGCCGCGCTCCTGCTGCTGCGGGTCATCGATCGGCGCTGCCAGAGTCTGATCGGTCATGTCATTCTTTTCGTTGGGGGCACAAGCGGGCGAAGGGCTGGCAACAGATAGGGTGGGGCCGGGACAATTTCACCGGGCGGGCGAGGGGCAAACCTATGTCCAATTGCGAGCCGGGGTGCAAAAATGCTCGATTCGCGGCAGTTGCTGCCCTATTTGGGCTCAGGCGAGACCCTGTCGGAGGCGCGGCGCAGGGTGGCCGGAAGCAGCCTATCCGCTCGCATCCCTGCTCTTTGGAGGGTAGTGTCGCGCCGAATCGACATTTGGAACTTGAGGCCAGTTTTCATGACCATCCGCCTGCATCGCGGCGATCTGCCCGACCTGTCCCGCTACACCGATTCGGTGGCAATCGATACCGAGACCATGGGGCTGCATCCGCATCGCGACCGGCTCTGCGTGGTGCAGATGTCGAATGGCGACGGCACCGCCGACGTGATCCAGATTCCGAAGGGGCACACCGATTCGCCGAACCTGAAGGCGCTGCTCGCCAATCCCGCCATCACCAAGATCTTCCATTTCGCGCGGTTCGACGTCGCGGTGCTCTACAACACCTTCGGTGTGATGCCGAAGCCGGTCTACTGCACCAAGATCGCCTCGCGGCTCACCCGCACCTACACCGATCGCCATGGCCTGAAGGACCTGGTGCGGGAGGTGCTGAACGTCGATCTGTCGAAGCAGCAGCAGTCGAGCGACTGGGGCGCAGCGACGCTGAGCGAGGCGCAGCTCGCCTACGCGGCCTCCGACGTGCTGCATCTGCACGCGCTGCGCGACAAGCTCGATGCCATGCTGGCGCGCGAGGGGCGGACCGACCTGGCCAAGGCCTGTTTCGAATTCCTCCCGGCCCGCGCCAAGCTCGATCTCGACGGCTGGGAGGCCGAGGATATTTTCGCACATTCGTGAACGGCGACGATTTCGGTCGGCGGAGGCCATTTCCGCCCCGTTTCGGCCAAACTGTTCACGCGAGGTCGCTTTCGGGGGCGCGACGCGAAGTCCGGGCTGCATATTTGTGCGGCTACGGGTAGGATGGACGGCAATTTCGCGCCTCTGGAGCAGCGGTGAGTTCGGTTCAGAATCCAGCCTACGGCGCCACCCTCGAGGCGCGCTTTGCCGCGGCCGCGCGGCACAGCCGCATGGTGCGGATCCTGCGCATCGCGGTGCCGGCGGCGGTGGTGCTGGCGATGGCGGCGATCGTCTTCGTTTCGATCGTCAATCCGTTCCGCGCTCTGATGCCCAAAATGCCCGTCGAGATGGACAATCTCGTGGTGTCGGGGACCAAGATCACGATGGAATCGCCGCATTTGTCCGGCTTCTCGACCGACGGGCGGCCCTACGAGATGTGGGCCAAGGCTGCGATCCAGGACGTGACCGATCCCGATCATGTCGAGTTGAAGACGATCCGCGCCAAGGTGGCGATGGAGGACCAATCGACGGTGACGATGGATGCGCGCACCGGCTTCTTCGACAACAAGCAGCAGCTGCTCGACCTGCGCAAGGATATCTTCCTGCAATCGTCGACCGGCTATGAGGCGAGGCTGACGCAGGCCTTCGTCGACATGAACAAGGGCACCGTGACCTCGGACGAGCATGTCGACGTCAAGCTGCTCGACGGGACGCTGACCTCCGACAAGCTGCGGATCTACAACAACGGCGAAGTTGTGCGGTTCGAGGGCAACGTGGTGATGCATCTCGACAAGCTCGGCGACAATAACGCCGCCAGCCAGCCCGCCGAACCCGCACCACCTCCGCCGCCGCCCAAGGCACGCAGATCCGCCAACCCGAAATGACATTGATGATGAGATCTTTTCCGCGCGGCACAGCAATTGCGGCGTTCGCGCTCTCGCTCTTCGCCGCGAGCGCTGCAAGCGCGCAAGGCTCGATGACCGGCGTCCCCAACGCCATGCAGGGCTTTTCGCAGAACCGCGACCAGCCGATCCAGATCGAGGCCGCCTCGCTCGAAATGCGCGACAAGAAGAAGGAAGCGACCTTCTCCGGCAACGTGAAGGTGGTGCAGGGCGACACCACCATGACCTCGAAGACGCTGGTGGTGTTCTACGAATCGAGCTCGGGCCAGTCGCAGCAGCAGCCGGCCAACAGCAACGCCAAGGGCGCGAAGGGCTCCGCCGCCCCGATGCAGTCGGCGACCCCCGGCCCCGGCGGCGCGTCGTCGATCAAACGCCTCGAGGCGCGGGGCAACGTCGTGGTAACCCAAAAGGATCAGGTGGTTACCGGCGAAACCGCGATCTTCGACACCAAGACCAACCTGATCACGATGCTCGGCGGCGTGGTGCTGACCCAGTGCCAGAACGTGCTGCGCGGCGACCGTCTGCTGGTCGACATGACCACCGGCGTCTCGCGCGTCGAATCCAATAGCGGCAAGGTGCAGGGCCTGTTCATCCAGTCCCAGGGCGGGCAGAACGGCAAATGCGGGACGCCGGCCGCGCCCGGTTCGGCCCCGCCGTCGCCGCTTCAGCTTCTTCCAGGCAAGCCCAAGTAGAATCAATACGTTAGATAATATCCTCGGCCCGCGAGGTTGAAGCGCGCGGAGCGAGATTGTATTTACTGGAGTGGCCCGGCCTGGAGATGCGCTTGAGGGGGATCGAGATGTTGGCCAGGCTCGGGGCATCCATTCATTCAAGGCGCGGTCATCGCGCCTTGTCGTATTGTTTGAGCATGGTCGGTCCGGAAGCCGGTGCCCAGTTTTCCGGAACATGCTCGGGTTCGCGTGCGAATCGACTGGTCTGCGGGCAAGGTCGCGGGATCACCATGAAAGGCTGAAGCGAAGCGGGGATGGTGGATTTTCTCGGCATGTTCCGGCGGCGCCCTGCGAAACGCAGCAGCGGATTTGCGCGCTCGCGCGACGACATCACGGCGCTCGGCGATTCATTCGGCGACATGCTGGCAAGCCCGGTCCGCGACGCGCCGCCAATGGCGCGTGCCGCCCCGGTTCCCGGCGTGGAGCTGCCGCGGCCCCAGCCCCAGCCCGCACCCGCAGCACCGCGCGCCAGGCCTACGAGGGGCAACGGCGCCGCCGGCGCACCGCAGCTGATCAAGCGGCCGGGCTATCTGGCTGTGCATAGCGTGGAAAAGAGCTTCGGCAGCCGCCAGGTGGTGCGCGGCGTCAGCATCTATGTCCGTCGTGGTGAGGCGGTCGGGCTGCTGGGGCCGAACGGTGCCGGCAAGACCACGGTGTTCTACATGATCACCGGCCTGATCAAGGCCGATCGCGGCGCGATCGAGCTCGATGGCCACGACGTCACCAAGCTGCCGATGTACCAGCGCGCCCGCCTCGGCATCGGCTATCTTCCGCAGGAAGCCTCGATCTTCCGCGGTCTCTCCGTCGAGCAGAACATCCGCGCGGTGCTCGAGGTCGTCGAGCCTTCGCGCAAGAAGCGCGAGCACGAGCTGGATTCGCTGCTCGACGAGTTCAACATCACCCGTTTGCGGAAAAGCCCGTCGATCGCGCTGTCCGGTGGCGAACGCCGCCGCGTCGAGATCGCCCGCGCGCTGGCGACCCGCCCCAATTACATGCTGCTCGACGAGCCGTTCGCCGGCATCGACCCGATCGCGGTCGGCGACATCCAGGATCTCGTGCGCCATCTCACCAACCGCGGCATCGGCGTTCTCATCACCGACCACAATGTCCGCGAGACGCTCGGCCTCACCGACCGCGCCTATATCGTCTATGCCGGCGAAATCTTGACCGAAGGCAGCCCGGAAGACATCGTTAATGATCCCGATGTACGGCGGCTTTACCTTGGCGAGGAATTCCGCCTTTAGCGCATGATCCGCCAAAGTGTGACGCGGTTTGGCGATAAGATCATGCGCTACTTGGGGAATTTGACGCGCGGTCGGGCGCCAAACCGGGGCGTCCACTGTTGCCGATCTCGCCTACCCCAAAATTCCGATCCGTCAAGCCGTGTACATCGCACGCAGACTGAGCTAAGCAAAAATCGAGCCAACTTTTCTGGATCGTTCTTGCCTCCATGGCACTGACGCAAAGACTAGAGTTCCGCCAGTCGCAGTCGCTGGTCATGACGCCGCAGCTGATGCAGGCGATCAAGCTGCTGCAGCTGTCGAACCTGGACCTATCGGCCTTCGTCGAGGAGGAACTGGAACGCAACCCGCTGCTCGAGCGGGCCGCGGATGGTCCTGAGCCGCCGGTGGCAGGCGAGGCCGCCATGGAGCGGCCGGACTATGGCGATTCCGGCGGTGATGGCGACGACGGCGGCGAACCGGGCGACATGGCCGGCGGTTCCGTTGCCGAGGCATTCGAGCCCGGCCAGGAGGAATGGCTGAACCGCGATCTCGGCACCCGCGCCGAGATCGAGCAGACGCTGGATACCGGCCTCGACAACGTCTTTTCCGAGGAGCCGGCGGAAGCCGCCGCGCGCGCCGCGCAGGACGCGCCGCCTTCGGTCTACACCGAGTGGGGCGGAGGCGCCTCCAGCGACGACGAATACAATCTCGAAGCCTTTGTGGCCGCCGAGGTGACGCTGGCCGACCACCTCGCCGAACAGCTCGCGGTGGCCTTCTCCGCGCCCGCGCAGCGCATGATCGGGCAGTACCTGATAGACTTGGTCGACGAGGCCGGTTACCTGCCGGCCGATCTCGGCCAAGCCGCCGAGCGGCTCGGCACGTCGCAAGCCGCGGTCGACGAGGTCGTCGCGACGCTGCAGAAGTTCGATCCGCCGGGCGTGTGCGCGCGAAACTTGAGCGAATGCCTGGCGATCCAGCTGCGCGAGCTCAACCGTTACGATCCCGCGATGCAGGCGCTGGTCGAGCATCTCGACCTGCTTGCCAAGCGCGACATCGCTGGCTTGCGGAAGCTCTGCGGCGTCGACGACGAAGACATCACCGACATGATCGCGGAGATCCGCCGGCTCGATCCGAAGCCCGGGTTGAAGTTCGGCACGTCGCGGGCGCAGACCATGGTGCCTGACGTCTATGTGCGGCCGGGTCCCGATGGCGGCTGGCATGTCGAGCTCAACAGCGACACTCTGCCGCGTGTGCTGGTCAACCAGACCTACTACGCTGAGCTGTCGAAGACGATTCGCAAGGACGGTGACAAGTCGTACTTCACCGATTGCCTGCAGAATGCGACCTGGCTGGTGCGCGCGCTCGATCAGCGCGCCCGCACCATCCTGAAGGTTGCGACCGAAATCGTGCGCCAGCAGGACGGCTTCTTCACCTATGGCGTCGCGCATTTGCGGCCGCTGAACCTGAAGGCGGTCGCCGACGCGATCCAGATGCATGAATCGACGGTGTCGCGCGTCACCGCCAACAAGTACATGGCGACCAATCGCGGCAGTTTTGAATTGAAGTATTTCTTCACCGCGTCGATCGCGTCCGCCGACGGCGGCGAGGCGCATTCGGCGGAAGCGGTGCGTCACCACATCAAGCAATTGATCGACGGCGAGGCGCCGTCGGCGATCCTGTCCGACGACACGATCGTGGAACGTTTGCGGGCGTCCGGCATTGATATTGCCCGCCGCACCGTCGCGAAGTACCGCGAGGCGATGCGGATACCGTCCTCGGTACAGCGCCGCCGCGACAAACAGAGCATGCTCGGCAATGCCCTTTCGGCCTCAGCCTCCTCCTCCGACCGATCGCGCGATACTACGGCTGCAGTATAATTGCCTTCGCGCCGAATCGCGCTAGTCTCAACTTCCCCCTTCAGGCGTAACCCGGAAAGGAAGGTACCCGAAATCCAGAAAACCATCATGCTCCGGCAAGAGAGTGATCAAGGCATCCAGCAATCGAGGCATCAAATGACCCTTCGAATCTCGGGAAAGAGCATCAGCATCGGCGAAGCGCTTCGCGCGCGCGTCAGCGAGCGCACCGACGAGGTCCTGCGAAAGTACTTTGATGGCAACTATTCCGGTCACATCACGCTGAGCAAGGATGGCTTCGGCTTCCGGACCGATTGCGCGCTGCATCTGGATTCCGGCATCACGCTGGAAGCCGAGTCCAACGCCACCGACGCCTATGCCAGCGCCGACGCCGCGCTCCTGATGATCGAGAAGCGCCTGCGCCGCTACAAGAGCCGGCTGAAGGACCGCTCGGCCCGCAAGGCCTATGCCGCGAACGCCGCACTCGCCGAACTGAACGGTGTCGGGCTCGATGCGCCGAGCTATGTCATCGAGGCGCCCGAGAACGAGGACGAGGTCACCGAGTACAGCCCCGTGATCATTGCGGAAGCAACCACCGCGCTGAAGCGGCTGTCGGTCAGCGAAGCTGTCATGGAGCTGGACCTGTCGGGCGCGTCCTGCCTGGTGTTCCAGCACGGCGGCAGCGGGCGGGTGAACATCATTTACCGTCGTACGGACGGCAATGTCGGCTGGGTCGATCCCCCGGCGGTTACCCCCTGAGATATTATGGTGGATGGCATTGACCTTGGAAGCCAGCCCTGCTTATGGTCCGCCGCCCCGGATAGGGGGCGGAACAGGGTCCGCAGGTGTTGGCACTGCCGATGCGTTGGAGTAGAAGCCCTGCCAACCAGGACCGGGGCTAAGCCCGCATCCCACCTCACCTTCTTGACGCCGACGCTGTAACGCCTATCTCGCAACCTGACGGTCTCATTCACCTCGGAACGTCCCAATGCCGATTACCGATTTGGTCGCACCCGAGGCGATTCTCCCGGCTTTGAAAGTCATCAGCAAGAAGCAGGCGCTGCAGGAACTCGCGGCGCGTGCCTCGGCTCTGACCGGGCAGAACGAACGCGCGATCTTCGAGGTGCTGCTGCAGCGCGAGAAGCTTGGCACCACCGCCGTCGGCTATGGCGTCGCCATTCCGCACGGCAAGCTGCCAAAGCTGGAGAAGCTGTTCGGCTTGTTCGCCCGTCTCGAACGCCCGATCGATTTCGAGGCGATGGACGGTCAGCCGGTCGACCTGATCTTCCTGCTGCTGGCGCCGGAAGGCGCCGGTGCCGACCACCTCAAGGCGCTGGCGCGCATTGCCCGCCTGCTGCGCGACCAGGACGTCGCCAAGAAGCTGCGCGCCTCGCGCGACGCGCAGGCGATCTACTCGGTGCTCGCGCTGCCGCCCGCGAGCGCGGCGTAACGTTCTTTAATCAGAAGTCGTCTCCGGCGTTGCCCGCGAGAGGCGTCGCAAGCCACGCGCTTCGCAATCGTTTCAGCAAATCGTTGGCAGGATGCGCCTGACTTCGTCGAGGAACTCGGGGATCGCCGTCTCGTCGTTGGCGAGATGCCTGAGCAGCGCGCTCTGGAACAGGCCGTCGAACAGCGCGTAGAGCGCGGCCGGCGACGTCGTGAGCCGCTTGCCGTCCAGCTCGGCATAGCGCGAGGCGACGCGCCAGATCATGGCTTCCAGGCTCTTGTCGATCTCGAGCACGTCCTTGCGAAAGGCGGCCTCGAACATCGCCTGCGAGCGCAGATCGTACCACAGCCGGTGCATGCGGGCGTCCTCGCGCAGCGTCGTCGCAAGCTTGGCGAGAAAGCCGTCCGTCAGCTCCTTGCGCGTCTTCGCCGTCGCGACGACCTCGTCATATCGCGTCACGCATTTCGCCTTGTAGTGCCGCACGCAGCAGCAGATCAGGTCGAGCTTGTCGCTGAAGTAGTAGTGAAACACGCCGTGCGTGAACGCGGAGTTCTGCGCGATCTCGCGCAGGCTGGTGCGCGCGAAGCCGAGTTCGCCGAGCGTTTCCAGCGCGGCTTCCGCAAGCTCGATTCGCCGCGCGTTGAATTTCTCGTCGCGCAGTGCCTCGGCCGCTACCGCCACCCGTTGGGCCGTTACCAGCCGCGCCATCTCCTGCCTTTCCTCCGTTCCGTCCCTTGAAAGTCTTATAGCGCGCCAGCAGCGGCGCTCCATCCCCTCACAACCATTCCCTTTGACACTTGTCAAATTTCATCTTGACAAGTGTCAAGCTTCTGGCGGAGGTTTGGCGAAATAATTTGGACAGTCGTCAAGACGCCGAACAGGGAGGATCTACGCCGCCGGAGCGCCAAATGCTGCGCTCCGCCGATCAGCGGACCTGACTGCTGCCGCCCGAAGGCGCTCAGTCCGCCGGCACGTGCTGCCCGTGGCCGCAGCATCGACCAATCACCAGCGAGGGAGGAGTACGTCATGAGTGGGAAGAGCCTTGAAGGCAGGAAAGCCCTGGTCACCGGCGGCGCCCGGGGTATCGGAGCCGCCATCGCGCAGGCACTGGCGCGGTCCGGCGCGGCGATCATGATCGCCGACATTCTCGAGGAGACCGGCAGGTCGACCGCCACCGAGATCGGCAAGGCCGGCGTGAAGACCGGCTTCGCCCAGCTCGACGTCACCGACGACGCGCAATGGGAAAGGGCTGTCGCGGCCACTGTCGCTACGCTCGGCGGCTACGACATCCTCATCAACAGCGCCGGCATCGAGATCACCTCGCTGGTCAGCGAGATCAAGGCCGAGGACGCGCGGCGGATGTGCGACGTCAACATCGTCGGCACCGTGCTCGGCATGAAGCACGCCTTCCGCGCGATGCGGCCGGGCGGGCTGGCCGGCAAGGGCGGTGCGATCGTCAACATCGCCTCCGTCGCGGCGACGATCGCCTTCCCGAGCATCGCGGTCTACTCGGGCACCAAATCTGCGGTCGATCGCATGACGCGGGTTGCGGCGATGGAAGCCGGCAAGCTCGGCTACGGCGTGCGCGTCAACTGCATCTATCCCGGCCTGATCCCCACCGACATGGGGATGCAGCTCGCCAACGACATCGTGAAAATCGGACTCGCACCCGCCGTCAATGCCGCCGTCGGCTCGGTGGTTGAGCAAACGCCGCTCGGCCGCCTCGCCGAGGTCAGCGACATCGCGGACGCCGCCGTGTTCCTGTGCTCGAACGATGCGCGCTTTATCACTGGCATCGGTCTGCCGGTCGACGGCGGCATGGGCATGTAGCCACGCGCGCAACAGCAATCATTTCGGAGGATCGCCATGAGCGAGAAGAAGCCCGTCGTCGTCTACGGTGTCTCAGGCTACACCGGCCGCTTGGTCTGCGAATATCTGCGCGAGTACAACATCCCCTTCATCGCCGCCGGCCGCGACGCCGCGAAGGTGAAGGCGGTGGTGGAGAAAATCCCCGGCATCGAAACCGCCGACTATGAGGTCGTCGGCGTCGAGCACAATGTCGAGTCGCTGACGAAACTGTTCCGCGGCTCGCGGGTCGTCAGCAACATGGTTGGCCCGTTCATCAAATACGGATCGGAAGTCGTGGAAGCCGCGCTGCAGGCCGGCTGCCACTACACTGACACCACCGGCGAACAGGACTGGGTGCTGCTGGCCCAGGAGAAATGGGGCAAGGCGTTCGCCGAGAAGGGCCTGCTGCTGTCGCCGAATCTGGCGCAGATGTACACGACCGGTGAGATCGCCGCCAATATCTGCCTGGAGACGCCCGGCCTCGACACGCTCGACATCCTGGTGTTCTGGAAGGGCTTCCCGACCTACGCCTCGACGCAGACGATCTTCACCATCCTCAAGGCGAACTGGTACTACCTCGAGCAGAACAAGTTCGTCGAATGGGACGTCACCACGCGCGCCGACGTCGTCGTGCCGGGCCAGCACGAGACCGCGATCGCGGTGCCGTGGGGCGGCACCGCGCATCCGGTCTGGTTCAAGAACGATCCGCGCGTCAGCAATTGCCGCGTGCTCGGCGGCGTGCTCGCGCGCCCGGTGATGGAAGGCGTGGTGCAGACCACGCAGATGGTGAAGGAGAAGATCAAGCCGCTGCCGCCGGCGGAGCAGGAGAAGGCCCTGGCCGACATCGCCGCCACCCTGCAGGCCTCGATGCCGCCGCGCGAAAATCCGCGCGTCAACACCTCGATCGACTCGGTCCACGCATCCGGGCCGCTCGGCCGCGCGCATTGCGTGATCCACGGCAACTGCAACTACAAGCAGACCGGCATGCTGCAGGCCTATGCGGCGTTCGCGCTGCTGCAACAGCCGCCGAAGCGCACCGGCTTCGCCTCAGGATGCCAGGCATTCGGCCACCGCGAGCTGCTCGGGCAATTGCGCAGCTTCGGGCTCGTCAGCAAGCCGATCGTGACCGTGCACGATTGAGTAAATCGCGGGTGACCGCAGTCGCGCGTCACCCGCTTCTCGCGCGAGATCGACCATGCGCTTCATCGACTATCTCGACAAAGGCGCTTCGCTTGGCGCCGACGCGCCGTGCCTCACCATGGATGGACGCGACCTCAGCTACTGCGAGGTGCAGCGGCTCAGCTACCGGATCGCGCGCGGCCTCGACCGATCGGGTATTGCTCCAGGCGAGAAGGTCGCGATCCTCTCCAGCAACGATCCGCTGGCCTTCGCCTGCGTGTTCGGCATCTCGCGCGCCGCTGCGGTGTGGTGCCCGATCAATCCGCGCAACGAGGCGAACGAGAACAAGTTCATCCTCGACCAGTTCGATTGCAGCCTGCTGCTGTTTCATTCGAGCTTTGCGCCGATGGTCGAAGCCGTCAGACAGGACCTGCCGAAGCTGCGCGCGCTGGTCTGCCTCGACACCGAGCTGACCTTCGCGCCGTCGTTCGAGCACTGGCTCGCCGGTCTCACCGACGATTTCTATCAACGTAAGACGATCGACGACCTCGCGATGATCCCGGGCACCGGCGGCACCACCGGCAAGCCGAAGGGCGTCATGCTCTCGGGGCGCAACATCGAGGCGATGACGGCGCTGACGCTGATGGGCTACCCTTTCAAGGGCCGCCCGATCTATCTCGCGCTGGCGCCGCTGACCCATGCCGCCGGCGTGCTCTGCTTTCCGATCATGACGCTCGGCGGCCGTGTCGTGATCATGCATCACCCTGATATCGGCGAGTTCCTCGCGCTGATCGAGCGCTATCGCGTCACGCACACCTTCCTGCCGCCGACCGTGATCTACATGCTGCTCGACCATCCCAGCCTGGATCGGGCGAAGCTCGGCTCGCTGCAATGCTTCTGGTATGGCGCCGCCCCGATCTCGGCTGCGCGGCTGGCGGAAGCGTTGCAGCGGATCGGGCCGATGGCGCAATTGTTCGGCCAGACCGAAGCGCCGATGATGATCTCGATGATGGCGCCCGACGAGCACTACAATCCCGACGGCACGATCGCGATGCAGCGCCTCGCGTCGGCCGGACGGATCGGCCCGCTGGTCCAGGCCGGCATCATGGACGGTGAGGGCAAGTTGTTGCCGACCGGATCGCGCGGCGAGATCGTGGTGCGCGGCTCGCTGGTGATGGAGGGCTACTACAAGAATCCCGAAGCCACGGCCGAGGCCTCGGCGCACGGATGGCACCACACCGGTGACATCGGCTACATCGACGACGACGGCTATCTCTACATCGTCGACCGCGCCAAGGACATGATCATCACCGGCGGTTTCAACGTCTGCTCGATCGAGGTCGAGAACGCGTTGCGCGCGCATGAGGCGGTGCAGGATTGCGCGGTGATCGGTTTGCCCGACGACAAATGGGGCGAACGCATCGTGGCCGTGGTGCAGCCGCGCGCCGGTCACGGCATCGATGCGGTTGCGCTCGCGGCCTTCGTCAAGCAGCAGATCGGCAGTGTCAAGACGCCGAAGCAGATCGAGGTCTGGGACGATCTCCCGCGCTCCAGGGTCGGCAAGGTGCTGAAGCCCGATATCCGCGCGCGGCTGGCGGGTCGCTCGGGCAGCTAGCACTTCCCGTTGACAACCGCCCTGCGACGCCAGAAGACGGCGTCTGCCTCGTCGCGCATGCAGACCCAGGGGATATCAGATGTCCCGTGATTTCCGCCTTGATCGTGTTCCCGTCGACGTTCTCGCTTATGAGCTCGCCGAGGAGAAGGCGACCGCGCTTGGGCGAATGGGACGTGCGCTGGAACAGGCCCTCGCCAGGCTGCGGGAGTTCGATGCCGCTCATCCGCACTCTGAAGCAACGCAGCAGGCCCGGCGCATCCTGGTGAGGGAAGCCGGCCATGCGCTCTGGATGTTCGTGGTGCAGCGGGAGGCGTGCGGTCTGCGCAACAGCCGCACGCTGATGCGCGACTACAACGTGCCCGGCGAGGTGCAGCAATGCATGGCGCCGGTTCTCGCCACATCGTCCGCATCGCCGTAACACCATAAATGAGAATGCGCGGGCCGCCTCGATTCCTGTCGAGGCATGCCCGCGCATTTGAACTCGCGGATGCTGAATTCAGCCTTGCGTCAGTGGACGCTCACGGCCTGCAACTCATTGCTCCAGGCGTTGGCGATCGCGGCCTCGCGGCTGTCGGTCAGCATGATCGGCGTGCCGTCGGCGGCGTGGAGTGCGAACAATTTCAGACCCGGCGCAAGGCTCGGCGCTTGCGGAAAGAGATCCGGCACATCCTCCGAACGGACCTGCTTCACATAGGCGATATGACCCTCGCCCAAGTGAGCCAGCGCCTCCGGCGTGACGCTCTCGGTTTCGAATGTGGTACTCAGCTCACTCATGGTCTCGACTCCTCAGTGATACAAGCGGTCGAGTCCGCTCCAGGTTTCTATTATTCGTGTTCATTGATAGCGATTGTCTTAATGACCCGTTCAGGTTCCGGCCTGGCCAGATCTATCGACAACAGCCCGTTCTTCAGGTCCGCGCCCAGCACCTGCATCCCCTCCGCCAGCACGAAGGTGCGCTGGAAGTGGCGTGCGGCAATGCCGCGATGGATGTATTGCCGAGCCTTGTCGTCCTGCTGGCGGCCGCGGATGACGAGCTGGTTTTCCTCAATGGTCACATCGAGTTGGTCGCGGGTAAAACCCGCCACCGCCAGCGTGATGCGCAGGCGCTCGGGTTGGCCGTTGGTACGGTCGAACCGCTCGATGTTGTAAGGAGGATAGCCGTCAGCCCCCTTCACGACGCGATCAAGCGCACGCTCGATTTCGTCGAATCCCAGAAGGAACGGACTGGACAACGATGGAACACGAGACATTACAAAGTCCTCTCGAAGCGACTTTGACGGGCCCTTGCGGCACCCCATGCAATCGACGGGCCTCTTGCCCCCCGATCAAAAGCCAATATGGGGGTGATTTGGATAGCGTTCAAGCGCCTCTGAAACCAGCGTAAATGGCTCACAGGATGGCGGTTATTCCTTCCAGGTCGGTCACTAGCCGACGCGCTGGCGGCCGTCGGCGGTAAACAGGTGCAGCTTGTCCCGGGGCGCGACCGCTCTGATCCGCTCGCCGATCGCCGGGCCGGTAGCGCCGGGAACCCGGACGATGACCTCACCGGGCGGCAGTTCGCCGGGGTTGGCGGCCACGCCCTGTTCCTCGCGCCGGCGGGTGCCATAGACGAAGGTCTCGGCGCCGACATGCTCGATCGCCTCGACCGTCAGCCCGAGCTCGACGCCGCCGGGAGCGGTCTCGCTGGAGATGACGAAATCCTCGGGCCGGATGCCGACGATGCCGGCGCCGTCGACGCCTGCGATCTGCGACCTCAGCTCGTCCGACCGCAGCGGCATCAGGTTCATCGGCGGCGCGCCGATGAAGGAGGCGACAAAGGTGGTGGCGGGCTTCTGGTAGATCTCCAGCGGATTGCCGATCTGCTCGACCTGGCCGGCATTCATGACCACGAGGATGTCGGCGAGCGTCATCGCCTCGAGCTGGTCGTGGGTGACGTAGATCGATGTGGTGTTGAGACGGCGCTGCAGTTTGCGGATCTCGACGCGCATCGCGATGCGCAGCTTGGCGTCGAGGTTCGACAATGGCTCGTCGAACAGGAACACCTTCGGCTGGCGGACGATCGCGCGGCCCATCGCCACGCGCTGGCGCTGGCCGCCGGAGAGTTGCCCAGGCTTGCGGTCCAGCATGGCGCTGAGCTCGAGGATGCGGGCGGCTTCCTGGACGCGGGTATCGATCTCGGGCTTGGGCATGCCGCGATTGCGCAACCCGTAGGCCATGTTGTTGTAGACGCTCATATGCGGATAGAGCGCGTAGTTCTGGAACACCATCGCGATATCGCGTTCGGCCGGCTCGATCTGGTTGACGATGCGGCCGCCGATGTCGATCTCGCCGGAGGTGATGGTCTCGAGCCCCGCGACCATCCTGAGCAGCGTCGATTTTCCACAGCCGGAGGGGCCGACCAGCACGCAGAACAGGCCGTCGGCGACGTCGACATTGACGCCTTTGATCGCCTCGAAGCCGTTGGGGTAGGCCTTGCGAACGTTGCGCAGCGTTACATTGGCCATCGGCCTATTTCTCCGTCTCGATCAGGCCTTTGACAAACAGACGCTGCATCAGCAGGACGACCGCCACCGGCGGTAGCATGGCGAGGACCGCGGTGGCCATCGCGACGGACCATTCGGTCAGGGCGTCGTGCACGTCGATGATCTTCTTGATGCCGATGACAATGGTCTGCATGTCGTCGCGCGTCGTGATCAGAAGCGGCCAGAGATACTGGTTCCAGCCGTAGATGAAGAGGATGACGAACAGCGCCGCAATGTTTGTCACCGACAGCGGCAACAGCGTGTCCCAGAAGAAGCGGATCGGACCGGCTCCATCTATCTTCGAGGCCTCCACCAATTCCTTCGGCACGGTCATGAAAAACTGACGGAACAGCAGCGTTGCCGTCGCCGACGCGATCAAGGGCAGGATCAGGCCGGAATAGGAATCCAGCATGTGCAGGTCCGACGTGATCTTGTAGGTCGGAAAGATGCGCACTTCGACCGGCAGCATCAGCGTGATGAAAATGGTCCAGAACGCCGCCATCCGGAACGGGAAATTGAAGAACACGATCGCGTAGGCCGAGATGATCGAGATGGCGATCTTCCCGGCGGCAATGCCCATCGCCATGATCAGGCTCGCCACCATCATGCTGCCGACCGGCTGGCGCGTGGTCCGTCCGGTGCCGGAGAAGATGGTGTTCCAATAGGTTTCCAGCGCATGAGTGCCGGGATAGAGCGGCATCTGTCCGTTGGCGATGACGGTGTTGTCGTGGGTGGATGCGATGATCGCGAGATAGACCGGGAAGGCGACGACGATCACGCCGGCCAGCAGCACGAGGTGGGGCAACAGATTTCCAAATCTCCGATGCTCGACCATTGGCTAGTAATGGACCTTCTTTTCGACATAACGAAACTGGATCGCGGTCAGCGCCACGACGATGATCATCAGGATGACCGATTGAGCCGCCGAGCCGCCGAGATCGGAGCCGACCTTGCCGTCTTGGAACACCTTGTAGACCAGCGTCTGCGTGGCGCCGTTCGGGCCGCCGCCGGTCGCCGTGTCGATGATGCCGAGCGTATTGAAGAACGCGTAGGTGATGTTGATGACGATCAGGAAGAAAGTCGTTGGCGACAGCAGCGGGAACACGATGGTCCAGAATCGCCGCGCGGGCCTCGCGCCGTCGATCGCGGCTGCCTCGATCACGCTTTTGGGGATCGACTGCAAGCCGGCAAGGAAGAACAGGAAATTGTAGCTGATCTGATTCCAGACCGCGACGATAACGATCAGGATCATAGCATGCGTGCCGTTCAGCACCGGATTCCAGTCAATTCCATAGCTCTGCAGGGCGCGCGCGATCATGCCGAGGCCCGGCTGGAACATGAAGATGAACAGGACGCTCGCCACTGCGGGCGCAACCGCGTAGGGGATGATGAGGAATGTGCGATAGATCTGCACGCCCGCGATGTTGCGATTGGCCATGACCGCAAGCAGCAAACCGATGGCGAGCGAGAAGAACACGACCAGCAGCGAAAACACGAAGGTCGTACCGATCGCCTGGTAATATTCGGGCGTCTTCAGAAGGCTGGCGTAGTTCTCGAACCAGACGAACTCGGTCGAGAGTCCGAACGCGTCCTGCACGAGAAAGGATTGCCAGAGCGCCTGCGCTGCCGGCCAGTAGAAAAAGATCAGGGAGATCGCAAGCTGCGGCAAAACCAGGAGGCAGGCGAGCAGCTTGCCTGAGAAGATTGCCCGGTTCTCCATGAAGCTCCCGCCCCCTTTCGTGACATCGTGGCTGCGGTCGCTGATCCCGCAGCCACGATGTGAGCGACCTTACTTGGCCGCGGTCCGCTCGAACTGGCGCAGCATCTGGTTGCCGCGCGAGACCGCAGCGTCAAGCGCCTCCTTGGCCGACTTCTTGCCGGCGAGCGCTGCTTCGATCTCTTCAGACCAGACGTCGCGCATCTGGACCATGCCGCCGAAGCGCAGGCCGCGGGAGTTCTCCGTCGGCGGCTTGTTGGTCAGCTCCTTCAGCGGCACTTCGAGGATCGGGTTCTTGTCGTAGAAGCCAGACGCCTTGGTCTTGTCGTAGGCCGCCTTCGTAATGGGCAGATAGCCGGAAACCTCGTGCAGGTAGACTTGGCGGTCGGTATCCGAGAGGAAGGTGAAGAATTTCGCAATTCCCTTGTACTCCTCGGCCGACTTGCCGGCCATCACCCACAGCGAAGCTCCGCCGATGATCGAGTTCTGCGGCGCTCCCTTCACCTCCGGGAAATACGGCATCGGCACCGCCGTGTAGTTGAACTTCGCGTTCGCCTTGACGTTCGGATAGAAGGCCGAGGACGTCATGTACAACGGACATTCGCCGGACGTGAATCGTCCCTCACCGGTATTGGTGCGGCCCGAATAGTCGTAGCTCTTGTCCTTCTGCAGCTCGACAAGGTTTTCGAGCAGCTTGATTTCCATCGGATTGTTGAACTCGAGCACCGTATCGAAGCCGTCGAGCCCGTTGGCCTTCGTGCCGATCGGCAGGTTGTGCCAGGCGGAGAACTGCTCGATCAGGCCCCACGTGATCCAGCTCGAGGAGAAGCCGCAGGTCGGGCTCGTCGCGTGCAGCTTCTTGGCGTCGGCGAAGACCTCAGGCCAGGTCGTCGGCGGCGCGTCGATGCCGGCCTTCTTCAAGGCGTCGAGATTGACCCACATCACCATGCTCGACGAGTTGAACGGGAACGACAGCATGTCGCCCTTGGAGGTCGAGTAATATCCCGTGATCGCCGGCAGGTAGGACTGCGGGTCGAACTTCTCGCCTTGCTCCTTCATCAGCTCGGAGACCGGCTTGATCGCGCCCTTCGCGGCCATCATGGTCGCGGTGCCGACCTCGAACACCTGCATGATGCCCGGTGCATTGCCGGCGCGAAACGCCGCGATGCCCGCGTTCAGCGTGTCGGCGTAGCTGCCCTTGAAGGTCGGGACGATCTTGTAGTCGTGCTGGGATGAATTGAAGTCGTTGGCAAGCTTGACCACGACGTCGTTGTTTGGGCCGGTCATCGCGTGCCACCACTGAATCTCGGTCACCGCAAGCGCAGGTGACGAGAATGCAAGCGTGGCAGTCGCCACCGCCGCAGGAGCACCGAATCGTCGAAAAAGCATCAAAACCCCTCCCGGTTGGACCGTCATCTTTCGTTACGCGCGTTAGCAGCGCCGGATGACGTTCAAATGACCGTATAAACGAAGGCCATCGTACGGGGGAAGCCAGCGCGAAGGGAAGCGGTAAAAAAGGCGGATGCCGCGGACGCGCCCGTGCGCACTGCAACGTCAGGCGTGACATTGCACCGCATCCGGGGGGTTAGTGGTGTCTAGAACATGGTGAGATTTGGTTGAGTTGTTGCTGCAATGGCAGTGCAAAACCTCTCCCATAGGGAGAGGTCGCGCCGAAGGCGCGGGTGAGGGGTTAAGCTCTCTCGTGGGACCTGAACCCCTCACCCCGATTTGCTACGCAAATCGACCTCTCCCCGCTGGGAAGAGGTGAAGAGCTCGCGGCTAGACCGATTCAAATCAGGATCATCGGCGCTGGTTAGCGCTTGCGCTCGGGGCCGCAGACCACGCCCTTGTCGACCAGGGCGTTGATCTCGTCCTTTGAGTAGCCGAACTCACCCAGCACTTCCGCGGCGTGCTGGCTGAACTTCGGCGGCGTGCGCCGCAGGTTCGGCTTGGTGCGATCGAGCCGGATCGGAGAGGCGACGCCCTTGTACCAATCCTTCTCGATGATATCGCCGCGGTAGATCGTGTGCGGGTTGGTCAGCGCCTGGTCGATCTTCTGCACCGGCCCGGCCGGCAGGCCGGCGGCGAGCAGCCGGTTGCACAGCGGCTCGGCCTCGTGCTGGCTGAACACCGCGGCCAGCTCTTCGCGCAGCGCATCGCGATTGGCGATGCGGTCCTTGTTGCGGGCAAAGCGCGGATCGGTGCCGAGCTCTGGCTTGCCGATCTCCCGGGCGAGCTTGCGGAACGTCCCGTCATTGCCGACGCCGATGAAGATGTTGTCGGTCTTGGTCGGGAAGATCGCGTAGGGCACCAGGTTCGGATGCTCGTTGCCGGTGAGCGACGGCGGCTTGCCATGCATGAAATAGTTCGCGGTGTGCGGATGCATGATCGCAAGGCCGGTCTCGTACAGCGTGGTCTCGAGAAACTGGCCGAGGCCCGAGCGTTGCCGCTCCGACAGCGCCATCAGGATGCCGATCGCGGCATAGAGCCCGGTGGTGATGTCGACCAGCGGCACGCCGATGCGCATCGGTCCGCTCTCGGGCGAGCCGGTGGCCGCGATCATGCCGGTCATCGCCTGGATGATCGCGTCATAGCCTGGATTGCCGCCGCGCGGGCCGTCGGCGCCGAAGCCGCAGATGCGGCAATGCACGAGGCGCGGAAACTTCGCGCGCAGCACGTCGTTGCCGATGCCCCATTTGTCGAGCGTGCCCGGCTTGAAATTCTCGATCAGCACGTCGGCGGTCTCGAGCATCTTCATCAGCACCGCGCGCCCGCCCTCGGAGGCGAGGTCGAGGCCGATCGAGCGCTTGTTGCGGTTGATGCCGACGAAATAGGCCGCGTCCTCCTCATGGAAGGGAGGGCCCCAGTCGCGGACTTCGTCGCCCGCAGGCGGCTCGACCTTGATCACGTCGGCGCCGTGGTCGGCAAGGATTTGCGTGCAATAGGGGCCGCCGAGCACGCGCGTCAGATCGATCACGCGCAGTCCGGTCATCGCGCCTGTTGGCGCAGGGGTATTCATGGAAGCAACCTTCGCTCAGGTGGGATCGGAAGCAGGGTCCCAGAGCTAACGGTCTTCAGGCGCCGCAGCAATGCCCTCGCGTGCGCAGGCCCATGCAGCGGGCCGTTCTCATGTTCGCCAAGCGAACCGAAGCCTGCTTCGGGTAGGCGGGAACGAATGGCCCGCCACGCGTGGCGGACCATTCGCGGAGACGAATTAGACGACGGTCAGCTTGACGTCGACATTGCCGCGGGTCGCGTTGGAATAGGGGCACACCTGATGCGCTTTCTCGACCAGCGCCTCGGCCTCCGCGCGCGGCACACCGGGCAGCGAGACCGCGAGGTCGACGGTGAGGCCGAAGCCGCCGGCCGAACGCGGGCCGATGCCAACCGTCGAGGTCACCGAGGCGTCGGCGGGAACCTTCGGGCCGCCCTGGGAGGCCACGAACTTCATGGCGCCGATGAAGCAGGCGGCATAGCCGGCCGCGAACAGCTGCTCCGGGTTGTTGCCGGCGCCACCGCCGCCACCGAGCTCCTTGGGGGTCGTGAGCTTGACGTCGAGCGCCCCGTCGAGGGTCGCCGCATGGCCGTCGCGGCCGCCGGTTGCCTTGGCGCTGGTCTTGTAGAGCACGTTCACAGACATCGTGGTCTCCCTTGGGTTTGAATTCGATGATCAATAGATTGCGTGAAATTATATTGTGTGCAATATAAATTGTGCGGCCTCACATTTAATTGTTCGCAATTGAATCCCGGGTCACGTGGAGCCACAATGACGCCGGCATGTGACAAGTCTGACGGGATTCATGGCCAGGAAACAGACGGCGGCCGATCAGGCGCTGCGGCTCGACAACCAGATCTGCTTTGCGGTCTATTCGACCGCGCACGCCTTCAACCGCGTCTACAAGCCGCTGCTCGACAAGCTTGGCCTGACCTATCCGCAATATCTCGTCATGCTGACGCTGTGGGAGCGCGACGGCGTCCCGCTCAAGAATATCGGCCAGCGGCTGTTCCTGGACTCGGGCACGCTGACGCCGCTGCTCAAGCGGCTGGAGGCGGCGGAGCTGATCAAGCGGAGCCGCAGCACCGAAGACGAGCGCCAGGTGCTGATCGCGCTGACGCCCCAAGGGCACGCGCTGCGCGAAAAGGCCAAGTCGGTACCGCAATCGATCCTCGCGGCGTCGGCCTGCTCGGTCGGCGAATTGCTGGCGATGAAGGACGAGCTCGTCGCGCTGCGCGACCGGCTGAATGCGGTGCTGGGGGAGTAGGGGGCGGGCTAGAGGCGCTTCTTGGCGAAGGCACGACCGGAGTGCGATTTAAGGTACTTCTCGAAGGCGAGGGCTTTGTACTTGCACGGGAATGCGCAGTACCAGACGAGCTGCCAGGGCCTGAATTTTGAGGTGTGCGCCGACTTGCCGGCGTTGTGCTCAGGAAGTCGCCGCTTCAGGTCTTCGGTGGCGCCAATGTATTCCTGATCAGGGAAATCGATGCTGCGGATGATGTAGACGTACCACATGGGCATCCACTGGCGGGCGCTAAGGACCGGAACTTTAGGCCGTCCGTCTTCGCCCTGCGGGCTACGCCGGACACCACGCTTCGCCCTTCAGGCAACTCGTGGCTGCGCCACGCGTAGCCCGAAGGGCGAAGCGTGGTGGAGCCAGGCGGGATCGAACCGCCGACCTCTTGCATGCCATGCAAGCGCTCTCCCAGCTGAGCTATGGCCCCGTAAGTCTTCCAGTTCGGGCACGGCCTTGCGGCCGTGCCCGGCCCCCGAGTCCTAGGCGACTCGTGAGGCAGCACCCTTCACCACAGATTGGCGACGATCTCAAGTCTCTTCGTCACCTCCAACGTCACCAATGATGTCGGTGACGTCCTCATCGCCCTCTTCCTCGTCGGCGATGAAGGTCGAATCATCGTCGTCATCGTCCTCGAGGGTCTCATCGATCTCGATATCGTCCTCGGATTCGGGAACCTGAGCCTTGACCTTGCCGGTGTTCTCCTCGGCATCGGCCTCCTCGAGCGAGACCAACTCTTCGGTCTCGGCCGCCTCGGGCATTTCGGCTGCGGTGGCGGGCGAGCTCACATTGGCGCCGCGGCCCCGCGGCGGGGCCACCGGCGCGATCGGCACGACCTCGCCGGTGTAGGGCGAGATCACCGGATTCTTGTTGAGATCGTAGAACTTCTTGCCCGTGGTCGGGCAAATGCGCTTGGTTCCGAGATCGGACTTGGCCACTTGGTGATCCTGGGAATTTTCCTGAAAAACGGAGCTTCACTTGGCTAGTTGAGGGGCCGCTGTCAATAGCGGTCTGCGCGCATTTGACGGGCGCGTGACGTGGTGTTGCCTATGTGATACCTGCCGCGGCGCGAGAGGACACAATCTTGGCTCATTCCGACACCCCGAACCCGCTGGAAGCTCGTGCGAGCGGCCCCTTGGCCGGCAAAGTCCGCGTTCCCGGCGATAAATCGATTTCCCATCGCGCCCTGATCCTGGGGGCGCTTGCGGTCGGCGAAACCCGCATTTCCGGCCTCCTGGAAGGCGCGGACGTGCTCAATACCGCCAAATCCATGCGCGCGCTGGGCGCCAGGGTGGAACGGACCGGACCGTTTGCCTGGTCGGTCTCCGGCGTTGGGGTCGGAGGATTCGCCCAGCCCTCCGCAACGCTCGATTTTGGCAATTCCGGCACCGGCTGCCGGCTGGTGATGGGGGCGGTCGCCGGCTGTCCGATCGCGGCGGTATTCGACGGCGACGCCTCGCTGCGCTCGCGCCCGATGCGCCGCATCCTCGATCCCCTGGAGCTGATGGGCGCCAGGACGAGCGATATCCGCGAAGGCGGCCGGCTGCCGCTGACGCTGCATGGGGCGCGCTATCCGGTGCCGATCGTCTACAAGACACCGGTCGCCTCGGCCCAGATCAAGTCCGCGGTGCTGTTGGCCGGGCTGTCCGCCCCCGGCGTCACCACCGTGATCGAGCAGGAAGCGAGCCGCGACCATACCGAGCTGATGCTCAGGCATTTCGGCGCCGAGATCTCCTCGGAGAAGGAGGGCAGCCATGGGCGCAGGATCACGCTCAACGGCGAGTCCGAATTGCACGGCGCCGAGGTCGTGGTGCCGGCCGATCCGTCCTCGGCCGCGTTCCCGATCGTGGCGGCGCTGATCGCCGAAGGTTCCGATGTCATGTTCTCCGACGTGATGACCAATCCGCTGCGCACCGGCCTCCTCACCACGCTGCGCGAGATGGGTGCCTCCATCGAGGAGAGCGAGGTCCGCGGCGACGCCGGCGAACCAATGGCGCAGTTGCGCGTTCGTGCTTCGAAGCTGCGCGGCGTCGAGGTGCCGCCGGAACGTGCGCCGTCGATGATCGACGAATATCTGGTGCTGGCGGTTGCGGCGAGCTTTGCCGAGGGCACCACCATCATGCGCGGCCTGCAGGAGCTGCGGGTCAAGGAATCCGATCGGCTGGAAGCCACCGCCGACATGCTGCGCGTCAACGGCGTGAAGGTCGAGGTTTCCGGCGACGATCTGATCGTCGAGGGCCGCGGCCATGTTCCCGGCGGGGGCCTTGTCGCGACCCATATGGATCATCGCATCGCGATGTCGGCGCTGGTGATGGGCTGCGCTTCCGACAAGCCGGTGAAGGTCGACGACATCACCTTCATCGCCACCAGCTTTCCGGATTTCATTCCGATGATGCGCTCGCTCGGAGCTGACTTCGCATGATCATCGCCATCGACGGTCCCGCCGCCTCAGGCAAGGGTACGCTCGGCAAGCGGCTCGCCCACCACTATGGCTATCGCCATCTCGACACCGGCGTGATCTACCGCGCGGTGGCTTATGCGATGATGGCGGCGGGTGCCGACCTCAACAATGAAGCGCTGGCGGTGGCCGCGGCGCTTGAGCTCGACCCCGAGAAATTCGGCAATCCGATCCTGAAGACGCAGGAGGTCGGGGAGGCTGCATCCGTGGTCTCCGCCTTTCCCAAGGTGCGCGAGGTGCTGGTCAACTTCCAGCGCCAGTTCGCCGCCGATCCGCCCGGGGCGGTGCTCGACGGGCGTGACATCGGGACCGTGATCTGCCCCGACGCCGACGTGAAGATCTTCGTGGTCGCCGACCCGCGGGTGCGCGCGCGGCGGCGAACGCTGGAGGCTCGAGCCCGCGGCGAGGATGCCGACGAGGAAGCGGTGCTGGCCGACATCCTCAAGCGCGACGAGCGCGACAAGAATCGCACCATTGCGCCGTTGCGTGCGGCCGCGGACGCCCACACCCTGGACAATTCCAATCTCGACATCGAAGCCGGCGTGCGCGCCGCGATCGCCATCGTCGAACAGGCGCGCGCCCAGCGCTGAATGTAGGGCCGGAAGCGACGCTCTCGGCCCGAAAACGCAGCAAAATGGGGCATTTCGCGCTTGCCGAAAGCACGCTGCGGGGCTATATCAGCGCCGTCCGGGCCACCATCGACCATGTCGAGGCTGTGTCTGAAGCGGGCCGGCGTTGGGGTTGAGCCCTTGCCGCATCTGGAGGAACGCCCGCTCCCAGGTCTTGAAGTCGATATTCTCGTTTCGGGCTCCGGATCAATCAAACGTACCGAACGTGCAGTCCTGCTGCCGGCCCGCTGTTGCGCCTCCTGCAACGAGCGGTCGTCAGGGCTTGCGGAACCCCGACACTCCACGCGCGGTGCGCCCATCAACCCGAACGGCCGGCAATATTCCGCATCTGGAGAACAAATGGCTTCGAATACTGCGTCTTCCTATACTCCGACCCGCGACGATTTCGCGGCGATGCTTGATGAGTCCTTTGCCGGCGGCAATCTGCAGGAAAGCTCGGTCATCAAGGGCAAGGTGGTTGCAATTGAGAAGGACATGGCCGTCATCGACGTCGGCCTGAAGACCGAAGGCCGCGTCGCGCTGCGCGAATTCGCCGGTCCCGGCCGTGAAAGCGATCTGAAGGTCGGCGACACCGTCGAGGTGTTTCTCGACCGTATCGAGAATGCGCTCGGCGAAGCCGTGCTGTCGCGCGACAAGGCGCGCCGCGAGGAGAGCTGGGGCAAGCTCGAGAAGGCGTTCCAGAACAACGAAAAGGTCAACGGCGTCATCTTCAATCAGGTCAAGGGCGGCTTCACCGTCGACCTCGACGGCGCGGTTGCCTTCCTGCCGCGCTCGCAGGTCGACATCCGTCCGATCCGCGACGTTGCGCCGCTGATGAACAACTCGCAGCCGTTCCAGATCCTCAAAATGGACCGTCGCCGCGGCAACATCGTGGTGTCGCGCCGCACGGTTCTCGAAGAGACCCGCGCCGAGCAGCGCCAGGAGCTGGTGCAGAACCTCGAAGAGGGTCAGGTGATCGACGGCGTGGTCAAGAACATCACCGACTACGGTGCGTTCGTTGACCTCGGCGGCATCGACGGCCTGCTGCACGTCACTGATATCGCCTGGCGCCGCGTCAATCACCCGACCGAGGTGCTGACCATCGGCCAGACGGTGAAGGTCAAGATCATCAAGATCAACCACGAGACGCACCGCATCTCGCTCGGCATGAAGCAGCTGCTGGACGATCCGTGGCAGGGCATCGAAGCGAAGTATCCGCTCGGCGCCCGCTTCACCGGCCGCGTCACCAACATCACCGACTACGGTGCGTTCGTCGAGCTCGAGCCGGGCATCGAAGGCCTGATCCACGTCTCCGAGATGTCGTGGACCAAGAAGAACATGCACCCCGGCAAGATCGTCTCGACCTCGCAGGAAGTCGAAGTGCAGGTGCTGGAAGTCGATTCGGTCAAGCGGCGTATCTCGCTCGGTCTCAAGCAGACCATGCGCAATCCCTGGGAGGTATTCGTCGAGAAGTTCCCGGTCGGTTCGGTGGTCGAGGGCGAGGTCAAGAACAAGACCGAATTCGGTCTGTTCCTCGGTCTCGAGGGCGACGTCGACGGCATGGTCCACCTCTCGGACCTCGACTGGAAGCTTCCGGGCGAGCAGGTCATCGACAACTTCAAGAAGGGCGACATGGTCAAGGCCGTGGTGCTTGATGTCGATGTCGAGAAGGAGCGCATCTCGCTCGGCGTCAAGCAGCTCGAAGGCGACCCCTTCGCCGAGCCGGGCGACGTCAAGAAGGGCGCGGTCGTGACCTGCGAAGTGCTCGAGGTGAAGGAGAGCGGCATCGAGGTGCGAATCTCGGGCACCGAGTTCACCACCTTCATCAAGCGGTCCGAGTTGGCTCGCGACCGCAACGACCAGCGCGCCGAACGCTTCGCCGTTGGCGAGAAGGTCGATGCCCGCGTTATCCAGTTCGACAAGAAGGCCCGCAAGGTGCAGGTCTCGATCAAGGCGCTGGAAGTCGCCGAGGAGAAGGAAGCCATCGCGCAGTATGGCTCCTCCGATTCGGGTGCGACGCTTGGCGACATCCTCGGCACCGCGCTCAAGAACCGCGGCACCGACAAGTAAGCGTTCGCTCAGTTTTGCGCGAACCAACCGGGCCCCGGCGAAAGCCGGGGCCTTTCTATTTGTCAAAGACAGGAAAATCGTAGCCCGGATGGAGCGTAGCGAAATCCGGGGTTCGGCGCCCGCGGTGAGGTCTTCCCGGATTGCGCTTCGCTCCATCCGGGCTACAGACGTTAGGAGTATAGCGAGCCTTTTCTTCATATTGCGTCGCAATTGATGTATTTGGCTAAGGTCATAGTGACGCTGCGACTGCAAGAACGCACGGACATTCCTGGAGCATTTCCATGTCGCTGGATTCAGACGTGATCGTCGATCGCCGCCGCATCAGGCGCAAGCTGACCTTCTGGCGCGTCACCGCCGCCGTCGTGGCGATTGCGGCGATCATCGGCGTCGGCCTGTTCGCGACCGGCGGGCGCGACCTGCTCGAGACGAAGGGTGCGATCGCACGCGTCAATATCGAGGGGTTGATCCGCAGCGACCAGCAGCGCGCCGAGGCGCTGGAGCGGCTCGAGAAATCGAGCTATGCGGCGGTGGTCGTGCACATCAATTCGCCCGGCGGCACCACCGCGGGCTCCGAGCAGCTCTATGACTCGCTGACGCAGCTGAAGACGAAGAAGCCGCTCGTCGTCGTCGTCGAGGGGCTGGCCGCGTCGGGCGGCTACATCACCGCGATGGCGGCCGATCACATTGTCGCCCAGCAGACGTCGCTGGTCGGTTCGATTGGAGTGCTCTTCCAGTTTCCGAACGTTTCAGAACTTCTCAAGACCGTGGGCGTGAAGGTCGAGGAGATCAAGTCTTCGCCGTTGAAGGCGGCGCCGAACGGCCTTGAGCCGACCAGTCCCGAAGCGCGCGCCGCGATCGACGCGCTGGTGAAGGATTCTTATGCATGGTTCCGTGGATTGGTGAAGGAGCGGCGCGGCATGGATGATGCCCTGCTGGAGAAGGTCGCGGATGGACGCGTCTTCACCGGCAGGCAGGCGCTTGATCTCAAGCTGATCGATCAGCTTGGCGATGAGAAAACCGCGATCGCATGGCTCGTCGCGGAAAAGAAGATCAAAAGCGGCCTTCCGGTGCGCGACTACAGGCTCAATCCCCGCTTCGGGGATCTGACATTCCTGCGCACCGCAGCATCCATGACGCTCGACGCGCTCGGTCTGGGCGCCATCGCGCGGCGGATTGAGCAGGGCGGGATGGTGCAGGCGGTCGACAGGTTCGGGCTGGACGGCATGCTGGCCTTGTGGACCCCGGCCGGAACCAACTGATCGGCGCCAAGGCGTATCGTCGAGGCGATTCCCGCTCTGCGCGAATCGCCAAATGGCCCAATTGGGCTATTTGTTACCCTAATTCGCGACATCAGGAATTGATTTAGCGTCTTGACAGTGCAGGGCATTTTCACGGAAATGGACTTCCGCGAGATCCCGGATCCCATTTTCGATGATCAAATCCGAACTTGTTCAGCGTATCGCCGAGCACAACCCGCACCTCTATCAGCGGGATGTCGAGAACATTGTGAATGCGATTCTCGATGAGATTGTCGCGGCGCTGGCGCGTGGCGACCGTGTCGAGCTGCGAGGTTTTGGCGCATTCTCCGTGAAGCATCGTCCGGCACGTGCCGGCCGCAATCCTCGCACCGGCGAGCATGTGCCGGTCGATCAGAAAAGCGTGCCGTTCTTCAAGACCGGCAAGGAGATGCGCGAGCGTCTCAATCGCGAGGGCGTCGAAACGGAAGCTCCCAAGGTCGACGCACCAAAGGCTGACGCGTAACGCGCGACGTCAGGCGTGCCGTGTGGCGGGCTCGCGCCCGCGCTTTCTCCATCGCTATGAGAGATGGTCATGCGAAAGTTCTTCACGGCATTGGTCGTCATCCCGCTGGGGCTGATCTTCATCATCTTCGCGGTCGCAAACCGTCACTGGGTGACGGTGTCGTTTGATCCCTTCAATTCCGTCACACCGACGATCGCAGTCAAGCTGCCGCTGTTCGTCGTGATCATCGCGTCGGCGATCCTGGGCGTGATCGCGGGCGGCATCGCGACCTGGTTCCGGCAGGGGCGCTGGCGCCGCGCCGCCCGGCAGCACGAGGCCGATGCCCGCCGGGCGCGCGCCGAGCTCACCGATCTCAGGGCTGCCGCGGCCCGGGGCGATGCGCCACGGCTGCCCGCACCGGGCCAAACCGGCTTTTACGGCTCCGCCGGGCGAGACAAGCAGGGCGCGACGTTGTAGAACCCGCCCCGTCGGACGTGGGTACGCCCCGGTTCCGGCGGCCCGAAAACCCGTTCCGGATGACGACCCGTTTCGAGACCATGTCGCTGCTTGTCAAAATCTGTGGCTTGTCCACGCGCGAGACGCTCGACGTCGCGCTTGACGCCGGCGCCGACATGGTTGGCTTCGTGTTCTTTCCGCCGTCGCCTCGGCATATCAGCCTGGAGGTCGCGGGCGACCTCGGCAGCCGCGCCAAGGGCCGCGCGGTGAAGGTCGCGCTGACCGTCGATGCCGATGACGCGACCCTGGAAAACATCGTCGAGACGCTGCGGCCGGATATCCTGCAATTGCACGGCAAGGAGACGACGGCACGGCTACGCGACATCAGGCAGAAGTTCGGCTTGCCCCTGATGAAGGCGCTGCCGGTCGAGACGGCTGCCGATCTCGCGCCGCTGCCGGGCTATGCCGGCGTCGCCGACCGTATCCTGTTCGATGCCCGGGCGCCGAAGGGCGCCACGCGGCCCGGTGGTCTCGGCGCGACATTCGATTGGCACGTGCTGGAAAATCTCGATCTCGCTCTGCCGTACATGGTCTCGGGCGGGCTTCACGCCGACAATGTCGCCGAGGCCGTCACCGTCACCCGTGCCGGCGGTGTCGACGTATCGTCAGGCGTCGAGCGCTCGCCCGGCGTGAAGGATCCCGACCTGATCCGCGCCTTCATCCGCGCCGCGCGCGCTGCCGTCTCCACTTCAGCTCTCCCCGTTTACGGGGACAGGTCGACCGCGCAACGCACGGGCGGGTGAGGGGCTCACGGCGATGATCGAGCAAGTGGAGAAACCCCTCACCCCAACCCTCTCCCCGCAAGAGCGGGGCGAGGGAGCGGAAACAACGCCGCGAGACGGCAACAAGAACTGATGGTTCGATGAATCAAAACCTGCCCAATTCCTTCCGCACCGGACCTGACGAGCGCGGACATTTCGGCATTTTCGGCGGACGCTTCGTGGCGGAAACGCTGATGCCGCTGATCCTCGATCTGGAAAAGGCCTACGCGGAGGCCAAGGCCGATCCGTCGTTCCAGGCCGAGATGAACGCCTATCTGAAGGACTATGTCGGCCGGCCCTCGCCGCTCTATTTCGCCGAGCGGCTCACCGATCATTTTGGCGGCGCCAAGATCTATCTGAAGCGCGAGGAGCTCAATCACACCGGCTCGCACAAGGTGAACAATGTGCTCGGCCAGATCATGGTCGCGCGCCGCATGGGCAAGAAGCGCATCATCGCCGAGACCGGTGCCGGCCAGCATGGCGTGGCGACGGCGACGCTGTGCGCCCGTTTCGGGCTCGAATGCGTGGTCTACATGGGCGCGGTCGACGTCGAGCGCCAGCAGCCGAACGTGATCCGCATGGAGATGCTCGGCGCCAAGGTCGTCCCGGTGCAGTCGGGCGCGCGCACGCTGAAGGACGCGATGAACGACGCGCTGCGCGACTGGGTGACCAACGTGCACAACACGTTCTATTGCATCGGCACGGTCGCAGGCCCGCATCCCTATCCGATGATGGTGCGCGACTTCCAGTCGGTCATCGGCCACGAGACGCGCAAGCAGATGCAGGAGGCCGAAGGCCGCCTGCCGGATTCGCTGATCGCCTGCATTGGCGGCGGCTCCAATGCGATGGGCCTGTTCCACCCGTTCCTCGACGACCCCTCGGTCGAGATCTTCGGCGTCGAGGCCGCCGGTCACGGGCTGACGCAATTGCATGCCGCCTCGCTGGCCGGCGGCCGCCCCGGCGTGCTGCACGGTAACCGCACCTATCTCCTGATGGACGAGGACGGCCAGATCCAGGAAGCGCATTCGATCTCGGCCGGGCTCGACTATCCCGGCATCGGGCCCGAGCATTCCTGGCTGCATGAGACCGGCCGCGTGAAGTATCTGTCGGCGACCGACGAGGAGGCGCTGGCCGCGTTCCAGTTGCTGTCGCGGCTCGAAGGCATCATCCCCGCGCTGGAATCGGCGCACGCCATCGCGAAACTGTCCGAACTCGCGCCTGCGCGTCCGAGGGATCACCTGATGGTGATCAACCTCTCCGGCCGCGGCGACAAGGACGTGCCGCAGGTCGGCGACATCTTGAAGGGCAGGAAGAAGTGACCACCCGTATCGACGCCAAGTTCGCCGACCTCAGGAAGCAGGGCCGCTCTGCCTTCGTCACCTTCGTGATGGCCGGCGACCCCGACGCAAAAACTTCGCTCGACATCGTCAAGGCGCTGCCGAAGGCCGGCGCCGACATTATCGAGATTGGCATGCCCTTCACCGATCCGATGGCCGACGGCCCGTCGATCCAGGCCGCCGGCCTGCGCGCGCTCAAGGGCGGCATGACGCTGAGGAAGACGCTGGAGATGGTCCGCGGTTTCCGCAAGGACGACAACGCCACGCCGCTCGTGCTGATGGGCTACTACAATCCGATCTACATTTACGGCGTCGACACGTTCCTGGCCGACGCCAAGGCCGCCGGCGTCGATGGCCTGATCATCGTCGACCTGCCGCCGGAGGAAGACACCGAGCTCTGCATCCCGGCCATGCAGGCCGGACTGAACTTCATCCGGCTGGCGACGCCGACCAGCGACGACAAGCGGCTGCCGGCGGTGCTCGCCAACACTTCGGGCTTTGTCTACTACGTCTCGATCACCGGCATCACTGGCAGCGCGGCCGCCGATTCGAAGGCGGTTGCAGAAGCCGTCGCCCGCATCAAGCGGCACACCGAGCTGCCGGTCTGCGTCGGCTTCGGCATCCGTACCCCGGAGACGGCGCGCGCGATTGCCGAAAGCGCCCATGGCGCCGTGGTCGGCACCGCGATCGTCGATGCCGTGCGCGGCAGCCTCGATGCCGAGGGCCGCGCGACGCCGAAGACCGTCACCGCCGTGGCCGACCTCGTGTCGGCGCTGGCCCAGGGGGTCCGCGGCGCCCGGCAGGCCGCTGAATAAGCCATAATTTGCGGCGACAAGGCCGCACCGGGCGGCTTGCCGGGTTTGCCCGGCCCCGCCATATAACCAGTTGATGCGGGACCGATCCGCATTTCGGAGCGAACCATGAATTGGCTCACCAACGTCGTCCGGCCGAAGATCCGCAACATCCTGCGCCGTGAGACGCCGGAAAATCTCTGGATCAAGTGCCCGGATTCCGGGCAGCTCGTGTTCTACAAGGACGTCGAGGCCAACCAGTTCGTGATCCCCGGCTCCAACTACCACATGCGCATGGGCGCGGTGGCGCGGCTGAAGTCGATCTTCGACAACGAGACCTGGTTCGACGTCGCGCTGCCCGAGGTCACCGCCGATCCGCTCAAGTTCCGCGACGAGCGCAAATATGTCGACCGCATCAAGGATGCCCGCACCAAGACCGGCCTGAACGACGCGATCAAGGTCGGCTACGGCAAGCTCGAGGGCGCCGGTGTCGTCGTCGCCGTGCAGGATTTCGATTTCATGGGCGGTTCGCTCGGCATGGCTGCCGGTGAAGCGATGGTGCGCGGGCTTGAGCTCGCGGTCGAGAAGAAGTCGCCCTTCATCGTGTTCGCCGCGAGCGGCGGCGCGCGAATGCAGGAAGGCATCCTGTCGCTGATGCAGATGCCGCGCACCACGGTCGGCGTGCAGATGCTGCGTGAGGCGCGGCAGCCCTACATCGTCGTGCTGACCAACCCGACCACCGGCGGCGTCACCGCCTCCTATGCGATGCTCGGCGACATCCACATCGCCGAGCCCGGCGCGCTGATCGGCTTCGCCGGCGCCCGCGTGATCGAGCAGACCATCCGCGAGAAGCTCCCCGAGGGATTCCAGCGTGCCGAATATCTGCGTGAGCATGGCATGGTCGACATGGTCGTGCACCGCCACGACATGAAGGCAACGCTGGCGCGGCTGTGCCGCCTGCTGACGAAGTCGCCGGCGCTCGAAACCACGTCGAAACCCGCGGCCGCCGTCACGACGCCGGCCCAGATCGTCACGGCCCCGGAGACGGTGCCGGCCGCGCCGCACGCGTGACCGGGAGAGCCGCCTCATCGCAGTCCTCGTTCGAGGCGTTGATCGCGCGGGTGTCGGCGCTGCACCCCAAGCGCATCGATCTCAGCCTCGATCGCATGCTCGGCTTGATGGAGCGGCTCGATCATCCCGAGCGCAAGCTGCCGCCGGTAATCCATGTCGCCGGCACCAATGGCAAGGGATCCACGATCGCTTATTTGCGCGCAATCCTGGAGGCCGCCGGCCGGCGCGTGCACGTCTTCACCTCGCCCTATCTGGTGCGGATCAACGAATGTTACCGGCTGGGTGCGGTCGGCGGCGGCAAGCTCGTCGGTGACGATGAGCTGCGCGCGACATTCGAGCATTGCGAACAGGTCAACGCCGGCAATCCCGTCACCATCTTCGAGATGGAGACTGCGGTCGCGTTCTGCCTGTTCGCAAAGCATCCGGCCGACGTCGCGCTGCTCGAGGTCGGCCTCGGCGGCCGGCTGGATTCGACCAATGTGGTCGAGACGCCGCTCGCCTCTGTCATCGCGCCGGTCAGCATGGACCATATGGAATTCCTCGGCGACACGCTGACCTCGATCGCCGGCGAGAAGGCCGCGATCATCAAGCGCAAGGTGCCGGTGATCTGCGCCGAGCAGGCGCCCGAGGCGATGTCCGTGATCGAGGCACAGGCGAGCCGCATGCGCGCGCCGCTGCACGCGGCGGGGCAGCAATGGCATGTCAGCATCGAGCGGGGCCGGCTGGTCTTCCAGGACGAGCGCGGATTGATGGATCTCGCAGCGCCAAAACTGTTCGGCCGTCACCAGTTCGACAATGCCGGCCTTGCGATCGCAACACTGCGCGCGATCGATGCGTTCAAGCTCAACATGGCCGCCTATGAGGCCGGCGTCGTCAATGCCGAATGGCCGGCACGAATGCAGCGACTGGTCTCCGGCATGCTCGTCAGCCAGGCGCCGCAAGGCAGCGAGGTCTGGCTCGACGGCGGGCACAATGCCGAAGGCGGCCGCGTCGCGGCCGCAGCCCTCGGCGATCTCGAGGAGCGCGTATCGCGGCCGCTCGTCGTCATCGCCGGCATGATGGGCAACAAGGACGCCGGCGCCTTCCTCGCCAATTTCGCCGGCTTGACGCGCCACATCATCGCCATCCCGGTGCCCGGGCGCGACAACGGCATGCCGCCCGAGCGGCTGGCCGACGCGGCGCGCGCGCTCGGCATGCGCGTCGAGATCGCAGCAGACGTAGAGGCTGCGCTGCAGCGTCTCGCCATGCTGGCCTATGAGGTGCCGCCGCGCATCCTGGTCACCGGCTCGCTCTATCTCGCCGGCCCCGTGCTTGCCGCCAACGGTACGCCTCCCGCATGAGATCCCTCGTATCGCGGGCCGCGACGAGGAGGGCAGACAATGCGCTTTGCTGCCATCGCCGACGTGCACGGCAATGATCTTGCGCGGCGCCGCTCGCCCGGCAGAATGGCCAGCCCGAACTCGCATCGGCGCTGGCGACGGGCTGGATCCGATAATCCGTAGCCCGAAGCGCAGCGAAATCCGCGACGGCTGGACCCGCGGACGCGAGGACCCGGATTGCGCTTCGCTCCATCCGGGCTACAGGCGAAGCACAAAAAGAAAACGGCCGGCGATGCGCCGGCCGTTTCGCAATCAGCTAATTCGAAGCGGATCAGACCGCAGCGGAAATCCACTGCTGCAACTTCGCCTTCGGCGCGGCGCCGACCTGACGCGACGCCATCTCTCCGCCCTTGAAGATCATCAGGGTCGGGATCGACATCACACCATACTTCGACGCGGTCTTCGGGCTCTCATCGACGTTGAGCTTCACGATCTTGACCTTGTCGCCCATTGCGCCAGAAATCTCGTCAAGGGCGGGCGCGATCATGCGGCAGGGACCGCACCACTCGGCCCAGAAGTCGACGACCACCGGCCCGGTCGCCTTGAGCACTTCGGCTTCGAAATCGGCGTCAGAAACCTTGCCAACGGCCATCGGAGTACCTCGTTCGGTTGAGACAAAAGGCGCGACTGAGAATCGCGCCCGGGGAGCATGGGGGAAACCTATGAACGCCCCCTTGCCGGGTCAAGCTCGGTCACGCCGACATGACCTTATGCCAGCCCAGCGTCCAGCGCGGAGGCAGAAAGTTCCATGATTTCAGGTACTTCGGTCCAGAGCAGGGCGGCGCGGACAGGGAGCGGGGGATAAAGCTTGGCAAGCACCGCGCGGTACAGCGCGAGCTGCCTGACATAGCCCCTTGGTGCCTCGGCGGCGGTCTTGGGCGGGGCGTGGTTGGTCTTGAAATCGACGATCAGGACTTCCTTCGGGGTCACCACCAGCCGGTCGATCTGACCTGAGACGAGCCCCTTCGACTGACCCGGCCGGTCCAGCCGCCCGACGATCGAGACCTCGGCGCGGCTGCCGGGGGCGAACACTGCCGCGAAGCGTGGATCCGCGATCAGGGCAAGCACCTGCCTTGCGAGCGCCGTGCGCTCGCCCTCGCTCCAGCCATCGGCATTGCGCGCGAGATAGGCCAGCGCGGCGTCGCGGCGCCGCTCGACGGAGACGTCCGGCAGCGACTGCAGCAGGCGGTGCACCAGCGTGCCGCGCTGCAGGGCACGGGCGCGCGCCACCACCGATTCGCCGGTCCGCACATGGTGGCCGTCGCCGTCGGCGGGGTCGGAAGGGCGCAGCAGGCCGGCCGCAGACGCTTCAGGCGCGGCGGGGGCGCGCAGCCATGGCGGTAGCACAATCGGTACCACTGCCGTTGACGCAGCCGCGCCGGTGGCCTCAGCGCCGTCCTCCGGCCGCGAATAGCGCCTGATCTTGCCGGCCGGCGTCTCGAGCTCTTCCAGCTTGAGCCCGGAATTGGCCAGCCCCTTGGTGATCAGGTCGTACCAGGAGGACTTCCGCACCGTGTTCATATTGCCGGGCATGCAGCCGCCGACGACCAAGCGATCCGCGGCGCGCGTCATCGCGACATAGAGCAGGCGGCGATATTCGTCTTCGGTGTCGCCGAGCATCGCCTTGCGCGCGTCGGCGACCCCGGGCGGATCTTCCGCCTTCTTGCCCGCCCACACCACGACACCGGGCGCATGCGGCGCGGCGTTGCCCTGCGGCAGATGGATCAGCCGCAGGCGCTGCGTGTCGGACGGCGAGGTCGTGGTGTCCACGAGGAAGACGACTGAGGATTCCAGGCCCTTGGCGCCGTGCACGGTCATCACGCGGACCTCGTCGCGCGAAATCTCCATGTCGCGCTTCACCTCGGTATCGGCCGCGCGCAGCCACGCCACGAAGCCCTGCAGCGAGGCCGGAGCCTTGCGCTCATAGCTCAGCGCGAGCTCGAGAAATTCGTCGAGCGCGTCGTTGGCCTCGTGGCCAAGCCGGCGCAGGATGCGGGCCCGCCCGCCGTCGCCGCCGAGAAGCCAGGCGTAGAAGGCGAACGGAGTTTCATTGGCAAAGCGGCGCTCGCATTGCTCGAGGCGACGGAGCACGGCAGCAAATCGATCGTCGGTCGGCGCCTGCACGGCGAGCGCTTCGCGCAGCGATCCACGGCGCTGCCATGCCAGCTTGAACAGATCGTCATCGGTGAGACCAAATAGCGGGCTCTTCAACGCCACCGCGAGCGCAAGATCGTCCTGCGGCAGCAGGAGCGCGTCGGCAAGGTTCATCAGGTCGATGATCGCGATGTGCTCGGTCAGCTTCAGCCGGTCGGCACCGGCGACCGGGATGCCGGCGTGCTTCAGCGCCTGGATCACCGCATCGAAGGCGTTGCCGCGGCGGCGCACCAGGATCAGCATATCGCCGTAACGCAACGGACGGCGCGCGCCGGCGCTGCCGGTCATGGTGCCGCTGGCGACGAGGCGCTTGATCTCGGCCTGGATTCGCCGCGCGAGCTTCACCTCGGGGCTGGTCACCGATACGCCGTCGAACGGCGCGCGCCAGCCTTCGATGTCCTGCCGGTCATCGGCTTGCGCGAGATCCCAGAGCTCGATCAGGCTCGGGCCGGCGTCGGCCATCGCGTTGTGGATCGGATAGCCGTTCTCGACCGCGTGGATGCTGCGATAGATCTCCTGCTCGCGAAACACGTGGTCGACGGAATGCAGGATCGTCGGGCCTGAGCGGAACGAGTAGGTGAACGACACCGGATCGAATTTCAGCCCGGCATCCTCGAACCGCCGCTTCAGCTCGCGGCGGCGCAGGTCGAACTCGCGCGGTGCTGCGCCCTGGAAGGAGAAGATCGACTGTTTCTCGTCGCCGACCGCGAACACGGTGCGCACCAGGCCGTCGCGCGCGCCGGCGCCTGAGGTGAATTCCGAGATGATATGGGCGACGATGTCCCACTGCCGCGGGCTGGTGTCCTGCGCCTCGTCGATCAGCACGTGATCGACGCCGCGGTCGAGCTTGTAGTGCACCCAGCCGGAGGAGACGCGGTCGAGCATCTCCAGCGTCTTGTCGATCAGGTCGTCATAGTCGAGCAGGCCGCGTTCCAGCTTTTCGCGGCGGTAGTGCGCCGCCGCCGCGGTCGCGATATGGATCAGCGCCTCGGTGCGGTCGCGCGCGACCACGGCGCGGCGCCGTTCGACCAGCGGCAGCACGCGGCGGATCTCGGCCTCGAACAGCCGGCCGATCGCGGGATTGTTGTCACAGAACTTCTTCGTCACCACCGATTTGCGCGGCGTGCGGTCGGCATCGGTCAGGAACACCGCAAGATACGCGTCGACCTGCGCGGCGCCGGTAAACACCAGCGCTTCGCGCAGCCGTGCCGCCTGGTCCTGGTCGGACTTGCTGCTGGTGTCGAGCGCGGCCGCGATCTCTTCCCATCCGGCGCGCCTGAGATAGGGCCCATCGACGATCTCGCGCTCGATATCCTCGATGCGGTCGTCAGGGGACACGCCGAGCGCGACGGACATCTGTGCGGCCGCCGCCGCGGCGCTGCCGGCGGTGTCGGTCCAGGCCATGAAGTGGTCGCGGCTGAGGCAGGCCTCGCGGACCACGTCCTTGAAGGTGACGTCGGCGGCGCTCGCCATCGCCGTCATCAGCGCACGACCGATCGGACTGTCGGGATTGCGCGAGGCGTCCAGGAACACCGCGAGATTGGCACGTTCCATCATCTCGTTCTGGTCGCGGTCGTCGAGCACGGCAAAGCGCGCCGGCACGTTGGCCTCGAACGGAAACTGCTGCAGCAGCCGGGTGCACAGCGCGTGGATGGTCTGCACCTTCAAGCCGCCGGGCGTCTCCAGCGCGCAGGCAAAGAGCTTTCGCGCATCGCGCCGCAGCGTTGCATTCGGGTAGGCGATGCCAGCCTCGCGGATCGCGGCATCGAGCGCGGTGTCGTTCAGCGTCACCCAGTGGCCGAGCGTCGTGAACACCCGCTCGGCCATGTTGGCGGCGGCGGCCTTGGTGAAGGTGATGCAGAGGATCTTTTCCGGCGGCACACCGTCGAGCAGCAGGCGGATCACCCGCTGGACAAGGACGTGCGTCTTGCCCGAGCCGGCATTCGCCGACACAAAGGTCGATGCCTTCGGATCGGAGGCGCGCGCCTGCGCGTCGCGCACCGCTGATGGGATGGGACGCGGTGCCTTCACCATTCCTCGATCCCCAGGCCGCCGGCGGCGGACCATTCCTTGATCCGCGCGAGGTCGTCATAGGCGCCGTAGCGGTTCGCCCACATCGACAGATTCAGCGAGGTGTAGGCCTGCTGCTCGTCGTCGAAGGCACGGATCAGCGCTCCCAGCTTGTGCCGGGCGCTGTCGGCGGCCTCGTCGGGCGGCTGCGGCGTGTCGTTGGGCTTGATCTTCAATTCCAACGAACGCTGCTCGCCCGGCGGGTTGTTGCCGCTCAGCCTGACATAAACGAGCTCGCCGACCGAGGAGTCGGCCGGGATGTCGGCAAAGCCGCCCTCGCGGAGGATCGCGGCTTCCAGGGTGAGCTGCGGCGACAGACCCATGCGCACCTGTTTTCCGGTCGGCGGCTGGCCGGTCTTGTAATCGAGGATGGCAAAGCTGCCGTCATCGCGCCGCTCGATGCGGTCAGCCCGCGCGGAGAGGACGAAGGTCCGCTCGTTGTCGAGGGGAATGCCGATTTCACCTCGGATCTCGGCCTTGATCGCGTTGATTTGGCCGCGCCGGGCCTGCTCCCATTCGGCAAACCATGCGGCGATGCGCTGGAAGCGGGGCCACCACAGCGCGCGCGCCTCGGGCCGCTCCATCAGCGGCGCGAAATACTTGCCGCCGATCTCGCGCAGGGTCCGCATCGTGTCGGCGGGCAGCGCGTCGGCATAGGTTTGCGTGAATTCGCCAAGCGCCTCATGGATCGCTGAGCCGCGATCGGCTGCCGACAATGGCATGTCGACGGGATCGAGCGGATCGAGCTTGAGGATATAGCGCGCGTAGATCGTGTAGGGATCGCGCAGCCAGTCCTCGATCGCGGTGACGGACATTTTCAGCGGCCGTGCCTCGCGCGGCGGCCGCGGCTCCGGCTGGGCGATCGGCTCGACCTTGTCGGGCCGGTCGAGCTCGGCGGCATATTGCACGTAAGTTTCGCCGGCCGCTTTCGCCGCTTTCCAGCGCGCTTCGCCCGCAACCGCTTCCAGCCGATGCAGGAAGCGCGAGGCAACCGCCGGCGCGCCGCCGACCTTGGCGGCATGGGTGAGGATCACCTCGTCGTGGCCGAGCAGCTGTGCGAAGTCATGCGCGGAGAGGCCGATGCGCCGCTCGGGGAGGTCGAGTCCGAGCTGGTGCCGCATCGGCCGGCTCAGCCAGGGATCGATCCGCGGCGCCGGCGGCCAGACACCCTCGACCAGCCCGCCGAGGATGACGCGATCAGATTCGGTCAGGCGCGCCTCGAGCTGGCCGAAGATGTTGAGCTGGGCGCCGACGGATTCCGGCCGCCGCACCATCCGGTCGGCGAACGCGGTCTGGAACACTTCGGGATAGTCGGCGAGTGGTGTCATGAGCCCGCTTGGCTGCTGCTTGGCGAGCAAATCATCGAACGCCGACGCCAATGCGCCGCCGGCGCGGTCCTCGAACACGACCGCGACGCCGTGCTGGTCACAGGATAGCGCCATCAGGGAATCGCGATGCCGTGAGGCCAGTTCGGCGAAATCGTAGGGCTTCGACGACGCCATGCTTTCGAGCGGCGCCAGCGCCGCCCGCAGTTTCGCAATCAGGGCCTGCGCCTGGTTGAGCTCGTGGTCGCGTAACCGCGCGCGCTGCTCCGCCGCGTGCAGTGACGAGGTCTCGCCGTTCCGGAGTTTTGTCAGCTCGGCGCGGAAGCGCTCGAAATCGTGCGCCAAGCCGCTCGTTCCGGCTTGCGGCCGCGTGCCGCGCAACACGGCGGGTTCGAGCACTTCGATCGCGCGTTTCAGTGCGCCACGCGCGCCGCCGAGCCGGAACAGCGGATGCTTGAGCAGCGCGAGCAGCGTCGACGGCTCCAGTCCCTTTGCCGCCGCCTCTGCCGTGAGGCGGGCGAACACGCCGGGTGAGCTCTCGATCAGCGCATCGCCGCCGGAATCGTCGAATTCCAGATTCCAGCGCGTCAGCGAAGCCGTCACGCGGCGCGCCAGCGCGCGATCCGGCGTCACCAGCGCGGCCGATTTGCCGAGATGCCGCGCCTCGCGCATCGCCACCGCGATCGCCAGCGCCTCCATCTCGGGATTCGGCGCCTCGACCACGGAAAGGTTCGTCATCCCGGCAGAGATGCGCGCGACGATCTCGGGGCGCTCCAGCCGGTCGTGCCATTGTGCGGTCGCGGTCGACGGGCGCATCGTCTCCGACACCAGCACTTCGCGGCCGAGCGGCGCCGGTGCCGCAAGGCTCTCGACGTCGCGGCGCTTGATGCCGAAGCGGTCGAGCAGCGCATGCATCGCGAATTGCGGGTGGTTCGACGAGGGCGGCGTGGTGAACCTGCCTTCGTCGTTGCGCTCGCCGCCGATCGTGTCCCAGGAGTCTTCGTCGAGATCGGTGTCGAGTCCGGGCAGCACGACCGCGCCGTTCGGAAGCTTTGCCACCGCGTGCAGGAACTTCGCCGTGGCGGGCATCGAGCCGGTCGAACCGGCCGCGATCACCGGGCCTGCGTGATGCGCCGTGAGCCGCGCCGCTTCCGCCTCGATCAGGAGGTCGCGGCGCGCCGCCGGCTCGATCCGGCCGATCTCCTTCAGGTAGTTCGGCCAGGCGTCGCGCGCGATGCGCAGGAATTCGAGCGAGTGCTGCCAGTATTTGTCGAGTTGGTCCGGCACCAGCCGGTCGAGCTCGCGCCAGTCGACGCCGCGCGTCACCATGTCGTCCATCAATCGCGCGAGGTCGCCGGCGAGCTGCAAGGTCGAGGCAGGGCCGCCGACCACGAGCGGCGAGGATACCGGCGTCTTCGCCCAGGCCGCGACCAGATGCGCCAGCGTCAGGCGGCGTTCGAGCTCGCCGAGCTTTGGCGGAATGTCCAGCGGCGCGGCGCCGCCGACATCGTCCGATTGGCCCGCAAACGCGAGCTCGTCCTCATCGATGTCGCCGAGGGCGACGATGCGCGGCAGCACCGCGGCGTCGGCGTCGAGCACGTCGAGAAAGACTTCGCGCGCCAGTCGCCCGGCGCGCCGGGTCGGCAAATAGAGCGTGGCGTTGGCGAGCTTCGCCGGATCGTTCCGCGCCTTGAATCCCGCGACCAGCCGGCCATCGACCAAGGCCGAGATGACGGTGCGCAGGAACGGTGCGGAGATGGGAACGCTGAAGACGCGCATGGGCTGCCTGATTCGGAATCAGGCGCCAATATAGGGAGCGGCAACCGCCATTAGCCACCCCTGTTGTCGGGCGACGTCGGCTCGTGTCGCAGTCGACCGGCGCAGCGGCCGACGGCATCCAGAAACCACCGCAACGCAGGATGTTCGGCGGCGCGGCGGGTATGGATGAGGTCGATGGCGAAGGCCGGAATGGGCGACGCGTTCGGCCATTGTGGCGACGAGATCGGTGCCGGCCACGGCGAAGGGAACGCCCACGACATGGGCGAGCGTGACGGCCACCCGGCGCTTCAGCCCGCGACGCGCCAGCAGGGCGTCGATCACGCTCGGCAGGCCGTCGCCGGCGGCCGCCGAGAACAGAGCGTGTGGCAGGGTCGCATAGTCGTCCAGGCCTGTGTCGGCCTTGCCTTCGCCTGTAATCTCGCCCTGCAGGTGCTTGGCGTCCTGCTCACGCCGGGCAGTCTGGCCGAGCGGCTGACCGCGGGCCTCATTCTCGGCAATCGCAATGTCGGGCTGGTCTGGTCGGCCATGGGCGCGGCCACATCGCCGATGACGGCGCTGTTCTTCGCGGCAACGCAGTTTCCAATCTACATGACACCGCGCTTGATCGGGGTCATTGTTTGGCCCAAGCGAAAGGAGAATCCTTCATGAGCGCCCCGATCCTCACCGAAGAACTCGCTGTCCGCTTTGCCCGCATCGCCCTCGGCCATGTCAGGCGCGAATATCCGAACAAGCCGGATCATGTGCTGGCGGGGCCAGGGGACGCGCGCACGCCGCGCGAGCTGCATCCGGTCTTCTACGGCAGCTACGACTGGCACTCCTGCGTGCACAGCTACTGGATGCTTGCCCGGCTGCTGCGCCGTCACCCGCGATTCGAGGCCGCAGATGACATCCGCGCCCTGTTCGACGAGCAGTTCATTGCGGAGAAGGTCGCGGCGGAATGCGCCTATCTCGCGGCCCCCACCGCGCGCGGCTTCAAGCGGCCCTATGGCTGGGGCTGGCTGTTGAAGCTCGCGGCCGAACTCTCGTCGCTCGACGAAACCCGATGGCGCGAACGCATCGCGCCGCTTGCGGAGGTCTTTGCGCAGCGCTTTCGCGATTTCCTGCCACTCGCGACCTATCCGGTGCGGGTCGGCACGCATTTCAACACTGCCTTCGGGCTGCGCATGGCCGCCGATTACGCCACCGCGACAGACGACACTGCGTTGAGCTTCCTCCTGCGTGAGACGGCGTTGCGCTGGTACGGGGCCGATGAGGACTGTCCCGCCTGGGGCGAGCCAAGCGGAGACGACTTCCAGTCTTCTGCGCTGATCGAAGCGGAATGCATGCGCCGCCTGTTGGCGCCGGACGCATTCCTGCCCTGGTTCGACCGCTTCCTGCCGCGGCTTGTGCAGCACGAACCCGCGACATTGTTCCGGCCAGCCACCGTCACGGATCGCACGGATGGCAAGATCGCCCATCTCGACGGGCTCAATCTCAGCCGCGCATGGTGCTGGCGTGCCCTTGCCGAAGCATTGCCCGAAGCGGATGTCCGCCGCCCGATCCTGCAGGACGTCGCACGCCGCCATCTCGATGTCGGGCTCCCGCATATCGCCGGCGACTATATGGGCGAACACTGGCTGGCGAGCTTCGCCATTCTCGCCATCGATGAAAAGGGGTGATCTGAGGTTCTTCGCCGCCCGAAAGGGGAAATCCGCTTCGCGCAAAAGCTCTATCTGTGTGCTGGACGGCTTACGCCACGCTTTCGAGGAATGCCTCTTCGGCGGCCTGGATCGCATCGGGGGTCCCGACATGCATCCAGACGCCGTCGAGGCGCAGGCCGAACAACCGTTCCTGCTCGTTGGCGCGGTCGAACATCTTGGGCAGCGAAAACTCGCCGGCGGGCGCGTCGGCAAACAGCGCCGGCGACATGATCGCCGCACCCGCATAGACGAACGGCACCACCTGATGCTCCCGCCGCTTGCGCAGCGCGCCGTCAGGCAGCATCGCATAGTCACCGCGGCCGCTATAGCCGATGCTCGAGGCGGTCGGCGCCATCAAGAGCAGGATATCCATCCGCGCGGGGTCGAAGGTTTCCGCCAGCCGCGCCAAGTTGGAGCGCACGCCGTCGATCCACATCGTGTCGGCGTTGACGTGGAAGAACGGCGCATCGCCGAGCAGCGGCAGCGCCTTGACGACCGCGCCGCCGGTGCCGAGCACCTGGTCGCGCTCATCGGAGATGATGACGCGCGGGCGGCTGCGGGTCTTGACGTGATCGATGATCTGGTCGGGCAGATAGTGCACGTTGACGACGGCTTCGCTGACACCCGCGCCAGCGAGCTTGTCGAGCACATGGTCGAGCAGCGGCTGGCCCGCCACGCTCACCAGCGGCTTCGGCATCGTGTTGGTCAGCGGGCGCATGCGCACGCCGAGGCCTGCGGCGAGCACCATGGCTCTATGGGGGGTGACGGGCATCTTCCGGACGTTCTCGGTCATCATCTCTCTGCGCCGATCATATCACGGCGATTCGGCAGGCACATCGACCAAACGCCATAGTCATCGGACATGACGGCCGTAAGACGTCGATGACGACAGGAACCTAAGCGTCGGCAGCCTGCGTGCCGCGTCTGGTCATTTTTTTCTTCTTGTCGCCTTGTTTCAGAAAATTGACGCCGATCTGATCGCCATTGACCCATGCCAGCTCGCAGCGGCGATAGGCCAATCCTGTGGATGACAGCAGCAGGAAGAATTCTTTCAGGTGCAGGCCCTCGATCGAGCCCTCGACGGTGAGCTTGGCACCCGTCTCGGACACGTCCTCCATGATGCAGTCGCGCCGCCAGGTGCCGTCGATGCCCATCATGAACGCCGCAATGCCGCGCTCGAATGTGACACGATCGCCCCTGCGTCGTTCCGTCGCCATCGTGTGGTCCCGCTCCCGATCCAGCCGCGCCAAGCACAGCGCGCAACCACCGGAACCTTAGGCGGTCGATGGCTAACAACCGGTAAACCTACGGTACCGGGGGAGGGATATTGGCCGCGTACCAGTCGCGGAGCGGCGCGAGCGACGGATGAGCCAGCGACCGGTTGAGGTAGGTCCAGATCCGCGGCTGGTGCTTCAGATATTGCGGCTTGCCGTCGCGCCCGTTGAGCCGGGCGAAGGTGCCGAGCAGGCGCGTGTTCCGCTGCGCCGACATGATCGCGTAGAGCGCGGCAAAATCAGCCGGATCGAAGCTCGCATCGATCGCGCGCCGCGCCTTGATGTAGCGGGTGAGCAGCGACAGTTCGAGTTGTTCGGGCACGTCGATCCGCGCATCCTGCAGCAGCGACACCACGTCATAGGCGGCCGGGCCGAGCAGCGCGTCCTGGAAGTCGATCACCCCGACGCGGAGGATCCCGGTGCGTTCGGCGAGCCAGATGATGTTCGGCGAATGGAAGTCGCGGATTACCCAGGTCTTCGGCGCCGCGGCAGGCTTTTCCAGCAGCGTGCGCCACATCTCGATGAATTCGGCGCGCAGCGCATCGCTTGGCTGGACGCCCCGGCTCGGCATGTACCATTCGAGCATCAGGCCGATCTCGATCAGCCAGGCGTCGACATCGAACACCGGGATGTCGTAGTTCGTATCGGCCGTCAGCGGCAGCGTCGTCGGCAGCACCTCGCGATGCAGCGCCGCCAGCATGTCGGTCGCGGCCTCGTAGCGCTCGGCGATCGGCCGCGGCGGATCGCCCTCGATGATGCTGGCATTGCCGAAATCCTCGGTGATCAGGAATCCGGATTCGAGATCGGTGTGCCGGATCGCGGGTGCGGAAAAGCCCTGCTTGCGCAGGCCGTTTCCGATCGCGACGAACGGCCTGACGTCCTCGGCGAGATGCACCGCCGCACTGTAGGATTTGCCGTTGTAGATCGGCGGACCGTCGGGGCGCCGCGGCGAGTTCATCAGGATGACGCGGCCGTCATCGGTGCGCAGCCGAGCGTAAGAGCGTGTCGAGGCGTCGCCGGGCATGCGCTCGCGCCTGGCGCCGAGATAGCCCGCCCCGTCAAGGAACTGGCGCAGCAGCTTGAGCCGCGTGACCTTGGCCGCGCCCTTGCCATGGCCGGTGATCTCGGCCGCGCGGGCGGTCGATCCCAATGCCGGGCGATGGCTGAACGCGATGTCAATGCGGTCGCCGGGCAACGCATCGGGTGCGCGTTCCGGCCACTCGATCAGCGCAACGATGTCCTCGGGCAGCGGCGACAGCCCGATCTCCTCGAGCTCGCTCGCATCGTTGATGCGGTAGAGGTCGGCATGGACAAGCGGGAAGGAGGGCAGCTCGTAGCTTTGCGCCAGCGTGAAGGTCGGGCTCGGCACTTCCAGCGTCTCGTCGTCGGCGAGGTAGCGGATCAGCGCGCGGGCGGCGGCGGTCTTGCCGGCGCCGAGGTCGCCGGACAGCATGATCACGTCGCCTGCGCCGATCAGCAGCGCGAGGTCGGCCATCAGCTCTGCCGTCGCGGTTTCGTTCGCGAGCGCGACCGGGAATGTGGAGATCGCGATCATTCCGCGGCGTTGCGATGTGCGGTCTGGTCGATCGGGAAGTCGCAGGTCACGGTCGTGCCCTTGCCGACGGTCGAATCGACGCGCACCCGGCCGCCATGCAGTTCAACGAAGGAGCGCACCAGCGACAGGCCGAGCCCTGCGCCGCGGTGCCGCGAGCCGTGGGAATGGCTCTCGAACCAGTTGAATACCTTGTCCTTCATTTCGGGCGGAATGCCGGGGCCGGAGTCGGTCACCGCAAACACCACGCTGTGCTGGTTCCGGTGCGCGCTGATCGTGACGACGGCGTCGTGCGGCGAGAAGCCGACGGCATTGGCGAGCAGGTTATAGAGCACCTGCACCACGCGCCGCTCGTCGCCGATGAAGCCGCCGATATCAGGCTCGACGTCGACCCTGAGTGCGATCCGATCGGTGGCAAGCCGGTCCTGGATGCCTTCGGCGGCGGCTTCGATCGCCTGGGCGATATTGACCGGGCCGAGCTCGAGCTTCATCGCGCCGGCGTCGATGGTGGCGAGATCGAGGATGTTGTTGGTCAGCGCCAGCAGCGCGTTGGTCGATTTGGTGACGTAGTCGAGATATTCGGCCTGCTTCGGCGTCAGCGGTCCGGTCGAGGGATCGCTGAGGAAATGCGCGAAGCCGATGATGGTGGTGAGCGGTGCGCGCAGCTCGTATGAGACATGGTGGACGAAATCCACCTTCATCTGGTCGGCGGCTTCCAGGGCCTCGTTGCGCTCGCGCAGGGCGCGCTCGACATTCTCGGTGTCGGTGATGTCCTGGAAAGTGAGCAGTGTCGCGCCGTCGGGCAGCGGGATGGTCATGCAATCCAGCACGCTGCCGTCCTTGCGCTCGAGCTTCAGCGCCACCTGTGCGCGGTTCTCGATCGCGGTGATGGATTCGCGCAGGGTACGCCAGGTCCGCGGATCGTCATAGAGCGGCTTGCAGAGCGCTTCCACCGCCTCGATATGCGGCTCGCCGTTCAACGCATCGGCCGACAGCTTCCACATCCTGGCAAAGGCCGGATTGAATAGTTGCGCGCGGCCGTTGCTGCCGAACGCCGCGACCGCCTCGGCCAGATTGTCGAGGGTTTCGCGCTGCACCCGCGTCAGGCCGTCGTAGCGGCGCGCCAGGTCGAGGCTTTCGGTGACGTTGTCGAATAGATAAGTGACGCCGCCCTCGAGGTTCGGCGTGGTGACGACGCTGACCGCGCGCCCGTCGGGCAGGAACCAGGTGTAGGTCTCGGATTCGACCGCGCGATAGGCCTCGTGCAGCTTGGCCTTCCAGGCGCGGAAGTCCGGCTGCTCGGGCAGCTTGCGGTTGGCGCGCAGCCGGTCGAGGATGCTGGAGTCGTCGGGATTGCTGTCGAGGAAGGCCTGGTCGAGGCCCCACAGCCGCCGGTAGGATTCGTTGTAGAAGGTGAGCCGCCGGTTGGCGTCGAACACCGCGACACCCGAGGACAATTGGTCGAGAGTGCGCCGGTGCGCTTCGACCATCCGCGTTAGCGCCGCGCGCAGCGCTGCGGCCTCGCTGGCGTCGATCGCGATGCCCGCGCTGCCGCTGCCGAGCTTGAGCGCCTGCACGTCGTAGATCCGCCGCTCGCCGCTGACGACGATCGGCAGGCGCGCGGCGTAGCTCGCGTTGTCGTTCAGGGCGCGGGCCAGCTCGGTGCGCTGCTCGCTCTCGAGCAGTTCGAGATTGCGCTGGAGCGCATCGGCAACGCTCTTGCCCTCGGTGGCGCGGACATAAGCCGTGTTCGCGTAGCGCAGATTGCCCTCGACGCTCTTGGCCCAGATCGGCCATGGCGCGGCGGCGGCGAAGTCGCGCAGCAGCTCGGTCTCTTCCTGCAGCGCCTTGTAGCGCAGGTTCGATTCGGCGAGCTCGCGGCGCAGGCCGCCGAGCTCGCGGATCCGCACGATGGCCTGGCCGCCGATGGCGCGGCCCATTGCCTCGATGCCACGGCCGGCCGATGTCGAGAGGTTGAGCAGGAACGGCTCGCCGTTCTCGCGCAGCGCGTCGACGGCATGGTCCATCTGCAGCGCCGGCTCGGGCGGCAGCCAGGTTCCGAAGGCGAGGATGCGCTGCGGTGATCCCTCCCGCGACATCACCAGCGAAATGTCGCCGCTGATCTGCGGGCGGTTGTCGCCGGCGGCCCAGGAAATCAGCACCTGCGGCTCGGCGAACAACAGCGCGCGCAGCCGGTCGGATTGCGACTGCAGGTCCGCGATCTCCGAACGCAGCCGCTCCTCGTTCCGCGTTGCGCGCAACCGGGTGCGCATCAGCAGGATCGCGGCGACCACGGAGAAGCCGACCAGCGCAAACGACGTCGCGAGAACCGCGACCTCCTGGTGGTTGAGGCCGAAATGATCGGACATCGCCTGGACCAGGTATGATTGGGAGGCGAGGGCCGATCGGGCCGGCAGCAATGCCGTGGTCGCGAGCCCAATCAGGCCGTCGCGCGCCAGTGAGGTGCATGACAGCAGGGTTCGACGCATTGCCGCGACTACGCCCGACATATGTTGCCCCAGAACGCACAACTCCCAGGCATGATCCGGAAAAGCGGAGACCGGTATTTCCCTCGCGACAAACGCGCAGCGTTTGTGCGGGGATCATGCCCAAGCAGGACCAGAAAGCCCGACGAAGACCCCCCGTCGTGCTCGAATCAAGGCAGAATAGTCCCAACCGGACTCGGCGAGTAAGAGTCCAGACCGTGAACGCAAAATCCGCTGTGAAAAAATGCGCCCGATGGCACGAATTTTACGTGAAATGATTCGGTGTCCGCGCAGGCGCTAGCGCCCGGTCGAGCCGAATCCGCCGCTGCCGCGCGCGGTTGCGGGCAGCACGGCGACTGGAACCAGTTCCGCCCGGGTGACGGGCGCGATCACCATCTGTGCGATGCGTTCGCCGCGCCGGATCGAAAATGCCGCCTGGCCGTGATTGATCAGGATCACGTTGATCTCGCCGCGATAGTCGGCGTCGATCGTGCCGGGCGAATTCAGCACGGTGACGCCGTGTTTGGCGGCGAGGCCGGAGCGCGGCCGCACCTGCGCCTCGAAGCCCGGAGGCAGTGCAATCGTCAGTCCGGTCGGAACCATCTCGTATCGTCCGGGCAGCAGGATGAGCGGCGCTGACTGCGGCACCGCCGCCAGCAGATCAAGTCCGGCCGCGTCGGCCGTCTGATAGGTCGGCAGCAGGAGGTCCGCGCCATGCGGAAGCTGGTGGACCTCAACCTTGATCACGGCGCTCACGATGTCGCTCCCACGGTTCTTGCGATGCGCGACACCAGCGCGGCTGCGACCTCTTCCTTGGTCATGACCGGCCAGGAGTCGACGGTGACGTCCTTGCCCTGGCGCGACAGCAGGTGAACGGTATTGCGGTCGCCGCCCATCACGCCGGTTGCGGGGGAAACGTCGTTGGCGACGATCCAGTCGCAGCCCTTGCGCGCGAACTTCGCCTTGGCGTTCTCGATCAGGTGCTCGGTCTCGGCGGCGAAGCCGATCACCAGCGGCGGCCGCTTCTCCTTCAGCTTCGAGATCGTGGCGAGGATGTCGGGGTTCTCGACCAGCTGCAGCGGGGGCATGCCGGCTGAGGTCTTCTTCAGCTTCTGCGCACCTTCATTGGCGACCCGCCAGTCGGCGACCGCCGCGGCAAAGATCGCGACGTCGACCGGCAGCGCCGCCTCGACCCGGTGCAGCATGTCGCGCGCGGATTCCACGCGCATCACCGATACGCCCGCCGGATCGGGCAGCTCGACCGGACCGGAGACCAGCACGACGTCGGCGCCGGCCGCCCGCGCGGCAGCGGCGATGGCAAAACCCTGTTTGCCGGAGGAGCGGTTGGCGATGTAGCGGACCGGATCGATCGCTTCATGGGTTGGACCTGCCGTGATCAGCACGCGCTTGCCGGCGAGCGGGCGCGGCTGCGGCGGCCGCAGCATGTGGTCGGCGGCGGCGGCGATCTCGGTCGGCTCGGCCATCCGCCCGACGCCGGCCTCGCCGGCTTCCGCCATCTCGCCGGCATTGGGGCCGACGGTGTGAATGCCATCGCGGCGGAGTTGCAGCACGTTGCGGCGGGTGGCCGGATTGTTCCACATCAGCGGGTTCATCGCGGGCGCGATCAGAATCGGCCGGTTGGCCGCGAGCAGGATGGCGCTGGCGAGATCGTCGGCGTGGCCATGCGCCACCTTGGCGATCAGGTCGGCGGTCGCCGGCGCCACCACGATCAGATCGCACTCCCGCGCCAGCCGGATGTGGCCGGCGTCGAACTCGCTCTCGGCATCGAACAGGTCGGTATGGACGCGCTCATGCGACAGCGCGCTCGCCGCGAGCGGGGTGACGAATTGCTGGGCCGCCTTGGTCAGCACGCAGCGCACCTGGATACGCCGCTCCTTCAGCCGCCGGACCAGGTCCAGCGCCTTGTAGGCCGCGATCCCACCGCCGATGATCAGGGTGACGCGGGGCTCGTCAGCCGCGCTGGTGGCCCGCAGGGCAGGAGTGGGGCCTTCGGCAAGGACTGGAAGAGGCGCTTCAGCGGGCCCCGCACGGCCTTCCGCGAGCTCGCGGAGGATCACCCGGACCTCCTCCTCGACCGAGCGTCCGTTCTTGGCGGACCGCAGCCGCAGATAGGCTTTCAGCGTGTCGTCGAGTTTGCGGATGGTTAGGCTGGCCATGGCATGCCCCCAGATGTGACATCAATGATATCACGTCATGCATGCATTGCAATCATGATCCTCGGATGGCGAAAAAAATTCCGATGAGGGCGAGGGCAATGACCCAAAGCCCGACGGTCTGCAACCGCTCTTTGCGGGCCTCGGCGCGGGCCATTTCGTCGATGGTGTCCGATGACAGCATATGGCCCTCCCGGGTCATGGTCTCCAGCTGCTCGAGCACCGTCATGGCGCGGCTGGCGATTGAAGGGAGGTTGGCTATGACGCGGCCGAGCTCGCCTGCGCCGGACATCGCGTTCTGGATGCGGCCGATCGGACCGAGATTCTGCGTGATCCATTCGCGCACCACGGGGTCGGCGATCTTCCAGATGTCGAGCTTCGGATCGAAGCCGCGCGCCACGCCCTCGACCACCACCATGGTCTTCTGCAGCAGGATCAGTTCGGGCCGCGTCTGCATGTCGAACAGGCCGGTCACCTCGAGCAGCAGCGTCAACAGCTTCGCCATCGAGATTTCCTCGGCGGTGCGGTTGTGGATCGGTTCGCCGATCGCGCGAATCGCCTGCGCGAAATTTTCCACCGAATGGTGCCCCGGTACGTAGCCCGCCTCGAAATGCACCTCCGCCACGCGGCGGTAGTCGCGGGTGATGAAGCCGAGCAGGATCTCGGCGAGGAAGCGCCGCTCCTTCAGCCCGAGCCGCCCCATGATGCCGAAATCCACCGCAACCAGGCGGCCGGTGTCGTCGAGGAACAGATTGCCGGGATGCATGTCGGCGTGGAAGAAGCCGTCGCGCAGCGCGTGGCGGAGGAAGCTCTGGATCACCTTGCGGCCGAGATCGGGCAGGTCGACCTTGGCCTGCTCGAGCCGCGCATGGTCGTTCAGCGCGATGCCGTCGATCCACTCCATCGTCAGAACGTTGTGGGTGGTGCGGTCCCAGTCGACCGCCGGCACGCGGAAATCCGGATCGTCGTTGGTGTTCTCCGCCATCTCGGACAGCGCGGCCGCTTCCAGCCGCAGGTCCATCTCTATCGCGACCGAGCGCGACATCGTGTTGATGACCTCGATCAGCCGCAGCCGCCGCGCTTCGGCCGAATGCGCCTCGGCATTGCGCGCGACGAAGAAGAAATCGCTCAAGTCACGGCGGAAGCGTGCGGCGACGTTCGGCCGGAGCACCTTGACTGCCACCTGGCGCCGTACGCCGTTGCGCTCGACCTCGCCACGATGCACCTGCGCGATCGAGGCGGCGGCGACCGCGGGCCCCAGGCTGGCAAAGACCTGCGACAGCGGCCGTTCCAGCGATTGCGCGATCACGGCCTCGGCCTCCTCTTGCGAGAACGGCGGCAGCCGGTCTTGCAGGCTTTCGAGATCGCGCGCCATGACGACGCCGACCACGTCGGGTCGGGTGGCGAGGAATTGCCCGAGCTTGAGGTAGGCGGGCCCGAGCCGCGTCAGCGCGCGGGACAGCCGCGGGCCGGATTTGGCGGTGCGGCGTTCGATCAGCCGGGCCAGCTTCAGCGCAAGCTGTCCGGGGGGCGGCACCAGCGAGGGATCGACGACGCCGAACACGCCCTCGCGCGCAAACACGAAACCGGCGCGGGCGAGGCGCGTGATGTGAGTCAGTGCAGAGATCACAAACGCCAGCCCGAATGCAACGCCACGATGCCGCCGGAGAGACTCTGCCACTTCACGCGCGAAAAGCCGGCTGCGCCGATCATCTCGGCGAACGCAGTCGGTCGCGGGAATTTGCGGATCGACTCGACGAGATATTGATAGGATTCGGCGTCGCCGGTGACGGCGCGGCCAAGCGGTGGGATTACCTTGAAGGAAAACAGGTCATAAAGCCGGTCGAGACCCGGGACGTCCACGGTGGAGAATTCCAGGCACAGGAAGCGGCTCCCGGGCCGGAGCACGCGATAGGCTTCGCGCAGGGCGAGGTCGATTCGCGGCACGTTGCGGATGCCGAACGCGATCGTGTAGGCGTCGAACGAACGGTCGGCGAATGCCAGCGTTTCAGCATTGCCTTCGACGAACGACACGCGGTCGTCGAGATGTTGCCTGGCGGCGCGCTCGCGGCCCACGGCCAGCATGTCGCCATTGATGTCGCAGACGGTCGCACGGAAACCCGCGCCCGCCTCCTTGGCGGCGCGGAATGCGATATCGCCGGTGCCGCCGGCGACGTCGAGCAGCGCGAACGGCCTGTCGCCCTTCGGCGGATTGAGCGTCGTGATCATGATGTCCTTCCAGACCCGGTGCATGCCTGCCGACATCAGATCGTTCATCAAGTCGTAGCGCTGCGCGACGCTGTGAAACACATCGTTCACCAGCATCTGCTTTTCGCCCAGGGGGACGTCCCTGAAGCCGAAATGGGTGGTTTGATCCGGCCGATCCATCAACTCGTCGCTCCTGGCCGGACCATAGCGCGGCGGCCGCAATGGCGCTATCACGTCACTTCCAAAAGGTGAATGCCTGCCATGCCGGAATTACCCGAAGTCGAGACCGTCCGCCGCGGCCTGCAACCGGCCATGGAAGGGGCAAAAATCATCAAGGCCGAAGCCCGCCGGAAGGATCTGCGGTTTCCCTTTCAAAAAGACTTCATCGCCCGGCTCGAAGGCCAGACCGTGACCGGGCTCGGCCGTCGCGCCAAATACCTCATGGCGGATCTGACCTCCGGCGATGTCCTGCTGATGCATCTCGGCATGTCGGGCTCATTCCGGGTGCTGAAGGGGGAGCGCGCGGCCAAGCCAGGGCAATTCCACCATCCGCGCAGCGAGGATCGTGCGCACGATCACGTCGTGTTCCACATGTCGTCGGGTGCGGCTGTCGTCTTCAACGATCCGCGCCGTTTCGGTTACATGAAGATCATCGCCCGCAACGGGATCGAGGATGAGCCGCTGCTCAAGGGGCTCGGTCCCGAACCGCTCGGCAATGAGTTCGACGCCGCCATGCTGGCGCGCTCCTGCCACAACAAGAAGACGAGCCTGAAGGCGGCGCTGCTCGACCAGCGTGTGGTGGCGGGACTTGGCAACATCTATGTCTGCGAGGCGCTGTTTCGCGCGCACCTGTCGCCGCGGCGCTTGGCCGCGACGCTCGCAACCAAGAAGGGCGAGCCCACCGACCATGCCGGGCGGCTGGTCGACGCGATCCATTCGGTGCTCAACCAGGCGATCAAGGCCGGCGGCTCCTCGATCAACGATCATCGGCTGACCAATGGCGAACTCGGATATTTCCAGCACTCATTCCAGGTCTACGATCGCGAAGGCGAGAGGTGCCGCACGTCGGGCTGCGACGGCATCGTCAGGCGCTTCACCCAGAACGGCCGTTCGACGTTCTGGTGCCCGAAGTGTCAGAAATAGGCTTGGGTTCGCGTTCATCATTCCGAGGCACATCGGAAGCATAACAAGGGAGCAGGATCATGAGCGGCAACTGGCGGGATCGCGCGGCAACGAGCTTCGAGTGCCAAAAGCAGCCGGCAACCGGCAGCCGCGGGATGGTGGTGAGCAACCATCCGCTGGCTTCAGCCGCCGGCGCCGAGATGCTCGCCGCCGGCGGCAACGCCATCGATGCCGCGATCGCGACCCTGTTCACGCTGACCGTCGTCGAGCCGATGATGGTCGGCATCATCGGCGGCGGGATGGCTCATATTCGCCTGGCCGACGGCAGTCACCGCTTCATCGACGGGCAGAGCACGGTGCCGAAAGCGGTGCGGCCGGACACCTACACCTCGAAGCCCGGTTCGGCGCATGACGTGTTCGACACTGTCGGCAACGAGAACCTCAACGGGCCGAAAGCGGTCGCCGTGCCGGGCTCGCTGAAGGCCTGGTGCGAAACGCTCCGCCGCTTCGGCACCATGAGCCTTGCCGACGTGATGCAGCCCGCGATCAAGCACGCCGCGCGCGGCTATGCGGCGACGCCTTATCTGCATGAATGCATCACCGACGGCGCCGAGGAGATGCTGAAGGACAAGCCGATCTCGGCGATCTATCTGCCAAAGGGTGAGCCGCTGAAGCCGGGCGAGCGCGTGGTGCAGGCGGAATATGCCGAGACGCTTAAATACATCGCCGACCATGGCGACAACGCGCTGTATCAAGGGCCGCTCGGCGACATCCTGGTCGACTATATGAAGCAGAACGGCGGCTTCATCGCGCGTGAGGATCTGACGACCTACAAGACGGTCGAGCGCGCGCCGATCCGCTGCGATTACCGCGGCTGGGAAATCCTGGGTCCGCCGCCGCCGGCCGCATCCGGCGTCCACATCACGCAGATGCTCAACATCCTCGAAGGTTATGACATCGCGCGCCTTGGCTTCGGCTCGGCCGAGACCATCCACCATCTCGCCGAGGTGCTGAAGATCGCTTTCGCCGATCGCGAGGCGGCAAGCGGCGATCCCGCCTACATCAACGTGCCCGTGGAGCGGCTGACCTCCAAGGCCTATGCCGAGGAGCGGCGCCATGCGATCGACCCCGACCGCGCGCAGGCCTGGGGCGCCGGCGTCTCGCAGTTCGAAAGCGCGCACACCACGCACATGACGGCCGCGGACGCGATGGGCAATGTGGTTGCGACCACCCAGACGATCAACAATCTGTTCGGCGCGAAGATCCTGATCCCGGGTCTCGGCACTGTGCCGAACAACTACATGAACCTGTTCGATCCGCGGCCGGGACATGCGCTGTCGCTGGCAGCGGGCAAGCGCGTCACCACCTCGATGTCGCCGATGATGGCGCTGCGCGACGGCAAGCTTGCCTATGCGCTCGGCCTGCCCGGTGGAAAGCGCATCTTCCCGAGCGCAATGCAAGCGCTGGTCAACCTGATCGATCACGGCATGAGCCTGCAGGAGGCGGTCGAGGCGCCGCGGGTCTGGACCGAAGGCAACGCGCTTGAGGTCGAGCAGGCGGTGCCGCAGGCCGTCCGCGCCGCGCTCGCGGCCAAGGGCCACAAGGTGCAGGTGGTGTCGACGGTCGCCGGCGGCATGAACGCGATCCAGTTTCACAGCGATGGCACGATGTCGGGCGCGGCCTGCTGGCGCGCCGACGGCACACCGATCGGCATTGCAGGCGGTCTCGCCCGCGCCGGCGTGCGGTTCGCGTTGCGGTAAGCTTATTTCCTGACGCAGATCACGCGGACGACGGCGGCCTTGGCATCCGTCGATCCGCCTGACACCGTCACGCCATGGGCTTTCAGGAAGCCGCGCACCGTATCTGCCGGCACCAATGCGGCTTGTGCCGGAGGCGTCGCGTTGGCGGGGCCGGCAATCAGCACCGGCTTTAGCAACGCGATGCCGGCAAATTTGCCGTCGCCGTCGAGTGCGGCCGCGCCGGAGAAGCCGATGGCCGGCGCCGGCGACAAGGCCGCATCGCCCCCGCCGCCGAGCTGCGCCACCGATGCCTTCACACTGGTGACCGCCGCACCGCCTCCCTGATTCTGCGGATCGGCGATGCCAGTGATGTCGAGCGCCGTCTTCGTCGCATTGCCTGCGATATCGAGCGGCTTCAAACCGCGTGCGCCATAAATGCGCAGCAGGGCCAGATCGCGCTCCTTGTCCTCGGCGACCCGATCGGCATTGCCGTAACCCGGGATCGTCAGCGCGATGCATTCATCGGTCGCCACGCGGTCCGCGACGATTGCACCGTCGTCGCTGACCACGACGCCGGTGCTGTATTCCACGGTCTTGCGCGGCGGTGGTCCGATCTGCACGCCGGCAGGAAACGCGTTGAACGCGCTCGACATCGCGATCACCACCGGCTCCACGGTATTTTCGGTCGCCTGGTCGTAGAGGATGGTGAGGATGCGGACCTCGTCACCCCTGAAGGTGCCGCGCAGATAGAACTTCTTTAGCCCCTGCATGCCCGACAGCACGAAGAAGTCGGGCTTCACCACGGTGTAGTCGACGGTGCGGCCGGCGGGCTCCCGCTTTTCCCGCTCGGCGAGCTTTGCAGTGGTCGGGTTGGCCTCCTTGCGCCGCGTCAGCAGCGCCTGGATCGTGCCGGTCGGCGAGGTCCATTTGGTGCCCGAGGCATCGCTGGTCAGTTGAGGCACCAGCTTGGCGGGAATGCCGAGCCGCGCGCCGGTGGCGGGCTCAGTGACGATCTTCCAGCCGACATTCTCCTGCCGCCTCCGCGCGGTGTCGGCGAGCACGCCGCGCTCCTGCGGGTTCAGCGCGCCGGTGGGCTTGCCGCCGCGGTTCTTCTGGAATTCCTTGATCGCGTTGACCATGCGCTCGCTGACATCGCCGGTGATGGCGCCGTTATATTGGCCGACCCAGGCGAGGTCCGATTGCAGCGCCAGCCGTTCGGCCTGCGTCATTGCATTCGCGGTATCTTCCGGCTTCTGCAGCGGGGGCCGGATCGGCACCGTCGTCACGGGCTTTGGCTTGGTGCCGACCGTCGATGGCGGCGTCATCTGGGCGTGCGCCGTGCCCAGGGCCACGACCATCAATGTTGCCGAAAGCACCGATCTCATGACAAATCCGGAGGGAATGACTGACACCATTGACGTCCAGGCAATTAAGCACATCTGCTTGGTCGGCAACAACCGCGCCCCGGTTCAGGGCAGGCTTCCACCCCTCATCCTGAGGAGCGGCGCTAGCCGCGTCTCGAAGGATGAGGGCACAGGCGGGGCCTCATGGTTCGAGACGGCGCTGCGCGCCTCCTCACCATGAGGGCCGAGATGATGAGGGATTTGTTCGAACGATGCTGAGTGCCGAAGAACTCGAACGCTATGCCCGCCACATCGTGTTGCGCGAGGTGGGCGGCCCCGGTCAGAACGCGCTGAAGCAAGCCTCCGTGCTCGTGATTGGTGCGGGCGGTCTCGGGGCGCCGGCGCTGATGTATCTGGCGGCGGCTGGAGTTGGCAAGCTCGGCGTGGTCGATGACGACATCGTGTCGCTCTCCAACCTGCAGCGCCAGATCATCCATGCGACATCGGATGTGGGCAAGCGCAAGGTCGACAGCGCGGCGGCACAGATCCATGCGCTCAATCCGCATGTGACGTTCGATACGCATGCCGTGCGCCTCGACGCCGGAAATGCGATGGCGCTGCTTGCGAATTACGATCTCGTGCTCGACGGCTCCGACAATTTCGAAACCCGCTATCTGGTCTCCGACGCCTGCTTTCTCGCGCGCAAGCCGCTGATCACGGCGGCGCTGGGCCAATTCGACGGCTCGCTGACCACGATCCGCGCGCATGAGAAGAACGCGGACGGCGAATTGAACCCGACCTATCGCTGCCTGTTTCCGGAGCCGCCGCCGTCGGGCACGGTGCCGGCCTGCGCCGAAGCCGGCGTGATGGGCGCACTCGCCGGTATCCTGGGTTCGATGATGGCGCTGGAGGCGATCCGCGAGATCGTGGGCTTCGGCGAAAGCCTGGTCGGACGGCTCCTGATGGTGGATGCGCGCGCCATGCGGTTCGAAACCCTGCGCTACGCGCGTGATCCGCAGAACCCGCTCAATGGTGATGCGCCCACCATCACTGATTTGAGCGGGCATCTCTGAGTTTTACGAAGCCTTCGCAGGCTTCTCGCTGTCCATGTGCCTGAGGTGCTCTTCCGGATAGCGTCCGCCGGCCGCCGCGCCGGGCGGGAATGCCTTCGCGAGCGCGGCGAGATGCGCATCGGTCAGCTTCACGTCGAGCGCGCCGAGCGCTTCGGTCAGGCGATCGCGCCGCCGCGCACCGACCAGCGGCACGATGTCCTTGCCTTGCGCCGCGACCCAGGCGATTGCGACCTGCGCCGGCGATGCGCCGATGTCGGCCGCGATAACGCGCAACCGGTCCGCGAGCGCCAGATTGGTGTCGATGTTGGCGGCCTGGAAGCGCGGACTCAGCAGGCGAAAATCCTTCGTCCCTGAGCGCTCCTTCGACCAGTGTCCGCTGATCAATCCGCGCGCCAGCACACCATAGGCGGTGATGCCGATGCCGAGCTCGCGGCAGGTCTTCAGGATGTCGCTCTCGATGCCGCGCGAGATCAGCGAATACTCGATCTGCAGGTCGGCGATCGGATGCACCTTGTAGGCGCGGCGGATGGTCTCTGAGCCGACCTCGGAGAGGCCGATATGCCTGATCCAGCCGGCCTTGATCATGTCGGCCATGGCGCCGATCGTCTCCTCGATCGGCACGGCGGGATCGAGCCGTGCCGGACGGTAGATGTCGATGTGGTCGACGCCGAGCCGCTGCAGCGAATAGGCGACGAAAGTCTTCACGGCGGCGGGGCGGCTATCGTAGCCGAGGAAACCGTGGTTGGGATCGCGCAGCGCGCCGAATTTGACGCTGATCTGCCGATTGTCGCGGTTCCTGCCCTTCAGCGCCTCGCCGATCAGCATCTCGTTGTGACCCATGCCGTAGAAATCGCCGGTGTCGAGCAGCGTGATGCCGGCGTCGAGCGCGGCGTGGATGGTGGCGATGCTCTCGCTGCGATCGGTGGGGCCGTAGAAATCAGACATGCCCATGCAGCCGAGGCCGATCAGCGAGACGGCAGGGCCGGTGGAACCAAGTTTGCGCGTGTCCATTGGTGGTGCTCCTTGAAGGTCGCGGGCTGATATGCGTCCGCCATGTTCTGCCGATAAGCTGGACAATCCTGAATGGCTTGTTCACTATATCGAACAATGCAGGATTTCGACCTCCGCGATCTCGACGCCTTCGTGGCGGTGGCGCGCACGCGCAACTTCCGCCGTGCTGCGCTTGAGCAACGCGTCTCGGTCTCGAGCCTGAGCCAGCGCCTGCGCGACATGGAGGAGCGGCTCGGCGTCCGCCTGATGAACCGCACCACCCGCAGCGTCGCGCTCACCGAAGCGGGCGAGCTCTTGCTCGCGCGGGTCGGACCGGCGATGGCGGATGTCGGCGATGCGCTGAATCAGGTGCGGGGCCTGCGCGCCGAGCCCTCCGGTCGCTTGCGTATCAACGCGCCGCCGCCCGCGGTCGATCTGGTGCTGGCGCCGATGGTCGCGCCGTTCCTCGCGAAATATCCGCAGGTCGATCTCGACATCGTCGCCGAGAGCGCGTTCGTCGATATCGTCGCGCAGGGCTTTGACGCCGGCGTGCGTTATGGCGAGCACCTCGCGCAGGACATGGTCGCGGTTCCACTGGGCGCGCCGCAGCGCTACGCGGTCGTGGCTTCGAGCGGTTATGTCGCAAAGCACGGCCGGCCGATGCATCCGAAGGATTTGCTAGACCACGCCTGCATCCGCACCCGCTTTGGCAGCGGCGCGATCTTCGATTGGGAGTTCGAGAAGAACGGCCGCGTGGTCAAGGTGTCGCCGCCGGCCAAGCTGATCGTGACCTATCTCGGCCTCGCTCTGCGCGCGGTCCATGATGGCGTCGGCTACTGGGCGACGTTCGAAGGCTATGTCCGCTACGGCGTCAAATCCGGTGCGCTGGTCAGCGTGCTCGACGATTGGTGCCCGCCGTTTCCGGGGCCGTTCCTCTACTATCCGAGCCGACGCCAACCGCCGCCGGCGCTCGCCGCCTTCGTGTCGTTCGTCGCCGACTGGCGCAAGCAGGCGCGACAGAAGAAATAAGCGGCCGTAGCCCGTAGCCCGGATGGAGCGAAGCATAATCCGGGACGGTCTCCTCCGTGGACAATACTATACCGGATTTCGCTTCGCTCCATCCGCGCTACAGTCAGCATCGAATTCCTATAGCATGCTCGGCAGCACGCGATCCGGCGGCTTGTGGTTGTCGAGGAAGGTTCTGATGTTGATGATGACCTTCTCGCCCATCTCGACCCGGCCCTCGATGGTGGCCGAGCCCATATGGGGCAGCAGCGTCACCTTGCCGGCCTTGGCCAGCCGCACCAGTTTCGGGTTCACCGCGGGCTCGTGCTCGTAGACGTCGAGGCCGGCGCCGCGGACCTCGCCGGCTTCGATCAGCTTGATCAGCGTGTCCTCGTCGATCACCTCGCCGCGCGCGGTGTTGACGATGTAGGCCTCCTTGCGGATCAGCTTGAGCCGCCGTGCCGAGAGCAGATGGTAGGTGGCCGGCGTATGCGGACAGTTCACCGAGATGATGTCCATCCGCGCCAGCATCTGGTCGAGGCTTTCCCAATAGGTCGCGCCGAGCTCGTCGGCGATGACGGGCGCCACCGGGCGGCGGTTGTGGTAGTGGATCTGCAGCCCGAAGGCGCGGGCGCGGCGCGCCACGGCCTGGCCGATGCGGCCCATGCCGATGATACCGAGCCGCTTGCCGCCGATGCGGTTGCCAAGCATCCAGGTCGGCGACCAGCCTGCCCAGTGCTGCCTGCCTTCGGTCAGGATCAAGGCGCCCTCGATCATGCGCCGTGGCACCGCGAGGATCAGCGCCATCGTCATGTCGGCGGTATCCTCGGTCAGTACTTTCGGGGTGTTGGTGACGGTGATGCCGCGCGCATGGGCGGCCGCCACGTCGATATTGTCGACGCCGTTGCCGAAATTGGCGATCATCTTCAGCTTGCAGTCGGGCTGGTTGATCACGTCCTCGCGGATCAGGTCCGTCACCGTCGGCACCAGCACGTCGGCGGTTCGCATCGCCTCGGCAATCTGTTCCGGCGTCATCGGCGTGTCGTCCAGATTCAATCTGGCATCGAACAGTTCGCGCATCCGGGTCTCGATCGAGTCCGGCAGCTTGCGGGTGACGACGACGAGAGGCTTTTTCTTTACCGACATGTCCTGCTCTCATGAGGGCCGCGGCGCGCCAAAATTCGCGCCGTTCAGACCTCATTAACCCGGTTGTTCGACACTGCTGATAGCCGCGCTGTCCCGGCGTTTCCTTCGCGTTTCCTAGGGTTCCCCGATACTTACCCGGCCTTTGCCGGCGCAAATTCGGGCGTTCTGGTTCTTCAGCCGTTCCATCCTCTCTAGCAGAAGGCTGGGACAAGACAAGAACCCTCGGAATCACGGGTCGGGGGTGAGCAGCGGCGGCACAGGGGGGCCTGAGATTCAGGCGTGGGTTTGGGTTGCAACTCGCCGAATGCGAGTTGGTCATCTCGACAGGAGACGAGTTGATGTTTTGGCGTTTCGGTTCATTGGCGGCGCTGGTCGGAAGCATGCTGAGCGCGTCGATCATGCCGGGACATACGGCCAAGGACATGAGCCCCACCACCAGCGGACTGCCGATCCCGCGCTATGTCAGCCTGAAATCCGATCACGTGAACGTCCGCGCCGGCCCGACCAAGGACAACGACGTCGCTTGGGTCTACACGCGGGCCGGCCTGCCGGTCGAAATCACCGCCGAATTCGAGAATTGGCGCAGGGTGCGCGATTCCGAAGGCGCCGAAGGCTGGGTCTATCACTCCCTGCTGTCCGGGCGCCGCACCGCCGTTGTCACCATGAAGAAAAAGGACGATCTCGCCGCGCTCTACGATCGTCCGGACACCACGAGCGCGGTCGCGGCGCGACTGCAGGTCGGCGTCGTTGCGCAGGTCAAGAAGTGCGCCAACAACTGGTGCCGGATCACCGGCAACGGGTTCGATGGCTGGATCGAGCAGCAGCGCCTGTGGGGCGTCTACGCTGACGAGAAGGTGGACTGACGAAATAATCCGCTCGTCATCGTCGGGCTTGACCCGGCGATCCATCGAAGAAGATCTTGATCGGAGACGATGAACGCGCGGGTCAAGCCCGCGCATGGTAAGCTTTGATTGGGATCAGCGCTTCTTGCGCAGCCGCACGACCATGTCGACGCGGGCGATTTCGTACCCCTCAGGCACATCCGGCATCTTCGTCAGCACGAGGTTCGGGTCGGGAATATCGACCAGCTCGTGATTGTGCTCGAGATAGAAGTGGTGGTGCGCCGAAACGTTGGTATCGAAGTAGGTCTTGGTGCCGTCGACGCTGACCTGGCGCAGCAGGCCGGCATCGGTGAGCTGGTTGAGGGTGTTGTAGACAGTCGCCAGCGACACCGGAACCTTGGCCAGCGTGGCTTCCTCATACAGCATTTCAGCGGTCAGATGGCGGGCGCCCTTGCCGAACAGCAACCAACCCAGCGCCATGCGCTGACGGGTCGGCCGAAGGCCTGCAGCCTGCAGCATCTCGTTGACGTCATGCCACGGGCAGCCGGTCAGAGTCGGGTGATGCCCAGCGCCCCCTGCAGCCGGATGCACGGCGTCATTGTTCGAAACCGTTACTTCGTCGCTCATATCCACTCTATGCACCTAACCCGGGCGATATTCCTAGGAAATATAAAAAGGATGACCGTCAGATGCAAGTTTTTCGCAACTAGAACGGATCCAAGGTGAACGGGGAACCCTATGGAGAAACGGCGATTTATCCCCGGAATGCGGCTTTGCCGCCCCGTTGGCCCTATGTTAGAGAGCGCGCGGACCACATATGCGCTTTCGGCAGAGACCCAAGGCCGACAGCGTACCCTGGTAGCGCCACAGGCGGGATACTCAAAGCCCGCGGGAAGACCGGTCCGGCTCAAGCAAAAAGCGCTTCATCGGGACATTTGAGAGGCTGAAGAGGATGCTGGATCGGCGCGGCGGTTACGAATATGAGGATTTGCTGGCTTGTGGCCGGGGAGAACTTTTCGGTCCCGGCAACGCCCAGTTGCCATTGCCGCCGATGCTGATGTTCGATCGCATCAGCGAGATTTCCGAAACCGGCGGCGACTTCGGCAAGGGGCTGGTGCGCGCCGAGCTCGAGGTGAAGTCGGACCTCTGGTTCTTCGGCTGTCATTTCAAGAACGATCCGGTGATGCCGGGCTGTCTCGGCCTCGATGCCATGTGGCAAATGGTCGGCTTTTATCTCGGCTGGATCGGCGGTGAAGGTCGCGGCCGTGCGCTCGGCCTCGGCGAGCTGAAGTTCTCCGGCCAGGTGCTGCCGCATGCGCGCAAGGTTGTGTACAACGTCGATATCAAGCGCGTGATGCGGTCAAAGCTCGTGCTTGGAATCGCCGACGGGTGGCTTTCCATGGATGACGAGATTATCTATCGCGCCAAGGACTTGAAGGTCGGGTTGTTCAAGCAGGGCACGGCGCCATCTTGAGCAGGATCATCATGCGACAACATAAAGGCAGGGCGAGGCGAACATGAGGCGGGTTGTCATCACGGGGATGGGCATTGTCTCGTCCATCGGTAACAACACCCAGGAAGTGCTTGCGAGCCTCTATGAGGCGAAATCGGGCATCACACGCGCGGAGAAGCACGCCGAACTGGGCTTCCGTTCGCAGGTGCAAGGTGCGCCGACACTCAATCCTGCCGAAGTGATCGATCGACGTGCGATGCGGTTCCTCGCCGAGGGCGCGGCCTGGAACCACGTCGCGATGGAGCAGGCGATCCGCGACTCCGGGCTCCAGGACAACGAAGTTTCCAACGTGCGCACCGGCATCATCATGGGATCCGGCGGGCCCTCGACGCGGACGCTGGTGGAGGCCGCCGACATCGCGCGCGCAAAGGGTCCGAAACGCGTCGGCCCGTTCGCGGTGCCGAAGGGAATGTCGTCGACGGCCTCGGCGACGCTCGCGACCTGGTTCAAGATCAAGGGCGTGAACTACTCGATCTCCTCGGCCTGCGCGACGTCGAACCATTGCATCGGCAATGCCTATGAGACGATCCAGATCGGCAAGCAGGACATCATCTTCGCCGGCGGCTGCGAGGAACTCGACTGGACGCTGTCGGTGCTGTTCGACGCCATGGGCGCGATGTCCTCGAAGTACAACGACACGCCGGCCACCGCCTCGCGTCCTTATGACATCAGCCGCGACGGCTTCGTGATCGCGGGCGGTGCGGGCGTCGTGGTGCTCGAAGAGCTCGAGCACGCCAAGGCGCGCGGCGCAAAGATCTACGCCGAGGTGGTTGGCTATGGTGCGACGTCCGACGGCTACGACATGGTGGCGCCGTCGGGCGAGGGCGCCGAGCGCTGCATGCGCATGGCGCTGTCGACCGTGGACACGCCGATCGACTACATCAATCCGCATGCGACCTCGACGCCAGCCGGCGATCCGCCGGAGATCGAGGCGATTCGCAAGGTGTTCGGCACCGGCGAGAAGTGTCCGCCGATCTCGGCGACCAAGGCGCTGACCGGCCACTCGCTGGGCGCCACCGGCGTGCAGGAGGCGATCTACTCGATCCTGATGCTGAACAACGGCTTCATCTGCGAGAGCGCGCATATCACCGAGCTCGATCCGGTATTCGCTGACATGCCGATCGTGCGCAAGCGCATCGACAACGCCAAGCTCGGCACCGTGCTGTCGAACTCGTTCGGCTTCGGCGGCACCAACGCCACGCTGGTGTTCAAGCGGCTGGATGCGTGATTTGATCTTTACCTCTCCTCTCTTGCAGACGGAGGCCGGCAGGCAGCGAATGGTGACATTGCAACGATCCGAAATGGGGTGGACATGATTATCGAACCGCGCGTGCGAGGCTTCATCTGCACCACGGCACATCCCGTCGGCTGCGCCAGCAATGTCCGCGACCAGATCGCTTATGTTCTCCGGCACGGCCCGATTGCGGAGTGCCCCAAGCGTGTCGCCGTGCTCGGATGTTCGACCGGCTACGGCCTCGCGAGCCGCATCGTTGCGACCTTCGCCGGCGGAGCAGATACCATCGGCGTGTCGCTGGAGCGCGAGCCGACGGCGACCAGGACGGGCAGCGCCGGCTGGTACAACAATCGCGCATTCGAGATCGAGGCCGAGAAGATCGGACGATCGCCTCTCACGCTGGAGGGTGACGCGTTCTCCGACGAGATGAAGAAGACCTTCATCGACCGTGTGCGCGAGAAGTTCGGACAGCTGGACCTGCTGGTCTACAGCATGGCCGCGCCGGTCCGGACAGATCCCGTCACGGGCAAAACCTATCGCTCGGCGATCAAGCCGCTCGGCTCCCCCGTCGAAATCAAGACCCTCAACACCGAAACCGGCGAGGTCTTCGAGACTACCCTTGCGCCGGCGAGCGAGGATGAAGCGACCGCCACAGTCGCGGTGATGGGCGGCGACGACTGGAAGCGCTGGATTGACCAGCTCGCGGATGCCGGCGTTTTGGCGCCGGGCTTCCGGACCCTCAACTACACCTATATCGGCAGTGAACTGACCTGGCCGATCTACTGGAAAGGCACGCTGGGTCGCGCCAAGGTCGATCTCGACCGCAAGGCGGAAGAGATCCGAAACCGGCTCGGCCAGGACGCCGCACGCGTTGTCGCGCTGAAGGCCGTGGTCACGCAGGCGAGCTCGGCGATTCCGGTGGTGCCGCTCTACGGAACGGTGCTGTTCAAGGTCATGAAGCAGCTCGGGCTCCACGAGGGGTGCATCGAACAGATCGATCGCCTGTTCCGGACCCGCCTCGGCAAGGACGCCGAACTCGATGAGGCGCAGCGCATCAGGGTCGACGATTGGGAGCTTTCGCCCGAAGTTCAGGCGGAGGTGGCGCGGCGATGGCCGCTGCTCTCCACCGCAACGCTCGGCGAATTGGCGGACCTCCAGGAATACAAGACCCAGTTCCTTCGCCTATTCGGATTTGGCATCGACGGTATCGACTATTCGCAGGACGTCGATCCTCGCGTCGTCCCGGGCTAGGCCAAGCTTTCACGTCTTGCGGCTTGTAGCCCGGATGGAGCGAAGCGAAATCCGGGAGTCCTTTCGACGTCTGCGACTGCCCCAGATTGCGCGGAGCCTGTCATCGGGCGCGCATTTGCGCGACCCGTTGGCTCCATCCGGCTGCGCGACTACAAGCTCACCCCGCGGCGATCTTCTCCGCGCGCTGGAACGCAGGCCGCGCCACGCAGCGATCGATATAGGCGTCGAATGACGGCCGAGGCTGCACCATCTTGAACACCCGCACCGCGTAATTCAGTCCCGAGCCGATCGTGATATCGGCGGCGGAGAACTGGTCGCCGAGGATCCATGGCCCCTTCTGCAGTTCGGTGTCGAGCACGTCGAACACCTGTGCCGCGCTGCCCCACGCCGCGGTGCTCGCGGGCACTTCGAGCTTGGTGAACAGCTGGATCAGCGCCGGCTCGATGCAGCTCGGTGCGAAGAACAGCCATTGCAGATAACGGGCGCGCTTCGGATCGGTCGTGGCCGGCGCCAGCTTGGTCTCGGGATAGCGGTCGGCGATGTAGGCGCAGATCGCAGCCGCCTCGCCAAGCTGGGCGTCGCCGTCGGTCAGCGCCGGCACCTTGCCCATCGGATTGATCTTCAGATAGTCCGGCGCCTTCTGTGCCCCTGTGGTGATGTCTGTCAGCACCCGTTCATACGGCAGGCCGGATTCCTCCATCAGCCAGATCGTGGTGAACGAGCGCGAGCGCGGCGACCAGTAGAGTTTGATCATGTGCTGAACCTTTCATCGGCAAGGGACGGGCAGCGCCCGTTCATCGCGCGTCTGCCGCGACTTGGCAACGCACTACGGTTAGACGCGCGTGCCGGGTTCGGATCGATATGCGGGTCAATTTCGTGGGTTAGGCAAATCAGCCGGGAACTCTCTTCCAGCGGTAGTACTTCATCATCAGTCCGTTCAGCGGGTTGATCTTCTCCTGCTCGAACAGGAAGCCCTCGCGCTCGTACCAGCGCCAGGCCTTTTCGTTCTCGCGCGCGCAGCGCAGCCAGATCTCGTCCGGCATCTGCCGGCGTGTGAAGGCAAGCAGTTGTCGTCCTACGCTCCTGCCATGATAGTCGGGCGCGACGAAGAGCTGATCCAGATAGTTGTCGGAAAGATGCAGGGCCAGCATGCCGGCGAGGGTGCCCTGGTCGTCGGCAACGAACAGGCTCCAGCCGCGCTCGACCTCGTGGCGAAGGCGCACGCGCAGATCGGCGAGCAGGACGTCGCTGGCCTGGGCCAAGCCGGTCGTGACCCAGCTCTCCATCCAGAGGCGGGCGATCTCATCATATTCGTCCGGGCGGGCAGGACGGATGGTCGGCAGCATCATCGTCGATCTCTCAGCGCGCGACAGGCCCCGCGATCTCCCGCGAGGCCTTCAGCTTAACCGGGCATGTCGCAGCCGGCGAGCCTCGACAGCCGGGCTCACACGCCGAGCGTCCCGGCCTTGGCTGCTGCGTAGCGTTCGGCCACCGCCTTCCAGTTCACCGTATTCCACCACGCCTTCAGGTAATCGGGCCGGCGGTTCTGATAAGTCAGATAATAGGCGTGCTCCCAGACGTCGTTGCCGAGCAGGGCGCGCTTGCCGTCCATGATCGGATTGTCCTGGTTCGGCCGCGTCTCGATCGCGAGCTTGCCGTCCCGGGTCACTGTGACGAACACCCACCCCGAGCCGAACACGCGTCCGCCGGCGGTATTGAAGTCGGCCTGGAATTTTTCCATGCCGCCGAGGTCGCGGTCGATCGCGGCAAGCACCTCGCCCTCCGGCTTGCCGCCGTTCGGTCCCATGATCTGCCAAAACATCGTGTGGTTGGCGTGGCCGCCCATGTTGTTGCGCACGCCGGATCGCGTCCGGCACGTTGCCGAGATTGGCGAGCACGTCGACGATCGGCTTCGCGGCGATCTCTGGATGATCCTTGGCGAACGTGTTCAGGTTGCTGACATAGGCCTGGTGGTGCTTGTCGTGATGGATCTCCATCGTCCTGGCGTCGATGTGCGGCTCCAGCGCGTTGGTCCGATAGGGCAGCGGGTCGACCTTGAACGGTCCGCTCGGGGCCTGCGTGGTCGCCTGGGCGAACGCCGTACGCGATGAGGCGGCGGCCGCGGCGATGCCGGTTGCTGCGATCATCAGGTGGCGTCGGGACATCAATGACATCGTGGTTCTCCGTGCTGGGAAGGCCTCCCGATGTTAGGCGCGAGTTGTGAACGGGTTCCAACAATGCCACTCACAATGCCGGGTCAAAACAGCGCATGCCGATCAGCGGAGATTGATTTGTTTCGTGTGTCCGCAAACAAAAAGGGCGGCCGTGGGGCCGCCCTTTCCATAACAGTCGAATTGCCTCGGCTTACTCGCCGGCGGCTTCGCGCGGGGCCGGAGCCTCGGGCTTCTGCTTGGCTTCCAGATCCTCGCCGGTCTGCTGGTCGACCGCCTTCATCGACAGGCGGGTCTTGCCGCGGTCGTCGAAGCCGAGCAGCTTGACCTTGACCTTGTCGCCTTCCTTGACGACGTCGGAGGTCTTCTGCACGCGGTTGGCCGCGAGCTGGCTGATGTGGACGAGACCGTCCTTGGCGCCGAAGAAGTTCACGAAGGCGCCGAACTCCATCACCTTGACCACGGTGCCGTCGTAGATCTGGCCGACTTCCGGATCGGACGCAATCGACTTGATCCACTTGATCGCGGCCTTCATCGCCTCGCCGTCGTTGGAGGCGACCTTCACGGTGCCGTCGTCCTCGATGTTGACCTTGGCGCCGGTCTTCTCGACGATCTCGCGGATCACCTTGCCGCCGGTGCCGATCACTTCGCGGATCTTGTCGGTGGCGATCTTGAAGGTCTCGATGCGCGGCGCGTATTCGCCGAGCTCGGCGCGGGCCGCGGTCAGGGCCTTGGCCATCTCGCCGAGGATATGGACGCGCCCTTCCTTGGCCTGGCCAAGCGCGACACGCATGATCTCCTCGGTGATGCCCTCGATCTTGATGTCCATCTGCAGCGAGGTGATGCCCTGGTCGGTGCCGGCGACCTTGAAGTCCATGTCACCGAGATGATCCTCGTCACCGAGGATGTCCGACAGCACCGCGAAGCGCTGGCCTTCCAGGATCAGGCCCATGGCGATACCGGCGGTCGGCCGCTTCAGCGGCACGCCGGCATCCATCAGCGACAGCGAGGCGCCGCAGACCGAGGCCATCGAGGACGAGCCGTTCGATTCGGTGATCTCGGAGACCACGCGGATCGTGTACGGGAACTCGTGGTGCGGCGGCAGCACCGGGTGGATCGCGCGCCAGGCGAGCTTACCGTGGCCGATCTCGCGGCGCTTGGTGCCGCCGAGGCGACCGGTTTCACCGACCGAATAGGGCGGGAAGTTGTAGTGCAGCAGGAACGTCTCCTTGTACGTCCCCGACAACGCGTCGATGTACTGCTCGTCCTCGCCGGTGCCGAGCGTGGTCACGACCATCGCCTGGGTCTCACCGCGGGTGAACAGCGCCGAGCCGTGAGCGCGCGGCAGCACGCCGACTTCGGCGACGATGTTGCGCACGGTCTTGACGTCACGGCCATCGATTCGCTTGCCGGTATCGAGGATGTTCCAGCGGACGATCTTGGCTTCCAGCTCCTTGAACACGTCGGCGACGCGCAGCTTGTCGTATCTCGGCTCCTGCCCTTCGGGGAAGAAGTGCGCCATCACCTTTTCCTTGATGGCGCCGACCGCGGCATAGCGGTCCTGCTTCACTGCGATCGCATAGGCCTGGCGGAGCTCCTGCTCGGCGATGCCGAGCATCTCCTTCTCGATCTCCGAATTGTCGATCGGGGTGACTTCGCGCGGCTCCTTGGCGGCCTTCTCGGCGAGCTCGATGATCGCGTTGATGACCGGCTGGAAGTGGCGGTGGCCGAACATGACCGCGCCGAGCATCACGTCTTCGTTGAGCTCCTTGGCTTCCGACTCGACCATCAGCACGGCGTCCGCGGTGCCGGCGACGACGAGGTCGAGCTGGCTCTCGGTCATCTCGTCCAGCGTCGGGTTGAGGACGTATTCGTCATTGGCGAAGCCGACGCGCGCAGCGCCGATCGGGCCCTTGAACGGCACGCCGGACAGCGTCAGCGCGGCGGAGGCTGCGACCATCGACAGCACGTCGGGATCGTTCTCCATGTCGTGCGATAGCGTCGTCACGATCACCTGGGTCTCGTTGCGCCAGCCGTCGACGAACAGTGGACGGATCGGACGGTCGATCAGGCGGGAGACCAGCGTCTCCTTCTCGGTCGGACGGCCCTCGCGCTTGAAATAGCCGCCGGGAATGCGGCCCGCGGCGTAAGCCTTCTCCTGGTAGTCGACCGTGAGCGGCAGGAAGTCGACGCCCTCGCGCGGCGCCTTGGCCGCAACGACGGTGGCGAGCACCACGGTCTCGCCATAGGTGGCCATCACGGCGCCGTCGGCCTGGCGGGCGATCTTGCCGGTTTCAAGCTTGAGGGGACGTCCACCCCAGTCGATCTCGACGGAATGCGTTTTGAACATTTCGGTCTTCTTTCATGGTTTCGCGAAAGCACGGCGCTCCAAAACACAAAGACCATGCGCAAGACGGCGAGACACTGATGCGCTGCTGCGACCAGCGTCCGGCGATCCTGCCATGGTCCTTGGGTTCCGGATGGCGTCCATCCTTTCGGTCATCTGGGCATCTTGCCCCGTCCAGCGGCCGGATTGCTGCTGGACGCTAGTGTGCATGGCGTGAAGGCCATGCTGTTGCGCATGATCGTCTTTCGACAATTCGAAAGTCCGTCTCCCCGGAAGATCACACGAAAACGCGCGCGAACCGCGCGCGTGCTTCTCGATATCAACGACGGATGTTGTGCTTCTCGAGCAGCGCCTTGTAACGCGCCTCGTCCTTGCGCTTGATGTAGTCAAGCAGGGAGCGACGCGTCGACACGAGCTTCAGGAGGCCGCGCCGCGAATGGTTGTCCTTCGCATGGGTCTTGAAGTGCTCGGTGAGGTTGTTGATGCGTTCCGACAGGATCGCGACCTGGACCTCGGGCGAGCCGGTGTCGCCGGCTTTGGTGGCATTCGTCTTGATGACTTCCGCTTTGCGTTGCGCGGTAATCGACATCGTCAATTGCTTCCATGGTTGCGAGCCGAACTGGCAGTCAGTCCGCTCAGGTTGAACACGCGCTTGGGGATGAGTTCGCCATTGCCAAGTTCGGCAAGCGCCAGAAGACGGCCTGCCACCGTGACATAGACTGTGCCGCTACTATTGGGCGCATCCCGTCCGCGCAACAAAACGGCCTGGCCCCTGTGGAGCCTTGCCGCATCAGCCCGTGTGACGGCCAGTGCCGGGATGTCGTCCAGCGCGGTCTCAACGGGCAAAAGCGCGTCGGCGAGGCTACCCTCGCCAGACGCGGCTCTATTGCATAAAGCCTCTAACTGTTCCAGCGGAATCATGTCCTGCTCGGTAAATGGACCGACAATGGTCCGCCGCAGGGCGCAGATATGGCCGAAACAGCCCAGAATCCGGCCCATATCGCGGCCCAGCGCCCGGACATAGGTTCCCTTGCCGCACTCGGCCTCGAACACGGACTGGCCGTTATCTCCGTGTTCTACAAGGATTAATTCGTGAATCTCGACCGGACGGGGCTTCAGTTCCACAGTTTCGCCGTCGCGCGCCAGGTCATAGGCGCGCTCGCCCTGCACCTTGATGGCCGAATATTGCGGCGGGATCTGCTCGATCGTCCCGGTGAAGCGGGGCAGCAGGTCGCGGATTGAATCGGCCGTCGGCCGGTTGTCGCTGGTCCTGACGACGCGTCCCTCGGTGTCATCGGTGTCGCGCTCCTCGCCCCAGCACACCGTGAAGCGATAGCGCTTGCGGCCGTCCATCACGAACGGCACCGTCTTGGTGGCCTCGCCCAGCGCGATCGGCAAGCCCCCGGAGGCGAGCGGATCGAGCGTGCCGGCATGGCCGGCGCGCTTCGCCTGGAACAGGCGCTTGAGCACCGCGACCGCGTGCGTCGAGGTCATGCCGATCGGCTTGTCGAGCACGACCCAGCCGTGCACGTCACGCTTGTCGCGGCGCGGCTGCTGGTTCTGCTTGCCCTGCTTCTGGCGCGGATCGTTGTTCACCCGACGCGGACCGTCACTGCGCTGTTCGGAAAAAATATCTCTGTCAGCGTCGCGCGCGTCGGCATCTTTCGCGTCGATCGCGCTGTTGGTCGTCGTCACAGTCATCACTCGTCGTCCGAATCGGGTGCAAGATCTCGTTGCACCGCAGGTGTTCGCAGTAATTTCTCGATACGTTCCGCTTCGTCGAATCGCTCGTCGACGCGGAAGCGGATGTCAGGTGCAAATTTCAGGTTAATGCGATGCGCGATCTCGCCGCGGAGGAATTTCTTGTTGCGCTCGAGCGCTGCGATCACGGCGTCGGTGTCGCGTCCGCCGAGCGGCATCACGTAGATCGTTGCGAGCTTCAGGTCCGGCGACATACGCACCTCGGGAACGGTGATGATGTGGCCTTCAAGATCCGGATCGTGGACGTCACCGTGAGACAGAATCTCGGCAACCGCATGGCGAACGGTTTCGCCGACGCGTAGCTGACGTTGTGATCCTCCGGGCGCGGAGCTTTTCTTCTGACGGGACATGACCTTCTTCCAAAACCGTCACGCCCGCAGGCTTCGCCCCGGGCATCAATGTCCTAGCTTTTCAATTTCAGACAATGCGGAGTGGCCAGACCTAGTCCGGCCACGCCGACGCATTTTCAGTTAAATGGACCCAGGCGCTTCGTAAGACTTGGACTTACAGAGAGCGCTGGATCGTCTCGATGCGGTAACACTCGATCACGTCGCCGACACGCATGTCGCCGTAGTTCTCGAACGCCATGCCACACTCCTGGCCGGCGACCACTTCCTTCACTTCATCCTTGAAGCGCTTCAGCGTCGAGAGCTTGCCCTCGTGCACCACCACGTTGTCGCGGATCAGGCGAACATTGGCGCCGCGCTCCACGGTTCCGTCGGTGACGCGGCAACCCGCGACCTTGCCGACCTTGGAAATGTTGAATACTTCCAGGATCTGCGCGTTGCCCAGCATGGTTTCGCGCAGCGTGGGCGCGAGCAGGCCGGACATCGCCTTTTTGATGTCATCCACGAGATCGTAGATGATGTTGTAGTAGCGGATCTCGATGCCGTTGCGCTTGGCGGCGGCTGCCGCTTCCTTGTTGGCGCGGACGGAGAAGCCGATGATCGCGGCGTTGAAGCCTTCCGCCAGCGTGACATCGGACTCCGAGATGCCGCCGACGCCTGCATGCAGGATGCGGGCTGCGACCTCGTCGGTGCCGAGCTTCTCCAGCGAGCCAAGGATCGCTTCCAGCGAGCCCTGCACGTCGGCCTTGACGATCAGCGGGAATTCCTTGCGGCCCGCGGTCTTGAGCTGCGACATCATCTGCTCGAGCGAGCCGCGCATGCCCGAGATCGAGGCCGCCGCGTTCTCGCGCTTCTGATGCGCGCGGTAGCTCGTGACCTGGCGGGCGCGGGCTTCGCTCTCGACCACGGCGAGGCGGTCGCCGGCTTCCGGCGGACCGTTGAAGCCGAGCACCTCGACCGGCACGGACGGGCCGGCCTCGTCGAGATTCTCGCCCTGATCGGAGATCAGCGCGCGGACGCGGCCCATCTCGGCGCCGGCCACGATGATGTCGCCGACGTGCAGCGTGCCGCGTTGCACCAGCACGGTCGCGACCGGACCGCGACCGCGGTCGAGCTTGGCTTCGATCACGGTGCCTTCCGCCGGGCGATGCGAATTGGTCTTCAGGTCGAGGATTTCGGCCTGCAGCGCGATCATTTCCAGCAGCTTGTCGAGGTTGGTGTTGTTTTTCGCCGACACCTCGACGTCGACCACGTCGCCGCCGAGCGATTCGACCTGCACCTCGTGCTGCAGCAGTTCGGTGCGCACGCGCTCGGGCCTCGCATCGGGCTTGTCGATCTTGTTGATCGCCACGATGATCGGCACCTTTGCCGCCTTGGCGTGATTGATCGCTTCCACCGTCTGCGGCATCACGCCGTCGTCGGCCGCGACCACCAGCACGACGATGTCGGTGACCTTGGCGCCGCGGGCGCGCATCGCGGTGAACGCGGCGTGGCCGGGCGTGTCGATGAAGGTGATCTTGGTGCCGCTCTCGGGCGAGAGCACCTGATAGGCGCCGATATGCTGGGTAATGCCGCCGGCTTCGCCCGACACCACGTTGGCGTGGCGCAGCGCGTCGAGCAGCGAGGTCTTGCCGTGGTCGACGTGACCCATCACCGTGACCACGGGCGAGCGCGGCTCGGTGTCGGTCGAGTCGTCGACGACGTCGAACAGGCCTTCTTCCACGTCGGAAGCGGCAACGCGCTTGACGGTGTGGCCGAGCTCTTCCGCGATCAGTTGCGCGGTGTCGGCATCGATCACGTCGGTGATCTTGTGCATCGCGCCCTGCTTCATCAGCAGGCGGATGACGTCGACCGCGCGCTCCGACATGCGGTTGGCGAGTTCCTGGATCGTGATCGCTTCAGGAATCGTGACCTCGCGGACCAGCTTCTCCTTCGGCTCGTTCGACGAATGCCCCTTCAGGCGCTGGGTGCGACGACGGAACGAGGCGATCGAACGCTCGCGGACGTCGTCCACGTCGAGTGCCGTGGTCACGGTGAGGCGTCCGCGCTGCTTCTGCGGACCGGGCTTGTGGGTCATCTTCGGCGCTGTCGCCGGGCGCACGGCGCCGCCGGGGCGGCGCACCAGGCGCGGACCTTCGTCATCGTCGGCCTCGGCGGCGACCGGGGTCCTCGGCGCGGCGGCCGGGGTGCGCGTGGGTGTAGCTGGCGTGCGGGCTGCCGGTGCCGAGGTGGGTGCGGCCGGCTTGGCCGTGGCCGGAGCGGCCGGCGCCGCGGGCTTGGCTTCGGCCTCGCCGAAGCGGCGCTTGGCCTCGACTTCGGCCTTGCGCTTGGCCTCTTCTTCCTGGCGATGGCGCTCCTCTTCCGCCTTGCGGCGGGCTTCGGCGGCCTCGCGCTCGGCCTTCTCGATGGCCTCCCGGGCGGCGCGGCGCTTGGCCTCCTCTTCGGCCTGGCGACGCTCCTCGATGTCGCGCTGCCGGGCGTCGGCGAGCGCGTTGGCGCGCGCAGAGCGCTCGTCCTCGGTCAGGGTCGGCAGTACGACGCCCGAGCGGGTGTTGCGCTGCGCCTGGCCGGGAGGCGGGCCTGACGGGCGGCCGAGCGGCGGCTTGGCGGCTGGCGCCGCAGGCTTTGCGACCACGGGTTCCGGCGCGTGCGTCTCGGCCGGGCCATCGCCACCGATGCGGCGCTTGCCGCGCTTTTCGACCACGACCTGCTTGGTCCGGCCATGGCTGAAGCTCTGGCGCACGGTGCCCGTCTCGACGCGCGGTTTCAGCGTCAAGGTCTTGCTCGGGACACTCAAAGTCTTGTCGCCAGGGGTTTTGGTATCAACCATTCAGCAGTCCTAATCTCGTTTCGCTGTGCGTTTGCCGCACAAGTCCTTCAACGCGTCGTCTATTGTTGAGCATGATCCCGTTGGAAAAGGCGGTCTCCGCCCTCCCGGATCATGCTCTGGAATTTCTGGCCGCTTCGGCGGTCTTGTCGTCGTCGGCCATCCGGTATCGGACCAGCATCTGGCAGCGCGACAGGAACGTCTTGCTCGCCGGGCCCGCGAGCAGCGCAGCATGTATCACATTTGCGCGCCCAAGTGCCAAATCCAATTCTGCCGACGTCAAAACATTGACGGTGCCGATTACCGGCGATTCACCACGTTTTTCGCTCCTTTGCCGGAGGATCGCGTCCAATTTCCGGATTCCGTCGGCAGCGCCGTCAGAAGCGTGGATCAGGGCTGCGGTTTCGCCCCGGTTGAGCGCGTCCTCGACCTTGCCGAAGCCGGACACAACCTCGCCGGCCTTGGCGGCCATCGCCAGGGCGTCGATGGCGCTGCGCACCAAAAGTGCCTCGGTGTCGGCGGGAAGGGTCGGCGCGACACGGACATCGCGCTTGAATCCCCTGTTAAATTGGTGACGGCGGACCGCTTCTGCAACGCTTCGCCGCGATGCGGAAACCCACAATCCCCGGCCCGGGAGCTTGCGCTTGAGATCCGGGATCACCTCGCCCGTGGGCGCGACGACGAACCGGATCAGCTCGTCGATCGGGCGCACCTCGCGGCTGACCGCGCACATCCGCGTGGTCGCGGACTTCGGTGTCCGCGGGCCATCGTCGAGATCGAGGTCAGCCTGAGCGAGCATCCGCAAGCCATCTCCTTACGCCGCCGGTTCTTCGGCGGCCTCGGCTTCCGCGGCCGGCTTGGCGAGGTCGGCCTCGGTAATCCAACCGGCCTTGAGGCGGGCCTGCATGATCAGCGCCTCGGCGTCGTCGCGCGAAATCTCGATGCCGTCGAGGAACCCGGTGTGCTTGGTCGGCTCGCCACCGTCCTTGCGCTCGGTCCAGCCGACCAGGTCGTCGGTAGCGCAGCCGGCGAGGTCCTCGACGGTCTTCACGTCGTTCTCGCCGAGCTTCACCAGCATCTTCGAGGTGATGCCGGGCACATCCTTCATGGCGTCCTCGACGCCGAGTTCCTTGCGCTTGGCTTCCAGCTCGGCCTCGAGCCGTTCCAGATATTCGCGGGCGCGGGTCTGCAGCTCGGTGGCGGTCTCCTCGTCGAAACCTTCGATGCCGGCGAGTTCCTTGACATCGACCAGCGCGAGTTCCTCGACCGAGGTGAAGCCTTCGGAGGCGAGCAGCTGGCCGACCACCTCGTCGACATTGAGCGCTTCCATGAACACGCGCGTCGAATTCTCGAAGTCGGCCTGACGGCGCTCCGACTCTTCCTGCTCGGTCAGGATGTCGATGTCCCAGCCGGTGAGCTGCGAGGCGAGACGCACGTTCTGGCCGCGGCGGCCGATCGCCAGCGAGAGCTGGTTGTTGGTGTCGGGCACCACGACCTCGATGCGCTCGCGGTCCTCGTCGATCACGACCTTGGCGACTTCAGCCGGCGCCAGCGCGTTGACGACGAAGGTCGCGATGTCGGGCGACCACGGAATGATGTCGATCTTCTCGCCTTGCAATTCGTTCACCACGGCCTGCACGCGCGAGCCGCGCATACCGACGCAGGCGCCGACCGGATCGACCGAGGAGTCGCGCGAGATCACGCCGATCTTGGCGCGCGAGCCCGGATCGCGGGCGACCGCCTTGATCTCGACGATGCCGTCGTAGATCTCCGGCACTTCCTGCGCGAACAACTTCGCCATGAATTGCGGATGGGTGCGGGACAGGAAGATCTGCGGGCCGCGGGTCTCGCGGCGGACGTCGAAGATATAGGCGCGGACGCGGTCGCCGTTGCGGAACACCTCGCGCGGCAGCATCTCGTCGCGGCGTACGATAGCTTCGCCGCGGCCGAGGTCGACGATCACGCTGCCATATTCGACACGCTTGACGACGCCGTTGACGATATCGCCGATGCGGTCCTTGAACTCCTGGTACTGCCGGTCGCGCTCGGCCTCGCGCACCTTCTGCACGATCACCTGCTTGGCGGATTGCGCGGCGATGCGGCCATATTCCAGCGGCGGCAGGGTGTCCGCGATGGTGTCGCCGACCTGGGCGCCCGGATTGGCGCGCTGCGCGTCGGCCAGCGAGATCTGGTTCGAGGCGTTCTCGACGACGTCGACCACGAGCATGTGGCGCGTCAGCCGCAGCTCGCCCTTCTTGGCGTCGATTTCGGCATGGATGTCGGTCTCGCTGCCGTAACGGGCGCGCGCCGCCTTGGCGATGGCGTCCTCCATCGCCGCGATCACGATGGAGCGGTCGATCGACTTTTCGCGCGCAACTGCGTCTGCGATCTGCAGCAGTTCGAGTTTGTTGGCGCTGACTGCCATGGCTTAGTCTCCTTCGGATGGATCGATCTCGCCTCGACGCGCACGCTCGGCGGCCAAGCGGTGTTGTTTGGTGTTGGTCGGAGCCGGCTTCTTGCCGGGCTTCGGCTTCGGTTTATGGCTTTTCGCCGGATCGCTCTTCTTTGCGTGCTCCGGTTGCGGCGGCGCCAGCCCGAGCTCGCGGCGCAGCTCGCGCTCGGCGGCCTTGCCGCGGCGCATCGATTCAGCGATCAGCTCGTCGGTCAGCACCAGCCGTGCATCCGAAATATCCTCCATCACCAGGAGGACGTCGGCATCCTCGTCCGGGCGCGGATCGTCGCGCTTGACGCGCACCGCATTGCCCTCGACGCCCGCGAGCGTGCCGCGGAACCGCTTGCGGCCCTGATGCGCCACCGCCATCTCGATTTTCACGAGATGGCCATTATAGCGCTCGAAGTCGGAGCGGCGCACCAGCGGACGGTCGATACCCGGCGACGAGATCTCGAGCCGGTAGGCGCGATCGATCGGGTCGGCGACATCGAGCACCGGCGACAGCGCGCGCGAGATCGCCTCGCAGTCCTCGAGCTGCATCGAGCCGTCGGGCCGTTCCGCCATGATCTGCACGGTGCAGCCGGCCTCGCCCGAGACCTTGATGCGCACCAAGCGATAGCCCATGCCCTGCAGGACCGGCACGGCGACTGCGGCCACCCGCGCGGCCACGCCGGGCTCGACGACGAGCCGCGGCTCGTTGAGCAGTTCGGCGTCGATGGACGTTACGGTCGGATCGGTCATATCGAGTGTCAAAGGCGGTCTGAGGTCTGTCGTGTTGTTTCCGCGGCCTTAAGGGGCCGGTAACGCTACCCAAACGGGACCCGGGCTCGCTGGGTCCCGTCAGGTAATAAAAAAGAGCGGGTCCCCGGGGGCCCACTCTCCTACGCGATCGTATGAGATACCATAAGTTGCTGCCGATATAGCGCTTTTGCCCCGACCCGGCAAGGCCTCCGGCTCCCGGGGGCGGGTGATTTTGCAGCTCCCCCGCGAGGCTCGATCTAACCCTCCGTTTACAAACGGGACCTAGATTGCCGGCAAACCGGCAGAAGCCGCTGGTTTGGATAGGCTTATGACGACAGCCCCCGCGCTGATCCCGGAACTCGATGACATCGTTCGCCGCGGTGACCCCAAGCGCCGTGCTGAAGCCGCGCGGCGGGTCAGCGAGCTGTTCCTGCAGGGCGCTGCGACCTTCCGTCCCGACCATATCGATCTTTTTGATGGCGTGCTGACCAGCCTGGTTCCACATGCCGAGCTGGATGCGCGGATCGATCTGGCCGAGAGGCTCGCGCTGCTTGCCAACGCACCGCGGCACCTCGTCGGCCAGCTCGCCCATGAAGACAATATCGCGATCGCAGGCCCGCTGCTGCGCCGCTCGCCTGTGATCGACGAGCATGTGCTGGTCGAAATCGCCAACGCGAAGGGGCAAGGCCATCTGCTCGCGATAGCCGAGCGGCCGAAGCTTTCGACCAAACTGACCGACGTCATCGTCCGCCGTGGCGATCGCGACGTGATCAGATGCGCGGCCGGCAACGCCGGTGCTGCATTTTCGGACGACGCCTTCGCCACGATGATCCGCCGTGCCGGACAGGACGGCGTGCTGACGCTGAAGATCGGCCGGCGCGACGATCTTCCGCCCGAGCATCTGAAGAACCTGCTCGCCGGCTCGATCGACGTGATCCGCCGGCGCCTGTTCGATGTCGTCAAGCCGGAGCGGCAGGCCGAGATCAAGCTCGCGATGAGCGAGATCGAAGGCGTGATCGTTCCTGTCGAGGGCCGTCGCGATTTCGCGCTGGCACAGCGCGCGATCCTCGCGCTGCATCACGCCGGCAAGCTGAACGAGGCGGCGCTGCTCGATTTCGCAAAGTCCTTCAAATACGAAGAGTCGGTCGCGGCGCTGGCCGCGATGACCGGCGTGAAGATCGTGACGCTCGACCGCCTGATCTCCGGCGATCGTTACGATCCGATCCTGATCGCCAGCAAGACCATCGGCCTCGAATGGCTGACGGTGCGGGCGCTGATCCTGATGCGGCTCGGGCGGAACCGCGTGCCGTCACCGGCCGATATCGAAGGCGCGCGGGTGAATTTCGTCCGCCTGATGCCGTCCACCGCGCAGCGCGTCGTCGATTTCTGGAAGTCGCGGTAGGAGCCGAGCGCGGCGCGATCGTCGGTGGTAAACTCTCTCCCTCGTCATTGCGAGGAGCGAAGCGACGAAGCAATCCATATCTCCCGGGGCCGAAATGGATTGCTTCGCGGAGCCTGTCATCGGGCGCGCATGCGCGCGTCCCGTTGGCTCGCAATGACGAGGCAAGGTAGCAGCGTCAAAATACCTCCCAAAGATGTCGTCTGCCCGCTATGCTTCCTGCAAGGCGCGACACAGCGCCAACAGGGAGATTGCCATGCTGATGGACGCCGACATTCAATCGCACGCCGAACGGATCCGCGAGGACGGATATACCGTGATCGCGCGTGCCGCCTCGCCCGAGCTGGTCGAGGGATTGAAGGAGGCGGTGCTGCGGATCGAGCGCGAGCATGATCGCGGCTTGGCGAGGACCTCGTTCGAAGGCTTCAAGACGCTGCGCATCAACAACCTCCTGACCTATGACGACCTGTTCTGGGAGGTGCCGCTGCATGAGAATGTGCTGCCGGTTGTCGAGTGCGTGCTGGACAAGGAATGCCTGCTCTCGTCGTTCTGCTCGCTGGTGCTTGGTCCCGGCCAGGAGGCGCAACCGATCCACGAAGACACGCAACTGATCCCTCTGCCACGGCCGCACATTCCGATCACGATCAATGCGATCTGGGCGCTGTCGGATTTCCGCGACGACAACGGCGCGACGCGGATCATCCCGGGCAGCCACAAATACGATTCGTCGCCGGAATACGGCAAGGATTACGACGCTGTCACCGCGACCATGCCTGCAGGCAGCGTGATGCTGTTTGACAGCGCGCTGTGGCACGGCGGCGGCGCCAATACCAGCGACGCCAGGCGCTTCGCCTTCTCCTGCGCCTATTGCTGGGGCTGGATGCGGCAGCAGGAGAACCTGCAGCTCGGCATTCCCCGCGACATCGCCGTGCGCTTTCCGCGTCGGCTGCAGGAATTGTGCGGCTACGGCGTCTACAAGGGGCAGTTCGGCCACATCGACAATCGCGACCCGATCGAGCTGCTGGGCCGCGAGCGGGGAAAGCGCATGGTGTGGGAGGCGACCGACGTCAAGAAGGCCCGGATGGCCGCGGCGAAGGGGTAACCTCTTGTCATTCCGGGGCTCGCGCAGCGAGAACCCGGAATCTCGAGGTTCCGGGTTCGATGCTGCGCATCGCCCTGGAACGACGTTACTAACCCGTGCGCCGAAATCTTAGATACGCGGCCTTGCGACCCTCGCGTTCGGCTTTCGCGCCGTAGCGCGTCATCGTGTAGTCCGGCCACGGCTGCTGCCAGTCGATTGCGCGTTCGGCGAGCCAGGCGAAGTCCGGCGAGCGCATCAGATGCGCCAGCGTCCAAGCGCAGTAGTCGTCGATGTCGCTGACGAAGCGGAACTCGCCGCCCGGCGTCAGGATCCGCGCCATCGCGGCGACCGTCGCATCCTGCACGAAGCGCCGTTTCCAGTGCCGCCGCTTCGGCCAGGGATCGGGATGGATCAGGTCGATGCGCGAAAGCGAGCGCGCCGGCGCCCAGGCCAGCAGCTCGGCGGCGTCGCCGGCGAACAGCCTGACGTTGCCGATGTTGTGTGCCTCGATCTGGGTCAGGATCTTCGCCATCCCGTTGACATAGGGCTCGCAGCCGATGAAGCCCATCTTGGGAAACGCCTGCGCTTCCGCAACCAGATGCTCTCCGCCGCCGAAGCCGATCTCGAGCCTGACGCTCTCGAGGCCGTCGTCGAACAGTTCGGTCAGGCTTGCGGGCGCGGGAGCGCCGATGTCGAGCGCCAGATGCGGCAGCAGATGGTCGATCAGGTCGGCCTGGTGCGCGCGCAGCTTGTGGCCCTTGCGGCGACCGAAGAACGATCCGCGCGAATGGGCAGCCGCGCCGTCGTCCGGGGGCACGTCATGGTCGCCAGCGTCACGCGGTGCAGCGATCATCGCAGCGTCTGGTAGAGCCGGTGCAGGAGCCGCGCACGCGGCTCGAGCGAGGAGATATAGAGCTGCTCGTAGTGGGTATGCGCGCCCTTGCCGTCGACGCCGAGGCCGTCGAGGGTCGCGGTGTGCGGCGCAGTGAAATTGCCGTCGGAGCCGCCACCGGTGAAGACATCGAGCAGATCGAAGCCGAGTTCGGCGGCAAGCGTCCTGGCGTGCTCGTAGAGCGCGGTGCCGGAACTGCTCTTTTCATAGGGCGGACGGTTCAGCTCGCCTGTTACCGTCACGGTAACGCCCTCGGTGCGCGATGTGATCCCGAGGATCTTCGGCACCAGCTCGTCGGCATCGGCCATGGTCGGCACGCGCAGGTCGACCTCGGCATAGGCCTCTTCGGCAATCACGTTCGGCTTGGTGCCGCCGCGGACGACGCCGACATTGACGGTGACGCCGCGCTTGAGGTCGTTCATCGCCTCCAGCGTCTGGATCACGTTGCCCAGTTCGCGGATCGCGCTGCGGCCGTCCTCGGGACGCGTGCCGGCATGCGCGGGCACGCCCTTGATGGCCACGTCGAACCGCGCGACGCCCTTGCGCCCGGTGACGATCTTGCCGCCGTCGCGCGCCGGCTCGGTCACCAGCACGTATTTGGCTTTGCGGCCCTCAGCCTCGATCAGCGCCCGTGACGTCGGGCTGCCGACCTCCTCGTCGGATACGTAGAGCTGGGTGATGCCGAGCGGCGCCCGCGCGCCATCGGCGCAGATCCGCCGGAAGGCATGATAGGCAAGATAGGCGCCGCCCTTCATGTCGTAGATGCCGGGACCGAACGCGCTGTCGCCATCGACCCTGAACGGCAGGCGTTCGATGAATCCCATCGGGTGCACGGTGTCGAGATGGCTCAGCACCAGAATGCCCGGCGCCTCCTGGCCCCAGGACGAGCGCGCGATCAGGTGATCGCCGCGGCCGTCGCGTCCCGCGACACGCTCCACGGTTGCCGGCAGATCACGATAACCCGATGTGACGAGGTCGACGAGCTTGTTGACCTGGTCCGGCCGTTCGGTCGGTGACTCGATCTCGACCCAGCGGCGGATGCCGTCGAGGATCGCTCCTGCTTCAAACGGGTTGCTGGACATGGACGGTGTCGACGCCTGTGAATTCACGTGTCGGGGCGCGCGGGTCCGCGCGCCGGAATGACATATTCCAGATTTGGCGATCCCTCAAACGGATACGGCTGGGTCAGGCCTGGTCGGACGCCTCGCGTGCAGCGATCTGCTCGACCAGTTCGACAATGCTGCGGCGGAGCTTGGCATCGGCGATGCGGGTGAAGGCACGGGTCAGCGCCAGGCCTTCGGCGGTCGCGAGGAAATCCGACACGTAAGCAGGCGAGGCGCCTTCGCCGAAGCCGTCGGACGTCTTGACGCCGCTCGGGCCGCCGTCGAACAGGAACGAGACCGGGACCTGCAGGATTTCGGAGATCTGCTGCAGCCGGCTGGCGCCAACGCGGTTGGTCCCCTTCTCGTACTTCTGCACCTGCTGGAACGTCAGACCCAGCGCCTCGCCCAGCTTTTCCTGGCTCATGCCCAGCATGATGCGTCGCATGCGGACGCGGCTGCCGACATATTTGTCAACAGGGTTGGGCGCTTTGGTAGACATCTCCAACTCTCCTAGGGAATTGCGCGCCCGTGGATGAGGCAAGTTGGAAGCGAATATGCCTCAGGCGCAGGTGCCGTCAAATCCTGCAAGGAGGATCGGGACGAAATGCGGACAATTTGCGCAAAGGGGCTGACTGGACTTAGGATTTCGCTCGGACCCTTACAATGCGAAGCGTACGGTCAATCTGTCAACTGGTGGAATCGCGTTCAGGCGAATTTCGACGTTTTTTCGGGTTCGGCGACAACCGGCGATATGTAATCGTCAGGCCTTTCGCCTGAGAAAACGCCGCCGCAGTACGATTGCCAGCGCAACGATCACAATTGCGGCGGCCGGGATATTCTCGATCCGCGCATAGATCGTCGGCGCGATCGCCGCCGGCAGGCCGGCATCGAGCACGCCTTCGATACCCAGTCCGAGTTGTGCGACAATCCGCCCCAACGGATCGATCACGGCGGAAATGCCCGTATTTGCGGCGCGCACCAGGGGCAGCCCTTCCTCGATCGAGCGGAGCCGTGCCTGCTGCAGATGCTGGTAGGGACCGGTCGAGATCCCGAACCAGCCGTCATTGGTGACGTTGATGATCCAGCCCGGACGTTCGTCGTGGTTGACGATGCTGCCGGGGAAGATCGCCTCATAGCAGATCAAGGGCAGCGCAGGCGGCGCATTCGGCACGTCGAGCGGCCGGCGGATCGTGCCCGGGATGAAGCCGCCCACGACCTTGGTGAGCTGCTGGAAGCCGAGCTTCTCCATCCACGACTGGAACGGCAGATATTCGCCGAACGGCACCAGATGCAGCTTGTCGTAGACCGACAGCACGCTGCCGTCATGATCGATGACGTAGATGGAATTATAAGCACGCGTGATGCGGACGCCGGGCGGCAGATCGGGCGCGCGCACCGAGCCGGTGATCAGCACGGTTCCCTTCTGCAGCAGATCGGCGATCTGCGCCATCGCGTCGGCTTCCCGAGTCAGGAAGAAGGGAAACGCGGATTCCGGCCAGATCAGGATGCTGGCATCGCCCACGCCGGTGGATTGCGGCCCCGACGCCCGATCCGACAATGCGAGATACTTCTGCATCACCGCAGCCTTGGCGGAGTAGTTGAACTTGGCGTCCTGCTGCAGGTCGGGCTGCATGATGCGCAGCTTGACGCCTGCGACCATCGCGGTCGGGTGCTGCGACAGCCGCACTGCGCCGAACGCCAGCATCGCCGCCAGCACCAGCACCGCCGCGACCGGCGTGCGCCAGGGCTTGCGGCTGCGCGAAGAACCGTCGATCAGCACGGCCGGGCTTGCGAAGATCGCAACCGCCAGGAAGGTCATGCCCCACAGCCCGATCAGCGACGCGGTCTGGGCCAGCGCCAGCGGCTCGCTCAGCGCATAGCCGAATGCGTTCCACGGAAAGCCGGTCAGGACGTGGCCGCGCAGCCATTCCGAAATCGTCAAACTGGCCGCGAGCGCGAGCACGCGCGAGGCGTCGCGCGGCCAGATCAGCCGTGCCAGGGCGAAGCCGAAGGCGGTGAACAGCGAGAGATAGGCCGGCAGGCCGAGCACCGCGAACGGCGTCAGCCAGGCGAAAGTCTGCGCATCGACGAAGAAGGCGTAACCGATCCAGTACAGACCCGGCACGAAATAGCCGAGGCCGAACCAGAAGCCGGACAGCGCCGCCGCGGGCACGCCGTGCCAGCGCCCGGCCGCGGCGCCGTCGATCAGCCAGACCGCGATGGGAAACGTCAGAAGCAGAGCCGGCCAGGCGTTGAACGGCGCCATCGCCAGCGACGACAAGGCACCGGCGGCAAGCGCGATGACCGCACGCTTCCATCCCCAGGTCAGGATGATCGCAAGCCCGGTGGCGCGGAGTTTGTCTGACAGCCTCACTGCTGACCGGCTCCATCGCCGGACGGCGGGGTGTTGTCATTGGCCTGCGGGGTTCCGGAGTCAGAGGGTTGCTCGCGGCGCCGCTCGCGTTCCTTGCGCGGCGTCGGCCGCTCCTTGCGCGTGCTGATCCGCAGGCGTTTCACCCGCCGCGGGTCGGCGTCGAGCACCTCGACCTCGAAATTGCCCGGTCCGGAGATCACCTCGCCGCGCACCGGCAGGCGGCCGACGAAGGAGACCAGATATCCGCCCAGCGTCTCGACCTCCTCGCCGGCCTCGCCGGTGACGAAATCCTCGCCGATCACCGAGCGCACGTCGTCGAGGCTGGCGCGCGCGTCGGCGATGAAGGAATTGTCGGCCTGACGGACGATCGAGGGCGGCTCGTCGGAATCGTGCTCGTCGTCGATCTCGCCAACGATCTCCTCGACGATGTCTTCGATCGACACCAGCCCGTCGGTGCCGCCATATTCGTCGACGACAAGTGCAAGGTGGATGCGCGAGGCCTGCATCTGCGCCAGCAGGTCGATCGCCCGCATCGACGGCGGGATGTAGAGCAGCTTGCGGATGATGTGGGCTTCCGACAGCGGCATCGCGAGATCGACCGCGCGCAGGTCGAGCCCCGCCGGAAACGGCTTCTTGCGCCGCGTCTTGGTCGCGTCGGTGACGCGCGCCCTCGCGGTCATGAAGGCCAACAGGTCGCGGATATGCACCATGCCTTCGGGATCGTCGAGGGTTTCGTTGTAGACCACGAGCCGCGAATGCGCCGCGCTTTCGAACAGGCTCATCAACTCGCCGAGCGGAATGTCGCGCTTGACCGCGACGATGTCGGCGCGGTGCACCATGACGTCGGCGATCCGCCGCTCGTTGAGCGACAGGATGTTGCGCAGCATGGTGCGCTCGATCGCCGAGAAGCCGACATCGTCGGGCGTCGAGGCGTCGAGCACCACCTGCAGGTCATCACGCACCGAGCCGGCCTTCCAGCCGAACAGCGTGCGGATCGCACGCACCAGCCAGCCTTCGGCGGCGGGGCGCTGCGCCTCGCCGGCGTGCACCACGACCGGCAGGTTGCTCACGTTGCGCGGATTGTCATGGGTCGGTTCGGAATCCGCCATGTCAGTCGATCCGATCCGCATAGGGGTCGGGGATGCCGAGGGAGCCGAGAATCTCGCGCTCGAGACTTTCCATGTCCTCGGCATCTTCGTCATTCTCGTGGTCGTAGCCGATCAGGTGCAGGAAGCCGTGCACCGCAAGATGGCTCAAATGGTGGTCGAACGGCTTCTGTTCCTCGTCGGCTTCGCGCCGCGTCGTCTCATAGGCGATGGCGATGTCGCCCAGCATGCGCGGAGCATCATCGGGGGCACCACCACCGGTGGGCTGCAGCGCCGGAAACGACAGCACGTTGGTCGGCTTGTCGATGCTGCGCCAATTGTTGTTCAGGGTGCGGATGCCGGCATCGTCGGTCAGCATGATCGCAAGCTCGGCGTCCCCGACATCGGCGTCGGCTACTTCCGCGGCCGCCTCGATCGCACGATGGATCACCGCTTCGGCGTTGGGTTCGGTCCGCCAGCATTCGGCTGTGACGAGAACCTCGGTTGCGGGAAAGGAGGACACGGTGGTTCCAAAATCTGCGTTATGGCCGGCCTCTGCATCGCGCGGGCTGTCGGCCGAAGCTGTTGATCTCAAGATCTGGCGTTTGCCGGCCGCTGCGGCAATCCCTCATAGGCGGCCACGATGCGCGCCACCAGCTCATGGCGGATGACGTCCTCGGCGGTGAACCGGACCTGCGCGATGCCCTCGACGCCGTCGAGCAGCTTCACCGCCTCGGCAAGTCCCGAGGCCTGACCGTGCGGCAGGTCGACCTGCGAGGGATCGCCGGTCACGATCATCCGGCTGTTTTCGCCGAGGCGCGTCAGGAACATCTTCATCTGCATCGATGTGGTGTTCTGCGCTTCGTCGAGAATGATGGCGGCATTGGTCAGCGTGCGGCCGCGCATGAAGGCGAGCGGCGCAATCTCGATCTCGTTGCCCTGCAGCGCGCGTTCGACCACGCGCGCGTCCATCAAATCGTACAGCGCGTCATAGATCGGGCGCAGATAGGGATCGACCTTCTCCCTGAGGTCGCCGGGCAGGAAGCCGAGCCGCTCGCCGGCCTCGACGGCAGGCCGCGTCAGGATGATGCGGTCGACCTCCTTGCGTTCGAAGAGTTGTGCGGCATGGGCGACGGCGAGCCAGGTCTTGCCGGTGCCGGCCGGGCCGATGCCGAACACCAGCTCATGCCGCTTCAGCGCACGGATGTAGGAGTCCTGCGCGGCGGTGCGCGCACGTACCGGCCGCTTGCGCAGATTGATCGTCTCGAATGTCGGCTTGGCCGCCTTGTTGTCGAACTCGAACAGCGATCCCTGCGCGATCACGGCGCGGATCGCGCCCTCGACTTCGCCCTGATCGAGGTCGTGTCCCTCGACGGCCTGCGCGTAGAGCGTCTCGAGCACGCGCCGTGCCGCGTCGCAGCCGTCGCGCGAACCGGCGATGGTGACGTGGTTGCCGCGGGAGTCGACGACGACGCCAAGCCGGCGCTCGACCAGTGCGAGGTTCTGGCCGTAGGGGCCGACCAGCGCGGAAGCGGCGCGGTTATCGTCGAAATCGATGACGACCTGGGTCTCGGGTGGAATTTGCATGTCGCGATCAGGTTTGCGGCTGGGAGCGAGCGAAGGCGAATCCGATGCGCTTTTGGGCAAGGATTTCAGGCTCCAATGGTCGTCTGCGAAACCGGGTTCGGTGCGGACGGCGCTGCGAGCTCGCCGATCAGGCTGTAGCGCTCGAGGCTGTCGATCCGCACGGGGAGAACCTTGCCGATGATGTCAGGCGAAGCCATCACATGGGCGGGCTGCAGATAGGCGGTGCGGCCGACGATCTGGCCTTCCTTGCGCGGCGCGGCGCGCTCAAACAGCACGTCGACCGTTGTGCCGATCGCAGCCCGATTGAAGGCCGATTGCTGGCTGTCGATCAATTCCTGAAGCCGCCCCAAGCGCTCGTCCATCTCTGCTGCTGACACTGTCTCCCGCATCTCCGCCGCCGGCGTGCCCGGCCGTGGCGAATATTTGAATGAATACGCCGCAGCGTACCCGATTTGCGTGACAAGCGCGAGGGTGGCGGAAAATTCTTCCTCGGTCTCCCCGGGGAAGCCGACGATAAAATCCGATGAAAAAGCAATATCTTGCCGCGCAGCACGGAACCGGTCGATGACGCGCCTGTAATCATCGGCGGTATGTTTGCGGTTCATGGCAGCAAGAACCCGGTCCGCGCCGGACTGCACCGGCAGGTGCACGAACGGCATCAGCTCGGGCAGATCGCGATGCGCCGCGATCAGCGAATCGTCGACGTCGCGCGGATGGCTGGTCGAGTAGCGCAGCCGTGCCACGCCGGGGATCTCGGCGAGCCGCTGCAACAGCCTGCCGAGCGGCCAGGCGCGGCCATCAGGGCCGTCGCCATGATAGGCGTTGACGTTCTGTCCGATCAGCGTGATCTCGCGCACGCCGTTCTCGGTGAGCTGCCTGACGTCGTCGACGATCTTGGCAACCGGACGCGAGACCTCGGCGCCGCGCGTATAGGGCACGACGCAGAAGGTGCAGAACTTGTCGCAACCTTCCTGCACGGTGACGAAGGCGGAGATGCCGCGCGCGCGGATCGCATCCGGCTTCGGCTGCGGCAGGAAGCCGAACTTGTCCTCGACCGGAAATTCCGTTTCCAGCGCGCGGCCGTTGGCCTTGGCGCGTTTCAGGAGTTGCGGCAGGTGGTGATAGCTCTGCGGCCCGACGACGATGTCGACGGTCGGTGCGCGATGGATGATCTCCTCGCCCTCGGCCTGGGCGACGCAGCCGGCGACCGCAATCTTCATGTCGCGGCCGTCGCGTGCGGCCTCTTCCTTGGCGACCCGGAGACGCCCGAGCTCGGAATAGACCTTCTCCGACGCCTTCTCGCGAATGTGGCAGGTGTTGAGGATCACGAGATCCGCGTCCTCCGCGCTCGCCGTCTCGACGAAGCCCTCACCAGCCAGCGTGTCCACCATGCGTTGCGCATCGTAGACGTTCATCTGGCAGCCATAGGACTTGATGTGCAGCTTGCGCGGCGTCGTCATGGAACCTTGATCGCGGATTGGAAGCGGCGTCATCGAGGCGCCGAGGCTGAAATATAGCTTAAACCGGCGAAAATCCAGCGATCGAGCCGTATTTTTGGCCCGCTCGGGCGATCAAACCTGGCAATTGGCGCATATCGGCGAATGTCGCGGCTGTTCCGGCCTTGCGCAGCATGTCCTCGTGTTCCGCGGTGCAATGGCTGCCGCCGTGGAAGCCGAGCACCGTCATGCCGGCGGCGCGCGCGCCGGTGACGCCGTGCACGCTATCCTCGATCACGACGCAGCGCTCCGGCCGTGCTCCCATCTGCTCGGCCGCAAACAGGAAGATGTCCGGCGCGGGCTTGCCGCGCTTGACCTGCGTTGCGGAGAAAATATGCGGCGCGAGCTGGTCGTAGAGCCCGGCGCAGCTCAGGCCGTGGCGGATCTTTTCCGGCGTACCGCTGGAGGCCACGCATTTCGGCAAGTTGAGCGCCGATATCGCGTCGCTGACATGGGCGATCGCGTTGAGGTCGTCGGCATAGAAGCCGAGCGTCGCCTGCTTGACTTCCGCCTCGAAGCTATCCGGCAGTCTGCGGCCGATCTCGGTCTCCACGATCTGCCGCGCCTCGCGGTCGGACACGCCGAGGAAGCGCTTCAGCACGCCGTCCGGCGTGATCGGATAGCCGTGACGCGTCAGCGTCTCCGCGTGCGCGCGACAGGAGATCACCTCGCTGTCAACGAGCACGCCGTCGCAATCGAAAATGACGAGATCGAAGCTCACTCGACTAGGACTTATTTTCTTCGTCGAGGGGAACGCAATAGAGCTCGAGGCGGTGATCGACCAGCTTGTAGCCGAGCTTGCGCGCGATCTCGGCCTGCAGCTTCTCGATCTCCTCGGAGGTGAACTCGATCACCTTGCCGTCGCGCAGATTGATCAGGTGATCGTGGTGGCTCTCCGGCATCTGCTCGTAGCGCGCGCGGCCCTCGCGGAAGTCGTGCCGCTCGATGATGCCGGCGTCCTCGAACAGCTTGACGGTGCGGTACACCGTTGAGATCGAGATCTTGTCGTCGACGGCCACGCAGCGCCGGTACAGTTCCTCGACGTCGGGATGATCCATGGCTTCCGCCAGCACGCGCGCGATCACGCGGCGCTGTTCGGTCATGCGCATGCCGGTCGCGGCGCAGCGCGCCTCGATGCCGGTGTTCCTTTGCGCAGGCGGGGGTTTCACCGTGGTCATGGGGTTCAAGGCCTTGGGTCGAATGGCAGGCGCTGTTCTGCCATCGCGCGGATGTTACGACAAGTCACGCCGCATCAGAAGCGCGTTCAAATGTTCCCCACCGGGCTGCTTGTAATAGCGCTCGCGCCGGCCAATCACGCCGAATCCGGCCTTTTCATAGAGCCGTCGCGCCGGCTCATTATTTTCTTCCACCTCGAGGAAGATGGTGCGGACGCCACGGCCGGCAAGATGACCGAGATGGGTCAGCAGCAGAATGCGTGACAGCCCGCGGCCCCGCTGGCCGGCATCGATCGCGATCGAGAGGATTTCCGCTTCGTCCGCCGCCATGCGCGAGACGGCGAAGCCGATGATCTTGCGTCCCTGCCGCAGGCGGTGCACCAGGGTGTTGCGCTCGGTCAGCATCGTCTCGAACTCGCCTTCGCCCCAGCCGCGGTGAAACGAGGCGCCGTGCAATTGCGCCAGCCGCGCCGCGTCGCGCAATGTCGCGGGCTCGACCGTGGGCGTAGCGCCGCCCCACCATCGCGAAAGCCAGGAGATCATGTGGTCGACGGTTGCGCGCTGAGCGGGAGTTGATCCCGCGGCGGCTTTGCGTCGGGCGCGCGCAGATAGAACGGCCGCGGCGGCGCGCTCTCCGGATCGATGGCGGCGCCGACCCAGGCGACCCAGGTGATGTCGGGCGCGGATTGCGGATCGACCCTGAACGGCGGCACAGCGTCGGCCGGCCAGCGCTCGGCGAGGATCTTTGCCGCGTTGCCGACCAGATGCAGCGCGCCGAGGCTGGCGGCCTCGAGCGCCTCCGCGATCGGCGCCACCTTCGGCTTGATCAGCGGACTGCCGTCGCCGCCCACCACCTGGAAATAGACGTGATCGTGCCGCGCATCGATCGCCGACAGGATCGGATGCTCGCCATTCTCGGCGACCACGGGTGCGGCGTAAGCGGCGAGCGTGGTCAGCCCGACAATCGGCTTCTCCGCGGCAAGCGCAATGCCGCGCGCAGCCGAGAGGCCGACGCGCAGGCCGGTGAAGCTGCCGGGACCGGTGGTGACGGCGATGCGGTCGAGAGCGGTGAAGGCGATGCCGCTGTCCTTCATCAAGCGCGCGATCAGCGGCATCAGCGCCTCGGCGTGGCCGCGCTGCATCGCCTGCGATTCGATGGCGATGGTTGTGCCGGCGGCAGTGTCGAGCACGGCCGCGGAGCAGGCGTCGAGCGCGGTGTCGATGGCGAGGATCAGCATGGGGCGAACGTCACAGCGAATGGAATGTCAGGCTCAATTCCGGTTCGCCGGCTCACTGTTCTTTCCCCTCGTAGGGTGGGCAAAGGCGCACCGCGCCCTGCCCACCATCGTCTTTGCAATGTCGGAGGTGGGCGCGCTTCGTCTTGCCCACCCCCCAGATTACATCGGCCGAACTTCCTGCACGTCGGGCACGAAGTGCCGGAGCAGGTTCTGGATTCCGTGCTGCAGCGTGGCGGTCGATGACGGGCAGCCCGAGCAGGCGCCCCTCATGTTGAGATACACGATACCGTCCTTGAAGCCGCGGAAGGTGATGTCGCCGCCGTCATTGGCGACCGCGGGCCGCACGCGGGTTTCGATCAGGTCCTTGATCTGCGCGACGGTCTCGGCGTCTTCCTCGTTGAAGAACTCGCCTTTCTCATCGCTGATATCGTCGCCGCCGGCGGTGCCATCGGCGAGCAGCGGCGCACCCGACATGTAGTGCTCCATGATCGCGCCGAGGATCGCGGGCTTGAGGTGCTGCCAGTCGCCGTCCGCCTTTGTCACCGTGACGAAGTCGGCGCCATAGAACACGCCGGTGACGCCTGCTACGGCGAACAGCCGTTCGGCGAGCGGCGAGCGCGCGGCCGATTCCGGTGAGGAAAATTCCATGGTGCCGTTCTCGAGCACCATGCGGCCCGGAATGAACTTCAAGGTGGCGGGATTGGGCGTGGCTTCGGTCTGAATGAACATCTGCTGTCTCCGGCGTCGCCGGTTCAAGGCCGGCGCGTTGGGTTCCATTATAGCGTTTTCGCGCGAAGTGGTACCGGTTCGCCAAAGAAAACGCGTCAAATCAAGGATTAAGATGGCAACCCGGCAGGCGCCGATCAAGACGCAGGGCTGCGGTTCCAGCCCTGCGCCAATGGCCTAGGACAGGGCGTCGATGTCGGGATCGGACAGGCCGCCGGGCACGATGGTGACCGGAATCGGGAACGCGCCCATGGTCTTGGCCATGGTGGTGATGATCGGCCCGGGTCCCTCCGGGCCCGGATTAGCGGCCAGCACCAGCATCGCGATATCGACGTCCTTGTCGATCACGTCGATGATCTGCTCGATCGGATCGCCCTCGCGAATCACCCGCTCCGGGGTGATAGCGGCAATCCCGTTGGCCCGGCCGGCGGCGCGGTCGAGCGCCTCGTTGGCGGCCTCCGTGGCTTCCGCGCGCATGATGTCGGCGACACCGAGCCATTGCTGGTTCTGGTCCTCGGTCTCGATCACCCGCAGCATCACCACGCCGCCGCCGACGCGCTTCGCCCATCGGCTGGCATAATAGACGGCGCGGTCCCATTCCGCGGTGTCGTCGACGATGACCAGGCATTTCGGCTGGTGGCCCGTCTCGTAGCTTCGTCGCTGGGTGGTCATGCATGTCCCGGTGCTGAACCAAACCGATGCATGCTGCCACACTCCCTCTCCGTTTGGGAGAGGGCGCCGCGGTTCCTGTTCGCCGCGTCGCGTCAGCGCTGGCGGATGAAGCCGACGATGTCCTTGGTCAAGCGCATGGTCTCGTCGGCGATGACGCGGGCGCGGTTGGCGCCGTCGGCCAGGATCGCGTCGACATGGCCGGGATCGGCGACCAGCTTCTTCATCTCGGCCGCGATCGGCGCCAGTTTGGTGACGCAAACCTCGACGAGTGCGTTCTTGAAGCTTGAGAACTGCCCGCCGCCGAACTGCTTCAGCACGTCCTGCTTCGTAATGCCGGCCAGCGCCGCGTAGATGCCGACGAGATTGTCTGCCTCGGGGCGTGTCTCCAGGCCCTTCTCCTCGGTGGGCAGCGGTTCCGGATCGGTCTTCGCCTTGCGGATCTTCTGCGCGATGGTGTCGGCATCGTCGGTGAGGTTGATGCGCGAATTGTCCGACGCATCAGACTTCGACATCTTCTTGGTGCCGTCGCGCAAGGACATCACCCGCGTCGCGGGTCCCGTGATCAGCGGCTCGGGCTGCGGAAAGAACAGGCCGTCGGCAAACCCATGACCACGAATTGAATCACCGAAGTCGTTGTTGAACTTCTGCGCGATGTCGCGGGACAGCTCCAGATGCTGCTTCTGGTCCTCGCCGACCGGCACGTGGGTCGCGCGGTAGAGCAGGATGTCGGCGGCCATCAGCACCGGATAGTCGTAGAGGCCGACGGACGCGTTCTCGCGGTCCTTGCCGGCCTTCTCCTTGAACTGGGTCATGCGGTTCAGCCAGCCGATCCGCGCGACGCAGTTGAAGATCCAGGTCAGCTCGGCGTGGCCGGCGATCTGGCTCTGGTTGAACACGATGTGCTTCTTCGGATCGATCCCTGCGGCGATGAAGGCCGCGGTCACCTCGCGCGTGTTGCGTGCGAGCTCAGTAGGGCCGCCCCACACGTCGACGCCTTGCGTGATCGCGTGCATGTCGACGACGCAATAGATGCAGTTGTGCGTCTGCTGCATCTTCACGAAGTTGACGATCGCGCCGAGGTAGTTGCCGAGGTGCAGATTGCCCGTCGGCTGGACGCCTGAGAAAACCCGTTCAACGAACGCCATGGTCTCAATTCCCGGAAATGGCTGCTTTGGAGCGCTTTCGAGCGAAGTGGGCACCGGTTCGCGTCAAGAAAACGCGTCGAACCAAGAGTCTAGAGCCCCGTTCCGATTCCATCGGAACGGAACAGGCTCCAGCGGCGTCGTTTGCCATTTAAGCCTCGCGCGCGCAAGTCAGGCGGGGCGCTTTTGCCTGACGGCGTTAACCACCTCGCGCCAACCGGTCACGCCGAAAAGCCGCAAAAACAGCCCGTAACTCGCCATGCCGACGGCGATCAACAGTAGGAGGGACACCGCCTGCGCGGAATCATGCGCGCCGGCGGCCGGCAGGGCGTCTTCCGCAAGCCACAGCACCGCGCCCATCACGAGCGCCGCGGCGAGGATGCGCGGCAGGCGGCGGCGCGCATCGGCATCGATCGAGAAGCCGAAGCTTGCCGCACCGTTCCGGATCAGCGTCAGCGCGTTGCTCCAGGCGCCGAGCGCGATGCCGGCGGCGATCCCGTTGGCGCCGAAGAAATGCCCGAGCAGGAAGGCGGCGGCGATCGCGACCACGATCGCCCTCAGCGTCGCGACGAGCGGCGTCAGCGTGTCCTCGCGGGCAAAAAACGCCGGCGACAACGCCTTCACCAGCACATGCGCCGGCAAGGCGAGCGCGAGCCAGATCAGGGCCTGCGCAGTCGCCGCGGTGTCGTCGGCCGTGAATGCGCCGCGCTCGAACAGGATGCGGGCGATCGGCTGGCTCAGCACCATCAGGCCGAGCGTGGCCGGGAAGGCCAACCCGACCGCAAGCTCGAGGCCGCGCGATTCCGCATGCGCGATTGCTGTGTACTCGCCGCTCCGCACCGCGCGGGTCATCTCCGGCACCAGCACGGTGCCCATCGCGACGCCGACAATGCCGAGCGGCAGCTCGAGCAGGCGGTTGGCGAAATACAGCCATGACACCGCCGACGGCGATGTCGAGGCGATCACCGCGCCCGCCACGACAAGCCATTGCGGCGCGCTGCTCGCGACCATGCCGGGCACCGCGCGCCCGAGGAAGCCGCGCATCTCATTGTCGAAGGAGACGCGGAGCGGTGAGGCGGCCTGGCCGCCGCGCAAGACCAGCATCGAGAGTTGCAGGAAGCCGGCGACGCCGACCGTCGCCGCCATGACCTGCGCGGCCTGAACCGGATCCTGTTGCCGCACCAGCAGCACGGCCATCACCGCGATCAGCGCGATGTTGAACAGCAGCGGCGAGAACGCCGTCAGCGCGAAGCGGCCCTGCGCGTTGAGCAGCGCCATCATGACGGTGACGGGTCCGGCGAAGGCGAGATAGGGCAGCATCAGCCGCGCGTCGTCGACGGCGAATTGCAGCGCGCCGCGGCCGACAAAGCCCGGCGCGATCACCGTGATCACCAGCGGCATCAGCACGCCGAGCACGAGCGCGGCCGCGATCACCGCGGCGCTCACGGTGCCGAGCACGCGGCCGGCAAAGGCGGCCGCCGCCGCCGTGCCATCGCGCTCGCGAATCTTGAGCCAGGCCGGCACCAGCGCGGCGTTCAGGCCGCCCTCGGACAACAGGCGCCGCACCACGTTGACAAGTTGGAACGCCGCCAGAAAGGCGTCCGCCACGGGGCCTGCGCCGAGCAGCGCCGCGATCACGGAATCGCGCACGAAACCGAGCAGCCGCGAGGCCAGCGTTCCCGAGGAGACCGTGAGGAAGGAGCGGATCATGCGGCCTCTATAGCAGCCGCGCGTGCCGCTGCCAGCGGCAGTCTACCAAACCCGTACCCTGAGGAGCGCACCCTTGCGCGCGTCTCGAAGGGTCGACGGCCACCAACGGGGCCGTTCATCCTTCGAGGCTCGCCCAGCGGCGCAACTGCGCCGCAAGGCTCGCACCTTCAGGATGACGGTGCAATGGCGTGGCTTGCTGCCGTCGGGCGTAACGTGATAGGCCGCAGCCTTTCGTGGGTACCCGTCAAACAGGGCAGGTCAATGGCTGACGCAAAATATGACGTTCTCGGGATCGGCAATGCGATCTTTGACGTGCTGGTGCAGACCGACGAGGCATTCCTCGCCCGTCACGGCATGACCAAGGGCTCGATGCAGCTGATCGACGAAGCCCGTGCCACCGCGATCTACAGCGACATGGGCCAGGCGACCGAGATGTCGGGCGGCTCCGCTGCCAACACCATCGTCGGCGTCGGCAATCTCGGCGCGCGCGCGGCCTATGTCGGCAAGGTCAAGGACGACCAGATTGGAAAGCTCTACATCCACGACATCCGCGCCGCAGGCGTAACCTTCGACACCAGGCCGGCCACGGACGGGCCTGCCACCGGCTGCTCCTACATTCTCGTCACGCCGGATGGCGAGCGCACCATGAACACCTATCTCGGCGCGGCGCAGGACCTGACGCCCGACGATATCGATCCGGCGCAGATCGAAGCGGCGAGCATCATCTATCTCGAGGGCTATCTCTGGGACCCGAAGAACGCCAAGGATGCCTTCGTCAAGGCGGCGACCATCGCGCATGGCGCGGGCCGCCAGGTCGCGCTGACACTGTCTGATTCGTTCTGCGTCGATCGCTACCGCGACGAATTCCTCGAGCTGATGCGCAAGGGCACGGTGGACCTGGTGTTCTCTAACGAGGCGGAGCTGCACTCGCTGTACCAGACCTCGGATTTCGACACGGCGCTGCAGCAGTTCGGCAAGGACACCAAGCTCGGCGTCGTCACCCGCAGCGAGAAGGGCTGTGTCGTGGTCTCAAAGGATGGCGTGACGGCGGCGCCGGCCTATCCGATCGACAGGCTCGTCGACACCACCGGCGCCGGCGATCTGTTCGCCGCCGGCTTCCTGGTCGGCCTCGTGCGCAACGCCGGATATGAGAATGCCGGCCGCCTCGGCTCGCTCGCGGCCGCCGAAGTGATCCAGCACATCGGGGCGCGGCCGCTGGTGTCGCTGAAGGAGCTCGCGAAGCAGAAGGGCTTGCCGGTGTAAGGCGAGATCTTCCTTCACCTTTCCCGCTTGCGGGGGAGGTCGACGCGCGAAGGGCGGCGGGTTGGGGCTCTCTCCGCAAAGTGACTCGTGGTGACACCCCACCCCGGCCCTCCTCCGCAAGCGGGAGAGGGGGAAGAGGACTACATCACGCCGTCTTCGCCGCCTTCAGCCCGAGCCGCTTCTCGACCGACTCGCGCATCACGAACTTCTGGATCTTGCCGGTCACCGTCATCGGGAATTCGTCGACGAACTCGACGTAGCGCGGGATCTTGTTGTGCGCGATCTGGCCCTGGCAGAACGCGCGCACCTCGGCCGCGGTGAGCGTCTCGCCCTGCCGGATCCTGATCCAGGCGCACAGCTCCTCGCCATATCGGTCGTCGGCGACGCCGAAGATCTGCACGTCCTGGATCTTCGGATGGCGGTAGAGGAATTCCTCGATCTCCCTTGGATAGAGGTTCTCGCCGCCGCGGATCACCATGTCCTTGATGCGGCCGACGATGTTGCAATAGCCCTCGTCGTCGATCACGGCGAGGTCGCCGGTGTGCATCCAGCCGTTGGCGTCGAGCACGTCTGATGTCTTCTCCTTCTCGTCCCAATAGCCGAGCATCACGCTGTAACCGCGGGTGCAGAGCTCGCCGCGTTCGCCGCGCGGCACCACCTTGCCGTCGAGATCGACGATCTTGACCTCGACATGCGGAAGGATGCGTCCGACGGTTGAGACGCGGCGCTCCAGGGGATCGTCGGTCGCGCTCTGGAAGCTCACCGGGCTGGTCTCGGTCATGCCGTAGGCGATCGTCACCTCGCGCATGTTCATCTCGGTGTTGACGCGCTTCATCACCTCGATCGGGCAGGGCGCGCCGGCCATGATACCGGTACGCAGCGACGACAGATCGAAGCGCGAGAACTCGGGATGGTCGAGTTCGGCGATGAACATGGTCGGCACGCCGTACACCGCCGTGCACTTCTCCTGCGCGAGGGTCGTCAGCGTCGCCAGCGGATCGAATCCCTCGCCGGGATAGACCATGGTGGTGCCGAGCGTGACGGAGGCGAGGTTGCCCATCACCATGCCGAAGCAGTGGTAAAGCGGCACCGGAATGCAAAGGCGGTCCTTCTCGGTGAGGCGCATCGCGCGGCCGACGAAGTAGCCGTTGTTGAGGATGTTGTGGTGGGTCAGCGTCACGCCCTTGGGCGAGCCCGTGGTGCCGCTGGTGAACTGGATGTTGACGGGATCGTCGAACTGCAGGCTCTCGGCCAGCGCCGCGAGCTGCTCGCGATGGCGCGGGCCGCCCATCCGGGTCACCTCGTCGAATGGAATCGCGCCCGGCGCCGCCGGGCCTCCGATCTGGATCACCGCGCGCAATTGCGGCAGCCGTGCCGATTGCAGGCGGCCGGGCTCGGAGCGCGCAAGCTCGGGCAGCAGCGTGTTCAGCATCTCGATATAGGCCGAGGTCTTGAACGCGGTTGCCGTCACGATGGCGGCGCATCCGACCTTGCCAAGCGCAAATTCGAGTTCGCTCAGGCGATAGGCGGGGTTGATTGTGACAAGGATCAACCCTGCCTTCGCGGCGGCGAATTGCGTCAGCGCCCATTCCGGCCGGTTCAGCGACCAGATGCCGATCCGCTCGCCGCGCTCCAGTCCGAGGGCGAGGAAACCTGCGGCCAACGCCTCGACCCGCTCGGCGAATTCGTTCCAGGTCCAGCGCACATTGTGGCTTGGCGAGACCAGCGCCTCGCGATTGCCCCAGCGCTCGCGTGCGCGGTCGAGGCTGCGGCCGATGGTTTCGCCGAGCAGCGGCGTATCGGAAATGCCGCAAACATAACTGTCCGTCCTGGGTGCCAAGACTGTCCTCCTCCTGATCGCGTTTCACGTCGCGTTTTGCGCGATCTTAGTCCTTTGGCGCCGGCCGGACACGCCCGACCTATGGCGGGTATTGCAAGGTCCTCCGACTGAGGAGGACTTTAGAGCAGCGGGCTCCGATTCACCTCGCCCCGCTTGCGGGGAGAGGCATCGGCCGCCTTCGGCGGCCGTTTCTTGAGAACGCCGAGATCAAGCCTCGGCAATGACGCATCACGAGATGCGTTCCGGGTGAGGGGGTGCAGGTCCCTCAATCGTCAGCGCTCGCGGAGAGAGCCCCTCACCCCAACCTCTCCCCGTAAGGACGGGGAGAGGGAGCTTGGTCCCGTCGCGGTCGCCTCAAGCCGCCTTCTGCCCACTGCCGACATCGAGCCCGGCATAGATGCCGCGCTCGAAGCCCGTGAAGGCTTCCAGGCACTGCTTGTCAGCGAACGGCAACAGCTGCATCAGGATCACGCCGCAGACGTCGCGCGACGGATCGATCCAGAAATAGGTGTTGGCAAGGCCCGCCCAGGCGAGGCTGCCGGCGCTGCGGCCTTCCGGCGTCTTGGCGGTGTTGATGAGGAAGCTCAAGCCCCACTTCTTCACCATGTCGGGATAGAGATCGACGTCGTTGGTGTACATCGGCGCCGCCGTCGTCATCTTGCCGACGCTGAGCTCGCCGATGTGGTTCTGCCCCATCATCGCGACGGTCTCGGGCTTCAGCAACTGGTTGCCGTTGCCTTTGCCCTTGTTGAGGATCATCTGGCAGAACTTGATGTAGTCGTCGGCGGTCGAATAGAGCCCGCCGCCGCCCATGTGGAATTCAGGATTCTGCTCGAGCTCGAACGGAATCGCGGTCAGCGTGCCGTCCTCGCCGCGGGCATGCATGCCGACCAGCCGCTTGCGCATGTCGTCTGATATCTTGAAGGCGGTGTCGTTCATGCCGAGTGGCGCGAACATGTGGTCGCGCAAGTAAGCATCGAGCTTCTTGCCGCTCACGGCCTCCACCGCCTTGCCGACGAAGTCGATATTGGTGCCGTATTCCCAGCGCGTACCGGGATCGCTTGCGATCGGCGTCTTCAGCGCGGCGTTCTGGCAGGTGGTTATTCCGGGAGTGCCGGTCTTTTCCAGATACCTCGCCTTGTCACCGTTCCACAGCTCGTAGCAGAAGCCGGCGGTGTGGGTCATGAGCTGGCGCAGCGTGATCGGCCCCTTCGCCGGCCGCAGCTTCGGCTCGCCGCTGGCGTCGAAGCCTTCGAGCACCTGTGGTGCGGCGAGGTCGGGCAACAGCTTGCCGATCGGCTCGTCAAGCGACAGCTTGCCCTGTTCGACGAGCTGCATCGCGCCCGCTGTTGTCACGGCCTTGGTCATCGAGGCGATCCAGAACACGCTGTCGGCGGTCATGGCATCGTCCTTGGACAGGTCGCGTTTGCCGAACGCACCTTCATAGATCACGTCCTTGCCCGTTGCCGCGACCGCGACAACACCGGGTATCTCCTTTGCGTCGCTCTTCTGACGCAGAAGCTGATCGATCTGAGCCTTGCCTTGCATTGGGATGTTCCTCCGGTGGGTTATTGTTTTGGAGTGCGGGGATCATCCACCCGCTTTTGGAGCCCCGCAAGCAGGGCGCGGGGCCCTGACGTCGCGATCTCGTGATGGCCGCGCGGTGGGGGCGGCCTTGCACAGGGCCTGCGCGCAACCGACGTCCATCACGCGCGGAGATTTTGCGGAAGCCTTTGCCTCAACCCTGATGATCCCTCGGGAACACCCACGGGAACGTGATGGCGTGGTCGATTTTCATTGATGAAGTTTTACACTAACGCATTCAGATCACTGCACAAACGTGCAGCAAACCGGGATGATTTGACGAAAAATGGTCGTCGCTTTTGAGGTCGCAGGGACGCTGCAATGATTTCGACGTGGAGTGAATGGAAGCGTTATCCGCGGCCCGGACGTGGCGAGAATATCGAGGCGCCGATCAGCCCCGGCCTCTATGAAGTCCGCTACGCTGGTACCGGTGCACTGCACTCGTTCGAGGCGGTCGAGAATGTCGCGCAGGCGTTGGCGCTGTTGCGGACCGGCTCGAAATCCTGGTTCGGCCGGCGCGACACGAAGGCGCAGGCCGACCTCGAATATCGCACCTGCGCAACCTCGACCAAGGCGGATGCCAAGGCCGCAGCCCAGCGCATGACCGGCCGCCGCGAGACCTATATGAGCGGCGCGGCCTAACGAGCCAACAACCTCAAATGAGCGCGACTTCGGCACCGCATTTGTGCGCACGCAGAGCCGCGTCGCGGACAATGCATCGCGGTGCGTTTCGGCCTATATAGGCGGCGAATCCCCTTCAGAGGAGTAACGCCATGACCCCGCCCGTTGCCGCACGCGCTTCGCAATCCGCAGCATCCCTCCATGACCGGCTGAAGGATCCGTCGCTGCTGCGCGACCGCTGCTATATCGACGGCGCCTGGGTCGGCACGCCGGAATTCGCCACCAACAATCCGGCCACCGGCGCGGAACTCATCAAGATCCCGCAGCTCAGCGCGGCCGATGCGACCAAGGCCGTCGAAGCCGCCGAGCGCGCATTTCCGGCCTGGGCCAAGCTGACCGCCAAGCAGCGCTCCAATATTTTGCGCAAATGGTTCGACCTGATCATCGCCAATCGCGAGGATCTCGCGCTGATCCTCACCTCCGAACAGGGCAAGCCGCTGGCCGAGGCGCTCGGCGAGGTTGATATCGGCGCGGCCTATGTCGAATTCTTCGCCGAAGAGGCGCGCCGTGTCTATGGCGAGACCATCCCGACCCAGCGGCCGGATGCCCGCTTGTTGGCGATCAAGCAGCCGATCGGCGTTTGCGGCGCCATCACGCCGTGGAATTTCCCGAACTCGATGATCACCCGCAAGGTGTCGCCGGCGCTGGCCGCGGGCTGCACGGTCGTGCTGAAGCCCGCCAACGAGACGCCGCTATCCGCGCTCGCGCTCGCCGCGCTTGCCGAGAAGGCCGGCGTGCCGAAGGGCGTGTTCAATATCATCACCGGCGACGCGCCGCCGATCGGCAAGGTGCTGTGCGAGCATCCGGCGGTGCGCTTCGTCGGCTTCACCGGTTCGACCGAGGTCGGCAAGATCCTGTACCGGCAGGCGTCGGTCGGCGTGAAGAAGCTTGGCCTCGAGCTCGGCGGCAACGCGCCCTTCGTGGTGTTCGATGATGCGGATATCGACGCCGCCGTCGAGGGCGCCATCGTCTCCAAGTACCGCAACATGGGCCAGACCTGCGTCTGCGCCAACCGTCTCTACGCGCAGGACAAGATCTACGACGAGTTCGTGCAGAAGCTGTCGAAGAAGGTCGCCGCCATGAAGATCGGCGACGGCACCGAGCAAGGCGTGGTGCAGGGTCCGCTGATCAACATGGAGGCGGTCGAGAAGGTCGAACGGCATATTGCGGACGCGGTGAAGGGCGGCGCCAGGGTCGTGACCGGCGGCAAGCGCGCCGCGCTCGGCCGCAGTTTCTTCGAGCCGACCGTGCTGTCCGACGTGAAGCCGGACGCGCTGGTGGCGCGTGAGGAAACCTTCGGGCCGCTCGCGCCGGTGATCCGCTTCAAGGACGAAGCCGACGTGATCGCGATGTGCAATGCCTCGCCGTTCGGCCTCGCCTCCTATTTCTATTCGCGTGACATCGGCCGCGTCTGGCGCGTCGTCGAGGCGCTGGAGTCGGGCATGGTCGGCGTCAACTCCGGCCTGATCACCACCGAAGTCGCCCCCTTCGGCGGCGTGAAGGAAAGCGGCCTCGGCCGCGAAGGCTCGCGTCACGGCATGGAAGAGTATGTCGAGATCAAATACGTGATGATGGCGGGGGTCTGATCGCCAGTATTATCTTCTCGCTCGAGCCCGGCTCCGATTGAATCAGAGCCGGGCTTTTTGCTCGTGTCACACGCCCTTGTCGTTTGGATTGGCGATGGCGTCCTTCAGCGGCGCGGTCATCGGGAAATTCAGGTTCACGTTCTTGGGCGGGATCGGACGCGTGAACCACTTCGCGTAGAGCTCCTGGAACTCGTTGTCCTTCATCATGTCGGTCAGCGTCCTGTCGACCAGCGCCTTGAACTCCGGGTCGCCCTTGCGAATGATCAGCCCGTAAGGTTCGGTGCGCAGGCTGTCGTCGATGATGCGCCAGTCGGACGGATTGGCGCTGCCCGCGATCAGGCTGGCGAGCAGGATGTCGTCCATGATGAAGGCTTCGCTGCGTCCCGTCGTCAGCGCAAGGAACGATGCGCCATGATCCGGTGTGAGGATATTCTTGGTCTGGAAGTTCTTCTGCTGGGCGCGTGCACGGAGCAGGCCGATCGAGGTTGAGCCCGACGTCAGCGAGACCGGCCGGCCGCTCAGATCCTCGAATGTCTTGATCGGCGAATCCTTGCGCACCACGGCGCGGATGCTCGACACGAAGATGGTGTCGCTGAACGCCACCACCTTCTGCCGCTCCAGGGTGTTGGTCGCGGGACCGCAGACGATGTCGATAGTCCCGTTCTCGATCAGCGGAATTTGCGTCGAGAGCTGGATCGGCTGCTGCCTGGTCTGCAGCGACGGCATTACGGCGGCTACTATCCGATGACCAAGGAGAACTGGCCGCTGATCGGCGCCGCGGCAACGCCCGGCGTGTTCTTGGCCACCGCGCTGTCCGGTTGCGGAACGATGGGCGCCTGCGCCACGGGCGACCTCTGCGCCCGCGCCGTCGTTGGCGCGCCGGTGCCGCCATTCGCGCGCAGCCTGTCGCTGGCGCGCTATGACGACAAGGCGCTGATGCAACAACTCGAGGCGAGCGCCAGCCGCGGCCTGCTGTAGCGTATCCACACTCTCGCTCCACCTCTCCCGCTTGCGGGGTCGAGACGAGCGAAGCTCGCTCTTAGGTCGGCGCGCTTAGCGCGCCGGGTGGGGGTTCCCTCCAGTTAGCGACTCGCGGTGAGACCCCCACCCCATCCCTCCCCCGCAAGCGAGAGAGGGAGCCGAAACCCCGCGCGACCGTCCATTGCGTTGCTCTCAAGGTTCTCACCGCCGCAGCACCGCGATGGTGCGGTTGGCGAAGGACAGCCGCTCCGCCATTACGGAGACGAAATATGTCAACAGCTTCTGGCTGAGCTCTGGATCTTCGTCCCTGATCGCCGCGAACTGGTGGGTGTTCAGCACGTAAAGCACGCTGGCCACTTCGGCCTGGATGGTCGCGCTGCGCGGCGCCTGCGAGACCAAGCCCATCTCGCCGATCGTGGTGTAGCGGCCGAGGCTGCGCACCCGCGTAGTGCGCTGCTCCTCGGCGGGCACCACCACGCCGACGCGGCCGTCGAGGATGAAATGCATCGAATCCGCGGCCTCACCGGCGCGCACGATGACCTCGCCGGCATCCACCTCGATGCGCTGGCAGCGGCGGATCAGTTCGTCGGCGTCGCGCTCGTGGCCGAGGATCCGCGTGAACCAGCCGCGCAGGTCGGCCTCCTCCTGCGCCAGCCCCTGATGCTGCCTGATGATCTCGTTCTCGCACCATTCCAGCGCATGATCGAGCTCGTCGATCACGGTGACGCCCTCGGTGAGGAAATCACTGGAGCGCAGCACCTTCTCCGCCGCGGCCGACAGGTGCACCAGTACCAGCTCCACGCCGACATCGTGCGCGCTGCGCCTGATCTGCGCGAAGCTGTATGCCGCCGATGAATCGATGCCGGTGACGAGCTTGAAATCGAACAGGAGGTAGCGGCACTCCGGACGCTCGCTCAGCAGCGCCTTGACGTGCTGGTAAAGCCGGTTGGCGGAACCGAAGAACAGGTAGCTCTGCAGGTTCAAGCCCTGGATCATGCCGCCATGCGTCAGCAGCACCTCCTGATCGTCGCGCGACCGGTCGAGCGAGCTGCGATATTCCGAGCCGTCGAAGCTGTACTTGATCGCCTCGATCCGCGCGGCGCTCAGTGCAAAGGTCGCGCAGCCGATGATGATGCCGATCAGAATGCCCGGCACGAATCCCCAGGTGACGATGATGGCGATGATCGCGAGCAGCGAGACGTACTCGGTCTTCGACAGCCGCTTGCGCGACTCGACGATCCATTTGTGGAGGTGGTCCGCGCCGAGATAGATCAGCAACCCGCCGAGCACGAATTTCGGGATGTAGCCGAGCAACTCGGGCGCGACCGCCAGCATCACGAGCGACACCGCGGCCGCCGTCAGGCCGGACAGCCGGCCCCGTCCGCCGCTTGAGAAATTGAGCACCGAGCGGCTGACCGAGATGCAGCCGGCATAGCCGGCCAGCGCGCCGGTGAGGATATTGGCGAAGCCGGTGATGTTCAGTTCGCGCTCCAGATTGGCCTCGCGATGGGTGGCAACCTCGATGCCGGTGGTGTTGAACAGCGTGCTCGCCGCGGTGACGAACACGACGGCGATCAGATTGCCGAGCAGATCCGGAACTGCCGACCACGGGTAATGGACGAGCTCGGCGGCGTGCCAGGGCAGCATGAAGGCCGAAGGCGGCGGTGGTGCGAAGGTCCAGCCGGTCGCGCGAGCTTCTTCAGGCGAGATGCCGATGATCCAGAACACCAGGTGCGCGGCGATCACGCCGCCGATCAGGATGACCGGCAGGCCGAACGGCGTCCGCGAGCGATGCCAGGTCAGGTACAGCACCAGCGCCATGGCGCAGGCCGCGCTTAGTTGCGAGATCGTGACGGTGTTCATGAAATGGAGGAGGGTGCCGGGCTGCAGCGGATGCCCCGTGATCACCCTGACGGCGCCGAGCACGATCAAAAGTCCGGTCGCGCCGAGGAAGCCGCCGACCACCGGATAGGGCACGTAGCGGATCGCGCGGCCCATCCGCGTGAGCCCGAGGCCGCACAGCATGAGACCGGTGACAATGGTCGAGAGGCCGAGCGTGATCAGCACCGGCGCGAGCAGCGGCGCGGCCGGGTTCGTCGCGGCGATGCGCTCGACCAGCGAGGCCATCAGGATGCTTGTTACAGCGGCGGTGGAGCTGTCGGGGCCGGCGATCGCAAAGGGCAGCGAGCTGCCCAGGCCGATGCAAGCCGCAAGCACCGCCGAGCTGATGAAGGTCGCGGCGACGCCGTAGGACAGATAGGGCGAGAGCGGTCCGGCGAAGATCAGCAGCGCGTAGGACAGCCCGAACGTGATGCCGAGGATGCTGGCGGCGCTGCCACCGAGAACGTCATTGATGGCCCGCTGTGCCCGCGAGCCGAAATAAAGCGATCGACTAATCACGAAAAGTAAGCCCCGAAATTCCGCGGTCAGTCGTAGACGACCGCGGCGCGGGCCGACAACAGGATTTTTGTGACAAGGTTTCTCAACACGTGCTCTACCCTTTACCTCTCCCCTTGCAAGGCAGGGCTATCGCATATGCGGCTCGTGCCGTGGTTTCGAAGTGCCTTTTGCGTTGGATCCCTCCACAAACTCGTCATGCCCGGCCTTGGGCCGGGCACCCACGTCTTGGCTTCTCGGTGAAAAAGACGTGGATGGCCGGGACAAGCCCGGCCATGACGAATCTGGAAACGTCAGCACACAAGCTCGCCGGTGCCATATGCGATAGCCCTGCCTTGTAGGAGGAGAGGCGAGGTTGAGTCTGCGGGAACGATCTCGGGCTCAGCCGTTCCGGCCCTCATTGCCGAACGCGCCGTGACGTCCAACGCCTGACGCAAAGCGCGTCGCGCCGAAAAGCGTTTCGCCCGAGGCGATCACCTCGAGCCCGCCGCGCATCTCGTTCCTGATCGCGTCCTCCTCCTCGAGATCCCATTGGTGCAGCGCCGACAGCCGGTCGGCGCGCAGGCATGTCTGCGGGAACCGGGCGATGTCCTTCGCGAGCGCGATCGCGTGCGCGCGGGCCTCACCCTTCGGCACCAGCCGGTTCGCCAGCCCCATGCGATGGGCCTCAGGTCCACCGACCGGGCGTCCGGTGAGGATCAGGTCGATCGCCTGCGAATGTCCGATCAGCCGCGGCAGGCGGATGGTGCCGAGGTCGATCAGCGGCACGCCGAAGCGGCGGCAGAAGATGCCGAAGGTCGCGTCCTCGGCGACCACGCGCATGTCGGCCCATAGCGCCAGCTCCATGCCGCCGGCGACCGCAAAGCCCTCCACCGCCGCGATCACCGGCTTCGAGAGCCGCAGCCGGCTCGGCCCCATCGGCGCAATCGTGTTGTGGCCGCCGATCTCGCGCTTCTTGTTGGGATCGCCGGTCGCCACGGCCCTCAGGTCCGCGCCGGCGCAGAAATAGCCGCCGATGCCGGTGAACACCGCGACCGATGCGCTGGCATCGGCGTCGAACGCCAGGAACGCGTCATAGAGCTTGCGCGCGGTGGCGCCGTCGACGGCGTTGCGGCAATGCGGACGGTTGATGGAGATGATGGTGATCGGACCATCGCGCTCGATGAGCACGGTATCGGCATCAGACATGGGGCGCTCCCTTGGGTCAGTTCTTGGGACGATTCTTGTTTAGAGCCCAAGCCTAGCGTTCCCCGTCCGGCGATGCCATCGCGAACGAAGGCGACGCGGATGGTCGGGTCGCCGATCGCCTCATACGCATCCTCAAAACGGACCCGGCGGGTGATCACATGGTTGCCGCCGACATAGGTCAGTTGCCGCATCGTGAACACCTCCGTGTGCGCGGAGAGTGCAGGGATGCGGACGATCGGACAAAAGGTATGTCTTCAAGTGTGGTGAATTGAATTCACCTAAAACCTGCTCCGCCGTCATTGCGAGGAGCGTAAGCGACGAAGCAATCCATCTCTCCACGCGCGCGGATCCATGGATTGCTTCGCGGAGCCCGTCATCGGGCGCGCATGCGCGCGACCCGTTGGCTCGTGATGACGAGCGGAGTTAGACCTTCAGCTCGCTCCCCGTCACGCGCCTGTAAGCTTCGAGATAGCGCTTGCTGGTGGCGTCGACCACGCTGGCGGGCAGCGGCGGTGCGGGCGCATCGCCGTTCCAGCGGCCGGCCTTGCGCTCGGCGTCGAGATAGTCGCGCAGCGGCTGCTTGTCGAAGCTCGGTTGCGGCTGGCCAGGCTTGTAGGCGTCGACCGCCCAGAAGCGCGAAGAATCCGGCGTCATCACCTCGTCGATCAGGATGATGCGGCCGTCCTTGTCGCGGCCGAACTCGAATTTGGTATCGGCGATGATGATGCCGCGGGCGCGGCTGGTTGTCTCGCCATAGGCGTAGACGTCGCGCGCCATCTTCTCCAGTGTCGCCGCAACATCGAGGCCTACGATCTCGCGCACCTTCGCCACCGTGATGTTCTCGTCATGGCCGGCCTCGGCCTTGGTCGCCGGGCTGAAGATCGCGGGCTCGAGCTTCTCACTCTCCACCAGGCCCGCGGGCAGCTTCTCGCCGGCGAGCGTGCCATGCGCGGCGTATTCCTTCCAGGCCGAGCCGGAGATGTAGCCGCGGATCACGCATTCGACCGGAAACACGGTCGTGCGCTTGCACAGCATCGCGCGGCCGAGGATGTCGGCGCGATGGTCCTTCAGCGCGGGCACCGCGCGGATGATCTCGTCGGCGTCGGCGCTGATCATGTGATGCGGCACGGTGCCTTCGAGCTGCCGGAACCACCAGGCGCTGATCTGGGTCAGCACCGCGCCCTTCATCGGGATGGTCTCCGCCATCACCACGTCGAAGGCCGAGATGCGGTCAGTGGTCAGCAGCAGCACGCGGTCGTCGCCGACAGCATAGATATCGCGCACCTTGCCGCGGCCGATCCGGGGCAGGGGCAAATCGCTTGATAGCATCGCGGTCATGGGCATGGCCTCTCGGGCGTGGTCTTGCGAAAGCAGCACGCCCGCGCTCGACGCGCGGGCGGCAAGGATGACCTCAGAAGATAGCTCACTCCGGCAGCGGAATGAACTCGTGTTCCTGCGGAACCGGCGCGAAACGCCCGGTTTTCCAGTCCTGTTTGGCCTGCTCGATCCGCTCCTTCGAGGACGAAACGAAATTCCACCAGATGTGGCGCGGCCCTTCCAGCGCGTCGCCGCCCAGAAACATCATGCGGGTCGGTTGTACCGTCTTCACGGTAATGCGGTCGCCGGGCCGGAAGATCAGAAGCCGCGGGCCCTCATAGCGCTCGTTTGCGATCTCGACCTCGCCGTCGACGAGGTAGATCGCGCGTTCCTCATGGTCGGGGTCGAGCGGCACGGATGTGCCGACCTTCGCCGTCACCTCGGTGTAGAACCACGGCGAGACCATGCTGACCGGCGAGGCGATGCCGAACGCCGAGCCGGCGATCACGCGCGCGGTGAAGTCGCGCTCCGAGATCATCGGCAGGTCGCCGGCCGCATAATGCTGGAATGACGGCGCGATCTCCTCTTGGCCAGCCGGCAGCGCGATCCAGCTCTGCAGCCCCAGCATCTTCTGGCCGTCGCGGCGCTGCACGTCCGGGGTGCGCTCGGAATGCGCAATGCCGCGGCCCGCAGTCATCAGGTTCATCGCGCCGGGTTGGATCTCCTGGACATTGCCCTCGCTGTCGCGATGCATGATGCTGCCGTCGAACAGATAGGTGACCGTGGCGAGCCCGATATGCGGATGCGGGCGCACGTCCATGCCCTTGCCGGCGAGGTACTGCACCGGCCCGAAATGATCGAAGAAGATGAAGGGCCCGACCATCTGCCGCTTGCCGTGCGGCAGCGCGCGGCGCACGGCGAAGCCGTCGCCGAGGTCGCGGGTGCGCGGCACGATGACGAGATCCAGCGCGTCGCAGGTCTTGGGATCACCGAGCACAGGGTCGAGGTCGGGAAGCCAGCTCATGGAAAAACTCCTTCTCTGGTGCGGCGATCGTAACAGGATTTGATCGCCGCGTCGCGCCGATCGCGGCGCGGTCACGATGGTCTATTTGCTGATCTCGTGCGATATCGGCGAGAGCAATCTTGGAAACTGGGGTGAGCGATGGTTTCTCTGTTCAAGCCCGGTGCGAAGCTGCTGCAGGTCGATGGTCCCGTGATCGAGACCGCGCGCCTGATCCTGCGGCCGTGGCGTGCGTCCGACATCGCGGCGAATACGCGGATGCTGTCCGATTCCGAGACGGCGCGCTTCATCACGCCGAACCACAAGCCGGTGACGTCGGAAACCAATGGCTGGCGTAACGCGGCCGTGATTGCCGGGCACTGGGCGCTGCACGGCTTCGGCATGTTCGCGGTCGAGGAGAAAGCCTCCACCAGCTACATCGGCCGTGTCGGTCCTTATTACCCGCCGGGCTGGCCCGGCTTCGAGGTCGGCTGGGGCATCGCAAAGGAGTATCGCGGCCAGGGCTATGCCGTGGAAGCGACGCGTGCCGCGATCGACTGGGTGTTCGCCAGTTTCACGATCGACCGCATCATCCATTGCATCGATCCGGTCAACGTGGCCTCGCAGGCCGTGGCGCGGCGGCTGGGCGCCGTGAACGAGGGACCGGGCGAACTCGAAGGCGATGTCGTCGACATCTGGGTGACGACGCGCGGACGCTGGCGCCGCGATCCGGCTTGAAAAACCCCGGCTGACCGACGATTGTTCGGCTCATCCTTGGAGATCACCTCGACCAATGACGTTGGCCGTATTTGAGCTTTGCCTGCGTAGCGCCACGGTGGCGCTGCTGCTGGTGCTTGCGGCCTCGCTGGTCTCGGATTTCCGGAACGTCGTTGCCGGGCGGCTCGCGGTTGCCTTCGCGCTCGGCTCGGCCGCGCATGCGGTGACCTATTCGATCGGCACTGCGCCGGTCTCGGCCTGGCACGCGCCGCTGATCGCGTTTTCGACCGACAACATCGTGGTGTTCTGGCTGCTCACCCGCGCACTGTTCGATGACGCGTTTGTGTTGCGTCCCCGGCACGGCCTGATCTGGGCGGCGGTCACGGCGTTCAGCCTGGCCAACTGCCTCTGGATCGCACCTGGTGGCCACGCGCGACTGGCGATCGTCGCGGTCAATCTCATCGTGCTTGCCTTCATCGCGCTGGCGGTCGCGCAAACGATCTCGTCGTGGTCGGTGGACCTGGTCGAGCGGCGGCGCCGCGTCCGCGTCTTCATCGTTGCGTCCGCGTCGCTCTATGGCGGGCTGAACGCGCTGTTGCAGATCGCGATCGCCGGTAGCGGTGCTGCAGTGGAATGGGCCAACGCGATCAACGCCGCCGTGCTGGCGGGCATCGTGGCGGCGATCGCCTGGGCGATGATGCGCGTTGATGGTGCCGATCTGTTTGCCGTACCGGTGGAGGCGGTCACGGCCAACGCGCCCGCCGCCGCCGCGGAGAACGCGGCCGACCAGAAGCTGGTCGACGCCCTGATACGGCTGATGGCGGACGAGCGCATCTACCGCCAGGACAACATCACGATCGGCACGCTGGCGAACCGGCTGAAGATTCCGGAGTATCGCCTGCGGCGCCTGATCAACCAGCGGCTCGGCTACCGCAACTTCAACGTCTTCCTCAATAACCACCGCATCGAGGAGGCCAAGGCCGCGCTCGCCGATCCGGCGCAGGCCGAAGTCCCCGTCATCACCATCGCCATGGACGCCGGCTTCCAGTCGCTCGGCCCCTTCAACCGCGCCTTCAAGGCGACCACCGGCGTGACGCCGACGGAGTACCGGCGGCTGAAAGCGAGTATGGTGTGATGTGGACCTCTTCTCCCTCTCCCGCTTGCTTGGGAGGGCCGGGGTGGGGGTGTCTCCACGACTAAGAGCCTTCGTTGGGAGAGAGCCCCCACCCGAATCGCATCTTTCGATGCGATCCGACCTCCCCCGCAAGCGGGAGAGGTGGAGCGAGTGCGCGGCAATTTCCATTGAAATCATTGAGTAATTTCAGAATCGGCCAGCCGTCCCAAACTTCCGGCCAGCCCGATTTCCAAATCCGGCGAGCGCGTCTGAGCCCAGTCCTGCCTGATCCCCGCCACGCGCTCATTGCGTCATGCCGGAGGATCACCGTGACCCGTCGAAAGCTGCTGCTGACCCTTGCCGCCACCACCGCGCTCGGTGTGCTGGTCCTCTCCGCCGCGCGCGCCCGCGACGTGCCGGATGTCGCGACCGGGTTTGTTGCCAACATCCTCTGTTCCGAAACCTTCGTGAGCGGGCTCGAGCCGGCGCGAATTTTCTCCGAGACCACGGAGGCGATGCCGGGGTCGAGCCTGGTCACCTGGGCGATGGACTACCGGGTCGACCGCGCCGGCAAGGACGTCACCGTGACGCTATTCGGCTTCGGCCGCAGTCATGCGGTCTACCGCGAAGGGCTCGGCTGCACCCTCGATCATGGCGATGCGTTCGCCGACGGCCCGCTGCCGCCGGCGGCGCCGCAAGCCGCATCGCTGCCCGAGATCGCCGCGTCTGCGGTCGTGGCGCCGCAGACCCCGCAACTCGCCGCCGCACTCGACCGCGCCTTCGCCGAGCCCGCAGCGCCGCCGTTCCGCCACACCCGCGCTGTTGTCGTGATGAAGGACGGCCGCATCGTCGCGGAGCGCTACGCCGACGGCATCGGCATCGACACGCCGCTGCTCGGCTTCTCCGCGACCAAGTCGGTGACTTCAGCGCTGATCGGGATTCTCGTCCGTGACGGCAAGCTGACGCTCGATCAGCCGGTCCCGATCGCGGCCTGGCAAAGTCCGGATGATCCCCGGCATGCGATCACGCTCGATCAGTTGTTGCGCCACACTGCGGGGCTCGCGCTCGGCAGCTCGCTGCAGGCCTCGCTGGCGTCTGCGCTCGAGCCGGTCAACCGGATGAAGTTCATGGAATCGGACATGGCCCGTTATGCCGAGAGCATTCCGCTCGCGAGCGCGCCGGGTCGGGTCTGGAATTATCACGACGGCAATTTCATCATTCTCTCGCATCTGATCCGCAACGCCGCCGGCGGTCACGCAGCCGATGTCCTGCGCTTTGCGCGTCGCGAGCTGTTCGTCCCGCTCGGCATGCGCAACGTGACGCTCGAATTCGATGCCGCGGGAACGCCGGAAGGATCGAGCCAGATGCTCGCCAGCGCGCGTGACTGGGCGCGTTTCGGCCAGATCTATCTCAACGACGGCATGGCGGGCGGCAAGCGCATCCTGCCCGAAGGCTGGGTGACATACTCCGCGACACCGACGCCGAATGCATGGGTTGGTTATGGCGCCGGCTTCTGGACCGATCACGGCGACAGTTTTGGCGCCAGCTATCGCGTCGCGCACGGCTGGCCGCGCGACGCCTTCTTCGCCAAGGGCACCATCGGGCAATATGTGATCATCGTGCCGTCCGAGCGCCTCGTCATCGTTCGCCTCGGTCGCTCGCCGAATGCACCGCCAGAGGCGGACGGCGTGTTCGACCTCGTTCGCGACGTCGTCGCGGCAAACACAGGCAAGGCGAAGCTCGCGGGAGGCAATTGAGCTTGGCGAGCTGGCGGCGTAACTCTCCCTCAGTCATTCCGGGGCTCGCGAAGCGAGAACCCGGAATCTCGAGATTCTCAGGTGCGCAAGTGCGCACCATAGTTCGACGCTGCTGCATCGCCCCGGAATGACGTCGGCATGCGACAAATTAACCCGACGGGCAAATTTCCGCTTCGCGATTCACCCAACTCAGCGGTCTAATGCGCGCGTCTCACCCACTTGAGGGGCGCTGCGCGATCGTCACGAGTGCGGGGTCGAGATGCGGTGGACGCCGAGCGTGTGACTGACGAGCACGTGCAAGGCGGACGGTGAAGTCGTGTGGTCCTGACGCCCCAGTGGCAGGTGTCTCTTCGCAAGACGCGGCAAGCGTCTTCGCGAAGACGGTGACAAAAAAGCCAAGTCTCGCCGGGGAGAGCACGTAGTAATACCAATGGCCCTAAGGATTGACTGTTGCCCAAGTGCGGCTTGTGATTGAGGCGATGCGATCTGGATCATTTGCGAAGAAGTTCCAGGCTTCGCAGGTCTTGGCGACGATATCGTCGTAGTCGTCGAAGACGGTGATGGCGAGCTTGTTGGCGCGCAGGTACTGCCAGACGTTTTCAATCGGATTGAGCTCGGGCGCATAAGGCGGCAGCTGTAACAGAGTGATATTTTCCGGAGCTCGGACGGTGCCGGCACTGTGATAGCCGGCGCCGTCGAAGACGAGAACGGCATGTGCGTCGGGTGCAACTTTGCGGCTGATTGCCTCCAAATGCAGTGACATCGCCTCTGCATTTGCCGTCGGCATGACAAGACCCGCGGCGACGCCACGTTGAGGACAGGCGGCACCGAAGAGATAAGCCCAATCGTAACGTCGATCGCGCGGCGCGCGAGGCCGTGAGCCACGCTTGGCCCACACGCGTGTCAGCGTGCCCTGCTGGCCGATCCGCGCCTCGTCCTGGAACCAGATTTCGATCGGCTTGCCTTGGGCGTGAGCGGGGAGCGTTGTCGTGAGGGTCGTAGCAAAGTTTTTTTGAACGCTTCCTGAGCCGCTTCATCGGCTTGCGGATGGCGCGGCCGCACCGAGAGCCGGCGGTACCCGAGCTTGGCCAGAACCTTGCCGACCGAACGTTCGTGCAGTTTGACGCCAAACCGCCGCTCAAGCGCGTCGCGCAAATCCACCCGCCGCCAACGTACGACCCCATGCTGCTCAGGATCGGGACCGGCCTCGACCAACGCGGCCAATTCGGCCTGCTGCTCTGTCGTCAGCCGCGACCGCGGTCCCGTCGGTTTGCGCGACCGCAGTCCCGCCAAGCCTTCGGCGTTATAACGATGCACCCAGTCCCGCAGGGTCTGACGATCCATCCCGCAACTTTCGGCTGCCTTCTTGCGGTCCGCGCCCTCCAGCACAAGCGCAAGCGCCAATATCCGCCGCGCTACCGTACTATTCTTCTCTCTGCGCGCCGCCTTCCGAAGCTCGCCCGCGGTCAAATCAAGCCGCGTAATCGCTACCGCTGCCCCCATCGATATTGCTCCTGTCTACGCAGCAACATCGATTCAGAAACTCACTGATTTGGGAATCCCAAATGTGAGTCAAATCCGGGGGCCGTTGGTATAAGCCGTAACCCATCGCGCAGGGAAAGCCGGGATTGATCCGGTTTCACCTGTGGTCCTACCTCCCGTGCTTTTTTCACTGCACGGGACCCATGGGTGCGATCGGCACCCGGCTTTCCCTGCGCCCTCTGATTTCAGAGCGGCGAAGACTGACGAAAACCTCGGACGCAACGCGCCGCGAGAATGCGAACGCACATCCTCTCCGTTGTCATGCCCCGCGCAGGCGGGGCACCCAGTACGCCGCGGCCTCTCGGCTCGAGCACCGGCGTCTCTGGAATACTGGATCACCCGCATTCGCGGGTGATGACGCCGCGCGGTTTGACATCTTCAACCAAGGGCCTGCTCCGGTGTCGTTCCGACCTTCGCCCTAGCAGCGGATGTGTTACTGCCGCCCGAGCTGCGTCGCCTTCTCCACGCGGTCGAACCGCTCCAGTGTCAGGATCGCGTCCGCGAGTTGTTCGGCGCGCTTGTCGAGCACCGGGCGGGCCAGCGTCAGGAACTTCTGCTGCATCGCCTGCGCGTCGGGGAACGAGGTCGGCTCACCGGACGGATCGGCGTAGAGGCGCTCATGGGTGCCGTCGTCGGTGGTGATCGAGACGCGGGCGCCGAACGGGTGGGTGCGGCCGATCTCGAGGCGGTCGTCCTGCACCACGTCGAACTTGTCGGCGAGCGCGTCGATCGCCTTGTCGCCGAGCCGGTCATAGTCGTCCCAGCCGAAGCTGCCCTGGTCGAGCGCAATGGCGCCGGTGAAGAACATCGAGAACTGGCCGCCGACGATCGAGGTCGGGTGCCGCTTGGTGGCGGCGTCGCCGGTCAGGGTGATGCCGTTGCGGTGCAGGCCGATCTCGACCTTCCTGATCTGGTCTGGTGTCAGATTGTGCTCGCGCCGCATCGCGATCAGCGCGTCGATCGCGGCATGGGTGTAGCGGCAGCTCGGATAGGGCTTCACGCCGATCTTCATGGTCTCGTAGCTGCTGCCGAGGCCGGCGACCGCCTTGTCCGGATGCGCGTCGTCGCTGTAGCCGACCAGGAGGCCGTGCTTGCCCTCGACCGAGTCGGTCGAGCCGACGAAGTCGTTGCGGCCGAGCGTAGCGGCGATCACGCCGTTCATCGCGGCGGCCCCGACCTGGTAGCGCTTGTTCCAGGCGCCGTTGACCAGGAACTGGAGCGAGCCCGCGGCCTGGCTGCCGGACACGCCGAATGCCGAGACGATCTGCTCTTTCGACAGGCCGAACAGCTTGGAGGCCGCCGCGGCGGCGCCATAGGTGCCGGCGGTCGCGGTCGGGTGGAAGCCGCGGGCGTAATGCGATGTCGGGTCGAGTGCGTTGCCGAGCCGGCAGCACACCTCATAGCCCGCGACGATCGCGGTCAGCACGTCGCGGCCGGAGGCGCCGACCATCTCGCCGACCGCAAACGCAGCGGGCACCACCGGCGCGCTCGGATGCAGCGAGGAATCGGCATGGGTGTCGTCGAAGTCGAGCGAATGGCCGAGCGCGCCGTTGAGCAATGCCGCGACCGCCGGGGTCCAGGTTTTGGTGTCGCCGAACACGGTGGCCTCGCCCTTGCCGTCCAGCGCCAGCGCTTCCAGCATCTTCATCAGCGACGGCGTCGATTCCGCATCGCGGCGGGCGCGGATGGTGCTGCCCAGGAGATCCAGCGTCAGCACCTTGGCGCGCTCCAGCACCTCCGGGGGGATGTCGGAATATTTCAGGTCGGCGACATAGGCGGCGAGCGTTGCGGTTTCGTGGGCCATCGTGTTTCCTCAATCTTGCGGTGCAGGGTAGGCGGGGCTGACAGGCCTTTCAAGCCGCCGTGCCGCCACGGGCAGCAGCCATGCTGGAAGTCACTTAACACGAACGTTGGCATTGATTCCGGATCGCGGTGCATGAGGGCCTTCGCAAAACGCATGTTCGACCGGCTTTCGGCCCGCAAGACGCAGTTGGCGCTGGCGGTCCGGATCGCGGCCTCAGGGGTGGCGGCCTATGCCATCGCGGTCGCGCTGCATCTGATGCTGCCGCTGTGGGCGGTGCTGACCTCGCTGATCGTCACCCAGATGAGCGTCGGCCGCTCGCTGAAGGCAACCCGCGACTACATGCTCGGCACCATCGGCGGCGCCATCTATGGCGGCGCGATCGCGGTGCTGATCCCGCATTCCGGTGAAGGCAGCCTGCTGGCGCTGCTGGTGCTGGCGATCGTGCCGCTCGCCTTCATCGCCTCGCTCAATCCCAGCCTGAACTCGGCGACGGTGACAGCCGTGATCGTGCTGCTACTGCCGACGATGCATCAGTCCAATCCGCTGGACTCCGCGATCGACCGCGTCCTGGAGGTCACGGTCGGGGCGCTGACCGGGCTCGCGATCTCGTTCCTGGTGCTGCCGTCGCGCGCGGTCAGCCAGATCCGGGTCAATGCGTCGAAGCTGCTGGAACTGCTCTCGGCGGCGTTCGCCGAACTGCTCGCCGGCCTGACGCGCGGTCTCGACAACGACGCGTTACACCGGATTCAGGATGGCATCGGTATCGCGGTGACCAATCTGCAGGCGACCGGCCTGGAGGCCGAGCGCGAGCGCTCCATGCATCTGTCGTCGGGGCCGGACACCGGGCCGCTGCTGCGGACGATCCAGCGGCTGCGGCATGACGTCGTGATGATCGGGCGCGCCAGCGTCGTGCCGCTGCCGGCGGAAATCCAGGCGCGGCTGGCGCGGCCATTGTCGGATGTGAGCAACGCGATCGTCACCTACATGAAGGCGGTCGCGACCTCCTTACGCGCCGGCCGCGGATCTGCCGACATGGCGCCGGTCGAGGCGGCGCTTCAGGCCTACAGCGCCGAGGTCGCCGCGCTGCGCAAGGACGGCATGATCCGCGGCCTGCCGGTCGACGCCGCGGAGCGGTTTTTTGCGCTCGGCTTCTCGCTCGAACAGATGCGGCAGAACCTGACCGACCTCAAACGCTGTCATGGCAATTGGTGCGCAAGCGAGGACACCCAGGAGAAAATCGCGCAATGACCTCGGGTCATGCTTTGCACCGCGAGCGGATAGACCGGCCACAGGTTCACCGCGACGTCGTAGTCGGCGACCATCTTCAGCGTCTTCGGCAGCGCCAGATAGCTGTAGGGGCTGCGGAACGAGAAGAGATCGACCGACAAGGTCACGCGCTAGTCTCTTTGGCCAGTTTGTGTGCCAGCAGGCGGAAGCGCAAGATCAGGAGGGTCGCATAAACAGCGGTCCCGAGCGACAGCCCGATCCAGACACCGGCTGCGCCGAGCGTTGTCCAGAACGCGAGGGCGTAGGCCGACGCGAATCCGACCAGCCAGTAGCTGATGGTGGCGAACAGGAGCGGCAGCTGGGTGTCGTTCATGCCGCGCAGCGCGCCGGCGGTGGTGGTCTGGACCCCGTCGGCAATGAAGAAGGTCGCGCCGATCAGAAGCAGCATCGCGGTGAGCTGGGCGGTGGTGTCGGTGGCCTCGCCGAGGAAGATCGTCGCGATCTCGAAGCGCGCCAGGATCACCGCCAGCGTCATGATGCTCATGAAGGTGCCGCTGAGCGCGACCGCGACATAGCCGGCGCGCCGCAATCCGTCCGGGTCATGGCGGCCGACCGCGTGGCCGACCCGCACCGTTGCCGCCATGCCGACGCCGAACGGCACCATGAACAGGATCGCGGCGATCTGTAACGCGATCTGGTGCGCCGCAAGCGCGGTGGTGCTGATCAGGCCCATCAAGAGGCCGGCGGCGCCGAACATGCCGTACTCCAGCAAGAACGACAGCGAGATCGGCGTGCCGATTGCCACCAGCTTGCCCGTCAGCGGCCAGTCGATCCGCCAGATGCGGCTGAAGACGTAGTATTTTCGGAACGGGCGGCGACGCGCGGCAAACCACACGCCGGCGAGGAACATGCCGAGGTTGACGGTGGTCGTGGCCAGTCCGGCGCCGAACAGGCCGAATTCGGGCATGCCCCATTTGCCGTAGAGCAGCAGATAGACCAGCAGCGCGTTGGCCGGGATCGCGGCCAACGTGATCCACAACACCGGCTCCGGCCGGTTCACCGCGCTCATGAAGCCGCGGAGTGCGATGAACCACAGCGCTGGCAGGATGCCCCAGGCGAGCCCGAACAGATATTGCTGGGCCAGATGTGCGGCCGCGGGCCCCTGGCCGAGCGCGAGCAGGATGCTTTCGCCGTGGAACGGCAGGGCCATCAGCGGCAGCGCCATGAACAGCGCCGCCCACAGGCCGACGCGCAGCGCGCGCCGCATCAGATGCGGGTCACGCGCCCCGAACGCCTGCGCCGCCAAGGGGGACACGGCCGAGACCAGCCCCATGCCGAAGGTGAAGCTGACGAAGAACACGGTGTGCGCCAGCGCGGCGGCTGCCACGGCGTCGCTGCCCAGACGTCCGATGAAGGCGAGATCGGTCGACATCATCGCGATCTGGCCAAGCTGCGTCAGCGCAAGCGGCACCGCCAGCTTCAGCGTTTCCGAGAACTCGGCCGCAAGCTGATTGCGAGAGACGGCAACGGCCGCGTGCGGCGCGGCCGGTTCGATCTTGTCGATGCAGGTCATGGTGGAACGCTTAGCACGGCAAGCGGGCCAAAAGGATGGCCAAGCTGCCGCAGGAGGTCACGTTCGCGCTGGAATCCGCTTGATCCTGGCGCCGAGCGCGTTCAGCCGCTCCTCGATCCGCTCGTAGCCGCGCTCGATCTGTACGGCGTTGTTGATGGTCGATGTCCCTTCGGCGCAGACAGCGGCGAGCAGCATGGCCATGCCGGCGCGGATGTCGGGCGAGGTGATCGGCGCGCCGCGCAGCCGGCTCGGGCCGGCGACAATCGCGCGATGCGGGTCGCACAGCACGATCCGCCCACCCATCGCGATCAGCATGTCGATGAAGAACATCCGGGATTCGAACATCTTCTCGTGCATCAGGACGACGCCGTCGCACTGCGTCGCGGTGACGATCGCGATCGACATCAGGTCCGCCGGGAAGGCCGGCCAGGGCTGGTCCTCGAGCTTCGGCACATGGCCGCCGAAATCGTCCTTGATCTTCATGGTCTGGCCGGACGGCACGATGAGGTCGTCGCCCTCGACGCCGCAGACGATGCCGAGCCGCTCGAAGCCCATCCGGATCGAGCGCAGGTGCTCGACGCCGGCGCGCGCGATGCGCAGCGGCGATCGCGTCACCGCGGCGAGCCCGATCAGCGATCCCACCTCGATGTGGTCGGGCTGGATCGCATAGGTCGCGCCGCCCAGCGTCGCCGGCCCGTGCACGATGATGGTGTTGGTGCCGATGCCCTCGATCTTGGCGCCAAGCGCGACCAGGAAATGCGCGAGGTCCTGCACGTGGGGCTCGGAGGCCGCGTTGCGCAGATAGGTGGTGCCGCGGGCAGCCACGGCGGCCACCAGCGCGTTTTCCGTGGCGGTGACGCTGGGCTCGTCGAGGAACACATCGGCGCCCTTCAGGCGCGAGGCGCGGAACTCGAGCCGGTGCGTCGCGGTGACGGTGGCGCCGAGCTGCTCGAAGGCGAGGAAATGCGTGTCGAGGCGGCGACGGCCGATCACGTCGCCGCCAGGCGGCGGCAGCGCCACCTCGCCGCAGCGGGCGAGCAGGGGGCCCGCGAGCAGGATCGAGGCGCGAATGCGCGCGCACAGCCCCGGATCGAGGTCGGCCGCGCGGATCTCCCGGGCGTGAATCTGGAGCGTATTGCGCTCGGTCCATTCGGCGGCGGCGCCGACCGAGCGGCACAGCTCGACCAGCGTCTCGGTGTCGCGGATGCGCGGGACGTTGGTCAGCGTGACCGGGTGCTCGGTCAAGAGCGCCGCGGCAATGATCGGCAGTGCGGAATTCTTGTTGCCGGACGGCTCGATGGTGCCGGAGAGCCGGCGGCCGCCCTCTACAATGTATTGAATCGGCGGCACGCGGAAACAGGCCCCTCAGATGTCGATGTTGGCGCTCAGCGAGTTGTCCTGGATGAACTCGCGGCGCGGTTCTACCACGTCGCCCATCAGTTTGGTGAAGATATCGTCGGCCTCGTCGACCTCCTTGACCTTCACCTGCAGCAGCGAGCGCGCCTCGGTGTCGAGCGTGGTTTCCCAGAGCTGCTCCGGGTTCATTTCGCCAAGACCTTTATAGCGCTGCAGCGTCACGCCCTTGCGGGCGGCGTCGGTCACGGCCTCGAACAGGTCGACCGGGCCGTGGATGGCCTGCTCTGCATCCTTGCGTCGGAGCTTGCCCGCCCGCACATAAACCTCTTGCAGCTTCGTGGCGTATTCGTCGAGCTTCCGTGCATCTGCCGAACCGAGAAACGCGTCGTCGATGATCGCCACTTCCTTGACGCCGCGTATGGTGCGCTCGAATTGGAAACCCTGGCCTTCGATGAAGTCGCCGATCCAGCCGCGCTCGACTTCCTCAGCCAATGCGTCCAGCCGCTTGGCGATGTAGTCAGCGGCCGATTTGGCGGTCTCGATGTCGCTGGTGATCCTGGGATTCAGCACGCCTGCAATTGCGGCCTGCTCGATCACCGCGCGATTGTATCGGCTGTGCAGATTGCGCAGCACGGAGCGGATGATGCGGGCGTCTTCAATCAGCGACAACAGGTCGCGGCCAGAGCGGTCGTCACCGGAGGCCGGCTTGAACACGCATTCGTCGAGCCCGGTCGAGATCAGATAATCCTCAAGCGCACGCTCGTCCTTCAGGTATTGCTCGGACTTGCCGCGCGTCACCTTGTAGAGCGGCGGCTGGGCGATATAGAGGTAGCCGCCGTCGATGATGTCGCGCATCTGCCGGTAGAAGAAGGTCAACAGCAATGTGCGGATATGGGCGCCGTCGACGTCGGCGTCGGTCATCACGATGATCTTGTGATAGCGCAGCTTGTCGAGCGAGAAATCGTCGCTGATGCCGGTGCCGAGCGCGGTGATCAGCGTGCCGATCTGCTCGGAGGACAGCATCTTGTCGGGGCGGACGCGCTCCACATTGAGGATCTTGCCGCGCAGCGGCAGCACCGCCTGGAACTCGCGATTGCGGCCCTGCTTGGCGCTGCCGCCGGCCGAGTCGCCCTCGACGATGAACAGTTCGGATTTCGCCGGATCCTTCTCCTGGCAGTCGGCGAGCTTGCCGGGCAGCGAGGAGACGCTGAGCGGGCTCTTGCGGGTCAATTCGCGCGCCTTGCGCGCGGCCTCACGGGCCGCGGCGGCCTGGATCACCTTGCCGACGATCACCTTGGCCTCGGTGGGATGTTCCTCGAACCAGGCGGCGAGCGCCTCGTTCAGGACGTTCTCGACCACCGGCCGCACCTCCGAGGACACCAGCTTGTCCTTGGTCTGCGACGAGAATTTCGGATCGGGCACTTTCACCGACAGCACGGCGGTGAGGCCTTCGCGGCAATCGTCGCCGGTCAGTGCGATCTTTTCCTTCTTCGCGTTGGCGTCGGCATAGCCGTTGACCTGGCGCGTCAGCGCGCCGCGGAAGCCGGCCAGATGGGTGCCGCCGTCGCGCTGCGGGATGTTGTTGGTGAAGCACAGCACGTTCTCGTGGTAGCTGTCGTTCCACCACAGCGCGGCTTCGACGCCGATGCCGTTGGCTTCCGAACGCACCATGATCGGCGCCGGGACGATCGCCTTCTTGTTGCGGTCGAGATATTTGACGAATTCCTCGACGCCGCCGGAATAGTGCATCTCCTCGCGCTTCTCGACCGCATGGCGCATGTCGGAGAGCACGATGTTGACGCCGGAATTCAGGAAAGCGAGCTCGCGCAGGCGGTGCTCGAGCGTCGCGAAATCATATTCGATGTTCTTGAAGGTCTCGACCGAGGCGAGGAAGGTGACCTCGGTGCCGCGCTTGCCCGGGCTCTCGCCGACCACACGCAGCGGCGCGACGGCATCGCCGTGCGCGAATTCGATGTAGTGCTCCTTGTCGTCGCGCCAGATGCGCAGCCCCAGCTTGCTGGACAGCGCGTTGACGACGGAGACGCCGACGCCGTGCAGACCGCCGGAGACCTTGTAGGAGTTCTGGTCGAATTTGCCGCCGGCATGGAGCTGGGTCATGATGACCTCGGCCGCCGAGACGCCTTCGCCTTTGTGGATGTCGACCGGAATGCCGCGGCCGTCGTCACGCACGGTGACGGAGTTGTCGGCATTGAGGACGACCTCGACGCGGCTCGCATAGCCCGCCAGCGCCTCGTCGATCGCGTTGTCGACGACTTCGTAGACCATGTGATGCAGGCCGGAACCGTCGTCGGTGTCGCCGATATACATGCCGGGCCGCTTGCGCACGGCATCGAGCCCCTTCAGCACCCGGATCGATTCCGCGCCGTATTCGACCGGAATGGGATGCTCAGATTCGGCAGGGGTCTGCCGGGCAGGTTCTGTCATGTGAGGCCTTCGAGGAATGTCCCGAATCAGCGCGCAATATGGGGCGCTGATTACGCTATTTGTGCCATGAAAGAAGCATTGCGCCTAGCGCAAAGTCTCTAGCCGCAAGTTACTGAATAGATGGGATTTTTTGACCCTCTTTCAAGCCCGTTGCGAGCCGATTCCGGAGGCTCGGAAAAGCCCGATTCGGAGGCAGATTTCGGCACGTTACGGAGAGCGATTCCGGGCCTCAGCCACGGCGGGTGGCGCGGCCGGACTCGACGTCGAAGATCTCGCCGGTCGGGCCGACGATGTCGACGAAGGCGGCGGGATCGGCGCCGGTCATCCAGACCTGCGCGCCAAGCTTGGCGAGCTCGTCAAACAGCGCCTTGCGCCGGTTGGGATCGAGATGTGCGACGACCTCGTCGAGCAGGAGCAGCGGCACGATGCCGGTCATCTCCGCGACCATCGTCGCGTGCGCCAGCACCAGTCCGATCAGGAGCGCCTTCTGCTCTCCGGTCGAGGCGTCGCGCGCCGGCATGTTCTTGGGCGCGTAGACCACCTGCAGGTCGGTCAGATGCGGGCCGTCGAGCGTGCGTCCGGCGGCGGCATCGCGCGGACGGCTGGCGCGCAGCATCTCGCGGTAGCGGTCCTCCACGGCGGTCGCGGGCTCCTGCAGCAGCGCATTCTCCATCCAGCCGTCGAGCGCGATCTCGGCGGAGGGAAAGGCCGACGCCGCCCCGCGCTCGCGCAGCATCGCCGCGAGCTTCGCTGCGGCCTGGCCGCGCGATGCGGCAACCGCGACCGCAAGTTCCGCGGTCTCGCGTTCGATCGCATCACACCAATGGTCGTCGTAATTGCGCACCTCGAGCAGCCGGTTGCGCGAGCGCAACGAGCGCTCCAGCGCCGAGACGCGGCCGGAGTGCTCGGAATCGATCGCGAGCACCAGGCGGTCGAAGAAGCGCCGCCGTTCGGACGCCGCGCCCATGAAGAGGCCGTCCATCGCCGGCGTCAGCCACACGATGCGCAGATGATCGCCGAAAGCAGTCGCGGAGCTTACCGGCTCGCGATCGATCCGGCAGCGCCGGCTGGCGGAGCTGGCGTCGCCGCTCGGCGCATCGATGCCGGTGCCGAGTGTCGCGAGCCCCAGCGCGCCTTCGACCTCCGCCGACACCGCCCAGGAGCCGTCGCCCTGGTTGTCGGCGATGTCCTCCAGCGTGGCGCGGCGCAGGCCGCGGCCCGGCGACAGGAACGAGATCGCCTCCAGGCAATTGGTCTTGCCGGCGCCGTTCGGCCCGACCAGCACCACCATGTCGCCCCGCGCGGACAGCGTCGCCGCCCGATAATTGCGGAATTGCGTCAGCGACAGGCGATGAATGCGGGACGGGGTCATGGTTCCTTGTCATTGCCGGCTTGACCCGGCAATCCATCGTCCGCGTCAGCGGACAATTTCATCATATAGATCGCGCCACTCGGGATTGCTTGCGACGATCAGATCAATCTTCCACTCGCGGGACCAATGCTTGATGTTCTTCTCGCGCTGAAGCGCTGCGGCGATCGTCTCGTGCGCTTCGAAGTAGACGAGCGTTTTGACGCCGTACTTCCTGGTAAAGTCCTCTGCTAGACCTTCGCGATGTTCGTAGACGCGCCGGATCAGATCGTTGGTCACGCCGACATAAAGGGTTCCACCGGGCTTGCTCGCGAGGATGTACACCCAATAGGTCATCTTGTGTGATGGATGGCCGGGTCAAGCCCCGTCAAGCCCGGCCATGACGAGAGAGGAATCACACCCGCATCGGCATCAGCACGTAGAGCGCGCCTTTGTTGTCGCGGTCCTGCACCAGCGTCGGCGAGCCGGGGTCGGCGAGCTTCAGCACCGCCACCTCGCCCTCGATCTGGGCGGCGATGTCGAGCAGATAGCGCGAGTTGAAGCCGATATCGAGCGCGTCGGAGGCGTATTCAACCTCGAGCTCTTCGGTCGCGCTGCCGGAGTCCGGGTTGGTGACGGAGAGCACCAGCTTGCCGGAGGAGAGCGAGAGCTTCACCGCGCGGCCGCGCTCGCTGGAGATGGTCGAGACGCGGTCGACGGCGGCCTCGAAATCCTTCTTGTCGACGACGAGTTCCTTGTCGTTGTTCTGCGGAATGACGCGGCCGTAATCCGGGAAGGTGCCGTCGATCAGCTTCGAGGTCAGCACCACATTGCCGAGCGTGAAGCGGATCTTGCCCTGCGACAGCTCGATCGAGATCTCGGCCTCGCCGTCCTCGATCAGCCGCTGCACTTCGCCGACGGTCTTGCGCGGCACGATCACGCCGGGCATGCCGGCGGCGCCCTTGGGCTGCGGGAGGTCGATTTGCGCCAGGCGGTGGCCGTCGGTCGCGACACCCCGCAGGGTCGCGGCCTTGGCGCTGCCGGCCGAGTGCAGATAGATGCCGTTGAGGTAGTAGCGGGTCTCCTCGGTCGAGATCGCAAACTGCGTGCGGTCGATCAGGCGCTTGACGTCGGAGGCCGGCAGCGAGAACGAATGCGTCATGTCGCCGGCAGCGAGATCGGGGAAATCGCTCTCGGGCAGCGTCTGCAGCGTGAAGCGCGAGCGGCCGGCGCGCACCGCCAGCACCGAGCGGTCGCCGTCGGCTTCCAGCACGATCTGCGAGCCGTCGGGCAGCTTGCGGACGATGTCGTAGAACATGTGCGCCGGCACGGTGGTCGAGCCGGCGGTTCCGGTCTCGGCGGCCAGCGTCTCCGTCACTTCGAGGTCGAGGTCGGTCGCCTTCAGCGACAATTTGGCGCCCTCGGCGCGGATCAGCACGTTGCCGAGGATCGGGATGGTGTTGCGGCGCTCGACCACGCGATGAACGTGACCCAGCGATTTCAGGAGTTGCGCGCGCTCGACGGTGACCTTCATTGCAATACCCGCCAGATCCCTCAGATGGAAAAGCCGGGCGGCCGTTCACGGCAGCACCACGGCATTGGAAACCCGAAAAGCCGGATCAATGTCGGATTTGATCAAACCCACGGGGGGACCGCAAGGTGGCGCGGATGGCGGGCCGACGCAAGGGAAACGGCGCCCGTTCCCCACGTTTTGGGCCAGAAAAAGCCTCTCCCTCCCGTCGTGAGACGGGAGGGAGAGGCTCGGGAAGCAGCGTTATTCCTGCAGCTGGCGCTTCAGCGATTCGACCTCTTCGGAGAGCGCCGTATCCTTGGCGACCAGTGCCTCAATCTTGCGCACGGCGTGCAGCACCGTGGTGTGGTCGCGGCCGCCGAAGCGCCGGCCGATCTCGGGCAGCGAGCGCAGGGTCAGCGTCTTCGCCAGATACATCGCGACCTGCCGCGGACGCACCACATTGGCGGTGCGGCGGGACGACAGGAGGTCGGACCGGCTCACGTTGTACTGCCGGGCCACCACGCGCTGGATGTCCTCGATCTTGATCCGCTTCGGTTCCTGCGGGCGGATCAGGTCGCGCACCTCCCGCTCGGCCATCTCCAGCGTCACCGGCTGGTTGTTGAGCTTGGAGTGCGCCAGCAGGCGGTTGATCGCGCCTTCGAGATCGCGACCGTTATGGGTGATGGTGCGCGCCAGATAGTCGAGCACCTCGTCCGGCACCTCGAAGCTCGCATGGTGCACGCGGGCCGCGGCGACGCGCGACTTGAGGATGCCGAGACGCAACTCCTCGCCAAGCGAAGCCATCTCGACCACCAGGCCGCCGGCGAGCCGCGAGCGCACGCGGTCGTCAAGGCTTTCCAGATCCGACGGCGGACGGTCGGCCGCGATCACGACCTGGCGGCCGGCATCGATCAGTGCGTTCAGCGTGTGGCAGAACTCGGCCTGGGTCGACTTGCCCTGGAGGAACTGCAGGTCGTCGATCACGAGCACGTCGATGCCGCGCAGCGCCTCCTTGAAGGCCAGCGCCGTCTGCGTCTTCAGCGCGGCGACGAATCCGTACATGAATTTCTCGGCGGTGAGATACAGCACCTTGCGTTCGCTGCCGGAGTTGCCGGCCCAGGTCACCGCCTGCAAGAGATGGGTTTTGCCGAGGCCGACGCCCGCGTGGATGTAGAGCGGGTTGAACATCACGGGATCGCCGCGGCGTCCTTCCGCGACCTGGCGCGCGGCGGCGTGCGCCAGCGTGTTGGAGCGGCCGACGACGAAGCTCGCGAAGGTGAGGCGCGGATCGAGCGGCGAGCCGCCAAGCGCATCATGGCTTGCGGACACCGGCGCGGTCGCAACCGAGCGCAGTTCGGGCGCGGGGCGGCCGTCGGTACGTTCGACGCGGCGCACTTCGACCGGCGCGACGGTTTCCTTCACCGGCGCCACCGCGCGGATCGCGGAACGCACGGTGAGATCGATGCGATGTACCTCGGGCATCTCAGCCTGCCAGCAGGTGAGCACGCGATCGGCGTAGTGCGCCTGGATCCAGCTCTTCAGGAACCGGGTCGGAACCGACAGGTGCACGCTCTCGTCCTGCACGCCTTCCAGATCCATCCGGGCGAACCAGCTCGTATAGACGTCCTCGCCGACACTCGTCCGCAACCGCCCCTTCACCCGCGACCAGCGCTCCTGTTCCGTATTCGTCAT